>OZ219855.1:0-173105 GCA_964291575.2 Opitutales bacterium | reverse complement strand
AGAAACAGGGCTTGTTCGTTGGTTTCAAATATCATGGGCCCCAACCCGAGGAAGGTGGTTATGGCGGTCAGGAATATGGGCCGGAAGCGCCGTTGCGCCGCTTTTTCCGTCACCTCATGCAACGGTATTCCACGGTTCAGAAAACGCTTTCGGGTCATGGCCAGGACAAACCCCGCCGTTAACCACCATTCCACAAAGGGCGATCATCCCCAGGACGCTGAAAATACTGATGTCGAAGCCCAGCAGAATGTGGCCCAGAAAGGCGCCGGCCAAACCCCAGGGAATGGTCAACAGCACGATGGCAGACTGGGCATAGCTTTGCAGTAAGGATGCCATGATGGCAAAAATGGCAAATAAGGAGGCGATTAAACCGATGGTCAGAGCATTGGATGCTTCCCTCACCTCACGTTGCGTCCCCTCGAAAGAATAGCGCAGGCCGGGGTAGCGCTTCAACAATTCGGGAAGCCCTTTCTCCTCCAGGGCGGAAAGGACCTTGTTGGCGTTGGTGACGCTTGGCATGACATTGGCCGTAACATTGAGCACGCGTCCGCCGTCCACCCGATCAATCCGAACCGGGGCGGTGGTCTCAATAATCTCCGCCGCCTGGCCGATGGGAATTTCAGATCCATCGGGAGCCTTGATCAACAGACCCTCCAGTCCGCTAAGCGATCCTCCGGTCTTGTTCCGGAAGACGAACCATGACCCGCAGCTCCTCGCGATTACGCGGCTGTCGCAGCGCCTCCGCTCCATAGAAGGCATTGCGAATCTGGTGCCCCAATTCCCGGGCCGTTATCCCCATGGCCTGTCCCCCCGGCTTGATTTCGAAACTGATCTGCGGCATCTCCCGGCCGAAGCCCTTGCGTATATCGGTCACTCCGGGATAGAGGGCCACCATATCCCCCACCTCATCCGCGGCATGCCTCAAGGTATCCACCTCCGGATGAGCCAATTGAATATTGATGGCCGCCTCGCCCCCGGGACCGACCAGGTAATCGAAGAAGAGGGACTCCAGATCGGGAATTTCCGGAACTTCCCTTCTCCAAAGATCTACAAAACCGGCCCCCGTTATGGTTCGTTGACTTTGGGGCACCAGTTTGCAAGCCACCGTTGCCCCATTGCTTTCGCGGTAGGCAACTGAAACACTGATGCCGCGCACGATCCCTTCCTCGGAGGAATTTGCCACGGCCCGCTTGGCCGCTTCCTGAATAGCAAAGGCCACTTCCCGGGTGCGGGAAACGGGTGTGCCCGTGGGCATTTCAATTTCCGCCTGAATATAGTCATTCTCAATGGAAGGATTCCACGTGAAATTGACCCGTCCGCTGGAAACATAGCCGATTACGATCAACAAACCCCGCGCCGAAGAACGCTATGGTGAGGTACCTATGGCGAATAGTAGTGGTCAGAATGGGACGGTAGAACCGCTCCATGGCCGCATCCAATTTGAGGCGGAGAGAAGTTTGGGCCCGGTCGAAGCGGGCAAAAATGGAATCCCGGTTTTTATCCTTGCGCGAAAAGGCAAGGTGCGAAGGCAAAATCAACAGAACTTCAATGAGGGAAACCGTGAACACGGCGATGATAACGGCGGGAAGGATGTTGAGAAAGCGGCCGCTCTCACCGGGCACGAAGAAGAGGGGCAGGAAGGCAATGATATTGGTACTTACGGCGAAAACCACGGGAATGGTCATCTCCCTCACCCCGGCCACGGCCGCCTCCAGCCGAGGCCTCCCCTGTGATAACTTGTGGAATATGTCCTCTCCCACGACCACCGCATCGTCTACCACGATGCCCAAGGACACGATAAACCCGAAAAGAGAGACCATGTTGATGCTGGCATTCATCACGGGAAGCAATATGAGCGAACCGAGAATCGATACGGGAATGCCGATCGCCGTCCAAAAAGCGACCCGGAGTTCCAAAAGGAACCCCAATGCCAAAAGCACCAGAATCAAACCGATCGTACCGTTAAACCGCAAAAGGTTGATGCGTTCCAGATAGTCTTCCGTGCGGTCCCAACGTATCTCCACGTCTACGGCGGGGGGAAGGGTTGGTCGCAGTTGGTCGAGATAGCGCCGAACCGCTGCGGACACGATTAAGGGAGGCTGGTTTTCCGAAGCGTAAATGGAAATGGTGACGGCTCTCTTTCCCATGTAATAGGATTCCCGCTCCGTTTCCTCAAAACCATCCTCGATGGTCGCGATATCTCCCAGCTTGATTTCCCCTCCGGTATTGCTGCTCTTGATCGGGATTTCGGCAAACTCACTCCCAAAGTACCTGCGTTCGGTGGTTCTCAACAAAATATCTCCCCCTTGCGTTCGCAGGGTGCCCGCCGGGACGTCGAGGGCGGACTGGTCGATGGCCTGGGCGATTTCCCCCAGGGTCAAATCGAGGGAGCGCAATTGGGCCTGAGGCACCTCGATGAGGATCTCAGGCCGCCGCACCCCACGCATATCAACCAGCGATATTTCGGGTTGCGCCAGTAAACCATCCTCCACCTGGCGGGCCAACTGTATCAACGTGCGCTGATCCACATCCCCGTAGACGGCCACGTAATTTACGCCGCGCCGGCGTCCCGATCCCAGGGAGATGACTGGCGGTTCGATTTCGTCCGGAAACATGCTGATTTGAGCCACTGCCGCCGTCACTTCCTGGAGGGCGCGATTGCGATCGAAACTGGACAGAATCTCCACCTCGACGGAAGCCCGGCCCTCCGAAGCGGTCGACAATACCCGGCGGGTCAGCTCCAGACTCCGCACTTCCGACTCGATGGGAAAAAGAATGGACTGTTCCACCTCCTCCGGACTTGCGCCCCGATACTCCATATCGATATCGATGGTATCAACTTCATAGAGCGGATAGATTTCCTGTCGGATATTCATGGCCACGACCAAACCGACCACCACCACGGCCAACATCAGGGAATTGGCCGCCACGTGGTTGCCCGCGAACCAGGCCAGGATTCCTCCATGCCGGGTTTGGTGTTGTTTATGACTCGTCTTCACCTGATACCTTCAGTTGTTCTTTTCACCGCTATGGACCAATTCCGGAAAGACTGTGAGAAGGTTGGGGGTCCAACAACATTCCCGGCAGGGCAACCCGCAGGTCGGAAACGATTAATTGGTCGCCCGGATCGAGGCTGTTGGACACCAGGACCGTCTCCTTCAGGGACCAGAGCACCTCGCAATCGATTATCTTCATTTCCGGAACTTCCCCAACCACCCAGATCTTATTTCCTTCCCGCAAGGAGGCACGGGGAATTTCCAGGACGTTTTCCAATTCGCCAGCCTCGATGTTGACCTCGACATAACTGCCCAAGAGCAAGGGCAGGCGGTCCTTGGCATCGTCCGCCAAACCGAGTGGATCGGGCACCGTCACCACCACGCGGGCCATTCGACCCAAGGGATCGAGGTCGCTCAATAGCCGCATGGATCCGTTCCTTTCCAAATCGACTGGGAGCCATTGCCGGTGTCGAGCACGACGGTGGCCTCCGCACCGGGGAGGTCCCCGTCGGGAAATTGAATCCATTTCAACATCGACAAGGGCACCGTGGCCTGAATCCAGAATTCATCGGTCCCCACCAATGCACAAATGGTGGATCCGTCGTTGAGCAACTGCCCCACTTCAACGGATTCCTCCACCACCATGGCATTGAACGGAACCCGGATGGTGGTGCGCGATAACTGCAACTCGGCCTGTTCAATATCGTTTCTCGCCTCTTCCATGATGGCTTCGGCTCTTCTGAGATGCGGTTCACGCAGTACCAGGGATTCATTTACCTCTGCTACGTCCAAATCCTGCTGAATTTCATTCCATTCGCGCTGGGCTATCACCTGCCGCCCACTTTCCACCTCGCGCTCGAACCTGGCTTGCTCAAACTCCGCTTTAACCTCGGTAAGGTCCAATTCATAGTCCTTGGGGTCGATGCGAATCAATTCGTCATTTTCCCGCAGGCGTCCGCCCGGGATAAGAGCCTCATTCTGCCATATGACCTGACCCGATACCTGGGGTTTGATTTCCACCTTGCGGGCGGGAATGACTGCACCATAGGCGGTAACCCAAACCGGCTTGTCTTGAGGGGTTAAAGGGACGGTATGCACGATGGTGGCGGATTCCCGCCTTTCCTGGGGCATCGTCTCAGGTCCGGTCAAAATCAATATCAACCCAAATGCGCCTCCACCGGCCAGGATGATCAGGACGGCCAAAATGGTCAGGGCAATTTTTCTAATATGCATTGCGGTTGGACGATAACGGGGTGGAGGAAGGAGTTTCCATGGGTCCGCCCAAGGAACGGTGCAGGGCTACTCGGGAGGATAGCACATTCCTGCGATTGTTTACAACCTCTCTTTCCAGATCCTGCACAATCTCCAAGGAGGTAATTACCGGCAAATAATCAGTCAGACCCTGGCTGAAACGATTGCGCGTCTCCGTCAGCAGGCGCCGGGCGTTAAGCAGTTGCTGTTGGACCAGGGCCAGCCGTTCTTCCAGCTTGCGCTCGATCAGCAGGGCCGATTCCACTTCCAGGAGGGCGGACAAAAAGCTGTTGGAATAACCGGCCAAGGCATCGTCCAGTTCCGCCTTGCGCACATCCACTTCCGAGCGCCGTTCCCCGAAATCGAACAAGGGCCCGGCGAGACCGGCAAATGCGGTGGAAAGGGCATCACCAAAATCGGGATCACCTCTCCAATCCACCCTCCCACCGACAGTGAGGTTGGGAAATTGCCGGGCCACGGCCTCCCCCACCCGATAATCGAGGGCCATAATCCGCTGTTGGGCCGCGCGCAGGTCGGGACGCCGCTGCAGCAAAGTAGCCGGAATACCCACCTCGGGCAAGGGCGGGAGCGCGGCCAATTCCCCGCTCAAGCCGAAATTCCCCGTTCCGGGAGGCCTTCCAAGCAGCACGTCCAGAGCGTATTCGAGCTGGCCGATGCGCGCCTCCGCATCCGGCACTCCCGCTTTGCTGGAATTGAGCCGCTCCCGTTGCTGGAGCACCGCTACGATGGAGGATTGCCCCTGACCGAACCGCAACTGAGTCAATTTGTAGAGGGATTCATTGAGTTCGATTTGCGCCTGAATCACTTCCAATTGACGGCGATGCTCCTTGATTTGGAAGTAATTTTCGGCGATGGCGCTGGACAATAGCAGCCTGGCGTCGAGCCAATCCTGCACCGTGGCTTCAGCTTCAAATTCACGGGCTCTTCGGGCCGAGGACAACCTTCCCCAGAGGTCCGCTTCCCAACCCAGCAATACTCCAAGGCTCGTCTTCTCTTCGCTATTATCGGAGGTTGGGTCAGAGGTTCCGCCATCCTCCCCCCTTTCATAGCCAGCATCCAGGTCGATGCCGGGCCACAACCGGGAACCCGCTTGGCGGGCCAGAGCGGCGGCCCTCTCGATGCGCGTGGCAAACTGCCGCAAATTGAAATTGGAGGCCAGACCTTCCTCGATCAACCCGCTCAGGGTGTCATCCTCGAAGGACTCCCACCAGAAGTAATCCCAATAACCCGGAACGACCGATTGAGCGGGACTTTGTGCGAATCCCGGAGAAATTTCCACCTCAGGTAGAACCGGCCCCTCCCTCACGGTGTGCGTGGCACAGGAGCAAAAGGCTATTGTGGATAGCGTGAGGAGGCAACCCTGTAGAAATTGCTTCGCCATGTTGATAATGAGGTCGACTGCAAACCGAGGATGCGCATTCATTCCGGCAAACTTTGAAACCCTCACCGGACTTTGCCCAAAATCCGTTGCGAGGGCCTGATGCCCTGAAGCACAGAAAAGAATTTGTGCAATTTCCTGGCTATACCGTCAAGACATCTCTTGCCATACATTCATGTCAGTTCAAAATTTCCCCAATGCTTGCTATTCGTTTAGACCCTGACATCGAAAAGCGCTTGGAAACTTTGGCTAAGAAAACAGGTCGGACAAAAACCTTTTATGCCCGCCAGGCGATCCTGGAATACCTTCAGGAAATGGAGGACTATTATCTGGCCATCGACCTCGTCCAGGAACCTGGACGCATTTATTCCGCCGAAGAAGCCAAGCGTGAGCTGGACTTATAACATCACTGACCGAGCCCTGAAGCAGCTCAAGAAATGCGATCCCCAAACCCGCAAACGAATCATCAACTATCTCGATGATCGAATAGTGGGCACTGACAATCCAAGACAATGGGGTAAGCAATTGAAGGGAGAATTAAAGAATATCTGGCGTTATCGGATCGGTGGGTACCGAATCCTCTGCCAACTCCAAGGTGAAATCTGCATTGTACTTGTATACGTTGCTCACCGCCGAAACCTATATCGGTAACTTTCTTTTTTAAATTGGAACCAGACCTTCTTGGAAATTTCTAATCTCCCAATGATTTTTGGCCAACACCGACTGGGATATCCAACATTTTTATCCTGAAACCAGATAAGTCGCTAATTATGAAAACCACTAGCATCACCCTGGCGGGGCTCATTCTCCTGTCCCTGTTCCTGGTGGATTTGCCCCAGAGCAAAGCCTCCATCGATCTTCAAGTCGATAACACCTCCATTGACCGGGGCCAGGAGTTCACTCCCCATAGCTATTCCTCGATTCTGCAAACCGCCACCCCCGCCGTGGTTGCCGTCCACACCGCGCGCATCGTGCGCGTTTCCCGCTCCCGGGGCATGTCCCCGGAAGAAGAATGGCTCCGGCGGTTTTTTGGTGTTCCCGCCCCCGATTACGACCAGAATTCCCAGCCCGAGGAAAGAAAGATCCCCCAGGGCATCGGTTCGGGGGTTTTGATCAGCAATAATGGATATATCATCACCAACAATCACGTGGTGCAAAACGAGCGCGGGGAAGATGCCGACGAGGTATTGGTGCGTTTAAATGATGGACGTGAGCTGGAAGCGGAAATCGTCGGTCGCGATCCGCTAACCGACATTGCCATTATCAAAATCGAAGCTGAAGGCCTTCCCGCCATCCAGATCGCCGACAGCGACAACATCGAAGTCGGGGACGTCGTCTTTGCCATCGGCAATCCCATGGAGGTGGGTCTGACCGTAACCCAGGGCATTGTTTCCGCTACCGACCGCCGCATCGGGATTTACGGAGATGAAGGTTACGAGAGCTTCATTCAAACCGACGCATCCATCAACCTGGGAAATTCCGGCGGCGCCCTGATCGATTCGCGCGGCCGTCTCATCGGAGTCAACTCCGCCATCATATCCCGGACCGGGGGCAGCATCGGGATCGGGTTTGCCATTCCTTCGAATCTGGCCACCAGCATCGCCAAGCAACTGGTCGAAACCGGGGAGGTCAGACGCGGTTTTCTCGGTGTCAGTATTTCCGATCTCACCCCCGATATGGCCGAGGCATTTGACCTCGACCAGTCCGAGGGCGTGTTGATCAACGACGTGGAGGAAGACTCGGCCGCCGATCAGGGCGGATTGAAACGGGGCGATGTGATTATTGGCCTGAACGGAAAACCCGTCGAAACCAGTAACGAATTTCGTATCCGCATAGGCCATACCATGCCCGGAACTCCGATCGAGTTGGAAGTGTTGCGGGGCCAGACGAAAAAATCGCTCGACCTGGTCGTGGGAAGCGCCTCGGGCCGATTTGCCGTTTCCGCCAACGAACTGATCGAGGGGGTGGAAGTCTCCCAGATCGATGATGAACAAGCCAAAGAATACCGGATACCTCTCACCATCCAAGGCATTCTCATCACCTCGGTCGATGGGGATTCCCCTTATTACCGGAGCCTGCGCGAGGGCATGGTCATCATGGAAATCAACGACAACGAGGTGTCCACCGTGCGGGAGGCCCGGGATCAATTGAAACAGGGAGCCAATAAATTCTACATCTTCAACCGCGGCCGCACCGGTTATCTGGCCATCCGGCTGGATTAACCAGCGGCTCCGGCGCCCTAACGGAGGGCGGGTTTTCCAACCCGCCAAAAACGGGGTCTGGGGTGTCCCCCAGCTGTAGGAGGGGGTTTATCCCCCGATCAAGGCACCGCAGGCGCCATCCTGATCCTGATCGTGATCGTGATCGAATAAAACTACTGAACACTAAACTGGCAAAACCGGCTTCACCAGCGCCCAGCATCCAGAACCCAGCATCCAGGAATTAAAGGAAGAAGGAAGAAGGGAAAATCATCGTGATCTTGATCGAAAATGGAACATGGATTCACAGGATGAACAGGATGTAAGCGCCTCCGGCGCCAATTAGGGATTGACTCTTGCCAAGAACGCAAAGTTCGCACCCAGAACCCAGAACCCAGAACCCATGAACCCAGAACCCAGAACCCAGGATGAACAGAGGGAAGAGGGAAGAGGAAAGAATAGGCACAAAGGGGCGCCCCGCCGGTGTTCAGTGGTCTGATACCAGCACCCAGTGGCGAAAGCTTGCATGTCAGGGAACTAATTGAAAATGTTTTGCGCTTTTTGCGTTCTTTTGCGGCTATTCCCCCTCTCAGCAACTCTTATTCATCCTTTAGCCTTCGCACCCAGAACCCAGAACCGGCGCTTCGCGCCGAGAACCCAGAACCCAGAACCCAGAACCGCTTTTTGCGTTCTTTTGCGGCTAGAACCCAGAACCCAGAACCCAGCACCCAGAACACGGCGCTTCGCGCCGAGAGGGAAGAGGGAAGAGGGAAGAGGAAAGAATAGGCACAAAGGGGCGCTTCCCGCCGGTGTTCAGTGGTCTGATACCAGCACCCAGTGGCGAAAGCTAATGCATGTCAGGGAACTAATTGAAAATGTTTTGCGCTTTTTGCGTTCTTTTGCGGCTATTCCCCCTCTCAGCAACTCTTATTCATCCTTTAGCCTTCATCCTTCAGCCTTTCTTGGCCCCAGAACCCAGAACCCAGAACCCAGCATCAAGGCACTTCGTTGCGGGTGCCTTCGAGCTGATTCATGGCCCGGTTCAACACGCGCACCACGTACTTGCCTTCGGCATACAAATCCGTTCGCGGACGGAGGGCGGCACGCATGGCTTCCTTGACCGGAATTGCCATCCGGTCGATCTCATCCAGAACGATGGCGGCATGCAATCGCTCCCACTGTTCCCCTGTTCGCAGAACATCCACCAGCACGGGCAGGGCCTCGGCCGGTTTTCCCAATCGGCACAAGGCGCGGGCCGCGGCAACCCGAACCACGGGAGATGGGTCGCCCAGGGCTTTGGCCATTTCGCCCTTGGCGGATAGAGCGGGTTGTCCGATATTCCCCACGCCGATGGCGCCCCAATAGCGCACTGCGCTGTCGCGGTCTCTCATGGCTTTTTCAAGAGAGGCCAACGCCTCCATGCCCTGGGAGGCCAGAACGGCCGTCTCGGCCACTCGTTCGGCCAGATCGGGATCGTCGTTCTGGCGAAGTATCCCGTAGCGGTGGCCGATAACTTTCTCCCGTTCAACCAGGATGGGTTCAGCCAGTAAACCGGTATCCCTGGTCGTCTTGACCCATTCGAGATGGGCTCGGCGCATGCGGGCCAAAATGCCGGCATAACGCGGATCACCGGCCAGGTTGAAAACTTCGTTCGGATCGGCCCGCGTATCGTACAACTCCTCCACCGGCTTGGTGGCATTGAAATAATATTCGGCCATCGGCTCCAGCTTGCCGGCCTCATGCAACCGCCGCAGTTCCCGCATGAGCACTCCCTTTTCCGGCGTATTCATGTACTGGTAATAGGTTTTGAGCGGCTCGTAATTGCGGATGTATTTGTAACGCTCGTCCCGAACCATGCGAATGATGTCATAGCGCTCATCCATCCGGTCCCGCGCCCCGTAGACGAATTCCCTCGGTGACGGAAGATCGGCTCCCAGAAAGGGCCGGCCCTGAACGTGACCGGGAATTTTCACCCCGGCCAGATTCAGCACGGTGGGGCCGAAATCGATGGAACTGACCAAGCCCTCGGCAACCGTTCCGGGAATCCCCTGACCATCCCCGCGAAACCCTTCCGGAATGCGGATAATCAAAGGAATGTGTGTTCCCGAATCGTAGAGCCAGCGCTTGGCCCGGGGAAGCCCCACTCCATGATCGGCCCAGTAGAAAATTATGGTGTTTTCATACAGCCCGTCCTCTTTCAACTGCCCGATCAAATCGCCCACCCAGGCATCCATGGCCGTGATCAACTCGTATTGGCGTTTCCAGTCCTCCCGGGCGAGGGGCGTTTCCGGGTAATAGGGAGGGTAAGTGGTGAGCGCGTAGGGATCCTGGCGCTGCCCGGGGGTCAGATCCCTCGTGACATCCCGGTATTTTTCCGTATTGGCAATACCGCTTTCGTGGCAGCCCGTGAAATTGAAAACGGCAAAAAAAGGCTGATCCTCCTCGGGACGGTTCCGCCAGTGCGCCCCCCGCTGGACTCGTCCCAGGCGTCCTCAGGGGTGTTGAACTGGTAATCCTGCTTGCGGTTATTGGAACAGTAGTAACCGCTCTGCCGCAGGTAGGTCGGGAACGGGCGGATATAGTCGGGCAGCATCGCCCTGCTCCGCATGTGCTGCGTGCCAAGGGTCGTTTGATACATGCCTGTAATGATCCCGCTCCGGCAGGGAGCGCACACCCCGGCCGTGGTGAAAGCACGGGTATACCGCAACCCCTCAGAGGCAAGCTGGTCCAGATGGGGAGTAATGGCGTGCGGATCTCCGTAACAACCAAAGCGGGCGTTGATATCCTCGGCGCTTATCCAAAGAAAATTGGGTCGGGAGGCCGACAAAGCGGCACAGGACAACCCCAAGCCCAAAAGAAGAAACAATGCGGCCTTTAAGGAGGGGGCTGACGCCCGGTGGAGAGTGATGAGTGGAGAGTGGAGAGAAGTGGAACTACCAGGGGAACGAAGGTTTATCATGAACTTGATCGATAGATAGGGAGGAAAAATAGCCACAAAAGGTAAAAAACGCAAAATTCCTGATTCGCGCCCCTTGGCGCACTTTGTGCCTTTGTGCCTCAGTGCCTTTGTCCCTTTTCCTTAAAACAACGCCCCCAGGGCGGATCCCATATCGGCTTCCACTCCCCAGCCCTGGCGGTATTTGCGCTGAATGTACGGCTTCAGTTCCGGTCTTCCCACTACTTCCATATTTTCGGCATCCCATTGCAGTTTTTCATTCGGAACCCGCTGGGCCAATACCCCGAGTAAGATGGTTTCCGTAAAGGGACCGGCGTAGGCGAAGTCGGACTGACCCTTCACCACCTTGCCTTCGATGGCGTCGAACCATTCCTTGTAGTTGTCTTGGTCGGTGGCGCGCGGAATGGATTGGGCCGGCCAGGAAAACCCGTCGATCGCGCTGGTCGGATTTACCGCCCAGGTATTCTTGAAGCGGTCGAAGAATAGTTTTCCTTCTTCGCCGACGATGACGCTGCCGTAATCCGAAAATGGCCGATGGTCCAATACCGCATCGGGCGGATGATTGTACTCTTCGCTTCGTTTAACCAGTTTCCAGTTTTCGCGGTCGAAATGGGCGTCCACATACCCGTCGTACCAGTTGAATCGAACGCCTCGGCTGTGAGTATGAGCGTTGGGACCGAATTCCCAGACGATCTTTGAGTTGATGGGAGGGGAAATGTCGGTAGCGCCCGCCTGGGTGGCCTGTACATTCTTGGGATCTCCCGGCATGAGGGCCCAGTAAGGCATGTCCATTATGTGGCAAGCCATGTCACCCAAGGCGCCGGTTCCGAATTCCCACCAGCCGCGCCAGGAAAAGGGGGCGATGTTTTCATTGTAATCCACCCAGCCGGCCGGGCCGATCCATTGCTTCCAGTCCAGCCATTCCGGTACGGCCTGTTTCTCAGGCGCCCGGGCAAATCCTTGCGGCCAAATGGGCCGATTGGTCCAGGTGTGCACTTCCCGAACCTTGCCCACGATGCCGGAGCGAACCAGCTCGACACAACGACGCATGTGATTATTGGCGTGAGCCTGGTTGCCCATCTGGGTCTTCACCCCCGTCTCCTCCGCTACCTGGGCCATCATGCGGGCTTCCCAGATGCCGTGAGTGAGCGGCTTCTGGCAATAAACGTGCTTGCCGGCCCGCATGGCCATGACCGAAGCGTGAAAGTGATGGTGGTCGGGGGTCGAAACCGTGACCGCATCCACCTTGTCGCCCATTTCGGCAAACATTTCCCGATAATCCGTCCAGAAGGGAACATCGGAATAAGCCTGGCGAACTTCCATCATGGACCGCAACCGGCGTTGGTTCCCCGCAGAAGAAGAAAGCTTGGTGGCATCCACCACGTCGACCAAACCGACGACGTGGAAACCGGCCTCTTCACTTTTTTTGATGTCGGTGTTGCCCTTGCCCCCAATTCCGATACCGACCAGGGTCGGTTTAGTCAGGTTTCCCCAGGCACGACTGGGTATGAATTGAAAGCCAAACGCCGTGGCGGCGGCCGATCCGGCAACTTTCCCGAACTTGCGGCGGGAAACCTTGGAGGAAGAAAGAGAATTTTTCATGAGTTCGATTATTCCGGAGGGGAAAACTAATTGGGCTCAAAAACCCAAAGGTTGAGGTGAGGGTTTATTGAGGGAAATCCCAGCCCTTTTGGCAAGATATTTTCCTCGGCACATGATACAGCCAAGCGTGAAGGGAGGATGCCGAAAGAATTTTCGGTTCAAAGCATGAGGTGAAAGAGATGCCTTCTGGTTTGTTCAACCATATAACAAGGTAATGACAGCAGTTGACATTTCTTATGGGAATCGGCTGTAAGCTCTAAAAAACTTGGCAAATCGTTATTGAAGCGAATCGTGATTGATGGGCCCTTTTCTTTTATGAACTGATGCAGGGATTTCAGATGGCCTGTTTTGCCGGTTTTTACTTCAACCGGCACAACCTGCTCATCATGTTCGAGCAGGTAATCGACTTCAGCATTGGCGCTTTTTCGCTGTCTACGCCAATAGGAAAGTTCCGGCCTTTTGCCTTCGCCGTTGTAGTAGAGTAAATGTTGACCTATGAATTGTTCGGAAAGTAAGCCCATCTTTGCTGGGGTCGTTCCCCCCTTGAGAATTTGAAAGGGAGGCATTCCCAACATCCTCGAGGCCAACCCGACATCGAGGAAAAGGGCTTTAAAGTCTGTTGCCTTTCTTTCCGCGCTTAAAGGAACACCATTTCCTGCGCTGTGATAGACTCGAGTGAACACCTGGGCGAATTCCAACAAGTCCAGGCAGCGGGCAAGTTCTCTCGAAGCCTCCTCGCGGTCAATGTTTGCGTATTTGAGTTTATTTCCAATCAACCGCGGAAGCGCTGAAAATGTCTTTCTTAGTCTCAGATAATCCACCCGCCCTCGGTACTTGGCAAAATCATCTTGATAGGTTTGTTGAAGGGAATCGAGCGTTTTGGCCACTGTTGTTGAACGCCCTTGCTCCCGATAGCTCAATGTCGCTTCAGGCATCCCTCCCACAGATAGGTATTTTAGGAAAATCCCCTCATATTTTCTATGAATCGATTCAGGCCATGCATCTCCAATTTTAAATTGGCCGAGCATTTCGTTCAGTTGTTGACCATTGGTCTCGGTCGCAAGTATGAACTCTTGCAAGGTCATTGGCCCCAAATGGAGATACTCAATCCTGCCAACCGGCATGGAAAAATTTGCCTTCGATAAGGCAAATTCAAGAAGCGAGCCAGCTGCGATAATGTGCAGTTCCGGAATCAACTCATAAAAATACCTCAACATCGAGATGACTTCCGGCGCAGATTGGATTTCATCGAGGAAGATCAATGATTTGCCAGCAATAATGCTCGTGCCGTATTCAACCTCCAGAAGATCGACAATTTGCCTCGGATTCCTGGATTGGAAAAGTAGCGCTTTCTCCGGATTCCAGTCAAAATTGACCTCCACCGTATTTTGAAAGTTCTTCTCCCCAAACTCCCGCACCAGAAAAGTTTTTCCAACCTGCCGAGCTCCCCTGATTATCAGGGGCTTGCGTCTAGGCGAATTCTTCCAACGAACGAGATTAGAATATGCGAAACGGTACATTAAACAGTTTCCTTTTATGCATTTAAGAATAAAAAGCAACTATTAATTATTCCTGGATGAATTTTCTGGAGGAACGACCCCAACAACCACGCTTTCCACGTCATCTGCGGTTATACCTCTTCCAACTCCTCATTCCTCATTCTTAATTCCTAATTGGCGCCCCTTGGCTCCCCCCCCTCTGTGCCCTCCGTGCTCTCTCTGGTTAATTCCTGTGATGAATTTACGCCGGCTCTGGCTTCTCTACCATTGTAAAGTATGATCCATGTTAATTGACCGTTCAACATGTAGTGACGCCTCGGCGTGTGGGGTGACAAAGCACGCGAAACGAAGCGGTGCCCTTCTGGCAGGCGAAGGGGGATGGAATCCTGATCGCAAAGGTGCGAGCCTTAGCGTTGAATAACCCCCAGCGGCCAACCTTCGAAGTCTGCAACTCCTCGATCAAGCAACGGTCATCGAGGGGCTGGGCGGGGTGAAGGCATTCCGGGAAGCCTCCCCGGAGTCGTTCCGGTGGACAACGAAACATGGGAAAGCATAACCATGTCATCGCCCGGAGCGAGGTTTCTTTGAAAGCCCGTGGAGCAAAGGGACCCTACTGTAAACACGCTGCTATCAAAAGGAAGGAGTCCGCTTGAGAGTTCCCTCTACTGGTAAAGCTGAACCCGGGCCAGGGCTAAAGCCCGTGGCCGGGGAGTTACTCATTCCTCTGCGATGAAGCTCTACCGAAAGGCGATTTCGCTTTTCCGCCCTATCTGACGCATTCACAGCGATCCCGACGTCGATAGCCTAACGGTTTTGCACCGTGGAAATCGTTGGGGGACAGGAATGGTCCCCCCTCGACAGCCGAATTCCTCATTCCTCAATCACTGAAGGCATTCAGCGCTTTCTTGAATCTGCGCTCATCTGCGGCATCTGCGGTTATTCTTCTTCCTTCTCCATTCTTTCTTTAATTCCCTCTCTGGTGTTTTATTGAAAATCCGTTTCCATCCGTGTAATCCGTGGTAATTTCCAAATTCCGGTTCCTTTTCTGGCCGAACTATTGGCAATACCCAATTTCTACCCACGAACCTATGCGCACTCTATTTGCCCTTTTCCTTTTTTTCGCCCTTTTCTCCTCTTGTATGGCGGAGGAGCGTCCCAACGTCGTCTTCATCATCGTCGATGACCTCAACGATATGCCCTACCAGCCGGAGGGGAAACCATTGGTGCCTACCCCGAATATCGATCGCCTGAAGGAACGGGGCGTCACCTTTACCAACGCCCATAACAATGATCCCCTTTGCGCGCCATCGCGCTCCAGCATGCTCTTCGGACTTTATCCCCAGACCACCAGCCTGTATTGGTTCGAGGACTGGAAGGACAATGGCATCTTGAAAAATAGCGTGTCCTTGACGCGTCACCTCCGCAATCGACGGTTACTCGGTCTATGGAACGGGAAAGATCTTTCACGGCAACCAGGGAGAGGGGCAATTCGATGAATACGGCCACTTTGGAGATTTCGGCCCCTGGCCCTGGGACGGACGCGAGGAAACCCAAAGGGGGTATTCTCTCCCCCACCCCGATCAAGGTTACCTCCTGGAAGGGCCCGATTCCGACATGGACTACGAATGGGAACATGTATTCGGCCCCCTCTCCAATATTCCCCATTGGCCGGCAGATCCCGCCGAGGACATTCCCGGATACAAGGGATGGATCCTCTACAGAAAACCCTGGCGTTACGCGAGCGACCAGGACCGAGACCCGATGCCAGATGAGTTGTCGGCGGAATGGTCCAAAGCAATCCTGCAACGGGATCACTCCGCACCTTTTGCCCTGTTTACGGGGTTTGTCCGGACCCACACTCCACTCTACGCCCCCCAGGAATATTTTGACCGTTTCCCACTCGATTCGATTGAATTGCCGGAGGTCGACCCCAATGACCTGGAAGACGTGGCCGCCGCCCTGAAAGATCAAAAGCTGTATGGATTTCGCCGCTACAAGATGTTGGAGCGTCACCAGGGGAAAGATCTGCTGCGGCATTGGTTGCAGGCTTACATGGCCTGTGCATCATTTGTCGACGACCAGGTGGGCAAGGTCCTCGACGCGGTCGATGCGAGCCCGGCCAGGAACAACACCATCATCTTTCTTACCAGCGACCACGGTTTCCACGTAGGTGAAAAGAACTTCTTGTACAAGCAAAGCCTCTGGGAACCCTCCACCCGAGTGCCTCTGATCGTGGCCGGAGTGGATGGAGCTCCGGAAGGAGCCGTCTGCGATCAACCGGTATCCCTGATCGATATCTATCCGACTTTCGTCGACCTCTGCCGTCTCCCGCAAAGCCCGAACGCAGACGGCAACGGTTATGAGCTGGAGGGTCACAGCTTGGCGCCTTTGTTGAAGGATCCGGACAATGGGTCTTGGGACGGCCCCGATGTCGCCATTACCGCCCTCCCGGGCAAGGACCATTCCCTGAAACGCGAATTTGGAGGATCCCATTACCCTCATTTCTCGGTTCGCGCGAAGCATTGGCGCTACACGCTGACGGCTGACGGCGAAGAGGAACTCTACGACATGAAAACCGATCCATTGGAATGGCGCAACCTGGCCCGGGATCCGGAATACGCCAATGTCAAAACTACTCTCAGGGATCAGTTGGTCGAATTGCGCGACGGGTCCAAATGGGAAGCTCTCCGACACTTGGACGCATGGGCCGCACCATCCAAACTCACCGGCTTGGAGCAGAAGACGGACGGATTCCGTCTATCGGGCCCCAGGTCCATTCGGCTCTCCACCAAAGCGAAATACCAAGACTTCGAGATGGAAGGCGAAATCAAATCAACGGCCATTAGACCTTTCAAGATCCTTTATCGGGGTTCCTATGGCCACATGATATCCTCCCCGAAAGAGGGATCGATTGAAGCCGCCTACAGTCACTTCAACCCTGGCGAGTGGAACCGGTACCGACTCCGCGTGCACGGCGACAGACACCAACTCTGGATCAATAACCGGGTCGTGAGCGATACCTACAAGAAGTACGCCAGGATTGCTGGGACGATTATCCTCGTGCGTCCTGGAGGAGAAGGAACGATGCAATTGAAAAACCTGCGGGTAAGGAGGCTGTAAGGCGCTTCGCGCCAGTGGTCAGTGGTTAGTGGTCAGTGGAAGTCGCTTCGCTCCAGAGGAAAGAGGGAAGAGGGAAGAGGGAAGAGAGAGTGTTGGAAGTCGCTTCGCGCCAGTGGTCAGGGGTCAGGGGTCAGGTTCAATCCAGAATTATATTATTAGCCTGTCCTTTTTTATGTCCGGCGATTGGAACTCCGGACTTTAGCCCGCATTTCTCACAAAATTCGTCGCGAACGGAGGTCGAGTGCAGGTGCGAAGCACGGGCATGAAATCAAGCGAAGTCCGCACCAGTGCCGGTATTCCGGAGCGCAGTAGAAAATTTGTGAGACATGCGGGTTAGTATTACCAGTTATCAAACACGCCGCATTACCGGCAATGGCCAGTTCCAACTGAAAGAGTGAAACCTTTATTTGAACAATGGCTGAATCTGCTTATGATTACAAAAGGGGCCGCAGACATGGTTAATTAGTACTTTTAGTTGAACGATGGAAGAATCACAGAAGATTACCAATGCCGATCCCAAAACAGTCGGGCGCCTGATAATTTTGTCCGGCCCTTCATGTGTGGGCAAAAGTCCTCTCGCGAAGGTCCTTTCCAGGCTTCATCCTGATCTATACAATTCATTGCAGCCGGTTGTGCTCTATAACAGCCGTACCGCTCGCCCAGGAGAGAGAGACGGCGTTGACTACTACTTTCGCCCTCGCCAGGAAATTGAAAATTTGAGGGATAAGAATGGTTTTGTGGTTATGGATGTTAGAGGTGATCTGCAGGCCTTGGACCTGCGGGAATTGTCCGAATCATTAACCAGGGGCAACGTTCTTTTTGAAGGGAATCCCTTTGTTGGGCGAGTTCTGCAGACCCATCCGTCCCTGGAACAGGTTAACCGATTGAGTGTTTTTATGTCTCCTCTCTCCCGCAGGGAAATCCTCTACTTTAAGGCAATAGTGCCAGCCGTCTCCCTTCCCAATCTGGTTACGGATGTCATGAGGAGAAAGCTTTTGCGGCGAACACGCCGTCACAAGGGTGAAATCTCACTCAAGGATCTCGAGAACATTGAAAGGCGGGCCTCCAGCGCCTATGTGGAACTCCGGGAAGCTCACCATTTCCAGTATGTTATTCCCAATCACGACGGAGAGGATAGCGAGCATTGGGATGCGTTTTACTACCCTCTTGGTGATGCAGGGGAAGCGCTGAACGCATTTGTCTCCCTGTTGAAACTTGAGATACCCGAGAGGGTGGAATGCTGGGAGGAGAGCCTGATTCCCTAGTGTGGTGTCCCAAAAATTCCCTTGCACGCCCGTCGGGGTCATGCCGTAGAAAAGTGATGCCTTACGAAAGAAAAGGGTCGGGTCTTAAAAACTGTATTCCGTTGTACTCCATACACTTTTACAAGGCGACCGACCCTGTAAGGCATAACTTTTTACGTCTTGACCCCTTCTCCCGCGACCCATCCAGGCACCGTATTCGCTGGGACCCCTTTACGGCTCAGGGATTTGGTTGTGCTCGATAATTGACAGGACAGTAGTGGTGTGGCGGTATCCATAAATGGCCTTTGCTCAATCCCGCATCCCGTGTTTGATAATTGCCTCGGTGTGCGTCTTTGCTGAGGCGCGGGAGAATTCACCCCATTGGTACATGGGAGTTTCCTTGGGCGGCAACTGGGCCTCCGGAGCCGATCAAAGCGGTTGGAACAGCGAAGGCACCTGCTATCCGACTTTTGCCTGTTTCGATCAGAACCCCGTGCCAACCATAGACGGGTATCGCTGGAACTACGCCAACGACCTGGATCCCGGCTACGTGGCCGAAATTACCCTGGGCCGCTCCTTTAGCCGATGGCGCCTGGAAACCGCGTTCGCCCAACGGGAAAACGACATCGGCCAGGAACGATTTCTCGGCCTGACCCACCTGGACGGCGCCCCTGTCGGCCAGGGATCCAACACTATCATCAGCCATGCCATGAGTGATTTGGGCCGTTATCGGTCGCGGAGCATCTCCCTCAACGCCTATCTCGATTTTCCGGGAGTGTTCGAAAAAACCACACCCTACCTGGGTGCAGGCGCCAGCCTCGCCTACCTGTGCGTCTCCAACGTTAGGTTTTCCGATGCCTTTTCCGATATGGCAAGCCCGCCAGGGACCTACGATCCACCCCTGACATTCTACAGCGTCCATCAGGACGAGGATCTCTCCGACACCGTCGCCGGGGGTCACCTCTACGCCGGCCTGGACTATTCAGTGACCGAACGGACCCGCATCGGCTTGAAAGTCGCCTGGTCGCGCTTTGGCGCAATGGAAGCCGAAGGCCGTTACACCTCCCATCCCATGCACCTTACCGACCCGGATTTCCTCAACCACACCCAATTTGATTCTGCCAACCATTGGTCCGTCATGCTGTCTTGGAAGGTCCTGTTCAACTTTCCGGAGGGTCAGCAATAGCAACATCCTCTGGGATCCGCTACGTAGTCATTAGCCCAATCCGCGCAGGACTTTAGCGAACCCTTATCGGATCAGCCCGTCCATGCATTACTACTGCCAGGGACAGGCAAGCAGGTTACCGTCAACAACCCAAAACACCAAATAACCAGAACCGGCCCCTTTTTGCCTTTGTGCCATCTCGCCCTGGCGAGATCCCACTCCATTTACCAGATGCATTGGATCTGACCGGATAAGCCGATAACACCATCCCCTGTCAGTAGTGGTAATCCCAGTATCAGGCCAGTTGCCACAATAACGCGGCCGGATAAGCCGATAACACCATCTCGTGTCAGTAGTGGTAATCCCAGTATCAGGCCAGTTGCCACAATAACGCGGTCGGCCGGGTCCCGATGACTCCAATCCAACTCGAGGCTCCGAATCCACACCCATTCGTCTATAGGTACGATTTCCAAGCACCCAAGACGCGCCAACTTTTCAGTATAGTCGCGAATAGACATGCCAAGATCCAATTTCCCGTTCCGCATCTTTACCCCCAATTCCCAAATGGAAACGGAGGATAGATAGGCTCCCCTTTGCTCGATCTCCCCACAAATGGAAGCGGCTTTATCCGACAGCTTTTCGGGATCGAGCGTCCACCAAAGCAAGGCATGGGTATCCAAAACAATCATAAACCTAAATTTCGGGCCATTCTTCGGTGGTGGGTTTCATTATATCCTCCCCATAAATGACGGCGCGGCGGTGTTTCCCAAACACGCTGTCCACGGATTCCCTTTGCGGCAACCTCGTTATCCTCAGGGTGGGCCTGCCATGATCGGTCACAATGACCTCCTCCCCCGTTCGCTCAATTTGGCGAAAAACCGACAGCATCTTGGCTTTCAATTTCGACTTCGAAACTTTCATCCCACGAATATGATCCTAGTCATGACCCTGGTCAATAATTATGTTTTTACCTGGCAAACAGTCGGCCCTGGAAATGTCCTAGCAATTGTGGAATCGCAACTACCCAGGTATCTTATACAATGGTCCGCAAGGATGTTTTATTGAAAACATATTAAGCTGTAGGAGGGGGTTTATCCCCCGATCTTCCAAACGGCCTCACCGCAATCGGGGGATAAACCCCCTCCTACAGCTTTCCCAAATACCATCCCACATGAAAATTTGTTGGAAATGCAGGCTGAGAATGTTGGGCAAGGAATGCGTCGCCCCTACGAATTGGCGGGTTGGAAAACCCGCCCTCCTTTAACCATTTCATCCTGTCCATCCTGTTCATCCATGTTTCAATTGGAAGATGTCTCTTCGCGATCACGATCAAGATCACGATAATCCCCTTTGTGGTCCTTCGTGTCCTTGGTGGATTTTCTCCCTTTCAAAGTCTTGCCGGGTGTAATGAATCCGGGGCATGCTTCAGGCTATGCATTCAATAAATGCCATTTCCGTCCGATCCCGATATTGCCTCCTAGCCAGGACACGATTTTTCGCTCTCGCCGTTCTGGTTTTAGCCGTGGTTCTCGTCTGGCTGTTCCTTGCCAGCGGGTGCGGAACCGGTCAAGCCGCCTCGGATTTGAGCGGTGAAACCGCATTCCGGGTGCGCACCGGCTTTAATGCTCCATTGAATGCCGATCATGGCTGGGCCGGCGGCCTCGATGAGACCGCGACCATTTTCGCGGATCAACCGTTTCGGGTGCGCTTCGAAGTGGAGAGCGGACCGCAAATGGGCGGCACGCCCTTCCGCCTTCAAGCCAGGCGGAATGCAGGTGAATGGGCCTATGTGGAGGCTCACGATTTCCCCTACCCTACCAGGGAGCTTGACCTCGATTTCGAAGAGATGCCGGTGGGGAGGACACCTGCCGGGTGGTCGGTCGAACAAGGCAATACCGCAGGCGTAGTCGTGGGCCAAATGAATGAGATGCAAAAGTTGCTTCGGATGCAAGCGGGGGAGCAGCCGCTGATTGTCGTGCATTCCCCGCCATGGGAAGTAACCGAGTTGGCGGCGGAAATACAATTGTTCCCAGGAAACCAAACCGGGGCCGGGTTCGTCTTCGCCTACACTGATCCGCAGAATTTCTCTCAGGTATTTCTCGACGCCTCATCCGGAGCCATTCGCGTGAGCCGTATTTTGAATGGCGCCGAATCGGTAGTTGCAGAGGAGAAAGCGTCGATATCGACCGATCAATGGGTAAGCCTGGAAGTCGACCTGGAAAACGAAGGGGTCGAAATCAACTTCGAGGATGATACCCTGGAGTTTGCCGCTGAGATGGAAATCTCCACGCCTTCCTCGAAAATTGGATTTTTCCTGCCCTCCGGCGGAGTTGCAAATTTACGGGATATCGCCATAGGAGGGGAAGCCGAGACTCCACCGATCAGTATCGTCTCCTCTCCCGGGTTTAAAAACGGTGAAGTCACAACAAACCTGCTGACGGCTTCCCCCGCCCCATTTCTGCCGGGTGCGGGAGTTGCCTTGTCCGGGCAGACCCCGCCATGGTCGGGAGGAATGGGCCACAGCGAGTTTGAATGGGCCCTGGTGGTTCGGCACTTTGCCGATGGAGCAATAACCAACGAGGAAGGCGACAGGTTTGAGTTAAGGATGGTGGCGGCAGACGGCAGACCCTTGCACTCAAAGGAAAATCCAACACTCCGGCTAACCATCCCCCCCGGGCACCTGGGAGGGACCTTTGTCGAAACACCGGGCCGGATCGGGCCATGGATGGCCTCCAGCGGCGACTTGTATTTTATCATGGAACCAACGGAAACGGATAACCTGTTCATGATGGTCAAATCGACGGACATGGGGATGACCTGGCGGGAAGTGGATGCAGCCAACCGGCCCGAAACCGACGATCTGGAAGCGGTGGATGCGCGTCAGGAAGGAGATACGATTCACATTCTCCATCAAATTACCGAATCCGCCCGACTCCACGCCTTTCGCACCTCGGATCATCCGACGCAACCCGATACCTGGGCCATTACCGACGAGTTGGCCGCCGAGGCCGACTCGATGGCCCAAGCAGCCTCGCTGGTCGTTCGATCCGACGGAAGCATGGTGGCATTTTTTATCGGCCAGACCCTGCATTACAATATCCGGTCCGCCGAAGGCGCTTGGGGACACCAAGTCATTATCGACCAGGATGCGTTGGCCTCAGCCGGTCCTCATGCGGTAGTGGGAGCGGACGATACCGTCCACCTCGCCTACTACCGCGTTGACGGAACCCTCTGGTACCGCAGATTGCTGGCGGACGGGACCCTTACAGGAGCCCGGTTACTGGCCTCCGGCGCTGGGACCTCGCGGGCCGTATACGGGGCGGTCTTACCCTTGGTTTATTTGCCGGAAACGGAAACCGTGGTCGTAATTTATCGCTTGGCGGATGGCTATCTATGGGAACGGCGAATTGACAAATCCGCCACGATAACCGAGCCCGTAAAGGCAAGCGATCGTCCAGTTGTGACCGATGCGGTGGATTCCCAGCAGGCCGGGGCCGACGCAGTCCTCGATGAACAAACCGTGCGCGTCCTTTTCATAGACGAAGAAACCCGCTCCATTTTCAGTACGCACGACCGCGGGGGCTGGCAACCGGCGAGGCTGGAAATAGAAGAAATCCTCGGCTCCTGGGTGCGGGGCAACCTCTATACCCGCCCGGACGGGGTGAAAGTATACGGATTTGTCTACGACGCCGGTTCCAACGGTGGGGCCGGCATGAACCGTTACGGCGAGATGGAACTCACCGACCCATAATTGCGCTTCGCTCCAGAGGAAAGTGGAAAGAGGAAAGTGTTCAGTGGCGCCTTCGGCGTTGGGATTCCGGGTTAACCACAGAGGACCCAGAGCAATTCAACAACGCTTCGCTTGATCCGGCTTCGCCGGAACAGGATCGCTGTCGCGAACAGGAGATGGATGGCCGCAAAAGAACGCAGAGAACTCAAAGAAGGGGCAGGAATAAACCACAGATTGCGCAGATGGGATTAACCGCAAAAAGTACAAAAACACACAAAATTCCTAATTCCTAATTCGGGCGCCCCCGGCGCCTCATGGCGATCTTCCGCCTTCATGGATTACCGTGGTGGCGAGAGGTAATTCCTGGGAGATTTTCGATCAAGATCAAGATCAAGATCACGATCACGATTTTGGGGGAAAGTGGGCGAGGCTATGGATTCCTGAGTAGTTACAATTTATTTTTGGGATACCACACTAGTTCGATAGCGCGGCTGAATTATTGCGGATAGTTTGCTCGATGGGGAGAAGATCCTTTTCCGGCACCCCCAGCAGTCGTGCTTTTTCAACATAGGCCGAAGCTTGGTCGCATTCACCCAGATAGCCCAGGGCCCAAGCTGCATCCTTGACCAGATAGGGATCGGATAGAGCCGATCTCAAACGGTTCCGAAGCTCCAGCCAAGCGGCCATTGCATCCACTTTTTGCTCCGCAAAACGCTGGTTTTCGCCGTGAATTCGCGCCCGCAGGAGCAGCCAGGAACTTTTCCAACGAGCCTCGGTCATACCGCGGTCGATTTCCCGGAATGCGACATCGAATTCGCCTGCGTCCACCAGCGCGCGAATCCAGGCGCGCCGCAAGACGATACTGGGATTACGCGTCATTGCTTGAGCGAGGGCTTCGACGCGTTCAGGGTGCCGGGCCAGCCGGGCAAGGCATTCCGCTTCACCCAAAAACCAGTCGATCTCAGGATGGGGAGACCGGAGGGAGCCGCGCCAAGCCTCAAGTGCGTCGAGCCAGCGATGTTGCCGGGAAAAAACGCGTGCCCGCAGGGCATGGAATGGCGCTTGTGAAGCGGCGTTCCCATCCAGGGCCAGGCCACGTTGCGCCATTGCCTCAGCCTGGGGCCAATCGTCCGTATGCAGTAAGGCTTCGGCGCATCCTAAAATGGCGAAGCGGGAGCGGGGCTCCAGTTCGATGGCCGCCCTGAAATCAGCCACCGCGGCTTGCCAATTTCCCAGAGATCGATGCTCAAAAGCCAAGTCAGCCAAGAGTCTAAAGCTGGCGCCGTCCGCCTCGATGCGCTCACTCAGAGCCTCGGCAACGCGATCCGGGCTTCTATGCCCTCTGGCAGGAAGCAGAAATAGGAATACCGCAGATACGGCGATGAAAATTTGGCGGCGCTTCATGGCAAAGGGTCATTGTTTTCAATTTCGAAAAATTTGAAATCCGCCGAACCGTTTTGCGGCAGAAAAATTCCGGCCGGGCTCCTTGGAATTTCAGGGCCGAGCCCAATCTCGAATTCCAGCTCGGGCTGTTGCTCCTCGGCATCCTGAAACTGCACCTCGATTACCCCATCTTCGATTTCGATTTCTGCGTTAAGCCACTGGTCTGCAGGAATCCCGGCCTTTGTCTCCTTGATGATGTTTTCAGTCCCGTCGACAAAGCGGCTAACCCGAATGACGCCTGCCCCCGGATCGAAGAAGACGCGGCCAAAATTCTTGGGATCTTTATAACCGAAGACGAGTCCGGCGCCCTTTCCGTCTTTCCCTGTCAGCCGCAGTCTGGTTTCAAATTCGAATGCGGAGAATGCAAATCGGGTATAAAGGCCGACAAGCGCCGCATCAGCCGCTTGGGCCTGCAGAAATTTGTCCGGGCCGCCTTGCTCTTTCGATACGCTCAAGCCCGACTTGCTTCCAGCCACAACCTGCCACCCTTCCGGCATCATGCCAGGGGTATCATCGGCAAAATTCAAACGGAATTCGGTGAGAAGAGAGGTGTCGTGGATGGGTTGCCAGGGATTTTTATACGAGTCGTGGTTACCTTCCCGCGTTTCACCAAGTGAAAAATGTCCCGGATCTGGCCGTGCTTGTTCAGCATGGTCCCGGTCAAGGTGTCACCCTGCAGGTCCAAGAACACGGACCCGTGCTCCAGGATGATTTCGCGCATTACCGGCATAGTGCCGCCTCGGCCGAGCGAGGTTCCGCCATGCCCGGCTACGATGGAAACCGAGCCCTCATGGGGGTGGAGACCGGCGCTCTTCCTATAAGGGCCGTCGCCGCCTATGCGACCGTCGCCGTCGTCGAGAATAACCCCCTGTGCCGTGGTCGGCGTATCATAGGCGCCGTCCATAAGCATGCTGCGTTCGTATATATGGGAGTGCCCGGTAAGGGTGAGGTCTACTCCTCCCCCTTCCAAAATCGGCATGAAATTTTCCCGCATCTCCACCAACTGGCTTTCGCGGTCGCTGTCGTGGGATCCTTGGGTATAAGGCGGGTGGTGCCAGAAGGCGATTATCCACTTGGCATTGGTTTGCTCCAGATCGGCGCGGAGCCACTGAGCCATGACGCTGTTGGGACTACGGTCGAGATCGTGTGAATCCAGGCAGATGAAATGGACTTCTTCGATTTCGAAGGAGTAATAGGCCTCGGTGCCCGATGCGACCCCGCCTACTTCCGCCCGGGTGGGTAGCACGTAGGCGTCGTAATAGGGACCGATGCCGGAGATGCCCCTGGACGTGTGGCCTTCGTGATTGCCCATGGTGGGCCAACAAACCGTGTTGCGAAGCGTAGCCTGGTATGGGACGAAGAAATTGTCCTGAAACTCCCGGTCGGTCCCATCGCTGTAGGCCATATCGCCCACGTGAATGTAATGGTCGACTGGTCGACCGGTCCGGGTGACGAATGCACGCATGGCGTCGTGGACCAGAGCTTGATCCTTGCCGCCGGTACCCGAATCTCCCACTACCCAGACGCGCATGTCTGTCGAACTGCCGATTGGGTTGTGGGTGAGGAAGTAATGATTCTCGTCGCCGCCGGCCAGCAACCGGTCGCCATCGTAGATGGCATAATAGTATTTCGCATCTGGTTGGAGGTTCGAAACCCGGGCTTCGTATTGATAGGTATTTGGGGCCGTGGAAGGATCGTGATCGGCTTCGCGTTGGGCTCTCTCACTCATGGGTTCCCGGTAAAGGCGCGGGACGTTGGCTGCCGCGTTTACATCGGCTGAAACTTGCAAAACGATTGCGTCGCCCCTTAGCGCTTCCTGCCAGGCGCCTGGCGCGTTGCCATAACGCAGAACCGGCTCGGATTCTCCCTCCGTCCGCCAGACCACGACGACTGAGTTTGAAGTGGCTTGTTGGAGATAAGGGCCACGCACGAGGCTTCCAGCTGCGACCCAAACCGCATGGAAAAGCGTTAGTGCAACTATGAATAAGAATAAACGGATGGTGTTCATGGGGAATGGAATGGGAAATTCAGACAAATGAGGGCCCGGACCCTTCAGTTTGAGTACGAGCGGAGGCGCGCCGGAATAGTTGAACTTCGGGTATTACCCCGGCATCGGAAGCCGGGTCGATATATGCAGTTGGTTCAGAAAGTTAACTCGACACCGAAGGTGTATTTTGGGCCGGGGAGGTTGGTGTCTTCCACGAAGGGGGGATAGCCCTGATAGGAAACCAGCGGCTCATCGGTAATGTTGGTCCCGGTGACGAAAATATCGACCCCGGACCGCAGGCGGTAAGAAATTTCGGCATCAACCCTCCTCACACTGCCGAAGAATTCATCGCTTTCGATATCGCTTCCGAGACCTTCAATGTAATCGGAGCGGAAGGTATAATCCACCCGTGCGCTGAATCCCCTCCAGACGTAGTCGATGGTAGCGGTGTAAATCGTGTCGGAAAAGCCTTCCAACGGGAGGTCGGTCCGGTCGGTGCGGTCGGGGTAATTGGCCTGACTGCTGGTAAAAGTTGTGCTTCCTCTCAAAGCCAACCCATTCCAAGGATCCGGCAGGAAATGGAGTTGCTGGCGGGCGATCAACTCAATGCCTTGGTTGGTGGCAGTAGTGCCATTGACCGGTCGCTCATATTCCAAGTCTCCGCCTTCGACAGGGATGGGGATTCCATCCGGACCAATTTCGTTAAAGTCATAGACTTGGGTGAAGGTAAAGTCCTTGATATTTTTGCGGAAAAGCCCGACCGAAAACAGGCCTCCTTCATCCGTATAGTATTCGAGCTGGATGTCGTAATTGTCGGAAATGGCCGGTTTCAGGTCGGGATTGCCGTCCTCGATGTTTCCATCGTCATCCTCCCAGCGTCCACGGGAAAGCTCCTCGAGCCTTGGCCGCCCGTAACTGCGGTTATAGCTTTCACGCAGGATGAGGTTCTCCCTGAGTTCGTGACGACCGTGAATGCCGGGCAACCAGAATGCATAAGAATTCCCATGTTCAACCGGAATTATAGTGGGCACGTCATCCAGGTAACTCACAATCTTGTTCACATTGTCCCATTCATTGCGTTCGTAACGAACACCGGTGATAATAGTATGGGGACCCGTTTCATAGGTGCCCATGACATATGCCGCAGTGGTGTTTTCCGAAGCATCGTAATCCGCGACGTTACTGTCCTCCAACGAGTCGTCTTCCACGAACTCGTAAAGCTCCGGATTGGTGCGAAACAGTTCCTTGCCGATTTCGGGCTGAACGTCGAAATACTTGGGTTTGCGCAAGACGACCGCATCGGTAACCTCAAGCACCTGCGCATAAGGAAAGGTTTCGTCCATTTCATACAGGTCGACCATATCGTCGCGAAACTGGTCGCTATTCCTGAATTTAGCTCCCGTTTTCAGAGTGAAAGTGCCGTGCTCAGGGTTGAAGGGTTTTTCCCAATCAATCCTCCCGCTCAGGACATCTTCCGCCCTTTCCGCGGATACAAATTCCAGTTCTCCTTCGGTCATCTGACTCAGATCGGTGGGATCCCCGCCGCCCACGTGCCTGATTTCTACTTCTCCCCGGTTGATATCCCCCACGATATCATACTCGAAGACGAACCAGGGATCATCCGGTTCCATGACCATATTCAACTCGGTATCGTCGATAACGGTTCTTTTATTTTTGGAAACGAAAACATCGTATGTCAGCAGACCGGGGCCACCCTCATGACGCCCTCCCATGGATACGGCAAACAATTCATTGAAATCGTTTTCCAGTGTTCCAATCCACCCCCGCGAGGCTTCGCTGTTCTCGGTTCCCCGTCCATAGGAAGGGGTGAGTACGGCATAGGTCTTTTCATCCGGGTCTCCATCATTATCAAACGCCGTGTCGAGGTCGATATCCGTTTCATACTGAATTCCCTGCCGGTCGAATCGGCTGAAAGATGGGCGAATATAATAGGAATTGTTCTCATCGGTGCGAAAATCAATCGACGAGCTGATAGAGTAGCTTTCAGTCGCGCGGGTGTCGTGTTCCCAGTGGGATGATTCCATAAACCACACCGGTTCGTCGTATTTTCCGGTATCCAGTTCCGGATTAAGTTCGGGTGTAACCAGGATCCAATCCATGTCCGCATTGCGGTGGAAACGGTCCGTATCGTAGCTGCTGAGGGTAATGCTGAATCCAAGGTTTCTCGTGTCCTCTCCCACGCTATAGAGATCGGAGAAGGAAAAGATGGCTGAGTGCCCCCATATATCGGGCACTTTGTTGAGAATACCGCCCAACTTGAGGGACATTTCCCTGCCCTCGCGCTGGAAAGCGCTGCGGGTGACCAGGTTGACGATACCTCCGACGGCATCGCCGTCGCGGTCGGGCGTGGGGGCCTTGATCACTTCGATGTTGGTGAATCCATCGGCCAAAATAGTTCTGGGATTGAAATCGCGGTTCTCGCCCGATGTGGGGATCCGGTTGCCGTCCATCTGGATGGAGTTGAATTCGCCGGAAATCCCACGGATGTTAATGGCGCCCAGCGATCCATCCTGATCTTCATTCACCGTGATTCCAGGGAGGCGTTGCAAGGCTTGGCCGATATTTCCATCGAGTATGGCGCCAAATTGCTCTTCGGAGATCACATTGATGATGCCGGAGGCTGTTTTCTGCTGATTTATGGCCCGTTCCTGCCCAACAACCTGTGGCACAACAACGAAATCTTCCAAATCGTATATTTCGCTGCTCAGACCGACATCGATGATCTCGGTTTGGCCGGGGGTGACGTTCACGCTTTGCACGGATGTCTCCAGTCCTACGTAATACACGGTTAGTTGCTGCAGTCCGGCGGGTACACCGGAAAGAGAATAGCGCCCTAATATATCGGTACGGTCGACCGCGTTGGTGCCCTCCACACGCACGACGGCCCCTTGCAGGGAGCGACCTGTAATTTCATTGATAACGATACCGGAAATGCCGCCGGTAGCTGATTGAGCGGCCAGCTCAGGGGAACCTGCCATAACCAACAAGAGTAAGCCGATTATTGCACCGTTAAAATTAGGGACTTTTTTCTTCATTATTATGGGGAGTAAAGGGTTCGGGTGAGTCGAACGGATATCAGAAAATGCACCGCTCCATAGAGAAAGAATATGGTTACCCGGCGGACCGTCGAGGATATATTTTGAAAGTTTTCCGGGCAAGAGGATTCAAACGCGAATGGCGCTTCAGGCTAGTGTTCAGTTATCAGTTATCAGTGTTCAGTAACCAACACCTGAGGCGCCATTCTTACGAAACCGGACCTTGGTTAATTTTATCGGGGGATAAACCCCCTCCTACAGTTTGGAGATTCCCCAAACCTCTGTTCGGGGACAGGAATGTCCTCGCTCCTTTTGTAATTCTCTTGTTTCAGTTTTTTCGATCACGAACACGATCAAGATTTTGGGGGACAGGAATGTCCCCGCTCCTTTCTTTAATCTGCGCTCATCTGCGTCATCTGTGGTTTATCCCCTTGGTGGCACTTGGTGTCCTTCGTGGATTTTCTCCTTTCACACGGTGGGGCCGTCACCCAGCAGGGTTGTCCGTCTCATGATGCGCCGGTGATTTGCCGCGTCCCAGGGACGGCCTCGGTGCAGGGCGCAACGGTTGTCCCACATTACCAGATCCCTCGGTTTCCAGGCGTGCTTGTAAACAAAGCGGGGTTGGGTGACCCATTCCGCGAGTTCTTCGAGCAAGGCCCTGCCCCGCTCCACGGGCCAGCCGATGATGTGCGAGGCGTGTGAGCCGACCAGGAGGGTTTTCTCACCGGTTTCCGGTATCTCGCGAACAAGCCTTTGGCAAACCGGCGGCACTTCTTCCCGGAACTTCCGGTCCATGAGACCGGGAGCAATCTTGTTGCGGGAATGAAGGAGGCTGTGTTCCGCGACCAAACCTTCCAGGTCCTTCTTTTTTTCTTCCGGCAGGGCGGCATAGGCGGCCTTCATGGAAGCGTACTCCGTTCCGCCCCCCTCGGGGGGAACTTCCACCGCGTAAAGCAGACCGCCCAGGGATGGCACCTTCTTGTAGGAACTGTCGGAATGCCAAAGTGAATTGCCCTTGTTGTAGAGCATGCGCGTATCGTCTGGCGGAATGATGTTTCCCTCCTCATCGATATTGGAAAAGTGATTGACCCATCCTCCCCCTCCGGACGGATCGTTCACCATGGTCGGTTCCAATGGACCGAATCGCCTGCTGAAGGCAACATGCTGATCCTCGTCGATATCCTGATCGTGAAAAACCAAAACAGTGTGTCGGTAGAAAGCGTGTTTTAATGCGGCAAAGGCGTCGTCGGGGATGGGAGATGCGAGGTCGATCCCGCTCACCTCGGCTGCCAAATGCTCGCCTAATTTTTCGATTTTCAGAGTCATATCGTCGTCGTGATCAGAATTTAACCACAGAGGGCAATGAGAAAAAAGAGGGAACCACAAAAAGCACAAAGTACACAAAAAAGGCGAATGTTAACGGAGGGCGGGTTTTCTTACCCGCCTATTCGAAGGGGCGAGGCATGCCTCCCCCGCATTCCCCAAACCTCGTTTCGGGGACAGGAATGTCCCCGCTCCTTTCTTTAATCTGCGCCCCCGGCTCCCTCTTCAACCTTCACTCCTTCACTCCATCTCTCTCCCATCTCCACTCTTCACTCTTCACCGGGCGCCAGCCCCCTCTTGGCGTTTCTTGGCGATCTTCCGCCTTCATGGATTACGGCGTGACAAGTGGCGAGAGGAAGTCGCTTCGCTCCAGAGGGAAGAGGAAAGAGGAAAGAGTGAAGAGAGAGGGGGGAGGCGCCTGCTTCTTTTTGAGTCTTTTGTGCCTTTTGTGGTTAATCCCTCTTGGCGTTTCTTTGCGAGAGGTAATTCCTGGGGGATTTTCGATCACGATCACGATCACGATCACGATTTTGGGGGACAGGAATGTCCCCGCTCCTTTCTTTAATCTGCGCTCATCTGCGTCATCTGCGGTTTCAATTTTGATCGGGTTGGGGCAAGGACCGGCCGATTTTGTCCACCCGGTAGCCGAATCCGGTTTCTCCCAAAGTGGACCAGTCCAGGATTCCGTTTCTCCGCCGAAACAGGCCCGGATGGACCACCTCCTCCGGAGCTGAAGCCTCGGGATAAAACTGCATGGCATTACTTTCCACACCCATGATGGTACCCGCGTGAGCCGCCAAAAGGACATGGGGAATCTGGGCCAGCATGGGATTGGTCAGGTCCTGTACCATCAGGGTCATACCGTGGGCTTTGGCCCAGCAGAGGCTGAGGAGGGCGCCTGTCTGAGTCTTGCAGGTTTTCAGGGCCACCCCGGTCCAACCGAGTTCACGACCCCTTTCTACGTAACGCCAATCGTGCGCGCTCTCGTCCATGAAGAGCGGTTTGCGCGCGCTCACACTATGGACGTCGATGGAGTGGGCTTCGAGGTCGTAGGGAAAGGGCTGTTCCACATAGAGGATCTTCTGGTAGGTCCGGGCTTCCTCATGGCACAGTCGATCGAGGATGGCATTGACGTAATCCGGGTCGGTGACCGTGCAGTTGAAATCCGTGGTCAGCCAGTCGACGTTTTCCTGCTGGCAAATGTGCCCAATAGCCACCAGACGCTCGTAATCCCACTCCGCATCGTCGCCGCGCAGTTTAACCTTCAAACAATTGAGCCCGTCCCTGCCAATCCAGTCTCTCAGCAGGACGGGATGACCATCGTCCGGTTCTTCTCCCGTCAGGTCATTCTCGGCGATGGGATCCAAGCCGCCGACCAAATGCCAAACCGGCAACTGTCGCGACGGGGGATCCACCAAAAAGTCGGCGGGGTATTTTCCGGCAAATCGGTCATCGTCAAAATAACGGGCCAGATCGCGGCTCATCCAGTCTCCGGAATAAATCTGGTAGACGGGAACCTTGTTTGCTGCGGCAAAGGCATCGTGAACGGCGATATCGAAGAGGGAGAAACAAACCAGAGCCGCCAGGTAGGGCATGGCCGCTTCCTCCTCCCGCCCCGCGTTGAGGGCGGCCAGCAAATCGGGCAGAGGGCCTTCAATGAAATCATAACCCATCTCCATGGGGTGCCCCGACAAACCGGCCAGGGGCAAGGCGTGGGCGATCCGTTGGCAAAACCCCTTCAAGGCATCCTCGCGTTCCCGGAAATCCAGTCCGGAAGGCCAGACCCAGGCCACCGACAGGGGGGTTTCCCCCCACCCTGTGGCGCGGGTTCCGTTGGCATCCTCGAGCGTCACGCGGGTTCGGGCGCACACCACCCGATCCATGACCTGGGAGCCGAATTTCAAGGGCATGCGCATGGTTACGGGGAGAAACCACAACTCGACGGATTTTATTTTCATGCCCTGGCGGACCCTATTGCCCATCGTGCAAATACCTCTGCAACCGGTCCCCGTACTCGGGTCGTTTCAACCAGTCCTGGAAATACGGTTGGTAAACCGGCATTTCCCACCAGAAGATTCTGGGCGGCTGGTTGGGGTCCACTCCTCTCTCCGGGTAATCCATCCCCGCTATGCTGGCGGCGACCGATTGCATCCAGGAGACCAATTCCTGTGCCATGCCGGCCGCCACCTCGGGTTTCTCATAGAAGAGATTGTTCGATTCGGAGGGGTCTCGAACCAGGTCGAAGAGTTGGTAAATCCCTTCGCCTCTGTTCTCCAGGACCAGTTTATAATCGTTATCCACCAGGGCGGCCCCGTTCTGGAAGTAAAAACCCAAGGGCTGGGGCCGGGTTTCCCCTGATTGGCCTTTGAACAGGGAAAGCAGGCTCATGCCATCGTAGGGGCGAATCATGGCGGAGTCGTCCAAGCCTAGAATATCCAGAACGGTGGGGAATATATCGACCACCCCGGCGGGATGCCCGGTTTGGCGGCCTTCATCTATCACTTTGGGCCATTCGATGATCCCAGGCACCCGTAGTCCGCCTTCCCATATCGTGCCTTTCCAGCCGCGCAATCCACCCACCGTGGCCGGACCGAAGGGGGACAGCCCGCCATTATCGCTGCAGTACCAAACCATGGTGTTATGGGAAATTTGCAGGTCTCTGAGTCCCTTCCGCAATGCGCCGACACTGCGGTCCAAAGCCACCAACTCCCCATAATGGTGTTGCTCCCGCTCGGACAGATGCAGAAATGGCTTGCGATCCTCCGGGGAGGCCATCCAGGGCGAATGCGGCGTTCCATACCAGATGACGGCCAGGAAGGGTTCACGGCGGTGTTTTTTCATGAACTGCAATGCTTCATGGACGATAATTTCCGAAGAATCTCCCTCGAATTCTTCAAATTTTCCCTGGCGACTCATGATGGGATTGAGATCGAAGAAGTTGGTGACGGTGAGCCAGGTATCGAAGCCGACCGCTCCCGGTCCGGTCACGTCCTCGGCCAAAACCGGAACTCCCGGTCCTCGAATTCCATTGAGGTGCCATTTTCCGAAATGCCCCGTGGCATAGCCCTGGCCCTGCAAAACCTGCGCCAGGGTCTTCTCTTGCAACCGGAGTGGTGCGCCATGACTCCAAACTCCGGTTCGGTCATGGGTGCGGCCGGTCAACACGCTGGCCCGGGTCGGTGAACAAACGGGCCCTCCCGCGTAAAATCGATCCAACCTCAGTCCGTTGGCCGCCATGGCATCGAGGTGGGGAGTCTTTAAAATGGGATGGTTGTAGTAGCCGGTTTGGCCCCACCCCTGGTCATCGGCCATGACCAAGACGATATTGGGTCGGTCCTCAGCCCGGAGCGGCAGTAAACCAAACAATGAAAAAAGAAGGCCTATCAGAATTGAGCGAAGCTGCATGGGAGAAATACGGTTCAGTTTTTTATCCAGGTCAAGTCGGACCACCAGGGAACGTCATTGGATTGAGGTTGGCCCGGAGTGGTGCGCCCATTTTGCACGATGAGGGTAATCTTCTCTTCCAACCGCTTCTCAATTTCCGCATGTTGGCCGAACAGGTTTTGCCGCTCTCCGGGATCCTCTGCCAGATTGTAGAGCTCGCGCGGTTCATTCCGATGGGGCATGATCAGTTTCCAATCGCCTTGGCGAATGGCAAAACGGCCGGCCATGGAATGGTGAATGATGGGGGTTCGAACCCGTTCGACCTCCGGGTCCTGCAGGACGGACCAAAGGCTGACGCTGTCCTCACCTGCATCTTGGGGAAGACGGACCCCCAGCATCTCGGCAATGGTGGCCAACAAATCCGTCTGCACGACCGGTTCATCGCAGGTTTTGCCGGCGGGAATCCGGGCCGGCCAGCGCATGAAGAAAGGCACCCGGTGGCCGCCCTCGTAAATGCTGCGCTTCCCTTCCTTGAAGAAATGGGAACTGTAATGACCAAATTCCTCGATCCGTTGCTTCCAGGAACGTTCGGGACCGTTATCGCTGGAAAAAATGACGAGGGTATTTTCAGCCAAATCCCTGTCATCGAGAAACTCCAGTATGCGCCCGACGTGGTAGTCGGTTTCGATCATGAATTCTCCGTATCCTCCGGCCTCGCCCTGACCCCAGAACTGAGGCAGAGGGCAAACCGGGTAATGGGGCGAGGTGTAGGGCAGATAGAGAAAGAACGGCTTCTCTTGCACACCATCCACTTTGCCCGCCATCCATTCGATCGCCTTATCGGTAAATCGGGTCAGGCATTCGCTGTCGATAAAGTCGGGCGCGACCTCGATCGGCTGGGTATTTTGCGGACGAGGGGTTTCCTCCGGGGAAGGCGCATAGGGTGGCATGATGCGGTAATCCATGTGCCGCTGATTGTTCTTCTTGGCCGTGTACAAAGTCGGAGGAACCTTGGCATGGCGCCCTTCAAACCAGGCCAGAATCCCGTAGTTCAGCGAAGCGGGAATCCCGTAAAAGTAATCGAAGCCCTTGTCCAGGGGCATATCCCGCACCGGTTGACTCCAATCCCGATCTCCCTCCTTACCTGGAAAGTCCATTCCCAGATGCCACTTGCCCACCATGGCGGTATCGTAACCGTTGTCGCGCAGAAGAGAAGCCAGGGTCATGCGACCATCCTCGATCAAACAGGGTTTCTCGGCCGTGAATACCCCTCGTTTCAAATGGGTCCGCCAACTGTAACGGCCGGTGAGCAACCCGTAGCGCGAAGGAGTGCAAACCGTATCCGAACAATGCCCGTCGGTGAAGGAGAGGCCCTCCGCCGCCAATCGGTCCAGGGCCGGAGTCTCGAACTTGGCCCCCTCATTCAGATTGCTGGCATCGCCATAGCCCTGATCGTCCGTATAGATGAGAATGATATTGGGGTGAGTGGGAGCTTCCCCTTCCTGGGAATGGCACATATGCCCAATCGTCAAGGCCAGAAAGGGTACTATTTTGATGTAAACCGCACGTAGAAATTTCATGATCTTCCTCAGATTTCCCCTCCACCAAGGGCCAGGTTTTGATTATTTGGGCCTCAACCCTTTGGTCCGATCGAGCGGTCAACAACAACCGGCTTCCCGGGAGGATGTCCGGCAATCCGGAAATGGGCAAGGTCCCGTCGCTTCGGCTGCGGGTTCCCAAAATGGGGCGGCCATTCAGGTGGCGCAGGTGAATCTCCGCATCGGCCAGGGTTTTGACTTTGGGCAAGACGGATGAAGGCAACCGCCCGGTACCCGAGGCCGCGCGGACAAACGAACCACCCCCCCGCGGTTCCATGTCGGGACTGTCCTTCAAGTTGCGGATATTCAAGGTGATGGTCGGATCCTCCGCATCCGGATCGAAAATACTCTCCATAAAATTCCAGGTGGTGCGTTCCTCGACCCCGGGCAGGTCCAGATCAGGATTTTTCGCCTTTCCACAATACAGGGCGTGCAGGGTGACCTCGCGCCCATCGTGGTCCACCATTTCCCGGCCAAAATTCGTTTTGAACCCGCGGCCGCCATAATTGCGGCCGATGGGACCGGTGGAAGCCTCGATCACCCGGTGCTTCTTGTTTTCGACCACGCTGCCCAGGTGAATGTCCCCGTAAAGGCTCACCACCCCGGGGCGTGCGCCCAATACTTCCAGAATGCGGTCCACGCCGGCCGTAACCCAGCCGGCATAATCGGCCGCCACCCGGTCCTCTTGCCCGAATTTGTCCTGGAGTTCCTCGTCAAAAACGCCGCCGGTAAAAATCGGGAACATGCAGTTGATACCCGTCAACATGATCAAAGGCGAAGTTTCGCTTCGGATTACCTCCTGAAACCAGGCGAATTGTTCCTCACCCAACAAGGAACGGGTCGGGTCGCGGCGATCGTAAAGGCTTTTACGGTGCCCCCATCCCTGCTTGACCCAGAGATTGGTATCCTGTGACGAACGCCAAAGCCGGGACTCCATCACGAGCAAAGTGAAATCGCCATTGGGCATTTTCCATCGGCGCCAATCCTTGGGATTTTCCGATCCGATCCAGTGTTCGGTTCCCTGAACCAGGTGATGATTGATGGAAAAATTCCGCGCCATATAGAGGCTGTCCTGTCCCAGATCGTCGTTTTTGCGCACCAGAATCTGCTCGGGACCTTTGACGTCGTCCATGCCGTAATCGTGATCCCCGGGATTGATGACATTCCAATGCCGCATCATCTGCCAACGGGTGGTGGGATTGGCAATGGTGAGGGTTATCATTTTGTAGGCGTCATCGGTACTGGGGGGCGCCTGGATCAGTTCCAGATACCACACGTCGTCCTCCCAATTCAAAATCTGGAGGTTGAAGTCATCAAAATGTCGATAGGCGCCGACCTCCGGCTGCCCGTGAATCCAGTTGCGCTGGTAAGTGCCGGTATCCTCCAAGGTGGAGTTGTTGTGATGCAAGGCGTGGCAACTGAGGGAGGCGATCCGGTAAGGGGCGGAAAGCTTGGGCAGGCGGCCCACGTAGGATCGCTTTCCCAGGTAACCCTCGTCCGCAGGACCTTCACGCGGATCTTCGGTTACATTAACCCCATCCTTCCAAACGGTGTAGAAGAGCGTTTCTTGCCCCGGATTCGCCGGTAAGGTTACGTCTACCACGGAGGTAAAGCGACGCCATTCATTGTCAACGATCCGGGCCGAACCCGAGACGGGGACGGCCTCCCAGCCACCGGGAGGATTTTCGCTTTCCGATACCCGGATATCGACCTGTTTTCCACCACTACGAAAGAGGGCGATAAATTTACAGGTCCAATTGCCTTCCCTCTGCTGCAAGGTATCGCCCAAGGGATAGGCTATGTGCAATTCATTGAGGATAATCGGTTCGGGACGATTGGTCCCGGGATCGATTTCCACTTGGTTCACCTCGAAGTCCAATGCCCCATAGGCAACCAGCCCGATGTACCCTTCCGTATACATGGCGCGGTTTACACCGGATTTAGTAATGGTTCTGACCTGATCGCCTTGTCGCAACTCGACCGTTATATCGGCCATTTCAGTGGAATCCCCGTGGACCTCCACGGAAAGAACGATCCGCTCCCCCACCCCGGATATCGACGTCTCAACGGCCTCCGTTCCCTTCAGGGGTCGTCCTTTCTGCCCGTGCTCGGTTAATTTGAAGGTTCCGTCTTTTTCCCAAATGGCCATCCAGGACGAAGCGCCCTGGGGCGCGCCGCGGAAATCACGCGTTTCAAAGAGGGATTCGCCTCCAAAGCATAACCCGAAATAACCGCTGGGTTCGCCTCGACCGGGAGGATTCAGATCGCGGATGGTAAAAGTGGCCCGCAACTGGTAATTTCCGGACAAGGACCAATCGCGCCGCCAGATCATGCCCAAGGGGAGATTGGGCAATCGGTCGCCCCTGCGGTCGGCAATCTCCCGCCCTCCCTGCGACCAGTGCCAGGGATAATTGGTAATGGGATTGCGGTTGCCCAGGTTCACCAGGCGGCGGCGCAGTGCATGGTTCTCGATTTTCCAGTAGCCAGGGCTCAAGGATTCCCAACCGTGACCGTGATAGCGCGAGTCGGGACGCTCGAAATCGTCCACGGTTCGCCAGTCGGCTTGCAACGATGCGGCCCAACCGGAAAGAAACAGGACCAGAAGTAGTATGGGAGCTGATTTCATATAATTAGGGGAGAGGAAGGGTAACCCTCCACCAATCCGGAGATCAAACCCAAGAATTTGCAAACCTTCAATTCCAGTCCGGATGCTCAATAAAATTTCCAGCTGGCGTCATGTCCCTAAAATAATTCACCACAGAGGAAATTTAAAGGAAGAAGGCAGAAGGAAGAAGGCTGAATAAAGAAACCACTTTCGAGTTTCCGGAATCCAGGAACCTGTTGCTGTAGGCAAACATGTCCTGACGCAGTACCGTGCGTAGCATTGCGAAACATGGTAGCCCCCAGACGAAGGCAGGATCCATGATTCAATTTCGATCACGATCACGATCATGATCACGATCAAGATTTAGCCTTTGGCGCTTTCGCCCCTCTGTGTCCTCTGTGCTCTCTGTGGTGGTAAATTTAAAGGACATCACACCCGGTAGCTTGCCACCGATAGCCAAAGGAACCATTCTGGGGGATCAAATCAGGATTACCCATGCTGAAATCCATTCTCCGACTTCTCCTCGTTATGGCTCCCTTTTCCTGGCTCTCCTACGGCCAGGACAGCGGTCTGCCCCCGGGTTCCCTGCTCCTGCCCGAATCGGAGCTACCCGAATATGAAAGGGATATCGACCATGCCGGGTATCTGCGTGAATTCGACAGGAAAACCCTCACCCAGGGCAATCAGATCTATCAGCAAGTCTGTTACAATTGCCACGGCGACCTCAGCCTCCCCGGCTCCCTGCCCAATTCCACGCGCTTTTCGGAAGGAAAGTTCCAGTATGGGAATGATCCCTATTCCATGTACCAGGCCATAACGCGCGGCTGGCGCCTCATGGCTCCCCTGGTTCACCTCACACCCCAGGAAAAGTACGAAGTCATTCATTTTATACGGGAAAAATACATCAAGGACCACAATCCGAGTGAATACTTCGAAATAACGGAGGAATACCTGGCAGGCCTGCCCCAGGGGACTTCAAGGGGGCCCAAGCCGGTAAAACGCGAGCCTTGGAGAGATTTTCACTACGGGGATTTCATGATGAAATCCATCGAACTGGTGGGGCCGGACACCCTTCCCGAACCGGCCTTCACCGAAGAGATGAGGGCCTGGGTCAAACAGGGCAATCCCCGCCCGGACACTATTTCCCCCAATGCCAATATCGCCTACAAGGGAATCGCCATTCGTCTGGACGAAGGCCCGGGTGGAATGCCGGCGGGCAAAGACTTCATCATGTTCGAACACGATACCCTCCGGGTGGTTGGGGCCTGGACGGGGGAAGGATTTGTCGACTGGAACGAAATTCAATTCAACGGCAGGCACGAAATCCACGCCAAAACGGTGGGTGAGTTGCAGTTCGAACTGCCGGATGGCCCCGGGTGGGCCAATCCAATGAACGGGAAATTTTCCGATCCCCGCTTCATCGGCCTGGATGGAAGGCGCTTCGGCCCACTGCCCCGATCATGGGGAAAATACCGTGGATTGTACCATCACGGTAGTCGTGCCGTCATTGCTTATACCATCGGGGAAACCAGAATACTGGAGGCCTACCGCGTGCTGAGAGCGGAAAACCAGCCGGTATTCGTGCGGACCTTGAACATTGAAAAATCCTCGCGCGACTTGCTCATGCGGGTGGCCAAGACCGGGATCGGTTTGGCTGTATCCGCCAATGAGACCGTCATCGGTGAGCAAGACGGGATCATCACCCTGAAAATTCCCGCTTCCGCGACCCCCCTCGACTTGGAACTGTTTCTGGCAAAGCGCCCCTCATCTCACCTGCATACCCTGGCAAAAACCACTCCGCCGGAAGATTTGACTCCCCTGACCCGGGGAGGGCCGAGCCGGTGGCCCCAGGAACTCGTCGCCCCCATAGTAAAGAGCCACGAAAACGGCGGTTTCGCCTGGGACCGATTGTCGCGACCGTTGGAGAACCCATGGAAGAGCCAAATCCGCGCCACGGGGGTCGACTTTTCTGCCGATGGAAAATTTGCCTACGTCTCATGTTGGGACGGAGAAGTGTGGAAGGTCGGTGGGATAGATGGAGACCGATCAGCAGTCACCTGGCGCCGCATCGCCGCCGGTCTGTATCAACCACTGGGATTGAAGGTTATCGATGACCAGATCTACCTGACCTGCCGGGATCAACTCCTGGCGCTGCGCGACTTCAATGGGGACGGCGAGACCGATTATTACGAGGCGATCAACAGCGACCATCAGGTAACCGAGCATTTTCATGAATTCGCCATGGGACTTCAGGCCGACCGAGAAGGGAATTTCTACTATGCCAAGAGCGCCCGCCACGCCAAGGCTCCCCTGGTGGCGCACCATGGAACGTTAATTAAAGTGAAGGCCGACGGTTCCGGCAGTGAAATCATCGCCCACGGATTTCGAGCCGCCAACGGCGTGTGCATCAACCCCGATGGCACCTTCATCGTTACGGATCAGGAAGGTCACTGGAACCCCATGAACCGCATCAACTGGGTGAAGCCAAGCAATCGCTTTTACGGCAATATGTATGGTTACGGCGCCCCGGAAGACAGTTCGGACTCCGCCATGGAGCAACCTCTCTGCTGGGTGGCGAAATCGTTTGACCGCTCTCCTGCCGAACTCCTGTGGATCGATAGTGAAAAGTGGGGGCCCCTGAACGGCAAGCTGCTCAACTTGTCCTATGGGTACGGACGGCTGGAAATCGTGCCCCATGAATTGGTCGACGGTCAGGAACAGGGGGGGATGATCCGACTTCCCATTCCCGACCTGCCAACCGGGATCATGCGCGGCAGGTTTCATCCCAACGGACACCTCTACATCTGCGGAATGTCGGCCTGGGCCACCAGTCAAATGGACTTGCCCGGGGGGTTCTATCGCATCCGCGCCACGGGCAAGCCGCTCCACCTCCCCATCGAACTGAACGCCTACACCGAGGGATTGAGGCTCGTCTTTTCCGATCCCCTCGATCCGGCCACGACGGAGGATCCTCGAAACTACACCATTTCCACCTGGGAGCTGAAACGCTCCTCCCGCTACGGGTCAGACCGCTACAACACGAAAACCCTGGAGGTGACCTCGGCCAAACTTTCCGGCAATGGCAAAATCCTGAATTTGACCATCCCCGGGATCGAACCCGTCTGGCAAATGCAAATCGATTACCGCCTCGTCGGAGCCAACGGAGATCCCGTCATCGGGAAATTGCAAAATACCATCCACAACCTGAAAAAGGGGAAAAAGGGGTCAAACGCAAAATATTGAAATCGGAGATTTCAGAGCGGAGGGACCTGAAAAAGGGGTCAAACGCAAAATATTAAAATCGGAGATTTCAATATTTTGCGTTTGACCCCTTTTTCCACCGCGGATTTCAATATTTTGCGTTTGACCCCTTTTCCGCCTTCTTCAGTTTCTCGACCAGGTCGGTTGGCATTCCTTCCGGCAAATCGGTCTTCAAGGGGTTGGATACGCGGTCGAATTTGTTGAGGAAGAAATTCTTGGTAACCCGTATATGTTCGAGCACCAGATTCTGGGTTTGTTCGCTGGAGTGTTTCTTCAAGGCTTCGTAAATCTTCGTATGGTCCTCGTAGGTCTCCTCGAAATTAATGCCCAGGTCGTGCTGACCCCAGCTGATGATAACCGATTCCGCCAGGGTTTTGGTTTCGCGGATGATGCGCTGAATGCGCTTATTTCCTGAAGCCTCGATAATGAGAAGATGGAAGGCCATGTCCACGGCCAGAAAGTTCTTCAGCTTCTTTTTTTCGACGTTGTCTATCCCGGCGCGTTTTATTTCTTCGCAAACTTCCCGCATGGCATCGACCAACAATCCCAGCTTGGCCAATTGAACCTCCGAAATGTTCATGGCTGCTTTTGCGGCTGCAAAACTCTCCAAGGCCTCCCTGACTTCAAACAGGTCGATAAGGTCCACTCGACCAATGGACCGGACGACCGTTCCGTAGCGGGGAACCTGTTCCACAAGTCCTTCATAAGCAAGACGCCGGATTGCTTTTCCCACCGGGGTGCGGCTGATCCCTATCTGCTCGGCCAGTAACGCCTCGGAGACGACCGTGCCCGGAGCCAAGCGGCCTTCCAGGATTTCCTTTTGAATGTACTGGTAAGCTTTGCCGGAAAGTCCAGTAAGCTGAAAATTTCCGTTTGATTCTGGCATTGGCGTGATAGGGGTCAAAAAATACCAGTGGTATTCCTATTGCTTTTCATATGAATGCGTCACTTTACCTGAATGGAGCTTTATGTGGCAAGTCAGGCTTTCACTTTGATAAAACAAGGGTAACTACCCAGGTCTCCATAGCCTGGCCTGAGGGGGGGAGGTGAAGAGGAGTCTCTCGCAAAGCCGCCAAGAGGCAAAGGACGCAAAGAATGATGGAGTAATGGAGTATTGGAATGATGGAATGTTGATTCATTGTGGAACCCCGTTGGGGTTCGATGGTGTGGATGATCGGCAACCCAGCGTGCGCTACGCGACGCTGGGCTCCGGAGTTTAACGCCGTTGGCGTAAAAGCCGGATGATTGAATTGCTTGATTGGGGCAATATAAGGACTCATTTACATCATCTGGTCTGGAATGAACTGCAACGCAGTTCCACTCCAAAGCCCAGTGTCGCGAAGCGCACACTGGGTTTGAATGGGTGAAAAATAAAGAACCCCAACGGGGTTCCACATCGAATCCCACCATGTTCGTAGCGGGCAAACCGATACCAACAGCCAGATAGATTGCTAAGTTATTTAAGAGACACCACACTAGCTTACGAGTTCCTTGATCACGGAGCCGCCGGTCTGGGATAGCTGCTTATGCCGGCCACCATGAAAATAGGTCAGTTTGTTGTCGTCCAACCCGAGCATATGCAAAATAGAAACATGTACATCCTTCACGGGATGAACGACCTCGACTGCCTTTTCGCCGATTTCATCGGTGGCTCCGACGTAACGGCCTGCTTCAATTCCACCTCCGGCAAAAAGCATTTCCATGGCTTTGGCATTGTGGTCCCGCCCGTAATTGCCGGCCCTTGCCGCCTTTACCGGATTGTCGGGTGAACGACCGAACTCACCGCTCCAAATTACCAAGGTCGAGTCGAGTAAGCCTCGTTGCTTCAAATCTTCAATAAGAGCAGTCATGGGTTTATCAACACTTCGAATTCGTTCCCGGTGGGCTGTCTCGATTAAAACATGGCTATCCCATCCCGAGGAGAATGCTTGCACAAACCGGACACCACGTTCGACCAATCTGCGAGCCAAGAGGCATTTCCGGCCGAATCCGTCCGTGATGGGATCGCCAATACCATACGCCTCCAATGTCTTTGGATTCTCCTGCGAAATATCCAGCAGGCCGGGTACCTGGGCCTGCATTCGAAAGGCCAGTTCATAGCTGTCCAGGCGAGCCTGCAGTTCCTCCGCTATCGGGTGATCGAGTAAATGCTCCCGATTCATTTCCGCGAGCAAATCGAGACTGTCGCGCTGAGTATTGGCAGTTACTCCCTTGGGAGGATACAAGTCCAAAATAGGCAAACCTACCGGACGCAAAGGAGTTCCCTGGTGGGCTGGCGGCAAGAATCCATTGGACCAATTTGGCGTTCCTCCCTGCGGATAACTCTCTTCCGGCAAAACAACGAAACTCGGCAAGTCCTCATTTTCCGTTCCCAATCCGTAACTCACCCACGACCCAATGCCGGGATCTCCGGCAAAACGGTTACCGGTATTCATTTGAAAATTAGCAGTTGGATGGTCGACCGAATCCACCTGACAGCCCCGGTAGATACAAAGATCGTCCGCCACGCGTTCCAGGTTTACGAAATGCTCGCACATCCAGATTCCACTTTCACCTGTCTGCCGAAATGTGAAGGGACTCCTCACCAGGGAACGAGCTCCGACATCCATAACGGCCACAAATTTCCCCTCCTTCTGGAATTCTGTCAGGTGCATTTTATCCAACTCCGGTTTGGGATCGAAGGTGTCGATGTGACTGGGAGCCCCTTCCATGTAGAGAAAGATGCAGTTTTTCGCCTTGGCCGGAAAATGAGGAGCTTTCGCTGCAAGTGGATTGACCTTGGCTGAACCAAAAGAATCGAGCCGGAGTAACGATTGAAAGGCGGCTGAACCGAGAATAGTGCCCATTCCTTTCATAAAGCCCCGGCGGGAACAGAGATCAAACAGCTGAGATGGTTTCATTATTCGACGTATAGAAATTCATTTGAGTTGAACAGGACCAGGCAAAATGCCGCCAGCGCCCGGGTATCCGGACCTACATCCCAAGGCTTCAGGTCCGGGACAAAGGTCTGGTCGTACACATCCAGATATTCTATCCAGGTGCTTTGTATGCCGGTTTGTTCATGAACCATGGAACGCTCCACCGTGGTCGGATAACTTATGGGCTCGATTGGATTCCTTTTTTGTTCACTGGTTTGCTTTCTTACAAATTCGAGAGCCCTGCCAATCTCGGCCTCACTGCCTGATCGGCCATAGACCAATTCGTAGGCACGATTTATGCGCTTGCCGCCATTTTGCGAATAGGCTTCCAGACGTTTCGCCAGAGCCAGTGACCGGTCGTGGGGTTGTTGCCCATTCAACAATGAAAATACCTGGGGAGTCACCGTTGTGGAATCGCGACGTTCGCAGCTGAGGTCAGAGCTGGGCTTGTTAAATACTTCAAGAAACGGGTTCGACAGGCCGCGCATGCGAAAGGCGTAAAGTGAACGGCGATGACGGTCCTCGGGTTCAGGTGACGGCTGATAAGCGGGACCTACCCCCACCTGTAAGTAACGCGGCTGCATGGCGGCTTCCAAATTAATTTCCGGAAAAACGGGAGTTCCACCCAACTTCGGATTCAGTTCACCGGAAATGGCCAGCATGGCGTCACGCATTTCTTCCGCGTGCAGTCGCCGAACCGGAAATGCGGCCAACAAATTTCCATTGGGATCGGCGATTGACAATGAGTCCGGATGGGGATGTCGGGCCGAGCGCCGGTAAGCTTTACTGCTGACAATAAAGCGATGCAATTTCTTAAGCGACCAATCATTCTCAAGAAACCAGTCTGCAAGGTAATCCAACAGTTCCGGGTGGGACGGGTTACCGCCTGTGTAACCAAAATTGTTAGGCGTACCGACGAGGCCTTTTCCCGCAAAATGCTGCTGCCAGATTCGATTCGCGATTACGCGGGCAGTCAGTGGATTTTTGGGATGGGCAATCCAATGAGCCAAGGCAATTCTTGGCGATGCACTTTTTCCCGATGATGCGAATCGATGCCCGGAAAGCGTTTCCACACAAGAAATTACCCCGGGGTATACCCTTTCTCCAGGCGCATCCAACTCCCCTCCACTCAGTATGTGAATGGGTTCATTGTCGAGACCCGGATGCTCCGTTGGAATTGGATTTCGCTCGTTGCTGGAGAAATAATCGTTGGGGGGTCCTGTATAAACAGTAAAGGCAACTGGCTCGAAGCGCTCCAAATAACGAGTAAAATGGATCCTCCGATCATTCAGAACGGACTGATAAGTAACCTGATCAACGTTAAGTCCGTAGTTCCGGGGCGGTCGTTCATCCTCGGGAAAATCTCTCTCAATTATTTTGGACGGATTCTTTTCTTCACTTCCTTGAAACTCGAATTGCGAATCATCGTAACCCCGCTCAACCAGCCAATCGACCAGAGCATCGAACCTCACTCGATTTAGTTTGTCCCTCTCCGTCTGTATTCGATTCAGTTCGCGCTCGATTCTTTCTCGCTCCGCAGCGCCTTCCGGAACCACTTCCTCCGGGATAAAGGGAGCAGCAACCTCAGCCTGATTCATCTCCCCGAATACAGCCATGAAGGAATAATAATCCCTGGTCGGGATAGGATCGAATTTGTGGTCGTGACACTTGGCACATCGCAATGGCTGGGCCAAAAAAGTTTCACCCACGTGGTTTACGACATCGTCGAGGAACTGCTGGCGAACCAGTGCCGCCACCGTCATATTGGTCTTTTCCCATGGACCCATGCGCAGAAATCCAACCGCAATAGCTCCTTCCGTATCGTCCGGTTTCAATTCATCTCCGGCGATCTGTTCCAGGATAAATTGGTCGTAGGGCTTATCCGAATTGAAACTCCGCACAACGTAATCCCTGTAGCGCCAAACACCTGAGCGCTCAAAGTCATTTGAACCTCCACTCGTGTCCGCGTAGCGCGTCACATCCAACCAATATTGCGCCTGCCGCTCCCCATAGTGAGGACTAGCCAGCAATCGATCGACTAAATTTGCATAGGCCGTTTCAGGATCCTGATCCCACTCACGCATGAAATGCTCAATCTCCTCCGGTGAGGGAGGTAAACCAATGAAATCGAAAGTTGCTCGTCGAATTAAAACCCGAGGGTCCGCCTGGGGAGCCCCTTCAACTCCGTTTGCTTGAAGCTTTGCATCGATAAAATAATCCACCGGATGCCCGGCAAACGAACGGGTTGTCGTGTCGATGGCTCTGTAAGCCCATAGATTTTCCGGCTTATACCGGCGAAGATTCCATTCATCTGAAAGCCCCCCCGAGGTCTTTACAATGAGTCCTTCATCCGTCACCAAGCGTTCAGCTTCGGCGGCTTTTATTGCCATTTGCGTTTCTTCATCGGGCCAAGCAGCTCCAGCATCGATCCAATCCCGCAAGGTCGAAATTTGCTCCTCCGTCAAACGGTCGTTCTCCTTGGGCGGCATTTCATAATCGGGATCCTTCCACTGGACCGCTGTCATCATGAAACTGGCCTCCGCATCCCCGGGAACCAGTACATTATCAAAACCGTCACCACCCAGAAGGATGTCCTCCAATGTGTGCAGGATCAAACCGCCCTCGATTTCCTCGGGATCATCTCCATGACAGGGAAAACATTTTTCCGTCAAAATCGGTTTTACCTTAAGTGTAAAGAGACGGTCCTGCGCGGATTCAGCCAAGAGCGCATTGCTCCCGGTGACCAGAGAAACGGTAAAATAGAATAAGCACGCAAAGCCGGAAGCTCGGAATGAACAATTGAGGTATGGTTCAGCGGTCATTGAGAGGATGAAATACAGATGTTGGCCAATCCTTTATTCAGGAATTCCTTCTCCGGTCCGGGCCATGATGGACTGGATTTCATTTCTGGCAAATTGTTTGGTTCGGTTGGCTGATCATTTACCCGGTTCTGTCGGCTATTCGTAAGCCCTTCTGGTCAGATAGTTTTGCTTCATGGATTCATCGACTTCGAAGCGTTTCATGAAACCAAATTGAGCGCCCACATGGTGACAAAGGCCCCACCTCAATCCTGCCAATGGGCCATCGTCATGATGGGGCGTGCGGAAAAGCCCGTTCGCCTGAGGGGCTTCTTTGATATAAGCCATGATTTCGAAATTCATACCGTCCGGGGCCCACTGAAGGGTATTCCGTTCGGGGCCATCCGTGGTCAGCATGGCCGCGATTCCGCCATTATAATGCCAGACACAGACTTCGTGTCCGGAATTGGTAATTGGATTGTATTCACTGCGCATATAAGGCCCTTCCGGTTTATCGGCGATTGCCAGGCCCCACTTGGTTTCACGCCCACCCATAAACATCTCCTCCCCCATGGGTTCCCCTTTGTAATAGAGATAAAATTTGTCCTTGAATGCCATAAGGCACGGATCGTGAACCTTGTGGCTGTCGAAACTGCCCTTTTTCCTGACTAAAAATCGATTGTCGATTTCCCCTTCCCACTGACCATCTTGCGATGCTTCAAGAATGGGTTGGCCAATCTTTACCCAGGGTCCGTAAGGGCTATCTGAAACTGCCATGGAAACATGTTCAAAGGATCGCCGCAGGTAAGGTGATTCGACAACCTGGTAGACGAGATAAAATTTCCCATCGTGCGCCAGAACTTCCGGGGTAAAGACACTGCGGTCATCGTAGGATCCCGGTTCGCCCCTGGTAACCGCCAATCCTTCCTCTTTCCAATGCCAGCCGTCCTCACTGGTCGCATGCCAAACTTCGCAGTAATCCCAGGGAAAGGTTTTGGCATCCGGATCTCCGGAACTGAAACCAAGGCTGACTCCGGTTGATCTGCTATACCAGACATGATACAACCCATCGACTTCGATGACCGCGCTCGGGTCCCGTCGCACCAACCCCTCCTCTTTGACTGACAAGTCCCCCGAAATTTCGCGCTCACGGATCACGCAGTACCACTCCGGACCCTTATCATATCTTTCGGCACGGAGGCTGGCAGCGCTCAGTTTCCGGCCCATTCGATGTTGGGGGATTTCAGACATGTTCTTTCGCGTTCCCTATTTTAAACGTAACCAATCAATTCGTTCACTGTTCTTCAGCCCAGGATTCGAGATGCGATGTCGTGAATACGGCCCCATACCGCCCACAATCCAAAAGCGAGCAGAACAAGAGCGGAGATCCACAATCCAACGTCGGAAATCCTGGATGAAGGTATTTCTGCAATCTTGTATTTGCTTCTGAAATAGAGCGCCGCGAAGGCTAAAATCGGAAGCATCAAGGTATTCATAAACCCTGACAAAAGTATCATGGCGATTGGCGACGAGTATCCCAGGTAAACGGCACAGCTGATTACGGGAAGCAGGAAAGAAAGGTTCTTGCGAAGCCCATCTGTCTTGAAATTCCAATTTCTCGCGCGTTGAAATATTCTAAAGATATCCGTATAAGCCAGCGCGCCATTTGCGTTGCCTACAAAGAAGGTGGAATACAAGACCGCTACCGCTCCGAACAAAAACAAGTATTTGGCCGAGCTTCCAAATACCGGTTCGAAAATTGCCGCAAGGGTGCGAATGAGATCGGCATTGCCCGGTTGTATATCTACCCGGTTCAAAACCGCCGCTCCGAGAATGTAAAACATGAGCGTCGACAGGGTATATACCGCCATGGAGGCCCAGGCATCATATTTCATTATACGCAACCAGCCATTCGCTCTCTCGTGCCAGGCAGCTGTATCCTCTCTTGGTCCAGTAAACTTGGCGTATCCTTTTTCAATGCACCAATAAGGATAGAAAATCAATTCGCCGGCAGACATGCCGATCATCCCAAATGCCGCAAGAGCAACGAGCATGGGATCGATCCCGTTCTGATCCCCAGGCGGTAATCGAAACAGGAACCCCTGCTTGAAATCGGCAAGAGATAAGGCCCACTCGGAACTCATTTGCAGCATCAGGACATTGTAGAGGGTCAATAAGGTGAAGCTTCCCACCAAAACCATGGCCGTCTTTTCGATCAGGCCATAACCGCCTCGAAAGAGCAGGAAGGCCGTAATCAGCGAGATAATCACGGCATAAATTTTGACATCTATCGGTTCCTCCAAAGCCACTTCCGGAATGTCGGGAACCGCAGGATTTTCCTGGATGCTGCTTTCATCAGCTCCGCTACCTTCCAACATCCTGAAATACTCGAACTTGGCCTTCACTTGGGCATCCGCTGCCTCGTTAAATGCCTCGCCATTCCGGGTAATGGAATGGGTCATGCCGACGGCTTGCCCTATGGCCCCTACAATGCCCCCGGACTGCCCCATACCGGTGAGCAATACAGCCAGCCAAAACCAAATTACCCAATGCATTCCGCCAAGTTTGAAACCAGGCAAGGTTGACAACCCTTCCAGCGTGGTCCGTCCGGTCAATACCGTGTAACGGCCGATTTCCAACTGAGTAAATACTTTAATTACGCAACCGATGATAATTAACCACATCAGCCAGAAACCACAAGTGGCCCCCATAAGGGTAGTCGCGATCAGTTCACCGGAACCCACGATGGAACCGGCGATAATCAGGCCTGGTCCAAGCTCTTTGAGGATTCCAATCAAGTCTTTTGGGGCATCGCGAGTCGTCATCGATTCAGTCCCTTCTAAAACTTCGCGCCTCTACGCACCACTTCAGCCGGAGACAGGCCGGAAGCAATGATTTCCCGCCAACTCCTTTCGCTACGATTGCGGTCTTCTGCTCTAAGCAACACCTCCTCCGCAATTGCTCCGGGAACCACCACGATTCCATCCATATCGGCAAAGACCAAATCGCCCGGGACCACCTCGGTAGGACCAATTCTTATCGGCTGCTGCCACCCTGTTATATTAAATCGATCCGCCATGGATGCCGGTGTCCGGTAACGACTCCAGACCTTGAAACCCGTCTCGATGATTCGATCCACATCGCGCACACCGCCATCGACGACGGCGCCGACACAGCCTTGCATCATGGATGCCGCCGTCATCATTTCTCCATAATGGGCTGTTCCTTCGTCCTTGCAGGTATCCCAAACAACCAAGCTGCCGGGATAAAGCGCGTCGATCATGGCCGCCCTTTGTCGGTGGGCATCCTCCCGTTCCGGTAAATGAGTCGGAGCCCCTTTAATGGTGAAAGCAAATCCCGCAACCTTCGTTCCGTCCACCAAGGGAATTATATTGGACGGAAGCACCTGCTCGCGCCTGCCATACTCTTCATGCAGGATATCGACCACGACCGCCGTATAAATCGCCTGGTAGCGCTCTAGCAATTCTTCATCCTGCAACTCGAATTTTTTGCCCATTTCCTTATCTGAACTTCAAAGCGTCTGCTCTCCTTAGCGCCATGGAAAGAAGTCAAAACGGTGTATACGGTTCCGTTTCGATCGGAGTGTAATCGGAAGGCGGATACCTTTCAACGACCTCCTCCTTGAGGTCTGTCCCCCATCCCGGCCCTTCGGGAGGAGCGCACCGGCCGTTTTTTACCACGAGGGGTTGAGTCAGGACTTCATTATAGAGATCCAGAACGTTGACAAACAACTCCTGCATCAAACTATTTTGAATACACGTCTGCAGTTGCAAGCTGGCCACAGTGGAGATGGGTCCATTGGAATTATGCGGCGACAGGGTGACATAGTAGGTTTCCGCCAAGGCAGCTATCTTTTTGAGTTCGGTCATGCCGCCCGCGTGACATATATCCGGTTGAATAATTCCTATGGAATTGGATTCGAGCAGCTCGCGAAACCCCCACCGCGTATACAATTGCTCTCCCGTGGCAACGGGTATCCGCACTGATTTCGCAAATTCAATCAATGTCCTTGGATTGTCCCAAGGAATCGGCTCCTCGATCCAGGCAACCTTGAATGGCTCCAGCTCCTCAGCCACCCTTCTGGCGCTCCAGATGTTCAACTGGCCGCGAATATCGATGCCGATTTCGACGTCGAAGCCCACCGCATCCCTAACCGCACGAACGCGCTCCACCCCAAGTCGAATCCGCTCCGGGGTCGCGATCTGAGGTCCGTTGAATGGATACACCTTGAAAGCCCGGAAACCTTGATCCACCACCTGCTTTGCACCCTCCGCATAAGCCTCGGGAGTTTCATCCATATCCAACCAACCGTTGGCGTACAATTTAATGGTTTCATGATATTTTCCCCCCAACAACTCGTAGACCGGCAACCCGGCAACTTTGCCCTTGATATCCCAAAGGGCCAGATCGATGGCGCTGATGGCGCTGGTGGTTACCGGCCCGCCGCTCCAAGTGACACACCTGTAAAGCGAATTCCACAGGTATTCGATCCGCAATGGATTCTTTCCCAACAGGAATCGCTTGAAAGCTTCAATTTCAGCCATCAAGGCTTCGTCCTTGTATTGTAAACTGGCCTCGCCGATTCCGTGAATCCGGTCATCGGTTTCAATTTTTACAAATGTCCAATTCCAACTGATACCGCCAGGCCGGCCCTTGCCTGCCGACATCCGAAGCACCTTTACATCCGTAATTCTCATTCGAATTCTGGCCTTACCAGGTCCGCTCATTCAATAGCTCCTGAATCTGTTCCTCAGGCACAGGCAGTTCATCGATGTGATCGCGAAGCCATTGGGAAAAATCTCTTTCGATTTCATCGGACCAACGTCCGTCGATCTGACCCGGGGTGTAAGTTCCGGCTTTCAGACGCTCAAACCCGAAGGCGTCCCGTAGCCGAACAATCTCGGAGGTTTTTACTACTTTTTCCGCCAAATGGGGTGGAATTACGATGACGCCTTCCCGCTTACCCAGGATTACGTCACCGGGAAAAACGGTCACGTTCCCGATGTTGGTGGGAATGTTGATTCCCATGATCATGGAAGCCCAATAATAACCGGGATTCCAATCGCGGACAAAGCCATTGAACCCTTCTATGGCTTCCAACTGTTCGAGGTCCCGCACCTCGCCATTGAAAAGAACCCCATTGCCGGACTTGGCAAAAATGGAATTGCCCAGGTTGCCTCCAATGATGGGCCCTCCGATTTCCCGGTTGTAACAATCCGCAACATAGACATCCCCGGTATCCAACAGATCGATCGGCCAGGATACCTGACCGCCTACACGACCCTCCTTCTCACCAATCCGGTTGGTGACCTCGTTGGCAACTTTTCTCAAGGGCATATAGGTAACCGTCAAAGCGCGCCCACACAAAACCTCCCCGGGATGTATGTGCTTCCAGCCGCGTTCGAACTGATATTCGTAACCTTCATTTCTCAATACCGACCAAGCCTCTTCGATATTAACGGATTTCATCCTTTCGATAATGCTATCCGGAACCTTGGGTCGTCCATCCGCTGCGCGTTCCCCCGTCCATTCCGGAGTATACCGGATCAGGTCCTCCTGGGACATTTTCATGGGCATTGCCGGGCAGGTCAGGCCAACCAACAAAAAACCGGTGAACGAAAAAACTAAAGAAAACATGGGAATTCGTTTCATAACTAAGGCAAATGGTTGATATTCATATTAAAAGACGTCGCCCGAACTTACCGGGTTGTATTCCTTTGGCGGATACTTGGCTATGACATCCTCACGAAGGTCCACTCCCCATCCGGGCCCTGCCGGCGGGGCGCAATGCCCATCGATTACCTCGATGGGGCGGGTCAGCATTTCATTATAGCGGTCTTCGAATCTCAGAATATACTCCTGCATAAAACAGTTATTGATAATCATATCCAGGTGCAGGCTCGCGATCGTTGAAATGGGACCGTTCGAATTATGGGGAGCCAGGGTTACGTAATAGGTTTCAGCCATGGCGGCAATTTTCTTGAGTTCCGACAAACCGCCCGCGTGGCATATATCCGGCTGAATGATATCCACGGCATTTTTTTCCAGAACTTCGCGAAATTCCCACCGTGTATACAAGCGTTCCCCCACCGCAATGGGGACTCTCGCCTCTCTGGCCAATTCCACCAAGGTGGTAGAGTTGTCATAGAGAATGGGCTCCTCCATGAACATGATATCGAATGGCTCCAACTTTCGGGCGACCCGCCGGGCCCCCCAGATATTCAGGGCATTCCTTATATCCACTCCGACTTCGATGCCCGGTCCAACGGCTTCTCTTACGGCTTGGACGCGAGCAACTCCCAGTTCCAACCGTTCAGGTGTTATAACCTGAGGACCCGGGAAGGGATAGAATTTCATGGCCTTATAGCCTTTCTCAACCACCTCCCTGGCACCCCTGGCATATCCTTCCGGAGAATTTCCATACTTGAACCAGCCATTGGCATACATCATTACCCTGTCACGGACCCTGCCCCCGAATAAGTCGTAAACGGGAACACCGAACGCTTTGCCCTTTATATCCCACAAAGCCAAATCGATGGCGCTGACCGCGCTCATGGTAACGGGACCGCCGGTCCAGGTTACTCGCCGATGCAACGATGTCCAAATATGTTCAATCCGCAACGGATCCTGGCCGATAAGGAACTTCCTGAACGACTCCAATTCAGCGATTACCCCAGCATCTTTTTCCTGAAGGCTGGCTTCGCCCCAACCATGGATTCCGGAATCCGTCTCGATTTTTACAAAAATCCAATTCCAACCACCATTGGACCCCGGAGTGGTCACTTTGATTTTAAGGTCCTCGATCTTCATCCCATTCCTCGCGGATGATCCTTGCGATGCGGCTTGTGTTGCAGGAATGCCCAGGGCGCTACCAGCTACTGCGGTGGTGGCAGCCATCAGGAATCTCCTCCGGTTGATTTTTTGGTCCAATTTATCCATGATGTCGTCTCCAAGGGTTACGGGTATGGCTCTCGTTGAATATTCAAATATTATCGGATGTTCCGGGCACGGTAGAAAACGGAATTCACGGCCGGATTGTCAGCAAGCTCATCAACGAATTCTATCCGTTCGCCGGTATTTGGAAAATTAACCATGATATCCCAATTGTTAAGGTCTCTGGATTTATAAATGATGCTGTAGGATTCCGATTCCCCATGAACGATGAGGCGGGCCTGCAATCTCTCGGAACGATCGAGTTCCATTGAAAGTGAAGGGGCCTCCTCCAATGGGAAGAAGTTGTCGCCATCGAAAATACGCTTGGCCTTTGCCCAGGCTTTCCTTCCGACTTCCGAACCAACCATGCGCCCTGCCAGATCATCCGGCTCAACATGGATTCCTCCCCAAAGCCGGGCTCTGCCGGCAGCATCGGAGCCATCGAAATATGTCGCCCATTGTAAGGAAAAAGACTCGCTTGGACCGATCTCATACAATCGATCGAACTTGGCGAGATAGCTTACCTGAACGGGAAACTCAAACAAACCGCCGGGAAAAAACTCGGATCCGGTGAAGCCGGCCAATGCTTCAGCGGCGGCCCGACTGAAGGCGCTATGACCTGAAACGTATCCAGCAAAAGATGGAGTAACAAAATCAATCTCCTGAAACGGCATCCACCATTTTCCCAGAGTCCAGGCATGGCCTTTGATATCCGCATCCAGGGTAAACTCCGGGGCCAAATGTGTTTTACACTTCAGGGCAATTTCCCCTACCCGATCTGCCAAATGGTGGTGGCGTTGACCTTGGGCCGAGCTTTCCGCAGAAATGACTTCGATCAATCCTTCCACCAAGGGCATTCCATGGACATGGAAGTTAGAGGCCTCCGGGTCGGTCGATTGCCCCATGGCGCTCATATAGCGGATCATGGTGATCGGGCGGACGTAATCGTAATGCTTCTTAATTTCAAACGCGGCAATCCCGGCATCGTGCAGGGCCCCGTTCAAGGCGAAGTATAGTTTCACGTCCCATTCCAGGTCTGAAACTACCGGTCCCTCCTCGCCGATTCTCTTTTCGAGCGCCCGGTGATCCGAGACCTCGTTGGCAATCACGTTCCAATGGCCGGGTGGAGTCTCAGAGTTCGGGCCGTCAGCCCAGAAAGCTGCAGTCACCCTTCCAAATTCTTGACGCTTAACAATGTGATCCTGGTAGGGTTGACGGGTGAATGGATTAACCGGGTGTCCGGTTCCATCATTCCTCCCCAATGGATTGTTACCCATTACCCCGGGGCTGATATCGATCTCAGTTTCGTCCTGAAAATGCAGATAGGACTGCAAACGAATCAATTCAATCACATTCTCTTTGAATTCTGCGTCCCCGGGACCTCCCAACAACGGAGGTGGTCCGGGATCGACATGGAGTAACTCAGGGGATTCTCTTGCCAAGGCAAACGTAGCTACCTCACCCCAATGGGGTTCGAAAAACACTTGACGCAATACGGTCGCGGGTGGTCCGCCACCTGGATTATCCAAAAGCTCGTCCTTACGGGCCGCCTCGACAGCTCCCTCACTCAGAATGTTGGATGTGAACTCCAGGGGTTGCCAACGATTCGGATAAAAGACCTGAAGAAAGCTCCTTTCAAACCGTAGACCCCAGTTTACTGGTGCATATCCTGTGGTATCGGCATAATCATGGGCCTGATTGGAGCCATCATTCAGTCCCAGATCGATATAAAGCGCGGCAATTCGGTTACCGATACTGGCAGGGGAATTGCCTTCCATGTCCGAATGCTGCAGTTCGTATCCCAATTCCGCCATCACTCCATCCAGCATCTCTCTCGTTTCATCCGGATTAAACGATCGCTCGTAGCGGGAAATCAAAAAACGATAGGCAGCATAGCTGATGGCTTCCCTGCGCGCAGCCTCTACACCTTCAACGTCATGCTTTTCCAGAAACAGATAACCCTGAGCTTCCCTGTCGAACGCCGCCCAGGCATCATATGCTGCAGCCGAAAAATGGAACAGATTTCTGGCATTGATCGCAGCAGATGGGATGTCCAATCGAATGGCCTCCAAGCACGCTTCGTTCCAACTACGAGCAACCGAAACTCCGTCCAGGTTTCCAGGAGCAATATTTAATAGAAGGAGTAAAGGGTTAAAATAAGAAAGAGATTTCGAATATTTTGACTCGGAGTTCAGCACGGGAATTTTTTCCGCCAACAACGGGAACATTGGAACCTGACACCACAGTCGCCATCAAAAAATCACGTCTATCGAATTCCCTCTTCGAAAAATTGGAAGATATTGAACTCCGAGGCATCGTTTGGATTTACCATAGTCGAAATCGGCAGAGGCTTACAATCGAACGAACGACTACTAGCCGGCATGTCTCACAAAATTCGTCGCGAGCGAACGGAGACCGAGTGCTGGTATACCGGAGCGCAGTAGAAAATTTGTGAGACATGCCGGCTAGAACCTGAAGGTATTGGTAAGGAAAATCTCTTGAGGAATCGAATTTCGAATAACGGCCAAATTACCATCCGGATTGATAACCACGGGAATGGGATCATCATCGCCGTAAGCGTTGCTCACGTTGAGCTGTATCTTCCAATCTATCCCATCGTTCCAGATCTGGCGCCGATAGCTGATCCAGATATCGCCATTCATTTGGGCAGGGCCAAAAAACGGCTTGGTAATATCAGGTACGGCCTCGCCTTCCACGATTTTGTTTTCGAAGCCGATCGCATTCTTTGACTGGTGACGTATTCCCGTGCCAATACCGAGTCCTTTCAGGGCTCCCTCGTCAAATTGGTAATTAGTCACCGCATTTATGCGCCATTCTCGCTGTTCCAGGGCAGGTGTGCCATCCCGGGAGAGGATTGCCGACAGGGGACCGATTACCAAAGCCTGGTAACGTTCCTGGATGGTAACGATATCATCACTCACGGGGTCACCTAGCAAATTAGACAATGGAGAAGACTGAATTCTGGAATAATGTTCCCTGGTAACCGCGGCAATGGCCTGGGCGGTGTTGCTCTGAACCGATTCCTGTTGAGCCACATTGAGGAATGCGCGCCAGTTACTGGTCAGGTTGGCTACAACCTCGATTTCCAATCCTTCCGACACGAAATCGCGAGTGGCGGTTTGACCGGGATTCGGGTCTGACGAAACGATGCCTTCATTATCGATTCGCAAGTTTCGTATGGACTGCACGTCCGGAGGCAGAAATCCGATGATTTCATTGTATACCTGATCATAAGAACTGAATTCATTTCCGTTTCCTCCGGCCATGACGAGGGCGTCCTGGATGGAAAGGTTTTCCACGTATTGGGCTCTTCCCCATCCACTAAGCCAATTACTATTCCAACTGAAAAATTCGGTTGCCGTGGCCAGGGGAACCCTGGTCCTGGCGCTCCGGGTTTCAAACCAATTTATCCGAGCGGAAATGAGGTCTTTGTAACCGACAGAAAACCCGATTTCCTCTGTTTCTCCAGCCGGATTTCCAATTGTTTCACCGCGAACATTGCGTCCCGTGGGCAAAACCTGAAAATTTTCCGATTCGCTTATGTGGGCGCTCAGACTGAAGGGTGAATTTCCTAACCAGTCCCGGGGCGCGTGGGCGACGACACTCCAGGTCGAGGTCTCACCGGAGCCGGAGGACGTGGGAGAATCCTGCAAGCGCAAATAATCCGGATTCATTTTCTGGCTACTGCCAATCAACCGGGGGATACCCTGTGAATTGCCCGGGGTAATATTTTCGGTTGTATCCATTTCATCGTCACGCCAGCCATATAAACCGACAATATGGTCATTGAGGAAGCGGCTTTGCCAGCTCAGCACTTTGGTATCCACTTCAAATCGCCGCCGGGCTCCGCCTTGCAGGTATTCCTCAACGTAAAACTGGGCTTCCTCGAAGGAATCGGTATCCTTGTTCCAAAGCAATGTGGAAAAGGTATCACCATGCGAAGGCAAATTAACCCGAATATCTCCGTCTAATTGCAATTGGTCGGGAGAAGTGATTCCGGCATCGAAAACCGATGGACCCAAGTAAACGAAGGCAGCGACTTGACGAAAATAACCCCCGGAAGGATTTCCTACGTACTTCGGGTCCCTCAGGTCCCCATCTTCCGTAATCCATGTGCCCACTCGCTGCCAATTCAGGGTGTCGTTTTTCTGAGAATTAAGGAACCCCGTAAAGGTGTGGCGCCCGAGCCACCCCAAACTGTCGCTCGTTTCCGCAAAATCGAATTCATAAAATCCGGTAAACCGTGTGGACTCCCGCCGGGTTTCCCGGAAACGCGCTTTTGGAAGCGGACGTTGTTTCATCATGGGACGTCCCAAATTCGGATTTGGTTCTCCCGTTCCAATAAATTGGCCGATATCTATGACAACATCACTGTTGGCGGTATCACCACCACTTTCGTTAAAGGAAAAGGGAAGATCGACTTCCTGCTGGTAGTTCTGCTTGTCATAGGCCAATTCGATTCCCGCGTCGCCGCCAAGGAAGGTCTGTTCCAAGGTAAGGTTATGCGTGTCGAAGGAGATTTCCCGGGTTTGGGTAGTTCCTTGAATCATGCGGTTCTCATTATCCCATACCTGGGTATTCATAATGACCGGAGTCACAAAATTCGGTAACAACTGCTCATTGCGGTTACCGGAATACAGAGATTGAGTCGCCAATGGATAAAAGGCCAACCCGCTATTCCCCGGAGTATCCGAGGTTATGGCTTCAATATTCGGATGCCATCCCGAATGAATACTCGGAGGGGAAATTATGGTGGGGTAATAGACCACGGCCGCCTGCAAGAAGGTCGGATTCTCAACAATATTGGGTATGTGGGCCCGACGTATCGGATTCCTGTTGTCAAAAACCTGCATGGGGCGCCACGCAGTCTGGGGGATACTTTCACCTGTGGAAAAATTATAGGTGGTGCGGTTCAATCGTCCGGGAGTAATATCGGCAGGATTATCGGGATGGTAAGAAGGAAGGATGACCCCCGGTACGGGTTGGCCATCCGGACCCAGCACGTTGGGCATGTCAAACCACGTTGAAAATTGATCCGAGGGCGGAAAGATATTTACCGGGTAACCATGAATGGACCCTACCTCGAAATCGCCTCGCAACAAGGTCCGCCCCAATGAGTCGCTACCTTCGTTTTCCATTAAAACGGCTTCAAAAGCGCCATGAACCCGTTTGTCGATTTCAAAGGCCGGTCTTTGCTGATAAATGGTGTCGTCATGAAGGGCTGACAGGCGAATAGCAATACGACCGCCGGATAGAATGTTGTGGTAGTCCAGGGTTTCGCGATGACTGTTTCGTTCACCTATGCGAACGGAAATTTCGGAAAAATTATCACCATCGACCGAGGCCTTGTGCACCGTATTGTTGATAATTCCACCCGGAGCCCCAATTCCAAAGAGCAGGGAATTTGCCCCGCGGCTGATATCGACCCGGTCAGTGTTATAACTGTCGAAGGGTATGTCGGTCAGGAAAAAGTTCCTCGTAAGGGAAGCGCTGGCAAGTCCGCGCACACGTTGCGAAACCTGCGGATTTTCCCGCTGCAGATCTTGTTCCGCCCGCCCATTGTGGTTCGTTCCAAGCCCATCGGCAAAGTTTCCGAAGGCACCGGAAATCTCCATGTTGGTCGCGTAACTGAGAATCGTTTCAGCATCCACGGCTCCGGTATCCTCAAACAACTCGGCTGTAATTACAGAGACGGCGGAACCAATGTCGCGCAATGGAGTTTTAATCCGCGTTCCGGCCAGGGTAGAAGTAGCCTGGTAACCGATTTGTTCGTCCTCCGAAACCGTGAAGGGAGAGAGTTCATAGATCTCTTCACTCTCGGATTGGTTTGTTTGGGCCACCAGTGAGGCGGAGAAAGCCAAGGCGGCGCTTATAACGGCGATAAATAAGCTCTTAGGGTTCATAGATATCATTTTGCGGATGGTTGTTGTTTAAGGTCCAACTTAGGCGCAAGTCGCACAGACCATGAAATTTTATGGAGAGAAAACTTTCAAAGCTCCTCTACCATCCCACAGATATTCCTTAGATGTCAAATAAGAATTCTACTGGAATTTCCTGAAAAAGGGGTCAAACGCAAAATATTGAAATCGGAGACATCCTCTTGTTTCACCTGAACGGTTGAAGCGAACTAATCCGATTTTAATATTTTGCGTTTGACCCCTTTTTCCCTCAGGCCAGTTCAATCTCCCTGACCCATTGCTGGTTGGCTTCCCAATAAGTCTTCTTCAAAGCGATCTCATCGTCCTCGGAGGAGGGTTGGATACGACCGTTGGCGTCGATGGCGCGTGAAACCACGGAGCGGCGGCCCGGGGATTGCAAACCGAGATCGATGGAGAAAAACACCCAGCAGAATTTATGGCGTGGTTCCTCGTCCAAGAAGGCGTCCTGCCACTCGCCGTCATCCACTTTTACCTGGACCTTCCTGATGGGAGTGCCGTCACCCCAAGCCGCGCCGTAGGCTTTGAGCGGAATTTTGCCATTTTGGGCCGTGCGCCGCGTCACCCGAGCCACAATCGACTTCAACCGCATGCGGCCGACGGAGTGTTCCACATTGACAATTTTGTCCCCCCAGCGCTCGCCCCGCACCGTGACATAATCGCGTCCCATGTACCGCCCCATGTAACGTTGGTCCCTCAACTCGATGCGGGTGAGCCACTTCACGTTGGCGACGCCATACCAGCCCGGAACGATCAGGCGCAAGGGCGCCCCGTGCCTTTTTTCGAAGGGTTCGCCATTGCGTTCATAAGCCAATAAACAGTTTTCATTCATGGCATCGTCCAAAGAAAGGCTGCGGCCAAAGGGAACCTCCACCTGCAACTCGCGTGTCGTGCCCGGCCTCAAGGTCTCCACCCGGGTGTCCTCTCCATAGAAGACCACTTCGACGGCCCGCGGATCGACACCGACCTGGTCCAGCAATGGTTTCAACGGAGTGCCGGTCCACTTGCTGTTGTAAACGCCGTTCATGAAGCCTTTGCTGCTCCCGTTGCCCGAGCATTCCAGGGTCATGAACTGGTCTTTTCTGGGCAAACTGCGAATGTCCTCCATGGTCAAAGCCATGGGCTTTTCGACCAAGCCGTCTATCTCCAGTTTAAAGGTGTCCAGGTCTACCTCAGGCACGCCGTAATGCTGCACGTTGAAGGCCTGATCCGTAGGAGTCAGCCAGGAATCCAGCCTCTCCCAATCCAACCGGTTGGGAGGGGTGACGGGCATGCCGAGAAAGGGGACCAACACTTCATCCTCGGCCTCCGGCGGAAAGGCAATTGAGAAAGGGGAAATCTTCATCGCCCCCAGGGCGGCGGCGGCAAGACCGCTTTTGACGGCGGCGCGGCGCGAAAGGAGTTTATGGAAGTAAGGAGAATCTGGTCGGAAGTCTTTCATCGGCGGGGAATATAAAGGCTAAAGGCTGAATACTAAAGGAAGAAGGTAGAAGGAAGAAGGAAGAAGTACTGTTGAATATCGGGTTAACTTAAATGAAAAAGTTGTCTTCTCCTTCAGGCTCTATTGCGCTTAGCCTTAATTAAAGAAGAAATAAAAATAGCTGTCAGTTCGGAGGATTCATTCATCAGCCCTTTTAATTTTTTAGCCGGTATAATTTTCGCTTCGATAAGCAGCTCAAGCCAGTAAATTGTCTCCTCCAATTCCTGCTGACCACCGCCGATCTTACTTATGAATTCGGCTGTGGAACGAGCACGGCTAGCTTCTCGATAATGAGCTCCAACAGAGGTTCCTGACTTGAGAATTTGCTTCCCAATAACCTGGGCCACGGTTGAATTGGGCAGATACGTATAAAGTCGGATTATCCGCAATGAAAAATCCTTTGTGCGCTCCCTCAAATCAACTATTTCGCCTTCAGCCTTCAGCCTTCAGCCTTTAAAACTTCTTCCTTCTTCCTTCTTCCTTTTTTAGCCTTCATCCTTCAGCCTTTTCTTTGGTTCCTGCCAGGGGATCCGTCCGCGTTCCTGGAAATGCAGGGAAAGACGAGCGCGAAGCTGGGAAAAATGCGGAACCTGATTGAGTTGGTTGCCGCTCTTGCCCTCCAGGAGGTCGTTTCGTTCGTAGGGGTCCTCCGCGATATTATAGAGTTCGTAGGGGGCAAAGGGATAGTTCTGCAACAGCTTGTAGTCTCCGATCCTGACCGCCTCTATGGTTTTTCCGTTGTAGGCTATTCCCCCCTCTCGCCGGGAAAAGATCATGGCCCGTTGCGAAACATCCACGGCTTGGCCTTGCAATACCGGGGCAAAACTCACACCTTCGATCGGGCCGTCCCACTCGATACCGCATATTTCCAGAATGGTGGGGAAAATATCCATGGTCATCCCGATGTGGTCGGTCTCGGATCCGACAGCAATCTCATCTTTCCATACCACGATGGTGGGAACCCGAAGGCCCCCTTCGTAAACCGTGCCCTTTCCGGCCCGCAAGGGACCATTGTCCGACCCAAACCGGAGCGATCCCCCGTTATCGCTGCTGAAGATGATTACCGTATTTCGGTAAACTCCATTGTCCTTCAAGGCCTGGACTACCTCCCCGATCCCCGCGTCCATGTGTTCGACAAGGGCCACCAGTTTAGCCCGCTTCTCCGAGATTCCCGGTTCTCTCTCCATCACCAGGTCAACCCACTCCTGCGGCGGTTGGATGGGACTGTGGGGGGCATTATATGCCAGGTAGAGAAAAAAGGGCTCCGCCTCTTTGGAAGCTTCCCCGATATATTCCACGGCCCATTGGGAAAAGAGGTCGGTAGCATGGCCCTCCGGATCGATGACCGTTCGGTTCTCCCGCATGAAATTGTGACCATGCCGGCGGTGATGATAGTAGTCATCCATCATGTCGCCCAAAAAGCCCTTGAAGTATTTGAAACCCCGCTGGTTGGGAATGTTGGGCTCTTCCAGACCCAGGTGCCACTTTCCCACCAGAGCCGTCTCGTAGCCGTTGTTCCCCAGCACGGTGGCGATGGAAGTGGAATTAGGGTCCCAGTAGCCCCAGGTGTTATCCGTCAAATCCCGAATGACTCCCTGGACCCCCACCAAATCCTGCTGTCGACCGGTCAACAGGGCGGCGCGGGAAGGTGAACAGACCGGGCAATTGGCATAGAAATTGTCAAACCGCATGCCCTCCTCCGCCAATGCGTCCAACGCCGGGGTCTCGATATCCTCCAAACCGTTGTAGGACACGTCGTAATAACCCTGATCATCGGTGAAGATGAGAAGGATGTTGGGTCGATCGGCAGCGCTCAAACCCGTTGGGAAGATAACGCTCCAGATCAACCAAGGGATTACCTTTCGGATCAGATTCATGACCAATGGATATAGGCAGGGTAAGGATGAAGGTCAATTCCCGCCCTGGCCTCAGCTTCAACGGAGGGGGGACATTCCAAAGCTCGTTTTTCGGGGACAGGAATGTCCCCGCTCCTTTCTTTCTCTGTGGTTAGAAAAAAGAAAAGATCTTAGCGTTCTTGGCGAGCTTTGCGAGAGTCCCCTTTCCGGCTAAAACACCCCGGCTCTGTCACCGAGCCAAAAAATTTAAAATTCCCTTCTTCCTTCTTCCTTCTTCCTTCTTCCTTCTTCCTTTAATTCCCTCTGACTAGCCCAGCTTCTTCAATTCGGACACCACATTATCCGCATCCTCGGTGGCTTTGACAGCGTTGTCCATGTAGACCACCTTGCCGCTCTTATCGATGATGAAAGTCCACCGGCTGGTGGTCGAACCCCGGGTGAGGGTGTGCATGATACCGGCTACCTCGCGCTCAATGGAGCCACCCTTGCGGGACGGAACGCCAAACTGCTCGGCGATGCCTCCATTGGCGTCGGACAACAGGGCAAAGTTGAGGCCGTTTGCCTTTTTGAAAAGTTTCAGATTGTTCACGGAATCTCCGCTAACTCCCACCACCACCGCATTGAGGTCGTTCAATTTGACGGAAGCGTCGCGGTAGGCACAGGCCTGCTTGGTGCAACCTCCGGTCATGGCGGCCGGATAAAAATATACCACTATGTTCTTCTGGCCCAGGTAATCGGATAATTGCCAGAGATCTCCGCTGTCGGTATTGGCGGAAAAGGGACTCACTTCCTGGCCGACCTTCAACGCGCCGGCGGAAGCGGCCAAGGGAAGGAGGGAAAGTGCAAACAAGGATGGGAATAGAATTTTCATGTATTTGGGTTCTCCAATTGGGTTGTTTAGTAGTGAAAATAAAATTTTCAGGAAAGGGTCAATACGCTTGTTTTTAGCGGCGTCTTCTTTCGAAAACGGGATCCGTTTCCGGAACCTGGAATTGCTCCCTTAGGCGCTTCATCTGGTTCATCTTCTGCCGCTGGACGCGGGCATATTCCCGTTTTCCGTAAAGGTTGTTCAGTTCATTGGGGTCGTTCTCCAAATCATACAGTTCCCAATCATCCAAGGTTTCGCCTTCCAGTTCGTATAAGTGAATCAACTTATAGCGGCCGTCGGTTACCCCGTAATGGCGGGCCACGTTGTGGGCCCCGGGATTTTCGTAGTAGTGATAGTAAAACACCTTCCGCCAATTTTCGGGATGGTTGCCGCGAAAGAGGGTTTCCAGGCTGCGACCCTGCATATCGGAGGGAACCTTGACATTGGCCAGGGTCAAAAAGGTTTTGGCAAAATCCAGATTGGATACGATTTCATCCCGCACCGAGCCCGGTTCGATCACCCTCGGCCAACGCACCAATAAGGGGGTCTTGAGCGATTCTTCGTACATCCACCGCTTGTCGAACCAACCATGCTCGCCCAAATACCATCCCTGGTCGGAGGAATAGATCACCACCGTATTGCCTGCCAATCCGGCTTCTTCAAGGTAGTCCAATACCCGGCCGATACCATCATCGACTGACTTTACGCAACGCAGGTAGTCCTTCACGTATCGTTGATATTTCCACTGGATGATCTCCTTTTCCGTCATATTGGGACGGGCTCGCAGATAGGCTTGGTTTTTCGGTTCATATGCGGCTTTCCACACTTCCCATTGCTCCTCGTTGAGGTTGCCGCGCGGCTCCAGTTTTAGGTCCCTGGCATTCATATGGGTTTTTATTTCCATGGTCTGGCGGGCGGCGGACCGGGTTCTGGTAGCGTAATCGTCAAAGAGGGTTTCGGGCTCAGGGATAGTCACGTCGTCCAGCCAATTGAGGTATTTGGGACCCGGTTTCCAGTCGCGGTGAGGCGCCTTGTGCTGATACATCAGCATGAACGGCTTGGCCGAATCGCGGTCCTCTTTTAGCCAGGCCAATGTCTTGTCGGTGATGACATCCGTGGTGTATCCCGTATTAGGGACGGTGACGGGTTCTCCGTCCTCACCCTCGGTGATCATGGGCGGATTGTAGTAGGGCCCCTGCCCCACCAGGACGTCGTAGTGGTCAAACCCCTGAGGGGTGGACCCCAGGTGCCATTTGCCGATGACCGCCGTTTGGTAACCGGCATTTTGCAGGAGCTTGGGAAAGGTCTGTTGATCCCCGTTGAAAGATTGCCCGTTTCGGAAAAAACCGTTCAGGTGACTGTACTTTCCCGTCTGAATTACGGCCCGGCTTGGACCACAGATGGAATTGGTCACATAACACCGGGTGAATAGCATGCCTTCGTTGGCCAACCGGTCCATATTTGGAGTGGACATGCGCGACGGGTCATAGGCGCTCAAGGCCTGCTCGCAATGGTCATCGGTGAAAATGAAAACGATATTGGGCCGGTTCTGGCCCATGAGGCCGGAATGAAGGACCAGGATAGCCGAAAAAGTCAGAAGAAGTAATCGCAATGACATTGGTATTGGAGTTAGTCCTCACCAGCGCCGGCGTGTCCTGCCGCGACATGGTGAAGCAGGATATTTCGGAGCACAGTGGAAGATTTATGAGACATGCTGGTTAGATGAATTGGGAGAGCCTACAAACTTCACCTCCATCCAGTAAAGCCTTGAAGATTCCTCTGGGTTATTTCTTCCAATTTTACCTGACGGCAATCTTATACCGGAAACTCCCTCCGGGCTTGTGCCTGTAGGACCTGATCACTTTAACTCTGCAAACCATGAAGAAAGTTCTCATTACAGGAGTGTATGGTCTGGTTGCCGGAGCCATCTACAAGCATCTGCAGACGATGCCGGATAAATATGAGCTCTTTGGCATTGGGCGGCGGCGTGTGCAATCCGATCGCGTCAGTGACGAAGAGGCTATCGATATACCCGAAGATCATTTCTTCCTCTCGGACATGTCGGAGCGGGATGTGCTTACCAAAGCCTTTCAGGGCATCGACATCCTTGTCCATATGGCGGCCGCTCCGCATGCCGATCACGGTTGGGAAGCCGTCCTGAAAAGCAATTTATCGGGGACATACAATGTCTTGGAGGCCAGCCGAATGGCGGGAGTCAATCGCATCGTCTACGCCAGCAGCATCCAGGTATCGATGGGGTATTTACAGGATGAACCGTACAAATCCGTCGCCAGAGGAGACTACGAGGGCAAGGCTGAAGTGCCGCGGGTAAACACCCACATGCGGGTGCGGCCTCAAAACCATTATGCTGCCAGCAAGGCTTTCGGAGAGGCTTTGTGCCGGGCCTATGCCGACAGCGAAGGCCTGTCCTGTCTATGCCTGCGCATTGGCTGGGTCAATACGGGAGATACCCTGCCAAAACCGGAAAGCAATCACCTTTGGTGCAGCCAAAATGATATCGCCCGGCTCACCGAATCCTGTATCGAAGCGCCGGACGACCTGCGCTATGGCATTTACCATGGCATTGGTGACAACTTCGGCCGCTGGATCGATCTGGAAGAAGAACGAAGAGTCCTCGGCTGGAAACCCCTGGAGGGCAAAACGGATCTGGTGAACCCTTGAGCATTTCAGGCGCACCCAGGTTTTTTCTGGGTTCTGGGTTCTGGGTTCTGGGTTCTGGGTTCTGGGTTCTGGGTCTGGGTTCTGGGTTCTGGGTTCTGGTTCTGGGTTCTGGGTTCTGGGTTCTGGGTTCTGGGTTCTGGGTTCTGGGTTCTGCGGCTTGTCCGGTTGAGCAGGCTCAACGAACGGTAATCTGGCCTGTCCTTTGACATATGTCGTGTTTGCACCGCTGCGCACAAACTGATCCTTGGCGCTAGAGTATGGCTGGAACACCCAGGGATTCGGGGTGGTTTTCGACAATACGCGATGAATGAACCACTGACGTTTTTGTGATGCCAAGGCGTCACGTCGATATCGATCCGGATCCCAGACTCGCAGCAATTCATCGTGCATATCGGTCAATACATCGGTATAGGCTTCATTTCCGGCCAGATTGCATAACTCGCTGGGATCGGATTCCAGGTCGAACAGCAGCGCCGGGTCCGTTTCACAATAAATGTATTTAAACTTTCCTTTTCTTACCATCAGGCAGGGCGCATAGGTGCCTTCCGCGGAGTATTCGGCAAACACTGGATATTCCCAAGGATTACCGTCCGTCGACAACAGGGGCAGCAGGCTATGACCTACAATCGGCTCGACGTAGTCGACCGGCTCATCCCCGGTCCCCAGTTCAACAAAAGCAGGCAGCAGGTCGAGCAAGGAAACGGTCTTCGAAACACGACGCCCCTTCAACGGCGATTCTCCCGGCATTCGCACGATCAAGGGTACGCGAACCGAGCCTTCCAGCAATGACTGTTTGTACCATAATCCCCGCTCGCCCAGCATTTCGCCGTGATCCGAGGTGAAAACGACCACCGTCTCCTCCTTCAGGCCCGCCTCCTCAAGCGCAGTCATGATCTCGCCGATCTTGTCGTCGATATAACTCAACATGCCATAATAAGCACGTCGGGCGTTGCGCACGTTTTCATCGGTGACGGTGTACTCGTCGATGTGGAACATGTGGTGCAGGCGCCTTGAATGTGCGTCCATTTCTTCAATGGAAAGAGGCGGAACCTGAGGCATGTCAATATCATCCTCCTCGTAACGATCCCAATGTTCGCGACTGGCAACGAACGGGCTGTGTGGTTGCGAAAATGAGACCGTCAGGAAGAACGGTTGAGGCTCTGGTCGGCGTGCGAGATCATAGATTTTTTGTACTGCCTGGTGGGCTACCTCTTCGTCGTAATCGAGCTGCAAACTTCTTGAGCATGGACCGGCCTCCAGAACGGTGCGCGGACTGATCCCGGTTGGCGCCCAGGGGATTTCCGGGGTGCCGGCCCGCCAGTCAGGACCCCATCCGAAATCAGAGGGATAAATGTCCGTTGTGAGCCGCTCTTCGTATCCATGAAGCTGATCCGGCCCGAGAAAATGCATTTTGCCCGACAACGCGGTATGGTAGCCGAGGTGGCGAAGGTAGTGCATCAGGGTCGGTGTAGAGGCTGGCATTTCGCATTGGTGATCGAATACTCCCATATCTGAAGCCATTCTTCCAGTCAGCATGGAGAAGCGTGACGGTGCACAAATGGGACTGGTGCAATAAACCGTATCAAAGACCACCCCTTCATCGGCTATTTTGTCAAGGTTGGGCATTTTCACGACCGGGTGGCCATAGGCTGGCAGGAAAGCCGGATTCACCTGGTCTGCCATGATAAGAAGAATATTGGGTTGCTTGGACATCCTGTGTTCAGCTTTCAGTCTTTGCGGTTAATTCTTAATGAACGGGTATGAATCAGCAACATCCAAGGATATCCCAAAGCTCGGGTCGGCGCAGCTTTACGAGGGCTTCCATGAAATAATGGTCGCCGTATATAATCGATTCATCCACCCCGGAACGGCGTGGGTAATCAACGGTTCCGTGCATCAGTAAACCCGGTTTATGCGGATGATCAAAATCGATGCAGGTATCGATCAAACCATGGACCATTCGCTCACCAGCCTGGGTGTAAGCCTGCTCACCGGTCCGGCGGCCCAGTTCAATCAGTCCACTGGCCGCAATCGCACCGGCAGCTGAATCCACCGGTTCATTGGCATCGTTCCGGTCGAAGTCCCAAGGCGGGATGGTCTTTTCTCCCAATTGGGTGAGGAAATAATCTGCTGTCTTTCTTGCCGTAGCCATCATCTCCTCCGACTCCAGAATAACTCCCATACGGGTAAATCCATAGAGGGTCCAGGCCTGTCCCCTGGTCCAGCAGGAATTATCGTGTGCACCCTGATGGGTTCCTCTGTGTGTGACCTCGCCGGTTTCCGGATCATGATCGACCACATGGTAGGTCGCACCGTCCGGGCGGATGTGCTGCTCGCGGATTGTCCCGGCCGTCTGCACGGCGATTTCATGCATGCGGTTATCACCGGTCTCGTTTGCCGCCCACCAGACGATGGGCAGGTTCATGACCGTATCGACAATGGCCAGGGCCAGGTACTGTTGGCCTTCGGACGGATCCCAGGCTGGAATGTATCTGCCTTTTGGAACAAAGCGAGAGGCGAGGGACCGGCCCGCCGAAATCGCCAGGGACCGCAATTGCTCGTCGGCCTGGATGTTATGACCGCGCACACAACTTGGCTCGAAAAGGAAACCCATGTCGTGGGTCGAGCGGTCCGTGGCCCGCGGGGCGAGGCGCAGGGCCCAGGATCGCGCTGTTTTCAGGATTGCCGGATCCTCACGCACCGCTCCCGCAAGCCACAGCATTCCCACAAAGAAACCACCCGTCCAGCGGGCATGTTCACTGATCAACCAGTCTCCGTTTTTCGTCACATGCGGAAAGGCGGATAAGCGGTCGGCATCACGCAGGCATTTGGCTATTCCCAGGTCAAGAGCCCTGTCCAAAATGCTGCTGTTTTCTTCCGCCGGATTCGTCTTCATGCCTTCTTATCCTTCCGCTTGATGATCTGTTCTGTTATCGGTATCGAACATTCCTTACTCCTGTGGCTCCTCATACAATATCCCCTTGGAGAAGTATTCCTCTATTTGATCTTCAGAGAAGCCCAGTTCGTTGAGTATATCCCTGCCATCCTGGCCACAGCGGAGGGCAATGTGCCTAAGCTCGGGGACTTTTTCATCGTATCGCAAAGGGTGGTTGATCAAGGTGGCCTTTGATTGCACAATGGGCACTTCCCGCAGCATCTGGTTTGCTGCGACTTGAGGATCGGCGCGCAGGTCACTGTAATCCTGCACACGTGCATACCAGATGCCTGTTTGGTCAAATTTTTCGGCCATGTCCGACAGGGGCAATTCCTTTAACGATTTTGCCAGCTCATGGGCAAACGCATCCCGTTCCTCCAGCAGATCTTTTTTCGCTAACTCCTTTAACACTTTGTTATTGAGCAATTCTGCCAATGTTCCGGCGGTGTTGTTCATCGAAATGGCTACAAAGCAGTCGGCCATCCGGTAGATGCCGTAGGGCGCCGGATGATACCAGGTCGCCAGATGGGGATCTCGCTTGAAAACTTCACTGGTCAGATCCGGCCGGCTCAAAAACGAGGTAAGCGGCTCGGCCTGCAAGTCCAGGGCTGCATTCAAAAGGTTTGCCTCGATACGCGTGCCTTCACCGGTTTGAAGCTGCTTTACATAAGCCGCAAGAATTCCCATCGCGATGAGGGTTGAGCCATGCTGATCGATAAGAGCGTTGCCCGCCGGGACCGGGCGTGACCCGTAATCGCCCATGGTTGCGATCATGCCGCTTCGTGCCTGAGCCAGCATATCCTGCCCGGGGGCATCCTTCATCGGCCCTGATGAACCGTAGCCGGTGGCCGAAACGTAAATGATATCGGGGCGGATCTTGCGCACTTCCTCCAAACCATAGCCAAGCCGGTCCAATACCCCTGGGCGAAAGTTTTCCACCAGGACATGAGATTGTTTGATGATACGGTGAATGACATCCCTGGAATCCGGATGCTTCAGGTTCATGGCGAGGCTGCGCTTGTTTCTGTTGGCGGAAAGGAAGAAGCAACTTACGCCATCGACAAAGGAATCGCCACCCGACCACTTGCGTTCGAGCGGTCCACCGGGTGGTTCGATCTTGATTACGTCGGCCCCCATGTCCGCCAGATACTGCGTTGCCGCAGGCCCATGCAGGTAGTGGCAGAAACTGATAACCTTCATGCCATTGAGTAACATCTTTGCGTCCTTTCTGTTTTTAACGGTGTATGTACTCCGGAGCTCTTTTTTTGAAAAAAGCATCGACGCCTTCCTTGGCATCCTCGGTGGCGAAAACTTCATCACTCATAGCCAGGCTTGCCTCCAGCACCTCGTCCCGGGATTTGCCCTCAAAATCGCGTATTCCCCTTTTCATGATCTGTACGGACTTTGCCGGTCTGTTTGCCAATTCGGTCGCGAACTCAACAGCCGTTTCGAAGACTTTTTCTTTCGGCACCAGTCTATTGAGAAGGCCCCAGCTCAGCGCCTGTTCTGCTGGTATGAAATCGCCGAGGAAAAGCATTTCCTTGGCACGGGATTCACCGATCAGACGCGGAAGCCGAATAAGACCGGCACCAGGGTATACCCCTAACTTAACTTCAGGCAGACCAATCTTCATATCAATTTCGCCAATCCTGAAGTCACAGCATAAAGCCAGTTCAAATCCTCCGCCAAGAGCAACGCCTTGCATTGCTGCAATAGTCGGTTGAGGCAGGTCCTCGAGGCGATTAAAGACTTCGTTTTCATAGCGAAGTTTTCTCTCAATAACCGTTCCAGTCTCGATATATTCAGGAAATTCCTTTATGTCCGATCCAGCCCCGAACGCACCCCCTAATGCGCCCGTTACAACCAGGCTTCGAATCGAGGGATCATCTTTGATTTCACGCAATATCCGATCGAACATCCCGGTCATTTCGCGGTTAAACAAATTCAATGGAGGACGGTTAAGGGTAAGGATAGCCACCCCGTCTTGTCTCCTCTCCAGCGTTACCATTTCTGATGGACCGGTGTCGTGTTCAGTTGTGTCTTTTGTCATTGGCAGAAAATTGTTGTAGCGAATCGGTGGATACAAAATTTATTTCGTGTTTACCCCTCCAGCATGAGTTCAAGGGATGGACGCGGGATAGAAATGACCGGGTTCGAGGTCGATGGATCTCAGTGAGGATCTATCAAGGGAATAGAGCTCCGACAGAGAAATTTGGACTACTTCCATGTCTTCCTTGTTTACTGAATAGATTACCCACAGGTAATTTCCGACCACAACCGAATGCGGATACTGGTACCCAGCCCCCTTGAATTTCCCCTTGTGTCGTTGTGGCGGCGCTATGAATTTGATGACGGCCATTCGATCGAAATTAAGACCGTCCCGGGACAATGAGATGGCAAGCATAGAGCGTCCTCCCTGACGTGGTGTCATCGGCAGGATGTTGTTGATCACGTAAACCTGGCCATCAGGCAGCTTTCCGGCATTGGTCCGCGCGACGGAATCCGGGAAATTGGTTCGTGTCGGGATTGTCCACATTTTACCACCATCGAATGAAAAGGAGGCGTAATTTCGTCGGGGCCGCGATGCATCCACCTCGGCGCGGGATTGTGCATGGATGCTGCCACCGTCGCGATAAAGTCGCACCCAAGTTCCATCAGCGAGTTGCCATGGGGGGCTCGGTTCATTCATGCGGTGTTCATCATCTGAATCCGGGTATTGTCTTGGGCCGAAGAGGAGCTGAGGCAAGTTGGCCGGTTCCTTGAAATAAGCGCTGAACTTGTCAACAAGCGAAGGATCTCCCGCGGGACGCGCAGGAAAACCGGGTTCCGGTTCGGGGGCCGTGCCGGACAACCAGAATATTTCGCCGAGTGTCCCGTCCGTTCGCACCTCTCGGGCCAGGAATCCGATCCGGACCCGCGATACCTCATTAAAACGATAGACCTTTTCTTCCAACTCCCTGTCGGCGCAAGTGACGGCGTAGAGTCGATCATCGATCCTGGCAAAGCCCTGCGAGGTTTGAAAAGGATTGGGTTGTTCCGTTTCGGAAGCAGGCACGTTTTCTGCAAGCGGCGGAAACAAGACCTTTGGTTCGGACCATGTTTCTCCATCGTCATTCGAATACCGGAATATGCTGTGCTGGCCCGAAGTGTTTTCATCACGGGCCTGACTGTCCCAGCAGGCGAAGAGAATTCCCTCGAAATAAGTGAGGAATCCGTGGTGGCTAAAGGTTCCGGTCTCCGGGGTCGCATACCAAAGCTTTGTGGTTCTCACGTTGTCCAGAAAGTGATAGCGAAAATCAGGTGCGTCACCAACCGTCCATTCGATCACCGGCATCCTGGCCGATTGGGCAGCCGCCTCTGTTATACTCGAGGTCACCGGGAGTATCAGTGAGAAAGCAAGAGAGAGTTTATCGATAACATTCATGGGCAATGCTTTTAGCGGTTACGGTATGTCAGGAAAATTTTGTCACCTGCCTGGACGAGTTTCGCCGATAGAAGAATTAGTATTGGTTCTTAAACACGAGCGTTTTCAACTGGCTCATCTCCTCCAATGTGAATCGGCCTCCCTCGCGTCCGATACCGCTCATTTTGTAACCTCCGAACGGCTGGTCGGCAGAGCGGTACAAGCCGCTTCCATTAAATACACAGCAACCTGCCTGCAGGGCTCGTGCAATTTGCATTGCCTTCCCCTGATCGCGGGTAATCACACCGCCGGAGAGTCCATAGATGGAATTGTTCGCTATTTCAATGGCTTCTTCCATGGTATCGAAGCCGATAATGGGCCAAACCGGGCCGAATATTTCCATATCCCGGGCAATATCCATATCGGGTGTAACATCCGTCAGCAGAGTCGGCTCAATAAAGGTACGGTTAAAACGTTTTCCACCGAAAAGCAGGTGAGCTCCCTGTTCGATGGTAAGTTGAATTTGCCGCTCAACATCGATCGCCGCTTTTTCGGAAGTAACGGGACCGAAGGTCATGCTTTTGTCATTCGGATCTCCGACTTTGATGGCCTTAATTTTCTCCAGAAGCTGGTTGGTAAATTCCTCCTTAATTGAGTTCTGTACGATAAAGCGTTTGCTTGCACAGCATATCTGGCCTGCATGCACGTGACGTCCACAGAAGGATTCATGGATGGCCAGGTCCATGTCTGCATCCTCCAGGATGATCAATGCATCATTTCCTCCCAACTCCAATGACACCCGGTGCAAATGCTCGGCACAGTCCTTGGCAATTTGAATGCCGACTTCCGTGCTGCCGGTTAAACTGACCACATCGATATCTTTGCACGACACAATGTATTTGCCCACTTTGGAGCCACTACCAGTGATGATTTGCACAGCATTCGGTTCAATACCGCTTTTCAACAACAACTCCGTCATCAAGATATTGCAGAGCGGAGTATCAGATGCGGGTTTCACGATCACGGCGTTGCCCATCAGCAGCGCTGGAATGGCTTTCTGAACATAAAGCGAGATTGGGCTATTAAACGGGAGCAGACAAAAAACAACTCCCCAGGGTTCTCTGACGGTTAGAACCAGGTCGTTTTCTGCGATGGGATGGTTTCCCGGTGCAAAGGTTTCACCACCCAGTGAGCGCGCAGCTTCGCAGAAATTCCTGATCAGGAGCGTAGCCACGGTGATTTCTCCCGCTGCCAGGGCTTTCGTTTTTCCCATTTCCTGCATGCCCAGTTTGATGAGGTCTTCCCTGGCTTCCTTAAAGAGCTGTTCGAAGGCGTACAAGGTCTCTATTCTTCTATGAAGAGGTACTTTTGACCATGCGCTGAAGCCCTTCCGTGCATTGGACAGGGCCAGGTCCATGTCCTCTTTTGTGGCCATGGGTACGGTATCGACCACGGCATGCGTGGCGGGATTAACCACCTCTTGTACCGCACCATCGATCGCTTCGACGCTTTTTCCGCCAATAATCATCTTCATTTTTTGGTTCCTCCCTTCATGGTTTCATGTCGTTTCATCGAATTTCCGGATATCCTCCTTCAACCCATTCGACCAACTTTTGAATTCGGCGCTGGCCACCAGCAATTGCGCTCCCTGGCGAACACGCCGATTTAAATCCTCCGGCAATAGAGCGGGGCCTCCGAAAGCGACTCCGTGCTTCTGGCAGGCGGCAGCCACGGTTTCCCACGCCTGCTCAAGTGTCATCTCGCCGCTCTGCCGTAAACGCAATCCCAGGTCTGCTGGTCCCACGAAGATCATGTCCACTCCTTCAACCGCGGCAATGGATTCAATGTTGCGGACGGCAAGCGGCGTCTCGATCTGCACGCAGAGAAATGTCTCTCGATTTGCCCATGCCGCAAATTCGTCCGGATCGTGATATTGGAAGTCGGCGTCCAATCCGCTGTTGTCAATTCCCCGCTCACCCAAGGGGGGAAACTTGACGGCATCAACCAGCTCCTTCGCCATTTCGGCGGTGGACACTTGTGGAACGAGCAATCCAGCGGCACCGTCCTCAAGATAGCGATACAACCCAATCTTCTCAAGCGTCGGGGGCCTCAGCATGATGTCGATATCGTAAAGATGCGAGAAGGCCAGGAGCGCCTGGACCTCGCGAGGTGAGAAAAGCCTGTGTTCCAGATCCAGCCAGATACAATCGTAACCCGCTCGAGTTGCATGGCAGACGAATGCCGGTATGTAGTGTCCAAGCACACACGTGCGGATGATTTCACCCTTGCGCATGCGGGCGAGAGCTTTGCTTTTTCTCATGATAGTTTTTTCTGCGTAATGAGTTGATGTGTGAAAATTGATGACATACCGGGACCGCTCAATGAGACCTCCCGCTTTTATTAGTCCAGGAAAACAGTTTGCAGGCTACAATGCCGACCAGCAGACCAACAATCAGGCTGGAGGGCAGAATCAGCTGGAAGCTGATCGGATCCAGTCCCGTAACCGGATCCGATCCAAATATGACTCCGGAGAACGCTGCAATTGCGGCGGTTGCGACACTGGCCAAGGTTGCGATCCAAACCCCAGGCGCGTTCGCAAAGGGCACAAAGAGTGCAAAAATAAACAACAGCGCGATGGGTCCGGTGAGCAGATTGGTCGTCTTATTCGTGACTGCCAGGAAATTGCCCGGCACATACTTCATCAGCGTACTGATTGAGACAACGATGACCCCTATGCCGATGGCCAGGCTGCGGGCCACGCGCAGATGCTGTTTCTCCGACCGAGGTTTCCGCCCGAATCGGTCGAGGAAGTCGGTCATCACGACAGCCGTGATCGAATTTACACCCGAGTCGATGCTGGACATCGCCGCTGCGAAAAGGCCCGAGACCACCAGTCCCGTTATCACCGGTGGCAGTTGGGCCGCTATGAAGTGAGGAAATAGCTGATCGGCTTGAGATTTTATGGATCCATCTGCAGGCAACAAATCCGGATTTACCTGGAAAAATCCAAGCAGGGCCAAACCAACCACACTCAGGGTCGAACCAACGACGAAGGCTGTGGTCAATTGCATGGCGATAGCTTTACGGGCGGCCCTGACATCCTTTGTCGACATGAACCGCTGGACGGAAACCTGATCTCCCATGGAGGTGCATAGGAGAAACAGGAAGATCCACAGCATGGAGCCTGCGACCGTTACTCTTGTTGACGGATCAAAACTGAACAATGGTTGCTTGTCCCACACATCCGATTGCCATTCGGTTGGAAACCAGGCGAAGCCGCCCAGCTTCCAGGTAACGGTTCCGATAACGATTAATGCTCCGCCGTACAAAAGAAGGGATTGCAACAGATCGGTTATGACGACGGCTCTGAGTCCACCGACAGAGGTATAGGTTATGGCAAAGATCGCGGTTACTATAACGATCCAGGGAATCATTTCATCTCCCGCGCCGATCATGATGGCAATGGCCTTGGCGGTCATGTAAATCAGCAGGGACATCCAGACCAACCTTAACGTGAGAAACATTGCCGCACCCAGCATGCGAACACTCAGTCCGAGGCGCTGTTCCAGCAATTCATAGGCGCTTGTGACGCGATTCTTCATGTAGACCGGGAGAATCACAAACGCCAGGGCGAGGAAAACAAATGGATAGGAAAAGTAGACGGCCATATAGGCAGGACCCTTTCCCAGCACTTCTCCCGGAATCGCCAGATAGCTGATCGTACTCAGAAGCGTGGCGAACAAGGAGACCCCAATCAGGACCGGATTCATGCTGCCGGATCCGATGAAATACTCTTTTGTGTCTTTCTGCTTTCTGCCGAAATACCAGCCAACTGCAATCGTCGAAGTCGCGTAGATAAAGACAAGAATCCAGTCAACAAGAGTCATGACTATTCCAGTACTCCTTTCAACAAAAGCGCCTGAAGGATCACTTGCGCTTTTAAAACCTTAGCAATTGATTTCGCCTCTACTCTTTTTTCGAAAACTCAAGGGAGGGAACCAGGGCGATGATAGTCGTACTGAGGGACGACGGGCCTTTGCGATGATCTATCAAGCGCGTAAAGTTCCGTGAGCGGAATTCGGGCTACTTCCATGTCTTCCTTGTTCACGGAATAAATCACACAAAGGTTTTCCCCGACAACGATCGAATGTGGGTACTGGAATCCATTGGCTCCCTTTGCTATGCCTTCATAGCGCTGTTGCGGCGCGATGAACCTGATAACGGCCATGCGATCGAAATTCAGACCATCGCGAGATAAGGATATGGCAAGCATGGTACGCCCCCCCTGCCTGGCCGACATGGGAAGGGGGTTGTTGATTACGTAAAACTGGCCGTCCGGCAATCGTCCGGAGTTGGCGCGCGCCCCGGTATCGGGAAAATTGGTACGCGTGGGTGCGCTCCACGTTTTCCCGTCATCGAAGGAGAACGAGGCGTAGTGCCGACGGGGCCGGGAGGCTTCGATTTCGGCGCGGTTCTTTCCATGGATAGTCCCCTGGTTCCGGTAGAGTCTTACCCAGGTACCGCTGTCGAGGCGCCAGGGCTGTGTGGGCTCGGTCATACGGTGTTCATCATCCGAGTCTGGCCACTGTCTCGGTCGGAAGAGGAGTTGGGGCAAGTTGGCCGGCTTCATGTAATAGGCTTTGAATTTGGCGACGAGCGACCGGTCGCCGACCGGAAGAGTCGGGTAACCGGGTTCCGGTTCGGGGGCCGTGTCCGACAACCAGAAGACTTTACCTAGCGATCCGTCCACACGCACTTCACGGGCCAGGAATCCGATCCGGATCCGTGATACCTCATTATAACGATAGACTTTTTCTCTCAAGGCTCTGTCAACACAGGTTACTGCATAAAGCCTACCGTCGATTTCAGCAAAACCTTGGGAGGTTTGAAACGGTTTGGGTACTTTCGCTACCGAGGCCGGGACCTTATCGGCAAGCGAAGGAAACAAAGACCTCAGCTCGGACCAGGTCTCTCCCTTGTCGGTCGAAAACCGGTAGACGGCATGTTGGCCCGAAGTATTTTCATCGCGGGCCTGGTTGTCCCAACACGCGAAGAGGACTCCCTTGAAATAAGCGAGGTGGCCGTGATGGTTGAAGGTTCCGGTCTCCGGAGTCGCGTAGAGCAATTGGGTGATTTTTACATTATCCAGAAACAGATAGCGAAAGTCGGGCGTGTCGCCAGCGGTCCATTCGACGACCGGCATCTCGGTTGGCTGCGCCACTGCCACCGTCATACCCGCGGATAACGAGCAGATTTGCAGAACGGCTAGAATGAATTTAGTAAGGAGGTTCATTATTGGGTTATTTGTAATGAATAAAAAGTGCTTCGGTTCACCCTGTATGCGAATCTTTCAGGGAGCCGTGGAAAGATAATCCGGATAGTGCCACGTCCTGTCCGCCCTCTTCTCGGGTTCTCCGTTTGCAAAAGTGGCTTCGATCTCCGCTTTCAATTTCCCCAAGAGTTTGGGATGACGCAACGGGTCGTTCGTCCTCTGCTGCCACAAAGTAAGTTCCCGCTTCAACTTTTCGAGAATTTGCCGATGGTCCTTATCACCGGAGAGGTTATTGAACTCATAGGGATCGCGTCTCAAATCATACAACTCGAATTCCGGCGGGCGTTTCATTCGTTTGTATGCGGCGGAAACAGCATCGTCTCCTTCGATTATACTGTCGGCAAGTTCCGGGAAAAATGCATCCATGGTCCAATCATAACCAGGATTCTCTGTGCCAGGGATCAGGTTATGGATGAGTTTATAGCGGTCGTTGCGAACCGTGCGTTGCGGGTAAAAGTTCAGGGGGGAATGAAGGTGCCATTCCGCAAACAGGTATTCACGCCAGTCGGGCGTTTCCCCTTTTAGCAACGGAAGCAGCGACCTGCCTGGCAGGGAATTTGGGACTTGGCCATCCGAGATATCCAGAGTGGTCGGAAATAGATCTACCATGGAAACAAGTTCCTGCCTGACCTGTCCCGCTTTTGCCTGGCCCGGCCATGACACAATCAAGGGCACACGAAGCCCCCCCTCGTAGGGCGTCCTTTTCCCTCGGAGCAAGTCCGCTCCGTGATCACCGAGATAGATAACCAGCGTATTTTCCGCCTTGCCGCTCTTTTTCAGGGTATCAAGAAGCTTGCCAATCAGCGTATCCAGACGTTCCATACAACTATAGTAATCGGCCGTCTGCTTTCGTAGCTCAGGATGATCCACTCCTAAATAAGCCAGGGGTTTGACATCGTCTCCGGTCAAAGGATTTTCGGGCATGTCGTCCACCTGAGGAATGAATGGGCGGTGCGCATCCGGATAGTTTACCATCAGAAAAAACGGTTGTTCTGATGCCCGGATAAATTCACCAGCGCGTTTCTCATACCCGGTGAGTTTATTTCGAGCGAAATTGGCTGCCGGGATTTCCTTGAAATCAAAGGGGAAAGCTGAAGCCGGATTGATGTGCAGCTTACCGATAATCCCGGTGCGATAGCCAACCTCCTTTAAACTACGAACCATGTTCGGCGTCTCGTCCTGGTACATCCGGAATCCCCATGTTGCCAGCCCAATCTGACCATTCTGATGTGGATACAAGCCCGTCAGGATAGAGGATCGGGACTGGCTGCATCCTGGCTGGGTTACAAAGGCCCGGTTGAAGCGCACGCCGGTCCGGGCCAACCTATCCAGGTGCGGAGTCTTCACGTAGGGCTCACCATAACAACTCAATTCCGGACCGTTATCCTCGGAGGTGATCAGGAGAATATTGAATGAATTATTTTCCCCGTATACGGAGGCAGCAGCCAGGAAGATTCCGACAAGCGCATAATGGAAACCCTTCATTCGATCATCCAGCTTCCGGTTACGAATTTGCCCTTTTAAAACGAAAAGGTGTTTGAGATCATAATCGTTCTCGGATTTGGGATCCGTATTACCGCTACTTGCCCGTCAGGGTTTGTCTTGACCGGAATATCATCGTCATCCCCAAAGGCATTCCTGATGTTTAGCTGGATTTTCCAGTCGATTTTGTCGGTCAGCTTCCATCTGTAGGAAGCAAACAGGTCACCATGCAGGAGGGAATCACTCATGAGAGGCTGATCAACCAGAGGAATGGGTACCCCTGCTTCCGGATCCAGTGCGAATACATAACCGGTTGCCACCTCGTCCTCCCAGCGGACAGAACCGCCCACGTTCAGGCCTTCAAGCCACCCTTCCGTGAAGGAATAGGAAGTAACCCCATTGAATCGCCATTCGCGTTGTTCATTGGAGACGGTACCATCCAATGCGGTGGCGGCACGAAGTACAGCAACGTTCTGGGATAACCAGATTTCCTCGATCGGACGCAGCACGGTCGTACCCGCGGCAGACATTCTCAATTCGCCCAACCGGCTGCTTCTTAAATTGGCCGTAAATGCTTCCACAACGGGTCCCATCACGGAAGCCGTGTTGCTGTTGATTGTTTCCTGTTGGCTGACATTCAGAATCATGCGCCAGTTTCTGATTGGATTGGCGACCACTTCGAATTCGACGCCCTTGGCGATCCGATTCTGGATTGAGCGCAGGTTTTGAACAGTGTCGGCTTCCATGTTATCCCAGATACCATCTCCCGTTACATCCACTTGCCGGATGTTGGAGATATCCCTCAGTTCAGTCGGAAGGGCATTCAGCATGGCTGAATAGAAAGCGTCATAATCCTGAATCGGGAATGAGGCCGGATCTCCACTGATAGTCTCAAACTGATCCGAGAAGGGAAGGGCAAGATTGATTTCAGCATCCCGGTAATCATTGATTCGATTAAGTGCATAGGAAAGCGTGTTCACCCTCGGGAGCGCATTTTGATCATTCAGGCTCGTTTCGAACCAATTTACCCTGAAATTGAGTTTATTATCAACGGTCTTGATCAAAAACCCATATTCCTTGGTGGTTGCGGTCGGTTGCCCTATGGGGCGTCCCAATGCATCATTCCGGAATCCTATTGGATTGAAGTTTTCTGACTCGGCATAATGTACCTGCAAATCAAGGTTTCCGGGGAGATCACCCAATAACGCTTCGGGATAACGCCCAACAACACTCCAGGTCCCGGTGTCGCCGGACTCTTCCAGGGCAGGGGTATTCGATAGTCTCGTAAATCCCGGCTTCCAACGGCCTTCTTCATCCCGTTCTTCAAATCCGACTTCCCCAACGGTTGCACGGTTAAAACTTAGGGTATCGTCCTCACGAAAACCTAGTAACCCGACAATGTGATTATTCAAAAAGTAACTTTGCCAGGCAAATGCTTTGGCCTCGATTTGGGTCTGTGAAATATTCATTTCATCAAGAAAACGCTCGTTCGTGACCGTTCCCGTTCGCAAAGTGCGCTCTGCGTTGCTGGAACTGGTGTCTGCGTAAAGTACACGATAGGAATCACCCGGTTGGGGATGGGGTATGTTAACCTTGTTCAAGCGAACTTCGTCGATGGAGGACAATCCGAGCAGCGAGTCGCTTGTCCATACCACCGTAGTAAAGCCCCTGCGATTATGCGTCAGGGTATTGCCCTGGACGGCATCAATAACATTAAAATCATTGCTTACCCAGGCGTGTTCCCATTGGGAAGAACGCCTGTCAAAGGTGTGATCATTATACAGGCCTGTAAAACGATGCCGTCCCAGATGTTGCAACCAGTTTTCCTTCTCTGAGAAATCAAGCTCGCCAAACATTGTTAATCGGACGGTTTCCCGTTCCAGTTCCTTGAAATCAATCTCAGGAATAGCAACCCGCGAGTAGGCCCGGCCCAGATTTGGGTTTGGCTGACCGTTTTGCAAATACTGGGCAATCGAGACATTGATGTCATAGGTCCCGGATGTACTCTGGTCGCGTCCTCCCTGAAAGAAGAAGTCCTGAGTCGTCTCATAACGCTGTTTGTCAATTGTCGCCTCAATGGCCAGTTTGTTGTTAAAGAAACCTTGTTCCAAGGTTACGCTATAGGCGTCGAATTTCCGTTCAAGATCGTCGATTCCGCCTGAGTAGATATGATTACGATAATCGAATACGTTGGTATTCCGTAGGGTTGGCGCAGCAAATCCGATTGCATAGGGTTCACCGAAAGGACTCTGGGCATGGAACTCCAAAGTTCTATTCACCGGCGTATCTCCCGGAGCGTCCGGACCAAAGGCGGCTATTGCGGCCGGAGTCCCGGCCAGGCCTGTACTGTCCAGTGTATCCAGATTCGCCCTCCATGTAATAACGCCCTGGTATCCCTGAAGTCCGTCTCCAGTCCCAACGTCTGCAGTTGTCGCATTGGGATCGTTAAAATGGGCGGCAATAAAGCGAAAGTATGCTGGATGCACGTTGGTGTTGATTTGGGGATCCCGGTTGGCAAGAAGAGGATTGTAAGTTGCCTGGAATTCCCATGTCCCACCCTCATTGGGGTGAACGGCGTTCGCTGCCGGGGCTATACCGGTAAATTGCTGGATGGATGATGGAATTGGCTCGAACCATCCGCTATAAGCCACCGTTGGCGGTATCACCTCAACAGGAGATCCCTTGGTGGTTCCCGTTTCGCCATTTGCCCGGATTCTCGTCGCGCCAAGGAAGTCGCTGTTTTCATTTTTGAACAGAACCAGATCCAGGTTGGCGTAAATCCGTTCGTCCAGCTCCCAGGCCTCTTCCTGTTTGAAGCGCGCATCATTGCGCAAAGCAGCCACCCGAATAGCCAAGCGGTCTTCGACCAGGGTTCGATTCCCGTCGAATTCCGACCGGAATGTACCGTAATTATCCACCCTGAATTTTACTTCGCCAAAATTGCTGTTTTGCACCGCCTTTTTCAGGCTGACATCGATAACGCCTCCTGGACTGCCGATGCCGAACAAAAGCGAGTTTGGGCCGCGACTCACAGTCACTCGTTCGGTGTTGTAGGAATCAAACCCGATATCCGTCAGGAATAAACCGCGGGTTAGGTCAGCTCGGCCAAGTCCACGTATGCGGGTGTTCAATTGAGGATCCGTTCGTTCTTCTTTTTGATAGTAACGGCTGTTGGCAATGTCCCGTGCGTCTGAAAAATTACCTTGGTCGCCTCCTACCTCCGTGTTTGTCGTGTAGGACAGCAAAGTTCCTAGACCGGTTGCCCCGGTGTCTTCCAGGAATTCTTGGGTCACCACGGAGATGGCCGATCCAAGGTCAGCCAAGTCCGTCTTGATGCGCGTTCCCGCCAACGTGCTCGTCGCAGTGTATCCTTCTTGGTCTGTACTTTCCACCACAAACGGGCTTAAATCATAAGTTTCCTCGTCTCCTTCCTGGGCAACCAGTCCCCATGTACCCGCTAGCGTGAACAAAATCAGGATTTCTATCAGACGGCCATGATTTCTTAAATTACTGCTCATATCTTTTCCGGTTGGTTGTTGATTTTTTACGGATTCGATTTGGGTAATACCCACTTTTAATTACTGATCCTAATTAGGGCTTTTTATCCTATACACTATGAACCAACCACTCCAAGAAAAGGCCCCTGCCCCTAAAATAGAACCAGAGTGCCCGTCGAACAACGCGAAGTTCAAATAGTTCTATAATTCCTCAATTGACTGATTTTTAAGCCAACTGAGTCGTTCGCTTGAAACTGGACGGGTTACCGAACTCTGAAAATGGCCCCGTCGCAATCCGCATTGGTTTTAATAACCGACAGTCACGGAATTAACCTTAAACGAGAGATTGGACTGCCAGAAACATGTACAATTCTCCCTTTATCGATCGGAAATCCCAAGATGGAATTGCTACATCATCTTGTCTTCAATCGTTCGGATTGGCGATGCTGCCTCCTTCCACGAAATCGGGTATCAACAAAATGGATTTCGGCTTAATCGAGGGATTGTGGATCAGCTTCATGATGTTTCGGTACAGCTTTCCCGCAAACAGGATGGGACTTTGCTCATAACGTGCAGGAGTAGGCCTAAGGTAGCGTTGAAAATACTCTGACCCCCGGCATATCAGGGAAACTTCATTGGGGACACGCAAGCCCCTTTGGGTGAGTGCGCTGAACACCGTCAAATACTGGAAAGCATTGTTAATGAGCATTGCGGTAGGCTTGGAGCGCTGCTTCATGAGTCGATTTACCGTGTGTATTATTCGATCAACCGAGGGATCCAGATGCACAATGTTTCCCACTGCTGAATTATCTCCAAAACGTTGGTTAATGCCTTGGAGAAAGCCGGTTTCACTCCGAATGTCTCCAGCCAGTAGCGGGGGAGGTGTCAGGTAAACAATGTTCCGATGGCCCAAACGTCGCAAGGTTACTACGGCATGGCGACAAAGCGCCTGATAATCAACGTCTATGTAAGGCAAATCTATTCCCTGATGACAGGAACCAGCGATTAGGCAGGATATGTTGTTTGACCAGAACCAATTTTGGACGGCTTTACTAGATGCCACCAGCATCCAACAGTCGCATCTCTCCTGTTGAACTAATCGTTGAATAGCCTTTTCCGAACCCGTCTTAAAGTATTGCTTTCCATCGTAGAATTTCAGTACGTACTCGTCTTTTGCCAGCCGGGCGCGCAAAGCGTCGATATAGAGAATCTTTCTGGGATAAACGGTTTCGATAGGACTGGGAGAAAGGACTCCAACCACATGACTTTTCTTCGAGGCTAGCTTGGATGCATTCCTGTTAATTCGAACGCCTTGTCTGTGGATGATTTTAATTCTCCCTTCGGTTTCCAGGATCTTGAGAGCTTCTCTCAGACTGTTTCGACCTACCCCCAAGTCTTTAGACAGTCTTCGTTCGCCAGGAAGCCAACCACTCCATTCACCATCAAGAATACCATTCCTGATAACAGCAACGGTCTGATCAATTACGGAAACTCTATCAACCTTCAAAGGCATTAAAATCGAAGTTGTGGAAGGATGTTTTGTGTCAAATCCAAAGAATTAATCATACGAGCGATATGTTATTTTCTGTTAGGTTGATGCGAACAAAGTAATGTGGAGGCAGGAATAAACCACAGATTACACAGATGAACGCTGATGAGATTAACCACAAAATGCACAAAAGAAAAAGAGTTGCTGAGTTGCTGAGATTCGTGATCGAAAATCCCTGAAAAATTAACCACGGAATTCACGGATAAACACGGATGAGGATGATTAGCCGCAAAAGATCGCAAAAAACGCAAAGGGTTCTCGATGCTGGATACTGGATTCTTGATACTGGGGGATTTAACCGCGGATTACACGAATAAGCACAGATAGACGCGGAGCTAACGGAGAGGGGGGGTCCAACCCGCCATATGTAGGGTAATGGGGGACCCGCCTCTCAGCGTGGCTGAGAGCACAGAGGGATTTAAAGGCAGAAGGAAGAAGGCAGAATTGACCACGGATGACACGGAAGGGATCGGATATGAGGCGCCGTCGGGGCCCGAATTAAGAATTAAGAATTTTGTGTAGTTTTGTGCCTTTTGTGGCTATTTGCTAAATCTGCGCTCATCTGCGAAATCTGCGGTTCTCCTTTTCCCTCTCTGTGCTCTCTGTGGTTACTTTCCCATCCGTGGTCAATTCTTCCTTCTTCCTTCTTCCTTTAATTCCCTCTGTGGTTTATTCCGGGCCAATCCATCGAAGATTATCGGTCGATATCACTAAAAGATTTTGTCGTCCTCGTCTTTTTTCTCAAGGGTATTGCCCCATCGGCGTTCGGGGGATTGAGGGATGCGATCGATAAGTTTGTTGGGTTTGCCCGTCTGTTTTAGCAGATCAAAGGCGTCGTAGAGTTCACCCACCGCAGTCATTGCGCGGTATTGCACGGTGTCGCCGGAGACGGTGATGACTTGATAGAGTTGCGTGTTTTCCCCCCCGCGTGTCATCCAGGGCTCTTTTTTGATTCTGGATTGTTTGGGACCGCTGACCGATACGACGTAGACCGTGCCCTTGGTCGGATCGCGCACGGCTGCACCGCTGCCGATATTGTGTCCTCTGGCATAGGTATGGTTGTGCCCCTGAAGTACCAGATCGACGGCGTATTTGTCGAAAATGGGTTTCCACAATTCGCGCAGGATTGCATTTTCGTTGCCCCCAGTCGCCGAATAGACCGGATGATGAAAGGTAACGAAAGTCCATTTATTGGGATTGTCTTCGAGCACTTGTTCCAACCAGGGAACCTGTTCCTGATGGAGCTCACAGGAATTGAGCGATATGATGCGCGTGCCTTGATAGTCTGTGAAATAGGTGGTTTCAGTTAAGCCTTCGGGGCCGTTTTCGGGCAGGGTGAATTGTGGACGCCATAGGGTAGACAAGCGGCGTTTGTCCACATCCCGATAGTCGGAGTATTCGTGATTGCCCGGAGAAGGAATGCTGGGGATTTTGGCATGTATCCAGGCGCCGGAATCAAACAGTTCCTGCCATTCGCTGTCCATGTTGGCATGATTGACGATATCCCCCGCGTAGATGATAAAATCGGCATGGGGCGCGTCGAGCACCGCGGTTCTGATAGTGCGTGCCCACAGGGCGAGTATATTGTTTTGCGCATCGCCCAGGTAGATGAAGGTGAAATCGTCTGGTTCGGCCGAGGCGGTGCGAAATTGATACCAGGAACTCCAGATGTTGCCGCTGCCCACTCGATAGGCATAGAGGGTGTCGGGTTTGAGATTCTTGAAGGTGACCGAATGGAAATGCGCCACGTTTTTATTGCGTTCCCATTTCTCCGTGCGCGCCTCTTGGCTCCTGGCCCAAGTGACAAAATTGGGCGAGCCATCGGCTTCGGCGATCTGGCCCTCGGCCTGTGCCATGCTGGTATCGGTGCGCCACGTGACCGAAGCGGTGGTGGCGGGGTCTCCCGACCAGTTGAGGACAATGCGGTCGGGGAATTCTTTGGGAGTGCGATCTACCGCAGCACGGTGGTATTCGTCGGCATTAACCGGGACTGTGGAAAGGAGCAGAGGGGGGAGAAATAAACCACAGATTACACGGATAAGCACGGATTTCATGGATTTACAAGGATGAGGAAAAATAGCCGCAATAGAACGCAAAGAGCACAAAGAAGAAGAAATGCTGAGAGAGGGGGGAGAGGATCCACAAAAGGCACAAAGACTAAGAGTTGCTGAGAGAGGGGAGAGGAGGTAACCACATGAGGCGCCTGCGGCGCCAATTAGGAATTAGGAATTAAGAATTAGGAATTAGGAATTGGGAATTGGGAGAAACCACAAAAGGCGCAAAGACTAAGAGTTGCTGAGTTGCTGAGAATCTTGATCTTGATCTTGATCGAATTTGAAACATGGATGCACAGGATGGACAGGATAAGAGGCCACAAAAGGAAGAAGGAAAAAACAACGTGATCCTGTTCGAAATCGAGCTGTAGGAGCGGGTAGTGGCGGGTCAGGAGCTTTGCGACCTCATTTCCCGTAAGGTCGCGAGGCAGCTTCATACCGCGATGGCCTCCTCCCTGATTTGATGCAATCTGATGACTCTCGGCATGTTCTCGTTGTCAAAGTGGCACCTCACCGCATCTCGGGCCATGGCCTTCAGGTCGGTCCAGTCTTCTCCTTGGGTGAAGATGCTGTAGCCAAGGGCTCTGGCGTCGTATCCGCCTTCAACCGCTTCAGTTACTTCGAAGATGATTTCGGTCACATTCATCTGTTCTTACTCCGTCTCTCCTGATTGGCTCCCTTCCACAGTGACTATCTGTCAGGGTTGGCTATGGTTCTTCTTAACTGAGTATTTCGCTCAGCGATCTTTCCATTTCTCGCTCTAGCTCCAGAATGTCAACCCGAATCTGTTCTGGCGGCTATGCCTTGAAACCTCAATCTCGCTCAACAACCCCTTGATCTCCTTTTCCACGACCAGATGGCGAAGCAAAAAGGGGGAAGGGGAGAGGGAAATAGCCGCAATAGAACGCAAAAGACGCAAAGAATAAGAGATGCTGAGAGAGGGATTAGCCACAAAATGCACCCGCCTCCGTCAAGGCCTACGGCGTGGCATGCAAAAGCCCCAAAGAAGGACCTAACGGAGAGGGGGTTTTCCTACCCCCTATTTTAAGGCAATGGGGGACCCGCCTCCCGGCGTGGCAGGCAGGAATGTCCCCCCTCCTTTATTAAATCTGCGCTCATCTGCGAAATCTGCGGTTTCTTTCCTAATTCCTAATTCCTCATTCCTAATTGGCGCCGCAGGCGCCTCATGGGCTCTGTGGTTAAATTTAAAGACAGCGGGCTAGAATTCGGCGGACAAGCGGGTGTACCAGAATGAGCCGTTGTAATCCCATGGGGTGCTCTCCGGGCGCAGGTTTCCCTGGCCGGCGGTCTCCTCGAGAGGAGCCGTAGGCACCGAGTCGAAAATATTCTGAATTCCGAAGGCCACGTGGTAGCGCTCGCTGAAGCTGTAACCGATTTCGCCATCGAAGATGATGGCTCCGGAAAATGCATCGAGGTTGGTGCAGGCATTGGATTGGAAGCGGCAGGCATTCCAGGAACTGAAGAAACTGGATCGCAGCAAGCCGTCCCAGGAACCCCTTTGGTGACGAGCGGAAAACACCAAACGGTGTTCAGGGTTCATTTCTTCCAGTTCCACCTGTCGCCGGGGGGTCATGAGTCTGACCCCGATGGGATCGACCAAGGGTGTGCCGAGGAATTCGGTGACCTGCCGCAACTGCGAAAAATCATCGAGGTTGGTTTGAGTCCAGTTATAGGCGAAATCGATGCTCGATTCGGACTGGTCGCTCCACTCCTTCCTCCACTGCAACACCAGGTCGATTCCTCGCGTGGTGGTATCGAAGTCGTTGGAGAAGAACTTGATTTCCTGCAGGACCCCGGTGCCTCTCAGGGCCTCCTTTTCCCGGATGAGTTGGTCGATTTCATCGGTGATAACTATATTTCCGGTCAAGGCGATACGGTCCCGAATTGAAACTTGGAAATAGTCGAGGGTCATGTGGACTTCGTCGGTAAGTTCAATGGCGGTACCAATGGAAAAGTTGACGGACTCCTCCTCGGTCAGCGGCAATCCACCCAGAGCCGCGGCAATGGGATGGGTGGGTGGAACCTGCCCTTGCTCAGACAGTCCACCGGTGCCGGAAAAGCCGGTGGTCACGGCGGTGAAGTTGGCTTGGCCGGGAGAGGGGGCACGGAAGCCGGTGCTGACCGTGGAACGCAGGGAATAACGTTCCCCCGCCCGCCAGAATGCGGACAACTTGCCATTGAGGGTGCTGCCAAAATCGCGGTAGAAATCCTCGTAGCGCACGGCTACGCCCAGTTGTAACGGATCCGTCACATCCGCTTGCATATCGAGGTAGAGGGCGTAGTTGGGACGATCCCACTTTCCAGCATTCCTCGGATCCAAGCCTTGATAGCCGTTGGAACCAATACTGAAACCCTGATCGAAGAAGGGACCGGTCTGGTAAGAGGCCGGATCCCCGGCAACGGATTCGAAGGTTTCCTCACGCCATTCCCCACCCCAGGCAATGTCGAGCAGAGAGGCCAAGCCGCCCACCTCGGCGGAGTAGGCGAAGTCGAGGTTGCCCGCTACTTCGGTCTGAATATATTCGCGCGGACGGAAGGAGGTCGGAGTATCCGGTCCCAGCGAAGCGTTGATGGTATTGAAGATGAAAAAATCGACGTTGCTTCGAGCGCCGCTCACGCTGGCGTCCCATTTGAGGAGGCTGTCGGGTTCGTTGCGCAGCCCGGTCACCAGGCTCAGGTCCCGGATGTCCGCTCCGAAACGTGGGGTAAAACCGCCTGGAAACCGTTCGTTGAATAGAAAAAGTTGACCTCGGTATTGGTCGATAAATGCTTCCACCTCGCTGAAGTCGGCATCCAGGGAAGGCACATTCACGTTGTCGACGGTGATGTCGTCGTTGAGGTCGAGATCGACGACAGCCCGCTGGTCCCCGAAGCGAAAGACGGCGCTGCGCGCGGACGAGGTGCCGGGAGCGCGGAAGAAGAATCCGCCTTCGGTTCGGCGCTTGGCCCAGCCGCCCTGACTGTAGGCCTCGACTCCACTGCCGAGCTGGATGCCGGCGTTGAAGAAAGTGTTCCAGGCTCCGTCGATGTCAGGACTGCCCCAGATCTGGGCAGGTTGGTTGACGGGATAACCCCGTGAAATAAGGGTTGCGGCATCGGCCCGGCTACCCGAGCGGATAGTCGGGTCGAGCTGCTTGTATTCGAGGCTTACATTGAGGAAGCCATCTGCGGTGAGGGGCACTCCAAAATTCAACGCTGTCTGGGCCAGGGCACCGTCCCCTTCAAAGTACTCACCCGTGCGCATCTCCAGCAATGCGCCTTCAGAGGCATCGCGCAACCTAAGGTTGAGCACTCCGGCGATGGCATCGGAGCCGTACTGAGCGGCGGCGCCGTCTCGTAGAAGTTCCATTTGTTCAATTGCGATTGATGGAAGGACGCTTAAATCCGGTCCCTGGGAACCGGTGTTGAGGGAACTGCCCAGCAACGCGATTACCCCGGAGCGGTGGCGGCGCTTGCCGTTGACCAGTACCAGCAGGTTGTCCGGGGGCAGACCCCGCAGGGTAACGGGGCGGACCAGGGTCGCCTCGTCGTCGATACCGTGCCGCTGGACATTGAAGGAGGGGACCAGGGTGCGCAGTATATCGTCCAAGGTAACCGAGGCTTGGCCGCTTAGATCAGCCGGGCTCAACACGTCTATGGGGGCGGCGGATTCTTCCACCGAGCGAGGCGCATGCCGCGTCCCCACGACCACCAGCTCCTCCAGGGTGTACTCCTCGATTTCGGAGGCATCTTCCGCGGATGGCTGCGACTCCTGCGACCAGAGCACATTGCAGAAGAAAAGGGAACCAACCAGTAGAAGACCGAAGACAGTGCACCTGGAGGAAGGTACCGGGTCGGTTAAAGGTGGGGCCAAGTTGGAAACTATACGTTTTTTCATATTACTAGCGGATTGGATGGGAAGGCGCCTGCGGCGCTACGCGCCGAGAGGGAAGGGGAAAGAGGAAAGAGGAAAGAGAGAAGTGGAGAGGGGAGAGAGGAACCATGCTTCGCCTCACAAGGCTACACACGGCCCAGCGCAGGTCAAGATGAAGCCAAGAAAAAGAGGAAACCACAGAGGGGAGGGGAACCACAAAAGGCACAAAAGACACAAAGAAGGACCTAACGGAGAGGGGGTTTTCCTACCCCCTATTTTAAGGCAATGGGGGACATTTCTGTTCGCCGTTGTGTTGATGTGGCGGGTAGGAATATCCGCCCTCCGTTAGATCAACGTCTATCCGTGCTTATCCGTTTAATCCGTGGTTCTTTTTGAGCCTTCTGCACATTTTGTGGTTCCCTCTTCTCCTAAGCGGTCTTGGCGATCTTCGCGAGAGGTCATTTCCCATGTCCAAGTCGTTGAATTTCGATCACGATCACGATCACGATCATGATCAAGATTTTGCAGGGGACCCGCCTCCCGGCGTGGCAGGCAGGAATGTCCCCCTCCTTTTTAATCTGTGAAAATCCGTGTCATCCGCGGTCAATTCTTCCTTCTTCCTTCTTCCTTCTTCCTTTAATTCCCTCTGTGTGCTCTGTGACCTCTGTGGTTAATCCCTCCAAATTCAGCCTTCAGCCTTCAGCCTTTCAGGGTCTTAGTCATCGAGGATCTTCTTCGCTATCTCTCTGGCCTTGCTCAGATTGCGGACAATGCGGTCTGGGGGGACCTGCTTCAAAACATTGAGAGCCCCGAGGGTGACGGCCGGCAAACCGGAGAGCCCCATTACAATACACTCGGTTTTCTGATCGATGGCGGCATCGATCAAACGTTCCACCACCAGGGCGGCGCTGTCGTCCATGTAGACGGTGTCGGTGAAATCGAAAATGACGACCTCATGCTCTCCTATGTCCCTGCTTATGGTGGCGATCAATTTGGTGGACGATGCCACGGAAAAACGCCCCCGGAGCGCCACCAGGCCGACACGGGCTAAAAAATCCTCCTTTTCGGGCGCCTTCTTCTTGCCGGAAAAGAAACTCTGGTCCAGTAGCGGCACGGAGACCACGCTATCCAGCTCCAGGCGTTCCAGCACCCGCGCGCTGGTCATCCCCGCGGCGATCAACCCGATGGCTACGGCGGTAACCAGGTCGAGGAAGACGGTGAGTCCGAGAGTGACGAGCATGACGACGAGGTGTTCCCGCTGAACGCGGTGGATGCGGGTGATGAAACGCCAGTCGATGATGCCCCAGCCGACTCTAATGAGGATTCCGGCAAGAACCGCATGGGGAATGGCCTCCACGAACCTGCCAAGGCCAAGGACGATACCTAGCAAGATTACCGCATAAAGCGCTCCGGAAATCCGGGTCAACCCGCCCGCGCGTATGTTCACCACGGTGCGCGTGGTGGACCCGGCCCCGGGCAGACCCCCGATAAACCCCGCAAATATATTTCCAAGGCCCTGGCCAATCAGCACCCGGTTCGGGTTGTGGTTCGTTCGGGTCATCGAATCCCCTATCAAGGCACTGAGAAGGCTGTCGATGGCGCCAAGAAAACCGATGATCAGGGCCGGTTCAATTCCTCGCGTAAATATGCTTAAGGAAAAATCAGGCAGCCGCAATTTCGGAAGACCTGTGGGCACTTCGCCGATAACGGGCACACCCCTCAACCACAAGACGCTCAGAAGGGTCCCAAAAATCAGGGCGGCCAATGTAGGGGGGAGATACTTCCTGAAACGTTTGGGCCAAAATATACCCACGAGAAGGGTGACAGCGGCGATGGTAAACGCACTGAAATCGATATTCCGAATGGCCTCGGGCCAAGCCAGGACCACGCTTGGGGGTGGACCCGATGGTCCGGTTACACCAAGAAAGGGAAGGGTCTGGAGCAAAATGATGATGATCCCGATGCCGGACATGAATCCGGAAATCACGGAGTATGGGGTATAGGCCACAAAGCGGCCGATCTTCCCCACACCCAGTAATAATTGGACCAGACCTGCCATAATAGCTATGGTGAACGCCTCAGCCAAGCTGCCCGCATGGCCCGTTACGATGACCGCCATGGCCACTGACATCGGTCCGGTGGGACCGGAAATGAGAGTCCGGCCACCCCCAAATATAGCGGCGAATAAACCCACCGCGATTGCACCGTACATGCCGGCAACCGCTCCAAGGCCCGAGACAACCCCGTAAGCCAGCGCCAAAGGCAGCCCCACTATTGCGACGGTAATGCCACCAAAAACATCTCCGCGGAAAGTTTGGAAATCGTACTTCATGCTGGAGGATCTTCGATGACTTTCCAGGAGGCCAAGGCATCCCCGAAGATTATCCACTCTTTGCATCCGGATCGGGCCGGTTGGGTCCTCCCCTCTTCACGGACGGTTTCCAGTCCGGGAATGTTCGCCTCGACATAGGGGGATAAAGCGTCTTTCGGATGGCAGGGATACCCTACCCCGCTGGCACCGGTCCGAAATAGCTCTGTCATGGAAATTAATATTGGAGAACGGAGCGAAAGCGTCAAGCGCGGGGAAGGCGCGCTAGGGCGCGCCAATTAGGAATGAGGAATTAGGAATGAGGAATTGGGAGAGGGGGAACCACAAAAGGCACCCGCCTCCGTCAAGGCCTACGGCGTGGCATGCAAAAGGCCCAAAAGATTTAAACAACGCTTCGCTTGATCCGGCTTCGCCGGAACAGGATCGCTGTCGCGAACAGGAGAAGGATAGCCGCAAAAGATCGCAAAAAACGCAAAGAATAAGAGGGGGAGAGACTCTCGCCACTTGTCACGCCGTAATCCATGAAGGCGGAAGACCGCAAAGAACCGCAAAGACTGAGAGTTGCCGAGAGAGGGGGGAGGATTAAACCGCAGATTACACAGATGAACGCAGATGGGATTAACCACAAAAGCACAAAAGACCCAAAGAAGGACCTAACGGAGAGGGGGTTTTCCTACCCCCTATTTTAAGGCAATGGGGGACAGGAATGTCCCCCCTCCTTTATTAAATCTGCGCTCATCTGCGAAATCTGCGGTTACTTTCCCATCCGTGGTCAAACTTCCAATTCGCGTTGACGGCAATGCTCTTATCGAGTTAGTTACGGGTATCGGAACAACCGGCCATCAGGTCCCAAAACAAAGGAACATAACGGCCCGAATCGGAGTCCTTCCGTAGAAGAGACAATACCGCTACGCATAAATTGAATAAAATGATACACCTCACCAACCTCATAAGTATGCTGTTTCCGACCGGAACAGACGCCAAGCGATTCACCTATCAGAATAGGAGCCATGGAATGAGATGGCGGATAGGCCTGGTGCAGATCGGTTTTCTCGCGGTGGTTCATGCCGTGGCCGCGGATGGAAATGCGCCAGCTGAAGAACGAACGGATCAGCAAGAGGAATCCGCGCTTGTTATCGGCTTGTCTTCCTCATCCGAAGAGGTTTCTTCCGTGGTCCAGCAGCAGGTCGGCAACGTGGGGGTAACGACCGTGACGACGCCATCGGGAACCAGGACCATCACAAGTGTCCCAATCGGTAATGCGACGGTCCATAATCTCTCGAAGCCAACCGGGGAATCCAAAGGCGAAACGAGCGCCCCTGCCGCAAATCCCGCCGTGGTTCATGCCCTGGCCGCGGATGGCAATGCGTCAGCCGAAGGAGAATCGGACCAGCAAAACAATGCCGGGCTCATTGTCGGCCTGTCTTCCTCGGACAAAGAGGTTTCTTCCGTGGTCCAGCAACAGGTCGGCGACGTGGACGTAGCAACCGTGGTGACGTCATCGGGAACTGCGACTGTCACGAGCGCCCCAATCGGCAATACGACGGTTCACAATCTCTCAAGCTCTTCCGGGGAAACCATCAGTGGAACGAGCGCCCGCATCGGAAATACCACCGTCCATAATTTCACCAACTCTGGGGGCAACCCGGTATCTGCGACGACTCATTCCATTGGGAATGTTCAATTCACGACGGGGTCCTCCGGGAAGGAGTCTTTTTCCGCCATCACGCAGAAGGTGGGCAACACAAACGTCACCATCGTGACGACACCGTCGGGAACCTCGATTGGAACGAGCACGCAGGTGGGGAATACCACCATCCACAATTTCACCTCTCCACTGGGAAAGTCGAAATAGGCGCCGTTGGCTCAAATTAGAATAGCCGCGAAAGAGCGCAAAGATCACAAAAAATACAGGGAGATATTGCCACAACTCTTCAACTTTAGCCTGCTCATAGAACGATTCATCATCTGAGGCTATGAATGAAGAGATTAGAAATCTGTGTAATACGATTCGGGAAACTTCTTATGCAATCCACGAATTTCTCGGCCATGGTCATTTGGAAAAGGTATACGAAAATGCCCTCGCTCACCGCCTCAGCAAATTAAACCTCGGAGTCGATCAACAAACTCCAATTACGGTTAATGACCAGGACGGAACGATTGTTGGGGAATATTTTGCCGACCTACTTGTCGAGAAAAAGCTCATTGTAGAAATAAAAGCTACAAAATCGTTATCTGGAGAACACGAAGCACAATTATTGGGTTATTTGAAATCCACCCAAATTGAACACGAGCTTCTCATCAACTTTGGATCTTTTCGTTTTCAGATAAAAAAGTACGCTCTATCACTAGTTCGATAGACTGAAAAGGAGGAACAAAAGGAATAGCCCCTAAAGAGCACAAAAATGGTCTTTATCACCCTACAGGAATACCCAACCATAAATTTTTTTGCGTTCTCTGCGTTCTTTGGCGGCTATTGATTTCTCCGCGTAAAGCCGCTCCTACAGCTCGATTTGGATCACCATCACGATCGAGATTAAGGTATTGCAGGGGACAGGAATGTCCCCTCTCCTTTATTCAATTCCTGGTTACTTCCCTATCTGTGGGATCAATGGTAATTTTTGGATCAAGACGACATAAGAGATTTTTCAAGTGAAGCGGTGCGTCCTAATTTCCTTGTCGTGGTTTGCATTTCTGCTGTTTGGAAAAGAGGCGCATGGCCAATCGACTATGCTGGAATGGGTGGAATTCCTGGAACAGAAAATGATCGAACGGCATGTGGGAGGCGGCTTCTATGAGATTTCCCCGGGGGAAACGGGATACGATGATTACCAGTCGGCCTTGGATTCCGCCGGTGCCTTCGCCAACCAGAGTCTGGAACGCTACGAGGAGTACAACATCGAATTGAACGAAGCCGGCTCTGTGGTCGGAGGGGCGGAACTGGGGGGTTTCGGGAGACTGATGGGGACGTTTTATGGATTGGGTCTGGCTCTGCACCTGTCCCCGGGAAAGGAGAACGAGGAAAAAGCCCGCAATTTCATCAAGTGGCTCCAGTGGGCGGGCCTGGATGAAGACAAAATTGAAGAGGAGGAAAACTATCGGGGCATTCTCGGGCGAGCCGCTTTCCTGACGCGTTCGGTGATGGATGCGGAAGATTTCACCCATTTCCGGACCCTGATCTTTGGAAGCCTGCCCCTCCAGGCCGACAACTCGCAAGGGGGAATCGAAAAGAACTTATACATAACCGAGAACGGAATCGGCCAACTCGATCGGGCAACCGGGTTTCGCCAAGCGGACGTCTTACGGCAGCATAGCGGGTCCTTGTTGACGGGAATTCTGATGCTTCCTCACAAAACGGAAGAGGAACTTGAAATCAAGCTGGAGTATCTGGACCGGGCCAAGGCCACCATCATTTTCGGAGCTACTCCGGTATCGGGTGTTCGCGCTTTTCTCAAGCCTGACTACACGGGGAACCATCACAAGTATCACTATACCTCGGCCTACGTGCCCCAGGCGGCGGGCGCTTTGGCAGGCATGGCGGAATTCCTCCAGGGAACTCCATGGCAATTGTCGGAAGAGGAACTGGATGGAATAAAGGGGTATAGCCGGGAGTTGTTTTTCTATGCCCATTACGACCGCGTTCCCGACGGCTTGAGCGGCCGGGGCAGACCCGATATCGGTATGGTGGGTGAATGTTACTTTTTATTGCCCTTGGCCGCGATGTCCGGCGAGGTGCCCGACGAGGAGTTGTTGCAAGTAATGGCAAACACCTACCAACCCGGGTTTGCCACCACCTACATACCTGACAATCGCCTGAATCAAAGAGGGTTCCCGGGTTATGTCGCGGCTTTGGCATGGGCCCGGCAGGAGATTGAACTGCGAAACATCGAACCGCGCATCATCAGCGGGGTTCGTTCCTATCCCTACAGCCCCGCCATGGCCATGAAGCGCGACAACTGGACTGCTTTTGCCAAGGGCATGAGCAAGTGGTGGTGGTCCTACGAAGGAGGCCTCACGGCGAGCAATCCCCAGGGCATTTACGGTATTTACAAGAGCCATGGAGCCTTGGAAATCCGTTACAACGATCCATTGAACCCCACCGGGGGGCCACTCAGAATCCGATGACGACTCAAGGGAAGGACATGTCCCACCGCGATGGATCCACAACCCCCGTACGCACGGACGTGGATATGGTCAATGACGTCATCACTTCCAGGATGAGAATCGACTCCACCGCAGTAGGCGGGGTTGAATTGAATAAAGAACACGGAATTTTCATGTTCGACCTGAAAAATACCCCGCCGGACATGAAGGACCCGGGGTTGGAGGCACGGAAGAGCTACTTCTTCCTGGGCGATCGCATCATCATGCTGGGGGATAATATCCGGTCCCAATCGCCTAAAAATTACCCGGTCCACACCACTCTCTTCCAGACTTACCTGAATCAGAATAATCGCGAAAACAGTCCGATTTTCGTAAACAGCGCTACCGCGGTCACAGAGGATACCTACACCTACGATGAGCCAGACCTGAGGAACAGCCACGTTCTGGTGGATTCCTATGGAACCGGTTACTACGTGCCGCCGGGTCAACATTTGCATGTTGAGCGAAAATTGAGCGAATGGCGGCTAAGGTTTACCCTGGAAAGGAGCGGGAGTACGAAAGAGAGACAGCAAGAAGCCTTGGCCGCGCCCCTCACCCAGGCTTACCGCGCTTTGGCCTGGTTGGACCATGGGATCAACCCGCAAGGGGATGACTACGAATACGTGGTATTACCGGGAAAGGACTTCGGCGCCGTGGAACGTTTCCGGCGTCAGCAGGATTCGGGACAGGTCTATGAGGTCCGGGAAAAAAGCGCCCAAGCCCATATCGTTCATGATCTTGAAAACAACCTCTGGGCCTATGCCCTCTATGCCGACTACGATTCCGAGAAAAACGGTCCTCTCAAGGCCGTGAATATCGAGAAGGCCCTGCCCCACCAACACGAAACCGTGGGCGCCAATCCCGGATACGCGGTATTGATCGACAATAGCGCTTCCAATGCCTTGCATCTGGCCGTGAGCTATCTGGATCTCCGAATGGTTGGCGATTACAACCCGCGTTATACCTTCAGGAATTTAGGTCCAAATGGAATCAGGGAACACTATGGCAGCGCCCCGGTGGAACTGAATGTGGTTTTGCAGGGATTTTGGCAGGTCGTCGACCAACCACCCGATATCCTGAATGCGGAGATCCTCGGCAACACGACGGTGCTGACGGTTTATTGCATCGATGGTCGAAGTGTGAACGTAGAACTCGTGGATGAATTCGAGGACGTCGATCAGGATGGCATGGACGACCGGTGGGAGTCCCAATATTTCGGAAACCCAGACGATGTTGGCGCCAATTACGACCTGGACCCCGATGGGGATGGTCAAAATAACTTGGTCGAGTACGCCCTTGGTGGAAATCCCACGGATGCCAGCGATGTGTCCCACTTCCGCCCCATCATCGCCCTTACGGACGACTCGGAGGTGAATTTCTCTTTCCGTCGGCGCTCCGATTATGAGGAGCAAGGTTTGGAATATTTGCTCGAACGGAGCGATAACCTGCAGGCCGATTCCTGGACGACCATGGAAATGCTTGAAACGCGAGTCGAGCCCTTGGGATATGTCTTCGATAAGGTAATCCATTCGATTCAACCCGGTTCGAACAACCGCGCATTTGTCCGACTCAGGATCGCCTTCGCCGAAGAGCGCTAATCAGGAATGGGGAATTGGGAGAGAGGAACCGCAGATGACGCAGATTTGCGCAGATTCTACTTTGGGGAATGGACTCTCGCCACTTGTCACGCCGTAATCCATGAAGGCGGAAGATCGCAAAGACTGAGAGTTGCTGAGATGCCGAGAGAGGGGGGAGAGGAACCACAAAATGCACCCGCCTCCGCCAAGGCCTACGGCGTGGCATGCAAAAGACCCAAAGAATTTAAACAACGCTTCACTTGATCCGGCTTCGCCGGAACAGGATCGCTGTCGCGAACAGGATCTAACGGAGAGGGGGTTTTCCTACCCCCTGTTTTTAGGCAATGGGGAACCCGCCTTCGCCGAAGGTCTACGGCGTGACAGGCAGGAATGTCCGTCCTCCATTTACCATAACATCCTGTCCATCCTGAGCATCCATGTTTCAAATGGAAGATGTCGCTTCGCTCGGTTACGATCATGATCATGATCAAGATTTTGCAGGGGACCCGCCTCCCGGCGTGGCAGGCAGGAATGTCCCCCCTCCTTTATTAAATCTGCGCTCATCTGCGAAATCTGCGGTTCTCCTTTTCCCTCTCTGTGACCTCTGTGGTTACTTTCCCATCCGTGGTCAATTCTGCCTTCTTCCTTCTTCCTTCTTCCTTCTTCCTTTAATTCCCTCTCTGTGCTCTGTGGTTAAAATCTTTGATTCGCGAGCATTGCGAACTTCCCAAGCATGGTTCTGAGGTAGCTGATTGACAAACAACCCGAAAATAGAGAGAAAACCGCCATGTTTGATTTGACCGACCGGGTTGCCTTGTTGACAGGTTCGTCGAAAGGAATGGGCGCCGCCATGGCGGAAGGCTTGGCCGAGCAAGGCGCCAAGGTGGTCATCTCGAGCCGGAAAATCGATGCCTGCCGGGCAACTGCCAAAGCCATCAATGAAAAGGTAGGAAGGGAAGCCGCCATCCCCATCGCTTGTAACGCCGGCTACAAGGACCAGTTGGAGGCCCTGGTCGATGAGACCCGCAGCAAGTTGGGAAAGATCGATATTTGCGTGGGCAATGCGGGAGTAAACCCTTATTTCGGGTCCATGACCGGCATTTCCGACAGGGCCTACGAAAAGACCATGCGCAACAACGTGCAGTGCAATCTCTGGCTCTGCAAGATGGTCAAACCGGACATGGAGGAAAAGAAGAGGGGTTCGATTTTGATTACCGCCTCAGTCGGCGCTTTCAGTCCCTCAACTACCCTCGGAACCTACAACATTTCAAAAATGGCTGCCATCGCACTGGTCCGCAACCTGGCCGCCGAATGGGGTCCCCTCGGCATCCGCGTCAATGCTCTCTGCCCTGGATTGGTCAAAACGGACTTCGCCAAAGCTCTTTGGAACAATCCCGAGGCAGCCAAGCAAGCCATCGCCGGAACCCCGTTGCGTCGATTGGGAGAAGCGGAAGACTTCAAAGGCATCGCCGCTTTTATTTCCTCGGATGAAGCGAGCTGGATCACCGGACAGGCCCTGACCATCTGCGGCGGAACGTATATGTTCAGGTAGGTACTAGATGCTGGGTGCTGGTTTCTGGTTACTAGTTTTCGGTTTCAACCTTCAGCCTTTAGCATTTTTAACCTCTGTGCCTTCTTGACCTGCGCTGTGCCGTGCGGAGCCTCGTGTGGCGAAGCATGGTAGCAATGCGAAGCACGGTTTGTGGCTAAAAATATCGCGGTGTAAAGCCGCTCCTACAGTTCGATTTCGATCACGATCACGATCACGATCACGATCACGATTAAGGTATTGTGGGGGACCCGCCTCCCGGCGTGGCAGGCAGGAATGTCCCCCCTCCTTTTTTTGATCTGTGAAAATCTGTGTAATCTGTGGTTTTTCTTCTTCTGCGCTTTTTGCGCCTTTTGTGGCTACTTTTGATAACTCTCTCCTCTCTCTGTGGCCTCTGTGTGCTCTGTGGTTAGTTAAAAATACCTTGGCGTTCTTCGCGTTCTTCCGCCTTCATGGATTACGGCGTGACAAGTCGCGAGAGTCATGTCCTGGGTGCTTGGTGCTGGATCCTGGTTTCTGGTTACTAGTTTTTGGTTTCAACCTTCAGCCTTCAGCCTTTAGCCTTTAGCCTTTTTAACCTTTGTGCCTTTTGTGGCTGAAAGGAGGATCATGAAGATCAGGGACAAAATCGCTATAGTGACCGGCGGCGCCAGTGGGATCGGGAAGGCCCTATGCTATCGTTTTCACGAAGAGGGAGCCGCCGGAATCGTCGCGGTCGACATCGATGAAGAAGGCGCCAAAACGGTTGCACAGTCCATCGGCGGCCTGGGCATTGGCGCCGATGTGGCCAAAGAGACAGATATCATTCGAGTGGTGGAGGAAACCGAAAAGCGGTTTGGCCGCATTGATATTTTTGTTTCTAACGCCGGCGTCGGTTTCCGAGATGCCACCAACGCCGCCTCCGCCTCCAACGAAGATTGGGACCTCAGTTGGGGGGTAAACGTAATGGCTCACGTCTATGCGGCCCGGGCCGTCCTCCCCAAGATGATAACCAGGGGGAGCGGTTACCTGTTGAACACGGCATCCGCCGCCGGATTGCTCAGTCAGATTGGAGCGACCCCCTATTCCGTCACCAAGCATGCCGCAGTCGGTTTTGCCGAATCGCTGGCAATTGCCCACCACGACCAGGGCATCCGCGTCTCCGTTCTCTGTCCGCAAGCCGTTCGCACCGCCATGACCGCCGGAACAGACGGCGGGGTGGCCGGACTCGATGGCATGATGGAACCGGAAGAAGTGTGCGATGCCGTAATCAAGGCTATGGAGGAGGAATGCTTTCTCATTCTCCCCCACCCCCAAGTCCTCACCTACATGCAGCGCAAGACGGGCGACTATGATCGGTGGTTACGCGGGATGCGCCGGTTGCGGCGCAGGATGAAAAAGGGGTCAAACGCATAATGTTAACATCGTCCTCTAATTTTGAATGGCTGAACCGAACCAATCAGATGTTAACATTTTGCGTTTGACCCCTTTTTCATCCTCCTCGCGAAGCTCGCCAAGACCGCAAAGAGGGGGGAGGAATAAACCACAGATGACGCGGATGGGCGCAGATTTAATAAAGGAGGGGGGACATTCCTGTCCCCCATTACCTTAAAACAGGGGGTTGGAAAACCCCCTCTCCGTTTACCTCTTATCCTCTGTGGTCTCTGTGGTTGATCCCTCCAAGAATTCAAATATTCCAAAGGTCAATTCTATCCTCGAAAATGTCTGCTGTTTGTGTGAACAAATTAACAGAACATGGCACTAGGGGCTACACCGAAGATGATTAAGACTAGATTTACCGAACAGTTTGGCATTGAGCACCCCATCGTCCAAGGGGGAATGCAATGGGTGGGACGGGCCGAATTGGTATCCGAGGTGGCAAACGCGGGCGCTCTGGGGTTCCTCACGGCGCTTACCTTTCCCACGCCGGAGGACCTGGTAAAAGAGGTGCAAAGGTGCCGCGAAATGACGGATAAACCCTTTGGGGTCAACTTGACCATATTGCCGACCCTCAAAAAAGTCCCCTACGCGGAGTATCGGCAGGCCATCGTGGAATCGGGGGTGAAAATCGTGGAAACGGCGGGTTACAATCCCAGGGAACACCTTCCGGATTTTAAGAAGGCAGGAGTGAAAGTAATCCACAAATGCACCTCGGTCCGCCACGGGTTGACGGCGGAACGCATTGGCTGCGATGCCATCAGCATGGATGGTTTCGAATGCGCCGGGCACCCTGGTGAAGACGATATTCCCAACCTGGTTTTGTTACCCGTTGCCCGAGACAAAATCAAGATTCCCATGATTGCCTCGGGAGGCTTGGGCGATGCCCGAGGCTTGGTGGCCGTTCTGGCCCTGGGGGCGGACGGCATGAATATGGGGACGCGGTTCATGGCCACGCAGGAGGCGCCGGTCCATGAGAATGTAAAGCAACAGATGGTGGAGAACGACGAACTCACCACCGACTTGATATTTCGCACGTTAAGAAACACCGCCCGGGTGGCGAAAAACGCGGTGAGCCAGGAAGTCGTCTCCATCGAAGCGAAGGGGAGTGCGACGATAGGCGATCTCGCCCACCTGGTTTCCGGGCAACGGGGTCGCGTCGTTTTCGAAAAGGGCGATATGGACTACGGAATCTGGTCCGCCGGAATGGTCCAGGGGCTGATCAACGACGTGCCAACCGTGAAGGAACTGGTCGATCGCATCATGGAAGAGGCCCAACAAATCATCGAAAGGCTGCGGAGCTTCTCGTCCTGACAATGCCCTGCCATGATTTTCACTTGACCGTACCGGAAAAAGCAATCGAGGTTTAAACATGGCTTACGAAACAATACTTTATGAAACCGGCGACTACGTCGCAACCATCACCCTGAACCGGCCGGAGCGACTCAACGCCATCATCGGGCAACTCGAGGAGGATTTGCTCGACGCGGTTCACAGGGCCGAAGAAAGCGACGACGTACGGGTCATCGTGCTTACCGGCGCCGGTCGCGCCTTTTGCGCTGGAGCGGATATGAAGAACCTCGACGCCGGTTCTCAAACCGACTGGTCCCGGTTGACGGTCAATAAATGGATTGAATCCAATCTTCCCCAACGGCCCCGCCCTCATGTGAGAGGGGATTTCCAAAAGACCTACAGCTATTTTCCAGCCATTACCAAACCTATCATCGGAGCCATCAACGGATATGCCATCGGGTTGGGATTCGTGCTGCCGCTTTACTGCGACATCCGCATAGCCTCAGACCGGGCCAAATTCGGAACGGCCTTCGCCCAACGCGGGTTGATCGCCGAGCACGGAATCAGTTGGATGCTGCCGCGGCTGGTCGGCATCTCCAACGCACTCGACCTGCTCTACTCGGCGCGGATTATCGGGGCCGAGGAAGCTCTCCGTATGGGATTGGTCAGTAGAGTGGTGCCGCACGATTCTTTGATGGAGGAAGTAAGGGAATACGCCACCGGCATTGCCACGAGGGTGTCGCCTCGATCCTTGAAGGTCATGAAGAGGGAAGTCTACAACGCCCTTTTTCAAACGCTGGAAGAGGCCATCAACACTGCCAACGTCGACATGGTCGATAGCTTTGCCTGCGAGGACTTCAAGGAAGGCGTGGCCCACTTCCTGGAAAAGCGACCTCCCAAGTTCACGGGTAAATAACAGGCAAAGGCGCCAAAGGCGCCAATTAGGAATGAGGAATTAGGAATTAGGAATTGGGAGAGAGGGAAACCACAAAATGCAAGGCCTACGGCGTGGCATGCAAAATGCCCAAAAGATAGGAGGGGGGAGAGACTCTCGCCACTTGTCACGCCGTAATCCATGAAGGCGGAAGATCGCAAAGAACCGCAAAGACTGAGAGTTGCTGAGATGCTGAGAGAGGGGGGAGGAATAAACCGCAGATTTCACAGATTAAAAAGGAGGGGGGACATTCCTGCCTGCCACGCCGGGAGGCGGGTCCCCCATTACGTTAAATAGGGGGTTGGAAAACCCCCTCTCCTTTAGATCCTGTTCCGGCGAAGCCGGCTGAAAAGGGGTCAAACGCGAATGGCGCTTAGTTAAGCGGAGTTTGGAATTTTCGATCATCTCGGAAAAGGAAGGGGTCAAGACGTAAAAAGTTATGCCTTACAGGGTCGATCGTCTTGTAAAAGTGTATGGAGTGCAATGGATTACAGTTTTTAAGACCTGACCCTTTTTCTTCCGTAAGGCATCACTTTTCTACGGCATGACCCCGACTGGCGTCCATACTTGACCTCTACAAACGTGCTTAACTAAGCGCCATTCGCGTTTGACCCCTTTTCCCCCAACAGCTTTCCCAACTCGGCCCAGTTCCCGGCGCGAAGATGGGGGATGGATGCGGGTGGTGGTGCCGTCACATCGGCGTTTAACCATACCGGTATGAGACCCGCCCGGCTGGCGCCCGCCACGTCGTTTTCCCAAAGGTCGCCAACGTACCAGGTTGCCGCGGGGTTGGACCCCAGTTTTTCCACCGCGTCCCGAAAGATGGCCGGGTGGGGTTTCCGCAAACCAAACTCGGCGCTGGAGACGACGAAGCGAAAGGCCTCCACCAGGGAAAGCTCCCGAATATCGCTCAGGAGAAGATCGCTGCTGAAAATCGAGTTGCTGACCACCCCCATGGGAAGTTCCAAATCATGGAGTTCCCGCAGGACGCGCCGGGCATTTTCCGGCGGGGCATAGTCGATTATTTCCGATCGAATGAACCGCTCCAGATTTTTCGGGGATCGCTCCGCTCCCTCCGGATCTGAACCGGCAGGGAGATGGTCCTCCAGCCACTTTTTCACGTGAAATTCCCTCAGCCCATCCTGGTAGGCAGCATCCCTGGCGTCGGCCAGCGCTTGAGGGAGATTCAGGTCTTCTCCAACGAAAGGAACGAAGGCCTGCCGCTCCAACCGGGACCGCATCCTGGCGCCGAGATCCCCGGAAATACGGTCGTGAAGCAAAGTGCCGCCCAGGTCGAACAGAATCGCCTCCGGCCTTTCGCCAACGATTTTCTCCTCGCCTGTCTTCATGGCTCAAACTGAGAGATTCGTTACGGTGCCCAGGAAATTCAAATTGCGTTTCCTCAACTTCCGAACACCTCACCAAACTTCAGGACTTCCTTTAGGCGGACCCCTTTGGGGGTGTCCTTTACGGTGCAAATTTCATTGATTGGATCGTGTTGGAGGAAGAGGTAGTAGTTTCCATCCACCGCCTGGCGCAAAAATTCGGTTTTTTCTTCAATGGTCAATAGGGGTCTTACGTCGTACCCCATGACGTAGGGAAGGGGTATGTGCCCGGTCGAGGGGATGAGGTCGGCCATGAAAACCACGGTTTTGCCATCGATTTTGATGCGGGGGATCATCTGTGCCTCCGTATGTCCATGAACCAGCAAAACATCGATATCAGGGTGGATGGATTCTCCCTCAGCTAAAAATTCAAGCTGACCGCTTTCTTGCATCGGGAGGATATTTTCCTTCAAAAACGAAGCTCCTTCCCTGGGGTTGGGGTCGACCGCCCAATTCCAATGGGCTTCATTGCTCCAGAAAGTGGCATTGGGGAAAGCGGGAATGAGGTGTTCCCCGGCGGGGTCGTAGGCGATGCATCCTCCGCAGTGGTCCAAATGGAGGTGTGTAAGAAAAACATCCGTAATGTCTTCTTTGCCAAACCCATGGCGAGCCAAGGACAGGTCGAGGGTATCCTCTCCGTGCAGGTAATAGTAGCTGAGGAATTTTTCCGACTGTTTGTCCCCTATACCGGTGTCGATAAGCATGAGCATGTCGCCGTCTTCAACCAGGAGGGATCGCATGGCCCAGGTGCACATATTGTTTTCATCAGCCGGATTGGTCCTTTGCCAAAGGGCCTTTGGAACCACCCCGAACATGGCCCCGCCATCGAGTTTGAAGTGACCCGTATTGATGGGATATAGTTTCATGGATTGGCCTCTAGTCGAATGGGGAAAAGGAAGGGGTCAAGACGTAAAAAGTGATGCATTCATGGATTGGCCTCTTTTTAGTCCATTTGATGTGATAATTGCATGTGTCCACCAAGATGGGTGGGGAGACCCAATGAAACCAGCAAATTAAATTTTCAAGGCGCCGAAAATTAGGTTGAGGTTATAGGGGAAAGCACAACCATTTGTGAGCTTCCGCAAGTCTGGCGGATTCGCCAACCCGTTGTGAACCGATAAAGTCTAATGAGCCAAGCCAGCAGTCTCATTGAACCGCGTCCGATGCATCGGTTTGACCAAGGCGTTCTGAATGCCCACCTCGAACGAAAGCTGGAGGGTTACTCCGGTCCCATGAGGGTTCAACAATTCGAAGGGGGACAATCCAACCCTACTTTTCTGCTGACCACTCCCAGCGGGCGCTACGTGCTCAGGAAGAAGCCGCCGGGAAAACTCCTGCCCAGCGCCCATGCCGTAGAACGGGAATACCGCATCTACCATGCCCTGCGGGACACCGATGTCCCCGTGCCCCGCACTTTTTTGCTGACGGAAGACAGCTCGATAGTGGGGACTCCCTTCTTCGTGATGGAGTATCTGGAAGGAAGGGTTTTCAAAGACTACGGGCTACCCGATGTTTCCCCGGAGCAGCGCCGGGCCATTTATTCCGATATGGTTCGCGTTTTGGCGGCACTGCACACCGTAGACTATCCGGCCAAAGGGCTTTCCGACTACGGGTACCCCGGCAACTACTTCGTACGGCAGACCGGCCGCTGGACGAAACAGTACCTGGCCTCCCAAACCGACGAGATTGAATCGATGGAGCACCTCATGCGTTGGTTGCCTGAAAACGTTCCCCAGGACGATACCACCAGCATCGTGCACGGAGACTATCAGTTGTACAACATGATGTATCATCCCACGGAGCCTCGGTGTATCGCGGTGTTGGATTGGGAGTTATCTACCCTGGGAAATCCCCTGGCGGACTTGGCCTACAACTGCATGAAATACCATGAGCAGAACCGGAGCCAGCCGTTGTCCGAGGCGGATGGAATTCCCAGCGAATCGGAGGTGGTGGAAGCGTATTGCCGGCTCACCGGTAGAGGGGACATCGGGAATTGGAATTTCTGCCTGGCCTTTTCGTTTTTTCGCATGGCCAGTATCGTGCAAGGGGTCTACAAGCGGGGGCTCCAAGGGAACGCGAGTTCATCCTCCGCCCTGCAAATTAAAGGCAGGATCACGGAAGCGGCCGACACGGCTTGGAGAATCGCCAACCGGTAATCCTTACCCGGTAATCGCCATAGCGAGCGCCTCGGCAACCATGGCCGGTTTATCCCTGCCCAAGCCCTCGATCTCCAGGATTTTTTCCGCTTTTATGAGCACGCGGCCGGGAGACTTTTCTCTGACGGAAACGATTCTGGTATGGAAGCGGACTCTGGAATTCACCTTTACCGGCTGGAGAAAACGCACGCGGTCCAAACCGTAGTTAAGGGTCAGAATTCGATTTTCCAGTTCCGGCCAATCGGCTGAACCATGCGCGGACAGCAGAGAGAGGGACAAAAACCCGTGGGCGATGGTAGATCCGAAGGGAGAGTCCTTCATGCGTTCCGGATCGAGGTGGATGTATTGATGATCGTCGGTGCAATCGGCGAACTTGTCGATGCGCTCCTGGGTAATCTCAATCCAATCGGAAGGGGAAAGTTCCCTGCCTTCGTAGTCCTTGAGTTCTTCCAGAGTAACGGTATTGGGCATGGCGAAAGGGGAATGATCAGGAATCAGGGTGATGGATCACGATCAAGATGAAGACTGGCAGGAACGAAAGTTTTAAGGATTTTTTTGGGATTTGAGTTGCATGGCAATCCCGGATTTTCACAACTTCCCAGTCGTCAATATGAGGGTTGTAGCGACTAGCGGTTTATATCACTTTGTTCCGGGAGCCAAAGATATGCTCCTGGCCAAATACCCCGATGCCAAGTGCTGGGATCAGAAATACCTCCCGGCCGGGGATGAGTTGATAGCGTTTTGCAAAGGCTACGATGCAGCCTGCATCGGCTTGGAACGGTATGACGACTACGTGCTATCCCAGCTGCCGCAGCTGCGGATCCTCGGCATGTGCACTGTGGGGGTGGATCACCTCGATCCGGCCTGCTGCAAAAAACATGGGGTGAGAGTGGGCTGGATAGGCGGGGTCAACAAGGTCGCTGTGGCCGAGATGACGGTGAGCCAGATGGTCAACATCGCCCGTGATCTCTACCATCTGTCCGAGCAAGCGCACCAGGGGCATTGGCCTTTCCGGCCCGGCGGAATTCGGCTTAAAGGCAAAACGGTGGGAATCCACGGTTGCGGAAACATTGGACGCGAGGTGGCCAAGCGGCTCGTGCCTTTCGGGGTCAAGTTGATTGCCTGCGACCGGGTCGATATTTCGGAATTCTGCGCGGAGCATGGAATCGAGTCGGTCCCGCCGGAGGAGCTCTGGGCACGGAGCGACATTCTCACCATCCATCTACCCCTCAACAGTTCAACGCGCGGGCTCTATACAGCCGAGGTGCTCGATCAATTGAAGCCGGGATCCTTGCTTGTCAACCTCGCCCGCGGCAACATCGTAGACGAGGCGGCACTGGAAGATCGGCTCAAGAGCGGTCATTTGGCTGGCGCCGTAATGGACGTTTATGCCGTGGAACCGCCCGTCGGCAACCCCCTTTTCAAGCTTGAAAACTTTATCGGCACTCCCCACTGCGGAAGCGCCACCATCGAAGATTATTTGGCAATGGCCGAAGCGGGGATACGCGCCCTGGAAGTCAATTCCATTCCGGAACCCGGGGTTTACCCCTTCGATTAACGAATTCAAATCACAATGGCCGATACCAAATCGCGGATGATAGGGATCAGGTCGGAAATCCGTGCTCCCCAGTCGAGGTCATGCCGTAGAAAAGTGATGCCTTACGGAAGAAAAGGGTCAGGTCTTAAAAACTGTATTCCGTTGCACTCCATACACTTTTACAAGACGACCGACCCTGTAAGTCATAACTTTTTACGTCTTGACCCCTTCCTACTCTGCCTTGTTGATAGCATAGCCCCGTCAGGAGGAAGAAACCGATGAAGGTTGTTGAGGCCATCGTAGAGATTCTCAAACGAGAGGGCGTTGAATACATTTTCGGCTATCCGGTAAATCCCATTATCGAGGCGGCGGCAGCGGCCGACATCCGGCCCTTCATCGTACGCCAGGAACGCATAGGGTTACACATGGCCGACGCGGTCAGTCGACTTACCTCGGGTGAAAAGGTGGGCGTATTCGTGATGCAACATGGGCCGGGAAGTGAAAACGCCTTCGGCGGGGTGGCCCAAGCTTACAGCGAGGCGGTACCCATTCTGGTAATGCCTGTCGGTTACCCCAGGCGCGCGGCAAATTACTATCCGAACTTCAATTCGGCCTTAAACTACAAGCACGTGACCAAGCATTCCGAGCCCCTCAATGTAGGCAAATACGTCTGCGAGGTGATGCGCCGGAGCTTTGCCAAAATGCGCAACGGTCGCCCCGGCCCGGTTCTGGTGGAGATCCCGTGGGATGTGGTGGGGGAAGAGGTTGACGAACCACTCGACTATATCCCCAGTTGCAGGAATCGTTATGGGCCTGATCCCGTCGCGGTGTCAGAGGTGGCAACCGAATTAGCGGCTTCCAGGAACTTGGTGGTCTACGCGGGGCAGGGAGTCCACTATGCCAAGGCATGGGATGAGTTGCAAGAACTGGCTGAGCTTCTGCATGTGCCGGTGACAACCAGCATCGAGGGCAAGAGCGCGTTTCCCGAAGACCATCCCTTGTCCCTGGGCTGCGCCGGTCGGTCGTGTCCCAAACCGGTAGTCGATTTCATGCTCGGAGCCGACACCGTGTTCGGAATCGGCTGCAGTTTTGCTTCCACCATTTTCGGAATTCGCCTCCCCGATGGGCCCAAACTCATCCAGGCCACGCTGGATCCCTATGATATCAACAAGGATGTGCAAGTCGATCACGCATTGGTGGGCGACGCGAAACTGACGCTTCGCGCCCTCATTGGGGAATTGAAGAGACATCCCAATGATCGCGCAGAAGAGCGAAGGAAAGACCTCACGGATTCGATTCGTCGCAAACGGGTAACCTTCCGGAAGGAGTGGTCCCACAAGCTGGACTGCCAGGAAGCGCCCATCAATCCCTACCGGGTCATTAAAGAACTCAACCATCTCGTCGATAAGGCCAATACCATCATCACCCATGATGCAGGGAGCCCGCGCGATCAGTTGACTCCCTTTTGGGAAAGCACCAAGCCCCTGACCTACATCGGATGGGGGAAATCAACTCAACTCGGTTACGGGCTCGGCTTGGCCATGGGAGCCAAAATTGTGCACCCCGAGAAACTCTGCATCAACGTGTGGGGAGATGCCGCAATCGGATTTACGGGAATGGACTTCGAAACGGCGGTTCGAGAGAAGATACCCATCCTGTCGGTATTGCTGAATAATTTCTCCATGGCAGTGGAAATACCGGTTATGCGGATCTCCCAGGAAAAATATGGCGCGACCGACATCAGTGGGAACTATGCCGAGTTTGCTAAAGCCTTGGGCGGGTATGGCGAAAGGATCACCGAACCCGGCGAAATCGCAGCGGCCCTGAAACGCGGGATCGAAGCCACGAAAAAAGGGCAAGCCGCTCTACTGGAGTTCATAACAAGCAAAGAAATGGATATACCCCTGGCCAAGGAGTTGGCTTACCGACGTTAGCCCGCCTTAAAATAATCCACCACAGAGAACTCAGAGGGGGGAGAAGAAGGAAGAAAGGAATGATGGAGTGATGCATTATGGGTACATCATCGTGATCTAAATGTAGGAACGGCTTTACGCCGCGATGTTTTCAGCCACAAAATGCACAAAAAATTCTTAATTCGCGCCCCTGGCGCCTCTTACCCCAACCCTTTTGAGTCTTCTGCATGCCACGCCGTAGGCCTTGACGGAGGCGGGTGCCTTTTGTGGCTATTTGCTAAATCTGCGCTCATCTGCGAAATCTGCGGTTCTTCTTTCCCCTCTCTGTGTTCTCTGGGTCCTCTGTGGTTAATCCCTCCAAGAATTCAAATATCTCCAATGTCATGCCGCACCTCCCGCAAGAGATGCAGACTTACCGGTGAATATGGCGGGGAGCTTCACTGGACAACCGCTATTTCTTAAAGATTTGACTTTAAAGGACCTTTTTGAATTAAAACCACCACCATTCAAAAAGGTACTTCTACGGCTGATAATGACCTGTGGTTCCATCTATGGCCCCGACTCCCTCATTCCGCAATTCCCACCTCAATATGCGAGATTTGGGAGGTTCCGAAGTAACTCAATGACTCATCAACGCAAAACTACTTTCTAAAGATGGCTGCAATAACGAACATGGTTGATCTGGAATTACAAGACGGTGTGGCTGTGGTCCGCATCGACAATCCCCCGGTGAACGCTCTCAGCGAAGGTGTGCGAAACGGCCTCCACGAAGCGGTTTTGAAGGCCGATGCGGACGACGAGGCCTCTGCCATCCTCATCATCTGCGAGGGCAGGACCTACATCGCCGGGGCGGACATTCGGGAGTTCGGCAAACCACCCAGGGGGGTGCCCCTATTCGGTGTGCAGGACGTCATCGAGGGAGCCTCCAAACCGGTCGTTTCCACCATCCATGGAACCTGTCTGGGGGGTGGATTGGAGGTCGCCATCTGCTGCCATTACCGGGTGGCGGTGCCGACAGCGCGTTTCGGATTTCCCGAGGTCAAACTGGGGATCCTTCCCGGGGCGGGGGGCACTCAGCGCCTGCCCAGAATCGTGGGGGTGGAAAAGGCTTTGGAAATGATGGTCAAGGGAGCCATGGTGGATGCAAATTTCGCCCTGGAAAACGGGCTTGTGGACGCTTTGGTGGACGACCTCTACGAAGGTGGAATGGCAATGGCAAGAAAAGTGGTCGAGGAAGGCCGGCCCTTGATCAAAGTAAGAGACGCCAACGATAAACTCGAAGAAGCGAAAAAGGATCCCAAGCTCTTCCAGCGGTTTCGCAGGCGAATAGCCCGTAAGGCCCGGGGTTTCGACGCCCCGGAATCCATAATCCAGTGTGTCGAAGATACCCTGATAAAATCATTTGATGACGGGATTCAGGGTGAGCGCGACCGGTTCCAGGTCCTGGTCAACGGGACGAAGTCGGAGGCCCAGCGCTACTACTTTTTTGCGGAACGGCAGGCCAGAAAGATACCCGACGTTCCCAAGGACACCGAAACAATTCCGATTGAGAAAGTCGGCATGATCGGTGCCGGGACCATGGGCGGCGGGATCTCCATGAACTTCCTCTCCCGAGGAACGCCGGTGACGATTGTCGAAGCCAATCAGGAAGCCCTCGACCGGGGCCTGGAGGTGGTGCGAAAAAACTACCTGCGCGGGGTCAAACGAGGGCGCCTGACGGAAGCTGATGTGGAAGTGCTCATGGGGCGTCTGACCCCTACCCTCTCGCTCGAAGACCTGGCCGATTGCGACATGGTCATCGAGGCGGTGTTTGAAAACTTGGATTTGAAGAAAGATGTGTTCACCAAACTCGATGCCATCGTCAAAGAGGGCGCCATACTGGCCACCAATACTTCCGGTCTCGATGTAAACGCCATCGCCGCAGTGACCAAGCGTCCTGAAATGGTGTTGGGAACTCACTTTTTCAGCCCAGCCAACATCATGAGACTCCTGGAGGTGGTCCGGGCGGAAAAAACTTCCAAGAAGGTCCTGGCCACGGTCATGGCCCTGGCCAAAAGGCTCGGTAAAGTCTCGGTGGTATCGGGGGTTTGCCCCGGTTTTATCGGGAATAGAATCCTGGCCCAGCGCGGGTTGCAGGCCCGAAAGCTGATCTTTGAAGGCTCAATGCCTTGGGATGTGGACCGCGTCATTTTCGACTTCGGGTTTCCCATGGGACCCTTCGCCATGGAGGACCTTGCCGGCCTGGACATCGGTTGGGATGCGGATACCTCTCAAGGAGACAGGAATATACATCACCGATTATGCGAGTTGGACCGGCGCGGGCAAAAGACTGGCAAAGGTTGGTACAACTACCACCCCGAGACGCGCTTCCGAACCACGGAGCCCATGGTGGAGAAGCTGGTCCTTGAATTTTCGGAAAGAATGGGAAAGACGCGCCGGAAGATCAGCGACGAGGAGATCCTGCAACGCTGCATTTATCCCATGATCAACGAGGGCGCCAAGATCCTGGAGGAAGGTATGAGTCAAAGGCCGAGCGACATCGACGTGGTTTGGGTAAATGGTTACGGCTGGCCCGTTTACCGGGGCGGTCCCATGTTCTACGCAGATACGGTCGGTCTCGATAGGGTCCTGGCAAAACTGAAAGAATTTCAGGAGCAGGACAATGACGATTTCTGGCAACCGGCGCCCTTGATTGAAAAACTGGTGGCGGAAGGCAAAGGATTCAAAGATCTGTCCTAGGGCATGGCCACTAAACCACCTGGCGAAGAATGGCTCCGGCAAGTGAGCGAGCCCATAATCGATCCGGAAAGAATCATCGTTGATCCCCATCACCACTTATGGGGGCGGCCCCGTCCGATCTACCTTCTGGAGCAACTGTGGGCGGATACGGGCTCGGGTCACAACGTGACCAAAACGGTATTTCTGGAATGTAGAGCAAGCTACCACGAGGACGGACCCGAACATTTAAGGCCGGTGGGTGAAACCGTCTTTGTCGAAGCCATAGCTTCCGCCTCACGGGCGGGAACGGGAGCGGAAATCGCCGGAATAGTGGCACACGCGGATCTGACCAGTCCCCACCTCGATGAAGTACTCGATGCTCACGAAGAGGCGGCAAAGGGTTTATTTCGCGGCATACGACACTCCCTGGCAAGTGACCCCCATCCCGAAGCCCTTTCCATCCCGGGACGATCACCCGAAGGCCTGGCTTCCTCGGAGGCGTTTCGCCATGGTCTGGCCCGCCTCGGAGAACGCGGCTACACTTACGATAGTTGGCACTACCATCACCAGAACATCGAATTCAGGGACTTGGCTAAAGCCGTGCCGGAAACGACAATGGTTCTGGATCATTTCGGGACGCCTCTAGGGGTTGGACCCTATGCGGATAAACGCGAGGAAATCTTTGCCCAGTGGCGCGAGGACATCGCGGCCGTTGCGGAGTGCCCCAACGTCGTGGCCAAGCTGGGCGGGTTGGCCATGCCCGACAACGGTTTTGGATGGGACCGCCGAGCTTTGCCTGCCTCCTCCGAAGAGTTGGTGGAGGCGCAGGCCCGCTGGTACCATCACACCATTGAATGCTTTGGCGCCGATCGTTGCATGTTCGAGAGCAATTTTCCCGTAGACCGCCTTTCCATCTCCTATCACGTCCTCTGGAATGGATTAAAGAAAATAGCCGCCTCATACAGCGAGGAGGAACAAACCGCCCTTTTCAGTGGCACCGCTACACGCGTCTACAACCTTAACTGACCCCCACCGCCTCCAACCCTTTCCCCAAGCATGTTGACCCCGGCTGAAGCGTTCGCCCTGCTTACCGGCCCCGAATCGCCCCTGACGGTCTCGAAGGCCCTGATTCGCGGTGTTGAATACGATGTTTTCACCCATGCCCCCAACGATATGCGCGATTTTTTTTCCTTCTCCAACGCGCACTTCAAGGAGCGGGAATTTCTCATCTATGAAGACGAACGCCTGACCTTCGGCCAAGTGCAGCGCAGAGCTGTCGCTTTGGCCAAATCCCTGATAAATCTGGGGATTGTACCGGGTGACCGCGTAGCCATTTCCATGCGGAATTATCCGGAATATTGTGTGGCCATCGAGGCCATTCTAGCCGTGGGGGCGGTAGCGGTCACATTGAACTCCTGGTGGCAAGCCGAAGAAGTCGAGTACGGCCTCAAAGATAGTGGATCCCGGTTTGCCTTTGTAGACCATGAACGCTGGCAGCGATTTGTCCCCTCCCGGGACCTGTTGGAACTGGGCGCGGCCATTACCCGCCCGGAAGGTCCGCTGCCGGACGGCGTCTTGTCAATGGCGGACCTGATGAAGCCGAGTGCGGATGAGGCTTTCCCGCCGCTTGACATCGATACAGACAGCGACGCATTGATCATGTACACCTCCGGTTCGACCGCCCATCCCAAGGGCGTGGTGCTGACTCACCGGAGCATCGTCAATGCCCTTCTGAATTTTTCCTGTGCCTTTTTGCTAGGGCAGCTTTTGGGTCCCAGCGAGGAGATTCGGCAGAAAACAGTGCAATGGCTCAGGGGAGGGGCCGACTCCATGAACGATCCCCTCTCGGCCAGGTTGCCCAGGGAGTTAATGCTGGTCAACGTTCCCTTCTTCCACGTGTCGGGCTTGCACACCATGCTCTTCCTAAGCTATCGCGCCGGCCGCACGCTTGTCCTCATGTACAAGTGGAGCGCCGAGAAGGCGCTCGAACTGATCGAACGGGAGTCCCTTACCAAGATGGACGGCGTTCCTTCCATGATAGGAGAAGTCCTCCATTCCCCTGATTTGCCCAATTGGGATTTGAGTAGTCTGGCCAGCATCGGCGGCGGAGGCGCGGCCCGACCTCCCGAGCACGTAAAACTCATGCAGGAACGCACCCCACACGTTGTTCCCAGTGTGGGATACGGGATGACGGAAACCAACGCCGTGGGCACCGTGATTGCAGGCCCCGACTACCTGGCCCGTCCCACCTCGGTAGGTCGACCCATTGCTCCATTGGTCGCTATGGAGATTCGGGACTCGGCCGGCAATGCCCTCGGTCCCCATGAGGAAGGGGAAATCTGCATGAAGTCCTCCGCCTTCATGCGCTGTTACTGGAACAAGCCGGAGGCAACCTCGGAGGCCTTGAGAGACGGCTGGATCCATTCCGAGGACCTCGGCCATCTGGACGAGGAGGGGTTTCTCTACATCACCGGACGCGCTAAAGACATCATCATCCGGGGGGGCGAAAACATCGCTTGTGGAGAAATCGAGTACGTATTGCACGAACACCCCTCCGTCTACGAAGCGGCTGTACACGGCGCCCCCGACGAGCGCCTCGGTGAATGCGTTTGTGCGACGATTTACCTTCGGAAGGGATGCAGCGCCACTGTAGAGGAGATCCAGGACCACGTCAGGTCCCGCCTGGCCGCCTTCAAGGTGCCCAAACATGTACACTTCGTGGAAAATCGGTTACCGCGAATTGCCTCGGGCAAATTTGACAAGCTCGCTGTGAAACGGCTGACAATGGAACGGCTACAGGGGCCTCTCGCCAAGCACGCAAAGAGGGCAGAGAGTAATCAGTAATCAGTGATCAGTAATCAGTGATCAGTAATCAGAACCCAGAACCCAGGAATTAAAGGAAGAAGGAAGAAGGGAAAGTCATCGTGATCGTGATCGAAAATGGAACATGGATTCGCAGGATGAACAGGTATTGAGGTTGACTCTCGCCAAGCACGCAAAGTTCGCCAAGAGAACCCAGTAATCAGTAATCAGTAATCAGTAATCAGTAATCAGTAATCGGTAATCAGTAATCGGTAATCAGTAATCAGTAATCAGTAATCAGTAATCAGTAATCAGTAATCGGTAATCAGTAACCAGGAATTAAAGGAAGAAGGAAGAAGGGAAAGTCATCGTGATCGTGATCGAAAATGGGACATGGATTCGCAGGATGAACAGGTATTGAGGTTGACTCTCGCCAAGCACGCAAAGTTCGCCAAGAGAACCCAGTAATCAGTAATCAGTAATCAGTAATCAGTAATCGGTAATCAGTAATCAGTAATCAGTAATCAGTAATCAGTAATCAGTAATCAGTAATCAGTAATCGGTAATCAGTAACCAGGAATTAAAGGAAGAAGGAAGAAGGAAAAATCATCGTGATCGTGATCGAAAGTGGAACATGGATTCACGGGATGAACAGGATTTGGGATTGACACTCGCCAAGCACGCCAAGAAACGCCCTACCATTCTGCACTGACCTTTTCCCTTTTCCCTCTTCCCTTTTCCCTCTTCCCTCTTCCCTCTTCCCTCTGGCGCGAAGCGCCCCCCAGAACCCAGAAACGAGTATCAGGCGAGGATTTGGTGGATGACCCGGCCGGCCACGTCGGTTAGACGGTAGCGGCGGCTGTTGAACTTGTAGGTGAGGCGCTCGTGGTCCATGCCGAGCAGGTGGAGCATGGTGGCGTGAAGATCATTGATGTGGACGGGATCCTTTCCGGCTTTGTGTCCGAGTTCGTCGGTTTCCCCGTAGGATACCCCGCCCTTTACCCCGCCGCCGGCCATCCAGACGGTCATGGCATGCGGATTGTGGTCCCTTCCCGGCTTCAAGGTTCCGATCTGAGCCACGGGGAGACGCCCGAATTCCCCTCCCCAAATGACGAGGGTATCCCGGAGCAAACCGCGTTGCTCGAGATCGGTCAACAACCCCGCGATGGGTTTATCGGTTTCCCCGGCAAACCGGGTATGGTTTCCAAGTATGTCGATATGGCCGTCCCAAGCCCGTTGGTTTTCATTGCCGCCCGAGTAAATTTGCACGAAACGGGTGCCGCGTTCCAACAACCGGCGGCCCATCAAACACTGCCGACCAAAGGGGGCGCAGCGCGTGTCGTTCAAACCGTAGAGTTCCTTGGTATGCGGGGATTCGGCATGGATGTCGAAGGCCTCGGGGGCGGCGGTTTGCATGCGATAGGCCAGCTCGAAACTTTCGATGCGAGCGGAAAGCACGGCATCATCGGATTGTTGCTCCATATCCCACCGATTGAGCTGATTGATGAGGTCTATCTGGGCGCGTTGCTGCTCTGCCGACAGTTTTTCCGGTTTGCGGAGGTTGAGGACCGGATCCCCCTTCTGCCGGAGCAAGGTCCCCTGGTATACGGAGGGGAGAAACCCGGAACTCCAACTTGATCGGCCTCCTTTGGGCAGCCCGCGGTCGCGAGGGTCCGCCATGACCACGAAAGCGGGCAAGTCATGGCTCTCGCTGCCCAATCCGTAGGTGACCCATGACCCCATGCAGGGGAACCCGCTACGGGGCAACCCGCTATTCATCATGAACAGGGCGGGGGCATGGTTGTTGGATTCGGAATAAAGGGAGTGAATGAATGCCATTTTATCCACGTGTTCCCCCAGGTGGGGAAATATCTCCGAAACCATTTTCCCCGACTGTCCACGCGGAGAAAATTTGAAAGGAGACCGCATGATAGCGCCCACCTCCCGAGAGAAGAAACCGGTAAATTTGTCAAAGCCATCCAATTCCTTGTCGTGGTATTTTTCCAGCGCCGGCTTGTAATCCCAGGTATCCATGTGGCTGGGCCCGCCATTGATGAATAACCAGATGACCCGCTTGGCTGTCGGGGCAAAGTGCGGAGCTTTGGGGGCCAGGGGGCTGAGCCCGCGCTCACCCAGAGGCCCGGCACGACGTTGCCAGGCAACTTTGCGACGCGCGGACAATTCTTCCCCTTGCAATAAACTGGCCAAGCCCAGGCCCATCAACCAGGATGGAAGGGATAAGAATTAGGGATTTTCCAACCCCATGCCGCAGCTTTTCAGCAATTCGCGCCGGGTCATGGACAGGGGGGAAGGGGGAATTGGATTGGGGGGTCTCACCGAATATGGATAAATTCGTTTAAACTGAACAACGATTGGCAATAGTCCACAAGGGCCGACTTGCGGGCCTGTTTCCGGGGCAGGTAAGAGGCTGCTTGCGCTTCGAGAAATTGAATGCCTGCCTCTCTTTCTCGCGGTTCGGGATACCGGTTGAAAGCATACCGGTAAGCTTGATCGACCTGGTCCGGAAAATTTTCCAATGGCTCCAACCGGTGGGCCAAACCCTCGGCGTATTTGCGTGTTTGGGGGCTGTTGAGGAACTGAAGCGCCTGGGGGGCCAGGGTGGTTTGGGCTCGCCGTCCAATTCCCACCAAATGTTCCGGCCAATCGAACAAAACCATTTCGGGAATCAATGCCCCGCGTTTGACGAAGAAATAGATGCTGCGGCGAAGCATGTCGGGATCCCGCGTTCCGCGCCCAAATGGGGTCGTGTCCAATAGACCGGAAACGTGCAACAGGGAATCGCGGATCACCTCTGCTTCCGCACGTCTTGGGGGATACCGCCAGAGTAAGCGGTTTTCTCTATCCCGTTCCGATTTACCGGGTTGGAATTGCCCGCTTTGTCGAAAGGTGGCGCTGGTTGCGATGAGTTTCTGCAAACGCTTCACGTCCCAACCGTGGCGCACAAAATCCTGAGCGAGCCATTCCAGCAAGGCGGGGTGGCTCGGATTTCCTCCCCGTCGCCCAAAGTCGCTCGGGGTTTCAACAAGGCCGCGGCCAAAATGATAATGCCACACCCGATTGACAAATACACGGGCCAGCAGACTCCCGGCTCCTCCTTCGACATCGGTAATCCAACGGGCCAACGAACTGCGGGAAGGGGTAGAGTCCTCCGCATTTACCACACATGACGGATCCCGCACCAGTACTTGGGGAAACCCCGGTTGGGCCACGGCTCCCTTTTGGGCTGCATCGCCTCTCTTCAGATAATGGGTTGTTTCATAAAAAGAAGGAAACCCCTTGGAGGCGCTTCGATGCCATACCGGGGGCAAGGAATCGGAACATGCCATGATGCGGGTCGCGGTGGATTTGGGTTGATTCAACTGATGATCGATCCATTTCCTTCTCAAGCTCATCCAATCGGGGTCTTGGCGGGCATGCCATTTTTTCAGGGCATCCCTTTCCGCTGGAGAAAGCGCCAGAGAGCTTTGTCCCGCCTGCAACTTCAACAATCCCTGCAAAGCAAAGACGGGAACACCTTGGCTGACTTCCAGGGAAGGGAGGGCCTCCCGGGTAACGGAGAAGCGGGGCCTGCCCACCATTTGGTGAATATTCAGACCGCTCGATACCCTGATTTTTATCCGGGTTCCCCCCTCAAAGCCGATTGGCTGGGCGAATCGAATGACGAGGGCTTGGGCTTTTCCAAAGGCTCCCCTATCGATAGACCAACCCTGGGTAACCCCATTGATGGCCGCTCCCGCTCCAAGGGCCTGGTCGTTTTCCTGGGAAGTGGCTTGGGCGGATGCGAGGGCCTACCTTTTCCCATTTGGGTTCTTCGGCGGCAAGATTCCTGACCTCCAGGCTCACCTCGTCGATGGTGAAGCCTCCCTCATAATCTGCTCCCGGCCCGTTGTTGGGCAAATGTGGATGGGTGAGGGTTTCCATGCGCAGACCCGAGAGATTCAGCAGACTCGTCTCGCATTCAAAAAAGACGGTCTCGTTATCAATGTCCAGATGCTGACTCCTGATGAGAACGGAATCGTCCCAAAGTTTCTCCATGTGGGCTCCCTCCAGGGATGAGAAAGTATCCGGGCTGAGAACGATCCATTGCTCCGAGGGGGCTTCAAACGGCCCCGTTTTCAGCCACTTCCGAAAAGGTTCCTCCAGAACGGTCTGCTCATAGTCGGCCAGGCGCCGGGCGAGCGTTGCTTCTCTGCTCTCAAATTCCGCCATAGCGGTTTCATATTGGGCCGATTCGGGATCGTGGTCGATGTAGGTTCGAACCGTCCGGGTAAAATTGGATACCAGTTCGTAGTAGTCTTTGGAGGTAATGGGATCGTATTTGTGGTCGTGACAACGGGCGCAACCCACAGTGGTTCCCAAAAGGGCTGTGCCAAGGGTATTAACCATGTCATCCATCTCATCATAGCGGGAGGATTCAAATTCCTTTTCCGTAATGACGGTGGATAAAACGCCGACCCCCAGGAAACCGGTGGCCATCCATGCGATCGGCTCTTCCGGCTTCAACTGGTCACCGGCGAGTTGCCACCTCACAAATTGATCGTAGGGCATATTTTGATGGAACGCCTTGATCAAAAAATCGCGGTAGTGGTAGGCATAGGGTCGGTCAAAGTCGGTTTCAAAGCCCATGCTCTCGGCGTAACGGGCAATATCCATCCAATGCCGGGCCCACCGTTCTCCATAATGGACCGACTCCAGCAAGCCATCGATCATTCGCCCGTAAGCGCCGGGTTGGCCGTCCTTTAAAAATTCGGCCACCTCATCAGGGGAGGGAGGAAGTCCGATCAGGTTCAAATAGGCCCGCCGCATGAGAACGCGCCGATCAGGTTCAGCATTGGGTTGCAAATTCCTGGCCTCCAATCGCTGGAGCACGAAATAGTCGATTTCGTTTCGCGGCCACGAATCGTCCCGGACCTCAGGCAACTCTGTATCTGCCAACGTCCGATAGGCCCAGTAGTTGCGGTCCTTTTCCGTAACGTTGAGCGGAGCCGTCGTTACGCCCACGGCCCCTTCCACCAGCGGTTTGTCATAGGGGGCTCCCAAATCGATCCAACGGGCGATGGCCTCCACCGATTCCTCATCCAGTTTATCCCTTTCATGGGGCATGTAGGGTTCGAAGCGGTGGGAAATCGAGTCCATGAGATCACTCTCTTCGGCATATTCAGCCACATAACCGCTGGCTAAAAGAGAGGCCCGGGTGGAAAGGTCGAGTCCCCCTTCGATTTCATCCCTCCCATGGCATTCGACGCAGTTATTCAGCAGGATATCCCGAACCTTGTTTTTAAACAAAGAGAGGCCTTCACTCATTTGCCGGGCATGACGAGGGCCGACTGGGGCGGAGTCTATTTCGGCGGCGGCGCAAATCGGGAAGCTGAAACCCAGGCAAAAAAAACCTAAAATGAATTTGAAAAAACCATTCATCGTGTTCAATTCAACCTCGACCCTCCGGATGGATTCAAAACAATTGCCTACCCCGGTATCGGTTCATACAGCTTAACACAAAAAGAAAAGGATAGACAATGCCAGGTCTCGAAACCACTCCGAAAATGTTCGACCTCAGAATGTCGGAAGAAGCCAGACCGCTTCTGGAAAAGGTGAAAGCCTTCGTCAAAAATGAGGTGGAACCCATCACCCGTAAATTCTACCGATTGGGCGAGAACCGGCCCGTGCGTTTTTCCTATGAACCCGGGCAGCTCGAGTTGCTGGAAAGCGCCAAAGCGAAAGCCAAAGCGAGCGGCCTTTGGAACTTTTTTCTGCCCGACGACGAAACCGGCCAAGGACTGAGCAACCTGGATTACGCCTACATCGCGGCCGAGTTGGGGAAAAACCCCCTGGCCGCCGAGTGCCTCAATTGTTCGGCCCCCGACACGGGCAACATGGAGGTGCTGGAGCGGGTGGGCACCCTCGAACAAAAGGAAAAGTGGCTCAATCCGCTTCTGGAAGGGAAGATCCGTTCTGCTTACGCCATGACTGAGCCCGATCTGGGATCCTCCGATGCAAAAAATATTTCCTGTCAGGCCAAGCTGGATGGGGACGAGTGGGTCATCAACGGCGAAAAGTATTACATCTCCGGCGCCGGGGACCCACGCTGCAAGATCATGATCGTGATGGTTCAGACCAATCCGGAAGCACCTCCCCACAAGCGCCAATCACAAATCCTGGTTCCGATGGACAATCCGGGGGTCCGGATTCTAGGTCCCATGCACGTATTCGGCAAGGACGAGGCCCCGCACGGTCACATGCACCTGGGCTTTGTCGATTGCAGGGTTCCAAAGGGAAATATCCTGTTGGGGGAAGGCCGCGGCTTCGAGATCTCCCAACTGCGCCTGGGCCCGGGCAGGATCCATCACTGCATGCGCTCCATCGGCGCGGCTGAGCGAGCCCTGGAACTGATGGCCAAGCGAGGGTTGGCCCGCCAGGCCTTCGGCCGGCCCATCGCCAGATTGGGCAAGAATATGGAGGTTATAGCGAAGGCCCGAATCGAAATAGAGTCCATGCGAATGATGGTCCTGAAAGCGGCGAAAGCCATGGATGAACTAGGCAACCGCGATGCCAGGGTCTGGGTGAGCGCCATTAAAGCCATGGTTCCCATACGGGTCTGCCACATCATCGATGAAGCCATTCAAATCCACGGCGCCACCGGTGTCTCCCAGTGGACACCGCTGGCCGACATGTACCTGAACCAGCGCACTTTGCGCCTCGCGGACGGACCCGATGAGGTGCACTGGTTTGTGGTGGGCCGGGCCGAGTTGGCCCGTTGGCAGGACGACGCTACCGATTACGATCCCAAAGCAGCCTTCATGGCCGGGAAATAGACTATCTTCTCAGGGGGCTGCACGCCCCCCGCTCGGAAAATGGTCCCGGTCAGATGGCGCTTTCGCCTCGTTCATCGGTGCGAATGCGCACCGCTTCTTCCACTGGAGTCACGAAAATCTTGCCATCACCGATCTTGCCGGTATTGGCCGCCTTTACCATGGTATCCACGGTGTTTGCAGCCAATTGGCTGGAAACGGCTACTTCGATCTTAACCTTGGGAAGGAAATCCACGGTGTATTCACTTCCGCGATAGATTTCGGTATGTCCTTTTTGACGACCGAAGCCTTTTACTTCGGTAACGGTCATACCTTCAATCCCGATTTCCGAAAGCGCTTCCTTAACTTCCTCCAGTTTGAAGGGTTTGATGATGGCTGATATAAGCTTCATTTTTTCCTAATTTTAAAGGTTACACAATTGGTATGGTCCAACTATTCAGTTTACAAGCCCCTTCAAGGTCAATGAATGGATGGAGCGAAGTCCGGATAGGCTTCCTGCCCATGTTCCCCGATATCCAATCCACCAAATTCTTCCTCCTCGCTCACGCGTAATCCGAGGGCGACATTGACCAAAGTGAAAGTTACGAATGCGAAGACAAAGGCGAAGGCGGAAATGGACAAGGTCCCGAGGAGTTGAATGAGGAAATCGCCGCCACCGAAAATTCCCACGGCCAGCGTCCCCCAAATGCCGCAAACTCCGTGAACTGAAATAGCCCCGACGGGATCGTCGATCCTGATCTTGTCGAAGAACAGAATGGCAAACACCACGATGACGCCGGCGATCAAACCGATGATCACGGCTTCCCAGGTCCCCACCGCATCGGCCCCGGCGGTGATACCTACCAGGCCGGCCAGGATTCCATTCAACCCCATGGTAAGGTCGGGCTTTTTCAGCACCATCCAGGAGGCGAAAATGGAGGCCAACCCGCCGGCACAAGCGGCTAAGGCGGTTGTTACAAAGACGAGGGAGACCAGGCTGGCGTCCGCGCTCAATACGGATCCGCCGTTGAAGCCGAACCATCCCAGAAACAGCAGGAAAACCCCGATAGTCGCCAGAGGCATGGAGTGACCCAGGATGGGTTTGATTTTTCCACCCTCCAAATATTTTCCCTTGCGTGGACCCAAAACGATTACCCCGGCCAGGGCGGCAAATCCGCCGAAAGCGTGCACCAGGCTCGATCCGGCAAAATCGGCGAAACCCAGGCGGTCCAACCATCCTGCGCCCCATTCCCAGGACCCGGTGATAGGATACCCGATCAACACGATAATGGTTGCCCCGACCATGAAGCTCCCCAGTTTGATGCGCTCGGCCACTGCCCCGGATATGATGGTAGCGGCGGTTGCGGCAAACATGGCCTGGAAGATGAAGTCGGTCCACAAGGTGTAGTCAGCATAGTCGCTGGTCAAATTGCCCACCGCCTGGGTGGCATCGGGTATGGGACCACCCTTGCCGATGACACCATCCCAGATCCAATTGTCACCAGGATACATGGAATTAAATCCCCAAATGGCGTAAGCCAGGGTCCCCATACAGATGATGAACACATTTTTGAACAGGATGTTGACGGTATTTTTGGACTGAGTCAGCCCACTTTCGAGTGTGGCGAATCCCAAGTGCATGACGAACACCAAACCGGCTGCAATGAGTAGCCACAAATTGTCAACCAGGAATTTGGGATAAGCGGCGGACTCCTGGAACTGCTCTAATGATTCCCACTCGGCAAAACCGGTGCAGGCGAATCCCATTACAGCTATGAGCCCCAGGAAAAGGGTAATGAATTTTTTATATTTCAGGTGCATAATATGATCGGTTAGCTTTCAAATTTATGCGGTCAAAGGCCAATGCGTACCTGATCGAAGCACTACACATGCCAACTGGGAGGTTTTTGCCCAAATCTTTCCGAATTATCCGCGTACAGGTCCTTTTTTCCCCACGCTTTGCCTCGCTTTTACCTGGGAAGACCCTGGATTGTACAAAAATGTACAATTCAGAATTGAATCTCGCCAAGAGGGGGAGGCATTTTTTTGTAGGAGCGGCTTTACGCCGCGATTGCTCCGAAGCTGTTTCCTGGGATCGCGGCGTAAAGGGGCTCCTACAGCTCGATCACGATTACGATCACGATCACGATTTACCGCTGCAAATCACCACGTAGGCCTTTGTCCCTTTGGTGGCGCCAGTTTCTAATTCGCGCCATTGGCGCTCGGTGGTGATTTATCTAAATGACGGCACACTACCGCCCCGGCTTTTCAACCACCCGGGAGCTGATGTGCAGATCCCGCAGTTGTTTTTCGGTGACCGGACCGGGGCTGCTGGACATGAGGCATTGCCCTTTCTGGGTCTTGGGAAACGCAATGACATCGCGTATGCTTCCCGTCCCGCAGAGCAGGCCGACGATGCGGTCCAATCCGAGTGCGATTCCACCATGGGGTGGCGCGCCATAGCGAAAGGCGTTGACCATGTAGCCGAAACGATCCTCGATGACCTCCCTGGGTAGTTGAAGCACCTCCTCGAAAACCTTCTGCTGCAGATCGGGTTGATGGATACGGATACTTCCTCCACCCAGTTCCATCCCATTCAACACCAGATCGTAGTGCTGGCCACGTGCCAATTTGGGATCCTCATCCAGCAAATGCCTATCCTCCACCAGTGGAGCGGTAAAGGGGTGGTGGGCCGATACAAAGCGGCCCGCTTCGTCATCGAATACCATCAGAGGAAATTCGATGACCCAGAAAAAGTCCCAAATCGAGGGGTCGACAGCCAGGATTCCACGCTTCCGGAGCAGTTCGGCGGCCTCCAGGCGGACCTTGCCCAGAATGGAACAGGCTCTCTCCCACTCCGCCGCCATAAAAAACACCAGGTCGCCGTCTTCAATTTTCATTCGCTCGGTCAAGGCCGCCATCTCGGCATCGCTGAAAAACTTGAGGATGGGGGATTTCCATGGGCCATTTTTACGGGCCCGTATGAAGGCCAGCCCCTTGGCGCCCATGGCCGTGGCCATATCGGTCAGGTATTTCAGTTCGCCCTCCGTGATATCGGAAAGACCCTTGGCATTGATGGCTTTGACGTGTCCTCCGCCTTCTATCACCCGGTTGAACACCTTGAATTCGGAACCCTTGAAAATGTCGTTGAGGTCGGCCAGCTTGAGGTCAAATCGTCGGTCCGGACGGTCGGAGCCATAGTTATTCATGGCATCCTCGTAGGACAGCCGTTCGAACGGCAGATCGAGATCCACATCCAGAATTCCTTTCCAAAGGCGCTGCATCATTCCCTCGATCAGGGCGTACATGTCCTCCCGATCGATAAAGGACATCTCCAGGTCGACCTGGGTAAACTCGGGTTGTCGATCCGCCCGCCCATCTTCATCGCGGAAGCACCGGGCCAACTGAAAATAACGCTCTACCCCGGCTACCATGAGCATTTGCTTGAATTGCTGGGGCGATTGAGCCAGGGCATAGAACTCTCCGGGATTTACCCGGCTCGGCACCAGATACTCCCTGGCTCCTTCCGGAGTGCTCTTGAAAAGCATGGGGGTTTCCACCTCGATAAATCCCTCTTCATCCATGTAGTCGCGAATGATTTTACAGGCCCGGTGACGCTTCTTCAGTACGGCCAGGTTTTTGGGCCGCCGCAGATCGAGGTAGCGGTAGGTCAACCGAAGGTCTTCATTTACCCTGTCTCCCTTCCGGTCCTCGATGGGAAAGGGAGGCGTCTGCGAGGAATTGAGCATGTCGCAGGATTCGGCATGCACTTCCACCTCCCCCGTGGCCAAGCGTGGATTGATGGCATCGTTTTCGCGCTGGGTGACGCTCCCCTCAACCGCAATGACGCTTTCCGGCTTCAATTGGTGAAGCGCTCGGGAAATAGCATCACCGTGGTGCGGATTGAAAACGACCTGGGTGATCCCTTCCCGGTCGCGCAAGTCGACGAATAAAACGCCTCCATGGTCGCGCACCGAATCGATCCACCCATTGAGTATAGCGGTCGAACCGATATCCGATCTCCGCAGTTCTCCACAATGATGCGTGCGTTTCATATGGTTTTTCCTGATTGCTCTAATTCAACTTTGCCAATTCCCCGGGGAAAACGGGAAGCGAGCTATAAACCTTAAGGAAGGCCCATTAATCAACACCATTTTTGATCGGGACCCGAAACGGTGAATTTCTTTCCAGTGTCATGTCCTGTTAATTTCTTCACACAAACGGCAGAAATTTTTGAGGATTGAATTGGCATTTGAGATGATTGAATTCTTGGAGGGATTAACCACAGAGGACATAGAGAACACAGAGAGGGGAAAGAAAAACCACAGATTACACAGATGAGCGCAGATTTAGCAAATAGCCACAAAAGGCACAAAAACACACAAAATTCCTCATTCCTAATTCTTAATTCCTAATTGGCGCCAACGGCGCCTCCCCCCTCTGTGTCCTCTGAGTTCTCTGTGGTGAATTTCTTTCTAGCCCAGGCTCCGGGTCAGAACGGTCGAATTGCCCACTTCATCCCCAATTTCCACCATGAGGCTCTGGCCCGAATCGGCTTCGACATCCAGCTCCAGGGTAAACGATTCCAGTTTTTCGTCCAGAATGCCGTCATCCGGGTGAATCGAATCCAGGTCGTTACCGTTCAGTCTGAAAGTGGCTTTGCGGATCAGGCTGGTGGAATCTGAGGCGGTCAACTTCAAGGTCACGGTGTCCCCATCGCGGCGCAAATTCTCCAGCACGATGACGGGCGGGGTGTTGTCGATAGGAAATAATTCGCTCACCGCTTCACCCGATTTGGCTTCGGCACGGGGATTGGAAGGTTCATCCGAAGCCGTGACTTTCAAGCGGTAGAATCCATCCGGGAATCCTTTGGTATTGAACGAGTGGTAGGTGTGCTCGAGATGATCGGCCAATGTTATCCAATTTCCTTCTCCCAACCGGGCCAATTGAATCTTATAAGTCAAATCGTCGTCGTTTCCGTCTATCGATCTCCAGACCACTGTCTGGGAACCCGGCTTTTCAAAAACTTTCACCTGCTTCGGCTTGTTGGCCAATTTTTCAAATTCCGCTTCGATGCCGGAATTTATGCTGCGGGCCAAATCTACGTTGGGGACGGATGCCGAGGAGGTTATGGATTTGGCTTCATACCCCAGGTCCAGGATCTTGATGCTGGTCACCAAGGGGGCCAGGTTCTGGGTTCTGGAAAAGAACCGGACCTGGTGAATCGGGGAAACTTCTTCTCCGCTGAACCGCAATCGGTACTGCAGGTAGCGGGAGGGCGGCAGAGGGTTGTCGAAGATGAGGTTCTCTCCAACTAATCCGGTCCAGTCCGTCCAGGTGCGATCCGGGTCCTCCACGTTGCCCGCCCGTACTTCCACGACGACCGACTCATTGCCGGTTGGTTCGATAAACACCTGAAAACTGCCAAATTGGGAGACCTGTTTGAAGTCGACTACCTCGGATTCGAAATATCCGTCATTCCGCTGGCCGTTATCCAATAACAGGATGCGCCCGGGATTGCTGCAAATCAGGTATGAGGTATTGTCTCCGGGACCCTTGACGATTTCGGTAATCTCCCCACCGGATTCGAGGTCGTGCAGGAAGGTCCAATCCCCGGGCTGAGCCACCGTGTAAAGGTGTCCCTGGCTGCCCGTGCCCAGGAATATCCTTCCATCCTCCCCTTCATTTATGGAATAGATGGAGGTATCCTTGTATTGCCACCACCTGGTTACGAAGCCATCCGCATCCATGCGGTAGAGGGAGCTGCCATCGTCGAGTTTTTCCCTTACCGTCATGGAAAAAATGGAACGGGAAGAAGCGGAAGAGCTCTTGGGAGGGGAATCGTCGGCAAAATTCGAACCCGCGCCCGCTTTTTCCGCTGCGTTGGTGGAGGAACTTTCCCGGGATGTTGGCGTTTTTGAAACCGGTCTTCCGGGACGGTTGAACGAAGTGAAGAAGATGGATCCGTCGGGTTTGCCCAGAATCCGGCGAATCTCCCTGTCACCGGTGGCATAAATTACCTTCCCCCCACCCTCTTCATTGATGCGGTAGAGGAGCCCGTGGGTGGCGCTTCCGGCCAGGAGATTGCCCTGGCTGTCAAAATCCATGGCCGTAATGTGGGTTTCCTCACTGTCGAAGAATACCTCGGCTTCGGGCTCATTGCCGCGCGTATCCACCTTGTAGACGACCCCGTGCGGGCCCGAGGCGATGTAGAGGACATCCTCTTCGTCCACCAGAATATCCCAGACGTAAGCGTCGGGAATGCTCAGAAAAAATTCCACCGTCCCCTCCCCGGAAATCCTGTATAATCCACCCTCGGGAGAAACAGCCACGTAGAGTTGATCCTGGCTATCGATGGCCATAGCCCGGGACATGAGGCGATTGGGTTTGAAAACTTCGGTCACCGTTCCCTCCGCGTCTACTTTATAGATAGTCCCCTCATTTCCGGTGCCGACGTAGAGGTTTCCATTGGAATCCATTTCTGCCGCCCAGAGAATGGGGGCGTCAATCTCGGCGAACGGGGTCAACTTCGGGGCAGCCAGCAAGTAGCCGTCGGAATGAAGGGAAATGCCGTTGAGCTCGCCCTTGATGAAGTCACTGAACGACTGTTGCACGGTTTGGTTGGTCCGCGCCCAAGCTGGGGAAGCGACCAAGAGCAACACTGAAAGGGTTTGGATTAATTTCATTTCACCTGACGGTTAAGGGAAGGAAGGCGCTGCCGCGAAATTCAGCCTCGACCGGTATGCGCAACTCGAATACCGGGTCCCATTGCAAGTTCTTGTCAATCTTCAGACCCTTGGCATTTTTCAAGAGGGCCAGGGTCGAAGGCGGTAATCCGGAGAGGTGTGTTCCCTCCACGCTGATCCCCGGGGACCGGCGCAGGATTTTTATGTAGATCCGGTCGCGGCTTTTGAGAGCGTCCAACCGTTCCAGGACATGTTCGAAGCGGGTGGCGGGAAAAAATTCCTCATAGTCGACTTTCTCTGCCGCCACCGCATCCGCCACCATGACTTCGACGCGTTCCTGGCGGATTTCTTCCGGCAAGTGAAAGCTGACCTTGCGCCGGAACCGGTTTCCCGCGTGGTCCTTCAGGCTGAGGGTCAATTCGACCTCATCCCCGGCATCCAGGGTATCGTCTTTCAGATAGACGGCATCCAGAAGATGGACAAGGGTTCGGGGAAGGGAATCGATCCTCACCTCAAACGATTCGACTGCGGGAGGATCGAAAATGCTATCTGCAATCAGGCTGTGGATGGCTCTTCCCTGAAAAGCGGCCTCCCGGGCCGCATCGACTCCCGAAAAAATATCGGTAAGTTCGATCCGGTCGTGGCCTTCCACCTTTATGCCGGTGGTAACGGTCAGGGTTTGTTCCTCGGAAAATTCGTGCACTTGGGTCAGCGCCTCCATGGTGGCCATGCCATTCAGCAGGGGACTGAAGCGCGGGTGGCGAAACATCTTGGCGGAAAAGGATTTTTGCCGGGAATCGGGATAGGAGACGTGAACGGAAAAATCGGTCATGGGAACCAAGCTTCCCGCCTCTCCCGCGATACCGGTCAACCGATCCTGGTATACGCGACCGAAGACCTTCCCGTAATTGGACAGCTTGAAGGAACGGGGCAAGGACCGTACCACCGTCAACACCTCCGCATGGGCCAAGGGTATCTCCACCTCCCCCCATTGGAAAAAGGAATGTCCAAAAGCCAGCAACTGGTTTCCGTCCACGTAAGTGACGGTTCCCGTGGCCCCGAAATTAAAATCTCCATACATGAGAATGGCGGTTACCGGGGATCCCGCTTCCAGGGTAAAATCCCCGGATTGCCTGGCCGTGCCCATGGGGGCATTCATCACGTCGAGCCCAAAGGCATCGATATCCGATTGGAAAGCCTCCAAGGTGTTTTGAGAAATTCCCGATACGAACAAGGGGGAAGGAAGGGGTTGCAGAACCGATTGGTACTGAAGGAGGCGATTCCGGCTGGCCGGTTCCACCGATTTCCAACGGGGGGAATTCCCTTTCCCGGAAGTGGACCGAACGTCAGGCTCATCGATAACCGGAAGCATTTCTTCAATGGGAGTTACACCGATGATGGCCTGTTGCTTGGGCCAAGTGTAGCCATAGGCGTAGGCCCCGACCAGTTTGCCATCGATAAAGACAGGACTTCCGCTCATTCCCGCAACCGGACCCGAAAGCCTGTTTTCCTCATCCGTTGCTTCGCAAATTATTACGGGTTGATCAGGTCCGATAAAGTGGTCCGCTATCCCTAAGACGCGCAGTTGAAAGGTCTGGATGTCCGATCCGGAAACAGCCGTTCGCCACTCCCCTGCCATTCCGGGTTTTACCTGATCCAAGGGTAAAATATCCATTCCATGGCCAGATCGCGACAAAAGCCCCCCCCAGGCGGCGGCCAGAAGAAGGCCCATTATGGCGTGTTTCTTTTTTCCCATGTTCAAATGTTAGCCTATCAGGTTTTGTCCCGTCATTTCGGCTGGTTGTTCCAAATCCAAGAGGCCCAAAACGGTGGGCGCTATATCGGCCAGGCGTCTACCACCCTGGGTTAGTTTCAGGTTTTCGCAACCATTACCATATATTACAAGTTCCACCGGATTCAGGGTATGGGCCGTGTGCGGACTGTTAAGGGCCGGGTCCCACATCTGGTCGCTGTTTCCATGGTCCGCCGTCACCAGCGCTACCCCCCCAACTTCGTCTAAGGCCTCCAGCATTTGGCCCAGGCAATGGTCGACTTTTTCACAGGCTTTTATCACGGCTGGAAGCGATCCGGTGTGCCCGACCATGTCGGGGTTGGCAAAATTGACCAGTACAAAACCGTAGCGGCGGGAAAGGATGGCGCGTCGGGTGAGGTCCTTCACCTCTTCCGCCGACATTTCCGGGGCCAGGTCATAGGTGGTGACTTTGGGACTGGCTGCCATCTCCCTAACCTCCCCGGGAAAGGGCTCCTCCCGATAGTCGTTAAAAAAGTAGGTCACGTGCGGGTACTTCTCGGTTTCGGCACACCGGAACTGCTTCAATCCTTGGTCGGCCAAATAACCACCCAGGATATGGTTCATTTTGGGAGGTCTGGAGAATATGGCATGGTCCAAGAGTCCCTCTTGATATTCGGTCATTCCGGCGTAAAAGAGGTCCAACAATTCCCCGCGATCAAAAGCGTTGAAATCCTTTTCGATAAAGGCGCGGGTAATTTCCCTGGGGCGGTCTCCGCGGTAATTATAAAATATGACCGTATCCCCGTGCCCGATGGTAGCCAGCGGATCACCGTTCCCATCGACAACCCAGGTTGGCAAGATGAATTCGTCCCCGCTCCGGGAACTGTCCAGAGGGTTGTCGTAATAGCTTTGCACGGCACGGGCGGCGGTAGGAGCCGTGTTCCCCGCCTCCGAGCCGGTCAGCATATGATAGGCCTCAGCTACCCGGTCCCACCGGTTATCCCGGTCCATACTCCAAAAACGGCCGCAAACGGAGGCGATTTTTCCCACCCCGATTTCGTTGCATTTGGCTTCCAACTCCCGGATGTAGCCCAGACCACTTTTGGGGGCCGTGTCCCTGCCGTCGGTGAAGGCGTGAATGTAAGCCTCCTTCAGTCCGGCCGCTTTGGCTTCCCTCAACAATCCGTAGAGGTGTTCGAGCAATCCGTGCACACCGGCATCGGAAACAATCCCCAGCAAATGCAAGGCTCCTCCTCGCCTTACCCGTTGGAAAGCTGCTCGCAAGGTTTCGTTTTCACGGATGCTCCCGGTGGCGAAAGCCTTCGAGATCCGCACCACTTCCTGATCCACAATGCGGCCAGCCCCGATGTTCTGGTGCCCCACTTCGCTATTGCCCATCACCCCGGGGGGAACCCCGACGTCCAATCCGCATGCGGCCAACTCGGTTCTGGGCCATTCCGAGGTCAACCGGTCCGAAACGGGGGTCCGAGCCAGTTTAATCGCGTTGAAGGAATCGTGTCGGGGGTTGTGATTGGCCCCCCATCCATCCCGGATGACCAATAGCACTGGTCTCGTCGTTGCCGTCATAGTCTTTTAATCCTCAAATTCAAAACGTTCCCCTTATCATCCTGAGAAGGACAACGCAAAGCCGGACAGCTTTTGAAAATTGAGCCTTAAAGTCTAGCCCACAATGTAGGGAAAGAGGAGGGGCGCTGGCGCGCCCAGTGGAGAGTGGTTAGTGGATAGTAGAGAAATCTCGCCAAGGCGAGAGGCCACAGAGGCGCAGAGAATAATCGTGATCGTGATCGAATTGTAGGAGCGGCGAAATTAAAAGGAAGAAGGAGAGGGGAAACCACAAAATGCGCAAAAGACACAAAAGGGTGCGAAATTAAACCATTTAAGGGCTACACATGCGTCGCCAATTGGGCGAAGCGCCAGCTTACCCCTACTTTCCACTTTACTCTTTCCACTTTCCACTTGGCGCCAACGGTGCCTTTTGTGGAACCCCGTTGGGGTTCGGTTCAGGGGGATCGGTAACCCAGCGTGCGCTATGCGACGCTGGGCTTTGGAGTTTAACGCCTTTGGCGTATAACCCGGATTATGCCGCCAACGGCGCCCATCCGTGGTTTTCCCTTTTCGGGACTCTCGTATTTCTCAGGTTTCAGGTTTTTCGATCAAGATCACGATCAAGATCACGATCACGATGATTTACCATCATTCCCTTCTTCCTCATTGGCGCCAACGGCGTCTCTCCCTCTGTGGTTAGTCAAAAAGAAAAATTCTTGGCGGTCTTTGCGTGCTTCGCGAGAGTCCATTCCCGAATCCGTGCTCATCCGTGTAATCCGTGGTCCATTCCCGGGTTCTCAGTTAATCGTTATTTTAAACACGCCGCACTAGAATTCAAAGGTCGAACTGAGGATGAGTCGGCGTCCCTCATTGAAGCGAACGATATTGGGTAAGCCGGCAAAATTCAGACTCACATCGATGAGATCGTCCTCATCCAAAAGATTACGGATATTCAACTGAAGGGTCCAATTCACCTTATCGTCAAAAATAGTGCGGCGATGACGGATCCACATATCGACCTTGGTATCCGAAGCCCCATACACGGGATTGTCGATATTGCGGATGGGCCCGAGTTCGGGATGATCGATAATGGAATAACCGATGGTAGGTTTGTCCTGCCAGCGCATGGCCCCGCCTAAGCCCCAGCCATTATCGAAGGAATAATTGCCCCCCATGTTGGCCCGCCAATCCCTAAGGGCCTGTGATTTTCTTCCATTCTCCGTTCTCAGGCTTCGCATATTGGCAATCTGTTGCCGGATGCGAAATTCGGCGGTGGTACCAACGACTTGAGTGGCGCTTTCCGGGTCGACAACCCAAAGATTGAGAATTTCAGGTTTATTCCAGAGGGCGAAAAGACGCTCCATCTCGGGCCCGCCGGTTTCGGCAATTCCGGTCCTGATGGCCTTCTGTTTTGCCACATTCATAAAGAGGCGCAAATTGCGATTGGGGTTGTAGACCAGCTCCAGTTCAAATCCCGTGGAAACGGTGTGGGCCACATCTCCAATTGAGCCGGAAGCCTCCCCTCCCGTCTCCAAGGTCAAAAATCCGGGATCATCCGGGTCTGAAATCCACTGATAATTATAGGCCGTTTGAACCCCTTCAATGGGAAGGGCGTCATCAAAACCTGCGGCTTCAATATCCGCCAGCGAGTTATATTGGTAAATTCTTGAAGGCAGGACGGCAAAGTACCAACCATAAGGTCCACCCAGCCCCCCATAGAGCGAGGAGTTCTCACTCGTTTCAAACCAGCCAGCCTTGACCACCAACCTTCCATCGAACAGTCCGAGCGTCGCTCCATAATCCATGCTCTCTCCATTGGGAGCGGGGAATGCCTCCCCAAACCTCTCGGCAATGGGTGTGCGAACGGTTACGTTGGGATTAAAGTTCTCCGAGGCGTTGTAATAAAAGCTCAGGTCCAAGCCTGAATCTTTCCCCAACAGGGCATCGGGGACATGGTAAACCGCTCCCCAGCTAAAGGTTTCGTCCCCTTCCCCGGGAAACAAGTCGTCATCATCCAACACCAGGCCACTGAGGTCATGGGTGCCCAAAGCGTTGCGAAATTCGGTGCCGTTCAAGGAATCGGCCACCCATCTATTGTCCTTGTCTTTTCTCCAGCCCATCGTGGTGACCAGACGGTCGGCAAAAAATTTGCTTTGCAGGGCAATGACAAGGGACTCGACCTCAATGGAATCCAAGCCGGAACTGGAAATGAACTCCTCCTTGTTATCCCTCCAATTGAGCACTCGGTATTCCTTGCGGACAAGGGAACGATCCACCGGGCTGATGTTCACCATGGTAAACGAAGTGGGATATTCGAAAGTGTCGCTTGGTTTCCTCAGATTTGCCCCGGCAGGGCTGGTTGTCCCGATAAAATTGTCGATGTCCCCCACCAAATATTGGCCGAAACCAAGCTTCAATTGCCCGTTGTATCGGTTTGCCGTGGGCACAATCCCCACCTCTTCCCCATAGGCTGGTTCCAGGGCAAAACCTGGGCCATGGTAAGTCAGCGTACGCCGGACGCTCTTTTCATGGAGCCCGGTCAGGGTATGCTGGCCCAACCACTTTCCAAACCCGCCCCAATGTTCCTCGGCGTCGAAGTTGAAATAGATGAGGGCCCGCTCGGACTCCCGCCTTTCCTCATTCTCTGTAAAAGCGGGAAATCCTGAGAGGAAGGCCCGTCCCAGGTTGGGATTGGGCGCGCCATCCGGATATCCTTCATTGATGTCCATGCTGATGGTGCTTCGCCAACCTCCACCGAGAAGATTGAACCGCCCGCTATCGAATTGTTGGCTGTCATAGGACAATTCAATCCCGGCATTGCCATCAAAAAAGGTCTGCTGAAAAGAAAAATTATAGGCTTCAATGTCGTTCCATCTCAGACTGTTTCTGCCTGGAAGGGTATCGTTGCGGTAATCAAATACGGATCGGTCAAGAATTTGGGGGCTTTGCACAAAGCCATCCTCAATGGTGGCTCCCGGGGACCCAGGCCGGGTGGTCCGCAGGCGAATCCGTCGGGATTCGGCATTCAGGGTTGTAAACATTGGGCGAAAATTCCTCTGTCGATTCGCCCTCAAAGCATCGTAAGGGGCTAAATTGAGATTGGCCTGGGGAAGGGGGCGGTTCCAGATGGGTCTCATTCCGAGGATGGGAACGGAATTTTCGATCATTCCTATTTGGGCGGTGCCGCTTATGATGGGCGTCCCATCGATTTTCAGGAAATCGCGGTCCCGAAAATCCAAACCCAGCGGCAAGGTTGGTTGGCCCACATCCGGTTTCCACCAATTGGTAAATCGGTCCCTGGGAGGTGCGTTAACCGTCGGGGCGCTGATCAAATCCCCCACCTCCGCATTGATTTTCAAAACGGTGGATTTGGTCAGATGGAAATCTACCGCCCCATAAAGCCTTTGTTTTTTCGTATAGGCGGGATCCTGTTGATACCGCTGGTCGCTGTGCAGCCCCATCAGGCGAAAATTCACTCTATCCTCTACCAAAACGCGGTTGACATCGAAGGAACCACGGATGGAGCCGAATTCATCCGTGCGAATTCTCAACCGGTTTTTGGCCACCGAGAGAGGTTGAGCGAGGTTCTGGTTGATGATTCCCGCCGGACTGCCCAAACCAAATAGAATGTTGTTTGCCCCCCGGTTTACCACCACCCGACCCACATTGTAGGAATCGAGCGGGATGATGGACCCGAAATAATTGCGGGTCCGGTCCGCATTGGCCAAACCCCGCACCCGGGTAGAGGTTTGGCGTTGGAGGTTGAGCGCGGTAAAGTCAAAGGTGTCGAAGGCGCCAGTCCCCGTGGCGGCGGTGAAATTACCATTCATACCGTCTACTTCCACGCCAACCGCATAGACGAGCAAGTCTGTGATGTCGGTGGACGCCGTGTCCTCGATAAATTCCTCGGTGTATATCGATATGGCGGCGGCAAGGTCCTTCAAATTGGACTTTATCCGGGTTCCCGCCAGCGTGGTGGTCGCGAGATACCCCATCGTTTCATCGTCCTGTACCGTAAAGGGATTGAGTTGGTAAACTTCTTCATCCTCTTCCTGGGCGCTCATTTGACTTGGTAAAGTAGTAATTCCAAGGGTCAATACGGTGGCCAGCGTCTTTAACCAATTGTTATTTTCAGGGTTCATTTCAGTATCTGTTTGTAATACGGTTTTCGATTGAGTAGTTGAGGTTGCCCCGCTGCTGCCACTGGCTTCATTTTCGCTTTCAGCAACAATAATGGCATAGGCGCCACTTATATCGGCTTGAGCGATACCGAGGCCCGTGCCTTCCAGCATGAGCGCCAATGCCTCTCGCGGAGTGTACTCCCCTCGAACGGCTCTGGTCATAACCCCATCCACAACTGAATCGGAAAACAGAATCTGAATTTCGCCATGCAGTGCAGCGTTCCGTAAGGTCTCGATGGCCTTTCCTTCCGGAAGGTCGAAGCTCTTTCGAGCTTCTTCCGAGGCCTTCAGATCTCCAAAGCCTGAGACAAGAATCCAAAGAAGAAATCCAAACAGGGTTCGGTATCTCCACCAGGTTGTAGTCTGGAGCCTTAGGAAGCTTATGGGTATTGTTGATTCTCAAGGGAGCAACTATTTGTCGCTCCCAAAACGATTGGAATAGAAATGACCCTTAAAAAAATTTCCGGTCACTATTAAAAACATAGGATGTAACCCCGTCCCCATGCAATCAATAGATCCCTTCAGTCGGACCATGCGTTCAATTACTGGGAAGACCGAGACAATAAAATCGATCCAGTCGCCGTATCCGTGGCTTTCACCCCTTCCGACAACTCCAGCAAATCAATAAAGCCTTCAAAGTTATCGCGTTTAATAGCCACGGTCAGGCGCATCCGCTTCAACTCGTCATCGAAGATAACCACTTTCCTGCTGTTGAAGTGGCTGAACTCACGAAGAATTTCCTCCAGGGGCGCGGAAACCATGTCGATGATCTGATCCTTCCAAGCCAGCCTCTCCTCCCGTTCAAGGGCGCTGACAACCTCGATCTTGGGTGAGAATTCTCCATCTGAGAGGTCTTCGATCATGATTTGCCCGGCAACCACCTCGATAGAGTAAGTTTCGTTTTCCACCTCATCGACCTGGACCTTGCCTTCGGTGACAAAGACTTCCCAGGAATTTGAATCTTGCCTGACAGAGAAGATGGTTCCCAGTGCGGTCACTCGTCCGACCTCGGAATATACGACAAACGGCCGGTCGGGATCATGGGCTACAGAAAATTCCGCGTCACCCTTGACAAATTCGATCGTCCTCGCTGCTCCCGAATAAGCTACCCGCACCACGCTATCCGGAAGGAGATAAAAAGATGAACCATCCTCCAGAAAATGTTTCTCATTGGCCTGGGACCAGAAAGTTGTTGGGGCAACCGCTTCCGTATCATCCGATTTCCGAAGCGTTGTTTGTAAGAAGAAAAATCCCAACAAAATTGCGGCGGCCAAGCCTCCAAGGGAAAGGAATCCGGTCCATTTACTCTTTGCTTTGGTTTCAAAGAGATCAGGATTGGGTTCATTGCTGTATTTTGGCTTCCATTCGTCCATCACATCAAAACTGGCCCAGGCAACCTGGTGTTCAAAATAACAGGCTTCATTGCCTGGGTCTTGTGACAACCATTGCTCAAACTCACGTTGTTCTGCCTCGGACAATCCGCGCTCATGCCTCGCCAACCACCGGGACGCCTGGTCCATCTGCTCCCGACTGAAGGAGGATGAAAATAGTTCTTCCGGACCGTTCATTGACCGACCTCATCTTGAAGTTTCATAAAGTAATCCCGGGACTTTTTGATCCCAATTGAAATTTGCGCTTCCACCGTCTTGACGGAGATATTCAGTTCATCGGCAATTTGCTTGAGGGGTAAGCCGTAGACCTTGCGCAGGGTGAATATTCTTCGACACTTTCTAGGCAGGGACTGGATAGCCCCGGTCAATATCTCATACTCCTCTTTCTCGATAATTCTATCTGAAACTCCTTTCTCCTGACTTATAACGGTCTGGGTATCCAAATCCCCTAAATATTCAAAACGAACGATCTTTTCGCGTCTTAGCCTGTCGATACAGAGGTTGCGCGCTACGGCGAAGAGAAAGGCCTTGGGAGCGGCAAGGTGTTTTTTCCTCCACCGCTTCAGGGTGCGAATATAGGCCTCCTGAATCAGGTCTTCGAAATCGGAAATAGAAGGAAATCGGCTCGCCAGCCAGGCCCGCAACATCGCTTTATGCGGGTAAAGCTCCTCCAGGAACCAATCGTTTTCATCTTTATCGATCTGGGGCATAGGGAGCTGTTTTTGAGAACGCTATGTACTTTCTGAATCGCTGACAATCAAAGAAACCACCGCCAAATTCAAAGGGAGAAAAGGGCTCAGGCAAAAGGGTAAAAAGAAGAAACGAGAAAAATCTCATGGTATGGTGATTGAGGAGGGAGAATAAGGAATGATGGAGTATTGGAGTAATGGAGTAATGGAATGTGACGGAATCAGGAATTAACCACCATGCTTCGCAATGCTACCATGCTTTGCGAAGTATGGTTGCGAGAGTCAAATTCGATCAGGATCAAGATCACGATCACGATGATTTACCATTATTCCCAATTCCCGAATCTTTATTGGCGCCAACGGCGTCTCTTCCTCTGTGGTTAGTCAAAAAGAAAAATTCTTGGCGTTCTTGGCGTGCTTCGCGAGAGTCAATTCCTGGATCCGTGCTCATCCGTGTAATCCGTGGTCCCTTCTCCATCCCGTCCTACGCGCTTGACTTGGAAGGGTTAAACAGCATGTTTCCGCGCTTATTGGCCGCCGTTACCCATGTGGCCGTTAGATTTCCGCATTATGCCCGTCAAATTGAAAGATACCCTGAACCTCCCGAAAACCAAATTTCCCATGCGGGCAAATCTGGTTCTTCGGGAACCCCAACGGTTGAAATTCTGGGAGAAGGAAGACCTTTATCACCGCATTCAGGAAAAAAACGCCGAGGGTCGTCGCTTTATCCTGCACGACGGACCTCCCTTCACCAACGGGTTCGTCCACATGGGCACGGTCCTGAACAAAGTCCTCAAGGAAATCATTCTGCGCTACAAATCCATGCGCGGATTCCGCACCCCGTATGTCGCGGGATGGGATTGCCACGGCCTGCCTATCGAACACAAGGTGATGCTCGAGTTGAGGGATCGGGAGAGGAATTTATCCGCTCTCGATATCCGCAAAGCCTGTGCCCGATTCTCAAGAAAATACCTGAAAACCCAGCGCAGGCAGTTCACTCGTCTGGGAGTCCTGACCGATTGGACCGCCGAATACCGCACCATGGATCCCTCCTATGAGGCGGACATTCTGCGCACCTTTGCTTCTTTCATTGACCGGGGAGCCGTCTACCGCAGCAAGAAGCCGGTTTATTGGTCGATTCCCTGTCGAACGGCTCTGGCCGAGGCCGAAATCGAGTATCAGGAGCACGTGAGTCCGTCCATCTGGGTAAAATTTGTCATATCGGATGCTTCCGCTATCGGAATGAGGGACCCGGTAACCGCGGTTATCTGGACCACCACTCCCTGGACCCTTCCCGCCAATCTGGCATTAGCGGTGCATCCCCGCCTGACCTATTCCGTGCTGGAATCGGGTGGAGAACGCTACCTGGTGGCCGGGGATCTGGCCGAGACATTTGCACGGGACACCGGATTGGAGGCCGTGCAAACGGTGAAGAACATATCCGGGGAAGAGATGGAGGGTCTCGTGGCCCAGCATCCGTTCATCGACCGGCCCAGCCCCATCATCCTGGCCAACTACGTTACCACCGAGGCGGGAACCGGCGTGGTTCACACCGCCCCCGGTCACGGCTTGGATGATTACCTGTCCGGACTGGCCAATAACCTGGAAATCTACAGCCCGCTCGATGATGCGGGAAAATATGCGGATGATGGAAAGATCCCTCCGGAATTGGTTGGGGTAGCGGTTCTCGGACGCGGGGGCCGGAGCCCGGCCAACGAAGCGGTGGTGGAGATACTTGACCAATCGGGAGCGCTGATGAAATTCCGCAAATTGAAGCACAGCTACCCCCATTGCTGGCGGTCCAAGACGCCGGTTGTTTTCCGGGCCATGGATCAGTGGTTTGTAGCCATGGATGAAAAGGGCCTGCGGCAACGCGCCCTGGAGGCCATTGGGGACGTGGAGTGGATCCCGGGATGGGGGGAGAACCGCATTCGCGCCGCGGTGGAAGGCCGTCCCGATTGGTGCATCAGCCGGCAACGCAGTTGGGGAGTGCCCATACCGGCCTTCTTCGATGAGGAGGGCAAGGCCTATATCGATGCCGGCGTGGTCCGTTCCATCGCGGAAAAAATCGGTGAAAGAGGCAGCGACTACTGGTTCGTAAACGACGCTGCAACCATCCTTGAAGGGATAGAACTGCCGGACTCATGGAAGGACACGTCACTGGCATGCGGAAGAGACACTCTCGACGTCTGGATCGATTCCGGTTCGAGCAGCCAGGCCGTTTTAAAAAGAAACGAGCAACTCGGTTATCCGGCCGACCTCTACCTGGAGGGCAGTGACCAACACCGGGGTTGGTTCCAATCCTCCCTATGGGCCGGAATGGTGACTGAGGGCATCCCCCCCTACAAACAAGTCCTCACCCACGGTTACGTGGTCAATGAGGATGGCACGAAGATGAGCAAGAGCGATGCGAGAGGCCGCCCCCAGACCGCCGACACCTTCGTAGAAAAATACGGAGCAGACGTCATCCGCTTGTGGGTCTCCTCCCAGGATTACCGCAACGATATTCCCTTCTCCCCCAATATCCTCAACCGCATCGTCGACACCTATCGTTTGTTCCGCAACACCCTGCGCTTTCAATTGTCCAATTTGTCTGATTTCGAAGTGGAAAAGGACGGCTTGGCCATCGAGGAACTCGACCTGATCGACCGCTGGGCGCTGCACAAGACAGCCGAATTGGTAAAGCCGGTTACCCAGGCCTACGAATCCTATGCATTTCACCGGGCCTACCAGTTGTTGAACCAGTTTTTCTCCGTCACCCTTTCAGCCCGCTACCATGACATGTTGAAGGATCGCCTCTATACCCTGGCTCCGGATTCACGGCTGCGGAGGTCATCCCAAACCGCGATTTACCACATCTTCCGCACGGTTGCCCGCCTCATGGCCCCCGTGCTGGCCTTCTCCACCGACGAAGCCTGGTCTCACCTCCATGCCAAAGGCGATTTCAGTCCCGATTCCATCCATCTGCGATCCTGGCCGACACCCCCCGATAGCTGGACCGCCTGGGAAGGAATAGAGGATTTTGAAGCGGTTATGAATTTTCGAAATAAGGTGAACGAATTGTTGGAAAAGGCTCGACAAGCAAAAAAAATTGGAAAATCTCTCGACGCCAATATTTCGGTAACCGGTTCTGAAAATGATCCCCTGTTCCAAATTTTGCTACGATTCGAGTCCAAACTTCCGGAAATCTTTATCGCCTCGCACGTCTCTCTGGAAACGAGTGAGGTTGAAGAGGTATCCATCGAGGTTGCTCCAGCACAGGGTGAGCGTTGCCCTCGTTGCTGGCGAACCGTGGAAACACTAACTGAAACTGAAAATTTTGGATCTTTGTGCGCTCGTTGCCAGGATGCGCTCCAAGTCTAAATCAACCCCTACATTCCATGCCAACAACCTTAAAATCGACCGACAAATCATCTTTCAAAGAAGTAACAATCGCCAAAGCGGTGGCCCGGGCAAAATCGACCTCGGGCAAGTCCAGGGTTTCCCCTTCCAAGGTGGCCGCTTTTACCCTTGATGACGTGCAGGACTTCCTGGCCAGCAAAAAGGATACTCCCGCCCGTACCGAGGTGAAAATACCCGTAAAGCCCCCCCAAAAAAAAGCGCCTTCCCTCCTCCAAATCGACCAGCCACGGGAGAACCGGAATCTGGGCGCCGCATCCGTTATGGAAATCCTCGGCTACAATCCGGGCAGTGGAGGGAAAGCGGAGGCGGAGAAAGCCAAGGTTCCCGGCAAATTCAAGCCCTTTTACAAGCTGCTGGTTCAGCTTCGCCGGCAATTGACTGAAGAACTCGACCCGCATACCCGGGAAACCGGAAAAAAGCCCGGTAAGGATGCTTCGGGGGATAGCGCCGGTAACAACCAAAACCTCGCGGATGAAGGAACGGAGCCCTTTGACCGGGATTTCGCCCTCAGCCTGGTATCCAGTGAAGAGGATGCATTGGCAGAAATCGAGGAAGCGATTCAGCGCATTTACGATGGGACGTATGGCATTTGCAAAGTTACCGGTAAACAGATATCCAGGGAACGTTTGTTGACCGTGCCCTTCACCAAGTATTCCTTGCAAGGAAAGGAGGATCTGGAAAGAAACAAGCGCCGCACCCTTCAGCGCGGCGTCATTTTTGGTAGCGCTTTGGAAGATTTCAGCCAATATCTCGGTGACGACTCTTAATAATGGGTAACCCTATGGGTAAAAAAGCGCTGTCCACCCGGATTCTGGCCTACCGTTGGTTCTACCTGGTGGTATTCGGCACCGTAATGCTCGATCGGCTGACGAAGTGGATGATCCAGTTGACCCTGCCATACGGCAGCTACGATACATCCAACACGATAGAGATAATCCCGGGATTTTTCTACCTTTGTCACATCGGGAACACGGGCGCCGCATGGGGCATCTTTCACGACAGGAGTTTCATGCTGGCGGTATTCGCCATTCTGGCATTGGGATTCATCTTCGTATTTCGCCGGGCCTTGGGATTGCGCAACCTGTATTTTCAAATCTCCTGGGGCATTTTGACCGGGGGAATAATCGGCAATCTCATCGATCGCCTGGCCCTTGGACACGTAGTCGATTTTTTAGACTTTCACCTCGGTTTTTACCGATGGCCCGCCTTCAATATTGCCGATATGGCCATTCTCACCGGGGTGTGCATTTTTACCTGGTCCAGCATCAGGACCAATTCAACCGGGACGGAACCCTGACCCGCACCCCGTCCATCATTCTACGAAATCTCAATTGATGTCGAATCATGAGGAAAAGGCGCCTTTGCCGTTTAGTGAAGTTGTCGAAGAATCTCCTGGCCAGTTAATTGAATCGGGCAGGAATCGGGCAACGAGCGCCGAAAAGGTGGTTTGGATAAAATGTTTCCCCGGAACTCCATACACCGTTTTAGAGCCCATCCCCGTCGAGATTCTCCCCATTGACCACAGGACCGTAGAAGTCCGATTTACGGAAGGCAATTTAGGATGGTCTGATGGTACCATCGAGGAGGCCGTCGAGGTATTGAAAGAGGTGATCCTCAGTACGATGGAGGACTTGGAGGAGCATGAAGCAATTTTGGGGCCGGATGCTCGACAACAGTTAGCCGTTCTCCGAAAGCATCTGAAAAAATGCTGACCCGCAATGATGGTCTGAGAATTGCCGACAAGTTGGGAGCAACTAAAAAGGAAGGCAAAAAACACTCCCTTTACAGGGTCATTGTCAGGAACACCTATGTCGGCGGTTTTGGGCTTCCTCGCGGGTCCAAGGGCCGCAATAGAAATTTGAATTGGATACCAAAACAAATTTGCTTAACTACTCGTCAAGCAAAGCAATTGTCCGATTGTATGCTATCCAAAGAAGATTACATTGGCATTCTGGAAGCCAGCGGCAGACTGAATACCTATTCCTAATCATCCCACTTACTCCGTTGGGTTTTCCCTTCGCGCCTCTTCCCGATCACTTGTGGATTTATCCACCCCAAACCGCTACTCGATGTTGGCGACCTGTTCGCGCAGGCGTTCCAGTTCGTTTTTGAAAGCAATGACTTGGCGGGAAATGCGGATGTCGTTGGATTTGCTCCCAATGGTGTTGATTTCCCGGTTCATTTCCTGCAGCAAAAAATCAGTGCGGCGGCCCACCGGCCCGTCGGATTCCAAAAATTGACCGAGTTGATCGAGGTGGCTTTTCAAGCGGGTGATTTCCTCGGTGATATCACAGCGGTCGGCGAACAAGGCGATTTCCTTGAGTACCCGCTCGTCATCCAGATCGAAGTCGAGCATTCCCTGGCGCAAGCGTTGTAAAAGCAACTCGCGATACCGCGCCACCGTCCCCTCGGCATAACCCTCGATCGCGGCCATCAACTCCCGGAGAACCTCCGCCCGGGCCTTCAGGTCAGCGGCCAGTATCAATCCCTCGCTTTCCCGCATTCCCACCATGGAAGCCAAAGCGCTTCGGAAGGCTTGGAGCAGGATGCCCTCAACCGTTTCGGGATCGGGAAGGTATTGGTTTTTTTTGGCATAGAGGGCCAACTGAAGAAGCAGATCGGGAGTAATGGCAAAGGGCGCTTTGAGCGATTCGGAGAGGGCACGAAACTCCTCGACCAAAACTGCGATGGAAGCCGAATCGAAGGCCTCCTCATCACGGTCACTGGCCATTTGAGCTTGGACGTGGATAACGACGCGCCCGCGTTCCACCCTCTCCTTGAGAGCCGAGAGAATCCTGCCTTCCAGCGCCTGCCACTCCCGAGGCAAGGTTACGATGGCATCCAGGTTCTTGCGGTTCAATGAGCGCACTTCGACCGAAATCTCATAATTTCCATGGAGGGCGGAACTGCGTCCGTATCCCGTCATGGACCGCATCAAACCTCTCCCTCCCCCAACAGGCGGGCCGCCTCCTGAACATCCTTGTCACCCCGACCGCTCAAATTGAGCAGGAGAATTTGATCCTTGCCCATTTCGGGCGCCCTCTTGATGGCATAGGCCACGGCATGGGCCGATTCAAGGGCCGGGATAATGCCTTCAATGGCGCTGCACATTTGGAAGGCCTCGAGCGCCTCATCGTCAGTGGCGTAGGTGTATTCGATGCGACCGGCATCGCGGTAGTAGGCATGCTCCGGACCGACAGCGGCGTAATCCAGCCCCGCTGAAACCGAGTGGGTCAATTCAATCTGACCATCCTCATTTTGCAGGATGTAAGTCTTCGTTCCCTGGAGCACACCCAATTTACCCCCGTGAAACCGCGCCGCGTGGCTACCGGGGACAATTCCCCTACCCCCAGCTTCAACACCCACCATTCGAACCTCCGCATCCCCGAGGAATTCGTAGAATAACCCTATGGCATTGCTTCCTCCGCCCACGCAGGCACACAATTCATGGGGAAGGCGTCCCTCCCGTTGCAAAATTTGGGCGCGCGCTTCTTTGCCAATGACCCGGTGAAAATCGCGCACCATCATGGGATAGGGATGGGACCCCAACGCGGAGCCGAGGATGTAGTGGGTATTCCTGACGTTGGTAACCCAGTCGCGCATGGCTTCACTGACGGCCTCCTTGAGTGTTTTTTGTCCCGCATCGACCGGCCGCACCTCCGCTCCGCTCAACCGCATGCGGTAGACGTTGAGGGCCTGCCGCTCCATGTCCACTCGGCCCATGTAAATCACACACTCCAGGCCGAATTTTGCACAAACGGCCGCAGTGGCTATCCCGTGTTGACCCGCCCCGGTCTCGGCGATAATGCGTTTCTTACCCATGCGCCGCGCCAGCAGGGCCTGCCCGAGCACGTTGTTTATCTTATGCGCTCCGGTGTGCAACAGGTCTTCGCGCTTGAAATAGACTTTGGCGCCGCCCAGTTCCCCGGTAAGGCGTCGGGCATAATACAATTCGGTCGGTCTGCCGGCAAATTCCTTGAGATGCCAATGGAGTTCCTCCCGGTATTGCGGGTCCTTCCTGGCCTTCCGGTAGGTCTCCCCCAACTCTTGCAATGCCGTCATCAGGGTTTCCGGCACGTAAACCCCTCCATAGGGGCCAAAATGACCGGCCGGATCGGGCAAAGCTTGGGGATTCATAAAAGAAAGGATGAAGGATGAAGGATGAAGGATGAAGGAAAAAGGATGAAGGACACGTCACCTTGATCATGATCATGATCATGATCCTGATCGTGATCGAATAAACTCACCACTCACCACTCTCCACTAACAACTAACAACCCTCCCCGTCATTCCGACCTGAGGAAATTCAACAGGTTTTCAAATTGGGACAGGTTTTTCCGGTCGACCTCGACCAAATCCTCATGGGCCCCGATCAGCATTTCCTTCTTTTCCTCTTCCGTCTGACTCTCAGCGTCGAGGTGGACCCCCACCTCCTGGGAATGGTCCTGATGCGGGTGCGGTGTTTCGAGCAATTGGACAATCCGGTGAAGCCCGAGGTTCTTTATGAGGTCGAGGTTGCGGTCACTTAAACCCGCCAGGAAGATGACTCCGTTGGGTTTGGTTCGTTTCAAGTTCAAGGCTGCGCCGGCCAGTATTCCCAAACAGGTGCTGTCCATGCCGGTGCAATCGGTGAAATCCAATTCAAATGAATGCCGGTTCCTTGCGATCATCTTCCGGAAAAAGGTCCTGAGCGGACTGCAGTTCAGAAAATTAGCACGTCCGTAGACGCGTATCCGAATCGGCTCGGAATGGGCGTCTACCAGGAAAACCGGATCGGTTTCTTCGGCCATGACAGGACGATGTTAGGGTGAAGCGATAATTCTACGTAGAACGTAAGGCAAAATACCGCCGTGTCGATAATACTCGATCTCAACTGCGGTATCTATACGGAGTTTCACTTGGGTTTTCAGCCGGGACCCATCGGCCCTCTGCACGAACAAGTGGAGATTCATACCGGGTTCCAAATCATCTGAGAGTCCCTTGATGGAAACGACCTCGGATCCATCGAGTCCCAGTGCGTCCGGGTTTTCGCCATGGAGAAATTCGAGGGGCAGCACCCCCATGCCGATGAGATTACTGCGGTGGATCCGTTCAAAGCTCCTGGCCACTACGGCCTTTACGCCAAGGAGTCTGGTCCCCTTGGCCGCCCAATCCCGTGAACTGCCCATGCCATAATCCGTACCGGCGAAGACAATGGTGGAGACCCCGCGCCTCTTGTATTCCTGGCATGCGTCGTAAATGGGGAGCAGGTCCCCTTCCGGCATCAGTCTGGTAAAACCGCCCTCCCTGCCATGGGCCATGCGGTTCTTGATCCGGACGTTGGCAAAGGTCCCCCGGGTCATAATGCGATCATTGCCTCTGCGCGATCCGTAGGAATTGAAATCTTTCGGCTCCACTCCCTGGGACAGGAGAAATTGTCCGGCTGGAGTCTCGGGATGAAAAGCGCCGGCCGGAGAGATGTGGTCGGTGGTCACCGAATCGCCCAGGATGGCCAGCGGCCGCATCCCCTCCAAATCGATGATATGGGAAGGTTCCATGGAAAAATCGTCGAAGAAGGGCGGTTCCTGGATATAAGTGCTCTCCTCCTGCCAATCGTATACGTCCCCGGCAGAGGCAGCGATGGAATGCCACTGCGGTGAAGCCTGCAAAATCTTGGCATACTGCCCGGTGAACATCTCGGACTTCAGTCCGGAGGTCACGAGTTCCTCAATTTCCCTCTGGGAGGGCCAGATATCGCGAAGGTATACGGGAGCGCCATCCGGTGTCGTGCCGAGAGGATCTTCCTCCAGGTTGATATCCACGGTGCCGGCCAAGGCGTAGGCCACGACGAGGGGCGGGGACATGAGAAAATTAGCCCTAATGGAACCGTGCACGCGGGCTTCGAAGTTGCGGTTTCCCGAAAGCACACTGGCGACTACCAGATCCCCTTCCCTGGTAGCGGCTTCTATGGGATCGGCCAGAGGACCACTGTTGCCAATGCAGGTGGTGCAACCATACCCGACCAGGTTGAATCCAATTTGATCGAGATAGGTCTGAAGTCCGGTCTCCCGGAGGTAGTCGGTTACCACTCGCGAACCCGGGGCCAGACTGGTTTTTACCGTCCCATCAACGGTGAGGCCCCTTTCAACGGCCTTTTTGGCCACCAATCCGGCGGCGATCATCACGTTGGGATTCGAGGTGTTGGTGCAACTGGTGATGGCGGCGATCAAAACGCTGCCGTGGCCTATGCGGGGTTCGGCCAGGGCGACTCCCCCCTCCCCCGATCGCACCCTGACCGATCGGGTGAACTCCTCCCCGCGCTTCCCGAATCCACCCTCCTCCACGGGCATGGTGAAAAGGGAACGGAACCGATCCTTCAAATCGGGGAGATCGATCCAGTCCTGGGGACGCTTGGGCCCGGCCACCCCGGGAACCACATCGGCCAGGTCCAAATGGAGGGACTTCGTATACTCCACTTCCCCGGCTTGGGGAACGCCATACATTCCCTGAGCTTCAAAATATGCTTTTACCTGTTGAACCGTCTCTTCGGGGCGCCCCGTCAACCGCAGGTATTGCAAGGTCTTGTCATCGATGGGGAAAAAGCCCATGGTTGCCCCGTATTCCGGGGCCATATTCGCCACGGTGCTGCGGTCCGCCACAGTCAGATTTTCAGCGCCTTCACCATAAAACTCCACAAACTTTCCCACTACATGTTCCTGGCGGAGCATTTGGGTGACGTGCAGAGCCAGATCGGTCGCGGTAACCCCTTCGCGCAAGGCTCCCGTGGTGTGAACCCCGATCACCTCGGGAGTCTGAAAATAAACGGGCTGGCCCAGCATACCGGCTTCAGCTTCGATACCGCCAACGCCCCAGCCGACGATTCCCAGCCCGTTGATCATGGTGGTATGGGAATCGGTGCCCACCAACGAGTCGGGATACAACAGGGTATTCCCGTTCACCTGTTTTTCGAAAACTACCCTGGACAGGTATTCCAGGTTGACCTGGTGTACGATTCCCATGCTCGGGGGAACGACCTGAAAGGTATCGAAGGCCTGCTGTCCCCACTTGAGAAATCCATAACGCTCGCGGTTCCGCTCAAACTCGATATCCAGATTGGTCTTGAAAGCGTCAACCGTTCCACTGCGATCGACCTGGACGGAATGATCCACCACGAGGTCGACCGGGACAAGCGGTTCAATACTCTTGGGATCCTTGCCCAACCGGACTACGGCCGAACGCATGGCGGCCAAATCCACCAGCAAGGGCACCCCGGTAAAGTCCTGCAGGGCGATTCTCGACACCACAAAGGGAATCTCGCTTCGGTCCGGATCCGAGGCCTTCCAATTGGCCAACCTTCGGACATCCTCCTCGGTTATGGTTTTTCCATCGCAATGGCGCAGGACGGATTCGAGCACCACCCGAATACATGCGGGCAACCTGGAAATGGGACCCACTCCATCGGCTTCCAGGGCGGGCAGGGAATAGTAGACCCTGGATTTCTTTTCGTCCAGGCCTCTCAGCGCCTCGAAGGGATCGGGGAGATCAATCATGATTGGAGCAAATCGGCGATTTCCGTTTCGGGCCCCTCTTCCGAGGAATTCAACTCAACGCGGTTTTTATGGCGTCAAAGTCGGGGACGACGGTCGGGTCATCGCTACTCCAACTGTATTGAATGACCCCATTTGAATCGATGACGAAAGCCGATCGCTTAGCCACACCTCTCAGGCCGATGAGGTCCTCGTATTGCACGTCGTAAGCAGCGCTAACCTCCTTGTTGAAATCACTGAGCAAGGTGAAGTTGAGGTTGTTCTGACCCCCGAATTCCTCCTGGGTGAAGGGACTATCCACACTGATGGCGTAAACGGTGGCATCCAGGTCATTGTAGTCCTGCAGGCTGTCGCGCACGCTGCACAACTCATCTTGGCAAACACTGGTGAAGGCCAGGGGGAAGAAAAGGAGAACGGTATTGCCGCTGCCAAAATTGTCACTCAAGGTGACATCCTGCAGTCCGTCGGCGTTTTTTGTCTGGAGGGTGAAATCGGGAGCTTGGGTTCCTGAATCTAAGGCCATAATTTTAAGAGGGTTGAATTTTAATTTAAGAGCCAAAAAAGATTCCTAACCATGGGGGGATTTTGGGGCTTGGCAATGCTTTAACCAACCTGGAGTTTTAATTTTCCCTCGATCCGCCCCCTGTTCGTTTTCTATTGAAACTCGCCCTCCAACCCTAAACCTATAAGCCGTTTCCCATGGATGAAATCGAGCAGATCAGTCGCGGCGCCGAGGCGATATTGAGCCCGGAGGAACTGGAGGGAAAGCTGGGCAAGAACAGGCCCCTGCGCGTAAAACTGGGAGCGGACCCGACCAAGCCCGATCTGACCCTGGGGCATGCGGTGGTTTTGCAAAAGCTGAGGCAGTTTCAGGATCTTGGACATACCGCGGTCCTCATAGTGGGAGACTTTACCGCTCTGATCGGGGATCCCTCGGGAAAATCTTCCACCCGCCCGGAGCTGAAAAAAGAAGAAGTGGAAGAGAATGCCGACACCTACATCGAACAGGTCTACCGCATTCTCGATCCGGAAAAAACGGAAATCCGCTATAACAGCGAATGGCTGGCAAATTTGAATTTCGAGGCAATATTAAAACTGATGCGCAAAATGACGGTTGCCCGCATCCTGGAGCGCGATGACTTTTCCCAGCGCTTCAAATCCCACAGCCCCATCTCCCTGGTTGAATTTGTCTATCCCCTGGCCCAGGCCTATGATTCGGTTATGGTGAAAGCCGATATCGAACTCGGGGGATCGGACCAGTTGTTCAACCTGTTGGTGGGGCGACAACTGCAGAAAGACGCAGGCCAGGAGGAACAAGTCGTCATTACCGTGCCTTTGTTGATTGGGTTGGACGGGCGAAAGAAGATGTCCAAGAGCCTGGGCAATTACATCGCCTTCAACGACACGGCCAGGGATGTATTCGGAAAAGTGATGTCGATCAGCGACGATTTGATGTGGAACTACTGGAAGGTCCTGTTCCACAAGTCCTCATCTGAATTGAAGGCTCTGAAAAACGACCATCCCATGGCCGTAAAAAAGGAGTTGGCCCGCGCCGTGACGGCAAAACTTCACCATGAAGAGGCGGCCGCTTACGAACTGCAGCAGTTCGAGCGGGTGTTTTCCAAAGGCCGGCAACCGGACGAAATGAAAACCCTGTCCTGGATGACAATAGCGGAAGGCCGTGACGCAGTGCCCATTGTCAAGATCTTGGGCAAATCAGGTATGTTCCCGAGCCAGAAAGAGGCCCGGCGCATGCTGCGGCAGGGGGCAATCAGGATCGACGGTGAAAAGATTACGGGTAATCCGGTCCTGGAAAGGCCGGGAAAAACCCTGGTCGTTCGCGCGGGAAAGCGCCTGTTTTTCAAGATCACCCCCTGACCGGAATCGCGGCGTAAACCCGCTCCTACAACTATACCAGTTGGAGGTTTGCAGGAGCGGGTTTATCCCGCGATTGCCCAGAATTGCCATATCCGGGAAAAGGACACGCAGCATTCCGAAAAGGGCGGTATTCAGCAACAACCCCTTGAATCATGAATTAACTTGCACACTTACAAGACATGACCCAAAAGGAGGTGATGAAGGTGGCAATTTTTTACCTGATTTTAACAAAATTCACCAAAAAGAGGTGTTTTTTGCCCAAAACCTTTGCAAGTTGGGCAATTTTCCTGATTTTTTCGTTTTACTTTTTGCCAGACCTTCCTTTAATTGTAGGCTAGTTAAGTAACCCCCTATGCATAAGTAAGTGATTTTTCTACGAATTTCCGTTCGCCGATGGTAAAAATTTTTTGGTAGCAGGTTAAAAGGATAAGTTGGGATTGTAGAGGGTATGAATCAAATTTCATACCCTCTGCTCGTGTACGGGAAGGCGTGTAAAATGGAAGCAGGAATTTTTTCGACATGCGGGTAAAAAAGCCAAGGACCGGCCCCGAGGTCACGGTCGAGTGGGAATGTTGGAGAAATGGAGAACTTCCCAATTCCCATCGGAATGTTTGTTCACCTCCACTACATCCAATCGATACGTCCTCGGCCGCTGCTTGAATTGACGCATATATGCCCACATGGCCCGTCTCAAGGCCTTCTTTTTCCGCTTGTTCACCGAAAAGTAGCCCGGAACCAGGCCTCCAATCTTCCGGGTTTTCACTTCCACGAATACGAGGACCTTCCCATCGTATGCAATAAGATCGATTTCCTCCTTACCCGATCGCCAGTTGCGCTCCCGAATCCGGAACCCTTATCCCGTTGCAAAAATTCGGCCGCAATATTTTCGCCCCATGCGCCCACCGAGGGCTCAACCGGTGAAAACCAGTTTTTTATTTTGGTTATCACCGACCTGGGGAAACCGTTCAGGCGCTGGCTTGAACCACCTTCACTTCTTCCGCAACACCGGATTCACGATTGAAATGCATGGACAATATCTTTGACACCCCTTGCTCCTGCATGGTCACTCCGTATATGGTATCGGCGCTGGCGATGGTACGCTTGTTATGGGTTATGATCACAAATTGGGAGTGCTTGGTAAACTGGCGCAACATGTCCACAAAACGCCCGATATTAGCCTCATCCAGCGGCGCATCCAATTCATCCAACAGACAAAAAGGACTGGGTTTCAACCTGTAAATGGCGAAGAGAAGGGCCACGGCGGTCATGGTTTTCTGTCCCCCCGAAAGCAAAGTGATGGATTTGAGAAGGGTGCCGGGAGGTCGAGCCACGATTTCGATTCCCGATTCGAGCGGGTCCTCCGCATCCTGCAGGATCAAGTCCGCCTTTCCCCCTCCGAACAAGGTATGAAAAGTAGAAATGAAATTGGCCCGCACCTGATCGAAGGATTCCTTGAATTGTGCCATCGATGTCTTGTTGATCTCGTCGATAGCTCCCAACAACTGGTCCTTGGAATTTGTCAGGTCTTCACTTTGGGTTCTCAAAAAATCGTGGCGTTCCTTCAAGTCGGCGTATTCCTCAATGGCCACAAGGTTGACCGGACCCATGGAGTGGAGCCTCTTTCTAGCCGCATTGACTTCTTCCTCGATGAGGTCCCAATCCGGTTGCTCCGTTGTTTCCAAATCCTCCGCGGTCGGTTCGACCAATCGCGGCGGCTGCTCGGGGTCTGGCGCCTCAGCCCGATCTTCCTCCAGATCGATGGCCAGTTTTTCCACCAGTTCCTGATTGGCCATGAAGAACTCTCGCCGCCAATCGACGCCTTCCAATTCGAGATCGTATTCCCGCCTGATCTCCTCGGAAAGATAACGCATGCGCGATTTCTTCTCGGCCAGTTTGACGGCTTCCTGGTTAAGGTTCGCTTCGGAGGATTGCAATTCCCGGCGCAATAGGGACAAGGATCCCTCCCCCTCGGAGATCTCCCCTTCCTTGGACATCAAGGTCTCGCGAAGCTCTCGTGTCGCTTCCTGGGCATCCTCCAATTCTTGGGAAAGTCTCACCGACTCTTCCCCCTGCCGGGCAATGGTCCGGACCAAATCGGCCTCTTGTCCGATCAAGGAAGCCTTTTCCTCCCCTCTCTGCAGGCGCATCGCTTCGAGTTCGACGGTCTGCTCCCTTAGGCCCGTCAGGTTGCGTTCAAGGTTTTCCAATTGTTGTTTTTTTGCCGCTAATTCGACCTCAACCTTCGACAAAGCCCCCTGCATCTCCTCCCGTTCCCGCCGCAGGGCCTGCAAATGATCTTCCAACCCGGTCAGGCTCTCGCGTCTGGATTCCAATTCACCTTCCGCTGCCTTCAGGGTCGTCTCTCTTTGGCCCAGGTTCGTTTCCAGCGCCTTCAAGTTACCCTCCAGCTCGGTCATCCCACCTTGGATCTGACCCAGGCGCTGCCTGGTTTTGGTCAAACCGGCTTCCGCCGTGCGCTTTTCCGTGAGCAGGGCCACTTCTTCGCGTTCAATTTCACTCAGGCGTACTTTCAAACGATCAACCTGCTCGTTGACCTTTTCCAGGGCATTGTTCTGTTGGCGGGCGGCGGTGCGCTTCTCCGCTATCCTGGCTTCCTGCTCAACCATCCTTTGCTTCAGTTCATCGATCTTGAAACTGCGCTCCAGGATGCTTTCGGGTTCCCTTTTGCCTTGTCCGCCAAAGTACCACCCCCGACGGTCCAAAAGTTCGCCCGAAAGGGAAGCCACCCGCACGAAGGAAAAATCCGGATTCGCTTGCCAGTACTGTAAGAAGTCCTCCAGCACGTCGCAGACGAAACAACCTTCCAATACCTTTTCCAGGGCCCGAGAGGTCCGGGAATCACTCGATGCGACCACCGAAGCTGCCGGCCTCAAAAATGTGGGCAGATCGTTTTTCTCCCATGGCCCGGGCGATTCGACCGGAAACTGAAGGCATACTTTGCCCCATTGACGCTCCGTAAGGTGATCCACTACCTGGTGCGCCAAATCGGCGAGTCGACCAGAATGGCATCCAGCGAGGCGCCAAACAACGCTTCCGCCGCACGGGTATATTTCCTGGACACCTCGATGGTTTTGGCCAGCAATCTGAAATCTCCAGAGGGGATAACGGCATCGAGCCGGCCCTGCAATACCGCCTTGGCCCCTTCGCTGTAGCCTTCGAATTTCCGATTCAGATCATTCAATACATTCCAGTGGGCGGCCATTCTGGCGAGGTCCCTGTCCAATTCCTGAATTTCAACCTGCAATTGGCGAAAGGATTGCAAGTGTTTCTCCGCTTCACCCTTCCGCCCTTCCGTTTCCCCCATCAGGGCAATTTTTTCCGTGGCGAAGCGGTCCGTCCTCCCGGCCAGTTCCCCCAGGCATATTTCCAATTTTGACTGCTCTTCCTCCAAGCGGAGTTGGTCTTCCCGCAAGCTGGCATGCTTCACCTCATCCGTTTTCAAGGCCACTTGAAGACGGTAGGCATCCGCCCGCAATCTTTCGACTTTTCCCTCCTGTTCCGTTATCAAACCCCGCTCATTTACGACCTTGGCTTCGGCATGGGCCAAGCGGGTCTGGACCCGGCGAAACGCTTCCGACCGTTTATGAAACTCCTCATCCGAGGTACCCACCAATTCCAACTGCGACTCCAAGGATTCAAGATCTCCCCGCGAGCGACTTGCAATCCCTTCCTTACGCCTCTCGATAGCTCCTACCTCACGGTCGATCTGTTCCAGCCTGGCCCGAATATCTTCTATCCGGGTTTGGGCGAACCGCACCTGCCCATCCATCTGGTCCTTCTCGGACCGGAGATCGAAAATGTTTTGCTGGGCCTCCCCCACCCCGGCATAGAGCTCGGTCCTCGAGATCCGTTGCTTATCCAAAAAAGCTTCCTGGTCAGCAACCTGTTTGCGCAAGTTTTCCACCTTTTGGGTAAATTGGGCCCACAGTCGGTTCGCTTCCTCGACGCTGGCTTTGACCCCGGAATACCTGTAGGCTTCGAGAGCCAAATCCAGATGCCTGAGGCGATGGGCTATCCGCTTGTATCGCAAGGCCTTGGTGGCTTGACGCCGCAGAGAACCAATCTGCCGGACCACCTCCTCCATGACATCCGTCACCCGGGCCAGATTGGCATCCACGTGGGATAGCTTCTTCAGAGCCTCCTTGCGCTGAGCCTTGTAACGGGTAATGCCGGCGGCTTCCTCGAAGATTACGCGCCGTTCCGCCGGGTTGGACGACAAAATCTGGTCGATCTGGCCCTGGACCATATAGGAGTAGGAAGCCTGCCCCACCCCGGTATCCATGAACAGCCTGCCGATATCCTTCAGACGACAGGGTTTGCCATTGATAAAGTAGTTGCTTCCCCCATCCCGGACGACCCTCCGTTTGATCTCCACCTCATGGAAGGCTTCCCCCAGTTGCTTTTCACATTCCGTAAAGGTCAGGCTGACTTCGCAAATGGAATGCGGTTTTCTTTTCTCCGTCCCTTCGAAGATGACATCCTGCATCTTTCCGCCGCGCAATGCGGTGGGTCTCTGCTCCCCCAATACCCAACGAATGCAGTCGGCAATATTGCTCTTGCCGCAACCATTGGGGCCCACAATGACGGTCACTCCCGGTTGCAGGACAATATCGGTAGATTCGGCAAAACTCTTGAAGCCGTTAATACTGACCTCTTTCAGGTACATGGATAAAAGGGATAGAGGTAGATTTGGGGCAGGCCGGATTTTCAGCAACCCTTAATTTAAGGATCCTGCAAGAACGCGAAGACGCACAAAGTAAATCATCCCGATCTTGATCTTGATCTTGATTGAAAAGAAACATGGATGAACAGGATCCACAGGATTTAGGATTCAGGGATGAAGAGGCACAAAGGAGCGGGGACATTTTTGTCCCCGATATCCTGACCTTGATCGTGAATCTGATCCCGATCGAAAAACCTGAAACCAACCGAACTACAAAGGGCCCAAAAGCTAGGGTAACCGATGAGTCATCGTCCTAGAAGCGGCGTTATGCCCCGATAGCTTGGTTCTTAGCTGTTCGTGGAATCGCGAGATAAACCCGCTCCTACACTCCCCACTAACTAACCACTAACCACTCTCCACTAACCACTCACTACTGCCCGTTTACCCGCTTGAAGAGGAACAACCCCAAGGCCTGAAAGAGCAGGTTGGGGATCCAAATCAGAAGGTCGGGACGCCATTCCGGCCGTTTTTCCAACCAGCCCACAATAATGACTAAAAAGTAAAACCCAAAGGCCAATCCCAGAGCCAACATGAAATTGGCGTAGGTTTCACTCCGGCGGACCTTGATCCCCAAAGGAATTCCCAGAAATGCGAAGGAAAGCACCGAGAAGGCCATGGAGAAATTTTTCTGTACTTGGGTCTGCAGACGGGTCACCCGCTGGGAGATTTCCTGAGAATCCAGCTCTTCGTCCTGCAGGGTGGCGCGGCGTTCCGTAATCAATTCATTGAAATTCAGGCGAGAAATTTTCCGGTGGTAGGTCCCGCCTCCCAGGAACCGGGAGAGGGGCAATTTGATGCGGGCTTTCTGAAATGAACCCGCCACCATGGGTTTCCTCAAGTCATTGGGGTTTTCGATGTCGCGGTCCTCGGCATAGCCGTTGAAAAGGGTGAGAATCAATGCGTCCTCGGCCTCATCGAAATGAAGTTCACCAGACTCGGCCCGCACCAGTTGATGGACATAGCGCCGCTCGTCCAACTGCCAGATCCAAAAGTCCTCCATGGTAGCTCCATCCTTTTCCCCAATGTAAATGATCCGCCCGGTAAATTCCCGAATGAAGGTTTTGGCCACGATCGCTTTCAAGGGATCTTGACCGACGGTCTCCCGTAGCGATTGGCGATAGGCCGATTTGGCGTTAGGGGCATAGTAATTGTTGATCATGATGGACAATGCCGCCCCCAATACGGCCAAGGCGAAAATGGGAGAAGTAATTCTCCACAAACTGAGCCCGGCGCCGCGCATGGCCGTAATTTCGTTTTGCGAGGACAATCGCCCCAAAACAAGCAATACCCCCGTCAACATCCCCAGGGGAAGGGAATAGGAAACGACCCAGGGAACCAGCGAACCAATGATCCGGAAAAACTGAATCCAATCGAGGTAACCCGTGGCCAGCAGCCGGACTACGTCCTTGACCGCATTGCCCATCAATAAAAGGAAGGTGAACAACGATATGGATAAAATCGAGGAAAAGGCGACTTGCCTGAATATGTATAAGTTAAGCGTGCTCACCTTTTCGCCATTCCCTCTTTCCAATGAGCCATAGCAATAACCGGGATGGGCCCACTTCGACAACGGTAAACAGCTAAAGGCGCCTCCGGCGCCAATTAGGAATTAGGAATTAGGAATTAGGAGTGATGGAATGGGGAGTGGAGAGGAGATGAACCACGGATTACACGGATAACTACGGATTATTCAAATCCTGTACATCCTGTGCATCCATGTTTTTACCTCAGAATCGTGGCGATCTATTCGAGAGGTTATGGGGGACAGAGGAATGTAGGGGGAACCATAAAAAGCACAAAGGTAGACGCCGGGGCCGCCAATTTGGAATTATAAAACCACAGAGAACACAGAGATCACAGAGGTGGGCTTCCCTGGCGTCTTCTTTTGTGTTTTTTGTGCCTTTTGTGGTTTCCTCTTTGCGGTTCTTTGCGATCTTTGCGAGAGGCAATTTCTGACCACTGAACTCTTCCCTCTTCACTCTTCACTCTAGCGCCCCCGGCGCCAATCCGGGCTAGACATATCAACATATCCTGATACGTTGATATTTAATTACATATGGCCATTACCCACATCTCAGAACTGTTGCGGCAGGGACGCCCCCTCAAATCGCTCGAATTCTTCCCTCCCAAGACAGAGAAGGACAAAGCCCGCCTCCTTCTGGCCTCGAGGCGCCTGCGGGAATTTTGCCCGGACTTCGTTTCAGTCACTTACGGAGCCGGTGGGTCCACCCGCCAATTCACCCAGGAAATTACCCGGCAATTGCAATCCGAGTTCGGCTGGCTCATGATGCCCCACCTGACTTGTGTCGGGTCCACCCGGGATGAGCTGTTCTCAATCGTCAGAGCCTTTCACCAGGCCGGTTTTCGCAACATCATGGCTCTGAGGGGCGATCCTCCCCGCGGGGCTGACAAATTCGTGGCGGTCAAGGATGGCTTTCGTTACGCCAGCGATCTGGTGGCCTTCATCAAAGAACATTTTCCCGAATTTTGCCTGGGCGTGGCGGGATATCCGGAGAAACACCCGGAAGCGCCCTCATTCAATGACGACCTGGCCCATTTGAAATTCAAGGTCGACCGGGGAGGCGATTTTATCACCACGCAACTATTCTACGATAACAAAGCCTATTTTGATTTTGTGGAAAGGCTGCGGGGAATGGGGGTCGACCAACCGGTTTTACCCGGGATCCTGCCCATACTGAGCATCGCCCAGGTCAAGCGCTTTGGAATTACCCTTCCGCAAAAACTTTTCCGGCAACTCAAAACAGCCGGTAAGGATAAGGCCCGGCAAAGACAGATCGGGATTGATTGGGCCACCGACCAAATCGCGGATTTACTGGATGGAGGGGCGCCCGGGGTTCACCTCTTCGTCTTGAACCAGAGTAAATCGGCCCTCGGCATCTTACATAACCTGCAGGACCGCGGCTACTTTCCGGACGATTACGAAAGATAAACCACAAAAGGCGGCTGCGCCGCCAATTAGGAATTAGGAATTAGGAATTAGGAATTGGCTGACGCCAAAGGCACAAAGGCACAAAGGCACAGAGGCACAAAGGTTGGAGGTGTTGAGATTCGGAATGAGAATTACCGCAAATGCAAAAAACCAATAAGTGAATCTGCGCTAATCTGCGCAATCTGTGGTTCATTTCTGGTTACTAATCCGTGGTCATCCGTGTTATCCGTGGTCAAACCCAGAACCCAGAACCCAGAACCCAGAACCCAGCACCCAGAACCCACCCAGCACCCAGCAAAGGCACAGAGGCCCAGAACCCAGAACCCAGAACCCAGAACCCAGAACCCAGAACCCAGAACCCAGAACCCAGAACCCAGAACCCAGAACCCCGGGTCAGGCGCCGGTCTTGCTTTGGAGAAAGGCAAGGGCTTTCTGGTAGCTCCGGTTCTGCAAAAAGTGACTCAGATGGCCATCGATCTCGGAGGCGTGTTCCCGTTTCAAGGAATCGAGGGCCAGGGTCGAATTAAGAACGCCCTCGGAGTCGCCATTGGCGCTGGCGGTCAAGAGGCTCCTGATATGATCAGCAATTTCTTTCTCTATCATTATGCCTCATACTTCTCCAAAATTTGGCAAAGATCGACTTTAATTTACCTCTCGCAAAGCTCGCCAAGAGGCGCAAAGAGGGATTTACCACAGATTTCACTGATGAGCACGGATGTCGAAGTAGCACAGGTGCCGGATAAAGCTGCCGTCACGGCTTTCCACCGCATTTCAAATAGCCACAAAACAACACAAAGAAAATTTTTTGCGTTTTTTGTGCCTTTTGCGGTTCCCTCCTCCACTTCTGCTGTTTTTCAAGGGCTATTATGCTGACTCCATCCCCACCATCGTTGCAGACAGGCCTTTGCCACGCCTTCGGGCAATTGATTGGCTGCGGGAGTGGTTAGTGCGCGGCGCAGTAATTCGTCCTCGGTGAGGATGGGTCGGTGGTCCAGAATTCCGTTCTCGGTCAGGTATTCTTGCAGTTGCTCAATGCTTTTGGTCCGAAAACCTCTCAATCGGTCATCTCCCCGGTCGCGCAGCATGGCCACTAGCTGCTCGGGATCGCCACCCAATTCGTTGGCCACGGCGATCACCTTTTCCAGGAAAACCTCCGACAAGGCGCCGCTCTCGATCAGCACATCCCTGTCCACAGGCCGGCCCCGCCCTTCTTGCCACAACCCGCAAAAGGCCTCCAACAGGTCCAGGCGCAAACCGATCTGGTCGGGGTCGATTGACCGCGAACCCAGCTTTTCTGCCAGCGGGGTGCCTGAGACCGTCTTCCACTGGCCTCCTCGTTCTATACGGTTGTCCAGAAAGTCGCGCAGGAGGGGCAGGTCGTCCCAGAGGATGTAAAAGACATGCTGCTCGGCAAAACCGAGGATGGGACGGAAGGTCGGGACCTTGAGAACGGTGGCGTATTCCTCGGGGGAAAGCCCGTCGGGCTCGGGAACCGGCGTCTCCGGATCGATCCGTAGATCCTGTGGGCCCTTGACGCTGACTTGGCCGGTCCGAATCTGCCCCAGATCGATCTCCGAGGCAATGTCGCAACCCTCCTTATCCAGCGCGTCCCGGATCCGTTCCACATCGAGCGGGTCGCTGGTCAGGTAGAAGATCTGCCGGCCCTGGTCTCGCGCGACGCAACCGAGGCTTGCGGTGATGGCCTGGAATCGCTGTGGGTCGCTCTGGTCGAGGGCCTCATCGAGAAACAGCGGCATGATCTTGCCCTGCTCTACTTCTTCGGTGTAGGCAATGCGGGCTGCCAGCAGCAACTGGGCCCGAGTTCCGGCGGAAAGTTCATCGAGTTGACGCACTTTCCCGCTTCGCAGTTCTACGGCAGAGAGCCGCGGCTGCGCATCGCTCTTCTCCAGTCGCAATTCGTAGTTGTGCAGGGTAAAACGGGAAAAGTGATCTCCCGCCCGCTTTAATACGCGGGGCAGTTGGGCCTGCTCGTGCTCTTCCTCCACTTCCTTGAGGAGAAAGTTTCCCGCCTCCACGAACAGGGCATCGTCCCGGAGACTCCGCAGGTTGGCGCGCGCTTCCTCACGCTCGGAAATGAGATTCTGTAATTTATTGCCGCCCCTGGCTTCATCCCTCTTGTTCCTCACCTCAGCGATTTCGTCGCGGAACCGTCTTTTCTGAGATGAGACAGTCTCCAGTTTCCTCTTAAGTTTTTCGATGGAGTGGGTTTCCAGTTCGGTCAGTTCGGCCTCACCGACTCTCACAAGTTCTTTACGGTCGAGATCGTTCTTGCTCTCGAGATCCCTTTTATCGCCTATCAGTTCACGGTAATCGGGCAACCTTTCCAGCAGCGACACCAGACCTTGTTCATCGCCCTCTTCCAGCCCCGCTTTCGCGTAGATGCGTTCGATAGCAACTCGCGTTGCTTCGCGCTGGCCGAAATTCTGTTCCTTCTGCGTGGCGACCGACCGTTCTTCTCCAAGGGCTTTCTCCAGCATCCCATTCCTCTTGGCCAGGTTGTTGAGGCGGGCCTTGGCCGCGGCGGCGCCTTCGGGTTGCGGCTCGCCGTGACGTTTCAGAAAACCGGCTAAGTCGGCCAGAAGCTCCCCATGGCTGACTTCGAGCTGTTTCACCTTGCCGGTAGCGGTTTCGTGGCCGACGCGAGCGCCGCGGAGATTATCCAGAGCCCGGGCAAAATCCACCAGTTCGGCATCCGGCGGAAGCGTATCGAGGCCAAGCCTTTCCATCAGTTCCTCTCTGCGGGCAGCGAGAGCGGTCACTTCTTCCGACAGACGCTCTAATTTGGTCTCCAGCCGTTTTCGTTCCACGTCGCGGTCCCGAGCGCGTTGGATAGACGCTTCAAGCTTGGCAGTATCGCTCTCCATTTCACGCAATCGGGTTGTAACCGAAGGAATATCCCATGCCTCGGGGCCTTCGAGCCCCAGATTCTCGAAGGAAATCCGGGCCTCGGATTGGCTCTGGGAAGATGCCTCACTATCATCCGGAGCAGAACGCTTATCCATGAACTCCGCCGCCAAGGCAATTCCTGCCCCCAAAGCGGCAATCAGCGCCAGCATCGGATCGACGAACCAAGCCAGTCCGGCGCCGACCGCCAGCAGCGCGAGGCCGGACTTGAACCAGGACCGCCGGTTGCCCGCCGCGGCTGGCGGCCTGGCCCGAAGCCAGACGCGCAGGGCCTCGGCGGCTCTCCGGAGACTGTCGAGCTCCTGGGAGTTCATCTCGGATGGTTTGAGGCTATCGAGCAGATACAGCTGTTCCTCAATGCTTTGAACGCTTGAAGTATGTTTCTGGGCAGCGCGAAGATACTCGAACAGTTCGGCATGATTGGGCAGGGTCAGCGCCGCCTTGTCCACATCCTTGCCGCCGACCGCTTCCAGGGCCGCAGCCAGTTCACTTCGCGCGGTTGCACATTCGGTTCGTGCCGCTTGGAGCTCCAGTTCGACCCGCTCCAACTCGTCGGCCTTGTCCCGCCATGTTGCCAGTTCGGCCTGCTCAAGGGGACCGGAAAGTCCGGATTCCTCACCCTTGGCCCGGGCTTCCTGCAGTTTCCTTTCGAGTTCGTGACCGGACGCCTCCTGTTGGGTCAGTTGTTTGCGGAGCCCGCTAAGGTCATCGTGCTCCTTGCCCGTCAGATTTGCCAGCGCTTTGGGCATTATTCCAAGTCGTTCCTCGATTCGGGCCAGTTCTTCCCGGCGTTCAGCCAGACCGGAGGCGCGTTTCACTTGGTGCAGGCGGCCTTCGGCCACTTCCGCCTCCTGAAGTTGAGCTTTCAATTGCTCAAGTCGGTCGACCCGTTGCTGGAGATCGGATTGTCGGTTTACCTCCCTCTGGACCTCATCCCGCGCCTTGTTGAAATTGTTCTTTTCCTTGCGCATCCGGTGGATGGTGACCGGGGTGAAAAACTCCGAGGCAATCCCGTCCAAGTCGAAACCGCCGGACATCTGGCGCCGGATTTCGGAGGCGATCCCGGAGGTGCTCTCTTGGGATGGATCGAGCAGATCCCTCAATCGCAGAAAAAAGCAATTATGGTGGTGGGAAGGAGGCAATACCGGGGGAACCCTCCCTTCCCCATCGCGCCTCCAGCGCACGATGGTTCCCTCGCGCTCGGCCTGCCAGATTGCGCTGTCCCATTCAAATTCGCCCGTCACGGAGGTGTGCCGTAAGGATCCGCGATCATCCCAATAGAGTCCCTCCACAGCACGGCAAATACTCGACTTGCCGATCCCGTTCGGTCCGAAAATGACGTGGATTCCAGCTCCCTCAGCTTCGATTTCAAACGGTTGGCCGATACCGGGAAGCCGATGGATGAGGAGTCGTTTGAGAATCATGGCCGATCACCGGCCTCCATTCCGGATAACATTTTGCTCAAAGCCACCTTTCCCGAGCGAAGCAGCACCTCACGCAAGGCCTCGTCCGACAGGGGATCGGGGGCGTTGTGTTGTTCCCGCAATGGGCTCCACACAGCCTGCTCGGTGATTTCACCCAGCCGCGCGCGCGTTCTTTCGAGAAGTTCCTTGGCTTGGTCATCGTCTCGCCCGAGCGAAAGCAAACGCCGCGACAGCAGGGCGGCGGGATCATCACCCAATGCGATGTGCTCAAGGTCCAAATGCAGCTCCATCGCATCGATGATCCTGTTGAAGAAAATGACCGTTCCGTCGACGACGCGGTACATCGAACGCCATTGATCGTTCGCAATCCACTGTCGGATTGCCTCATAGGAGGCGCTTGTGCCGGTGAGCCGCACTCGGAGACCGAGAGCGCGAGGCAACGGCTGACCCGCCTGCTCCAGTTTCCGGAAGTGTTGTTGGGCCGCATCCAACAACCGGTCAGGCACATCCTCGACATGCTCGATTCCGGTAATCTCCACGTCCATGCCCTCCCACCGCAGAGGGGCCAGGGGAATCTGCTCCAAGCTGATGCCGCCGTCATCGGAGCCCTTCAGGAGCCAGGGGCCATGCGGACCCGTTTCCGAGGGGTCGAGCCCAACCAGGGAACCCAGATAGCCGCAAGGCCGCGAGCCGCCCGATCCCGATAGCCCTTCCAGCGATGGCTTGTGGATATGGCCCAGCAGCCAGGCGTCGTAACCGGTATCGTTGAGTTCGCTCTGCCGAAAGGGTGCGTAGGATCCACCGGAAGCGTCGAGGTCGCCGTGCAACAGGCCGATCCTTGGAATTGGCGGTGAGGGCGCCGACAGCGGATCAGCAAGCAGCATTGCCACCGGGCTCTGCCGCACATGCCGCTCCCCGAAGGACCAGCCGACCACCTGGGCGCGAGGAATGCCGGCCTTTGCAATGGTTACCTGTTCCCAATTGCCGTCTCTCCCCAATAGGGTGACACCGTCGATCAGCGCCGCCAGCCTGCGGCAGCGCTTCAAAGTCATGATTTCCCGCCACCGCCATGACTCCGATTCCCTTGTCCAACAACCGCCGGACGCTTTCTTCCAGAGGCGCCATGGCCTCGAACCGGGCATTGTCGCCGTCGACCACATCACCGGCAAACAGCGCCGCATCCACTCCTTTTTCGATCGCGAAATCGACGGCGCGGCGCAATGCCGTGGCGGGTGTGAGTTCCGCCGGGTCCACCCCCCAGGAATCGATCTCTCCCGGCAACCCCGAACACGCCGCGCCGAGATGAACATCACCGATGGCAAGAATCAGGACGCGGTCGCTCATCTACAAATTCGCCATCAAAAAATACTTTCACAATCGCTGCCCGACATCCAACACTGGGATAGCTTTCCTGGGCAAGGATTAATTGCGCTGAGATGGTTGAACGACAGGTTTGGGACAGGTTCAGGTGGAACCCCGTTGGGGTTCGTTATTTTTTTCCATCCCTTCCCAGTGTGCGCTTCGCGACACTGGGCTTTGGAGTGGAACTGCGTTGCAGTTCATTTTAAACCAGAACGCAGGATCCAATTTCCCCGATCAATCGATTCCACCATCTGGCCGTTACGCCAACGGCGTTAAACTCCAGAGCCCAGCGTCGCGAAGCGAACGCTGGGTTACCGATCAGCTGTAAAATCGAACCCCAACGGGGTTCCACTCCATCAACCGATTTGCGAATTTCCCCCTTCTGTGGTCAAACCCAATCTCAGCATTCTTTGTATGCTTCTTGACCTGCCCTGTGCCGTGCGAAGCACAGTTGCGAGAGTCTCTCCCCCTTTGTGTCTTTTGTGCCTTTTGTGGTTTCCCCCTCTCCCCCTTTCCCCTTTCCTCTTTTATCTGACAACTGGCGACAACGGCGCCTCCATCCATGTTTGAATTTTCGATCACGATCATGATCAAGATCACGATCACGATCACGGTCTTAGATTTTGCAGGGGACAGGAATTTCCCCCCTCCTTTATTCAATTCCCAACTGGCGCCAACGGCGCCTTTTATCCTGTCCATCCTGTTCATCCATGTTTGAATTTTCGCAGTCCCAAGTATTAACGGCACATGAAGGATACTCATTTTGACTTTTTGGTAGTGGGTGGCGGAAGCGCTGGATACGCCGCTGCCCGGACGGCGCGCGAGGCGGTGGACAGGGTGGCAATTGTGGACGGCGGCGAACAACTGGGCGGACTGTGCATCCTCAAGGGTTGCATGCCCTCGAAGACGCTCATATATTCAGCCGAGGTCCTGCACAACGCCCAGCGCGGCTCCCTCTTTGGCCTCCGTATTCCGGAAGCCGGAGTGGACATGGCTGAATTGCACCGGAGGAAGGTCGAAACTATCGGAGAATTCGCCGACTACCGGGTAAATGGATTGGAAAGCGATCGCTTCACCCTCTTTCGCAACCGGGCCGAGTTTACCGGTTTCCATTCCATTCGACTCGACGACGGACGCCAACTGACGGCGGATAAAATCATTATCTCTACCGGATCTGTCGTCCAAGTTCCTCCGATCCCGGGACTAGGGGAACTCGATGGCGTATGGACCAGTGATGAAGTCCTGGAGCTGGATTTTCTGCCCGAATCGGTCATTGTTCTGGGCGGAGGGGTGGTGGCGTGCGAACTGAGCCAATACCTGAATCGTATAGGATCGAAGGTAACCCAGATTCAGCGCAGCCCCCACATTTTGAAAGAAATTTCTCCCCAGGCAGCCATCCTGATGGAAAAGGTATTTCGCGAGGAAGGCATCGATCTCATCACCGGTTGTCGAATTGTCCGGGTCCGGCAAACCGGAGAAAATTATGAAGTGGAATTCGAGTCGGTGGAAAGCGCTGCATGCGCCGGGCCAAACATTTGTTCAACGCCCTCGGTCGGGCGCCCAACACCGAGGGTTTGAATCTCCAAGCGGCCGGGGTGAGGTTGAGAAAAAATGGTTTTATCAAGACCGGCCCCTACAACCAAACGGACAATCCCGATATCTATGCCGCAGGCGACGTGGCCGGACCGGAAAAAATTGTCCACGTGGCCATTATCCAGGGTGAGGCTGCGGCTCGACATGCCACGGGCCGAAAGGCACGGGACCCGAATGAATGGGACTTTCTAGGAGTTATCTTTACCGACCCCCAAATCGCCCTGGCCGGGAAAAATGGGGCAACCCTGGAAGCCGAAGGTGTCGATTACGTCAGCGCCGAATACCCCTGGGATGACCACGGGAAGTCCATCCTCATGGAAGCCAAGCATGGTTATGTCAAAGTCTGGGCCGATCGATCGGGAGAAATTCTCGGGGCCGAAATCGTGGGCAAGGACGCGGGGGAATTGATCCACATCTTTTCCGTAGCCATCAGACTCAAAGCCAACGTGGTGGATTTGCTGCAGGCGCCCTGGTATCACCCCACTCTATCCGAAATGGTCACCTATCCATTGGAGGAAATCGCAGAGAAATTGGAAATAGACCACGGTTTACACGGATGAGAAAGTGAGGCGCCCAACCGTGCTTCGCAATGCTACGCACGGCACAACGCGGGTCAAGAAGCTCGTGGAGAAACGCCGATACGGAGTAGCCACAAAAGGCACAAAACAAGGAATTAACGGAGGGCGGGTTTTCCAACCCGCCTAATAAAGGCAATAGCACCCTTGAGCGCCAATTAGGATTTAGGAATTGAATAGAGCGAGAAGGAACATTCCATGCATGCTATTTCTTCAATTTGGCGGGTTGGAAAACCCGCCCTCCGTTAATTCAAGTTGAAAATTCAATCCGTACTTATCCGTGAAATCCGTGGTTGGTTCCTTTCAGCCTTTAGCCTTCAACCTTCAGCCTTTAGAATCCTTTGTGCCTTTGTGCCTTTGTGCCTTTGTGCCTTTGTGCCTTTGTGCCTTTGTGCCTTTGTGCCTTTGTGCCTTTTTCCTCATTCCAAATAAACCAACTTCATGGGCCGCCTATCGATCACATTGCCGTACCAGTTCCTTACCCGGGTATCCACCAGGTAATTGCGTCTGTAATGGTAAATGGGGGCCATAGGCATTTCCTCCAGCAGGATGGCTTCAGCTTGCTGGATCGTTTTGATGCGCAATTTCGGATCCATGGTCCGCGATGCTTTGGCGTATAAGGCATCGAATCTCTCATTGGCCCAATTGGAATCGTTGTTGCCGGAATTACTGAGAAAAATGTCCAGGTAGCCGGCGTAATCGGTAGCCCCTACCCAACCGGCCCGGGCTATCTGGAAATCCCCGTTATCCCGGGTATCGAGATACACTTTCCACTCCATGTTGACCAGTTTGATATCGATTCCCAACCCGGTCTTCCACATCTGCTGAATGGCCTCGGCAATTTTGCGATGGCTTTCCGCCGTATTATAAAGCACTTCCAGTTGAGGGAATCCCGCCCCGTCAGGATAACCGGCCTTCGCCAACAAACGTCTAGCCTCCGCCAAGTCCTCCTTGAAGGTGTAATCGGGCTGATATTGATTGGCTCCGGGCGGAATGAAGGAAACTGCCGCCCGTTGCCCTCCCTGGGTAATCTGCTCGACGATGTCCCTCCGGTTAATGGCCAGAGACAGGGCTTTTCTCACCAGTGCATTGTCCAAAGGAGGTTTTTCCACATTGAAAGCATAGTAATAGGTCCCAAGAAACGGGTGACTGCGATAATGGGGCGGCCTCGTTTTTTCCATCTCTTTTATGACGTGGAGCGGGAGGGACGAAGCCACGTGAACCTGGCCGTTCTGGTAAGCCCGATAAGTCGTATCGTGACTTTCGATGGGGTAATAATTCACCTGCTTCAGCCGAACGGTTTCCCGGTCCCAATAATGGGGATTGGGTTCCAAAGTGACGACCGTATTGGTCTTCCACCCGACCAGATTGAAAGCTCCGTTGGAGACGATATTTTCGGGGCGGAACCAACCGGTTCCACGTTCGTCCATGGCCCCGAATTTTTCCACCGTGGCCTGGTGAACCGGGTAGAAGTACTGCCCATTCAGGTAGAGCAGCAAGACGGGGTGAGGGTGATCCAGCAGGATCTTCAGGGTATGGTCGTCCATTACTTTGCATCCGACTTTATCAAAATCGACGACCTCGCCCTTGTTAAACTCAATGGCATTGGTGATGCCCTGAAAAAACTGGATATAGGGCGTGGCCAGACCCGGGGACAAAGCGCGTTTCAGACTGTAATGAAAGTCATGCGCGGTGAGCGGATCCCCGTTCGACCACTTCAGGTTTTTTCGGAGCAAAAAAGTATACTGCCTACCGTCCTCGCTGATTTCCCAACCTTCCGCCGCAGCCGGAGCCGGTTCCAATGAAACCGGATCGATTTGCACCAGGCCTTCAAATACGTTCTCCAGTATCCGCATCTCCGGAAAACCCGTTATCACGTGGGGATCCATGGACTGGGGTTCCGCCCCATTGGCAATGTATAAGACCTGGTTCCTCACCCCGGCGTCCACGGGCCGCTCGCGCGGCTTACAGGCCACCAGAAATAGCGGGAGCAGAGAAATCCAGAGAAATTCAGGCCGAATCAGTGAAATTTTAATGCGCATGGGAAATGGTTAGAGAGGAACCGCAGATAACGCAGATTAGCGCAGATGATTTAAATAGCCACAAAAAGCACATGAGGCGCCGTTGGCGCCTTTTGTGGTTCCCTCTTCATTCTCTGTGTCCTCTGTGGTGGTTTATTTCTTCAGGCTCATTCAGGTCAGGATTGGGGAAATTTCTGCAAGGCCAGGCGCAGATCGATCGATCCCTCGTAAATGGCTCTACCGGTAATCACCCCGTGGAAATTGGCATACTTTCGATCCAAGCCGGCCAATGCGGCCAAATCGTCCATTCGGGCAACCCCGCCGCTGGCAATGAGATCGGCCGCACAATTTTTCAGCATGACTTCCTGGGCTTTCAGGTTCGGACCGGTCATCATGCCATCGCTGCGGATATCGGTGTAGATTATGGTGCGCACTCCCAATTGGGAAACCAGGACGGCCAGTTCCAGGGCATCCACCCCCGAGGTGTGGACCCAGCCATCCACGGCTACAAGGCCGTCCTTTGCGTCGATTCCCACCGCGATTCGATCCCCGAATTCCCCCACCAGGGCTCCCACGAAATCCGGATCCGTACAGGCCTTGCTCCCTATCACCACTCGTTCCACGCCGGCAGCGAATGCGTTGCGAACGGAGGAAAAATCCCGCAGGCCGCCACCCAACTGAACCTTTAATCCCAAGGAAGCTACCTCCTCCACGTGATCGAGATGGGTGGTGATTCCGGAAAAGGCGCCGTCCAGATCGACCACGTGGACCCAGGTCGTTCCCGCTTCCTGCCAGACCTTGGCGGCATCCACCGGGCGGTTGAAATAAACGGTCTCCCGGTCTGCCCTGCCTTGCAGCAGTCGAACCGCGCGACCCTGATGGATATCGATAGCGGGAAAAATGATCACTCCCAATGAGCTAAGGGGAATGGAAAAACTGGCAAGGATTTAAGGCGCCGGGGGCGCCAGTGGCGCTGCGCGCCAGTTTTCAGTTTTCAGTAATCAGTGTGGTCAGTAATCAGTGGTCAGTGGCGCTTCGCGCCAAGAGGAAAGAGTGAAGAGGAAAGAGTGAAGAGAGAAGTGGATAGTGGAGAGTTGCCAGAAATTCAGCCTTTAGCCTTCAGCCTTTAAAATCCTTTGTGCCTTTGTGCCTTTGTGCCTTTGTGCCTTTGTGCCTTTGTGCCTTTGTGCCTTTGTGCCTTTGTGGCTTCCTCTTCATTTTCCGTGTGAATCTGTGTAATCTGTGGTAGGTTGCGGGCATGGAAAAAAGCGAGTATCAGGTTCCGAGATTCCTCACCAAGCTGTTGGCCAGCCGGTCTCCCTCGGGACACGAGGGGGAAGCGCAGGCGGTTTTTGATGAGTTCGTGGCCCCCAAGGCCGATTCCTATGAGAGGGATGTCCTGGGAAACCGGATCGCCACCCTGAACCCGCAGGGCGATCCTTCCATTCTCCTGGCAGGCCACCTCGACGAACTGGGCTTCATCGTCAAATACATCGATAAACGCGGCTACCTGTTTTTCGATACCATAGGCGGACACGATCGCTCCCTCATACCGGGCCGCCGGGTCCGAATTAAATCGCGTCATGGAATCGTGACCGGAGTCACGGGCAAGCGGGCCATCCATCAATTGGATCCCCTGGAACGGGAGAAAGTGCCAAAGATTCACAACATGTGGATCGACCTTGGCGTCTCCGGCAAGGATGAGGCCGAGAAACTGGTGCGGGTGGGAGATACGGGCACTTACGACCATGAATTCGAGCTATTGCACGGTTCGGTGGGTACAGCCCGTGCCTTTGACAATAAAACCGGAGCCTACATTGCCGGCGAAACCCTGAGGCGGTTGGCCGATGAACCGGGCTTGGCCGCAAAAGTGGTGGCAGTGGGCACCGCCCAGGAAGAAATCGGGCTTCGCGGCGCCACCACCTCCACCTTTGCAGTGGCGCCGGATTTCGGAATCGCCATAGACGTGGGTCACGCTACGGATTTCCCCGATGCGGATAATAAACGGTTCGGAGAGTTCAAACTGGGTGGCGGCGTCATCATAACACGCGGGCCTCAACTCAATCCCCTGGTAACGGATGGACTGATCGCCACCGCCGAGGCGGAAAATATCGCCTACCAACTGGAAGCGGAACGTGGCGTCATTTCCAACGACTCCCGGGCAATTCAAGTGGCCGGTCCCGGCGTGGCCACCGCTACTATCGGCTTGGCTCTACGCTACATGCACACGCCAAGCGAAATGGTGGACCTGGAGGATATTGAAGCCTGTGTGCGGCTCCTGGCAGCCTATATCAAGTCCCTCAAGACGGGAGATCGGGCCGTGGTTTGAAGGAACTCTGGCAACGCCAATCAGGCGGAAGAAGGAAGAAGCGGGAACCACAGAAGGCACCGCTGGCGCCAGTTTTCAGTGGTCAGTTATCAG
>OZ219854.1:0-14046 GCA_964291575.2 Opitutales bacterium | reverse complement strand
GTTGTTCTCTTTTGAGGGTGAGAAGCGCCGCGTACAAGGGCTTATCGACGGCCAATCGCCCGAGGATAAAATCCCTGGAAAATAGCAACGAACCCGCTGGGGCGGAGTAGGCTGGACCATCGGTCCACCGTAATCCGATCACCTCACCCTTGAATAATTCGGCTTCGATCTGAAACCTGGAGGACTGGTCTGCACCCGGCGCTACGAGGAAATTGCCAAGATTGCGCAGGTTTTCAAATAGCGCGTATTTCTGCTCCCCGTTTTGCCGGGCATAAACCGCCAGTTGAAAGGGCGATTCCCGGTAGGGGTACTGCATCTGATCGGTCTGAAACACATCGGCATCGATCTGCAGCCGGTATATTCCGCTGTGCGGCACTTCAAATGGACTGGTCCAGGCGGCTGCGCTGGCCATATTGCGGGAGGAGGCCAGACGGTATCGGTCCTCGGCCAGGGCGGCTCCCCCTCCTTCGCTGGTGAAGAAACCGTCCGGTTCTATTTCGTAGAGTTGCGGGGGAACCTGTTTAGATCCTTTTTCCGGCGGAAGAATCTCATCTGCGATCTGGGAAGCCAGATCAAGGAACTCGGCCAGCAGGGGCGGGGACAGAATCAGGCCAGAGGCCACGTTGTCGAAACCGCTCTCCGAATCGTCCGTTGGAAAGGAATAGGGGACCTCGAATTCCGGTATGCCAAAAACATCGCGAATGGTATTTTCATATTCGACCCGGTTGAGACGACGGGGAACCGTGCCGCCCACGGGGGCGTATTGGGTCAGCTTCCCCTCCAGCCAGGAGGTCATGTCTTCCCGTTCAGTTGCGGTGGGGAAGGATTCCGCCTCCCTGGGGGGCATCTCGCTGGTGTGGAGGACGTCATAGACCTTGGTCCAGAAACCAGGCGAGTCGGAGGCAGCCCAGTCGATGGAGGTCATCTCCAAATTTACCTCGCCTTCGATGAAATCGTCATCCCCGGCATGACATTCGAAACAATGGGATTTAAAGAACCCGCGAACGTCCGGCGGGAGCGGCTCCATGGCCTGCGCCAGGAGGGGAAACAGAAAGACGATCGACGACAAGCGAATCACCGGATATCAGGAGAAGCACTCGTTGAGGTTGTGGCTGGCCCCGGCGAATCGATCGATTTCGAGACCATAACGCTGCATCAGGCTGAGATAGAAATCTCCCAACTTGCGAGGGTTGGGGGCCTGGCGGTCGATGGCCCAATGCTTCCCGTGGCCCAAGTCACCCCCAACCACCATGGTCGGCAGGTTGGTGTTGTCGTGCGTATTGGAATCTCCCATGCCGCTGCCCAGAATCACCGCGGTGGAATCCAGGAGGGAACGGCCCTCGGCGTCCCGGTGAGCCTGAAGTTTGTCCAGGAAAATACCGAACCGTTTTACATGCTCCCGGCCGATCATGTTGTACTCGGCGATTTTCTTGGCTTCATTCCCGTGATGGGACAGCCCGTGGTAGCCCGCGCTGAGGCGACGCCCCTCGATATTGAATACCTGACTCCACCCCGGGACCAGAAAGGTCATTACGCGGGTAGAATCGGTGGTCAGGGCGAGGGCCATCAGGTCGTACATGACGGTCTCGCACTCCAGAGCGAGTTCCGGCGATATCGGATCGAATTGAGGCAGAACATAATCCGACTTGGGAAACGGTTTCTCCAGCCAGGCACGTTGCTTCTGTAATTTCTTTTCAACATCGCGAACGGAGGCGAGGTATTCGTCGAGTTTCTTTTGATCCCTCCGGGATACCTGCCGCTGGAGGGACTGAGCTTCCTCCAAGACCCCATCCAGCACGCTGGAATTTCCCTTTAACAGATAATCGATGCGGGACTTGTCGGAATCGGAACGGAAGAGGGTTTGATAAAGCACGCTGGGCCGGCCGACCATGGGAAGGGCTACGCCTTCCTTAGTATAACTGAGCCGGGCATCCCCGGGGGGAGTGCCGCAGGTAACCTGGATCGAGGAGTAGCGGGTGTGGACGCCCACGTGATCGGCAACCAGTTGGTCCATGGATACGCTACCCGTCGCGGAGCCCGTCATCCAGGCCCTCCAGCCTTCGTGCCCATTGCGCCCACGGTGGTCGAGCCCGGAAAAGATCGACATCTTCTCCCGGTATTTGGCGATGGGCGCCAAGGTCGGGGGCATTTCGTAATCGGCTCCCGCCTGCCGCGGAAAGAAGGTGTCCTGGTAAAACCCCAGGTAAGTGCCCACGCAAACCAGGCGCTTCAATTGGCCGGGCGGAGCGGCGGCGGCCAGGGAGCGGGGAATCCAGGATTCCATCATGGGCAGAGCCAAGCTGACTCCCACCCCTTTGAGGAATTGACGGCGATCAAACTGAGTTTTCATCGTATTTAATGAATAACAGTAGTGTTAAATTAGTCAATTTCGAATTTCCCGTGTGACGAGTCGACTCCGCTTAAATTCCTCCACGTTGGATCCAGGCCAGAAATGCCGGTAAGGAAACCGAAAGTTCTCGTTCGCCGAAAAGGGGTTCCTCAGTCTGGGAGACAAGGATGCGCCGATGCGCTCCAATCAGGTCCGCCGTTCGGTTTAAACGCATTAGATCACCAGGCCCCGGGTTGGCGCTCAACTTGGCTTCGACGGCCCAGCGTTCCCCTCCCACTTCAACCACCAAGTCAATCTCGTAACCGTCCGAGCTGCGGAAAAAACTTGGAATTGATCTGGCGCCCTGGACGGCCAGGCATCGCAGCGTTTGTTCGATGACAAAGCTTTCCCAACTCGCCCCGACCGATGGGAAACGCAGTAATTGATCGTGATCACCGATTCCTAGTAACGCGTGAAGCAGCCCAGTGTCTTTCCAGTAGAATTTAGGCCTTTTCGTTAATCGTTTCTTAATGTTAGCTCGAAAAGGAGGCAATCGGCGTACGAGATAGGCTCCTTCCAGAAAGTCCAGGTAATGATTTACCGTTGGGTGTGTCAGTCCTAGGCTCTTGCCGATTTCCGAGGCATTCCAGATCTGTCCGTGAACCGCACTGAGCATGCTCAACAACCGGTCGGTTACCTGAGGGCGCGCCGCCAGACCCCAATTCGGTAAGTCTCTGGTCGTGAGCAATTGAAGATAATCCAACTGCCAATGTGGATATCGGTTAGCGGATAAAATGCCCCCCTCGGCGTAACCGCCATAAAGCCACAAATCGCGCCAACGGTCGCTGCCGACTTCGTTTAGCGAAAAAGGAGACAATTCGACTAGAGCCAACCGCCCGGTGAGAGCTTCCGAGACCTGAGTCATCAACACGGGCGATACCGATCCGAGAAGGAGAAAGCGGCCCCGACGGTTGCGATGCGCATCTATTGCTCCCCGCAAGAGTGGAAAGATGGAGGGAAGCGATTGAGCCTCGTCGAGAACCATCAATTTCGAACCCTTGATGTAGCGCGGCCACTCGACCTGTAAACGGGTTTGGTCTCCCGGGTCCTCCAAATCGAAATAAACCCCACCCAACCATTTCGCCAAGGTCGTCTTCCCCACCTGTCGAGCTCCCAAAAGCAGAACTGCAGGATAATCGGCAAGCCGACTCTCGATGATCGAAGCTATTTCCCGTGAAATCATTCCTTGTAAAATGAAAATCCATTTTCACTTTGCAAGAAAGATTTATCTCATTTCGAATTAAGGGCTGACCCCGTAGCGCATTCTTCCAATTGAAACATGGATGACCAGGATGGACGGGATATTTTAAAAAGGAGGGGGGACATTCTTGTCCCCCTTTACCTAAAATAGGGGGTTGGAAAACCCCCTCTCCGTTAAATCCTTCTTTGCGCCTTTTGCGTTCTATTGCGGCCATTCATCTCCTGCTCGCGAAGCGACCCTGTTCCGGCAAAGCCGGATCGAGCGACCAAAGGAAGCGTTGTTAGAAAAATCTAAAAAAAGGCCCCTGTGGGGAGGGTTCTTCCCACAGGGGCTCACATTCAGAATGTTCAGAATTTATAGGATGCGCCGAGGCTGTATTGGGCGCCCCAGCGGTGGTAGTCCCGCACCAGACGAAGGTCCTGGTCGCCAAAGGTTGCGGCCAGCGGTTCGTCGCTGAGGTTGTAACCCTGTAAAATTATGGTCAGGCCTTCCAGGATTCCGGTCTCATATTCGTAGCTCAACTGGGCGTCGAATACGGTCTCGGCCAGGATGTTGCGGAAATTGGGGCCACGAAAACCGAAGGTTGCGATGTCGCCGCGAAAATCGGAACGATAGCGGCCGCTCGCTCTGGCCTCGAAGCCGCCTTTTTCGTAGTAGACGGTGGCATTGTAGATATTTTCCGATAGTCCTGGAATTGGCTGCGAAGGATCACCCAGGTTGGGTTGAATGCTGCTCTTGGTCAGGGATGCGTTTAAAAGCACTCCCCATCCTTCCAGGGCCTCGGAGAGTTTTTCGCCCGGGAGAGAGAGTGAAAGCTCTAACCCATAGATTTCCCCACCTTCTCCGTTTTGCGGTTTGTTCCGGAAGCCCTGGTAGATGGCCGGGACAACGCCTGGGACTCCCGTGGGATATCCGGTGAAATCAGACAACAGGGATTCGACGTAGGTGTAGCTGACCAGATCCTTGTGGTATCCGGCGATAGCCCAGTAGCCCATGTTGTCGGCAAAATAATTCTCGAAGGAAAGGTCGATAGAGTTGGAACGCCAGGGCTCCAATTCCGTGTTCCCGCTTTGTCCGCTCCAGGGACTGAACTCAACGTCGGTGGAGGAGGCCAAGGATTCATTGAAATTGAAGGACGCGCTGGCCCGCATGTCGTCCATTTCCTGTCGGGCCAATTGACGGGCCACGCTGAACCGCAGTCGCCTGAGTTCGTCGATCTCAAATATGAGGTTCAAACTTGGGACGAGATCTGTGTAACTGTGCGAATCGGTGGCGGTGCCGATTAGCAGGCCGCCGCTTCCATCGAAGGTGGCTACTCCGCCTCTGGAAAACTGATTGGTACGAATAAACTGGGTGCCAAGGGTGCCGGAGACGGGCAAGGAACCTAAACTGGTATCGATGATGAATTGCATGTAGCCAGTGGTGACCTCTTCCTCGATATGATAGTTTTGATTGATGTTGTTGGGATGGTTATTGGGAATGAGATCGTAGATGCCGCTATCGAATACAGATCTGACATCGTAGGCTCTCTGGGGGCCGATTCCGATGAAGCTGAGATCGGCATTACCGATGGTTTCCGGGAAAGGCGCGCTCCAGGAACCGTCGGCCAAGGCCAAAAACCAGCCTCCGCGTCCACCGGGGGCCGGATTGGTCTCCGACTTGACACGCTCGGTCCAAGCCAGACCGAACTCCATTTGGTTGAAGATGCCTTCCAGGTCGCGACGCATGGCGGTTCTGACCTGGTTCAATTCATCATTGGCAATGGGTCCTTTGAAGAACCCGAGTTGACCACCGGGAACTGCGTTACCGCCCCAGCCTTGCGGACTGGCCAGGCGAATATTATTGGAGGAATAATCGAGGTTGGAGGAGAAGGTGGCCCCGGTTCCACCGCCGAGCTGAAAGGAGAGGGTGTCCGGGGTGCTCCAGTCGGCTTCTTCCCCGCCATTGCCTCGATTGGAGCCCCAGCCCGAGTAGGTCTCCAGAACGAAGTCTGTCCGGTCGATATTGGAATGACTCAGATCGAGTTCGAATTGCCAACCATTGTCAGTGTCCATAACGAGGTTCCACCCCGGGGAATACACCTCCGCATCCCTCCAGACGATGTCGTTTCTCATGACCCCGTATATTCCGGTGAAAGTTCCCGCCGTAATGAGCCCGTCCTCCACCGTATAGCCGGGTTGCAGGGAGGCTGAACTCCATTGCAGCGGAAATTCAATTCCCCGCAGGATCTGCGTTTCGGCAAAATCGGAGAAAAAGATATCAAAAGTCGTGTGAAGGTTGTCGTGGGGACGGGACTCGAAAACGGCTAAAAAGCTGTCGCGATCCAATTCGCTGGAGCGAACGAAGGGCTTGGCGCCGCCGATGATCAGGTTGCCATCGCCTCTGCCGGGGAATCCCCAGGCGTTCCATTGTTCCCCTTGACCGGGTCGGTTGGTGTTGGAATAGCCGAAGGCCCAGCCGATGGTCTCATCATCGTTTTGATCGATGTAATTCATGGAGAAACGGGTTCCGTTAATGTCGACATCGGGGTTTAGTTGTTTCAGGCCGGTCCACTCGTAAAAGGCATTGGCCACGAAGGTCTTTTTGCCATGTGCAAGCGGTCGGACCGTGCGCATATCAATGGTCCCGGCCAAGCCTTGGCCGACCAGATTCGGCTGGGTCGTCTTGTAAACCACCACGCCATTGAGCAGTTCTCCCGGGTATTGGTCGAATTCGACCGACCGGTCGCCGCTGGCCGATACCTGCTGACGGCCATTGAGCAGAGCGGTGCTGAAATCTCCCGTCAATCCGCGAACCACAATGTCCTGGGCCCGGCTGTTGATACGCTGGGTGGTGAGGCCGGGGAGGCGGGCCAGCGATTCCGCGATACTGACATCGGGCAGTTTCCCGATATCCTCAGCCGAGATGACTTCAAGGATGACCGGGGCGCGTCGTTTCGCTTCGGTAGAGAAGGCCAGGCTGCCGGCGAAGCCGGCGTCGACTTCATAGGTGGCGAGTTCGTATAAATCCAGGTCTTCCTCTTCTTCCTGAGCCTGGATGGGGAAAATGGCACCAACCAGCGGTAAAGCCAGGATAACCGCCAGGAAGAGCTTCGAGATTTTTAAGAACGGTAATAGTTTGCTTTGGTCATTCATGATAGGTTTCGCCTTAATCTGTTGATCGAGTTCAGTTGTGGTTTGGAGTGCCCAGATTCGGTGTTTGGAACACGGAAAACCGGTTAAATCGGCAAAGCATGATGATTAAACCTGCTTCTGCCGCAATAATAAAACGCCGGGGGCAAAAAAGGGGTCAAACGCAAAATGTTAATATCGCCTTTTAGTTTCACCTGAGTGTCTGAAGCGAAATAATCGGACGATATTAACATTTTCCGTTTGACCCCTTTTTCATGAGTTGCCCAGTTCAATTAGAAATCGCAACAAATCGCGCAGTTCCTCCGAATTAAGCCCTGCAGTCAGGCCGGGTGGCATAAGTGAAATCGGGGTGGTGTCCAGTTCTTTGATTTCCGAAAGTGGAATGGACCGTACCGCACCTAATGCATCTCGCACCAAAGCGGCGTTATTGGTTCTTCGTTGCAACGTGCCACTGACAATCTCGTCGTTTTTCAGGGTGATAAGAACGGTTTCAAAACCCTGTTTGATTGCGGCGTTGGGTTCCAGGAGCGACTCCAGTATTCCTTCCGGCGTCATAAAGGCGCCGATGGAACCGAGGTCGGGGCCAACTTTGCCGCCATCCCCTGAAATCGCATGGCAACTGATACACCCCAACTCGGCTCTTGCGTAGATCTTCTGGCCGCGAACCGGATCGCCCAGGGAAAGCGAGGCAGAGATCAAGTCTCGTCGTTCCCCGGTGGAAGCTTCCGTGGCAATTGGAGGCAAAGAACCTGAATCCCGTAGTTGGTCCACTAGATAACTCAGGTCACGACCTGAGGACTGTGCGGCGAGGATACCTGCCGCTGCAATGGATCCGTCGATTCGCTTTCCTTTCAGTGCATCGGTGAGAGCAGCCGGACCATCCATAAATTCAATAAAGGCTTTAAAGAGGTGTTCAGCTTGCTCCTCATCGTCGATTTCGGCCAACAGGTTGGCGCCGGAGCGAGTTGCCTGAGCCAGATCCGATCCAACCAAGGCCGCGACCGCCGATACGCGGACTTCGGTTGGATAGCTGGATGTTGCAAGATTGCCGACAGCGTTGAATTTGCCCAAGGCGAGCAGAGTTTTGGCTGCTTCAAATCGTTCAATGAATGCGGCCGATCGGTCACCAGCGTGTCGCAGAGCATCATTGGCGCCTGCCTTGATCTTCCACTTTGCCGCCAATCGCAAGGCTGCTACCCGAAGCTCGCTTTTGCCATGAGCAATCAGGGCCACAATATCCGCCGCGTTCGCCGGCACGGCTCGATTTTGAATTTTCGCCAATGCTTGTATCTAGGTATGGATCTTCTTCCCTGGTAGCCGTTTCCACCAGAAAGGCCAATTCCTGCTCGTTCCCGTGCTCTGCAATGATACGCAAAGCCTGATGGCGGCCCTTACCAGTGAGACGTCCTGCTCGCGCCATGGAGATCAATGGCTGGATGGCGGCGGGATCATTGGAAGCGCCAAGCGCAAACGTAAGACGGTCGGTTTTTCCACCAAAGACCACATCAGCGCCGACATCCCGGAGCGCAGTAGAAGATTGATGAGATATTCGGGTTAGTGCGGGTAGCCAGTATGCCTGTAAGGTCCGCGCGGTTAGCCAAAGCGCATAATCAAGTTCCTCGTCCAAGGGGAAATCAAGGGCCTCCATCGCCGCGTTGGCCGCTTCCAAGCTATTGAATTGGCGAAGGGCATTTACCGCTTCCAAGCGCACTTGGGCATGTTCATCACGAGCGGCCGAAGCCAGACGGGTCAGAATTTGCCCATCGGCAGAATGAAAAAGTGAAGCGAACCGAACCGCGGCAGCCCGAGCGCGATGATCCTTGCTTTGCAACAATTGGGCCAGGAGTTTCTCATTGGGTGATTGAAAGGATCCATAGAGCCAAAGCCCTTCCAACAGGTGGTGTTCATACTCCGGATCCATCCTACTTAATTTGGACAGCCATGAACCGAGTTCGCTCAGCACTTCATTTTTTGCTCTTCCGGCCAGCTCGCGCCTGGCCTGTTCGATGGTCCAAGTTTCCGGAGCTTTCAGCGCATGGAAAAGCTCAGGGATAGCTGCCCCATGGATTTGAGGCGGATCGACCGGCGGTCGGTCAACTGCGGTTAATCTCCAGATCCGCCCGTGGGATTTGTCCCGCAATGGATGATAGAAATCGACTTCGCCGTGATCGATTACCGGATTGTACCAATCCACGATATAGAGAGCCCCATCAGGTCCCATCTTAAGGTCAACGGGACGGAAAGACCGATGACTGGAATGCACCAGGGTTTCGACTTCCCGGGAAGCATAACCGCTCCTACTTTCCTCCACTTTGTAACGGACAACACGATTGGCACGAAAGTCATTCAGAATAAAATCCCCCCGGTAGGATTCCGGAAAGTGTCTCCCGGAAATGAATTCGGCGCCTGTGGCTTTGGGCTTGCCCGGATTCAGCCCGGACAAGATTCGCTCGGCTCCCACGGCCGACCGGAAGGCCGAACCGGGATACAAGTAATGAATGCCGTCGCCTCCAGCGCCGTCCGTAGCATACGACTGCCCCCACCGATCAAACACCAGACCCCATGGATTGACCATGCCTCTACTGTAAATTTCGAGTCGCTCGGTTTCCGGTCGGAATCGCCACACACCGCTTCCATTGAGACGCCGCGGTCCCCAAGGGGTTTCGAGGTATGAATTTATGTAAATGGACTGTTGAAAGTAGAGTTCTCCCCAGGGACTCCAGCGCAACCCATGAATCATGTGGTGAACATCCGCGTTGCCAAAACCGGCGTAAATAACCCGGCGCTCGTCGGCATGGTCGTCCCCATCGTGATCAACCAGGTGCAGCAACTCGGTGGAACTGCATACATAGGCGCCCCCGGGAATGGGCATGACCGATTGCGGAATGGTCAGTCCATCGGCAAAAACGGTTGATTTGTCTGCCTGCCCATCGCGGTCGGTATCTTCAAGGATGACAATCCGGTCATTGGGAATTTGGCCCGGTTTTATGTGCGGATAGGTGGAACTAGTGGATACCCAAAGGCGGCCCCGGGTATCCCAATTGGCATTGATGGGGTTCATGATCTCCGGGTCTGACGCGAAGAGGTTGATCTCGAATCCATCGGGAACGGTGAAGGAAGCCAGCTCTTCGTCGATGTCCGGGTCGGGAATGTATCGTGGCACTTCGTGGTCCGGATATTCCCGTGGAGGTCGCCAGGGATCTGCCCGTTCCAATTCATACCGATGCGGGCGTGGAATTTTCAGGTAAGCAATTTGCTCGTCCTGCTCAATCGTCAGCCTATCGAGGTCGTCGGCCTCGTGGGACAAATGCCCCATTTCGTAACTGCGAAACAGAAAAATATAGGTTTCATTGAGCGGTCTCAGTTTTTGAAAATACAGATTATTCTTTTCGATGATCTTTTGCCGAAGCGTCTCGCTTTGGGCGAACTCAGGTCCGGCTGCAACCACCACCCCCTCTCGCCAATCCTCGGAGCCGGCTAACGCCACTTCCGTCCCGTCGATTTTGAGTCGGTATCCTGTTCCCGGGGGCAAACCGGTTACTTTCAGCACACGTCCGGCTGTTCCCACTGCGGGTGGAAGGGTGTCGTCGATGAGTTCCCAACGGAGCCGATCCTCAGTGACCTCAAGTTTGCCAAGACTCGTGCCAACCGTTTCCCGGACTGTGCCCCCCGCGTCCAATTCAAGGCGCCAATCCACATCCGCCTCAAGCGCCTGCACTATCAGCGACGCGAACTTGGCGTAGCCAAAGGAGTTCAGGGTAATGCCGTTTTCGGTTATTGGCTCGTTCGGATCTGCCGTCCTCAAGGTTTCGAATAGATCGATTACTTGGTGTTTCCCATTGTATGCAGCCTCTCGGATCAATTCGGCAATCTTGGCCATTTGGTCGTTGCGAGGGCCGACATTTGGATTCACCGCACTGCTCTCGTGTCTGGGCGGTGTCAAGAGGATCAGCTTTGCATTCAATTCCTGAAGCGCATTCAGAAGACGCATGTAGCCCCTGGAAAATCGGGTCAGACCCTGTGGGCCCATATCAAAAGCAGCATTGGATCCATAACCAACCAAAATGACCGTCGGTTCAGCATCTTGCACCTGTCCGATCAGGGTTTCATAACCGAAATCCTGATCGCGCTCCCGGGGTGGTTCCCAGGAGCGGGTGTTCTGGGCGGATCCGAATTGAGACCGGGCCAAGCCAAACACGTCATCCCCTGGCCATCCGAGATTGCGAAAGGTGATATCCTCATTGGGCCATCGTGCAGTGAGGGCCAACTCTAAAAAAGCGTCCTTGCTTTCATGAGCCATCAATGTGTTTCCCACCAGGACGATTCGATGCTTTTTCCCTGACTCGATTCCGAGAGGTGAAGAGGACTGTGCAATCAGCATGGCCGGTCCTACCAATACGGTGAGCAAAAAGGCCGTGGACACATTAATTTGAGCTTTAAAGTACATTGATCGAAACTACTCAGGTCTCCATAGCCTAGCCTGCAATTCTACCAAACTGCCATGGGATGGTGATGGAGGAGAGAGAATAAGGAATGATGGAGTATTGGAATGATGGAATGTGACGGAATTAGGAATTAACTACAGGTTACACGGATGGGCACGAGGTAATTCATCGTGATTGTGATTATGATCTCGATCGAAAATCAACGACTTGGAGAACTGTAGGAAGGGCGAAACGCTAACTTACCACTACTTTCTTCTTTACTCTTTCCACTTTCCACTTGGCGCCAACGGTGCCTTGATCGGGGGATAAACCCCCTCCTACAGTTCATTCCAGTCCTGTGACGTATAATTATAGTAACTACTCAGGTCCCCATAGCCTGGCCTGCTTTTCTACCAAATTGTCATGGGATGGTGATGGAGGACAAAGAATGATGGAGTAATGGAGTATTGGAATGATGGAATGTTGATTCATTGTGGAACCCCGTTGGGGTTCGATGGTGTGGATGATCGGCAACCTGCGCTGTGCTTTGGAGTTTAACGCCGTGGGCTTTGGAGTTTAACGCCGTTGGCGTATCAAGAACAAGATTGGCGCCTCCGGCGCCCACTGACCACTGACCACTGATAACTGAACACTGGAGCGAAGCGACTCCCCCCTCCTACAGTTCATTCCAGTCCTGTGACGTATAATTATATTAATATTCTATCCGGCTGTTACAGCGGAAATAAATCCGACGCTTGTGTGAACAAATTAACGGGACATGACACCAGTACCGAGAAACCAGAACCGAGAAACTTGTCACTGAAGTTGAAATTCCGTAAACCGCATTTCTCATATCCGAGTTGACGCCACATCTCAAATAATTCGTGACGAGCAAATGAAGAGCAAGAACCGTTGGGGTCATTCCTTGTAATCCTGACGAAAGGGGTTTTAAATGGGGGGCATGATTCGTTATTTGCTCCCCTGCATTTCTTTTCTGGCTCTGGTAGGCCAAGCCCTGCCGCTGGAGGTTCGGGCCCAATCCGAGGCCGATCGGCCGAACATCATCCTGGTCATGGCGGATGATCTGGGCTGGGGGGACGTGGCTTATAACGGGCATCCGGTCCTGAAGACGCCGCATTTGGATGCCATGGCGGCCAATGGCCTGCAATTCAATCGATTTTACGCGGGTGCCCCGGTGTGTAGTCCCACGCGGGGTTCCGTTCTGACCGGGCGGCATCCCCTTCGCTATGGCATACCGACGGCCAACAAGGGGCATTTGAAGAAGAAGGAAGTTTCCTTGCCGGAAGTTATGCGGGAGTTGGGTTATCGAACCGGGCATTTTGGCAAATGGCATTTGGGTACCCTGACTCCCGAATACTCAGGCAAGAAGGGAAGGGAACCGGCCAAGAACTATGCCACCCCCGGGACATCCGGATCGGACGAATGGTTTGCCACCGAGTACGCCGTGGCAACCTGGGATCCCTACGCCCCGGCCAATGCCCACAACGGGGTGAAGGACCCGCGGGTGCTTTATTGGGAAAATGGACGCAATATCGTGGATGGATTGGCGGAAGGCCTGGTGGGGTGCGATAGCCGTATCATCATGGACAAGGCGCTGCCCTTTCATTGAAAAAGCGGTTGCCGACGACACATCGTTTTTTGCCGTCATCTGGTTTCATGCGCCGCATGCCCCGGTAATAGGGGGTCCTGAATACCGGGCCATGTACCCGGAACAGGATGAAGACACTCAGCATTATTACGCGGTGGTGACGGCCTTGGACGAGCAGGTGGGCCGTTTGCGGTCCGGGCTTCGCCGGCTGGGCGTGGCAGACAACACCATGGTCTGGTTTTGCTCGGACAACGGACCGGAGGGCAATCCGGGAAAAAGGAAGCGCTACCAGGGTTCGGCCGGGGACTTGCGAGGCCGCAAGCGCTCGCTCTATGAGGGGGGTGTTCGGGTTCCCGGAATCCTGGAGTGGCCGGCCCAGGTTTCGGCTGGGGAAACGAACTTTCCCGCCGTAACGAGCGATTACTTTCCCACCGTATTGGAGGTCCTGGGTTACAGGATACCCGAGATGGACACCCGGCCTTACGATGGACTATCCTTGCTTCCGGTACTTGAGGGGGAATTGAAGGAACGTCCCCGGCCCATTGCCTTCGAGGGTCACGGTCTGGTCACACTCAATGACAATCGTTACAAGCTGGTGCACAATCCCAAGGCGAAGCGTTTGAATTCCGACAATGGGTCGACCCCGGTGGCTAACTGGGAATTGTATGATTTGATTGAAGATCCCTCGGAGACCACCAACCTGGCGGACAAACATCCGGATATTTTGAAGAAAATGCGCTACCAGTTGGAAGCCTGGCAGGCCTCCTGCCGGGCCAGCGCCAAGGGATTGGATTATAAAGGCGCCAAGGGCGCCAATTAGGAATTAGGAATTAGGAATTTTGTGTGTTTTTGTACTTTTTGCGGTTAATCCCATCTGCGTAATCTGTGATTTATTCCTGCCCCTTCTCTGCGTTCTCTGCGTTCTTTTGCGGCCATCCATCTCCTGTTCGCGAAGTGATCCTGTTCCGGCGAAGCCGGATCAAGCGAAGCGTTGTTTTAAAAAACTTTGCGGTTCTTTGCGATCTTTGCGAGAGGCAATTTCTGACCACTGGCGCACGGTGAAGAGTGAAGAGTGAAGAGAAATGAACCATGGATGTAGAGGAATTGAAAATGTTTTGCGCTTTTTGCGTTCTTTTGCGGCTATTCCCCCTCTCAGCAACTCTTATTCATCCTTTAGCCTTCATCCTTCAGCCTTTCTTGGCCCCAGAACCCAGAACCCAGGAATTAAAGGAAGAAGGAAGAAGGGAAAATCATCGTGATCATGATCTTGATCGAAAATAAAACATGGATGT
>OZ219853.1:0-37568 GCA_964291575.2 Opitutales bacterium | reverse complement strand
GCATGGGAAGATGGACAACAATCGTTCACCCAAATGTGCCTATCGAAAATTTACATCAGTTGCGCTTTTTGGTGAGAGAATGATTCGGGGGGTCACATGGTCGGTTGTTTTCCTGATAGGTTCCGTATCAGGATGGGGAAAGGAATTCTCCGAGGGATTGCCCGAGGAGGTCAGTTATTACGAGCACGTTCGCCCGGTTTTCCAGGCCAAGTGCCACGGCTGCCACCAGCCGGCAAAGTCCAAAGGGGATTACATTTTGACCGACGTGGCCAGGATGATTGCCGGCGGGGAAGGGGGGGAACCCGTAGTGGTGGCGCACAAACCGGAGGAAAGTTGGCTCATCGATCTGGTCACATTGCAGGAAGGGGCCGACCGGCCGGAAATGCCGGAAAAGGACGAGCCCCTCACCCCCTACGAACTGGCCCTCGTCACCAAGTGGATCGAACAGGGAGCCCTGGATGATACTCCCGAGAATGCCCGCCAACGTTTTGACGCCGACCATCCGCCCCAGTATGCGGTAGCCCCGGTAGTGACCTCGCTGGACTATTCGCCCGACGGTGAGTTGATCGCGGTGGCGGGATTTCACGAGGTTCTTCTCCATAAGGCGGACGGCTCCGGCATGGTGGAGCGATTAATCGGGCTTTCCGAGCGCATTGAAACGGCCCGCTTTTCTCCCGATGGGAAACTTTTGGCCGTTGCCGGCGGCCTGCCCGGGCGCATGGGGGAAATCCAGATTTGGGATGTGGAAAAGGGTTCTTTGGCTCTCTCCAAACCGGTCGGGCACGATACCGCCTACGGCGCCAGTTGGTCCCCGGATGGGAAATACGTGGCTTACGGGCTGCCGGATCACACCGTGCGGGCTATCGAGGTTTCGAGCGGGGACGAAGTATTCTTCATGGGCAGTCACAACGACTGGGTTCTGGACACTGCCTGGTCGGTGGAAGGGGATCATCTGGTATCGGTAAGTCGCGACATGTCGGCCAAGCTGACGGAGGTGGAGACGGAGCGCTTTATCGACAATATCACCTCCATTACCCCGGGAGCCCTCAAGGGAGGGATCAATGGGATCGACCGCCATCCCCATTGGGACCACGTGTTGATGGGGGGTTCGGACGGCGTGCCCCAGGTTTACCGCATGCACCGGGAGACGGAGAGGAAGATCGGGGACAACGCCAATCTGATACGGAAGTATCCCCCCATGAAAGGACGTATCTGGAGTGTGGCGTTCGCTCCGGATGGAAAGTCCTTTGCCGCGGTATCCAGTCTGAATGGAAAGGGCCAGATCAACCTCTATGCCTCTGATTACGATGCCACTATCACCCCCGAATTGAAGGAGCTTTTTGAAACGGCGCGGAGGAATCCGGACGGCAGCAAGAACATCGAGCCCGAGATCGAGGCCTTCCATACCCGGGGAGCCAAACTGCTGCATTCCACGGATGTGGACTCCCCGGTCTTTTCCGTGGCCTTTGCTCCGGATGGAAAATCCTACGTAGCCGGGACCTCGGATGGACGTATTTTGATTATCGATGCGGCCAGCGGAAGCCTTCGCAAAACCTTTATTCCGGTGCAGGTGGCCGATTCGGATTTACTGGCCAAAGCCGAACCCAGGCGCCCGGAAAATCCGGTCAGCATGAAGAAGGGCAAGGCGCAGGATATCGAGGAGCCTCCCGAGGAGGTCGAGCGCTTGACCCGTCTTGCCATTTCACCTTCAAGCATCTCATTGAAGGGCCCCAATTCCTACAACCAGCTTCTGGTGGCAGGGACACTGGATTCGGGTGAAGTGGTGGACCTTACCCGCTTGGTTCGATGGGAGGTCCCCCGCCCGATAGCCGAAGTGGAGGAACGTGGCATTATTCGCCCCGTTTCCGCTGGCAGGACCTCCGTGACGGCTCATTTTCTAGGATTGCGGGCTACCGCCAGTGTCGAGGTCAAGGATTTGAAGGATGGCTATGAACCGGACTTCGTGGTGGATGTAAATCCCATATTATCCCGGCTTGGCTGCAATGCCGGCACCTGCCATGGCTCCCAGGAGGGAAAGAATGGATTCAAACTCAGCCTTCGCGGGTATGACGCCTTCAACGACGTGCGCGCTTTCAGTGACGACCATGCGGCTCGACGGGTCAACTTTGCCTCTCCGGACGATTCCCTCATGCTCCTCAAAGCTACGGCCGCAGTTCCCCATGAAGGTGGAATGGTGACCGACATCGGGTCGGATTATTACGAGACCATTCGCCAGTGGATTGCCCATGGCGCCGCCATGAACCAAGATGCGGAAAAGGTGAGCCGCATCGAACTGGACCCGCAAAATCCGGTAATAGAGAACATCGGGGCCCACCAACAGATGCGCGTAATTGCCCGTTATCCTGACGGGTCTCAGCGGGACGTCACCCGCGAGGCCATCATCGAAAGTGGCAATACGGAAGTGGCCGTTAATGACGACTTCGGACTCATCACCACCATTCGGCGGGGCGAAGCGCCCATTCTTGCCCGTTACGAAGGCGCCTACGCGGCAACAACCCTCACCGTGATGGGCGACCGCACCGGGTTCACCTGGACGGAACCCGGAACCTGGAACCGTATTGACGAGCTGGTCGCGGCAAAGTGGAACCGGATGAAGATCCTGCCCTCAGATCTCACCCGGGACGAAGAGTTCTTTCGCCGGATTCACCTGGACCTGACCGGCCTTCCGCCGAAAGCGGAAACCTTGATTTCATTTCTGGAGGACGACCGCCCGACCCGCCAGAAACGGGCCGAGATGATCGATCAACTCATCGGGTCCCCCGAATTTGTCGATCATTGGGCCAATAAATGGGCTGACATGTTGCAGGTTAATTCGAAGTTCCTGGGCAAGGAGGGGTCCGAATTGTTCCGGGATTGGATCCGCCGACAGCTCGAGGAAAATGTGCCCTACGACGAGTTCGTCTACTCCATCCTCACGGCGGAGGGATCCAATAAGAAGAATCCGCCCGCTTCCTATTACAAGATTCTGAGAACGCCGGAAGAACTGATGGAGAATACCACCCACCTCTTCCTGGCCACCCGTTTCAACTGCAATAAGTGCCATGACCATCCCTTCGAAAGGTGGAACGTGGATAATTATTATCAAATGGCGGCCTTCTTCTCGCAGGTCGACTTGAAGCGCGACAAGGCCTATGCCCCCAAAGCAAACATCGGCGGAAGCGCAGTTGAAGCGGCCAAGCCGCTCTACGAGATCGTTTGGGATACGAACGAGGGCGAGGTGACCAACATCCTGACGGGAGAAGTGGCCCGGCCCGCCTTTCCTTATCCGGCAACGGCAAAACCTGCCCCCACTCGGAAGGATTCCCCAAAAGCGCTCTCCGAACCGACTCGCCGGGAAAGGTTGGCCGCTTGGATAACGGCGGAGGACAACCAGTATTTTGCCAAAAGTTATGCCAACCGCATTTGGGGTTATTTGACGGGTACCGGTATCATTGAGCCGATTGACGATATTCGAGCGAGCAACCCGCCAACCAATCCCGAATTGCTCGATTACCTGACCCAATTCTTCATCGATTCGGGCTTCAATGTGCGGGCCTTGATGCGCGAGATCTGCAATTCACGCACTTACCAATTGTCCATCCGCACCCATCCCTTGAACGAAGACGACGCCATCAACTACTCGCACGGCAAAGCCCGCCGCCTTCCGGCCGAGGTGTTGTTCGACTCCGTCTACGCCGTAACCGGAGCCAAGCCTCATTTTCCCGGCGCCAAGCCGGGTATGCGAGCGGCTCAACTGGCCGATGCTCAGGTGGATACCAAAGGCGGATTCCTGGCCAATCTGGGCCGTCCGCCCCGTGAATCGGCCTGTGAATGCGACCGTCAGAACGATGTGCAACTCGGCGCGGTCATGTCCTTATTGAGTGGCGCTCCCATTGCCGAAGCGGTGGGGGATCCGGACAACGGCATTGCCGAGCTGGTTACGCGGGAATCCGACGATCGATCCATGATCGAGAAGCTGTATCTGCGGGTGCTCAATCGTTTTCCAACACAGGAAGAGATCGACCTGGTAAAGGACAACTGGTCGCTCATCAAGCGGGATCACGAAAATTTGATTGCCCGGTTGGCCGAAATGGAGAGCGACTGGGTATGGAGAAAATCCGAATTGGAGACGGAACGTTTCAGGGCCATAGCCCGGGCCAAAGCGGATATCAAGGCTTATACGCCCGAGTTCGAAGCTAAAAGAGATGCGGCCGGGAAGGTGCGACAGGAACGCATTGCTGCCACCAAGAAGGCGTTATGGGAATTCGAATGGGATGAATTGCCCGCCTTGCAGGAGGAGGGAATACAGGCCATAACCCTCGACCGCTTCTGGACCCTTTGGAGCCCCCAATACCCCGAAGAAGCCGAGGGCGAAGGAAAAGTCGACCTCATCGTCAATGATGATGCCTCTCTCCTGGCCTCGGGTGCGCCTGGAAATTCGATCGTCTATACAATGACCTTTCCGGTTAAAGCGACGACCATCAGCGGAATCATGCTGGAAACTTTGACGGACGATTCACTGCCCGGGTTTGGTCCCGGCTTCCACGAAACGGGGAACTTTGTGGTGACGGAGGTCGAGGTCAGTTATTCCGATTCCGCCGAGACCGATCCGGAAGATTGGATCGAGGTCCCTTTGTCCGAAGCAACGGCGGATTACACGGAAGATGGTTTCAGCGTGGAAAATATCATTAACGGCAAGACCGAACGCAACGACAAGGCGTGGGCCGTGGGCGGACAGGAGAGACGCCCCCACTGGGCGCGCATCAAACTGGAAGAACCCCTCAGTTTTGATGAAAAAGGCGGCAAGGTCCACATCTCGGTCATTTGCAGGTACTCCAATGGGGACTACCCGCTGGGCAAGTTCCGCATCTATTTCACCGAGGCGGAGAACCCGCTCAATCTCGGTTTGCCCGATTCGATAGCCGCCACTCTCAGTAAGGCGCCCTCATTGCGCGAGCCTGAGGAGACCGCCGCCCTTTACACCTGGTTCAAGTACCAGCAATCCGATTACCTTTCCAAACGGTTTGATTGGGTCAAAGCCAAGCGGCCCCTTCCCAAAGATGAAAAAATGGAAAGCCTCAAAGCGGCTTTGGCCAAGGCCGAGCGACCCATCCCGGAAGATCCGGCCCTGGTTCAACTTCGGAGGGACGTGCAATACTCCACCGAACAAGCTGCCAACCGCCGACTCACCGCGGCACAGGACCTCGCCTGGGCCTTGATCAACAACTCCGCATTTCTCTTTAATTACTAACACCTGAAAGGACACACTCATGTTCAGATTGCCAGGACCCAAAGGTAAAGACCTCTGCGATTCTCACCTCAACTGCAGCCGCCGCGATTTTCTCCGCGTGGGAGGCGCCGGTATGCTGGGAATGACCCTCAACTCGATTCTGCGGGCCCAGACGGCCTCCGCCAGCAGTGGATTTGCCGGCGGACCCGGTTGGGGCAAGGCGAAATCGGTTATCATGGTTTACCTGCAGGGCGGTCCCAGTCATTTGGATCTGTGGGATCCAAAGGAACCCAACTCCGTTCCGGACAACGTTCGCTCCTCCTTCAAGACCATCCCAACCAGGATTCCCGGGGTGCATTTCACCGATATCCTGCCCAACCTGGCCAAGGTGAACGACAATTTCACCATGATCCGGTCAATGAGCTACACCCCCAATGGTCTCTTCAACCATACCGCCGCGATCTATCAGATCATGACCGGTTATACCACCGACAAGGTCAGTCCTTCCGGTCAGCTCGAACCCCCCAATTCCAAGGACTTTCCCAATTTCGGATCCAACATCGTCCGGTTCAAACCCACGGACGAGCCCATGCTGCCCTTCGTCATGCTTCCCCGGCCCCTCCAGGAATCGCAGGTCATCAATAAGGGCGGAACTGCCGGCTTTCTGGGCAAGGCCTTCGATCCCTACTACCTGTTTCCCGAGGGGGACGACATGGACATGACGAAAATGGACAATATCAAGGTGGACGACCTTCAATTGCGTCCGGAAGTGTTTTCGGTCCGACTGCGTCGCCGGGCCAGCTTGCGGGATGCCATTAACGCCCAGATGCCGCAGATCGATAAAGCGGTGGAAGAATACAACATCGACGAATTTTATTCCCAGGCCTTGAACCTCCTGGTGAGCGGACGGGCTCGCGATGCGTTCAACATCGGAGCCGAAAGCGAAAAAGTGCGCGATCTCTACGGCCGTAATACCTTTGGTCAGAGCTGCCTGCTGGCCCGCCGTCTGGTCGAAGCCGGCACCCGGGTGGTCGAGGTGATCTGGCCCAAGGTGGCCAATTCGGATAACCACAGTTGGGACCACCACGTGGGTTTGAGCCGGCGCATGAAAGATCAATCGGGTCCCATGCTCGACCGGGGCCTGAGCGCGCTTTTCCAGGATCTCGATCAGCGGGGCCTGCTCGATGAAACCCTGGTAGTCGCCATCGGCGAATTTGGCCGCAGTCCGGAAAAAGGTGTTTCCACCTCCGGAAATACCAATAGCGCCGACGGCCGCGATCATTGGCCCTATTGCTACACCAGCGTCATCGGTGGAGCCGGAATCAAGCGAGGTTACGTGCACGGCAAATCGGACAAAACGGGATCGGCCCCGGTGGAGGACCCGGTGCACCCCATGGAGATTTTGGCCACCGTTTACCATTCCATGGGAATCGATCCGACCACGCTGGTCTACAACCACCTCAACCAACCGCGCGAACTGGTCAAAGCCGAGCGGGTGGAACAGTTGTTTGCCTAAGGGACAAAAAGGGGTCCCTTTTTTAGACCCACGGCCTGGATACTGACGGAACGCTCCGTTTTATCCCATTTTACCCGCACGCGAATCCGAATGGCCTGCGACCGGGATATCACGTAAGCCATGCGTTGGTAAGCTCCCGGAAAAAGGATGATCTCGGCAATTTCCGTCTCGTCCGCAATGGAAACAAACTTCATCGGTTTGCCGTTGACCGCCACAAAGTTCCGCACCGCCACGATAATGCCCGCGATCTCCACCTCCCGGCCCACGTAATCCGCCAACCGGTCGATTCGCACCGTGCCCATCCGGTCAACACCCTTCAACCACAGCTCAAATGGCGACACCGTGATGGGGTAACCCAAGAGTTCCACCTCCCAGCGGGCGAACATTTCCGGTTCCCGGGGTTGAAAGGGAAATTCCTCCCCGCTGGGCTCCGGCTGCAGCAGCCGTTCACTGCGCTCGGCGTAGGCGTCGCGCCGGTAGCGCCCGGCCTGCCAGACGGCTTCGTAACGGTTTTCAAAAAAATCGCGCAGGGCGCCCGCTTTTGCCAGCAGGAGCAGGTCAGCCGATTCGGGCAGCGCCCGCCCGAGAAAGTCGTCCCAATCCCGAAACGGTCCCTTCCGCAAGGCCGCCTGCCACGCGCTCAGGAATTTCCGGCTCAGCCCGGCGATGCGCGACAACGGGTAGTAGACCACTCCCTGGCTGAACCGGAAGGACAACGTGAGCCGCGTCACCCTGGGCAACTCGAATCGGTAACCGAGGCGCAGTAATTCCAAAACGTAGACCAGCGGGTTGTAAAAGCCCCGCCCGCTCTGCAAAACCGCGGTGAGGAAATAACCCGGATAGCGCTTTTTCAGGTAGGCCCCCTGAAACGCCTCCACCGCGTAGGCTGCCCCATGCGCCTTGTTGAACATGTAGCCGGAAAACTCCACCAGCAGCTTCCACACCGTGGAAATGGCCTCCTCGTCCCGTCCCTTCTCTCGCGCGCAGGTGTAAAATTCCGCCTCTATTTCCCGCAGACCGCGGCCCTTCCGCTTCTTGATCAGGATCCGCCGCAAAAGATCCGCCCGCCCCAGGTCGACCCCGGCCCAGTGGTGTGCCACCAGCAGGATGTGCTCCTCGTAAACCATCAGGCCGAAACAGTCCCTCAGAATCGGCTCGAGATCCGGGTGCGCGTAGCGCGGTTTTTCCAATCCCAGGTAGCGGCGGGCAAAGGAGGTCTTTTTGCCTTCGTTGGCGGCCCCGGGCCTGATTACCGATACCGTCCCGACCAGGCAGTCGACGTCGGCGCATCGGCACATCTTCAGCAAACCGGTCATGGCCGGAGATTCGATGTGAAACACCCCGCGCGCCCCTCCGGCCGCAATCATTTCAAAGATTTCCGCGTCGTAGTAATCGACGCCTTCGAGCGGTTCGATCACCCCCAGGTCCTGGCGCAGATTCTCGCAGGTGTCGCGAATCACACTCAGCCCGGCCTGCCCCAGCAGATCCAGCTTGAGTAGCCCCAGGTCCTCAATCGGTTCCATGGACATCTGCGTCATCATGAAACCCTTGCGCGAGGGCAGAAGCGGTGTGAAATCCGTGAGCGGCCGGTCCGCCACCACGATGCCGCACGGATGCATCATGGGGTGACGGGGGAGCCCATCCAGACACGAGGCCGTCTTCAGAATGGCATTGAACCGCTCGTCCCGCTCCAGGTGCTTGTTTTCCACCGACAAATTCCGCTCGTGCAGCAGATCTTCCATTCCATTGCGAGGCAGATAACGGGTCATGTGGCGCGCCTCGTTCTCCGGAACCCCCATGGTCTTGGCCACCTCCGCAATGGCGGCCCGGCTTTTAAAGGCGCTCGATCCCCCAATCATGGCCACGTGATGGTCGCCGTATTTGTCGTAGACATAGGCGATGATTTCGTCCCGCCTGTCCCAGGGCAGATCCAGATCGATGTCGGGCAGCTTGGAATGCTTGAGACGTTCCCGGTTGAGAAACCGCTCGAAATTCAGTTCAAACCGGAACGGACACACGTTGCTCACCCCGAGACTGTAGCAAACCAGACTGCCCGCCGCGCTCCCCCGGGCCAGCACGGGAATGCCGCGCTCCACACAGGCACGCGCTATATCGTAAAAGATCAGAAAGTAACCGGCATAGCCGGTTTCCCGGATGAGGTCCAATTCCCGCCGTATTCGTTCCAGCAAGGCAGACCGCGACGGTTTGTTCTTCCACGGATAGCGTTCCCTCACGTACCGCAAGACAATCCCCCGCAAGCAAAGGTACCTCAGTTGGCGAAAAGCCCGCTCGTTGCGCTTCTCCATTTCCTCCTCTGCCCTTTCACGGCCCGCCGGCGCCGTTTCAACATCCCCCGTTGGCAGATGCGGCAGCCAGAGCCGGTCGTATTCAAAGTCGAAGCGGCAGGCTTCGGCAAACTTTCGGGTTTGTTCCAGCACCTGCCGGGCTTTGCTGAAACGGTGCAGCAAAGCCTCCGCCCCGATCAGCGAATAGTCGCCGGGAATCAATTTGTCCGGATGCGTCTGGCTTACCCGCGTCAGGGTTCCGATGGACTGCAATACCCGCAACACCTCCCATTGCTCGGGTGCGGCGCAACGCGCCCCCCCCATTGCCACCCAGCGGTCGGTCAGCCTACGCAACTCCCGAAATACCCTCCGCTGCAGTTCCTGCTCCCGCAAGGTGGCCCATTGCAACTCGATCCAGATCTCCGGACCCAACCGCGCCACCAGTTCATCCCAGGCGCGCTTCCAAATCACCCAGTCGCTGGTCTCCCCGGTCGCTCCCCGCCCGGGCGCCGGCCGGACCGACAAATGAAAATGCCCCCCGAATTCCCGCCAGAAATACTGAAATGCCGCCAGCGCCACCACCTCTCTATCCCCCTTGTCACGCCGCGGCCCCGGCGAAGGCATATGCCAAAGCGACAAGTAACGGGAAAGCGCCCGATAGCCATCGGTATTTTTTACCGTGAGCTGCACTTCGCCCACCAGCTCCAGCTTCAGCCGGCACCCGAAAACCGGGCGAAGCCCCATTTTCCGGCAGGCCTGGGAAAATTTCACCGCGCCCCAAAAGCCGCCCTCGTCGGCCACCCCCACCGTGCGGTAGCCCAGGTGATAAGCCAGCTCAGCCAACTCCTGCGGCGACAGCAGCGACCCGTAAAAGGAATGAAAACTGTAATTTCCCAAACTCTCCATTCTATATAGGTGGCATCATGCGATAAGCCCGCTGCACGGTGTATTGGCCATAGGATTCGTTGACTTGGTCGATGGTGTGGATGAGCTGGCGCAGGCGCCGGCGTTTACCATGGAAAAGCTCCATTTGTTCAAAGGCCTCGTAGATGTTGGAGAAGCGCACCGCCACCAGACGGAGGTGCACGCGGCGCCGCCAGAGCCGGGTAAGCATGGGGCGGACGAGGGGATAGAAGTCGTTTTCCAGGCAACTGGGCTCGTAGAGACTGCGAGACGTTTCCGCTTCCTCCATATCGGTGTAGCGGATTTTCATGCTGAAGGTGCGAGCTTGTTTTTTGGCCTCGCGCAGGCGGATCATTTCGTCGTCGATCATGGTTTTCAGGTGGTGGACGACTCGTTCATCGTCCCCCACGTCCCGCTCGAAGGTATGCTGTTGGGAATACGATTTGGCCGGTTCGCGTTCCAGCACGATCCGGCGATCGTCAATGCCCCGGGCCAACTGCAGGAAAGAATCGGTGGTTTTGCCCAGGAAAGGGTAAAGGCGTTCAGCTCCCAGGGTAATGAGATCGCCGATGCGGCGCGCCCCGATAGCTTGCAACACTTCCTCGGTGCGCGGGCCTATGCCCGGCATGCGACCCAGAGGGAGGGCGCCCATGAAGGCTGCTTCCGAGCCTTGCGGCACCACCAGAAACCCGTCGGGCTTGTGCAGCTTGCTGGCAACGGCTGAAACAATTTTGTTGGTCGCCATCCCCTCGGACAGGGTGATTTTCAACCATTGGCGGATCTCCCGATCGAGGTCATGGACCCGTTTAACCAGCCCATGCTGATCCAGGTTCCAGGCGCTGGAGAAATCCATGTAGCCCTCGTCGATCGAACTGCGTTCGACCAGAGGGGTGAGTTCCTGACACATGCCGAAGATCCAGTCGGAAAACTGTTCGTAGAGCTCGAAATTGCCCGGCACCACCACCAGATCCGGACACACCTGCAAGGCGCGCTGGGTGGGCATGGGGGTGTAGATTCCCAGCGTGCGCGCTTCATAGGAGGCCGATGCGATGATGCCCCGCTTGCGTCCCCCCACCGCCATGGGAATACCGCGCAGGCGGGGATCGGCAGCTTGCTCGACCGAGGCGAAGAAGGCGTCGGCGTCTATGTGTACCAGAGGAGTCATTTTGCCTCCTTCACCGGGTTGAGTGAAAGGATGGACAGGATTTCCCTCTATAAAATGAACATTTGTTCACCTATTGCAAGCGCAAATGCAGGCGCTTGTCACGCCGTGATTTCGTGAAGAGGGAAGCCCTCCAACCCTCCGAAAGGATGAGAACTTCTTCTGGGTCGGCTAAAGCGTCGCGCCGGACTTGATGCAATAAATCCGGGCGGAGGAGCGGATGAGTAACCGGTCGCCGGCGATGGCCGGGGTTGCCATGCACATATCGTCTTCAGCCAGGCTGTTTACGTGCAGGAGATTGAACGATTTACCGGCCTGGAAAACGAAGGTGTCTCCATCCTCATTCAGGCAGAAGACTTTATCGTCATAGGCCCAGGGGGAGGAGGTAAATCCGGCGCGTTGGCTGGGGATTCTTTCTCTTTCGAAATGGAAGGCGCCGGTTTTTGCATCGAGGGACGAAAGCATGCCACGATCCAAAAGGACGTAGAGTTGGTCTCGGTAGAGCAGGGTAGTGGGGTTGTAGGGAGCGGATCTCCACTGGCACCAGGCGATGAATTCATTGGAGGATTGCGATTCGTCCATGGAGATATCGCCCGCTGCTCCGGGACGAATGGCGTAAATGGGTTTTTGCCGGCTGCCGACGTAACCGGAACTGACGTAGAGGAGGCCGTCCGCCGCGTAGGGTGTGGCAATGGTGATACTGGACATGCCGGTGAAGGACCAGAGTTCGCGCCCGTCCAGACCATAGGATCGTACCCGTTTGGTAGCCGGTATGATGATTTCGGTACGGAGTTGGTTTTCCCATACATAGGGAGATGACCAGTTACTCTCCCTATCCCGCTGTCGGCGCCAGATTTCTTCTCCGGTGAATTTGTCGAGGGCCAGCAGCCAGGAGTCTTCCTCGTTGTCGTTGACTATGTAGAGCCGGTCGCGGTGCAGGGCGGGCGATGCGGCGGTTCCCCAGCCATGCCTGGTCGAGCGGGGTTTAAACCGCTTCGACCAGAGCGCCTTTCCCTCAAGATCAAATACAAAGAGCCCGACGTTGCCGAAGTAGAAATAGACCCGGTCGCCGTCCGTCACGGGGGTTTCCGAGGCATAGCTGCTTTTGATGTGGATACCGGTTTCCGGTTGGGCTTGGTGGACGGTGTATTCCCAGTTGATGTTTCCGGAAGCGAGGTCCAGGCAATACACTTTCCAGGTGTGAAGGGTAGTGGGAGCCTCGGGCCGGTTTCCCCCTCGGTAGAGACCTTTGCGGGGCTCTTCGGAAACGCCGGCGTTGATGACGGTGGTGAGAAAGACCTTATCTCCCCAAACGATGGGGGAGGACCAGCCGCGGCCCGGAATGTCGGTTTTCCAGGCGATATTTTCGGTGCTCGACCACCGATCGGGCAAGTTGTCGTCCGGGCCGATTCCGCGCGCTCCGGTTCCGCGAAATTGGGGCCAATTGGTCGATGCCCAGATGGTTGAATTGAGGATGACAAGAAAGCCTAGGATGAGGAAACGGGAGCTGCCTTTCATAGGGGGCATGGTTGCGTTGCAACCGGTTTTTTTCAAGAGTTTAAAGCTCTTGTCGTTTTGGAGAGAAAAACCACAGAGGGGAGGCGCCGGGAGGCGCCAATTAGGAATTAGGAATTAGGAATTAGGAATTGACTTTCATTGAGACGCCCCAGTTCACAATCCAGAACCCAGAACCCAGAACCCAGAACCCAGAACCCAGAACTTGGGCGTTCCACCGGATGATAATTCCGGTGGCTCTATCATCAGCTGAAATAGGTCAACTGAATCTCAGCCGTGGCCACAACCTCGCCTTTCCGCAGGATGACTTTTGCCGGCGGCTTCCTGGTGGCTTTGGGACCTCTTTTCGGGGAGCTCTTCTTCAGGGTCTCCACCGCGGTCAGGTTCAAGGTCAGGATGTGGTTGCCGGCTTGGGTCACCTGGTTGATATCCTCGGCAATTATGACGGGATCCTTGTCATTCAATCTTCCCGCGAAAAAACGGGCCGAGGTGCGGATACCGGATCGCAAAATGGGAATGGCCCGGGCCGCGAGCAGGCTGCCGGCGGTTTCCACCGTACTGGAGACAATTTCACCGAGGATGGCGGCAAAGCTGTCCTCGGCGACTGCTTCGCTCAGTTGCAATCCGATGGCAAACGGACCTTCGACGGTTTGCTTGAAAAGGGCCTTATCATGAAACTCGGCTTCCGCACCGATCAATTCTCCCCCCTCGGTCGATTCCAGGATGCGGACCTCCTCCCTGCTCGCCACGTTGGGGCGGGGTAGAATGAGGATGGCACGCAGGAGATAGGTTTGGGCTTCTTCCGTATAGTGGGGATGGGTGAAATGCAAGTCTTTCACCTCGATCAACAGGTCACGCCTTTTGAAATCCATGGCGCCTAACAAGGGTTAGCGGCGCCTTGGCGTCAATGGGAAAGGCACAAAGGCGCCCAGAGGGCGCCAATTAGGGATGAGGAGTGGTGGAGTGGTGGAATGGTGGAGTGGTGGAGTGATGGCACAGGCACGAATTAAATCATCATGATCGTGATCGAATATGGAACATGGATTCACAGGATGAGAGGCGCCGGGAGGCGCCAATTAGGAATGAGGAATTAAGAATTAGGAATTAGGAATTATATGAGTTGCTGAGTTGCTGAGATGCTGAGTTGCCGAGAGGGAGAGGCGCCTTTGCGGTGCTTGGCGATCTTTGCGAGAGTCCATTTCGATCACGATCACGATCACGATCAAGATTAAGAAACCCAGAACCCAGAACCCAGAACCCAGAACCCAGGAATTAAAGGAAGAAGGAAAAAGGAAGAAGGCTGAATGGGACCCACGAAGGACACGAAGAGGCGCGAAGAAAATCTTGATCATGATCGAAAACAGACCATGGATTCACGGGATGAACAGGATTTGGGATTGACTCTCGCCAAGCACGCCAAGAAACGCCCCACCACTGACCACTGACCACTGACCACTGACCACTTTCCTCTTCCCTCTTCCCTCTGGCGCGAAGCGCCCCCCAGAACCCAGAAATTACTCCTCAGGGTCTATTTCGTCCGAGCCGACGGCTTTAATGAGGCGGTAGACGTGGATATCGACTTTTTGGTGTACCGCCCTGAATTCCTCAAAATCCGGGAATTTTGCATCATCACCGTAGGTCGAACGCAAGGCTCCGCTCAGGGTGGTGAACCCATCGGTTGTAATAGCGTTGTAGGGCGCATTCGCTCCTCTGGGCATGACGAGCTCTGCCAGGGCCCAGCTCACCACGTTGGTTTTTCCTGAATCCATCCGTTCCATGACAAAGGGCAACCACACGGTTTCTTCCAGTTCGAGGTAGCGGGCCATGTCACTTGCTTTGGAGAAATTGACGCGAATGTACTGTGGCTGAGCCGTCTTTACGTGGACGTAACGGTAGTAGTAGAGCATGTCTTTGACCGTGCTCAGACTGAGGGTATCCATTCTGGATGGATTCACCCGCGGAAATACCTTTTTGGGGTCCCAGATCTCGGCGGATTTATCGAGAGCGTCTCCACCAGGATAGGTGCGGATGAATATGAAATTGTGTTTCTTATCGAGATCGAAGCCGTCCACCTGTTGCCACAGCGACCAACGTTCCAGCTTGCCTTCCAGGATGGCCTGTTTGGCTATTTCGCTCCAGTAGGTGGTTTCGCGATGGATGAAGGTCTCGATGTTTTCCTGGGGAACTAATCTCCTCTCTACCACGTCAATTTGTCCGAATAGCGGTTGAAAGCTGGCCAAGGCCAGGCTGGCGAGGAGGGCGCTTTTAAGATGGGCAATTTTCATGTGTCTAGTGTAGGGGTGATGCGAATGACGGCTTTAAGCTTATCTCCACTATAACAAAAAGTCCGTTTCTGGCAAGTTAACAGGGATGAAACGGGGAGAGAATCAGGAATGGTGGCGTGATGGAGTGGTGGCACGGAGGTTGGAAACTCGCATCCGGCATCGAGAATCCAGAACCTAAGAACTAACCACAGAGGACACAGAGAGAGAGGCGCCCAGGGGCGCCAATTAGGAATGAGGAATTAAGAATTAGGAATTGACTCTTTACAAGACGCTCAGGCCAGCATCGAGAACCCAGGAGAAGAATTTTAACTGATCACTGAATACTGATCACTGAATACTGATCACTGAATACTGATCACTGAATACTGATCACTGAATACTGATCACTGATAACTGACCACTGACCACTATTAACGGTGAATGCTTTACAAATGCGCAGCAAAATGCGCTAACTAATGGCCATTCGGGCGCGAGTGTTTAACCTAATTTGAAAACCAATGGCAGTTCTAAACATACCGATTCTTCGATGGGGCCAACCCTACACCAGTCTCGATACGGAAGACGTGGTTCATTTCGGCACGGGGGAAAGGTTGGCCTCGGTGAGCCAGGCCAACACGGGTCTCTTGGGTCGGGACAAGCGCTTGGCGGCCCGGGCCCGACAAACCCTGACCGAGATTCCGATCGCGGAACTGATCGAAATGATGAAACGGGCTGCCGACCTGTATCTTCACGGGACGTTGCCTTTGGGTGACGGGGAACAGACCCCGGATGATTTTGCCCGCCAACAATCCGCCAGCACTGGTTTACCGGAACACATGTGCAAGGCGAACATGAGCAAGAACCACTTTGTCTTGTCGAATATGGAGAAGATCCTCGATGCCCTGACCCGCGGTTTGCCCTTGGACATCCTCTCCCGCGGTTACGGCGTGGAAGAGCGGGGGGTGATCGTCAGTTATCAGGCCCAATCTCCCATTCTCGGGCTGGTGCTTCCTTCCAATTCTCCCGGGGTGCACACGCTTTGGTTGCCGGTGATACCGATGCAGATCGGATTGTTGCTCAAACCGGGGCCGCAGGAGCCTTGGACGCCCTATCGAATGGCGGCCGCATTTACCCAAGCCGGTGTGCCCAAGGAGGCCATCGCCATTTATCCGGGCGGGGCGGACATGGGGGCGGAAGTGGTCATGCGGTCGGACCGAACCATGATTTTTGGAGGCGCCCCGACGGTGGAACGTTATCGCGGCGACCCGCGCGTTCAGGTGCATGGTCCGGGGTACAGCAAATTCCTTCTCGGCGACGATGTGGTAGACGATTGGGAGGACTACATCGACCTGATGGCGGACAGCGTGTTTTTAAACAGTGGCCGGGGATGCATAAATTGTTCGGGAATTTGGGCTTCCCGTCATACCGAGGAGATTGCCCAGGCCCTGGCGGAGAAAATCGGGCCGGTGGAGCCGAAACCTCCGGAAGATCCGGAGTCGGCCTTGGCTGCCTTCACAGTGCCGGGCATGGCCCGGGCCATCTGGAACAGCATTGAAGCCGGTTCCCAGGAAGTCGGAGTCGAACATGTCACAGCCAAAATGGGCCATCGGCTGGTGGAACGGGAGCTTTGCGGCTACTTGAGGCCGGTGGTGCTGCACTGTGATTCGCCCGATCGGGCCATGGCCAAAACGGAGTTCATGTTTCCCTTTGTCAGCGTGGTGCGTTGCCCACAGGAGGAAATGCTCGATCGGATCGGGCCAACCCTTGTAGGCAGCGCCATAACCGAGGACGAGACATGGAAGCGTCAACTCCTGGACGCGACCCATATCGACCGGTTGAATTTGGGGGCGGTGGGAACGATTCAACTCGATTGGCTGCAACCGCACGAGGGAAACATCGTGGAGTTTCTATTCCGCCCCAGGGCATTTCAGGCTAAACTGGAGCAATTAGCCAGTTGACCCGTATTTCGCCGCTACGGCCATGCGTTGGTTCCACCGCGGTCAATGCCGGTTTTGTGTTTCAATTATTTGATTGCTTGAGGGGTCAATTAATTTCACAATCGGCGGCAGAGGTTTTATGCGGATGTGGGTATTCATAGTTTTGTTTCTTGGGGCGGTAGTCGGATTGCGGGGCGAGATGGTCTTGACGTTCGGAGATCCGGAGACGTTTACCGATTTCGAGTATTCCCAAACGCGCCAAACCATCGGGACTGAATTTTTCAGCAAGGAGGTTAAGCGCTACCTGGCCGGGACGGTTAAAAAAGCGCTTCCGGAAGGCGCCGTGCTCACACTGGATATTCAGGATATCGATCTGGCGGGCGGCTTCGAGCCCTGGCAACGGTTTCCTTTGAACGATGTGCGTTTTTTTCGCAGCCGGTATCCTCCCATGGCTGTATTTTCCTACCGGTTGGAGGATGGGGAGGGAAAACTCCTGGCGGAAGGTGAAAAGACCCTCAGAGAGTTTGCCTATCAGGAGCTGTATTCGGGGCGGATCGGCATAAGGGGGGCTTTCTACTTTGAAAGACGCATGTTGGAGGATTGGATTCGCCGTGAGTTGACGAGTGAACTTAACTCACCGCCTTCTCCTTGATGATTGCCTCTCGCGAACCTCGCCAAGACCGCAAAGGAAAAGAGGGAACCACAAAAAGCACAGAAGGCTCAAAAGGAACCACGGATTACACGGATGGAGGCGCCGTTGGCGCTAATGAGGAATTGGGAGTGGGGAATGAAGGGGCACAAAAGAATGATGGAGTGATGGATGAAGGGATACATCATCTTGATCTTTATCGTGATCGAAATCAACCTACAAGACCAGGCTCAGGCCCTCTACGCCATTCAGGCCGGGCAGGATGCTTGATACTAACCACTTTCCCCTTTCCTCTTTCCTCTTCTTACAAACCACCGACCACTGTTCATAAGGATGGGAACCAGCCAAAAATAGCGCCATAGGATCTGCCTGATATGACGGATTCCGCGCCTGAAATTCCCTCCCTCCGCCATGCCCTGATTCCGGTTTGCTTTTTGATAGCGGCGTTGTTCATGGGAATTTTCTGGTTGGGGGCTTCGCCCCATGTGCCACTCATTTTGTCCTGTTGCGTGGCTGGATTAATGGGGATCAAGTTGGGGTATACCTGGAAGGAGTTACAGGCTTCGATGGTTCAGGGGATCTCCCTGGCCATGGCCGCCGTTCTCATATTGATGGCCATTGGGATACTTATCGGCTCCTGGGTAGCCAGCGGAATCGTCCCCCTGATGGTATATTACGGACTGATGTTTCTTTCTCCGGGAATTTTTCTCATAGCCAGTTGCCTGATCTGTGCGGTCGTGTCCTTTGCCACGGGCAGTTCCTGGTCCACCGCTGGAACGGTGGGCGTGGCCCTGATCGGGGTTGGACAGGGCCTGGAAATGCCTTTGCCCATGGTGGCTGGAGCCATTGTATCGGGCGCCTATTTCGGAGATAAATTGTCGCCCTTGTCCGACTCCACGAACCTGGCTCCAGCCGTGGCGGGAGCGCAGTTGTTTGCCCATATCAAGCACATGCTCTTCACCACCGTTCCCAGTTTGGCCATCGCCCTGGTCCTCTATGGCCTGTTGGGAATGTCCCAAGGATCGAGTGCTGCCAGTATGGAAAATGTGGAGGTATTGAACGCCGTCCTGAGGAGTGAATTTAATTTGAGTTCCTGGTTATGGTTGGCGCCGATTTCAGTCGTCCTCATGATTGCCCTGCGGCTGCCGGCCTTGCCCGCGTTATTGGGCGGCGCATTTGTCGGGGCTGCGTTGGGAATATTCCTGCAGGATATACCCGTCGCCTCGATGTTTGCCATTATGCAGGAAGGTTACGTTTCGAATACGGGGGACCCTCACATCGACGAACTCCTGTCCCGAGGCGGGCTTGAGAGCATGTTCCAGACGATTGCGTTAATTCTCTGTGCCATGGCTTTTGGAGGGCTGATGGAGGGCACGGGCATGTTGGCCGCCATTTCCAGGGCAGTCTTGAAAACCGCCACTAGCACTGGCCGGTTGGTGGGAGCGACTCTCGCCACCTGTATCAGCGTGAATTTTTTGGCCCCGGATCAGTACCTCTCCATTATTCTTCCGGGCCGCATGTACAGGAGCTCCTTCGAAGCGGCAGGCCTGCATATGAAGAACCTGTCCCGTTGTCTGGAGGATGCGGGCACGCTCAGTTCGCCTCTCATTCCCTGGAACACCTGCGGGGCGACCATGATGGCTGCTCTAATGGTAAATCCATTCGCCTATCTTCCTTATGCGTTTTTAAACCTGCTCAACCCGATTGTCTCCCTGATATATGGCTATACCGGGTGGACCATGGTAAAGGCGCCGTTGGCGCCAGAGGAAAGAGTGAAGAGGGAAGAGTGAAGAGATTATCTGTGTTTATCTGCGAAATCTGCGGTTAATATTCGATCACGACCGTGCGTCGCGATTGCTTGGAGGATGAATTTCCGGAGGCTCTCCACTCTCCACTCTTCACTAACCACTAATTTAACGCCGGAAGCCGTACTCGAGGGTGTAGAAGGTAACGTCCAAATCCGCCAACGGTTCCCGCAGTTTTTCCAGTTCCTCGGCCGGACCGTGAACCTCCAGCCGTATCAGATCGGCAATTTCCAGAGCCTTAACCAGCAGTGCGCCCACGTTGTCGAGGTGGGTGAGCAATCCTTCGGCGTCCTCGTAACCCTCCCGACAATGGGCTTCGTTGCCATTGAAGGAGAATCCGTAATACTGAACCTTGGTTTCGTTGTCGGTGAGATCGACGAACTGTCGGCACATTTCCTTGAATTTGGGCAGGTTTTCGTCCGACAGCCTGAAATAGGGAGCGATGGTGCACCCGGTGTCTGAAGTGGCCATGACTAAAGATGGTTGGTGTGATGTGAGCAAGGAAGGGGTCAATTCTTGAAATCCTGCATTAACATGCACGATTTCGAGAAATGACCCCGACGGCGGCTAAACCATGGATGGCACCTCGAAGGATTGGCGATAATCGCCCTTGATCATGGCGTTGGCTACTTTTGCCAATTCACCATTTCCGGCAAAGCGTTCCTTGCTGCCGTTGAATTTCAGTTTGCGGCCCATGGTCCACCTGTCAGATTTGAAATCGACGTTCCAATCTCGGAGGTGTTTATGGAACCGGTCGTAGGTTTCCTGCAAGGTGTCATCCTTGGCTACGAAGTTCTCCACCCGTTTCGGGTTCACTTCCTGACCGGTGCGATAGGAGATGTTGCACATATGAGCCAGGCAACTGGATTTGAATCCGCTTTCAATGGGGGAGCGCAGGTTTTCAGAGTTACGGTCTTTCACGGCGCGAATAAAATTCGGGAAATGGTCGAATCCGGCGTCTCCCTTCCAGGATTTCATTTTCTTTCCTTGGTTATCGTAGAGAATCCCGCCTCCACGACCGCCGTTGAACTCTCCGCCTTCGCAGGTGATGATCACCCCGATGCGGCGCCCCTTGTAACTGGATGGGGCCGGAGTTTCCGGATTGATGTAGAGATCCCGCACCTCGAATAGAACGGGAATGGTACCCCAACTAAGGGAGGCAATTTGCATGTTGGGGGTTTGGCCGGCGTCATTCCAGGCAAACCGTCCTCCAAAGCTGACCACTTCCTTGGGATGTTCCGGATCTCCCAGAATCCAGCGGATCAGGTCAAATTCATGGGGTCCCTGGTTGCCGATGTCCCCATTGCCGGTGTTCCAGCTCCAGTGCCAATCGTAATGGAGTCGATCGCGGTATATGGGCTCGTCCTGGGCTGGCCCCAGCCATAAATTGTAATCGACGTTGCTCGGTGGCATCAAGGGAGTGGAGCGCTTGCCGATACCGGTCCTGTTCTTGTAGCAAAGACCGCGCACCATTTGGATTTTTCCGACGTTTCCTTCCAGGATGTAGGGAAAGGCCTCCAGCAACCCATCGTCAGAACGGTTTTGGAAACCACTTGCCACGATGCGGCCGTATTTTTCGGCCGCTTCGATAATGCGCCGGCCTTCCCAGATGTTGTGGCAGACCGGCTTTTCGCAATAAACGTCTTTTCCTGCCTGGCAACCCTGGATGGCCATGAGAGCATGCCAGTGGTTGGGAGTGGTGATGATGATGGCGTCGATGTCCTTGCTATCCAGAATTTCACGGTAATCGGTGTAGGTTTTCACCTTGATACCGTGCTCGGATTCGATATCCGCCGCCCTCTTCCGGAGGATTTCACTATCGACGTCGCAAATCGCCACCAGACGGGACCCTTCGGTGCGGAGGACGTCCTTAATGGCCGATTTTCCTTTGCCGTTGAGGCCGATAACGGCCATGCCGACATTCCGGTTGGCGGATTGGGCCTTTAAATTCGAGCTGATATAAAAGGAACCAGCTGCGAGGGCGGTACCTTTCAGGAAATGTCTACGGGATAAACGTGCCATGAGATCTTCGGGGTTTAGTGATGAGCATTTAAAAGTGTTCAGTTATTAGAGTGCAGAGTTCAGTGATTATTTTCAAGTGGATATTCTTGATTGAAAATGGAATAGGAAGAGGGAACCACAAAAAGCACAAAAGAGCACAAAAAAACCACGGATGGGCATGGATAGGGCGGCTACGCCGCCAACTGAACACTTCTTATAGTTCTCAGTGTTCAGATATCAGAGGTCAGTGTTTGAATTTTTGAGGTTAGGATGAAATTCGAGGATCTCGAAGTCTGGAAACGATCGGCAAGAATGAGTACGGAAATCTGAACGACATTGGCTGGTTTGGGTGATTACGGTTTCAAAGACCAGCTCTGACGTTCCGGCCTATCCGTTCCAGGTTTCAATCAAGAATAGCTACTGAACACTGAACACTGAACACTGATATCTGATAACTGACCACTTCCTGCTGGCTCTGTTTGTTATTCCCCTTCGATAAATTCGGCATCCAGGCTGGGGAGGCGGCCGGCGAAGGGATATTGCTCGAGTTCGAAGACGGTGCCGCTGAAGGGCTTCGAATCGTCGCTCAACCAGAATACGATGACCTTTGCCACTTCTTCGGGTTTGGTCATTTTTCCCCGTGGAACCATGAGCGGCGGCACCTGCTCGGGCCAACTTTCGGACAACCCGTCTTTGATTTTCAACTTGTATTCGTTCTCGGTGAGCACCCAGCCCAGGTTGATGTGATGGAAGCGGACCTGGTCCTTGTCGTAGAGGTTGGCCAAGTGCTTGGAAAGGGTGAGAAGGGCTCCTTTGGATATGCTGTAAGCCGCCAGCATGCGTTCCCCGCCCAAGGCGTTGATGGAACCCACATTGACTACGCATCCATGGGATGCTTTCAGGTAGGGGATGGCGGCGCGGCAAATCATGAAGGGGGCGCGGCAATTGATGGCCATGATGGTGTCGAAAAAATCGACCTCCGTATCCTCGAAGAACATGCGGGCGGTGCTGGCGGCATTGTTGACCACCCCGTCCAGTCGGCCGAATTTATCGATGGTTTGGGCGACTACCTTGGCTGGATCGTTTGCTGTCGCCAGATCCCCGATGACCTCGTGGGCGTTGGGCCCCAGGGAATCTACCACTCGTTGCACGGCTTCCGGCCGGCGGCCGTGCACGGCCACTTTGGCGCCCTGTGCGATGCACAAGCGGGCGGTATGTTCACCTATGCCGGTATTGGCGCCGGTTACCAGAATCACTTTGTCGGTTAATTGGGCTAGACTCATGTTATGACAAGCAGAGCTTGTAGTTTTCAGTTATCAGTGGTCAGTAAGAAGAGGAAAGGGGAAAGTGGTTGGTATCAAGCATACTGCCCGGCCTGAATGGCGTAGAGGGCCTGAGCCTGGTCTTGTAGGTTGATTTCGATCACGGTCAAGATGATGTACCCTTCATCCATCAATCCTTTGTGCCTTTTTTGGTTTCCTCTTAGCGTCCTTTGAGAGAAACCGGCATCAAGTATCCGGAAACGAGCATCTGGAAACTAATTGGGGCTAAATGTGGAAACCTTCCTTGGAAATGGGCATGGTGCGAATCCGATGACCGGTGGCGTCGTATATGGCATTACAGATTGCCCCGGCAACGGGGGGGAAGGCGGGTTCTCCCAGGCCGGTCGGAGACCAATCGGTGGTGAGCCAATGGATTTCTATTTCTGGAGCCGAGGCCATCCGGCCCAGCGGATAGTCGTCAAAGTTGGTTTCCAGAACGCGACCGTCTTCGAAGGTAATTTCCTGGCCGGCCAGGGTGCTGATGCCATCCACGACGGAACCTTCGACCTGGTTTTCGCCACCACTCTTGTTGAGCAGCATGCCCACGTCGGACGCGACTACTACCCGGTCGACCTTTACCCGGTTGCCAGCGTCTACCGTGACTTCCGCCACTTGGGCAAAGTAGCCGAGGTGGCTGAAATAGAAAGCCAGCCCACGGCCCTGTCCTTGGGACATTGGCTTTCCCCAATCACCTTTTTTTGCGGCCAGTTTTACCACTTCGATGGCTCGACCGGTATGAAGAGCCCTTCTCTGTCCCTCCTCCAGCCAACGCGACTCCCCAAACTGCTCCAGTAGAAATTCCAGGTGATCGCGTCCGGCGGCTACCGCCATTTCGTTGGCAAAGCTCTGGAATACCCAAGCCACGGCACAGGAGCGCGGGGCACGCCAATAACCGGTTGGAACGACGGTGGGCAAAAAGGTTTGATCCAGGCGCAGGTTGGGAATCTCCGGGAACTGGAACAAGTCGGGACTCATATTTCCCCCTCGGACCGGTTGTTTTCCGTCGCCTCCCTCCGGAGTGAAGCTGACAAAGTGATCCAGCAAACCCGTCCATCTGCCCTTGCTGAGAGCGCCTCTGAGGTGGTGAAAACCTCCCGCGCGGTAGAAATCGTGGGCCATGTCCGCTTCCCTGCTCCAGGTGAGCTTGACCGGGGCGTCGATGCGTTTGGCGATGGCGCATACTTCGACCACGAAGTCGTTCATGAGACGCCGGCCAAAGCCTCCACCGATGCGCAACTGGTGAATTAGGACAGCGGATGGATCAATGTCCAAAACGCGACCTATCATCCCGGCCACATTTTGCGGTGTTTGGGAAGGGGCCCAGATTTCCATTTTACCCTCATGATACCAAGCCGTGCAGTTTTGTGGTTCCAGGTTGGCATGGGAAAGGAAGGGGTAGGTATAGAAGCTTTCCACCGTTTGGTCCGCTTGGGCCAAGGCAGCCTCCACATCACCCATTTGATCCGTGATTTGGCCCGCTTTTGGGCCGATGGACAGGGCTTCCGCTTTGTAAGCTTCCCAGGAGTTGTGGTTGGCGCTGGCTTTTTCCCAAGTTACGCGCAGCGCTTTTTCGGCCTGGAAGGCTTGGTGCGTGGATTTGGCCACGATGGCCACACCGGACATCAGTTCCAGCTCATTTCCATTTCCCTTGATTATAAAGGCATCCACTACCCCCGGTCGCTTCCTGATCACCTCGAGGTTGGCCTTTTGGGCCACTCCCCCGAAGTTGGGGCATTTGACGTATACCGCATAAAGCATTCCGGGCAGTTGCTGGTCGATGCCGAACAAGGGCTGTCCGGTGACCAGGGCAAGGTTGTCCACCCCGGGGATGAACTTGCCCAGCAATTTGTATTCGCTGCGCTTTTTAAGTTTTACGGAATCCTTATCCGGGATGGGCAGGGTTGCCGCCGTGGAGGCCAGTTCGGCGTAACCGAGTCGCTTGCCATTGGATGAGTTGACCACGTAAGCCTGATCGGCTTTGCACTGGGACTCGCTTACTCCCCAGGTCTGGGCCGCGGCCGTGATGAGCATGGTCCGCGCGACGGCGCCGGCTTGACGGAGCAGGTCCCAGTTGCGGGGGGTGGATTGAGACCCGCCAGCGGATTGACGGCCAAATCGTTTCAGGTCGATCTCGGATTGCTTGACCGTGACGGAATCCCAGGGGACCTCCAACTCTTCCGCTACGATCATGGGAAGAAATGTCTTAACTCCCTGGCCCACTTCGGGGTTCTTGGCCGCAATGACAATCGTTCCATCGGTTGCAATCTGTATGAAGGCATTGGGAGCGAAGGGTTTGCCGGCAGATGGCTCGTCCGGTGATGCGGCTGCCTTCGACCCGCGCCCCAGTGAAAATGCCAGAATGAGCCCGCCCCCGGCCAATCCGGATAATTTCAAAAATTGGCGGCGTGGAATAAAGGGGGTTGAGATGGAATCGCCGGAGGCTTGTTCGACATCCATGCGTTTTTCCCAATTGACGAATTCGGCCGGCATGTCGATGTCCGGAATGAGATCGGAACGAACGAATTTGTTCTTCATGAGGCGCCTCCTTTCCCGGCAGCGGTGTGAATGGCGGCACGGATGCGTGTGTAAGTGCCGCAACGGCAAAGATTGCCGGACATGGCGTTATCGATTTCCTCATCCGATGGATGGGGGTTGGTCTGGAGCAAAGAGGCGGCGTTCATGATCTGACCGGCCTGGCAGTAACCGCATTGGGGAACGTCGAGTTCCATCCAGGCTTCCTGTAACGGGTGCAGGTTTTGGTGGTCGGGGGCCAGTCCTTCGATGGTTGTAACCGATTGCCCGGCCACAGCCGAAACGGGCATGCTGCAGGAGCGAATGGCCGCGCCGTTGATGTGGACGGTGCAGGCGCCGCAGAGCCCTTTGCCGCAACCATATTTAGTGCCGACCAACCCCAGATGGTCGCGCAAGGCCCAGAGTAACGGGGTGGCGGGGTCGATATCGCGAAGTTCGCGCCCCTCCTGATTAACCTTGAGTTGTATTGTAGCCATGACCTTGATTCAAAATAGGTTTTTCAACAAACTTCAAGACCGTATGTTCCGGACCGGTTTATGGGAAGGAGGAATTTAGGAAATGCACGATATTTGGCCACAGCTAAAACCCTGGGTGAAAGCGGGGGAACCCTTCGCGCTGGCCACGGTGGTAAAGGCCAGGAATCCTTCTCCCCGCGGTATCGGATCCGTGCTGGCCATCGATGCCAGTGGGGAACGCTTTATCGGCTCGGTCAGCGCCGGGTGCGTGGAGATGGAGGTGATCGAGCTGGCCCGTGCCTGCATGAAGGATGGTATGACCCGCTGGGCCAAATTCGGTCCCAGTCAGGGGTTGCCCTGGGAAGTGGCATTTTCCTGCGGGGGAAAGATCCAAGTGCGCATCGAGCCCTTTGAATACGATGAGTTGGTTTTACCTGAGCTGATTTCGGTCCTGGACAATTGCGAAGTAGCCACCTGGATGAAGGGTGAGGGCAAACAGGTCCTTTTGAATGAGGATGGTTCGCTGGTTGGGGAAGAATCGCAGTGGTCTGCGGATTCCTTGAAGTTGGCTAGGAAGCATTTGGCCGAGCGCGCGGAAACCCGGGAAATTGAAACGGAAGACGGAAAGCTCCTCCTGAGGTCGCTGACCAAGCCCAACCGCCTCTTTATCGTGGGGGCGGTTCACATTGCGGTGCACCTGGTCAGCATTGCCAAATCGCTGAATTATCGGGCCATCGTCATCGATCCACGGGAATCCTACGCCCAACCGGAGCGCTTCGAGGTGGCGCCCTATCAATTGATCCGGTCCTGGCCCGAGGAGGCCCTTGCCGCTTTCGCGTTGCACGAACTGGATTGCGCGGCCATGTTGACGCATGATCCCAAGATCGATGACCAGGCGCTGGCCGTATTCCTGAAGAGCAACTGTGCCTACATGGGCGCGCTGGGAAGCAAGCGCAGTCATGCCGCGCGCTTGAAGCGATTGTCCGCGGCGGGTTTCGGGGAAGAGGATCTGAGGCGCATTCACGGTCCCATTGGCCTGGACATTGGCAGCAGGACGCCGGCCGAAATTGCCATCAGTATCATGGCGGAAATCGTGCAGGTGAAGAATTCGATCCTCGAAGGGACTCTCCCAGAGACCGCAAAGAGGGTGGGGAAGAATCCGCGAAGGGCACGAAGGAGCACAAAGGCGCCGGGGGCGCCAATTAGGAATTAAGAATCAGGAATGAGGAATTGACCACGGATTACACGTATTGGCACGGGTCCTTCTTCGCCTGATCCGTGCTTCGCAACGTTCCTCACGGCACAGCAGCAGGACGCGTTTCAATAGATAAACACGGATAGGGGAATGAAGGTGGCGGCACATACCGGTTCGGGAAAAATTCACGCGGTTATTCTCGCGGCCGGTTCATCCCGACGGTTTGGCAAGGGTAATAAATTGCTCACGGAATTGGATGGACGGCCCATGCTGCAAAGAGTGGTCGAGGCGGTGATGGCAGGCGGAGTCGACGAGACGGTCGTGGTGACCGGGGCCGATCATGCCTCGATCAAATCCCTACTTGGGGGATGCGCGGTTAAACTGGTCCAAAACAAAAAGTGGGAGGAGGGTATGGGAACCTCCCTGGCCAAGGGTGTGAAAGCGCTGGATGGGGAAATTTGTGGGGGCATCCTGGTATGCCTGGGCGATTTGCCCTTTCTCTCTTCCCGGATGGTTGGACGGGTCATCGAGGTGTTCCGGCAAGAGGGTTGTGAGCGGATTGTGGTTCCGAAGGTGAAAGGCCGCAGGGGACACCCGGTAATTTTCCCTGGATCCTACAGGAAGGAATTGGGGGAAATTACCGGAGATGAGGGAGCCCGATCCCTATTGAACCGTGCGGGAGATAAATTGACCGAAGTGGAGGTTCATTCCCCTGAAATCGTTCAGGACGTCGATAGGCAATCCGACCTGCCTGACTCGGACATTAAATGAGATTGAGAAGGTTCATTCATACTCCCGACTTTTCAAGGACTTGCTTACAATAGGAGTTGAGGCTTTGGCCTTTCTGCATGGCTCGGATTGACAAGGCCTTGTGGACGTTTTCTCCCACTCGAAGGACAAACTTTCCGCTGTATCTTTTATCCGCGGTCGCCGCAGGCAGCGGAATCCCATCCTTTTCGGATTGTTCCACCCATTCATCCACCACTTGGCACAATCCTTCATATACCTTCTTCTCAGTTGGTCCGTGTACCCCACCGAACATGAGACCTGGCGAAGTCCCGATATAGCATTGGTCCTCTTCACTCCATTCAACAACCTTGAGATATGCATCACTTCTTTTTTTCATCTCTAACCCTTCTTATTGCTTCTTTTACGGCTCGCTCCTGGTATCGTTTGGCATCACTTCGGAGGTTCCCGGAAATGGTGATTCTTATGCCTTGTTGGTGAATAAGATTGCGATGACTGCCTTTCCCGCCCCGGTCCTTGAACCCATGCTTCCTGAGGACAGACAGCAATTCCCGAATTTTCTTAGGCACGAAAATGCAGTATCATAGTGATACTATGTGTCAAATCCTTCCAGTTTCAATGGAAATACTTGCGAGATCCATCTGTAATCGCGGTCGCAGTGCAGTACAGTAAGGTCGTATTCGATGGCTAACGCAGCTATCAGGCAATCGACAATACTCCTAATGGTAATTCCTTTTTTTCTGCAACCATCGAAGATTTCTGCGGCACGAACATGAGTTCCCAACGATGGCATAACCGTTATGCACAAATCCAGGTCTTGCTTTACCACATGGCGTATCCTCTTTTCCCGAATTCCAGTCAGTATTTCCTGAACGATGATCCCAGTGGTAAATAAGTCGACTTCGGAGATGAGCAGTTGTTGGAGGTGCAAAGCGCCTGAAGTTTCACGACCCTTTAGGAAATCCACCCAAACCGAAGTGTCTGCAATAACCACTTCTAGAATCGAGAAGTCCTCAACTGGTCCAAATCGCCATCCCAGGATACCTTGCCTTTGAGGCCTAAAATTTTCCTTTGTTCCTTCCTGCGAACCAGTTCTCGCAGTGCGAGATCGACGAGTTCTCTCTTTGTTCGTAAGCCTGTCGCTTTTAACCCTTTGCTCACGAGATCATCGTCCAGATTGATATTCGTCCTTCCCATACACCTTAAATCTAAAATATGGTGTATCGTGTCAATTTTCTTTTCGTCCAACCCGAAAGATATCAACGCGGAGCAGTGAATTTGCCGCAGTTGGAAAAAGGCTTCGTTCCTCCGCAGTGAGGTATTCATCTTGTTCGCTTGCTAGGAATTTTATGAGATACCTATTCTAATGAAAATGACGCGGTTTTTAATCTTTGCTCTGGGATCTCCCGGATTCTTGCTACCACTCCAATCTCAAACTCCCACGGACTCCATCCCTTCGGAAGTTGTTGTGTATATGAATTCGGCGCGAGTGACGCGTTCCGTTGAGGTTGATCTGGCCGCGGGGGAAAATGTGTTGCAGTTCTCCGGGCTGCCGACCGACCTGGACATAAATCAGATGCAGTTGGGGCTGGTCGAAGGTGTTCCCATTCGGCTGAATAATTTAAAATTTGAGACGACGGAGGATAGAGAGGATACTGAGAAAGAAAAACGACTGAAGGAGAAGATCGATGGGTTAAGGGATCGCATTCATGTGCTCGGGGCGGAAAAGAAGGATCAGCACGGCCGGATCGATTTTGCCAATAGTCTAAGCGCTTCATTTACTGAGGGTTTTGGTGAGGCGGAGCATGATTTGGATTCTATGAAGCGGGTGGAAGAGGTGCTGGCATTTCGACAAAGGCTGAGCAGTGAAACCCAGGCGGCTATCCGGAAAATCGATGAAAAGGTTGCCGAGCTGGATGAGCATTTGGAAGAGCTTCTGGAGGAATTGGCAAAAGAGACCAAAAAGGCGGACCGATTGCAGGGCAAGGCGACAGCACGGATATTTGCGGCCGAGGTTGGTGTGGCAAAATTGGTTCTCAACTACCTGGTATCCAATGCGAGTTGGTTTCCTTCCTACGCGGTGCGGGTCGATTCTTCAGATAATTCCATGGAAATCGTTTACCAAGCCAACCTCTGGCAGGAAACGGGAGAGAGTTGGGACGACGTCGCAGTGACCCTATCCACCAGCCAACCGAATCTTTCGGGTAATGCCCCGGAATTGCCGCCGGTGTATTTGCAGCCGAATCGGTATTACCGGAAAGATGAACGGGGCTCAGGGTGGAAGAGCGGCTATATGAAATATCGTCTATTGAAGATGGTTTCATGGAAGACAAGGGATATACAGAAAAAGCCTCTATGGCCGGAACTCGGCTAACAACCGTTCTAACCGGCATGTCCTCCTTTTCTGCAAGATTGCCGGCGCGAGTCAGCTTGGCCTCCCAGCGCGAGCCTTCCCGCTTTCCCATAATATCCAGGGAATTTCAGTCTCAATTTTGGAGTGAAGTGGTGCCCCTCCTGCAAGAAAAAGGTTTCTTGAAATCGAAAACCACCAATGCTTTTGATTTGCCTCTGATTCAGGGAGAGGCCCAGGTCTTTATCGATGGGATGTTGACCTCGCGGGTTTCTGTTCCCTACACCATCCCTAGGGATGAGTTGGAGCTTTCGTTGGGAGTGGACGATTTTATTGTTGTCAAACGAAGGGAGACTTTAAGGGAAACCGAATACTCCGGGTTGATAGACAAGACGACGGTTCTAAAACGGGCTTATACCATAGAAGTGACAAATTTTCATTCCATGGATCACCAAGTGAAAGTGTTCGAGCGGTTCCCGATTTCGCGCAACGAAAAGATCGTGGTTAAACGCTTGGCCCCGGACAAATCTCTGGTAGAGTTCGAGGAGGACACGGGTATTTTCTTTTGGGAAGATCGTTTGACCCCGAACCAATCGAAGGAATACAAAGTGGAATACGATGTGGTCCATCCAAGGGAGTGGAATTTGATAGATCAGATATAATTTCAGGCCTGCCCGTAATGGAAATCCTGATCGGAGTCATTTGCTTAGGCGTCTTGGCGGCCATTTTGATCCGCCTGTATAAATCCACTGACCGAATTAAAGCCCTGGAGTGGCGACTTGGTCAGTTGGAAAAAAATTTCCGAGAATCGAGGAAGACCGAGCGGTCTGAACCGGTGGTTGAGCCCGAGCCGGCTCAGCCATCCGAAACCGCCATTCCGGTTTCCGAGGCAACGGATTCTCCGGCTCAGGATTTTGTGATTTCGGGTCCGGCGCCAGCAAAGGCTCCGCCTCCCCCGGTTCCCGAGGTTGCCGACACGGCTTCACCGCCAACAGAAGAACCCGCTTCCCGGCCGAAAACCGCGTTTTGGGGGCATGAGGCGATAGGTTTTTTGAGGAGCATCGGCATATGGCCGCCTGAACGAAAAGACAGATCCTCGGAGCTGGTATTGATGCAATGGTGGGCGCCGCGATTGGGTGGGGTCCTGGCCATCCTTGCCATAATTTTCTTCGCCGTCTATGTCGGTCAAAACCTGGCTCCCTGGGTCAGGTTTTCTGAGATGGTGGCGGCATCCTTCGGCGTGTTCGGCCTGGGGCTGTATATTGCAAAAAAGCTTCCCGGACTGGGCAATGTGCTGGTGGCAACTGGCTTGTCCATGGTGTATGTAAGCAGTGTGGCCGGCTATGCGGTTGGACCGGTGAAGGTAGTAGAAAATCCAATCGTTGCCGCCCTGATGCAGCTTGCCGCCCTCGTTCTCAATTTCGGCATGGGTAGTTGGAAAAGGGATAGGGGCATCCTGATATTGGCCGTTATTTTCGGGTACATTTCTTCGCTTTTTGCCGCTTTGGAAGGGTTCAGGGAAGCGGCCTTGATATCGGCGCTGTTGGTTTACGTGGCTGGTTTGATTTCCTATCGCCGAATTGGGGGATTGACTTTGGTGAGCCTGTCGGTGGTTGGCGCCTATTTGCCCTTGGCTGGATTTCTTGGAATCGAATGGGTCAAAGATGCCGCTGTCTATCCGGCATTCTGGTCCGTTATCGTATTTTTGATTTTAACCGTTTCCCTACTGCCGGGAATTAAGGTGTATCTGGACGAGCCTGGTTTTCTGGTCCCAAAGTGGAATCGATTGTATCAGGCATTGAATACGAGCCTGGCCATCGGATTGGGATATCTGTTCGTAGCCCATTTTTACCCCCTTGAGAAAACCCTGTTCTATGGAGTCCTGGCCCTGGTGTTTGTGGCTTGGTCCCTGATTTGGTTCCTTCGTAAAAATCAGGACGTCGAATTTCATCTGTTTTTTCTCAAAGGTTCGGTTCTGGCTTCCCTGTGGTTTATCAATTATTTCCATGGCGATCTTCGGTGGATGGCGTTGGGCCTGCAGGTATTGATCCTCGTCTCATCGGTTCATCGATTAAGGAGTATCTGGCTGGAAATTTTGACAGTTCTGACCTGGTTAGTCTCCTTCTGGTATTTCCTGGAGACTGGCTTCCATGAACAGGAGTTCAGTTTTCTGTGGATGATACAAGGACTTTACATACTGGTATCGGTGGGAGGATTGGGCTGTTTGATGTCGGCTATTTCCGGTCGTGATTTATGGCGCAAGCCGGTGTATGCGATTCTGGCTCTTTTGCTTTTTGGCGCGGGGTTCGGATTTACAGAAACCTCCATTTTGGGAAACTTGGATGAGGCCGCCAGCTTGGCCCTGATGGCCCTCGCCATCCTTCTCATATCACTAGTGCCCCAAGTGAAGGCCTGGATACCCATGATTTCGGGTGGTTTGTTGTTTGCGACCTCGAATATAAGGTTCTGGTTCGAGTCTTCCGGAGGCCACACCTTGTTGGTCGTGTTATCGGTCGCGGCCGTGTGCCTGGTTGGGCTGCTCAAATTGAAGGTAGCCCGGCAAAACCTGTTTGAAACCATCATTCATGGATTATGGGTGATGACCGTTCTGGTATATTTTCGTAGCTTTGGGACACATCCCTGGTATCCGTTCGCAATAGCTGTATTTGCCATTTTGCTGTTTTTTGCCGGCCACTCTCCTTTGAAGCGCATAGCCGAGTGGTCTCCGCTGCCCCTGTTGTATCTGTTTTTTGATCTTCCATCCACCGAATATCCTGCCACTGCCTTGTACGGCTTTCTTATAGTCGTGGGGGCGCTGGCAAATTTGGGAGTCGTCTATCCGCAGCTCAAATCGTTAACCCACTATCTGAAGCGCAGGGACGCGATGTGGTGGATACTCAATGCGCTCTTTTTAATTGCTTCCAGCTGGGTTTTCTCCGCCACCGTGTCCCTGGCCAATCAGCTCCTCTTATGGGTTGCCTTAGGGCTGATCTTTTACGCGCTCTGGTATTGGCGGTCCATGTGGGTCTCCTTTGTTGTCGCAGTCCTTTGTGGGCTAATACCGGTCATTCTCATCCTGGAACTTTGGGTTAATCTTTCCCTGGGGGCAGGGTTCGACGATGCGCCCAGGGCCGGGCAGATGATCCTGGCGGGACTCAGCGCCATGACTTTGTGGTTAGCGGCTGGGGGGTATTCGCAAGTGAAGCCGCACACCATGCTCGTTGGGCAAGCGAATATGCTTCTGGCCTGGGTTAGCGGATTTGTCGCATACCTGGTATTTGCTGCGACTTTCGCTTATCCTCTCCTGAACTGGGAACGTTTGTATACCCCATGTCTGACTGCCTTCAGCATTGGCCTGCTCATTCTGGGAATTGTCCTGAAAAGCCGCCCCTATCGGTTAGTGGCGCTGATCTCCTTCACCGTCCCTTTGTTTCGCCTGATCGTTTTCGACATTCGCGAGACCCTCTTCCGCATCATTGCATTCGCCGTATTGGCCGTGGTGCTTACTTTGGCAGGATTTCTCTACCAAAGATTTTCCTCAAGAATCGAATGAATTCACCTGAAATTGGGAGGGGGAAAAAGGGGTCAAACGCGAATGGCGCTTAGTTAAGCGGGGTTTGGAATTTTCGATCATCTCGGAATAGGAAGGGGTCAAGACGTAAAAAGTTATGCCTTACAGGGTCGGTTGTCTTGTAAAAGTGTATGGAGTGCAACGGAATACAGTTTTTAAGACCTGACCCTTTTTCTTCCGTAAGGCATCACTTTTCTACGGCATGACCCCGACTGGCGTCCATACCTGACCTCTACAAACGTGCTTAACTAAGTGCCATTCGGGTTTGACCCCTTTTTCCTGGCACCATTGTTTAAACTACCTGAGTAGTTAGGGATTGCCGGAAAAATTTACCAAAAGACAATGATACCAAAAATAATGAAACATTTCATAATACTGCTTGGATCCGCCGCGATGATGGTGGGGGCGGCCCATGGACAAACGACCCTTGAAGTCACTGCCAACGACACCATGCAGTACAACGTCAAAGCCTTGGAGGTTGCGGCTGGCGAGGAAGTGACCCTGAAATTAAAGAACGTAGGTCAACTTCCCAAGGCCGCCATGGGGCATAACCTCATCATACTCAAGCCGGGGTCGAACGTCATTGGTTTTGGCACTGCGGCGGTTGGGGCCGTGGCCAACGACTACGTTCCCCAGGATGCGGCCAACCAGGCCCTGATCCTGGCCCAAACCAAATTGTTGGGTCCGGGTGAAGAGGACACCATAACATTCACATTGCCCGAAGCAGGGGTCTACCCCTTCCTTTGCAGCTTCCCGGGCCATTTCGCTCTCATGCAGGGAACCATTACGGCCAAGTAGGAGGGCACTTCTCGCCATTGGGAAGAGGAAAGAGGAAAGAGGAAAGAGTGAAGAGGGAAGAGTGAAGAGGGAAGGGGGAAGAGTGAAGAGCGGGTTAGAGGGCTTGTGGCGCGGAGTGATTCCGTTCCGGCTGTGCCGGAACTAAAACTGTAGGAGGGGGTTTATCCCCCGATTGCTTCGAGGCCGTTTTGAATATCGGGGCATAAAGCCCCTCCTACAGCTTGAGGACCCCCCAAAACCCGTATTGGCGGGTTTTAGGGCGCCTACTGATCACTGAACACTGATAACTTCACTCTTCACTCTTTCCTCTTTACGCTTGGCGGGTTGGGGTATCTTGACAAATCACATGCGCCAAAAAAGCTAGTGACCATGGCGCATTGCAAAGAGGCAGACGTGGTCATCATTGGCGGCGGCCCCGCCGGGTCCACCGCCGGTGCGCTATTGGCGGAAAAAGGCTGGCATGTCGTGATTCTGGAGAAGGAGAAATTTCCCCGCTATCACATCGGGGAGTCACTCATGCCATATTGTTACTTCACCTTTGAGCGGTTGGGGGTGCTGGATAAGATCCGCCAATTGGGCTATGTCAAAAAACACAGTGTTCAGTTTGTGGGTCGCGATGGAAACGTCTCCACTCCCTTTTATTTTTTTCAGCACCTCGATCATCCGGCGGCCACGACCTGGCAGGTCTGGCGGCAGGATTTCGACGCCATGATGCTGGACCACGCCCGGGAAAAGGGCGCGGAGGTGCGAGAGGAGATGAAGGTTACCGACTTCCTCCGGGACGATAAGGGTTTTGTCAACGGGGTCAGGGCGATGCCGGCGGACGGAGAGTCGATCGACCTGAAGGCCCGTCTGGTCATGGATGCCAGCGGGCGGGATGCGCTTTGGCTGCGTAAATCGGGCTGGCGCAAACGGGATGCGAAATTAAACAAGGTTTCCATCTGGACCCTGTACAAGGGGGCCAAGCGCGATCCGGGCCTGGATGAAGGGGCTACTACGGTGGCCTACCTCGAGGGCAAGGGCTGGTTTTGGAATATTCCCCTGCAAGACGATGTGGTGAGTTCCGGAGTCGTGGCGGAGCGGGATTATCTCTTCCGGGGCACGCGCAATCCCAAAGCCATATTCGAGCGGGAAATCAGAAACAATCCATGGGTGGAGGAGCACCTCTTGCCGGGAAAGCAGTTCGGCCGGTATTGGGTGACGGGAGATTATTCCTACCGTTCGGAGTATTGCGCCACCGATGGCCTGGTATTAATCGGCGACGCCTTTGCCTTTCTGGATCCCGTATTCTCTTCAGGGGTATTCCTGGCATTGAAAAGCGCCGAAATGGCAGCTGACGCCACGGATATCGCCTTACGCAGGGATGGCCCCGTTTCGGCGCATTCCTTTTCCCAATATGGGGAGCGGCTGTGCCGAGCGATCGAAGTCATGCGCAAAGTCGTCTATGCATTTTACGATGAGCGGTTCAGTTTTTCGGATCTGATCCGCGCCCATGGCGACTTGAGGGGTTCCTTGACCGATTGCCTGATCGGCAACCTGGTGGACGAGGACTACAATGAGTTGCTGGAAGCAATGAAAGAATTTGCCGAAATACCCGAATCCCTGGCCCATGGCAGGATCCGGGCAAAGGCATCGACGACGTGATGGAAAACCATAATTCTTGCCTGTGAAAATTACCTTCCTGACTCCCGGAACCGGCAGCTATTACTGCGGCGCTTGCATGCGCGACAATGTCCTGGCCAAAGAGCTGATACGCATGGGTGAAGACGCAACCATCCTGCCCATGTACCTCCCTCTGGTGCTGGACGAGGAGGCGCTGCCTGGACTGGAGGACACACCGATATTTTTCGGTGGAATCAATGTCTACCTGCAACAAAAGATCCCGCTGTTTCGGAGGGCCCCCGTCTGGTTGCACCGGTCGCTCAATTCGGCCGGTTTATTGCGTTGGGCGGCCAGACACAGCCACATGACATCTGCCAGGGAGCATGGCGAAATGACTTTGCAAATGCTCGACGTGGAAGCCAGCGGTTTTCGCGGTGAATTGGATAAGTTGATCGATTGGTTGGAGCGAGAGGAACCGGAGGTGATTTGTTTATCCACCGCGCTGCAGGCCGGCATGGCAGAGGAATTGAAAGCCAGATCAGGAGTCCCGGTCGTTCTATTTTTTCAAGGTGAGGACACATTTCTGGACAGCCTTGCCGAACCCTACAGGAGCCGGTGCTGGGAAATGTTGGCCCAAAGGTTGAACGCCTCGGATGCTCTTGTGGCGCCGAGTCGGTATTATGCGGACTTAATGAGTGAACGTCTCGGTCTGGCTGCCGGGTCTATTCGGGTAATACCGAACGGGCTTCATCTGGAAAGTTATTCGGCTGCCGATCCGGGGCATCCTCCGGCTGTCGGATACCTGGCTCGAATGTGCCGGGTAAAAGGATTGGAGGGATTGGTGGACGCTTTTATTTTCCTGAAGAAGGAATTAGGCCACGGGGATACACGGCTCAAAATTGCCGGAGCCATGACGGAGGGCGATAAGCCATTAGTCAGACAATTGCAGGGTCGCTTGGCCCGGGCCGGATTGGGTTCATCGGTGGACTGGAGCCCCAATTTGGACCATCAGGAAAAAGTGAAATTCCTGCGCAGTCTTTCCGTCTTCTCGGTGCCGGCAACTTATCCGGAGGCATTCGGGTTGTATCTGATTGAAGCCATGGCCTGTGGAGTGCCGGTAGTTCAACCGCAGTCGGCGGCTTTTCCGGAAATCATCGAAGCGACGGGTGGGGGCATTTGCGTGCCGCCTGACAATCCGGAGGCCTTGGCTCGGACTTGGCATGAACTGCTCCGGGACGAAGCTCGCCGCGAGAAAATTGGCCGGATGGGTCGGTCCAATACCCTGGAAAAGTATCAGGCCAATGTTATGGGTGGAAAGTTTCTCGCGTTGACCCGGGAACTCATCGGCGCAGGATCGGCAGGCACGGATGGAAGTACCTGAGCAATTTCACTTCGAAAGTGAGCGACGGGTCGAATTTGCCGACACCGATATGGCCGGAATCGTGCACTTCGCCAATTTTTTTCGCTTTGTGGAGTCGGCTGAGCACGCCTTTTTCCGCAACCTCGGCTGGTCCGTTCATTCCGCCCAGGGGGATAAACACACGGGTTGGCCCCGTATCAGCGCGTCCTGTGAATTCTTCCGTCCTGCCCGCTACCAGGATATTTTGAAGATCCGCCTCAAGATCGAGGAAATCGGCCAAAGTACTTTCCGGTATCGCTTCTTCGTATTTGGTCCGGGCGATTCTGATGCCCGGCCCATTGCGGCGGGCCGTTTAACCACCCTTTACGT
>OZ219852.1:0-14220 GCA_964291575.2 Opitutales bacterium | reverse complement strand
CAATGGCCGGGTCGGCGGATGGACCGGTCTTTGCCAGATAACCTTGCAGCGGGGTTTGGCTGGGATTGGGCATGGGGAAGAAAGAAAAAGGATGAAGGATGAGGCGCCGGAGGCGCCAATTAGGAATTAGGAATTAGGAATTGAAACATGAATGAACAGGATGGACAGGATATTTTTGAGTAACTACTCAGGTCTCCATAGCCTGGTTCTATCGTGATCTTGATCGTGATCGAAAATTCCTGAGAAATTAACCACGGATTCCACGGATAGGCACTGATAATTAACCGATTAAGCAGTAGGAGGGGGTTTACGCCCCGATTGTTTTGAAGCTGTTTGGAAGATCGGGGGAAGACCACCCTTACTTCCCTCTTCCCTCTTCCCTCTTTCCTCTTTCCTCTTGGCGCGAAGCGCCCGTCCACGCCTTTCAATAGATGTCTGCGATGGCGGTGAAACCGGGATCGAAGAGCCGCCGAAAGGTCTTGATGGCAAAGGGGTCGGTCATTCCAGCCAGGTAATCGCAAATCAACCGGGCCAGTTGGGGGCGTTGCGAAACTTCCCGAAATTGCTTCTCCAATTGGGTCGACAAAAGCGAAGGGAGCTTTGATCCCCGGCCTCGCAACTTTCCAGTAGGGTCTCGAAAAGACCACCCAGCATGCGGTCCACCTTGTATTGCAATTGTCCGACGCGTTCGCTTTGGAAAACGATATCCATGGAAATGGCCTTATAGAGTCGGCATTCCTCCTGCAGGGCCGGGTCAATGGTCAGACCGAAACGATAACGATGGGTTTTTTGGGCCATGAAATTACTTCGCTCGACCAGGCTGGCAGCACGGATAAACTCCCCGATTTTCCTCTCCAGCATGGGTTCAATTTCGCCTTGTCCTATGGTCTCAATGAGGGTTTCCATCCTCTGGGCGTCCTCCGAATCGAGATCTTTGGCCTCGGCCCACCTTTCCAATTTGCCTATGGTGATAAACCCCATGCGGATCCCATCGGCCAGATCGTGAAAGCAGTAGGCGGTTTCATCGGCCCAATCCATTATTTGACACTCCAGGCTCCGAAAAGCGTTCTTTTCCCGAGGGGTCTTGCAGGCTTCCGACAGGTCGCCGCCTTCCAGGACGAAGTCCAGGCAGGGTTTCTGGTCATCGTAGAGAAAATGATTGTGGGGATGGATGCGTTCTGAATAGAGGGACTTGTATTTCAGGATACCATCGAGAAGAGCAAGGGTGGGCCCCATTCCGCTGCGTCCGGAGCCGTGTGAATAAATCGTTTCGGTGAGCAACCGAAGGGTTTGGGCATTCCCTTCAAATCCTCCATACGGTTTCATGAGGTTATTGAGGGTTCTTTCCCCCTTGTGTCCGAATGGGGGATGACCGAGATCGTGGGACAGGCAGACAGCCTCCACCAGAACCGGGTCCACGCAGAATCCGTCGTCGAACCTTGAACTGGTCTTCTTCAGGTAGCCGCAAATGGACCGCCCAATCTGGCCCACTTCGATGGAGTGGGTGAGCCGGGTGCGGTAAATATCGTACTGGCCGGATAGGAAGACCTGCGTCTTGGCTTGCAGCCTGCGAAAGGCGGAGGTGTGAATCACCCGGTCGCGGTCGATCTCGAAAGGGGTTCGATAGGGAACCGGTTCGCGCGCGGGCAGGCGCTCCCAGTCGAATTCACTATAGAAGGCATTGCCCATAATAAGGGAAGGGGGAAAAGGGGTCAAACGCAAAATGTTGAAATCGACCGCTAGCGTTCCCCCACCATCCAGATTTTAACATTTTGCGTTTGACCCCTTTTGCTTTTCGTTCACTGCGCGAATCGGTTTATGGCCGCCACCAGGGCTTTGAGGGAAGCGAGTTCGATATTGGTATCCACCCCGATCCCCAGTAGGCGCCTTCCTCATAGTGTTGAATCTGAACGTAGGCCGCCGCTTTGGCTGGCGGATCCCTGGCCAATGGAATGTTCGGAAAAACTCAACAGGCTGAACGGTTTCAACCCTATTTGGTCCAAGGCGTTGCAAAATGCGTTGATGGGGCCGTTCCCCCTGCCTTGAATCGTTTTGGGTTCATCCTTCCAACTGAGCGAAATCTCCAACCGTATTTCACTTGTTTCCTCGTAACGTTGAACGGTCCTGACCCGGTGCAACTTCATGGGAGTGGATACCTGGCTGTATTCCTCGATAAAGGCTCGATGGATTTCCTGGGGGGTCAGTTCCCGGGACAACCTGTCGGCCAGTTCGTAGACCATTTTGCCCAACTCCGGCACCAATCCCTTTGGTATGACGTATCCGAATTCCTTTTCCAATACGAAGGCCACTCCGCCTTTTCCGGACTGGCTGTTGATTCTGATAATGGCGTGATAGTTGCGGCCGACATCCTTGGGATCGATCATCAGGTAAGGCACCTGCCACAAGGCTCCCTCGGATGCATCCATGTGATCCATGCCCTTGCGGATAGCATCCTGATGGGAACCGGAAAAAGCGGTGAAAACGAGGTCCCGCCGTATGGATGCCGATCGTGCACCATCATGCGGGTACACCGCTCGTAAACCGCGCGGATACGGTTCAGGTCGGAAAAGTCCAAGAGGGGGTCGATGCCTTGCGAGTACATGTTCAAGGCCGCTGTGACGATGTCCAGGTTCCCGGTGCGTTCCCCGTGCCGAACAAGGTTCCCTCCACCCGGTCGGCTCCGGCCATCAATGCCAACTCGGTTGCCGCCATTCCTGTGCCACGGTCGTTGTGGGTATGCAAACTGATTAGAATTTGGTCCCTCCGGGAAATATTTCGGCAGAACCACTCGATTTGATCGGCGTGAACGTTGGGGGTAAACAATTCCACCGTGGCGGGGAGGTTCAGTATCACCTTCTCCTCGGGATCAGGGGCCCAGGCGTCCATTACCGCTTCACAAACTTCCAGGGAGAATTCCAATTCCGTATCGGAGAAACTCTCGGGGAATATTGGAAATCGATTTTGGTATCCCGGGACGGTCTGGACCAATTCCCTGACCATCTTCGTCCCATCCACCGCCATGTTTTTGATCTCTTGCCTGGACATGCCGAAAGTGACCGGCGCTGGAGCGGATTGGTAGAGTTGTAGAGGTGAACGATGACCCGCCTGGCGCCCTCCAGGGACTGGAATGTTCTGGTTATGAGATGCTCCCGGGCCTGAACGAGCGCTTGCACGGTGACGTCGTCCGGAATCAGGTCGTTGTCGATGAGGTGCCGGAAAAATTCAAACTCTGTTTTACTGGCCGAGGGAAATCCGATTTCAATCTGCTTGAAACCGATGGAAACCAGCAGTTTGAACATTTCCAGCTTCTCCTCGATATTCATGGGAATGGCCAGCGCCTGATTGCCGTCGCGCAAATCGACGCTGCACCAAATGGGCGCCTTGGCGATGGTCTTGCCGGGCCATTGCCGGTCCGGTAATTCGACCGGTTGGAAAGGTTTATACTTGTTATGGGTTCTTTTTGCATGGACCTGAAAAATGGGTGGTTGTCGGCTTATGGGTGGAACGTTCCCGAATTCAATTTTTTGTTACTTGCCGGAAATACGGGAACCCGGAGGTATGAATCTGTGCACTCCCCTAGGGGAGAAGCAGCCACAGGCCGTTCAAAAAGAGACCGAGTGATGGGCAAGTTGCCTTCATAATCGAAGCTATGGTTTGCTTTATCCCCGCAAATGGGGTGTCGAGTCAAGCCAACTTTTTGGCAACAACAAATCCGAGCATAATCTCTCGCCAAGCTCGCAAAGAAGCACCAAGGGCGCCAATTAGGAATTAGGAATTATAAGAGATGCTGAGAGGAATCTCGCAAAGATCGCAAAGGGACGCAAAGAGGAAGTCGCTTCGCTCCAGCGGGCTAGCTTATCCTTACTTTCCTCTTCCCTTCCCTCTTCCCTCTTTCCTCTTCAAGCGGCCGATCGGACTTCAAATGCAGGTCGCGTTGGGGATAGGGAATTTCAATGCCGTGTTCCTGAAAACGGTCCCAGATTTCCCGGTATACCATGCTCTTGATGTTGGTCACCCCGTTGGACGGGTCCGGAATCCAGAACCTCAGCTCCAAATCGACCCCGCTATCCCCAAACTTCTTGATGTGACATTTCGGAGCCGGATCCTCTAAAACGCGGGGGCAGGACAAGGCCGCATCGAGACATAGCTGCACGGCTTGGCGGAGGTCGCAGTTGTAGGAAACTCCGACGGGAGCCCGGAGCCGGATATTGGTGTCCGAAAACGACCAGTTCTCCACTCGGTTGGTGATGAGATCCTCGTTGGGAATGAGGTGCTCGAGCCCATCCCTGGTAATGACCGATACGTAGCGGGCGCTCAGTTTGTTTATCCAGCCATAGGTTTGGTGGAGCGATATGACGTCCCCGGGCTTGATCGATTTATCCAGCAGGAGAATGACTCCGCTGATCAAATTCGAGATGGCCTTTTGCAGGCCGAATCCGAGACCCAATCCGATTGCGCCACCGAAAATGGCGAGGGAGGAAAGGTTGAGGCCCACTGTGGTAAAGCCGATCAGAAGGGATATGCCGACCAATCCGATTTTAGTGATTTTGGAGAATAATACCTCCAAAGAAGGGCTTACATCGGGCAAGCGATGCAGATGGGCATCGACCAATCCGGATATCCGGAAGCTGATCCAAAGCAGCAACATGACCACAGCCGTGCCCTGCAGGAGGCGAAACAGGTTGAATTCGAATTCACCCACCTGGAAACCGATGGATTTGAGCATATCCGCGGTCAGGCTGAGCAGGCCGGCCATCTGCAAAAGGGTCGCCGTGATAATGATGAAACCCACCACACGGCGCCAGAAGATCTCCTCGGTCAAGCAATGCAAAACCCTCAACAGGAACCAGGCCACCCCCAGGCTGAAGGCCGGAGCCAGCAAGATCTCATTAATCCCCTGCTTGGCCAAACCACTCTTCAACACGGCGCTGAGCAGCACGAAAACGGCTGGCATGGTGATATAGGCGCAAGCCGGTACCAGGGTGTCCTGAACCCATTTCAGGGGCACTTTTTCGAGGCGCCGGTAGAGGGTGCCTTTGAGAATCATGGACAACAGATAACTGACTGCCAGGATGGCGATAAGGGCTCCTATATCCCACTGGAAGTCGCCAGATTCCAGGTAGTCCCTGCCGGTCAGGTACCAATTGTAGAACGGTTGAGGCATCCTGGAAGTTTTGAAAATGATTCAGTTTCGTTCCAGCCCGAAAATCGTCGAAGGTGAATAAATTAAAAAATTTGCGAAAGGGATTGAAATGGAGGACCGGGTTTTCCACCCTTTTTCCTTGGCCGGGTCCTACGGGTGCGCGACAGGCGAACCCCGCCAGGACCGGAAGGTAGCAACGGTAGTCATGATCCTGCTTGCCGTAGGTAACCTGGCCCCTTCATTCCCCTTCCTCTATGGCAACCGGTTACCAGGTCATCGCCCGCCGTTGGCGTCCCAAGCAGTTCGATGAGGTGGTCGGCCAGGACCACATTATCCGCACCCTGAAAAACGCCATTCGGCAACAACGGATCGCTCACGCCTACTTGTTCGTAGGACCGCGCGGAACGGGAAGACCACTACCGCCCGCATCTTTGCCAAGGCCCTCAACTGCGAGGAGGGACCTCGCGTATCCCCCGATGATAATTCGGCCGTTTGCCGGGCCATCATGGAGGGCAGTTGCATGGATGTCATCGAAATCGATGGAGCTTCCAACAACTCGGTGGAACAAATCCGTCAACTGCGTGAGGATTGTCAGTATTCCCCCGCCCAGTGCTCATTCAAGATATACATTATCGATGAGGTGCACATGCTCTCCGTCGGAGCCTTCAATGCCCTTTTGAAAACGCTGGAAGAACCCCCCTCCCATGTGAAATTCATTTTCGCCACTACCCAGGCCGAAAAAATTCTGCCGACCATTGTGAGCAGGTGTCAGCGATTCGAATTCCGGCCCATCAGCGAAGAAAAGATTTGTGGTCAATTGAGCCTTATCGCAACGGGCGAAAAGATCGAGATCGAAGACTCCGCCCTCCAATCGATCGCGCGATTGGCCAACGGCGGAATGCGGGATGCCCAATCCACCTTGGACCAACTCATTTCCTTTTGCGGGAAGACCATTACCGAAAACGATGTGCTGGAAGTCTACGGGTTGGCTTCGCGCAAGGAAATCCATCACATGGCCTCTCTTCTGGCCGAGGGCAATTACCAAAAAATCCTGGCCTCGGTGGGTCAATTGGCCGATTCGGGCAAGGACCTCTACCGAATCCTCATCGATCTACAGGCTTATTTGCGGGAATTGCTCATCGATGGCATTCGCGGCGGCGGGGAAACGAACCGACTGGGACCGCCCCTGCGCGTGGAGAGCCTGATGCGTATGAACGACGCTCTCCATCGCGGCAAAGAGGATGTAAAGATGGGATTGTCGCAAACGGTGAATTTCGAAGTAACCCTTCTTCGGGCGGTGGAAGAGAGCCGTACCCGATCCATCGATTCCCTGATCAAGGAATTATCCGGAATGGCCAGGAAGGCGCCCCGGTCCCCGGATCAAGGAAAAACAGTTGATCCTGCCGGTGAGCAGGGTTCTCCGGGACCCGCCCCCCGGGCCGCACAGAGGCCGGATACGACGGAGTCATCGGCCCATCCAAGCCCTCGGAACCGGGAAGATCCTGAAGCCGTGGAAAAGGCGGTTCAGGCCTTGCCGAAAGATTTGCAGGGGGCGATGGATGACCTCTTCCGCGTCCAATACACCCATGTCAGCCCCCTCCCTCCTCAATCCTGATCAAAAATAACGGAGCGGGGACATTCCTGTCCCCGAAATCAATCCTGATCAAAAATAACGGAGTGGGGACATTCCTGTCCCCGAAATCAATCCTGATCGAAAATAACGGAGCGGGGACATTCCTGTCCCCGAAATCAATCCTGATCGAAAATAACGGAGGGCGAATTTTCCAACCCGCCTGTTATGAAAATGGTGCGGGGAATGCCCGCCCTGCTTTTATCGAAAATGTCCTGTTCATCCATGTTGATTTCCCATCAAAATCAGATTCAGAATAATTCTTCCTTCTTCCTTTAATCCCCTCTGTGGTTAAATTTCGATTATGAAGGCAACTTGCCCTTGGGTCCTGTTTCTGGGCATTTTTTCCTCCTGCACCAATCCCTCGGAGGAGGCTGTTTTACCCTTTTCCGCTTGGTGCCCAATCCAGTTGGGAGAGGAAACCATCGAGGTTCAGGTGGCCCACCGGTCACAGGAGGTCAGCCGCGGGCTCATGTACCGCGACAACCTGGAGCAGAACCGCGGCATGCTGTTCTACTACGACTCCCCTCGGGAGATGAGCTTTTGGATGCGCAACACCAGGCATTGCCTTGGACATAGGGTTTTTCACCGGCGACGGCGTCCTTCGGGAAATTTACCCCATGTACCCCATGGATGAACGATCCGTAAAATCCCTTCGAGATGACCTGATCATGGCCATTGAAATGAACCAGGGCTGGTACGCGGAAAATGGGATCGGAGTCGGGACCAAGCTCGATTTGGAAACGTTGAAGGGGTGGCTACTGCAACGGGGGGTGGAAGCTTCCAGGATACCCTTTTGAGTCTTCTTGACCTGCGAAGCACGGTTTGTGGTTCCCTCTTCTTGGCGCGCTTCTTGACCTGCGAAGCATTGCGTAGCACGGTTGCGAGAAAATTCCTCAGTGAATGCTTACCACTCTTCGTGCCCCTTCGTGTTCTTGGTGGATCCAATCCTGAAAAAATCTCTGTGATCTCAGTGTCCACTGTGGTAAATACCCTCCTCTCATGGCCAATACCAAAAAGCGCTTCAAAACGGCCGATTGCCTCTACGCCGACTCCGAGCGGAATTCCGACCAATTGTATTTGAGCAATTTCTGGGCCCCGGATCCCTTTTTGTCCTTGAAGATAGGACGCAGGAAAATCGGAGTATTGAGCGATCTGGAGTATGGCCGGGCCCGGTCCGAGTCATCCTTTACCGATATCCTGTCCCTGAACGAGGTGCGGCGATCCACCTCGGAATGGCTGGGCAAGAAACGGGTTTGCGTGGCCGATCAAATTGCCTGGCTGGTCCATGTTTACGCTATCGACCGTTTGCGTCTGCCCGGGGATTTCCCAGCCCGACTGGTGGAGGATTTTCGGCAGCGCGGGCTGGCCTATAAAATCGAAAGAGGGCCCTTTTTCCCATCCCGCCAGATCAAATCGGACGCCGAAGTGGAAAAGATAAGGGAAGGAAACCGTTGTTCGGCTGCCGGCCACCGGGAGGCCATGCGCCTGATCGGTTCCAGCACGATAAAGGGGGAAAAGTTGTATTTTGGAGACCGTCCGCTCACCAGCGAAAGGGTTCAGCAAGCCATTGAAGTGGCTTGTCTGAAGGCCGGAGGCATCTCGGCCATGACCATTGTGGCCGGAGGAGATCAGGCTTGCGATCCTCACTGCCGGGGATCCGGGCCTCTCAGGGCAAACGAGTTGATAGTGGTGGATATATTTCCCCGTATGAGCTCCCATGGTTATTTTGGCGATATGACCCGTACCTACCTGAAAGGACGCGCCTCGGATGCCCAACGACGATTGGTCAAAACGGTCCGGTCGGCGCAAAAACTCGGCTTTTCACAAATCCGGGCCGGGATCAATGGCAGAACCATTCACCGGAGCATAACGAAATTTTTCACAGCCGAAGGATACGAAACGGGTAAGGAGAACGGGGTTCCGCAGGGATTCGTGCACGGCACGGGTCACTCGCTCGGGCTGGATATTCACGAGTTGCCCCGCATCTCCACGGTCAATTCCCGGCTCAGGGCAGGTCATGTCGTCACGGTGGAACCCGGCCTTTATTACCATGGCCTGGGGGGTTGCCGAATCGAAGACGTGGTTCTGGTCACCAAAAACGGGTACCAGATGCTCTCCGAGGCCCCTTACCAGTGGGAGTTTCAGTAGGAAGAAAAACCACAGAGAACCCAGAGTAACACAGAGATTAGAAGAATTTGGAACTTTGTGTTTTTTGTGCCTACCTGTGGTTCATAAAAAACAACGCTTCGCTTGATGCCTTCCGCCTTCATGAATTACGGCGTGACAGGTCGGCAACAGGATGGAGCTCCGCTCCAACAAGAAGAAAAAAATTTTGCTCCGGTGCTGTGCGATGCGATTCGCGTAAATAAGACCAGTTTTTAATGTCGTGAAGTTCGATTCGCGCAAATAAGATCAGTTTTTATTGTTGCGAAATGAATTTCGTGAAAATAAGAAAATCCTTATTTACGTGAATTTCACCAAAAATCAATGCATCCGAACCAATTTAGCGCAAATAGCCCCGGCAGTTGCCGAAAGACCTTGGAAGGCTATTTCGCCTATACTCCAGGACCGCTTCCCCCGGGTCTCCCGTTGGATTGGGAACTGATTGGCCTCATTAGCGAGGCCAATCAAGCGCTGGGAGAACTCTCCGGGGCTGGACAACTTCTCCCCAATCCCCACTTGCTGATTCGGCCCTACCTGCGGCGGGAGGCGATCCTGAGTTCCCGGATTGAGGATACACACGCCGACATGGAGCAATTGGCGCTCTTTGAGGAGGTGGAGGGAGAGGGCGAGTCGGTGGCCGATGTCCGCGAGGTAGCTAACTACGTTCGGGCGCTCGATTACGGACTCCGTCGGCTTGCTGAGCTTCCCATATCCACTCGTCTGATCAAGGAACTGCACGGAATTCTGCTGAAAGATGTCCGGGGAGGAGAGAGCGTCAAGACACCGGGTGAGTATCGCCGAAGCCAAAACTGGATCGGACCCACGGGTTGTAGTTTGGCCGAGGCCACCTTTGTGCCGCCGCCCCACCACGAGATAGACCAGTGTCTCTGGGATCTGGAAAACTTCATTCACGGCAATCACCCCGAACCAGCGTTGGTCAAGGCTGCCTTGATACATTACCAGTTCGAGGCCATTCACCCATTCCTCGACGGCAATGGCCGTATCGGGCGCTTGTTGATCACGCTCTACCTCTTGCAACAACGCTGTCTAACCCAGCCCTTGCTCTACTTATCGGGCTTTTTTGACGAAACTCGCGACGATTACTACCGTCTGCTTCTCGCCGTAAGCCAGAAGGGCGCTTGGCGCGACTGGATCGAGTATTTCCTTCGGGGCGTTCGCTTACAAGCCCAGCGCGCATGTCTGGATACGCAAAAAATTCTTGAGCGCTACGAATACCACCAAGGCAAAATCAAGGAAGGAAAACGAGTTCCTCAGGAAGCCGCTCGTATCCTGGACCACATCTTCGCAAATCCCTATATTTCTATCCCCCGCCATGCGAAACGGGTCGGTGTCTCCTACCATGCGGCGCAGCGAGGGGTCCAATTCTGGATTGATAATGGACTGCTGGAGGAGGCCACTGGCCAAAGACGCAACCGCATCTTCGTTGCCCAAGAGGTTTTCAAAATAATGGCCTCTCCGTCGCTCCCTATCAACGCCAACGAACCCCCGAGCCCTTAGCCCGAGTTTTACTTTTTTGAGGCGCAGCAGCAGAGGTAGGGGTATTGCTGGCTATTTGGAGCGCCGTTACCCCGCCAACCGAGGTCGATAGGCTTTGCAGTGGCTCGGCCGACCCACTCCTACATTTCGACCACGATTTATCTCTGAATGGCCCTTTCTAGTGAAGAAAGAGCCGTTAGTCGGCAATGGTTTGGAAGAGGAAGTCTATGGCTGAGGAAAGGGGGTTGAACCTCAATATATTGTGCCTTCTTTTGCTTGACACCCACCAGTGGTAGAGTTCCTCTTACCCAGTTGGTAGTAATCTTTCAGGTTAGTTATCTGTTTCGCATTAAATCCTAATCGCTGAGAGAACTCCAACCACACAACAATGAGGGGGCTACGCAAGAACCGAAAAAAAAATTACAGTACTAAAGAAAAATCCATCCCAACTGCTGCTTCAAGTCATCGGGAAGCAATAACTCAAACTGTCAAGAGAGGTGCGCGTGGAAATGTCCAACTTGCCTTCGGGCATTTCGTGACCAGGCAAGACAAAAGCCTGAGCAAACTCGACAAGATCTAACTCTCAAACAATATATTTTTCCTGTTAATTGGTCATCCGACCAGCTCTTTCCAGTGATGTAGACTGCCGCACATTGGTTCAGGTTGGGACCAACCCTATCTTTCGCCGGGAACCAAGGGAACCCCATGCTAAGGTTTTGCGGTTGACCACATTTTGGTCCGGTTTACCAGGGCATAATGACCAGTTTGTCTGTAACCGATGTTTCTGGGTCATACCTGGAGCGGCCAACTTAATGTGAGACTCGTGCGTTGAGCTTACTACCGTTAGGTGTGTGGGGAATCCCATCCCAAATCCTGCCATCTAAAGTTCTGCCACTTGTTCGTTTTCCAAACCGGCCCAATTTCACAGACCATCGGCTGTCATCTAAAATTGATGATGGCTGTGTCTTGGATGAGACTGCATCAATCGGTGCCCAGTCGCCCCATTGCTTGAAATGGAAAGGGATGTGATTGCGCTGGCATTGATCGCGTAAGTCCCGGAACCAGATGGGCTCAGATGGCCGAGCTTTCGGACCGCTTTCACCACCTGCGATCACCCAATTGATAACTTCCGCCTGTAACCATGGCTCAAGATTGATCGGCCCGCGTAAAGGTTCACAGGAGAGAAAACGAATCCGAGCCGGAATTTCGGCCAAATAGGGTATTCTCTTCTCAGCCCATGCCTGAGTTTCCACAGTTGCGCCAATCCAAACGTTAGTTGGCCAGTCATCACACCAGGGAACGAGTCGCATTACCAGGTGCGGTCGCTTTGTGAGAAGCAGCCAGTCAAGATTCGGTGTTTCCAAAATCATGGTCCAGAGTCGCTTTCGCCACGGAGTAAGGTCGGCTCTCCATTCGAAAACGTCTGCCATGGAGGCACAAAAAACCCGGCTGGCACGACCCGATTTCTCGGCAATTTGATTCCATCTGTAAGGTTGCCGCCAATAAGAGTCGCTGAGAAATCGACGTGGTGATCTCTGCCCCCAAATCTTGTAGCCGGTTCGTTTAGCCCAGGTTTCAGCATAGCAATTCCTGCAGGCCGATGACACCTTTGTGCAACCCCACCAGGGATTGAAAGTATGGTCCGTCCATTCAATTTTGGAATTTAAGGCCATCAAACCATAGTGAACATTTGTTTATATTTGTCAAGAAATTGCCCAATTTTCCGATCGCCTGGCCGCTTGGTTATGAGGTTCTTTCGTGCGGCATGGCTACGGACACCCCGCAGAGTGAAACTACCGGTCTTGATGATGTCCCGCCAACTTGTCCGGAACGGGGCGAACTTCACTAACCAAAAATTCTGCTTGATTCCATTGGTCGGTTAAGCGACGTTGTTCATGTCAAACCTACCCCATGTAGGAGGTGCATTAGGGCGCGATTCACAGTCGCGCCTCGTTTTTTCCAGGAAGCGTATTCGCGGTGAAGCTGCTGGCTGGGGCCCAATGAACCGTCCCATTCCTTCTCCCAAACCCTGTCTACGTGCGACTCACAGACAGGCGCTCCAACCGGTACTCGGGAATGCCCGGGGTTGGGTGGCGTCAAAAAGAGTCAAGGCCTGACGTCTTTTGCTTCCCCCTTGACTTCATCCATAACAATCTTCAAGGGCTGAGCCTTTTTCTGGCCGGAATTCCGCCCTTGACCGTTTTGTTCTACAATAAGAGAGTCCATCGGAGCCTCTATTATGCCAAACCGTGTGCAAGTCTGCCCCCCTATTCTGCAATGGGCACGCGAGCGTTCTGGACAAACCGTAGAGCAACTTAGCAAGGCATTTCCTAAATATCTACATTGGGAAGAAGGGAAGGCGGGACCTACTATTAAACAATTGGAACGTTTGGCGAAAAAAACATGCACACCACTTGGCTTCTTTTTTCTAGATAGTCCTCCAGATGACCGGTTACCCATCCAAGATTTTAGAACTATGGGGGAGAGTAGTGTCCAGCGACCGAGTCCTGATCTGCTTGAAACTATTGAAATAATGCAGAGGCGTCAGGATTGGTTTCATGACTACCTTGTGGATGAAGGAGCAGACCCCTTACCATTTGTCAGCAGCACAAGCACTAGTGATGATCATAATGCCGTCGCTCGTGGGATACGTAAGTCCCTTGATTGTGAGGAGGGCTGGGCGAGCAAGGAGGCGACCTGGACTGATGCTTTGCAACACCTACGAGAGCGGATCGAGGATTGCGGAGTGATGGTTGTTATCAATGGGGTTGTTGGCAATAATGTCCATAGGAGGTTATCCGTTGAGGAGTTTCGTGGCTTCGCTCTATGCGATCCTTATGCACCTCTGATCTTTATTAATGGGGCGGATGCTAAAGCAGCCCAGATGTTTACGCTTATCCATGAACTGGCTCACATTTGGATTGGTCAAGATGGGGTTTCCAACTTAGAGGGACTTCATCCTGCCTCCTTTGAGGAGGAAACCTTTTGCAATGCCGTCGCCGCTGAGTTTCTGGTTCCGGAATATGAGTTGGGTGCGGTGTGGAACCAAGTCGAAAACCATGGTGATCCGCTTAAGGACATTGCCCGTCGCTTTAAGGTAAGTCCGCTGGTTGCAGCCAGACGGGCCCTCGACCTTAAACTGATCAGCAAAGTTGAGTTTTTAGATTTCTACAAAGGTTACCAATCCAATGAGCCTGGGAAAAAGAGGGCCAGCAAATCTGGAGGCAACTTTTGGAATACGCAGAATACCCGGATTGGCCGCCGGTTTGGTATTCATGTAGTCATAGCCGTGCGAGAAGGAAAATTGCTCTACCGGGATGCCTATGATCTCACTGGATTAAAGAGTTCCTCCTTCGACACCTATGCAAAGCAACTTTTCCAAACCTATTCAGACTGATCTTCAATTGACGAATTCAACACCTGAATTTGTGCTTGATTCCAATGTCTTTATAGAAGCTCACCGGCGTTATTATGCTTTCGATATTTGCCCTGGCTTTTGGGATGTGATCTTGGAAAAAGGCCCTGAACGCCTTATCAGTATCGACAAGGTAAAAGATGAACTTCTAAAGGGTGACGATGAACTAAAGGATTGGGTTAAGACTAAAATATCGGATACTCATTTTGCGCCTATCGATGGAGAAGAGATAATTAGATGCTATACTGATGTGATGAAAAGGGTTAAAGCTAGTCATCATTACTTGCCTCGGGCAAAATCTGAATTTGCCAAATCTGCGGATGGTTGGATTGCTGCCTATGCCCGTACGATTGGTGCAAAAGTAGTTAC
>OZ219851.1:1415000-2040176 GCA_964291575.2 Opitutales bacterium | reverse complement strand
CGTGGTCACATTGGGCGCGCCAAATATCTCCAGAATCTGCGCTTTGGTGGTCACACCCGTGCGAATGTTCATTTGCACATTCCCCTGCGTCAGGGGGCTGTTGCGGGTAGAGAGAGGCTCGGGTGGAACGACATTGACACAACCCGACAAGCAAGCAGACAAAGCAACCAAAAGTGTTTTCCAAATCATTTCGGGAAATTACCAAGGGCGTTAAAATGATGGGGAGAAAATCCACAATCAAGATAAAATTATACTACCGGAATGGACCCTCCTTACTGCGCATAAGTTCCCGGCCCAACGGAAAAACCTTCACCGGACTCCTTCCGGCCTTTCGTTCAAGGTATAGTATAATGTGTTTTGACGCAGTTCAGCCCCATCAGGGTTTCGAATTGCCGGGGCGCTTACCTTTGTAACAAATCCGGTCCGCAAATTTTCAATTTCCAGCACCAGGCGGTTTCCATCATCCGAGACTTCAATACGGGAGACGGGCAGCTCGGTTTCGCGGTCCTGCTCACCATCGTGATCAAAGGTGGGGGAACCATAAGTTGCGTGGTGCCGATAATTGAATTGGCTGACGGTGTAGCTCCCGGGCTCGATGGCGGTGTCGGGGTCGATTGGCTCCGTGAAGACCAACTCGAAACCCCCGGCCAGGGCATGCACCTTCTCCACCTCGAAGGGCATCGAGCCGGTGTAAGTCACCCGATCCAGGGAATATTCCTGAGGTTTTGCAGCGGGCCAGGTGCGGCGGCAACCTCCTGCGTATAACCGCCCATCGGGCCCCATGGAAAGCCGATTAACCGGTCCATTGAATCCCTCGGCAAAGGGCCAAACCACACCCTGCCATACTCCATTCACTTTCTCCAGGTATACCCTTTGCACTGTGCCAAACTGAAAATCGCCCACCAACATCTGGCCTTGGAATGGACCGAACTTGTCGGTTTCGATGGTTGTGATTCCGCTGGCCGATGGGGACCAATGGTAGGGCAGCCACACTGCGGGCGCATTTTCCGGTGGAGGATTATCCCAAAGCTCCCTCGGTTCCGGATAACTGTTGGGAAAACCGTAGCTCTTTCCCCGTTCAATATGGTTGATCTTGCAGGCTCCAATCCAGTTCCCCTGGTTGTCCGTGGCAAAGATATCCCGGTCCGGACCAAAAGCGGCCATTCCATTGGGCACGCGAAAACCCTTGGCGAAACCCGACAGTTCACCGCTGACGGGATCGATTCGCACGTCCCATCCAGCGTAGGGCACGTCCCAGCGGCTGCGTTGGCCACAGGTCATTACGTGAAAAAATCCCTCCCCATCCACAACGGGACCGAAGGCATAGGAGTGATAATTGCCGGAGAACCCCCAATCGTCATTCACGCACTCCTGCAAATCCGCTTGCCCATCTCCGTCCGTATCCAACAACCGGGTAAGCTCGCCTTTTTGCGCCACGTAAATCAGGTCATCCACTACTTTGAGACCCAGGGGCTCCATGAGACCGCGGGCAAAGCGGCGGTAGCGGACCTCATCGGCCGGGCCGGCGGCATTTTCCAGAATCCAGACCTCACCTCTGGCCCAGGTGCATACGGCCAGATCGCCATTCGATAGCCAGTCCATACCTCCCACCAGAAGATCCACCTCCGATGGAAGCGAAAAGGGTTCGATACGAAAGTGTTCATCCCCTGTGATCCTCACCGGCCGGGCGGTTGAGGGGCTCGGCACGATCTTTGGTTTGGCAGCGGGTTTGGAAGGCAACTTCCGAATCGTTTTATTTCCGATCTCATTCAGGGCCTTTGCAACCATCGCCTCTTTGGAGCAAACCGTGCTCAGGACCTCGATCGTGATAGCGGTTTCGTGTGCGGGCACCTTGAGAAAGGCTCTCACTTCATGCCCGGTGACCGTCCGGAATTCAATACCGGTCTCGGTGCTTTCGTCCGTAATGAACGGTTCTTTATAAGCCACCTGGCCTGCCTCGATCTCCCAGGACAGATTTCGAGACCCCGCGCCAATACCAGTAAACGGTCCCCGTGCTGCGTCCCGTTCCTCTCAATCAGGACGGCTTGGCCCATGGGAATCCGATCCTCGACGATTCCCATTTCGGCATGGGCGAGAAACCAGAGGTCCTGGTCACAAGGTCCTATTTCCAGTCGACGGATTATGGTATCGGCCTCACCCATATGTTCCACCCGGAAATGCTCGGAGATGCTCACCTCATCTCCCCCGGGCAATCCCACCTGGTAAATCAGGACAGTATCCCCACCCTCGGCTTTGACTGCCTTGAAATCGGATCCGGCCAACACTTCAAATGGATCTTGAGATGGATGGCCGCCGACCGACCAGGGAAAGAATGGCGGGTTGTGCCAGAGTACCTCGCCATCAACCTGGCTGATGTGCTGATCCTTCGTTTTGCTGTAGGGGGGGCCATACAAAGCCAGCCCTTTACCTTTCCAGGCCGTGTGGGTCCGCATCAATTTGCTGTCAAAGGCGATATGCACATCTAAACCCAAGGGAATGGCGATACTGCGGCTCGACCGGGCCATGGGGGCACGGCGGAATCGCTGGCCGGGAGGATCAAACATCGCCACGATCTCGGCTTCTCCATCAATCTCCTCCTCCGATAATGCCTCCAGGGATTTGATGAAAAGCACGAGCGATTCGACTTGGGGACCCGTCAACAGTTCGTGGTAGGGCGGCATATTGATATCTTGCAAATCGAATCCCCGCAATGTCCGCCTGGTCGGGTATACAATGGATTCGCGCAGGTATTCGTCATCTGCCACTGACTTGCTGCCATCCATGAAGGTCCGGCTTTTCCCGTAAACCCCTCGCAAGGTGGGACCAATCTTTCTCTCCTGCGATCCGGAGATGGCATGACAGGTCACACAACCCATAGCATGATAGAGTGCGGCGCCGTTTTCGATGGAAACGCTGGTTTTGGAATCCTCCGGCAAGGTGTAGGAAGTCATCACCGGTTCCTCCCCGAGTTGGGCCGGAGCGCCCTGCCCAAGTCCCCCCAACATGAGGAGAATGCACAACTTATTGAAATACCGCATCATTCGGATTCCCGCGCGAAAGCAGGTAGGCCATTAAATCCATCACTTCATCCCGATTCAGCGTATCGAGCAGGGAGGCTGGCATGGAGGACACGGGGGAAGGAGACAATCCCTCAACCTGGGTCGATTCAACAGGAAGGATTGAATTCGGAACCAGGGGATTGAGCTGTATCTTCAAAATATCTTCCCTGTTTTCCAGTATTGTTCCCGTCAGGGTCGATCCGTCCTTTAATTCCACCAGGGTTTGCTGATACTGATCCGAAATCACCTTGTTGGGTTCAATGATGGATTCCAGCAAGTCGCGGTGATTGAATCTGGCCACCACCGAGCTCAGATCGGGGCCGATCGGTAGACCTTCCCCAACAAACCGATGACAAGCCGCACAGCTCGCCGCCGTATACATGGATCGGCCTCTCATAAAATTCCGGCCCTCCAGTCCATCCAAGGCATCCACCAGATCGGCTACCTTCCAACGGCGTACGATTTCCCCGCCTGAAGCCGGTTTGACGAGCTTCGGTTTGAAGGCCGCATCTCCCCCCTCCAGAATTTCTTTCAACAAAGTCTTTTCCTCCGAAGTAAGGGTCGAAATCGCAGCGGATCGAATTTGGCCGAACACCTGTTTGAATATGCGCTCTGATTTGGAAGGCTGATTCACGACCCCCGCCCCACCCCGGTAGGATGCGGCCGCATGATTGAACCAGCGAAAGTAGGTCTTTCTCTGGTCGGGAGTCCAACCCTTCTTCACCAGGCGCAATACCAAGGCGAAATGGATCTGCTCCTCCTGCGTTCGACCCTTGGTCAGCAGGTCCAAGGATTTGGCAACGACCAGGGGACTTTCCAAATACACCAACAACCGGGAAAGTTCCCGATTGATGAAAAAAGTATCGGAGGGGAAGAGCTTTTCCAGCCGCTCGGCCGTTGCCCGAGCCAACGGTTCCGAGGCTTTGCCGAAGCGGGTGAAGCTCAGTTGATAGGCCCGAAGCAGGTCCAGAATACCCTGTTCATCGAGGCTTTCCACCTCCATGCGGTTCAGGGCACGGAGTATCGGTTCCCGATTTCCCTTCCTTCCTGCGCGGGCCAGGGCGATCAACCCATTGATCTTGGCCATGGGATCGGACTCCTCGAAAACACGTTCGCGCCAGTGGTCCGGTTCGTGGTGCTCCAGAATGGTGCGGGCCGATGCGGCGACAAACCGGTCCCCGCTCCCCAGGTGAGGCCAAGCCTTGTCAATGTGGGCAGGATCCCTCGACACGTGGTGGGAATCCAATTCACGCCTGATCGCGGCAAATTCATTTTCCGGGCCCTCCTCTTCGGCAACTTCATCGAAGTCCGGGGATCGATGCCGAATCCGATACAAAAACGAATCCATGCCTCGGCCACCAGTGGTGAAATACAGGGCGCCGTCCTGCCCCACCGCTACATCGGTAACAGGTAGGGCATCACCCGAGGCAAATACTTCGCTGCGACCGGTAAATCCAGCCCCGTCCGGTTCCGGAAATACCGCTTCTATGCTGCCGAAGGACCAATCCAGGACGAACAGGGCATCCCGGTACTTGGCGGGAAAGTGCGTTCCGTAGCCAAAAACGATCCCTGTGGGAGACCCCGTTCCCATCTCCACCGCCGGCGGCAGGGAATCCTTGTAGTACTTGGGCCATTTACCGGATCCGCTTCGCCAACCATAATCGCCTCCACTGGCCAAAAAGCAAACCCTGGTAGGCCGGTACCAGGGTTGGCCCGTATCCCGCTCGTTATCGGAATCCCAGGTAAAGAGGTTTCCTCCCCGGTCCAGGGCGATATCGTAGGGATTGCGCATCCCGCGACAGAATAACTCCCAATAACTGCCGTCCGGATCCGTGATACAGACCCAGGCCCCATCCGGACCTATGATGGAACCCCGATACTGCTCCCGGGACAGGATGTGGTCGTCCGCCCAAATTTTCGGAACCCGTGATTCGTCAAGGGGTTCCGGGATTTCCGTGGCATTCCCGGCCAAGACGAAAATACGCCTTCCATCCGGGGTGAGGGACAAGGCATGGGGGCCGTGTTCGCCCGCCCCTTCAAATTGCCTTAGCAGGGAAACCTGGTCGAGACGGTCATCGCCATCGCTGTCCCGCACCCGGTAGAGGCCGCTTTGCCGACCACTTTTCGACGTTCCATTGACCACCACGTACAAGCTGTCGAAGGCCCACAGCAATCCTTGGGCGGCTCCCACGTCCACATCCATGGTTTCGACCAATGGGGGCCGGTCCTCCTCCAAGGGCGGCAAGGTCAAGCGGTATAAGCCCCCGAATTGCGAGGAAGCAATGAGCCGCCCCTGGGGATCGAATGTGATACACACCCAGGAACCCTGAGTTTTTACGGGTACGTCGTAGATGCGATGGGCTTCAAAGCCTTCAGGCAGGTTCAAGTCCACCTCTTCGGAACCCAGGTTGAGGGCGCCAAGCCCAATCGCCATGGCAATCCAAAACTTGACTTTCCCAAATGCCATCATCCTTTCACGCAACTGCCTGCAAAGATAGACGGCTCCCTTCCATTGTCCAGATCCCACCATGCCTAAAAAAACCAACCACAGAGGACACAGAGAGCACAGAGGGAGAGGCGCTGAACGCTTTCAGCGCCTCTCCCTCCATTTTTGAGTCTTTTGCATGCCACGCCGTAGGCCTTTGCGTAGGCGGGTGCTTTTTGTGGTTCCCCCTCCTCTTCTCTCTGTGTCCTCTGTGTTCTCTGTGGTTACATCCTTTCAGCCTTTAGCCTTCAACCTTCAGCCTTTAGAATCCTTTGTGCCTTTGTGCCTTTGTGCCTTTGTGCCTTTGTGCCTTTGTGCCTTTGTGCCTTTGTGCCTTTGTGCCTTTGTGCCTTTGTGCCTTTCCCAACTTGGCAAAGTTTTGACAGGGCAAATGCCTGGTGAAAACATGACATGATGCCGACATTCGTCCGATGGGGGCCGCCGCACCTGGTGGCGATTGCTCTCACCGCACTGGTTCCGCTCCTTCTCTCCTGGTGGTGCTACCGGAAAGCGACCCTTACCCGCACCCGCCTCGTGGGAACCGGGTTTTCCCTCATGCTTCTGGGAACGATTGTCGCGCAATTTCTTTGGTTGGATCGCGGGTTGGCGCCCCGTTGGCAGGACATGATGCCCTTGCACTTGTGCGACCTCGCCCTCTTTGCCTGCGCCATCGCCTGCCTGGGACGCAATCAACGAATTTTCGAGATCGCCTACTTCTGGGGACTGGCCGGGACACTGCATGGCCTGTTGACTCCCGAACTCGAACACGCTTTTCCCGCCCCGGAATTCTGGTTCTTTTTCCTCGGACACGGAGGCATAATAGGATCCGTGTTATTTATGGTTGCCGGCATGGGCATGAGACCTCACAGGGGTTCTGTTTTCCGCGCATTTTTTACCACATTAGTCTACGGCGCGGTGGCCGCCATATTCAACCTGGCCTTCGACACCAACTACGGATTCATTTGCGCCAAACCGAGTTCCGCATCTTTGCTGGACCTGATGGGACCCTGGCCCTGGTACCTTCTTTCCCTTGCCGTGGCGGGTATAATCAGCTTTTTGATTTTATACCTTCCCTGGGCCCTGGTGGATCAGCGGCAACCGCGACCGTGAAACGTCTTCCCCAATTCCAAAACTCCAATCAAATGAACAGTAAACTTCCCATTCTCAACTCCCTGGTTCTGGCATGCCTGGTCCTGTTCAGCTCATTTCTCCCCGGTTTTGCCACGGAAAACGACCGACCGCCCAACTTCATAATCATATTCATCGACGACCTGGGTTACGCCGACATCGGCCCTTTCGGCTCCCAACTCAACCGCACCCCGAATTTGGACCGCATGGCCGCAGAAGGCATGATTTTGACCGATTTCTACGTGCCGGCCTCCGTATGCACCCCATCCAGGGCGGCGCTGCTTACCGGCTCCTATCCCCAACGGATAGACATGTCGACCAACGCGCGACCGGGAACGGCCAATAATATCGTGTTCTTCCCCGGTGAACCAAAAGGCCTGAATCCCACTGAGATAACCATTGCCGAAATGCTGAAAGAAAAGGGTTATGCCACCGCCTGTATCGGCAAATGGCACTTGGGAGACCAAAAAGCCTGGCTCCCGCGAACCTACGGATTCGACCAATATTTTGGCATCCCCTACTCCAACGACATGGGAGTCTGGAACAAGAACCGGAATTACCCTCCCCTTCCCTTCCTGCGCAATGAGGAGGTAATCGAGGAAGAACCGGACCAGGGTCTGCTTACCAAGCGTTATACGGAAGAAACCCTGGCCTTCATGGAAGAAAACAAGGAACGCCCTTTCTTCATCTTTCTACCCCATAGCATGGTGCACTTGCCCCGCTTCGCCAGTCCGGCCTTTGCCGGAAAATCGAACAACGGACTCTATGGGGACATCGTCGAGGAGATCGACTGGTCGGTGGGGAAAATCCTCCAAAAACTGGAAGAACTCGACCTCGATGAAAACTCGCTGGTTCTGTTTTTCTCCGACAACGGAGGCACCGCCAGCAGGGATAACTACCGGGTATCCAACGCCCCGTTGCGCGGTAGAAAAGGAACCCTTTTCGAGGGCGGCTTTCGCGTTTGTTCCCTGGCCTGGAGCCCGGGGCTCATTCCGCCTCAGAGCGTTTGCCGGGAGATGACCACCTCCATGGACCTCCTGCCCACCTTTGCCAGGTTGAGCGGAGCCAAGGCTCCCACCGACCGCATCATCGACGGTAAGGACATCACTCCACTTCTACGCGGGGAACCAGAGGCCAAAACACCGCATCGAGCCTTCTTTTATCGTCGGGGCAAGGATCTCTATGCCGTGCGCAGCGGCCCCTGGAAACTCTTCCTCAAAAACTATAGATGGAGCAATGCAACTGTCCCGGCGGGAACCCTTTACAACCTGCGGGAGGATATCGGTGAGACGACCGATGTGTCCGCCCACCATCCCGATACGGTAGCCCGTCTACAAGCGCTGGCCCAGGCTTCCCGCATCGATCTGGGCGATGGATCCGATCACCCGGGGGAAAACATCCGCAAAGCCGCCTATATCGCCTTGAGCGAAGCCGTCACTCTTACCAAGCACTAGTCAGTCGCTTCGCTCCAGAGTAAAGAGTGAAGAGTGAAGAGTGAAGAGTGGAGAGGAGGGGCGCCGTTGGCGCAGGGAATAGCCGCAAAAGATCGCAAAAAGCGCAAAAGGAGAGGCGTCTTGCGGCGCCCATTGCGTTTCTTGGCGATCTTGGCGAGAGGTAATTCCTGGAGGATTTCGATCAAGATAACGATTTTGCGGGGGACAGGAATGTCCCCCCCTCCTTTATTTCTGCGCAAATCTGCGTCATCTGCGGTTCCTCTCTTCCAATTCCTCATTCCTAATTCCTAATTCCTAATTGGCGTCCTTGGGCGCCTATCTGGTCCTGTTTTCCAAAAATAGGAGTGGAGGCCCTTCCTCCACCAGTTGCAGGAATTTATCCTCGTGGTTTTCCATCATGCCAACGGGTGAATAGGCTGCGCCCAGGACGATATCCTTGTCCCCATCCCCATCGAGATCTCCCGAATCCATGGTCAGCCATCTTCCCAGGTAGGTGGCCGGATGGGTTTTGGGCAGAAAAACGAGCGGACCCGTCTGCTCCAGATAAACGAAGTTTTCCGGCTTCCCGGAATTGAAATCCGGGTGGAAAGCGATGGCGGCGATATCCAGATCGCCATCCAGATCGAAGTCCTCCAATTCGGCTCCGTAAACCCCGTACATCGGATAAAAATAGGTTTCGACGAATTGGAGGTCGCCCCGGTTGAGATAAATCCGAATCCCCTGGTCGCGCTTCAAGGTATTGTATGGATCCGAATCGCCATTGTCGCCATTCAGGGTGATCAAATCCATTTTATCATCCCCGTTGAAGTCGCGCAAAACCAACCCGGTGTAGCCAAAAGATGGATGCCCCTCTACTACGATATGTCGGGAAAAGGAACCATCACCCCGGTTGAGGAATATGCTGACGTTTTCCCGGGCCGCGCTCATGAGCGTTACGATATCCGGAAAACCATCCCCATTAAAATCGTGAGTTTCACTCTTGACGATGCCCGGTTCGGCACTGAGTAGGCGCGGCTCCGGTAGAAAGTTACCCGTGCTTTCATCCCGTTGGTAAACCGACAGGTTTCCGGTGTAATCGCCAAAATTGCTCACTATCAGCTCCTCCTGTCCGTCCCGGTCGAGGTCTGCCAAATTGAAATCGGCCGGTCTATGGAGGCCTTCCAAAAGAACTTTCAAGTCGACGTAGACCGCGCCCAGGAGCCGGGCATAATGCAGTTCCCCAAATGATCGGCCGATTTCGGAAGCAAACAAATCGCCGATATTCAAGAGATAAAGTTCGTTTTCCCTGGCCAATGCCTCGACCAGGAATACCCCGGGAGCGGGATGGCTGTCGTGAAAGTCCAAATCGCGGTCCAAAAAGGTGAGCCGTTCCGCCCTGCTGTCGTGAATCAGGAGAAAACCATTTTTTTCATCGATGGACACCAGGGAGGTGATAGCCGCGCTCGACCGGTACTGCGCCGTCCTGGCCCTGAACAAGTCCGAATCCTCGACCGGGGCGGGTTTCGGTTCTTGAGGTATGGGATCGTCCGGGGCATTGGAAATATAATACTCTCTCAAGCTGACCCACTGATCCTGGGAAAGAAGGGGCTGTTCCGGCAGCAAATTGGCCGCCCTGACAAATTCCTCCCGCGCCGTGATCACGTCCATGGTCCGTTCCGTGCTACCCTCAAGATAACGGTAGTCCACCACTCCGAGGAAAAAGCCCATGTAGGTTAGCAGAAACTCCCAGCTCTTTTTGGGAAGTAATTCGGGTTCGGTAAAGGGATGACAAGGGGTGCAATGCTGTAACGCCAATTGCCGTCCGGCAGACAAGCCGGGTTCAGGATCTTGACCGAAACCAACTGTTCCCAATCCCAGCCCCAGGAATAAAGGCAAACAAACCCATATTAACAGGTGTGGGTATTTCATTAGATTCCAATCGGAGGATGTCGTATTGGCTCTGTAGGGGGACATACGGGTAAGGTTATTTCTCGGCAACAAGGAACCGAACCGCCTCCGGCAGCCATCCGCTGTCCCAGCGATGAGGACGGAAGGGCTCGTAGAGGTAACGATGCGGCATATTGAGATCGACCATGAGCCGATGAACCTCCGCACCTCCGAGACCCCTCGACTGCCCGGCCCTGTTAAAGTAAAACAGACGGGGTTTATCCCCCAAAAGCCTCCCACGATTTCGAATCAGATTGGATAGGCGATACTTCTCAAAATTGTCGAAGCTTCCGAAATCGCGTTCGATTGCCAAATCGCGGTCCCAAGCCTCAAAGGGTCCCGTGTCGACCCGAATGCCAATGTCCCAACCAACTGCTTTGTCAAATAGATGCGGATTTCGCAAGAGCAGCGAAAGGGCTCCCCATCCAGACTTGCTGAAACCGATCAATAGACGGCCTTCAAGTTCAGGTAGCACCGGATAATGATCCTCTACGAAAGGAATGACCGTTTTGAGCATATGGCTCTCGTCCTGCTTGTCTGGCTTGAGATCGTGGTCGGCGAACCAAGGCTTGGAGGTAAATTCCGGAGCCACGCAAATCAACTGGTGCTCGTTGTGATAGCCATACTTCTTTATCTCTAACAACCCATCTCCATGCCGACGTACGCCACCTTCATGAACGGGTAAAACATAAAGCGCTCGGTAACGCCTTTCGGAGTCGAGGCGGTCCGGTAAAAGAACCCGAAGCGTCGTATCCGAAGCCTGATAGGGGGAAGGCAACTGATGTGCTTGGAAACCATCAGAATCTACATAGCTGGACGGGTCGGCCTGAGCACGGAAAAGGAAGGACCAGGGAATGATCAGAGGCAGGGCAACAAAAACTTTCATGCTCCAACCGCAATACTTCAACCCGGCTAAATGGTCAATTCGGTCTAGTGTCATGTCCCTTAAATATATTAACATTCTATTTGGCTGTTGATATCGGATTGCCCGCTACGAACTTTGTGAGATTCGATGTGGAACCCCGTCGGGGTTCTTTATTTATTGAGCATTCTTACCCAGCGTGCACTGGGCTGTGCGGAGCCTCTTGAGGCGAAGCATGGTAACGTTGCGAAGCACGGTTTGGGCAAAGGCGATATCCGTGGTTACCCTTCTCTCCACTCCCCCACTCCATCACTCCCTCCTCTCCTCTCTCTGTGTTCCCGGCGCTCTTTGCGAGAGTCAATTCCTCATTGATGCGGCTTGGCGCCTCCCCCCGAGGTCGGTTTACTTTGATTTTTAATTAATTCTCGCAAGAATGGACATCCAGATGGGAAATTTAATTAGAATCCCTGGCCTGGTTGCCCTCTGTTCCTCCCAATTTGCGCTCGCTTCCGAGGCGAGCGACCCTGAGGGACTGGCCTTTTTTGAAAGCAGGATACGCCCCATACTGGTGGAAAACTGTTACAAGTGCCACTCGGCCGATGCGGAAAAAATCAGGGGCGGATTTCTCCTCGATTCCAAGCCCGGCCTTTTGAGTGGGGGAGAAAGCGGTCCGGCCATTATCCCCGGCAATGCGGCGCAAAGCCGCCTCATCAACATGGTGCGAAGGCATCCGGATTTCGAGGGGATGCCGCCCAAAACCAGATTGCCCCAATCCTACATCGACGACCTGGTGGCCTGGGTCGATCGCGGAGCCCCCGACCCGCGAACCGAAGAGCCGCTTCGAGGAGCTCTACAGTCGGATTTCGATCTCGAAGAACGCAAACGATGGTGGTCGCTTCAACCCGTGAAAGACCCTGCCCCGCCAACGGTTCGGCAACAGGGTTGGCCGTCCAATGAATACGACACTTTCATCCTCCGGAAATTGGAAGAAAAGGGTTGGTCGCCGGCCCGACCGGCCGACCGGGCTACCCTCTTGCGCCGATTGAGCTTCGATCTCATCGGGCTGGCGCCTTCTCAGGAAGAACTGCAGGAATTTGTAAACGATAGGTCCGAGAACGCTTACCAAAAGCAGGTGGATCGCCTCCTGGCCTCTCCACACTTTGGGGAAAAGTGGGCCCGTCACTGGATGGACATCACACGCTATGGCGAGACCAAGTCTTTCGAAATGGATTACACCATGCCCTACACCTACCGCTACCGGGACTACCTGATTCGGGCATTCAACGAGGATGTGCCTTTCGATCAATTTATCCTGGAATCATTGGCAGGAGACCTCCTGCCGGAACCGAGGCGGAACCCCGTAACCGGGGACAATGAATCGGTCAAAGGGCCCGGCTTCATTTACCTGACCGAACTGCAACATGGACCGCCCGATCTGCACCATGACGAGGCCCGAAACTTCAGCGGAATGATCGATGTGGTCGGCAAGGCATTCCTCGGCGCTACCTTGAGGTGTGCCCGTTGCCACGACCATAAGTTCGACGCCATTACCACCGCCGATTATTACTCCGTCTATGGAATGCTGCGCAGTTCGCGGTTCACCTACAAAAACACCGTAGCGGAAGCGGTACAAGAAAAGACACTTGGGAAACTCCAAAGTCAAACGCCGAAGGTGCGGTCCGCTGTCTTCGAGGCAGGTCGGGAGGATGTAGAACGGGCAGGAAATTACCTGGAAGCCAGAAACCAGTTGCTGAAGGACCCGGAATTTATTAATTCAGTTCAGGCGCTGGAGGCAAAAATCTCCGGGGAAAAAAAGGAGGACAAAGAAGCCCACCTCGCTGCATTGCGATCCGTTATCGAACCTTATGCCAAGAGCGAAATGGGAGATGAACACCAAGCGGGCGTTCTGACTAATTGGGTTCTCCTGTCCGTATCGCCCGAATTGCAACGGCGCTGGCCCGAGCTACAGCCCCTCTACGAAGGTTCCAAGGAAACCAAAAAAACTCCCCGCCTCACCGAGGAATTGAGCGCTTCCTTTGCCGAAGTTGCCCGCTCCATGGAGAATTGGACGCTGCAGGGTCTGGCCTTCGAAGCTCAGCCTGATGCTCCCGGAGCCCTGATTTTAAGCGCCTCAGGCTCTCGGGCTGTTCAGACCGTCCTGAGCGACACCAACGCGGCTGGCCAATACGCCGCCCGGATCAGCGGCGCCATCCGGTCGCCCGACTTCATACTGGACGGCAAACCGATCGAGCTGCAAGTCAAAGGCAAGTTTGCCGCGGTCCGGCTGGTAGTGCGCAACTACGAGTTGACCGGGCACGGACCCACCACCAAAGGCCTATATTTTCCCGTCAACAACGATTACTGGGAGACCATCCAATTTGAAACCTACCTCTGGGAAGGCCTTCCGGCATACCTGGAATTCTTCCAAAACGGGGAAGTTGTCCATTCTATCAAGCCCAAGGAAGAAGTGCCGGAATTCGATGACAACGCATACCTCACCTTCCGATTCGACCGGGGTCCGGATTGGGGGGAGTTCTGGAATGACCAGGTCCGGGATGATTCCGCAACCTCAAAGGAAGCCGCCTTTGCAGCCACCTTGAAACAACTTTGGCTCAAGGGTCGGCACAATAAACTGAACCCTGTCGAGGCGGAGTTACTCAGTGCGTGTTTTGGAGCCGGCTTGATAACAGCCGACCCCAATCGTGATAAAAATCTTCATGCGGCCCTCTCAAAATACCGCGAACTGGCCCGGGAAATTCCCATTCCTCGATTCGCCCGCAGCCTGGTCGACGGCGACCAGCACGACGAACCCGTCTACATTCGGGGCAACCATAAGAACCTCAGCCGGGAACCCAACCCACGGCGTTTTCTCGATGGTTTGGGAGGAGCAACACTAAATGACCCCGGGAGTGGGCGCTTGGAATGGGCCCAACACGTCGCCCACCCCGAGAATCCACTTACCGCGCGGGTCCTGGTAAACCGGCTTTGGCACCATATTTTCGGACAAGGTCTGGTCACCACGGTCAACAACTTCGGAAAAATGGGCGCGGCTCCCTCACACCCGGACCTGCTCGATTTCCTGGCCACAGATTTCACGCGCAATGATTGGTCCATAAAATACATGATCCGAAAAATGGTCCTTACCAGCACCTACCGGATGTCCTCCCTGCCCAGCCCCGAGTCATTGGAAATGGACCCGGACAATTTCCTCTTGCAGCACATGCCGGTAAAACGCCTGGATGCGGAGGCGATTCGCGATCACATCCTGGCATGCAGCGGCGAATTGGATACCACCCCTTTCGGACCCAGTATTGAGGCCTACGTAGACGACCTCCCCAACAGCCGCGCCAAACCGGAATCGGGTCCTCTCGATGGCGGAGGCCGCAGGTCCGTCTACCTGGAAATGAGACGAAACTTTCTGCCATCGTTTCTACGGGCCTTCGATTTGCCAAACGCAACGGAATCCATTGGAGCCCGGCCCGTGACCAATGTACCGGCCCAATCGCTCGCATTGATGAACGATCCATTCGTCCACCAGCAAGCCGAAGCCTGGGCCGAGGACCTGACCGCGTCGGATCTGTCAGTGGAAGACCGGTTACATGCCATTCACCTGAAGGCTTACAGCCGGCCGGCCACCCAACGCGAGCTGTCCTGGGGGAAAACCCTTCTCCAAACCCTGGCGGAGGAGTACGGATGTTCGATCGAAGACCGACAAGCCTGGACCGATCTCTGCCACTTGATTTACAATCGCAAGGAATTTATCTATCTGTTTTGAGCCAAATGTTCAACCGCAGAGATTTCCTCAAGAAAAGCACCATGGGATTTGGAACCCTGGCGCTTTCCGGGGTTTTGCAACGGGACCTGCGCGGCAGAACCTCACCGCTCTATCCCAAAACTCCCCACCACCCGCAAAAAGCACGCAGCGTAATTTTCCTCTACATGGATGGCGGGTTATCCCAAGTGGACAGTTTTGACCCCAAACCCCAATTGGCCAAGGAAAACGGTCAGCCGCCCAAGTTTACCGTCGACGCTACCGTCTTCAACAATAACGGGAATTTGCTCAAGAGCCCTTGGGATTTCAAGCATTACGGCGAAAGTGGGATTCCCATCAGCGATCTCTTTCCCCACATCGGATCTTGTGCCGACGATCTATGCGTAATCCGATCCATGACGGCATTTTCACCCAATCATCCCAATGCCAACTACGCCTTGCACTGCGGGCATCAGCTCTCCGGTCGACCCAGTATGGGAGCCTGGGTATCCTACGGATTGGGGACTCTCAGCCAGGACTTGCCCAGCTATGTGGTCATTCACGGCGGTCAGGTGCCCTCGGGGGGCATGCAGGTCTTCGGCAATGGTTTTCTTCCCGCCAATCATGCCACGTCCGTTTTTCTCCCCGAAAAACCGGTCCTGCTCAACACATCCATTCGGGAACGGAATAATTCCATCCAAAAACAGAAGCTCCAATACCTCGACGAGATCGACGGCGACCTCGCAGCCCGGCTGGCCCACGCGGAAGCTATCGAATCGGCCATTCAAAACTACGAATTGGCATTCCGCATGCAGATGGAGGTGCCGGATGTAACCGACCTGACCCATGAATCCGAAGCCACCAAAAAGCTTTACGGTCTGGACGCCCCCTATAAAAACACTCGGGCCTACGGCGCACAGTGCCTGATGGCCCGTCGCTTGGTCGAACGTGGAGTCCGGTTTATCGAACTGACCATCAACCCAGGTAACGGAGACCGTTGGGACCAACACGGTAAACTGATCGACGGACATCAGAAAAACGCCCTGGCCGTCGACCAACCCATTGCGGCCCTCATTAAGGATTTAAAAGCGCGCGGGCTGCTGGAGAGCACACTCCTGGTCTTCACTGGAGAATTCGGACGCACCCCATTTGCCCAAGGTACCAACGGCCGCGATCATAATCCCCAAGGGTTCAGCCTGTGGATGGCAGGTGGAGGCATCAAGGGGGGAACCATTTACGGCGCCACCGACGAATACGGCTACCGGGTCGTTGAAAACAAACTGACTGTGCACGACTTGCATGCCAACATGCTCCACCTGCTGGGTATCGACCACACCAACCTGACCTACCGCTACAGTGGACGCGACATTCGCCTGACTGACGTCCATGGCGAAATCATACCCGAAATTTTGGCGTGAGTAGGGGAACCCACAAAATCAGTCGCCCATTCCTTTCATTGGCCCTGATTGCCCTGGCCTGCCTTTCTTCAGCCCTGGCCGGGGAGGACTACGATTACGACGCCGATATCGCTCCCATTTTGGAACCGTACTGCGTCAAATGCCACGGCCCCGAGAAACAGAAGAGCAAGTTTCGCCTCGATTCCTACGAACGGCTCATGCAAGGGGGAAGCAGTGGGGAAGCCCCAATTATTCCATACCAGCCCATGCAAAGTCCCATGCTGGAATACCTCCTGTTGCCGAAAAGCGATGAATATGCCATGCCTCCGGAGGATGAGGACTCTCCATCACCGGAAGAGATTCTTAAAATTGCGCATTGGATCTACTACGGGGCCAGGAGCAAATCCGCCGAACGCAACTCCCTGCCTCTGGAGGAACTCCTGGACGAGAATCAACGAGCGGCCCTATCAAACCTGCGGTCCCTAGGGGCCATCATCCACAAGCGCGGCGAGAAGGCTGCCGGAATAATCGTAGATCTGCGGCAAGCGCCCGACCCGCTCCCGGAGCAGGCGCTCATGAACCTGGCTGTCCTGGCTTCCCATGTGCTGGAACTCAGACTCCCGGGTCATGCCGTTTCCCATTCCGCTTTTGCCCTCATGGGAGAGCTGGACCATCTCACCCACCTGGACCTGAGCAACGGCGCTTTCCAAGACGACATCGTCCCCGCACTCAACCAACTTCATTCTCTCCAATACCTCAACCTGTTCGGCAGCAATATATCCGATGCCGGACTGGCAAATCTGCGCGTGCCGCGATCCGGAAGACTTTACCTGGGTAATACACGAGTCGGCCCGGAAGCGATGGCACGCTATCGACAGGAGCGCCCGGAAGTGAAAATTTACGGCAGCGTCGATCTCGAGTCCGTGCTGCGCATCACCGAGGAAGCCGACCGGTTCTCAAAAATAAATCAACGTCCCTGAAATTTCTGGGTTCTGGGTTCTGGGTTCTGGGTTCTCGGTTCTGGGTTCTGGTTTCCTAATCCGTGCTCATCCGTGAAATCCGTGGTCCTTTTTCGATCAAGATCACGATAATGATCATGGTCACGATGATTTACCGCTGAATCTCAGCCTCTCTGTGCCTTTTGTTTTTTGTGGTTCCCTCCTCTTTCTCCCCGTCTTGGCGCTCTTAGCGTGCTTTGCGAGAGTCCATTTCTTCGCCCTTAAAACAGTTCTCCGGCCACCAGATCATACCGACGCATTTTCGCCCCCGTTTCCACCACGGAAATCGTTTCGTTTTCATAAATGACCTCGGATACCCCGGCAAAGTCTTCCGGAATGGCCACCAGGAAATTCACATAGGAAAAAGTCTGGGTTTCGGAGGCATCGATGTAACGGTAAATCTGGCGATCGAAGATCCTGCCCGTGGCCACCAGGCCGTGGCCCGGCCCGTTCAATCCGGTGGTGCCAAATTCAAGCCCCCGCGCATAAGGCTTTCCGTCCCTCACATTGCGCCAGATATTCAACCAGGGATACTCGGCCGTCTTCCAAAGGTAACCCATCAACAAACCGTTGTCCGGACTCGAGGCGGTGACCCAACCATACTCGTCTTCCACCAGGTAAGTAACCACCGGCGGTTGATGGTCCTCGGCAAGAAAACGAACATCCACCTCCGTTCCGTCCAACTTGTTGCCTCGGGGCCATTGCACCACGCGCTCCTGCGGATTCTCCAACGTGGCCTCCTGCATGAATCCTCGAGCGCCGTTGGAATCCACCACGGTTTTTTCATTGAGGAAAGTTCCCCCAATGGAGGGGTGTTGCACGAAATTGTAAATCCGTCCGATGGGATGGAAATTGGTAACGGATTCGACCACCGTAACCACGGCTTCCGTTTCCGACAGGGCCACGGTGCGATCGATCCTCAAGCCAGCCATGGGAAGTTCAGCTCTCATACCGGCCTCCCAAATACCGTTTTTCAACTCCGGTTCCCGGGTGACTTCCCACCAGACGATACCGGCCTCCCCATGCTTGGGCATTCCATGAGCCTCTTCCGCCGCCGAGGTCGACCCCCAACGATCCAGACAGATAAAATGGCCCATGGGACGCGGTCCCGGAGGAGGGTCGCCTGCCCCCGGGTTCCTGAAATACCAGGAATCCCAATCCAGCGGATTGAGGCCGTGATCCAGCAAGTGAAAATCGGATATCGATCCGCCGCCAAGGTCGACCACCAGGGCGGCCGCCTCGCCTTGCAATTTCAATGTCGGTCGCGAATCAGCTCCCGACAGAACCAACCCCATCGACGCGATGACCCAAACAAAACAAAAACGTACTGACACCATTCCTTTCTCCTCTCCGTTCTCTCAGTATTCTCTGTAATTAATAATGAGTGAATTGTTGCCAGTGACGAGCGGCTAACGTATTTTTCCTAATTCTTTGTGCCTTTGTGCCTTTGTGCCTTTGTGCCTTTGTGCCTTTGTGCCTTTGTGCCTTTGTGCCTTTGTGCCTTTTATTTCCTAATTCCAGTTTCTGGTTTCTAGTTCCTGGATGCTGGATTCTGGATAGCTGGACCATGACCTCAGCACTTCTGTGCCTTTTGTGGTCCATTCCCTTATTCAAGTCGTTGATTTTTCGATCAAGATCAGGATCAAGATCACGATCACGATGATTTTTCCTTCTTACTTTTTCCTTCTTCCTTTAGTTCCCTCTGTGTCCTCTGTGGTTAATTTCCCCTTCCCCTCAGTTTTCCGCCCGGAACTTGCCGCATAGTTCCTGAGTGGCGTTTTTCAAGGCCGCCAAATCGGCTCCAACCGCCACACAAGTCATGCCCATATCCAGATAACGTCGGGCCTGTTCTTCCACCACGGCGATGGTTCCCACCGCGGTCCCGGTTGCTTCCCCGGCCCGTATGATTTCCCGTATGGCCCCCTGGACTTTCGGGTGCTGGGTATCGGGGAAATAACCCAAGGCGGCGGAAAGATCGGATGGGCCTATAAACAGACAATCCACTCCATCAACCTCGGCAATTTCCTCGACATTGCGCAAACCCTCCTTGCTTTCAATCTGGGCCATCACCGTGATGTTGTCGTTGACTTCGTCATGATAACCTTGGCGATATCCATAGCGATTGCCACGGTTGGATAGGGACATTCCGCGAATACCCTCCGGAGGATAACGGGTGGCGGCCACAATTTCCCTGGCTTGTTCGGCATTATCCACAAAGGGCATGAGAAAATTGAAAAACCCCAGGTCCAGCAATCGCTTGAGGATAACGGGTTCCGCCCATTGGGGCCGGACAACCGGTGCGCTTCGGCTATCCTTCAAAGCCAACAATTGGGGAAGGAAACTTTGCAATTCATTGGGGGCATGTTCGCCGTCAATAAGGACCCAGTCGAATCCGGCGGCTCCGAGAACCTCGGCTGCCAGGGGGCTTCCCAGAGAACACCAGCAGCCAATTTGCTTTTTGTTGGCCCGCAGGTTCTGACGAAAGGTATTGGGGATGGGCGAGTATATTTTGTCCATGGAATAAAATGTTCAGTGAATCTCTGGATCCGGAATTGCGGCCCCTCGGGTTAGAAAATCAAAATCACATCCCTCATGGGCCTGCTGAATGTGTTTCAGGTATAACTGGCCATAGCCTCGGGAATATGAGGTTGGAGGGAGTTTGATTTCCGCCCTCCGGCGTTCAAGCTCTTTTTCCTCCACCAGCATGTCGAGGCGCCGTTCCGCCACATCCATCTCGACCAGGTCCCCATTCCTCAGCAAGGCGAGCGGTCCTCCGACAAAGGATTCGGGAGCGACGTGCAAAACACACGCCCCGTAGCTGGTTCCGCTCATCCGACAATCCGAAATGCGCAACATATCCCTCACCCCCTGGCGCAAGAGCTTCTTGGGAATGGGTAGTTGCCCCCATTCCGGCATTCCGGGTCCACCCTTGGGCCCGGCATTGCGCAGGACCAGAACCGAATCCGCATCCACTTCCAAATCCGGATCGTCAATTTTTTCCTCCATTTCATCGTAACTGTCGAAGACGATGGCTTTGCCCCGGTGTTTCAACAAATGCGGTTCGGCCGCTACCGGTTTCAACACCGCACCATCCGGGGCCAGGTTTCCCCGCAATATGACCAGGCCCCCCCAAGAGTGAACCGGCTCATCCAACTTGTGAATGACTTCGTGATGGTGAATTTTGCTCCCCTCGATGTTATCCCCCAAGAATTTCCCGTTGACGGTCAGACAGTCGGAGGCCAACAAGGAGCGCATCTCCTGCAGCATGGCTCTCAATCCTCCGGCATAGAAGAAATCTTCCATGAGGAATTCACCGGCGGGACGAATGTTGGCGAGAACGGGAACCTGCTCGGACAAGGAGTCGAAGCGATCGATCCGAAGGGGGATTCCCGCCCGTCGGGCCATGGCCACCAAGTGGATGACCGCGTTGGTAGAACCACTCAGGGCCAAGACGGTTTTGATGGCGTTGTCAAACGATTCGGGAACCAGAATATCCGAAGGCTTTAAATCCTCCCAGACCATTTCGACGATGCGCCGCCCCGTAAAGGTAGCCATTTGGGAATGCCGCGAATCGGCCGCCGGGATGGAGGACGCCCCGGGCAAGGTAAATCCCAGAGCCTCGGCCGCGCCCATCATGGTTGAGGCCGTTCCCATGGTCATGCAGGTGCCGAATGAACGGGCAATTCCATCCTCGATGCCGCGCCATTCACATTCGGAAATCCTGCCCGCTCGAAGCTCAGCCCAGTATTTCCAGACATCGGTCCCGCTACCCAGAGTCCTTCCTTGGTAATCACCCCGAAGCATGGGCCCGGCCGGTAAATAAATTGCCGGCAAATTCATACTGATGGCGCCCATGATGAGAGCGGGGGTGGTTTTGTCACAGCCTCCCATCAAGACCGCTCCATCGGCCGGGTGAGACCGCAACTGTTCCTCCGCTTCCATGGCCAGGAGGTTGCGGTACAACATCGTGGTAGGTTTCATGAAAACCTCCGACAGGGAAAAGCAGGGCATTTCCACCGGATATCCCCCCGCTTGCCAGATCCCCCTTTTCACCTCCTCGGCCCGTGTCTTGAAGTGGCCGTGGCAGGAACTGAGGTCATTCCAGGTATTCAAAATCGCTATGACCGGTTTGCCCATGTAATCATCCCGGCTATAACCCATCTGCGCGGTGCGGGAACGGTGGGTAGAGGAACGCAAATTATCCATCCCGTACCAACGGTGGCTGCGCAGTTCTTCCGGTGTCTTTCTCGAGTGCGAAGATTTGTTCATGGAAACTGTCCCAGTCTTTAGCGGCCCATATTCGTTGGGCGCCCTTTCCAGGTCTAGCCAAAAGGATAAATCCCTGAATTTTTCTCCCTCATACCTCTTTTCTGGGTTCTCGGTTCTGGGTTCTGGGTTCTGGGTTCTGGGTTCTGGGTTCTGGGTTCTGGGTTCTGGGTTCTGGGTTCTGGGTTCTGGGTTCTGGGTTCTGGGTTCTGGGTTCTGGGTTCTGGGTTCTGGGTTCTGGGTTCTGGGTTCTGGGTTCTGGTACATGCTGTTGGCGAACTTTGCGTACTTGGCGGGGGTCAATTTCTAATTTCTCATTCCTCCTCTTTTTTTGTGATTTTTGTGCATTTTGTGGTTCCCCCCCTCTTTCCTCTTTCCTCTTTCCTCTGAAGCGAAGCGATTCCGCCTCTCCTCCCTATTTGATTATATCTGCGGAAATCTGCGTCATCTGCGGTTCCTCTTCTCCTCATTTCTCTCTCTGTGTCCTCTGTGGTTAATTCCTCCCCGCCTCCGCGCTCACGATGATTTATCCTTCTTCCTTCTTCCTTCTTCCTTCTTCCTTCTTCCTTTAATTTCTGGGTTCTGGGTTCTCGGTTCTCGGTTCTGGGTGCTGGGTGCTGGGTGCTGGGTGCTGGGTGCTGGGTGCTGGGTGCTGGGTGCTGGGTGCTGGTACATGCTCTTGGCGGACTTTGCGTTCTTGGCCAAAGTCAACCTCAAATCCTGTTCATCCTGTGAATCCATGTTCCATATTCGTTCACGATCACGATCACGATTCCAAGTAATCTCAGCATCTCTTATCCTTTGTGCCTTGGCGATCTTTGCGTGCTTGGCGAGAGTCCATTTCAAATCCTGTTCATCCTGTACATCCATGTTCCATTTTTGATCAGGATCACGATGATTCTTCCTTCTTCCTTCTTCCTTCTTCCTTTAATTTCTGGGTTCTGGGTTCTGGGTTCTGGGTTCTGGGTTCTGGGTTCTGGGTTCTGGGTTCTGGGTTCTGGGTTCTGGGTTCTGGGTTCTGGGTTCTGGGTTCTGGGTTCTGGGTTCTGGGTTCTGGGTTCTGGGTTCTGGGTTCTGGGTTCTGGGTTCTGGGTTCTGGGTTCTGGGTTCTGGGTTCTGGGTTCTGGGTTCTGGTACATGCTGTTGGCTAACTTTGCGTACTTGGCGGGGGTCAATTTCTAATTTCTCATTCCTCCTCTTTTTTTGTGATTTTTGTGCATTTTGTGGTTACCCCCCTCTTTCCTCTTTCCTCTGAAGCGAAGCGATTCCGCCTCTCCTCCCTATTTGATTATATCTGCGGAAATCTGCGTCATCTGCGGTTCCTCTTCTCCTCATTTCTCTCTCTGTGTTCTCTGTGGTTAATTCCTCCCCGCCTCCGCGCTCACGATGATTTATCCTTCTTCCTTCTTCCTTCTTCCTTCTTCCTTTAATTTCTGGGTTCTGGGTTCTGGGTTCTCGGTTCTCGGTTCTCGGTTCTCGGTTCTCGGTTCTCGGTTCTCGGTTCTCGGTTCTCGGTTCTCGGTTCTCGGTTCTCGGTTCTCGGTTCTCGGTTCTCGGTTCTCGGTTCTCGGTTCTCGGTTCTCGGTTCTCGGTTCTCGGTTCTCGGTTCTGGTACATGCTGTTGGCGAACTTTGCGTACTTGGCGGGGGTCAATTTCTAATTTCTCATTCCTCCTCTTTTTTTGTGATTTTTGTGCATTTTGTGGTTACCCCCCTCTTTCCTCTTTCCTCTTTCCTCTTTCCTCTGAAGCGAAGCGATTCCGCCTCTCCTCCCCATTTGATTATATCTGCGGAAATCTGCGTCATCTGCGGTTCCTCTTCTCCTCATTTCTCTCTCTGTGTCCTCTGTGGTTAATTCCTCCCCGCCTCCGCGCGCCTATATTTGATACTTCAATATTTGCAGAATGGTTGTAATGTGATTTAATAAGCGATAATCCCAAAAACTTTCATGAAGGCGTTGAATAGCTCGAGTCCAGGCATAATCGGTGAAATTAGCCCGGAACGGGTTCGACACGACTTTTCCACCCGGCTCCCCCTTTGGGCCGCGCTTTGCATCACTCTCCTCCTGGCCGGCCCGCGAGCGGAGAGCGAGGAGGTCACCCACGGCCAAGAACAATTAACGGTAGACTTCAACCGCCAGGTCCGCCCCATCCTATCGGAAAATTGTTACGCCTGCCACGGTCCCGACCCCGAAACCCGCGAGGCCGATCTCCGGCTGGATATCGAGGAAGGGGCCTTTCGGGAGCGGCGGGACGCTCCACCCGCCATCGTCCGGGGAGATCCGCATGACAGCCCCCTTTACCAACGCATTACCCACGAGTTGAGGAGTGAGAGAATGCCCCCTGCCGATTCCGGGAAAACCCTTACCCGGGAGCAAAGGGAAACCCTTTTCCGCTGGATTCAGGATGGCGCGGTTTGGCAGGATCATTGGGCTTTCGAAAAACCTGTCCGGGCCAAGGTTCCCCCCCTGTCCTGGGGTTACAATGAAATCGACAGCTTTACCTACCGGGCCATGAGGGAACGGGGCCTCGAACCCAACACGGAAGCCGACCGCATCACTTTGGCCCGTCGCTTAGCCCTCGATTTAACCGGATTACCCCTCCACCCCGATAAAGTCGACCAATTCGTCCAGGACTCCTCTCCCCAGGCCTATGAAAAACTGGTCGACCGCCTGCTGGACGATCCGGCCTACGGCGAACACCAGTCCCGCATCTGGCTGGACGCGGCCCGTTACTCCGACACCCACGGGTTGCACCTGGACAACTATCGCGAAATCTGGCCTTACCGAGACTGGGTCATCGATGCCTTCAACCGCAACCAACCCTTTGACGAATTCGTGGTCGAACAAATCGCGGGGGATCTGCTTCCCAATCCCACCCTGGAACAGCGGTTGGCCACCGGATTCAACCGCTGCAACCCAACCACCAGTGAGGGAGGAGCCATCGACGATGAGTACCGGGCCATTTATGCGAAAAACCGGGTTGAAACCACCGCCACCGTATTTTTGGGACTCACCATGGGATGCGCCTCATGCCACGACCATAAATTCGACCCTTTCAACCAGGAGGAGTTTTACGAATTTTCCGCATTCTTCAACAACCTGGACGGGCCCATTATGGACGGCAACGCCTACGATACAAAACCCATTGTCGTCATCCCCAAACCCGAAAACCGCGAGGCTTGGCCCGCGCTGAAGAGGGAATTTGAAGCCATAAACCATGAGCTGGGTCGGTACAGAAATGCCAGGGAGGGAGCATTCAGGTCCTGGCTCACCGGTGGAGAGGCTGCCCATAGCGACGACTTCGTGGAAAAACACCTTCAATTGGGCCTCACCGCGGCCAAATCCTCGAAAGAGAATGCGGAGGTGGAGGAAGATGCCTCCGAAAGTCCCACGACACCCCCACCCTACCCGACCGGTACTTTTGCCATGGGAGACAAAGTCGATTTGGGGGAACTCGGCTTGAATTTCAACCCCGACCTGCCCTTTACCCTTCGCTGCAAGGTAAAACTCCCCGAGGAAGGCAAAGAAAAGAAGCCGCTTATCCCCATTCTCTCCCAATTTGACGGAGACCGGGGCTGGCGCCTGACCATGACCAGCGGCGATGCGCGCTTTCCCACCCGCTATCAGTTCACTTTTCAACTGATCCATTCCCTCAAAAACAACCAGATGATATCCGTCACCACCCGGCCACGACGCGGCAATCCCCGGGAGGGTAGACCGGCAACCTTCTATATCAGTTATGACGGCTCGAAAAAAGCGCAGGGCATCTCCATTTCAGCGGGCTCGCGCCAACCGTTCAATTACGCGGAACTCCAGGACAACCTGACGGGCACGGCCGCCTCGGATTCGGAATTATGGATCGGACACGACCGGGAAGGCAACACATTCACCAAGGGCCAGATCCAGGAAATCGCCTTTTTCAACCGCATTGTCTATCCCTACGAAGGCAACTTGGCCGGGCAAAAAGCTTCTTTTGAGAAAGCTCTCAATGTGGCCGAGGACCGCCGCAGCAATAAACAATGGAATCTGCTGAGGGATTATTACTTCGAGGTCCTGGATCCGGAATACCGGGAGCTGAAACGCAAGCAGGCGGTCAAGGAACTGGAATACCAATTCGTCTACGACCAGTCCACGGTTTCCCTGGTCATGGAGGATCGGGCCACCACGCCCTCGGCCCATATCTTGGCACGGGGAGAATACGATAAACCCGGCAAACAGGTTTTTGCCAATATACCAAAAATTTTTGGCGGTTTACCGGAGGGCGCCCCGGCCAATCGCCTGGGTCTGGCCCGGTGGCTGGTCCATCCCGACAATCCACTCACCTCACGGGTAAACGTGAACCGGTTCTGGCAAAACCTGTTTGGCGCCGGGCTGGTGAAGACCTCGGAAGACTTCGGCATCATGGGAGAAATTCCCTCCCATCCCGATCTTCTGGACTGGCTTGCCCTGTGGTTTCGGGATTCCGGATGGGACGTGAAGGGCCTGATCAAACTCATGGTGACCTCGGCTACCTACCGCCAAAGTTCCCACTTTACCCCGGAAAAATGGCAAAAGGATCCGGAAAATCGCTTCTTGGCCAGGGGTCCGCGTTACCGACTCGATGGCGAAACCATCCGCGATCAGGCGCTGTTTGTCAGCGGCTCGCTGAACCCCAAACGCGGTGGCCCGCCGGTAAAACCGTATCAGCCCGAGGGAATTTGGTATGCCGTGGGCTATTCCGACAGCAATACCGCCATTTTCCGGATGGACCAAGGGGAGGACCTCTACCGCCGCAGTTTATACACCTTCTGGAAGCGCACCGCTCCTCCGCCCAACATGGTGGTCTTCGACGCCCCATCCCGCGAAACCTGCAGCGTGCGCAGGGAAAGGACCAACACTCCCCTGCAAGCGCTCACTCTGATGAACGATCCGCAATACGTGGAGGCGGCTCGGCAATTGGCTCAGCGCGCCATGCGGGAAAACCGGGGATCGACCGCTGGAACTATTCGCGCCATGTATCGCTACGCCTTTGGCGCTGCTCCTTCCCAAAAATATCAAACCGTCTTATCTGATTCATATGCAAAATTCGAATCGACCTACCGCAGCAATCCCCTGGATGCCGAGGCCTTGATTCGAGTCGGCGAATCCCCTGCCCCGCCAGAACTCGAGCCGGTAGAACTCGCCGCCCTCACCCTGGTGGCCAACCAAATCATGAATCTGGACAGCTTCGTCAATAAGTACTAACCGGAAACGGTAACTCATGAATCCACTCCAAGAATACGTAACACTGGAAACGCGACGGCAGTTTCTGAGCAAATTGTCCAAGGGACTCGGTATAGCCGCCATTTCCTCCATGGCCGGGCCTGGCATTCGCGCTAGCACCCTTACAAATGGTGGCCTGGGCCCGGGAATGCTGGGCAGTCCCCACTTTCCAGCCAAGGCCAAACGAGGCATCTACCTGTTCATGTCCGGCGCACCCTCCCAAATGGATACCTGGGACTACAAACCGAAAATGAAGGAGCTGTTCGACACCGACCTGCCGGATTCAATCCGACGTGGCCAGCGCTTGACCACCATGACATCCGACCAGGTGCGCTTTCCCATAGCGCCCTCCATTTACGAATTTCAACCCCACGGCAAATCCGGCACCATGGTGAGCGAACTGCTGCCCTACACCAGCAAAGTGGTAGATGACATCGCCGTGATAAAATCCGTTTGGACCGAGGCCATCAACCACGATCCGGCCATTACCTACATTCAGACCGGCAACCAGATTCCGGGCCGTCCCAGCCTGGGAGCATGGTTGAGCTACGGGCTGGGAAGCCTGAATGAAAACCTGCCTACTTTCGTGGTCCTGAATTCAACCTGGACCGGACGCAAAGAGGCCCAGGCCCTGTATTCCCGTCTATGGGGAGCAGGACCCCTCCCCTCGGAACACCAGGGGGTGGCCCTGCGATCCTATGGCGATCCCGTTTTGTACTTAACGGATCCGCAAGGAGTGAGCCGCGATCTCCGGCGCGTCATGCTGGACGGAGTCAATTCCATCAATAGGGACCTTTACGAGGAAGTGGGGGATCCGGAAACCCACGCCCGCATTTCCCAATACGAAATGGCCTTCCGCATGCAGGCCTCCGTTCCCGAACTGACCGACCTCTCCGACGAACCGGACTATATCCTGGACATGTACGGCCCCGATGCCCGAGTCCCCGGCACCTTTACTTATAATTGTATCCTGGCCCGCCGCCTGGCCGAAAAAGGGGTGCGTTTCTCCCAAATTTTCCACCGAGGCTGGGATCAACACGGCAGCCTGCCCAAAGACCTGCCCAATCAGTGTAAAGATATCGATCAGGCCTGTTACGCCCTCATTACCGATCTGAAACAAAGGGGGATGTTCGACGATACATTGGTCATCTGGGGAGGGGAATTCGGAAGGACCATCTACTGCCAGGGCGAATTGACCCCGGACAACTACGGACGCGACCACCACCCGCGTTGCTTTACCAAATGGATGGCCGGAGCAGGGGTCAAAGGAGGAACCGTCTACGGAGAAACCGACTCCTTCAGTTACAACATCACCAAAAATCCAGTGCACATAAGGGATCTCAACGCCACTATCCTGGAACGGTTTGGAATCGACCACGGGAAATTGAACTTCCGGCACCAGGGCCTCGACCTGAAGCTTACCGGCGTCGAAGAAGCCCGCGTGGTCAAGGATTTACTGACTTAACCAGGCACAGAGGCACAATGGCACAAAGTAGCCGCCTCCGGCGGCAGTGGTCAGTGATCAGTGGGCACTGGCCGAGCCGGCTAAAGGAGCGGGGACATTCCTGTCCCCGGAAACGGGGTTTGGGGTGTCCTCTTTCCACTTTCCACTTGACGCCAACGGCGCCTTTATCGGGGGATAAACCCCCTCCTACAGCTTTTTACTTTGCGCTCTTTGCGAGCTTTGCGAGAGTCCCTTTCTTAATTCTTCCTTCTTTGCACCCACCTTCTCGCCTGCCGTCCATCCTCATCCTGGGACTTCTCCTTCCGACCGTCCACCAGGGAGGACCCATGGCCTATGGTCAGGAAGGGGGAAATGGGTTCACCACAGGGGAGATGATCGTGTACGCCGACCTCATTCAGCCGGTATTGGAGCAAAACTGCATGAGCTGCCACAACCCGGACGATCGAAAGGGTGAGTTCAATATGGATACCTATCAGAACCTCCTCAAGGGCGGTGATATGGGTTATGCCATAGCGCCGGGCGACCGGGATGACAGCGAACTCTACTACCGCATCACCCTCCCCCACCACCACGACGAATTCATGCCAGCCGAAGAAAGACCTCCGCTGAGCGAGGCGGAAGTTGCTTTGCTGGGTTGGTGGATCGAACAAGGCGCTTCCCCCGATGCCATGGTGTCCGATTACCCGGAATTACCACCTTTCCTGGAATCCTATGTTGTGGAGGCGCTCAATTCCATGCTTTCCGAGGAAGAACGGGAAAAACGCGAGCAGGAACGGCGGGAACTCTACGCCCAACTCAACCGAATACAAGACGCCACCGGCATCCTCATCATACCGACCGAACCCCGATCCCTGGAATTCAATTTGGAGACCTACGCCATCCAAAAGCGTTTCGATCACACCACCTTGATGCAACTGCAACCCTATGCCTCCAGGTTTGTTCGGGCCGACCTGAGCGGAACCCAATTGACCGATGAGGCCATCCCTACCCTCTCCAAATTTGAGAACCTCCTGTCCCTCAATTTGAGTAAAACCAGAATAGAGGGGAGAAACATCGAACAACTGGCCGCCTTGCCCAACCTGCGATCCCTCAACCTTTACGGAACCCCCATACGTTCCGATTACCTGAATTCCCTCACTGAGCTAAAACAACTGAAGCGCCTCTATCTATTCCAAACCGAACTTTTCGACGAGTCCATTATCGCCAAACTCCAGGAGGCCCTGCCCGAGTGCGATTTTGTCCTGAATTAGGGAAAAACCAAAGAGGGAGGAGAGCAATAGCCTCTCGCCACTCGTCACGCCGTAATACATGAAGGCGGAAGAACGCCAAGAACGTAGAGAGGGGGCTGACGCCCAGTGGAGAGTGAAGAGTGGTTAGTGGAGAGAAGTAAATCCTGATCACGATCACGATTTTGCAGGGGACAGGAATGTCCCCTCTACTTTTTTTTAAATCCTGTCCATCCTGTTCATCCATGTTTGTTTTCGATCACGATCAAGATCACGATCAAGATCAAGATTTTGCAGGGAACAGGAATGTCCCCTCTCCTTTATTCAATTCCTAATTCCTAATTGGCGCGCCGTAGGCGGCCAGTGTTCAGTGATCAGCGTTCAGAGTTCAGTAGGCGCCAATCTTGTTTTTTATACGCCAACGGCGTTAAACTCCAAAGCCCAGCGTCGCGGGCGATTGGTGATTTCCATGGTGTAGTGACTTCATGACTTAAAGGGGATTATTGCTGAATTTGGCCTTCGCTTATGCTCCACCCACCGTCGACCGCGAGGACCTGACCGGTAGTGAATTTGGAACGGTCACCCAAAAAGTAGAGGGCGGCTTGGTCGAGGTCGGAGGGACGGCCCATCCGTCCTCCGTCCAAGGGTTGTTTGGTGGCAATGTATTTTTGTATGTCATCATTCCGTGCCGCTCGTTCTGCCATGGGTGTTTCAACCAAAGCCGGAACCAGCACGTTGAACCGGATATTGTCGCCAGCATAATAGGATGCGACCGATTTGGTGAAGCCTATAATGGCGGCTTTAGCAGTGGCATAAGCGTGGGTGGCGAAGTAGCGCGGCGATGGGGAGTATGCCAGGACCGATCCCAGGTTGAGCACGCTGCCGGGCTGTTCCAGCTGGAGGAATCTACGCGCAGCGGCCCGGTTGGACCGAAAGAGGGAGGTGAGGTTCCATTGCAGTGTTCTTTCCCAGCCTTCATCGGTGATCTCATGGAGTGGACCGTCTCCAAACCGGCGACCGCTGCCCCCGGCCACGTGGTAAAGTCCATGAAATCCCCCAAAGGCCTCCAGCGCCAAATCAATGGCCCGGTCGGCCGTCTCCGGGGCAATGGCATCTGCCGCCACGACCTGACAGGATTTCCCCAGAGCTTTCCGAATTTTCCGGCAGTTTTCCTCAGATCTTCCGACCGCGACTATGCCTGCGCCGGCGCGAACACAAGCCGCCGCCGCACTGCCTCCAATCCCCGTAGTGCCGCCAATTATGACGATGACTTTTCCTGCCAATTCGATGCCGGTTGATAATTTTGAATTCGGGACCGGAAGCAAGTCAGATAGGCGCCTGCGGCGCTTCGCGCCAGAGGAAAGAGGAAAGTGTTCAGTAGCGCCTTTTGTGTTCATTGCGCTTTTTGCGGTTAATCGTGATCGTGCTCGTAGGCGTGATCGGAAGACCTGCCAAGCCAAGCCTTATTAACTGCAAGAACTTCGATCTTTACAATGCCGGGGCAGGCCATACAAAATATCCTTTCCAGCACAAGTCCTGAGATGAAGTTCAAAGCCATAGCTTTCTCATGCGCCCTGCTGGTCTTGTTTTTGGCCGGCAAGTTTTATGTGGAAAGGAGTAACCCCGGGAATCAGGTTAGTTCACGAGCCAAAGTTGATTATAATTTTCACGTAAAACCGATTCTGACCGATCGCTGTTACGAATGCCATGGTCCCGATGCAAATGCCCGCGAAGCAGACCTGAGACTGGATCTGGAAGAGGGAGCGTTTGGAGACCTGGGGGGAGGCTATTACCCCATTGTCGCAGGAAAGCCCGAGGAAAGTGAACTGATTTGGCGAATTTATGCGGAGGACGAGGATGACAGAATGCCACCCCCGGATTCCAGGCATTCCTTGACCCTTTCGGAGAAGGATACCCTAAGAAAATGGATCGAGCAGGGAGCCGAGTGGAAGGAGCACTGGGCTTTTGAACCGCCACCGGCAATGGCTTTGTCCCTGTCTGAGTTACAGAAGCAAGCCAGCTACGAATGGGAAGCTGCCAATCCGATCGATCATTTTATTTTTCAAAAACTTGAGGAATTGGGCCTTGAACCCTCTCCTGAAGCGGATAAGGAACACCTGATCCGCCGGATTAGTTTCGATCTCACTGGATTACCTCCCGATTTGGAGACCATCGATGCTTTCTTAAATGATGATTCGCCTGACGCCTACGAAAAGCTGGCCCGTCGACTCCTGACGACGGACGAACACGCCGAACGCATGGCTATGGAGTGGTTGGATTTGGCGCGTTACGGCGATACCCAGGGAATGCATGCCGATCGCGAACGCTATCACTGGCCCTGGCGAGATTGGGTCATAAAAGCCTTCAAGGAAAATATGCCTTACGACGATTTCCTTACCTGGCAGATGGCGGGGGATTTATTGCCCGAAGCCACAATGGAGCAAAAACTTGCCACTGCCTTTCACCGCAATCACCCGGTTTCGGCTGAAGGCGGCGTTATCGACGAAGAGTTCCGCGTCAAATACGTGCAGGATCGTACCAACACGACGGCAACGGCCTTGATGGGGCTTACCATGGAGTGCGCCGCCTGTCACGACCACAAGTTTGATCCCATTTCTCAGGAGGAATACTACCAACTCTTTGCTTTCTTCAACAACCAGAAGGAGATTGGCATGGTAGCGGAAGGCGGAGGCTCCTCCGGACCGGTTCTATTGCTGCCGGAACCCGACCGGGAACAAGACCTGGCTGAAGTATCTCAACAAATTGATCAGACGCTTGGACAAATTGAAACGGCCGCTTCGACCATTACGGCAGAAACGAACTTTTTGGAAACCGCTCGAAGGCAGCTTATCGAGCCGCCCATGGCCGATGCCTTCTTTCCATTCGATGGTATTCGTCCGGAAGAAATCAAGGTGAAGGAAACCATCCACCGGGTAATCCGAAATACTCCGATTGATAAAATCGTAGATGACAATCCGGTTTCGGTTGCCTCGGGTGAACCGCAGGTTGTGGAAGGCAGAATTGGCAAGGCCCTCGACTTCGACCGGGAATTCGATCTCGTTTTCCTCCGTGATGTCGGCACTTTTGATGTGGACCAACCCTTCTCAGCCGGGGCCTGGGTTCGCACCAACAAGGAGGGCGAAAACCAAAGCATCATGGGAATTTCCGGCAATCTTACCAAAGAAGCCTGGAGAGGTTGGGATTTATTTTTGGATAATGCGAATCGGCCTTCCATTCGTTTAATTGGCTTCTGGCCCCACAATTATTTACAAGTTACGGGCGATGTCTCCATCCCTACAGGTGCTTGGCGTCATGTCTTGTTTACCTACGATGGTTCCGGGAGGGCAGACGGAACGCACCTATACCTGAACGGGAAAAAGGTGAAATCCATTACCAATTACGACAATTTGTACCGAACCCTGGTTCATCCTTGGGAGGAACAGGAAGGCTGGAAACAGAAGCCGGTCATGGTGGGAAGAAGTGGTCGGTTTTATACCGGTGATAATGGAGTATTCAGTGGTAGTATTGACCAGATCAACCTATTCAACCGATACCTCACGGCCCGGGAGGTTGCGGCCCTCTATCAGCATGAATCGGGGGTGCCGATTGCCCCGGATAGTTTTACCGTAGAGGATTACGTCGAGCACGCCATGCACCGCACCCATGCGGTCGCTCAAAATCTAATCGGGCAACTCAGGGATTTGACCGGCGAAAAACTGAAATTCCTGGAAGATGTTACAGAGATTATGGTCCTGGAAGAAATGCCGGAGGTCAGAAAAACATTTGTTCTTTACCGTGGGCAGTATAATTTACCGACCGATGAGGTAGTGGCAGGTACTCCGCGCAAATTGCTGCCCTTCAGTGAGGATTTGCCCAGAAATCGCCTTGGGCTGGCTCGCTGGCTGGTCGACCGAAAAAATCCACTCACGGCCCGTGTAGCGGTCAACCGCTACTGGCAGATGATTTTTGGCAGGGGCATTGTGGATACGCCGGAAGACTTCGGTAGGCAAGGCGCTCTTCCCAGTCATCCCAGGTTGCTGGACTGGCTCGCCGTTTATTTTATGGAATCGGGCTGGGATGTCCGGGAACTGTTGCTGACCATGGTCACTTCCAACGCCTATCGACAAACTTCAGCGGCGACGGATGAACATTGGAAAAGAGATCCCGGGAATATTTATCTGGCTCGAGGGCCGAGCCGCCGCTTATCCGCTGAAATGATTCGCGACAATGCCCTGAAAGCCAGCGGTCTATTAGTGAAAAAAGTCGGTGGGCCCAGCGTGAAGCCCTACCAACCCCCAGGTATTTGGATGAGGCCGGCCGACCGGGACTATAAACAGGATTCAGGGGATAGCCTTTACCGAAGGAGCATGTATACTTACATCCGGCGGTCGACCCCTCACCCGGCCATGATCGCCTTCAACGCGCCAAGCCGATCGGTCTGTACGGTTAAACGGGAAAGCACCACCACCCCGCTGCAAGCCTTAGTGCTCCTCAACGATCCTCAGTTTGTGGAATGTGCCAGAGTTCTAGCGCAAAGAATGCAGTTTGAAGGAGGGCGCAATGTTGAGAGTCAGGTCCGTTATGGTTTCCGGTTACTGTGTGGCCGAAATCCGGATGAAAATGAGCTCCAACTCCTGCAACAACAATTCCAGCTTGCCCTGAATAAGTATCAATCCGACCCCGAGGAGGCCGATGCCCTTCTGAGCGTGGGTGAGTATCCCCTCGACGAGTCGTTGGACAAAATTCAGACCGCTGCTTTGGCCATGGTAGCCAATACTGTCATGAACTTTGATGGGGCCTATATGAAACGTTGACTAACGCACAATCCTAATGAAATGAGCGAGTGTCATCGATATGCAAATTTCCTTTCCCGCAGGGAATTCCTGACCCATTCCGCCATGGGTTTCGGGGCACTGGGCCTGGCCTCCTTGCTGAATCCTTCCCGATCCTATGCTTCCGATCGGCAACCGGCTTTGCAACACTTCGCTCCCCGGGCAAAACGGGTCATTTACCTCTTTCAAAGCGGCGCTCCTTCGCAGCACGAATTGTTTGATTACAAACCCCTTGTGCAACAGATGGTTGGCCAGGAGTTGCCCGAGTCCGTCCGGAGACGACAACGCTTAACCGGTATGACGGCCGGGCAAACCTCGTTACCTTTGGCTCCTTCCATTTTCCCTTTTAAACAACATGGACAATCCGGCGCCTGGTTGAGTGATTTGCTACCCTATCATGCCAGGATTGCCGATGAAATATGCCTCATTAAGACGATGTATACGGAGGCCGTGAATCATGATCCGGCCTCGACCTTCATCCAAACCGGTTCGCAGTTTCCCGGACGACCGGCCATCGGATCCTGGATCGACTACGGCTTGGGTAGTGAAAATGAAAATTTACCGGCTTTTATCGTCTTGATTACAAAAGCCCGTTTTGGCCAGCCGCTTTACTCCAGGCTTTGGGGAAATGGTTTTCTGCCCGCCAAGCATCAGGGTGTGGAGTTTCGGTCCGGAAGCGACCCCGTTCTTTATTTGAACAATCCCGGAGGAGTCAGCCGGGAGGACCGCAGGACTCAGTTGGATATTCTCACCGAGTTACAGAAGGGACAATCCCGACGCTTCAACAACCCGGAAATCGAGGAGCGGATCGCTCAGTACGAAATGGCTTTTCGCATGCAGACCTCCGTTCCCCAAATTACCGATACCTCCAACGAACGGGAATATATTTACGACTTATACGGTCCGGATTCTAAAAAACCTGGAACTTTCGCAGCCAATTGCCTGCTGGCCCGAAGGCTGGCCGAGAAAGGGGTGCGGTTCATCCAATTATACCACCCCGGTTGGGATCAGCACGACGATTTACCGGAAGGAATCCAACGCCAGGCCAAGGACACCGATCAACCGACCGCTGCTTTGATTCTCGACCTGAAACAGCGAGGACTGCTGGAGGACACGCTGGTGATCTGGGGAGGCGAGTTTGGCCGGACGACTTATTGCCAGGGAGAATTAACCGAAACCAACTACGGACGCGATCATCATCCCAAATGTTTCACTATCTGGATGGCCGGAGCAGGCGTTAAAAAAGGCTTCTCTTACGGGAAAACCGATGCCTTCAGCTACAACATTGTAGAAAACCCGGTTCACGTTCATGATTTCCAGGCCACACTTATGCACTTGTTGGGCATCGACCATGAACGGTTAGTCTTCAAATATCAGGGTAGATATTTCCGCCTCACCGATGTCCATGGACAAGTAGTGAAGGATATCCTGGCCTAGCCCGCATGTCCCAAAAATAATTCACCACAGAGAACACAGAGGGGAAAAAGCCCCAAAGGCTCTATCTTGATCGTGATCATGATCGTGATCGTGATCGTGATCGTGATGGAAATTTAAACATGGATGAACAGGATAGACAGGATGTTATGATAAATGGAGGGCGCCCACCAAGAAATCAAATATCTCAACAGCCAATTCATTCATTGAAAATGTCTACCGTTTGCGTGAACAAATAAACGGGACATGAAACTAGCCGGGAATTTCTCTTTCCGGCCAAAACATCCCGGCTCTGTCACCGAGCCCAATATTTAACATTCACTTCTCTCTCATTCCTAATTCCTAATTCCTAATTCCTAATTGGCGCGCCCCCGGCGCGCCTCTCCCCGGTTTCCTGGGCAATGCAGTTGTCGCCGAGTTGTCGGTACCGGCCAACCTTCATGGCTTGGCCCCGGTCGGCGGACCCAATGACCGCGAAAAGGGTGGCCAGGGTGTCCAGGTTATTGCGCGCCGAATTGAAGGGTTGGCGGTCCTCCTCGATGGCACATATCAATTCACCCATGGTTCCCTGGAAGCCTTCCTCAAACCATTGACCTTCCAATTGGGCGGTGGCTTTGCCTTGGTCGGTCTCCAGCATGACTTCCGAAATCTTGCAAATCTCGCCGGAAGCACTGAGCACTCCTTTGGACCCGGTTACGGTAATGCGTTCCAGGGCGCCCTGCTTGCTGTGGCCGTCGAATCCGAGGGTGGCAAAACCCTTGCTGAATTGAATGACCGCTCCCCCCATCATGGGCGGGATTAGGGTCTGCTCACTGGCCGGACGAAGGGTTCCCAAGGCCAGTTCGGCCTTCTGGCCTTTGAAAAAGTTGACCGTGGCATCGATCCAATGCACGGCGAAGTCGTAGAGAATTATGTGATGTATGGTTTCGAAGGGAGTGCCCTTGATCCAGGTATGGTCCCAGTTCAAATGGAGGTTTACGGTGTGGATATGGCCGATGAGGCCGGAATCGATGGCTTGCTGGATGTAGCGCAGATAAGGTGCCCAGCGACCATTTTGGTTAACCGCTAACCTGAGATCGAGTTGTTCGGCTAGTTGGGTAAGCCTTGCCGCGACTTCGAGATCGAGGGCAAAGGGTTTTTGGCTGAGCACGTGTTTGCCGGCTTTCAAGGCGGCCTCGATGACGGCAGCGCGAGGTCCCGGGTGTAGCGCAATGTCCACGATTTCGATGGTTTCATCGGACAGGAGGTCATGGTAATCCCCGTGACAGACGGCCTCGGGATAAAATGCTTCCTGCCGCTCCCTGGCGGCTTCCGCATTCAGGTCGCATAATCCGACGACCTCCAGTCCCGTTTGCCGGTAGGCTTTCAAGTGATAGGGCGAGATACCGCCGCAACCAATCAGGCCGATTCCGGGACGATATTCTTTTGGCTGCGGTGGCTTGTAATCGAGATCCGGGGCAGGGAATTCGACGATCTCTCTTTCCGCATCCAGACTGTAGTTTGTATCTTCGGGCATCAGTCTGCCAATCTCACGGTTGACTTCAGGTTGGCGCTTTGCACGGCCGCGTCCACCACGAGCTGCCCAATGCGGGCGATCTGTGGATCGAGAGGTCCTTCTATGGGAAGGCCGTTTTCCAGGCAATGCAGGACGTAGGGAACGGGCGCGTGGAACGGATGCCGCAATTCGTCGCAAGGGAGGGTTTGACCTTCGGGATGTCGGCGCGTCTGGATGTGGATGGACGGTTCGAGGTCGTAAGAGGCAATGGTGCCTTTGCTGCCGACGATATTGAATCCGCATTTGGGTTGGGGCTGGTGAATCCATGGATCGGTAAAGGTGCCCCATCTGGTTTCGAATTTGGACAAGGTTCCGTCGGCATAGCGGCAAATGGAAATGCTGTGCTCGTCCACTTCCAGTCTGGGGTCGCCCCCGGTTACAGTGGTTACTTCGATGGGGATTTGCCCCCCATTGAACCAGGCGGCCAGGGTGGTTCCGTAACCGAGATAATCCAACAGGGAACCGCCACCCTCGCTCTTCTTGTAGAACCAGCTTTCCGCCTTCCGCTCGGGGGTGACTTCGAGGACGACCTTGTCCGCTCCATGGGCCAAGGGGCCGCGATTGCCGTCATAAAAATGCACCTCCCTCACCTGGCCGATTATTCCTTCGCTAATAAGCCGGTAGGCGGTGGCGTGAGATGGATACCAGCGCAAGGGCCAGTTGATAACGAGTTGCCGGTCTTCCCGCACCGCGGCCAACATGCGGTCGGCCGCGGCCAGATTGTCCGCAAAGGGCTTTTCAACAAATAAATGCGTTCCAAACGGGGCAATTTTTTCCACGTATTCTGCATGACGGGCGGTTGCGGCACATATGATGACCAGATCCGGTTCGGTCATCCCCATACAGACGTCTATGTCGGTAAAAACGCGTTCCGGGGAGATATCAAAATTTGCAATGGCATCCTCCATGCGCTTGGGATCATCATCGCATATGCCGGCAATCTCGGCCGAGGGATGCTCATGGGTTTGCCGGAGCAAGTCCCCCATGTGCATGTGGTCAAAATTTATTCCAACGACTTTCCAGTTTTTGCTCATACCATATTCCTGGTTTCTGGTTTCTGGTTTCTAGATCCTGGATTCTGGAAGCTCGAAAGTCGCTTCTTTATTCAGCCTTCTTCCTTTTGCCTTCTTCCTTTAAATTTCGCCGATCCTACAATTCGATCACGATCACGATCATGATCAAGATCACGATTTCCTTCTCTCCACTAAACACTCTTCACTCTCCACCGGGCGCCAGCCCCCTCTCCCCCATTTCTGCGCTAATCTGCGTCATCTGCGGTTCCTCTTCTCCTTCCTTTTTTGAGTCTTTAGCATGCCACGCCGTAGGCCTTGGCGTAGGCGGGTGCTTTTTGTGGTTCCCTCCTCTCTCTGTGTCCTCTGCGGTTAATCCCTCTCTCTCCAAATCCCAATCACAGCTCATTACGAACGAGTCTTGCCCCTTTCACCATATTTTGCAGCTTTTGACGCGCGGCCCATCGGGCGGTTTGGGAAAGCCCGCAATCCGGCGCAAACACCAGTCGATCTGCCGGGGCATAATCCAGGCAACGGCGAATGATAGCCGCGACGTCCTCTGGCGTTTCGATGTAGTAGCTCTTCACGTCGATGACCCCCACCGCCGCATCGAACCGTTTGCCGATCTGTTCAATTAAATCGAGATAAGCAAAATGGGTGGTGCAGGTCTCGATGTGCATTTCGTCGACGTGCAGGTCGAGGAAAGCCGGGAACATTTCGCGAGGGGTTCGCTTACCCACGGCTCGGCCCTTGAAATTGCCAAAGCACAGGTGTGAGCAAACGCGGATCTTTCCTGCGGCGGGTTCCACCGTCCGGTTGAACAGGTCCACAAATGCGCGGGTGTCGGATTTGTAAGCGTAGCAGCTCATGGACGGTTCATCCACGCAGATTTCTTTGCAACCCGCCGCCACAAGTTCCTCGATCTCCTTGCGAACGATGGGCAACAGGGCTTCGGTTATGGCATAGCGGTCGGGATATCGGTCATTGGGCAAGAGGCGTCCGCTCAAGGTAAATGGACCCGGAATACTGGCTTTTAGTGCCGGGCCTTCCGGAGCCAGACGCCTGAGTCGCTCAAATTCTTCCACGGCCCCCAAACCGTTGGGGGCCGCCAGCTCTCCACTGATTTCATGCTTGCCGCGCTGGTCGTGGGCAGGCGGTCCAAAACGGCGGGGTGAAGCGCTTTCCAGCTCGATTCCTCTGAGGTATCCGTAAAAGGAAAGGTTGAAATCGAAGCGCGTTTGCTCGCCGTCGGTTATTACGTCGAGGCCGGCAGCCACTTGGTCGTGAATGGCCGCGACGACGGCGTCTTCCTGCATTTCCGCGATGTCGTCGGCTCCGAACCGGTCCAGGTTTTGCGAGGCAAAATCCAACCATCCCGGAAACGGGTAACTTCCGATCACCGAGGTGCGTAAAGGTGTTTCTTGCATGGCTGAAATTCCATGATTTTCACAGACCAACCCGAACAAGGTACAAGTTGAAACACCAGGAGCCACTAAAAAACCATAGAAGCCACAGAGCAACTGTGTCACGAAGCAAGGCTTAATTGATGATTTTTCATAAGGAAGTGAAGGTGGATGAGCAACTTTCTCATGGCCGCAACCATAGCGCATTTGTAGGGTTTACCTCTGGCTCTTAATCCTTCCACATATGGTTTAATGACGGGATTATGGATGGCCGCAGTCTGGGCTGCCATGTAGAGGCATTTCCTGACTTTGGCTCGTCCCCCTTCAATCTTGCGTTTGCCTTTGAACCTGCCGGTGTCCCTGTTGTAGGGAGCTATACCAGCGAGGGCGACAATTTGATTGCGCTTGAGCTGTCCCAGTTCACTGAGGTAGGCCAACAGTGTCCAGGCCGTGACCGGGCCGACTCCGGAAACCGATTGAAGCAGGCCGGCTTCTTTGCTGAGCTGGTGATCCTTTTTAACGAGGTCTCGGATTCGATTATCAACAACTTCTATGCGTTTTTCTATCCGTTTGATCATCCACTCAATATCGCCTTTGATATACTTCGGACTGTTTTGGATACGGTTCTTCTCTCGTGCCAACTGCTCGGTGAGGTGACTTCTTCGATCCAGCCAAGCGGCCAGTTTTTGGCGCCTGGGATCGGGGACAGCGCCTGGTTGCAGGCGTTTCTCCTGGGCAAAACCCAGAATCATCAAGGCATCTATGGGATCAGTCTTGGCTTTGAGACCTTCGCTGCGCGCGTAGTTGCGGATGAGCCTGGGATTGACCTGAACCACTGCTACTTGCTTTTGATGAAGGTAATCTATCATAGAGCGTTCGTATCCACCGCTTGCTTCGCAAACCACCAGGGGTTGATCCTGCCGACCGGCGATTTCAACCAAGGCCTTAAAGCCGGTGGGGTTATTGCTTAAGCTGCAATGGTGATTTTGGGTTCTCACTTCCAAGTCAGACTTGGAGATGTCGATGGCTATGTAGTGGTATTTTTTATTTTTCATGGCTTATATCGCTCTTGTAGAGGTGAGCTTAACTGCCGTAGCATGGGGCTCAGATAACTGTTTGATATTAAGCCAGGATACTTCGCTGGATCTCCGCTCTGCGATGAACTCAGCGTAAGCGAATTCGGAACTCAGATTGATCTCTTGCGAAGTCCCTGCGAGGTAGTAGCAAATGCTTCGCAGGGTGTTCCTGGCACCTTCACTCATAACCATTGCCACGATCAAAGGCTTTTTCGAGCGCTTTCTCCGACGAGTTTTTTGGGCCCATTCTCGAAAGCGCTCAAAAGCCGGTAAATTCATGGTTGGGAGACCTACAAGACCTCAGAGGGAGGAGAGAAATGACCTCTCTCCACCGGGCGCCAGCCCCCTCTCTCCCTCTGTGCTCCCTGTGGTTAATCCTTTATCCGTGGTAAATTTAAAAACTGGAACTGCCCCTAAATATCCTCAAGGCTTCCGGCATGGCAAAGATTATCCTGAAAGCTCCAGTGGAACTCGGGTTCGTTCCAACCCATATCAAATTTGTCCCAGGCCTCGTCCCCGACGAAAACGGTAATTTGCCCCGCGACCGAGACGGCAACTTGCGATTGCTGGCCGAAGTAGACCGCATACTGGACCAATCGCCGGTCGATATCACCGCGGTGCAGGTCCCCTTCTTTCCCGGCCTCGACCAGGCCGATTGCGACGAAATGTTTGGTTCGATCAGGCAAAAGGGAATCAATCCCTCCCTCATCGCCATGGTGGGTGGAGGCAATCCCATGAACCCGGCCGACGAAGATTTCGTCTGCTCGCACCTGGTGGCGAGTCTGGAGGCGGCCAAACGCTACCAGATCGAGCACGTTTCCTCGACTTCGATCGAAGAATGGATGAAACCGGGAGCGAAAACCCTCACTGGAGAAGCCTATGATGCGGCATTGGCCCAGGTGGCAAAACTGCACGCCCGGGCCTGGAGGGAAGCCGGGGCCTCGGACAGTTGTATCAAAGCCTGGCACATCGAATTTCTCCGAGGGGTCGAGTTTCAGACTTTCACCGATATCCGAAAAGCCTGGAACGTCGTCAGCGCCATCAATGCCTCTCTCGGCGAAAACCCCTTCAAGATCCTGGTCGATGCGGCCCACTGCGGGGACTCCGATCTGACCATGGAAGAAAACGCGGCCGCGATAGAGGAAATCGGAAGGCAAGGGGGAATCGGCATGTTCCACGCCTCGGCCAAGACGACCCGGGGCTGCCTTTCCACCGACGACGGTTGGATTGGGAACCTGCTTACCGCCTGTGCTGCCACCGGTGGACTGGAGATGGTGTTGGTCGAACTATTTCATCACGAGGATCCGGCCTTGGCCGGACTGCGCCAGGCAGACCCGCGGCACGGGATAGACACCACCGACGGCCGTTCCTATACGCAGTGTGTGTGCGAGGGCTTGGGGGATGTAGCCCACCGTCTCAACAACCTGGTTACCCGCGGCATCATCTCATAATTGGCGCCCCTCTGCCTCTCGCCACTCGTCACGCCGTAATCCATGAAGGCGGAAGATCGCCAAGAACGCAGAGAGGGAAAAGATCAGTGATTAGTGGAGAGTGAAGACTGGATAGTTGCCAGAAATTCAGCCTTTAGCCTTCAACCTGCAGCCTTTTCTCAATTCTTCGTTCCTAATTCCTCATTCCTAATTGGCGCCCCTGGGCGCCCTTCCCTCTGTGCCTTCGTGTCTTTTCATTTCTCATTCGCTGAAGGCATTCAGCGCTTTCCCATCCGTTTACCATAATTGGTTGGGGGACAGGAATGTCCCCCCTCCTTTTTCTTATCTGCGCTAATCTGCGTTATCTGCGGTTCATATTCTCTCTAATCCCTCATTTCCTCTCTTTTGAGTCTTTTGCATGCCACGCCGTAGGCCTTGGGGTAGGCGGGTGCTTTTTGTGGTTAATCCCTCCCTTTCCTCTCTGTGCTCTCTGTGTCCTCTGTGGTTATTCTCTCTCGAACTGGGCAAGCCACGAGCCCTCAGGCCAGGGATAGCTGCCGGGTTTTACCGTTACCGACAGGCCCGCCAGACCTCCAATCCTCATCCCAACCACCCCGGGGGCATACTCGTGGACAGGGAAAAAGGTTTTGAACCCCAACCGGCGGGCAATGGCGGAAAAGGTTGCCCCCCCTTCAATCCTCAAAGCCGCAAGGTCTTCGCTTCCTTGCAAGACCCGTTCCACCACCTCAGCCGTGTCGCGGGCCAGTTTCTCCGGCGCTGAGACTTCCGAATGTAAGGGCCGGTTAATAGCCGCGGCCACGGTATTTCCCCCGGTCAATTGACCAAGGATTTGTCCGGCCCATTTTTGCAGTCCAAGCGATCGATTTCCCTTGCCCGAATACAGCTCCTCGGGGATTTCACAGATTTTAGCCCCTCCCGCCTTGGCTCGTTCGATGGCCGCGTGGCTGTAATGGGAAGCGCTGCCGCATACGTAGAGGACCTTGCCCGGTCCCTCTTCGAAACGATTGTCCGAGTTTATCGCCCGGTGTCCGCGAGCCCGCAGGATGTGAGCAAAAAATTCCGAACCTCCCGCCGGCAGGGTCGCCTCATCCAGCAACTCCACCCATCGGGCCAAATCCGCTTCCTGGAGCGTTTCCCCCACGTTCACCCCAGGGGCCAAAACCGCATCCTCGAGCCGGAGGTAACGGGTGGCCGTGCTATTCGATTCACCCAGCATGCCGAGGACCTCGGAGGTGTGGTGACGGTAATCCGGGTCCTTGAAAAATTCGGTCTGATCCAACCGGATTCCGTTCAGGAAATAATGCCCACCGGCGATAGTGCGTCCCAGACCGGGGTTGGCGGGCAGCAATAGCACCCTGGACCGGTTCAGCGCCCCCAACATGGCCTCCAATTCGGCAAGAACGTTGCCCCGCAGAGCAGAGTCCGTCTTCTTGTAGATTACCTCCGGACCAAGGCGCGCCAGCTTACCGGCCAAAACTTCGCTCTCGGCCCCGGCCGCATCCGCCGGCAAGGTCCGCATATCCGTTGCGATGACCTGCAAGTCGACAGACTCGACCGGCTCAATCGCTACCTGGTAAGCAACGCGAAGTCCGTATCGAAGACCGATCCCGGCTATCTCGGCAGCTCCCGTGTAGTCATCTGCAATGACCCCGATCATCCATCAATTTTAAGCTACCGATTTCACTCTCCCTCTTGCCATTTTCGCTGCGTATTCGATGGCCAGCAGCATGGCGTCGGGGCTGGCGATTCCCGTTCCGGCAATATCCATGGCGGTCCCGTGATCGACCGAAACCCGTATGATGGGCAACCCCAGGGTGATGTTCACCCCACGAACGCTTTTCATTTGCCCCTTCTCGGCATCCCACTGGAAACCCACAACTTTGAATGGGATGTGCCCCTGATCATGATACATCGCCACACAACCGTCTATATCCCCCCCTCGGGCCTTGGAAAACAAGGTATCCGAGGGTTCGGGTCCGAAAACATCCATGCCCCTGGCCTTCGCTTCCTTCACGGCGGGAATAATCTCCTTCTCCTCCTCATTCCCAAATAACCCGCCATCGCCGGCATGTGGATTGAGCCCGGCTACCGCAATGCGGGGTGTTTCAATCCCAAAGCCGATGCAGGCCTCGTTCAACAGTTCAATCACCTCCAGGATGCGTTCCTTCCGCACCAGGTCACAGGCTCGGCGAAGGGAAACATGGGTTGATACGTGGATGACCCGGAGGTTTTCCTCCACCAACAACATGGCATACTTTTCCGTATCGGTGAAGTGGGCGTAAATCTCGGTATGCCCCGAATAGTGATGGCCCGCCCGATGGATGGCCTCCTTGTTGATGGGGCCGGTCACCGTTCCATCCACCTCACCCGACTGGGCCAGCTCGATCGCTTTGAGGACGTATTGAAAAGCCGCCTCCCCCGTCACGGGAGCCACGCGGCCTATCTGGTATTGCCCGGGATCCACCATGCCCATATCGTACAAATCCACCGTGCCGTGCCGGAACTCCCCCTCCTCCGCCCGTGAAATGGAATTTACCTTCAAGGCTTCCCCGGTAAACTGCATGGCCTGCTCCAGGACTCCGCGATCTCCCACCAACACCGGCCGGCACAGTCGGTAAATCGATGCATCGGCCAGAGCGCACAGGGCCACCTCGGGACCGATGCCGGCGGGATCCCCCATGGTAATGGCAAGAACAGGTTTCACGGAATTGAAATCTTGGAGAGGTTAACTACAAACCGTGCTTCGCAATGCTACGCAGGTCAAGAAGGCACAAAGAGAAAAGGGATCAACCACCGAGGGTGGCGCCCAGGGGCGCCAATTAGGAATTAGGAATTAGGAATGAAGAATGAGGAGAAGAAATTAACCACGGTTTACAAGGATTGAAATGGAATTTCCAATTCCTGTTCATCATGCGCAACTTTTCCTTTCGAAGCCTCCGGACGTAAAAGGGTCCATGATCAGAATTCAGTTACTAGTTGCCAGAGACGAGCGACAAATGTATTTTTCCCAATCCTTTGTGCCTAAGAGTTCAGAGTTCAGAGTTCAGAGTTCAGAGTTCAGAGTTCAGAGTTCAGAGTTCAGAGTTCAGAGTTCAGAGTTCAGAGTTCAGAGTTCAGTGGTCAGTGGTCAGTGGCTGATGTATTTTTTCTAGTTCTTTGTGCCTTTGTGCTTTTTGTGGTTAATTCTTCTTGGCGAGAGGTAATTTCAAATCCTGTTCATCCTGTGCATCCATGTTAGTTTTCGATCACGATCAAGATTTTGATTTTCTTCGCGCTTCTTCGTGTCCTTCGCGGATCCCAATCTTACTTCATCCTTCTTCCTTCTTCCTTTAGCCCCCCTCTTCACTCTTTCCTCTTTCCTCTGGAGCGAAGCGACTCCCCCCACTCATTCTTTGCGCCCTTTGCCTCTTGGCGGCTTTGCGAGAGACTCCTCTTTACGTTTTCTTCCCAGTTGAAAATTCGATCCGTGGTCATCCGTGAAATCCGTGGTTGGTTCCTTTCAGCCTTTACCCTTCAACCTTAAGCCTTTGTGCCTTTGTGCCTTTGTGCCTTTGTGCCTTTGTGCCTTTGTGCCTTTGTGCCTTTGTGCCTTTGTGCCTTTGTGCCTTTGTGCCTTTGTGCCTTTGTGCCTTTGTGCCTTTGTGCCTGGTTACACAACGACCTCGAAACCCCTGCGGTATTCCCGTGCCAGCAATTGGTTGGCTTTCGCATTGCCCTTGAACCTTTCCTTTTCCGTATCGAGCCAGAGCTTTTTATTCCCCACCCGGTGCGCTATGTTGGCCAAGTGAAGCAGGGCCGTGCTGGAGTGCAGGGCATCCAGGTTGGCATTGGACGCCTCACGCGATTTGACGCATTCGAGGAAATTGGCACAATGGGGCTCGTCTCCCGGGCGACCGTAAACCTTTTCTTCGAGACGCCCACCGGCTTTGGTCACTATCCAACCCCCGCCATGCCGACCAATGGTCATCATTAATTCGGAACCATACAGCTCAATGCGGGTTGCATTCTGGGTCCAGTAGGGAAACGCGTCATTGCGGCGGATGCTGTTGTCCGTCTTCCTCATGTACTTGGGAAAGTTCGAATGCTCCAGCGTCATGACGAATCCCGGAAACTCGTAGACGGTCTCCAGCAAATCGGGCACTTCGGAATCGTCCCCCTTATGCTGCAGCCTCCCCCCGGCGCTGGAAACGGAAAGAGGAAATCCGGGATCCCCCATCAGCATGGCGGCCAAATCGATCTGGTGGGCGGCATCGTCCGCCAAATCGCCCCCCGAGTAATTCCAAAAGTGGTGCCAGCCCCCCTCGAAGATATCCTCGTGCCAATCGTGCAGGGCCGCGGCCGGACCCGTCCATTCATTCCAATCGAAATCGCGCGGTTTTTCCCCGGGATCCCCCAGATAAAACGGTCCCCCGGGCTTCAGGTTGTAAACCTTGACCAACCGAATGTCCCCCAGCTTACCGGAGCGAACGTAATCGCGAGCCTGGAAATTGTAGGGAGCGCTGCGGTTTTGGGTTCCAACCTGGAGAATGCTATCATTTCTGCGGGCCAGTTTCGCCATCTGCTGACTCTCCCAGATGTTGTGGGAATGGGGTTTTTCCACGTAGACATCCTTTCCCGCCTGCATGGCCAGAATGCTAGCCGGACCATGCCAGTGGTCGGGAGTGGCGATAATGACGGCATCGATGGATTTTTCCTCGAAGACCTTCATCATATGATCGTACCGCTTGGGCTTCTTCTCCTGGTAATCGGCCACCTGGGCGGCGACCCTGTCGATGCGTTGAGGATTCAGGTCACAGAGGCCGGCCAATTCACCCCCCTGCCCTATCATGGTCAAGGTGACGTTCCTTCCCCGGCCCCCGCAGCCGATCAGGGCAAAGCGCACCCGTTCATTCGCTCCCAACACGTTTCCCCAGGAAGAACGGCTCATGGCCATAACAGACCCGGCCACAGCGGCGGAGGTTATGAATCGTCGACGAGATACCGATTTCGCTTTCATGGGAATTATTCAAATTCAGGTTTTGTCTACCTATATTGAAGACCATCCGAGCGCAGGTCCAGAAGAAGGTTCGCGCCCATCACTCCCATTACCTCTCGCCAAGATCGCCAAGAACGCCAAGGAGGCGCCGATAACGCCAGTGTTCAGTAGTCAGTTTTCAGAGTTCAGTGGCGAAGGCTAAGTCATGACAGGGAACTAATTGAAAATGTTTTGAGCATTTTGTGCCTTTTGTGGTTTCTTCCCCTCCAAATTCCTTATTGGCTCCTTTCGGCGCCTCCCTCCCTCTGTGTTCTCTGTGGTTAGTCCCCCTCCTTTCCGATGACGCTCGAATACCACATCCAAGGCCTCTATACCGATCGCTACCAACTCGAAATGGCTCTGGCCTTTTGGCAGGAGGGCCGCAGGGAAGAAACGGCCTGCTTCGACTACCTTTTCCGGAAAAATCCATTCGGCGGCGCCTTCACCGTTTTTGCCGGTCTGGAAACACTGCTCGAGGCCGTTCAGGCCTTCCAGTTTCCCCGACCGACTCTGGCATACCTCGAATCCTGCGGATTTCCCGGGGAATTTCTCAAATACCTGGCTGATTTCCGCTTTCAGGGTCGCATTTACGCCATGCGGGAGGGCGAAATCGTCTTTCCGCTCGAACCCCTGCTTCGGGTAGAGGGAAATCTGATCGAAACCCAGGTCATAGAAACCCTGATCCTCAACGTTCTGAATTTCCAGAGCCTGATCGCCACCAAGGCGGCCCGCTGTTGCCGTCTGGCCGGGGACCGCCCCGTCAGCGAATTCGGCCTGCGCCGGGCCCAGGGCCTGGGAGGAATCTGGGGTAGCCGCGCCGCCCTGATCGGTGGCTGTGCCAGCACTTCCAACGTCGAAGCCGGTCGATTATACGATCTGCCCATTGTGGGAACGATGGCACATTCCTTCATTCAGAGCTACGATGACGAACTCGATGCATTCCGGGCTTTTGCCCGGGTGCACGGCTCCAACACCGTGCTGCTCCTGGATACCTACGACACTTTGCATTCCGGCATTCCCAATGCCATACGGGTGGCAAAAGAAATGGCCCAACGAGGAGATTCCCTTCGCGGGGTTCGCCTGGACAGCGGGGACTTGACCTACATGTCCGCCATGGCGCGCCGGAAATTGGATGAAGCGGGATTTGACCAGGTGGCCATCGTGGCCTCCAACCAGATAGACGAATGGATCATCCGAAGCTTGACCGAACAAGGGGCTCCCATCGACGTCTTCGGAGTGGGAACTAAATTGGCGGTGGGACATCCCGACGGGGCCCTCGACGGGGTGTACAAACTCAGCCTGGTCAACGACCAACCACGCATGAAACTCTCCGATACCCCCAAAAAAGCCACCCTTCCCGGAAGGAAGACGGTGACGCGGTTCAGGGACGGCAATGGACGCTTCAAAGCCGATGCCATCCACCTTGCCACTGAGGAATTTCCGGATAAAATGATCCATCCCTTTGAACCAAAGAAGCAAATGAGTCTGCAAGGCCTGACACCGGAACCTCTCTTGACGCAGGTCTTGGAAGGGGACGCCGTCATGACCCCGGCGCGACCTGTTGTGGAAATCGCCTCCTACGTTCGGAATCGTTTAAGCCAACTTCCCGAGGAACACCAGCGATTGGAAAATCCGCACACCTACAAGGTCGGAATCAGCCCGGAACTTGACCAACTGCGCAACGACCTGTCCGATAAGTTGGTTTAAAGGAAAAGGCCCTACGTGAAAGCCCTGATCATCGTCGATATTCAGAATGATTTTCTCCCGGGCGGTCCGTTGGAGATCGCGCAAGGAGATGCCATTGTTCCGGTGGTAAACGGGATTCAGGGGCAATACGACCTCGTGGCGGCCACCCAGGATTGGCACCCGCCCAACCATTTGAGTTTTGCCTCCAATCACCCCGGCAAGCATCCCTTCGACGTCATCGACCTTTACGGTATCGAACAAACCCTCTGGCCCGACCACTGCGTGTGGGACAGCCCGGGCGCCGAATTCGCGGCGAGGTTGAACATGGACCGGGTAGCGGCCATATTCCGCAAGGGCATGGATCCGCAAATAGACAGCTACAGCGGGTTTTTCGACAACGGCCGCAAACATGCCACCGGCTTGGCCCATTGGCTGCACGGCCAGGGAGTAACCGAGGTTCACCTCGCCGGCCTGGCCGCGGAAATCTGCGTCGCCTTCACCGCCGAGGACGCCGCCGAATGCGGATTCCAAACCGCCCTCCTCGAGAACGCCACCCGTCCACTCAGTTGGGAAGATTATACCCAAAAACGCACCGCCCTGCAGGAAAAGGGCATCCGGTTTATTTAAGGACTGACCAATAGAGTAGACGAGGGGGCCAGCCTAAAGGCCAGCCCGCCTCGTCCCTCATCGAACCGAGTATACAGATTTCCAGTTGACGGCTCTCCTGCAAACTTCACCGTTAGGCTATCGAAGTCAGGTTCATTTCGCTGTGATTTTACACCCTTCCATGCGGTCAGATAGGGCGGAAAAGCGAAATTTCCTCTCGTTCTTCGCCTTTCGGTAGAGCTTCCATCGCAGAGGAATGAGTAGTTGGCTGACTCCCCGGCCACGGGCTTTAGCCCTGGCCCGGGGTTCAGCTTTACCGTAGAGGAGAGTTTTACTCTCAAGCGGACTCCTTCCTTTTGATAGCAGCGTGTTTACAGTAGGGTCCCTTTGCTCCACGGGCTTTCACCCGCTTCCTTGCTACTATGGACCCCTCTGAGACCTCGCTCCGGGCGATGACATGGTTATGCTTTCCCATGTTTCGTTGTCCACCGCCCGACCGTGGGCGGCACGACTCCGGGGAGGCTTCCCGGTTAGCTCTGGTTCTCTTTCGGTGCGCGCTTTCATCAGTCACCCCGCCCAGCCCCTCGACTGCTCTTGACCGTTGCTTGATCGAGGGTTGCAGACTTCGCCATATCCGGGAGGTTGGCCGCTGGGGGTTATCGTGTAACGAGGCCGAATCATGTTCGCTTGCGCTAAGGCTCGCACCTTTGCGATCAGGGGGATTCCATCCCCCTTCGCCTGCCACAAGGGCAGACCGCTTCGTTTCGCGTGCTTTGTCACCGCCACACGCCGAGGCGTCACTACATGTTGAACGGTCAATTAACATGGATCATACTTTACAATGAGCTAGAGAACCGGCCAGAGCCGGCATAACCGGATTACACGGATGAGAAAATGATTTTAATAAAAGATGGAGCTACCCCCCTCCCTTTTCTTATCTGCGCAAATCTGCGTCATCTGCGGTTCCTCTTCTCCCAATTCCCTCATTTCCTCTCATATTGAGTCTTTAGCATGCCACGCCGTAGGCCTTGGCGTAGGCGGGTGCTTTTTGTGGTTCCCTCCTCTTCCTCCCCGTCTTGGCGCTCTTAGCGTGCTCTGCGAGAGTCTCTTCCGCCTCTTCCTCTGTGTTCTCTGTGCCCTCTGTGGTTCATCCTGTTCATCCATGTTCAATTGACGGGACGCTTTAAAACTGAAATACTTTCCATGTATGAAAGGGATTTTACAGATCCTTGCGGCCGTTTTGACCATCCTCTTCAGCGGTTGTGCTACCCAGCAATTGAGTGTGGGAAAATACGGGAAGAAATTGGCTCCGCGATTGGGGACAAAGGAATCTGAAATTCAATTCCTGAGTTACGGAGACTTTATCGCGCGATTCGACAATCTGGACCGAAGGATTGTAGCTAGAGGGATCATTGCCCTGACCGAGTCCGATTTGCGGTTGGAAACCCGGCATTTCAGGTACCTTTTCTCCAAGGAATTAACCACTATTCCGTTTCATGAAATGGAAGGCGTTTCCAAGATCGCATCTCAAATTCACATCAAGCACGGCGGGAAGAAAATCGTCCTTGAATTCAATCCCCGATTCTCCGCCTACGACAATTCAAAGGAATCTGAAACCGTATTTCAATTGTTGTCCAGCCGTGGAATACCCGTCTATGAGGTAACAGAGTTAAGAAGATTTCCGGGATATACGAGGCCTCCATTTTACGGAGATTTCTCAGGCGTTCGTCCTAGCGATGATAGTTTCGATGATTTCTACAGTGGCCTCTATTAGAGGATCGTCCATAAGAGTAACCGGTGATCCTGCTACACCTGGAGGCTTTGCCAAAACCTCTCGCCACTTGTCACGCCGTAATCCATGAAGGTGGAAGATCGCAAAGAACGCAGAGAGGCACTAACGGAGGGCGGGTTTTCCAACCCGCCATATAGAGGAAATAGGGAACCCGCCTCCCGGCGTGACAGACAAGAATGTCCCCCCTTTTTCTTTTCTGCGCAAATCTGCGTCATCTGCGGTTAATCCCTCATTTCCTCTCATTTTGAGTCTTTTGCATGCCACGCCGTAGGCCTTTGCGTAGGCGGGTGCTTTTTGTGGCAATTAACCTCATCTGCGCTAATCTGCGTCATCTGCGGTTCCCCCTCTGTGTCCTCTGTGATCTCTGTGGTGATATTTTTTGAAGAGGTCACACTAGCCCTGACCGGTCGATGGTATTAGCCGGGAGGGTTCTGTAAGGTCGAGTTCTTCTATCCCATGGAAATCCCTGGGATTCAAAGTAACGAGACTTTTCAAGCCGTGTTCGAGCATGGTGGCGGCGATGTTACAGTCGTGAATGCGCTTCCCGCTCACCTGGTATTTCCCGATGAGGCGGGCGAGCCTTGGCACTATTGAACTATTCTCATCCAGAATCCGGATACACTGCCTGAACGCCGCGAGATTATCCAAGGCGCGAGTGACCGGCATGCCGAGTCCATTTCTTTTGAGCCGGCGCGTAGCCACCACGAGGTATTCGCGAAAAACTTGCCCGCAGGCGAAGAGACTGACCTCCCCGGCCATCCCTGATTCAAGGAGGTTCAGGCAGGCACTATGTTGAAGACGGTCGGCATCACTCGCCGCCAGCAAGACATTGGTATCCACAAAGTGACGCCTATCTTCCATCGTCATGGTAAATCGTCCCCCGGCTCCAGGTCGCATCGCTCCTGCCGGAATGAATGATGTGCAGTTTTAGCTTGGGCTCAACCGTTTCCTCGGCAGGTATCATTTCAGCTGCATCCTCCAAGAGCGCTTGGACCTCCTTTTGCAGCGACCGGCGGTGGCGCTTGGCCCGACGCTTTAGCCGGGCAAGCGTATCCTCATGAAGACCGCGAATGTGTATTGATTTCATATCGGTATCATTTTAATACCGATTGGGAAAGTCAAGCTTCGACGCCACTCTGCCTCTCGCCACTCGTCACGCCGTAATCCATGAAGGCGGAAGAACGCTAAGAACGCGAGGAGGAGAGTGAATTGAATAACGGAGGGTGGGTTTTCCAAGGCGCCTTTTGTGGAACCCCGTTGGGGTTCAATTATTTGGGTGCCCGGTAACCCAGCGTGCGCTTCGCGACGCTGGGCTTTGGAATTTAACGCCGTTGGCGTAAAAGACAGATGATGGCGTTGGAGGCGCCTCTCCCTCTATGGTTATTCCTGTTCATCCTGTAAATCCATGTTTCATTGACGGGGCGCTTTAAAACTGAAATACTGTCGCATCGTGAAAGTGGTTTTACAGGTTCTTTCGGCCCTTTTGACCATCCTCCTCAGCGGTTGTGTTTCGCAGCAATTGAATGTGGAAAAACACGGGAAAAAATTGGCTTCCCGATTGGGGACAAAGGATTCTGAGATTCAATTTCTGAGCTACGGGGACTTTATTGCACAATTCGACGATCTGGACCGAAGGATTGTAGCTGATAAAGGGATCATTGCTCTGACCGAGTCCGATTTACGATTGGAAACCCGGCATTTCAGGTACCTTTTCTCCAAGGAATTAACCACCATTCCGTTTCATGAAATGGAAGGCGTTTCCAAGATCGCATCTCAAATTCACATCAAACACGGTGGGGAGGAAATCGTCCTTGAGTTCAATCCCCGATCATCCCGGTACAACAATCCCAAAGAATCTGAAACCGTATTTCAATTGTTGGCCAGCCGCGGAATACCCGTCTATGAGGTAGCAGAGTTAACTGAATTTCCACGATTTACGAGGCCTCGTGGGGTGGGAAGACTAAGTTTTCCAAGATATATGAGTGAAATTTATTCTTACCCTCCCATATGGGATGATTGGATGCATACTTATTACTGATCGTCCATAAGAGTAACCTGGGATAAGGTCGGATAAGGAAATGACTCTCGCCACTTGTCACGCCGTAATCCATGAAGGTGGAAGATCGCAAAGAACGCAGAGAGGCACTAACGGAGGGCGGGTTTTCCAACCCGCCTTATAGAGGAAATAGGGGACCCGCCTCCCCTCCTCCTTTTTCTTACCTGCGCAAATCTGCGCCATCTGCGGTTCCTCTTCTCCTTCCTTTTTTGAGTCTTTAGCATGCCACGCCGTAGGCCTTGGCGTAGGCGGGTGCTTTTTGTGGTTCCCTCCTCTTTTTCCCCGTCTTGGCGCTCTTCGCGTTCTTCGCGAGAGTCAAAAATCAGTGATCAGTCGAGAGTTGCCAGGAATTCAGCCTTTAGCCTTCAGCCTTCAGCCTTTTCTCAATTCCTCAAGCTCCGGGCTGGATTCTCAAATAAATCGCTGGCATACAGTCGGGTTGTGCGGAGCTATTCCGAGATCGTAGATCGCCTGAAGGCAGCCAATTTGGAGTTTTTGACCAAAATTGGTACGGTACACGACTATCCGGTATTTAAAGTTGTATTGGGATCCCAATCCGGGGAACGGGAAAACATCCTCATCACAGGCGGGGTTCACGGCGATGAAACGGCGGGCGTGGAGGCATCGCTGAAATTTTTGGAACGGGACAACGTGGCGCTTCTGAAACGATTCAGTTTTTGGGTTTTTCCCTGTATCAATCCCCATGGATACGTGCACGATACCCGGGAAAATGGTGAAGGTGCGGATGTCAACCGCTCCTTTGCAACTGATGATGTGCCGGAGGCGTCCATCGTCAAACGCGCCCTTGGGCAAACCCAATTCGCGTTCGCGATAGATTTCCACGAGGACTGCGACGCGACGGGGTTTTACCTTTACGAAGGAAAAAGGGACAAGCAATACATCGGACCCCAAATCGCTGCCGGGGTCAAAACCATCGGCTCGATAGATGACGACGATTCAGGCGAAAGCGATGAGCTGATCGGCGATGGGGTATACGAGGTGGCCCGGGAATGGGGTGTTCAGGGTTTGTCGCCTTACCTCCTGCGCTTCCACGCCGAGCATGTAATCATCAGTGAAACACCCACAACGTGGCCGCTCGAGCAACGTTCCGCGCTCCATTTGGGGGTGTTGGACACGGTGTTGAAGCAACTGGCAGACCCTTGATCCGCTTTAAAGGAAGAAGGCAGAAGGATGAAGGCTGAATAAAGAAGCCACTTTCGAGCTTCCGGAATCCAGGAACCTGTTGCTGCAGGCAAACATGTCCTGACGCTGTGCCGTGCGCGTGCCGTGCGAAGCCTTTAGGCGAAGCGGTAGCATTGCGAAGCACGGTTTGGGCGAAGCGGGATCCATGTTTAAGTTTCGATCACGATCACGATCACGATTGGCGGTGCAGCCGCCCACTGAACTCTTTCCTCTTGGCGCCAACGGCGCCTCTTTGCGTCCTTTGCGAGAGGCCCTTCCCCATTCCATCACTCCATAACTCCATCATTCCTCCTAATTCCCAATTCCTAATCTATTCTCATCCTTGCTCATCCGTGATTCCGTGGTAAAATCCTAATTTCAATATGCCGACACGTCGAAAATTTTTTCTATTGGTCACCGGTTGCTTTGGAGGATTTTTCCGGTGGATGCCTTCCCTGGCGGCCAAGTCCGAGGATTCAAATAAGGTGGCCCAGGGCGCCTGTGAATTGACAACCGAAGCGATCGACGGGCCCTACTACGTGGATGATGTATTTTATCGAAGCGATATTTCCGAGGACAAGGACGGGGTTCCTCTCACCTTGAAGTTGAAGGTCGTAGAAAAGGAAACCTGCCGTCCCATCCCGGAAGCAACCGTGGATGTATGGCACTGCGATGCCTTGGGGAATTACTCCGGTTTTCCCGGGGCGGATCCGGACGAATTCCCCAATGTGCGGAGAAGAGCAAGGGCCACGAGCGATCTCAGGTTTTGCCGCGGGCGACAGATTACCGACGAAGCAGGCAAGGTGACCTTTCAATCCATTTTCCCCGGATGGTATACCCCGCGAACGGTCCACATTCACCTCAAGGTCATTCTGAACGATCGGGAAATGCTGAGCACACAGGTTTATTTTCCCCAGGAACTCAACGACGCCATCCTCGATAAGGAAGAGCCCTACAAGGAACGAGGCAAAAGCCCATACCGAAATCGAAATGACGGGGTGATCAAGAGGTCCGGCGGCTCGACCAATGCCTGGCCCACTATTGAAAGAGTCGGCCAGGAAATCGTGGCTACCCAAACCATAGTGTTAAAAAAGCTGAACCTCAGCTAATTTTCCCGGTAGATTGGCCTCCCCCCTCTGTGCTCTCTGTGTTCTCTGTGGTTAATTCCCGATACCTCATTCCGTTAAGAGCGGTTTCAGGTGGTCCCAAACCAGGTCCGCTATGACGGCATGGCCTTCCCGGTTGGGGTGTATGCCATCGGGGATGTTCAACGCTTCAATCCCCCCTACCCCTTCCAGAATGAACGGGATCAGGTGAGCGCCGGTTTCCCGGGCTACATCCTTGAACACGCTCCGAAAAGCCCCGGCATAGTCCGGCCCCATGTTGGGAGGCACCTGCATGCCGGCCAGAACCAGGCGGGCCTCGGGGTATCGGTCCCGAACCCGTTCCAGGATACCTGACAAATTGGCCCTGGTGGATTCGACCGGGTGACCGCGCAGGCCATCGTTGGCGCCCAGTTCCAAGACAAAAATATCGATGGGGCGCTTCAGGAGCCAATCGATCCGGTTGAGGCCTCCGGCAGAGGTGTCCCCGCTTACCCCGGCGTTCATCACCGTAAAATCGAAATCCAGGTCATCGAGTTTTTCCTGAATCAGGGCCGGGAAGGCATAGTCGGTGCCAACGCCATACCCGGCGGTTATGCTATCACCCATGAACAGAATCGTCTTGCTCGCTGACAGGGGAAGCGTTCCGAGCCCAATCGAGGTGAGGACCCATGCCGATATGATACCAAGGGAAACGAATTGCTTGAAACTTTTCACTGCTGGTTCATGACAGACTTGGAAACACCGGGCCAAGTTCAAGATGAACCTTGCGTGACGTCCTTAAAACTGAAAAACCCACGGGTGACACCAAATGAACATCCTACAGGTTAACAACGTTAGTAAAACCTTCGCCACCGAGACGCATGAAGTCCCCGTTTTGCATGGGGTTTGCTTCGACATCGAAAAGGGAAGTCGCTGCTCCATTCTCGGGCCCTCGGGTTCCGGCAAAACCACCCTGCTCGGCCTGTGCGCCGGATTGGATCGCCCCACCAGTGGGGAAATTTTCTTGAAGGACCACCCCCTGCACGCCGCTTCTGAAGATCAACTGGCGGAAATTCGGAATCGGGAGGTCGGATTTGTCTTCCAGAACTTCCAATTGATTCCGTCACTCAATGCCTTGGAGAATGTTCTGGTGCCGCTGGAGCTTCGTGGAGGAACGGGCAAGCAAAAGCAGGCTGAAGATTTGCTCAAGCGGGTCGGACTGGGGGATCGATTGGATCACTTTCCCGTCCAGTTGTCCGGCGGCGAGCAACAGCGCGTCGCCCTGGCCCGGGCCTTTATTCACAAGCCCTCGATTCTTTTTGCCGATGAACCGACCGGCAATCTGGACAGTGAAACCAGTGCGGTGGTGGAGCCATTGCTATTCGATCTGAACCGGGAGGCCGGCACCACCCTGATTGTGGTCACCCACAACCTCGAATTGGCCAGAAAGACAGACCGGATGTTTCGGATCCATCGCGGCGGCGTTGAAGAAGTGGATTCCTTATGACCCCGAAGTCCTCCAATGGCCCCGGCTGGAGATGGGCTTTATTAATGAGTTGGCGGGATAGTCGCCGCAACCGGTTCAAGCTCCTTCTCTTTGTCCTCGCCATCGTTTTCGGCCTTTCCGCTTTAATTGCCATACGCGGTTTCAGGACGAATGTGGAAAGGGCCATTGACGAGCAGTCCAAGGAATTGTTGGGGGCCGACGTGGAGTTCCATTCCCGGAGTAAATACCCGGAGGAGGTGGAAACTTTTATCGACCAGATGCAGGGAAGGCGCGCCAACGAAGTCCGGCTTGCCACCATGGCGCTGTTCGAGTCCAACGGCGGCAGTCGATTGGTGCAATTGCGCGCTTTCGAGGAAGCTTTTCCTTTCTACGGAATTCCGGAGACGCGGCCGGAAAACCTCATGGACCGGTTTCACAACGGCCGCTACGTCCTGATGGAGGAAAGTTTGGTTCACCAGTATTCGGTAGCCCTCGGGGACCGCGTGAAATTGGGAAATGTATATTTCGAGGTCCTGGGAATTGTGGATAGGATACCCGGGGAGTCCAATCTGACCGGTTGGGTGGCGCCGCGCGTATACCTGTCAAAATCGAACCTGGAAGATACGGGACTCTTGCAATTCGGGAGCCGGGTTTCCTATCGCGCTTATGTAAAATTGGATGACCCGACCAACGTAGAGGCGGAACTTGAGAGCAACCGAGGGTTCTTCAGGGCAAACCGGATTGGCTACGATACGGTCGAGGAGGAAAGGGAGGAGTTGATCGAATCCTTCCAGAGGGTGACCGATTTACTCAACATGATTGGATTTATGGCTTTGATACTCGGCGGTATCGGGGTAACCAGCGCCGTGCATGTCTACCTCAGCGGAAAGATGGATACCATGGCCATTTTGCGTTGCTTGGGGACTCGCTCCTCCCTGGTTGTAGCCATTTTCTTGTTTCAAATATCGGGCTTGGGACTGGTCGCTGCTTTGATAGGTTCGCTCATAGGCAGCGCCATTCAGTTTTTCATTACCCTGTTCATCCAGGACTTCCTGCCCTTTGTCCTGGAACCCCGGTTCTCCTGGTGGGACTTGGGGATCGGTTTGTTGTTTGGCTGGGTCGTCTGTTTTCTCTTTACCCTGTTGCCCCTGCTCCCCCTTCGAAAAATATCTCCGTTGCGGGTCCTGCGGACTGAGGTGGAAAAGCCGGGAACGATGAAAAGGGATCCCTGGGTCTATGCCATAGTGGCAATTTTGGGGCTCACGCTTTTCGGTTTTGGGTTTGCCCAGACCGATAACCTGAAAGTCAATCTGGCATTTTCCGGAGGCCTGATTGCGGTGCTGGGCTTGCTGGCCTCAATTGCCTGGCTCTTCTTGAAATGGATAAGAAAACCGAAGCCCTCCAGGCTGCCTTTTCCATGGCGCTACGGTATCGCCAACCTTTACCGCCCCAACAACCGGACCGTTCTCATGCTGGTAGCCCTGGGCGTGGGATTTGTCATGGTTCTCTGCCTTTTTCTAACCAAAGAGGCCATTCTCAAGCAGCTCAATATCGACCGGGGCGAGAATGCTCCGAATATGATATTTTTCGATATCCAACCCTCGCAACTGGATGGGTCATTGGAAATCATCGGGCGCAACCAAATGCCGATACTGGAATCCGCCCCCATCGTTTCCATGCGCATATCGGAAGTAAACGGCACCCCGGTGCGGTCCCTCTTTCGCCGAGGTCCCCGGGGCAACCAGAACGGACCGGAAGGCTGGACCCTTCGGCGGGAATACCGATCCACCTTCCGCGGCCATTTGACCGATGGGGAGGAATTGGCGGCGGGCCGGTTTATCCCCCAAGCCTCCATGGATGATGAACCCATCCCCATTTCCATTTCGCAAGGACTCCTGGAGGACATGGGGCTGGGATTGGGGGACCGCCTGCTCTTCAATGTCCAAGGTCTGCCGTTGGAGACGGAAATCGCCAGCGTGCGCAAGGTCGACTGGAATCAGATGCGGCCGAATTTTTTCTTTGTTTTTCCCCAAGGGGTATTGGAGGAGGCTCCTAGAATGTACATAGTGGCTACCAGGACTCCCGATCCCCGGGCTACTGCCCAAGTGCAATCCGACCTGATAAAAATCTATCCAAATATTTCGTCCATCGACCTGCGGTTGATCCTGACTACCATCGATGACATTCTGACCAAGGTTTCATGGATGGTACAATTCATGGCATTGTTCACCATATCGGCCGGTTTGCTGGTCATGGCCGGCGCCATCATCACCAGCCGTTACCAGCGAATACGGGAAAGCGTTTTGCTCCGAACCCTGGGCGCCAATTCGCAAACCATAAGGCGCATTCTCTTTATCGAATTCGCCTCCATTGGACTGCTGGCTTCGATCATTGGTGGAATGGTGTCCGTCGCCGCCACCTGGGCCCTCATGAAATTCCTGATTCGACTCCCCCTGGTTGTGGCCTGGGAAGTGGTGTTGGCCGGGATGCTGGCCATGACGGTCCTGACCACCTTGACGGGATTGCTCAACAGCCGGGGTATTACACGGCAGGCTCCCCTGGAAATCCTGCGCCAGGAATAGTCTCTGGCAAAAGGCAACCTCGATTTACCAGTGAGAGCGGCGGAGGACATCCTGGCGTTTGCATACTTACGGGAACCTGATATGGTGTGACGCTTTTCCGGCTTACCTATGAAGAAATCTTCCATCGGACTTCGCCTGATTGTTGGTTTGGCATCCATTGCGGCGAGTTACTGTTTTGGGGAAAGTCCTCCATCATGGCAGCGGCCCAATGTGCTGTTCATCCTGACGGACGACCAGGGATATGGGGACCTCTCCCTGCATGGGAATCCCCATCTATCCACACCCGCCATGGATTCCATCGGAGAACAAGGTGTCAGGTTGGACCGCTTTTATGTAAGCCCGGTGTGTGCTCCCACGCGCGCCAGTATCATGACGGGAAGGTATCACCTCCGCACGGGAGCGTTTGGCGTTTCCCATAGGCAGGAGGTACTGAATCCCGAGGAAACCACGATTGCCGAATTGATGCGTCTGCATGGTTACAAGACCGGTTGCTTCGGGAAATGGCATAACGGGGCCATCTATCCCGAAACCCCGAATGGGCAGGGCTTCGACGAATTCCTGGGTTTTCTTGGAGGTGTGTGGCAGGAGTATTACAATCCGCTACTAACACACAACGACACCGAAAGACGATACGACGGTTACATTACCGAAATCCTGACAGATGCGGCGATGCAATGGATGGATGATCAGATCGAGGGGAGTCAGCCCTTTTTCTGTTACTTATCGTATAATGCACCCCATACTCCCGGGCTGGTTTCCGAGAAATACTGGAAGCCGTTTTATAGAAAAAACGTAGGCCGGTGGGAATCGGTGATCTACGGCATGATAAAATCGATCGACGATCAAATAGCCCGATTGCTCGAATTTCTGGAGCAGGCCGATCAGGTTGAAAACACGATTGTAATTTTTTTGACAGACAACGGACCCAATACCTGGCGTTACAACGCTGGCCTGAAAGGCAGGAAAGGCCATATCTACGAAGGAGGCATTCGGGTTCCCGCCTTTATTCGGTGGCCGGAAAAACTGGAACCCCACACCGTTACCAAACCGCTTGCCCACATTGATTTACTGCCAACCCTGGCAGAGCTATGTGGTCTGACCGGAATCGATACCTTGGACCTGGACGGTCGAAGTTTCGCCAGTTTGTTGAAAGATCCCATGGCGACCTGGCGGGATCGGTTGTTGTTTTCCTTTGCCTTTGGTGACGAAAAAAGGATCCGAGAGAATGGGACCGTTCATTCGGATCGCTGGACGGCAGTGCAACAGAAGGGCAAATGGAGTTTGTATGACATTCAAATGGATATACGGCAGTTCAACGACCTCGCCGACCAGTTCCCGGATGTCATTCATAGACTCAGCTCCCACTTCGAGGATACATTGGCAACCATACCGAACCTGGCCGTAGAAACACCCATACCGCTCGGGCAGGAGGGACAATCCCTTGTAGTCCTCAAGGGCCATGATTCCAATTTATCCGTTCCCAGAGGGGAAGGAATCGATTACAACTATCGCGCCGGCTTCACCGGCCACTGGATAAGCAACTGGACAGATGCCAACGCCTATGCCGAGTGGAATCTAAAGGTCGCGGCAGACGGCTTGTATGACGTCACTCTACTTTACTGCATTCCCGCAGAGGATTTGGGGGTGAAAGGCTATTTCGAAGTGGATGGCCAAAAACTTGCCTTTACCATATCCGAGGCCTTCGATCCTGAGCCCTATTATCAACCCTTCATGCTGGACGGGGAATCCATCAAGTATGAAAGCAAACCCTGGAAACCACTTTTTTTGGGGAATGTGAAAATTGGGACGGGCAGCAAAGCGGCAAGTATCCGCCTTACCGGAATTCCCGGAAAAGCCGCCATGGAAGTGAAAGAGATAGCGTTGCGGCGGTTGAATTGATTCCTCAAATCCGGAGGTCCGGGAAAAAGGGGTTGCTATTTCGTCCAATTCATCTAATTAAGATGACACAAGATTTTCCCATGAAGCAGTTTACCGCCAATGAAGCCAAGCAATCGCTGGGAAAAGTCATCGACACCGTTCAGCGTGAACCGGTAGTGATCAAGCGTTATAATCGTGATGCCGCTGTCATGTTGTCGATGCAGGACTACGAAAGATTGGCGGCCCTCAATATCGAGGAATTCGAGAGGTTCTGCGATCGTGTCGGTCGCCGGGCCGGAAAGCGCGGCCTGACGGAAAGCAAGCTGAACAGCATTTTGGATGCCGGTTAAGCGACTACGCATAGTGGTCGATACCAACGCCTTGGTAAGCCGTCTATTGCTACCCGATTCAACTGCCTGTAAAGCTGTTGAAAAAGCCGTTGGGGAAGGTACGCTCCTGGTTTCGGAGGCCACTCTTGAGGAACTGGGTGATGTCCTAAGCAGAAGTAAATTTGATCCTTACGTTACCTTGGAGGACCGGAAACAATTTATCCGGCTCCTCGGACGCATTAGTGAACGGGTCGAGAGTGTGCGTCGGATTCGAGCTTGCCGCGACCCTCGCGACGATAAGTTTCTCGAAGCAGCGGTGAATGGAGGCTCAGACCTGATAATCAGTGGAGACAAGGATCTGTTGATCTTAAATCCATTTATGGGGATACCTGTTATCTCGCCCTCTGATTACTTGAGGAAAACGTAACAGAAGGAAGAAGGCGGAAGTGGCTGGAAAAAAAGTTACCGATGCGCGCGGGTCATACCTGTTGTCTTTCTTCGATCGAGAAGAGCTGAAAGAAAGCCGATACCAAGGCATAGGCAAATCGCGATAACCCCGAACAGGAGTCCGTTGAGATCGGTTGTGTACTTGGCGTAAATCGTTATGACCAGGCTACAGATGACCCCTATCCAGGCGTGCAGGTAGTTGGCGCGGCGCACAAATATTCCCAGGAGAAAGAGCCCGGCAAGCGGACCTGCGATGAGCCCCATGAAACCAATAAAAAAGTCAAAGAAATGACCCGTATCCATGGTCGATAACACCAGGGCGGCGCTGGTACCCAGAACTCCGAGAAACCCCACCAGAAGGCGCGCGAACTTGAGTTGCCCTTCATCACTCCAATCGGATTTGAAGCGGCCCACGAAGTCGTTGGAAACTGCCGTGCAAATCGAGTGCATGCTGCTGTCCAAACTGGACATGGCTGCGGCGAACACTCCTGCAATCACCAGTCCGGCCAGTCCCGCCGGCATCTGGTTGGCCACGAACCAGGGGAGGATTTGATCGTTCTTGGCCAACGGTCCGAGGAGATCCGGGTGCGATTTATAGAACACATACAAAGCGATCCCCATAAGGGCGAAGAGAAGAGTGGCCGGGATGGTCAGGACGGCATTGGTCCAAACCGCCTGTTGAGCCTTTTTCTCGCTGCTTGTGGTGAGGTAACGTTGAACCACTGCCTGATCGGAGGTGTAGGGTACGAGCGCATTGGAAAAAATGCCTCCCAATACCAAGACAACAAACGTATCGCCTACCCAGGACCACTCCATGGGCGCCATCTTGAATTTGCCGTCTTCACTACCCATCGAAAGCAGGGTCGAAAAGCCTCCTTCCAGGTTCATGGAAATCAAAGCCAAAGCCAGCAAAGCTCCCCCAAACAGGACCACCACCTGCAGGACATCCGTCCAGATCACCGCTTTGATACCTCCAAACGCAGTATAGATAGTGGAAATCAGACCCATTAATATGATACAGAGCGTCAGGTTGAATCCGGTTACCGCCGACAACGCCAGGGCGGGCAGGAATACGACTACACTCATGCGGAACAACTGAAACAGAATAAAGGAGGCGCTTCCGAAGAGCCGCAGGCCGACATGAAAGCGGTTTTCCAGGAACTGGTAGGCGGTTACCGCGTTCATTCTTCGCAGCCGGGGTATGTAGGCAAAGGCGATCAACGGCGCTACCAACACAATGCCGCCGTTTACGATGATGATCGACCAATCCGTTCCATATACCCTGGCTGGAAGCGCGAGATAGGTGATTGCGCTCAATTGCGTGCCGAAGATGCTGATACCGGCGGCCCACCACGGAATGGTACGCCCTCCCAGATAGAAGTCGGTAGTGGAGCGAGTCTGACGGCCGCATATGAAGCCCACAAAGAGCAAGCCGCCAAGATACGCGATCAATGCGATCCAGTTTAGAGTGCCGAATGCCGGATCAGGCGGCAGGGACGCAACCTTCCAGATGACCGGGGTGCGAACCCGGGGCCGGACCTCCCCGGAGGTTATTATGTAATCGTTGCCCCATTTGGCAACTTGGGTGGTGACATGGTTTTGCGGAAGTCTCCCCCCTTTCTGCCACCTGTCGGTGAGCGCATTGTAGGTCCAAGCCTGTTTGGGAAAGCCGGGATGTTCGTCCTTGAGATCATCGGCTTGGTGAAAGAGAGATCCATCGGCGCCGCCTACGACGAAGATGTGATTTTCACCCATCGGGAAGGCTTCACCGGCCATGACGCAGGCAGGTGAGTCAGCCAGCTTTTTCCAGGTATTGGCGCTCGGGCTGTAGGCGTAGGCATCCTTGAGGAATTCGAGTTCGCCATTTTCAGCAACCCGGCGGCCGCTGAAGAGATAGATTTGTTCTTCCGCTCCATTGCTTTGAGCCGTGACCAGGTTCAGTCCTCGGGCCGGACCCGGCCATCCGGGAAGTTCCTGCCAGCCAGCTTCCGGATTTTCCATGTCCAGGACCCAGAGATTATTCAGTGCGGATGCCAGGTCGTTGGTTTCAGTGCCGCCAGCGAGATAGACCCTATTTCCAATTGCAGCGGCCATCGAAAAAGCGAGAGTTGTCGGAAGATTTGGCAAAGTCTTCAGTTCAACGGATTTACTTCCAGGATCCCATTGCAGGAGGAAAACGTCATTGTAGGTTTGATTTGCATCGTTTCCGCCCATGCAGAGGACCCCTTGAGGGAGAGAAACCGAGGAGCCATAACCGAGAGGCCGTGGCAGGGTTCCTCCTTTGGTCCATTCTCCGGATCTCTCCAATACCCAGATATCATCGTGCCATACCTTGTCTTCCCCCCAATAAGGTTTTGGAAAATTGGCGCCCCCGGCGACAATCAGCGCATCGTTATGGACGCCGACATAGGGTCCGGCAACCCCGAGGGATTCGGACTGGTCACCGACTGGCGGTAGATCGGCCAGGTGAGACCAGGAAAGGTAGGTTGAAGGCCTATTCCCTGCGCTGCCGGTCTGCAGTGAGACCAGAAGCAGGAATTGCAGACAAAATGGGAAAACCTTCTTCACCTATATCCATGGGTAGAATTTTCCCTAATCAACGCAATCCTATCTTTGCGCTAAACATTGCCGGACCTGAATCCAAACAATAGCCCGTATGTCTCACGAATCTTCTACTGCCCTCCGTATGTTGGCGCCATAAAGAGTCAAGACCTTGTCTTATTGCCTACCCTTTTGCTATAGCCATGGCCCCAATTTTAAAGGCATCGTAACTACTCAGGTAGTTTAAACAATGGTCCGCAAGGATGTTTTAGTGATAGCATGACAAGTTCTCCAAGTCGTTGATTTTTCAATCGGGATCATGATCACAATCACCATGAATTACCTCTGCATGTCACGCCGAAAGCCTCGGCGTAGGCGGATGCCCATCAGTGTAACCTGTGGTTAATTCCCGACTCCGCCACACTCCACCACTCCTTCACTCCTTCACTCCTTCACTCCTTCTTCAAGCACCATCCCAGGAAAAAGGGGTCAAACGCAAAATGTTAAAATCATCCTCTACTTCCCTCCACCAATTAGATTTTAACATTTTGCGTTTGACCCCTTTTTCCCCCCTCCCAATTAACATGCATATCAGGCTCGTTTTCTTCCTATTCTTCAACCTTTTAGCCTTCGGCCTTCAGCCTTCAGCCTTATTTGCCGCCGACTCTGCCCAGGCTCTTGAATTAATCCTAAAAAATGGAGACAGATTGAACGGCGAACTGGTCAGGCAAACGGAAACCCACGTGGTAATGGCCCATCCACAACTGGGTGAATTGGAAATCGCCAAATCCCTATTGCAAACCCTGCCTGCCTCACTCCAAACCACCCCACCCGCATCCGGCCCTTCCCCCGAGCCCGACTCGGCGGCTAGCCCGGCTCTGCCATCCACGGATGAAACCGAGGCGGAGGAGACGGTGAACGGCCTGGAAGACTTGCACGGGTTGGCCCTATACCTTCCCCGGAAACTCATTCGCACTCTGGTCAAAATGAATGCCAGTATCGGGTTGTCCTACAATCTCCAGGAAAGCACCAAGGACAACGAAGACCGGCGGTTCTTTTTCAATAGCCAATGGAATAACGGCAAGAGCGAATTTCGTCTGGATACCGATTACCGATTCTCCGAAAAAAACAAGGAGATCAGCGAGGACCGGTTCCTTGCCGATTTCAGATTTCGCCGGGATAGAACGGAGAATCTCGTCCTTCAATCATTAACCAGTTACAAGACGGACGAGGTTCGCCAATTCAACCATTGGATCAAGCAGGGCATAGGTCTGGGAAGGCGCTGGGAGGTGTCGCCGCGCCTGGCATTTGTGGCCGGACCGGAAGTCGCGGTTCTCTTCCGGGACCTGGAGGTGGCCAACGAGGAACTGGGAGGTTGGTTCTACCTGGGATCGCTCTTTCAGGACACGGAATTTCAAATCAACGATGTTTACCAGATCGACCAAAAGGCCATGGCCTATCTGGACCCAAACGATGGCGACAACTGGGGCTACTCTTTTGATGTGAAGCTGACCGGAAAAATTTCCCGGGGACTGAGCCTGCGGCTGGGATACGAATTCAACTACGAAAACCAAGTTCCCCCTACCGTACCACCCGAACAAACCACCTTCTACAGCTCCATCATGTACACCTTCTGAACGGCTGAACCTTTCATGGCGGTTGGCATCCCTTAGCAAATGGGTCACGGGTTCGCAGTTCCGGAAATAAGGAGAAATCCCGATCACGGGTCAGGAGTGCTTCCGTCCCGTGTGCCAGGCATATGGCGGCTATCCGGGCATCGTGCACAATTCCTCCTCGTACTCGGGGGCGTTGGGCGAGGCCGCCCAAAATCTTCAAAAAACCGTCCGTTTCGCCCAGAAGACGATTGCTTGGGGACGCGGTCCAGGCTTCGAGTTGCGCCCACGCCCGTTCCGGCGGTGTCGCGGCATCTTTCCAAATCCGGAAGTTCGTTACGACACTCAGGAATTCGTAGCAGCATGGCCAGGGAATCGCCCATAACTGATTCCCTTCGGCAAGGGTTCGCATAATCGAGAAAGATGTTTCATGCAGACGGGATTCCTTGCGGTGTGCGTAGACGAGCAGGTTTGTATCGACCGCGATCATCGGATTTCAGGCTCCCCGTAGATCAACCCGCGTAGGTCCTGCCAGGAATAGGCTTCGAGAGGGTCTTCCGCCTCGGTGTGGCCGGTGCTCAAATCGGGCAGACGGTAAGGGTTGGGCCCGGTAGGCGCGGCGAGGATCTCACGCAGGCCATCCTCAATAACGGCACGCAAGGTCCGACCCGAATTTTTGGCATGACGTTTCGCCCGCGCCAGGAGTTCATCCTGAATATCAACAGTGGTTTTCATAAACCCATATTTCCCATACTCAATTATATGGCAAGACAATATTACGGAGATTGAGGACGATGCCGGATCACAAGCATGGGGATGGCGTCAGGAATGAAACCTGATCGCGGCAGGTTTGACCTTGGGCCGTCCTAATTCGCAATCTCTTCCCGGTAGTAGCGCATGCCGGAGGAAAAACGATCGGGGATGAGGGCTTTTTTTCCGACCAGGGTATGTTGCGGTCGAGGATTTTTCCGAACATCCGGTAGTCGCCGTAGGGCACAGCATGTTCTTTCCAAAGGGCTATTTCGGCATCGTGCAAGGCCCTCATCTTTTCCAGGATGAGCCGACTGTCGGGTTCATGCGCAATATTCTTCAACTCGTAGGGATCGGCCTTTAAATCGAACAGTTCTTCAGCAGGCTCGAATTCCTCTCCGTAGATCCAGTAAATGTATTTGTGAGTCTCCGTTATCACGCCGAGAAACATGGTTCCGGCGGTACCCCAGACGTTGATCACCGGAAGGGAATCTCGCGCCCTCTCCTGTTCATCCCGGACCAGTGGAACCATGCTGCGGCCGTCCATGGAATCCGGCGCCTCGAGACCGGCCAGATCCAAAATAGTAGCGGCCACGTCGACATTGCCGGTCACGGCGGACACCCGCCGTCCGCCCCCTTGGGATGCCGAGCGTGGGTCGTAGATGATCATGGGCACTCGGGCTCCTTCCTCATAGGGCAGGACCTTGCTGCCAAGGCCGTGGGAACCGTTGAAGAATCCATTGTCGGAGGAAAATAGGATCACGGTGTTGTCCTCCACTCCCTGGCGCCGCAACTCAGCCACAATCATTCCGACGGCGTGGTCGACCCCATGGATCTGCTGGTTGTATTTCCGCAAGGCGTTCTGATAACTCTCATCGGTATGGTAGCCCCACGATATGAACCGGGGATACTGCCGGCCCATGCGGCTCTGAGGGGCCAGATGCTCCCCTGCCGGGCGCCCGTAATTGGGAAGTTTGCGAAACACGGTGTCTTCATAGACGTCGTCGAATATGGGATCGGGTGTTACGGGCCGGTGAGGGGCTTTGAAGAACAGGGTTAGGCAAAACGGTTGACCCGCTTCGACCGCCTCCCGGATAAATTCCTGGCCTGCTGCGCCATATGCGCGTGTGCTGTGAGGAAACCGGTCCGCGAACCTGGCCAAATACTTGTTCCGGTCCGTCTGGTAGGAGGTTTGGCCCGTTCCACCCACCCAGAAATCGAAGTCCTCCACCGGCAAATTCCGGTAATTGTTTTCTCCTCCTCCCTTTTTCGGATCATCCACCACGGCAAATCCGAATTTGCCGCCGAATCCGGTCCTGTAGCCGGCTTCGCGCAATAGTAGGGGATAGGATTCTTGCCAGAGAGACCGCGCCATGGGGCCATGCATGAAGTTGGTCCCGGACTTGTATTCATAGAGCCCCGACATGACGTTGGCCCGGCTGGCCATACAGATGGCGGTGGTATCATAGTGGCGATCGAAAATTACCCCCTCCTCGCCCAGTTGGTCGATGTTGGGGGTTTTGACATTCGGATTCCCGTAACAACCCAAGGTGTCGTAGGCCTGATCATCCGTAAACAGGAAGACGATGTTGGGCCGGTTCCCGTCGTTACCGGCAGCCAGACTATTAAACGAGAGGAAAAATAATCCCTGAAGGAGAAAATTAACCATTCAGGGGCCATCCCTCGCGGTATTTGCGCTTAAGCAATGCATCGGCTGCGGCATGACCGACCACTTTTCCTTTCGCGCCGTCGTAGGTGACTTTTTCCCCTACCCGGTAGGCCACCAGACCGAGGAACATCATTTCCATCATCCTGCCGTTGTAATCGAAATCACAGGAAGTCTTGGCGCCCGTCTTGCAAGCGTGGATCCACTCTTCCTGAAATCCACCGGACGGGGGGATCAGGTCCTTTTCCTTGCGCGGCTTATAATAGGTCATGTTGGCATTTTTGCCGTAGGGCAAAATGGCCCGGGATGTGAAATCGCAAATGAGGGCGCCCTCCGAACCGACGAACATTCCTCCATGCCCGATCTTGCTGACATCGATAAAACTTTTGGGCATCTTGGGTTTCATGGCGCCCTGCCACCAGTTGACGCGGACTTCCCCCCGCCAGTCGTTGGCCGGGATCATGGCCCAGGAATGCAAATCCACCGGCGTGACGTCCGGATTGAAGGCTTCGCCTTCGGCCTGGACGGAGGTCGGCAGATCGGCATCCAGCGCGTTCCAGACCAAATCCATGGTATGCGCGCCCATGTCGCCGATTTGGCCGCTGCCGAAGTCCCAATACATGTTCCAATTCAGGCAATTGGAACCGGGACGATCCGGCAGGTTCTGGTAATATTCCGGATTGTAGGGGTGCCAGGGCGAAGGCCCTAACCACAGATCCCAATCCAGACCGGCGGGAACCTTACCCATTTTCTCGGGGTAGGAATCACGACGCAGTTCGCGGTTTCCCCAGGCGTGGACGTCCCTGATTTCGCCGATGGCGCCGTCTTTGATCAATTCACGCACCCGGGCAAAGTTGTCGTAGGCGTGACGCTGGGTGCCCACCTGAGTGGCGATTTTGTCCTTCTTCCCGAGCCACTTCTTGCGATTGTAACGCGCTTCGTGAACGCCGTTTCCCAAGGGTTTTTCACAGTAAACGTGCAAGTCGCGGTTGAGAGCCCAGGACGAAATATGGCCGTGCGTGTGGTCCGGGGTGCAAATGACAACCGCATCCAGATCCTTTTGATCCAGGGCCTTGCGCCAGTCCTTGTAGGTTTTGGCTCGGGGAAACTCCCGCACCCCATAGGCCAGGTAGTCGTCGTGCACGTCACAGACGGCTACCACGTTTTCGGTCCCCAAAACTTCGAAATGACGCCTGGCCCGACCGTAGGCGCCAATGAGAGCAACATTCAATTTGTTGTTCGGGGTAGAGGATCCGAAAAGACTGCCGCTCGGCAGTATCATCAGGCCGGCGCCGGCCGTGGCGGAAGTTTTCAGGAATTGGCGACGATCGACAGGGTTTGTTTTCATGATTCGATAGGGTGAGGGAACGGGTCCCGGTTCGTAAAAATTAATAGGCAGAGAAGCTTAAGTATACTTCCGAAAAATGCCACGCAAAATATTTAAAACGACTGAGTGAAATACGGTTTCAGGTCGAGCGGATCCTCCATCTCGGCTTGTAAACGGGTGAGTTGGCTGAACATTTTCCGGATGCGCGGCCACTGGCCGGGGTGCCCGGCCAAGTCGTTCATTTCGTGAGGATCCTCGGTCACATTGAAGAGGCGGAGGCGACGGGCCTGGGGATAAGCCATCAATTTGTAATCCCCCACGCGTATCATGCGCTGCAATTCCATCTGGTAGGCAAAATACAGGGTATCGCCCAAATGTCCTTCCCGGGCGGAATCTTCGATGAGGGGCAATAGGCTGCTGAATTCCACGTAGGCGGGTTTCTCAATCCCAGCCAGATCGAGGCTGGTCGCCATCACGTCCTGCAAGTGGATAAAGGCATGGCGTCTTTCGTTTTGGGGAATGCCTGGACCGGCAACCATAAAGGGAACTTTCAGGCTGTGCTCGTACATGTTCTGTTTCCCCAAAAGACCGTGGTTGCCACAGGCCAAACCGTGGTCGGCTGTAAAAAAGATGTAGGTGTTCTCCTTTTTTCCGATATCCTCCAGTTTGTCCAGAATACGTCCGATCTGTTCATCCATGTGGGTGATGATGGCGTAGTACTCGGAACGGTTTACTCGAACGGAGTATTCGGTGCGCGGGTGCGGAGCCAGGTTTTCGTCGCGCTGCCAGGAAAAGGATCCGTCCTTGTTCCGTTTTCTATACAGGCCGATTTCCTTCTTGAAGGGATAGGACCGCATGTAATTGACGGGCACTTCCATGTCTTGCTGCGGATACATGTCGACGAATCGCTTGGGCGCCTGACGCGGGTCGTGGGGCGCATTGAAAGCCAGATACATGAAAAACGGCTTATCCAGGCCGGCGGCGTGTTCCAAAAACGATTCGGCATCATCGGCCACCACTTCGCTCCAGTGCCTCCCTCCTTCCCAGAACCCCCCAAAGGACGGTTCATATGGGGACCATTTATCGGGACGACCTTCGATAGGGCGTTGATAGCCCTCGGGAGTGTCTTGCGGCATTCCCGGTCTCTCGTGCACGGCGTGCTGAAAAATATCCCCGGAAGGTATTTTAACATGCCATTTGCCCGTCACATAAGTTTCATAACCGGCCGATTGCATCAATTGGGGCCAGGTTTGCCCTTTGGCGGCCAGTTCCCTCATCTTCCGCTCCACCGCATGGGCCCGCCAAAGAAAGCGCCCGGTCTGCAACATGGTGCGAGAGGCCACGCAAATGGCCCCGCTCCATCCGCCCATGTTGTAGGCATTCATAAAACTGACTCCCGATTGCGCCAGGGTGTCGAGATGGGGTGTATGGATGGCATCGTTTCCGTGGGCACGAACCGTCTCGTAGCTTTGATCGTCGGCAAAAATGAATAGGATATTGGGCTTTTCCTGTGACCAGCCGGCCCCGGATACCACTGAGAGAAGCCCCATCGAGAGCCACACCAAAGCTCTGTTTTGCCTTTTCGAAAATATTGCCATCGCGGTTTGGAAGGGGAATTGATCCTCGCAGGGAAGGGCCCATAGTCAAAGCTTTTAGTCCGCCATGGGAACCTGTTCTCCAATTTTGAAAGAGATTCGTTTGTAGTTCGCTGAGACGGGGAATTAGGCTTTCCAAAATTTTCATTCCGATGAATGCAGCAAAAGTTTACCTCGAGCAGACCACCGTTCTTCTGGATCGGATCGTGGAGACACAACTCCCGGCCATCGATGCGGCAGCGGAAATTTTTTCCAACAGCATAGCTGAGGGTGGCCTGGTATTTCTATTCGGCGCCGGTCATTCCCGCATGCTCTGCGAGGAAATGGCTCCCCGACAGGGATGCTTTGTGGGCTTTTTCTCCTGGGCCGAGTTGGCCGTCTCCTACCATTGCGCCACCGTCGGCATGAACGGTCTGAGGGGTCCCTTGTATCTGGAGAAAGTGGAAGGCTACGGCGAGGAGCTGCTCAAAAGTTTCAAATTTGGCCCTCACGATGTGTTTATGCTGATTTCCACTAGCGGGATTCGGCCCTTGATCGTGGAAATGGCGCAGGGGATAAAGGAACGCGGGTTGCCACTGGTGGCGCTGACCGCAATAGATCACGCTGCCAACTCCAAGCCGGCTCACTCCTCGGGAGAGAAATTGATGGACGTGGCCGACGTGGTTATCGACAACTGTTGCCCGTCGGGAGACTGCATTGTGGAAATTCCCGGTCTGAATTGGCGCACCGGGCCCACCTCCACAGTGACCGGCGCCATGATTATGAATATGCTGCGGTGTACCACGGCTGAAAAACTGATCTCCCGCGGTCATGAGCCCGTGATGCTGCCCAGCCATCAGTTTATAGGAACACCCACCGCGGATGCGGCCGAGGAACAACTCGAACGGTACTACGAAGCCTACCGGAAAAGCCTGGGACACTTGTTTACATGAGTTGGAGCATCGGCATCGACCTGGGCGGTACGGTTTTGAAAGCGGTGGCCGCCAAAGAGGACGGCGTCATATTGTCGGCCAAATCTCTTCCCATAAACGACCGCAGGGGTTCGATTGCCCAGTGGTTGGAAGGCGCTGGCAAATTGATTTCCTACTTTGAACGGGAACTCGATTCCAAGGCTCCCGCCATCGGCGTTTCAGCTCCCGGCTTGGCTTCCCCGGATCGGCGCTGCATCGACTATCTGCCGGGCAAGCTGTTCGGTATAGAGGGTCTCGACTGGACCCAGGCGCTGGGAAGAGATTTCGGGGTTCCCGTGCTCAATGATGCCCATGCCGCTTTGCTCGGAGAATATTGGGTGGGGGTTGCGCGCCAAAAAAGGGATGTGGTCATGCTCACACTGGGAACCGGGGTCGGCGGAGCAATCATGGTGGATGGAAGGCTTTTGAACGGCGTCATCGGCCGAGCCGGACACCTGGGTCACATGAGCCTGGATCTCGATGGTCCTCCCAGCAATACCGGCATGCCCGGCGCCATCGAAGTGATGATCGGCGATTGTACCCTGCAGGAGAGATCTTCGGGCAGGTTTTCCTCGACCCGGGACCTGGTTCGGGCTCACCGGAACGGCGACGCCGAGGCAACGGAAATCTGGCTGCACTCGGTGAGAGCATTGGGCTGCGCCATTGGATCCTATATCAACATAATCGATCCGGAACTGGTTGTCCTGGCCGGTGGAATCACCAAGGCAGGAGATGCCTTGATCAATCCCCTCAATGAAATATTGGACGAGGTCGAATGGCGCCCCGGCGGGCATCGCGTCCCCGTGGTCCTCGCTTCTCTCGGCCAGAGGGCCGGGGCTTTGGGAGCGGCCTACGCTGCCAATCACATCGATTCGATCTGATTTTCAATACTGGATGCTGCCGCCGCCAATCTTAAAACTCAGAAAAGGGGTCAAACGCAAAATGTTAAAATCTTCCTCTACTTCCCTCCACCAATTAGATTTTAACATTTTGCGTTTGACCCCTTCTTCCTTTCTTCGGATTGGCTTGCCAAAAGGATAAAATGAAGGCATAGTTGCATACACTTTCCAAGGTAGCCCGTACTGAGAGTTTTGTCATGAATTACCATCCCCAACATGATTATGGATACACGCGGCGGGAGTTCTTAAACCGTTGCGGCATGGGATTCGGGGCAATGTCCCTGGGGTCGATTTTCGGGACCGGAGCCTGGGGAAACGAAGCGGGAACCTTTACCACCCTGGACAAAAGGGCGCCCCATTTCCCGGCCAAGGCCAAGCGCGTCATCCACATCTTTGCCAATGGAGGGCCCTCCCAAGTCGATACTTTCGATCCCAAACCGCTGCTCAACAAGTGGCATGGCAAGGCCTTGCCCGTATCCTATAAGACGGAGCGGACCACCGGGGCTGCTTTCGGCTCGCCGTTCGGGTTCAAGCATTACGGGGAGAGCGGAATCGAGGTCAGCGAGTTGTTCCCCCACGTAGGGGAGTGCATCGATGACATCTCAGTGATTCGGTCGATGTATACCAATGTCCCCAACCACGAGCCATCCCTTCTGCTCTTGAATTGCGGTGAGTCGCGCTTGCCTCGCCCCAGCATGGGCTCCTGGTTGACCTACGGTCTGGGCACCGAGAACCAGAATCTTCCCGGCTTCATCGTGATGTGCCCCAATGGCCTTCCCGTGGCGGACTCCATGAATTGGCAAAACGCCTTCCTGCCCGGCGTCTTTCAAGGCACCTATGTGGACACCAAGCACGAAGACATTGAAAAGCTTCTGGAAAATATCCAAAACGACTATACCGGTTACGCCACGCAGCGGCGACAACTGGACCTGTTAAAAAAAATCAACCGCTACCACCACGCTCGAACCCACCAGGATGGTCGCTTCGAGGCACGGGTTCAGTCATTTGAACTGGCCTACCGGATGCAGATGGAGGCCACCGACGCCTTTGATATTTCCAAGGAGCCCAAATACATCCGGGAGATGTACGGGGAAGGACTGCAGGCGCGGCAGTTGTTGATTGCCCGCCGTTTGGCCGAACGCGGGGTACGCTTTACCCAGGTCTGGACGGGTTTCCGCCAGCCTTGGGACAACCACGACGATCTGGAACTCAGGCACCGCAAATTGGCGCAGGATTGTGACCAGCCCATCGCGGCCTTGTTGAAAGATTTGAAAATGCGCGGTCTTCTCGAAGACACCCTGGTGATCTGGGGTGGAGAATTCGGACGAACCCCGGTGGTTGAACTCTCCAAGCCAGGCGCCAACCAGGGGAAGGTCAACGGCCGCGACCACAACAATTACGGCTTCACCATGTGGATGGCCGGGGGCGGTGTCCGTGGCGGGTACGTCCATGGAGCAACGGATGAGTTCGGATTTGCCGCCGTGAAAAACCGGGTCCACGTGCACGACTTGCAAGCCACCATTCTGCACCTCATGGGTTTCGATCATAAGCAGTTGACCTTCCGCCATGCCGGAAGGGATTTCCGCCTGACCGACGTGCACGGAAATGTCGTTCACGAGCTGATTGCCTAGGGAAATGGGGAGTAAGCTGTCATTTCCAGTGATACTGTGCCTGCTGGCTTCCAGTTGTTTGGGCTACGCCTCGACGACCCAGGTCGACCCCGCCCACAATATGGCTGCTGCCGATACTCATTGGGCTTTCCTACCCCTGCAAAAACCCGAACTCCCTTCAACTTACAATGGATCGGGAAATGCGGTGGATGCCTTTGTTCTGGCAAAACTCCGGGAAGGTGGATTGGAGCCAAATGATCGGGCGGACAAGCGAACCCTCATTCGACGGGTAGCCTATGGCCTTACGGGCCTGCCTCCGACTTATGAAGAAGTGCAAGCCTTTCTGGCCGATGCATCCGCCGATGCCTATGAACAAGTAGTCGAACGTCTCCTGGCTTCGAACGCTTACGGGGAGCGTTGGGGAAGGCATTGGCTCGACGTGGCCCGCTACGCCGATACGGAGGGGCGGCCCAACTTCAGCGAAAACCGTTACCCCTATTCGCATACCTACCGGGATTACGTGATCGAGGCCTTCAATGAGGACAAACCCTTCGACCGGTTCATAATGGAACAAATCGCGGCCGACCAGTTGGACCTGGGCCAGGATAATTCCGGCCTGGCCGCCCTGGGATTTCTAACCTTGGGCAATTCATTTTTCAGGAGAAAGGATTTTATTATCGACGATCAGATCGATGTGATAACCCGGGGCCTGCAAGGATTGACCGTTACCTGCGCCCGTTGCCACGACCATAAATTCGATCCGATTCCCACAAGCGATTATTATTCTTTGCACGGGATTTTTGCATCATCGGAGGTTCCCGAAGAGTTGCCAATAATCCGGCGCCCCAAAAATGAAGCGGATTATAATGCCTATTTGGCCGAGATCGCCCGTATCCAAAATGAGATTGATGAGAAAACCGAGAAGTTGATCGATGAATGGTTGAGGATTGAACGCTCCCGGGCGGGTAACTTTCTGGGAGCGGTGGAAAAAGGTAAAACCATCTCCGATGAATATGAATTTACCGTTTTCGCCGGAAACAACCGGATCAGTCCCCAAATTTTACGACTCTGGATCGAATACCTGGAAACGGATGAAGGGAGGGCCCATCCGGTCCTGAAGGACTGGTTCGAGAAATATGCCGAAACGGATCCCGAGGCGGGGGTAGCGCACTACAATCATCTGTTTACCCAAGCTCTAGATGAGGAATTGGAAGGCTTTGAAGAAGTAAGGGGTTTCATGGCCGAGCCCGGAACTCCCCTCAACCCGGAGCGGGCAGAGATTGCCCTTTGGTTGGAACGCAAGATTCGGCAGGATTTCAAGGAACTCAACAGGGACATGGAAGCCTTGGAATGGACCCATCCGGGGACGCCCTACCGGGCCCACGTTCTGGCAGATGTTCCCGAGGCAAAAAACTCAGCCGTTTATTTGCGGGGCAACCCGAAGAATCCAGGCGAGGAAGTTCCCCGGCAGTACCTTGAAATTCTGTCCGGAGAAGATCGCAAACCCTTTTCCATAGGCAGTGGCCGACTCGAACTGGCCCGCACCATAGCGTCCGCGGAAAACCCGCTCACCGCCCGCGTGTTCGCAAACCGGGTCTGGGGATGGCATATGGGCAAGGAAATCGTGCCTACGCCGAGCGATTTTGGGGTGCGGACCCCCGAACCGGTGCAGTTGGATCTGCTCAATTGGTTGGCGGCGTCCTTCATCGAGTCCGGCTGGTCCGTCAAGGCGCTTCACCGGTCCATCGTTCTTTCCAATACGTATCAGCAGTCGAGCAGGCCCGATACCGAGGCGGTGGCGGCTGATCCCGAAAACCTGTTGTGGCATCACTTCCCCAGGACTCGCCTGGATTTTGAATCCATGCGGGACACACTACTGTCAGTGTCGGGAAACCTCGATCGAACCATGGGGGGAGTCCAGCAGGATATCTTGGATGAAACCTCCAATCGCCGGACAGTATACAGTTACTTCGACAGAACGGAGCCGCCGGGGGTTTTTCATACTTTCGATCATCCCAGTCCCGATGCGACCAGCCCGAGAAGGTTTGAAACCATTGTGCCGCAACAGGCCTTGTTTCTGATGAATAGCCCATTTGCCATCAATCAAGCCAAATTCCTGGCCGGTCGAATCGAACAGGAGGCGGGAGACGATGCCCGTTCCCGAGTCCTCCAGTATTACCGAGTGGTTTTTCAAAGGGATCCCTCCATGGAAGAAATAGACACGGCAATTGAGTTCATTACCGGTTCTGAATCCGCCGGTGGATTGGTGGCGGCAAGGGATACCTCGAATCCGGAGGGAAAAGAGCCGCTCAGCGGCTGGGAGCTTTATGCCCAGACGTTGCTCCTGTCCAATGAGCTGATGTTTCTCGACTAGCCGGAAAAGTGCATGAAGTACCCCATGGGGACCCATCGGGCTAGTATGGACGCCAGTCGGGGTCATGCCGTAGAAAAGTGATGCCTTACGGAAGAAAAAGGTTCAGGTCTTAAAAACTGTATTCCGTTGCACCCCATACACTTTTACAAGACGACCGACCCTGTAAGGCATAACTTTTTACGTCTTGACCCCTTCCTTTTCCCACCTTTTTCATTCATCTTTGAGAGAGATACTCGCGGCGCACATTCCAGTACATCAACCAAGCCGCCAAGACGAAAACCACCGCCCAAATGTAGGCGAAAAGCGCCTCTCCGCTAAACCAGTCGAAGCTGAAATCTCCACCGGCCGGAGCCAGCGCTCTTTGGTAGGGAACCACGTAGTAGAGGAACATGATGGCGGCCATGGCCAAGCCAAAAAGGCCAACGGCAGAGGCATACCAGAGCGTTTTTTTCGCCTCCCTGGTTTTCAGCTCCGCCGGGGGAGTTTTCAGCAATGACAACCGGAAATTCCGTTCAGTTGCGGTAACCGTGGTATTGCTGGTAACCACCAAGACCACCACCAGGCTGACCACCGCCCCAACCAGAATCGGGTCCAGGTAGACCGGCAGTTCGATCAGATCCATGCTGATGAAAAGTTTTGGAACCGCATTGCCAAGAAAACCACTGGAGATTCCCCAGAACGCCGCGCTGGCCGTTATCCGGTCGCTCCACACGCTCATGAAGGCAACCGGTCCCCAGGCCGAGGCGAACAAAGTTCCGGCAAAATAGGTCAACCAGAAGATATTTTGTTCGATCGACAGACAAACCATAAAAATCAGGACGCTCGCCGTTAACATCATCTTCCGGCTGAAATTCAACTTGGCCTTTTCCTCCGTTGCTTTGGCTTTCAGGATATCGTTACTCAGGTTGAATCCAATGATGGAGAGGAAGGTTGAGGCCGATGACAGTGCTGCGGCTACCAATCCGGCCAAGAGCAAGGCTCCCAGCAGGGGCGGCAGAATGTTGAGAGCGGCCCAGACCAAAACCTCGTCCCTGGGCTCGATGGCGGCATTGCTAAGGTTCACGGTGGCCGCCGCCGCATATACCATGGCTTGAACCAGCCCTAAGCTGATGGCCGCCCCACAAGCCGAACGCAAAACCACGTGTTCGTTTTTCGCCATCAGGTAGCGGCTCGACTGCCACGGACTGATTGCCGTCACGAAACTCCAGGCCAGCATTACAATTATCAACCAAATGAGGTAATCAGCCGGGGTCTCAAATTCTTCTCCCGGGCCAACCCTCCCGTGCCAGGCCATCAGGTTCTCCTTCCCCTCCAGGTGGACCAGTCCTTCCATGGCCGCGACCCAGCCGCCATGAGTGTCAAATATGGCATACATGGCCAGGAAACTGACCAGGGCAAACAACAGAAACATCATCGTATCGGTTATGACGACTCCCCGCGAACCGGAATAGAGGATGAAGGAAGTGTAACTCGCCCAGGCCACGATGAGACCTTGAGTATAAGACAGGGGGGTGAGATTGGAGAGAATGAGGGCGAGAGCCTGGGTCACCGCGATGAGGTAAAACCCGATTCCCACAATAACCGTTATACCGGCCGCGATCTGCACGCGCCGGCTGTCAAACCTTCGGGCAAAATATTCAACGACGGTCAAACTGCGACTGCGACGAAGATAACGCCCGAAATACAGAGCGCCGTAAAGATACCCTGTAAGCAGGAGGCTCGGAACCAGCAGTATGGCCGAATTGAAATCGTAGTTGAACCCGGCCTGGCCCATAAAGGTATTGGTGCTGAGAAAGCTCGCCACCAGGGTCCCAACGATAAGCAAAGTCGGCGCCTGACGGCCGACCACGAAGTAATCCTCGAGCCGTTTCACTTTGCGGCCCACGTAATTGCCCACCACCACATAAGCGATAATGCTGAGCAAAATAGTGATGGTGTAGATATTCATGCTCGCCTTTTTCCACCCATTGCCATGTAGAATGTGGTTATGGATAGACAAATGAATGAAATATTAATTGCTGAAGGAGTTTGCAGATGAATCGCCGGGATATGATGAAACTAACCACCCTGGGAGCGTCAACGGGATTGTTGGGCGCTATGACCAGGCAAGAGGAAGCAACGGCAGCCACCTACGCCGCGGGAACGAAGGGACTGGCTCCCCTCAAGATCACCGACGTGAAAACATTTCTGACCATTCCTCAGGATCAGAATCTCGTGGTGGTCAAGGTTATGACCTCGGAACCCGGATTATACGGTTTGGGTTGTGCCCCTACCGGCGGCGGCCTCATCTGGTGGCTGAGGCTGTGAATCGGCACATCAAACCGTTTGTCGTGGGCAAGGATGTCGACCGGATAGAGGATCTCTGGCAGACGACCTACAACATGTCCTATTGGCGCAACGGTTCCATATTCAACAATGCCTTGAGCGGATTGGACCAGGCTCTTTGGGATATCAAGGGAAAACGGGCCAACATGCCGGTCTACCAGTTACTGGGCGGAAAATGCCGCTTCGCGGTCGATTGCTATTCCCACGCCAGGGGTGATGAATTTGCCGTGGTGGAGGAACAGGTAAAAAGGCTCATGGAAAAAGGATTCCGCCATATACGCATACAGTTGGGCGGGTACGGCAGCACCAATCTCTCTGAAGAACCCGACTTCAGGAAACACGGTTTTGGATCACCTGGTGACCTCCATCAATACACGCGCGCCTATTTGCAACAAATGCCGAAGCTTTTTGAGCATATTCGAAATACGTGCGGCGAGCAGGTTGAATTGCTCCACGATATTCATGAAAGGGTCCCTCCTAATGATGCCATTAACCTGATAAAGGAACTCGAAGAGTATCATCCGTTTTTCATCGAGGATCCCTTTCCTCCCGAAACTCCCCAGCACTATTTCACCATGCTTCGCCAGCAGACCAGTACACCGCTGGCCATGGGAGAGCTCTTCAACAATCCCACCGAATGGATAGGGTTGATGTCCGACATGCTGATTGATTTTATCCGCGTCCACGTCTCTCATGTAGGCGGACTGAGTGTGGCGCGGAAAATCTCCGTCCTGGGTGAATTGTTCAATGTTCGAACCGCCTGGCACGGACACGGCGTCTCCCCGGTGGGACATGCGGCCAACGCGCACCTCGATCTGGTAATACCAAATTTTGGCATTCAGGAAATCGTTCCGTTTAATGAGGCAAGCCAGGAAGTTTTTCCCGGGTGCCCCCTCATCGAGAACGGCTATATGTTTGTCAATGAAGCGCCGGGATACGGAGTTGATTTCGATGAAAAGCTGGCGGCAAAATTCCCCGTGGCGGAAGATCCCTTGAATTGGCCGCCGATTCGAAAAGGAGACGGCACCGTTATCAGGCCCTGAAAGGCAAAAAAGGGGTCAAACGCAAAATGTTGACATCTGATTGGTTCACATCAACCTTCAGGTGAAATCTGAGGACGATGTTAACATTTTGCGTTTGACCCCTTTTTTACCCTGGGCTTTGAATGACCCCGAGGGGGTCAATAGCCCAGCAATCGCGGAACCCACAGAACGATGTCCGGAATGTAGGTCATGAGAAGCAATGCGCCGATCAAGGGTATCAGGAAAGGCGCTACCGCGATGAAAACCTGGCCCAGGGAAAGCTGAGCCACATCGCGCATGACGAACAGGGAAAGGCCCATGGGCGGGGTGTACTGGCCGATCATAATGGCAAAGACCATAACCACGCCGAGGTGAACGGGATCCATTCCGTAGGCTCCTTGTGCGATGGGAAGCAGCATGGGGGCCAGAATCAGGAGCAGGATGGCGTTTTCTATGATGGCCCCAAGTATGAGGAGCACTCCGATTACCGCTAGGAGGAAACTCCATTTCTCCTGGAAGGTGGAGACCAGGAAATGGGAAAGCGCCTGGGGAAGTTCGCCCACCGTCAATGCCCAGCCAAAAAGTATGGCAGATGCGATTATGAACATGAGCTTGGCCGTTGAAAGCGCCGTGTCCTTCAGGATCTTCGAGAATTGCTTCAAGGTAAGATCGCGATAAACGATAGCCGCGAGGAACAAGGCATAGACCGCGGCAACCGTGGCCGCCTCGGTGGGACTGAAAATACCCAAGGCCATGCCGCCCACGATAATGATCGGGGTGAGCAGCGCGGGTATGGCGAGGAGAGCTGCTACCCCGACGGCCTTCCAACCCACCCAATGTGAGGAATAGTAATTTCGGCGAAGAGCAACCAGGAATATGTAGACCATCAGGCACAATGCGATCAATAGGCCGGGAAGGACTCCGCCCAGAAAGAGGCCTGTAATGGATACATCGGCGATGACCCCGAAGAGCACCATCGGAATGCTTGGAGGAAGGATCGGTCCTATGGCGGAAGAGGCCAGAGTTATGCCTACGGCAAAATTGGAATCGTACCCCTTTTGCCGCATGGCTTTTACTTCCATTGATCCAAGACCGGCCACATCGGCCAGGACAGATCCTGACATGCCGGCAAAAATGAGGCTGGCAAATACATTTACATGCCCCAGACCGCCCGGTATCCGCCCTACCAATACGTTGGCAAAGTCGAAAATCTTATCGGTAATTTTTCCGACATTCATGGTCATGCCGGCCGCCATGAATAACGGGATGGCGAGGAAGGTGAAGTTCTCCAACGAGAATCCCAGTTCCTGTGCCCCAACGCTCAATGGAAATCCGTTTAGCCAAAGATAGGCAAAGGCGCATATGGCCAGGGAAAACGCCACCGGCAAACCGAGAGCGATTAGGATCAGGCTGGCGAGTATAAGCCAGAGCAGGCCGACATCGAAAGCCACCTCAGCGCCCTCCGGACAGGTTGAAGATGGTCCGATAAATGCGACGGATGATGGTGACCAGCATCAAAATAGCGGCAATGGGGATGATACAAAGAATGACCGCATACGATACCCGGAGGGCCGGGGTTTTATCGTAAACGACAATATACATGAGCCTGATACCGGAATAGGCCAGAACTATCAGGAAAACCCCAATGACGAAGTCCCAGAACGTATGCAGCCACCGGGCAGCACGTTTCCCAAAAAATTCATCGATGATTTCCACCCGTGCGTGGGTATCGCGACCAAGTAAAGAGTAGGCTCCGACGAAAGTCATCCAAATCAAGAACCAGGTGGAGACTTCCTCAGTCCAGGACAATGGAGCATTCAGTAGATAACGGGTAAATACCTGTAAGACGGAAAGGACAATCAGGGCTACGATCGAAAATTGAAGGAACCGGATGTCTATTTTTAAATTTTTGAGTCGCTGGAAGATTTTCATGGCCTAATTTTCCTTCGAGTTGAACTATGTATTAAAATATCCATGCCGCTTTTCCAGCAAATTTCCGCTAGCTGTCTCAGGTTGAATCATTTCTTCAACAGAAACCAATGCCGACGATTCCTGGCGGTATGGCTTGCTCTCATGGCGCATCTGGTAGTTTCCGGTGCTCAACCAAAGATCATGAGGCTGGCCCACGTCCTTCAGCCCGATTCTCCCAGCGGTATCGGACTCCAGGCTTTCGCAGACAAAGTGGCCCAATACAGCCAGGGCCGAATTGAAATTAAGGTTTTTCCAGCCGGTCAGCTCGGCTCTTCCCGCAATATTTACATCAGCTCAAAAACCGGGGCGATTGATTTCTGTTTGCCGACTTTCCCCTTCCTGGCCGACACGGTTCCGGAAATGACCATCATGACCTCCGGTTATCTATTCGAAGATTTTGGAGATATCAAACGTTTGCTGGATGATCCTCGATTAGGGCAAAAATGGAACGAAGAGATCGTTGCGAAATGTCATTTGCGCATCCTCGGTGCATATTACTATGGGAAGCGGGTTGTCACAACCGGGAACAGGCCCTTCAAAAGCCCTGCGGAAGCCAAAGGCCTGAAGATTCGCGCTGTTCCCAACCCCATGTCATTGGCTGTGATCAAGGGGCTGGGAGGGAATCCAACCCCCATGGCCCTAAAGGAAATCTTCATCGGCCTCAGCCAGGGCGTGATCGATGGACAGGAAAATCCATACCCTACCATCTGGGCCAACAAATGGTACGAAGTACAGAAATATGCCATTGAAACCAATCATCAGTTCAACGCCCTCCCCTTTGCCATTTCAGAAAAATCATGGATTAGCCTGAGCGGGGAAGATCAAAGGATCGTGCAGATGGCAACCGATGAAGCCATGAATCTCATAACTTCCCTCACGCAGGAGTTTGAAGCCGAAATCGCAGAGCGACTCAAAGCAAAGGGTATGACCATTGTGCCGCATCACGAGTTGGCCATCGAGGAGTTTCAAAAAGCGGTTCGCGATTCAGTGAAAATCAGGTTCGATGGAAAGGTCTGGCCGGCCGGCCTCATGGAAGAAGTGCTGGCGGTGGGGAGAAATTGAGCCTATCCTGTTTGCAAAGCTATCGATGAGAATGCCCCAATCGTTCATAATTGACTGCAAGTGTAAATCACCATGAGCGCTCAATCCAATCAACCGTTCAACATCTTCCTCGATCCCGCGGAAATACAATCGTTGGACAGTATGGAAGGTGTCCCGGTTTACGACCCCTCCGCCGTTGAACCCCTGCCGGGAGAACAGTTTCTTTCCACCTCCTGGCAGAAACGACTGCACCGCGGATTTGACTGGGTCGGCACAATGGCCCCGGGTGTAGTATTGGCCATGTCGATGGCCGTCATCGGCGGACTATTGGCCGATTGGATTGGTAAAGCGCTACTCGGATTTGAGCGCAGTCCGTTAAGTCCGGTCTTATTGGCGGTAGTCTTGGGTCTGCTGGTTAGAAACCTTGCCGGCCTCCCCAAAGCCTACGAACAGGGACTGCGTTTATGCCTGCGGCTGGTGCTTCGCATCGGCGTGGCGCTACTTGGCCTCAAATTGAGTATCACAACGGTCGGGATGATAGGGCTCAACGCCCTGCCGATTGTCATCGGCTGTATCGTGGCGGCCATCATCGTAGTCTCCTGGCTGAGCCGCATGGTTAAACTTCCCGCCCGGCTTGGCAGTTTGATCACGGTGGGGACGAGCATCTGCGGAGTTTCCGCCGTCATTGCCACCGGAACGGCCACGCGCGCCGATGAAGATGAGATCAGTTACTCCGTAGCCGTCATCACCCTGTTCGGCATGATCGCCCTTTTCACTTATCCCTTTCTGGCACACTGGCTTTTCCATGGTAACGCCGAGCATGTCGGATTGTTCCTGGGAACTGCTATTCACGATACTTCCCAGGTGGCGGCTGCGGGATTGATGTATCAATTGTACTACGATTCACCGCTGACCCTGGAAGTCGCGGCCACGACTAAACTGGTGCGCAATATTTTCATGGGTCTGGTCATTCCCATCATTGCCGTGACCTATCAGCGCCGCCATGCCGTAGTGGCGTCTGCCAAAGCGCCAATCTACTGGTTGAAGTGGAGCCAGTGGATTCCCCCCTTCCTGATTGGTTTTTTAGCATTGGCCTTGCTCCGCTCCATCGGCGATATCGGTGACAAGCCTTTTGGAATCCTCCCCCCTGAATTCTGGGAATCGATCCTTAGCTATAGTGGCACTGTTGCCATTTTCTTCCTTTCCACCGCTATCGCCGCGGTCGGACTTGGAACCAACTTGTCCAAATTAAAGGCGCTTGGATGGAAGGCCCTTTACATCGGCTTCTGCGCCGCATTTATCGTGGGAGGAACCAGTTATACCTTGGTAACCCTACTTTATTGAACGGTTCAGGATTCTGGCGTCTGATCCCAGGCACTTTGGAATACCCCTTCGCCGAAAGTCGTGTATGGGTTTTGAAAACTGTCTTTGTAGACATCAGCTCCAGCAGTTATGCAATGCGCTCCGGCGACCGCCACATCGCCAATCTGCCTCGCATTACGGACCGCGGCAGCGATGATTTCCGATGGATATCCAAAGTTGTCCAGCATGGTCCGAACATCGCGAATCAAGGTATCCGGGGAATCACCGAACTGGTCTTTCCATCCAAGAAAGGGACTTATGAATGCAGCGCCGGCCCGTGCCGCATGCCAGGCCTGGGCCACCGTCATGATCAGGGTGGCATTGGTTCGAATTCCATCTTTGGAAAGTTCTCTTATGGCTGAAAAACCCCCCTCGCAGGCGCCTACTTTGATGACGAAATTAGGTGAAATCGCGGCGAGTTCACGACCTTGTTCGACAATTTCCTTACAATCGATAAAGTGAGGATTCACCTCTACGCTTACCGGTTTGTCGGTACCATGCACCAACTCCGCGATCTCTGCTATGACAGTGCGAAAAGGTTTTCCCGAAACCATGACATGTCTGGGATTGGTCGTCAGCCCATCCAGATCCCATGCTTCGAGAGCATGGACAATTTCCTCTGTCATCGCGCTGTCTAGAAATAGTTTCATATTATTGGATTGGGATTAAAATACTAAGGTCTTTGACTGCATTTGAAAGCCCTGGTTTTTCCTCAAAGCACCGAAGTTGCGGTTCGGCGCCAGGATACTCGATCCGCCTTGGAGCTTGTCGGGTATAATTCCTGCAAACACCTTTGGGTAGCCCCCACAGCTGCCGCATGGGCGCCGGCCTCGGAGGGCAGCAAGGGAACGCGGCCGGCAATACCGGGCAACAGGAATCGACCATAGGTTTGCTCTATAATTTCCCAGAGAGGACCTTTTCGTTCCAGTAGCGTTCCAGCCAATACAATTGCTTCCGGATCCAACAGCGCGGCCAACGAGGCAGCCTGCGCTCCCACCAGTTCGCCCGCCATTTGCGCCTTCTCCTTGGTAAGGGAGAAACCCGTGGCCTCATCATCTAGATCCAGGGCTTTTTCGGAAACCAATTCCTGCAATGTCTTCCATTTGGAGGCCGGCTGGCCATTTGGAACCGGGGAGTACCCGGCCTCCCCGGAAAAACCATGACTACCATCCAACAGCCTGCCGTTCAGGATGATGGCAGATCCAACCCCGCTTCGCACAGCCAGGCAAATGAAGTCCGACATGTTTCGGGCAGCCCCGGTAGTCCACTCAGTCAAAGCATAACATCGAATATTGTTGTCCACCACACAGGGATAACCGGTATGACTCTCCACCAGATCGCGAAGGGGAATGTTCCGGGCGGCCTCGATTAAATCGTAGTGAACGAGCATCCCCATCCATCGATTGATGATTCCAGGAGCCGCCACACCAATGCCCAGAATTTTGGCATTTAAACCGCGTATGACCCCCAGTCCCTCATCGATGAAATCCAAGAGCCAGACTACCAGCGTCTTTCTTTTCTTCACCGGCCTCAGGTGTCGTTGCCGATGATAGAGTACCTTTCCGGAAAATCTACCACCACTAATCTCATTCGCTTGGCCTCGAAATCAAGCCCCACGAAACAACCATAATCGGGGTTGGTTATCAGGGGTACGGGATTGCGGCCCCTTCGCTCCGTCCCGATCAGACGCTCGATGATCAACCCTCCATCAATCATTTCCTGAACGACCTCACACAATCGCGACTTGCTCATCCGGAGATTCCGGCCCAGTTGCAGCCGGCCAATCGGACCATTGCGATAGATATATTGAAGAAGCAGATTTCTCCTCATCTCCATTTTCTTGGTGACAGTATCCGCCTGTAAAACCATGATGCTATCCTTCACAACGCGAGAAAGTTAACCAGAGCACAGGTTATCAGGTCAATTTAATATATCCGAAAATGGATATATCTTCCTTGACTCCTTTTTTCCAATTCCCAACATGCTCCATCTTTCGCGATTAAAGGCCTTTCCTTCTGGTAACCCTCCTCACAATCCCGGTTCAAAGGCCTGAGACGACATTGCCTGATGAGTTCGAAAGATTCCGATAATCCCGCCAAGGTAGGCCTCCTGTTTCTGGGTCGGAAACGTCCGGGGTTCGATATGGAATGGGGTGCGGGCATGGAAATGAAGGCGCGCCAAGCCGTAAGGCAATCGTCCTTCGCTGTTTTCGAGCCTTCGCAAAAAGCGGTGGATGAAGCCTCTCTTCGTCAGGTTGTGGCTGAGTGCAAGGCGGCAGGAGTTCAGGCGCTGTTACTTTTGCAGACGACCATGGCCGATGGTCGTCTGGCGCTCACACTGGCCCAGGAATGGCCCTATCCGCCCCTGTTTTGGGCGACGCCGGAAAAACAGGAAGGCGACATGATCAGTTCCTGCTCTTTGGTGGGAGCCCATCTTTGGGCATCGACGTTCCGGCAAATGGGCAGATCCTTTGAAATTCTCAATGGCGATCCTGAAGAGGCAGAGACCCTGGAACAGTTGGAAACTTCGGTTCGTATCGCAGCCATCATCCACAAGTTGAACCATACCCGGATCGGAGTGATCGGCGGCCAGGCGCCCGGATTCGTAGCCATGGCGGCGGATCCCTTTGTCATGCAACGGGGCTTGGGCGTGCAGTTGCAGACCTACAGTCTAATTGAATTTGAGAATGTATTGAACGATCTCGCCGAGGAAGCAGTGGTTGCCGATGTTGAAAAAGTACAAGCGCTTGGTTTGGAACATAAGGACACTGAGGACGATGACCTGCCGATGGCCTCACGGCTTTACCTGGCGATGCGTCATTTCATGGATGAAGAAAAAATGGATGCGCTGGCGGTGCGCTGTTGGCCCGAGATGCCCAATACTTTTGGCCAATGGCCCTATCTCGGAATGGCTCGTCTGGCCGATGAGGGACGCGCGATCGCTTGCGAAGGGGATGTGGACGGAGCCATCGGGGCTTTAATCGGGGAAATGTTTGGCATGGGCCGCTGCTATCTCTCGGACTGGCTCGAGCACGACGAGGAATCCATTACTCTCTGGCACGTTGGCGCGGCACCTCCATCGCTGTGTCCTCCGACTGGAGAACCGGGCGCCCCCAGGATCGCAAAACATTTCAATATCAGGAAGCCGGCCGTCCTGGAAGCTGAAATTCGGCCGGGCATACCCCTTACCCTATTCCGGCTCTGGCGTTGCGATGGAGAATTCCGACTCACTTCCTGCGATGCTGAAAGTGTAAAACCGCACCGCCGGCTCATGGCTACCAACGGGCGTGCCAAGCTGCTTAACCGCAATCCTGGAGAATGGTTTGAGGCCATGTGCCGCGCAGGCATGCCCCATCATCTGAATGTATTTCCAGGCAACCACTCGGCAACACTGGAGCGGTTCGCGGCGGTAGCCGGGATAAAGTGGTTTTCCTAAGAGGTATAGACGAGACAACCGAATGGCACTGCAATGAATTCAAACCATAACCTGACTAGGGAACGACCTACTTTTGTCACTCACCTGGAGTGCGGAATGGAGGGCGACCGATACGAAGCCGATAGACTGCATGGCTTGTCCAAGGCGGGCAGACCGCTCCTGGTCCGCTATGACCTGGACGGTATCCAAAAGGCGATTTCCAAAGAAGACTTGGCTAAAAGGCCGGCCGACCTATGGCGTTACCGGGAGTTTCTTCCAGTGCGCAAGAAGGAAAACATCGTCAGTCTGGGAGAAATCCACACGCCTATTGTTCCCCTTCCCAAACTCGCCCCCGGCACTGGAGAACTGCTGGTTAAGGACGAGGGACGACTGCCCACCGGATCTTTCAAAGCGCGCGGTCTCAGCGTAGCAATTTCCAAGGCCAAGGAACTCGGCATCAAGAAAGTGGCAATTCCAACCAACGGCAATGCGGGCGCCGCGCTGGCCGCTTATGGAAGCCGCGCCGGCATGGAATCATACGTCTTTTGTTCCGACGACACGCCGACCATCAACGTTCGTGAGATAGCGGCCCAAGGCGCCAAGGTTTGGACCGTCAACGGCCAGATCAACGACTGTGGCCGCATTGTGGGCGAAGGAAAAGATGCCATGGGTTGGTTCGATTTCTCTACGCTGAAGGAACCCTACCGAATTGAGGGAAAAAAGACCATGGGTCTGGAATTGGCCGACCAACTCGGATGGCAGGTGCCAGACGTGATTCTATACCCGACGGGCGGAGGCACCGGCCTTATCGGGATGTGGAAAGCCTTTAACGAATTGAAGACCATGGGGTGGCTTACAGGGAAGCTCCCCAGGATGGTTGCCGTTCAGGCCACCGGTTGCGCGCCTATTGTCAAGGCATGGGAAGAAGGGACTGAGCATGCCGAACTCTGGCAGGATGCGCGTACCGTAGCCGCCGGCATTCGAGTGCCGGTGGCAGTAGGTGATTTTCTAATACTGCGCGCTGTCCGGGAAAGCGGTGGTTTTGCCATCGCGGTGGATGATGAGTCCATCTCGGCCGGCCTCGACGAAATTTCCAGGCAGGAGGGATTGCTGTTGTGCCCGGAGGGCGCAGCCACCTACGCCGCCTATAAGAAGTCCATCGAAACGGGACTCATTTCTCCCAAGGACACCGCCGTTCTCTTCAACTGTGCAACCGGCCTCAAGTACGAGATGCCTCCGGCCGAGGACATTCTGGATTGCTCGCAGCCGATCGACTATCGGACCTTGTAACAGGACCTTCCTCGCTCAACCTCGGAGGCCGGTTTGACAGCGATTAAAACCCGGGCACAAATCCATAATATCTGCTCGGTTGACGGGTCGCTGGAAAACTGAAATACTTCCGTATCGTGAAAGTGGTTTTTCAGGTTCTTTCGGCCCTTTTGGCCATCCTCTTCAGCGGTTGCGTTTCGCAGCAATCGAGTGTGGAAAAACACAGGCAAAAATTGGCTTCCCGTTTGGGGACGAATGAATCTGAAATTCAATTTCTGAGCTACGGGAACTTTATTGTAAAAATCGAAAATAAAAACCGAAAGTATGGAATTAAAAAAGGAATCATTGCTCTGACCGAATCCGAATTACGCTTGGAATCCCGGCATATCAGGTACCTTTTCTCTAAGGAATTAACCATAATTCCGTTACATGAAATGGTGGGAGTTGCGAAAATCGCCTCCCAAATTCATATCAAGCACGGGGAGGAAGAAATCATTCTCGAGTTCAATCCCCCATCCTCCGCCTACGCCAATGCAAAGGAATCTGAAACCGTGTTTCAATTATTGGCCAGCCGCGGAATGCCCGTATTTGAGGTAGCAGAGTTAACGAGATTTCCGCCATATACAATGCCTCTTGATTTTATGAGACCAAGGTCGGATAAACCCCCCGATCCTCTATATTTGGAAAATTACATTCCTAGGGATGACTATGATCCCGGTTACTATGGTTCGCCCATAAGGGTATCCCCCAATGATCCGGATTGTTGAGCCACTGGGGGACTAGGGATTGGACCAAAAAATGGTTTTAAGATTTAGGAGCGACGGTCCACGCTTCCATTAAGCTCGAAACTCGATCTCATGTCTCCCATCCGTTACCCCGCGCCGCCCCTCCAATTGAGGGATAAAGGCTGGTGGAAATCGATAGGATTCCTGGGACCGGGTATCATCATCGCCTCAGTTTCCATTGGCACGGGAGAAACGATTTTCGCTTCGCGGGGCGGAGCCATTTTCGGATATTCCATACTGTGGTGCTTCACCATTGGTTTGCTGCTCAAAGCCGTCCAGATCTATGCCTCCTCCCGTTACATGATGGTTTCGGGAGAACATCCCATGCAAAGCTGGATGCTGCTGCCCGGCCCGCCCGGCTGGTTGCCCGTCACTTTGCTGATAATTACGGCTGTGTGCCTGCCTTTTTTGCTGGCGGCATTGTCCATTTCGGTGGGATCCATCATCTCCTGGATGCTCGGATCGGGGACAGCTTCAGAAATCGCTTCAAGGGCCTGGGCCACAGCCCTGATCGTCGTAGCCGCCCTCTTTAGCTGGAAACAAACCTACCGGCGTCTGGAAACAACCCAGATCATTATCGTGGCTCTGTTGTTGGTTAGCGTTCTAATCGCCGCCGTCGCCTGCCAACCCGATCTGACAGCGTTGATCCGGGGAATTTTCGTGCCGACCGTGCCCGGCTATGCCGATTGGATAGGGATATCCTATCCCAACATTGCCCGGCAGGCTCCGTGGATCGAGCTGGTGACCTACACCGGAATCATAGGAGGCGGCCTCCCTGCTTACATCGGATACTTTGGATTCCTCCGCGACAAGAAATGGGGGTTATTCCAGGAGCGAGAGATTTACAACCATTCCACAAAAACAGGATTTCCGACTATCGATCCCAGTGTGGAGAACCAGACAAATAAGCGGAATTGGTTGCGGGCGATAAAAATAGATGTGGGCGGTTCGTTCCTGGCCGTATTCATTTTCTCCTCCGCCTTCATGGTGTTGGGCGCGGTCATACTGCATGAAAGCCATCTGGTTCCGGACAAGTTTGATCTTCTGACCCACCAGGAAAAATTTCTGACCGCCCTCAGTCCATATCTGCTGATCCTCTACCGGGTCGGAATCATCGCCGCGATTGGAGGCACCCTGTTCGCAACTTTTGACGTCTGGACCAAAAGTGTTCACGAAGGACTATTGCCCTGGCAAAGAACCGGAAACACCATCTCGATAGCGAAGCTGAAAAAGTGGATCATTCTCATCACATCGGTCATTGGAATTGGTGTTATCTGGTTCGGGTTGATTTGGGAACCCATCTCCAATCCCATTACGGTGGTCAGCATTCCAGCCCTGCTGGGCGGCACCACCGGTTGCGGGGCCTGGTGTCTGGGAGTGGCCTGGGCGGACCGACGAAACCTTCCTCGAGGCTTCCGCATGAAGGGCGCCTTGTTTATTGCCCTGGTCGTCGCGGGTGTATCCATGCTCGCTGCAGGAATCCTGGGATTTTATTTCAAGTTTTTCGGATAAAACATATATCCTTCTGTTTCAATTATGCCCATTACCATTAAAAAAGTGAAAGCCATCCCGACCGCGCCGGGGGGCACCAACCTCATCGTAGTAAAAGTAGAAACATCCGAACCCGGTCTCTACGGACTGGGATGCGCCACCTTTGCCTATCAGGTAAAAGCGGTCTGCACGGTCGTGGAGGATTACCTGGACCCGCTTTTGCAGGGCCGGGACGTCGATGATATAGAAGAATTATGGCAACTCATGTACCAGGGGGCGTATTGGCGCAATGGTCCCATCGCCAACAATGCCATATCCGGAGTAGACATGGCCCTGTGGGATATCAAGGGGAAGATCGCCAATCTGCCGCTCTATAGCCTGCTGGGCGGGCGCTACCGCAAGGCTGCCGCGGTTTACCGCCACGCCAGCGGGAGCAATATCGAGGAGATCGAAAATCGGGTATCCCATCTTGTAAACCATGGCACCCGCCACGTGCGCGTTCAATGGCAAGGCTACGGAGGGGCAAAAAATGTTTGGGGAGACTTTCCCGAAGACGTTCCCGAAGGCGCCAACAAGGGAATCTATTACGACCCCCGCACTTATGTGCGTAAAGCGGTCGAGCTCATCGCCCACGTGCGTGAAAAATTCGATCCCAACCTGGAAATTCTGCACGACGTTCATGAGCGTCTGCCCCTCCCTCTGGCCGTGGAGTTCGCAAAGGAACTGGAGCAATACCGGTTGTTCTTCCTGGAAGATCTCATACCGCCGGAGGAGCCGGAGGCGCTGGACCAGGTAAGGCAGAACTGCACGACGCCCATGGCCCTGGGCGAACTCTACGTGCACCCCATGGAATACGCGGAGGCCATCACCAAACGACGCATCGATTTCATGCGCATGCATATCAGTTGTATCGGCGGCCTGACCCCGGCGCGTAAAGCCGCCGTATTGGGAAGCTATTTCGGTGTGCGCACGGCTTGGCATGGACCTCCCGACCTTTCTCCCGTCGGGCACATGGTCAACTTGCATCTCGACCTGTCCCAGCCGAATTTCGGCATCCAGGAATATTCTAACGTGAATGTGCGAATCTTCGATGTTTTCGACGGCTACCCGGATTTGAGAAACGGATTCATTTATCCAAATAACCGGCCGGGTATCGGGGTGGAGATCGACGAAAAAGCGGCCGAAAGGTTTCCGCCCAAGGAGGGCGTCACCGGATGGACCCACACCCGCTTGCCGGATGGCGGACTTCACCTGCCTTAGCCCGCATGTATTTCAATTAAATCACCATAGAAGGGGTCAATCTACTCTCCGGCATGGAAGCATGGCCGCGTCGCGCATGCCGTGGATAATCTTTTTATCGGCCGGACAAAACGTTGCCAGAACACCGGAGAGTTCAGCCCGGCCGCCTCTTACAAAGAAGTAAGGACACAAGCGCAATCGGCCCTGCATGTCGAAGGACTCCTGCGGATTGGCGTAAACCCTGTGGGGAAGGCGCTTCGGTTTGCGGTATTCCTGCAGAATGTGCAAATGCGACCCACTCATGGCAACGGCTCGTTCAATCCCTCGCCTCCAAACCTTTCCTGAGGAATCGCTTCCCAGAACAACGCCGCGAGCTCCCCAGGCCGTTTCGTGAAAACCGCTTATCTTAATGATCAGCTTGCGTTCCCGCTGGGATGCATTGGCCAAATCGGCCCACTCCTCGATGGGGTTTCCTCCCACCAGCGGGGCATCGAGAATGGCCGTGGGGGGCAATGGGGCGGGATCCATAATCCAGCTTCCGGGCAGGGCACGAGACAGGACCCTGAAGGAAGTCCCGGGCATGTTTTCGCGCCAGAATCGTTTCAATTTTCTATGGTGAAACAAGGCCAGACTCAATTTCTCTTCCTGAAATGCCCGCATGGGCGGTGACAATTCCACCTCCTTCTGGTCGAGCGCTTCAAAAAAATAGGGAATCGTTTTCAGCCCGGGCAAATCGAACAATTCGAAAAACCGGTAGATGACGTCTATCCTCTCCGGGTTGCCGTCGAGGGAAGCGTGCAGAACTCCCCCCAGAGGATAGATCTCGTCCGGGTGAAAGCAGAATATCCGCCGGCCCTGCTTTTGCAGTTCCTGACAAATCCATTGCATCTCGGGCCGGTAGGTGGATGCCTCGTCGCTAACAACGATGGCGATAAACGGGGCGTGCCGGTGTGGAGCCAGGGATGCCAAAGCTTCGTAGAAACGGTGCAGCATCAGGTCGCCCTCTCCCACAATTCCATCCTCCACTTGCCCGTACAACCGGTTGAGAAATGCGGTCAATCCTATTCCACCCGGCACGGAATCGATTTCGGTCAAGGCCAATCCATTATTTGTCAACAAAAGGTCCGGGCGAAGGACCAGGGGAAGCTGGCCGCGGATGTTCCCCTGGCGGCCGTGTTCGACCAGGTAGCGGGGCTTGCCGCGATCCAGATAATCCGCCACCCAGGGAGCCAACAGGAATTCATTGCGGAGCAGCTTTTTGTTTTCCACCGAACGGAGGTAGAGGATTTCCAGGGCCTTGAGAAAATCGAGGCAAGCCTGACCCAGGGCCTTGATCTCACCGATCAGGCCACTGGACAAAGGCCAGGAGTGCGGCGCCAGTCTCCAGGTCTTGCCTTCGAATAACGGGGTGGCCTCAAACTGTTCCCTGAGGTGGTTGTAGGACAATCCCGATCGCTTGAGTGAACCGGTCATGACTAATCTTTCATTTTGATCGCCTTATTGCGCGAAGTGGGGCATCCGGCCCGCAACCAATTATAGACGAATCGATTGATGTCCCCATCCATCACCCCTTGCAGGTTCGAGGTTTCCACCCCGGTTCTCAGGTCCTTAACCATCTGGTAAGGCTGGAACACGTAGCTGCGGATCTGATTGCCCCAACCTATCTCACCCTTTTCCCCATAAAACTTGTCCATTTCGGCCCGCTTTTCGTCCTCCCATTTTTCGTAAAGGCGGGATTTCAGTCTTCGCATGGCCGTGGCCCTGTTCTTGTGCTGGGAGCGTTCCTTCTGGCAAGCGACTACGATGCCGGAAGGCAGGTGGGTTATGCGGATGGCGGATTCGGTTTTATTGACGTGCTGCCCGCCGGCCCCGCTCGACCGGTAGGTGTCGATGCGGAGGTCCTCATCCCGGATTTCGATGGTCACATCATCCGTGATCTCGGCAATAACATCGACCGAACAAAAGGAAGTGTGGCGCCGCTTATTGGAATCGAATGGGGAAATGCGCACCAGCCGGTGCACCCCTCGTTCAGCCTTGGCATAGCCGTAAGCTCCCAATCCGCCGATCAGCATGGTCGCGCGGCTTAAACCAGCCTCCTCCCCCGCCTGCAGATCCTCCACGCTCACGGTGAATCCATTGCGCTCGGCCCAGCGGGTGTACATGCGATAGAGCATTTCGGCCCAGTCACAGGATTCGGTGCCCCCTGCCCCGGAATGGATGGTCAGGTAGGCGTTGGCCAAATCGTGCGGACCACTGAGCAACATGGCAATTTCCAGCTCCTCGATGGACCCGGTCAACTTTTCCGTCGACCGGCGAACCTCCTCGGAAAATTCTCCATCCTCATCCCCTCCGACTTCGTCAACCAGTTCGACAAGGGTATTGAGATCGTCCACCTCGCCTTGAAAATCCGTCAGGCGGCCCACCATGCGTTTCAGTTCCTTGATCTCGGTCAAGGTTTCCCGGGCAACGGTCTGGTTTCCCCAAAACCCCGGTTGCGTCGTGCGGGACTCCAATTCCGCAATTTGTGCCTGCTTGCTTTCGACGTCAAAGGTACCTCCAAAGATAACCGGCACGCTTGTTTATCTCTTCAATTTTTGAGCGGGTATGGGGCGTAATCATAGGACAAACAGAGAAAAAATGACGCCTGTATTGCAAGCTTGAAGCGCGGGGGAGTTTATCTTGAAGAGGGGAAGATAAACTCCACAGTGTAATCCGTGGAAGTCATAGGCATCGTGGCAACATCGCTGGACGGGTTTATCACCCAAGGAGACAAACCCGGCTCCGCTTTCACTTCGGCAGCCGACAAAGTGTGGTTTTCCCGAATCCTGGAGACCTTTTCCGTCCAGGTCATGGGATCGGTTACCTTCGAAGCGGAAAAAAAATCGATTACCCAGGCGGCCCGCAAAGCCTCCTCCAAACTCCGCCTGGTTTTTACCCGATCACCCCAAAAATACCGTTCATTGGCCAGGCCCGGCCACCTGGAATTTACTGACCGGCATCCCGCCGATGTCCTCCGCCGCATCCGGACCGAAGGTCATGAAAGGGTCGCCGTATTGGGTGGCGGCCAAATCTACAGCCTGTTTCTGAGGGAAAACCTTCTGGACGAACTCTGGGTTACCCTGGAAGCAAAAGTGTTCGGATCCGGGACGCCCGTTTTCGCCGAGAAACATCGAACAAACCTGAACCTGATCGAGGTGGGAAACCTCGACCCCGATACGCTGCTTCTCAAGTACAAACCCACTCGGGAAGGATGAAGGCTGGGTGCTGGGTGCTGGGTGCTGGATTGAAGCCGCTGGGGAGTCTTAACCAAAGTCAATTCCTAATTCCTAATTCTAAATTCCTAATTGGCGCCTCCAGGCGCCTCTGTGCCTCTGTGCCTCTGTGCCTTCTTTGCTTCCCTCTTCCATCCGTGGTCAATTCCTCAGGGATTTTCGATCACGATCAAGATCACGATGAATTACTTCGTGCCCCTTCGTGGACTCAATTCCCATTCAGCCTTTAGCCTTCTGCCTTCAGCCTTTCCCTTTCCTCTCCACTGGCGCGAAGCGCCTCAAATCTGGAAATCGTCATACCCGGACAACTCGTGCAAACCGCATTCGCGGCGTATGCCTCCGAATCGAGTATCCTCCGCCGACATGTTCTCCATCAAACGGTTGGTGCTATGGGTATCCCCAATCGATACATAGCCCTCCTCCCATAGCGGATGATAGGGCAGGCTATTGTTGGTCAGGTAGCTGTATATGTCGTAATCCGACCAGTCGATGATGGGGTGAACCTTGGTGATCTTGCCCTGCTTCATCACCACGTCGAGGTGTTTGCGGCTGGAACTCTGCTCTCTGCGCAATCCGGCCAGCCAGCCCTTGGCCTGGAAATCCACCAGGGCCCGGTTCATGGGCTCGACCTTGTTCATCAGGTTGTACTTGGAAATTCCTTCCTCCCCCCTCTCCCACAGCTTTCCGAAGAGCGCTTCCTGCCTGGCTGCGGTCATCCTGGGTCTGTAAACGTGGAGATTCAATTGAAGACGTCCTTTCAAGGCTTCGACAAACCGATAGGTCTCGGGAAACAGGTATCCGGTATCGACCAGAAGGATGGGCACATGGGGAGCCATGGAAGAAACCATATGCAGCATGACGGCGGATTGAGCCCCGAAACTGCTGCTCATCACCAACTGATCGCCAAATGTTTCCACGGCCCAGCGAACCCGCTTCTGGGCGCTGGCGTTTTGCAGCCGGGCGCTGGCAGGATCCACTTCCGTTACCCGCTTATCGGATTGTACCGCCATGGTCGTTTCCCCCCGTTCCGGTTTTTAAGGTTTTTGGGGTAGATTACTCATGAAAAGAAATGCCGGGACTTTGACAATACCAATAATAAGAAAAGGGTCCGCCCTTGAATATTGGTATCGATACGGGACGCGGTTGCCTGATCATCTCGGAAAAGGAAGGGGTCAAACGCAAAATATTAAAATCTGGATGGTGGGGGGAACGCTAGCGGTCGATTTCAACATTTTGCGTTTGACCCCTTTTTACCTACTTGGCCAGAAAGAGCCGAAAGCTGTTCAGGCAAACCACCACCGTGCTGCCCTCATGGGCGAAAACACCCAGGGTCAGGGGTATGATGCCCAACAGAGCCGCGCTGGCCATAACAGCCACCGTTGCGAGGGAAATGACCAGGTTTTGCCGAATGACCGACCTGGCTTTGCGGCTCAACTGGTAGGCGGTGAGAAATTTTTCGATTTTGTCCTTCATGAGAATGACCTCGCTTTGTTCCAACGCGGCATCACTCCCCCTGGCTCCCATGGAAACGGCTACGAATGCGGCGGCCAAACTGGGGGCGTCGTTCACCCCGTCCCCCACCATGGCTACCTTGTCTCCCCGGTCCGTCATTTCCTTGATGAACCGTACTTTGTCCCTGGGCATGAGCCCGCTGCGGATTTCCTGAATACCGATGGCCTCTCCTACCGCCTCGGCCGCGCTTCGCCGGTCTCCGGTGAGCATGAGGGTTCTGATCCCGAGGTCATTCAAACGTTCCAAAGTATCCTTGGACTTTTCCCGTATTTTGTCCTCCAGCAAGACGCGGCCCAGAAGTTCCCCATGAAATAGCCAAACCTCCGTTATGGATGGCGGAGGCTCATCCACCCGGGCAATCCAATCGGCCAATGGACTCTCTTTCATGAGTTCCCTCCTGCCCAGAAAAATGGACTTTTCCGCCACTTGCCCCTGAAGGCCCTTACCGCTGAAGGACTGAAATTCCCCCACCTTTTGGGCCACCAGCCCTTGTTTTTTTCCATGATTGACAATGGCTCGGGCAATAGGGTGATTGGACTGGGATTCCAGGCTGAAGGCCAACTGCATTACTTCCTCTTCCCGGCCAGGCGGATAACTTTCCACCTTCATCACGCCCAAATCCCCTTGGGTAAGGGTGCCGGTTTTATCCAGGGCGACCGCGTTCACCTGGGCGAGTTTTTCGATAGCCGCGCCTCCGCGAAACAGGATGCCCTTGCGAGCGCCCCAGGCAATGGCCGCCAGAATGGCGGATGGAATGGAAAGCACCAGGGCGCAGGGACTGGCCACCACCAGAAAGGTCATGGCACGGTAAAAGGCGGAGTAGCCCGATTCGGTTCGTTCGAAGGCCGGAATGCCCAGAACCATCCAGGTGAACAGGAAATAAAGGAGGGTGAGACCTATGATCAAGTAGGTGTAACCGGTTCCGAACCGGTCGGTAAACCTTTGGCTGGGGGCCCGTAGATGCCGGGCCTCCTGAATCAGGCGAATGATCTTTTGCAGTGAACTTTCCGATGCCAGGCGCAACACCGTAACCGTCACCACTCCCCATAGATTCAAGGTGCCGCTGTAAACCGTATCTCCCCTGCCCTTCTCCACCGGTGTGGCCTCCCCGGTGAGGTTCGATTCATCGGAGGCGGTCAACCCCGAGGTAACCTCCCCATCCACCGGAAACAGCTCATCCGGTTTCACCTGAATGACATCCCCGGGGGCAATGTCCTCCACCGCCACGGCTTCAATAGATCCATCCCGTTTCACCCGATTGGCCGTTTTCGGCGCCGACCGGATCAGGGAATCGATTTCACGATGGGTCCGGTGTTCGGCATATTCCTCCAGCGCCCCCGAAAGTGAGAATAGAAACAAGAGCAAGGCTCCTTCCGCCCATGATCCGATGGCAACCGCTCCCACGGCCACGGCCAGCATGAGAAAGTGGATGTCTATGGATCCTTTCTTGATATTTTCATAGCTGTCCTTGGCCGCATCCCATCCCCCGCTCACCAAGCTCAGCGCAAGCAATCCGTAGACGGCCCAATCCGCCACCCCCTTAACAAAACCCAGGGCAAACGCAGCGGCTAGGAAAAACCCGCATATTCCGGCGAGCCAAGCCAAGGTTTTCCACTCTTCCCCGGCTTCGTGCAAGGTGTCTTCGTGGGTGGACCGGTTATTTTCATGCATAGGAGTTCCATGCTGAATCCTCATCCTGAAGCCGCAATATTATTTGGAATCATTCCAAAAACCACTTAAATTCCATAATAGGTTCGACAGTCTCCCACCTGAACTTTTGAACACCTGCATGATCGGATTTCAGAATGCGATCGAAGCCAATCCTTCGGGTAACCATATCCCCGGTTTGGTCCGCAATACCTTCCGCCGGAATGGCTGGCTGCAGAAATTCCTCGGAATGGAGTATCGTCCCCAGCAGGAGATCATGGCCCGGCAAGTTGTGGGAGCATTGCAAAACGACCAACCCCTGCTGTTCGAGGCCGGAACCGGGGTGGGCAAGAGCTTGGCTTACCTCATTCCCGCAATCCTCGTGGCGGTCCACCAAAAGCGGCAGGGGATCATCGCCACCCATACCATTTCTCTGCAGGAGCAAATCGAGAAAAAGGACCTGAAAATTTGCCGGGCGCTCTTTGGCAAGGTTGACCGACTGGCTGCCTACAAATCCTTCAAAGTGGCCCTCCTGGTGGGCAAGGGAAACTACCTTTGCACTACGCGTCTGGCCCAGGCCATCTCCCAAAGAACGGAACTGATTCCCTCGCAGGAGCAATCCCAACTGGAGCGCATTGTCCAATGGTCCCTGCGGACAAAGGTCGGAATTCGGCAGGAACTGGTTCCAGCTCCCATCTCCGAAGTCTGGGACTGGGTATCGGCGGAGTCTTCCGTCTGTCATCCGAAACACTGCGATCTCAAGGTTTGCCCCTATCAGAGAGTCCGGGCCAAAATCCGCCATTCCCACCTGCTCATCATAAACCACAGCCTCCTTTTCTCCCTTCTCGGTTCGGGCATGCCCCTACCTCAGGGCCGCGGGGTCCTGTATCCGGAGGATTTCGTTATTCTCGACGAGGGGCATACCGTCCCCTCTGTAGCTACCCACCACTTCGGCATGGCCATCAGTTCCTTCGGGCTCAACCGCCTTCTCTCATACTTTTTCAATCCCAAGAATAAAAAAGGGCTGCTTCTGCGCCAGGGAACCACTCGGGACCGCGACTTGGTTGTCCGTATACGCGAAGAAGCAGAGGACTTTTTCGGATATGTTCGGATGACCTTTCTGGAACAGAGGAATTTGGCGCGCATCTACAAACCGAACTGGTCCGACCCCGCCTTACTGGACCAAATGAGAAGATTGATAACCCGGGTCAGGGAAATTGCCCGTCCATTGAAAGACGGTCCGAAGAAAGCGATGGTGGAAGACCAAGGGGACCGCCTGGCACATTACTACGACGGGATCCGGCAGTTTATCAAGCAATCCCTGGAGGATCAGGTTTACTGGGTCGAGAGAAGGGGCCGAGCGGGAAGGATTATCCATTTGCGCAGCGCGCCCATCGAAGTATCGGAATACCTCAAGGAGAGTCTCTTCATGCGTGAAACGGGAGTGGTCCTTACCAGCGCCACTCTGGCGGCGGGCCCCAACATGGATAATTTCCGGAAGCAGGTCGGCGCGGAGAAGGAATCGGCCATACAGGTGGACTCCCCCTTTGATTATGAAAATTGCGTGGAAGTGTGCATCGTGGAAGACTTCCCCCCGCCCAGCCACAGTGATAGGAGACAAGACCTGGACTATATGGAGGACATCATCCTCTACTGCGTCGACCGAGTAAAGGGGGGTTCCCTGGTATTGTTTACCAATTACCGCGACCTGAACCAGATCGGGCGAAGATTGGAATCCCGATTGGAGCGCCGGGGCCGGTCTATCTTCCTGCAGGGCCGTAACTATTCCCGCACCGAACTCACCCGCGAGTTTGCCAAGGCGGGAAACGCGGCGCTATTGGGAACGGACAGCTTTTGGGCGGGAGTGGATGTGCCCGGACCCGCCTTGTCACAGGTCATTATCACCCGGTTGCCTTTCGAAAATCCATCACACCCAATTCCGGAGGCGAAAAGCGACTGGATCAGGTCCCAGGGAAAAAGCCCTTTTCGGGAGCTTTCCCTTCCCGATGCCATCATTAAATTCCGGCAGGGAGTGGGTCGGCTCATTCGCAACAAGACCGACACCGGCCTGATAACCATTCTCGACTCACGCATCTTCACCAAACAATACGGCCTCCATTTCTTGAATACCTTACCCAAAAAGTCCTATCACCGGCTCAACCGGAACAACCGCGACTTGATTTTCGACCGGCTAAACCTCGGATGACCCACTTGCGGGGGAACGCGGCGCAGCAGGCCTTGGCCTGCATGAATGTTTTATGGATAACCTATTGCGAAACTGTAGGAGGGGGTTTATCCCCCGATTGCGGTAAAGCCGTTTGGAAGATCGGGGGATAAACCCCCTCCTACAGTTCTCTCAATTATGAACTGCAAAGCAGTTCCACTCCAAAGCCCAGTGTCGCACCGCCTCCACTCTTTTTGTCAAGGGGATTCCCCCAGGGTCGAGCGTTCCGGCCACCATCGACTAATCAGGATAGGACAAACCGGGAAAATTGTCGATGTAGCAGTTGAACTCCAACTCCTATCGGTGCTTGAATTCGGAACGTTATGACAGGCCTCCATTATTTGCTCCTTCTTTCCGCCCTGACAACTCTCGCAGCCGGGACGCTTTCCGGGGCGCCATCCGCCAAACGCCCCAACATCATCCTCATCATGGGCGATGACATGGGTTACAGCGACCTGGGCTGTTACGGAAGCGAAATTCAAACACCCGCCCTGGATAGTTTGGCCGCGAATGGATTGCGCTATACCCAGTTTTACAATACCTCGCGCTGCTGCCCCACTCGCGCCTCCCTGATGACCGGTCTCTACGCCCATCAGGCCGGGATCGGCCATATGATGAACGATCGCGGCGGCCCGAGTTTCGCCGGGGATCTCAACAACCATTGCGTGACCATAGCCGAGGTGTTGAAAACCGCCGGATACTCGACCTACATGGCGGGGAAATGGCACCTTACACCGCTGTTGCCCACCAGGGAGAACCCGTCAAAACACAATTGGCCGCTGCAGCGGGGCTTCGACGAGTTCTTCGGCACCATTCACGGGGCCGGCAGTTTCTATGATCCCAATTCCCTCACCTCGGGCAATGAATTCATCGTTCCACCGGACGGATTTTACTACACCGATGCCATCAGCGATACCACCGTCGATCATATTCGAAATCACACCGGCGAAAACCCCTACTTCATTTACGTTTCCTACACCGCTGCGCACTGGCCGTTGCACGCCCTTCCGGAAGACATTAAAAAATATGAGGGGCGCTACACCCGGGGTTGGGATGCATTGCGCAAGGAACGTTACCAGCGTATGATCGACATGGGGTTGATCGACCGGCGTTGGAAATTGTCGGATCGTTATCCCTCCATCCCATGGGAAGAGGCGGAAAACAAACCGTTCCATGAACGATGCATGGAAGTTTATGCCGCTCAAATCGACAATATGGATCAGGGAATCGGACGCATTGTCGAAGCCTTGAAGGAAAAGGACCAATTCGACCATACCCTCATCTTTTTCCTCCAGGACAACGGCGGGGTGGCGGAAGCATACGGCTTGAACAGAACCTATCGGGCCCCCGAGGGTGGAGAACAATTGAAACCCATGGGGGAAAATGAGTTCCAAACGCAAATGGTTCCGGCCTACACCCGGGACGGGCGACCGGTCAAAGTGGGCTTCGGCATCATGCCGGGCCCGGAAGATACCTACATCGGGTATGCCCAAAATTGGGGCAATGCTTCCAATACCCCTTTCCGCATGTTCAAACACTGGTCCCACGAAGGAGGCATATCGAGTCCCCTCATCGTTCACTGGCCGGAGGGAATAACCGCCAAAGGTGAATACCGCCGTCACCTGACCCACCTCATCGACATCATGGCCACCTGCGTAGACGTGGCCGAAGCCTCCTACCCGAATCGGTACAACGGCGTCAAAATCCATCCCTTGGAAGGGGTGAGCCTGACCCCCAGCTTCCACGACAAATCCCTCGATCGCGACACCCTGTATTGGGAACACGAAGGCAACCGGGCCATCCGGATGGGAAGGATGAAACTGGTCTCCAAGGCATACCGTCATCCACTCGAACTCGATGTGATCCCCCACTTGTCCCCCGGCCAATGGCGTCTCTACGACATGCAAACGGATCGGTCCGAGACCAACGACCTGGCGCCGGAATACCCCGGCCTGGTTTACCGGTTGGCGGACAATTGGACGGATTGGGCTGAACGGGTGGGAGCATTGCCCCGGCCGGAAAGGATATCGCGCCATCCCCTCACGCGCTGAAAAGAGGTCAAGCCGCATGTCTCACAAAATTCGTCGCGAGCGAACGGAGATCGAGTGCTGGTGCGGGTTTCGAGCAGATGAGGGGGTGAAGCTGGGTCGACACCCGGCGAAGTCCGCATGCATCTGTGCGGAGCACGGGCATGAAATCCAACGAAGTCCGCACCAGTACCGATATACCGGAGCGCAGTAGAAGATTTGTGAGAAATGCGGGTTAAGCCGTGGATGAGCTTTGCTATGGGCTTTCTTCAACCTGTCCAAGGTGACGTGCGTATACACCTGGGTCGTGGATAAACTGGCGTGGCCCAGAAGGTCCTGAACCAGGCGGAGGTCGGCCCCCCGGTTCAACAAATGCGTGGCAAAGGAATGCCGGATCTTGTGGGGAGACAAATCCATGGGCAAATCCGCCAGGGCCAGGTATTTCTTCACGATCAACTGAACCTGCCGCACGCGGATCCTTTTTTTGCGATTGCCCAAAACCACGGGATCGGCCCATCCGGCGCTCGGGGCGTATTCCTGCCGGAATTTTTCCAATACCAGGAGGGCGACCTTACCCAGCGGACATAGGCGCTCCTTATTGCCCTTTCCCCGTATCCGGGCCACACCGTTGGGCAGGTCGATCATGCCATAATTCAGGCTGGCCAACTCGCTCACCCTCAAGCCGGCGCCGTAGAGCAACTCCAGCACCAGCCTGTCACGCCAGGCCAGAAAGGGTTCCAGGGTCTCATTTTCCAACAAACGCATGGGCCCGGCCAGAAGTCGGACCATCTGTTTCTCGGAAAAAAATTTGGGCAAGGGTTTGTCAAGCTTGGGCAGGGTGAGCCCGGTAAAGGGGTTTCTCTTAATGAGCCGGTGCTTTACCAGGTACTTGGCAAAGGTCTTCAAGGCGGAGAAGTGGCTGTGAATCGTCCGGCGCGAATGGGTGGCTTGTTTCTCTATGATGAAATTTCGGATCTGCATGGCATCCAACTCGTCCCAAGCGCCGTTCCAAGAGGCATTATCCCTCATCCAAAAATAAAAGTCCCGTATGGCCTGCCCATAGTTGCGCACCGTATAGGCGGACAACCTTCGCTCCCTGGCCAGATGATCCAGGAACCGTTCCAGATTCGCCACCTCGGATGTCGCTTTCTCCATGGCTACTTACCTTCCGTCCGGCTTGACCGAATAGCCCATCAGCCCATCGCCACCGCGATGATGCCATCTCCGATCCTCCTCAATTCCGCTGCCCATCTTCAAACGATTCAATTACCTTGTTGGAAAAACGCCGGAGGGCCGACTCGGGGTCGATTCCGCGCATGCGACAGGCCGCAACCCATTCAAACAGCGCCTTTCCGGCCGAATCCTCGGTCACCTCGGAGGCATTTTTCCCGATGACTTCGACATCGAGAGTCTCCGATGGATCCAGATCCTTTTTCTGAATCTGCTTAAAGACGTCGCGGGCGTAGAGCAACGCCGGCAAGACGGGGGGAAGGTTGTCGAAAAGCTTGTTGTCGCGCGGCTTGCCATTCCGGACTTCACTCGCTTTGATTTCATCCCACTTCTCCAATACGGAAGCGGCATCCTTGAGCCCGAGTTCCTTTGGACCGAAAACGTGGGGATGCCGCCGTATCAATTTCTCATTCACCTGAGCCGCGACGTCGTCCAGGGTAAAACTCCCCTGCTCGCTGGCGATTTGTGCGTGCATGACAACTTGCAAGAGCACATCCCCCAGTTCCTCGAGCATGTGCTCCATGTCCAGGTTGTCGAGGGTTTCCAGAAGCTCGCAGCACTCGTCGATCAGGCAAACGGCCAGGGACTGGTGGGTTTGTTCGATATCCCACGGACATCCCCCCGGACCACGCAATGTTGAAACCGTCTCTTTCAGGGCCTCAATGGGACTCACGGTAGGTTTTTTGGTTGGATAGGTTGGATTTTTCCCTTCTTGGTTATAATAGTTCGACTTACAAATAAAGCACGGAATCACCAAATATGGATAAACTGAGCGCGATCATGGCCCACAAGCGCCATGAAATCCGGGGCAAACTGCGCCAAGTGAGCGAAGGAGAACTGAGCGAATTGGCCGATCCGGGGAGACCTTCCTTCCTTCGGGCCATTGCCGGACGCAACACTCTTTCCGTCATAGCGGAAATCAAGCGCAAATCCCCCTCGGCCGGGTCCATCGCCCCGGAGGCTTCAGCGGTGGACCAGGCTGCCTTGTACGCCCGGGCCGGAGCGGACGCCGTTTCCGTGCTGACGGACGAAAAATATTTTTCCGGCACACTCGACGATCTGGTCGACGTCACGGATCGTATTGGGCGGAGCCCCGGGGGCATTCCCTGCCTGAGGAAGGACTTTTTCCTGCATCCCATTCAGGTGGTCCAGGCTGCCCGGGCCGGGGCCAGCGCCATCCTCATCATCGTGCGGATGCTCGGACAGAAGGAAATCCGGGCCTTGTACCGGGCGGCCAATCTGGCCGGTCTGGATGCCATATTCGAAATTCACACCGAGGCGGATCTGGAACGAGCCATTGCGGCCAATGCCAAAATTGTCGGGGTCAATAATCGGAATTTGGCAACCTTTTCCACGAATTTGGCCGTATCAGAGAACCTGATTCCGAAAATCCCCCCCTCCCTCATTTCCATCGCGGAATCCGGCATTTCCACTCTTCAGGATGTCCGCCGGGTCAAAGCGGTTGGAGCCCACGCGACGTTGATAGGTCAGGCGCTCATGCAACACGAGGATCCCGAATCCTTTATTGAGCAGATTCACGCTCTTTAGGAACTGCTCAGGTTTCTTAAACAATTGTCCGCATGGATACTCTTTATTGATGCCCTATCACGAAGCTGTAGGAGGAGGGTTTATCCCCCGATTGCGGTGAGGCCATTTGGAAGATCGGGGGATAAACCCTCCTCCTACAGTTCTCCCAATCACCATCCCAGGAAAATCTTCTCTTTTATTCTTATTTATCCTTCTGCCTTCATCCCTTATCCTTGAAGTCGGTGATCCGGACTATGGAGACCTGGGTTGCCCTAATGGTACGGTTGAGGGCGTTTGTAGAGGAATACTGTATGGACGCCAGTCGGGGTAATGCCGTAGAAAAGTGATGCCTCCTTTCCTTAACGCGGAAATTCCCCAACCAATGCTCCCCTACCCCACCTATAAAAGAGTCAGGGAGATATTGGCGGCCCATCATTTGTCTCCACGTAAACGATTGGGCCAAAATTATTTGGTGGACGCCAACATCGCGCGAAAATCCTTGGCCCTGGCGGAGGTGGAACCGGGCGATTGCATCGTCGAAATCGGGCCCGGTCTGGGAGCCTTGACCCAACTGTTGCTGGAGGTTGGCTGCCGGCTCCATGCCGTGGAGCTGGACTCCGGCCTTTATCGTTACCTGCGGCAGCAGGTTGCCCCGGCCTATCCCCATTCGCTTCATTTATTACAGGGCGATGCTCTCGACCAGCCGCTGGCCGGACTTCCCGATGGGGAAAAGAATTTCAAGGTCGTGGCCAACCTGCCCTACTCCATTTCGACACCGTGGATGGACGCCGTGCTGTCCGGAAGATTGCCGGACCGGTTGGCCCTCATGCTGCAAAAAGAAGCGGCCGACCGATTCGTGGCATCGACCGGAAGCAAAATATTTGGACCTGTCTCCCTCTTCATCCAAAGCGCTTACCACGTAGAAGCAGTTCATCAAGTGAGCGCGTCCTGTTTCTACCCGGTGCCGGAGGTCGACTCGGCCCTGTTATCGCTCAGGATCAGGGAGGCGCCGCTGGTCTTCGACTCATTGGCAAAGGAAGGCATTCGCTGGATTTTTCGTCACCGGCGCAAACAAATCGGTTCCATCATTGCCCGGATGCCGGAGGACAGGCGCTTCCGGTTCTGGTTGGAGGGCTTGAGGAAAAGGGGCTTCAATCCCGCCACCCGTCCCGAGCAGGTAAAGATCAGAGATTGGCAACAACTGACGGCGACGGCGCTTCGCGCCGAGAGGGAAGAGGAAAGAGGGAAGAGGCGCCCAAGGGCGCCAATTAGGAATTAAGAATTAGGAATTAGGAATGAAAAGGCATGGAGAATCGACCAGGGATTCCACGGATAGTGAAAGGAGAGTAGGATCAATCGTGATCGAGCAACCTCTCACAACCTGTCACGCACACGGCACAGTGTCAGGACATGTTCACCTACAGTAACAGGTTCCTGGATTCCGGAAGCTCGAAAGTGGCTTCTGCCTTCAACCTTCTGCCCTCTTCCTTATCTCAATTCCTAATTCCTAATTCCTAATTCCTAATTGGCGTGCCAGCACCTCTTTGCGCCCCTTTGCGATCTTTGCGAGAGTCATTTCCAAATTCTCATCCGTGCCTATCCGTGAAATCCGTGGTTCCCCCCTTTCAGCCTTCAACCTTATCTCAATTCCTAATTCCTAATTGGCGCCCTTGGGCGCCGCCCGGTTTGCCTATCCCATAGGTCCTAAACCCTATCTGTTCCAACACCTCCCGGTCCAAAATGTTTCTGCCGTCAAAGATGCGGGCCGGTTTTTCCATGCTGTGGAATATGCGCCGGAAATCCAATTCCTTGAACAAGTCCCACTCCGTCAGTATGACCACGGCATGGGCTCCGTGACAGGCGGCGTAGGCATCCCCTTCGATTTCAACCCCCGGGGATGGATCTTGCGGGTCCAGACCCAAGGCGCGCAGGATGGACTCCCCGCTCGCTTGAGGATCGAAAATCGACAAGCGGGCATTCTCGGCCATCAGGTCCCTGCACACGGAGATGGCTGGAGAATCCCGCGTATCGTTGGTGTCTTTCTTAAAGGCAAAACCCAGGATGGCTAATTTCTTGCCGCTTACGGTATTGAACAGATCCCGGACGATCCTGGCGGAAAAACGGCGCTTCTGGTAGTCGTTGATCTCGATTACCTGGCCCCAGTAATGGGCCACTTCCTGGAGACCGAAGTGTTCGCAGAGGTAAACCAGGTTCAAAATGTCCTTTTTAAAGCAGGAGCCGCCGAAGCCGGCCGAAGCCTTGAGAAATTTTGAGCCGATTCGGCTGTCGGCGCCTATGGCCTTGGCCACTTCATCCACGTCGGCGCCGGTCGATTCACACAGGGCGCTTATGGCATTGATGGAGGAAATCCGTTGGGCCAGAAACGCGTTGGCGGTGAGTTTTGATAATTCGGCAGACCAGAGGTTGGTCTTGATTATGCGTTGGCGGGGTATCCAATTCTCGTATATGCCCGCCAGGGTATCGATCGCGCGCAGGCCCTCCGGGGTTTGATCGCCCCCGATGAGCACCCGGTCGGCCTCATGCAGGTCCCTAACAGCCGTGCCCTCGGCCAGGAACTCCGGATTGGAGAGCACCTGAAATTGCCCGTCCTTGCTGTTGTTCAATATTTCCTTCAGGGCATCGGAAGCGCGCACCGGAATGGTGGACTTTTCCACTACGATTTTCGGACCCTTGGCCAAGCGGGCAATGTCCCGGGCGCATTTTTCGATATGAACCAGATCGGCGGCCCTTCCGGCGCCAATTCCGGATTTCTTGGTAGGAGTTCCTACCGCGACAAATATGATATCCGCCTCCACTATGGCCGCCGCCTTATCCGTAGAAAAAAAGAGATTCCTGCCCCTGGTCCGGCTTACGATCCCGGCCAGACCGGGCTCGAAGACGGGAAGCCTATCGCTGTTCCAGGCTTCAATTTTCTCTGCGTCCACGTCCACCACCTCAACCGCGATATGGGGGCACTGTTCCGCGATTACGGCCATGGTCGGACCACCCACGTAGCCGGCCCCGATACAACAAATTTTCATGGGCTGTGCCATTAAACGGGTAGCGGACCACTAAATTGTTTTACGACATTTACCAGCCGTTTTCCCGCTCGGATCAAATCCTCTCTCTCCAATACGCCAAAGCTCAGGCGCATGTAGTGGGTGGGGCCTTCGGAAGCAAAACACAAATCCCCCGGTATGTAGATAACCCCTTCTTCCACGGCGGATTTGAAAAATGAACTGTCCTTGCTCACATCCATGTCCCCCGGCCCCTTGACCCAGAAATACATGCCGCCGTCCGGTTTGGACCAAGTCCACCCATGCTCTCTCATGCCCTCTTGCAATAGCGTCCTATGGAGAATTTCCATTTTCGCCTTATAACGGGAACGAACTCTGGCGGCCTGTCGGTCGTAGGAACCGTTTTCCACCGCGTTTTGAATTATGGCCTGAGTGTAATTGGAGGAACCGAAGTCATGGTGGCCCTTTACACTGAGCATCTTGCCGAAGAACCCGGCATGATCGCAAATGAGAAACCCTATTTTCAAACCGCTGGCAAAGGGCTTGTCGAAGGTCCCCAGAAACACGCGGGGAAAGTCATCGAAAGCTTCCAGGGCAAAGATACTGGCGGATGAATGGGGGGCGCTGAAATAGAGTTCCCTGTAGGCCCCATCCTCCAGAATCGGGACTTTTGAATCGAAGGATTTCAATACATTGGCAATGGCTTCCTTCTCCCCGTTGTCCAGACACCGGGTCGAGGGATTGGAAAACCATGATTCCAGGTAGACACCCTTAACACGACTCAATCGGTTCTCCCCCCTCAATTCCTCGAGCACCTCCGCTAATCCATCCGGATCGATCCGGCCCTCGGAATCCACCGGCATGCCCAATGCTTCAATGCCCAATCCCTTGAGGAGTTCCAGAAAGACGAAGTAACTGGGACTCTCCACCAGAATGATGTCTCCGGGGTCGCAAAGAACTTGCATGGCCAAATAGAGCGCCTGTTGCGAACCGTTGGTTATCATCACGTTTTCCGGATGGTAGGAACGACTTTGATGGCCATCCGCTTTGGACAACCGCCTTGCCACGAGGCGACGCAAACCCGGGCGCCCAATGGTAGTGCCATATTGGAGATACTCGGGCGCTCCGCCGCTGCTGCACAGGGAAACCGTCTCATCCCTTACAAAGGAAACAGGCAAGGAATGAGTGTCGGTAAATCCGGCAGCCAGGGAGAGGATTTCAGGATTTTCCAGGGCGACCCTCATAATGTCCGTTATGACGGGGCGCTCCGCCATTCTTCCGACCTCCGAGTAGGAAATGTTTGAATTGTTCATGGTCAAAAAGCCCGGATGCGGTTTAAAGCCTCAGAACAATGGGGCAGCAAACAGGGTCCATCAAGTTAAACCCGCCCGCGACGGAGGGAGGGAAACGGTCGGTCAGGCGACGGCGCCGGCGGTGTCCGCAGAGGGCCCGATTTCGGGTTCCTCCTTTTTTTCGGCCGCCTTTTCCTCGTTCTCTTCCGGCTCGTCCTTTTTCTTGTGAATCAGGGTATTGCTTTCGATGGGGGTCCGTATCTCACCGTGCTCGATTATTTCCTTCACGTGGACCCCTTCGATAGTCTCATATTCGAGAAGGGATTCGGAGATTTTGGTCAAGGCTTCCCGGTGTTCTCCGATAAGCTTCTTGGCCCGCTCGAACTGACCCCTGACGATATCGCGAATGGCGGTGTCGATTTTTTGTGCGGTGTCTTCACTGTAGTTTTGAGTCCGCGTGATTTCGCGGGCCAGAAACATGTGCTCCCGGTTTTCCCCATAGGCAACGGGACCCAGGTCGCTCATTCCCCAATCACATACCATGTGACGGGCCAGACGCGTGGCTTGCTTGATGTCCATGGCGGCGCCGTTGGAAAAGTCACCCGTCTCAATTTCCTCCCCGATACGTCCCCCCATGGTGACGCATATGAGGTCGAGAACTTCCCGTTTGGAATGCCCCAGGATATCCTTGGTCGGTGTGGACATGGTCAGCCCTAAAGCGCGTCCGCGCGGTATGATGGTCACCTTGTGCAAGGCCATTTTCTTGCCTCCCAGCAAGGATTGCAGGATGGCGTGCCCCGCTTCATGGAAGGCCGTCATACGCCGGTCTTCTTCGTCCATCAACTTGCGGCGCTCGCGGCCAAAGGCAATTTTGTCGCGGGCCTCGTCCAAATCGTGGCGGTCGACTTCATTTTTATCATAGCGTGCTCCTATGAGGGCGGCTTCATTCAAAAGGTTGGCCAAATCTGCCCCGGAAAACCCGGGGGTGGACCGGGCAACCACCTTGAGGTCCACCTCGGCGCCGAGTTTGATCTTCTTGGCGTGCACCTTGAGGATCTCTTCCCGTCCCACCAGATCCGGCAGATCGATGGTCACTTGACGATCGAACCGCCCCGGACGCAAAAGGGCCTCGTCGAGGACGTCGGGCCGGTTGGTGGCCGCGATGATGACCACCCCTTCATGCCCGTCGAAACCATCCATTTCCACCAGCAGGGAATTCAACGTCTGCTCGCGTTCATCATTTCCGCCGCCCAGCCCGGCGCCGCGCTGACGGCCCACCGCATCGATTTCATCCACGAAGGCAATGCAGGGGGCGTGCTTGCGCGCCTGTTCGAACATATCCCGTACCCGGCTGGCTCCCACCCCGACAAACATCTCCACAAAATCGGACCCGCTAATGGTAAAAAACGGCACCTCCGCTTCCCCGGCCACGGCGCGGGCCAGCAAGGTCTTGCCGGTGCCGGGAGGGCCGACCATGAGAATGCCCTTGGGAATCCGCCCCCCGATGCGCTGAAACTTCTTCGGGTCCCTCAAGAAATCGATCACTTCCCCCACTTCCTCCTTTGCTTCGTCGCAACCGGCCACTTCGGCAAACGTGACCTTGTCGCGGTCGCGGGTGAGCAACCGGGCTTTGCTCTTGCCGAAACTCATGGCTCCCCGCCCCGCCATGCGGAGCTGCCGGACAAAGAGAAAGTAAAGCAGTCCGATGATGATGAGAAACGGGATCAGACCCACCAGAAGATCGGTCAAGACACTGCTGCTCTTTTCCTCGGAAAATTTTCCGGATTGTTGCAGCTTTTCATAAATCGGCCCGGTAATCCGCCCGTCGGCCCGAAAGCCAATTTTCTCCTTTCCCTCATTCAGGCTTCCCCGGTAATAGGTGACGTCCCCTGGATTTTCCGGAACGGTTTCTCCGGGATTTACATAGAGTTCCCCGGTAATGGCATACCATTCCGAGGATCCCCCGGACGGCTCCGATTTTATGGTTCCGTAGGCAATGTTTCCGCGCTCGAGCTCGGTAAATACCTGATAGGGTTCCAGTTCGATGATTCCACTCTTGTTGCCGGGGCCCAGTATGAAGAGACTGGCAATGGCCAGGACCACCAGGAGCCAGATCAATGCCACCTTGGGCTGAAACCGGTCGTTGGGTGTATTCTTCAAAGGCTTCCGGCCTTTTGGATTTTGCTTGGGAAGCATGGGAAAGGTATTTTTCTACGGTTGCCTATAAAATCTTAGTGAAGGTCCCGGTAAGTCAATTGTAGTATTTCTTTTGTAGTCGAGGTTATCCGGTGGTCATGACTGACCGGCAGCCCGGGCGCCCAGAGAACGAGCGAGCTTGCTGTTGTGACCACAGGCAAGCGTTTTCGTTCCCCTCGGGCAATTTTTCTATCTACGAATAGGTCCTGCAACTTCCGGCTTCCCGGCGCGTTCAGGGGACGATAGCGGTCGCCGGGTTGCCAGGGTCTCACCAGCAAAGCATCCTCCTCTAGGGCATCCCGGTCCAAAAAGACCGTCCTGCGCTCGGAATATTTCTTTCCGGACAGGCCGCGCAACAAATCGCGGGTGAATTCCCGACGGTTTGCCCGGATTCGGGTGCGGTCCGGAAAATAGATGGCGCCACCCGCCACCAGGGACACCGGAGGCCAATCAGCGGGTATTCCCGCGAGGGTTTTCTCAAACGCAATACACCCGCGATCAATGCGGACAAATCCACCTCCCATGGACCATTCGGCCGATGCGCCCGATTCTGCGGCGTCCAGCATCTCATCGACGCGGGCAGGCGATGTGGATTTCAACAATCCCCGCCGGTGCAACCATTGATACAACCAGCGGCGCATCACCCCTCGGGGGCCTGACCTCCGGGGAAAACGGGCGGGATCTTTATCCGGGGAAGGATACCGGGAAGCGGCGAGAAACCGGTCGATGACCTCATCGGCCTCCTCCATGTATTGGCGAACCCGCGCCGCAGCCTTGACCAGATCGTATTGGGTAGCAGCCTGCCAGTCGGGTATGATTTCATTGCGAAGTCGGTTGCGGTCATATTTTCCCTCCCGGTTGCTTAGGTCCTCCCTCCAGGGAATGCCCAATCCCCTGAAATAACCCTCGAGTTCGCTGCGGGTAATGCCCAGTAGTGGCCTCAAATAGGTTTTTTGGTCGGAAAAAGTGTGCAAAGGCCGGGGAGCGGCCAGGCCGGCCACGTTGCTGGAACGGGCCAGACGAAGCATGAACGTTTCGAGAATGTCGTTTTGTTGATGACCCAACACCACCATTCCGCCGCCTTTATCCCGCAGGAAGCGGTCGAAAAATGCGTGACGGGCTTCTCGGGCCCCGGCTTCGCTTACCGGAGCATCGGCGTCTCTGTCGTCCCAGGAATCGCTCAGAAACGGCAAACCCAATTGCGCCGCAACCTCCGCGACGAATCGTTCATCCCGGCGGGAAGCCTCCCCCCTAAGCCGGTGATTGAAATGAAGCACGCTCATGTCACCACGCCTGGTCGGGAAATGCCAATGGATGAGCAAGAGGGCGGATAATGAATCGATGCCGCCCGAGCAGGATAGCCCCATCGCCCCGGATGACGCTTCCTTCAGGTAATCGACCACCCGCGAATGGAGTCGGTCCAGGGGTATCTTTTCAGCGAGCGCTTGGGCGTAGCCGGGCCAGTTCATTGCAACGATTACTCCAGGAATTCATCCCCAAAATAAGACGCCAGGACTGAAGGAATTTTAATCCGGCCGTCTTCCAACACGTTGTTCTCGATAATTGCCGCCAATACGCGTGGAACCGCCAGGGCGGAACCGTTCAAGGTGTGCACGTGAACCGGTTTTTGGCCCGGTGGACGGTAACGGATATTGGCCCGGCGCGCCTGAAAGGCTTCATAGTTGCTGCAACTGGAAACCTCCAACCAACGCTTCTGTCCACCGGCCCAAACTTCCAGGTCGTACTTCTTGCTCTGGGTAAACCCTAGATCCCCGGTGCACATCAACAGCGCCCGGTAGGGAATTTCGAGCTTTTGCAACAGCCTTTCCGCGTCAGCCTTCAGACTTTCCAGTTCCCGGTAGGACTCGGACGGATGCACCCATTTCACCAACTCGACCTTATCGAATTGATGAACCCGGTTCAAACCGCGCACCATTTTTCCATAACTGCCGGCTTCCCGGCGAAAACAAGGCGAGTAGCAGACGCGGTAAACCGGCAGCTCCGCTTCATCCAGAATCTCGTCGCGAAAAAAATTGGTCACCGGAACTTCCGAAGTCGGGATGAGGTAGAAATCATCCTTGGAAAGGACGTACATTTGTCCCTCCTTGTCGGGCAACTGACCGGTGGCGGTGGCGCTGGCCCGGTTGACCACCAACGGCGCAGTCAACTCCTCGTATCCGTTGCCCAGGGCTTCATCCAGGAAAAAATATATCAGGCTGCGCATGAGCCTGGCCAACCCGCCCCGGAAAAAGGGCCAACCGGCGCCGGTTACCTTGGCCCCGCGGGCATAGTCGGCATATTTCTTGAAGACCTTACCCTCGAAGTGGGGACGGGCATGAGGGGAGACGCCGGCGGGATCCCCCCAGGATTGGTGCACTACATTGCCGCTGGGGTCTGGCGCTACCGGTACCGAGGCATGCGGAATATTGGGAAGGGTCAGCAGTTGAGCCCTCCAATCCGCCTCCAGCGCCTTCAATTCGGCATCCCTCGCTTTTACTTCGGAGGAAACGCCCCGCATCTCCCCTATCTTGGCCAAAAATTCCCGCGACCCCTTTTCCAATGCGGCCATTTCCTGGTTCACGCCCTTTTGTCGGGCCCGAAGCCGTTCCACTGATTGGATCAGGATGCGCCGCTTTTTGTCCAGTTCCAGGATGGAATCGAGATCGCACTCAATACCCTTGTCGGCAATGGCTTTACGCAGACGTTCCGGTTCACGGCGCAAGACCTCTAAAGCTATCATGGCACATTCCTGGTTGAAAAGCGGGCTACCCTAGCCCCGTCTCTCCAACGATTCCAAGTTAAATCCACCAAGTCCTCAGAACCGGCACACGGGGCTGAGGGAATCCTCCAGGCGGTCGAGAGCTTTCGCCAGATTCTCCATGGAATTGGCAAAGGAAAAACGCAAATAGCCCACTCCCCCGGCGCCAAAACCGTCACCTGCCAGACAGGCCACACCGCCCTCATTCAATAGATACTTCTCCAGTTCCCGGGAAGTGAGGTCGAATTGGGAAACGTTGGCGAAGCAGTAAAAGGCTCCCTTGGGAAGACGACAGGATATTCCGGGAATCCGGTTGAGGCGCTCCACAAAGAAATCGCGCCGCTCGAGGAATTCCCTGCGCATACGTTCTACCGCGTCCTGAGGTCCGGTCAGGGCTTCCATGCCGGCCCGCTGAATAAAGGTAGTGGTACAGGAATTGCTGTTTACCATGAGGCGCTCGAAGGAATCGACCAACCACTCCGGCAGGATTCCATAGCCCAGGCGCCAACCCGTCATTGAATAGGTCTTGGAAAATCCATCCAGAATAATAGTGCGGTCGAGCACATCAGGAAATTGGGTTATCGATTCAAATCGCCCTTGGTAGAGCAAACGGGAATAGATCTCGTCCGCCAGGATGATGACGTCGTGCCTTATGCAAAGCTCGGCCACCGCTTTCAGATCGCCCCGGGAGAGGATGCCCCCGGTGGGATTCTGCGGGGTATTCAAAATCAACAACTTGGTGCGATCGGAAATGAGGGTTTTCAGGCGATCCAATTCAAAGCTGAAGTCCTGGGCCTCGACCAGAGGCATGGGTACGGCTTTTCCGCCAATGTAGTCGATCATGGAACGATAAATGGGAAATCCGGGATCGGGATACACGACCTCTTCCCCCCGCTCCACCAAGGACAGCAAGGCAAAGAATATGATGGGTTTGCCGCCCGGGGTGACCACGACTTGGGAAGGACGCGCCTCGATGCCCCGGCTCTCCGAGATGTGGCGGGCAATCAGTTCCCTGAATTCGGGCAAACCGCAGGTGGGTCCATAACCGGTCCAGCCCTCGTCGATAGCACGTTTGGCCGCTTCACAAATGTTCGGCGGCGTGGGAAAATCCGGCTGCCCGATTTCCAAATGGATGATGGACCGGCCATCCGCCTCCATGGCTTTTGCCTTGGCCAAGACCCCGAAGGCCGTCTCGGTCCCAAGTCTTTGCACGGCAGAATTCAAATACATGGCGAAGGGTCAAGTTTCCTGAATGTTCTCAACAAGGACAAAGTTTTCATGTTTAAACCATAAAAAAGAAGCGTCAGCCTTCCGAATTGTTCCATCTGTCATGCCAAAAATCCGATTAAAAATCGTTGGGGTCATGGGATCGGGCAGCAAGTCCCACCACCATCTCTGCCGACCGCTGGGTAAACTACTGGCCGGAAAGCCGGTTCATTTGCTTACCGGGGGCGGCCGGGGGACGATGGAGGCCGTCAGCCAAAGTTTTCAGGAGCAACAACCGCGAAGGGGTTTGGTGGTAGGGATCCTGCCGGCCCGGTCCGGTGGCGCTTCCTCCGGGCCGAAACGGGGTTATCCCAATGCCTTTGTCGAACTGGCCGTCAGGACCCACCTCCCCCTTAGTGGAACAACCGGGAAAGAGCCGCTTTCGCGAAATCACATCAACATCCTCACCTCGGATGTAATCGTCGTGCTTCCGGGGAGCGCCGGAACGCGTTCAGAGGCGGAATTGGCCGCCCGATACCAAAAACCCGTCATTCTGTTCAGTGAAGATCCGGACGACTTTGCCGCCTTTCCCGCCGACCTCACCCGCACCACATCCCTGGCGGAAGTCGAAGCCTTTATCGACCGCCACCTGACCGGTAGCCCGAAGTAACGGAGCCGATGAAACCGGATACCATTGCGGAGATCCAAGGGGAATACGGGGCCTTCTCAATTTCCGAACGCATCGTCCAAAGTATCTGGGCCTCGGGTGATTTTCAACAAAGCGAATTGACCACGGAGGAAGGTCGGCGCCTGGAAATCCTGGATTTGGGTGAGTGGAACCGATTGGCCGGTCCCGATTTCCTCAATGTGCGTCTGAAGGTGGATGGGGCATTGGTGGAAGGCGATGCCGAACTGCACTTCTACTCCGCCGACTGGAGGGCCCACGGACACGATGACAATCCCGCTTTCGAGAAGGTAGTCTTGCACATTCTGGTGTTTCCCCCCAAGTCCCCCATGGAACTGGATCGATGCCGCGTGAAAAATACCTTGGTTTTCTTGAACCTGCTTCCCCAAGGTTTGGAAAATTACGCCGAGGATGCGGCGGTCGGCGCCCTGACGGACGAAGATGCGGAAATACTCGAATTTTGGGTATCCCGTCCCAAGGAGGAGCGGCAGGCCCTGGCGACGGAACACGCCTTGCGCCGCTGGAAGGAGAAAGTGGGCTACGCCCGGAAAAGAATCCGGGCTCTGGGTTGGGAAGCTGCCTGCCACCAGACTGCGTTGGAAATTCTCGGCTACCGCTACAATCGTTCAGCCATGTTGATGGCGGGGGCTGATTACTCGTTGCCAGCCCTGCGCAGCGGTCAATATTCGGTGGAAGATCTCTACGCGGCCGGCCGGGGCCGTTGGAAAGCGACGGGAACACGTCCCGCCAATCATCCCCTGACTCGATTGGCCCAGTATCTGGACTGGGTGCACTCGAGACCTTATTGGCCATCCGATTTGCAATCCGCGGGCCGAGGTATGGAAAGGACGGACAATGGGGACATTTTCCGGACCAACCGCCGCAAGCTCCGGTGTGCCGCCTTGAAAAAGAGGCTGTCCGATCAAGTAGCTGTTGGAACGGTGGGCGGCACCCGTTTCGACACCTTGGTAATCGATGGATTTTTGCCCCTGCTGGCGGCTCGGGGAATCAACGGCCTCTTCCCCACCTGGTTTTACTGGTATCCGGGCGATATGCCCAATTCCCTGAAACGGTTCATCCGGCAGTGCGGATTGGGCGGAAATCGGGAACAGCCCTACAGCAACGGCCTTTTCCAAGGCCTTCTCGGCTGGACGCTCCATTGGCATGGAAGACCCGGAAGAGGTGATTAACGACCCTTGACATAAAAGGCAGAGCCGTTTAAACACTGCTCCCGATACACTTTACCAATACTGGGAAGTGGGCTGATCAGCCCGCTTTTTTTTTCATTTCTATCGCGATGAGTAGTGACATTTTATCCGTCCTGGAATACATGGAAAGGGAAAAGGGAATCGATCGTGAGGACATGATCGGGGCCATTTCACTGGCCATAAAAACAGCGGCCTCCAAGGGGGTGAATGCCGGTCAGGAGCTCAAGGTGAAAATCAATCCGAGGACCGGGGGCCTGCAGGCCTGGAGTATATTTCAGGTAGTCGATTACGTGAGCAACCCGCAGGCGGAAATCCATGTCGACAAGGCCCGGCTGTTCGATCCCAACGCACAAATCGGCCAGGAGCTCGAAAGAGAGATCGACCCGGCTTTTCTGGGACGCATTGCCGCCCAAACGGCCCGACAAGCCATTATGCAGAAAGTGCGGCAATTCGAAAAGGAACGCATTTTCGATGATTACAAGGATTCCATCGGGGACGTGGTTTCCGGCATTGTCCGGCGTCGCGAGCGCAACGACCTGATCATCGACCTGGGGAGGGCGGAGGCCCTTTTGCCTGCTCGGGAAAAAGTCTATGGGGAAGATTATGCTCCGGGCGAACGCATCCGCTGCCTCCTGCTGGCCATCGAACAAAGAAACCGCGGTCCGGAACTCATCTTGAGCCGGGCCCATCCCAAATTCATCCGTCGCCTTCTCCAGCTTGAAGTGACGGAAGTCACCGATGGGACCGTGGTGATAAAGTCCCTGGCGAGGGAACCCGGTTACCGGACCAAAATTGCCGTGGCCAGTCGCGATCCCAAGGTGGATCCCGTTGGCGCATGCGTGGGCGCACGCGGAGCCAGGGTCAAGAGTATCGTTCGTGAATTGGGCGGGGAAAAGATCGACATCATTCGCCACCACAATGACCCTGAGGATATGCTGGCCGAGGCCCTCAAACCAGCCATTCCATTGAACGTGAAAATCGACGAGCGCAATAAGCGCATTCACTTTGAAGTCAACCAACGGGACTTGTCCGTGGCCATAGGCCGCCGCGGCCAAAACGCGCGCCTGACCTCCCGGCTCATGGGTTGGCGACTGGATATCAGCAAGGAAAAGGTGGCCGGAGGGTTTGAGGACCGGATGGAAAGGGCCATCGCCGGCCTCAATCAGATTCCGGGGATCAGCGACGAACTGGCCCAACGACTGGTGGCCATCGGACTCGTCAGCACCGATGCCTTTACCGGTGTAGAAGCTTCAGACTTGGTAGATTCCGGCTTTACCCAGGAGGAGGCGGAAAACATTTTAGATAAGGTCAAACAATTTATCGCGCGATGATTTGCCGGTCCAAATTCCGGGACAACCTCAGGGTGATCCAATAAATGAGTGTCAGAATTCACGTAATTTCCAAACAAACCGGAGTTCCCAGCAAGGAGCTGATCGCCATCCTCAAGGAACGGGGCTACCAGGTGTCCACTGCCTCCAGCAGCATCGACCCGATTTCCGCCGAAGCCCTGGTGGAGGAATTGAGCCCGGTGGAGGAACCGCCGGCCATCGAAGCGAAACCGGAAAAGCCGGTCCTGAAACCTCCCACTCCTCCTACTCCTCCTCCTACTCCTCCCGCCCCGCCCCCTTTGAGCGCCTTCGTCCGATCCAAGGAAGAGATCGCGCGCGAGAAGGAAAAAAAGCGTAGACCCATAGTCATACCTCCTCCCCCATCGCCGGTTTCCAGGTTGGGAAAGCTCCCGTCACGGCCCGGTCCGAGATCTCCGAGGCCGTCTGCCCTGCCTCCGGGGTCAAAGGGTCCCCCACCCTTGGGGTCATCCCAACTCCCCAAAACGAGAGGGCCCGGGGTTCCTCCAACCGTTCCCCGCATGGCTCCGCCCCTTCCCGGAGGCCCTCCCCCGACCCCCAAAGCTACGGATGACGCGGAGGAGACCGGCCAAAGCAAGGTCGAAAAAGAGGTTCAAGTAATCACCTTGAAACCTCCCATCGTGGTTAAGGAGTTTGCCGTCAGCATTGGACTGAAACCGTTCCGCCTCATTTCCGAGCTCATGGAGTTGGGTATTTTTTCCTCCATGAACCAGGTGATCGAAGAGGAAATTGCAGCCAAATTGGCCGAAAAACACGGCTTCCTGCTCGAAGTAAAACACCGGGGTGAGGACAAACCTCCCCCACCGAAGAAAAAAGTCGAGAAAATCGACCAGGCCAAGCTGCTGGAACCGCGACCTCCGGTTGTCTGTATCCTGGGCCACGTCGACCATGGTAAAACGACTTTGCTCGATTATATTCGCAAGACCAACGTGGTGGAAGGAGAGTTTGGCGGCATTACCCAGCACATCGGCGCCTATCAAATAACCCATGATGAAAAAAAGATAACTTTTCTGGATACGCCCGGTCACGCAGCCTTTTCCAAGATGCGGGAACGGGGCGCCTTTGTCACCGATATCGCCATATTGGTGGTGGCTGCCGATGACGGGTTCATGCCTCAAAGCGATGAGGCTTTGAAATTTGCCGAGGATTCCGGCGATCCCATCATCGTGGCCATCAACAAGATCGATGCCCAGGGAGCCGATGTGGATCGCGTAAAGACGCAAATGCAAGAACGCCAGATCGCTCCTGAAGACTGGGGCGGCGCAACCATTTGCGTGGAGATTTCAGCCCTTACCGGTGAGAACGTCGAGGAGGTCCTGGAAATGATCAACCTGCAGTCCGAGATCATGGAATTGAAGGCTTACCCCAAAGGACCGGCCTCGGGTGTTATTATCGAATCCCAGATGGAAGTCGGCCGGGGCACCACCGCTACGGTGATCGTCCAGAAGGGCCTGCTCAAAGCAGGCGATGCCATTCTCTCCGGCCACCATTTCGCCAAGGTCCGGACCATGTTGGACGAGAATGGCAATAAACTCAAGCAGGCCCCGCCATCCACCCCCGCAAGAATCGACGGTTGGTCCGGGACGCCCGATGCAGGAGCCACCTTTAAAGTGGTCAAAAACGAAAAAGCGGCCAAGCGGGCTGCGGCGGAGACGGATGCGCAAAGGAAGCGCGGTCGCGTAGAGGAGGAAGAGGAAGAAGCGAAGCCCGCTACCCTCGATACCCTGTTTGCAGCCATCGCCCAGACAAAGAAGAAAGCATTCAAAGTGGTGGTCAAGTGCGATGTGCACGGATCCATCGAAGCCGTCCTCGACATGCTCGAGGGAATCGAGAGTTCCAAAGTGGATTTGGAAGTAATTTCCGGGGAGGTAGGAGACATCAGCAAGAATGACGTGGATCTGGCCAGCACTTCGAATGCCACAATAATCGGCTTCAATGTGAAACTGGGAAGTGGAGTGCCCGCCATCGCCAAGCATGCCGGGGTCAGCATCATGCGGTTCAAAATCATCTATGAAATGATCGATCAGGTCAGGAAAGCCATGGCCGATCTGCTCGAACCCGAGTTGGTGGAAAACCAGCTGGGGACCGCTGAAGTCCGGCAGGTATTTCCCGTCAGCCGGGGAATGGTGGCGGGTTGTCTCGTAACCAACGGCCATATCAAGCGAGATGCGCGGGCCCGCATTTTGCGGGAGGGTGAGGTGTTGGCAGAAAGCAGGGTATCCATGCTCAGGCGTTTCAAGGATGATGTAACCGAAGTGCGCACCGGGTATGAGTGCGGTATCCAGCTCGATAACTACAACGCTTTCACCGAGGGGGATACCATCGTGTGTTACGAGATAGAAAAGAAGCGCGCCTCCCTCTAGCCCGCCCTTCTCCCGGACGTTATACCGATCAGAATTTTGTCGATGAAATGGCAGAATGGATGGCGCCAGCCGTGGTCATCCCTTGTTGCGAACAACCATTTGGAATCAGGATATAAGAATGGGTCAACGAAATCTCCGCGTAAATGCCCTGGTGAGGCAGGAAATCAGCCAAATCCTTCACACCCGCTACCGGGGTGAAACGGTGAGAATCACCATAACCGATGCATCCATTTCTCCGGATTTGAGAAGCGGGCGGATTTATTATTCCGTTTTGGGAGAGGAATCCGAACAAAGGTCGGCAAAGCAGTTTTTTTCCCGCAATGCCTCTGAGATTCGCCATCAACTGGGAAAGAGAATCATCCTCAAGTACCTGCCCCACCTGAAGTACTTCCGCGACGATTCCATCAAGCGTGGAGTCGACTTGCTCAATTTAATGGATCAATTTGAGCAAGTGGACGAACCTTCTCACGATCCGGAACCATGAAATTCTATCCCGATCTGTCCCCTCTTTTCAAGGCGTTGATTGAATCCGCAATGGGAAAGAAAATTGCCGTGGTCGGACACGTCCGGCCCGATGGCGATTGCATCGGATCCCAAGTGGCTCTCTGTCGCATGCTCAATGCGGTGGGTATCGAATCGGTATGCCTGAATCAGGACGCGGTGCCGGGAACGCTGGAGTTCCTACTGGAGGACACGCCGTTTATCATGGGTCCCGATTTTGATTTTTCAGGATGGGAGGTCATGACGGTGGATTGTGCGGACGTTAAGCGAACCGGACTGAAGTTATCGCCAAAGCTGCCCCGACCGATCGGAAATATCGATCACCACATTTCCAATACGCGCTATGGGTTGAAGAACTTGATCGAGGGAAATTCCGCCGCCACGGGAGAAATGCTGGCGGGTTTTTTCATGGATTGCGATTACCCCATAGATTCCATCACCGCTACCGCTCTCTACGTGGGCATTGCCACGGATACCGGTCAATTTCGCTTCCCTTCCACGACCCGGCATACCTTCGACCTGGCCGGCATCCTGGTAGACCGCGGGGTGGACTTGAGCAACGTGAACAGGGAGCTGTATGAGGAGGAAAGCTTTGCCAAGCTGGAACTTTTGCAAACTTTCCTGAGGTCCTTTCAACTGCATTTCGATGGGCGCGTCTGTCTTGGCCTGCTCAAGGAGGGTATTTACGAAGCGCTGGGAGCCAAACCCGACGATTCGGAAGGCCTGGTCGATTATGCCCGCAGCATAGCCGGGGTGGACATAGGGGTGTTGGTGGAACAACGTTTCGGTAAAACCAAGGGCAGCCTTCGGGCCAAGGAGAAAAGATTCCGGGTCGATTTGATCGCCAAAGGATTTAATGGTGGCGGACACGCAGCCGCCGCCGGATTCCTTTGCGATATGCCCATTGAAAAATTTGTTCCCCGCTTGCTCGGGGCCATCGGCCAACACCTGGAAAGGGTCGATAAAGGGATAGTCGGTTAGATCGTCATGGCCCGGCCCATAACGGATTTGGAAGGAATTCTGCTGGTGGATAAACCGGCCGGAATAACCTCGCACGACGTGGTCGACCGGGTCCGCAGAAAATTAAGAATGAAACGCATTGGCCATGCCGGTACCCTCGATCCGCTGGCCACGGGATTATTGATTATTCTGGTGGGAAAGGCCACCAAACTGTCCTCCCGGCTCATGAACCTGGACAAGGAGTACGAAGGAACATTCGAACTGGGCAAAATCTCGGATTCGCATGATTGTGATGGGCAAATCCTGGAAACGCGGCCAATTGAACCATCCCTCGACAGGGAAGCCATTGAGGCGGAAATGGGCGCCTTTATCGGTGATCAGTACCAGACCCCACCCATGTTTTCGGCTGTAAAAGTTGCGGGCGTTCCTCTATACAAGCACGCCCGCAAAGGCAAAGTTGTCCCACGCGAACCTCGATTCATCCGCATTTCCAAGTTTGAGCTGATGGAATGGAAGGCCCCGTTGGGGAAATTCTACGTGTATTGCAGCAAGGGGAGCTATATCCGCACCCTGGTGCACGACCTGGGAAAAAATCTCGGTTGCGGGGGATTGCTGACTCAATTGAGGCGCACGGCCTCCCACAACTTGCGGGTGGAGCATGCCATAACCCTCGAGGATTTCCAATCCTTGCCCCATGCGGAGATCAGTAAACGGTTGATTCCCGGGCCCCAAGCCCTTGCTCTAACCAAATGCTGATACCCATTTGTGAGCGCAATTCCCCCCAGTAATCCGTTGCGGTTGGATGAAGCCGATCTTCCCCCCAAACCATTGCATCTCGCAGTGGGCATGTTCGATGGGGTTCACCTGGGACACCAGGCCGTGATCGAGACGGCCACGCAATTGGCTCAGGCAACACAAGGGATAAACGCCGTCCTGACCTTCTGGCCCCATCCCAGCCGATTGCTCCGCCCGGATAATCCGGTGCATATGATCATGTCCCCTGAAATCAAGGTGGAGGTTTTGCGTTCCCATAAGGTTCAATACGTGATCCAGCAGGAATTCGATCCTGAATTTGCCGCTATCGAGGCGACCGATTTCGTCCGGCACCTGAAATCCTTTTTACCAGATTTGAACTCCATTCACGTGGGTTCGAATTGGCGGTTCGGCAACAGACGGGCCGGGGATGTGCAATTGCTTTTGGAATTGTGCCAAAAGGAGGGAATCCACGTCATAAGTGTCGAACGCGTGCATTACGACGGCCACCCCATCAGCAGCACCCGAATACGCAATCACCTCGAAGCAGGTGAAATGAAAAGGGCCAATTCCCTCCTGGGGGATGTATATTTTTCCCTGGGGCAGGCCATTCAGGGAAAAGAGCTGGGTCGAGAAATGGGATTCCCCACCCTGAACCTGCCCTGGAACCCGGAATTGAAACCACCTTATGGGGTTTATTGCGTTGAGGTTGAGGGCGAACTCGGAGGAACGACTATCACCCTTCCCGGGGTGGCCAATTTCGGCGTCAGACCCACCGTGGAAAAGACCACGGAACCGGTTCTGGAAGTCCACGTCCTCCGCCAGTGCCCCTTTACCCACGGATCCCCGCTAAAGGTCCGCTGGTATCGCTTTCTTCGGGCGGAGAAACCGTTTGAGGATGTCGAAGCATTGAGAAGACAGATTGCCGTCGATGTCGAATCCGCGCGCCAATTCTGGGGTTTGACCTGACCACGGTATCAACTCTCGAAAAAAGGGAACCACAAAAGGCACAAACAACACAAAAAATTCTTCGAGCTGTAAAAGCGGCTTTACGCTGCGATAAAGGCGCCGTTGGCGCCAAGTTGAAAGTGGAAAGTAGGGGTTAGTTAGCGCTTCGCCCAAGAGCTGCATCAGGACGTGTTGCCTACAGTAACAGGTTCCTGGATTCCGGAAGCTCGAAAGTGGCTTATTTATTCAGCCTTCTTCCTCTACCCCTCATCCGGGCCTATCCGTGAAATCCGTGGTTTCTCCCTTTTGCGCTTTTTGCGATCTTTTGTGGCTATTCCTCTTCACTCTTGCGCCAACGGCGCCCCCGGCGCGGCCAATCAATTGCAACCACAACCGCCGCCGCCAATGCCGCCGCCTCCATGGGCCGCTTCCCGCGTGTAAAACACGTGCTCGGCCATGGCGGCATCGAGGGGATCCCGGTCTGCCGTCATACCGTATTGAGTCAGCGCCCCGCGTTCCCACGGCTCCACCGTGTCACAACCCCACAAAAAAATTGCGGAGGCAATAATGCACCCAATTCGTAGGGTCGCCCTCACCATCAATCTTCGGCCAACAGGGCCAGGATTTCCTTTCTGTACTTTTCCTCCGTCGTTTTTCCCGAATATCCCTGGTGCACGGCGTGCACTCGCCCCGATTTATCCAGCATGAATGAGGTGGGCATGGCCTCTATGGCACAGGTGGCCACCAGTTTTTTTTCCAAGTCGCGCACAATGGGAAACGTGGCTCCCGATCTTTCTGCGAACCGGGAATAAGCCGAGGCGCTGTCGTCCACGCTGACGGCAATAATTTCGAATCCAGTGTCCTTGAATTCCTGGTACAACCGTTCCATGGCGGGAAACGAAGCCTTGCAGGGGGCGCACCACGAAGCCCAAAAATCAACCAGAACGACTTTTCCCTCAATCTCGGGCACTTCTCCCTCGAACTCGAAATTGCTCAAATCGGGAAAGGTGTCTCCCTCCACCACCTTTGCCGCGGCCCCATGCTGACCGATGACAGAAAACCCGACCGACAGAGCCAGGACCAAGGTTTTAATCCGAGACCATATAATGATATATTCCATGCGAATCTATACGTTTGAATTCCGTGTGGAGGCAACCCTCCGCACCAAAATACTGGTTTATCAACTCCATTCCCTCTTCTTCCCCCAAGAGGCAGGCGGCGGTGGCAAGGATACCCGACTCCGTGCAAGTGCCCGCAACTACGGTGACGTGTTTCACCTTGTTGGCAATGGGATAGCCCTTGCGGTGGTCGACGATGTGCCCGTAACGCTGTCCGTTGAGTTCGAAGAACCGACGGTAGTCTCCCGAACTGGCTACACAAAGGCCGTTGAGGGCCAAACTTCCCCAACACTTCCCCGGATTCCCGGGATCCTCCATGCCGACATGCCAATGGGTGTAGCCGGGGGGATTTCCCAATGCAGCCACGTCCCCGCCAAAATTGATCAGTACATCACCAATCCCGAAGTCCCGGGCCAACAGGGCAACGCGGTCCACCGCGTACTCCTTCCCGATACCTCCCAAATCGATTCCCATTCCGACCTTTTCCAGGCGAACCCAACCGGGCTTACGCTCCACTTTGTCCCATCCCATAAGGTCCTTGGCCCTCCGAATTTCCTCAGCAGCGGGAATCCGTGGATGTTTGGCCTTGTAGTCCCAGAGCTCGATTATGGGAAGGGTGGTGGGGTCGAAAAGGCCTTGAGTTATAAAGTGAAACCGGTCGCAAAGGTCAAAAAGCGCTTCCGTTTCGGAGTCGATTGCCACCCAGTCCCGTCCGGCGGCACGGTTGATGCGGCTAACCAGGCTGGAATCCTCGAATCGCGAATAGGTGGCTTCAAAATTGCGCACCCAATCCAGGGCCGCTTCCTTGAAGTTCCCCGCCATCCCCCGATCGTCGCATTGAAATTGAATTTCGCACGATGTGCCCATGGCGCGAAATTTCACCCGGAATAGCCCCCGGGCCAGATCACCGGTCGCCACTTCGGACACGTTCAACTGGAAGCAATCGGACATTAGAAGGCCCATCGTCCCCCCACCGTAAGGATATCGGCGTCACTGTAAACACTGGGATGGGTCAGGGGATCCAGACCTTCCATCTCATAGCGCTGGATCTTCAGATTGAATTCGAGATCTTCCGATATGAAATAAACCAGCTTCGCCCCCCAAGCCCAGGTTTCCATTTTGGAAAGGCGGTGATCGGAAGAGAAATAGGGAGCGCTGCCAATGGTTTCGCGGTCGGGAATGATACCGGTGAGGTTGAGGTCGTGGTAGTAATAGTTGGCGGCCGACTGCTTGTAGTAGCGGATTAACGGTTCTAGAATGACCTGGTCGGAGAATTTTTGAAACCACTGCAGGGAAAAGGTGTGGGCATCCAGATCGGCGTCATCGGAAAAATAACGGTAGGAGGTTTGAATGCTGGCTTTCAGTTTCTGCAAATCCCGTATAATCTCAGTGTAGAATATCCGCTTTTCCCGGGAGCGGGGCCGGTTTTCCGGAAAAGTGATGGCGAGAAAGAAATCGGAAATGAGTTCGATGTCTTTTTCCACTACTTTGTAGGGATCGGCCAGGTAGCCATCCTCCCGTCCGTAGGTCAGATCGGCCGACCAAACGGTGGAAGGATCAAGGATCTGGGTAATCCCAAGGAGAACATCCTCGCTGTCCTTGCTTTCCAATTCAGGAAGGGTCGGAGCGCTGAGTTCATCTCGGAGCAAGGAGTAGCCCAACTCGAGAGTGGTGTTTTTTTTATTGAGGTAACGTCGATAAGTAAAGGCCCCGCCTTCCGACAAATAATCGCTCTCATTGCTATAATTCAACTCGAAGGAAAAAGCGTGGTCCTTGAACTCGTGATCCAGATTAAAGATGATAGAGCGGCGCTCATCGACCAAGTCCCCCATGGGAACGCGGTCGGCACCCGCCTCCGGCAATTCCCCCGTGGGAGTAGTACCGGTTATGGTATCAATCAACCCCACAACACCCAGACGAGTGTTCGGGCTGAGGTCCTTACCTGCGCTGATGTAGTGGGCTCTAACCCGAATTCGGTCGTCGTCCTCCTGGTAATCCTCGTACTTGTAACGGATGGAATCCTCACCCCGCACCGGCTTCGGCATGCTGGAAAGCAGATACAAAGCCAAAAAGAGACTGTAAATCCGGATTCTAAAATGGGATGAGGTCGCCAGTGGCGCTTCGCGCCAAGAGGGAAGTGGTGCCGCGGACGCCAATCCTGATCGTGATCGTGACGTCTCGCCGCTGCATAGCTTTGCGACGCACGGTCGTGATCGAATAGAAACCATGAAGAAACTCTCGCAAAGCTCGCCAGGACCGCCAAGAAAAAGATGGAACCACAAACCGTGCTTCGCAATGCTGCCATGCTTTGCCTCAAGAGGCTTCGCACGGCACAGCGCAGGTCAAGAAGGCACAAAAAACTCAAAAAAATTCTTCGATCAAGATTTGCCCTTTCTTCACCGGGCGCCACCCCCCCTCTCTCCTAATTCCTCATTCCTAATTCCTAATTCCTAATTGGCGCGCCAGCGCCTCTCCACTCTCCACTCTTTACTCTGGCCCCAACGGCGCCTTCCTCTTTCCTCCATGAACGATTTAACCCTGGTTGTATTAGCCGCAGGAATGGGCAGCCGCTATGGCGGGGTCAAGCAAATGGAAGGCCTGGGACCCTCCCGGGAAGTGTTGCTCGACTATTCGGTATACGACGCCATCCGAGCCGGATTCGGAAAGGTGGTTATCGTTATCCGTAGAGAAATGGAACCAGGCTTTCGTCAACGCATAACCCGGAGGTTTGAGGACCGCATAACGGTCCGGTTCGCCTTTCAATCCATGCAACGCGCTCCTGCCAACCGGGAGAAACCTTTGGGAACGGGGCATGCCCTCCTCAGCGCCGCCCATCATGTCCATGGGCCCATGGGAGTGATAAATGCGGACGATTTTTACGGACCCTCTTCCTTTCAGCTCCTGGCCCGAAACCTGGCCGGAATCACAGGCCGATCCGGGGTCAACATCGGATTTGAACTGGAAAAATCGATTTCACCTCATGGCGGCGTTTCCCGCGCGGTTTGCGAAACCTCCAAGGACAACTTCCTGACCCGAATCGAAGAGCACACACACATAACCCGGACCGACCGGGGAATTGCCGGGTCATTCGAGGGCGAGTCACGCATCCTTGCTCCCGATACCGTCGTCTCCCTCAACCTCTGGGGTTTTGCCCCGGATTTCCTGCCTTTCCTGCGGGAAAAGTTCGAAGGATTTCTCGCTTCCATGACCGACCCGGAAAGGGAGGAATATTACCTGCCCACCGCAGTATTCCAATGGATTGAGGAGCAAGGCGCCGCCGTAAAGGTGATAAAATCCGGGGAAAAGTGGTTGGGGTTGACCCATCCCGAGGACAAATCCGAAGCGGCAACCAAACTGGGTGACCTGATCGCCCGCGGTATCTATCCAGCCGATCTCTGGAAAAAGGGGTCAAACGCAAAATGTTGAAATCAACCGCTAGCGTTCCCCCCACCATCCAGATTTTAACATTTTGCGTTTGACCCCTTTTTCCTGCTTCCTTTTCCGAGATGATCGAAAAATCTACGACTTGGAGAACTGTAGGAGGGGGTTTATCCCCCGATCTTCCAAACAGCCTCACTGCAATCGGGGGATAAACCCCCTCCTACAGTTTCGTAATTTGTTGTCACTAAAACATCCTTGTGGACCATTGTTAATTCTACCTGAGTAGTTACGCGAATTTAATAAAATCCTCATGAACATTTTTTCAGCTTTGATATTTTCTATGGCAGGGAAGGCCGGGCCTTCCCTGGGAAGAGGTCCCCTGGGCGACCCAAGCCGGTGCGGCGATTTTTGCGGTTTGGAATTTGCTTTTTGAGCCTCCTGGCTGCCGCCTCCGCTCAGGACAGGCCCAATATTCTCCTCATAATGGTTGATGATCTCGGGTTCGCCGACCTCGGTTGCTACGGGAGCGAAATTCAAACGCCCCATATGGATCGTCTGGCCGGCAACGGTCTTCGGCTCACCCAGTTTTACAATACTTCCAAGTGCCACTCATCGCGGCTCAGTCTCCTGAGCGGTCAGTACAGCCATTACGCCGGGGAAGAGGATTTCCGCAATGCCGTGACCATTGCCCAGGTCTTGAAGGATGCCGGCTACAGTACTTCCATGACGGGCAAATGGCATTTGGATAACCAACCCACCGATTATGGATTTGAACAATACTGGGGCCACTTGTCCGGAGCGACCGACTTTTTTCAGGGCGATGACACCTTTCGAATGAACGGTAAGGTGTGGAATGAGTTCGACGAAGGTTTCTACGCCACGGACGCGATTGTCGATTTCTCCATGCGGTTCCTCGATCGCGCCTTGGAAACGAACAAACCTTTCTTCCACTACATCGCCTTCAATGCTCCTCACTACCCACTTCAGGCCCCTAAGGAGGATATCGAAAAGTACTTGGGCCGCTATGATGCCGGTTGGGAAGTTTTGAGGGAGGAGCGTCTGGTTAAACAGAAGTTGCTCGGATTATTCCCGGCCGACCTGGAATTGCCCCCCCTCCCCCACCATGTGCCCGCTTGGAATTCGCTGACCGACAAGCAAAGGCAATTGGAATCCTTTCGCATGTCGATTTACGCTGCCATGGTCGATCGCCTCGATCAGAACATCGGCCGAATGACAGCCTATCTGCGGGAGAAAGGCGTATTTGAAAACACCCTCATTTTGCTCTGTTCCGACAATGGAGCTTGTCCATTCGAGCGGAGTAAAAATATCGATATTCCGCCTTGGCAAGCGGGATCTTTCTATCTCTATGATGCGAGTTGGGCAACTGTCGGGAACACCCCCTTCAAGCACTATAAACAAACCCAGCACGAAGGGGGAATCTCCAGTCCCTTCATTGCCCACTGGCCGGGAAAAATTAAAAATCCGGGCCGGTTGGACAGTGAATTGAGTCACTTGATCGATGTGATGGCGACCTGTATTGAAGTAGCGGGAGCGAGCTATCCGGAGCGGAAAGGCTTGAATCCGCTTCAGGGAAAATCACTGGCGCCCATCCTCAAAGGAGGTAAACGGTCCGGCCATGACGAATTGTTCTTCATTTTCTCCAACTGCCGCGCCTTGCGTCAGGGAGATTGGAAACTGGTCAGTTTTTACGGACACAATTGGGAACTCTACAATCTGGCTGAGGACCGCGCGGAACAAAAAAACCTGGCCCCGGCCAACCCGGAACGAGTCCAGGCCATGGCGAAACGCTGGTACGCAATTGCCAAAGGCGCGGGAATCGACTCCAAAAAGCTGATCGGTCCGGTCATGAAAAAAGTTTCCCCGGGAGCCATAAAAAGTTGGCATGATCCAAAATTGACCGCCAACTGGGAAATGCCCAAGTTCTAGCCCACCCTCTGTCAGGGCGGTCCGGAATGGAGCCGGCGATGGGACTCGAACCCGCAACCTACTGATTACAAATCAGTTGCTCTACCAATTGAGCTACGCCGGCCTGGTACCCCCTCGGGGACTCGAACCCCGAACCAATTGATTAAGAGTCAACTGCTCTACCGATTGAGCTAAGGAGGCTTGGAAAAGGCGAATAACCTCTAAGGCCACGGGAAAAGAGGTCAAGCCAAGAAAAGGCTGAAGGATGAAAGACGATAGCTGAATCCGGACGCCGGGAAGAGAATGAGGGTAACACGGCAGGAGCGGCTTTATTCCGCGTGGAATGGAGCGGGCGATGAGATTCGAACTCACGACCCCAACCATGGCAAGGTTGTGCTCTACCAACTGAGCTACGCCCGCGTCTCGCCCGGATATCTCACTACCGAGCTGAAAGTGAGTGAGTAAGGGAAAATCAGAACTCCAAGTCAAACTCTAAAAGCGCTTGCTTGCGCACATTGGCCGGCACAGCTACAAAGCCGGAATTCCCAAGTTTTTCCAGGTCCTCCGATTGGAAGAAATCGGCCAGGAATTGACGGGTTCGGGGTTCTGCAATATCGCGAACAACCAAGTGAAGTGTATATCTCAAAGGGTAATCCCCGAAAAACAGATTCTCCCGGGAAGGGGGAAATCCCACTGAATCCCCCGGTTGAACCAGCGATAACAACCTGAGCCCTCGATCGGCCTCGGGCATTTGGGACAAAACCAACAAGGCGGAGGGCCCCGCCCCATATGAATCGGCCAAATTTTCTCCAAGACTTCCAAACTCCTCCACTTTTTCGTCCCGGAAAAACCAGTGGTTCAGTACGGGATAGGAAGGATCTTCCTCGGTCAGAGCGAACGTCACGAGCAAGGGACGGTTTACCCAATCGGGTTCGCCGGGAAGGAGATATCCCCACTCGGACTTGAGGCCACGGCGCGTTTTACGGAATAGTTCCGACAACCGGGCCAGGGGCACTTCAGTGAGGGGGTTGTCCCGGTGGACGGCAAAATAGACGCCCCAAAAACCGAGGGGCAGGTTGGATGTGCCCCGCAAGGAAGGGTGCGTCTCGGAGGACTGGATCACGAATGCGACATCAGCCAATCCCTCCCGAATTTTCATAAGTCCGAGCAGGCTGCCCGTCATCTGGTAAGCTATGGCGTCCTCCCCTTCGGAAACGTCGTAGTCGAGGACTTCTTTCACGTAATGGCTGCCCGCCACCCGAAGAGGAGGGTCTTGCCCCATAATCAAGATGGGCCCGGCGAACAGGGAAATCAACCGTATGGAAGGAAACCGGCGGCGATTCACGGTTTCATCCTTTTTCAGCTTTTCCGATGAATTCCAGTTCGGGCCACTGCAGGAGTTTGCGGTGAAGGGTGCGGCGTGAAATCCCCATGAGTCGGGCCGCCTTGGTTCGATTCCCTTTGGCCTTCACCAAAGCCTGGCGCAAGAGGCGCTTTTCATTTTCCTTCATGGAAAGGTTTGCCCCTCTGCCGGGATCGAAGCTGACGGCGGAATTTCCGTCGAAGAACCGTTGGTCCAGATTGTATTCGGTGACGGTTCCCCCGCGATTCAGCACCACGGTATTCTCGGCGAAGTTTCTCAATTCCCGGATGTTTCCCGGCCATCGATATCCTTGCAGGATCTTCAATGCGCCAGGATCGATCTGGGGAATATTCACCCCATTTTCCTTGGCGTACAACCCGAGGAAGTGATCCAACAAAAGAAAAATATCTTCCTTGCGCTCGCGCAGGGGCGGAAGGGTTATGGAGACCACGTTCAACCGGTAGTAGAGATCTTCGCGGAAATCGCCCCTGTCCACGTGGGCCTTTAAATCCCGGTTGGTGGCGCACACCAGGCGCACATTCACCGAAATGGATTTGATACTTCCCACCCGTTCGAAGGTTTTGGTTTCCAAAAACCGCAGGAGCTTGATCTGGGTAGAGGCGTCGATCTCTCCAATTTCATCGAGAAACAGGGTCCCGCCATGAACCGCTTCAAAGCGCCCAATCCGCTTTCCCACGGCCCCGGTAAAGGCGCCTCGTTCATGTCCAAACAATTCACTTTCCAATAGGCTGGCCGGAAGTGCGGCGCAATTGACGGCAAGGAATGGTTGTCGGGATCGATCACTGTTCTGGTGAATGGACTGCGCGATGAGCTCTTTTCCGGTTCCCGTCTCCCCTTCCAGCAACACCGTGGCCCGGGAAGGGGCAACCAGTTGAACCCGGTCTATCACCGCTTTCAGCGCGTCCGAGTTGCCAATGATACCCTGGAAACTGAATTTTCGGTCCAATCTCTGATGCAGGACCCGATTTTCCGATTTGATCTTTTTTGAATGCAAGGCCCGTTTGATGAGAATCTCCAGTCGCTCCAGGTTGACCGGCTTGGTCAGAAAATCGAAGGCCCCTCGCTTCATGGCTTCGACGGCGGTTTCCACATTGCCATAGGCCGTCATCATGATGCAGATCGGCTTGTGGGACTGGGAGAGGGCTTCATCGATAACCTTCATGCCCGATTTGCCCGACATGCGCAGATCGGTTAAAACCACGTCAAAGGGCTGGCTATCCAGCAAATTGAAAGCCTGATCGGCGTTGCTGGCCAGGTAAACGTCGTAGGAATCCTCCAAAGCCAACTGCAGCCCTTCCCGGGTATGTTTCTCGTCGTCGACAATGAGGATGGATGCGGGCATGAAACAACGGTTGGATTGGCCGGTTTCGGCGGGAAGGGTTATTGGGGCAATAACCGAACCCGGCGGTGTTTCTTGGGAAACTTCAAGGAAATAACCGTGCCGATGCCGGTTTTACTGTCAATGCCTACTTGGCCTCCATGGTCCCGGAGGATTCGATTGACAATCATCAGCCCCAGGCCGCTGCCGGAAGCCTTGGTGGAAAAGTAGGGTTGAAAGACTCTGGGCAAATGTTGCGGGTCTATACCACTGCCCGTATCGCCTACGAGAATGTAGAAATAGTCGTCATCCGCTTTCAGTTTAATGGTTAAAACGCCCCCTTCCGTCATGGCTTCGCAGGCATTTTTGATCACGTTGAAAAATACCTGCTTCAGTTGATTGGCGTCCCCGGTAATCGTGGGCACTTCATTTCCCATCTCGAGGTCGATGGAAATCCCCGCATCCCTCAATTCCTGTTCCTGAACCCGCAGGACGGATTCGAGGACTTCGACCAGGTTGGTATCCTTCAAATCGAGCGGAGTTGGTCGGATAGCCTCGAGGAAATGGGTGATGATTCCATCGAGCCGGACCACCTCGTCGCTGCAGATATCGAGCGAATGCCTCAGCTTTCTCCGAGCCTCCCGATCTTCCATCTGTTCGAGCTGGCGCTGCATGAGTTGAAGGTGAATGGTGAGCGAATTGAGTGGATTTCCCAATTCATGGGCCACACCGGCGGCCAATAGAAAAATGGAAGCCATTTTTTCCGATTCAATCTTTTCCTCGGTTGAAACCACGTCCTTGGTAATATCATTTAAAATCACCACGTAGTGTTTTTCGGCATCCTGTAGTTCTTCGAAGGGGACAATGTAAACCCGCACCATGCGCGGTTCCGGATAGGTCATCTCAATTTCGCGCGTAACCAGAGCCTGCTCGGAGAACTTAGGCTGACGGTGGTCGAGATTGATGGCTGGAGCCAGGTCGGGAATCCATTTCCATAAGAGAGCGGACCCCAAATCGCTTTCACTGATTCCGACCATGGCCATGCCTTCCCGGTTGGCATACTGCAAGACGCCATCGGCGGAAATGACCAGAATTCCCTCGCACACGGTGTTGAAAATTCCCTCGAAAAGTTCCCTCTCCCTGGCCAATCGGCTGGCCAGGTTTTGCAGGTTGGTTTCGTCCAGGTGACTGAGTTGTCCCAGGACTTTATCCAACCGGGATTTTCTGATTTCCGTCATTGCTGCAGAAGGTGAGGCCCTGGGCAAAAGCTGCCTGGGAAAGCCTTGTCTCTACTCCTATTGAACGCGGGTTTTTATAAAGTTGCCAAGTTTTTTACGGCTCCACACAGTCCCACCCATGATGCGGAAGGACCAAGCCAATACGGTTGGAAAACGGGAAAACCTTCTGGTGAGTGTGATTTGCAACCTCGTCATCCCCTTGTTGATTCTGACCAAATTGAGTACGCCCGATCGTTTGGGTCCGGTAGTGGCGCTTTGCCTGGGATTGGCCTTCCCCCTGGGTTACGGCATCTGGGATCTGATAAGCCGCAGGCAACTCAATTTTGTTTCGGTGTTGGGTGTCATAAGTGTGGGTTTAAGCGGTGCATTCGGTCTGGTTCAGGTCGACCCGTTCTGGTTTGCCATCAAGGAAGCCTCCGTGCCCTTGGCCATCGGCATCATGGTGTTGCTGACCTTTCGCAGCAAGCGGCCGCTGATAAAAACCTTCCTCTATAATCCCCAGATCCTGAACACCCTACTGATCGATGAACGCTTGCAAGCAACCGGCTCGCAGCAGGCATTCGACAAGGTATTTTCCATCTGCAACAAGTTGTTGATTTTTTCCTTCCTGTTCAGCGCCGTGCTCAACTACCTGTTGGCACGCATGATGGTTACGGCCCACCCGGCCGATGATCTGGTGGCGTTTAATGCACAGCTCGGCAAAATGAATTTCATGAGCTGGTTCGTAATCGCGCTTCCCAGCGCCCTTATCATGATGATTGCCCTGTGGAAACTGGTTACGGGACTCGGGCAGCTCACCGGCCTGAGGCTGGAAGAAATGTTACAGGAAGCGCCAAAGGAGAAGGGAAAGGGAAGGAACCGATGAGAAATGCGGGCCGGCGGCAAGAACCGGGAGGAATTATCCGCGTTCCTCTACCGGAACAAAGTTCTGGTTGACTAGACCGGTGTAAATTTGACGCGGCCGGTGGATACGGATCGTTGTGGCAATTTCCCTCCAATTGGCAATCCAGCCCGGAAGTCGCCCCATAGCAAACATGACGGTGAACATCTCCACGGGTATGCCGATGGCTTTCAGTATGAGACCGCTGTAAAAATCTACGTTCGGATAGAGTTTTCTCTCGATAAAATAGCTGTCTTTCAGAGCCGCTTCTTCCAGTCGCTTGGCAATTTCCAACAAGGGATCGGCATGCCCCAGGCTGTTCAACAGTTTTTCGGTAGCGGCGCCGAGGATCTTGGCACGCGGATCGTAGTTCTTGTAAACGCGGTGGCCAAACCCCATCAGCCGGGCCTTGCCCGTTTTAGCCGCTTCAATAAACTTGCTGCCGTCGTCGCCGGAAAGGTGGATATCCTGCAGCATTCTTACCACTGCGGTATTGGCTCCACCGTGTAGGGGCCCCCAAAGGGCGGAAACCCCGGCCGCCACCGAGGCGAACAGATTGGCGCCTCCGCTGGCAACCATTCGCACGGTAGACGTCGAACAGTTTTGTTCGTGGTCGGTATGCAGCAGTAAAAACAAATCGAGGGCGTTGGCCACCTCGGGCGCCGGTTCATAGGGGGCATACGGCTCGCTGAACATCATGTGCAGGAAGTTTTCCACATAGCTGTTATCCTTGCGCGGCCAGACAAAAGGCAGTCCCTCCTTCATGCGGTAGGTCATGGCTGCGATGTTGCGCACTTTCGAGATGAGCCGGCAAGCCGCTTCATCGAAGTGTTCCAGATCCTGCTGACGGTTATTGGAGGCCATTTCGGGATGGTGGCAACCCAGGGCATTGAGCATGGAACCGAGCACAGCCATGGGATGAGCGTCCCGCGGAAATCCTCGGAAATGATTGCGGAAGTCTTCGTGTAGTTGGGCATTTTGGGCGATCCGGGTACGGAATACATCCGATTCCTCCTTGGTGGGTAAATGCCCGTAGATAACCAGGTAGGCTGTGCTGAGAAAGGAACTCTTCCCTGCCAACTCCTCTATGGGAATCCCGCGGTGGCGCAAAATGCCCTGTTCTCCGTTAACGAATGTGATGTCGCTCAGGCAGGACCCCGTGTTTCCAAAACCTTCATCAAAGGCAATGTATCCCGTATCGGCTCTCAGTTTTCGAATGTCGACAGATTTCTCTCCCTCGGTCCCGGAAATTACCGGATACTCGTGGCTTTCTCCTTCGATGGTAATGATGGCGGTTTCAGACATAAACGATTTTGGTTAGGAGTATTGCAATGTGCTCCCAAGGATAGTCGAAGCAGGTTAATGATTTTCAACCAAATTCAGAAAATTTTTATATAACAGGAGTCCTTTGTCCTGACTTTTTTCGGGGTGGAACTGCGTTGCGACGCAATTTCCCACTTTTATCCCACTGGCGAAGGGCATTCCATATTCCGTCTTGAAAAATACCGACTCCTCTTCCTCCGGAGCTACAAAGTAACTGTGGACAAAATAAAACTGGTCCTTCCCCGAAACCAGCCCCGCCGCAATGGGGTCGTTCGGGTCCTTCAGAACGACGGAATTCCACCCCATGTGGGGCACTTTAAATTCCGGCGGCAGGCGAAATCGCTTAACCGATCCGGGAAAAATCCCCAGGCCGCGAACATCCCCTTCCTCAGAGTAGTCGTAAAGGGCCTGGAAACCCAGGCAAACCCCAAAAAAGGGTCTGTTGTCGGCAATCCAACCCTTGACCGCATCCACCAGGGAACAGGCCTTGAGACCATCCATGCAATCGCCCAATGCGCCAACGCCGGGCAAAATCAAGCCCTGGGCCCCACTCAGGCCCTCCGGCCCAAAAATCAGGTCTACTTCGGCTTTGCAGGCTTCGAAAGCCTTGCACACGCTACGGAGGTTGCCCAGGCCGTAGTCGATGACTGCTACCCTTGGTTTCATGGCGGGCGGATTCAGGATAGCAAATCCTTGGTCGAAGGAATCTCGCCTTCGATCCGGCTGTCGATAGCCGTGGCGGCATCCAGGGCCCGGCCAAAACATTTGAATATCGCTTCCAATATATGGTGCGGCTCATCGCCGTATTCCAGCGCAAGGTGAATGTTGGCGCCGAGTCCGTTAACCAAGGCCTGAAAAAATTCCCGAATCAGGATGATGTTGAAATCCCGAATGTAATTTGAGGGAGACTCCACCTGATAACAAAGGTAGGGTCGGTTACTCAAATCGATGGCGGCGCGGGCCAGGGATTCGTCCATGGGAACCATGAAGAAACCATAGCGCCGAATGCCCAACTTCTCCCCAAGCGCCTGTTTAATGGCTTGGCCCAAGACGATACCGGTATCCTCAACCGTGTGGTGATAGTCGACATTCAGGTCGCCTGAGGCCCTCAATGTCAGGTCGAAAAGCCCGTGTTTGCTAAAAAGGCAAAGCATATGGTCGAAGAATGGTATCCCCGTATCCACCTCATACCTGCCGCTTCCATCCAGATTGATGGCAACGGTGATATCCGTTTCCGCGGTTTTGCGATTAAGGGTAACTATGCGCTGTTCTGCCATTGGTCGAAAGCCTCACTAATAATTTGCATCTCGTTTTCCGAACCGATGCTGATTCTCAAAAAGGAATGCGTTAACGGATCGTTTCCGAAATAGCGAACCAGAATTTTTTTGCCGTAGAGGAAGTCATAGAGGGATCGTGCCACTGGCGGACCCGTATTCCCCCTGGAATCCTTTGGCTCGGTAAACAGGTAATTGGCCTGGGAGGGATAGGTAAACCATCCCCTGTCCTGCAACGCGCTGAAGTGCCGATCCCGCGTCCGCTTGATTTTCTGCGCCAAGTCCCGGTAATAACCTCCATCCGACAGTGCGGCCAGACCGGCCAACTGGGACAAGGCATTTACATTGTAACTGTCGCGGATTTTGTCCAACAACTCGACAAATCCGGGATTTCCCAGCAAAAAACCTATGCGCATTCCGGCCAGGCAGTGGGATTTGGAGAAAGTTCGGGTAATGCAAAGGTTTTCGTGCCTGGTCAGCAAACCAATGGCATCTTCATCGGCAAAAGCGGCATAGGCTTCGTCCACCACCAACACCCCGCTGAAACGGTTTAACAGGGCCTCGATGGACCCCGTGGAAATGCCCACTCCCGTGGGCGCGTTGGGCGAGGTGAGGAAAAAGATATTGGCTCCGCATTCCTCGATGGCGGAGATCGGCAGTCCCATGGATCGGTTGTACCTGAGTTCCGCTTTGGCCGCGTTTTGCATGCTCTGCAATACGGGATAGAGGGAGTAGCTCGGGGCCATGTATCCCACCGGACGATCCCGGTCGGCAAATGCGCGCACCAACAAATTCAAAACTTCATCCGAACCGTTCCCGACAAAGGCCCATTCCGGACCGGGGAGGCCGAAAAACAGGGCCAGCTGTTCCCGTAAGGCAGCGCATCCGGGATCGGGATAGGTTTTCAGCCCGTCACCGCTCGACTTGCGAATAACTTCCTCCACAAGCGGGCTGGGTGGATAAGGATTCTCGTTGGTATTGAGTTTGATCCATCCCGAATCCCCGGGCTGTTTTCCCGGCACATAGGCATCCAGGGCCCGCACGTGCGGGAGCGCCCGGTCGCTGACAGACGGGTTGGGATTCTTCATGATGGGGCAAAATGGGTTATTCCGCCCGAATAGAAACAGATCTCCCGTGCGCGTCGAGGTTTTCCATTCTGGCGAAAGCCTCAACCGTGGGAGCGGCTTTGATCACTTCCGGCTTTCCGTAACGCACCACGCTGCTTCTGCGGAAAAAGTCCCGCACGGTCAGTCCGCTGGAGAACCGCCCGGCCCGGCCGGTGGGAAGTTCGTGACTGGGCCCGGCGGTAAAATCACCCAAGGCGGTGGCGGTAAAATTGCCCTGCATGATCGCCCCGGCAGTCGTAATGCGGCGCGTCATCCCGGCAACGGCCTCGTTATCCACTTGCAACTGGAGGTGTTCAGGGGCGACAAAATTTGCCACTTCCACCGCCGCATCGAGGTGAGGCGCCTCAACCAGGGCAAAATTGGTTGCGAGAACCTTTTCAATCGCCTCCCGGTGGGTCAAGCGAAGCACCTGTTCGGCCATGGCTCTTTCAACCTCCGCGGCAATTTTCCCGGAAGTGGACACCAGATAGATTTTTTCTTTCCCCGAGCCATGTTCGGCCTGGGCCAGCAAATCGGCCGCAATAAACTGGGGTTCCGCCTGGGAATCGGCGATCACCATCAATTCACTGGGACCCGGCAAAAGGTCGATTCCCACCTTCCCGAACAATTGGCGCTTGGCTTCGTTGACAAAGGCGTTGCCCGGACCAAAAACCTTGTCCACCGGGGGAATGGATTCAGTCCCGTAAGCCATGGCGGCCACGGCTTGGGCGCCACCCACCTTGTAGACCTCATCCACCCCGCAAAGCGACAACACCCCGGCCATGGCGGGGGCGATTGCGCCTCCTCGGTCGGGAGGTGTGCAGACGCATATTTGCCCCACATTTGCTATTTTGGCCAAGGTAGCGGTCATGATGACAGTGGAAACCAAGGGAACGCTACCTCCTGGAACATAGATCCCCACACGGCGGATCGGATAGTAGCGCTCTCCCACCGTGGCGCCGTGCGGGTTTTTGCCGGTCCAATTTTCAGGAATGGACTGACGGTGGAAGGCCTCGACACAATGAATCGATTCGCCCACGGCCCGTTGTTCCGGGGCGGAAAGACTCTGCACACCGTGCTCCAGTTCCTCGGGGGATAAACGAATCGACTCGGCTGGGATGAGGGCGCCATCCAGATTGGCGGTCAGTTCGAAGAGGGCCCGGTCTCCACGCTTGGCAACGGCTTGCAGAATGTCGGTCACCACAGCCTCCACCTCGGCGGTACCGGAGGAGTCTTCGGAAAAAGACTGCAACCGGTTAAAAAATCCGACCGATCCGTATTGGTACTTGGCCATCGGTTATTTTTGCTTAAGCCCGGGAAGAGGGGGCAAGGTAAATAGAGAATCGTCCAATACGGGATTCACCTGTATTTCATCAAAGGAAATCCGGTGCACTTCGTTCCCACCCCGGAAGGTGGTCAAGGTGCGGGGAAAGCGAATTCCACCGGCTACTATCTCGCCCCCTTCCACGATGCGTTCTCCGGTCTCGACTTCGGTCAGGACAAGCTGTCCGGTCGTTTCCTCGATGTAGCGAAGATAATATACTTTTCCATAGGAAACTTTTACGCGGTGAACCTTCAGACCATCGTAGACATCCCGGTCCAGGTATTCCACCTTGCGCCATCGGTTCGAAAAGGGAAAAAAGAAGTACAAATTTTCAAAAGTGGAGGCTCGAATGCGTCGAAGCGCCTCGGCCGTGTGGGGTATCAGGTTGTAACGGTTGGGGTTTTTTTTATTGTAGACCTTGGTCCAGGCCTCGTAGTCATTCAGCCCGATTTCGCGAACCAGTTTATCCCCGACGAAAACCTGGCGTTGCTTAAAGGGTTTTTTCAAAACAAACTCGACGGTGTTCGACTTGCCCGTAACCGTGGTTATGGTGCCGGTGAACCGCAGGGATTGCACTCCGTTCAGCTTGGCTTCACTACCCAGACGATTGCGGGCCTTGGCCAAAACCGCCTCCGCTTGGGGATCACCCGCCGTCACAAAAAGAGGTGAACAGAAGAGCCCCGATACCAGAAGGATCGAGGTTCTCATCCAAATCGTGGCCGGCAGTATTCTGGAAAAAGCCCGGTTCATTTCCTTATCGGCAAAATAGAGGCAGGGTTATAGGACTGGAATATTCATTCGATGTTCAATCCAATTTTTCCTGCCGCATCCAAATTCGGATGTTTCCGGTTGATTCGACTTCGTTTCCGCGGACGCGGCCTTATTCCCACTCAATGGTACTGGGTGGTTTGGAACTGATATCGAGCACGACCCGGTTGACCCCCTTCACTTCGTTAATGATGCGGTTGGAAATCCGTTGCAGCAAGTTGTGCTCGAGGCCGACCCAATCGGCCGTCATGGCGTCGATGCTCTCCACGATTCTCAGAGCGATGACGTTGTCGTAGGTTCTTTCGTCTCCCATAACCCCCACCGTTCGGATGGGAAGAAATACGGCAAAGGACTGCCATACCTTGTAGTACATGTCCGCCTTTATCATTTCGTCCAACAGGATGGCATCCGCCCGGCGCAAGATACTGAGCCGCTCCTCGGTTACGTCGCCAATCACCCGCACAGCCAGCCCCGGTCCGGGAAAGGGTTGTCTCCACACCAGGCTTTTCGGCAATCCCAACTCTTCCCCGAGCTTTCTCACCTCATCTTTGAATAGCTGGTTGAGCGGCTCGAGAATCTTTAATTTCATCCGTTTCGGCAATCCTCCCACATTGTGGTGGCTCTTGATGAGCGCGGCGGGATTACCGTCGATGGGAATGCTTTCGATGATGTCGGGATAAATGGTGCCTTGGGCCAGGAATTCGACTTCACCTATCTTTTCCACCTCTGCCTCGAACACCTCGATGAAGGTATTGCCGATTATTTTTCGTTTTTTCTCGGGATCCTCCACGCCCTTGAGGCGGTTTAAAAAGGTATCCCGGGCTTCCGCCACCACGAGGGGGGCTTGCAGGTGCTCCCGGTAGAGTTCTTCCACTGCCGGGCGTTCCCTTTCCCGGAGCAACCCGTTGTCCACGAATACGCAGGTCAACTGATTTCCAATTGCTTCATGGATGAGTTTTGCCGCAACGGAACTGTCCACTCCGCCGCTGAGGCCCAATATGACCTTGCTGTTCCCCACCTTTTGGCGGATGGCCGCAATGGATGAATCAATGTAGCCGGCCATGTTCCAGTCTCCCCGGAATCGGCAGATCCTGAAGAGGAAATTGCGGATGATGTCCGTCCCATTCTCTGTGTGAAAAACCTCCGGGTGGAATTGCAAGCCGTAAAATCGAAGCTGCGGGTTTTCCACGGCGGCGAATTCGCTATTTTCCGTTTTGGCGATGGAGACAAATCCGGGCGGTAGCCGGGTAAGTTTATCTCCGTGGGAGTTCCAGACCCGTATCCGCCGCGGTATTCCCTCGAACAAAGGGCTTTCCGAGGTCAACCGCAAGGCGCCCTTTCCATACTCGCGTTCCTGGCTGGGTTCGGCTTTTCCTCCGAGTAGATACCCCAGCAGTTGGATTCCGTAGCAGATGCCCAAAATGGGCACACCGAGTTGGAAAATACCTCTATCGGGGAAGGGAGCTTTCTCGGCAAACACACTGGATGGACCTCCCGACAGGATGATGCCCTTCACCCCTTCCTCCCTGAACGTGGCAGCCGAGGTGGAGAACGGATAAACCTTGGAGTAAACCTGGCATTCTCTCAGTCGGCGGGCGATTACCTGGGTGTATTGAGATCCGAAATCGAGAACAGCTACGACCTGGGCCATTTCTAATACTGGAGACGCGTGTTTTTAAATTGGCAGCGCGGGCATTGCGACTGCTTCAACCCCATCCTATCAGCGTAAATCTTGCCGCATTTAATACAATGGAAGACCGTTTTAGAGCGCTCCGAATAGTAGAATTGCTTATCGCGGTAATCGTAATAAACCCACAACAGCAGAATGGACCCGATTCCGGCCATCAGGTAAACTAAGAACCCTGTACCAAGTGTAATGGGAATCATTTCAAACACAAACGCACCGGTGGTTCAGGCACTCCCTTCACCGTCGCTCTTTCCTACGGGCTTGTTCCCATTTTCCCGGCCTGTTTCCCGGTCCTCCTTTTTTTGGTGTAACCTTCATCAGAGGCGGGAATGAGTTCAATAAGCGCCATTTCGGCAGCATCCCCAACACGCCTGCCCAGCTTGTAAATGCGGGTGTAACCGCCCGGGCGGTCTTTGAACTCGGATGCTTTTTCGTTGAAGAGGATTTGCACCGCTCTCTTGTTGCGCAGGCGGGAGAAAACGATCCGGCGATCGGCCAGGGTTCCCCTTTTTCCCCGTGTGATCAATTTTTCCACAAAAGGACGCAGGGCTTTGGCCTTGGCCAGGGTGGTCTCTATGCGACCTTCCACGATCAAGGCACAGCCGAGATTGGCCATAAGAGCCAATCGATGGGCTTTTTTTACCCCCAATAAATGTCTGTGCTTTAAATGGCGCATTTTGATCGGTAGGCAGGCGGCCTAATCCATCCGGGCATCGAGCAGGCGCTCGTCGATCTTCATTCCCAAAGACAGGCCCTGTTGTTCCAGCTTGGCTTTAATTTCATTGAGGGACTTTTTGCCAAAGTTGCGGTACTTGAGCATTTCCTGCTCCGATTTCATGGCTAGTTCGCCCACGGTGGTTATGTTGGCGTTATTCAGGCAATTGGCCGCGCGCACGGAAAGTTCGATTTCGTTCACACTCATATTGAGCAGCTTGCGCAGCTTGTTTTGCTCCTCGCTCACCTCGGCCCCCGCCACTTCAAACTCGACCGATTCCTCGGATACGGCGTCGAATACGTCGAGGTGATGTTTGAGAATGGAAGCGGCGTGCTTCAGCGCGTCATCCGGTGTGATCCGGCCGTCCGTGGACACTTCCAGTATCAACTTGTCGTAGTCGGTCATTTGGCCCACCCGGGTATTCTCCACGCTGTATTTTACCAACCGCACCGGGCTGTAGAGACAATCTATCGGGATCACTCCGATGGGATCCTCTTCGGATTTGTTCTCTTCCCCGGGAACGTAGCCGCGTCCCACTTTGACTTCCAACTCGGCCAGGATCCGCCGCTCCTTGTCCAGGGTGCAGATGATCTGATCCGGATTGACAACCTCGATGTTGGCATCGGGCTGAATATCGGCCGCGGTGACCGGTCCCACCTTGGTGACATCGAGAATCAAACTGACCGGTTCGCGCTTGTGATTGATCAAGAGGATCTTCTTCAGGTTGAGCACCACATCGGTGATGTCCTCGACCACTCCATCGAGGCTTTGGAATTCGTGATCTACTCCTTCGATTTTGACCGAGGAAATAGCGGCGCCCTCGATGGAACTCAGCAGCACCCGGCGCAGGGAGTTGCCGATGGTGTGCCCATATCCACCTTCAAAGGGCTCGGCGATAAACTTGGAATACGTTTCCGTAGCGGTTTCTTCGTCCTTGGCCAGTCGGTTGGGTAGTTCGAATATTCTTAATCGTGTAACCATGATCTGCCGGAGGTAAAATTAAACTCTAGATGCGAGTATCAGCGGCTGTAAAACTCGACGATGAGCTGTTCATTGATGCCCACTTCGATTTCTTCGCGGGTGGGCAAGCGAAGGATTTTTCCTTTGAAAGTATCTTCTGAAAGCGAGGCCCACTCGGGGATGAGGCGGGCCCGTGTTTCATCCAAAGCCCGGGTGGCCAATTGTTTGGAGGACGTAGCGTCTTTGACCTCTATCTCGTCACCGGTTGAAACCCGGAAACTGGGGATATCCACTTTCCTGCCGTTGACCAGGATGTGTCCATGATTGACGAACTGCCGGGCGGCGGAACGCGTCTTGGCCAGGTTCATGCGGTAAATCACGTTATCCAGCCGGGTTTCCAGAAGCTGCAAAAATACTTCACCCGTCACACCGCCGGCCCTTTTTGCCTGTTGGAAGGTGCGGCGGAATTGTTTTTCCGTCATTCCGTAGGTGTAGCGGAGCTTTTGCTTCTCCGCCAAACCGATGGAGTACTCGCTTTGCTTGCGGCGCATTCGCGAGCCGTGCGACCCCGGGGGATAGTTTTTGCGTTCAAAAGCCTTGTTCGGCGGAAATATCGCCATACCGAACCGGCGATTGATGCGAGTAGTGGGACCTGTGTAACGAGCCATACCAGAATAAAATCGATCGATTATACGCGACGGCGCTTTGGCGGGCGGCAACCATTGTGCGGAACGGGCGTTTTGTCCACAATAGCCAGCACGATCACCCCGAGCGCCTGCAAAGCGCGAACAGCGGAGTCGCGTCCCAGACCGGGACCCTTCAGATGGACCCTTACTTCCTTGAGCCCATGCGCCATGGCGGCCCGTGCCGCATCCTGCGTCACTACCTGAGCGGCATAAGCGGTAGATTTGCGGGAACCGCGGAAATTGCATTTTCCAGCCGAACTCCAGGAAATAACGTTACCCTTTGTGTCGGTAACGGTCACCTTGGTGTTGTTGAAGGTGGCCACTACATGCACCACCCCGGAAGTTATATTCTTGCTCCCCTTGGCGCGGCGAATTTTTGACCCGGCCAATTCGTCTTTGAGGAGATCCGCGATGGTGGTGTCTTTCTTTTTTTCACCTTCCTTCTCCTTGGCTTGATCCGGGGGTTTGGATTCTTTTCCGGAAACCTTTTTGCCATCGGTTTCCTGGGAAGGGATTTCCTTGGAAACCACTTCCCCATCCTTTTTCTCTGCCGTTGCCTGGAGGGGTTCCTGGGCCGGTTCAGCCTTCTTTTCCCCCGAATTTTCCTCTTTGCTCATAGTCAATACAACTACCTTTTGGAAATGACACCGACGGTCTTGCGGGCCCCTTTGCGAGTGCGGGCGTTGGTGTTGGTTCGTTGACCGCGGACGGGAAGCCCCCGGCGATGACGCAAACCCCGGTAGCATTGGATGGCCTGCAGTCGTTTGAGATTGGCCGCGACGTCCCGCCTCAGATCCCCTTCGATCATCCATTGGTTCTTCACGATGACTTCCGAGATCCGGTTCATTTCCTCTTCTTTCAACTCATGGGACCGCATGGAGGGGTCCATCCCAAGAGTCTCGACGATCTGGTCTGCACGGGTGGGGCCAATGCCGTAAATATAGCGAAGCGCATAAGCAATTCGCTTATTATTAGGTATTTCTACGCCGAGTAGCCTAGGCATGCGGGATCAAAGATGAAATTTGTGAAAAGTGGCCAAAATAACAAGTCAAGTCCTTTTGAAAAGCTATTTTTTAGATAAAGTTAAGATTTCGGGACCGTTTTTCGTTATCAAAACGGTATGTTCGAAATGGGCCGATGGTTTTCCATCGAGGGTTACGGCAGTCCAACCGTCCTCGGCCACTTTCACCTCGTGATTTCCCAGGTTTACCATGGGTTCGATGGCCAGGGTCATTCCGGCCTTCAAGCGGTCGCCTTTGCCCTTTCTGCCGTGATTGGGGATTTGGGGGGCTTCGTGCATGGACCTGCCCACGCCATGGCCGACAAATTCCCGCACGATGGAAAGCCCGCGGGTTTCCACGAAGGTCTGCACGGCATGGGATATATCCCCCACCCGGCTGCCGTCCCTGGCAAAGGAAATTGCATAGCTGAGGGCATCGCGGGTAGTCTCCACCAAGTGCCGCACCTCGGGCGAAACCTCCCCCACCATAACGGTCCGGGCATTGTCCCCGATGAATCCATTATAGGAAATGACAACATCCAGAGAAACCACGTCCCCCGAGCGAATGGTGCGCCGCAGAGAGCCGATGCCGTGGACGACCTCGTCATTGACCGAGACGCAGATGTAACCCGGATAGATCCGGCTGCCGTTTTTGAAATTGTGGCAGGCGCTGGCGGCGCCTGATTCCCGGATAAATCGTTTTCCCGCCTGGTCCAGGTCATAGGTATTCACCCCCGGAACGACCAATTCCACGACGCGGTCCAGCACGGTGGCCGCTATTCGGCAGGCTCGCCGCATCTGTTCGACTTCGTAGCTGTTCTTGATGGGTATCATGGAGTGGGAAAGACAAAATACGGCCGGCTATTCCTCATAGAACCCAGGAGCGCAGCACCCAGGATACGATACCTACCAGGAAGATCCCGCCCAATACCACCATGAGGGGTCCGATATTCTTCAACTGACCCGTGGAAGCCATTTGACGGCGAGCCCTGGCCGGGCTGCGTCCGCGAATGCGTCCCTTTTTCATGAAGCCATCGTAGTGGCGTTGCAGCAGATAGGTCTCAATCCTTTGCAGCAGGTCCAGCAATACACCCACGGTAATCAACATCCCGGTCCCACCAAAGAAGTTGGATATCTGGAAGGGAACATTATAGGCGAACAGGAGAATGTCCGGAAAAACCGCAATAATGGTCAGGAAAACCGCCCCGGCAAAGGTCAGACGGGTCATGATGAAATCGAGAAACTTCGCTGTCGGCTCCCCCGGACGCACCCCGGGAATATACCCTCCGTATTTTTTCAGATCATCCGCAATCTGAATGGGTTTGAACATGACGGATACCCAGAAATAGCTGAAAAGGAGGATCAGCATTCCGAATATGAAATAATAACTGGCCGTTCCCTGGTTGAACCAGGCGGATATACTGCTGAAAAAACTGAGGTTCTCGCTACTTGCTCCAAGGTAGGAAAAAATTTGTTGGGGAAAGAGCAGAATGGCGCTGGCAAAGATGACCGGCATCACACCGGAGTAATTCACCTTGAGGGGAAGAAACGAGGTCTGCCCGCCGTAGACCTTGCGCCCGACCACCCGCTTGGCGTACTGCACGGGAATTTTTCGCATGGCCTGGATAACCGCCACCAGCCCCGCCGTCACGACCATCAGCAGAATCAACATGACAGCCAGTTGGGGGACCTCGATCCGACTGGTGCCAACGGGCGCAAATACCAGCCGGTAGAGGGTAGCCAACGCCCCCGGAAGATCGGCCACAATGCCCACAGTAATCAATAAGGATACCCCGTTCCCGATTCCGTTTTCGGTGATTTGCTCCCCCAACCACATCAGGATGATGGTGCCGGTAGTTAAAATGATTACGGCGCTGAAGAAAAACCAGAGACTGTCGCTCAGGATAATCGGACTGTAGATGCGCTGATCGAATCCGGAAAACAGGCTCTGGGGGTTTTTCAACCCCATGATCATCAGCGTTCCCTGGACCAGGCAGATGAGCACTGTCGCATACCGCGTGTACTGGGTAATTTTTTGGCGTCCCACGTCCCCTTCACGGGACAATCGGGCCAGGCTCGGCACTACCGCCGTCATCAACTGGAAAATAATGGAGGCCGAGATATAGGGCATGATCCCCAGGGCAAATACCGCTCCTTTCAATAGGGCCCCCCCCGTAAACATATTGTAGAGCCCGAGCATGCCACCACCTCCCGCCGCGGTTTGGTCGGCAAAAAATTCCTGCAGGGGAGCGGGATTGATTCCCGGGATGGGAATGTTGGCGCCGATGCGCGCCACAAACAGGAGGGACAAGGTGTAGAACAGCTTGTTGCGCAGATCCGGGATCTTGAAGCTATTGGAAAAAGCGGAGAGCATCTGCTGAGGAGTAAAGGTATCGGATCAACTAAGCAGAACCGCTTGCCCACCGGCCTTTTCTATCTTTGCTTTGGCCGTGGCGGAAAATTTATGGGCGCTTACCTTGTAAGCTTTTTCAACTTCTCCCGATCCCAGGATTTTGATGGCCTTGGCTCCGGCCCGCAACAACCCGGCATTGGCCAGGTTTTCAGGAGTGGCATCGGTCTCATCGCCCAGTTTGGCCAGTTCCCCCACGTTGACGACTTCATAACGCTTGGTGAATTGCGCGTTGTTGAAACCGCGTCGGGGAAGCTTGCGGTAGAGGGGAATTTGCCCTCCTTCAAATCCGATGGGGATGCTTCCACCGCTGCGGGATTTGGTGCCTCCATGCCCGCTTCCGCAGGTTTTACCCCGTCCGGAACCCTCCCCTTGACCCAGGCGCTTCCTCCGGTGGGTAGCCCCCTGTGTATTGGAAAGTTGGTGTAGTCTCATTTCGTTGGTCTCCTCGATTAATCCGCAGCGCGGAGTTGGGCAATTTGTTTTTTGGAACGGAGCTTTTTCAGCCCGGCCATGGTGGCGTTGATCATGGCCCGTTGATTATTCGATCTCAGAGACTTGGTGAGCACGTTTTTGATACCCACCGCCTCCAAAACGGCGCGGACACTTCCACCCGCAATTACCCCGGTTCCGGGGGATGCCGGGCGCAGCAAGACTTTACCGCCATCGGACACCCCCACCACCTGGTGTGGAATGGTATCATCGCGCAATTGAATGAAAACCATATTCTTGCGGGCCTTTTCCGTGCCCTTGCGAATCGCTTCGGGAACCTCCTTGGCCTTGCCCAGACCCACTCCCACTCGGCCGTTGCGATCCCCGCTCACCACGAGGGAGGAAAAACTGAAACGCCGCCCGCCTTTGACCACTTTGGCGCAGCGGTTTATATGAACGACCTTGTCGAAAAATTCAGGGGCCTCTTGTTCGATAGCCATAGGGTCTCTCGGTGATTAAAATTTAAGTCCGCCCTCCCGAGCGGCTTCGGCAAAAGCTTTGACGCAACCATGGTAGAGACGACCGCTACGGTCGAAAACCACGGCATCGATTCCGGCTTCTTTGGATTTTTCCGCAACGATTCGGCCAATCTCTACCGCCCCTTGGCGGTTTGCCTTGATGGATTTTTCCCTCAAGTCCTTGTCCAGGGAAGATACGTAGACGAGCGTCCTGCCAACCTCGTCGTCGATGACCTGACCGTAGACGTGCTTGTTGCTGAAATGGACTGCCAACCGGGGTTGGCCGGCGCTACCCGCTATTTTCTTGCGGATGCGCCAACGGCGTTTCTGCTTCAGTAAAATTTTCTTTTTTACCCTCATTTCACATCCTTCCGGGTCAACCGGCGGTCTTGCCCTCTTTGCGCCGGACGTATTCGCCCACGATTCTCACACCCTTGCCCTTGTACGGCTCCGGAGGGTAGAACCTGCGAATAGCGGCGGCTACCTCACCCACGAGTTGTTTGTCGATACCCTCCACTTTGATCCTGGTATTGTCTTTGACCGTCACCTCGACCCCAGCGGGAATCGGGTAGATGATCGGGTGCGAATAACCCAGATTCATATCCAGCTTTCTGCCGTTGAGCACAGCCCTGAAACCCACACCCCTGATCTCCAGGTCCTTGCGGTAGCCATCCACCACACCTTTGACCATGTTTGCTATCAATGAACGGGCAGTGCCATGCATGCTGCGGGCAAACCGGGAATTGTTCCTCGGCGCCACCGTTACCTGGGAATCGGTTATGGCAATGTCCACCACATGTGGAAAGGCACGAGATAATTTGCCCCTCGGACCCTCCACCGCCAATGAGTTGTCCTCAACCGTGACCGTGACCTTGTCCGGAATTTCAACCGGCAACTTTCCAATTCTACTCATCCCGTCTTCCTCACCAGACCGTGGCCACCATTTCTCCGCCCAAATTTTGCCGACGGGCCTCCTGGTCCGTCATCAGACCATGGGAGGTGGTCAAGATTCCCGCTCCCATCCCGCCCAGGACCTTGGGTATCTCATCGGCGCCAAAATAGCGGCGGCGGCCCGGGCGGCTGAACCTGTGCAGTTCGGTAATGGCGGGTTGGCCATCGACGTATTTGAGCTCGATGTTCAGGTTTTTCCGGGGGCCGGCACCCTTGGATTCACTAAATCCCCGAATATAACCGCATTCTTTCAGAATGCCGGCGATCCCTGCTTTCATTTTTGAATGCGGCACGGTGCAGGTCTGTTTCTTAACTTTCACTGCATTGCGGATTTGGGTTAGAAAATCTGCTATTGGATCGGTCATGTTGCTGCGTTGCCGGATGCTATCCCTGCTTCAAACGGTGGACGTGTCACCAGGAGGATTTCGTGACCCCGGGTATGCGGCCGGCCAAGGCGAGTTCGCGAAAGGTTATGCGGGACAGTCCGAACCGACCCATATAGGCACGCGGCCGGCCCGTGACAACGCAACGGTTGCGCAACCGCACCGGAGACGAGTTGCGGGGGAGTTGGGCCAATTTTCGCTGGGCCTGGAAAAATTCTTCGTCGCTGACCTCGGGGTTGGCCAGAATCTTTTTCAATTCGGCTCGCTGGGCCGCGTACTTGGCCACCAGGCGCTCACGCATTTTGTTTCGGTAGATAGCAGATTTTTTGGCCATGGCAAAAAAAGTTCAGGTTTTCGATTTTCTAAAGGGCATTCCCAGCATGGTGAGCAATTCAAGCCCTTCCTCATCGGTTTTGGCCGAGGTGACGATACAGACATCGAGACCGATGGTGTGCTTGTGGGTGTCCAAATTGATCTCCGGGAAAATGGTGTGGTCGGCGATGCCGAGGCTGTAATTTCCCCGACCGTCCAATTTGTTGCGGATGCCCCGGAAATCCCGGATCAGGGGAAGGGACACCGAAATCAGGCGGTAGAGGAATTCCCACATCTGGTTACCCCGCAAGGTGACCTTTACCCCGATGGGCATGCCGGTGCGCAACTTGAAATTGGATACGCTCTTGCGGGCACGGGTGATGACCGGTTTTTGCCCGGCAATCAGGGCCATATCTTTGGCCACATCCTTGATCACGTTCTTGTCCTTGGTGGTGCTCACCCCCGAGTTGAGAACGATTTTCTCGACCTTCGCCACCTGTAGCCTGTTCTTCAACTGGCGGGTTTTCATCAGTTGCGGAACAATCTCCTGGTTATAATGGGCTTTTAAACTGGGTTGGTTCATGGTTTATACCGGGTTATTTAACGATGCTGCCCGGTTGAGCCAATGGGAAAAACGTTGGACAAAGACAATTTCAAATGGGGTTGGCAAGCCTTAGTGGTTTATTTTTTCAATCGGCGGGCGTTGTAACGGGACTCCCTCATAAGATTTGACACGTGGATGCTGGCCTCGCGCTCGATGATGCCCCCCGATTGAGGGTCATTGGGGTTGGTCGGCTTTTGGTGGCGATGGACCATATTGAGGCCTTCGACCAAGGCTCTCTGTCTATTTTTGACCAGTTGAAGCACTTTGCCGGATTTGCCTTTTTGGCTTCCGCTGAGGACGACAACCATGTCTCCGGTTTTGATGTGACTTTTCATTACAATACCTCCGGCGCCAGGGAAATTATCTTCATGAAACGCTTGAGGCGCAGTTCGCGCGCTACCGGCCCGAAGATGCGGGTGCCCCGGGGATTTTTGTTGGCATCGATCAGCACGATAGCATTGCTGTCAAATCGGAGGTAGCTGCCGTCGGGACGGCGAATCGGGGCTTTCGTCCTGACCACCACGGCCCGGACTACTTCACCCTTTTTAACCGAAGCGTCGGTGGAGCTTTCCTTTATGTTGACCACGATGATATCGCCGATGCCGGCCGATTTCTTCAATTGGCCCAAACGGCGGATCATGGTGGCCTTCTTGGCCCCCGTGTTGTCGGCAATTTCCAGTCTGCTCAATAATTGGATCACGGCGAACTATTCTCTCCTTTCTGCTCTCTAGTCGAGTGGAGGGGCGACTTCGAGAATGCGCGTGGTGCGCCAGCGCTTCAACTTGCTCAAGGGCCGGGTTTCCATGATTTCGACTTTGTCACCGGGTTTGGTCTCGTTCCTCTCGTCGTGGGCGTGAAGGACGGTCTTCCGGTTGATCACCTTTTGAAACCGAGGGTGAGGAATCTTGTAGGCGACGGTAACCTTGATAGATTTGTCACCCGTTTTACTCGTCACAACTCCTTGCAATCGTTTGCGTTTATTTCTCGTTTGGCCCATTGTTTCCTTCCTGGTTTATTGAGCTGTGGCGACCGCCCGCTCCTTGATAATGGTTTTCAAGCGGGCAACATCACGGCGCAACTCCCTCAGTTCATGAGTCTTTTCAACTTGCCCGGACTGCTTGCGCAAGCGCAAGTTTAACAGTTCCTGCCGCGTATCGCGCAGCATTTTCTCAATTTCCTGTTGGGAAAGATTTCTGATTTCCTCGGCCTTCATGATTCCATTGCTCATTCTACCTCCCGCGAAACGAACCGGCACCGGCAAGGCAACTTGGTATCGGCCAGACGCAGCCCGGCCCGGGCCAGAGCTACGGGGACTCCGCCAACTTCGAAGAGAATGGCACCCGGTTTGACCGGCGCAACCCAACCTTCCACGGCGCCCTTTCCTTTGCCCATGCGGGTTTCCAGGGGTTTTTTGGTAATGGGTTTATGGGGAAAGATGCGTATCCACACTTTTCCCTTCCTCTTGAGGTGGCGGGTAACGGCAACCCGCGCCGCCTCGATCTGGGCCGAAGTAATGGAGGCGCGCTCCAGCGACTGCATGCCGAAATCGCCAAAGGCCAGGGAATTGCCTCGCTGGGCTTTGCCCTTGATCCGCCCCTTTTGTTGTTTGCGGTATTTTGTTCTGGATGGAAGTAAGGCCATAATTCAAATCCGCCTCCGTTTAAATGAATCTGTTTTTTCCCCTTCTTTGAGCAGCCAGCACTTTACCCCGATCACCCCGTACACGGTGCGGGCTTCGGCAAAACCATAATCGATATCCTCCCGCAGGGTATGCAAGGGGATGCGGCCCATCTTCACCATTTCGGCACGGGCAATATCCGCCCCGCCCAATCGGCCGGCCACGCGGATCTTTATCCCTTCCGCCCCCAGACTATGGGCAATTTGCACGGCCTTCTTCATGGCGCGGCGAAAGGATATGCGGCGCTCCAATTGCAGGGCCACGTTTTCCGCAACCAACTGGGCCTCCAATTCGGGCTTCTTGACTTCCTGGATGTCCAACAATACCTCGCGGTTCATCAACTTGTTGAGGTGGACCTTGAGTTTATCAAGCTCCTGTCCCTTGCGGCCAATGACGATTCCCGGCCGAGCCGTGTAGATCTTTACACGGATCCGGTTGGAAGCCCTCTCAATGAAAACTCGCGGAACCGAGGCATATTTGAGCCTTTCCGCCAGGGCCTTGCGAATCTTGTGATCGTCTTCCAGAAACCGACTGAAATTTTTCTTATCCGCGTACCAGCGGGATTGCCAGTTGCGGCGAACGGCTAGTCGGAATCCGATTGGATGTGTCTTTTGTCCCATGAGGAGGTGTGTCAGCGATTAGTCTTCATCCGAGAGAACGATGCGGATGTGGCTGGTTCTCTTTTTGATGGGTTTGGCCGAGCCGCGAGCCCCGGCGCGAAAACGTTTCAAGGTCGGTCCTTGTTCGATCACGGCCTTGGATATGATCAGGTCATCACCGGGCCGGTTATGGTTATTTTCCACATTGGCGATGGCGGAGTGCAAGGTCTTTGCCACCAACCGGGCAGATTTACGCGGAATAAACTGGAGCAGCTGTTGGGCTTCCCCTGCGCGCAAGCCCTGGATCTCCCGGGTGATTTCATGGGCCTTCTTTGGGGATAGGCGAACGTACTTGGTGAGGGCCTGGACTTCCATGGATCAAATCGGTTTGAATTTTCTTAGTTTTGCAGTGGCCTTATCCCCAATCGCAAGCGTTTTTTCGGGCTCGAGAGCCGCTATCAAGGCCACTGCACACTTTTCTTCGACCCGGGTAAGGAGCAACTCCCCCACCCTTCGGCCATTGCTGAAAACGGATAAAACCATGCCGGGGACCAACTCTTGTTCAAGGCCTCCGTTGATGCCGATCAGATCGGTCAGGTCGCCCTGTTCAATGACCTGCACTACCAACTCCCCATCGCGGTCCGGGGTCTCCGCCTGCAAGGTGGCGCAAAACACCCCCCACAACAGGCTGGCCGCCAAAACCGGTGATAAGCAAAGTTTCCTTTTCATGGCACAGGATTATTTTTTGGTGTGGGAACCGTGACCCCTGAAGGTGCGGGTGGGGGCGAATTCTCCCAACTTGTGCCCCACCATGTTTTCCGTGATGTAGACCGGGAGAAAGGCCCGGCCGTTATGCACGCTGACGGTAAGGCCGATGAAGTCCGGGGTAATGGTAGAGCGACGGGACCAGGTTTTGATCGGTTTACGGGAACTCGCCTTTTGGGCCGCCTCCACCCTGTCCATCAACTTCGGATCGACAAAATAGCCTTTTTTTTGGGAACGCGCCATTGGGATTATCGCTTGAATTTCTTACCGTTACGGTTGACCAGAATAAACTTGTTAGTGGTTTTCGACTTCTTCCGGGTGGGAAATCCTTTGGCCAATTGGCCCCAGGGCGACATGGGATGCCCTCCGCCGGAAGTGCGGCCTTCCCCTCCCCCCATGGGGTGATCCACGGGGTTCATGGCCACACCGCGGACGCGGGGACGGCGGCCCAGCCAACGGGACCGACCGGCCTTTCCTTTGGACTGATACTGGTGTTGCGAGTTGCCCACTTCACCAATGGTAGCCCGGCACTTCTTGTTGATCAGGCGAATTTCTCCACTGGGCATTTTGAGGGTGGCGTATTTCTCATCCATACCCATCAGTTGTGCCGCTGTGCCGGCTGACCGGGCGATCTGACCTCCCTTTCCGGGGATCAATTCAATATTGTGAACCTTGGTGGCCGGGGGAATATTGGCCAGGCGGATCGAGTTTCCGGGGCGGATGCTGCGCTGGGTATCCGAAGCGATGACCTGGTCTCCCTCCTGCAAGCCGCGTGGAGCCAGAATATAGCGTTTCTCCCCGTCGGCATAGGCCAGCAGGGCGAGGTTTGCCGAGCGATTGGGATCGTATTGGATGCTTTGGATCTTGGCCGGGATATCCAACTTTTCTCTGCGGAAGTCGATTATCCGGATGTGACGCTTGTGGCCCCCTCCTCGACGGCGGGACGTTATGCGGCCATAGGCGTTGCGTCCAGCGGAACTCTTCTTGTGCAGGGTCAGGCGCTTCAAGGGCTTATCCTTGGAAAGATCCTGCTTGTTCTGTTTGAGAAAGCGCTGGCTCGGCGTTACGGGTTTTTTATCTACGATGGGCATGATGGGAAAACTCGCGGTTATATGATTTCGATGACATCCCCTTTCTTGAGGGTCACGATTGCCCGTTTTGAAGAGGCCTTCCGGCCAAACTTGCCCCGCCGCCTCAGGTCCGATTTGCGCTTGCCTTTACGGTTCATGATGTTGACGCGGGTAACCGATACGTCGAAGGTTTTTTCCACGGCGTGTTTTATGTTGATCCTGTCGGCGTCGGGATGGACCGAAAAGGTGTACTGCCCCAGATGGGAGGACAGAATATTCGATTTTTCCGTGATGCTGAATTCTTTTAAAATCTGGTCGGGCCGTTTCATCAGTTGTCTGCCTCCATTCGATTCAGAACCGTTTCCAAACCTGCCTTGGAAATGAGTATGGTGTCGTAGAGGGAAAGCTGCAGCGGGTTCAGATAGGGGGCTTCTTCCAAATCCACCGCCGCGAGATTGCGGGAAGCCAAAACCACCAATTCCTGGAACTTCCTGTCCACCATGAGAATCGAACCCCGTTCGGGAACGATCCGTTTGAGAACATTCACCATGAGCCGGGTCTTGGCCTGGGGAACGGCAAATTCTTCGATGACGAGCAAGGATCCATCTGCGGCGCGGTCGGACAGGGCCCGCTGAAAGGCCAGAGCCTTCACTTTCTTGTTAATCTTCTTGCCGAAATTGCGTGGTTTGGGGCCCATGGCTGCCCCGCCGCCCACCAGGATGGGGGAACGATTGCTTCCTTGGCGGGCCCTACCGGTGCCCTTTTGGCGAAAAGGCTTCCTTCCGCCGCCGGAAACCTGAGCCCGCGTTTTGCTGCTGGCAGTGCCTTGACGGTTATTGGCCCGGATCGCGGTGATGACTTCTTTCAAGGCCTGGATACCTTTGCCGTCCTCGAAAGCGGGTACCCTATCGAATTCTTCCAAGCCACTGGAAGATCCATCCGAATTGTAGGTTTTCAATTGCATGATCCCGTTTCCGTTCAGCTCGTTTGGGCCGCCCGGTCCTTTTTGGCGCTGCGCACCAGGATCCGGGCGCCGTTGTGCCCCGGCACGCTCCCCTTGATCAGAATGAGATTCTTATCCGGGTAGGTTTTAACCACGAGCAGGTTTTGTACGGTGCGGCGCTTGTTTCCCATTTGTCCGGGCATGATTTGACCTTTGAACACCCGGCCCGGGTCCTGGCATAATCCGATGGATCCCACCCTCCGGTGAAACATGGAGCCATGTGAGGCGGGCCCGCCCTTGGTATTCCAGCGTTTGACCACACCCTGGAATCCGCGGCCCTTGGCCACGCCGACTACGTCGACTTTGCTGCCTTCGGCAAAACCGGAAACGGTCAAGGTATCCCCCACCCCATAAGCCGGTTCGCCCTCACACCTGACTTCCTTGAGTTGGGAAAGCCCGGCCAAAGACGCTTTCTTGAGATGACCCTTCTGGGCTGCGCTCATGTTTTTGGCCTTTTTCCCCACGTAACCGATTTGCAAGGCATTCAACCCATCGGTGGCTTCCGTTTTGACCTGGGTGACGGGACACGGACCAGCTTCGATAACGGTGACCGGGATCAGACGGTTTTCATCGTCAAAGACCTGGGTCATTCCTAGTTTTTTTCCGATAAGGGTGTGTAACATCGTTCTAAGCGGTAGGGGGAACCGGGGCTCCGTTTTTTGGATAGACCTACGTTAGCGGTTAAGGGGAAAAAGTATCTGGCTCCGACTCGATAAGGGTTATACGTTAATAGATATATCCACCCCGGAGGGAAGGTTCAATTTCTTCAACTCGTCCACCGTCTGGGAAGTGGGCTCGATTATGTCGATCAAGCGCTTGTGGGTGCGGATTTCAAACTGTTCCATCGATTTCTTATCCACGTGAGGCGAACGGTTCACGGAAAACTTTTCAATGTGCACGGGGAGCGGGACCGGACCCGCCACCCGGGCCCCGGAACGCTTTGCCGTGTCTACAATGTCCCTGGCTGAGGAATCGATGACTCGGAAATCGAACCCTTTTAGTTTTATTCTTATCCTCTGGCCGGACATGGTGAAAATCAGGTGCGAGCGGGTTCGCGATGAAAGGTTTGAACGACGTGGGAGGCAATGGAGGCGGGAACATCCTCGAAATGCGACGGCTCCATCGAGTAGTTGGCCCTTCCCCTGGAAAGCGAGCGCAGGTCGGTGGCATAGCCGAACATGGTTTCCAAAGGGACCATGGCCGAAATATGGGTGGCCTTGTTTCCCACCTGCATATTCTGGATGCGCCCGCGACGGCGAGTGAGGTCACCTATCAGATCTCCCTGATAGGCCTCCGGCGTGGTGACTTCGACCAGCATGATGGGTTCCAATAAAGTAGGCCCAGCTTTGGCCATGGCATCCCTGAAGGCGAATACCCCGGCCATACGGAAGGCCATTTCCGAGGAATCGACCTGGTGGAAGCTTCCGTCTACAATGCTCACCTTGAAATCAATTACCGGGTAGCCGGCCACCACACCGTTATTGGCCGCCTCCAGGATCCCATCCTTGGTCGGCTTGATGAATTCCTTGGGGATGACCCCGCCCACGATTTTACTGACCACCTCGATACCCTCACCCGGTTTCTGAGGTTCAATCATGATTTTGGCATGGCCATACTGGCCCCTGCCACCGGTCTGGCGGATGAACCTTCCTTCTCCCTCCGCCCCTTTGGAAATCGTTTCCCGATAGGCGATACGCGGTTTCCCGGCACGGGCATGCACCCTGAATTCCCGGAACAACCGATCCCTTATGATTTCCAAATGCAATTCCCCCATTCCGGAAATCAGGATCTGACCGGTCTCGGGGTTGGAGGAAACCCTGAAGGTGGGATCCTCGTCGGAAAGCCTGCCCAAAGCCATCGACATCTTCTCCTGATCGGCCTTGGTGTTGGGTTCAATGGACATGGAGATGACCGGCTCGGGGAAGGTTGGAGGCTCGAGGGACACATCCAGCACCTTGTCGCAGAGGGTGTCTCCGGTAGTTACATTTCGTATCCCTATGATGGCGCAAATATCCCCCGCGTAGGCCACATCGATATCTTCCCGCGCATCCGCTTTCAGGACGAGGAGGCGTCCGACGCGCTCCATCTTGCGCGTGCGTGGATTGTAAATCTGGGAACCCTTTTTCAGCTTACCCGAATAGAGCCGATAGAAGACCAATTTCCCCACGAAGGGATCGGTCCAGAGTTTGAATACCAGGCCGGCCGCTTTGCCTCCGTCGTCGGGAGCTAATTCCACCTCCTCACCCACCGCATTCTCGGCTCGCAGGGGAGGCAGGTCCAAGGGAGATGGCAAGTAATCGACAATGGCATCGAGAAGCCGTTGGATCCCTTTATTTTTAAAGGCGGATCCCGGGATGACTCCCACAAAATCGATGGAGAGCGTGGCCTTGCGAATGCCCCGCTTCAATTCGTCTTCCCCCGGGTTTTCCCCCATGAGAAATTTTTCGGCGATTGCGTCGTCGAAATCGGAGACCGCCTCGATCAGGGCTTCGCGGTAGGCCGTTGCCTCCTCCTGCACCTCCTCCGGAATCTCCCGGACATGGAAATTGACGCCGAGTGGGTCGGACTGGTCGAAATAGTAGGCCTTCATGGCTACCAGATCGACCAGACCTGTAAATTCTTCCTCCAGACAGATCGGCAAAAACAGGGGGTGGGCGTTGGCCCCCAGTTTAGCACGCATGTCGTCGATGACGCCAAAAAAGTCAGCCCCGGTTCGATCCATTTTGTTGATAAATGCGAGACGGGGCACTCGGTATTTATCGGCTTGGCGCCAGACGGTTTCGGACTGAGGTTGAACGCCTCCCACTGCGCAAAATACGGCTACGGCGCCATCGAGAACACGCAGGGAGCGCTCGACCTCGGCCGTAAAATCCACGTGGCCGGGCGTATCGATTATATTGATGCGCTGTTCCCGTCCGCCATAGGGGCCCCGTTTTGTGGTCCAGGCGCAGGTGATGGAGGCGGAAGTTATGGTAATGCCCCTCTCGCGTTCCTGTGCCATCCAATCGGTTACGGCCGTCCCATGGTGTACCTCCCCAATTTTATGGACGACCCCGGAATAGTAGAGAATGCGTTCGGTCGTAGTCGTCTTGCCCGCATCGATATGGGCTGCGATACCGATATTGCGGGTGTACTCCAACGGGAATTCGCGGTGGGGCGAATTATAAGCGGATATGGCTACACCACTCATGAGAAAAACCCCCTTACCAGCGCAAGTGCACAAAAGCACGATTGGCACGAGCCATGCGGTGGGTGTCCTGGCGTTTCTTTACAACCACCCCCGTATTATTATAGGCATCGACGATTTCCAGCGCCAGAGCTTCGGTAAACGGTATGCCATTGCGATTCCGTGCAGCCTGAATCAACCAACGGAAGGCCAGGCTTTGCTGGCGTTCAAAGGAAATTTCCACGGGAACCTGATAGGTGGCGCCCCCCACCCGGCGGCTCTTGACCTCCAGACGGGGTCTTATGTTTTCCAGAGCCCCCAAAATCAAATCGATCGGATCGCCCTTTCCCAGTTTCTCGGCCACCCGTTCAAAGGCCCGGTAAACGATTTTTTGGGCGAGGGATTTCTTGCCCTCCCGCATCACCAAATTGATGAGACTGCTGACCAGAGGACTGTCGTACCGGGGGTCCGGAGCCGGAACTCTCTTTTCTGCTCTTCGACGGCGGGACATGAATACCTTATTTAGTTCTTGGGGCGTTTGACGCCATATTTGGAACGACTGCGGCGGCGCTTTTCAACCCCCAGGCAATCGAGAGCGCCCCGTACGATATGATAACGCACACCGGGCAAATCCTTAACGCGGCCACCGCGAACCAGCACGATGCTATGTTCCTGCAAAGAATGCCCTTCGTCCGGAATGTAGGCAATAATTTCCTGTCCGTTGGTCAGCCGGACCTTGGCAACTTTTCGGATCGCGGAATTCGGTTTTTTGGGAGTGCGGGTCATCACCTGCACGCAGACGCCACGTCGAAACGGATTCCCGTCCAAAGCTGGCGATTTGGACTTCGACTTTACCGCCTTACGTCCTTTACGGACCAACTGGTTTATGGTCGGCATGGGGTGATAACTGAAGTTGGAATTTTAGAAAAAACGTGGAACGTATCAGAGGCTTGGGGTTATTCAAGTATTAAATTGGAGATTTTGGCAGGGAAACAATACCAAATGAAAAACGCTGAAATTCCGGAGTTTCGCAACCAGCTGGGCTGAGGTCCAGGTCTATCTGGCAGAGCCGCGACCAGCGGGGAAGTCCCCCGGGCCCACGGCCTCACCCCGGGCGAACCGTGCCGGTCAACTGGCTTCCTCGCCCGTCTCCTCCCCGGATACAAATTCGTTTCCAAAAGTGTCGATGCGGAGGTTGCGGTAGAGGGGCAAGCCGGTCCCGGCCGGAATCAGGTGACCCATGATGACATTTTCCTTGAAACCGTTCAGGTTGTCGATCTTGCCCAGGGTGGAAGCATCGGTTAGGACCCGCGTGGTTTCCTGGAAGGAAGCGGCGGAAATGAAACTTTCCGTTTCGATGGAAGCCTTGGTTATGCCGAGAAGGATCGGTTCCCCTTCGGCAGGTTTTCCACCCGCATCGATGATGCGCTCATTCTCGACCATGAAAGACTTTCGTTCGATCTGCTCACCCCAGAAGAAATCGGTGTCGCCCGGGTCGGTAATCCGCACCTTGCGCAACATTTGCGAGATAATGATTTCGATGTGCTTGTCGTTAATGGTCACGCCCTGCATCCGGTAAACTTTCTGAATTTCCGTGAGCAAATACTCCTGCAGGGCAGTCGGACCCAATATGTCCAATATCTCATGGGGGTCGGCCGAACCCTCGGTGAGGTGCTGGCCTTTGCGCACGTAATCCCCTACCTGCACGAGGATATGCTTCCCATGGGCGACCAAGTGATCTTCATGGTTCCCCGTCTCCTCGTCGGTGACGACGAGGCGCTTTTTACCGCGCACGGTGGTTCCAAAGGAGACGATTCCATCGATCTTGGCCATTTTGGTTGCGTCTTTGGGACGGCGAGCCTCGAACATTTCGGTTACTCGGGGAAGACCTCCGGTTATGTCCATGGTTTTGGAGGCCTGACGCGGAGTTTTGGCAATCAGAGCTCCTGCCAGGATGTCGTCACCCTCGCTGACGGCCACCTGAGCGGCTGTCGGTATGGCGTAAGTGGCGATTGCTTTTCCGGCCTCATCCTGGATTTCCAGTTGCGGATTCAAGTCCTCCTTGTGCTCGGTAACCACAATGCCGACCCGGCCGGTCGATTCGTCGAGTTCCTTCTTGATGGTCACACCCGGAATCATGTCGCGGAATACCACACGGCCGCCCTTTTCGGAGAGAATCGGCACGTTGTGCGGATCCCATTCCGCCAGGGTTGTACCCGTCTTGATCTCGTCCCCGTCCTCCAGTCGAATAAGGGCCCCCACCGGGATGGCATAATTTTCCAGTTCCTTGTCGTCCTCGTCCAGAATCTGTATGGAACCGGTTTTATTGACCACCACGTGATTTCCGGCGCCGAGTTCGACGAAACGAAGGCCCGTAAACTTCACGAATCCATCATTTCTGACCCGGATCTCATTGCTTTTGGACAAGTTCGAGGCGATTCCGCCGATGTGGAAGGTGCGCATGGTCAACTGGGTTCCGGGTTCTCCAATGGATTGAGCGGCCACGATGCCGACGGAAGACCCGATTTCCACCATCTTGTTGGTGGCGGGGTTGATACCATAGCTGAGAGCCGTTATGCCATTGGGGAGGCGGCAGGTCAGGGGAGAAAGCAATTTAACCCTCTCAATGCCCAAATCTTCAATCCGTTTACCCATTTCCTCGGTTATGAGCTTACCCTCCTCCACCAGAACCTCGTCCGGTTCCAGGGGGTTGCGAACCTCCTCTGCCACGCAGCGCCCGATAATCCGGTCCCTCAGGGGGACAATTTCCTCGTCCCCTTCGACAATGGCGCGCTTCCATATGCCGCCGCGGTATTCGTCGTCATCCTGGGTAATGATCATGTCCATGGCCACGTCGCAAAGCTTCCGCGTGAGGTATCCGGCGTCCGCAGTCTTAAGGGCGGTATCGGCCAAACCCTTGCGCCCTCCGTGGGTGGAAATAAAGTACTCCAGAACGGAAAGGCCTTCTTTGAAGGAAGAGAGGATGGGCCGCTCTATGATTTCTCCGGACGGCTTGGCCATCAATCCCCTCGTTCCGCACAATTGGCGAACTTGTTGGCGGTTGCCCCGTGCCCCTGAATCCATCATCAGGTAAACGGGATTGGGCTCGGCCTTGCCTGCGTTGGACTTCAACTCCTGGAAGGTGGCGTGCTGAATCTGGTCCGTGGCGCTGGTCCATCCGTCGATGATCTTGTTGTAGCGTTCGCCTTGTGTAATGACACCCTTGCGGTATTCTCTTTCCACTCCCTCGATCCTGGAACGGGCCTGGGCAACGATATCATCCTTGTTGTCGGGGATGATCATATCCTCCAGCCCCATGGATATCCCGGCCGTGGTGGCTATGCTGAATCCCAGCTCTTTCAACTCGTCCAGGACCCGGATGGTAACATCCTTACCTGCGGTGCGGTAAGTGGACAGAATGATATCGCCCAGTTTGGACTTGGCCACCGGGAAGTTGATAAAACCCAGTTCTTCGGGCCATATTTCGTTGAATATGATGCGTCCGACCGTGGTGCGGATGATTTTGCGCTTGCTGTTGCCGTAAATGGTATGGGGATTCCGGTAGTCCGGATTAACCAGGTCGATCCAGTCGTGCTTCTTCAAGACGTTATCCGCCTCGGCCAGGAGAATTTCCTCCACATCGGAAGCCAGAGGCACGCGGTCTCCTTTCCCAGGCCGTTTCCTGGGTTCAATGGTCAGGTAGTAAGATCCCAGAACAACATCCTGCGAAGGGGTGAGAGCCGGCTTGCCGCTCGAGGGAAGGAAGATATTGTTGGTAGCCAACATTAGCAGTTTGCACTCCATCACCGCCTCCAGGGAGAGAGGGACGTGAACCGCCATTTGGTCGCCATCGAAGTCGGCATTGTAAGGAGCGCATACCAGGGGGTGCACGCGGATGGCATCACCTTCAATGAGAACGGGCTCGAAGGCCTGGATGGACAAGCGGTGCAACGTAGGCGCCCGGTTGAGCAGCACGGGGTGACCCAAAGTGACCTCCTCCAGGATATCCCAGACCTCGGGCGAACGCTTTTCGATCATTTTGCGAGCGCCGCGAACGGTGTGCACAAATCCCAACTCCTTCAGGCGACGGATGATGAAAGGCTCAAATAGAACCAGCGCCATTTTCTTGGGCAAACCGCATTGGTGCAATTTCAGTTCGGGGCCGATCACAATGACGGAACGGCCCGAATAATCGACCCGTTTACCCAACAGGTTCTGGCGAAAGCGCCCCTGTTTGCCCTTGAGCATGTCGCTGAGGGATTTGAGGGGACGATTTCCGGCCCCGGTCACGGCCCGGCCGTGCCGGCCGTTATCGAACAGGGCATCAACCGCTTCCTGCAACATCCGCTTTTCGTTATTGATGATAACATCGGGCGTTTTCAGTTGCATGAGGTTTTTCAACCGGTTGTTACGGTTGATGACGCGCCGGTAGAGGTCGTTCAGGTCGGAAGTGGCGAAACGGCCCCCTTCCAGAGGGACCAAGGGACGCAAATCGGGCGGGATCACCGGCAAGGTCTCCAGCACCATCCATTCGGGACGGGTGCCGCTGTTGATGAAGCCCTGGATCAGTTTAAGGCGCTTGGAAATCTTCTTTTTGATCTGCTTCGACCGGGTGTTGTTCATGGCCTCGTGCAAATCGTTCACCAAGGGCTCCAGAACGGTATTGGACAAAACTATCCTCACTGCCTCGGCCCCCATTCGGGCGGTGAAGGCGTCGTCCCCGTATTCGTCCAGCGCTTGTTGATACTGGGGTTCAGTGAGCAATTGCTTTTCCTCCAAAGGAGTTTTTCCCGGATCCGTCACCATGTAGTTTTCATAGTAAATGACCCGTTCCAGGTTGCGGGCGGTCATGTCCAGCATCAGGCCTATCCGGCTGGGCATGCTCTTGAGAAACCAGATGTGAGTAACCGGGACGGCCAATTCGATGTGCCCCATGCGCTCGCGGCGCACCCTGGAAACGGTAACTTCAACCCCGCAACGGTCGCAAATCACACCCTTGAACTTGATGCGCTTATACTTCCCGCAAGCACACTCGTAATCCCGAACGGGCCCGAAAATGCGTTGGCAGAACAACCCGCCCGGCTCGGGCTTGAACGTCCGGTAATTTATGGTTTCCGGGTTTTTCACCTCACCCCGGGACCACGAACGGATGGTGTCCGGCGAGGCCACGGTTATCTTGACCGAATCGAAAGTACTGTCCCGGTCGAATCCGAGTACCTCTCTCACTTCTTGTGTGCTCATATTATAAGTGCTCTAAAGGTTAAATTACTGCTTTGGCCTGGTTATCCAGACGAACATCCAAACAGAGGCTCTGCATTTCTTTCATCAAGACATTGAAGGACTGAGGAGTCCCCGCGCTGAGAGAGTTGTCTCCCTTGACCAGGGCTTCATAGATCTTGGTGCGCCCCTGCACGTCGTCCGATTTAACGGTCAACAATTCCTGCAAGGTGTAGGCCGCACCGTAAGCCTCCAATGCCCATACCTCCATTTCCCCGAATCGCTGGCCCCCATACTGCGCTTTACCGCCAAGGGGTTGTTGGGTGATCAACGAATAGGGACCTACGGCTCTGGCATGAATCTTGTCGGCCACCAGGTGATTGAGCTTCATCATGTAGATGTGACCCACCACCACCTCCTGATCGAGAGGGTTCCCCGTGCGGCCGTCGTAAAGCTGACTCTTGCCGTGTTCCGGTATTTCGGCGGCGCGACAATATTCCCGGATACCCGCTTCGTCGATTCCGTCAAAAACCGGTGTGGCAATGTGAATGCCCAACTTGTGGCAGGCGTGACCAAGATGCGTTTCCAGCACTTGGCCGACATTCATTCGAGAAGGAACCCCCAGAGGATTGAGGCAGATCTCAATCGGCGTTCCGTCGGAAAGGAACGGCATGTCCTCCTCCGGCACGATCTTGGCCACCACACCCTTGTTTCCGTGGCGACCCGCCATTTTGTCACCGACCTGAAGTTTGCGCTTGGTGGCGACGTAAACCTTCACCTGCTTGATGACGCCGGAATCAATTTCGGTGCCCTCCTGGATGGCCGCTATCTTGCGCCCTCGGTCCGCTTCCAATTCCTTGAACCGGCCCTGGAAGGATTTGATGATCTCCATGATCTTGATGCGAACCGGGGACGGATCGATTTCCACGTGTTTGGACACCGCAGCCAACCGCCGAAGGAGCGTTTTGGTGATCTTTCGGTTGGCCGGAATAATGATCTCGCCGGATTTGCCGTTTACCACATCCAAAGGAATTTTCTCACCAAGCAGGATGTTGGACAGGGCTTCGGTCAGGTTTTCCCTCAGGGTTTCGGCTTCGTTGCGGTACCTCTCGTTGATTTGCTTGGTCTTCCGGCGACGGTCGGCCGGACTGAGTTTCTCCTGCTCCCCTTCTATGCGAGTGGAAATTTTTTCTTCCATCACGATACCGCTCACCCCTGATGGAACCACCAGGGAGGTATCCTTGACGTCTGCGGCCTTTTCCCCGAAGATGGCTCGTAGGAGTTTTTCTTCGGGAGCGAGTTCGGTTTCGCTCTTGGGGGTGATCTTGCCCACCAGGATGTCTCCCGGTTTTACCTCGGCCCCCACGCGGATGACCCCATCGTGATTGAGGTTTTTCAAAGCCTCCTCACCCACATTGGGGATATCGCGGGTTATTTCTTCCGGGCCCAGCTTGGTATCGCGGGCTGTCACTTCAAATTCTTCGATGTGGATGGAAGTGAAGATGTCCTCCTTCAGCACCTTTTCACTAATGAGGATGGCATCCTCGAAATTGTAGCCATTCCAGGGCATGAACGCGACCAGGACATTGCGCCCAAGGGCCAATTCTCCGTGATCGGTGCAGGCCCCATCGGCAATTACCTGGCCTTCTCTTACTTCCTGCCCCTTATCGACCAGCGGTTTTTGGTTGAAACACGTTCCGGCATTGGAACGCATGAATTTGCGGAGATGGTGCACGTAGATCCCCTTTTTCGAATTGCTCTTCGGTCTGCGGGCAAAATTGGCTGGAAGCGTCCCATCCTTAGAAATCACCACCTTGGAGGAATCCACCGAGGCCACGATTCCATCGTTGCCGGCCAATGCCACGGTCTTGGAATCCTGGGCCACTTTTGCTTCGATCCCGGTCCCTACGTAAGGCGCTTGGGTGCGTAGCAGGGGCACTCCCTGACGCTGCATGTTCGACCCCATCAAGGCCCGGTTGGCGTCATCGTGTTCGAGAAAGGGTATCAATCCCGCCGCCACCGATACGAGTTGCTTGGGAGATACGTCCATATAGTGGATGACGCGGGGATCGGCTTCGAAGAAGTTGTCTCCCTGCCGGGCCGTAACCGCGCCCACAAAGTTGCCCTCGGCATCCAGCTCCGAATTGGCCTGCGCGATGATCAATCCCTCTTCCGCGTCCGCCGTTACGTAGCGAACCTCATTGGTTACCCGACCGTCCGTCACCACGCGGTAGGGAGTTTCAATGAAACCGAACTCATTTATGCGAGAGAATACGCTCAGTGAGTTTATCAACCCGATATTGGGCCCTTCCGGGGTTTCGATGGGACAAATCCGGCCGTAATGGGATGGGTGAACATCGCGCACTTCGAACCCGGCCCGCTCCCGGTTCAATCCTCCAGGACCCAAGGCGCTCAGACGCCGCTTGTGAGTGATTTCCGCCAGGGGATTGATCTGGTCCATAAACTGAGAGAGTTGGCTCCGGGCAAAGAAGTCGCGGATGACCGTGCTCAGCGCTTTGGGATTGATCAATTTTTGCGGGGTTATGGAATCGACGCTCTGGTCGTAGAGGGTCATGCGCTCGCGCACAAGCCTTTCGGTCCTGGCCAATCCTATGCGGCATTGGTTGGAAAGGAGTTCTCCCACCGTGCGCACGCGGCGACTGCCCAGGTGATCGATATCGTCAACCGATCCTTCTCCCCGCATCAGTTTGATCACGTAGCGCGTGGCTTCAACGATGTCCTCGACCGTGATGATTCGAACCTCGAGCTCCGTGTCCAGGGAAAGCTTCTGGTTTATTTTGTAACGGCCGACCCGACCGAGGTCATAGCGCTTGGGATCCTGAAAGAGGCGTCTCAACAAAGCCCTTGAATTGGCCGTGGTGGGAGGCTCTCCCGGACGCAACCGTTTGTAAATCTCCTTGAGGGATTCCTCTTCGTTGTGGGTTGGATCCTTTTTCAGGGCGCGGACGATGAGGCCATCGTCAAAAGCGGTATTGATGACCCGGATAGTGGAAACCTCCGCTTGCTCGAATTGCCGGATAACGCTCTTGGTCAGCGGTTCGAAAGCCCGTGCCAGAACAATGCCCTGGTTGGCGTCGATGATATCCTCAACCAAAGTGTAATCGCTCACCACATCCATATCCAGAGCCTCGGACAATTGGAGTTCACGGATGTCGTAGAACAGGCCGAGAATGTCGACATCGGAACCGTAGCCCATCGCCCTGAGTAAAGTGGTAATGAGAAACTTGCGGCGACGGCGGCGGCGATCGAGGAAAACGTAGAGAAGGTCCTTGTTGTCGAACTGCACTTCCAACCAGGTTCCGCGGTCCGGAATAATGCGGAAAGAATGCAAGATTTTTCCGCTGGAATGGGTAGAGGACTCAAATGCGATCCCGGGGGAGCGATGGAGTTGGCTGACCACTACCCGTTCGGCTCCATTGATGATAAAAGATCCCCTCTCGGTAATGTGGGGGATCTCCCCCATGTAGATTTCTTCATCCTTGATCTCATCCTCGTCGCGAAGACGGAGCTTTACCTGGAGGGAGATGGAGAAGGTAATCCCTTCCCGGATACAGTCCATTTCCGTCAACTTGGGTCCGGTAATGTTGTAGGAGACATACTCCAGCTTCGACTTCCCGTCGTAACTTTCTATGGGAAATACTTCCTGAAAGACCGCTTCCAGCCCTGCCCTCTTGCGTTTCGATGGAGCTACTTCCTGCTGAATAAAGCCCTTGAAGGAGTCTATTTGATTCTGAATGAGGTTGGGCGGCTTGATGACCTCCTTGAGTTTTCCGAAGTTGATGCGGTCAGACATGGGGATATTTCATGGGTAAGGGTTGAGTATCTGTCAGGGAAGCAGAGCGGAATTGCGGTTCAGCCATAGAAGGCCGCGAACTTGGCGGGATGGCCAAGCTGGACGCGTCTCGTAAATAGCGGAAACTGAGGATAAGCCAATTACTTGATTTCGACTTTAGCGCCGACGGCTTCGAGTTTCTTGCGAACCTCTTCAGCTTCTTCCTTGGTAATGCCCTCCTTGACGGGCTTGGGGGCGCTCTCCACCAGGTCTTTGGCTTCTCTCAGGCCAAGCTGGGTGATAGCGCGAACTTCCTTGATGGATGCGATTTTATTCTCGCCCGGACCTGCGAAGATGACGTCGAATTCCGTTTGTTCTTCGGCCGCTTCGGCATCCTTGCCATCACCGGCTGTGGGGGCAGCGGCGAACGCAACCGGTGCGGCCGCGCTTACACCCCATTTATCTTCGAGTTCCTTCACCAGTGCGGCGATATCCAGGACTGACTGGCTGGAAAGCCAATCGACAACTTGATCTTTGGTTATGTCAGGCATGATTAATCTTCTTTGACGGATTAGTGTTGCGGTCGGAAACGTTTACGGGGAAATGCTCCCGACCAACCTTTTGGGTAAAGTGTTCCTTTTCATGGTTTTCCGTATTGCCTCGGCCATGGGTTAAATCAGTTTTCTCCATCTTCCTTATCCGCCCGGGCTTTCAATACGGTGACCACGCTGGTCGGAACCGCATTGAGCAGGCAGGCCATCCGCGTTGCCGGGGCGTTGAACAGGTTGAGCAGTTGACTCTGCAGGGCCTCGATGGAAGGCAGGTCGGCCAAAGCATTGACCTCATTGGGTTCCAGGGTTTTTTCACCCAACAGACCCATTTTGACTTCGTTTTTCTTTTTTTCCCTGAAAAACTTGCGCAAGGTATTGGCCACACCGCAGGGATCCTCACCCCCGACCACGATCGCTGTCGGGCCGGCCAGCCAAGCATCCAATCCGGGCAGGTTTCTGCCCTGGGCGGCCACGTCGAGCACACTGTTCTTAACCACGTGAAATTCAGCCCCCCTCTCGGATAGTCTGCTCCGCAGCTCACGGGATTCCGCCACGGTTATCCGTTCAAAATTGGTTAGAAAAACGAAGTCGGACTTCCCCAGATGGTTGCTGACTTCTTCTACCAGGTACTGTTTTTCAGCTCTCATGATCCCTTTCCCAATTAGTCGAAATAGCCCGAAGCATCCAACCTCACACCAGGGCTCATGGTGGAAGATAGCGACACGTTTAAAATATACCTTCCCTTTAAATCGGGGGGCCTGGCTTTCGCCATCTCGGCCAGGACCGTCTCGATATTTTCCCTGATCTGGTCCGCCGCAAAAGAACGCTTGCCCACTGGCACGCCGATGTTGGCCGTCTTGTCCATCTTGTATTCGATGCGACCGGCTTTAACTTCCCGAATGGCCTTGGCAACGTCGTCGGTCAAGGTGCCGGCCTTCGGATTGGGCATGAGCCCCCGCGGACCGAGAATACGGGCTATGGGACGCACCTCTTTCATGGCGGCGGGGGTGGCCACGGCTACGTCAAACTCCAGCCAGCCTCCCTGAACCTTGGCCACCAGGTCTTTCAACCCGGCGTAGTCGGCCCCGGCTTCCCTGGCCCCTTCCTCATCGGTGGTGAACACGACCACGGTCACTTTCTTCCCGCTCCCGTTGGGCAGGGAGACCGTCCCGCGCACCATCTGGTTGCTCTGGCGGGGATCGACCCCCAGCCTGAAGGACAGTTCCACCGTTTCATCGAAATTGGCCGGGGGAAAGGCTTGCAAGATTTTGATGGCTTCATTCAGGTCGTAGGCCTTCAACCTGTCGACCTGCCCGGAGGCATTGGTGTAACGTCTGCTGTGTTTAATCATCTCGGTATGCCATTGAAAATTTACCAGTCCACCTCGATGCCCATGCTCCGAGCCGTTCCGGCAATGATTTTTACCGCTTGATCCTCATCCGAGGAATTGAGGTCCTTTTGCTTGATCTTGACGATCTCGGCCAACTGCGCCCGGGAAACCCGACCTACCTTATCCCGGTTCGGTTCACCCGATCCCTTGGCCAGACCCGCCGCTTTTTTCAGCAATACCGCAGCAGGGGGGGATTTCAAAATGAAGCTGAAGGAACGGTCCGCGTAAACCGTGATGACCACCGGGAGAATCATTCCGGCCTGATCTTTGGTCTTGGCGTTGAACTCCTTGCAAAAGCCCACGATATTTACCCCGGCCGCGCCCAGAGCAGGACCTACCGGAGGCGCCGGGTTGGCCGCTCCAGCCGGTAATTGCAGACGAATCGTTCCTGTAACTTTCTTGGCCATAACCGTTTACTCCGTATTTCTCTCCACCTGCCAGTATTCCAGTTCGACCGGGGTGAACCGTCCAAAAATGGATACCGAAACTTTGAGCTTTCCCTTCTGGGGATCGACCTCTTCGATCCTTCCGTTGAGGTTGAGAAAGGGGCCGTCCGTGATCTTGACTTCCTCTCCCAATTCGTAGTTCACCTTGGGGACCTCCTTGCCTTCCGCTTCCTTGACCTGGGCAATAATGCGTTCTATTTCCTCCTCTTTCAGCGGAGTGGGATTTGCTCCCCCCACAAACCCTATCACCCCGGTTGCCCCTTTGATAAAGTAGTAAGGCTTGTTCAACAACCGGCCCTCCTCGTCGTACAATTTCATGTGAACAAAGACATAACCGGGATACAGTTTGCGGGATTTGGTGGTTTTCCTTCCCTGCTTCACTTCCGAAACCGTCTCCGTGGGCAATAGGACGTCGAAGAGAATGTCCTCCATCTCCTCCTGCTTCTTATACCGGTCGAGGTAAGTCTTGGCCTGGTTTTCCTTGTTGGAAAGCGTCTGGAGCACATACCATTGGGTATTGGACTGGGAAGTTCCTGCCATCATCAAATCAAACTAACCGCGCACCCAATCGGTAAAGAGGTTGACCACCTGGAAGAGGGAAAAGTCCGCAATTCCAATAAATGCGCCCAACAGCAATACGGCGATCAATACCACGATGGTTGAATCGCGCAACTCCTTGAGGGTCGGCCAGGAAGCTTTTTTCAGCTCACTCACCGTCTCCTTCCAGAAGATTCGGATGCTGCGAAAGGGATTTTTCATTAAATGTTGGCAGGACAGGAGGGACTCGAACCCCCAACCGACGGTTTTGGAGACCGCTACTCTACCTATTGAGCTACTGTCCTATGGCAAAAATTTAGACAGGTAAGCCGGGATCCATATTAGTGAACTCCCGGCCCGGTTGAAAGGTTTCAAGAATTATTCCACAATTTCGGTTATTCGACCTGCGCCAATGGTGCGACCACCTTCACGGATGGCGAATCGTTGACCTCTCTCCATGGCGATCGGTGTGATCAATTGGATGCCCAAGCCGAGGTTGTCCCCGGGCATGACCATTTCTACGCCGTCCGGAAGCTTCACATTACCCGTTACATCGGTGGTGCGGAAATAGAACTGGGGACGATAGCCATCAAAGAAGGGAGTGTGGCGCCCGCCTTCATCCTTGCTCAGGACGTAAATCTCCGCCCTGCCCTTCTTGTGCGGATTGATGGTATTGGGGGCGGCCAAAACTTGCCCGCGCTGAACAGCGGTCTTTCCAATACCACGAAGAAGCACTCCCACATTGTCACCGGCTTGGCCCCGGTCGAGCAGCTTGCGGAACATTTCAACCCCGGTGACCACAGTCGTCTGGGTATCCCTTATGCCTACGATCTCGACCTTATCGCCAACTTTGACCACACCGCGTTCGATCCTTCCCGTCACCACCGTTCCGCGACCGGTGATGGAAAACACGTCCTCGATCGACATCAGAAAGGGCTGATCAATTTCGCGAACGGGTTCCGGAATATCGTTGTCGACAGCGTCCAAAAGCTGGGCAATGGCCTCGAGACCTTCCGGCGAGCCCTCCATGGCCTGCGTGGCCGACCCCTTGACAATGGATATATTGTCGCCGTCGAATTCGTACTTGGATAGCAACTCGCGCACTTCCATGTCTACCAGTTCGACCAGTTCCTCGTCATCGATGAGATCGGTCTTGTTCAAGAAAACCACAATGTTCGGCACCCCCACCTGACGGGCCAGTAGAATGTGTTCGCGGGTCTGGGGCATGGGGCCATCCGCCGCGCTCACCACCAGAATCGCGCCGTCCATCTGGGCGGCCCCGGTAATCATATTCTTGATGAAATCCGCGTGGCCGGGACAATCGACATGGGCATAATGCCGGTTCTCGGATTCGTATTCCACGTGGGCAACGGCGATGGTAACGATTTTTGAATCGTCCCGTACAGTTCCACCCTTGGCGATTTCCGCGTAAGATTTAAATTCCGCCAGCCCTTTCTCGGACTGAACTTTTAGTATTGCCGTCGTCAAGGTGGTTTTTCCATGGTCTACGTGACCGATGGTCCCGACATTGACGTGCGGTTTCGTTCTTTGGAAGGTTCCCTTAGCCATAGGTTATAATAGATAACAGGTTGGTTATTAATGGGGTATGAATAATATCCTCAATACGAATGGAGCCCTCGAGCGGACTTGAACCGCCGACCTCGTCCTTACCAAGGACGCGCTCTACCGACTGAGCTACAAGGGCACACAATCTACGAGAGAATGGTGTGGAGAAAATAAAGGCGAGAAAATTGCAAAAAGCAAAAAGGGTCGTCAATCTTAATTTTCGCTTTTTTCAGACGGGAATCAAGGCCCAATTTTCACATGGAAATACCCCGTCATTCCCTGGAGCAGGGGGCGCACCCGTTCCAGGAGAATTTTTCGCAAAAAGGCATCCGTTTCTTCGTCTCCGCTGGGGTTGACCAAGAGCGGCTCTCCACCCAAGCCGAATGGGGACTGCAGAATGGCAAAAACAACGGGATCCGCTGCCAGGGAAAAGGAAGGGGTGGTTTCCAGAAAAAGGAAGGAATCGACCACCACGTTTCCCGTTGCATCACTGGCCCGGACAAAGAGTCCGCTCTTTTCCTCCGGGGGCCTGGGTCGTTTGCCCATCCCGAATTCCGAAAAGTAATCTCCCGAAATTTTCCTCAGCAGTTCCTCGGGATATTCCCCTCGGACCGTCGACTGGGCCGCCGCCAGTAAAATGGAATCGTCCAGACGGATGTCGGGGCCGAAGGATTTGGCGAGATCCACCTCCGGTTCCCAAATGCTGGCATCCGTTTTGACGGGGCCGGAATAATTGCGGGTAGTGGGAAGAAAAATGGGCTCCGAGTCGAAGAGGAAGGCCCGCCGCAACAGAAGGTCGCCTTGCAGTGGTTGACCCTCAGGTTGATGAATGACGAAAGCGCCTTGACCGGGTTCAGCTCGGTCGTGTTGCAGATCAATGCGGAATAGGGACAAAATGCCCAAGTGCACGACAATGCCCAAGGACAAGATCAGCGCCAACCACTTTCCATAATGGATCGATTTTCGGATTTTGCCCATTTCAATGAAAAGTGGGTGATTCGATGGCCTGATTTTCCCCGGCCACGAGCACGTTGGTAAATCCGGCTTGTTTGGCTTGTCCAAAAATATCGAAAACGGTTTGAGCGCGAATCGAGGGATCGAGCCGCACCAGCAAAGCCGCATTTTCTCTCCCCTCCAAATAAGCGATCGCTTTGCCCTTGAATTGGGAAAGCTTCAGGTTTTGGCCCTCAAACAACAGCATGTCATCCCGCCTCACGGTCAGAACGGCCGTGACCTCCATGCCGCTGACCAATTCTTCAGTCAGTTCCAAATCGACTTCCACCCCCTGGGGCAGGACAAAAGCAGAACTGAATATCCCGAAAAACAAAACGATGATCAGGATGTCCAAGATGGGCACGACCTCCAATTTCGAATCGGCTCTGGTCTGGATAAACCTTCCCAGGTCAAGCGGTTGGCTAAACATGGCGGTTTTCTTGGGAAGCCGGTTCCAACTCGAAACCTTGGCCGCGCAGGTCGCGCACGATAAATTTAAGCATTTCGTTACCCGCCCACTCCATGTCCATGACCAGAGCCCGCACGCGGCCGTGTAAAAAATGATACCCGAGAAATGCCAGGACGGCCACGGCCAAACCCCACGCCGTCGTCAACAGCGCTTGCCACATGCCCTGGGCGAGCAATGTGGCATCCGAGTAGTTTCCGGCCGCTTGCATTTCATAAAAGGTCTGGGCCAAGCCGATAACCGTTCCCAGCAAGCCTACCAAAGGCGCCGCTTTGGCCAGGGCGGAAAGCGCTCCCAATCGTTTTTCCAAGCCGGGTATCTCCACCAACGCCGCCTCCTGAATTTCGTAGCGGATCTTTCCCTCGTCTTCTTCGAAGTGAAGCAGGCTGGCCTTGACCAGGTTGGGCAAAGGTCCCGGTGTTTCTTCACAGAGGGTGAGCGCTTCCACCAACCGTTGCCTGCGCACCGCATTTTTGATTCCGGCAATAAATTCCGAAGATCGTATTTGCCCGCGATGCAGGTATAAGGCCCGCTCCACGAAAACGAGAAAGCCGACCAGGCTCATGAGGAGTAAAACCCACATGATCGGGCCTCCGTTCTCCATTAAACTTAGATTGAATCCGTTCATCCCTATCCTTGTTTCTGACCCATTCGGCCAAGTTTACCTTCGGCCAGACTTTGAAAAGGCAATCCCCGCTCCGCAATGAGGGCATAAACCCGGCGGGCCGACTCCAAGTCTCCTTTGCCCTCCAAGGCCTCGCCCAGAGAAATGACGATTCGCGACATCCAGTAACGACCGGTGGGCCCCAGTTCCCGGGCATGGTCCTCCTCGATGAGAAACTGATTGATGGTCAGCCAGTAGATCTGGACCACCCGTTCCGGATTGTTTCGGCGTTGATAGGCAAAAGCCCATTTCCAGGCTGCCTCCACCCGCAGGTCGATGGGCAGGTCGGGCAACTCGGCCAACCGCTCGAATTTTCCGATGGCCTGGTCGATCCGCACCAGCGAAGTATCCGTTTGGGCTAAAATGCACTCGGCTTGAGCCATCAGCACGACTGCGCTGTCCTTGTGCCCCGGAAAGGCGATCAGCAATTGCTCGAAGACCTGTTCTGCCCCGCCAAAATCATTAAAGCTCCGCAACAGGTTACCCTGATTCAGCCTTCCGTAAAACACCAGGGGATGTTCGGGGTAGTGGTCCGCCATGCGCTCGAATATCAGGCTCGCTTCCCGCATGGTGGAATCGGTCCCCCGGGTGAGGGCATGGAGGGCGGCCTCATACAAGGCCACCGGGGCCAGTTCGCTCTCGGGATAGGTGTCGGCCAGTTGAATCAGTCTTTGCTGGGCGTCGACCATGAGGTTCCGGGAAGCAAAATACCGGGCTTCGGCAAAGATGCTCTGAACGGCGGCTCGCGTACCGGGGAAATCGCGGCGCACTGCCGCCAGCAATTCCATCCCCTCCTCCTCGCGGCCGGAAAATACCAATGCCTGGCTCTCCATAACCTGGGTGAGACTGGTGATTTCGATACCCAAGTCTTCATCAAGTTGCCCTTTGGCCTCGCTCAAGGCCCGGTAAACTTCTCCTGCCACCGCAGGGGTCGTGTCGTAACGTCCCGTTTTCAGGGTCAGTTGACACCGTAGCCACAATAAACGAACCCAGAGGGAAACGGGCAGCGCCTCCTTTGACTCCCGGGTCAGCCATTCACTGAGGAGATGATAAGCCTCACTATACTCCCCCACCCGCTGCATTGCTGACAGAAGGTTCCAGAGAGCCCTCCATTTCTGCACCGGATCCACGCCGTCGTCCTCCTTGAATGCACCCATGTGCTCAATGGCTTTCTCATAATTGCCGGCTTTGATTTCCGACAATACCCATTGAAAGAGAATGACGCCCCGGTCGCTCTGATCCTGCTCGATGGCGACCCCGTAGGAATCCGCCGCATTGCGATAATCCTCGGCCAGGAAAAAGCAGTCGGCCACCAGCAACTGAATGCGATTGCGCTCGCCTTCAGTCGCGACCAACTCTCCCAACTGTAGGAGAAATCCGGCCGCTGTTCGATAGCGCTGCCGTTGAAATGCTATCAATACCAGCAACCGCAGGGTGGATTCCCTCAGTTCGGTTTCAGGATTTTCCGCCAGCAGGGTTTGGCACTCATTTTCCGACCCATCGTAATCCTTTATCCGGTAGAGAAGCTGAGCCCGGCTATAGAATACCTGGTCCTTCAGGACTCCCGGCAAACCGGCCAGAGGGAGTTCGTTGGTATAGAAGAGGAATGCGTCTATGTCCTCCGGAGTGGTGGCCGAGGCAACCAGGGAATGCAAAGCATGCAAACGCAGATCGGTGGTCACACCGGTTGACAACAGACGCCGAAATGCGCCCCGGCCATCTTCCGTGGTCCGCCCCGATAAAATCCCCTGCAGGAGCAATAGTTCATCCCGTAAATCGTAATCCACTTCCAATATCAGGGGCAACGTTTCCCGAATGGACTCCACCGCTTCCTCTGGCCGACCCACCGCATTGAGGGCCACGGCATATTGTTTGGCAAACTGAAAGCCCACCCGGTTGCCCTGCAGGATTTGGGATTCCATCTCCTCCTGCAACAGCTGCAGTTGGCCCGGGCTGATCCGGCCCGATTCCAATAACGAGGTCCTGTAGATGATGAGGTCGATCTGGGCCCTTTGTTCGGTGGAAACAGCCGCTTGACGGGCCCGCTCCAAGAAAGAGTCTCCTTCTTCTTCTCCAAGGGTCTTTCGCTGCAACAAACCGCGGATCAAGAAGCTCCAAGCCAATTCTTCCCTCAACAAAGCCTCTTCATCCACCAGTTCCAATGCCGCCCCGGCCGCCTTCTCGTCCCCCAGAAAATACCCCACCAGGGCTTGGCGAAGGTAGAATCTAGACGCGCGCTTCCCGCGATACTCGCCCAATGCCGCTTCGGCCTCCTCCAATCGGCCCAGGGAAATAAAGGCCGTGATGCGGTTGAGTTCCATTTCATGCCTTTCCGCCTCGGCGACATCGGCCTCTTCCAGAAGGATATCGTAGAACCCGATGGCGATATTGCCCAACCCCATCCTCAGTGCGGAGTCGGCCGCCGCCCTCTCCCAGAACCTCCGGTGTTCCGCCTCAACGGCCTCCGCTTCAGCCCTACTGATCAGGGGGGTTATGGCCTCGGCCCCAACGGCCGGTTCCCCCGATAAGACCGGGCTCCACGCCCATGCGGCCATTACAGCAGCGGCCTGAAGCAAACCTCCGGCTAACGACTTGCCAATCATCTTCAAAATGGGTTCCCTGCGAAATTTTGCGGTTTCCAAACAAAACTTGGACCCCAAACCTTCCGTTCGGGCTCCAAAAAAAGAATCAAATGTGCCTGGAGTCTCTCTCGTCCTTCCAGGCATAACCCGTTTCCTGACGCCGGTGATTGACCGCATTCTTTTTTACATAGGCTCGATGAATGTCCTCGGCGCTCATTCCCAACACCTGTCCCAATGAAACCAGGAAGTGAAACAAATCCACCACTTCAACCCTGGCGTTCTGCCGATCGAATTCCTGATATTTGGCCCACCATTTCCAAGGCACGGAATCGGTCAACTCGGCCAATTCCTGCTGCATGGCCCGCGTGTAATTGAGCACCCATTCGACCTGTTCCTCTTTCGACATGCCCTCCGTATCTACCCCGATCCGCTTGTTCAATTGTTCCTGTAATCGAAAAATTTCCTCGAGTTTGTCCATAGCGAAAAGGTTCGGAAAACCTCCCCCTTTGGGCAAGGGAATTAGGAATGGGGAATTTTCTTCGTGCCCTTGCAGGTATTTCCGTATTGAATACCTCGGCTAATGTATACTTCCCGCCCCTGGATTGGCTTGACCCCTTTCCCCGTGAGGTGAAGAATAACGAGCCAAACCAAAATCGCATGCAAAATGGATAGGGATGATATAGGCGTCCGAATGACCCGATTACACCATAGTCAGGCTTCCCTCCCCCTCCATGAATTCCCGCCCCCGGCCTTTGCCCCCGAGCTACCCTATGCGGCACAACAACTTCTAATTGCATTCATACCATGCCCGAATTTGATGAGGTAAAACCCGTCGACTCCAAAACCGATTACGAGTTAAAATCCAAAAATCATCCAAAAAAAAGCGAACCGGAAAAGCCCGTAAAACAAAGCCAGTCTGGCTTTGATAAGCCGGCCGCGCCCAAGCGGGCCCGTCGTTCCCGTTACCACAGGGTATACCGGAAGCCCCGTTCCGGGCCGATCAAACGCCCTTCCCCACCGATCACGCCGGAACCGGCCGCAGGGTCGGAGGATAGTCAAAAACCGGTTCGCTCCCGCCCGCCTCGGCGCAAAGGGCCTCGCCCTCATGCCAAAGCGGACCAGGATAAGCGGCCACCCCGTCACCGCCAAAAACGTAATGGCAATCGCGGCCGCCCTGGAGGCCCCCGAAAAAGGGGCAACAAAAGACCGGCGGATCACCGTAGCGGCCGTCGGCAGCCCTCCCGAAAACCCGGCCGCCACGGAGGCCCCCGAAAAAGGGGCAACAAAAGACCGGCGGATCACCGTAGCGGCCGTCGGCGGCCCTCCCGAAAACCCGGCCGCCACGGAGGCCCCCGCCACAGGAAGCCCCCCGCCCCAAAAGGCCTGGTTGCCTCCATCCTCACCCGGATCAAATCCCTTCTCGGCATAAAAGAGCCCGAACCGGTAAAGCCAAAGCGAAAACACTACCCCAAACGGCGGCGAGGCAAGAATTACCGACCCAACAAGGCAAAGGGAAACCGGCCGAAACGCCCCACCCCCAAAGGAGATGGTTCGAAGCAGACTTCGGGCCGGGATACCCGGCCCAAATACCGAAGACCTCGCCGCCGCAGGCGTCGACGAGGTGGGCCGCGCCACGGGCAAAAAAGGCCTCACGCCCAAAAAGACTTGACGGGGGATAAGGCGCGATCCAAGCCTTCTCCCCCGGCCGCCTCTCCCAAAAACCCTCCCCCATCCTGATCCCGATGCCCCTGCCCTACCGTTGCTACCATGGATGTAATGAGAATTGAAGGAGGGAATAACCTCCGCGGTTCCATTCCCATCAGCGGCTCGAAAAACGCCGCCCTGCCCGCCCTCGCCGCCACCTTGCTGACCGAGGACACCTGTATTCTGGAGAATGTGCCCGATTTGAGTGATATCCGGTTCATGGGGAAAATCCTGCATTACCTCGGAGCTGAGGTGGAACAAACCGCCCCCACCACCTGGAAGATTACCGCGGCCAATGTCGCGCCGCGAGCCCCCTACGAACTGGTCCGAAAAATGCGCGCCTCCGTCTGTTTGATGGGACCGCTGGCCGGTCGCCTTAAACGATCCGAAGTTTCCCTCCCGGGTGGATGCGTCATTGGACCGCGGCCCATCGATATGCACCTGAAGGGGTTTGCCAGCCTTGGAATGGGAATCAACATCGAGAACGGTTACGTTCAATTGGAAGCATCGCGGGCCCGGGGAAACCACATATTTTTGGGTGGACGCCACGGCAGTACCGTGACGGGTACCGCAAACGTCCTCATGGCAGCCGTACTGACCCCGGGAAAAACCCTTATCGAGTGCGCCGCTTGTGAGCCGGAAATCGTGGATCTCTGTAAAATGCTTAAATCCATGGGCGCCGACATCGAGGGAATCGGCAGTCCTATTTTAATCGTTCGCGGGGTAGATAAGCTGCACGGATGCACCTTTCAAATACTGCCCGACCGCATTGAGGCGGGCACGTATCTCCTGGCCGGCGCCATGGCCGCGGAAAAACTGACTTTGCAAAACATGCGCGTGGCCGACCAAGCGGCGCTGATCGATAAATTGCGCGAAGCAGAGGTGCCCATTGAAATCGACTCTCCAACTTCCATCACGGTGCGGAAAAGCAGTTCCCCCCTGCGGCCGGTGGACGTGGTGACCCATCCTCATCCGGGATTTCCGACTGACCTGCAGGCCCAAATGAGCAGCCTGATGTCGATTACTCCCGGGCTCAGTATCGTAACCGAAAAGGTTTTTCCCAACCGTTTCATGCACGTGCCGGAACTGCAGCGCATGGGAGCTGATATCGCCATCGAAGGCCCCAATGCCATAATCAAAGGAAAAACCCGCCTTTCCGGGGCTCCGGTGATGGCCTCCGATCTACGCGCCAGCGCCGCCCTCATATTGGCCGGACTCGTGGCCGAAGGAGTAACCTGGGTATTGCGCATTTACCATCTGGATCGCGGCTATGACGACATCGAGGGCAAACTCAAAGCCGTCGGCGCCTCTATGAAACGATTGCCCGAAAGGGAAATGCCCAAGGAATTAAATCCTCAAGCCGCCTGAAACCCGTGGAAAATTCCTCCTCGGAAATCCACCCCAAGGGGATGAGTTTTATTAGGACCTCCCTGAACGAGAAGGATACCTCCAGCGACAATAAGCTTCGCCCCCTCGATTTCAGCGACTTCACCGGCCAGGCGAAGACATTGGAACGCCTCCGGATCATAGTGGGTGCGGCCCGGGCCCGAGGGGACGCACTGAGTCACATTCTCTTCAGCGGGCCTCCGGGGCTGGGCAAAACCACCCTGGCCCTGATTCTGGGAAATGAAATGGATCGGGGGGTTCGCATAACCTCTGGTCCCATTATCGAGAAGCCGGGCGACCTGGCCGGACTGCTCACCAACCTCGAATTCGGCGATATCCTCTTCATCGACGAAATCCACCGCATTTCCAAGACGGTGGAAGAATACCTCTATTCCGCCATGGAGGATTTTCGGATCGATATCATGATCGACCAGGGTCCCAACGCCCGTAGCGTCAGCCTCAATATTCCTCGCTTCACCCTTGTGGGCGCCACCACCCGAATGGGAATGCTGACCGCTCCTCTGCGCTCCCGGTTCACCCTGCAAACCAGGCTCGACTACTATGACCACAGCGATCTCACCAAAATCGTCCTGCGCTCCTGCCATATATTGAACATCGACACCCATCCCGAAGGGGCGAAAGAAATTGCCGGTCGGGCCCGTGGAACTCCCCGCATTGCCAATAATCTCGTCATGTTTGCCCGCGATTTCGCCCAACAGCGAGGAGACGGAGTAATCACACTTGATATGGCCAAAGCCGCCCTGGAACTCCTCGAAATCGACGCCAATGGCCTGGACGAAATGGATAAGCGCCTGCTTAAAACCATCGCTGAAAACCACCGGGGCGGCCCGGTCGGGCTGAATACCCTGGCCGTCGCCCTGGGCGAGGAAGAGGGCACCCTGGCGGAAGTGCACGAACCCTTCCTCATCCAGAAGGGTCTGCTCCGGCGCACCCCACAAGGTCGATCCCTCACCTCAAAGGGCTTCCGGGCCATCGGATTGCCCCGTCTCCTCAAAAATGACCCCGATTCCCAGCAAAGACTCGAAATCTAGTGTGGTGTCCCAGAAATTCCCTTGCACGCCCGTCGGGGTCAGACCCCTTCTCCCGCGACCCGCAAATGGTAGACATTTTTGAGGAAACCGCACCCTCCATCCGAACGAATACGCTTGAAGAGGACCACGGCTTCTCGCTGAATGAATGCCCATGGCGATGCGCTTTACCATCCTGGGAAGCAGCAGCTCCGGCAACTGCAGCCTCCTGGCTACCCGACATTGCAAGATCCTCATCGACGCCGGTTTTTCGGGTCGGCAACTGTGCCGCCTGCTCAAAACCGTGGGCGAATCGATCGAACACGTCGATGCCGTGTTCCTGACTCACGAACACAGCGACCACACCTCCGGCATTCGCGGGTTGTGCCGGTTCAGGCACCTCAGGTTTTACGCCAACCGTTCAACTGCCAGGGCGGTGCAATCGAAGTTGACGCGCCGCCCCAATTGGAAACTTTTCGAGACCGGATCGACCTTCGCATTTCGCGACCTGGAAATTACCAGCTTCGCCATCCCCCACGATGCCTACGACCCGGTTGGTTTCATCTTCAAAAATGGCAAGGGAGCCTCGTTGCAGGCAAAACGCAGCCTGGCTTGGGTGACCGACCTGGGTTACGTCTCCGCGCTGGTCAAGGAGCGTATACGAGAAGTGGACGTGCTGGTACTGGAGGCCAATCACGATGCCGGGATGCTGGCCCGGGACCCCAAGCGACCCTGGCCGGTGAAACAGCGCATCAGCGGGCGCCACGGTCACCTTTCCAACGAGGCCGCCTTCGAACTCCTCGACAACCTGGAAGAACCGCGGTGGGAACAGGTTTTTCTGGCACACCTGAGCAAGGACTGCAATTCGGTAGAAAAAGTTTTCCAAAATGTGTCCAACGGCACAAACCGGGAACGATCCTTTCGCATTACCGTGGCGCCTCCCGGGGAAACCTTGCCCCCCTATGAGTTTTAGCCTGGATTGGCCCTAAAATAATTCACCACAGAGAACCCAGAGGGGTAAATGGGCCAAAGCCTCTTTCTTGATCGTGATCGTGATCATGATGGTGATCGAGCGAAGCGACATCTTCCAAATGCTCGGAGATTTAGAAAAAAGGGGGTCCATTTGCAACTTTTGCGATCTTTTGCGGCTATTATCTCCTGTTCGCGAAGCGATCCTGCTCCGGCGAAGCCGGATCAAGCGAAGCGTTGTTTTAAAAAATTATCTGCTCTAATCTGCGTCATCTGCCGTTCCTCCCTCCTCTTTCCTAATTCTTAATTCCTCATTCCTCAAAAATTTGCGATCACGATCACGATCACGATCACGATTATGATCACGATAATTTACCGCTGAATCTCAGCCTCTCTGTGTATTTTGTACTTTTTGTGGTAAATTATTTTTGGGACATGACACTAGCCCGGATTGGCCAGGTACTCCCGGGCCGCTTCCCAACCGGCCAAGTCGTCTACATCCGATTCCTCCGCCAAGAGCGAACGCTTCAACCCGAGTTCAGCGCATTTGGCCAGCGTCGATGCCAATACTCCTCCGCTCCCCCAGGGAATGCCCCGAAAGAGCCCGGGCAGGTTGCGCTTCATTCCGACCAGATAATAACCCCCATCAGTGGCGGGGCCGAGAATAACGTCGCAATTTTCCAGTTCTCGAAAGGCAACCTCTATCCTGGCCCGGTCCACGTAGGGGCAATCCCCCCCGAGAAAAATCAATTTTTTTACTCCCCGGGCAAATTCCAATTCCATGGCGTGGATAAGTCGTTCACCCAAATCACGGCCCACTTGGGGGAAGTAGGAATAGGCATCTCCCAACCAATTTTCCATCTCAACCGCATTATCCGGGGTATGGTGAATGTGAATGGGCCAGGGGTGGCCCAGCCGTCCCAAGAGAAATTCCACCAATTGGCGATAACTCTTCAGGGCCGCTTCCGTGCCCAGGGATTTTGCCAACCTGGTTTTTACAGCTCCGGCCACGGGAGTCCTCAGCATGATGGCCACGATTTTCACCAATCCGTGGAATAAGACCGCCTTATCACAGTTTGCGGTAGAGGTAACCGGCCAGAAAGGCCATTAACACATTTGGAATCCACGCCGCATAGACCTCGGGAAGGTAACCCTGTTCGCCCATCAAAACGGCCAGCCTGGCGATGAGATAATAGGAAAAAAACAAACCGGCAGATTTGCAAACCCCGACCATGGCGTTTACCCGGACCCCGGACACGGAATAGGGTACCGCTATACCCACGATGATGAAGCATATGGCGGTTCCGGCCAAAATGGAATGATAGCGCACCCGGTAGCTCGTCACTTTTCCGGTATCGTGGGTAGCGAAATAGTCCATGATGGCGCGCAATTCTGAAAGGGAAAGATCCTTGGGCCGTTTATCCAGGGTCATCATCAGGCGGGGAGACTCGTTGTAGTCGGTCCTCGTCAGTTGCTCGAACGGCTTGGACTGAATGAGATCTCCCGTGTCCACGTCGAACTTCAATTCCCGGCCGCGATAAAACATCCAATACCGATCATCGGTGTCGAAATAGGACTCGCTGGCCTGGATTTTGGCATGTTCGCGGTTCTCCTCGTCCATGGTGGAAACGGTTACCCCGTAACCGCGAAAAGAATTCTTACTGAACCGGTTCATGAACCAGATCCGCCGGTCGGTCGGGTTTTCAAAGGCAACATTGTAGAGCAATCCCGCTTCTTGCAGTTCCTCGCTTTCCAATAGATACTGCAACTCCAGGTCATCCCAGATCAGACGGGCTTCCTCCACGGCCCATGGAACCACTTTGGCGTTCAGGTAGAGAAGGCAGATGGAAAGCGACAACCCGATCAACCAGAGGGAGCGGGTTATTTGCCAGAAACTCATGCCGCAGGACCGCATGGCCACGACCTCGTTATTGCCATGAAGCCGGCTCAGACTGAAGAGCAGCGATACCAGAAATGCGATGGGCAAAACCAGCGGCAGCAAGGTGGGAATCACCATGAAGTAGTAGAACAGGACCTGCCCCACCGAGGCCTTGAAATCCAGCAAATCGCCCAGGTTATCGTACATATCATAAATCACCAACAAACCCAGGGTGGCGCCAATGGACAGGGTAAAGGCCCGCAACCATTCCCATAAGATGTAGCGGTCAATGCGATTCACTACTTATCATTCCAACCGAGCCGCCGAGAGATCAGCAAGGGATTTGTGCTTTTAAAATGTCCCTGTACCCGGTAGGTTGCCCCTCTTCTCTTTTCCCTTCTCCTATCCCCATGCCCAGCAAAGAATCTTGGAACAGCCGCATCGGCGTCATCCTGGCGGTCTCCGGAAGCGCGGTGGGGCTGGGTAATTTCCTGAGATTTCCGGGTCAGGTGGCCCAATACGGCGGCGGGGCCTTCATGCTGGCCTACTTCATTTCCTTCCTGCTCATCGGCCTGCCCATATGCTGGGCGGAATGGACCATGGGCCGTATGGGCGGACAACGGGGCTTCCATTCCAGCCCCGGCATATTGAACCTGATCATTCGACGCCCCTGGGGGAAATACCTGGGCATTCTGGGTGTCGCCATCCCGTTGATCATCTATATGTACTACGTATACATCGAATCCTGGTGCCTGGGATATTCGCTCGGGTTCGTCCGGGGGGTGATGGATTTTGAAACCGTGGCCGAATCGGGAGCTTTCTGGAGTAATTTTATCGGCGCCGAGGAAGACGGAGCCGCCGTCGGATTCGGAATCGATCACGTCGGAATATTCCTGGCTGTCTGCTTCGCTCTGAACTTTTTCCTGATCTACCGTGGCATAGCCAAGGGCATTGAAATGTTTTGCCTCTATGCCATGCCTGCGCTCGTGGTCTTGGCCCTTGTCATTCTCTTGCGGGTCCTCACCCTGGGAACCCCCGATGCCACAAAGCCCGACCAGAGCATCGTCAACGGACTGGGCTACCTGTGGAATCCAACCAAAGTAATCTTGCAGGAACGGACCGGGAATGAGAGCGGAACGGAAACCTGGTCCGACGTAACCGAACTGGTCGGGGCCGAGGCGGTGAAAGCCGGGGCGGCTGAAGCTGCGGCCAGCCCCACCCTGCGCATTGTAGAAAGGAAAATTTTCCAGCAACTGAAAAACCCCCAACTCTGGCTGGCTGCGGCCGGACAAATTTTCTTCTCCTTGTCGGTCGGATTCGGGGTCATCATTACCTACGCCAGCTACCTGAAAAAGTCGGACGAAATCGTTCTCAGCGGTCTGAGCGCTACCAGCGCCAATGAGTTTTGCGAAGTCTCCCTTGGCGGGTTGATTTCCATTCCGGCCGCGTACGCCTTTCTTGGCGTAGCCGGTGTGGCGGGCATGGGCACGTTTGGATTGGGCTTCAACGTCCTGCCCATGGTTTTCTCCAGCATGCCTTTCGGCAACCTCTTCGGCTTCCTCTTTTTCTTTCTGCTCTTCCTGGCCGCCGTGACCAGTTCCCTCTCCATGCTTCAACCGGTCATCGCATTTTTGGAAGAGGCCCTGAAAATAAACCGCAAACAATCCGTAGCAATTCTGGGACTGGTTACCGCGTTGGGGAGCGGTTTTATCGTTTATTTCAGCAAAGATGTAAAGGCCCTGGACACCTTGGACTTTTGGATGGGGACTTTCATGATCTTCGTCCTGGCCACCGCCCAAATTATCACCTTCGGCTGGGTGGTCGGTATGGAGAAAGGCTGGAAGGAAATCCACCGGGGCGCATCCATCATGGTTCCACGCCTGTTCCAATTCATCATGAAATACATCACCCCGTCGTTTCTACTGGTGATTTTCTTCTTCTTTATCGGTTACAACGTCCTGGGGGTCGGTCAAAGCGGGGTCTCGAATTACGTTAAGGACCTGATTGGCGGGGAGGACAGCCCATCCAACCTGGTGGCCAGGCTCAGTGTCGGGCTCATCCTCCTCACCCTCATCTTCCTCTGCATCGTCACCGTCACCGCCGCCAAGCGCTGGTCCCGCCAATTGAATAGGGAGGATGGCACGGCATGACCCTGGGAGGATGGCTCGTAATGGTTCTTTCGGTCGGAACGGTTTCCAGCCTGTTTTTCTGGTGCATCTACCGGATATCGGTAGAGAAATCGACCGGAGATCGCCCGGACCGGAAACAGGATGCGAATAAATCAAGATCCCGGGGATGAACGAAGATCCCATTTAGTGTGGACTGAAGAACCCAGGAAGGAAGGTCAAGACGTAAAAAGTGATGCCTTACAGGGTCGGTTGTCTTGTAAAAGTGTATGGAGTGCAACGGAATACAGTTTTTAAGACCTGACCCTTTTTCTTCCGTAAGGCATCACTTTTCTACGGCATGACCCCGGCGGGCGTGCAAGGGAATTTCTGTGAGACATGCGTGTCAGACGCCGATAAAGGCGCGCAGCCCGCGCGGATCAGCCAGGGACTCCAGTACCACCGATGGCCGGTGTTGGCCCAACTCCTTCACGCTGTGGTGACCGGTGGCCACCGCCACGGTGTTTGCTCCAATTTGCTTGCCGCACTCGATATCTTTGGGCGTATCGCCGATTACATAGACTTGTTCGCCCGAAAATTCTATGCCCAAGCGCTCCCTGGCAAGATCCAGGGCATGAAAACCGAGGTCGTTGCGGTAATCGCTGTGGTCGGCATACGCCCCAAACAAAAAATAGTGTTCCACCCCTATATGATTCAATTTCAGGTGCGACCCACGCTGTACATTGCCCGTCAACAGGGCCTGGTAAACCCCGGATTCCCGGTCAAAATACTCCAATAGTTCCGGAACCCCGGGATTGGCCTTGGTCCGGGTGGATTCCAGCATACGGGGCAGTTCTTCCAAATAACTGTCCAGAAGTTTCCGCGCATTCTTTCGGGTCACCTCCCATCCCAGTTTTTCCAGCAAGGCGTAGGCTATGGCGAAATCAGTGCTGCCCGGCCAATCGATGGAGGATAATTGGATACGCTCGCCGAACTGCAGCCAAAGCGCCCGCTCGAATGCCTGGGGACCCGCCCCTTCGGCCGAAAGTATGGTTCCGTCGATATCCCAAAGCAGAAGTATCTCGCGCTTCCCCTCCATGGACGGTTTACCCGGCAGACAGGGCCGAAGTCCTCCCATTCGCTGTCACTTGATCCGGAACCACCTCTACCAGCCTGCCCTCGACCACGTCTCCGGCTACCCGGTCCAGATGAACCCGGCCTATCTGGTTGCGCAGGTTTCTATCGGACCGAACCACTACCCGAATATAATTGTCCGTGTAACCCGGCCAGAAGTTCCCCTTGGGATCCTCGAACAAGACGGTCACCTCCCGGCCCACGTGGGAGTGGTAAAAATCGTAGCGCTTCCTTTCGCTCAATCGCCGCAACTTCGCGCTCCGCATTCGCTTTACCGCTGCGTCGTGACGCACTTCCATCCGCGCCGCCAAGGTGCCCTGACGTTCGGAAAAGGGAAAAACATGGCAGTAGGAAAAGGGATTTTCCGCAAAGGTCCGCAAGGTTTCTTCAAACTCCCGTTCCCCCTCCGTCGGGTATCCCACCATGATGTCGGTCCCCACACACAAATCGGTTACCGATTCCACCGCCTGGTGAACAAATTCCAAATATTCCCGGACGGTATATTTGCGGCGCATTGATCTCAAAACCTTATCCGATCCGGATTGAAGGGGTAAGTGGAGAAAGGGAAGGAGGGCGTGATGGGGATCATTCATCCTGGCCAATAGCTCGTGCGGAACCGTGGTCGGCTCAATGGAACTGATCCGGATCCTCTCCAGGCCATCCAGAGCATTCAACGCATCCACTACCCTCAATAGATCCCCTTCCCCGCTGCGGAAGGTGCCTATGTTCACCCCGCTCAGGACCAGTTCCCGGACTCCCCGAGCCACTTGACGCCTGGCTTCCTCCAACAGGTTGGACAAATCGCGCGAACGGGCCGGTCCCCGCGCCCTCGGAATGATGCAAAAGGAACAAACAAAATTGCAGCCGTCCTGTACTTTGAGATTGGCCCGTCTGGGATATGGCCTCTCCCCTACAAACTCGATACTGAAATCTTCCCTGGTGATGCGATCCCTGATGATGACGGGATGCTCGTTCTTTCCCAAGGATACGTATTGAAGGATATTCAATTTCTCACCATTGCCCACAATCAGGTCGACGCCGGGAATCCGGGCGATTTCCTTGTAACCGATTTGGGAATAACACCCCACCACCGCCACGAAGGCAGCGGGATTTTTCCGGATCAATCCGCGAATGGCAGTGCGGCATTTGGCATCGGCCAATCGGGTGACGGTACAGGTGTTGATGATGGCCAAGTCACACGGCTGGCCAAAAGGAACCAGACGGTAGCCGGCCCGCTCGAGCTGGTCGCTCATGAGCAGGGTTTCGGATTGATTCAACCGACAACCCAAAGTGTGTAGCGCAGCGCGCTTTTCCGATGCCATGACCCGGACCATCATTCCATCACTCCACAATTCCAATACTCCATCACTCCATTCCAATCCACTCCATCTCTCCATCTCTCCAATTCTCCATACTCCAATACTCCATCACTCCACCATTACTCCATCTCTCCACCATTCCATCACTCCATTATTCCCCTACAAAAGGATTATTAATTGCAATCGCCAGGAAAATGCCCTTCATCCACCATTGGAATGGCAAATCCGGCCCATAGACGCATATCTCAAATGCACATTGCCAAGGAACTCGGCTATTCCCAAGCCCTCGTTTCGATGGTGCTGAACGGCCGAGAAAAGGGAATTTCCAAGACCGCATATAAGCGAATATGGGAATACGCTATTCGCCACGGTTACTCTCCCCGGGGAATGCGCATGGATTCAATCCGGGATGCATCCCAGGCAAAAACCATTGGATACATACTGCGGTCCCCGCTCAAACTGGCCAACAAGAGCAATTTTTTCAACCACATTCACCAAGGCCTGCACGACCACCTCGACCAGCACGGGATAAAGACGGTCTTTATCGGTTCGGAGGACGATATCATGGTTGAACGCCTCTCTGAAACGCGGGCCGTGACCCATCAGATAAAGGGCGTTGCCATCATGGGCGAAGTCCAACCGGCCTTTCTCGAAGGGGTTATCAAACTCGGACTGCCCATCGTTTATATTTCCGCCCGAGCCCCCGGCAAATGCCATTCGATACTATCCAACGAAGGGGAGAGCACCTCCATGCTGGTCGACCACCTCTGCAAACTGGGTCATACCACGTTCGCTTGGCTGGGGGGAAACAGGTTTATGGGCAGACACCGCGACCGCTATCAAGGGGTTGTCCAGGCTTTGCAGCGTCATCAACTCACCATCGATGAAAAATTTGTCTCCCAATTCAAAGATGCCGGTCGCAAGGATGGATTCAAGGCAGCCAAGCAAATTGTGGAAAGATCTCACGGGGACCTTCCCACGGCATGGATCTGCCTCAACGGCTTGATGGCCCGGGGAGCCATCAGCTATTTGTTTCAAAACGGATACCATATTCCGGAGGACGTGAGCATCGCCGCCATAGACATGACCAATGTTTGCAACGAAGAGCATCCCACTATTACCTGCGCCAGCGCATTTCCCGAGGACATGGGTTCGGAAGCGGGGCGCCTCTTGCTGGAATCGTTGAACAAATCCATAAAATCCCTCATTGATGTCACCCTTCCAGCCCAGTTCCGCAAACTGGATTCCACCGGGCCGGCCAAACGGAAAGTAGCATCCAGGAAACCTTAGTTCCGTTAGTTCCATGGCCTTGCCGCCAGGGAAGCATACATGATTGAGTTCGAGGAAGATTCCATCCCAATCTCCTCCCCGATTATCGGTATGATGTTTTTGTAACTACCCAGGTATCTCAAACTATGGTCCGCAAGGATGTGATTACCAAATTACGAAACTGTAGGAGGGGGTTTATCCCGCGATTGCTAGGAGGCCGTTCAGAGAGATCGCGGCATAAAGCCGCTCCTACAGATCTCCAAGTCGTTGATTTTTCCATCATTCCATCACTCCATCATTCCAATACTCCATTACTCCCTCCCCCAATCTTTGCGTCCTTTGCCTCTTGGCGTCTTTGCGAGAGACTCCTCTTCACGTTTCCCCCCTCAGGCCAGGTTCAGTTTTCAAAGGCGGCTGCCTTACCCTCTCCTTCCTGCTCTTTTGCCAAAGTATTTCTCCTGCTCAAACGGGAAATCCAATAGGGGAATCACTGTCACAATTTCACCTGAGTCATGGAATGGCAAAGAGTCAGGATCGCTGGGCGGTTGCCCTTGAGGAGATTGCATGGGTTCAAAAGGATGAACCGGTTCAATTTGAACGCATCCCCCAACAACCATCACTCTCTGCCCTCTTGAATTGGTTGGCCACTGCAACCCATGCCGAGGATTCCAGCCCAACCCTCGTCCTTTACCGGGATGCGGAATTCGATCATGAATCGAACCGAGCCGTTGCCACGCGGGAATTGGTGGTTAAACTCGATGGGAGCGCATCTCCGGAGTCAGTGGCCTCGGTTCTAAACGCCACTTACCATGGCGAGCTGAGCTATTCACCCGGTGAACACCGCTTTACGCTTCCCAACGCCTGGGATGCATTTTCGGCCCCGGATTTACTGAAAGGTCACAGTGGTGTTCTTGCCGTATATCCGCAGGTTGCCCGTTGGCGTGAACACACGGCAATACCGGACGACCCACTTTATCCGGAGCAATGGCACCTTAAGAATACGGGCCAGACCGACCCGGAATCCCGCCTCGATCTGAACGTCGAGCCCGTCTGGGAATCCATCCGTGGTAGAGGCGTGATCATCGGCATCGTCGACGACGGAATTATGGCGAATCATCCCGACCTGTCCGAAAATATGCGATCGGACTTGGGATATGATTTTCGGGATGGCGATAGCGACCCGTCCCCTTTCCTCGGAATGCCCGACCAACAGGATCCCGAAAACGACCCCCGGGAAGACAGCCACGGGACCCTGGTAGCGGGAGTTGCGGCGGGCCGTGGCTTCAATGGAATCGGCATAACCGGGGTAGCTCCGGAAGCGGGAATTGCCAATATCCGGCTGATAGGTGATTACCTCACCGATCTACAGGAAGCCGACGCTATCAACCACCGCCACGATGTGATTGCCATCAAGAACAACAGTTGGGGTCCACGCAGCACGGGTGCTTCCTTGAGCGGACCGGAACGACTGGCCCAGGTCGCTTTGTTCGATGCGGTAAGCAACGGCCGGGAAGGACGCGGATCCATTTTGATTTGGTCGGGAGGCAACGGGGGGCGTTACGATGACAACGCCAACAAGAACGGCTACGCCAATTCCATTTATACCATCGCCGTTGGCGCCCTCGACGACCGAGGTAAGCGGGCAAGTTACTCCGAGATCGGTCCCAACTTGCTGGTAACCGCACCCGTGGGCGACCGGAGGGGATCTGGCACGGTCACCTCAGACCTTTCAGGTGACGATGGTCTGAACGTATCCGGTTTCACAAATGAACTGCAGGATCCTGCCTACACCAGGAATTTCTTCGGAACCTCCTCATCCGCACCCATGATATCGGGCATCGCCGCGCTCATGCTCGAGGCCAATCCCGCACTGGGGTGGCGCGACGTGCAGGAGATCTTGGTGCGCAGCTCGCGAAAGATCGACCTGGCCGCCAGTTCCTGGTTCACCAACGCGTCCGGGATTCCATTCAGTGATGAATATGGCGCTGGATTGCCCGACGCTTTCGCTGTGGTTGAAATGGCGAAAACATGGACAAATCTTCCACCCCTACGCACCACAGCCCTGAACCTGCACATTGAAGCGCCACTTGATATTCCGGATGCCAACGAAACTCCCGACGAATACAGTTTCAATTTTTCAGGAACCAATCTCCGAATCGAGCAGGTAACCCTCCCCGTATTCCTGGATCATCCCGCCCGTGGGGAAATCGCCATTGAACTGGAGTCTCCCTCGGGAACCATCAGTCGATTGGTCGGGCGCAATGACGACGATTCCCGGGGATACTTTGATTGGACTTTTTCCACGGTTCAATTTTGGGGAGAAAATGCTGATGGAGAATGGAAACTGCGCATTGAGGACGGGATATCGGGAAACACCGGCCAACTGCGGCATGCCACCCTTGAACTTCACGGTGCGGAAATGATTCCCGATACCTTGCCTGTCACCCCACGCAACCTTTCTGCCAGCGGCGTCCGATCAAACTCCATAGCCCTGGATTGGGAAGATGTCGCAACCAATGAAACGGGTTACCGAGTCGAGCTCACCGCAGGCTGGGGCGCCCCCTGGCAGATAGTTGAAGATCTCCCGGCCAACACATCCCACTTTGAAATTGATGGGGTTCCTCAAGGCTTTGAAATATATTTTCGAGTCGTTGCCCTGCGCGGCTCCCAGCACTCAGGCTATAGCAATACTGCCCAGGCTTACACTCGGGACGGTGACGGTTCCGTCGTATTACAAACCGGTTTCGAACCAGACGAAGGATTTTCCGTCAACTCCGGTATCGACGGAATAAACGGTTGGCAGGTCAACCCGCCCGGGTTCGTCTATCCGGGACAAGGCATCACGGCAGATTCCTTTACCAGCCTGGAAAGACCGGGGCACGGCCAACAAGCCTATGTGGGTAAAACCTGGCGAGGAGGAGAACCGATTTCGAGGGTGTTCTATAGAACCTATCTCGATCCGCCCCCAAACACCATCATTCGCGCCACTGCTCTGGTAAGTATGACCCATTCCACCAATGGCTCCTCGGATGCCTTCGGCTTTGAAATTTTTAACCAGGACGGTCACATCCTTTGTAATGTGCTTTTTAACACGCAGACCGGAAACATTCTCCACGCCGCTTCAGCAATAGAAGAATACAACACATCCTCGGCTACCTTCCAAAGAAACACGATCTATGAATTCGAAGTGACCATGGATTTTGCCTCGGATCGATGGTCGGCCGGATTGGGATCACAGACCATTGTGAATAACGCGCCTATCCTCGGTTCGGACTCCACCATCGAAGCCAATCTCGGAGGCTTTTCCGCTTATTGGCGAATCCTGGATACCAGTTCACCCGGAAACAATGCCATGTTGTTCGACGATGTTCTGATAGCTCAGGTAGGGACAGCAGCCCCTGATGTACCGGCTGAATTTTCCGCCCGCACCCTATCGGATTCGATTGTGTTTCTCTCCTGGGAACAGGACCTGATGGCTGAACAGTACGAAATTCAGCGGAGTCCGGATGGCATGGGCAACTGGATGACCATTGCCACCGTTGCCGAGGACAATTCTTTCCACGTCGACCCCTACCTCACCCCCGATACGGTTTACCATTACCGAATGCGGGCCTTGAGCAGCGCCGGTGATTCTGAATTTACCCCGGCCATAAGCGCCCGCACCTATACCGAATACGAAGGTTGGAAAAGAATCTATCGCCTGGAATTCGATGCGCCTGACGATGAAGATAGTGATCGGGACAACATCCCGCTCTTTCTCGAATACGCCCTGAGCCTCAATCCAAGGTTTTCCTCCAGCGCCGGACTTCCCCGCTTGCGCCAATTTGACGGGAAAACCGGCCTCAGCTACTACCGCGCCCGCAAAGAACTGAACTACATCGTGGAAAGTTCAAACGACCTCTCCAACTGGTCCTCGGACGGAATCATTCAGGAAGCCGAAATTATCGGCCTTTTTGTAACCGCCGTGCTCGAATCACCCACCCATGACCCTTACTTTCTGCGTCTTGTCGTAAGCGAGAAAGAGAACTGACCAGCGCTAGACGAGATACTCCTTGAGGAAATCCGGATCCGGGTCATAGCCCAACCCGGCGCCCATGGGCACTTCCACCCTGCCCCTCTCGACCAGGGCATTTTCACCGTAGGGATAAGCCTCCAGGGTAAAGTATGGATGTTCTATCAGAGGGTCCTGTGGGCAAGCGGCGGCCAGGTGAAGAGAGGCCAGGTAACCGGGCCCGTAATAAAAGGAATGCGGCGCGTAAACGGCATCCACTTCATCCGCGTAGGCGATGACCTTGAGCGTCTCGTTTATTCCACCGATCTTTATGACACTGGGCTGCAAGTAGGTGGCGGCTCCGATTTCCCGAAGTTGGCGAAAGTCCAGGGCGCTGATGCAATTTTCCCCCGCCGCCAGTGGAATCGGCGTCCTTCGGGATAATTCCCTCAAGCCGTAAAAATCCTCCGGCGGCCATATGGGTTCCTCCAACCAGAACAGGTCAAATTCTTCAAAATGGGGCGCAGCTTCCATTGCCTCAGCTGCATTCCATGGGCGGGTTATGGCCGGGTCGAGGCGAATGCTCACCCCGCTCCCAACCTGCTCCCGGGCGGCTCGCACCGGTTCTACGGTCTCCTCGTGCAATTTCAGGTGGCGATATCCCAGGTCGACCGCTTCCTGGCATACATGGGCCGTGCGCTCCGCATCGCCATAGAAAATTAGGCTGGCGTAAGCGCCGATTCGGGTTCTGGTGGTTCCACCAATCATCTGGTGCAAGGGCCGGCCCGTAGCCTTCCCCTGCAGATCCCACAAAGCAATGTCCAACGCCGATACGGCAAAGGTGAACGGCCCGCTTCGGGTGTTGCCGTGGGATTTACAAAGCCTTTCCATCCACTCCGTGGTCTCCAGCGCCGCCTTCCCCATACACGAGGGCGCCACGGCATGGTCGAGGACCAACCGGGTCGCTTCGGCCAACTTCATGCTCCAGGCTTGTCCCCACCCGGATAGCCCCTTGTCGGTGTCGACGCGCAGGTAGAGTAAATCACATAATTCCCCCCTCATCTCGGGCTCGTCGTAAGGTACCTTCAGGTGGAATGTCTCGAGGTTAACTATCTTCATCTTCCTATTTCGAAATTTGAATTTTTGTGCATTTTATGGCCAAACGTCCCCCATTCATATAATCTTTGTGCCTTTGTGCCTTTGTGCCTTTGTGCCTTTGTGCCTTTGTGCCTTTGTGCCTTTGTGCCTTTGTGCCTTTGTGCCTTTGTGCCTTTGTGCCTTTGTGCCTTTGTGGTTAATTTCTAATCCTTAGCCTTACAGGACTCGCTTTGCTTATAGGGCTCGAGGAGGTTCCAGTCAAACTCCACTCCGATTCCCGGTTTGTCCGGAGCTACTGCCCGGTGGTTATCCAGCAGGACTGGCCGGGTAGTGTATTCATCGATGGGAAAACCATGGTACTCCAACCACCCGCCGTTCGGCTGGGCCGAGACCAGGCTCACCTGTAACTCGTGCATGCCGTGGGAACAAACCGGCAGTCCGTACTGGCGTGCCATCTCCGCCACTTTCAACCATCCGGTAATGCCGCCGCAATTGGAGGCATCCGGCTGTATAAAGGACAACTTGGCTTGTTCAAAGGCATGGCCGAATTCATGGATGGTATGGAGGTTTTCCCCCATGGCCAAGGGTACGCCGGTGGCCTCCGCAATTCGGGCATAGCCCAGGTAATCGTCCGGCAGGGTAGGCTCTTCAAACCAGTAAATGCCGTAGGGTTCGAATCGACGGGCACATTCAATGGCCTTGGCAACACTCATGGAATAATTGGCATCCACCATGAAGGTGATGTCATCCCCGATATGACTTCTCACCGCGCCAATGCGCTCGATGTCTTCGTCCAGGTTGTCCCGGCCGATCTTGATCTTCACCGCCTTGAACCCCATATCCAGGAAACGTTGAATATTGTTCAACAACTTGGGTAGCGGAAAATTGAGATCGATGGCCCCGCCATAGGCCCTGCAATCTTTCCCCTCCCCACCGGCCATTTGCCAAAGCGGTTTCCCTGCCCTTCGGCAACGAATGTCCCATAGGGCGATGTCAATGGCCGAAATGGCAAAGGATGCGATTCCCCCCCGACCGACGTAATGGACGTGCCATCCACAAAATTCGTTTGTCCCTTCCACGTCCGAACCATCCCTTCCCAATAAATCCGGAATCAGATCGTGGTCCAGCATGGCCTTGATGGCTTGGCCCCCCTTGCCTCCGGTATAGGTATAACCCGTACCCCGGCTTCCGTCGTCCAGTTCCACCGTAACGGTCACCAGTTCGAAATGGGTATGGGCGCCGTGTTTGGCGTCATGCACGGGTTCTTTCAACGGAACCCGGAATAACCGGGAGGCGATTTTGCCAATGTTACTCATGGCCTCTCTATTCGGAAAAATTTCTCAAGAAGCTGCAGAATAGGAACGATTCCCCCAACCCCAATAGCCAAATTTCACGGGCTGTCACTCTTCTTTCCTTGGCAAATTCAGGAGTGCCACGGCGAAATTGCCTAAAGTGGTTCCCTTTCTGGGTGTTGGGGTCAGCCTGAAATACTATTATTGACGGCCATTTGGATTGCGCGAGGTTGTGCATTCAGCCGAAAACGCCTTTTCTCAAATCGCGCATCACCATCAACCCCGAATCCCTTAGGCCCAGCATGGGCCGGGCCCCCGAACTCCGACGCTTTCCAAATAGTCCGCGATGCGTTTCGAATATCCCGTTAACGTAATCCTTCGAGCCCAGGACCATCCCATCGGTAAAATAGCGTACCCGTAGCCTCAATACCTGCGCCAGCGGCAGGGATCCATCCGCTTCCACCACTTTCCTGACCGCTTCGCGGTCCATCGCTTTCTGGCCTTCCCGCGAAGTCGTCGATCCCATCAGGAACAGAACCTTGCGATACTCCGACAAGGCCGCCTTACCCGTCTTCATGGCAAGCGCCCGGCACAGCCCATTCCGCGCTTCGCTCTTCCCGGCCACCGCCTCCGAGTAGCCGCAGTAGCGATAGTCCTTGGGGTCCTCCACCAAGCCCGCCCGAACCGGGTTCAAGTCGATGTATGCGGCCACCGCGCCCAGGCAACTCGCCGCATCCTCGATCAGCACACTCTTGAACCGCTCCGCCCACAAGGTCCCGTAACGTTGGTGAGAGCGGTTATACCAGATGCTGAAGCGTTGTTTTAACTCCTTCATATACAACGATATGTCACCCATCCGCGCCAGGAGCTTTTCCCGTTCCGCTCGCGCTTCCTCCCCGCCCTCTTTCAGAAGCGCTTCCAAGGCTTCCACCCGCCCCTTTTGCCTCCCGTACAATTCGCAAAACCGGGCCAACAGTTCCCGGTCATCAACCTGCTGCCTCTCCGGCACCCGCACCAGGACGTGAAAGTGATTGGACATGATGCAGTAGGTGAGAATTTCCACCCCGCAGAACCGCGCCATATACCACATCTGCTTGCGCAACACTTCCTTGGCCCGATTATCCAACAGCATCGCGCCACCCACAACTCGGGTCACACAGTGATAAACCGCACTCTGCCCCTTCACCTTCAACCTGGACGTTCTCATACCCCCCAACCCTACTCTCCTCTAAAATCATGTCAATAGTATTATTAGCCTGTCCCTTATTTTACGATCCAACAGAAAATCGATCTCATTTAATGTTTCCGCAAGCCCGATACACATTTTGTCGACCGCCCTGGGAACAATTTTGTGCATTTTTTGGATTAAACTCCATTATCTGCACAAATCAACCCCATTGAAGGGCTACCCATAGGACCGAACTGCCGGAAAAAATGGCTACCACGGTTTGAGATTGCTCTGTCGGTAATTTAAATAAAAATCCCATCCATGAAACCTTCCAGACCAAGTCGACGTCGATTTATGCAATGGGCAACGGCGGCGGGAGCCGCCTCCTTGCTTCCCGGGTTGTCCCGGGCCGCGGATTACGCCAAAACCACTCCCCATTCCTTGGCCGGAAGGCTCTACAAGACGCTGAAGATCAAGATGATCAAGGTGGAGGGAAACCTGACGGACCAGTTCAGGGCGGCCAAAGAGGCGGGTTTCATGGGGGTTGAAATGAATTCTCCCGGCATGGAAGTCGGGCCCACCCGCCGGGCCATAAGAGAATCGGGCATACCGGTGGATGGAACCGTTTGCAGCACGCATTGGAAAATCCGCCATTCCAGCCCCGATCCCGCTATCCGGGCCCAGGCTTTGCAGGACCTCACGACGGCCCTGCGCGACACCCATGCCGTGGGTGGCCACACCGTTCTTCTGGTTCCCGGCAAGGGGGAAGATGGGCCGGAAGACGTCATCTGGGAAAGATCGGTGGAAAACATCAGAAAAGCCCTCCCCCTCGCGGCGGAACTTGGGGTCGCCATTGTCATGGAGAACGTTTGGAACCAGTTCCTTTACGACCATCAGGGCGGCCCGAATCAAACGGCGGAAAAACATGCCCGCTATGTGGACGTTTTTAATTCACCATGGGTGGGAATGCAGTTCGATATCGGCAACCATTGGAAATACGGCGCCACAGGGGATTGGATTCGCACCCTGGGCAAGCGCATCATCAAGCTCGACGTCAAAGGCTTTTCCCGAAAAACGGGAAAGTTCACTCCCATCGGAGAAGGCGACCTGGACTTTGCTGACGTGCGCAAGGCGCTGCATGAAATCAACTACTACGGATGGGTTGCAGCCGAGGTGAAGGGCGGGGACCTGGCAGCCCTCAAGACCATCTCAAATCAGATGGACCGCGTATTCGGGCTTTAGGGGATGGTAAGACAAATAACCTTAGCACAGTTGGGTAGGTAAGCCTTATGGGATTCATGGTAGACGTCATACTTCCGCTCGCACTGGCCTTCATCATGTTCAGCCTTGGCCTCGGGCTCACTTTCGACGACTTTGCTCGCGTAGCGCGCCGTCCGCGCGACTTCGCGGTAGGCGCCCTTTCGCAGATCGTCGTGTTGCCGGCGGTAGCATTCATCCTGGCCACCCTCTGGCCCATGGCGCCCGAACTGGCGCTCGGACTGATGATCATCGCCGCCGCCCCGGGGGGCGTGACCTCCAATATTCTGACGGCGTTCGGGCGGGGGGACGTCGCCTTGTCGATCTCGCTGACTGCGGTGATCAGCCTCCTGAGCGTGGTGACTATCCCGCTAATCGTGGTTTTCTCCTACGGCCATTTTTTGGGCGACGCGATGGAGAAGGATATTTCGGTAGCCGGCACCGCTATCAGCGTGTTCCTGATCGTCGCGGTCCCGGTATTGATAGGCCTGCTGGTCCGCCGATTTGCCGGGGGATTTGTGCAAAGAGTGGAAAGGCCGGCCAACAGGTTGGCTGCGGCGCTCTTCGTCCTCGTGCTGGCGGGCGCGATTGTGGAAGAGCGCGCCAACATCGTGGCCTATTTCGCCCAGGCCGGTCTGGTCACCCTGGTCCTCAACGTACTGATGATGGTAATCGCCTGGTTCCTGGCCCATAGTTTCGCTACCGGTCCGAGGCAGAAGGTTGCCATAGCCATCGAGTGCGGGCTGCAGAACGGAACGCTCGCCATCGCGGTGGCGGTTCTCCTCTTCGGCGGCGGACTCGCCACGGTACCCGCCGCGACTTACAGCCTCATCATGTTCGGCACGGCTCTGATCTACGTCGCCTTGCTGCGCCGAGGGTGATGGTGACCGAAGAGGAAGAGGGAACCACAAAAAGCTCAAAATTCACAAAAGGCGCCTCCCGGCTTCGCCGTGATGGATCGCCTCGCCATGCAAACGGCAGGTTGCCTGTCTGTGCGTTGCACGCCGACAGGGTATGTCCCCGCTCCATTAAGGCGCCTGCGCCGCCAATTTTGTGTTTCTTGTGCTTTTTGCGGTTCCCATTCTTCTTGTGATTCCAACCCGACTCAACTATATACTCCCAGGTTCAAATACTCCGATTTAAGTAACTACCCAGGTATCTCAAACTATGGTCCGCAAGGATGCGATTACCATATTACGAAACTGTAGGAGGGGGTTTATCCCGCGATTGCTAGGAGGCCGTTCAGAGAGATCGCGGCATAAAGCCGCTCCTACAGCTCTCCAAGTCGTTGATTTTTCCATCATTCCATCACTCCATCATTCCAATCCTCCAATACTCCCTCCCCCAATCTTTGCGTCCTTTGCCTCTTGGCGTCTTTGCGAGAGACTCCTCTTCGCAGGCCAGGCTATGGAGACCTGAGTAGTTACCGATTTAAAATGATCTCAAAGGCAGGCATGACGTTGGTATGGCTACTTGCGATGCCTTTGCTTCCGTTGTCGGGGGTCGCCAAGGAGATCGATCCCGCCCCCGATTTTGCCAAGGAAGTAGCGCCTGTTCTCGAGGCCAGGTGCCTGGGATGCCATAACCCGAATCTGCTGAAAGGCGATTTTTCCATGGCCACCCGGGAGGATATCCTGGCAGGGGGAGAGGATTATCTCATTCCCGGGAACGCGGATGAAAGCATGTTGTATTGGATCACCCAACCCTTCCAACCAGGCGAGCCTCCGGAAATGCCCAAGGAGGGGGATCCTCTCACGAAAGTAGAAGGGGAGATTTTGGCACGATGGATCGATGCCGGGGCGGTGTGGCCCGAGGGAATGGTCCTGAAAGAAGCCTCCAAAGCGGACAGGTCCTGGTGGGCTTATCAACCCATCGGGGAACCCGGTTGGGATTCGATTGACGCCTACGTGGAAGCAAAGTTAGCCGAGCAAGGCTTGGCCATGAATCCCGAGGCCGACCGGCGCAGCCTCATTCGCCGGGCCACCTATGATTTGACCGGTCTGCCTCCCGGACCCGAGGAGGTAAAGGCCTTTGCAAACGACCCCGATCCCCTGGCCTACGAGAAGTTGATCGACCGCTTGCTGGCCTCCCCACATTATGGCGAACGCTGGGGACGACACTGGTTGGACGTGGTGCGCTTTGGGGAGAGTGTGGGATTCGAGCAAAACTGGATTATCGACGATCTATGGCCCTTCCGGGACTACGTCATACGGTCCATAAATGATGATAAGCCTTTCGATATCCTTATCCGGGAGCATATCGCAGGCGATGTCTTGGGGAGGGATCGACCCGAAGTTGCGATTGGCAGCGCATTCCTTGTGGCCGGGCCCTTCGACAGTGTAAACAATCAGGATGAAGTGCAAAAGGCACAAATACGGGCCAACACCATCGATGAAATGATCAATACCACGGGCGGGGCCTTCCTGGGAATGACCGTGAGTTGCGCCCGCTGCCACGACCACAAGTTCGATCCCATCAGTCAGCAGGATTATTACCAGCTTTATGCCACCTTTTCCGGGGTAAGGCATGGCTCTGTTCCCTGGGCTTCACAAGAAGCCAAAAGCCAGCGTGCTGCCATTCTTGAACCGTTGAATCGGCAAAAGGCAGTTCTGGAGAAAAAATTGGAAGAACTGAACGATGAGGTTCTCGAACGTTCCAAGGCCCGTCTGGCTGAACACGCTGCCCAATGGGTCCGGCCCTCCACCAATAGAACCGGAACAGAGGATACCTTTCCGCCCGTCACGGCGAAAATGATTCGGCTGGTTTGTGAGTCGCAAGACCTCAATTTAGGTTCCAGGGTGGGCTGGAGAATCGATGAGTTCGAAGTGTGGAGCGCTGGAAACAGCCCGCGCAATGTCGCCCTATCCGGCAATGGAGGGATTGCCAGTGGAAAAGCCCGCGCCATTGAAGACTTTCCCGGAGCCTATGGGGCCCGTCATGTCAACGATGGCAAGATCGATCATCGTTTCATCGCCGCCGGGGATACGTTGACCATAACGTTAGCGGAACCAACCGAGATTGACCGCGTCTTCTTCTCCAGCGCCCAGGCAGAGCAGGCTCCCGATTTATTCAAATTCGCCTTCGTCGCCGAATACCGCATCGAAACTTCCCTGGATGGTAAAACCTGGATGGAAGTGGCACACGGCCGGGATCGTCAACCGGTGGATAGAAAGCCTTTCAACCCGGCTCGTCCGGATCCGCCCAATGCGCCGACTCATCTCCAGTACCGGTTGATGGAACTGGGAATGACCGGGGAAGAGGCTGCAACCAAGCGGCAATTAAAGAAGGATCTCAAATCCATAAATGAAAAAATCAAATCCGTGCCGGCTTTGCCGGTTGCCTGGATGGGACTGCGAAACGAAGAGGATGCAGACGGGCCCTTCCACGTTTTCCTTGGGGGGAGTCCTCAAAGACGAGGTCCCGAAGTGGCGCCCGCAAGCCTTTCCACCCTCCGAAAGGTGGTTCCCGGTTATCGGCTCCCATTCAATTCCGAGGAAGCCCAGCGTCGGATTCACCTGGCTGAATGGATAACCCATCCGGCCAATCCACTGACCCCGCGGGTGTTGGCCAATCGGCTCTGGCATTATCATTTCGGCGCTGGAATCGTGGATACCCCCAATGACTTCGGATACATGGGAGGACGACCTACCCATCCGGAACTACTCGACTTTTTGGCCCACGGACTGGTGAACAACCATTGGCGGTTGAAAGCCCTCCATAAAATGATCATGACCTCCCGCGTCTACCGTCAATCGACCGATTGGAAAAGGGATGCCGCAGCCCTGGACGGGGATAACCGGCTTTTGTGGCGCTTCCCTCCACGGCGTCTCTCCGCCGAGGAAATCCGGGATACCATTCTCGCCATTGCCGGAAAGTTGGATACCGCCATGGGAGGCCCGGGGTTTCGGCTTTACCATTACATGCGGGACAACGTCTCCACCTACCGCCCACTGGACCTACATGGACCGGAAACCTATAGACGGGCCGTGTATCACCAGAATGCCCGGGCCTCCATAGTGGATTTGATGACCGATTTTGACCAGGCCGACTGTACACTTTCCTCCCCGCGGCGGGTCAATACCACGACTCCATTGCAGGCCCTCACCATGTTGAACCACAGTTTCACCATCGATATGTCGAATGCTCTGGCGGAAAGAGCGGAGCAGGCCGGTGGTGATGTCGGGGAAAGGATCAAGCGAATCTTCGAACTGGCCTATCAGCGTTCGCCTGATAAGGAGGAACTCGGATTGTGCAAAAGGGTCGTTCAAGATCATGGATTGCCGGCTCTCTGCCGGGCCGTTATCAACTCCAATGAATTACTTTACCTGGACTGACTTATGGACCCTTCCTTGAACGAATACTCCCGGCGTCGCTTTTTGGGAAACGTGACCACGGGCCTGATGGGAGTCGGTCTGAGCCATCTGCTCGGAATGGATTCCCTGCCGGGTCAGGACGGATGGAAACCGGAAGCCGGATTGACGCATTTGAAACCGCGGGCAAAACGGGTCCTGCAGATATTCTGCCCCGGAGCGGCCTCGCATATGGATTTGTGGGAGCATAAACCCATGTTGGAGAAATACGACGGGAAACCCCTCCCCGGGGAAGAGAACTTCGTGTCCTTTCAGGGGAAAAACGGACCCCTCATGCGCAGTCCCTGGGATTTTGAGCCGGCCGGAGACAGTGGAAAGATGATTTCGAGCATGTTGCCCCACATGGCAAGGCACGTGGACGATATCGCTTTCTTCCACGGCATGAAGTCGAAAACCAACACTCACGGACCCGGTTGCGTGTTTGTCAATACGGGCCATCCCACGGAAGGATTTCCCAGCGCCGGGGCCTGGATCAGCTATGCCCTCGGAAGCATGTCGGATGACCTTCCCACCTACGTGGCCATTCCCGACATCCGAGGGGAACCCCCCAATGGAAAAGCCAACTGGAGCAACGGCTTTCTGCCGGCAAAGCACCAGGCTATCGTGATGGCCGCGCATAAACCGGTTCGCAACCTGCAACGGCCGGAAGAGGTGGGCCGTGAGGAAGAGCAGGATACCCGGGAACTCCTGCGCTTCCTCAATGATAAACACGCCTCCCTGCACCCCGAGGAATCGGAACTTCGAGCCCGCATAGGCGCTTATGAACTCGCCGGGCGCATGCAAGTGTCAGCGCCTCAGGTAACCGATTTCAAGAGCGAGCCCCGGCACGTTCACCAACTTTACGGCAGCGATTCGCCAAATGCGTTGAAGGCGGCCTACGCCCGAAACTGTATTCTTGCCCGACGGCTCCTTGAACGCGGTGTTCGTTACGTTAACCTGTATTGTGCCTCGCGGGCCAGCGGGGTGGACGGCCTGCTCAACTGGGATGCCCATAAGACATTGCAAGCCGACTACGAAAGACACCTCCCCATTTTTGACCAGCCGACCGCCGCATTGCTGACCGATCTCAAACAGCGCGGCATGATGGAGGATACCCTGGTGCTATGGACGACAGAATTCGGCCGCATGCCCACCCGCCAGCATGGAACCATAGGCCGGGACCACAATCCCGACGGTTTTACCCTTTGGATGATGGGAGGCGGGGTGAAAGGCGGTACGAGTTATGGCGCTACGGACGACTTTGGGCGCCGAGCCGAAGTAAATCCCACCACCATCTGGGAATTTTACTCCACCGTACTGCACATACTTGGACTCGATTATCAACAACTGTCCTGGTACCACAGCGGCCTCGACCGTCGACTTACCGATGTGCACGGCCATGTCATCAAAGATGTACTGATTTAATAAAAGAAGGTAATATGGAGATTAACCACAAAGAACACAGAGGAGAAGAGAGGATTTGAGGGGGAGGAATGCCCTGCTCCGTTATTTTTCCTCCGTGTTTATCCGTGAAATTTGTGGTTTTTTCCTTTTCCTTTTCCCCCTTTGTTCTCTGAGGTTGTTTTTCCGTGTCCTCGGTGGTGAAAAAGATTAAAAAGCCAAAAAGAACAGGGTTGTTTGGCTCCCTATTATTTCTCTGCCTTCTTTCGGTGGCGGCAATGGTGCTGTGCCTCTGGAAGCAAACGGGAGAATCCACCGAACCCGACGGGCCAGAGCCGGGACTGACATCCGATTCCTCCCAGTCGGGTCCCCATTCGGAACACTTGGCTCAAAATGCCGATTCCCCTTCCAATCCACCCCCACAATCCGGCATGCCGGGCGGAAGCGCCATGGATGCCTTCGAGGATTGGATGGCGCGGTATTTCAATGCGGACCCCGCTGAACGCGATCAATTGTTAGAAGAGGGCGTCGCCTTGGCCCAAGGTCGCAGGTCTGAATTGAAAGCGCTCATTCAGGTAGACCCGGAAGCGGCCTTGGCCCGGGCAATCCCCTATGAACTGCGCCGGGAGTTGCCGACGGCTATCCTCGAACACCTCGAAACCCCGGTGAGCGATTATGCTTCCTTTGACGTGTTGGTCTATTGCCTTGGTCCGGACCACAGCGAGGAAGGCTACGAACGGATGGCCGCCATTGGGGAATCGCGATACGAGGTTTTTACCTACGGCAGGCGGCTGAATGTGACGACCAAGGAACGGCTCTCCCTTCAAGGTATGGCCATCGACGAAATCCTGGCCATGGGGGAGGGTCCGATTCGCGTGCTTTCCGAAGCGGAGATCAGGGACCGGGGCTTTGCTTCGGAAAGGGTGGTTGCCGTGGGCAATGCCTACTACCAATGGCGAGACGCGGCAGCGCTGAATCGATTGCGCCTATTACTCCGGCAGGACGAAGGAACTCTAGGCCCCAAACCGGGTCCCCTCCATTGGCAATTGCCCGGTGGAGAGGTCGAGGGCATCAGCCTTCTGTCGATGGAGGACCCTTCTAACTGGCTGGACCGGAATGAGCTCCCGGTATTGGCTTCACCCCACACCGAGGGGTCGAAAACCATGCTTTACATTCGGGCCCGCTTTTCCGACCAGGATGCTGACCATGAACCCATCGACCTGACCACCCTCCAGGAACGGCAAGCTGGTTGCGAGGCTTTCTGGTATGAAAACTCCTATGGTAAAGTATCCCTGACCACCACCTTTACCGACACTATAACCCTGCCCAATCCCGCCAGCTATTACGTAGATCTGGAATCGGACCAACTGAAAACCCTTTTGCTGGACGCCAGACCCCTGGCAAGAACAGCGGGAAACGACAAGGACCAGGACTGGAACGAAGCCAATTACGATTTTGTCACCCTGATTACAAGCGGAGGGGAATTTAGCCATGGAGGAAAAGCCTTCCTTGGTGGCCGCGGTTCTCACCTCAATGGGTCAGGCGCCTCCAGGGTCCGGACCGCTTCCCACGAATTCGGACACAACCTTGGCCTGCGTCACGCCAATTACTGGTTCACCGATTCCACCTCTCCCATCGGACGAGACTCCATTCCCGATGGTTATGTGGGGGATGACGAGGGGGATGAATGGACCGAATACGGTCACAGGTTTTCCATCATGAGCGGTCAGCGGGGAAGCGGTGATTTGAACGCAGGAAGGGGGCATTACACGACGGGCGAAAAAGTGAAGTTGGATTGGCTGGTATCCGGCGATGGCGATTGGGTAAGCGTAAAACAAACCACAACCACTCCCATTCGGCTCTATCGCCAGGACGTGGAGTCGGAAGATTTTGCCGAGCGGATCAGGGGAGTGGCCCGAGCCATAAAGATCGACGTGGACTCCGGCGACTACGCCGCGACAGATAAACGCCGCTATTGGTTGAGTTACCGCCTTCTGCCCACCAACGGTGTTGCGGAAGACTGGCTCCCCTACGGTCTACAAGTCGACTGGCAACGGGAAACCTATGGGGAAGACGGTTCCATTCAGCTCGATATGACACCGTACACGCGGGACGATCCCCATCGGGATAAGGCAACAAGATTTGACAATGAAGACAAGGAAGACGCCGTGGTGGTCATCGGGCGAACCTACAGCGACGAAGTAGCGGACATTCATTTTACCCCGATTGCCCAGGGAGGCGAAAATCCCAATGAATGGATAGACGTGCTGGTGAATATCGGTACTCAGGAGGACAATACGGATCCCGAGATTACCTCCTTTACCGCCAGTTCCACCACTGTGGAGAGAACCGAGGTAGTTAACTTTCTGGTCGATGCCGAGGATGCAGACGGGGACACCCTCTACCACACTTGGACCTTCGGCGACAACTCCATGGTTGTGGAAAGCCTGAATTCCAACAGTGCAAGCAAAAGCTGGGATGACAATGACGTTTATACGGTCCGGGTAACGGTTTCGGATGGAAAAGGAGGAAGTGATGTAAAGGAAATTCATGTTGGTGTGGGTGATGTTTCCGATCTTCTCGCTATTAAGGGCCGGGTAATTGCGGGAGGGTTCCCGGTACAGGGGGTCCGTGTAAACATTAGCCAGGAAGAGCAGGCCTGGACGGATGGGGACGGGCTATATGTCCTTCCCAGCATTGATTATGAGGAGAACTTGCTGACCGCCGCCAAGGAAGGAATGAGCTTTGACCCGCTATTTTCAAACCCGGTTAATTTGGGAGACGGTGTTGATGCTCCAGGACGGGATTGGGTTGCCATTGGAGATGGACCAGCCAGTGGATCTCTGCAGTTGGCCGTGACGCCCTATAAAACTGAAATTCCAATACTCGACCAAATTGAATTCAGAGCTTTGGCTTGGGATGCATCGGGTACCCGAATAGAAGCAGATCCGGCATGGTCCACATTGGGGGGTGGAACCATCAGCAAATCAGGATTATTCTTAGCCACTGAAGTGGGGGGGCCGTTCCGGATCAGTGCAACTCAGGGATCGTCCGAGGCCCATGCTCTAATAGGGGTATGGGCAACCCCTCCTGCCTATTTTGATCTTTTTATGCACGGTTTTCCCGCTATCGCAGTGGATAATCAAAGCTACGAAGCGGACCCCGACGGGGACCAAAAAACCAATTTAGCCGAGTATGCCTTGGGCGGCGCTCCCGATGTAAGCGAAACCTATTTCGAATTGGGACTACAACACGAACTCGTTGAAGAAGCGGGCGATTGGTATGCGGAATTTCGTTATCCACGCCGACAGGACGCGGCCTTGCGGGGACTGAGATACGCGTTCCAGGTGTCGGATGACCTTTCTCCAAACTCCTGGATTGACCGGGGCTACACGCTGTTGGAAATTGCCCCCATCGACGAGATCTTTGAAGAAGTGCGCCTCAGAATCGATCAACCCCTAAGTTCTCCGGATCCGAGGTTGTTCGGTCGTGTGAAAATCTATCTGGACGAATAGTCTCCTTCTCAAAATTTATTGCACATCCTGTTCGCCATTACTCAATTTAAGCGGATTGGAAAACCTGCTCTCCGTTAGCCTATTTCGACCGAGCCGGACCTGTCACGCCGAGGAAATTCGGCGAAGGCAGAGGTGTCTTTCAATTCCTAATTGGAGCGCCTCTCCCTTTGGGGGACAGGAATGTCCCCCCTCCTTTTTTATCTGCGTTCATCTGTGTAATCTGTGGTTAATCCTTCCTCATTACTAATTCTGTGCTCATCCGTGGTAATCCTTGAAACGCCTTCTGATTTCGGTATATTGGAATGATCGGGGCATGATTAGGGGTAACATATTCAAGACCATCCTGGCAGGGGCAGTTTTCCTGTCCTTCACCCTCAACCTGCATGGGTGGAAAACCTATAAGCGAATTTACGTTCATAGCGAGGCCAGTCCGGATTACCTGGATCAACGGCCTCCCGATAAACCCGAGTCCTACGTTTTTCTCAAAGGTGTTTACTTTAAGGGATTTATCAATGACTCCAGCCTGCAGGACACGGAATTCATTGATATTGCCCGAGGGCTTGCTCCCCACTTGGCCAAACAAGACTATTGGCCCGCGCAAAGCCAAGAGACTTGCGACTTGCTCCTGGTGGTGAATTGGGGAACGACCTCCACCCGCCATCGCGACGTCTACCAGGACATTTTTCCCGATTACCAGGACGGGAGTTATTACGACGACTTGGTGGACCGGGCTTATTCCGACGCCCAAATGCAATGGTACGGAGAGCTGCGCGCCTCAAAACTGGTCGGGTTCTATCCCCAACTGCACAGGTGGCAGTGGCATATCGGTCCTGTGCCTCACAGTGTATACGAGTTGAGGATGGCTCTTCAGGATCCAAGGTATTTCATCATCGTTACCGCATTCGATTTTCAGGCCCTCATCAATGACAGGCAATGGAATCGCCTCTGGTCCACCCGTTTCAGCATGCGTTCTCCCGGCATAAATTTTCACCGGGCCCACTTGGCATTGAGCAAGGCGGGAGGAGATTATTTTGGAAAAAACCTGAATAGGTTGGGCAAGGAAAACGCCGACCTCGACCCTATTGTCGCCGAAGTGGAAATCGGGGAAATCGAAGTTCTCGAAACCATCGACGCGCCTAAGGGACCAGGCATGCTGAATTCGGTCCGGTTGAAGCAAGGCCGCCGCTAGGCAAAAAAGGGGTCAAACGCAAAATGTTAATATCTATTCGGTTCGGTTCAGCCTTCAGGTGGAACTAGAGGACGATATTAACATTTTGCGTTTGACCCCTTTTTCCGGCCCGAATGGCGCTTAGTTAAGCACGTTTGTAGACGGAAGAAAAAGGGTCAGGTCTTAAAAACTGTATTCCGTTGCACTCCATACACTTTTACAAGACGACCGACCCTGTAAGGCATAACTTTTTACGTCTTGACCCCTTCCTTTTCCGAGATGATCGAAAATTCCAATCCCCGCTTAACTAAGCGCCATTCGCGTTTGACCCCTTTTTCCGGCCTAAGACAAAATCCAGCCTTTCGGGTATTCCTTCTTCAGCAGATGGTTCGCCTCCGGAACATTGGTAACGCGCATCTTTTCGGCATCATACTCGATACGTGATCGCGAGCGGATGGCCACGTTGCCCAAGATACCCACCTCGGTCAGTCCGGAAGCGTAGTCAAAATGGGAACATGCCTGGCCCTTTTCCTTGATGGCCCTCACCCAATCGGATTGGTGGTTGCCCTTCACCCGCGGGATGGTTTTCGGCGGCAGGTTTTGCCGGAAGTCCATAAACCGCGAATTGGGCAGAATTCGGACCGATCGGGTGTAGGTGTCGGTTACCATGAAACCTTCCTCCCCGATAAACAGGGTGCCGCTCTTTTCTGAACTCAAAATGTCGTCGTGGGTGAAGCCTTTCGGCGCCGGCGGCAACAACCCACCGTCCAACCAGTGATAGGTCATAGCGTCGAATTTTCCGCGCTTGGGAAATTCATAGGTAATGGCCGAGGCGTTGGGCGCGCAGTAATCATTGACCTCGGTTGCCAGGGCCTCGATTGAGGTTGGCAGTCCAAGATCGAGGCTGTAGTAAGCTGCGTCCATCACGTGACAGGCCATGTCGCCAACCGCGCCGCAACCGTAATCCCACCAGGCTCGCCAACTGAAAGGCAAATAGGCCGGATCGTAAGCGCGTTTCTTGGCTACACCCGACCAAAGCTTCCAATCGAGTCCTTTCGGAATGACCGGAATGAACCGGCTGTGATCCGGCTTTTTCAAACCCTGGGGCCAAATGGGACGATTGGTCCAGGAGTAGGCTTCCCTCACTTGCCCGATGACACCGGCCGCTATCCATTCCTTGGCCAACCGGACCCCTTCATTCGAGTGACCCTGGTTGCCCATCTGGGATACCACACCCTTCTTCCGGGCTCCTTTTGCCAAGTTCCGAGCCTCCTCCACGGTGTGGGTAAGCGGCTTTTCGCAATAGACGTTAATGCCGAGGTTTACCGCCGACATGGCCACGGGATAGTGCATGTGGTCGGGAATCGATATCACTACACCATCGAGCTTTTCCCCCAATTCCTCGAACATCACCCGATAGTCCTTGAACCACTTGCCGCCCTTGGCCACGGAACGGTCGATTACATCGGCAAAGGCTTGTCCCCCAGTCTTTTGACGGGCTTCGGCTACGCGCCGCTTGTCCACGTCGCACAATCCGATAATGTTGTGGTCGGACAAGGGCATGATGGAGCTGACCCCTTTCCCTCCCACTCCGACGAAGGCCAGATTGAGCCTTTCACTCGGCGCAACGGTATTGGAACCGGTCATGATATGCGGAAACACCATCATTCCCGCCGCGGCGCCAGCGGTGCTTTTAATAAAGGATCTTCTATTTACCAGAGGGTCATTCGGGTTCATTTTATTTTGTTTCTGCTGGGTTGAGACATATGAACGGATTCGAGCAAAGATCTGAGCGTTTTGAGGGTCCGGAAACAAATCGGCCTTTACCATGCAATATCCCGCATTGAAGGATCGAATAAACAATCCATCAAGCCAATAATAGCTCGGGTTTTCTTGGGGCGGCCTCGGGCTCGGCGGATCATTTATCTGGGGGTTCTCCCGATAGCCTTCCGCAATGATTTTGCCATAGCGAATATGCCAGCCATGCTTGCTTTTGGGGCCCGCTTTTCTCGGTGCTGTAGGAGTTTTCTCATCTTTGCCGCCCACTGTTGTTGGAGTTGTTCTGAGCAAAGACCAGTTCCCGCATCAGATGGGGATTGCACAGGGAATGGGCAGTTTTTCAAACGAAAATAAGTCGCCCAGCAATCGTGAACCAGCCGCCCGGCAAACTTTTCCATATGCCGAAGTCTCTGTAGGGCCTGATAGCCGCGCTTGGGGTGGATCTATGTCGCTTGTTGCACACGGTATGTAACCAATGATTCTTCGCATTTACCTTCATTTCATCGGCATGGACAATGGCGCAGTTTGTCAATTTTTCCTTCACCTGCTTTTCAAATCCTTCCAAGGCTCATAACAGTATTGGCGAGCCTTCAATATGGTATCTTCACTGACCCTATAACCGGATCCGCGCATATCCGGCTTATTCGATGAATGAGTTGATAATCATTCAAATACACCAACCAACTGTGGAATCGTCTTCCATATTGCAAGCATTCACTCCTTCGGGAACTTCTGCGCTCACGATCCCGAGCAGTTGCGGTACTGATAGATCCAATGTTCGGTTACGATCAGTTTCGGCTCCGGAAGGTCGAACACCTGGCGCTTGATGATATTGACGATGTCCTTATCGGTGAAACGCTCCCCACTTAGCGGACAGCACGATAAGGTGTGTTCTATTAGCCGGTCCGGATTAGCGCTGAATTGCAAAGTCTTGCCCCTGTGCCCGGGCTGACCACCGCTTTTACGTCGGCCTTTTTTACGCAGACTTTTTGGCTTGGGCTTAGGATAATCATCGCTGCTGGGCGGCTTTGAACTGTTGCGGCTGTTTTTAGCAAGTCTTTCCTCCAGTACCTCGACGCGCTCCATCAGGTCCAAAAGCAGCTCGACGACTGCCTCGGGATCCTTTTTGATCAACTTCAAAAGCGCCTGCTTTTTGACTTCCCGATCTTGCATTCATAAGTATATGACAGATGGAAATTAAAAGTACAGCTTTTTTTAATGTTTTTATACTTTTTTCTGTTTTATGGAGTCACCCCCCCCTTCATCCTGGCAAAAAACTACCTGAGTAGTTACGGATCTTCTATTTACCAGAGGGTCATTCGGGTTCATTTTATTTTTCTTGAAGTTCTACGAATTGATACAAATGGACGCAGCATTGAAGGATCGAATAAACAATCCATCAAGCCAATAATAGCTGGGTTCTGGGTTCTGGGTTCTGGGTTCTGGGTTCTGGGTTCTGGGTTCTGGGTTCTGGGTTCTGGGTTCTGGGTTCTGGGTTCTGGTACATGCTCTTGGCGAACTTGGCGTTCTTTCCGAAAGTCAATTTCAAATCCTGTATATCCATGTTTCAATTGGAAGATACCGGTTCGCTCGGTAACGATCATGATCAAGATTCTAAGAAATCTCAGCAACTCAGCATCTCTTATCCTCTTGGCGCTCTTAGCGTGTTCTGCGAGAGTCAAATAATTCAGTTGTGTGGGTTAGTGACGAGGGCTAAAGGAGGGGGGACATTCCTGTCCCCCATTACCTTAAAATAGGGGGTTGGAAAACCCCCTCTCCGTTAAATTCCAGTAGAAAATTCAATCCGTGGTTTCCCCCTTTGTGTATTTTGTGCTTTTTGTGGTTCCCTCTTCTAATTCCTAATTCCTAATTCCTAATTGGCGCCTCCCGGCGCCTCGGTCATAACCGGAAGCAAACCTGCTCGCCTGGACCGTGTACGCCTTCTACCAGGATGCCTTCGATATCCCCTGTTTTGGAAGGCCCGGTCACCCAAATGATATTGGGATCGTCACCCATTTTGCAGAGGGCTTGGCGAACCGTCCGGTAAATGGCATCTTCCCGCACCACTGCCACGTGCAACCAGGGAGCTATGGCCGCCAGCCGATTGGAAGTCAGGCCGTCTTCAAGGATTATCGATCCCGATTCCGCCACTACGCCGCTGCCGACCGTAATGCCAAATTCCAATTCATCCACTCTCTGGCGCGAGTATGCAAATTCGATTTCAAAGTATGCCTTCAAGGGGTCCCCCACCCTCTCCTGCAAACGAGGATCGCAATACCCCTTTTTCAATCCTTTCTCCCGGATGAAAGAAGCCAGGTCCGGGATGGAATCGACGTACTTTCCCCGCACGCCTTGGAAATTCTTGGCAAAACAATGCCATAAATCGTCTTCCCCCAAACGGTTTTCCGCCACGACTTGGGAAAAATCAATTGCGGGCCGGGGCACTTTTGGGACTCCTTGAAGAGCCTTGCGGAGGTTGGAAAAAACCTTTTCGCGTTCGGCGGGCTTTTGTGAGCGGGTCTTCATTTCTTTTCTCGGTTCCGGAGCCAACTCCGGAAAGAACCTCCCCTCCAGTTCGGCAAGGTGCGGTCCTTCAACCATGTCCTTAGGGCGGGCACCGGGATCATGCCCTGCGGAATCACATTCATCATATGACCCCCTTTCAGAGCCAATTTCCAAGCGGTGGGACTGCTCGCCATGGTTGCCCAAGCCCCCATCGGGGGTGAGGCTATTTTGGATTTTGCCGCCCCTTCTTCCTTGCCGCGGTTGCGCAAACGAAGCAGCAGTTCCGGAATGGGGATGTCGACCGGACAAACTTCGTTGCAGGCGCCGCACAAACTGGAGGCTTTGGGTAAATCCGCCAACTCGGGAAACCCCTCCTTACCCACCAGATTGGGAGCCAAAACCGCCCCTATGGGCCCGGGATAGGTGTGTCGGTAGGCGTGCCCGGAGGCTTGGCGAAAAACCGGACAAACATTGAGACACGCGCCGCAACGGATACAGTTCAAGGCATCCCGGCAATCGGAGGCCAAGGTTTCGGAGCGACCATTATCGATGAATATGACGTGCATTTTCTCCGGTCCCTCGGGTTGATTTTCGGGACGGGGCCCAGCTATGAACTCCGTGTAGATGGTCAAATGCTGCCCGGTGGACGACCGCGCCAGCAAGTTGAGGTAAAGGGCCAAATCTTCATCCCTCGGCACCAGCTTTTCGATCCCCACCACCGCGATATGCACTTTGGCGCCGGCCAGGCCGAACCGGCTGTTCCCCTCGTTGGTCACCACCACGATGCGCCCGGATTCCGCCGATACGAAGTTGGCCCCCGTCATGGTCCCCATTGACGAGAGATACTTCTCCCGAAGAAAATGTCGGGCTTGTTGGGTGAGATTCTCCGGATCTTCCGTATAGTCTCCCAACCCGTGATCCCGAAAGGTTCTGGCAATCTGAAACCGGTTTTTATGGATGATGGGGGTAACAATGTGACTGGGATGGTCGTCATCCAATTGCACGACGAATTCCCCCAGGTCGCTCTCCCAGGTTTCTATGCCGTGTTTCTCCAAAAAAGGTCGAAGGTCGATCTCCTCGGTGGCCATGCTCTTCGACTTGCAGAATCGCTTCACATTATTGGATTTAAAAATTTCCAGAACCTGGCGGCGGGCGGATTCCGCATCACTGGCGAAATGAACCTCTACCCCTCGTCTTTCCATGGCGGCAACAGCCTGATCCAGGTACTCATCGATGTGGCTGAGGGTGTGGCGCTTCAATTCTCCGGCCCAACGGCGCAACCGGTTGGCATGGGGAAAATCGGCAAATAAAGTGCCTTCTCGTTGCAGCACTCGCCGGCTGGAAGTCTGATGAATGGAGGCATACACCTCCGGGTCCAGGTCTCTGGCATGCCTGTCTATGGGTTGGGTTTTCATGAGCCTGAAATGGCATCGCGCAATACTTGCGCAATGTGCCGGACCGTAAAGTCGATCCCCTCTCTTTCCGCCAAACCCACCTGGTGCATGAGACAACTCATATCCGCTGATACAATCACATCCGGATTGGCCGCTACCATGTTTTTTATCTTCATTTGGCCCATGGACTTGGAAATGTGGGGAAAGGTCACGGCAAAAGTTCCTCCAAATCCGCAACACTGTTCCGGTTCCGAGAAAGACACCACCTCCACTCCGTCTATGGATCGAAGCAGCCGCTCCATGGCCTCCCCCGTTCGGGTTCCACGACCATGGCAGGAATGATGCAAGGCAATCCGCGCATCGAATCGACCCGGCCAGGTGACGACACCCAGACCATTGACCAGAAAATCCGCCAACTCCCAGGTCCGTTGCCCCAGGGCCTTGACTTCCTCCAGATCGGGTTCCCTCTCAAACTGAAGGGGCGAACCATGAAAGACCATGGCGGCACAGGACCCGGATGGCACCACGACGGGCTTTTTCCCCTCAAACACCTTGAGGGTATGCCGCACAACCTTTCTTGAGGCCGGCCAGTCTCCCCCGTTGAAGGCGGGTTGTCCGCAACAGGTCTGGTCCTCGGGAAACTCGACCTCACAACCGACGTGCTCCAGCGCCTCGACCGTAGCCCGGGCCACATCGTCGTAGAAGGCATCGCAAAGGCAGGTAGCCATGAGTTGGACGGAGCGTCCAGTTATGCGGTCAGTTACAAGCATGTCTGAGGTCGGGAATGGGGAAAGCCGGAGATTGGCGCCAAGTCAGCCTGGTTCATTCTTAATTGGATTCGCCACAAAAAGCACAAAATACACAAAATGACCACTATCTTCCCAATAACAACATCCTTTGTTGCGGTTGCCGCATGCGGGGTTCTGGGTTCTGGGTTCTGGGTTCTGGGTTCTGGGTTCTGGGTTCTGGGTTCTGGGTTCTGGGTTCTGGGTTCTGGGTTCTGGGTTCTGGGTTCTGGGTTCTGGGTTCTGGGTTCTGGGTTCTGGGTTCTGGGTTCTGGGTTCTGGGTTCTGGGTTCTGGGTTCTGGGTTCTGGGTTCTGGGTTCTGGTACATGCTCTTGGCGAACTGTGCGTGCTTTGCGAGAGTCAATCTCAAATCCTGTTCATCCTGTCCATCCATGTTTCAATTTTGATCACGATCACGATGATTTTCCCTTCTTCCTTCTTCCTTCTTCCTTTAATTCCTGGGCTCTGGATGCTCGACTCTGTGCTTTTTGTGGATTCTTCCCTCCCCTCTCATCGATCAAGATCACGATGATTTACTTCATGCCCCTTCGTGTCCTTCCTGGATTCAATTCCTAATTCCTCATTCCTAATTCCTAATTCCTAATTGGCGCCCCCTGGCGCCTTTTAACGCATCATTTTCCTGAGCCGTTGCACCGGCTCCTGCCAATCCTGCCCCTTATCGGGATGATAAATCTCGGAGGGAAAGGATTTTTCCACCAGGTCCCTCCCCTGTTCAAGCGAGTCGATGGCGCCGGAACCTAGCATCTGTATGAGCACATTTCCCAGGGAAGCAGCCTCTACCGGTCCTACGTTTACCCGGCAGTTCAAAGCGTTGGCCGTAAACTGGTTTAAAATTTTGTTTTTACTGCCTCCTCCCACCACACGAAGCTCGTTCAAGGGCTTGCCGGAAAGGGACGCCAGACCCTCGAACACAATCCGGTATTTGCACGCCAGACTATCGAACACGGCCCGCAATAATTGCTGTGGAGAGCCGGGCATGGGCTCTCCCCTGCTGCCACAATATTCCCTGATGCGTTGGGCCATGGGCCCGGAAGGACTGAATGAAATGTGGTCGGGATCAATCAGGGACCGAAAAGGTTCGGCCTCCATGGCTAATTCTTCCAGTTGATCGTAGGAATATTCAACCCCTGCGCGCAACCATTCTTCCCTCAACTGCGTCAACAGCCACATGCCGCAAAGGTTTTTCAAGAACCGGGTGGTTCCCTCCACTCCAGCCTCATTGGAATAACTCGCTTCCATCGCGGCCGAATTGATGAGGGCATGTGGTAGTTCCATTCCCATGATGGACCAAGTACCTGAACTGAGAAAAGCCGGAGCATCGAATTTCAATGGAGCGCCCGCCACGGCGGATCCTGTGTCGTGGCCGGCTACGGCAAATACGGGTACCGACCCCAGCCCTGTCCGGGCCCGCACCTCGGGGAGCAGGGCCCCAATTCGGGTAGCCGGCTCCGTAATTTCCCCAAAGAGGCGCTTGGGAAACCCCAACCCTTCCAAGAGAACCTCGGACCACGCCCCAGTGCGGGGATTGAGCAACTGGCTGGTGCTGGCGATGGTGCGTTCCTGAATGATTTTCCCGCAGAGCCAGTAATTGAAAAGATCGGGAATAAAGACCAGGTGACGCGCTTTTTCCAGCTGGTCACTTCCCGATTCCCTTTCCGCATAGAGTTGATTGACAGTGTTGATGCGAATGAACTGGATGCCCGTTTCCCGGTAAAGCACCTCTTTGGAAACCATTTTCCGGACGCGTTCCTGCACACCATAGGTGCGGCGATCCCGGTACTGAAAGGGCAGGTCCAAGAGTTGGCCCGATCGATCCAGCAAAGCGTAATCGACTCCCCAGGCATCCACCCCCAGGCCCACAATTTTACTCCCATAACGGGCGCCGGCCCGGGCCAATCCCTCCAAAACATGTCCAAACATTTGCCGGACATCCCAGTGGATGGATCCGGCCACTTCCAACCCGTTGGATGGGAACCGGTAGATTTCCCTCATTTCAATCCTTTCCCCGTCGCAGATCCCCGCCATGACCCGACCGCTGCTGGCGCCCAGGTCAATTGCGAGGTAAACGGAAATTTCGGACTTCATAGGGGGGGAATTTAATTAGCCACAAAAGGCACATAAACCACAAAAAAATCATTTAGCGCTTTTTGTGGTTCCTCTCTCCCAATTCCTAATTCCTAATTCCTCATTGGCGCCCCCGGCGCCTATTCCTCTTTCCACTTTACTCTTTATTCTTGGCGCCCCCGGCGCCTATCCCGCCACCTTCCGCATGGTGGCCTTAAGCGTATTAGCCGAGGCCTGCAAACCCTGTTCCTCCTTGGGCCATAACGCGATCTGCTGGTGGGAAACCACCCCTTCGCGCCCCAAGATGGAGGGGACGCTGAGCGAAATGTCCCTAATGCCGTAGCATCCCTGTTGTGGGGATGACACCGGCAGCATCTGCCGTTTATCCAACGCGATGGCATGTACGACCTCGGCGATGGCAATACCAACAGCCCAACCGGCCCCGCCTTTTCGTCGGATCACTTCCGCACCGCTACCCTTGGTGCGTCCGAATATTTTGTTTTGAAAGGCGACATCGCAGCCCTTTACTCCCGCCAATGGCGTCCCGCCAACCGTGGCGCCCGACCAAATGGGAACCATGGAATCCCCATGCTCGCCCAAGATGAGAGCGCTCACCTGGGTGGCCGGATATTCCAGCGCCTCGGCTATGAGGGACCGGAAACGAATGGTATCCAACATGGTGCCCAATCCGAGGACATGTCCCCGGGGCAAGTCGAGAAAAGCGCCGGCCAGACTGGTTAGAATATCCACCGGGTTGGATACGACGAATACCAAAGCGTTATCCTTGTGCCCCGTAGTCTTGAGGGCCTGTAGAATCTGTGAAAACAGGGCCACGTTGCGGTTGATGAGATCGAGCCGGGATTCGTCCGGTTGGCGCCTCAATCCGGCCGTAATGATAAACATGTCACTGTTTTTGGCGCGCTCATAATCCCCCGCGTAAATGCGTTGGCCTCCGAGGCAGGACGTGCCATGGAGCAGGTCGAGCGCTTCGCCCTTCGCCAGCTCGGTATCGACGTCCAGCAATTGAATTTCCGAGACAATTCCGCCGCATTGCAGGGCAAAAGCCGCATTGGATCCGACCCGGCCTCCGCCGCCTATGATAGTTACTTTCATGGTTTTGATAGTTTTTCCATCACCGCATCGGTGATCTGTTGAATAAGCGCCTCGATCTCCTCATCCCCGACCGGTCCCGCCGTCTCTGACGGGGTCTCACAGGAACAAGCCGATGGTTGCGGGGTAGTGGACAAGGCCAAGTCGCTCGTGTCGCAAAGTTCGCATTCCCTGAATTCATCCATCCGGTAATCGGGCATTCCCAGGCCCTTGCGGATTTTTATGAGGTCCTTCAGTTTGTCCGGTCCGTATTGTTTCGGCCCTTCACCCAATTGCTGGGCAATGACGAAGGTGTGACACACGGCATCGGTGTTTTCCATTTTCCAGAAGGCCTCCTCCACGTCCTTGCCCCAGGTAATAACTCCGTGGTTAGCCATGAGAATGGACTGGTGTTTCTCAGCCAGTTCGCCCACCACTTCCGCCACCGCAGGGGTGCCGGGAGTTTCATAGGGAGCCAAGCCGATTTCGCCCAGGAACACCTCGGACTCGGGAATCAAACAGGAAGGGGGCACCACATTGGCCACAGCAAAGGCAGTGCCATAAATGGGATGGGCATGCACGCAGGATTTGGCTTGGGGCACTCGCTTGAGGATTCCGAGGTGAGTCTTCACCTCCGAGGTGCTGGGCCGAGTCCCGGCTACCTGAACGCCTTCCAGGTCGACCATGCAAATGTCGTCCACCGTCATGAATCCCTTGGAAATAAGGGTCGGGGTGCAAAGAACCAGATTATCCCCCACCCGAATGGTGATATTACCCCCATTGCCATCCACGTACCCCCGGCCCCAAATGCGTTTGCCGATGCTCACCATTCGCTCCTTCAGTTGCCGAATCTCGGGAGAATAGAAGAACCGCCTGAGCTCCCCGGGAGTCTTCGGATCGTTGCCGGGCGTCCAGTTGTACTCCGTAGCGGGAAGCACCGGTTCATGGATCTTTACCTGCCCCTTCCCAACCGGCCGGACCGAAGATCCCCTGGTTGGTCCACTGGAAGCGCCCCTTTCCCGTCGCAGGATATCCAATGCCATGGGGGTAAACCGGGCATCCGATGGAAGATCTGCCAGGGTTTTGCCCTTCTTCAGCAGGGTTTCCAGGTCATTCGCTGTGTAAACCTTGCTCATCGACTTTGCGGTTTGAAATGGATTTGATCCAGAATGGCCACGTTTATGGCGTCGAGGGGAATGGGGTGATCGAAGGGTTGGGTGGCTTCACTTCCCTCCACGTAGAGGATATCCTCCCCTACCCCGGCGCCCAGGTCATCGTAGACCACCGGCGTCCACCCGCGAGAAACCCCGGATGCATTTTTTCCCGTGAGTTCATCCGGACCCTGGGGGCTCAGGACCAGCCATCGTGCTCCCTTGAAAACCGGAGCAGCCTGGCTCAGCGTGACGTTACCGATAACTTTGGCGGGTTTCATGAAGGCGAATCGATGATTCCGATTATCTCGTTGCGGATGGGGGATGTGTTGTCCCCGGTCGTGCTTTGGGAAAACCGACCGTCAGTTGTGATAAACACCTTGGCGTAGAGGCCCGAACCAAGCGGGTCGAGTGCGGCAATGGGAAAACCGACTTGCCTATCCTCCTCATCGATGGGCGTGCAGAGAGCAATCTTTTGCCCAACCAGGCTCGGATGGCTGACGGTGGTAGTAGCATGCCCTTCTACGCGCGCGAGAATCATGATATGATGTTCAACTGATCGACCAGCGCGCAGCGGCGAAAGCGGGTGAAGGTTTTCGGTGTGGTGATGCCCTCGCCGGTTGCGGTGGCAACGGAAAAACTCATGTATCCTTCTCCTCCCATCCCCAGACCGGCTATGCAGGGTCCATTCTTAACATAAATGGTAGTATCCATAACCTGCCCCATGCGGGTCATGTTGGCCACGTTCATGGTGTGGATCATGGCCGAATGCTTGTATCCATGTTCGGATTCATGGGCCCGGCGGACCGCTTCATCGAAGTTATTGCAACGGATTATCGGTATGAGCGGGGTCATCTGCTCCTCCATCACGAAGAGATCGTCCTCCGCCGTTTCCGCAATCAACAGCTCCGTCCCACTGTCGATGGACACACCTGCTACGGAAGCCAATTTAGAAGGGTCGGCGCCTATGAATTCGCGGTTTATCGCCGGATGAGAACAGCCGCCATCGCCTTCCCTGAAAGTAAAGAACTCCTTCCGGATCCTATCCAACTGGCTACTGTTGATATACTTGGATCCGGCCCGTTGCAGGGACTGCATCAATTTGTCGAATGCGCCGCCCACGGTGAAGACCTGCTTCTCACCGATACACAACAGGTTGTTGTCGTAACTGCCTCCCAGAACGATGTCGCGCGCTACCCGGTCGAAATCGAGGGCAGGGCAATCATCCACTACCACGGGGGGATTTCCCGGTCCCGCACAAATGGCTCGCTTGCCCGTTTTCAGCGCCGCCGCCACAACACCCGGTCCCCCCGTTATGCAAAGCAGGGTAATCTCCGGCGCGGCGCTGAGCTCCTTGAAGGTTTCCAGGCTCGGTTTTTCCATTGTGCATACCAAATTCTCGATTCCCAACTCGGCGTGAATGGCCTGGTTTATCTCCTTCACCGCGATGGCGGCGCATTTCGCTCCACCCGGGTGCGGATTGACCACCATTGCGTTGCCCGCCGCAACCATGTTGATGATGTTGCCGGCAATGGTCGGTATCGAATGGGTTACCGGAGTTATGGCCAGGATCACTCCCCAAGGAGCGTTTTCCTCCATGGTAATGCCATTGTCTCCACTCAAGCCCAAAGGCAAGAGAGACTCCACGCCCAATACCCCCTTGATGCCCTGGAGTTTTTCAATCTTGTGATCGAGACGCCCTATCCTCGTCTCTTCAAACTCGATTTTGCCCCATTCCCGAGCCTTGTCCCAGCAAAGGGTTTTGACGATTTCCACCACCTTGGCGCGCCCGCTCCAACCTTTGGTCTTGAGCTGCTCAAACGCAATTTGTGCGGCCTTCGCCGCCCGGCCCGCATCCTGAAACACTCCAAACCTGCTCTGGCTCGAACGTGCTTTGGGCTGCCTGGACGGCGCGCCTGGAGCCGTATTCACCGACCCGGTCGGCAGCTTTCCCAGAACTTCGAGCACCACGTCCCGAATCATCGCCTCAGTTAATCCTTTTGTTTGACTCATGCAGTCCCCCTTTCTCAATTCAGTGATCAGTTAGTGGAGAGTGGAAGTCGCTTCGCTCCAGAGGAAAGAGGAAAGGGGGAAGAGAGAGTGTTGGAGAGTGGAGAGATGCCCCAGCATCGAGAATCCAGTACCCAGCAACGAGAATCCTTTCTGCCTTTATAAGGCGGGTTGCCTGCCTGTGCGTTGCACGCAGACAGGGAAAACCCGCCCTCCGTTAATTTCCAGTTGAATATTCGATCCGTGCTCATCCGTGTAATCCGTGGTTGTTTCCTTTTAGCCTTTAGCCTTCACCCTTTATAATCCTTTGTGCCTTCAGCCTTTCCCCGGGTAGGTATTGGCGCCCTGTATGGCCACGGCATCGACGATTCCGACGATGGCCGCATCGGCCGGAACCGACCTCAATCCGGCCGCTTGCCGGGCCGAACTTCCCTGGGCAAACATGACCAATTCCCCTTCTCCCGCGCCAACCGTATCCACCGCCACGATGGTATTCACCCCCGGCTTGAACCGGCTGGTATTCTCAGGATCGATGAGCATGGGCCGCACCATCAGCAGCTTGCGACCCTGCATGCTGTCATCCTTCTTGGTGGCCACAACCGATCCTATGACTTTTCCGAGATACATGGGATCTACTTCGATGCGCGCTTGGTTGCCGGTATGGACGGAAGCACCGTTTCGGTATCGTCGTGGGGCCGGGCAATTACGTGGGCGCTGATGACATCGCCATGGCACGTCGCCGCATCGGCGCCCGCCTCGATGGCCGCTTTGACCGCCGCAACGTCCCCCGTTACTACTGCGCTGACCAGAGCGCTGCCCACACCTTTCATGGGGCTGCTGAGTTGCACGTTGGCCGCTTTCAGCATCGCGTCAACGCCTTGTACAAGGGCTGTGAGACCCCTGGTTTCCAATATTCCTATCGCTTGTCTTGCCATATTTCTTTGGGTTAAAATTTAGATGTTAAACGTTAAAATCCTAGGGGTTCGGGGTCATCGTGATCTCTATGCTTTCCGTGGCCAAATGTTCCTCATTCATATAATCTTTGTGCCTTTGTGCCTTTGTGCCTTTGTGCCTTTGTGCCTTTGTGCCTTTGTGCCTTTGTGCCTTTGTGCCTTTGTGCCTTTGTGCCTTTGTGCCTTTGTGCCTTTGTGCCTTTGTGCCTTTGTGCCTTTGTGCCTTTGTGCCTTTTCTTCCCTAATTCCTAATTCTCAATTGGCGCCCCCTTCTATCGATCAAGATTACGATCACGATCACGGTCACGATTATCCTCTGTCCCCTTGTAGCTTATCATTCCAAATTCTCCCCCTCTGTGTCCTCTGTGGTCTCTGTGGTTATTCTTTATCTCCCCTTCTTTCCCTTTCAATTTGCGATACACCTCCCGCGCTACCACCAACTCTTCGTTGGCCGGGATGACCAGGGCCTTGAAAGTGGAATCGTCCGTGCTGATAAATCCTTCCCTGCCCGATCGCATCGATGCGTTGCGCTCTTTATCTATGCGCAATCCAAAACTTTCCAGGCCGGCGCAAACCCTTGCCCTGATCTCGGGGTGGTTCTCCCCGATGCCCGCCGTAAAGCAAATGGCATCGGCCCCGCCCATCTTGAAAAAGAAGGAACCGGCCCAATGGCGTATGCTGTCGACCAGAAATTCGAGGGCGAATTGCGCCTTGCCGTCGCCGCCCGCCGCTGCTTTGCGAATGTCGCGAATGTCCGTCCCGACCTCGGACAGCCCGAGCAAACCACTTTGGGTGGAGAGCTGTTTTTCGGCTTCATCAACCGACAGCCCCAAGGCTTTGCAGGCGTAGGGAACGGCCATGGCATCCAAATCGCCCACCCGATTGTTCTGGGGAAGTCCACTTTGCGGGCTGAAACCCATGCTGACACCCATGGCAACCCCGTCCTTGATGCCCGCCACCGAACTGCTTCCCCCCAGATGACAGGAAATTACCCGCAACGACGGACCCGTCCAATCGCCCGGGCCGTCCACGTAAAGGCGACGCGTTCGCTCTGCCAGCGCCTCTTCCGAAAACAACTCCGCCGACCGTTCCGCTATGAATTTGTGGCTGGCCCCGTGAAAACCATAACGGCGAATCCCGATACCGCGCCAACTCCCGGGCACGGCATACTCACGGGCCACCGGCTCCACCCATTGATAAAATGCCGTCTCAAACAATGCCACCCGCCTGGCCTCGGGCAAGGCGTCGCGAAAACAACGAATTCCTTCCGCATAGGCCGGATTATGGGCCGGAGCAACCTCCTCAAACCCATGCAGGGCCTCCAAAATCCGGTCGTCCCCTTCAACACATCCACTCAGCTCCCTGCCCAAAACCGTCTTGAATCCAACCGCTTCGATATCCTCTTCCGAGGCCAGATGCTCACCGTCTTGCAGGGTTTCCAACATCGATTCGATACAGGGGACAAAATCCGTCACCCGTTCAAATCCGCCTTCCGCCAACAAGGCATGACCTGTCCCGTCCAGATCGAACAGGCGGTACTTGAAGGAGGTCGACCCCAAATTGGCGACGAGGATTTTCACGGTAATGCGTCGAGCCCAATAGGGGCTATCAGCTTATCCAACTGCCCAGTTGGCTCAGGTCGTCGTGGGGACGCGGTATCACCTGAACCGCCAGCACCTCGCCGATCTTATTGGCGGCCTCGGCGCCGGCTTCAATACCGGCTTTGACCGCCGCCACGTCGCCCAGAAAAAATCCGGTTACGTAACCGGCGCCAATCTTGGTCCAGCCCGACATTTCGACGTCGGCGGCTTTCAGAGCCGTATCGCTCGCCTCCATGAGGCTTATCAGGCCCTTGCATTCGATCATTCCTAATGCTTGCTTTGCCATTTCAATCTCCTCTCCCTTTGGTTTATGGATTAAAAATTTTCAGCAGGTCTTCGTGCGGACGCGCCAAAACGTGGGAGGCAACCAATTCGCCTACCCGGTCTGCCGCTTCCGAGCCCGCTTCCACCGCAGCTTTGACACTGCCGACATCGCCTTTGACCAAGACCGTGAGCAAGCCGCCGCCAATGGGGATCTGTTTGACCAGACCGACCGAAGCAGCTTTGACCATTGCGTCACTCGCCTCGATGGAGCCCGTGAAGCCCTTGGTTTCCACCATTCCTATTGATTCATTCATGGTAATTGAGGTTTTTCCGTTTTCAGTTTTTCGTATCTATTTGAATAAAATGCTTATTTGATCAGCTCACAGGGGGTCTCCGGAACCAAACCGCAGGCGTTGGCCTCGTCCGTATCCAAATGCACCTCCAGTTTGAATGAGGGATCGACCCGGACCATTATCCGGTCGAAAGTAAGCCCGGTTCTTCCCTTGATGCGCAGTCGCATGTAGGATTTGTTTTCCACTCCGTAATAACTTGCGTCCTCCGGGGCCATGTGCACATGCGGCGCGGCCCGAATGACCCCTTCCTTCATCTCCAGAAACCCCGCCGGCCCCATCAACATGCAACCAGGGGTGCCGGCAATATCACCGGAATTCCGTACCGGAACTTCAAAGCCCAGCGATATGGCATCCGTGAAGGAAATTTCCACCTGGTTGATATCCCGGCACGGTCCCAAAACCCGTAAATTCGATATTACACGGCTGCGAGGTCCAATCAATGTGACAACTTCCTCCGCCGCAAATTGCCCCTCCTGATAAAGCCACTTCATCGGAGTGAGTTCCCGGCCCGCCCCAAACAGAACCTCAACCGCATCCTGACGCAAATGGCAGTGCCGGGCGCTGATGTTGACCACCAATGGATTGGGGGCCGCAGCCGATTCCGGAACATACCGCCCCAGGCGCTTCAGAACCGACTTCCGCACCAACTCCTCAACTACCGCTCGTTCCAATGACCCTGTCATCCAATCAGTAAAATTTGCTTGACATATATGGCAGTTTTTGCCCTAGTCAAATCAAAATTTATCAAAAACTTACAAAAATCTACTAAAATCTTTCAAAATCAGGCCTGAAGCATGCTGTCCGAACGGCGACAAAGGTTGATTGAGGACTATCTCAAGGAGGTGGAATTCGCTTCCCTGGAAGAACTTTCAGAGAAACTGGACGTCTCCATTTCCACCATTCGAAGGGATTTGACCCGGATCGAAGCAAAGGGCCAAATCCGCCGAACCCACGGAGGGGCCCGGCTGGTGGAGCAAAAAAAGGACGAGTACCGTTTCTCCTCTCGTCAGCAAGTGGAGAGCGACAGCAAGGACCGGGTTGGAGCCGCCTGTGCGGACCTGATCGGTCCCGGACAGAATTTGTTGATGGATGGCGGTTCCACGGTGTTTGCCGTGGCCCGCTATCTGGAACCGAAGAGCCCTCACATAGTGACCAACTGCCTGGCCATCGCCGACCTCTATGCGGGTAATCCGGAGATCGAAGTGATCGTTACGGGAGGTGTGGTTTACCCGCGTCTTCAAGTGCTGGTGGGTGAATTGGCAGTCCATGCTTACCGATCTCTCAGCGCGGATATCGCCATCATGGGCGGCGGAGGGGCCAATGAGGACGGTATCATGAACTCGCACCTGCTATTGATCGAAATCCAGAAAACCATGATCGCCTCGGCCCAACGGGTAATTTTCTGCCTGGACCACACTAAAATCGGCCGTCGGTCCTTTACCCCCCTGTGTAAATGGGATGCGGTGGATATTCTCGTGACCAACAGCGGCGCCCCCGGGGATCTCCTCCAAAAAATCGAGGCCCGGGGGGTTGAAATTATTTTGGCATGATTTAATGGTCGCCCAGGATACCTGATACAATGACGACCGCATCCCATTACGCCTCAGCCAAAGATCAATACGCCTCCATTGGGGTGGACACAGACGCGGCTTTGGCAATTTTGGCCGCCATTCCGATCTCGGTGCACTGCTGGCAAGGTGACGACGTGGGCGGATTCGAATCCGATGCCGGGCTCACGGGGGGAGGCATTCTGGCCACGGGAAATTATCCTGGCCGAGCCCGCACCATCGATGAATTGCGGTGCGATCTCGAATTGGTTTACTCCCTGGTGCCGGGCCTTCACCGCTTGAACCTCCACGCAAGCTACCTCGACAACGGCGGCAAAACGGTCGATCGCGATGAAATCGCGGTAGAACATTTTCAATCCTGGGTGGAATGGGCGCGCCAAATGGGCATTGGATTGGATTTTAATCCCACTTTCTTTTCGCATCCCCTGGCCGAGGACGGATTTACCTTGTCCCACCCGGACAAAAATATCCGCCGGTTTTGGATCGAGCACGGAATGCGCTGTCGGCGCATAGGAGCATTCTTCGGGCGTGAACTCGGGTCGCCATGTGTCACCAATATCTGGATCCCGGATGGGTTGAAGGACACCCCGGCGGATCGACTTTCCCCAAGGGAACGCCTCACGGAATCGCTGGACGCAATTTTCCAGGAACCGATCGACCCGGCCCACAACCTCGACGCCGTTGAATGTAAATTATTCGGATTGGGTTCGGAAAGTTACGTCGTGGGATCGCACGAATTTTACTTGGGCTACGCCATAAGAAACCAACTGGCCCTTTGCCTGGACGCGGGGCACTTCCACCCTACCGAATCAATTGCCGATAAATTGTCATCCATCCTGCTCTATGTGCCGCGGCTCCTCCTGCATGTCAGCCGCGGCGTGCGCTGGGATAGCGATCACGTAATCCTACTCGACGACGAACTCCAAAGCATTGCCCGCGAAATCGTGGCGGGAAAATTCTTGGACCGAATCCATGTCGGGCTCGATTATTTCGACGCCAGCATCAACCGATTGGCGGCGTGGGCCATTGGCGCCCGCAATATTCAGCGAGCGCTCCTGATTGCGCTTCTCGAACCGACCGAAAAATTGAAAAGATTTGAACTCTTGGCCGATTACACTTCCAGGTTAGCCCTGTTCGAATCCATCAAATCGTTACCCTTCGGAGCGGTTTGGAATTATTTCTGTGAAACCCGAGATGTTCCCACCGACGACGCCTTGCTCGACCCGATTCGTAGCTACGAAGCCAAGGTGCTGAGCAAACGGTAAATTTGTGGAGCGAGATCCGGAGGCTGCTAACCCCACAGGGTCGGGACAACCTCCGACCTGATTATAGCGCGATCTTTCGTTATAAGGGTAAGTCGGTGGACACGTGCAGTGGCGGTGATAACCCTGTCAAAGGGATCTTTCTGCTTCCAAGTGAGTTTGACCGCATCAGCAGCGATTCCAGCTGTTATCGGCAAAATGATGAGTTGCTCGGCTATGCTCCTCAAGCCTTGCTCGAGATCGGGCCTCAGATTTATCACCCTCCTGCGCTCCAGCATGGCTATTTCCAGCAGGGATATGCCCGAGAGCGCTACCGAACCTCCAGGCTCTGCGTCGATCGCCTCGCGGGCCGCAACACCCAGTTTCGGGCTCCCTTCAAGCAACCATAGCGCGGCGTGCGTGTCCAACAAGAAGGTCATAGTCGAGCTTCCCAATCGGTGGGCAAAGCACCTGAATCTTCAGGTTTCAACCCCATTGATTGTATGCTCTCCCGCAAAGCTCCGAACAGACTTTCCCCAGCCGGCTTCTGCGCTGTCAATACGAGATTCCCCTCCCGAGTCTTGATGACAACTCGATCGCCTGCCAAGGCGGCACGTTTGATTCGGGGAAATTCCCGCAATAAGCCGCTTACGTTCGTATGCATGTCAAGTAATTTGTCTGACAATTCAATTGGCGTCAATCCCTAATTCCGAATAACCTGTCCTGCCGCTGTGCTGTGCCAAGCCTCTTTTGCGAAGCATGGTAGCATTGCGAAACACGGTTTGGGCGTAGCAGGATCAAGCGAAGCGTTGTTTTATTGAAAATCCGTTCCCATCCGCGTAATCTGTGGTCGATAATAATTCCTAATTCCTAATTCCTAATTCCTAATTCCTAATTCTCCATGACCCAGAATAAATCCAATCGTCGCTCCTGGCTCCGCGCCATGCTCTACGGACCCGCCGCCCTGGTGGGCCTGAACGCCTCCAGTTCCATTGCCAAAGGCGCCCCCATCAGCCCAAAGGACAAGATCAAGGTTACCAAACTCGAAACCTTCGTCCTGAAAAACTCCTGGGTTTTCGTAAAGATTTCCACCGACGCCGGTATCACGGGATGGGGTGAAATGCTCAAGGACGACGCCAAAGCCTGCGCCGCCGGGGCCCTTGAAGTGGGCGATTACCTGATTGGCAAGGACCCGCGTCCCGTCCTGCACCACTGGCAAGCCATCCATCGCGGCGCATTTTACCGGGGCGGTCCCATAAAATCGGCCATTTCCTCCGGCATCGACCAGGCCCTCTGGGACATTACCGGCAAATGTTACGACGTTCCCGTTTACAAACTACTTGGCGGCCCCACCCGCCATAGCGCATTCGTCTATGGTGTGCCCGATTCCGTAACCGGGGTCAGGGCCATGAAAGTCGGCCCCAGGGCCGCCCGTCAGGCTTTCAAATACACCGAGGGCAAGAAGTTCATCGATGAAGTGGTGGAACGCTTTGCCGCCCTTCGCCAAAAATACGGAGACGGTGTGGACATCGGTCTCGATTTTCACGGGGCAGTACAGCCAACCACCGCGAGTCTCCTCATAAAAGCCCTGGAACCCTATCATCCCTGGTTCTACGAAGAGGTCGTGCAAGCCCTCAACGTCGATGTCATGGCCGACCTGGCCAAGAAAACCCATATCCCACTCGCCACCGGAGAACGTATTTTTCTCAAATGGGGGTTCCGCGAAATCCTGGAGAAAGGCGCCGCAATGATACTTCAACCGGACGTCAATTATGCGGGGGGCATTACGGAATTGAAGGTCATCGCCGGAATGGCCGAGGCCTATTACGCGCCCCTGGCTCCCCACAATCCCAACGGACCCTGCTCGCTCGCGGCCAGTCTGCAGATCGCCGCATGCATCCCCAATTTCATGGTTCAGGAACGGGGCGACCGCGAACACGACCTTCTGGCCGAACCCCTCCCGCCGGTACGGGACGGCTATCGCCCCATTCCAACCGGTCCCGGTTTGGGTATCACCATCGACGAAAACAGAATCATGGACGAAGTGGGTGAACCCCGCGAATACAAGACCCAGTACGATCCCGACGATGGATCGGTAGTCGATTGGTAAGTTCTGGGGCCAAGAAAGGCTGAAGGATGAAGGCTAAAGGATGAATAAGAGTTGCTGAGAGGGGGAATAGCCGCAAAAGAACGCAAAAAGCGCAAAACATTCTCAATTAGTTCCCTGACATGCATTAGCTTTCGCCACTGGGTGCTGGGTGCTGGTATCAGACCACTGAACACCAGCGGGAAGCGCCCCTTTGTGCCTATTCTTTCCTCTTCCCTCTTTCCTCTTTCCTCTCGGCGCGAAGCGCCGTGTTTTGGTTACTGGGTACTGGTTACTCGATGCTGGGGGCTGGGTTCATACAATTGGCATTTTGGGAATAATTTGTGGAACCCCGTTGGGGTTCGGTCATATGGGTGATCGGTAACCCAGCGTGCGCTACGCGACACTGGGCTTTGGAGTTTAACGCCTTTGGCGTAATAACCAGATGGGAGGTCCCGGTTGAGGAACGATGCTGCACCCAGCTGGGGCCTCCATCCCCTTCTTTCGATCAAGATCATGATCACGATCAAGATCAAGATTCTGAGAAATCTCAGCAACTCAGCATCTCAGCATCTCTTCTAATTCCTAATTCCTCATTCCTAATTCCTAATTGGCGCCCTTGGGCGCCTAACCTCCCTGCCCTCTTCTTCCAGCTCTTCTCCGCTCGGGGCGTTCGGCTGATGGGTCGTAGTCAGGGTTTATGGTCGGGACCTGGGCATTTACCGAATGGAGTCGTTCCTTCATCAATGCCGAAAGTTCTCTCAGCTTTTCGGGACGGGAGTCGGCTAAATCATTTTGTTCACCCAGGTCCTCTGCGAGATTGAAAAGTTGGTAGGCATTGCTCTCCCAATCCTTGATCAGCTTGTAGCTTCCGGAGATGATGGCGGTGGAAGGTATGGCCTCGGGCCCCGCCCCGTAATGGGGGTAGTGGAAGAGAAGGGAACTGACGTGCCTGTCAAGGGCATGGGTTTGACCGCCGAGTAGCGTGACCAGACTGGTCCCATCGATTGCATGGGAAATTTCCGCTCCCGCCCATTGGCAAAAGGTAGGGAACAGGTCGCAGCCGGTTACCGGCTCGGAGCTATGGCTGTCGGGAGCAATACCGGGGCCGGCAATGATGAGAGGGACGCGTATCCCGCCCTCGTAGAGCATCGATTTACCTTTGTTCAAGGGAGCATTGTTCAAGATTCCCACTCTCGGCCCCGCCGGGGCTCCGTTGTCGGACATGAAAATGATATAGGTTTGGTCGGCCACGCCGAGAGTCTCGATTTTTTCCATCAGTGTGCCGATGCTCTGGTCGAGGTCCCAGGTCATGCCCGCAAAGGGGGCGTTACGATGGCGTTCGCCCGGGGAATTTTCCCTGAATTTATTTCGCGACTCCGGTCGGGTCGCGGTGGGCCCATGGACGGCGTAGTGAGAGAGTTGCAGGTAAAAGGGGCGACCGGCATGGACCTGTTCCTCCAAAAATGCCATGGCCCGCTCGTTTAACCCGAAAATATCCTTGGGATTGCCGGGGGGTTCATTGGCGGGGGTGTCATTTGAGGTAGAACCGTCGTGGATCTGAAATCCATGTTGACCCGGATTACCTCGTCCCAGGTGCCACTTTCCAAAATAGGCGCTGGTGTAACCCGCGGGACCTAATGCTTCCGCGATAGATGTTTCGGATTCGGGAAACCGGCGAAGTTGGGTGGGCGGTTTCAATCTGTTGGAATCATTTCCCAAACCACTGCCGGGAGAGGTGATGTTCAATTCCGCCGGTGTCTTGCCGGTAAGGACGGCGGCCCGGCTGGGAGTACAGAAAGCCGAAGGCGCGTAGGCCGCGGAAAAGCGCATTCCCATAGCGGCCAGTTTTTCCAGGTTGGGCGTTTGGTAATAATCGCTCTTGGTCCCTTTATCCCCAGGTATCATTTCCACCGAGGTACCGGTCCAGCCCATGTCATCGGCATATATGAATACAATATTGGGTTTATCTGAGGGGTAGGCGGTAGTTGGGGTGGCGGACAGGAGATTGGGCGAGGTAACCGGACGTCCATCAGACGCTGCTTGGACAGGGCGTGGTTCATCGGCGGGCCGGGCGGCGCCCCTTCCCGCACCAGACGGACCTCCGATTCTCTCTCTGGGTCGCTGGGGTTGTCGTGAGGAAAGGTCCGGAATCTCAGGCCCGCTTTTCACTGATGTCATGTTCCCGCCCCGCACCAGACGGACGAAATTGTCGATTCGGACCACATCTCCTTGGGGACCTCGACCCCGGGGGAACCGGGAGGCATCTCCCCGCTTCGGATCGCTCCGCTGAGCCCCGGCCCCATGCACATCGAGCAGGCGGTTTTGGCCGGAACGGCGGACGGGCATGAATCCTAGACTACGCCCAAAGCAGATATAGACCGCCGCATTTCCTGCCCAACCTCGCTTGTGGGTCGTGCTGGTCCAGTACCAGCCATAGTCCTTTTTTCCATCTTCATTTTCAATGGCAGTGGCTAGAAAGACCGGGTCGATGGCCGCCGAATCCGTTGTGGCAGGGGATCGATCGTAATCTACTATGCTTTGCAGTTCCTTGGCGGAAGGAAGCCGCCAATCGGTGTAACCGGCAAACTCCATGGTCTCCGCGTATTCCAGAGCCGCTTTCCAGTCCATGCCCTCTCCCGAATCGGCCTTCATCCAATTCAGTCCAGTAGCCTCGTCCAGGATGGTTCCATTGCCCAGGTCCTTGAACTTGTTTTTTCCGTACTCCGGGTTGCCCCGAACGTAGAGGACGTACAAATGGCCGGTCCCGCGAGGGCTTTGGGTGGCGTATCCCTTGATGCGACCATCTGCGAAATTTACCCCGAACACCCCTTCCTGACCGTTCATGATCTCGCCCACGTAGAGGGTGCTGGAAGCAAATTGGGCATCGATTATTCGCCTGCCCTCATCCGGGTCGCCGTAGCGAAAACCAAATATGCCATGATCTATAAATGGCCTTAGGGAACCGATGTCGTCGTTTCTCGGGTCCGGGTCGGTTCCGTTGAATTGGATGAGCGAATACAGTTCCTTGATGCTCGGCAATCGCCAGTCCGTGTAGCCGCCGACACGGCAGGTCTCAGCCCCATCGACAGCCTGGTAAAATGAAACCCTTTCCCCACCCGGATCCTTGGTCCACATCAAACCGGTTACCAGATCGGAAATGGTGCCGTCCCCGTTGTCCCGGTAATTGGGCTGATGTCCCGCATACTGGGCGTCCTGCCCATCAAATGGCTCTCCTTTTCCAGGGAATGGAATTACCCTTCTTTCATCAAAGGTGTACTCCTGATGGGTATCGACAATGGGGTAGCTGAGATTGGCCTGGCAAATCTGGGTTGGGGCAAGGAAGAGAAGAAGGAGGCCGAGGGCAGATTTCATAAGGTGAAGATAGACAATTGAACGAATGGAAGCCCGGTGTGAGCTCCCCTTCGTAACATACGTTCCTCAGGGCTTCGAGGTTACAAATTTAAGAATTGACCCTTTTACCCACCTACCATACAGGCATCTTCCATAGCCTGCCTGAGATATGTTTCCATCCCGCCTCCATGACCGTATAAAAAAGGCGAAAGTGGTGGCCGTGTTGGTCATCGACGATGCCGAACACGCCGTGCCCCTGGCCCGGGCCCTACTCCGGGGAGGAATCGGGGTCATGGAACTCACCCTGCGCACCGAGGCCGCCCTTCCCGCCCTTCGGGCCATCGTGGCCGAGGTTCCCGAAATGCTGGCCGGTATCGGCACCGTTTTGACCCCTGACCAGGTTGACCAGGCCCAAGCGGCAGGAGCCGCCTTCGCCGTCTCCCCCGGCCTCAATTCCAAGGTGGTGGAACACGCCCGCCGCAAAGGCCTGCCATTTGCCCCGGGCATAATGACTCCCAGCGATATTGAACGGGCTATTGAATTGGGCTGCCGGACCCTGAAGTTCTTTCCGTCCGAGTCTTCCGGCGGCCTCAAACACCTCGCCAGCATGGCCGCCCCCTACCTCCACCTGGACCTGGATTTCATCCCCTTGGGCGGCCTCAACGCAATGAACATGAGGGACTACCTCCGCTCACCCTTGATCTCCGCCATCGGCGGTTCCTGGATCGCCAAGCGCCACCTCATCAACAACCGGGACTGGACGGCCATCGAAGCCAACGCCCGCGAGGCCCGCCAAATCGCCGATGGAGTTTAATAAGTGGTCAGTGGAAGTCGCTTCGCTCCAGAGGAAAGAGGTAAGAGGAAAGGGGGAAGAGAGAGTGTTGGAGAGTGGAGAGGGGATAGTGGAGAGATCCCCCAGCATCGAGAATCCAGTACCCAGCAACGAGAAACCTTTCTGCCTTTTTTGTGAACCTCCCTTCCCCTCTGTGCTAATCTGCGTCATCGGCGGTTCCTCTCCCCCATTCCATCACTCCATCACCCCCCCTCCTCTCATTCTTTGCGTCCTTTGCCTCTTTGCGTCTTTGCGAGTGACTCCTCTTCATGTTTTCTTCCCAGTTGAATATTCGCTCCGTCTTTATCAGTGCTCATCCGTGTATTCCGTGGTCTCATTCTCTTCTCCAAATCGTTGATTTTTCGATCAATTTCCAATATGTTCTGACCCCCACTTTGTGCACTTTGTGCCTTTGTGCCTTTGTGCCTTTGTGCCTTTGTGCCTTTGTGCCTTTGTGCCTTTGTGCCTTTGTGCCTTTGTGCCTTTGTGCCTTTTCATCCTAAATTCCTAGTCCCATGAAAACGATCGTCACCTTCGGAGAAATAATGGGCCGCTTCTGCCCTCCCGGATTCAAGCGTTTCCGCCAAAGCATGCCGGGCGACCTGAACCTCACCTTCGCCGGCGCGGAAGCCAACGTTGCCGCCTCCGTGGCCATGCTGGGAGGGAAAGCCCGCTTTGTCACCGCCTTGCCCGACAACGATATTACCACCGCCTGCCTGGCCAGCCTGGAAGGCTTGGGCATCGACACCAGCGGCATCGTTGTGACCGAGGAGGGGCGGCTGGGTTTGTATTTTGTAGAAGCAGGCGCCAATCAACGTCCCAGCCGCGTCATTTACGACCGCAGCCATTCATCTATCAGTCTGACTCCCGCTCAAGCTTACGACTGGGAGGCCGCTTTTTCCGACGCCGCTTGGCTGCATGCCACCGGCATTACCCCTGCCCTTTCACAAACCGCGGCGGAAGCTACCCTCCAAGCCGTCAAGCAAGCCAAAGCGGCCGGGCTCACCGTATCCTGCGATTTGAATTTCCGCAAGAAGCTCTGGCGCTGGGAACCCGGAACTTCCTCCCATGAACTGGCCCAGAAAACCATGCGCCGTGTATTACCCTATGTCGACGTGGTCATTGCCAACGAAGAAGACGCCGCCGACGTGCTGAGTATCCACGCGGAGAACACAGATGTCCATGCCGGCAAAATCGACGCGGAAAAATACACCCAGGTCGCGGCGGAGATCGTCCGCCAATTCTCCAACGTTTCCAGGGTCGCCATTACCCTGCGCGAAAGCATCTCGGCCTCCCACAACAACTGGGGCGCCATGCTTTACCAGGGCTCTACCGGGGAAGCGCACTTCGCCCCCGGAGTCGATGGACAGTACCAGCCTTACGAAATTCGCCAGATGGTGGACCGCGTGGGAGGGGGAGACGCCTTCGCCGCCGGTCTTATCTTCGCTCTCAACACCCCTGATTTCCAGGAACCGGGCGACGCCCTGTCCTTCGCCGTGGCTTCTTCCTGCCTGGCCCATTCCATCTACGGCGACTTCAACTTCTCCAGTCGTTCCGAAGTGGAGGCCCTGCTGAAATCCGGCGGTTCCGGCCGAGTAGTCAGATAGGCAAGAATTTCAGCATCTTTCTTTAACATCGCCGCTACGCGGCTGGATGCCTACGGCAACAGGATGGCACTTCGTGCCAGCAGGAAAATTATAAAAAACCTGCTCGCGAAGCGATCCTGTTCCGGCAAAGCCGGATCAAGCGAAGCATTGTTTTATTGAAAATCCGTGCTCGTCCGTGTAATCCGTAGTCCATTCCTAATTCCTAATTCCTAATTCCTAATTCCTAATTCCTAATTCCTAATTCCTAATTCCTAATTCCTAATTCCTAATTCCTCTCGCCAAGAAGGAACCACAAAAAGCTCAAAAGACACAAAGTGGAGGATTCAGAAATCAATAAGCTGGCGGATGTGGTTAGAGAGATGGCGTTTTTGACGCATAAATATTTCAAGAATGGATTTCTGGAAAAGGTTTATGAGAACTCACTTAGGAACAGGCTGAGAAAGCTTGGACTCAAGGTAGAACAACAAGAACCCATTCCAGTTGTCGATGAGGATGGATCAACAGTCGGAGATTACATAGCAGACCTGTTAGTGGAAGATATAATACTTATTGAACTGAAAGCCGTTCAGAGGATCAAAGATGAACATATAGCCCAAGTTCTGGCATATTTGAGAGCCACTAAGATGTGTCATGGATTACTTATTAATTTTGGTTCTCAAAAACTCCAAATTCGAAAATTTATTCAGTAATATTCAATACTCCAATTTGCTCTTTTGTGCTTTTTGTGATTCCCTCTTTTTATGACCCGCCGCGAAGCAATGAAGATCCTGGGCATCGGCACAGCCGGCATGACCCTGGGCGGATACCAGGCCACGGCCCAGGGATACGCCAAAAACGAAACCCTTAACCTCGGTCTCATCGGCTGCGGGGGGCGCATGAGGTCGCTTCACCGCGGCATGGAGCCGATTCCCGGCACCCAAGTCGTGGCAGTCTGCGACGTCTACGAGGATTTCCTTCGATCCATCCACGCCCTGGTGGGAGGCCGGGACCGCGATGTTTTTCAAACCCGTTACCACGAGGAGCTGCTCCAGCGTAAGGATATCGACGCCGTAATCGTGGCCACCCCCGATCATTGGCACGTGCCCATCACCATCGATGCCATGGAAGCCGGAAAAGACGTTTACGTGGAAAAGCCGCTGACCCACAAACTGGAGGAAGGACCCCGCGTCATTTCCGCTCAGAAGAGGACCGGTCGAAAAGTTCAAGTTGGAGCCCAGCAACGCACCATGCCCCACCTTGTGGTTTTGAAACAGAAGCTCGACTCCGGCGAAATCGATATCGGGAAGATCAGCCGGGTCCACATGCAATGGTGCCGCAACACCGGACCCTATCGGGACCCCAAATACAAGATCAGCCAGGACCAGGTCGACTGGAAACGCTTCCTGGGAAACGCCCCGGATCAGCCCTTCGACGCCCTGCGCATGAGAAATTGGCGCTGGATCTGGGACTTCGGCAGCGGCCCCTTGGGAGACCTCATGGTGCACTGGCTCGACGTCACCAACTGGCTGCTCCAACTCCCTCTTCCCAGCCAGATTGTCATGTCCGGGGGAAAATATTACCGCAAAGGCCGAACCGAAACTCCCGATATTACCAATTGCATCATGGAATTCCCGGAACTGGATTTGCAGATGAATTACGTCAGCTCGTGGAGCAACAACCTGCACAAGGCCTGCACTTTCATTATGGGATCAGACGCCACCATTTATTTCGATCGCAACCGATGGGAATTGACCCCTCAGAGACCCAATAGCGAACCCGTTGCCCCGGTCAGCGAATCCATGCTGGCAAGCGAGGGCCCGCGGGGCACTGACCACGCCATAACCTATAATGCTCAAACCTTGCATATCAGCCGACTGGCTGGAAGCCATTCGCCAGGACCGCGACCCGGTCGACCACGTCGAGGCCGGCGTTCAGGCCGCCTCCGTCTGCCACTACGGCAACATCTCCTACCTCCAAAAACGCTTCGTCCACCTATAATTGAACTTCCACTCTCATTCCTCTCGCCAAGGGAAGTTGAAACCACAAAAACCATAGAAGAGAAGAATTAGGGAACCACAAAAAGCACAAAAAGCGCAAAGAAAATCGTGATCATGATCGAAAACCAACATGGATGCACAGGATAAACAGGATATTTATATAAAGGAGGGGGGACATTCCTGTCCCCCACAAAATCGTGATCATGATCGTGATCGAAAAATCAATCCGTGCCCATCCGTGTCATCCGTGGTTCCCCCCCTCGTTCTTTGCGTCCTTTGCCTCTTTGCGGCTTGGCGAGAGACTCCTCTTCACCTTTTTCTTCCCAGTTGAAAATTCAATCCTTAATTATCCGCGCTCATCCGCGGATCCTCTCCCTCTCAGCAACTCAGCAACTCAGCATCTCAGCATCTCAGCATTCTTATCCTTTGTGCATTTTGTGGTTCCCTCTCCTAATTCTCCACCTTTGCGTGCTTAGCGTGCTTAGCGAGAGTCAATTCCTCTTCTGCGCTCATCTGCGTAATCTGCGGTTTCATCTCATGTTTCGTCCCTTCCAAAACTTCATCAGGATTCTGCTCCTCCTGGCCCCCATTGCCATTTCCAATTCGGGTTCCGCGGAGGTTGACCAACGACCCAATATCCTCATCATCCTGTCGGACGACATGGGTTTCTCCGATCCGGGCTTTCTGGGCAGCGAGATCGAAACCCCAAATCTCGACCGTCTGGCCGGCAACGGCCTCAGCTTTACCAACTTCTACAACTGTGCCCGTTGCGCGCCGACCCGCGCCAGCCTCCTTACCGGTCTCTACAGCCACCAGGTCGGTTGCTATGAGTTGGAACCGGTGGAACCGGGAAATAACGTCTACCTCTCCGAACTGCTCGGCGACCATGGTTACCAAACCTACATGTCGGGCAAATGGCACCTGGGCGACAGGCCCGACCAATTGCCCCCGGGCCGTGGCTTCCAACATTCCTACGCTTACCCGGGTTGCTGCGGCAGCTTTTGGGATCCTTCCATTTACATTCTCGAGTCGCCTGAAGTAGAACCCATCGATTACGGACCGGACGAATTTCACGCCACCGACGCCACCTCCGATTACGCGGTAAAGTTTCTTCGCCATCACCAGGAAAACGCCGGCCAAAAACCTTTCTTCCTCTATCTGGCCTATCAGGCCCCCCATTTCCCGCTGCACGCGCCCAAGGAACTGATAGACAAGTACGTGCCCGTTTACGAAAAGGGCTGGGACGAAATCCGCCAAGCCCGCTGGGAAACCCTGCAGCGACTCGGCCTGTTTACCGATTACAGGCAAATCCCTCCCACTTCCGACGCGCCTCCCTGGCACGACGAATTCGCCCAGCCCGCTCCATTGCAAAAGTGGGATACCTTGACTGCAGTGCAGCGGGCCGACCAGACCAGGCGCATGGCCACTTTTGCCGCCATGATGGATCAAATGGATCAGGGGATCGGGCGAGTCATCCAACAATTGGAAGACGCGGATCAATTCGACAATACCCTCATATTCTTCCTGTCCGATAACGGAGCCAATTATGAAGGCGGGCCCTTTGGTGCCGACGGGCCTTTTTCCGGAAACGAACTGGAAAACATGGGGCAAAAAGACACCTTCCACCACACCGGCGCCCACTGGGCCGCGGTGAGCAACACGCCTTTCAAACTCTACAAGCATTTCAATCATGAAGGCGGTATCAACACCCCCCTCGTGGTCCATTGGCCCTATGGATTGGAGCGCAAAGGGGAGCGCGAAACACAGCGCAGCCATGTCATCGACCTCATGGCCACGGTGGTCGATGTAACCGGGGCCGCCTATCCAACCACCCGCGACGGCCACGACATATTGCCCATGGAGGGGACCACCCTCATGCCGGCCCTGCGCGGCGGCAGTCTGGCCGACCGGGTCATCTGCTTCGAACACGAAGCCAACCGGGCCATCTTCAAGGGAAAATACAAACTCGTCTCCAAGAACTTCACCTCCACCGATGGACAACCCCATCACAATTGGGAGTTGTACGATATCGATGCGGACCCCCTGGAACTCGACAACATCGCTTCAAGCCACTACTACGACCTGGTCATTCCCATGGCCCGGGAATGGCACCAATGGGCCGTGCGAACCGATGCCATCGTGGGATACGAAAAGTGGATGCTCAAACTTCAATACTACTGGCGCACCGGCCTGAGAACCTACCTCAACGACGCATTTTAGGAGGAGAGGAATCCATCCTAATAACCGCAAAAAGCAGAAAAATAACATGGATGCACAGGATGGGCAGGATAAAAGGCGCTTCGCACCAATTAGGAATTGAATAAAGGAGGGGGGACATTCCTGTCCCCCGCAAAATCGTGATCGTGATCGTGATCGAAATTAGAACAGGAAATTAACTCTCGCCACATGTCACGCCGTAAACCATGAAGGCGGAAGCTCGCCTAGAACGCTAAGCAAATGCTGAAGGATGTAAGCTAACGGAGGGCGGGTTTTCTTACCCGCCTCATTACCTCAATTTAACGGACAGGGATACCCCCATTCCTATTGTCCCATCTGTGAAATCTACGGTTCCTCTCCCTCTCAGCATCTCAGCAACTCATAAAATTCCTCATTGGCGCCCTTGGCACCTCCCCCTCTGTGTTCTCGTAAGTCATCCCCATGTCTTTGCGAGTCTTGCGAGATTCCATCCCCAATTCAACATTCCCCCCTCCCTTTTTGAGTCTTCTGTGCTTTTTGTGGCCAAACTGTCCTAATTCTAATAATCTTTGTGCCTTTGTGCCTTTGTGCCTTTGTGCCTTTGTGCCTTTGTGCCTTTGTGCCTTTGTGCCTTTGTGCCTTTGTGCCTTTGTGCCTTTGTGCCTTTGTGCCGCATTAATAATTATCAAAAAAATCTAGACAGACCCTATTGATTAGGTTTAATCACCTCCCTTCTACTCTCTTAAAACTTGAATTTTAAAACCCTGTCCTGAGGTAATCACAGGGCCTCCATTCTGAACGATCTACATCAACTACAACCCATTGTCTCATGATTAAATTCCGTTGGTCCAAACGCACGCTGTTCGCAATGCTTGCCATTGCATTGCCCCTCTCCATCCATACCTACGCGCAGGAAGAGGATGAGGAAGAAGTCTACGAATTGAGCCCCTTTACCATCGACGCGACTCAGGACGAGGGTTACCTGGCCACCACCACCCTTGCCGGTACCCGGATCCGCACAAGCACGCGAGATATTGGCGCTTCCATCTCCATCATCACCGAGGAATTTCTGGAAGATACCGGCGCCACCGACGCCGAGTCGATGCTTTACCATGTCGGCAACGTCGAAGTGGGCGGGGTTCTGGGCAACTTTGCCAATGCCAATCTGGACAATTCCAGTACTGCTCAATCGCGGGCAGACCCCCAGCGAGGCCAGCGCATCAGAGGTTTGGTCAGGGCCACCACTACCCGAGATTATTTCCAGACCGAAATTCCCTTTGACACCTACAACACCGCCCGTGTGACCCTAAACCGGGGCCCCAATTCCGTCCTCTTTGGATTGGGTTCTCCTGGGGGTATTATCAACAACTCTACCAAGAGAGCCATAATGGGCGACGATCGAGGGGCTATCTTCGTGCGGCTGAATCACAACGGCGGGCATCGGGAAACCTTCGATTATAACAAGACCCTGATCCAAGACCGTCTGGCCGTGCGGGTCGCCCTTTTGAATGAGGAAATCAAGTTTCGCCAGGAACCGGCCTTTGAGGACGATAAACGGTTCTTCACGGCATGGGACGCAGTGTTATTTGAGAATGAAAGATCGGATTTTCTGGGCAAAACCCGTTTCCGTGGGAGCCTTGAAAATGGACGTATCGTCCGGAATCCCCCTGATACCGTGCCCCCCAGGGATGGCTTCTCCTCCTGGTGGAATGGTATCGGCAGTCAGGAAGACCTCAACCGGCTCCTTCAAGTGCCAGGGGTTGACCTGACCGATATCAGCAACCAAGCGGTTACCTCGGCCCAAGTCCTCGCCGCCATCAGCGCAGGTCTGGTCACTGTTCCCGGAAACCGAACCCCTGAGGAGTATGCCGCTATTGAAGGTCAATTTGTTCCCCGCACCACCGTCGACCGTTTTCGCCGGGGCATTGACGATGACGACCCCACCGATGGAGGCCGAAACAGTTCGGTCCAGTCTGTTCCCTACTTCCTCTACCCGGCCATCAATTACAATTCCGTCACCACCACCGATCCCGGGTGGGAGAGCTCCGAACTGGTCGGTATCCAGGGAATAATGGGTCGTTTCCGCCCCAACGGGTTTTCCACCCAGGACGTTCGGTGGACCAACGCTGCCACCGCGGGAGCTGGATTCCGTTCAAAATCCTTGAGTGACCGCAACGTGTTCGACTACCACAAAAACCTCCTGCCCGGGATACTTAGCGAAGTCATTACCGACTTCCATATCAATCAGTTTATCCTGGAACAGGAATTGCTCGGCGGTCTGGCCGGTTTCGAGATTGCCTGGGATCAGCAAACTCGGGATCGCGAAACCTTTCTTCCCTTCGGAGCCGGCAATGATAAAACCATCAGACTCGATATCTCAGAAAACCATGCCCCGGGTGACTCCAATTTCGATGGATGGGCCGACCGCCTAGCCAATGAAAACCTGGGACGGCCTGTCCTGAGTTGGACCGACACCAATTACACGGAGAGAACTGACGAACAGGATACCTTTCGTTTCACCTTTTTTGGCACTCTGGATTTTTCCGACATGATCGACGGCACATTTGGAAAGATTTTGGGTTCCCACACTCTCACCGGGCTCTACGAAGACCGCGTCAACGAATTCACCACCATCAGTAGGCGTGGGGCTTGGTGGGCCGACCAAGGCAAATGGCCGGGCAGCCCCGACATTTCCAATGGGCTGGCCGACAACTTTCGCCGCCATATGAGGAGCCAGATCTACCTGGGCCCGGACGTGAGGGGATTGAATAGTGCGAGCGATGTTCGCATAGATGGATACCTGCAAATACCCCGCGAGGCTTTCCCTGAAATTGGAGACAGATACGGGATCTGGTATTTCGACAATAATCGAAATGTCGATACCGACCTGATCAATACATGGCGCGTCATCGAGCAAACCAATAGCCGGAATCTCGGTCGTAGCGAGCTGGAGTCCGAAGCCTTTATCCTCCAGAGCCGCTTCCTCGACGGGCATATTTCGACGACGTATGCCATCCGCAATGATAAACAAACGGTTTATCAGCGCATTCAGGAAAACACCACCTATGGCGACCCGAGCGATCCAGGAGTAATCCCGTTGAGATACGATTTGCCCGGCATCAATGAAATCGACGGGGTCTTCAACGACAATTTACTGGAATTGGAACCGGAACCCGCCAGCTTGGCGGATGACGACACCGTCACCTGGAGTATTGTCGGCCATTATCCGGAGGTTTGGCTCGGTGACCTTCCCTGGGGAATGGACCTTTCCGCCTTCTACTATGAAGCTGAGAGTTTCCAACCAGCCGGTATCTCGAATAATGTTCTCAACCAGCCCCTGGCCGATCCCTTCGGGAAAACCGAGGAATGGGGCTTGACCCTTGAGTTGTTCGACCGTCGCCTCTCAATCCGGTACAATGAGTTCGAAACTTCCAACTCCAATGCCCGCACTGGTAATATGGCCGGTCAACTGGCTCAAATTGCCAACCGATTCCAGTTTTATCTGGATAGGATTACCTCCGCGGAAAACGATGCCGGAACGGACTTCCGGCCGAATGGTTGGGCCGAGGACCCTGCTGACAGGACGGGTGACGCCCTTCTCACCCCGGATACCGTTCCCAGCAACCGGCAACGTATCAGTGGAACCGATGCCGACATTGGCGGTTTCAATTCTTACGAGGAATATTACGCCGCCATCATTGCGGCCATTCCCCCGGAATTGCAAGCTGCCCGCAACTTCCGCGTCGAAACATTGGAATCCGGTGAGCGAGTGGATGTAAATGACCCGATCCGAGGTCTGAATTCCACCCAGGATTTTGTGGCCACAGGTAAGGAAATTGAAGTTATTGGGAGATTAACCCAAAATTTGAGTCTTCGTATCAATGTGGCACAACAGCAAACGGTGATTACCAACATAGGTCCTGTCGCCATTCCCTTGGCTTTAAAAATTCGGGATATCCTTGCCCAACCATTGCCAACATCGCCCGGTGGTTGGGGATTGGAAAGACTTCGCGACTCTCCCTTCCAAGTGGAAACCGGAACGATCGGAACGCGTTACGACGCCGTTATCCGTCAAATGCGCATCCAGCAAGGAAGAGACGGCCAGCGTTCCCAGGAACAACGGGAATGGTCGTTCAGTTCCACTGTGCGTTACGACTTCCGCGAAGGGCTTTTGAGAGGCTTCCGGGTAGGTGGTGGCCTGCGGTTCCAGGATGATGTCGCCGCTGGATATCCCAACAAAGAGGTTGATGGCGTCGTCGTTCCCGATGTCCTCAATCCCTGGCTGGGTCCGGATCAGTGGTTTGGAGACTTCTTCATGCGTTACGAAAAGAAAATCTTCGATAACAAGGTCGATTGGGCTGTCCAGTTTAACGCCCGGAACCTCTACCGGTCCGAGGGTTCGCAGGATATCCCGATCTACCTCAATCCCGATGGCTCCGTGGCCCTTACCCGTATACCGGTGGAACAACAGTTCTTCCTCACTAATTCCTTCCGGTTCTAAAACAGCTTAAAACCTCATTTTTCAAAGGCCCGCCACCACGGCGGGCCTTTTTTCGAATTAGTTGAACTCCCATTACTACCCTCGCCTGTCTCGGCTGAAAGAGGAATTAACCGCAGATGACGCAGATTTTCACAGATGTTTCTTTGAATCGATAAATCTTTTGAATTCGAGCTCCGGCGTACCGAAATTGATCAGTAAAGCGCGATGGAACCCGGTCGCTTTGAGATAATGAAGAACCTGCGTCAACTCGACCTCGGTCAGTGATTTGACAGCCTTCAGTTCAACGCCGTTGGCGTATGAAAACAAGATTGGCGCCAACGGCGCCCACTGAACACTGATAACTGGCGCCCCCGGCGCCCATGCCTTTATGCCGCTTTAATAATTATTAAAAAAATCTAGACAGACCCTATTGATTAGGTTTAATCACCTCCCTTCTACTCTACTGATAACTGGAATTTGAAGGCCCTGCCCTGAAGCAAACTCAGGGTCGCCTCTCAAACCGATCTACAAAAACTCAAACCTATTGTCATATGAATAAACGACCCCTTTGGTCCAACCGCGCTCTGTTTGCAGTGCTTGCCATTGCCTTGCCCCTCTCCATCCATACCTACGCGCAGGAAGAGGATGAGGAAGAAGTCTACGAATTGAGCCCCTTTACCATCGACGCTTCTGAAGACCAGGGTTACCTGGCCACCACTACCTTGGCCGGTTCCCGTATTCGCTCCAGCACGCGAGATTTAGGCGCCTCCATCGCCATTGTTACGGAAGATTTCCTGGAAGATACCGGTGCAACCGATGGTGAATCCTTGCTCGCCTTCGTCGGAAACGTCGAAGTGGGCGGGGTGCTGGGCAATTTCTCCAACGTGGCCGATGACGGGGTGAACACCAATACATCCAGGAACAACCCCCAAAGGAGTCAACGGGTGCGCGGTTTGGTGAACGCCACCCTTACCCGGGATTATTTTCAGAGCGATGTCCCGTTTGATTCTTACAATACCTCCCGCGTCACCATTAACCGCGGCCCCAATTCCGTCCTTTTCGGCCTGGGGTCTCCCGGAGGTATCATCAATAACACTACTAAGAGAGCCAACATCGGAAACGACTTCGGCCGAATCTCAATTCGGGTCGACCATCGGGGCGGACACAGGGAAACCCTCGACTATAACAAGACCCTGATCAGAGACCGCTTGGCCGTTCGGGTTGCCATGTTGAACGAAGAACTTCAATTCCGCCAGGAACCCGCCTACGAAGACGATAAGCGGTTTTACATGGCCTGGGATTCCATACTGTTTGAGAATGAAGACTCCGAATTCCTGGGCCAAACCGTCTTCCGCGGCAATCTTGAGGAGATTTCCATAAGGAGAAACCCGCCTGACACGGTTCCTCCCTCAGACCGCTACTCTTCATGGTTCGTAGGTCTGGGCGGCCAGGAGGTCCTGAACAGGGCCCTGATGCAACCAGGGGTTACCCTGGGCAACATAGGTAACAACGCCGTTACCCAACAGGAAGTCCTGGGCGCCATCAGCGCCGGTCTGGTTACCGTTCCCGATGGCATGACCGCAGAGGAATACGCCGCAGTCGAAGGTCGGTTCATTCCTAAAACCGTAGTTAACCGTTTCAGGAATTCGGGTAGAAATAATACAGCCAGTGGTGTTCCCTACTTCCTGTTTCCGGCTATCAACTACAACAGTGGTGACGCGGGGACCATACCTGGCTGGAACAGTTCGGAACTTGCTGGTGTCCAGGGCATCATGGGCCGCTGGCGCACAAATGATGGTTTGAAGGACCTGATTTGGTCTAATGCGGCGACAGCCGGTCCTGGTTTTCTTGTGCCATCCATTCAAAATCGCGATGTATTCGATTACCACAAGAACCTGTTTCAGGGCACCACCAATATCGTAGAAACCGATTATGAGATACAGACCTTTATCGTCGAGCAGGGATTGCTGGGAGGTAATGCCGGTATCGAAATCGCTTACGACAAGCAGAGGCGTCATCAGAAGCGTTTCAATGCCTTCTCCTCCGGCGATAGTAAGAGCATTCGCCTCGACATCACATCCCACCATGCCCCGGGAGATATCGACTATGACGGAGTAGGCGACAGGCTGGTCAACGAAAACCTCGGGAGACCCGTCATAAGGTGGAATGACAATACCACGACGAACGAATGGAATGAACAGGAAACCTTCCGGGCCACTCTCTTCGGTGCCCTCGATCTGGCCGACATGGTGGATGGCACGCTTGGTAAAATACTGGGCACCCATACCCTCACCGGACTCTACGAAGACCGGGCTAATGATAGCTCGAGCCGAGGCACCCGGGGCGCCTGGTGGGCCGACCAGGGTGATTACCCCGGCGAAGGTTACATCTCCAATGGAGACAATGACAACTTCCGCCGGATTGTTAAGAGCCAGGTTTACGTGGGCCCGGATGCCAGCAACCTCAATAGACCCGATCAGCTTCGCATTACCGATGTCTTGAACATGGGCTTCCCCCAGGTCGGGGATACCTATGGCATATGGTACTACGACAATCGTAGATCCGTCGAAGACGGGGTTATAAACAATTGGAGGATCATCGAAGCCCTCCAGAATGCCAACGTGAGCCGGACAGAACTGGAATCCACCCTGCTAAACCTGCAGAGCAGGTTCCTGGATGGCCACATCGTGGGTATGTATGGCTGGCGGGAGGATGAGCAACGATCGTTCCGACGCCTTCAGCAAACCACCGTTCGCGGACCCACCGGTTCCATGGCGCAAAGAATCAGCGACCCAGGCCATAATGAAACGGATGGTAACTTCAATGAAGCTTTACTTTTTCTGGAAGATGCACCCTTCAGCGTAAACAAGGATTCCACCACTACCTGGAGTATCATTGGCCGGTATCCGGAAACTTTGCTCGGTGAACTGCCCTGGGGAATGGACCTGACCGCCCACTACTACGAAGCGGAAAGTTTCCAACCGGCCGGAGGACAGGTCAACGTGCTCAATCAACCGCTTGCCAGCCCGTTTGGAACAACCGAAGAGTATGGCTTTACCGTGGAGTTGTTTGAAAGTCGTTTGTCAGTTAAATTTAACTGGTTCGAAACCGTGAATGCCTTTGCCCGAACCAACTTGGCCGGTAACGTCGGCGATGTCATCGGACGGGTTCGCTTTTTCATTAACCGTATCGCCGAGGCGGAAGAAAGCGGTCTGCCCTTGTTCCCCAGCACCGAACTCAGGAATGATGGATCCGGCCTGAGTGATGCGGATCTCGGATTTGATACCGTACCGGATAACCGTCAGCGTGAATCCGGCACCGACGCCGACCTTATAGGCGTTAATTCCTACGATGAGTACTACGCCCGTCTGATCAATATCCTCCCTCCGGAAGTTCAAAACATCTACAACTTTGAAGTTATAAGAAATGCCAATGGAACCCTCGACGTCTTCAGCACTCCCCTGGACGGCCAATTACAGTCCACCCAGAACTTCGTTGCCGAAGGCATGGAAATCGATGTGGGGGGGCAGATAACCAACAACTGGAGCATCTCACTCAATGTGGCCCAACAGGAAACGGTAACCTCCGATACCGGCCCGGTTGCCATTCCATTGGCCTTCCAGATATTGGGCCGGATCATCGACCAAGGATTGTATGACGTGCGCGACTCACCCTTCCAGGTGGAACGCGGTGCGATCGGGGCATCCCGATACGAGGGAGAAATCCGCGCTTTGCGAATAGAAAAAGCCAAGGATAACACCGTATCCAAAGAGCAACGGGAATGGCGGATCAATCTGGTTACTCGTTACGACTTCTCCGAAGGACTCTTCAGAGGATTCAGCGTCGGCGCCGGAGTTCGCTACCAGGATGACATCGCCACCGGATACCCGAACGTCTATGACGAATTCGGTAATGCGGTTCCGGATATTTTGAATCCATGGCTGGGCCCCGACGAACTCAATGGCGATCTTTTCTTTCGCTATGGGCGGTCGATCTTCGACGATAAGGTCGACTGGACCGTCCAGTTCAATGCGCGTAACCTCTACCGCGATCGGGGGTCGAGGGACATACCGGTTAACGCCAGTATCGACGGCACAGTGGCCGTTATTCGCATCCCCAATGAACAACAGTTCTTCCTCACCAACACCTTCAGCTTCTAATTCTTCTTAAAACCCCTCCTTTTAAAAAGGCCCGCCACCACGGCGGGCCTTTTTTCGTCCAAACTTCAACCTGCCGCAAAACCAATTCCTGACCCAGAGATCAACTCGACATAACTTCGCACATGAATTCATATTTTAGCATGAAAATTGGAGCCCGAGGCCAAGTCACCATTCCCAAGCCTCTTCGCCAACGGTTCGGGATGACCGCTTCAACCGAAGTCGAGTTCGTGGAAAAAAACGGCGAACTCATTCTTCAAAGAAAGGTTGCCTATGACCCTGCGATGCTGGGAGCCTGCATCAGAAGTTGCGTTGGGGTATTGCAAGGCCGACCGGAGAATATCGACCAATTCATCGAAGAAATTCGCGGTCGATGATTTCCGCAGTCGATACCACTATTCAAACCTTCAGCCTTTCTCTCTCCCTCTGTGCTCTCTGTGTCCTCTGTGGTTTATTTCTAATTCTATTCCTCATCCGTGAAATCCGTGGTCAGTGGTTAGGGCTGGCATTGAATTCCCTTTACAATTATGGAATTCGATTCCAATTTTGTAAAAACAATCCGCCATGATTCACAGAGTTGCGCTAAGAAAACTGAAGGAACTGGCCAGGGGCTTCCCTATTGTAGCGGTCATCGGTCCACGTCAATCGGGAAAAACCACCCTCGTTCAAGAGGCTTTCAAAAATCATGCCTACCTCAGCTTGGAAGATCTCGATGTAAGGGATGAAGCTCGTGAGGATGCGCGAGGATTTTTAAGGAGACAGCAAGGCGACTTCATACTGGACGAAGTGCAGCACGTGCCCGAACTATTCAATTATCTCCAAACCTACATCGATCAAAAAAAACGGATGGGTGGGGTCGTTTTAACCGGATCGCAAAATTTTTTGCTGATGGAGCGAATCTCCCAAAGCTTGGCGGGAAGAGTCGGTCTACTCCCACTGCTACCTTTTTCCTGGTCCGAGATTAAAAATGTAACCGGCAGAGACAAGCCACTGGATGAAGTATTATTTACGGGTTCTTATCCGCCGATATTCGATCGCGGGGTAAGTCCGGTTGATTGGTATCCCAGGTACGTGCAAACTTACATTGACCGGGATGTCCGGCTGATTCGCAATATAGGAGACCTGTCCCGTTTTCAACGTTTCGTCAGATTATGCGCCGGAAGGATTGGACAATTGCTCAATTTCAGCAATCTGGCAACGGATTGTGGAATCGATATCAAGACAGCTCAATCCTGGATGTCGGTTTTGGAGGCGAGCTATATCATCTTTCTCCTTCGTCCGCATTTCAGAAACTTCAACAAAAGAGTGGTGAAGCAGCCAAAACTGTACTTTGTCGATACGGGAGTTGCCTGTGCCCTTCTGGGGATCTCTAGCTCTTACCAGCTTTCAACCCACTACCTGAGAGGTGGTTTATTCGAGAATTGGGTGATCCTGGAGCGGCTGAAAAAGCGATTCAATGCCGGGCTGAATTCAAATCTTCATTTCTGGCGCGACAATACCGGGCATGAAATCGATTTACTTGAGGAAACAGGCCAAACCCTTCACGCCTGGGAAATAAAAGTTGGAGAAACCGTACAATCGGATTGGGTGAGAGGATTAAATTGGTTTCGAAACCTGGCGGGACCTGACACCAAGTTGACACTGGTCTATGGAGGGGACCGCTCTTCCTCGAAAATGGATATCCCCTTACGCTCATGGCGGACACTCACGTAATTGGGTTCTGGGAGGAAAGAAACCACAAAAAGCACAAGAAACACAAAAATTTTTTCTTTGATTAACCACAGTGCTGGGTTCTGGAGGCTCGATGCTGGGTGCTGGGTGCCACGGATTAGAACTAGAAACGAGAACCCAGAACCAGGAAACGAGTACCGAGAAAGGTTCTGGGCGTCTCAATGAAAGTAAATTCCTCATTCCTAATTCCTAATTGGCGCCTCCAGGCCCCTTTGTGCCTTTGGCGCTTTTGCCCATCCGTGTAACCTGCGGTTAATTCCTGATTCCACCACATTCCAATACTCCATCATTCCATTACTCCATTACTCCATCCTTCCCTTGCTTTATTCTGATTAGGATAATTTTTGGCGTGATCGCATCATGGAGTCTTGCTTTGCTGAAAGCATGCCGCGAAACCGAACCAAAACCAAAAAACCAATCGCCAAGAAACACCGTGGTCTTCCACCGGCCACGGATTGGCGCACCACCGATAAACAGGAATTGCTCAAACGGCGGATACGGGCCAAAGAAGAAACGTTCCGCATTTCCAACCGTTTTCCCGAACACCCGGTATTTTCCAATTTTTCGGTCAAGTCGGGCAGCGGATTGACCTATTCCATAGAGATTCGGCACCTCCAAGACAGGGAGTTCGACTGCACCTGCACCGACTTTCGCATCAATGGGCTTGGTTCCTGCAAGCACGTTGAGGCCGTGCTCCTGCATTTAAAAACCGGACACCGCGCCTGTTTCAATCAGGCCCTCTCGGAACCCTCCACCCGCGTCGACATTGTTCCCGATGAAAGCGTCAATCTTTTGTGGGTCGAACGAAACCTGACCAGGATGCCGCCTTCCCTGCGGGCGTATTTCAATGCGGACGGACTCCAAAACAAAGGGGTCGATTCCAGCGAACTCGTGGACCGCCTGAAACGGTCGCGTTCAAAATATATCCGCCTTTCCCAGACGGTCGAACCCTGGCTCGAGCATCAGGAAATCGATCGCGAACGAAAAGCCAGTCGCCGCGATTATGAAACCGGGATTGTCACGGGACACCATCCCGAACACGTAACCCTCAGCCCGTTGTATCCTTATCAGCGCGAAGGCATGCTCCACTTGGCATTCAAGGAGCGAGCCCTTCTCGCCGACGAAATGGGCCTGGGCAAAACCATACAGGCTATCGCCGCCTGCGCCCTGCTCCATCGCCTCGGTAAAGCGCAGAGGGCCCTGGTTGTTTCACCGGCATCGCTCAAGACGGAATGGGAAGAGCAAATTCGGAAATTCAGTACGCTTACCCAACGGCTGGTCTACGGAGGCCCGGCTCAAAGAGTGGCACTCTACCAGGACCCCAAACCACCCTTCTTTACCATCTGCAACTACGAACAAGTACTTCGCGACAGCCTCAACATCAATGCGTATTTGCGGCCCGACATAATCATCCTGGATGAAGCCCAGCGCATAAAGAATTGGGCGAGTAAAACGGCCCAGGCAGTCAAGCGCCTGGAGAGCCGATTCGCCTTCGTCCTCACCGGGACCCCTCTGGAAAACCGCATAGACGAGATCAGATCCATCATCGATTTCCTCGACCCCACGCTCCTGGGCCCCCTCTTCAGGTTCAATCGGCAATATTACGAACTGAACGACCGGGGGCGTCCCCAGGGGTACAAGAACCTGCGGCAACTCCGGGCCAAGGTGGCGACAGTAATGCTACGTCGGCGCAAGACAGATGTTGAAACCGAGCTGCCCGACCGAACCGACCGCAACCTCTTTGTTCCTCTGACCAAAGCCATGCGGCAAGAGTATTCGGAATACAAGAGAATCGTGGCATCGCTGGCCCGAAAAGCAAAACGCAGTCCGCTCACTCCCCAAGAGCAGGAGAAGCTCATGGTTCTGCTCGGAATGATGCGAATGATCTGCGACACCCCCAGCATTATCAAAGGCAATCCCAACCGGGACTGCCCCAAACTAAAGGAGCTGAAAGCCGTGCTGGAAGACTGCCTTTCCGATCCCGAGGTCAAAGTCATCGTATTTTCCGAATGGGTCGGCATGCTCGAACGGGTCCGGGAACTGGCTGAAAAACAGGGCTACGGTTATGCCTGGCACACCGGCTTGGTGCCCCAGAAGAAACGCCGCGCGGAAATCCTCGCATTCCGGCAAAACCCCGATTGCCGCATCTTTTTCAGCACTGATTCCGGAGGTGTGGGACTCAATCTGCAAAACGCCAGCGTCGTGATTAATTGCGATCTTCCCTGGAACCCTGCCAAACTCGAGCAACGCATAGCTCGCGCTTGGCGCAAACATCAGACGCGCCCCGTCACCGTGATCAATCTGGTGGCCGAAATGACCATCGAACACGGAATGCTCTCCACCCTGGCCCAAAAAAAGGAACTGGCCGACGGCGTGCTCGATGGCTACGGCGACCTCAATGAGATGACCCTCAAGAGGGGCGGCCAGGTTTTCCTCAAACGCCTCGAACAAATCATGTTCAAGACCCCTGGAGGCAAGCCTCCCAAACCGTCCCCACCCTCTGATCCCGCCGCTTACTTTGCCGCCGAGGCCAAAGCGCGCTTTGGCTCTCGCTTGGCTCATTGCCAGGAAACCTGGATTCCCGGGTCTGACACCCCCGTCCTCATCACCGTCCTGAAAAATGCCCTCGGCCAGGAAAAACCGCTGCTCGAAAAACTCTTCCAAACTACTCCGTGGCAGAACGATGCGCCGACCCTTCAGGTGATCGATGCGGCCACTTGGGACGCGCTGCAAAGCCTGTCCGCCACAGGCATGATCAGTATCCACACACGTGCTACCCGTCCCTTACTGCCGGAAGAGGGCGACGGACAACGGCCTCCTCTCAGCCCCGAGGAAATCGCCAAAATCAAGTCCCTGCGCGAAGCGGCCGCAACCAAACGCCGCGGCGCCGAAGCCCTCATCGCCGCCGGTCTGCCCGATGAAGCCGAACCGTTTCAAAAAGCAGCCCAGGAAGCTGAGATGGAGGCCGACAAGATCGAGCATGGCAAGGATGCCGTCAGGTTTCAATGACCAGAAAAAGAAAAAATAACATGGTTCTCGGTTCTGGTTTCTCGGTTCTGGTTTCTGGTTTCTGGTTTCTGGTTTCTGGTGCCATGCACAGTATGCGGTGAAAGACGTTTCTTGGCCGATTTCGATTTGACATGAAAAATACCATTTGCCATTTTAAATTCCATGAAAAGTATTCCCATGGATTCAGCTGGACGCCTGGTCCTGCCCAAAGAAATCAGGTCGCGCCTGGGCCTCCATGCGGGCGATCGTTTTAAGGCCGAAGTCGGTCCGGACCAAATCACCTTGATCCGGATTCGCACCGAATCCCGTCGTATCATTCCACACAAAGGCCGCAAGGTCTGGGACGCTCCCGGTGTCAATGCTACAGAAGCGGATTTTGAATCAGCTCTAAGCCGGGCGCGAGAGGACCGCGACCAGTGGGCTTCCGGATTGTAACCCCGGTATCTGTCTGGCCAAGGCTGTGAAGGTATTCCTTGATACCAATATTCTGATCGCTGCCTCCATCCGACAACACCCGCAATTTGACGCTGCAGATCGTGTCATTCAGCGTTGTGCGGATAAAGAGGATGAAGGGGTAATCCATTCCCACAGTCTTTTGGAATTTCATTCAGCCATTACTCAATTACCCAAAGGATTGGCTGTACCGCCCGCTCAGGTTGGTATCTTACTGAAGGAAGGCCTGCTTCCTTTCCTGCGCTGCGTAAATCTCACCGCAAAACAAGTTATCCAAGTCCAAAAACGGGCCGGTGAACTGGGCCTGATGGGAGGTGTTATCTACGACTTGTATCACTTGGCCGTGGCAGAAAAGGAAAATGTGGAGAAGCTTCTCACTTTTAACGTGCTTCATTTTCAACAACTGGCTTCGCGAGAGTGGCAGTCGCGAATTTCGCGTCCTCGACCGAGCACGTAGCGCGGAGATTGCCTGACCCCCGTTGCCGAAGGCATCAAGCGCTACGTTGTATTATTGCATATCTGTGCTTATCCGTGTAATCCGTGGTCCATTCCTAATTCCTAATTCCTAATTCCTAATTCCTAATTCCTAATTCCTAATTCCTAATTCCTAATTCCTAATTCCTAATTCCTAATTCCTAATTCCTAATTCCTAATTCTCTCTCCCATGAGCCGCCAGGAAGAACAGTTCGAAAGGATAAAGACCCGGGTCTACACCGATTCGGGGGAAGCGGCCCGCATTGTCGCGGCCGAGATTGCGGAATTGATTGGGCGGAAAGCGGAATCGGGCGCCAACGCCGTACTCGGATTGGCCACGGGTTCAACCCCCCTGCCCGTCTACCGGGAACTCGTTCGCCTGCACCGGGAGGAAGGACTGAGTTTTGGCAATGTGGTCACCTTCAATCTCGATGAGTACTATGGATTGCCGCAGGACCATCCCCAGAGCTATCACCAATACATGTGGCGGCATCTATTCGGCCAAGTGGATATTCCAAAGGAACAGGTTCACCTCCCATCGGGTATGGTGGACCGGGCGGAAGTGTTCGATTATTGTGCCGACTACGAAAGGAAAATCGAACGGGCCGGCGGATTGGATTATCAAATTCTGGGGATCGGTCGGACGGGTCATATCGGTTTCAATGAACCGGGCTCGACCAGCGACTCGAAAACGCGCCTGGTTCGTCTGGACTCCTTGACCCGCCGCGATGCTGCCCGGGATTTCCTGGGAGAGGCCAATGTGCCCCGCTACGCCATCACCATGGGGGTGGGAACCATCCGCAAGGCGGCGCGTATTGTCCTGATGGCTTGGGGACAGGCCAAGGTGGAAGCCCTCCGGCAAGCGGTGGAGGAACAACCAACTGAAAACCTGCCCGCCAGTCTCCTGCAAGGACACCCCGACGTTCGGTTTTTCGTCGATGAGGCGGCGAGCGAAGCCTTGACCCGGTTTCGCATTCCCTGGCTGGTCGGTCCGGTGAGTTGGACGGCTCCCACGATTCGCTCAGCGGTTCTCTGGCTTTCCCATGCAGTGAAAAAACCCATCCTCAAACTGCAGGATTCCGATTACAACGAGAACGGTTTGGGCGATCTCCTTACCGAAGTGGGCACCGCTTACGATCTGAACATCAAGGTATTCAACCAGACCCAGCACACCATTACCGGCTGGCCCGGCGGGAAACCCAACGCCGATGACACCAATCGGCCGGAGCGCGCCAAACCCTTTCCCAAACGCGTCCTCGTATTTGCCGCCGAACCCGACGAAGACGTTCTTTGCATGGGTGGAACCATCCACCGTCTGAACAATCAGGGAAGCGAGGTCACCCTGGCCTATTTTACCTCGGGCAACCTGGCGGTGCCCGATGGCATGGCCCGACAAATCCTCTCTTTGATGAACGAGCTGGAACGGGAACTGAACTTGAAAGGCGCGGAAGGCGTCAGCCTCGGCCAGGTCGCAGGTGTCATTCTCAGGAAATTACAAGCCAAATCCCCTCAGGAGGATGACTCTGCCGATATCCGGCAAGTCAAGTCCCTGGTGCGGAGAAACGAAGCCCGCGATGCCTCCAGGAATCTCAAAATTGCTCCCGAACGCCTGCGTTTCCTGGATCTCCCTTTCTACGAATCGGGGGGCTATCGGAGCTTTCAGCCCACGGAAAAGGACGAGAAAATCGTGGTGGAGTTACTGCGGGAAATCAAACCGCACCAAGTATACATATCTGGCGGCTCGGCCGATCCGGGTTCCCTTTCGGGTAATTGTTTCCAGCTTTTCCGCAAAGCCCTTCAGGAGGTCGATGGAGAAAACTGGATGAATGGGTGCTACCTGTGGAGTTACCGGGGGATTGGGCAGGAATGGCCCCTCAACGCTATCGACATGGCCGTGCCGCTCAGTCCGGACGAATTGGCCCTGAAGATCGAAGCCAGTTTTCAGTACCGCTCCCAGAGAAGCCAGTTCCCGCTCAGGCATTCCGGCCACAAGGAAATCTGGCAACAAACAGATGATATCAACCGTTCCACGGCGGAGGCCTACAACGATGTGGGCATGGCCGAATACGAGGCCATCGAAGGATTCAAACGACTCCAACCTGCCGACCTCCTTTAATCTTGGTTCTCGGTACTCGTTTCTCGGTACTTGGTTCTCGGTACTCGTTTCTCGGTACTTGGTTCTCGGTACTTGGTTCTTGGTACTCGTTTCTTGGTTCTAATCCGTGGCGCCCAGTGATCAGTGATCAGTGATCAGTGATCAGTGATCAGTAATCAGTAATCAGTAACCAGTAACCAGCCCCCAGGAATTAAAGGAAGAAGGAAGAAGGAAAAATCATCGTGATCCTGATCGTGATCTTGATCGTGATCGAAAATGGAACATGGATTCACAGGATGAACAGGATTAGGAATTGACTTTCATTGAGACGCCCAAGTCACAATCACCCAGCACCCAGCACCCAGCACCCAGCACCCAGCACCCAGCACCCAGCACCCAGCACCCAGCACCCAGCACCCAGCACCCAGCACCCAGCACCCAGCACCCAGCACCCAGCACCCAGCACCCAGCCCAGCACCCAGCACCCAGCACCCAGCACCCAGCACCCAGCACCCAGCACCCAGCACCCAGCACCCAGCACCCAGCACCCAGCACCCAGCACCCAGCACCCAGAACCCAGAACCCAGAACCCAGAACCCAGCATGCTCAAGCTGAACAAACCTGAAGCGGATACCTGGCTTAACCCAAAATTTGATTTGGAGGAAGCCCTGAAGTCGACCACCCACCTGGCCATCGGCGCTCATCAGGATGACCTGGAATTCATGGCCTACGAAGGCATCGCCGACTGCTACGGGCGAGAGGACCATTGGTTTACCGGGGTCACGGTAACCGATGGGCGGAGTAGCTCGCGCATCGGACCATATGCAGAATTTTCCGATGAAGAAATGCGCCTGACCCGTCGCCGAGAGCAACGGAAGGCGGCGCAACTAGGCCTTTACGCCGCCCAATTTCAACTCGATTACTCGAGTGAGGAGGTGAAAGTAACCACCCCGGATCTAGTTGTCCGGGATCTGGTCGCCATATTGTCCAGGATGCGGCCGCGATTCGTCTACCTTCACCAGCCGGCGGATAAACACGATACCCACGTTGCCGTGCTGTGCCGTTGCATCGAGGCGCTGAGGCAAGCGGCCGGTCGCCACAGGCCTGAAAAAGTGATAGGATGCGAGGGTTGGCGTGATCTGGACTGGTTGGCAGACTCTGAAAAAGTAGCCATGGACTGTGGCCAGCACCCCGAACTGGCGGCGGCTCTGATGGCGGTATTCGATTCCCAGATTACGGGAGGAAAACGCTACGACCGCGCCGTGACGGGAAGGCGTCACTCCAACGCGACCCATTTCGATTCCCATAGCGCCGATCAATTCGAGTCGATTGCCTGGGGCATCGACCTGACCGAACTGGTTGCAAATCCCGATCTATCCATGAAAGACTTTATCCTGAATCACATCAGCATGCTGGCCGCCGACGTCTGGCAGCGGTTAGATCGATACGTATGATGCAATCTCCAGAGGAACCCTTGAAAGGCATACTGGTTGGCTGCGGATTCATGGGCGGTATTCACGCTCAGGTTTACAAGGTCCTCCCAGACGTGGAAATTGTAGCGACGGTGGATACCAGGGCCGAATCAAGTGCGGAAAAACTGAAGTCCCTGGGCTGCCCTGCCCCAGTCCATACAACCTTGGAGGAGGCTCTGGCAAAGCACAGTTGCCACTTTGTGGACATTTGCCTTCCCACACACCTGCACGAGGAATTTGCCGTTCAGGCGATCCGGGCCGGCAAAGCTCTGTTTTGTGAAAAACCACTGGCTCTGAACATGAAACAGGCCGACAAAATCCTATCCGCCGCACAAGAGCATGGAACACTGGCCCAGGTGGGGCACTGCATCCGGTTCTGGCCCGAGTACCAGGCCCTGATGGAATACCATCGCAATGGCAGGGAAGGAAAATTATCGAGCTTGCACCTGCTTCGTCGCGGAGGTCGGCCCGACTATGCAATCGATGATTGGCTGAACGATCCTTCCCTTTCCGGGGGCGCGGCTCTGGATCTGCACATCCACGACACCGATTTCGTTTTGGCATTACTGGGACCACCCAAGTCGTTTAAAAGTCGCGTCACCGAAGATTTCAGCGGACCGGTTCATATTTTTACCCTTATGGAATTCGATTCCTTGACCGTCTCTACCGAAGGCGGCTGGAACTACCCCCCGCAATGGGGTTTTCAAATGGCATTCCAGGCAGTTTACCAGAACGCGGCGCTGGATTTTGATTCCAGCAACAGCAAGGGATTGGTGGTAACCGAAGGCAACAGCGCCCCTCGACGCATGGAGGTGGCGGGACCGGTGTTGGAACAATCGACCAGTGGAGAAGGAAATATTTCAGACTTGGGAGGATACTACAACCAACTCAAATACTTCACCGATCGCATCCGGCAGGGTAAGGCTCCGGCCACCGCCACCCTGGAGGATGCCTATGCTTCACTGGAACTGACCCTCAGGGAAATCCAGGAGGGTAAGGGGTCAAACGCAAAATGTTAATATCGTCTTCTAGTTTCACCTGAAAGATTGAAGCGAAATAATCAGACGATATTAACATTTTGCGTTTGACCCCTTTTTGGCCCTTCTCACCGTGTAATTTATGAAAAAATCCATCAGCATCTGGTCCTTTTACGGCGATTGGGATCTCAAAGAAAAAATGCTTCTGGCCCGTGACGCCGGGTTCGACGGTTTCGAAATCGACCTCAGTGGCGATGGCCCACTCAATTTGGAAACCAGCCAGGCCGAAATCGATGAAATTGCCCAATTGGCAAAGGAGGTGGGAATAACGCTGAGCGGCTTGGCCACTGGTATGTATTGGGAGTACAATCCAGCCAGTTCGCGTCGGGAGACTCGGGCCCAAGCGAGGCGGATACTGGAAAAGCAAATCCGGTCTGCCTCCCAGCTGAGAATCGATGCAATTCTGGTTGTGCCCGGTTCAGTAGGCGCTGATTTCATACCGGATTGTGAAGAGGTTCCCTACGATGCGGCCTGGAAGCGGGCCACCGCCTTCGTGGGGCAGGCCATACCACTGGCTGAAGAAATGGGCGTCACCATAGGCATAGAAAACGTTTGGAACAAATTCCTGCTCAGCCCGCTTGAAATGAATCGGTTTATCGATCAATTCGACAGCAAAAGCGTTGGCGCCTACTTTGACGCGGGAAATGCCCTGGCCAATGGATACCCCGAACACTGGATTCCCATTCTGGGGGAGCGCATCTGCCGAGTGCATGTAAAAGACTACCGCCGGGCAGTCGGTTCGGTAAACGGCTTTGTCGATCTGTTGTCCGGGGACGTCAACTGGCCCGCAGTGGTGCAGGCTTTGTCGGCCATTGGATACGAGGGTTGGGTAGCCGCGGAAATGATTCCACCGGTACCTTTCTACAAATATGCTCCTGAATCGCTGATTGAAAATACTTCTCGGGCAATGGACAGCATTTTTTCCCTGTAGGCGTGGGGGGAAATATTACACTCGAACGCATCGATTGGATCCTGATCGGAGCCTATTTTCTGGCCGTGATCCTGGTGGGGCTCCTGGTGGCCCGTTTAGCCGGAAAAAACAGTGGGGAGTTTTTTCTTGGAGGCCGACAGATGCCTTGGTGGCTTCTGGGTTTTTCCATGGTTGCAACTACCTTCTCCACCGACACGCCGAATTTGGTGACCGATATCGTCCGGCAGAACGGCGTGGCGGGAAACTGGGTGTGGTGGGCATTCCTCATCACCGGCATGGTAACGGTATTTCTCTATGCCAAACTCTGGCGGCGGTCCGGAGTCATGACCGACATCGAGTTCTACGAACTCCGCTACAGTGGAAAAAGCGCCGCCTTCCTGCGGGGTTTTCGCGCCCTTTATCTGGGTGTATTCTTCAACATGATGATCATGGCCTCTGTATCGCTGGCCGCGATAAAGATCGGTGGTGTGATGTTGGGATTGAGTCCATTGCAATCGATTATATGGGCGGGGTTGGCCACGGTCATCTTTTCCTCCTTAGGCGGTTTTCGAGGGGTGGTATTTACCGATTGCATGTTGTTTATCCTGGCCATGGTCGGTTCCGTTGCCGCCGCTTATTTTGCCATCCGCCATGCCGATATCGGTTCACTTGAAGCTTTATTCAAACATCCCAATGTAGCCGATAAGCTGAGCTTTCTGCCGCCGCTCGAAAATGGCCCGAGCGGGGGCCTGTCCGACCGGGACCTCAACCTCTGGATGACCCTTTTGATAATTCCCCTCGTGGTGCAATGGTGGAGCGTGTGGTATCCCGGTTCGGAACCGGGTGGAGGAGGTTATATCGCCCAGCGCATGCTGGCCGCCAAGGATGAACGCCATGCCGCCGGGGCAGTCCTGTTTTTTAATTTCGCTCATTATGGACTGCGTCCATGGCCTTGGATATTGGTGGCCTTGGCATCATTGGTGGTATTTCCTACCATTGAAGACATCCACGCCGCCTTTCCCAACCTCGACTCCGGCAAGCTGGGTCACGACCTGGCCTATCCCGCCATGTTGACTTTTTTGCCTCACGGTTGGTTGGGGCTCGTTCTTGCCTCCCTGGTAGCCGCCTATATGTCCACCATTTCCACCCATTTGAATTGGGGTTCATCCTATGTGGTCAACGACTTCTTCAAGCGGTTCGTAAAACCGGAAGCCTCCGAAAGACAACTCGTCTTGATGGGACGATTTTCCACCGTGGTTTTGATGATCCTGGCGGGATGGTTTGCGCTTCAACTGCAAAGCTCCCTGGATACCTTTCAAATTCTCTTGCAAGTTGGCGCGGGCACGGGCCTGATATTCTTGCTGCGCTGGTTCTGGTGGCGCATCAACGCCTTCAGCGAACTGAGCGCCATGATTGCATCATTCGTGTTCGCGGTAATGTTTAAAACCATCAATCCGGATTGGGCTTGGTGGTTTGAACTCATTCTCAGTGTAGGACTTACCACCGCCGTGTGGTTGACCGTAACCTTTCTCACTCCACCTTCCGATATGGAAACGTTGAAAAACTTTTACCAGAAGGCCCGGCCCGGGGGAATGGGATGGAGACCTGTCCGCATGCAATTGGCAGGGCAACTCGGCGCCCGCGAGTCCCTGGCCCCTCAAATCGGCTACGCCTTGATGGGCATGACGGCGGTGTATGCATTCCTGTTCGGAGTCGGTCAGGCCATCTACGGAAATTTTCTGCCGGCGCTGATCCTCCTCGCCGTCGCCGGAGTGGCGGGATATAAGATTCAAAAAAGGGGTCAAACGCAAATGGCACTTAGTTAAGCGCGTTTGTAGAGGAATATGGTATGGACGCCAGTCGGGGTCATGCCGTAGAAAAGTGATGCCTTACGGAAGAAAAAGGGTCAGGTCTTAAAAACTGTATTCCGTTACACTCCATACACTTTTACAAGACAATCGACCCTGTAAGGCATAACTTTTTACGTCTTGACCCCTTCCTTTTCCTAGATGATCGAAAATTCCAAACCCCGCTTAACTAAGTGCCATTCGCGTTTGACCCCCTTTTTTGTCGCGAAAGTGGCTTCTTTATTCAGCCTTCAGCCTTCAGCCTTCATCCTTTAGCCCCCCTCTTTCCTCTCTCCTCTTTCCACTCCCCTAAAATGAACCGCTTTCTTCCAATCCTGGTAATCACGTTTTTCAGTTGGGCCATTTTCGGCTATGGAACCAGCCGGGGAGAGGTCCCCTCGAAACCGAACATCGTCTACATTCTGGCCGATGATCTGGGCTACGGGGAATTGGGCTGTTACGGACAACAGAAGATCGAGACTCCCAATATCGACGAATTGGCCGCTCAGGGAATGCGTTTCACGCAACACTATTCCGGCTCTCCTGTTTGTGCCCCGGCGCGTTGCGTCCTCCTGACCGGGAAACATACCGGTAATGCCCGCATTCGCGGCAATGACGAATGGAGTGAACGGGGCGATACCTGGAACTACGCCAAGATGGTTGAAGATCCCAACCTGGAGGGTCAGCGTCCGCTACTCCCCGGCACCGTTACCATTGGCACACGGCTGCAATCGGTGGGATACAAAACCGCCATTATCGGCAAATGGGGCCTGGGAGCGCCCCTGACCGAAGGCATTCCCAACAAACAGGGTTTTGATTTCTTTTATGGCTATAATTGCCAGAGGCAGGCTCACACCCTCTACCCGAAACACCTGTGGAAAAACCGGGATAAGCACTGGCTGGACAATGAACTGGTCGTTCCGGGAACAAAGCTGGAGGAAGGGGCGGACCCGCATGATCCAAAGAGTTACGCGCTTTTTTCGCTCCAGCAATATTCCCCCGAACTGATGCTCGACGAAGCGGTCGGATTCATTCGGGATAATAAGGATAGCCCGTTCTTTCTCTACTTCGCCTCCCCCATTCCCCACGTCCCCCTCCAGGCCCCAAACAGGTGGGTGAACTACTACCGGAAGAAATTCGGCCCCGAGGACCCCTACCTGGGCAACAGGGGTTATTTCCCTCACCTCACCCCGCGCGCGGCTTACGCCGCCATGATTTCCTACCTGGACGAAAGTGTAGGCGTCCTGGTCGCCACTTTGAAGCGCCTCGGACTTTTCGAAAACACCCTGATTCTATTTTCCAGCGATAATGGACCGACTTTCAATGGGGGAAGCGACTCGGCGTTTTTTGACAGCGCCGCTCCCTTCAAAAGTGAGCGAGGCTGGGGCAAAGGATACGTCCACGAAGGCGGTATTCGCGTTCCCATGATTGCCCATTGGCCCGGAAAAATTGCCGGCGGACAAACCTCGGATCACATTTCGGCCTTCTGGGATGTCCTGCCAACGCTTTGTGAAATAGCAGGAGCAGAAATTCCACCCGGCATCGATGGCATGAGTTTCTCAGCCACCCTCTTGGGAAATGCCGAACAAAAAGAGCACCCGTTTCTCTATTGGGAATTCCCCTCTTATAATGGGCAACAGGCCGTTCGATTGGGAGATTGGAAAGGAATAAGAAAGAATATCTTCGACGGAAACTTGGAGTTGGAGCTTTTCAACCTGAAAGACGATCCGAGGGAGCAGAACAATGTGGCCTCCGCCAATCCCGCCATCGTCGCCCAGATCGAAGCAATCATGATGCGCGAACACTCCCCCGCTTCCCTGGAAAAGTTCAGGATGCCTCAACTGGGAGATTAGTGTCATGTCCCATTGTTTATTAACCACAGAGAACACAGAGGGGCAGGAGCACCAAAGGTGGGAATTAGGAATGTGTTGTTATCGATCAAGATCAAGATCACGATCAAGATCACGATCATGATACTAACCCGGAACTGAAACAATTATGATACGCATAGGCATAGTGGGCTGCGGACGAATCCTGGCCGCTCATTTGAAGGGTTATCGTGCCATGCGTGAAGCGGGAATCGATAACTTCCGCATCACTGCGCTATGCGCCCGCCGAATGGAAGACGCGCAAATGTATGCCCAGCGGGGTGAAGGCCCTCCCCAGCGGCCCGCCGTCAGCCATGCCCCGGGCGATCCCCTGGCTATCGGCGATGAATACGTATCCGACTTTCAGGATGATGTGGATGTGGCGCTCTACGATGATTACCGTGAGATGATAACCCATGGGCCCATCGATGCGGTCAATGACTTCACCACGCATGGCATGCACCACCTCGTAGCCGCTGCCGCCTGCCGAAACGGCAAACACCTGCTCACGCAGAAACCGTTGGCCGTCACGGTGGGCGCCGCCCGCACAATGTGCCAACAGTTTGAATCCGCCGGTCTCACCCTGGGAGTGTTTGAGAACTGGCGCTATCGGGACCAGGCGCGCTACCTGCGCTGGCTGATCGATGCCGGCTACCTCGGAACCCCGCAGATGTTTCTTTTTGGCAATGTGGGCAACTGGTGGACGCCGGACAAGGTGGTGGCCCACACTCCCTGGCGGCACATCAGGAAATTGGGGGGCGGAATAACTCTCGATCTGGGGGTTCATCAACTCCACTTGGTCCGCTTCCTCCTGGGTGATGTCACCTCCATAGCGGGAACCACCGCAGTCATCGAACCCAAACGGAACTTTGTCGATCCACATGGCGAAACGGTAACCATGGATTGCGATGCGGACGATTTTTTCAGCGCGTCCTTTACCACCGCCAATGGAGCTTGCGGCACCCTGACCGCAAGTTGGGCCGGACACGGTGGGGGCGTCCTTTTCGGTGGAGGTCCCGTGCTCTATGGGAGCAAGGGCCGCGTCCTGGGCGATAACTTGACTTTGGATGACGGCTCAACCCACTGCATCGGAACCCTCTACCGGGAGAATTGCTGCCCCGACCGGAGGGAAATAGAATTCCCCCACGGCATGACCGACGAGTTTGCCGTCGCCCAATTCGATTGGCTGAAGGCCATTAACGAGGAACGCCAGCCCCAGGCCAGCGGTCGGGAAGGACTGGCCGATCTGGCCTCGGCATTTGCCATCCTGGAGTCCGACCTGTCCGGACGGCGCATTGCCGTCGATGATGTGGTCAGGGGCGCGGTATCGGCCTATCAAATTCCCATTGCCCAACACTTTGGCCTGTCCACCTGAAGCGAAATTCTTCCCCCAAAGATTTATGTCTCCTTCAACACCCGCATCCTTAAAGGGAAAAGGAATCGATCCGCGGCTCTGCATGATGATGTTCATGGAATACGGGGTCAAAGGACTGTGGATGCCGCTGGCCGGGGTCTTTCTCGTGGCCGATATTTCCGAGGGCGGATTGGGGTTCACGGAATCGGAAAAGGGCCTGATCATCGGTATTCCCTTGGCAGTGGGCTCTTTCCTCGCCCCCTTCATTGCCGGCCAATTGACCGACCGAAAGTTTTCCACCCAGAAATGCCTGGCTATCATGATGCTTTTTGCCGGCATTCTGAAATGGGCTACCGCTTATCAGACCACCCTGGCCATGTGGCTGGTACTTTCGATTTTTTTCGCCATTCTCTACGTGCCGACCGTTGCCCTGACCAACTCGCTGGCCATGCAGCACCTGAGGAATCCAAAAATCCAGTTTCCCAAAGTACGGGTTTGGGGAACCATAGCCTGGATTGTCGTTTCCTGGGCCTTCCCCATGATCTGGCTCCAGACCAACTTGCAGGTTCAGGCCTTGCCTCCTTTCTTCAAGGGGGACAACGTGCCCGACGTGACGGCCCGCATGCTGGACAGCCTGAAATTCGCCGGAGGTCTGGCTGTCGTCTACGCCCTCTTCTGCTGGTTTATTTTGCCCCATACCCCTCCCTCGGCCAAGAACCGCAAGAAACTGGCTTTTGTGGAAGCTATGGGGCTGTTTCGCAAGCGATCCTTTCGAGTGCTCATGATCCTGACACTGCCGGTAAGCATTCTCCATACCCTCTACATGATGAATACCAGCCCCTTTCTCAAGGAAGGCGGACTGCAGGCCAGTTACATCATGCCCGCCATGTCACTGGGGCAATTCTCTGAGATCGTGGCCTTGATTTTCCTGGGCAGATTTCTCACCCGATTCGGCTTCCGAAAGATCATGACTTTCGGCATGGCTTGCTACGGCATCCGCTATGCCATATTCGGAATTCCGGGACTGCCGGTGGAAGTCCATGTAGCCGTTCAACTCATGCACGGGCTTTGCTTCGCTTGTTTCTACGCCGGCGCCTTTATCTACGTGGAGCGAATTGCCCCGAGAGAGATCCACCACACTGCCCAGATCCTCTTCTTCTTCGTCATGATGGGGTTGGCCCCAGCCGTTACCGGTTTTTTCCTGAACGGTTGGTTGGCCGACCTGGCCGGCGCGCCCAACGGGGTGCTCGACCTGCCCTCCTACGTCCGCTTTTGGCAGTTTGCCGCCGTTATCGGCATCGTGTCAGCGATCCTGTTCTGGGTGTTTTTTCGGGATGAAACCCAGGGGGTTGAGCCCAGTACCCCAAAATAAACGACTTGGAGAACTGTAGGAGGGGGTTTATCCCCCGATCTTCCTAACGGCCTCAGTGCAATCGGGGGATAAACCCCCTCCTACAGTTTCGTAATTTGTTATCATTAAATCATCCTTGCCTACCATCGTTAAAACTACCTGAGTAGTTACGGAAATAGATCCATTAACCCGAAAGGTGATCGGTTGCAGCATGGAGGAATTTGAAAGCACTCACCGCTTTAAAAATTAACTCTGTGCCCTCTGTGGTAAATCCCTCCAACATGAATTACGACCTGTATTGGGGAGACCTTCATAGCCATTGCTCGATCAGTTACGGACATGGCACCATTGAACAGGCCATGGCTCGGGCCAGGCAACAGCTCGATTTCTGCTCCATCACGGGACACGCCTTCTGGCCGGATATGCCCACAGATCGCAATTCCTACGCCGAGATCATCGATTACCACAACGAGGGTTTCGCCCGTTGTGCAAAAAATTGGGGCAAACTGATCGAAGTCCATAAAAACGCGACCACAGATGGCGAGTTCATCGCCCTGCCCAGCTACGAATGGCATTCTCTAGAATACGGCGATCACAACCTGTATTGCCCACGAGTCGATCTGCCCTTGCGGGATGCTCCCGATCTGCCCTCCCTGCGGAATTTGGCAAGGGCCGTGGATGGAATTGCCATCCCCCACCATATCGGTTACCGCAAAGGATACCGCGGAATCAATTGGGATGCCTACCGGGAGGAAGTATCCCCATTCGTGGAAATATTTTCACTGCACGGGTGCTCTGTTAGCACCGATGCGGCCTATCCCATGCTGCACGATATGGGTCCGCGCGATTTTGGTTCCACTGCGGAGGAAGGTTGGCGAAGGGGGCACAAATTCGGCATCGTCGGCGGCACGGACCACCACGCCGCTTATCCGGGAAGCCATGGGGATGGCCGAATGGGAGTATTCGCCGAAACTTTGACCCGGCAAGGATTGATGGATGCTTTCAAGGCCCGCCGGGTCTACGCCGCTACCGGGGATAAAATCGACGCCCGTCTTTTCCTGAACGGCGCCGGGATCGGCCAAACCGTGAAGGCTCCCGGCGCCAGGAATATTCAAATTTCCGTGTTGGGCATGGATGAACTGGACCAGGTTCGCCTGTTGAAAAATGGCCGTATCCTCGGGCGATATTTTCCAACAGATGAAGGTGCGGATCCCAATCGTTACCGCCTGCGCCTGACCTGGGGATGGGGACGCAAATCCGAACGGGTCAAATGGATAGCGAGCCTGGCTTTGTCCGGTGGAGCGATCCGGTCCGTAGACACCTGCTTCTCCGGGCAGGCCGTGGTGTCGCCAAAATCAGATGCCGAGGAATTGGCTGCCGATACGGATGGGGAACTTCTTCCCCATGCCGTAACCGGACGAAGCGATAATGCGGTCTCCTGGCAAAGCGTGACCAGCGGAAATCTCTCCATGCGCCATGGCACAACCCAGGGTATCTCTCTGGAAATTGAAGCCTCCCGGGACGCTGAAATTCGAGTAAACGTAAACGATCATACCTTTCGGCATAAGCTGGGTGAAATCATTGGCCGTGGTCGCAGTCATTTTCTGAGAGGCTGGCTCACCGAGGCCATCCAGATTGGCCCCGCCGTTCCCCTGACCCAATGCCGGGTCGAGACAACGTCGACGGACATACCGGAAAAGAGCAGGGATACCTATCGCCTTGAAGTAGCCCAAAAGAACGGTCAGTGGGCCTGGCTGACTCCGATTTGGGCCGAAGCATGACCTGAACAGGCAAAGAAACAATCCATCCGCATACAATGAGCAAAACCCTTAAAATCGGTGTCCTCGGCCTCATCCATGATCATGTGTGGAGCAATCTGGCAGCGCTGGTCAACTGTGACCGCGCCGAACTGGTAGCGGCCTCGGACCCGAACGAACCGCTGACGGCCCGCGTTTCCCGCGAATACGGCTGCAGAACTTATGCCACACATCGGAAACTCCTCGATTCCGAGCAATTGGATGCGGTGTATGTGTTCAGCAGCAACGCCGAGGGCGCTGAATTGGCCATACGATCCATGCAGCGGAAACTCCATGTCCTGAGTGAGAAACCCATGTCCGCCCGGCTCGATCAAGCCGACCGCATGCTGGCCGCCGCCGCGAAAAACGAAGTGAAGTTGGTCATTAACTGGCCCTTTGCCTGGTGGCCGCAACTCCAGGTTGCCCTGACCATGGCCAGGGACGGCGCCATCGGAAGACTTTGGGGCGTCAAATACCGGGCCGCCCACGCCGGACCCAAGGAGTTGGGTTGTTCCGAGTATTTTTGCAACTGGCTCTTTGACCCGGAACTGAACGGCGCCGGTGCCATGCTGGACTACTGCGGTTACGGATGCCTGCTTTCCGCCGCAATACTGGGTCAGCCCGAAGAAGTGACCGGTATCATGGGAGGACAAATCAAGGATTCCCTCGCCGTGGAAGACAACGCCCTCATTGCCATGACCTACCCCTTTGGCATTGCCACCGCCGAGGCCTCCTGGACCCAGATCGGCAAATTGACCAGTTATACGACCGCGATCTACGGCACCGAAGGAACCTTACTGGTAGAACCGCGACATGAAGGAAAGCTCTACCTGGCTACGGCCGATGATCCCTCTGGCCGTGAAATTTCCCTGCCTCACCAAGAGCCCCGCCTGCGCGATTCGGCAAGCCATTTTGTCAGCGTGGTCCGCGATGGGGCTGAACCATGGCTGCTCTGCCGACCCGACCTGTCCCGCAACGCCCAGGAAATAATGGAAGCGGGACTGAAAGCCTCCCAACAGGGAAAACACATTTCCCTCCCCTTCCGGAGTTAGCTCGAAAAACCACAACGGGGAAGGAATTGAGAAACCACAAAAAGCGCAAAAGACGCAAAATGTATGATTCAGTGTAACCCCTAAGTTATCTTAAACAATCGCCCGCATGGATGATTCATTGATAGCAAATTGCTAAACTGTAGGAGGGGGTTTATCCCCCGATCTTCCCAACGGCCTCACTGCAATCGGGGGATAAACCCCCTCCTACAGTTCTCCAAGTCGTTGATTTTTCGATCGGGATCATGATCACAATCACGATGAATTACCTCTGCATGTCACGCCGAAAGCCTTGGCGTAGGCGGATGCCCATCCGTGTACCCTGTGGTTAATTCCTGATTTCGGCACATTCCATCATTCCATTACTCCTATACTCCCCCCTCATTCTTTGCGTCCTTTGCCTCTTGGCGGCTTTGCGAGAGACTCCTCTTCACGTTCCCCCCTTCAGGCTAGGCTATGAAGACCTGAGTAATTACAATTTATTCAGTGACTTTCCATACTTCACTTTGAGCCTTTTGTGGTTCCCTTTTCAATTTGCGAGAGGAATTCGGAGTGAGGGCTTTTTGTGTGGCTTCCTGAGCCGGTTATCCCGAAAATCCGAGAATTGATATGAAAAAGCTAATCGTATTCCTCCTTCTCTTTCTCCCCATCTGGATGGGGGGAAATACCTCCAAAGAAGATCCGTCCACGGCCGAGGACTGGATTTCCCTTTTCAACGGGGAGAACCTTACCGGCTGGGAGGTTAAAACAGACGCCGCCAAAGGCATCTGGTCGGTCCGGGACGGGGTCATCGATTGCCAGCCAAAGCTTCAACCCCGGGGAGACAAAAGCCTGTGGAGCAAGGAAAATTACCGGAATTTCGAGCTCCTGGTGGATTGGCGCATCAAGGAAAAAAAAGGTATTTTCAATGTGCCTGTGGTACTGCCGGACGGGAGTTATCAATTGGACGCGGAGGGCAAGCGGATTGTTCATCCACAACCGGGGGCCGATTCCGGAATCTACCTGCGGGGGACCAACCGGGCGCAAATCAATATCTGGTGCTGGCCCATCGGGTCAGGGGAAGTCTTCGCTTACCGAAACAACCAGAAGGATCCCGTAATCCGTGCCGGCGTCACACCCAAGGTAAATGCGGATAATCCGGTGGGGGAATGGAACACTTTCCACATCACCATGAAGGGCGACCGACTGACCGTAGTCCTCAATGGTCAGGTAGTCCTGGATGAGGCGCAACTACCCGGTGTCCCGGAAGAAGGTCCCATTGCCCTGCAACACCACGGAGGCTACGATGCGGAAAATGATAAATGGAACGGGGCCTCAAGCCTGGTTCAGTTTCGTAACATCCGCATCAAACCGCTTTAGCGTGTTGTCCCAGAAATTTCCTCGCGCGTCCGTTGGGGTCATGCCGTAGAAAAGTGATGCCTTGCAGGGTCAGTCGTCTTGTAAAAGTGTATGGAGTGCAACGGAATACAGTTTTTAAGGCCTGACCCTTTTCCCCTGTAAGGCATAACTTTTTACGTCTTGACCCCTTCCCCCGCAACCCAAACCCATTCGGTCTTTCCCATGCAGCGCATTAAATTACCGTTCCTGCTCTACTTCCTCTTTGCCATGGCCCAGGCCTCGGCAGAAGCTCCACCCAACTTCGTGGTCATTTTCTGTGATGACCTCGGCTACGGCGATCTGGGTAGCTTTGGCAATCCCACCATTCGAACCCCTCACCTGGACCGAATGGCAGAGGAAGGACAAAAATGGACCCAATTCTACTCTGCCGATCCCGTTTGCACCCCCAGCCGGGCCGGCCTCTTGACGGGTCGATATCCCGTCCGCAACGGCATGAGTTCGGTCGCGCGAGTGGTGCTCTTCCCGGATTCATCGGGCGGATTGCCGCAAGAGGAGATTACCCTGGCCGAAATGCTCAAACAGAAGGATTACGCCACTGCTGCGGTCGGCAAGTGGCACCTCGGGCACCTGCCCCAACACCTGCCCATGACCCAGGGGTTCGATTCCTATTACGGCATTCCCTACTCAAACGATATGGACAAGGTTTCCGGCTCTCCCAGATACCAAAGGGACGATCCCGATTTTTATCCGGACACAACGATTTACCACGTCCCGCTTTTGGAGGACGACCGGGAAATTGAACGACCGGCCGACCAGAATACCATAACCCGTCGTTTCACCGAAAAAGCGGTTGAGTTCATCCGGGCCAACCGGGACAGGCCCTTCTTCCTCTACCTGGCCCATTCCATGCCGCATATTCCGCTCTTTGCAGAAGAGAACTTCAGGGGAAAGAGCATTCGCGGTCTGTACGGGGACGTCATCGAGGAAATCGACTGGAGTGTGGGCCAGGTCCTGGACTCCTTGCGCGACCTGCAACTGGACAAAAAGACCGTGGCCGTATTTACCTCCGATAATGGTCCGTGGCTCTCTTTCAAAACCCACGGCGGTTCCGCCGGACCTCTAAGGGCGGGAAAAGGCACCAACTTCGAGGGCGGTCAACGCGTTCCCACCATCTTTTGGAACCCCGGCCGCATCCAACCGGGCACAGTAAGCGGAATGGGATCGGCCATCGACCTGATGAGCACCTTCGCCAGTTTGGCCGGGGTCCAACCACCCAAGGACCGGAAAATGGACAGCTACGATCTTTCCCCGGCCTTGCTGGGCACGGGAAAGAGCCCGCGCACGGAATTCTTCTACTGGAATCGCGGAGTGCTTCACGCCGTGCGTTCGGGTCCGTGGAAACTCCACGTTCAGCAACGCGAGCCCATAAATTACGGCAGGGTGGTTCACCTGGAAAAACCCGAACTCTACAACGTGGAAAAAGACATTTCGGAGGCCTATGACGTGGCCGAGACCCACCCCGATATTGTAGCCCGCCTCTTGGAAAAATTACGCAAGCATGAACGGGACGCCGAGGATTCCCTGCCCGACCAACTGGCAGCCAGAATCGTGGATTAAAAAAATGGCGGGTTGGAAAACCCGCCCTCCGTTAACTCCTGTTCCGTCGAAGCCGGACCTTTCCCGCTGGAGCGCTTGCCTTAGCCGGACGCTCCTATATGCCATTGTGCCTTGGCGATAGCCAATTCCTAATTCCTCATTCCTCATTCCTAATTGGCGCCAACGGCGCCTATCTTTGCGCCTTTTGAGCTTTTTGTGGTTCCCTCTTCCTTTTTGTGGTTCCCTCTTCCTTTTTGCGGTTCCCTCTTCCTTTTTGTGGTCTCTGTGGTTAATCCCTTCTTCCTGCCTTTGCGCTGCTTGGCGTTCTTTGCGAGAGTCAATGCCTGTGTCTTGCTGCTACATCCCAGGTGCCGGTTACGCATTCGTCATTGATGACGTAAACGAAATTATACAAGGCGACCGTTGGACAAATGTGGTTGGGTATTCCCAGGTAGGCATCGCCGACTCTGATTTCATCCCATCGATCGGTCTTCGCCACCAAATGCTCTTCGCTGTGGCCTACGTATTCAATCTCCTCCAATCCTAACAACCGGACCCGCGGATGTGGCATTTCAGAGGCAACCGCCTTGTGACCGAGGTCGAAACACACGTATTGCGGGGCCGGCTTGCTCACCACCCGGGTCAATAGCAGGGCCGCGCAATGGAAGGGAAGATCGGTCAGATTATCCAGGTTCTTGAAATCCCAAAACAGGGTTGTTCCGGGACTCAATTCCACACCTTGGCGCCGGGCATGGACGGGAAATGATGAAGAACCTCCCGCGACGATTTGAGGTGGGGGAAATCCAAATTGCTCCAGGCTTGCCATCATTGCCTGCACCGGAGCAAAGGCTTCGTCGACCAGCTTTGTCCGCACTTCCCTGGCCAAACCAAAAATTTGTCCGTCGTAAACGTGCAGGCCGCGGACATCCAGAAATGGCAATTCGTGGAGAAGCTTGTAGAGCGCTATTGCTTCCGGCCCGGGCAGCACGCCGGTGCGGTTCATACCGACATTGATGTCGAGATATGCGCCCAATCTGATGGATTCCTCAGCGCAGGATCGATTCAACTGACGGATGACTTCAGCGTCGTCCACAACCACCGAAAACATGGCGTCCGGAAACCCCTTGGCCAATTGCACATACCGGGCAATTTCCGGTCCGATGGGTTGAATGGCCAGTAGAATGTCGCCCGCCTTCTCCTTTCCCAGCATTTCCGCTTCCGCCAAAGTGGCGCACTTGAATTTGCCGATCCCCGCTTCCATCTGCATGCGAGCGATTTCGGCCAGCTTGTGGGTTTTTATATGAGGACGCAGGCGATCGGCATCCCCGGCGATTTCGATCATGAACCGAATGTTGTCTCTCACCCGGTCGGGATAAATGAGCAATGCGGGCGAGGGAACCTGGTCGACCCGTGGAAGCGTTCTTGGCAAGGAGGACATCGCGGCCAAGATGGCGGCAAAAGGTCAAAACCACAAGGCCCAAGGGCTCCGGCGAGAAAATTACAGGCCTCCTGGAAAAGTGATGCCTGTCGGGGTCAGTCGTTGATTTTTGACATGTCCCCATGTTGAAAATAAATGCCTGACCCCTTTGCACGTTTTAACTTTTTACCTCTTGACCCTTCCTACAGGCGACAACCCTATTCCGGTCTTTCCAAACGCCTTTGAATCGACCACTCTGTTCCCATGGCTAAACCATCCTACAACGTCGGAATCATCGGATATGGCTGGGCTGCCACCGCCCATATCGATGCCATCAACGCAACGAGCCAGGCTTCGGTCGGCGCGGTTTATTCATCCCGTGAACTGGATGCGGGAGAATTGAGCGCTCGCTACGGTTCCACCATCAACACCTACCGGGACCTGGACCAATTGTTGTCGGATCCCGCCATCGACACCGTCTCCATTACTTCCTACCCCAGTCAGCACAAGGAACAGGCCGTGGCCGCAGCAGAGGCCGGCAAGAACCTGATCATAGAAAAGCCCTTGGCCCTGACCCTGGAGGATTGCAGAACTATTCAGAGGGCCGTGCATAAGGCCGGGGTAAAGGCCTGCGTCTGTTTCGAGGTGCGCTTCATCAGCCAGTTTCAGACCACCCGCAAAATCCTCGATGAAGGCCTGTTGGGCAAGCTTCACTACGGAGAGGTCGACTACTACCACGGCATCGGTCCATGGTACGGGCAATACCGCTGGAATACCACTCGGGAAGAGGGAGGATCCAGTCTTCTCTCCGCCGGTTGCCACGCCTTGGATGCCCTGCTGCTGTGCCTGGGCGACGACGTAACCACGGTGTCGTCCATGTCGACCCAATCGAGTCACGGTATTTTTTCCAAATACGCCTACCCCACCACTTCCGTCACTCTGCTGCAATTTGCCAGTGGAGCGGTGGGGAAGGTCGCCTCCGTGATCGATTGCTTTCAGCCCTACTATTTTCATACGCACCTGGTGGGCAGCGAGGGCAGCTTGCTGGATAACAAGCTCTACTCGAACAAACTCCACCTCCGGGACAAGAAATGGTCGCAACTTCCCATGGCTCTGGCCGACTCGGGCGACGTGGCCGACCATCCCTACCAAGCCCAGTTTCAGGCCTTTTTCGATGCCCTGGATAATGGCGAAGACATGCCCCTCACCTCCTTGGATCAATCCATGAAATCCTTCGAGGTCATCTTTGCCGCAGATAAATCAGCCGCAGAAGGCAAGCCGGTCGCGTTGTGACAGCAAACCTTGGATTTGCTCTCGCCAAGCCGCCAAGGGAAGAAAAGGAGTAACCACAAAAAGCGCAAAAGGCGCAAAATTGAGGTATCGGAAATTACTGAATAAATTTTCGTATTTGGAGTTTTTGAGAACCAAAATTGATCAGCAATCCATGACACATCTCCGTCGCTCTCAAATATGCCAGAACTTGGGCTATGTGTTCATTTGTGATAGTTTTTACGGCTTTCAGTTCTACAAGTAGTGTATCTTCCACTATAAGATCTGCCATGTAATCTCCGACAGTTGCCCCATCCTCATCGACGACTGGAATGGATATTTGTTGATCTACTTTGAGTCCCAGCTTCCTCAGTCTGTTCCTTAGTGAGTTTTCATAAACCTTTTCCAGAAACCCATTCTTAAAATACCTATGCGTTAAAAATGCCATCTCCCTGACGTTATCTGATAACCCATTGATTTGGGATTCATTCATTTTGTGTCTTTTGTGCATTTTGTGGTTTCAAAAAAAGGATCGAACCGGTAACGGCTAATCAAATCGGGGCTGTTACCAGGTTTTCGAGCCGTCGGGCATATTCCACCCAAACCCGGCGGGCCTCCCCCGATTCATCGATATCCTGCCCGGCGTGAATGGCCGCCATCATGTGGGGCTCTATCGATAGCCAACCGTCGTAGCCGGTCGATTCCAGGTCGTCCAATATCCGCTTTTGCAGGGGATCTTCATCGACGTAACAGGCAACCAATTCCCCTTCTTTCGGCCCGGGTTTGGCCGCCTTTATGTGAACGTGGGTAATTTGACTTCGGCAAGCCTGATAATAATCCCAGGTCACTCCCGTATTTTGGTCGTGCAGACTGTTGTTTCCCGTATCGAAAATCAATTGGAAGCAGGGATTGTCCACCGCCTCCACCAATTCCAGAAATCCCTCGGCCGTTTCACCGTATCCGGAACAATTCTCGTGTCCGAGGATTACGCCCTCCCCTTCGGCGATCCTGGCTAATTCCCTTAACCGCCTGACCGTCTCCGCCTTCCATTCCGATCGACTGAGGGGATTCTCGGCGGAATTCGGATAGGACATGATCCGTAGAAACTTGCATTGGGCCTGACGCATGCGGGGAGCCGCGCGTTTGAGTTCATCCACATCCAATTGAAAGTCGGTGTCGATGGCCCGGGCCCAGTTTCCGATTTGTCCGCCAAATCCAACCACCGAAATCCCTTCGGACTGCAAATGCTCCCACGTCTTCTTCCACTCGTCTTCCGTCTGGTCGCAGACGTTTTTTCCATTGATCAATCGAAGCTCGATGGCGCCCCACCCTACCTCCTGGAGAGTGGAAATTTGTCCTGGCAGAGTCTTCTCCGCTTCGTCGGTAAATCCGGTAAATTGAAAAGGCATGGGATTGGGTTTATGGTTACCCTCGGAAAGAGGTCAAACCTTCCTCGTGCAGCCGATGCTCAATCTCGGCCCTTGAAGCTGTTTCGAAAAACATCTCCAAGGCCTCCTGCAAATTTTTTCGGGCCTCAACCACAGTAGCGCCTTGACTGGCAATGTCCAACTCGGGGCAGAGGGTCACGTAGCCATCGCCTTCGCGTTCGATAATTGCTGTCCACTGTCTGGTCATCACTAATTCGGTTTTATGCTTTTTTTGGTTAGCCCGCATGTCCCGTTAATTTCTTCCCACTAACGGTAGACATTTTAGAGGAATGAATTGGCCTTAGAGATATTTGAATTCTTAGAGGGCGCCCTCCATTTACCATAACATCCTGTCCATCCTGTTCATCCATGTTTTAAATGGAAGATGTCGATTCGCTCGATCACGATCACGATCATGATCACGATCACGATGATGTGCCCTTAATCCATCACTCCATCATTCCTTTCTTCCTTTATCGCCCTCCTCTGTGTCCTCTGAGTTCTTGTAGGTCTCCCAACCATGAATTTACCGGCTTTTGAGCGCTTTCGAGAATGGGCCCAAAAAACTCGTCGGAGAAAGCGCTCGAAAAAGCCTTTGATCGTGGCAATGGTTATGAGTGAAGGTGCCAGGAACACCCTGCGAAGCATTTGCTACTACCTCGCAGGGACTTCGCAAGAGATCAATCTGAGTTCCGAATTCGCTTACGCTGAGTTCATCGCAGAGCGGAGATCCAGCGAAGTATCCTGGCTTAATATCAAACAGTTATCTGAGCCCCATGCTACGGCAGTTAAGCTCACCTCTACAAGAGCGATATAAGCCATGAAAAATAAAAAATACCACTACATAGCCATCGACATCTCCAAGTCTGACTTGGAAGTGAGAACCCAAAATCACCATTGCAGCTTAAGCAATAACCCCATCGGCTTTAAGGCCTTGGTTGAAATCGCCGGTCGGCAGGATCAACCCCTGGTGGTTTGCGAAGCAAGCGGTGGATACGAACGCTCTATGATAGATTACCTTCATCAAAAGCAAGTAGCAGTGGTTCAGGTCAATCCCAGGCTCATCCGCAACTACGCGCGTAGCGAAGGTCTCAAAGCCAAGACTGATCCCATAGATGCCTTGATGATTCTGGGTTTTGCCCAGGAGAAACGCCTGCAACCAGGCGCTGTCCCCGATCCCAGGCGCCAAAAACTGGCCGCTTGGCTGGATCGAAGAAGTCACCTCACCGAGCAGTTGGCACGAGAGAAGAACCGCATCCAAAACAGTCCGAAGTATATCAAAGGCGATATTGAGTGGATGATCAAACGCATAGAAAAACGCATAGAAGTTGTTGATAATCGAATCCGAGACCTCGTTAAAAAGGATCACCAGCTCAGCAAAGAAGCCGGCCTGCTTCAATCGGTTTCCGGAGTCGGCCCGGTCACGGCCTGGACCCTGTTGGCCTACCTCAGTGAACTGGGACAGCTCAAGCGCAATCAAATTGTCGCCCTCGCTGGTATAGCTCCCTACAACAGGGACACCGGCAGGTTCAAAGGCAAACGCAAGATTGAAGGGGGACGAGCCAAAGTCCGGAAATGCCTCTACATGGCAGCCCAGACTGCGGCCATCCATAATCCCGTCATTAAACCATATGTGGAAGGATTAAGAGCCAGAGGTAAACCCTACAAATGCGCTATGGTTGCGGCCATGAGAAAGTTGCTCATCCACCTTCACTTCCTTATGAAAAATCATCAATTAAGCCTTGCTTCGTGACACAGTTGCTCTGTGGTGAATTCTTTTAGGGCCAGGACACTAGAAAGTGAAATGGAGGTCGAGATCGGAATTGGCTTAACCGATCAGTTCCTCGATCACTTCTCCCCCGAACTGGGAGAGTTGCTGGAAGCGGCCGGCGTGGAAGTAGGTCAGGCGATTGTCATCCAGGCCGAGCAGGTGCAAAAGGGTCACGTGCACGTCGCGTATGGGATGCACCACGTCTACTGCTTCGGCCCCGATGTCGTCGGTTGCCCCGATGGTGTGGCCGGCGTTTACCCCACCCCCGGCAAACCACATGCTCATGGCCTGGGCGTTGTGGTCGCGGCCATAGGTCGCGCCGCCGTCGCGAATGCCATTGTCCGGGCTGCGGCCAAACTCACCACACCAGATGATCAGGGTATCATCCAGCATCCCCCTTTGTTTCAGGTCCTTGATGAGCCCGGCAATGGGTTTATCGATGCTGTAAATGCGCGAACCGTGAGCCCGCTCCAGAAAATCGTGAGAATCCCAGCCACTGGAATAGACCTGTATGAACCGGACGCCCTTTTCCACCAGACGACGCGCCAGCAATAACTTTCGCCCGAATAATTCCGTGACGTCATTTCCGATACCGTAAAGTTCCTTGGTCTTCTCGTCCTCCTGGTCGACATCCAGGATTCCGGGCACCTTCATCTGCATGCGGAAAGCCAGTTCGTAGTTTTCCATGCGCGCCTGCAATTCGTCCTGCCAGGGATGCTCGGCCAAATGATCGTGGTTGAAACGACTGAGCAGGTTCAAATTTTCCCTCTGATGCTCGGGTGTGATGCCCTGCGGTGGTTTTAAATCCAGAATAGGCGTCCCCTCGGGTCGGAGGGGGGTTCCCTGGTAATGGGCCGGAAGGAAGCCATTGCCCCAATTGGGCGCGCCGCCTTGAGGATAGGACAGCTCCGGCAATACGATGAATCCGGGCAAATCCTGGTTCTCCGAGCCCAGTCCGTAAGTTACCCAGGACCCCATGGCCGGATCTCCGCCAAAACGGTTTCCTGTGTTCATGTGGAACAACGCGGTGGGATGGTTGACCGATTCCGCCTGGCAACCCCGGTAAAAACAGATATCGTCGGCTACTTCTGCCAAGTGAACCCATTTCTCCGTCATCCAGGCTCCCGACTGACCCACTTGCCGCGCCTTCCACGGACTTTGCACGTAGTAGCGAGTGCCGCTCTCCATAGCCGATTTGTTCTCCCCGCTCCGGGTAAACTTCTCCATGTGAATGCGGTTGAGCTGCGGTTTCGGATCGAACGTGTCGATGTGACTGGGTCCCCCCTCCATCATGAGAAAAATGACATTCTTGGCCCTGGCCGAATGATGCGGTTGCTTAACCGCGAGGGGTCCTTTGGCCTTGGCGGCAGATCCGCTCAGATTGGCCGGGAGCATACTGGCCAGGGCGACACTCCCCAAACTGGCCCCCATGCTGTAGAGAAAATCACGTCGATTCAACGACTTCGCCGCAGCCATGTTTTGGAGAAGCTCCAACTGCAATTCCTTATTCACGATACCAATAGATTAACAAAATTAGCGCTCAATATACATACATAAATTCATTGCTGTTGAACACCACCAGGCAGATATCGGCCAAAGCCCGCGTTTCCACGTCGACCTCGGCCAGTCCGGGATCCGCCACGTAGTCATCGAAACCAAACAATACCTCGGTAAATTCGAACGGTTCGCCACTCATTTCCTCAACGCCCGAGCGTTTAACTTCCCTGGGAAATACCCGTGGATGAAATTCCAGGTGGCGATGGCGCTCCTCCATCCTGGCCCAATGTTCGAGACTGAGCTGCAAATCGCTTTGGGTGGGTTCGCGGCCATAAGCCCGCATGAAGAGATCCCGGATCACGGCTTTTCGGTTTCCGTTTTTCTCAAGCAGGTCGATGGCCGTGGCCACGGACCGGTAGAGCGTATCCTCACCGTTGAATAAACTGAAGACCTGAGGCGTAACCGTGGAAGATTGCCGAGCTTCACAGGATTCATCGGGGCTGGGCTGGTTGAACACCTCCAGGAAGGGATTCCTCAGACCGCGAATCTTTTTGGCATAGACCGACCGCCGATTTCGCTGTTCCGGATGGCGCGACGGTTCATAGGATGCGGCGTAGGACCCCATGACGTGGCGGGGTTGCAAAGCAACGTCCATGTTGATTTCCGGTCTGGCCGGCAATCCTCCAATGATCGGACTCAGTTCACCGGAAACGTACAACATGCTGTCGCGAACTTCCTCAGCGCTCAACCTCCTGTGCTTGAATACGGCGTAGGATTTTCCCAAAGGATCCTTTTCCGCCAAACGCTCGCGATTCTGGTACTCGGTGGACCGCCTGTAGGCCTCGGAGGACATGATCAACCGATGCATATTTTTGATCGACCAACCCGACTCAATAAAACGGGAGGTCAGATAATCCAATAACTCCGGATGGGTCGGTTTGCCCCCCATGCCGCCAAAATTATTGGGTGTGTCCACAATCCCCCGGCCAAAGTGGTAATGCCAGATGCGGTTTACCATGGATCGGGGAACGAGCGAATTTTTCGGGCTGGCCAACCACTTGGCGAATGCCAGTCGGCGACCCTCCGGGGTTTCCGGAATGCTGTTGAAGGCGTTGGCCTCCAGGGTATCGTTCGAATCGGGCAAGGCGCTCAATACACCAGGGGACACTTCCTCGGCATAGGAAAAGGGATCGCCCCCGGTTAATATGTGGGTCGATTCCCTCTTTCCATTCGCTATGGGATCATTGGGCATCTGCAACATTTTGCCGGACGCAGGCGGTGTTTCCGGGGACAACCCACTATAGACCGCCATGGCGTAAGGTTCGAACTTTTTCATCTCGAACTCAGCCCGATTCACATTCTTCGTTCCCACTTTTCTAATCCCAATTTCTTCGAGGGTCAGGCCAATGTTGCGAGGTAACTGGTCAGCCGGCACGCCCCGCGACAACAATTCCTTACGACTTCCAAACTCGTAGCCGTTCTCCAGGCACCAAGCCTTCAATGCTTCCGTCGACTTCTTATTGAGCCTATCCCGCATTCCCTTGAAATACTGCATCCGCTTGTCCATGACTTCCTTCTCCTCGAAGCCGGACAAGGTCTCGAAATCCTGAAAGGGAACCTCCCGGTCGGCGAAGTGCGTAGTGGCAAAAACCGCCTGGATGCGATAATAGTCCCGGGTTGGAATGGGATCGAATTTGTGGTCGTGACACCGGGCGCATTGCAGGGGATGCGATAGAAATACCTGACCCACACTGTCGGTCACGTCGTCGAGATACTGTTGGCGCGTAATCCGCGCCACCGACATTCCCGTATGCTCCCAGGGACCCATGCGCAAGAATCCCGTAGCCAGTACCGCCTCGGGATTTTCGGGATCCCATTCATCCCCGGCCACCTGCTCTACAATGAATCGGTCGAACGGTTTATCCTGGTTGAAGGAGCGAATCACATAGTCCCGGTAGCGCCAGGCGCTGGGCCGCTCGTAGTCATTGGAAAACCCGGCGGAATCGGCGTAACGAACCACATCGAGCCAATGCCTGCCCCACTGCTCGCCGTAACGCGGATCGTCCAGCAAACGATTCACCACTTTCTTGAAAGCCCTGTCATCGGAACTCCGGTCCTCGACGAAAGCCTCCACCTCTTGCGGTGTCGGCGGCAAGCCGATCAAATCAAAGGTCGCGCGGCGTATCAGGGTCCTGCGGTCCGCCAACCGGGCCGCCTCGAGCCCGACATGGTAAAGCTTCCGGTCGATAAAGGCGTCGACCGGATGCGTCTTCCCGGACTGGGCTGGAACCGCGGGATCCACTACCGGTTGGTAGGCCCACAGATCCTCTTCCTCATACCGGCGGTAAGTCCAGTCGTCATCCAGTCCCCCACTGGTTTGAACCACCACTCCCTCGGCATAGCGCTCCTCGATAACCCCGATGTCCTCATCCGACACCCAGGGCGCTCCCGCATCGATCCAGTCGCGAATCAACCAAGTCTGCTCCTCGGTCAGTCGATCCGCCTCCTTGGGCGGCATTTCGTAGTCCTCATCCGTCCAGGTAGTGGCAATATACATCAAGCTCCCCGCCCCATTGCCCGGCACCAGGACTTCATCGGAGGATTCCCCGCCCAACAGCATGTCCTCGCGGTTGGTCAGAACCAGGTCGCCCTTCAGGTCTTCGTCGTTATGACAGGAAGTACACTTCTGCTCCAGAAGAGGCTTTACCTTCAAGGCAAACAGCTTCTCACCCTCGCTAAACCCATCCTCTCCAGCAACCATGGTAGCCCCCGCCATCCCCAAAACCATGGCCATAACGGCCATACGCCGGAAAACCCGGGAAACTTTCAAGACTGCAGGCATCGAATCCATGTATAGGCGTAATTTAACGGTTTTGGAAAATTTATCAACGCCCAAAAAGGGGTCAGTTCTTAATTCTTGCATTAAACTTCCTGGGTGCCCGATTGGCAGTTGCCTTGCCAGCCAAACCACTATTTTTCCTGCATTTGCACCTGCGTTCAAAATGTACTCGAATTTATCCAATTTATAAAATTCATTCATGCCTTGAATAAATTTAGAGATCGGTGGATCACAGGCCGCTTGCAACAGGCTCTGGCTGCTTTGCCCTTAACGGTCCTCACCGATGCCATGCAATCGGATAAGACCACCTTGGCGTTTCACGCCTGAAAAGAAAATCAGCCAAGTCAGGCGGACTATCCAAATCGGGATTAAGGAATGGAAGGCTCTCAGCAATCCGATGAACCTGAATCGTCTTTCTCGCCTCCAATCCCTTCTTGACATCTGATGCCTGCCTAACTTGCATCAGGTGCAATGAGGACGACGATCAATATCGATAACCCGATTCTGGAGGAACTGAAGCGATTGGGAAAATCAAAGAAAAAAACGGTGAGTTCACTGGTGAACGAACTCCTCGCCACTTCACTCAAGCAACATGATATGAAACAATCCTCAGACTCGAAACCACAGCTTTCCTGGAACTCCCGCCCCATGGAAGCCCTGGTCGACATAGAAGACAAGGATGCCCTTTTCCGGGCTCTGGACAGGGACAAATGAGCTATTCACTGGACGCCAATATCCTGGTATACGCTTCCGACCAGACCTCTCCATACTTCGGAAGGGCCACACAGTTCCTGACCGACTGCATGAATAACCCGGATCCGCTCTATCTTTGCTGGCCCACTGTATTCGCCTACCTTAGAATTTCGACTCATCCCAGTATTTTTGCCGCTCCCCTATCTCCCAAAGCCGCGACTGAAAACGTGAATGCCCTACGAGTATTACCGCACATGCGTTTCATCGGCGAAGGCGAACAATTCTGGGAGCACTACGGTGAGATCTGCATGGGCCTCAGCGTCCGCGGAAATCTGGTTTCCGATGCCCATGTCGCCGCATTGTTGCGTGAAAAAGGTATCCGCCGCCTGTTTTCCCGGGATCGGGATTTCCTCAAATTCCCCCATCTGGAAGTCATAGATCCATTTGCTTGAAACTCTCCTAAAAGGGGTCAGTTCTTAATTCTTGCATTCAACCGCTTCAACAATTTCCCTGCCCCAGGACTTTCCCCCTCTTTGCACGCCTTAACATAACGGCTCACTGCCGCTTCAACCCCCATCGAGAGTTTTTCGGACAACCAACGATTGCGACACAGATGCCTCCGCTTCATCCAGGAACAGATCGCTATCTTCCAATCGGCCGACTTGGGTTCGGCGACCGCATCAGCCAAGCCTTTACCCATTACTTTCAGACACCGGTCCAGATCATCCTCCCAAACCAACTTCAAAGCTTCCCCAGATTCGGTTCCCCCCAACCGTAAGTGGCGGCGTTCCCGTTCACTTTCCCTAATCAAGTCTTTCTTAAATTTCTTGGTTCCATGAGCCCAACCCTTGCTCATGCGATCGAACAAATAGGCCTTCTTCTGAGGCTCATTTTCATTTAACCAAGCCAAATACTGAGCGTACTTTTTCCGGCCAGCCACAGTATTCTCTAACCCTCCACTACCCTTCAGACAGGCATCAAAGCTGAGAAACTCTCTCCCGCCTTTTCTCTTATTCATCCAATAGTAACTGCTGTAACGGTAATCAGCTAACCCGCCTACCTCCACAAGGCCCGCCCTCACGGGATTCAAGTGAATGTAATGACATAATCCAACCAAACGCTCGAAGTCTTCCAGAACAATGCTTTTAAAACGGCCCTGGAAAACATGCCCTTGTTCTTTTCTTAACCGGTTGAAGCGAGTGGCATATACTCCCTGCAACCATTTCATGCCCTCACTCAGATTGGGAGAGGGAGTTTCCAAGGCCAGGTGATAATGATTTCCCATGATACAGTAGGCATGCATGATCCAACCGGCACGCTCACATGCTTCAAACAGACAGTTCTCAAACCCGAACTTTGCTCCTTGTTCCTCAAAGATCCAGGCCCGATAGTTGCCACGATTGAGAACGTGATAGAGGGCTCCCGGATACTCGAAGCGAAGTGGTCTTGGCATCCAACGAAAGAACAGAAATTCCTCTCAGAATGTCAATAATTAAGAACTGACCCCTTTTCAAGCGTTTGACATTTCTGAAGGCTGAGACATTCTTTGCAACCGTTTGAAAGCCAGTATGCCTCCTTTTATTCAGGTTAGCGGTTTGAGCAAATCGTATGGAGGCGTGCAGGCCTTGAAAGGGGTCTGCATGGACATTGCGAAGGGGGAGATTCACGCGTTGTGCGGTGAGAATGGCGCCGGCAAATCAACCCTCATCAAATCCCTCACCGGCGTAGTCATCCCCGAGGAGGGGACCATCACCATCGACGGACAACTCCTCCCCCTTGGAAATGTCCAGGCATCCGAAGCGGCCGGGGTTGCCGTCATACACCAGGAGTCCACTGCATTTCCCAACCTCAATACGCTGGACAATATCTTCGTCGGACGGGAGCCCTTTAAAACGGGCGGCCTGTTCCTCGACAAGGCCCGCATGCGGCGTGAAGCCACGGAAGTTCTAAAAAGGCTCGGACAAAATTTCGACATCGAATGCCCTGTCCTTGAACTTTCCGTTGCCCAACGACAGATGGTTGCGATGGCCCGCGCCCTGTCCCAGCGATGCCGGTTTCTCATTCTGGATGAACCCACCGCTTCCCTTTCCACACGGGAGACGGATGCACTCTTGACCATTGTCCGTCAACTCAGGGATGAAGGGGTCACCGTCCTTTATGTCAGCCATCGCCTGGAGGAGATTTTCGAGATCGCCGACAAGGTCACCGTTTTTCGGGATGGCGAATGCGTCGACACGCAATTCGTGGCGGACCTGAACCGAAACGACCTCATCTATCTGATGGTCGGCCGCGAGTTGGAAGAACTCACACAACGGCACGAACATGCAGGTGAACCGGGCGAAGTCAAACTGGAGGTCGGCGGTCTCACCAACCCCGGTGTTTTCAACGGCATCGATCTCGAGGTTCGCGCCGGCGAAATTGTCGGCCTTGCCGGTCTGGTCGGAGCGGGCCGAAGTGATGTAGCGCGTGCCCTCTTTGGTATCGACAGTTATACCGAAGGTGAAGTGAAGGTGAACGGCCAGCCGGTCACCGGAGGCAGCGTGACACAAGCCATGTCCGTGGGCCTGTCCCTCGTCCCGGAAGACCGTCAACACGAGGGTTTGATTCTCCCCATGTCGGTTGGAGCCAATCTTTCCCTTACGGTCCTCCCCACCCTGACCAAACGTGGCCTGGTGGACCGTTACACCGAACGCGGGAGGGTGGAGAAGTTAATGACGGATCTTCTCATAAGAGCTGCCAATCAGGATGTCCCGGCAGAAACCTTGAGTGGAGGTAATCAGCAGAAACTCGTCATCGGCAAATGGATCGCCGCCAAACCGCAGGTTCTGATTCTGGATGAACCCACCCGAGGTGTGGATATCGCCGCCAAGGCCCAGGTCCATCGGCTCATTCGGAGCCTCGCATCCAAGGGGATGGCCACCCTCATCATTTCCTCGGACATGAACGAGATCCTGTCCATCAGCGATCGCATTGTCGTCATGCGGGAAGGCCGAATTTCGGGCGATATCCCAGGGCGTGAAGCAACCCGGGAAATGGTTCTCGAGCTCGCCCTTCCCCAGGAAAAGGAAGCCTTGGCATGAACTTCATGACCCGTCTCCTGCAGCAAAGGGAATACGGACTTACCGCCCTGATCCTGATTATCGCCACATCGGTCGCTTTCATCGACACCGGATTTCTCGCTGCCGGAAACCTCAGGGACCTGATCATTCGCTGCGCTCCGACTGCCATTGTTGCCTGTGGTGTCATGCTCGTTGTCCTCACCGGGGAAATTGATATTTCGGTTGGGTCCCTCATGGCATTGCTCGCCGCCTTGATGGGGATCATGATCTCAGAAACTCGCATGGAACTCTCCATGTGGCTCGGCATTCCCGCTACATTGATGCTGGGCACGCTTGTCGGGGTATTCACGGGAACGCTCGTCACCCTTGGCAAGGTCCCGTCCATCATCGTCACCCTCGGACTGTTAACCGCCCTGCGCGGCCTGACCACCTTGATCATGGGGGGAAACAATATCGACGGTCTGCCGGATGGGCTGGGACAGATGACGAAATTCGGCATCTTGGGAATGCCCATCAGCGTCTGGACCGCCATGGTTGTCATCATCATCACGGGCGTGATCATCACTCAAACGGCGCTGGGTCGACGTCTCTTCGCCGTGGGGAGCAGCCGGTATTCCGCGAAAATGGTCGGTCTCAGTGAAACCCGTTTGAAACTCTTTGCTTTCGCCTATACCGGTTTCCTGACGGGGCTGGCTACCGTGGTGGATATTCCCAGGCTCCCAAAAATCGAAGCGGGTATCGGAAACGGATTCGAACTTCTGGTCATCACCTGTGTGGTGGTGGGAGGAGTCTCCATTTCCGGAGGCCGGGGCAAGCTCAGGGGTGTCCTGCTGGCGGTTCTTTTGATGACTATGGTCCGACCGGCATTGACCTTCATGGATGTAGGTGAATCCGGTGAAAAATGGACGCGCGCCATTCAGGGATTGTTCATTCTGCTCGCGGTCATTACCGACAGCATCGCCCAACGCCGCAGAAAAAGGAGGCTTTCATGACCTTCAGGGAACGACTCCGCACATTCCGATGGTGGCACGAACTCGGGCTGGTGATTCTCATCATCGGCCTGCTCGCGGTGGCTGGAACTCTCATGCCCAGATTCCTGGACATGAAGAGCCAGCTTCTCCTTTCCCGGCATATCTGGGAAATGGCCATCCTCGCCCTCGGCATGACGCTCATCATTATCACCGGCGGCATCGATCTCAGCGTTGGCGCCGCCATGGGGCTTTGCGCCGTGGCATTCGGTATGACCTTTCAATACACCGGAAGCCTCGTTTTGAGCTGCTTCGCCGCCATGCTGGCAGGAGGGCTCGGCGGCGCCGTCAATGGCGCCCTCGTTTCAAAGATCAAGGTTCACCCGTTGATTGTCACCCTTGCCACCTATGCTGCTTTCCGCGGTATCGCGGAGGGACTCAGCCAGGGCGTTTCCTATTCCCAGTTCGGGGATGCCTTCTCCCAAATCGCCCGCGGCAAATGGTTCGGCGTCCCCATCCCGGCTTACCTGTTCCTGGTGCTGGCTGTCGCCTGCGCAATTTTTCTCAGTAAAACACCTGCGGGCCGTTTTATCTATGCCATCGGTCACAATGAAAAGGCCGCCCGGTTCTCCGGCATCCAAGTCGACCGGATCAAGTTCTGGCTCTACACCATCTCCGGCATGCTCGCCGGATTGGCCACCCTCGTTTATGTTTCACGTTTCGATACGGCCAAGGCCGACGCCGGCACGGGATTTGAACTCGAAATCATCACCGCCGTAGTGGTTGGAGGGACCAGCATTTTCGGCGGAAGAGGGAACATCGCCGGTACCGTCCTGGGACTCTTGCTCATTCACGAAACCCGTCTTTTCGTCGGCCGTTACTGGCAAATGGATGAACTCAAGTCCATCATTATTGGAGCATTGCTCATTGCCTCGATTCTGCTATACCGGATCCTCTCCCCCCGCGAATGACAAGGCGTAGAACGCGAATGACAACGATTACACTCATGAAACGTAGAACCTTCATTCTCACCCTCGCCGTTTCGGCGATTCTCCTCGGCTGCAGCGGAGACAAGGAATCGAAACCCGGTCCAGTCCAAGGCGAGGACAGTGCCGCCCAGACCGTCACGGTGGCCCTATTGCCAAAGATCAAGGGCATTGCCTATTTCAGTTCCTGTGCTGAAGGAGCGCGGGAGGCCGCCCGCGAATTGGGAAATATCGAGCTCATCTATGACGGACCCACCGATGGGGACCCGAAGAAACAAGCTGAAATGATCGAGAGCTGGACCGTGGACGGCGTGGATGTCATTGCAGTCAGTCCAAATGCCCCCGACGTGGTTGCCAATGCCATGAAGGAAGCGAGGGCCGAGGGTGTTCAAGTCATTACCTGGGATGCCGATGCAGCTAGCGATACCCGGAGCTTTTTTGTCAATCAGGCCACGGCACGATCCATTGGAGAAGGCATGGTCAACACCATGATAAAAGATCTCGGCCCGGACACCGAAGGCGACGTCGTGATCATCAGTTCGGATGCCACCAGCGCGAACCAGAATTCCTGGATCGAGGTCATGAAACCTGCCATCGAGAACTCCAGCCTGAATCTCGCCACCATCAAATATCCGGGCGAGAACGCCAGCCAGGCGTTGGCCGATTCACAGGATGTCATCAAGAAATACCCCAACCTGAAAGGTCTCTTTGGTATCAGCTCCGTCAGTTTTCCGGGGGCGGCGGAAGCCGTTGAACAGACCGGCCATTCAGGAAAAATCCTCGTCACGGGCCTGTCCACACCGAACGATATGAAGAAATTCGTCCATTCCGGCACGGTCAAATCCGTCGTCCTCTGGAACACGATAAATCTGGGTTACCTCACCATCTACGTGGCCGAAGCTCTCGCCACGGGAAAACTCGTGGAGGGAGCCACCTCATTTACCGCCGGCCGTCTCGGAGAAAGGAAAATCGCCGGCGATAATGTTCTCCTGGGTGACATTCTCGTATTCACCAAGGACAACATCGACGATTACGATTTCTAACCTGGTGACAAAAAAGGGGTCAAACGCAAAATGTTGACATCTGATTGGCTCGCTTCAGTCATTCAGGTAAAACTAGAAGGCGATGTTAACATTTTGCGTTTGACCCCTTTTTTGTCCGCATATGATGTCTAAAATGTTGGTCTATTTTGATGACTTGACATCAAAATTTATTAGCATAAGGTGCTCAATCATGAGAACAACCCTTACCCTTGATCCCGACGTAGCTGAGCGTTTGAGGCAGGAAACGGTTAACGGTCAGCGAACCTTGAAGCAGGTGGTCAATGAAAGCCTGCGCATTGGCCTGGGCCTGAAAAGAAAACCCTCCCAACGGCCCTACAAAGTGATAACCCACCATTCGCCGTATCGTCCTGGCATTGATCGCACCAAGTTTAATCAATTGGCCGATGAATTGGAGGTTGAGGCCGTTATTTCAAAACTACAAACCTGAGTGATAATCCCGGATACCAACCTCCTCATTTACGCCCACAACGCTAAAGATCCACAATATGCCCTCGCCAAAGATTGGTGGGAAGGCAGCCTCAATAGATCTATCCCGATTGGACTACCCTGGATCGTGATGGGCGGTTTCATTCGCTTGATGACCCACCCTCGCATTCTGGAAAACCCCATGCCTATCACCAAGGCAACGGGATGCGTGCGAAGCTGGCTGGACCAGTCGTCCGTCATCATACTTGAACCGGGAAAAAGGTTTCCTCCGATTTACTTCAATTTTCTCGAGAATCTCGGTACCGGGGGCAACCTGACAACCGACGCTCATATAGCCGCTTTGGCGGTCGAGAAACAGGCCGAAGTACATTCTTGCGATATGGACTTTTCTCGATTTCCGGGACTCAGTTGGCAAAATCCAATCGCCTGAGCGGACAAAAAAGGGGTCAAACGCAAAATGTTAATATCTGATTGGTTCGGTTCAGCCATTCAGGTGAAACTAGAGGACGATATTAACATTTTGCGTTTGACCCCTTTTTTGTCCTTCTTAGCCCTCTTGTAGGTCTTTCAGGGCCGGACTGCGGTTCCATCCTGCCGACGCATGATGGGACGGTACCACGGCTCGCTGGGCAACGGATATTTGGCGGCTTTCTTCTCGTCTATGTCCATGCCGAATCCGGGCGCCTCGTGAATGACCATGTAGCCGTTCTCGAACTTGGGGCAATTGCTGAAGACCTCCCGGGTTTCCGGTGCAAAGAATACCTGTTCCTGAATGCCAAAGTTCCAGATGGCGAGGTCCATGTGAGCATTGCCCACGTGACCGATGGGGGAAGTATTACTGGGGCCGTGCCAGGCAGTCCGCACGTTGAACCACTCGCAGAGCCGGGCCACCTTCATGGCCGGAGTAATCCCACCGATCTGGGAAACGTGAATGCGAATGAAATCGATCAGGCGATCCACAATCAGTCCCACCCATTCGTGCGGGTTATTGAAGAGTTCCCCCATGGCCAAGGCACATGAGGATTGTTCCCGGAGGATTTTGAAGTATCCGATATCCTCCGGGGCAAAGGGGTCCTCGATGAAAAAGGGCCGGTACTGTTCCAGCTCCTTGACGAGATTTATCGCCTCGATGGGAGGGAGCAGTTCATGGATGTCGTGCAGGAATTCAGGTTCTTCGCCGAATTCGTTGCGAGCCATCTCGAAAATCTGCGGCACGATCTTCATGTAGGGTCGAATTTCCATGACCGAGTCGCTGGCTACGCCAAATCCGCCTTTCCGGAAATCGGGGGTGCCTTCCGCCAGGTGAGGAGACCCATAGCGGCCAAGTTGAATGCGTATGTGGCGGAAACCCTGCTCGCGGAAGCTGGTGATACTATCCTTCAACTCTTCCAGGTCATTGCCACTGGCGTGTCCATAGCAATCCACGGCAAACCGGCACTTTCCCCCAAGCAATTGGTAAACCGGCAGGCCGGCCCGCTTCCCCTTGATGTCCCAGAGGGCCTGATCGAGCCCACCCAACACCGTGTTCAGGATCGGACCATTTCGCCAATAGGTGCTGACATTCACAGTCTGCCAGATGTCCTCTATGTTGTCCGGATCCTTGCCTCGGAGCAAAGGATCGAGATACTTTTCCACCGCTGCCGTGAGGGTGGCATAACGGCGAATCCCGGTGGCACAGCCAATGCCCCAAAGCCCAGGCTCGCTGGTCTCCACCTTGACCACCCCGAATCCGGTTCCATTCGGATAGGTATGAATCACCTTCACCTTGGTGATCTTGATCGGCTCCATGGCTGGAGTAGCGTCAACGAAGTTCCGGGCCGCCGCGCTACTTCGTCCCAGGCTGGTTCCAAGGATACCGGCGGATCCGGTAGTTAGAAGAGATAGGGCTCTACGTCGATTCATAGGGAAAGGGGACTCGTGGTTTTGAGTGTACGAATATCCTGGATACTGCAAAGGGAAAACCCCTGGCACCTTCAGCCTCTGTTTCCTCTGTGGTTAAAACCAAAAAAGTATTTCTGGATTTTGCCATCAGCCATGGCCATGATGACTGGAAGTAGCATAAAGCCTTTCAATCAATGAATAGACGGCGGTTTTTGGGCGCCTTGCCCTTACTCTATACCATCCCCAACATGGGATGGGCTGGGCTTGCGGCATCGCAGCCATCGAGTCGGTATTTCCGCCTTGCCCAATTCAACGGCAGTTGGTCGCTCCAGGCCCCTCAGGTCCTCCATCCCGGCAGCATCTCCCATTTTGGCCGCCCGATTCGGAAAATCCTTAAAACCGGAAAGGAATTTTCCTTCGTCGACGTGTGGGATTCCGCCTTTCAAAAAGAATTTGCAGCCTCCCTGCGGGAAGACGGCCGCCGATTCAGAAGAAACCCCAACCTCATTGGCTGGATATGGACGGATTCTCTGCCTTGGAACCTCGCCGCCTCCCGCCTTTCCCGTGAAACCGACTGGGTCAGTTTTATCCGGCAACTTCCCGCCCATGCGCCTGGGAAACGACAATACGTCGATTTTCTATTGCGCCGCTATCGGGGGGATATCCCCACTATTAATCGCCTTTACGGGTCCAACTGTAGAAGCCGCATCCAGCTCCTGGAATTTCCCTTTATCAAAGTGGATTGGCAACAGAGGGCCATTTACCGGGACGATACCAGGTTTTTACAACGGATTGCCGGGGAATATTACCGGCAACTGGCAAAATGTGTCGGCGGCATGATCCCAATCACCTCATATTTGGGGACATTTACGGGCCGAGCGATTACCCGCTTGCGGTATTGGACCAGGCCGTAAATTTCGTGGACGCCTTTTGCCTGCACGCGAGCCAGATGAAGCCCGCTTTTCCCGAGGAATCGCAAGCCGGGAAACGGGGCAGGAACGACACCGCTCTTCCATCTCTCGATCATCTCTACCACCGCTACCGGAAGCCGATTGTCCTGTTCGGTCCGCCTGACCAAAGGGCATGGGCCATGAAAAAGCCCTACCTCATCGGTTTCAGCAGTAGACCGGCCCGCTTCGATTATGGCGAACAAGGGACGGCGTCCGCAAAGCGCATCGAAGTCAAGCTGGGCAACCGCATATTAACGGCGCCACTCGCCTCAACGGTATAAAGCAAACTCCCCAATGAACCGATCCTATAAACTCTATCGCTTAAAGGAAGGAATATACCTGGATCGTGGCGGGGACTCCGGGTTCATCGACGCGGAATGGGACGATTTGTTCAAACAAAGGAACCTTCACGCCTTTCTGGGCAAAACCAATCTGGCCCCGGACCAAGCCGACTTCACCCAACCGCTGGCGCCGATCCGGAGCCAGGAAGTCTGGGCTTGCGGAGTCACCTACTACTCCAGCCGGCTGGCCCGGATGGAAGAATCCAGGGATGCCGGCGGAGGAGACTTTTATTCCCGCATCTACATCGCGGACCGGCCGGAAATCTTTTTCAAGGCAACCCCCGACCGGGTTTCCGGGCCGGGACAACCGTTGCGCATCCGCCGGGACTCGTCCTGGGACGTGCCGGAACCGGAACTCACCCTGGCCATCTCGGCCCACGGGAATATCATCGGCTACACCATCGGCAACGATATGAGTTCGCGCAGTATCGAAGGCGAAAACCCTCTCTATCTGCCCCAGGCGAAAACCTATGAGCAGTGCGCCGGCCTCGGACCCTGCCTCCTCATTTCCCCACCCCGCTTCCTCCCGAGACGAAAATGCGCCTGGAGGTAATGAGGAACGGGAAGCCCTCCTTTTCCGGAAGCTGTAAATTGAGCGACATGAAACGCAGCCAGGATGAATTGGTCAGCTACCTGACTCGCGAACTGGAGTTTCCCAACGGCGCTTTTCTCATGACGGGGACGGGTATCGTGCCGGGTAAGGATTTTACCCTGGAACCAGGAGACAGGGTCAGCATAACCATCGAACCCATCGGCACCCTGACCAATCCCGTGGTTCGAAACTAACGAGAAATCGACTGGCCCGCATGTCTCGTAAAATTCGTCGCGAACGGAGATCGAGTGAATGCACGTCAATCATCCCATTTCCCGGTATGTTCGAAGCTGCGAGCCGCTCGATGGTTCTTCATTTTTTTTGGAACTCAATGGGTCTGTTCGAATAATTTCGCCACAGCCGGTTTAGTAACCTTGCCCATCGCATTGCGAGGCAGTTTATCCACCACCATCAATCGCTGGGGAATTTTATAGACGCTCAGGTAGTCACGGCACCAATCGCGCAGGGATTCAATAGTCAGCCTACGACATTTCTCCAGTACGACCGCCGCTGCCACAGCCTCTCCCCAGGTCTCATCTGCGGCACCTACCACCGCGCACTCCCGGATTTCGGGATGATCCAATAGCACTGCCTCGATTTCCAGGGCTGACAGCTTGTAACCGCCGCTTTTGATTATGTCGACGGACAGTCGACCCATGATCCGGTAGTAACCGGTCTCGATGACGGCCATGTCACCAGTGCGGAACCATCCTTCATCGAAGGACTCCTTGGACGTCTCCGGCAAGTTCCAGTATTCGGAAAAAACGCATGGCCCACGGACCTGAATTTCCCCGGGAACGCCCTCCTCATCGACCATAGCGCCACTCTCCGCCTTGAGGCGCACTTGCATGCCTGGCAGGGGTTGCCCGACGGCTCCCGGACGGCGCTCACCATCGTAGGGATTGGATATCGCCATGCCGATTTCCGTCATGCCGTAACGTTCCAAAAGTTTCTGCCCGGTCAAAGCGGTCCACTCTTCGTGCACGCTGGCAGGGAGCGCAGCCGAACCCGAAATCATCAAACGCATTCTACCAAAGCCAGCGATGACGGATTCGCGCCTTGATTCAGACATCTTTCCAATAGCCTGGATCAGCTTAACGTAAATCGTCGGTACCGCCATGAACACAGTGTAAGCGTCGGCAGATACCCGCGCCAGCAACCGCTCCACGTCAAAACGAGCAAATGGCTCAATGAGCGCGCCGCTCCAGAGGGCGCAAGACATCACGTTGATGATCCCGTGAATATGATGTAGCGGCAGAAACAGAGGGATACAATCATCGGCACGCCATTTCCACGCTTCCACAAGGGTTAGGATTTGCGCGCTGATGTTGTCATGAGTCGTCACAACTCCTTTCGGACTGCTAGTGGTGCCGCTAGTGTAGAGAATCATGCCTCGACGTGACGTTTGCACTTCAGGCAATGGCACAGGCTCCACCTGATCAATGGCCTCGAATATTACCAGGCGACACCCAAGTTTTTCGGCTAGCGCTTTTACTTTTTCTGCATAGGCCGCGGTGGTTAAAACTACCTCGGCCTGACTGTCTTCAAGCGTGTATTCCAGCTCCGGTTCGGTTGCGGAAAGACAAAGCGGCACCACTACTCCACCCGCGCGCCAAATTCCCCACTGCACGGATACATAAGCTTCTCCCGCCGGCGCTAAAAAGCCACACGCATCTCATTCAAATCGTCCGCACCACCAAGAAGGGTCGAAGCGACCTCAGCGGACCTGGTCAACAAATCTCCATAACCTGTTTCATGGCCGCCGCTTCGAAGAGCAACCCTGCACCGTGGGAACGGGCCTTTTGGATAATCGGTAATTCTTTCATGGAATTCTCAGGACACAAGGGCTCGGATAATGATGAAAATGACGGAGGGTCCCAACAAGCAGCCAACACCGGTATAAAAGGTGGCTGTCATCGCACCATAGGGGACCAGCTTTGGGTCAGTTGCCGCCAACCCGGCGGCCACGCCGCTAGTGGTCCCCATCAAACCTCCGAAAATCAGGGCTGAACGCGGGTTGTCCAAGCCAATGTGAGGGGCCACAAAAGGAGTGGCGATCATCACCAATATGGATTTGACCAGCCCTGCGGCCACGCTCAGCGCCATTACTTCAGAACTGGCGCCGATTGCACCTCCGGTAACCGGACCAACAATATAGGTTGCCGCACCGGCACCAATGGTAGTCATGCTAACCGCATCGCGATAACCAAAAACATAAGCCGCCACAGCACCCATGAAAAACGAAATTCCCACTCCGGCCAAAAGGGAGACAATTCCAAAGATCCCAGTTTTTCGAAACTCCTCCATACGGACGCCAAAAGCTGTAGCGACGATAGTAAGATCCCGCAACATCGCCCCGCCCATAAGCCCGACACCGGACAACATGGCAATATCGGCAAGACCCTTTTTGCCCCCGGTCAACCACCCGCTCAAAAGCGCCAGCAAAAGCGCAGAAAAAATGGCGATGGCTGAACCATGTAACCTTCCCCGGGTGAAGCGACCAGATATCCAATATGAAAACCAGACGAGAATTCCGATGAAAGCAAAAGCGGTTACCAAGGAATATTTGGACAAAAGACCTGAAAGCGATTCAAGGACTCCCATTACAATCTTGGTTCGTTGGTTTCCAACTCTTTCCCCATTTTGCTGAGCATTGGCACCAGGGCATAACAGGCAACCACTGCAAGCACACCGGCAACTATGGCCACGGGTCCTCCCTTGAGCGCTCCAATCACATTCTGGCTGGCGGCCATCGCCACCACTACGGGGATGTAGATCGCGCCCCAAAAGGCAATTCCCCGCTCAGTCAACGGCTTGATCTTCCCAGTAGCACGCAGCCTGTCACAGGCCACAATCAGCAGCAGCATGGCGATGCCTACACCACCCACATTGGCATCCACTCCAATAACGATACCAAGCAACTTTCCCAGTACCAGACCTGTTACGAGGCAGGCTGAGAGGATAGCAGTTCCATAAAATACCATTGTAAATTATCCCCCTTTGTTAAGTGGAACGCTCAGTTGAAAAATTGTGAGACCTGCGGGTTGAACACACTTGGCGGTTGCTACTCAGACTCGAGAATCCTCGCGACTTCTTTTAAGAGTAACGGAAAGGCTGCCTTGCTGATGCCATGACCGTAACCGCCGATTTCGAAGATGCGGGTATCCTTGTGGCCGGCTACTCTCATCATGCGCATCAAGTAGGCATTTTCCTCATAGCGCCCGAGCAATTCGAGGTCACGGTCTCCGGTGATGAGCAACAAGGGAGGCGCATCGGCTCTCACGTGGTAGAGCGGCGCGAGTTCGTCGATAATCGGTTGGGATCTCGGGATACCCCGTTCGTCTCTCACCGTAAAATGCGTAATGGCATGACCCGTTAAGGGAATGAGACCGGCGATGTCATCAGCATCGATGCCATGGACCGCCAGCAAGCTTTTGTCCAACCCCACCATGCTGGTGAGGTATCCACCGGCGGAGGAACCGGAAACGAAGATCTTGGAAGCATCGCCGCCAAAGCTTTCGATGTTTTTAAATGCCCAGGCCACAGCGGCGGCGGCATCCTCGATGTAAACCGGAGCCTGCACCTTGGGATGCATGCGGTAGTTGGGAGCCACAATACCGTGGCCCTTCCCTTTTAGTTCTTCGGGTATTTTCTTATTTCCACCCCTCAAACCCCCACCATGAAAAAGACGATGGTCGCATAACCTTTAACATTCTCAGGGTAATAAATATCGAGCACGCAACGCTCCTTGGCGTACTCATCATTTAGACCGGGACGATACGGAACGTCCTCCTTTATGGCATAATTCATTTCCTCAGCGCTTAGCTGAGGGGTAAAAACCGCCAGAAAAACGGCAACAACAAGGGTTTCCCAACTGATTTGCATAATGATTTCCTCACTAGAAGGGTTAGATTAACTGAAATTGGGTCACTGCAGTTTTTCAGTCAGTCAATTGCCCGGGAAAGCTCGAGGGAATGCACGTCAATTGCCTCATTTCCCGGTATCTCGGTAGCGGCGAGCCGCAGGATGGTTCTTCCCTTGCTCAGGCTTAACATTCCGAGGGAAAGCGGCTTGAAATCCTTCACATAATAGTGGGATTCAGCCATCCGCTCCAATGATTTGTCATAGAGAGGCGGATCGAACACCTCGGTTACCCTTGCCTCCGTTCGACCTCCGCTACCTGCGGACAGCTCGATTCCGGCTCCCTGGTTTCCTTCAGCACAGGTATGGAAGACGGTCACTTCATACTCGCCCGTCCCGACGACATCAACGTCCCAGGTGATTGCATCATCCACCTGCGTCCAATTCGTGAAGAAGGAGTTGTTGGGGGGTTTGGCGCTTCGTTGAATAGAACCATGTTCAATCCCATCACGAGCCGGTAAAGTGGTGGAAGACCCATAGCCGACCGGGAACGGCCTGTCTTCGTACCGCTGAAACTCCTTTTGCATGGCTCGATTGTGTTGTTCCGCCTGAAGACGCAAATCGGCTGCGAGTTTCGGGTGCTCCTTTGCTACATCCTTGCGCTGCCCTCGATCCGCTTCCATATCGAATAACTTTCCAGTTGCATCCAAGCGGAATCGCTCAGTCCGGACACTGACCTGATTTCTCCTGATCGAGAACAAGCTGCGCGGTTTCCAAACCACATCCTCATCCCTCAGGAGGGCTTGAATGTTCCGGCCGTCCAGTTGCCTGGCAGGTTGGAATGGGATGCCGGCCAAGCCTGCAAGGGTCGGTAGAAGATCGATTGCTCCAGTCACTTCCACAACGCTTCTTCCAGCAGGGATGCGGCCGGGCCATCGAATAAAGAATGGAGAGCGCAATCCCCCTTCATCAAGGGTTCCCTTTCGACCTTTCATCCCACCGTTCCAGCGATAGGAATTAGGCCCGTTATCAGAAAAGTATATCACGATTGTGTCATCCTCCAGACCCAGTTCCTCCAAGGTGTCCAAGACGCGTCCAACGTTCCAATCGATGTTCTCGCACATGGCCAGCGCGGCTCGGGTCATCATCACGTCCTCCTGTTTCGGATCCCGGTAGCGCATCCCCGGATCTTTTCCGGCAAACTTCCCGTAGTATTCATCCGAGATCATCATGGGCGAATGAGGTGTATTGTAAGGGAGGTAGCAAAAGAACGGTTTCTCCTTATTTTTCTCGATAAATTCGATGGCACGAACCGTAAAATCATCCACTACGTAGCCATTGCCTCGGACCTTCTTGCCGTTGTGATCCAAGGGTGGACTGAAGTAGTGGCCCCAATGCCCGGAGGTGAAGCCGTAGAATTCATCAATGCCGCGGTAGTTCGGATGGTATGGCGGCTGCGTGCCATTGTGCCACTTTCCGAAGGCCCCGGTGGCATAGCCATTGGCCTTGAACACATCGGTAATGGTGGTTTCATCCGGGTTCAATCTTTCCTGCCCTCGACTAACGCCGCTCACCCCGGTCCGGGGATAGTAACGACCGGTCAGGAACTCGGCACGGGTCGGGGCGCAGACCGCGCACACATAGAAATTCTGAAGCGTCGTCCCTCCCCGGGCCAATGAGTCGATATTGGGGGTTTCGAGGTTTGTATTGCCGGAAATGCTCAAATCCCCCCAACCCTGGTCGTCGGTCAAGAAAATCACCAAATTGGGTTGCCGGGCATGGCTGCCGGTCAGCCAACAAAAAATTGAACCAACGAGGAACAGGGTTTTTTTCATGAGGAGCAATTTCATTTGGCAAATCCAAAAAAACGAACCGCGTTCCTATAGCAGATATTGCGCACCATGGGTCCGACCAGTGAGAGGTCGTCGGGAATTTCCCCCTTTTCCATGTCCCCGCCAAAGAGATTGCAGAGTATCCTGCGAAAGTATTCGTGGCGCGGATAGGACAGAAATGACCGCGAGTCCGTCAGCATGCCCACGAAGTGGGCGATCAGACCCATATTGGAAAGGGCGTTCATCTGGTCGATCATGCCTTCCTTCTGATCGAGGTGCCACCAGCCCGAGCCCAGTTGTATTTTACCAGCCACGGAACCGTCCATGAAATTGCCCAGCATGGAGGCCATGGAATAGTAATCGGCATTGTTGTTATTGTAGATCACGACCCTGGGCAACTGCCCGGTCTGATCCATGCTGTCCAGGAAGCGACTCATGGCATAATTCTGGGAATAATCGCCCATGGAATCGAATCCGGTGTCCGGACCAACTTCCTGGAGCTTGCGGGTATTGTTGTTGCGCATGGCGCCGATGTGAAACTGCATGGCCCAATCCCTCTCCGCATTCCAGCGACCCACTTCCCGCATGACATAAAATGCATATTGTTCCTTCTCCTCCGCCGAGGCAGCCTGTCCATTGCGGGCCCGCCTGAATACCGCCGCAACCGCCTCCCTCGAGGTTTCGGCAAAATAACACCGTTCCAGACCATGGTCGGATAGACGTCCACCCATTTGGTGGAAAAAGTCGTGGCGGGATTTTAAGGCATTTAAAAAATCGTCCAGACCATCGATGGGGATCCCCGCAGCATCCCCCAAGGCGTCTACCCATAAGTTAAAGCCCTCCGGATCATCCACATTCAGCCCCTTGTCCGGACGAAAGGTCGGAACTACCCGTGTTTCCAAATCGCTGTGGGCAATGGCCCGGTGGTGTTCGAGGGAGTCGGTAGGATCGTCTGTTGTTCCGACCACCTTCACTTTGAAATGGCGTAATATGCCATGAGCCCTCAACTCCTCAGATCTCAGCTTGGCGTTGGCCTCCTGCCAGATTTCGGGGGCGGTGTCCTCATTAATCAGGAGGTCAATCCCGAAATACCGTTGCAGTTCCAGGTGGCTCCAGTGATAGAGCGGGTTGCGCAAGGTATTGGGAACGGTGCGGCACCAAGCCAGGTGCTTTTCGTAAGGATCCGCCTCCCCGGTACAATAGGCCTCCCCAATCCCGTTGCTGCGCATGGCCCGCCACTTGTAGTGATCCCCTTCCAACCAGATTTCGGACAGGTTTTGAAATTGCCGGTTCGAGGCCACGTCCTCCGGGGGAAGGTGGCAATGGTAGTCGCAAATGGGCTCGTCCCTGGCGTACTCGTTGAAAAGCCTGCGGGCCGAATTGCTCTGCAGGAGAAAATCATCGTCGATAAATGCCATTTGGAAAGGGGTCAGATGGTCATGGCGGCATAACCGCCGTCCACTATAATTTCAGTTCCCGTGATGAATGAACCCGCGTTATCGGAGGCCAGTAACAAAGTTGCCCCGATGAGTTCGACAGCTTCTCCGAAGCGCTTCATGGGCGTATGACCCATAATCGACTTCACCCGATCCTCCGTCAGCACCTTGCGGTTCTGTTCCGCCGGGAAAAAACCGGGCACCAGCGTATTGACCCGCACCTTGCTCGTAGCCCATTCCCGGGCCAGGTTTTTGGACAAATTATGGACGGAGGCCTTGGTGGCGGAATAGGTGAACACCCTGGAAAGCGGGATCACCCCCGACATGGAACCCACGTTGATGATGCTGCCTCCCCGGCCGCGGTTGACCAGGTATTCGCCGAATACCTGACAAGTCAGGAAGACCGCCTTCATATTGACCGCAAATATCCGGTCATATTCCTCCTCTTCTATTTCGAAAAAAGGAGTCGGGGAATTGGCCCCGGCGCCATTGACCAGGATGTCCACTTTCCCGGACCGCTCGATCACTTCTTCCAGCACGGCCTCGATTCCCGCTTTGCGGGATAAATCGACGGCAATAAAATAGCCCTTTCCGCCAGCATCCTCGATGCACTGCAGGCGGGCGTTTGCCTTCTCCCGGCTGCGGCCGACCAGAACCACTTCGGCGCCCGCTTGGGCCATGCCCTCCGCCATGGCGCCGCAAAGCTCGCCCGTGCCTCCTATAACCACGGCAACTTTTCCATCGAGACTGAATATACGCTTCAAAAAATCTGACATGTCTTGTCCTTGTTGGTACACCCCACCGGGGTAATTTCGCTCCATGGTGTAGGCTCCCAGGTGGCATTTCTACTTTTTTCTCGCATGGACTGCCAAAATTTTTTGTTCTCAATTCGGCAGAACGATCCAATCGGATTCCCTCCTTCGAGATAAAATGGCTGCCGCGAACCTGTTATCCGTTTCCAAACCTGGCCTACACCTGAAATGCTTCGATACCTTATCCTGCTTTCCGTGATTTGGACGCCGCTAATGGGATTGGCCCCCTTTCAGCCGCCCGTGGCCGTTCAACAGGTGAAACCTCGTTACCCCGAGCAGCTCATGTACGATCCTATCCCGGGGGAAGCCGTCCTCATTGTCGTCATCGATGAGGAGGGCTCGGTAGGCTTCGTCGAAACCGAAAGTGCAACTCATGAAGCCTTCGAACAAAACTCCATTATCGCCGCCTACCAGTGGAAATTTGAACCCGCCTACAAAAGCGGAGAACCCGTTCGCATAAAGACCCGCATTCCCTTTCAATTTATCGCACCGACCCGTTACAGGATTTTTCAAGCCAATGTAAACCCGCTTGCCGGATACGAAGTCTGGATGGAAAACCCGGAGATCCCCGTCCCGGGCGACCAGCTCACCCAAAGAGCCGAACCGTCCGACTGGAAGCGTCCTCCTTACCCGCAATCACTCGAAGGATCAGGCCTGACCCTGGAAGTGAAGGTGCGCTTTCTGGTGTCTCCCAACGGCATCATGCACAACCCTACCCTGGTCGAACCCGATAATACCGGCCTCTATTTGGACGCTGTCCGGTTCCTGGCCTCGCTCGATTACCAACCAGCCAGGGATTCCGACGGCAATCCCTGTTGGTCCCGCCTGCAGCGGATCGTCAGGTTTCAGCCTCCCCCCTTCAGCGAGAACTAACCACAGAGGACACAGAGGACACAGAGATTTAGGAAAAAGAATGGTAAGTTTTCGTGCCTTTCTGTCACGCCACAACCTTTGGCAAAGGCGGACCTTCTCAGGATCTCTTAACCTTTGCCCACTCTGCGTCCGCAGCGAGAGCCCTCGCCTTCTTCCTTCTTCCTTCCCCCTTAATCCGCGGTCTTCTCATTTGTGTCTTTTGTGCCTTTTGTGGTTAATCCCTCCTCTCTCTGTGTCCTCTGTGGTTAATCTTCTCTCCCCTTTCCGCGCGCCTACCTCAGCAAGGTCGCCCCTCCGTCGAGATCGAATGCGGTTGCGGTGATAAAGCCAGCGCGGTCGCTGCATAAAAACGCAGCCAAATCGGCCACTTCAGCGGGCGATGCCATCCGGCCCATCGGTTGAGCCTGGGATAGTTTCTTGAACATTTCCTTCTCCCGGCCAGGGTAATTTTTTTCCAGGTAGGCGTCGACAAACGGGGTGTGGACCCTGGCCGGACAAATACAATTGCATCTGATCCCATGGGCAATGTAATCCCGGGCGATCGATAGGGTCATGGTCAAGACGGCGCCCTTGCTCATGGAGTAGGCGAACCGGTCTTCGATACCGATTTTGCTGACCAGGGAGGCCATATTCAGGATGACCCCTCCCCCCTGTTTTTTCATAATGGGCAAAGCGACGTAGCTGCAATGGTACAGGCCCTTGACATTGATATTGTAAACCCGATCCAGTTCCTCGGGCGTCGTCTCTTCGATGGTGCCAATGGAAGATACCCCGGCGTTGTTCACCAGGACATCCACTGGCCCGTCGGGTTCAATGGCGCCGCGAACGCTATCCAGATCGGCGATATCCGCGCGCTTGAAGCGAGCCGAACCTCCACCGGCCAATATTTTCTCCACCGTCTCCCGGCCCTGCTTCTCATCCCGGTCCAACACGAAAACCCTGGCCCCTTCAGCGCTGAATCTCTCCGCAATGGCCCGCCCGATACCGGACCCGCCTCCGGTGACGTAGCTGCACTTGCCTTTCAGATGTAGATCCATGCCCATTGCTAAGCTGATAAAAACTAAAAAGGGGTCAAACGCGAATGGCGCTTAGTTAAGCGGGGTTTGGAATTTTCGATCATCTCGGAAAAGGAAGGGGTCAAGACGTAAAAAGTTATACCTTACAGGGTCGGTTGTCTTTTAAAAGTGTATGGAGTGCAACGGAATACAGTTTTTAAGACCTGACCCTTTTTCTTCCGTATGGGCCGGAAAAAGGGGTCAAACGCAAAATGTTAAAATCGCCTTTTAGTTTCACCTGAATGACTGAAGCAAACCAATTAGATGTTAACATTTTGCGTTTGACCCCTTCCTACAGCCGCAACAGAGCAAATACCCAGCAAACCGATACAACCAGTCCGACTGCAAGAAGGCAGGCGCTTTGGTGCCGGTGACTCAGTTTGGTGTAAACCGCTGTCGCGGCGATGAGCACGGCGGATACCAACCCATAGAAAAAGGACCAGAGGTGTCCCCCCACGTCGGTCGGGTATTCACCCCCTCCCATCCAGGCAAAAAGGAAGCAACCGCCCACAAACGGTATCAACCAGTCCCGACTCAAAATGGGTTCGCGAGATCTGAAATAACTCCCGATGGGAAAACCCGTAAGCAATCCCAAAGCGGCAAAGACGGCCGTGGATGCGCCCAGGGAATGGTAAGCCTCTCCCCAGTGCATATAGACATTGGTCAGGTTGGCGAGGGCGGCCGAGAACAGGATCATCAACCAGGCCAATCCGTTCCCCATATAGCGGCAACAGAGATGGGCGAACACCACAAATCCAAGAAGGTTGCCGGCCAAATGGCCGATGTCGGCGTGCAAACTGATCGCGGTGACAAGGCGCCACCATTGCCCCGCCGCAACCTCCTCACTGCCGTTCATCCCGAGGTCGGTAAGGGCTCGGAACTCCTGTTGCAGAAAAAAGGTTAAACAAAGCAACAAGACCGCTATGGCCGTGGGAACCTTGCTGATGCTCTTGCTGGGGAGATCCAATGAGGGCGGCGGCCAGAAACGGTTCCTGATCTCGGCGATTTCCACTTCCCGCCGCAGCATGTCGAGGTGTTCCACGGCAACGACCAGAACATATTTACCCCGATTGCGATCGACCCGGTAAGGGTGCCCGGCGGCCAGGACGGCCAGTCCCGCTTCGTGGGCTCTGCGGGACGTCGCGTAAATCCCGATTACGGCAAGTCCTTCCTCCCCTTCGGAGGCAATCTCCCCGGACTGCGATTCCCCACCCTTCATTTTGCCGCCCTGAGAAATAAAAAAGGGGTCAAACGCAAAATGTTAAAATCGCCTTTTAGTTTCACCTGAATGACTGAAGCAAACCAATTAGATGTTAACATTTTGCGTTTGACCCCTTTTTTGCCGCCCACTCTTCACTCTCCACTCTCCACTCTCCACTCTCCACTCTTCACTCTTCACTCTTCACTCTTCCCTGGGCGCCAGCCCCTGGCGCCTCAGCGTCTACCGTCGAAATCACCCCGGTCGGGTGCCGAGTGCAAGGGAAATTTCACCGATCTTCCATCCCGCCCGCTGCGATAAATCGCGGTAAAGAGTTCGACCGCATCGCGGCCCGCCCGGCCCGTCACGCAGGGTTCACGGTCTTCCAGCACCGCCTCGAAAAAATCGTCGATCTGGAGTTGATGATAATGCTCCATGGGATTTATCCGGCCGAATCGCGTCTTGTCCTCCTCGCGCCACTTTTCCAACAGGCGTTCCTCCCCCGGCACAGTCCAGTAATCGTTCAGGGGCGGTTCCTCGATGGCCGCCATTCCCGGAATGAACATTTGCCCGCCATCGGTCTGGACTCCGACCATTGCCCCGGTCGATCCCAGAACACTTACTTTGCCGAAGAGAGCGGGATTGAAGGAGTTGCTCACCAGGACATGCCCCAGAGCGCCGCTCTTGAACCTGATGGATGCAATAGCGGTATCCTCCACTTCAATGCCGGGATGGTTCAGGTTATCCCACACGCCGCAAACCTCATCGACCTCGCCCATAAACCAGAGCAAGAGGTCGAGCTGGTGCACGGCCTGGTTAACCAAGACACCTCCGCCCTCTCCGTCCCAGGTCCCACGCCACGCATCGGAGTCGTAGTAATCCTGGTCGCGCCAACCCAGCATGGTGACCATCCCCAGGATGGGATCCCCGATCTTGCCGGATTCGATGGCCTCCTTGACCCGGCGGACCGGCTCGAAAAATCGCCTCTGGGAAACCACACCCAACCTGGACTTACCCCGCACCGCGGCTTCCATCATGGCGTCACAATGTTCCAGCGAAGAAGCCAGCGGTTTCTCTATCAAAAGGTGCACACCTGCTTCCGCCGCCGCCACAGCGGAGTCGATATGAGCTGGATGGGGCGTACAAATGGCGCAAACCCGCACACCCGATTCGCTTAAGAATTTTCCCAGGTCGGTGTAGGCTTCTACTCCGTAGCGATCGGCAAAGGCATTTACCTTTGCCGGCGTCCGTCCGAGTACGGCGGTGAATTCACTGTTGGGATTGCGCTGCAGCGCCAAGGCGTGCAGGTGGGCGACATTGCCCGTGCCAATTAAACCGGATTTCAACATGGAATTTTGAAGTTGGGCAGAAAAAAAGGGGTCAAACGCAAAATGTTAACATCGCCTTCTAGTTTCACCTGAATGACCGAAGCGAACCAATTAGATGTTAACATTTTGCGTTTGTGAGAATCAAAAAAGGGGTCAAACGCAAAATGTTAAAATCGCTTTTTAGTTTCACCTGAATGACTGAAGCAAACCAATTGGATTTCAACATTTTGCGTTTGACCCCTTTTTTGCCAGTTAAGGTTTGAGAATGACTTTGGTAAGACCGGGTTCGCCTCTGTGGAGCCTGGCGAACCATTCCGCGCCTTCGGACAACGGCCGGGCCTTACTGATCAGAGGGTCGACCCGAATGACGCCGCGGGCGATAAGATCCAGACAGGCCGGATACTCTCCGGCCGAAGCACAGGTGCCGATCAAGGACAACTGTCGGGTCACCACCTCCTGCAGCGGCATCTCCACTGTTGGAGCGATGTTGCCGACCAGGGTACAACTGCCGCCCTTGCGCAAACAGGTTACGGCCAGGTTGACAGTGGGGGAGGCTCCTACCGCTTCCAACGACAGGTCCGCTCCGCGACCGGAAGTTTTCGAACGCACGATGTCCGCTACATCCACCGCGGATGGGTTGAGGCAAACATCCGCCCCCAGTTCCCTGGCCAATTCCAAGCGGGATTCGTCCAGGTCCACGACAAAGGTCTGGCCGCAACCCGCCGCCCGAACCGCCTGCAGGCAGAGCAGTCCGATCATACCGGCTCCAACCACCACCACGCTATCACCCAATGAAACGGGAGAACGGCCCACTGCGTGCACCGCCACTGAAACCGCCTCAACCATGGCGGCCTGCTCGAAGGTGATCTGCTCCGGCAGGGCGTAGAGAATGCGTTGGGGCACGGCCACATATTCGGCGAAAGCGCCATGGCGCCGATAATCCCCGCACGATACACCCAACACCATCCGGTTTTCGCACAGGTTTACATCTCCTCGCCTACAGTACCAACATTCACCACAATAGAGCGTGGAATCGAATGTCACCCGATCACCCACGCGCCATTGCGACGGATCGACCCCGTCTCCCACCCCTGCAATGGTGCCCGCCGCTTCGTGTCCCATAATGAGGGGAGGTATGCGCCTTCCGGTGGACCCATCCATGCCATGGACGTCGCTCCCGCAAATCCCACACGCCGCCACACCGACCAGCACCTCATCGGATTTAATCTCAGGGACGGGGTATTCCTTGAGTTCAAATCTTCCGTACTCCACCAATTCGAGCGCTTTCATCGGTTTCTCATCCCTCCCGTGCCAATTTTGTAGAGGATTGGGATTTACAAGGATCGAATTTTGAAAGTCAAAGGAAAGGGGAAAAGAGGAAAGGGGGAAGAGGGGGGGCGCTGGCGCGCCAATTAGGAATGAGGAATTAGGAATGAGGAATTATAAGAGCTGCTGAGATTTCTCAAAATCGTGATCGTGATCGAAAACCCTTGAGGAATTACCTCTCGCAAAGATCGCCAAGAAACGCCAAGAGGGATTAACCACAAAAGACTCAAAAAGGAAGGGCAGGTTTTCCAACCCGGCCGAATTCGATCACGATCATGATCACGACTTGCCCCTCTTCCCTCTTCCCTCTTCCCTCTTCCCTCTTCCCTCTTTCCTCTTTACACTGGGCGTTATGCCCATAGACACCTTTCGCCTGAAAAATTTTTCTATCCTGTTGGGGTTGGCGGGGTCGGCCATCGGCTACTACGTCCTTTTCTCCCTATCCGGATCCCGTGTAATTGCCGGAATGGCCGCCACGGCAATTCTGATGGGCATATGGTGGCTCACCCAGGCCCTGCCCCTGGCATCCACCGCCCTGATGCCGGTCATTTGCTACCCGCTCTTCGGCATCCGCACCACCGCGGAAACGGCTCAGAGTTATATGAATCCCATGATGATGTTGTTTATCGGCGGATTCCTCATCGCCGTTGCCATGCAAAAGTGGAACCTGCACAAACGCATTGCCCTGCACATCATTTCCTGGCTGGGCAGCAGGCCCCAAGGTCTGGTGCTGGGATTCATGATGGCCTCGGCTTTCCTCTCCATGTGGATTTCCAATACCGCCACCGCCATGATGATGGTCTCCATTGGATTGGCCGTTATCAGCCAAATCGACGGGACAAACCTGGGTAAGGGAAGGAACGCCCTGGTGCTGGCCTTGATGCTGTCAATCGCCTACGGCTGTTCATCCGGCGGGGTTGCCACCCTGGTCGGCACACCTACCAATCTGGTTTTCATCTCATTGCATAGAGAACTCTTTCCCGAGATGCCGGAAATTACCTTCGGGAACTGGATTCTATTGGGGTTTCCAATCACTCTCGGCTTGATCCTCCTCATATGGACCGTGCTGACCCAGGTTTTTTTAAGGCAAATCCGCCGGGTAAAACTGGATCCGGACTACTTTAAACAAAAAGTAATGGAACTCCCGCCCATGAGCGCGGCGGAGAAACGTATCGCTTCCATCTTTCTAGTGACCTGCCTGCTGTGGATCTTTCGGAAGACCCTCGTAATCGGTTCATTCTCCCTGCCCGGCTGGTCGACAATCTGGGAACCGCTGGAACGTCTGGATGATGGCGTGGTGGCCGTTTTCATGGCAACGCTTCTCTTTGTCATTCCGGCCAGGGAAGGATCAAAACGCTTACTGGAAGGAAAAGCCTTTTTCAACATCCCCTGGAACATACTCCTCCTCATCTCGGGTGGCTTTGCCTTGGCGGGAGGCTTTATCGCCAGCGGACTGTCCGAATTTCTGGCCGGGAGTATAACCGGTCTGGCCGGATTTCCGCCTTTCCTGATGATCCTGGCCATATGCCTGGGAATTTCCTTTCTGACCGAAATGACCAGTAATGTTGCCACTGTCTCCATGTTTTTGCCCGTACTTGCAGCGCTGGCTCCCAACCTGGGCCTTCACCCATACATCGTTATGATCCCCGCCACAATCGCTGCCTCCATGGCCTTCATGATGCCGGTAGCCACCCCTCCCAATGCCATCGTCTTCTCCAGCGGAAAAGTCACGGTGCCGCAAATGGCCAAATTCGGTTTCTGGTTGAACCTGTTGACGGGACTATGGGTGGTAACGATCTGTCAATTCCTCCTCCCCCTCATCCTTCCCGAAGCGGGCTGAAAAGGGGGTAACCACAAAAGGCACAAAAGACTCAAAAGAGAGAAGAGTTGCTGAAATTTCTCAGAATCGTGATCGTGATCGTGATCGTGATCGTGATCGAAAAATCCTGGGGGAGAATTAACCACAAAGATCACAGAGAACACAGAGGGGGCTGGCGCCCGGTGGAGAGTGAAGAGTATTTGTGGAACCCCGTTGGGGTTCATTTTTATGGGTGACCGGTAACCCAGCGTGCGCTACGCGACGCTGGGCTTTGGAGTTTAACGCCTTTGGCGTAAATGCCAGATTATGGCGCCAACGGCGCCTCTTTGCGTCTCTTGGCGATCTTTGCGAGAGGTAATCCCAAATCCTGTTCATCCTGTGCATCGATGCTTCAAATTCGATCACGATGTACCTCTCTCCACTCTCCACTCTCCACTCTTCACTCTTTCCTCTGGAGCGAAGCGACTTCCTCTTCCCCCTTCGTGCCCTTGGGCACTATAAGTTTCCTTTATTCAATGAATAACCCGGAAAAATAAAAAACCGGACCGGTCAGGACGCGCTTGACCGGCATCTATCCTCTAATAGGATCGCCCGAGCTTGCCATGCCCTCGCATCCGATTTCCATGTCCCATTCACGTTATCCCAAAACGATGCGCCGGGACATATGGTGGAAGACCCCGGCGCTCGTGTTCATGGGGTTGTCGACCTTCATCGTCTACTCGACCTGGGCCGCATTTCAGGGGGCTCATTACACTTTCGGGCCGTATCTTTCCCCCTTTTACTCTCCGGAGCTCTTCGGCACATCGGAGCATGCCTGGTTCGGTCTCCGGCCCGATTTCTGGCCCAACTGGCTTCCCTACTCCCCGGCGCTTCTGATTCTCTGGGCCCCCGCCTCCTTCCGTCTGACCTGTTATTATTACCGGGGGGCCTACTACAAGGCTTTCTGGGCCGACCCTCCATCCTGCGCCGTAAGCGAGCCGCGCAAAAATTACCGCGGGGAGAACTCCTTTCCCCTTATCCTGCAAAACATTCACCGTTACACGCTCTATCTGGCTCTGGGATTCATGATCTTCCTCAGTTGGGACGCCATAAAGGGATACGTTTTCGATGGGGGAATAGGCATTGGCGTGGGATCGTTGGTGTTGACCGTCAACGTCATCCTTCTGGGCGGCTACACCTTCGGGTGCCATTCCCTGCGCCACCTGGTTGGAGGCGGGTTAAACCGCTTTTCCCAATCGCCCTCCCGGCAATGCGCCTGGAAGGGTGTGACCTGTCTCAACAAGAAACACCAGATGTGGGCCTGGTTGAGCCTCTTCTGGGTCGGATTTACCGATCTTTACGTCCGCCTTTGTTCGATGGGCGTCTGGACTGATTTTCGCATTCTATAGGCAAGCATGGAAGCCCACGAAATTTTCGAGCACGACGTGCTCATCATCGGCGCCGGCGGAGCCGGTCTGCGCGCCGCCATCGAGGCATCCGCCACCGGACTGACGGTGGGCTTGGTCTGCAAATCGATGTTGGGCAAAGCCCACACCGTCATGGCGGAAGGGGGGATCGCCGCGGCCTTGGCCAATGTGGATGAGCGGGACAACTGGAAGGTGCACTTTTCCGACACCATGCGGGGCGGTCATTACATCAACAATTGGCGCATGGCCGAAATTCACTCAAAGGAAGCGCCGGACCGGGTCCGTGAACTGGAGGCCTGGGGCGCGGTTTTCGACCGGACCAAGGACGGACGTATTCTGCAACGCAATTTTGGCGGCCACAAATACCCGCGCCTGGCCCACGTGGGAGACCGCACGGGCCTGGAAATGATCCGCACCTTGCAGGACCACGGCATTCACCAGGGCATCGACGTGCACATGGAAGTAACCGTTATCCACCTGCTCAAGGATGGAGACCGGATCAGTGGGGCCGTGGCATACGACCGCGAACGGGGACGATTTCGCGTATTCCACGCCAAAGCCATCGTCCTCGCAACCGGAGGCATTGGGCGAGCTTACCGGATCACCAGCAACAGTTGGGAATACACCGGGGACGGCCACGCACTGGCCTACAACGCCGGGGCCGACCTGGTCGATATGGAATTTATCCAGTTCCACCCCACCGGAATGGTCTGGCCTCCCAGTGTGCGGGGGATTCTCGTGACCGAAGGAGTTCGTGGCGAGGGCGGTATCCTGCTCAACAAGAATGGCGAACGCTTCCTCTTCCAGAATATCCCGGACAATTACAAAGCGCAGACCGCGGCTGACGCGGAGGAAGGCTGGCGTTACGTGTTGGGCGACAAAGATGCCCATCGACCTCCCGAGTTGCTGACCCGCGATCACGTCGCTCGCTGCATCGTCCAGGAGATCAAGGAAGGCCGCGGCAGTCCCCATGGCGGCGTCTTTCTGGATATCGCCTGGATCAAGGAGAAGCTCGGGAACGCCGAGGAACACATCAAGAAGAAGCTGCCCAGCATGTACCACCAATTCAAGCAATTGGCCGGTATGGATATCACCAAGGAACCGATGGAAGTCGGTCCTACCACCCACTACGTCATGGGCGGGGTGCTGGTGGAAGCCGACACTCAAATGTCCACCGTTCCCGGATTATTTGCCTGCGGGGAATGCGGAGCGGGAATCAACGGGGCCAATCGCCTGGGGGGAAATTCCCTTTCCGATCTGTTGGTGTTGGGGCAGCGTGCCGGCCTATACGCTGCCAAGTTCGCCAGGGAAAAGGGAGATACGAGCTTGGATAATGAAGAAATCGATGCGGCAAAACGCGAAGCTTTGGCGCCCTTCGATCGCCCGGTTCCGAACGCCGGCAATGCCTACCAAATTCAATACGAACTCCAGGAAGCCATGCAGGACCTCGTTGGCATCGTGCGCAATGGGGAAGATATGGAACGGGCTCTGGTGAAGATTGGAGAGCTGAAGGAAAAGGCCAAGAAGGTCGGAGCAGTCGGAAACCGGGAGTACAATCCAGGTTGGCACACAGTGCTCGACCTGCAAAACCTCCTCACCGTTTCAGAAGCTGTGGCACTCTCGGCCTTGGAACGAAAGGAAAGCCGGGGGGCGCAATTCCGGGTGGATTACCCCGAGAAAAGCGAAGAATGGGGGAAATACAACGTTACCGTTCGCCGAGGTCCCGATGGAACCATGCAAATCGAACGGATCCCCATCCCCGAAATGCCGGCTGAGTTGCAGGAGATCATAACCGAAATGGGCTGAGGATTGCGAATCATGGCGAAAACGACTTTCAAAATCTGGCGGGGCGACGAAAAGGGCGGCGCCTTCGAGGAATACACCACCGAAACCAGCGGAGGCATGGTGGTCCTCGATGCGGTACACCAGATTCAGGCCGAAAGCGCCAACGATCTGGCCTGCCGTTGGAACTGCAAAGCGGGCAAGTGCGGTTCCTGCTCGGCTGAGGTCAACGGAATGCCCAAGCTCATGTGCATGACCAGGCTGGACGAACTGCCCCTCGAAGAGGGCGTGACCATCGAGCCGATAAAGACATTTCCCATTATCAAGGACCTGGTCACGGACATCTCCTGGAACTACCGGGTCAAGAAGAAGATAAAACCGTTCAAACCGCGCCCGCCCGACAACGAGGACGGATCCTGGACTTTCTATCAGGAGGACATCGACCGGGTTCAGGAATTTCGCAAATGCATCGAGTGCTTCCTTTGTCAGAACGTCTGTCACGTCCTGCGCGAACACCATTTGGAAGACGAATTTATAGGCCCGAGCGCGCTCGTTTATACCGCGGCCCTGGAAATGCACCCCCTCGATACGGAAGACCGGCTGGAAGACCTGAAAAAAGCCAATGGCCTCGGTTATTGCAATATCACCAAGTGCTGCACCAATGTCTGTCCCGAACATATCACCATCACAGACAATGCGATCATTCCCCTGAAAGAACGCGTGGTGGACCGGTATTACGATCCCGTTGCCCGGATCTGGAGCAAACTGACCCGTCGCTCCTAGTGTCCTGTCCCTGAAATAATTCCCCACAGAGAACCCAGAGGACACATAGGGGCGAAAGCGCCAAAGGCTAAATCTTGATCGTGATCGTGATCGTGATCATGATCATGATCGAAATTGAATCATGGATCCTGCTTCGTCTGGGGCTACCATGTTTGCAATGCTACGCACGGCACAGCCGCAGGACAGGTGAACAGGATGTTATGGTAAATTGAGGGCGCCCTCTAGGAATTCAAATATCTCAAAAACCAATTCATTCCTCTACGATATCATAAGCATGGACAGTTTGAAGGCAATGGACATTCGAAACGGCACAACGGAGGACATCGATTCCATCATGTCCATTGTCCGCCAGGTGGTGGATGAAATGGCTGCCTACGGAAATTTTCAGTGGACCAGCGAGTACCCCACGGCCCATCGGTTTCAACAGGATATCCAAAACCAGTCACTCTTCGTTGCCGCCGAGAACCGGGCCGTTCTCGGATTTATCGTGGTCGACCGCATCCAACCTCCCGAGTACGCACCGGTGGCATGGAACAGGGATAGTCCTGCCTGCGTCATCCACCGATTCGCCGTGGCCAAAAGCGCCCGCCGCCATGGCATCGCCTCATCGCTCGAGGCCCATGCCTGCGAACTGGCCCGGCAAAGCGGAACCCACTACCTGAGAACCGATACCAATAGCAGCAACCAAGCCATGCAACGGTTCCTGAAAAGCCGGAACTATCGCTATACCGGAGACGTCTTCTTCGACAAATGCACCAATGCCTTCTACTGCTACGACAAAGCCCTATAGGCGCCGGAGGCGCCAATTAGGAATTAGGAATTGAGAAAAGGGAGTAACCACAAAAAGCACAAAAGACGCAAAAGAGAGAAGAATTGCTGAAATTTCTCAGAATCGGGTCGAACGCCTAAAAAGGGGTCAGTTCTTAATTCTTGTACTCCCATCGCGGTCATGCATTCTGAATTGCCTCTCGCCAAGCGCGCAAAGAGGCGCAAAGGGAGAACGGAGGGGGGACATTCCTGTCCCCCGCCATGTTTTTCAAGAGGGGGAAAGGAATGTCCCCCCTCCGTTAATTCCTGTTCCGGCGTAGCCGGTTCTCTTGGCGTTTCTTAGCGATCTTCCGCCTTCATGGATTACGGCGTGACAAGTTGCGAGAGGCTCTTTATAATGACAGATCCAGATGGGGGCCAGACGTCAGGCCTTTCCTGCCGCGTCGATAATTCCGGAGAAGGACTCGACTTCCAGGGAAGCTCCCCCAATAAGCCCTCCGTCAATATCGGGTTGCAGGAGCAATTCCCCGGCATTGCCCGGTTTCATGGATCCTCCATATTGAATGCGGATTTTTTCGGCCGGTTCGGAGCCGAACAGATCGGCCAGAATACCCCGAATTGAAGCGTGCACTTCCTGCGCCATCTGCGGTGTGGCGGTTTTTCCGGTCCCAATGGCCCATATTGGTTCGTAGGCTATGACCAGACTCTCGGCCTCCTCGCTCGTCACCTGCCTTAGTCCGCCGCGAACCTGCGCGTCTACCACCCCCAAGGTGTCGCCGTGCTCCCGTTGCTCCAGGGTCTCCCCAACGCAAAGAATCGGTTTCAAGTCGTTTCGCAACGCGGCTAGAACCTTCTCGTTTATAAACGCATCCGACTCGGCAAAATATTCCCGCCGTTCGCTGTGTCCCAAAATGACATAAGAGACGTGGAAATAACGCAGCATTTGCGCCGACACCTCGCCGGTATATGCGCCACCGCCGGCCGGGTGCATATTCTGCGCTCCGAGAAGGACCGAGGAATCTTTCAGGATTCCGGCCACCGATTCCAGAGCGGTAAAGGGTGGGCAGAGAACGACTTCCACCCCGTCCTCATTCCCCCATTCCCCGACGATGCCCCGGGACAGTTCGACGGCCTCGGCGGCCGTTTTGTTCATCTTCCAATTCCCGGCTATGATGTATCTGCGACGCTTCTTCATAAATCTTGGAGTTCAGGATGAATGGGTATCGAGGGAGACCACTCCGGGCAATTCCCTTCCTTCCAGAAATTGCAGGCTGGCCCCTCCGCCGGTGCTGATAAAAGAAACCCTCTCCGCATTTCCGCTCTTCCTGATCGCCTTGGCCGAATCTCCTCCCCCGACGATGGAAACGGCTCTGGCGTTCTCGGCCACCGCATCGGCTACTGCGAAGGTGCCTTTGGAGCAGGCCTCTATTTCAAAAATACCCATTGGGCCGTTCCATAGAACTGTCCCGGCGCCGGCCACCTCCCTGTTGTAATTTGCCACCGATTCGGGCCCGATATCGACCCCCTTCCAGCCGTCCTCGATATCGCTCTGCACCACTCGCAACTCTCCCACCGTCAGGTCCGCAAAATCCAGGCGGTCGGTTACGACGGCATCCACCGGCAAGAGTAGGCGAACTGCCTTCTCCTCGGCTTTCTTCAGAATAGACCGGGCCAGGCCCACCTTGTCCGGTTCGGCCAGACTGTCACCAATCCCTTTGCCCTGGGCCAAGTCAAAGGTAAAGGCCATGGCTCCGCCAATCAAAATAGCGTCGGCTTTCTCCAGCAACCGGTCGATAACCATGATTTTGTCGGATACCTTGGCTCCACCGAGAATAACGACAAAGGGTCGGGCGGGATGCTCCGTTTTCTCACCCAGAAACGCCAACTCCCGCTCAATCAGAAATCCGCATACGCAATTGGATACATGGCGTGTAATCCCGGCGGTGGAGGCATGGGCCCGATGGGCCGCGCCGAAGGCATCGTTTACGTAGACTTCGGCCAGGGATCCGAGCCTTTCGGCAAACCCGGGGTCATTTCCCTGTTCACCGGCATGAAACCGGACATTTTCCAGCAAAAGGACTGAACCCGGTTGCAGGGCGGCCACCGCAGCCTCGACCTCGGGTCCCACGCAGTCCCTCACGAATTGCACCGGCCGACCCAACTGGACCGCCAGCTCCTCCGCCACCGGTCTCAGGCTGTATTTGGGATTGGCTTTTCCTTTGGGACGCCCCAGATGACTGGCCAAAATCACTCTGGATCGTTCATCCAGCAGATACTTCAGGGTGGGGAGCGCCGCGACGATGCGGGTGTTGTCCCCAACCTTGCCGTTCTCATCCAAGGGAACATTGAAATCGACCCGAACAAAGACCCGTTTTTCCTTCAGGTCGACGTCGCGAACGGTCTTGGTTCCAGCCATGGCATTGCCGGGATATCAGAGAAAGGCTGCCACCTTTTTCAGAAGATCCACGCAACGATTGGAATACCCCCATTCGTTGTCATACCAGGACACCAGCTTGAAGAAGGTATCGGACAACCCGATACCGGAACCGGCATCGAAAATGGAGGAAGCCGGACAATTTATGAAATCGGAGGAAACAACCTGATCCTCCGTGTATTCCAGTATGCCTTTCAAAGGACCTTCCGCCGCCGCCTTGACCGTGTCGCAAATTTCCTCGTAGGAAGTCGGATTCTCCGTTTTCACCGTCAAATCTACCACGGAAACGGTGGGTGTGGGCACACGGAAGGCCATACCGGTGAGCTTTCCCTGCACTTCCGGAATCACCAAACCAACCGCTTTGGCCGCTCCGGTTGAAGAAGGAATGATATTCAGGGCCGCGGTGCGCCCGCCCTTCATATCTTTGGGCGATGGGCCATCCACCGTCCTTTGCGTAGCGGTGTAGCTGTGAACGGTGGTCATCAGACCCTCCACGATGCCAAAATTTTCCAGAACCACCTTGGTCAGTGGAGCCAGACAGTTGGTCGTGCAGGAAGCATTGGAAATGAGGTGGTCATCCGCCGTCAGGGTTTCGTCGTTTACACCCATGACCACGGTTTTCACCGCTCCTTTTCCCGGGGCTGAAATGATGACCTTCCTGGCTCCGGCTTGAAGGTGACCTCGGGCCTTTTCGTCCTGCACGAACAAACCGGTGGACTCGATGACCACGTCCACTCCCAACTTTTTCCAAGGGAGAGCGGCAGGACCTTCCCGCACGGAAAGAACCTCGATGGGATGACCGTCGACCACGAGGTTGTCTCCGTCGGTTTCCACCGTTCCTTTGAAACGACCCTGCACCGAGTCGTATTTCAGAAGGTAAGCCAGGTTTTCGGCCGGCACCAGGTCGTTGATGGCAACGACCTCGAAGTCCTTGCCCAGGAGGCCCTGATCAACCAAAGCTCTGAATACCAGTCGACCTATTCGGCCAAAGCCATTAATTCCGATTTTTACTGCCATATCTTGCTACGTTTTAGGTTTGCTTAAGGGATTGCGGGTCAGCCCCCGGCGGGAGCCGCGCCAATTAAAATTTCGAGCGGATACTTGAACGCCTCCCCCTTGCCATGGCAAGCGTATATCTCCAGCCCCCATTCGAATCTGTCATTAAGAAAAGCCTCTCGCAAAGATCGCAGAGGGGCGCAGAGAAGAAGAGGAAACCACAAAAGGCACAAAAGACTCAAAAAAAGAAGGGGAAAGTCAAAATTCAGTGGTGAGTTGCCAGGAATTCAGCCTTTAGCCTTCAGCCTTTCTTCCTTCTCTCCACTTTCAACTGGGCGCCTGCGTTCCCGGCGCTTCTCCCCTTCTATTTTGAGTCTTTTGTGCTTTTTGTGGTTACTAATTCGTGTTCCTCCGGGAGATCCACAGGGCGCAACTCGCGGCCGGCATTGCCAGTTCAGCATGGAGTTGGGCCAGAGCCGAATCCAAACCATTCGGGTCAAAGCGCTCGGAATCCGCAATCTGCCTCCAGGAGCGCTCGAAATCGAAGCCCGACAAGTCAAACCGGACCGGCTGAGCCGCCGGATTGACCACGAAAAATAATTGGACGGGACCCTGCCCTTCCACGGCATTGTAGAGACAGGCCAAACCATTGCCCGATTGAGGGGAGAAAAACCGGAAAAAATCCTCCTCGGGCATGGTGGTGAGGCGCAGGCATGAGGCCATCTCCGACTTCCTGAAGGCGATCCAATGTCGAAAGTATTCATGAGTTCCGGAAAAATCCTGCTGACGCTGATAGTCCAATGCATTGATTTCCCCACGCCGATAGGTATTGGCTTGGCCCCGTTTGGTGCGGAGAAAATCCTGGCCCTGCGCCAGCATGGGTGTGCCCAGAGACATCATCAAAAGGCTGACCATCAAATGGGTTCTGCGCCGGTCCAAGTGGGTGGGAGCCTGTGCGTTATGGTTGGCATTTTCAGTTATGTCATCGAGCCAAGTCCTGTCATCATGAGATCCGGTGTAGTTGATCGACTGGAATGGGGCGCCCCCGGAAGTGTGAGATCCCTTCAAAAAATGCTGCATCGTGACGGCATCGCCCTCCTCGGTCAGGTAGGACTTCAGAAATTCCCTATAGCCGTCATTCCACCAATGATAACCGGTAGTCTTGAGCCCCGACCGGAGGTGGGCGCGGAAACTCCAGGGCTCGGCGATGAGAATCACATCGGGGAAATCCTCCCTCAACCGGGTTTCGATTTCGCGGAGGGTGTCCACCCCGATTAGTTCGGCCAGATCGAGCCGGAATCCGTCCACTCCGTAAAACTCCAACATGTGCAACAAGCTGTCCAGAATCAACCGTTTGACCATGGGAGCATGGCAACGAAGGTCGTTCCCGCAGCCGCTCCAATTACTCAGCGTTCCATCGGCTTTCAGCTCAAAGTAATACAGTTGATCGATGTAGGCCAAGTGAGCCGGATTTCCCACATGATTGTAAACCACGTCTAATATCACCGCCAAGCCCGCTTCATGAAAAGCATCCACCAGATCCCTGAACTCATCCACTTGGCTGGCGTGGAGCGGATCTCGGGCATATCCGCTCTCCGGAGCAAAATAGTTTACCGGCATGTACCCCCAATGGTATTCATCTCTGGAGAGGGCATCGTTTTCATGGATGGGCTGCAATTCTACCGCATTCACCCCCCAACCCCTCAGGTAACATTGGGGAGACTTGAGCCAGGAGGTCAATCCGGTGTAACCCAGGCGCTCCTGTTGAGACAACCTGACCGGAGCATTGGCCAGGAGGTCCCTGAGGTGAACCTCACCTATTACCAGATCCTCCGGATTGGGAACTTTGAAAGTGCGGGGTCTCCCGTAACGACGCCGATCCACCACAATGGCCGGACCCCACCGGCCCACCGTGGCAAGAGCGTAGGGATCGAGAATATTGAAATTGGGGTCGAAATGGGAAAACGGCCCCTGCCTGGGTCCATCCACGCGATACCAGTAATATTTTCCGACCAGGTTCTCCTCGAGAACCGCTTCCCACATACCATCCGATAGTCGAAGAAGAGAATGGTAACCGGCATTATGCCAGGAGTGGGGATGATCCAACACCACCAAGGTGACACTTGTGGCACGGGGGGCAAATAGGCGAAACAGGGTGCTACCGCCTCGTGGGAAAACTCCGGGCTTCAATCCCGGATCCAGCTCGAGAAAAAAACTGCCCGGCCTTATGGGAATGGAATTTTCCTGGTCCTGGCCGTGCAGCTTTAAAAAATAGTCCCGGGACAGGTCCAACCCTTCCTCTGCTATTAAATCGAAAATGTGGCGCCCCGTGCGGTGGGGATCGATATAGTAGTTTTCGTTACCGCTGGAATCACAATAAGTATTGGTGGCCTCATTCGGCAGGGCAAACCAGCGTCTCTCCCTTGAAACGAATTTGAACCCCGTTCCTTGGGGCAAATCGATTTCCTCCAACGGCAAAGACAACCGAAGCCCTTCCCCACCCTCGACTTCAGCGCGTACCATCCGCCATTTTTCCTTCCCTATAGCCTGACCCCAACCGTTGAATTGGCCCGCCACGTAGACCGGTTCATCTACGTCCAACTGGTTCTGGGCCAGAACCTGCCCGCTACAGTAGAAATGCAAGCCCTCGTCATCCAGATAATAGGCGCTGGTGCGGGCGAACGCTTCCATGCTGGCCCGGGCCACCTCCGCAATGGGCCCGCCCGGTTCCAAATGGAACTCGGGAAGATCCGTCCCTTCCCAATCAGAGGATAATTCGGCCTGGATTCGAACGGGAGCCTGAAGGACGGCGTTCAATAAGGTCATGGATGGAAGGCGCCTGCGGTGCTAGTTAAGAGTCAGGAATTGCCTCTCGCAAAGATCGCAAAGAAACGCCAAGAGGGATTAACCACAGAGGACACAGAGAGCACAGAGAAAGGAGGAGGAATTAGGAATTGGCTGACGCCAAAGGCACAAAGGCACAAAGGCACAAAGGCACAGAGGCACAGAGGCCCAAAGGGGGAAGAGAGGTGAGAAGGGGAAGGAGTTTATCTTGATCGTGATCGTGATCATGATCTTGATCGAAATTTCCTGAGGGATTAACCACAAAAGGCACAAAGAATATAATCTTGATCGAAAAGGAAACAATTCCTCAATCTTCTCCCCCTTCTTTGCGTTACTTTGCGATCTTTGCGAGAGTTAATTTTTTGATGCTGGTTCCTAGCCCACCACTCCACCACTCCACAACTCCATCACTCCAACACTCCACCACTCCCCCACTCCTTCTTCCTTTTCCCCAACCTCCTATCTCATCCTTTCGCTGTTTTGCTTCATACTCAGTGCGGGATGCGGGGGTCCGTTCCAACAGGGGGTGATCTACCACCCCCAAAAACCACTCGCCTATAAAAAGGATCAGTTTGGAAACCACATTCCGGATTATTCCACTGCGGGTTACCGGGCGGGAGGAGTTCCCCTTCCCCGGATTCCAGTAAGAGTTGCCCTCCATCCCTTGCCGGGAAACGCAGACGACACCGAACGCATTCAAGCCGCTATCGATCGGGTTTCCAACCTGGCCCCGGACCACAGGGGTTTTCGAGGCGCCGTTCTCCTGCAAGCCGGTCGATACCGGGTGGACGGCCGGTTGTTTCTGAGAACGAGCGGCGTCGTTCTTCGGGGAAGCGGCCAATACAGCGGAGGAAGCGAATTATGGACCGGGGAGACCCGTAAGCAGTCCCTTTTTCTACTTTCCGGCCAGGATGCTCCCCAAGACGAGTATAATGCCGAAGGACGCGGCGCCGGATTCCTCTATCGCAATTCCTCCGAACGGACCTGGGAGGTGGTCGACCTTTACGCCCCTTCCGGCAGGAACTACGTTCAAGTCGCTCCCGTGGGAGGACTGGCCGTGGGAGAAACGGTAGTGCTGGAGCAACGCATGAACCGGGAGTGGGTCCGCCTTTTGGGCATGGATGACTTTCCGGCCCGGCCCGATAAAAGACCGGTTCCACAGTGGAATCCGGCCGACTTTGTTTTTCACTTCGAAAGGAAGATCATCGAGATCGCGGGCGGAAGGGTCTATTTCGAATCGCCGCTGGTGAATCCAATATTCGCCCAATTTGGATCCACCCGTTTGTTCAAACCAATACTACCCAACCGGATCACCAATTCCGGGATAGAGAACCTGCGCCTGGTGGCCTCTTCCGGAGCCTCGGATGGGGAAGCCCCCGAATCCCCTTCGCAAAATGGGGTCACGATAATGCGGGCGAAGGATTGTTGGGTCAAAGGGGTGACCAGCCTGCATTTCGCCAACGCTTGCGTGGAATTGGGCCGGGAAGCCCTGCGCATCACCGTGGAAGATTGCGCCTTCCTGGATCCGGTGGCCCGGAACGGCTACGGGCGGCGACACGGATTTATTTCCGCGGGACAGCAGCTACTGTTTCAGCGATGCTTCACGCGCGGCGCTCAATACCCGTTTTTCGTGCCGGGTAAAACCACAGGGCCCAATGTATTTCTCGATTGCTACGCGGAAGGTTCTCAATCCGTTATCGGACCTTGGCGGCACTGGGCCATGGGAACCCTTTGGGACAACACTCACGGGTGGCGGCTAATGATCCGCAACCGCGGCTACGAGGGCATGGGATGGGGATGGAGCGGGATCAATCACCTTTTCTGGAATTGCAATGCCGCCGACTCGGTATCCGTGCAAAGTCCCGTGAACGGTTGGAATTGGGCCATCGGCTGTCGAGGCAAACGAATCGGCGCCCCTTTTCAAGGCCTGGCGGCCCACTACAGCCACCACGGGGAGCGGGCCAAACCGCGCAGCCTCTACATGCGCCAATTGGAGGATCGAATCCATCCGGAGGCGGGAAAGGCCGTCTTCACCGAAAGCCAACGCCGCGGCATAGTGCTCTATTACCTCCAGGACACCCTCTCCCGATGAGAAAGGCTGAAGGCTAAAGGATGAATTCCTGGCAACTCGCGACTCTTCACTGATTTTTACCTCTCGCAAAGCACGCAAAGAGGCGCAAAGGGGAAGTCGCTTCGCTCCAGAGGAAAGAGGAAAGAGGAAAGAGGGAAGAGGGAAGAGAGAGGCGCCCGGGGGCGCCAATTAGGAATTGGGGGAGAGGAGGAAACCACAAAAGGCACAAAAGACTCAAAAGAGGCGCCGTTGGCGCCTAACGGAGGGCGGGTTTTCCAACCCGCTAATTAAACGCAATGGCGGACTGGAAAGTCCGCCCTCCTTTTTCTCTTGGCGATTCTTTGCGATCTTTGCGAGATTCCTCTCAGTATCTCTTACCCTCTGTGTTCTCTGTGCCCTCTGTGGTTAGTTCTTCCCATTCTCCAAATCGATGAAAAAAATCCTGGTTGCCATGTCCGGTGGAGTGGACAGCAGCGTGGCCGCATACCTGTTGCATAAGCAGGGTCACCAGGTGGAAGGCTGCTACATGAAGATCTGGCTCCGCGAATCGGATCCATTTGGAGAGTGTCCTTGGCAACGGGACATCGATGACGCGCGCGCGGTGGCCGATCAATTGGGCATTCCCTTTCGCATCGTCAATCTGATCGAAGCTTACCGGGAACGAGTGGTCGACGACATGATCAGGGGTTATGGATCGGGCATCACCCCCAATCCCGATGTCATGTGCAACCGCGAGGTCAAGTTCGGAGCCTTTCTCGAATACGCCCGCAAGGCCGGTTTCGAAGCGGTGGGGACCGGGCATTACGTCACTTCTAAAATTAACCGTGATGGCGCCACCGAATTGTGGGAGGGTCACGATAAAAACAAGGACCAGTCCTACTTTCTCGCCTTGCTCAACCAGGACCAGGCCTCCGCCGGGGTCTTTCCCGTGGGCGGTTATGAAAAACCCCATTTGAGGGAGATCGCCCGCAAAGCCGGGCTGGTCAATGCGGACAAGAAAGACAGCCAGGGCCTTTGTTTCATCGGCAAGATAAAATTGGGCGAGTTCCTGCAGGAGTATATCCCCGACCGGCCGGGTCCCATCGTAAATGTCGAAGGAAAGGAGTTGGGACGCCACAAGGGCTTGCACCGTTTCACCCTGGGGCAACGCAAGGGACTGGGCATCCCCTCGAATACCGACCACAAATTTTACGTCGTGGTGGCCAAGGACCTGGCCAAAAACGAGTTGGTAGTTGCGTTTGAAAGCCCGGATGCGCCCTACCTCCATACCCGGGAAGTGGTGGTCGGAAACCTTTCCTGGATCAATCATCCACTAGAGGAAACTTGTTCCATTTTGGCCAAACCCCGCTACCGGGATCCGTCCCGGAAGATCCGGTTCATCCCGGAAAACGGTAGAGCACGGGTCTTGTTTGAAAACCCGCAACGCGCCCTGACCCCAGGCCAGATCATCGCCTTTTACGATGGGGAACGCCTCCTCGGCGGCGGAATCTACCAATCAATCCTGTAGGATAGGATTACCTCTCGCAGAGCACGCCAAGAAACGCAAAGAAGAAGAGGGAACCACAAGAGGCGCTGACGCGCCAATTAGGAATTAGGAATTAGGAATTAGGAATTAGGAATGAAAAGGGATTAACCACAAAAGGCACAAAAGACGCAAAAAAGAGAAGAGATGCTGAGATTACTTAGAATCGTGATCGTGATCGTGATCGAAAATCCCTGAGGAATTACCTCTCAGCAACTCAGCATCTCTTTTCCTCTTCCACTATTCAGCCTTTAGCCTTCAGCCTTCAGGGCAGCCAGGGGTACTTGCGGTATTCCGGTTTACGTTTTTCCAGGAAGGCCTGCTTACCTTCCGACCCCTCTTCGTTCATGTAATACAACAGCGTCGCGTTTCCGGCCAATTCCTGAATCCCGGCCTGTCCGTCCAGGGCGGCGTTGAAGGCCGACTTGAGGCATCGGATGGCCAAGGGACTTTTTTCCAGAATTTCCCTGGCCCATTGAATTCCTTCTGCTTCCAGGTCTTCCACCGCCACCACTTTATTGACCAGCCCCATATCCAAGGCTTCCTCAGCGTTGTATTGACGGCATAAATACCAGATTTCCCGGGCTTTTTTCTGCCCTACGATACTGGCCAGGTAACTGGACCCCAGGCCGCCGTCAAAACTTCCCACAATGGGGCCGGTTTGGCCGAATATGGCGTTGTCCGCAGCAATGGTCAGGTCGCATACCACGTGCAATACCTGTCCGCCCCCTATGGCGTAACCGGCCACCAGGGCGATGACCACCTTGGGCATGGAGCGAATCAAGCGCTGTAAATCCAACACATTCAATCGAGGAACCCCGCCCTTGTCGATGTAACCGGCCTTCCCGCGAATTTTCTGGTCGCCACCCGAACAAAAGGCGTACTTCCCATCCGTGTGCGGACCGGCCCCGGTTAGCAACACTACGCCTACTCCCTGGTCCTCCCTGGCATCGGAAAAAGCATCGTACATCTCAAAGACCGTGGTCGGCGTAAAGGCATTGCGCCGGTGTGGACGATTGATGGTTACCTTGGCCATACCATCCATCTTTTCGTAGATGATATCTTCATACTCTTTTGCGCGGCTCCAGTTCATGAAATTGATCCCATTGAAAGTTGGACACAGAGAAAAAGGGGTCAACCACGGATTACACGGATGAGCACGGATTTTAATTTAGAATTACCTCTCGTAAAGATCGCAAAGAGGCGCGAAGGGCGCTGGCGCGCTAATTAGGAATTAGGAATTAAAAGAGATGCTGAGATGCTGAGTTGCTGAGATTTCTCAGAATCGTGATCGTGATCGAATTGTAGACTGGGGAGAAAGGCGATTTTTGTGGAACCCCGTTGGGGTTCAATCTTTGGGGTGATCGGTAACCCAGCGTGCGCTGCGCAACGCTGGGCTTTGGAGTTTAACGCCTTTGGCGTAAAAGCCAAGTAATGGCGCCGCAGGCGCCTCTTTGCGTTCTTTGCGATCTTCCGCCTTCATGGATTACGGCGTGACAAGTTGCGAGAGGTAATTCCTCGGGAATATTCGATCAAGATCACGATCACGATCACGATCACGATTTGCCTCTTAGAGGGTACTGCTTATTGAGCGAAACAGTTCTGTTCGGTATGCCGCGTCACGGTAACGATCGGTTTCAATTTCAAGCACTCGGATTCCCCGTTCCGGTAAGGTACCGAGGTAATCCCCCAGCCGCTCGATGGCATCCAGTTTATGGTATTCCACCCCGGTGCTCTCTGCCAGTTTCCGGAAATCGACCGCTTGAGGAGTGGCAAAGTATTCCTCGAAGGGAGGTTCAAACCCGGCAATGGGCAGGTGGTTGAAAATTCCACCTCCGTGGTTATTGATGAGAATGATGGTGAGGTGACCCTTGAATTTGGGCCGTAGCAACAACCCATTGGAATCGTGCAGAAAGGCCAGATCCCCTGTCAGCAGAACACAGGGCCTGTTCCGGTAAGCCACCCCCAAAGCGGTGGACAGCGTTCCATCGATCCCATTCGCTCCCCGGGAAGCGTAAACCTGGGCTCGGGAATCATTCGGAGGCCAGAAATACTCCACGTCCCTGACCGGCATGCTGCTCGCCACAAAGACTGGGGTGTCTTCCGGCAGGTATCGGGGCAACCGATAGGATATGAGCCCCTCGAAGGATGAGGCGTCCTTCCTTGGCAAGGCGTCCTTCCTTGGCAAGGCGTCTTTCAACCCGGCCATGACCCTGCCTTGCGCTCCCAACCATAGGTCCACGTAGGCCGGGTCCGCCTTCGGGTCGAAACAAAAGTGGGAATCGATCTCAGAGGCGTTCGCCTCCACAACCCGAACCACCCGTCCGGTGGGATCCAGGTTTTTGCCGGTCCGGTGCACGTGGTAGATGTCCACCTCGGTATCCGTGAGCCATTGCCGCAGGGTTTTGCTGGTGGGCAAGGGCCCCAGCGCGATGGCGCATCGGGGCCGGAGAGAGTCACTCAAATCCTTATTGCCCAACAGGAAATCGTAACCCGTCACCAGCTTTTTCTGACCACTTGCAAAATTGCGCACCGGGGACAATCCATCCGCCAGAACGGGCCAGCCGGAATTATCGCTCAGCCGGGCGACTGCCTTGCAATATTTGATTGGATCCCGGGGAGTTTCCGTACCGCAAATGATGATTCCCCGCTCTCCCGGAAGGGTTATGGGCTCCCCCATGCAGGACACTTCCTTTCGCGGCGCTGCGACATCATGGAAGAATTCGGGACCAATTTCCGGAACCCCTTCGGTGGATCGGTCTTTCACCGGATGTAGTGGATCCCGGAAGGGGCAATTCAAGTGGACGGGTCCCCCGAGGGCCCGGCCATAGGCGCGGACAATGTCCGCCTTCAGGCCCAGCAACCCCTCCCACTGGCAAACCGGTGTTTCCATCACTTGCTGATAAACCGGAAAGTCTCCGTATAGCCGGGTCTGGTTGATGGTTTGGCCGGCCCCGCAGTCCTGCAATTCGGGAGGGCGATCAGCAGTCAAAACCAACAGGGGAACACGGGCTTCCGAGGCTTCGACAAGGGCAGGAAAATAATTGACCGCAGCTGTCCCCGAGGTGCAAACGAGAGCTACCGGTTTATGGGTCTGCCTGGCCAACCCCAAGGCGAAGAATCCGGCGGAACGTTCATCCAGCACCGGAATGGTATTGATCCCGGCATGGGAAACAAAGGCAAGGGTCAACGGGGTTGACCGGGAGCCGGGAGAAATCAACACGTGCTCCAAACCGCAACGGAATAACGTCTCCGCCAGGATGGAAGCCCAAAGCGAATTTGTATTGGATCTGTCGATACTCAACATGGCAGCCGCGCCAATCAGGAATTAGGAATGAAAAGGCACAAAGGCACAAAGGCACAAAGGGGGAAACCACAGATTACACGGATGACCACGGATTTAAATTTTGAATAGACTCTCGCAAAGATCGCCAAGAAACGCAAAGAAAGAGGAGATAAGTAGCCACAAAAGGCACAAAATGCTCAAAGGGAAAGGCGCCGTTGGCGCCATAATCTGTCTTTTACGCCAACGGCGTTAAACTCCAAAGCCCAGCGTCGCGTAGCACACGCTGGGTTACCGATTTCCCAAATGATTGAACCCCAACGGGGTTCCACAAGAAGGCTGGAAGGGGTCAGGCCTTGATTTTCAACATGGAAACATGTCAAAAATCAAGGCGCTGACCCCTTCCTAAAGCACCCAATCCTGATGGGAGTACAAGAATTAAGAACTGACCCCTTTTTCGGGCGTAGGCTATGGCGGAGGTATGACTGAGACATAGGTTACAAATAATCCGGACACATCGGTTACACTTTATGAAATTCATTCAGGTGGCTGAGTGTCGAGTGTTTTTGGACGATGAGGGGCGATGTAGGCCGTAGGCCGATATCGCCCCTCATCGTCGTATCTCAACGTTCCAAGCAGTATGTTGCTGTAATGCAGACGGATGCTGGTGTCGCTGGATTGACTTAAGCCTACACGGCAACCGGCAAAGTGTTCACCGACATAATAGCTCTTTCCTTCAAAAGCAATAAAACCGCTACTGGAAACGGTCTTGACCAAGTAGTCTTTGGGGTAGCGTATTTTGTCGTTTTCACCCATGCGTTTTTTGGAGGCTTGGTACACTTCGGCCGGCCTTTGCATGCCCAGTGCTTCATGAGGTCTTTCATGATTGTAAGTATGCACCCAGCGTTGGAAGCGTCGTTGTTGGGCCCGCAGGTTGGCCGAAGGCGGCCGGGTGGCTTCGGCTTTCAGATCGCGGTGCATGCGTTCGTGAGAACCATTGTCCTGTGGATGACCGGGCCGAGTGAACTCAACGGCGATCCCCTGCTCAATCCACCACACGCTCAGCCGGGAGAGACGTCCCAGCCCCAAGGCGGCCGAAAAGGGAGTGCCATGATCCACCCGGATGATGGCTGGAAGCCCGTAAAGACGGGCCATGCGCTTGAATCCACGGTAGGTGGTAGCGAACTGCTGATTGGGCTGGGCCCGGCAGCCTATCATAAAATGGCTGTTCAGATCTTTTATCGTCAAAGGGTCACAACGCGTTCCATCTCCCAGCTTGAACCAACCCTTGAAATCGATCGTCCAGACATGGTTCGGATACTCGGCCTGGGTCAACTGGCAAGGTTCAACCGCGTAAGCTCCAGGTCTGCGCCGCCGGGGCTTGATCATGCCGTTGCGTTTTAGAATGGCTCCAATGGTACTACAGGAAGGAGCTCGTTGCATGGAATGCTTCTTCAAAAGCAAATCTCTGAGTTTCTTAGGTCCCCAGGTCGGATGCCGCCGCCGGTCCTCCAAGATGAGCTTTTCCACCGCCTTATCGGTTAAGTTGGCATAACGGTGCGGACATCGGCTTTTCTCATGCAATCCGGAGGCTCCATCTTGTTGGTAACGACGCAGGTACTTGTGGCCGGTCTTGCGGCTGATACCGAAGTCCTCACACAGTTCGGTTATGGTAAATCGTCCACTGTTGGCCAAGTGCACGAATTTTAGTTTTTGGTCCATTAGGTCTACAGTTTTCCAGGGCATAATGCCCAGCTTGACTGTAACCTATGTCTCCGGTCTATTTGTTACCGATGTCTCCGGTTCATACCGGACTGGAAAGTCCGCCCTCCTTTTTCTCTCGGCGTTTCTTGGCGATCTTCCGCCTTCATGGATTACGGCGTGACAAGTTGCGAGAGTACATTTCTCTCCCACTCCTTTTTGAGTATTTTGTGCCTTTTGTGGTTTCACTCTTCTCCACTATCCATTGGGCGCGCCTTCATTACCTCGCGCATGGCCTTGAATTTCAAATCGGTTTCCAGTTTCTCGTTTTGGGGAATGGAACCCCGTACGATCCCGCTACCGGAAAAAAGCCGTATCGAGTCGCGGCAGAGAATTCCCGAACGGATCCCCACGACAAATTCTCCATCCCCATGGGCGTCGAACCACCCGACCGGCCCGGCGTAGGGACCGCGAAAAAAACTCTCGTAGTCTTGGATCGCTTCACAGGCGGCTTCTCGAGGGGCGCCCCCTACGGCAGGGGTGGGATGAAGGCTTTGAACCACGTCCAGGATATGGATGTCCTTGGCCAAGTCGGCCCGAATCGGGGTTAACAGGTGCTGCACGTTGGGCAGTTTCAACAAGCGCGGACGATCGGCCGCCTCCGGTTTCAGACCCAAACTCCTCATGCGGCGGACAATTCCATCGACCACCACCCGGTGTTCACGGGCGTCCTTGGGGTTGTTGAGCAAGGACAAGCCGAGGGAGGCGTCCTGACCGGCCGATTTACCCCGGGCCACCGATCCAGCCAGAGCCTCGGCCCGAAGCCGACCCCTCTTTACACTGACCAGCAATTCGGGAGTTGCGCCGAGAAACGTCCCCTCCCGGCCGGCCGAAAAGGAAAAGGTATGACAGGTGGGAAACCGGTTGCGCAGCCGGTCCAGAAGAGCCACGGGGGTGACGGGGCAATCGGCTCTGAAATCAATGGCTCGCCCCAGCACCACCTTCTCGAATCGTCCATTCCGGATCGCCCGGGTAGCCCGCCCCACGGACTGTTCGAAAAGCCCATTATCCCCCACTTCCCCTTGCAGGGTCCAATGGGCCATCTCCCGCTCAGCCGGGGAGGAGGATTTGTAGGGAAAAGTGGAAAACCTCCCGTAAGCGCCCAGGATCTTTCTGGTCAATGCTTCGATCGGCGTGTTCCCATCGATGATACAATTGGCGATAGCCAGGCTGTATTGATCCTTTCTACTGACCTGCCACAAGGGAACAAATGCCTGCGCCGCCGGAAATCCCGGCAAATCCTGACCCTGGTCGAAAAAATTGAAACAGCAAAAAAAATGGATGCCGCAGTAGGGAAATTCGGTATTTCCCGTATAGATGGTATGCTCCAGAAGCCGCTCCGCCCAATCCTTGATTTGCCCGAAGCGGTCTCTGCCAAAGGCCGTTTTGGCCCGTACCGTTTCTATGGCGGCAACGGATTGATCGAACCGGGGATTCTCCAGGAAAAAGTGCCGGTTCTGCTCTTCGTAAACCGCTTCGAGAACGGCCAGCGGATCGATATGAAACACATCCAGGGAAATGTTGACCAGTTGCGCGCGACCCTCCGCATTGGCCCGATCCCGACAATCCTTCAAAAAAGCCAACAGCCCACCCGGAGTAGCATCCTCCCCATAATTGGTTTTAGGATAGTGCTTCATTTTAAAGAGTTCAGAGGGCAGTTATCAGTGGTCAGGGAAGAAACCACAAGAGGCACAAAAGACACAAAAAGGAAAAGGGATCAACCACGGATTATAAAATAAAACGTAACTACTCAGGTCTCCATAGCTTGGCCTGTGAAGAGGAGTCTCTCGCAAAGACGCCAAGAGGCAAAGGACGCAAAGATTGGGGGAGGGAGTAATGGAGTATTGGAATGATGGAGTGATGGAATGATGGAAAAATCAACGACTTGGAGAGCTGTAGGAGGGGGTTTATCCCCCGATCTTTCAAATGGCCTCACCGCAATCGGGGGATAAACCCCCTCCTACAGTTTTCTCAAACACCATCCCATGAAAATTTGGTAGAAATGCAGGCTAGTCTATGGAGACCTGAGTAGTTACGTTAAAAAAAGCATTAGCGCCGCAGGCGCCTACCTCTGTGTTCTCTGTGTCCTCTGTGGTTAGTTCTTTCCCCTCTTGGCGCCTCTTTGCGATCTTCCGCCTTCATGGATTACGGCGTGACAAGTGGCGAGATTCCTCTACTTCGGCCTTCATCCTTTATCAGCGGCTGTCGGCCTGGGAAACAGGATGGTTTTTTCCCCGACGGATTTGCCGGTCACCCGATGGTCCCACACCAGGTTTTCGGCAACGACGAATCCGGCCTCCAAACCAAGCAAGGCCTGGATCCGTTCACTGATGCCCGGCATGACCGGCCACAGCCACACCGCGGCCAGGCGAAGCCCTTCCGCCAAGGTAGCCAAAGCTGTATTGAGGAGGATGCGGTCGCTCGCCCGCTCCGACTTGGCCAGCTTCCAGGGGGCCCGGATCTCAGCGTAACGGTTCAGGGCGCGGATAAACTGAAAGATTTCTTCCAAAGCGGTGTGGAACTGGAAGTCTCGGCCCAGTTCGACCACTTTTACCTGGGTTGAATGGAACAAGTCCTTCAATTCCCGTTCAGGTTCTTCTTCCACCTCGACCTCGGGAACGATACCTCCCGCATATCGACCGACCATATTGAGGACCCGATTGACCAGATTGCCCAGGTCATTGCCCAAATCGCTGGTGTAGCGACGCATGTATTGTTCCTCGGTAAAATCGCTGTCCTGGCCCACCTTCATTTCCCTGGTGACGAAATAGCGAAAAGTATCGGCCCCAAATTTATCGGCCAGATCCAGCGGATCGACCGTATTGCCGGTTGATTTTGACATTTTTGCCCCCTCAGTGGTCCAGAAACCGTGCACCAGAAGGTGTCTGGGAAGCGGAATATCACAGGCATGCAACATGATCGGCCAATAGATGCTGTGGGCCGGAACCATTATGTCTTTCCCAATGACGTGATAATCGGCCGGCCACCGGGAAGTATCCCCATCCATGTAACCCGATCCCGTGACATAATTGATCAAAGCATCGAACCAGACATAGGTGACGTAGTCCTGGTCGAAGGGCAACGGGATTCCCCAAGCCAGCCGCGACTTGGGTCGGGATATACAGAGGTCGTTGAGGGGCTCCTTCAAAAATTCCAGGACCTGCTTCTGCCTGAACCTCGGGATAATGAAATCTTCTTTTTCCTCCAGAAACCGAATCAACCAATCCTGATATTGGCTGAGCCTGAAGTAATAATTCTCCTCCGATATCTGAAAAACCTCACCGAAGATTTCAGGCCAGCTCCCGTCCTCATTGCGGTCCTTGTCCTGGAGAAACTGTTCCTGCCGGGCGCTGTAAAACCCATTGTACTGGCCCCTGTATATTTCACCCTTATCGAATAAGGCCTGCTGAATATCGCCGACCACCTGCTTGTGACGTTCCTCGGTGGTCCGGATGTAATCGTCGTTGGAGATGGAGAGATTCCGGCACAAGTCCTGGAACTCCAAGGCAATGGCATCGCAAAAGGACTGCGGTGAAATTCCCTTTTTCCCGGCGCTCTGCTGCACCTTCTGTCCGTGTTCGTCCAATCCGGTCAGAAAATAGACATCCCGTCCCTGCGCCCTTTGAAACCGGGCCACCACATCGGTGAGCACCTTCTCGTAGGCATGTCCCAAGTGGGGCGAGCCATTGGCGTAATCTATCGCCGTGGTGAGGTAGAAGGCTTTCATGGATTAAGGCACCTTCGGCGCCAATTAGGAATTAGGAATTGGCTGACGCCAAAGGCACAAAGGCACAAAGGCACAAAGGGTGAAGGCGCCGTTGGCGCCAATTAAGAATTAAGAATGAGGAATTAGTAACTATTGGAGATGCTGAGAAGGAAATCCGCCAAGGGCGCGAAAATACACCATTTTTTTCTAAATCTCTGTCTCCTCTGTCGTTAGTCAAAACGAAAATCATGGCAAGAGTTAATTCCTATCCCCTTCCTTTTAAGTCTTTTGTGCCTTCTTGACCTGCGTAGCATTGCGAAGCACGGTTTGTGATTAATCCCCCTCCATTTTCAAATCGGTGTGATCCGTGGTTGGTTCCTTTCAGCCTTTAGCCTTCAACCTTCAGCCTTTAGAATCCTTTGTGCCTTTGTGCCTTTGTGCCTTTGTGCCTTTGTGCCTTTGGCGTCAGCCAATTAGAAATTCGACCAACTTGGCCATGGCCCTGGCCCGGTGGCTGATGCGCGCCTTCACCTCCGCGCCCAATTGTGCAAAAGTCTGGTCGTATCCGTCGGGCACGAAAACCGGGTCGTAACCGAACCCGCCTCGTCCCAGGGATCGGGTGATGATTCGTCCTCGGCAAACCCCGGAAAATTCCAAGAACCGGCCCGTGGCATCGGCCAGGACGAGACAACAGGTAAATTGAGCGCCGCGATCATCCTCCCCGACCCCCCGCAAAGCTGCCAGCAGTTTGTTCAGGTTATCATTATCTGTCGCCTTGACGCCGGCATATCGAGCGGAGTGTATTCCCGGCCTCCCTTTCAGCGCATCCACCTCCAACCCGCTGTCGTCGGCCAGGACAAAATCATTTTGGCCTATCCGATCCACCAAGGCCCCGGCCTTCAAAGTGGCATTGCCCCTGAAGGAATCGGCATTTTCCTCCACCTCGGGCATGCCTCCCAATTCATGAGCCAGGGCAATTCTCAAGGCAAGGTTCTCCCACCCGGTCATTTCGGACAATTCCCGCGCCTTGTGGGGATTACCGGTAGCCAGATAAATCGTCGTCATTTCTGCTGCTCGAAGAGTGAAAAGAAATTAACCAAAAAATGCACAAAAAACTCAAAAAGAAGAAGAGATCAACCAATAGAGTAGACGAGGGGGCCAGCCTAAAGGCCAGCCCGCCTCGTCCCTCATCGAACCGAGTATACAGATTTCCAGTTGACGGCTCTCCTGCAAACTTCACCGTTAGGCTATCGAAGTCAGGTTCATTTCGCTGTGATTTTACACCCTTCCATGCGGTCAGATAGGGCGGAAAAGCGAAATTTCCTCTCGTTCTTCGCCTTTCGGTAGAGCTTCCATCGCAGAGGAATGAGTAGTTGGCTGACTCCCCGGCCACGGGCTTTAGCCCTGGCCCGGGGTTCAGCTTTACCGTAGAGGAGAGTTTTACTCTCAAGCGGACTCCTTCCTTTTGATAGCAGCGTGTTTACAGTAGGGTCCCTTTGCTCCACGGGCTTTCACCCGCTTCCTTGCTACTATGGACCCCTCTGAGACCTCGCTCCGGGCGATGACATGGTTATGCTTTCCCATGTTTCGTTGTCCACCGCCCGACCGTGGGCGGTAGGACACCGGGGAGGCTTCCCGGTTAGCTCTGGTTCTCTTTCGGTGCGCGCTTTCATCAGTCACCCCGCCCAGCCCCTCGACTGCTCTTGACCGTTGCTTGATCGAGGGTTGCAGACTTCGCCATATCCGGGAGGTTGGCCGCTGGGGGTTATCGTGTAACGAGGCCGAATCATGTTCGCTTGCGCTAAGGCTCGCACCTTTGCGATCAGGGGGATTCCATCCCCCTTCGCCTGCCAGAAGGGCAGACCGCTTCGTTTCGCGTGCTTTGTCACCGCCACACGCCGAGGCGTCACTACATGTTGAACGGTCAATTAACATGGATCATACTTTACAATGAGCTAGAGAACCGGCCAGAGCCGGCATAACCGGATTTCACGGATAATCACGGATAATAAATTTGGAATGGAATCTCGCAAAGATCGCAATGAGGCGCCAAGAGGAGATCGCTTCGCGAAAAAGAATTTTTTAATAATTATCCTGTTGGAGCGTAGCTCCATCCTGTTGCCGACCTGTCACGCCGTAATTCATGAAGGCGGAAGGCATCAAGCGAAGCGTTGTTTAGTAAAAAATCCGTGCTCATCCGTGAAATCCGTGGTTTCCCCCTTTGTGCCTTTGTGCCTCTGTGCCTTTGTGCCTTGGCGCCTCCGGGTATTTGAGAAAGCCCCGCAGCAATTGATCCGGCCCCAGGGCCGCCTGTCGCACCTGAGTCAATTGCAACGCTTCCTTCATTTTTTCTACGGCCCATCCGCCCGCGAAACCCGGAGCCTCCTCGTCCGCCAGAAATTTGGGAGCGCGGTAGGAGAAGAGATAATCCAGTTTCCTGTAGGCGAGCAGGTCGCTCATCAATCCTGGCCCGCCTTCAAAAAACACACCAGTTATGCCCTCCTCCATACAGTTGTCCGCAAAGATCTTCCAAAACGTGTCTTCCATGGGCATTTCCCAGACCTGGATCCCGTATTCCCGGTATTGCCGCACTTCATCCCGGCCGGCCGGGGCCACCAGAATCGTCCGCGCCTTGAAGCGGTCATTGAAGACCCGGTAATTCCGCATTCCGGAAAGGGTCTCGAAGTTGCGGTCAAAAATAAACCGAATGGGACAGGTGGTCTCTCCGGGAAGCCGGCAGGTCAGGTTAGGATCATCGGCCTGCACTGTCCCGCCGCCGACGGCGATCCCCGGAAATAGCCGGCGCCACCGCATCACATCCTCGCGCGCAACAGGGCCGGTAATCCATTGGGAGGAGCCGCAACGGGTTGCCACCTTCCCATCCAGCGTCGTGGCCGTCTTTCCCGCCAGCAAGGGTCGCCCCGTTATCTGGTTATAATTGAAGATCAAATTCAGGTCTTCGCATTCTTCGGCCAGGACTCCGCTTTCCACCCGCACCCCCGCCTGGGCCAGGATCTCAAGGCCCCGCCCCCGGTGTTTCGGGTTGGGATCTATCGCTCCCACCACCACCTTGCCGATCCCGCTCGAGGCTATGGCGCTGCAACAAGCGCCCGTCTTGCCTCGGGTGCTACAGGGCTCCAGGGTAACGTAGAGAACCGCATCCGCATGGGGTTTCCGCCCCAGGTTGCTCAGGGCCCGCACCTCGGCGTGCGGTCCACCGGCCGCGACGTGGTAGCCCCGGCCGACCAATTTTCCCGACTCCACGATTACAGCCCCAACCATCGGATTGGGATGGGTTCTGCCCCATCCGCGCCGGGCTTCCTCCAGCGCCGCCTTCATGAAGTGGGTATCGGATTCCGTCATGGTTTTAAATAGAGAAAAGGGAGTAACCACAAAAGGCGCTGGCGCGCCAATTAGGAATTAGGAATTAGGAATTAGGAATGAAAAGGCACAAAGGCACAAAGGCACAAAGGAAAAGACCACGGATTTCACAGAAAGGCACGGATAGGGGCGCTGGCGCGCCCAGAGGAAAGAGTGAAGCGACTACCTCTCGCAACTTGTCACCCCGTAATCCATGAAGGCGGAAGATCGCAAAGAGGCGCCAAGATTTTTAACAACGTTCCTTTCAGTCACTTGATCCGGCTACGCCGGAACAGAAATAGAGAAAAGGGTCAGGCCCTTACAAATGCATTGGCCGCCTTCTCGCGGTCCACCCGGGTAGGAGGACCGTGCCCCGTCAACAATTCCGTGCTGTCGGGCAAGGTGTAAATTTGAGTTCTTATGGAATTTTCCAGCGTGCGCCAATCACCTCCCGGCAGGTCGACCCGTCCCACACTTCCGGCAAATATGGCATCGCCCACAACGGCAAGTTCGAGGTTGGGAAAATAGAATAACACATTTCCCGGGCAATGACCCGGCACGTGCCGCACCTCACAGGATTCCTCCAACACTACGAGGTGTTCCCCCGCTTCCATCCAGCAGTCTACTTGAACCGGTTTCAGTTCGAGGCCTTCCCACAAGAACGTCGATTGCACCTCGGCCTGCTCGATCAAGACCCGATCGTCCCGATGGGCGTGGACCGGAATTCCCGCCTCCCTGAATTTCCAGGCATCCAGGATGTGGTCGTAATGACCATGGGTGAGGTATAGCGCCTCCAGGGCCAGTTCCTCCCGCTCCAACACCTTGCTCACCCAGTCAAAGCTCCCTTCCGGCGCATCGAATACCACCGCTTTCCCGGCCTCTTCATTTATAAACAGGAAGGTGTTGGTAGAGGCTATACCCAATTCCCGGGTAAAAATCTTCATGATTCACCAATCTGCCGCGCGGCAAGACCGAATCAATGATAATTGAGGGTGAAACCACAAAAGGCGCTGGCGCGCCAATTAGGAATGAGGAATTAGGAATGAGGAATTTTGTGTGTTTTTGTGCTTTTTGTGGCTGAAAATATCGCGGCGGGGGCCGGGAAAAGGGGTCAAACGCAAAATGTTAATATCGTCCTCTGGTTTCACCTGTATGGCTGGACCGAACCAAATAGATATTAACATTTTGCGTTTGACCCCTTTTTCCTCACTTCCATTGTGAGTGAAAATGAGTAATATCAAATTTGCAGTATTGCCGGGAGACGGCATCGGACCGGAGGTTATGGATGTCGCTCTGAACGTGCTCGAAGTTGCGGCCGACAAATATGGCTTCGCCTGCGACTTCGAACGGGCCGACGTCGGAGGCATTGCCATCGACCGTCACGGGAAGGCCCTACCCGATTCGACCCTGAAACTCTGCCAGGAAGCCGATGCCATCCTGTTCGGCTCCATTGGAGGTCCCAAGTGGGAATCGCTTCCAGCCAAGGAACAACCCGAACGCGCCTCCCTCCTACCCTTGCGCAAGGCCTTTTCCCTCTTTGCCAACATCAGGCCCGGTCTGCTATACCCGGAATTGCAGGAGGCATCCCCCCTCAAATCCGATCGCATTCCCCGCGGTATCGACATCGTTTGTATCCGCGAACTGACCGGCGGCCTTTATTTCGGACAACCCAAGCACACCGAAACCCTCCCCGATGGCGATGTTCAAGCCATCGATACCATGGTCTATAGAAAATCGGAAATTGAACGCATCACCGACGTGGCCATCGCCAGCGCTCAATCCCGCCGCAACCGCATCTGCTCGGTAGACAAGGCCAATGTCTTGGAAACCTCCGTTCTCTGGCGCAAAACCGTCACGGATTACCTTGCCCGAAAGGCTCCCTCGATCGACCTCTCCCACATGTACGCGGACAACGCCGCCATGCAATTGGCCCGGGACCCCAATCAGTTCGATGTCATTCTCACCGAAAACATGTTCGGCGACATTTTATCCGATGAAATGGCCGTCGTTTGCGGTTCCCTCGGGATGCTGGCTTCGGCCAGCCTGGGAGCGGGAAAAAATTCCCAGGGTCTACCCTTTGGCTTGTACGAGCCCGCCGGGGGATCGGCCCCCGACATCGCGGGCAAGAAACTGGCCAATCCCTGCGCCCAAATTCTCAGCGCCGCCCTCATGCTGCGGTATTCCTTTGGACAGGAAGAAGCCGCTTCCGCCATGGAAGAGGCGGTTCAGGCAGCGGTAAAATCGGGACACCGCACCGCCGATATCGCCTTCACCGGGGATCCGGTATCCACCCGCGAAATGGGAGAAGCCGTCATGGCCGAGTTGGGAAAAGAGTGAAGAGTGAAGAGTGAAGAGTGGAGAGTGTAAATCGTGATCGAAAACCCCTGAGGAATCTCGCAAAGATCGCAAGAGGCGCGAAGGGAAGAAGGGGTCAAACGCAAAATGTTAATATCGTCCTCTAGTTTCACCTGAATGGCTGAACCGAACCAAATAGATATTAACATTTTGCGTTTGACCCCTTTTTGTGGCTAATCCTAAACAACTCGATAATGGTGAAAATTGGTATAATTGGCGGGAGTGGACTGGATGATCCCGATTTTTTAAAGGATCCGAAGGAATTTACCTTGGAGACACCCTATGGATTGCCTTCGTCCCCATTGAGGTCGGGTTTGATAAACGGGCGGGAAGTGGTTTTATTGGCTCGCCATGGCATAGGGCATACCATCCCGCCTCCCCAAGTTAATTTTCGGGCCAATGTATGGGCCCTGAAGGAAGTCGGTTGCAGCCATATTCTGGTGACCACCGCGGTCGGTTCCCTACGGGAGGCGATCGAGCCGGGTCATTTTGTGGTGGTGGACCAATTCATCGATTTTACTCGAGGGCGGAAGAATTCCTTTTACGAAAGGTTTGAACCCGGGCTGCCCATTCATATATCCATCGCCGAGCCCTTTTCCTCACACCTGAGGAAGTGTTTCATTGCCGCCGCCGAGGACCTGAATTTTGTCTGCCATGCCAAGGGAACGGTGTTGTCGGTTGAAGGGCCTCGTTTTTCCACCAGAGCGGAGTCGCACCTGTTTCGCGCCTGGGGAGCCGACGTCATCAACATGACCATAGCCACGGAGGCGGCCCTGGCCAAGGAAGCGGAGCTCCCCTATGCCGCCGTCGCCATGGCCACGGACTACGATTGTTGGAGGGAAGATGAGGAACCCGTGAGATGGGAGACCGTGCTGAAAGTCTTTCGGGACAACGTGGAACGTGTGACTCAACTCCTCGTCGCCGCTATCGCCAAGGTTTGAATTGGCTAACGCCAAGGCACAAAGGCACAAAGGCACAAAGGCACAAAGGCACAAAGGAAAAGACCACGGATTACACGGATCAGCCCGGATTTTCAATAAAACTACCCATTGCGATCAAGAAGGGACTCTCGCCAAGATCGCAAAGAGGCGCAAAGGGGGAACGGAGGGGGGACATTCTTGTCCCCCGCCATGTCTTTTAAGAGGGGGACAGGAATGTCCCCCCTCCGTTAGGCGCCGGAGGCGCCTCTTTTGAGAATTTTGTGCCTTTTGTGGTTAATCCCTCTTATTTCTTAGCTCTTTGCGAGAGTCAATCTTGATTCCTAATTGGCGCCTAATGGTTTCTTTGAGGACGGATTCGAGATGGTCGGTTTTTTTGCCGCCGCCCATGGCGAAATCGGCTTTGCCGCCGCCGCTTCCTCCGAGTCTTCCCGAGATGGTCTGAACGAGATCCACCGCTTTTACACCGGCGGCAACGGCGGCGGGGGTGCAAAGAGCCAGGACGACCACTTTTTTGGCAAACACACCGCCCAATACGACGACACCCTCACCGAGGGCCTGGGAAATTTGCACGGCGAGTTGGCGCATTTCATTGGGGTTTGAGGTTTGGACCTTCCTGACCAGCCATTTCAGGCCGTTTCGTTCTTCCCCGGCCCGGGCCAAGTCGGCTGCCAGCCTGGCTGAATCCCTTTGCCGCAACTTCTTGAATGCTTTTTCCAGGGAAGATTTTTCGGAAAGAAGCGCATCCACTCGTTCGCCCACCTCGTTGGGGGAACAGGAAAGTTTATGGGAAAGTTGAGCCAGGGTATTGAACTGGACTTCGACGTAATCCTGGGAGGCCCGCCCGGTTATGGCCTCGATTCTCCGGGTTCCGGCGGCAATGGCCGACTCGGAAACAATTTTGAAAAACCCGATCTCTCCCGTGGCCCGGGTATGAGTGCCCCCGCACAACTCCAAGGAATATTTCCCGATATCTACTACCCGGACGATATCGCCATACTTTTCATCGAACTGGGCAATGACCTCCTCCGGTTTGTCGTGGTAGGGGATTTCGTAATCGTCGACCGGGCTGTTCTGGCGAATCCGCCAGTTAACCATTCGTTCGATATTCCGTAATTGGCCCTCTGATACGGCCTCGTAATGGTTGAAATCAAACCGCAGCCGGGAAGGCGCGACCAGGGAGCCGGCCTGGGTGACATGGGATCCCAAAACCCTGCGCAGGGCGTAGTGCAGGAGGTGGGTGGCGGAGTGGTTTCTTTGAATGGCCAGCCGCCGCTCCAAATCGACATTCAATTTCACCGAATCGCCTTTATTCAAGTCGGCGGCGGCTTCAATTTTGTGGAGGATGCGCCCTGCGTCGTCGTGCACCGCACCGGTCAGCTCGATGGAATCCGTGCCTATCCGGACCGTCCCGGTGTCCCCGACTTGCCCCCCCCTTTCTCCGAAGAAAGGGGTTTGCCGGAACACGACGTAGGTATCCTTTTTCCGCCTCAGGACATCAGTGACGACGGTGGGATAGTTCTTCAGGTTTTTCAGATCATAACCGACGAATTCGGTGGGATCGGTTTGCCGGCTGGAAGCAACATGTATGATGGATTTGCGCTGGGCATCCTGGGAGCGTTTTCTTTGCTCCTCCATATGCCGATCGAATCCCTCCAGATCGACCGTCAAGCCCCGCTCCCGCGCAATCAATTGGGTGAGATCGAGGGGAAATCCATAGGTGTCGTAGAGAGTAAAGGCGATCTCCCCGGAAATGCGCTTGCTCCCGGTCCGGGTGATTTTTTGCAAGAGGGCCAACCCGCGACTAAGGGTTTTCCCGAATGCCTCCTCCTCCGAGCGCAGGACTCTGGAAATGGGACCGACCCTCGCCCCGAGTTCCGGAAACACCCCCCCGAGTTTTGCCAACACGCAGGGAAAGAGCTTGGCAAAGAAACCCGGCTTCAAATCGAGTTGATTACCAAACACAACCGCTCGCCGAAGGATGCGGCGAAGCACGTAGTTACGGCCTTCGTTGCCGGGCAGAATACCGTCGGCGATGGCGCAGGACAAGGTGCGGATGTGGTCGGCGATTACCCGGAAGGCCACGTCGACAGATTCCTGTTTGGACATGTTTTCGGGCGATTTCGGAACAGTGGATCGGTACTGTTTCCCACACAAATCGGATAGTTTGGCAAAGGTTTCGAGAAAAAGGTCCCCGTTGTAATTGGAAGGCGGATCGGTGAATCGGGTAAAATTCTTGGTCGTGGCCATGATACCGCAGACGCGCTCGAAGCCCATGCCGGTATCGACGTGTTTTTGGGCCAGCGGCTCGAAGCCGCCCAGAGGGGTAGCGTTGAACTGAATGAAAACCAGGTTCCAGATTTCAATACAGTAGGGGGAATCCTTGTTGACCAGGCTGCCTCGGGTGTCGCCTTTTTCCGTCAGGTCCATGTGAATTTCACTGCAAGGACCGCAGGGACCGCTATCCCCCATCATCCAGAAGTTGTCCCGCTTTCCTCCGAAAGTGATGTGAACGGCGGGGTCCATCCCCTCCCTTTCAAAAATCCTGGTCCAGTGTTGTTGAGCTTCCCGGTCGATCTCGGCAGGCTCGTTGGGGCCGGGTTTGTAAACAGTGGCGTAGAGGCGTCGCTTGGGAAATTTCCAGACCTCGGTGAGCAGCTCCCAAGCCCACTCGATGGCTTCTTCCTTGAAATAGTCTCCAAAAGACCAATTGCCCAGCATTTCGAAAAACGTCTGGTGGTAGGTATCGAACCCCACGTCCTCCAGGTCGTTGTGCTTGCCCCCGGCGCGAATGCATTTTTGCGAATTGGCGACCCGCCGGTCGGTCGCTTTGCGTTCATCGAGAAAATAAGGCACGAACTGATTCATGCCCGCGTTGGTGAACAACAGGTTGGGGGAACTGGGCAGAAGCGGGGCCGATGGCACAATTTTGTGCCCCTTGGACTCGAAAAAATCGAAAAAGGATTGTCGAATCTCAGATGAAGTCATTTTGAATCAACCACAGAGAACACGAGGCGCCGAGGGCGCCAATTAGGAATTAGGAATTAGGAATTAGGAATTAGGAGAGGATGAACCACAAAAGGCACAAAAGACACAAAAAGAAAAAGGGATCAACCACGGATTTCACGGATGATCACGGATTTTTTAATTGGAATCCTCTCGCAACTTGTCACGCCGTAATCCATGTAGGCGGAAGATCGCAAAGAGGAGGTCGCTTCGCTCCAGAGAAAAGGAGATCAAAGAGTGAAGAGGGAAGAGTGAAGAGAGAGAGGGGGCGCCGGGGGCGGCTTTCTACTTTGGGTTTTTTGTGCCTTTTGTGGTTAGTCCCTCTCCATTTTGAATCCGTCCTCATCCGTGAAATCCGTGGTTTCCCCTCTGTGCTCTCTGTGTCCTCTGTGGTTAATTTTTGTTGCCTGCGAGCATCTCAAAAAAGGCTTTGAGTTTTTGGGGGGATTTCCTGCCGGGGCTTGTTTCCACTCCACTGCTTACATCTACCCTGTCCGGTTGGGCTTGCTTCAGGGCATCGCCAATATTTTTCGCATCCAATCCGCCCGCCAGGATCCATTTTTTCTGTGGATAATCGGACTGGAGTTTCCGAAACAGGTCCCAATCACCGGTTTGGCCGCTCCCCCCAAAGCCATCTTTCCGATAGGTATCCATGAGGAAGGTATCGGCATGGACAAAGAGAGACAGGGGAAACGGATCCTCCGGCGCCAACTTCGGCGCCAGCCACAAGCGGTCCTTCCCCACCATTTCCGACCAGGCGGCCAAGTCGTCCCCGTCCTGGTCCAACGGAAAATGAATTTGAAAGAAATCGAAACCGAGCCCTCGCATTTCCTTCAGCTTTTCCGGATCCGGGGCGACGTCCACCGCCACGCGGAAAGTATCCGGCAATTGTCCGGCCAGATCCCGGAAAGCCGACAAGGAAATACAGCGGGGCGACGGCGCATGGAAGATGAAACCCAGATACCTGGCCCCGAGCCGGGCGGCCAAAACGGCATCTTCGGCCCGCCCACAAACCTTGACTCCCGCTTGATCCCACAAACCTTGACTTTCGGGCTTTTCATGAAAGGGGAAAAGGCGCTGGCGCGCCAATTAGGAATTAGGAATTAGGAATTAGGAATTAGGAATTAAAAGGCACAAAGGCACAAAGGCACAAAGGGGGAAACCACGGATTACACGGATGAGCACGGATTTTTGACAAAACTATGAATTGCGATCAAGAAGGGACTCTCGCAAAGATCGCAGAGAACGCGAAGAGAGAGGCGCTTTGCTCCAGAGGAAAGAGGAGGGGCGCTGGCGCGCCAATTAGGAATTAGGAATTAGGAATTAGGAATGGAAAAGGCACAAAGGCACAAAGGCACAAAGGCACAAAGGGGGAAACCACGGATTACAATAGAGTAGACGAGGGGGCCAGCCTAAAGGCCAGCCCGCCTCGTCCCTCATCGAACCGAGTATACAGATTTCCAGTTGACGGCTCTCCTGCAAACTTCACCGTTAGGCTATCGAAGTCAGGTTCATTTCGCTGTGATTTTACACCCTTCCATGCGGTCAGATAGGGCGGAAAAGCGAAATTTCCTCTCGTTCTTCGCCTTTCGGTAGAGCTTCCATCGCAGAGGAATGAGTAGTTGGCTGACTCCCCGGCCACGGGCTTTAGCCCTGGCCCGGGGTTCAGCTTTACCGTAGAGGAGAGTTTTACTCTCAAGCGGACTCCTTCCTTTTGATAGCAGCGTGTTTACAGTAGGGTCCCTTTGCTCCACGGGCTTTCACCCGCTTCCTTGCTACTATGGACCCCTCTGAGACCTCGCTCCGGGCGATGACATGGTTATGCTTTCCCATGTTTCGTTGTCCACCGCCCGACCGTGGGCGGCCACACCGGGGAGGCTTCCCGGTTAGCTCTGGTTCTCTTTCGGTGCGCGCTTTCATCAGTCACCCCGCCCAGCCCCTCGACTGCTCTTGACCGTTGCTTGATCGAGGGTTGCAGACTTCGCCATATCCGGGAGGTTGGCCGCTGGGGGTTATCGTGTAACGAGGCCGAATCATGTTCGCTTGCGCTAAGGCTCGCACCTTTGCGATCAGGGGGATTCCATCCCCCTTCGCCTGCCAGAAGGGCAGACCGCTTCGTTTCGCGTGCTTTGTCACCGCCACACGCCGAGGCGTCACTACATGTTGAACGGTCAATTAACATGGATCATACTTTACAATGAGCTAGAGAACCGGCCAGAGCCGGCATAACCGGATGAGCACGGATTTTTGACAAAACTATGAATTGCGATCAAGAAGGGACTCTCGCAAAGATCGCAGAGAACGCGAAGAGAGAGGCGCTTTGCTCCAGAGGAAAGAGGAGGGGCGCTGGCGCGCCAATTAGGAATTAGGAATTAGGAATTAGGAATTTTGTGTATTTTTGAGCCTTTTGTGGCTGAATATATCGCGGCGTAAAGGCGCTCCTACAGTTCGATCAGGATCACGATCACGATTATTTGGGCGGAAGGGGTCAGACGCAAAATGTTAACATCGCCTTCTAGTTTTACCTGTATGACTGGACCGAACCAAATAGATATTAACATTTTGGTAAGGGCGGAAGGGGTCAGACGCAAAATGTTAACATCGTTTTCAAATTTCACATGAAAGGCCAAACCGAACTAATCAGATGTCAACATTTTGCGTCTGACCCCTCTTTAAGCGCTCCCAGTCAGATGATCAACATTTTGCGTTTGACCCCTTTTTATGGGAAACGGTTGAGGTTATCGATTACGTAGTCCACCTGTTCCTCCGTCATCTCCGGATAAATGGGTAAATTGATGACTTCCCGGCAGGCGCGTTCGGCCTGAGGCAAATCACCTTCATGATAGCCAAGATGGGAAAAAGCGGGCTGCAGGTGAAGCGGAAGGGGATAAAACGAACCGGTGGCGATTCCATTTTCCTTCAAGAATTTTTGCAGACGCTCCTTCTTGGGGTGACGAACGGAGAATTGATGCCATACGCTTGGCGCCTCCGGTTGGAAGACGGGAAGCTGCAAGCCACCCGGACGAATCTCCCGCAGGTACCTCTGGGCGATGGATTGTCGCCGCCGGGTCCAGTCTTCCAGGTATTTCAGTTTCACCCTCAGAAGCGCTCCGGTGAAGCCCTCCATGCGATAATTATAACCCACCTCCCCGTAGGTATGGGGTTCCTGCATGGCGTGGTTGCGCAATGTTCTGGCGCGGTTGGTCATGGGCCGGCGCCGGGAAACAAAGAGCCCGCCCTCCCCCAATCCACCCAAATTCTTGGTTGGATAAAAGGAAAAGGCTCCGCAATCCCCCAAGAGGCCGACCGGACATTCCTTGTATCGGGCCATATGGGCCTGGGCACAATCCTCTATGAGCTTCAAATCATATTTCCGGGCCAGGGCCGCAAAGTCGTCCATGGGGGCGGGTTGTCCAAACAGGTGAACCACCAGAATGGCCCGGGTTTTCGGGGTTATGGCGGCCTCCGCCGCGGCCGGGTCCAGGTTATATGTGGCGGGATCGATATCGGCAAAGACAGGCACGGCATTCTCGTAGGCGATGCCCCAGGAGGAAGCGGCAAAGGTAAACGGGGTCGTTATCACTTCGTCGCCAGCTTCAATTCCGCAACACTTCAGGCAAAGGTGCAAAGCCGAGGTGCCGCTGTTCACCCCGACTACCGAATCGGCGCCCATCATCCCGGCATAGGCCTTCTCGAAGCGATCGACCTGATCCCCCAATATGAACTGGCCCGAATCCAGCGTCTCCTCCATGGCCCGGAGCAACTCAGCCTTCAAAAGGCGGTGGGACTGGTGGAAATTCAGAAAAGGCACCTTCATTTTAGAAAAGGCACAAAGGCACAAAGGCACAAAGGCACAAAGGCATAAAGGCACTGGCGCACCAATTAGGAATTAGGAATGAGGAATGAGGAATTGAGAAAAGGCTGAAGGTTGAAGGCTAAAGGCTGAATTCCTGGCAACTCTACACTATCCACTGAATTTTGCCTCTCGCAACCGTGCTTCGCAATGCTACGCAGGTCAAGAAGGTCGCTAAGGGCGCAAAGAGAAGTTCGATATGCTCATGATTTAGGATTTTTTCGTTTTCGATCAAGATCAAGATTCTGAGAAATTTCAGCAACTCAACATCTCTTATAATTCCTCATTCCTAATTCTTAATTCCTAATTGGCGCCTCCAGGCGCCTTATGTGGAACCCCGTTGGGGTTCAATCATATGAGATCGGTAACCCAGCGTGCGCTGCGCGACGCTGGGCTTTGGAGTTTAACGCCTTTGGTGTAAAAGTCAGAGAATGGATGCTGGTTTTTGACTTGGCCTTTGCCATAGCTGAACCGAATTCCTAATCAGATATTGGCATTTTGGCGCCTTTGTGGCTAGTATTTTCCCAATTCTTCCGCGATGGCGTCGACCAGGGAGTCGAGGGTTGAGGTGCCGGCTTCCCGGGTCAGGGGTATCCGCAGGTCCGCCATGGTCCGGGAAGTGACCGGTCCGATACTGAAGGATTTCGGAGTCACCGCTCCCGGTTTCAATTGAAGCAACCGGGCCTGCCGGACAAAGGACTTCACTGTAGACGAGCTCGTGAAAGTGATGGCGTGCGCGCCCATTTCCCTGAACCTCTTGGCAACGGGATGAAGGGATAGATCCGTCGGCTCGGTTTTATAAACTTCAAACCGGTCCACCATGGCCCACACCTCTTCCAATCGCCTTATGAGATCCGCGCCACCCAGGTTACCCTTTACCATCAGGATTTTCGCGTTTTCCATACTTCCGGTTTCAATCAAAGCCTCGGCCAAATCGGATCCGGTATGTTTTTCCGGCACCAAATCCACCGCGAGGTGATTTTTCTCCACCTCCCGCGCCGTGGATGGCCCTACCGCGGCGATCCGCGTAAAACCAAGGGAACGGAGATCCCTATGCTCCTTCAGCAACAGGTCGAAGAAGTTCCGGACCCCATTCCGGCTGGTAAACACGATCCAATCGTAGGAACCCAATCCCGAAAATACTTCCCGTTTCACCTCCTCATCCACCGCTGGCCGCACCCGAATCATGGGCAGTTCCATGACATCGGCCCCCAATCCGGTCAACTTCCGGACCAGTTTGCTGGCCTGCCTTCGCGTCCGCGTCACCACCACTCGCTTACCGAAAAGCGGTTTGCTCTCATACCAGGAATAACCCGGGGATTCCTTGACCACGGGTCCGATAATGATCATGGCGGGGGGTTTGATACCCTGCTCGGCTACGCGACGGGCGATGGTAGCCAAAGTCCCGAAACAACTTTCCTGCCGGGGAAGAGTGGCCCATCTGACCACCGCCACCGGGGTTTCTTCAGCCATGCCGGCGCCGAGCAGTTCGCGGGAAATGCGCTCCAGGTTGGTCATACCCATGTAGATGCAAAGAGTGGCGCCGAGCCCGGCATACTTCCCCCAATCGATGACGGTTTCCGGCTTTGCGGGATCCTCGTGCCCGGTAATCATAACCACGGAGGAACTGTCCTCGCGGTGGGTCAGTGGGAATCCCATGAAGGCGGCCGTTCCCAGACTGGCGGTGACGCCCGGCACGACTTCAAAGGGTATTCCAGCCTTTTTCAAGGCCTCAGCCTCCTCCCCTCCCCGACCAAAAATGAAAGGATCCCCTCCTTTAAGGCGAACCACCGTTTTCCCCTGCCTGGCATGACCGATGAGCAGTTTCTCGATCTCCTTCTGCGGCTTGGAATGAAATCCGGACCGTTTGCCAACGTAGACCTTCTCACACCCGGGCGGGGTCCAGGTGAGGAGCTCATCGTAGACCAGGTAATCGTAGACCAGCACGTCGCATTTTCCGATGAGGGACCGGCCCCTCACGGTGACGAGGTCCGAGGCGCCCGGACCGGCGCCTACCAGATACACCATTCCCTTATCTTTCATTTAAAATAAGGCACAAAGGCACAAAGGAAAAGGACCACGGATTACACGGATAGGTACCTAAATAAAACATGGATGAACAGGATGGACAGGATTTAGAGAGAGTAACCACAAAAAGCACAAAAGACTCAAAAAGGAAGGAGAGAAATTGCCTCTCGCAAAGATCGCTAAGAACGCAAAGAGGCGCCGTTGGCGCCTTGTCCTTTTGAGTCTTTTGTGCCTTTTGTGGTTCCACTTCTCTCCACTCTCCACTCTTCACTCTTCACTCTTCACTATCTTTTCGATGGCATTTCGGATGAACTTCCGATCCAGGGAGTTGAAGGTCAGGGAAAACCGCCCGGCTTTTTCATGATAGGCGTAAAGCGTTCCATCGCGGAAATGCGCGGCAAACGCGCTCTGGCAGCCGCCGCCCACCAGACTGAGGAATTCCCGCTCAATGGATACGGCGGTTTCCGTTTCCAGGTGCGATATTTCCCCAAACTTCCCGACGTCTTCCTCGCGGCACTGCAAGGCAATGGCCCCCTGCCCCACGGCGGGAATCATTTGATTCAGGTTGAGCCGTTCAAATTGTAATCCCTCCCAGGATTGAATGCCCAGCCGCTTTAAACCCGCTTGAGCCAGGATGGTGGCATCGGCCCATCCCTGGCGAATCGCGTTCAGACGGGTTTCCACATTGCCTCGGATATCACGATCCCGGACCTCAGGTAAAAACAGTTTTGCCTGGGCTCGGCGACGTGGACTGCCGGTGGCCAGTGTTTCAATCCGCTCTATTTCCTTGCGCCTTATCAGTACGTCAGCGGCGGACTCGCGGGGAAGATACCCCGCAATGGCCAATCCGGGCTGCATTTTGGTGGGCAAATCCTTGGCACTGTGTATTGCCACGTCAGCCCGACCGTTCATCAGGGCAGTTTCAAGTTCCTTGGTGAACAGCCCTTTCCCCCCCTTTTCCTGCAGCGACCAAGCCAAGCGTTTATCTCCCGTCGTGGTCAACCGCAACCGCCGCAAATCGGCTTCGGGGTCCCTGGCCCGCAGTGCGGCCATGACCAAATCGGTCTGGACCAAGGCCAACGGACTCTTCCGCGTAGCCAATGTGATGCGCTTCAACACAACAGGCGCCTCCGGCGCCAAGGCACAAAGGCACAAAGGCACAAAGGCACAAAGGATTCTAAAGGCTGAAGGTTGAAGGCTAAAGGCTGAAAGGAACCAACCACAGATTTCACGGATGGCCACGGATTAAAATAAAGGAGGGGGGACATTCCTGTCCCCCATTTCATCCATAAGGCTGGTTTTCCAATCCACCAATTCGTAGGGGCGAGGCATGCCTCGCCCACATTCCTTCCCCGATCAGCCAATTCTAATTCTCTCGCTTTTACGCCAATGGCGTTAAACTCCAAAGCCCAGCGTCGCGCAGCGCACGCTGGGTTACCGATCACCCTGAACCGAACCCCAACGGGGTTCCACAAATACTCTCCACTCTTCACTCTTCACTCTTCACTATCCACTAGGCGCCAGCCCCCTCTTTGCGATCTTTGCGAGATTCCTCTCTCTTCCCTCTTCACTCTTCACTCTGGCGCGAAGCGCCTCAGTAGGCTGCTTGTACGCCCTTGATGTTTTTCTTGGCCACCCAGGGCATGAGGCTGCGCAGGCGTCGACCGACCGTCTCGATGGGGTGATCTTCTCCCGCTTGGAGGAGCGCTTTGTAATTGGGCAAACCATCCTCGTATTCCTTGACCCATTGGCGGGCAAAGGCGCCCGATTGAATTTCCTCCAGGATCTTGGCCATGGACGCCTTGGTTTGTGCGTCTATGATTCTGGGCCCCCGCGTCAGATCGCCGTATTTGGCCGTTTCCGAAATGGAGAAACGCATCCCGGCCACCCCAGATTCCACCATCATGTCGACGATGAGCTTCAGTTCATGCAGGCATTCGAAATAGGCCATTTCCGGTTGGTATCCGGCTTCCACCAAGGTTTCATACGCGGCCAGAACCAGGGCGGAAGCGCCGCCGCAGAGCACGGCCTGCTCCCCGAACAGATCGGTTTCGGTTTCCTCCTGAAAGGTGGTCTGCAATACGCCGGCGCGGGTCCCGCCTATCCCCTTGGCCCAGGCCAGCGCGATGTCCTTGGCCTGCTTGGAAGCGTCGTTGTCAATCGCGATCAAGGCCGGAACCCCCTTGCCCTCCTGGTACTGCAGGCGGACGGTGTGACCCGGTCCCTTTGGCGCAACCATGATGACGTCGATCTCCGGGGGCGGCTTGATCAAACCGAAATGAATGGCAAATCCGTGGGTAAAGAGAAGGGCTTGGCCGGCCGACAAATGCGGCTCGATGTCCTCCCGGTAAACCTGCGGCTGCTTCATGTCCGGCACGGCCAGCATGATCACATCGGCGCGCTTTACCGCTTCGCTGGTTCGGTATACGGCGAAGCCGTGTTGCTCGGCCACCTCAATGGACTTGCTCTGTTCATAGAGGCCGATAATGACGTTCAATCCGCTGTCCTTGAGGTTCAGGGCATGGGCGTGTCCTTGGGAACCGAAACCAATGATGGCCAAGGTCTTGTTTTGCAGGTTGGCAATGTTGGCGTCTGTATCCTTGTATACTTTGGCAGGCATGGGGCGTTATATTTGAGGTGGATTGCGGAAGCCGCGTCACATATCGAAAGCCGACTGGCGGGAGCGTTCCAGGGCGAGTTTTCCCGTCCTGGAAATCTCCAGGATCTCGAACTTCCCAATCATTTCCAGGAAGGCCCGGACCTTCCCTTCATCGCCGGTAATTTCCAATATGAGCGATTCCTGGTTTATGTTGACGATCTTGGCCCGGAAAATGTCGCAAATCTGAATGATTTCAGACCGGTTCTCCGAATCGGCGGCCAATTTGACCAAAAGCAATTCGCGTTCAACCGCTTGCCCCCGTTTGAAATCGACCACCTGTATGACATTAACCAGTTTCTGCAACTGCTTGATGATCTGATCCAGAATCAGGTCGTCCCCAATGGCCACCACGGTAATTCTGGAAAGCGACCGATCGTGGGTGGGAGCGACGTTGAGGCTGTGAATGTTGAATCCGCGTCCACTGAACATGCCGGCTACGCGGGCTAAAACTCCAAACTTGTTTTCTACCAGAACGGAAATGGTATGTCTCATGGGAAATTTCTCGGGCCTGGTGGGCGGAGACGGACTCGAACCGCCGACCTACTGGGTGTAAACCAGTTGCTCTAACCAAACTGAGCTATCCGCCCTCTATAAAGGGTGCTTAGAAAGCCATCAGTCATAGGGGGAATCAAGATTATTTTTGGGTGAGAGAGAGGCACAGAGGCACAGAGGCACAGAGGCACAAAGGCACTGCCGCGTCAATGAGGAATGAAGTAGGGTCTCTCGCAAAGATCGCAAAGATCGCAAAGAAATTTTCCTTAAGGTAATCCATTTACGGTTCGAGTAATTCCGTCCTTCATCATGGCTTCTGAAAAATTTAACAGAAAGCCAAGTTTCATCCCGCTAAGCTTTAAATAAGTCAGCAGTTGCTTCTTGTGGGCAGGGCTGGTCCTCTCGACGCACTTTAACTCTAAAATGACCTTGTTTTCGACTATAATGTCAGCCCGAAATCCTTCATCGAAACGAACTCCACGGAAGTTGATAGGAATGGATACTTGCCGTTGAGCACTCAACCCGCGGTTCAACAGTTCATCCAGCAAAATGACCTCGTAAACCGTCTCCAACAACCCCGATCCAAGCTCACGGTGTACCGCAATGGCCGCATCCACCACTTCCTCGCCGATTGAATTCTCATTCATGCCTTTTAGCGTTCTTTTCGAGAGGAAATCCTCGTTGGCGCCGGAGGCGCCTCTTTGCGTTCTTGGCGATCTTTGCGAGAGGTAATACCTAATTCCTGACAGGGAAAGGGAAAAAGGGGTCAAACGCAAAATGTTAATATCGTCCTCTAGTTTCACCTGAATGGCTGGACCGAACCAATCAGATATTAACATTTTGCGTTTGACCCCTTTTTATGGAGCAATTCGGCGATCTGGATGGCGTTCAAGGCGGCGCCCTTCCAGAGCTGATCCCCGCTCACCCAAAAGGACAGCCCGTTCTCCAGAGCCGTATCCTTTCGAATGCGTCCGACACCGCAATTTTCCCTTTCGGTATAGTCGATGGGGGTGGGATACCGGTTGTTGGCGGTATCGTCGCAAAGCTCAGATCCGGAAAAATCCTCAATGGCATGGCGGGCCCGCTCCACGTCTACCGGCCTTTCGAATTCCGCTTGAATGGATACCGAATGGGCTCGAAAAACCGGAACCCGCACACAGGTGCAGGAGACCTTCAGCTCGGGCAATCCCATTATCTTGCGGCCCTCGTTCTGCATTTTCATCTCCTCCTTGGTATAGCCGTTCTCAAGGAACATTTCCACGTGAGGCAGGAGATTGAAAGCAATCTGGTAGGGATAAACATCCGCAACTGGCGGCTGGTTTTCGGCTATGGCCGCCACCTGGTCCTCCAGTTCGGCTATGGCGGCCGCTCCGGTCCCGGATACCGCCTGGTAGGTGGAGGCGAAGAACCGCTTGAGACCGAATGCGCCATGCAAGGGATAGACGGCCATCAGGGCAATGATGGTGGAGCAATTGGGATTGGCGATGATGCCCGAGTGATGGGCCGCGGCATCCGGATTGATTTCCGGCACCACCAGCGGCACTTCCGGTTCCATGCGAAAGGCCGAACTGTTATCGATCACCACGCACCCTCGCCGGGCCGCCTCCGGGGCCAGTTGTCTGGTGATACCGGAACCGGCGCTGAACAGCGCCAAGTCCAGGCCGTCGAAGGCCTCCGGGGTTGCCTCCTCCACCGTCCAGGTTCGGTCCCCGTAGGAGATGGACTTCCCCTTGGAACGGGCGGAGGCCAGCAGCTTGAGTTCGCTCAGGGGGAAATCCCTGTCGCACAGCAGCCTGATGAGCTCCCAACCAACCGCGCCAGTGGCTCCGACAATACCGACTGAATAGGCTTCATTCATAGGTCTACGTAAGAATCCGGCCCAAAATGGATACTGCCGGACGGGAAATCAAGGCTGTTCTTCCGTCCGGAAGGAGAGGAATCTCGCAAAGATCGCCAAGAAACGCCAAGAGAAAACGGAGGGCGGACTTTCCAGTCCGCCTTGTATAGGCTATGGCGGACTGGAAAGTCCGCCCTCCGTTAATTCCTGATCCGGCGAAGCCGGATTTCTTTGCGTTCTTGGCGATCTTCCGCCTTCATGGATTACGGCGTGACAAGTGGCGAGAGGTAATTGATTCAGTGGAGAGTGGAGAGTGAAGAGTGGTGAGTTGCCAGGAAGTCAGCCTTTCTGCTCCTTTGTGTCTTTTGCGCTTTTTGTGGTTAATCCATATCGGCGCTCAATTCCAGTTCCATGGCTATTTGGCGGGCTTGAGGGGACATTTTCCTCCAGGTCTTTCGCAGAATCCTTTCCATTTTCTCCTCGGGAGTCTTGGCAGCCAAGTCATCCAATTGCTCCTGCAAAAACACCAGGCACAGGGCGTCCTCGATCAATTGTACTTCGGCATCTTTACGCAGGCCCTTCTTCAGGTTGATGGACCGTACCCGGTCGATGGTATGGGAATCGTAACCCACTTTTTCCAACACCTCGGCGCTTCTGTCCGCGTGAAACACCTTCAGGTCTCGCCTCCAGGCCAAATATCCCGCCCTGCCCATCGGATAATCCGAGCGGGGAATCTCCCAACGACACAAGTGCTGGCAGCGGGCCGCCAGCAGCACCGCTTCCGAAGGGGCAGGATTCAACTCGAGCACCCACTCCGTCAACCTCCGGGCAAAGAACAACTCGAAGGGCACCGCCTCACCCTCCACCATGCGGCGGTTGGGATCCCGGCTGTTCAATAAATCAAACTCCGCAATGGCCCGGCGGAACCGTTCCGAGTTTTTCATCCTTAAAGACACAGAAAGGCTAAAGGTTGAAGGCTAAAGGCTGAATTCCTGGTAAATCACCACTAATCACTGAATTTTGACTCTCGCAAAGAAGAGGAAAGCATAAAAGGCACAAAGGCACAAAGGCACAAAGGGGGAAACCACGGATTTCACGGATAGGCACGGATTTTCAATAAAACTATCCATTGCGATCAAGAAGGGACTCTCGCGAAGATCGCCAAGAAACGCAAAGAGGGGAATGGGCGGAAGGGGTCAAACGCAAAATGTTAATATCGCTTTCAAATTTCTCCTGAATGGCAGAATCGAACCGAATAGATATTAACATTTTGCGTTTGACCCCGTTTCAGGCGCTCAGAGGAAGTCGCTTCGCTCTAGAGGAAAGAGGAAAGAGAGAGGGGAATAGCCGCAAAAGACCGCAAAAAGCGCAAAAGAGAGAAGAGTTGCTGAGATTTCTTGAAATCATGATCGTGTTCGTGATCTTGATCGTGATCGAATTGTAGAAAGAGGGAAAGGCGCCTTCGGCGCTTTTTGTGGCTTTTGTGCCTTTTGTGGTTAATCCCTCTTATCCTCTGTGTTCTCTGTGCTCTCTGTGGTAGAGTGTAATTCAATCTGGTAAGGTGCAGAAGGGGTCAAGTATGGACGCCAGTCGGGGTCATGCCGTAGAAAAGTGATGCCTTACGAAAGAAAAAGGGTCAGGTCTTAAAAACTGTATTCCGTTGCACTCCATACACTTTTACAAGACAACCGACCCTGTAAGGCATAACTTTTTACGTCTTGACCCCTTCCTCTTCCGAGATGATCGAAAATTCCAAACCCCGCTTAACTAAGTGCCATTCGCGTTTGACCCCTTTTTGGGGGATACTGACAATTTGCGTCGGGGTTTTGTTGGTTTGGTTTTCCAATGATGCGGATGGGGCTCCAGTGGTCCAACTGACATCACCCAATCGTCCGACAGTAATGGTTCCCGAAGGTTCGGGTCTATTAATAGAGGTCGAGATTTCCGAGGACAATCTTCCCGATCCCGCTGGGAAGTCTATTGTAAGCTGGTCTGTTCTGGAGGCTCCCGAAGGTGGCACGGTCACGTTCTCACCCCCTACAGGCCTTGCCACCGTCGCTACCTTCAACATTCCTGGAATCTATAGAATTTTAATTTCAGCCACCAATGATGGAGTGAATACGGGAACTGAGGAGGTCTTTGTTTACACGGGGATGAATCCGGTTGAAAACCTTATTCGAGCCTACTCGGAAATTTATTTCACCATGGACGAAGGGAAAGGAAACACAGCCACGGACAGTCGGGGAGGGGACAACAACGGCCATCTGGTCAATGGCGCGAGTTGGACCGGTCCAGACGGTGGCATTTCCGGATCGGGTATCGTCCTCGACGGTATCGACGATGAGATCCATTTCCATATCGGTCTCGATTCCGATAGGGCTCCCCCAGATTACCGCACCATAACCCTCTGGTTCAAGGCGGACGATCCTCTCCTGAAAGCCAAACAGGTGCTTTACCATGATAGCAACAGGACAACGGGTTTGATAATATACCTTGAAGCTGGAAGGCTCTATGTCGGTGGCTGGACCAGGGAAGCTGAGGACTGGCAAGAAATCTATCTCAGTACGGAGTTGGTAGATACAAACTGGCACCATGTCGTACTGAGCATGAAGGATTTATTTAAAGGAACTGGTGCCTTCCATGAAATTAAAGGATTTCTGGACGGAGTGGAATTCGGAAGCGACGAAGGAGGAGGGGGAGCGGGAAATTTTATATTTTGGCTTCCTACTACCATCACCCTGGGCGCCAATAGGGGTGATACCTGGTATCACGACGGCGTTGCCATGAATCAGGGAGATCATTTCGCCGGAATCGTAGATGAGTTTCAATTATGGAACTGGCCCCTGACTCAGGAAGAAATTAGACTACTGTCCCTGAGAAAGTTGTCCGACCAACATAGGGTGTCCTTGTCCTCGGTGGATTTCTCGGCCGGCAGCGTGGTCATTCCGCCGGGAATGGGCATCGTCCTGGATGGAAGTGCTAAGGAGAATAGTTCCCTGGAAACGGTGTGGGAAACGGTGATTGCGCCGGAAGGCGGGGAGGTAAATTTCGACAATCCCGCAAATCCCAGCACGGTGGCCACCTTTTCAACTCCCGGATATTACAAGCTCCGGTTATCCGCAGACTACGGTACACAAAAGTCCGCTCTTGATGTCGACGTGCACGCCGGTTTGGAGGCGGGTTTCAATTTCCCTTCGCCCCGGGAGTCGGTATACTATTCCTTCGATGAGGGAAGCGGTGGAATTGCCGGGAATACCGCAGAGAGAGGAAGGCCGGGAATTTTGTCAAATCCCTCAGGCTGGACTTCCGAAGGAGGGGGAATTTCCGGAACAGCCATTCAATTGGATGGGACCGACGATAATATTGCAGTGGATACCAATTACCCGATCCAATACCAGGCCGAAAGAATATCTCTAGCCCTTTGGATTAAACCGAAAGAAATCAGCAGGAGTGAAAAGGAATTCGTATTTCAGATCGGCGATTATTCAGCCGGTATCAACATCTACCTCGATGGGGATGTGCTTTATTTTGGCAACTGGGATGAAGGGGATTTTTCCCGGGGGACCTATTTGCCCGTTCCCATAACCCGGGGCAGATGGCAGCATGTAGCACTCGTTTTCGACCCTTATAGTTCAGTTTTTCACGACGATGGGCTGCGCGGTTATTTGAATGGCAGGCAGGTAGCGTCGGGATTGGCGGTCTCCGGAATTGATCACCGAATGGACCTTGGGACGCTTGGCGCGCATCTTCAGGGGAGTCATTTCCACGATGGCAATGCCAACGACGGCCTCAGGTATGCTTTTTCCGGTATGGTGGATGAATTTCACTATTACCAGGACCATGCCCTGACCATCGATGAAATCGGTATGCTCTATGCCTTCGGAAATGTCGGACCTACCGTTGACGCGGGGCCGGATCAATTGGTGCTTCTCCCTGCCTCAATGGTTCTGTTAGAAGGAAGTTCAACCGACGATGGAAGATGGGCAAGCTCGGTGACGTATTCCTCCTGGCGTATCCTCGATGGACCCACCACAGGTAGATTCCAACCGCTTGGGGATGGCGCCTCCGCCGAGTTCGGTCGCCTATTCCCCGGCAGTTACCGATTTGCTCTGGGAGCCTACGACGGCCAAGTGACCACCTTCGATGAATTGACGGTAACAGTGAGGCACCCCACTCCATTCGAGCATTTTATGAGAAATTATCCCGCTATCGCAGTGGAGGACCGCGGGTACAATGCCGACCCCGACGGGGATAACCGAACCAATTTGGCCGAGTACGCGTTGGGCGGCGCCCCCGATGTAAGCGAAACGTATTACCAACTGGGCCTACACTACGAACTCGTTTGGGAAGGGGGCGATTGGTATACCGAATTTCGCTATCCGCGCCGAGGAGACGCGGCGCAACGGGGACTGATATACGAATTTCAAGTGTCGGATGACCTTTCTCCAGGCTCTTGGATGGTCCGGGGATATACGGTGTTGGAAATTACCCCTATCGATGAGATCTTTGAAGAAGTGCGTCTGAGAATCGATAAGCCGGTCGGTTCGGCTAACCCCCGGATTTTCGGCAGGGTACGGGTGGTAATTGATGAATGAGGAGTTAACCACAGAGGACACAGAGAGCACAGAGAGAGGAAGTCGCTTCGCTCCAGAGGAAAGGGGAAAGAGGGAGGAGAACCACAAAAAGCACAAAAGACGCAAAAGAGGAATTGTTGGAGTGATGGAATGGTGGAATGATGAAAGATGCTGAGTTGCTGCTTCGGGGAAAAGGGGTCAAACGCAAAATGTTAATATCTAATAGGTTCAGTTCAGGCATTCAGATGAAACTAGAGGACGATATTAACATTTTGCGTTTGACCCCTTTTTGGGGGATACTGACAATTTGCGTCGGGGTTTTGCTGGTTTGGTTGCCCAATGATACGGAGGGGGCTCCAGTCGTCCACATCACATCGCCCGAATTTCCGACAGCGACAGTTCCCGAAGGGTCGGGTCTGCTCATAGAGGTGGAGATTTCCGAGGATAAATTTGCCGGTCCCGCTGGGAAGTCTGCTGTAAGCTGGTCCTTTGCGGATGCTCCCGAAGGTGGCGCGGTCACGTTCTCACCCCCTACAGGCCTGGCCACCGTCGCTACCTTCAACGTTCCCGGATTCTATAGAATTTTAATTTCAGCCACCAATGATGGAGTGAATACCGGAACTGGTGAGCTAGCCGTAGAGACCGGGATCAATCCGGAGGATTACCTTCCCGCCGACTCGGTGGTTTACCTTACCATGGACGATGGGGAGGGAATCACAGCCACGGACCTTCGGGGAGGGCACAACAACGGCAGCCTGGTCAATGGGGCGAGCTGGACCGGGCCATACGAGGGCATTTCAGGAACGGGTATCATTCTGGACGGAATAGACGATGAGATCAGTTTCTACGTCGAAGACTTCGACGAGATCGGTGCGCCTTTCCAGCAGCGCACCATGACCCTCTGGTTCAAAGCGGACGATCCTCTTCGGAAAGCCAAACAGGTGCTCTACAAGGAAGGTGATTTGGAGAGGGGTTTCAATGTATACCTCGAAGCGGGAAGGCTCTATGTCGGTGGCTGGGTCACCGAGGTTGACGTAAGGGAAGAAATCTTTCTCAGTACGGAGTTGGTAGACACAAACTGGCACCATGTCGGATTGATCCTGAAAGATGATGACATCCCCTATACAGCGATCAAAACATTCCAAGGATTCTTGGACGGAGAGGAATTCCCAAGCAGCGATGAAAACACCATTGAAATAAAAACAATAGTCTTCAAATTCCAAAGAACATTCACCATAGGGTCCAATGGAGGTACAGCCCGGTATCATGACGACCGCGATGCACGGGGTCCACGTGATAATTTCGCCGGAATCGTAGATGAGTTTCAATTATGGAACCGGCCGCTGACTCCTGAAGAAGTTGAAAAACTGTCTGTGAGAAGGTTGTCCGAACATCAAAGGGTGTCCTTGTCCTCGGTGGATTACTCGGCCGGCAGCGTGGTCATTCCGCCGGAAATGGGCATCATCCTGAATGGAAGTACCATGGGGAATAGTTCCATAGCAACGAAGTGGGAAACGGTGATTGCCCCGGAAGGCAGTGAAGTGAAGTTCGACCGTCCCGCACAACCCAGCGCATTGGCCACCTTTTCAACTCCCGGATATTACAAGCTCCGGTTATCCGCAGATTACGGCATCCAAAAGTCCGCCGTCGACGTCGACGTGCACGCCGGTTTGGCGGCAGGTTCCAATTTCCCTTCGCCCCGGGAGTCGGTGTACTATTCCATGGATGAGGGAAGCGGTGGAATTGCCGGGAATACCGCAGAGATAGGCAGACCGGGAATTTTGTCAAATCCCTCAGGTTGGACTTCCGAAGGAGGGGGAATTTCCGGAACAGCCATTCAATTGGATGGGACCAACGATTATATTGGAGTGAATACTAATTTCCCGATCGAATACCCGGCCGAAAAAATATCTCTAGCCCTTTGGATTAAACCGAATGAAATCGGAACAGGAGAAAAGGAATTCGTATTTCAGATCGGCGATATATCAGCCGGTATCAACATCTACCTCGATGGGGATTTGCTTTATTTTGGCAACTGGGATGAAGGGGATTTTTCCCGGGGAACCTATTTGCCCGTTCCCATAACCCGGGGCAGATGGCAGCATGTAGCACTCGTTTTCGACCCCAATGGTTCGGGTTTTCACCACGATGGGCTACGCGGCTATTTGAATGGCAGGCAGGTAGCCTCGGGACGCGCGGCCTCAGGTATTGATCACCGAATGGACCTTGGGACGCTTGGAGCGCATCTTCAGGGGAGTCATTTCCACGATGGAAATGCCAACGACAGTCTCTGGTATGCATATTCCGGTATCGTGGATGAATTTCACTATTACCAGGACCATGCCCTGACCATGGATGAAATCGGTATGCTCTATGCCTTTGGAAATGTCGGACCCACTGTTGATGCGGGACCGGATCAATTAGTGTTTCCGCCCTCCTCAATGGTTCTGTTAGAAGGAAGCTCAACGGACGATGGAAGATGGGCAAGCCCGGTGAAGTATTCCTCCTGGCGTATCCTCGATGGACCCACCACAGGTAGATTCCGCCCACTTGGGGATAATAGCGCCTCCGCCGAGTTCGGTCGCCTTTTCCTCGGCATTTACCGATTTGCCCTGGGAGCCTACGACGGCCAAGTGACCACCTTCGACGAATTGACGGTAACGGTGAGGCACCCCACTCCATTCGAGCAATTTATGAGAAATTATCCCGCCATCGCCGCGGAAGACCGCAGCTTCCACGCCGACCCCGATGGGGATCACTGGACCAATTTGGCCGAGTACGCCTTGGGCGGGGCCCCCGACGTGGGCGAAACCTATTACCAACTGGGCCTACAGCACGAACTCGTACTGGAAGCGGGCGATTGGTATGCCGAATTCCGCTATCCGCGCCGACGAGACGCGGCGCAGCGAGGACTGAGGTACGAGTTTCAGGTGTCGCATGACCTTTCCACAGACTCCTGGATGGACCGGGGTTACACCGTGTTGAACATTACCCCCATAGATGAGGTCTTTTTGGAATATCGCCTCAGGATCGATGAGCCGGTCGGTTCGGTTAACTCCCGGTTATTCGGGCGGGTACGGGTGGTAATTGCGGAATGAGGGATTAACCACAAGAGGCGCCTGCGGCGCCAATTAGGAATTAGGAATTAGGAATTGGGAATTGGGAATTGGGGAGAGGGAGATTTGCTGAGTTGCTGAGGGGGGTCCGGAAGGGGTCAAACGCAAAATGTTAATATCGCTTTCAAATTTCACCTGAATGGCTGAATCGAACCGATTAGATATTAACATTTTGCGTTTGACCCCGTTTCAGGCGCTCAGAGGAAGTCGCTTCGCTCTAGAGGAAAGAGTGAAGAGGAGGGGCGCTGGCGCGCCAATTAGGAATTAGGAATTAGGAATTAGGAATTTTGTGTGTTTTTGTGGTTTTTGTGGCTGAAAAAATCGCGGCGTAAAGGCGCTCCTACAGTCCGATCATAATCATGATCACGATTTTGAGAAATCTCTGTGTCCTCTGTGGTCTCTGTGGTTAGTCCCTCTTGGCGTTTCTTGGCGATCTTCCGCCTTCATGGATTACGGCGTGACAAGTGGCGAGAGGAAGTCGCTTCGCGCCAGAGGAAAGAGGAAAGAGGGGCGCTGGTGCGTCTTAGCGCTTCCGGCGCCTCCTTTGTGTCAATGGATAAATTTTGAGATGTCCCTTGCTTTACACCCTTAACAAGGGTTCATTTAGGGCGTAATTTTCACTAAAACACATTTTGATTGCCTCACTCTAAACATAATATAGCCAACAATGAATGAGAACGAGCCAGTGCCGTATAACCTTAATATTGCCGTGCATATTGAGGAAGATAGGCCTGGATTCCACGCTTTTACGCCGGGCCTGAAAGGGCTGCATGCCGATGGAAATACCCCGGACGAAGCATATCGAAACGCGTGCGATTTAATCCCTGGTTATCTTGAGATGCTTAGACAAGATGGCCGTCCCATTCCGGAAGGAAAATGGGTGGTGATAGATAGGCCTGGAAAACCACAAACCAAATTCGTAAGTTTAAAATGTTCCCCAAACAGGTCTGGGACCAGATTAAGAACGTTACAGCCAGTGAGTTGATTAGAGCGCTTAAAAAAGATGGTTGGACTCGTCGCAACACTTCTGGTGCAAGACAAGGTTTTTCAAGTCCTGATGGTCGTTATGTTTCAATTCACGTTCATCCAAAGAAGACTTATGGGCCTAAGCTTCTGAGGGCTCTTATCAAAGATATTGGGTGGGACCAAAAAGATTTGAAGCGATTAAGGTTAATTAAATGAATCCCATGATTTGACCCAAGGCGTGCCTAGAACGCAGAGAGGGGGGTCCGGAAGGGGTCAAACGCAAAATGTTAATATCGCTTTCAAATTTCTCCTGAATGGCTGAATCGAACCGAATAGATATTAACATTTTGCGTTTGACCCCGTTTCAGGCGCTCAGAGGAAGTCGCTTCGCTCCAGAGGAAAGAGGAAAGAGGGAAGAGAGAGGCGCCTGCGGCGCTTTTTGTGTGTTTTTGTGTTTTTTGTGGCTGAAAAAATGGTGGCGTAAAGGCGGTCCTAAAGTTCGATCACGATCACGATCACGATCATGATCACGATTTTGAGAAATCTCTGTGTCCTCTGTGGTCTCTGTGGTTAATTCTTTTCCTTCCAGAGGTGTTCTACTTTGCGGCAGAAGGCGGGGGTGCCGGCGTAATAGTTAATTCTGGGAGCGCGGAGGTCGAACCGGGTCATGGGAAAAATGGAATCATCCATGAAATGAAATTCGCTGCCCACGGCCTGGCAAAAGGCGTAGGCGGCGGCTATGTCCCAAACGCTGACCCGACAACTGATGGATCCATCCAATAAACCGTTGGCAAGATATGCCAGGTGGAGGGCTCCGGAACCATAATTCCGGAACTTGAAACCCTCCCCTCTCAAGCGAGAGAGGTAGTTGAAAATGCGGTCGGAAGAAAGCCCGTCGCAAGCCAGGTAAAGTTCCGATTCCCCGGTTCGGTCGCTGGGGACCATGGGGTGCGGTCCATCCCAACAGCCCCACCCTTTGCCGCCGCGCATGAGGACGTCGCGGGAAGCATCGTAGATAATTCCGTAGACGGGGTACCCGTGGCGCAGCAACCCCAGGGAAATGGCGCAGGTGGGCATTCCGAGGGCAAAATTGTTGGTTCCATCCACCGGGTCGATCACCCAGACGTACTCCGATTCGATTGCATATGGGGCATCGGATGCCCGGGTTTCCTCGGAAAAGAACTGATCCTGGGGAAAGGCCTCCAGAATCCGGGACTCCACCTGCCGGGAGATGGCCAGGTCGGCCTCCGTGACCCGCGAGCGGTCGGCTTTCCACCGGCTTTCCACCTTGCCCATCCAGCGCCTGAATTGCGGCACCTGGCTTTCCACCACCTCGACACCTGCCTGGATGCGTTTCTCGATCGTCCCCCCGCTTTGCATGAAGGCCAGTGGAAATGAGAGGTGCGGAAGGGGTCAAACGCAAAATGTTAATATCGGTTTCTAGTTTTAACTGAATGGTTGAACCGAACCGATTAGATGGAGTGATGGAATAGCCGCAAAAGAACGCAAAAAGCGCAAAAAGGAGAAACCACGGATTTCACGGATAGGCACGGATGAGGATTCAGGAATTGGCTTTCTGCAAGACGCTCTGGCCAACATCCCAACATCCAGCTTCTCGGGATTGACTCTCGCCAAGAACGCCAAGAAAGGAAGAGTCAGGGTAACTACTCAGGTATTTTAAACAAAGGTCCGCAAGGATGTTTTATTGATAACAATTTAAGCTGTAGGAGGGGGTTTATCCCCCGATCTTCCACACGGCCTCACTACAATCGGGGGATAAACCCCCTCCTACAGTTCGATCACGATCAAGATCACGATCACGATTTACTTCTCTCTACTTTTCACTCTTCACTCTGGAGCGAAGCGACTTCCTCTTCCCTTTTTTTGCGCTTTTTGCGTTCTTTTGCGGCTATTTTTCTTCATCCATGCACATCCGTGAAATCCGTGGTTTCTCCCTCTTGTGTTTTTTGTGGGTGGAAGGGGTCAGGAGGAATTCGCGGTCGCCGGTGGTTTGGCCGAGGTCTTTGAAATGGTAGCCGAGGGGTTCGAGGAGGGTGCGGCATTGGCGTTCGAGTTCGTCGCCGTGGACGGCCAGAATCATGGTGGGGAGGGTTTTGCGGATGGTGTCGTATCCACCCTTGAGGGCCTGGATCTCCGCGCCCTCGATATCGATTTTGATGAGGTCGGGCAACGGGACGGTTCCGGATTGGACCAGGGTATCGATGGTCGTCATAGGCACCGTGACGTTCCCCGAGTTGGAGAGGTGGCCGGTTCCGGTGCCCGTTCGGGTCTCAAACTTCACCGGTCCTACCTTATGGCCGAGGCATAGGGAGTAGACGCGAACATTGTCGGCGCCGTTGAGCCGGAGGTGCGTTTTCAGGAAGCGTCGGTTCAATTTGCGGGGTTCGAAGGCATGGACCTCGCCCCGGGGTCCGGTCCGCCGCGACATGATGAGGGAGAAATACCCGACGTGGGCGCCGAGGTCGAGGATGGCCATGCCCTTCTCGGTCGTTCCCACAATGCAGCGGGTCTTTTCCGGTTCGTAGGCGCCGGTGATAAAGTTAATGCCGGTGGACAAGATCCACCTGGCGCCCATGAGCGGTCCCCCCTTTATACGGACGTGTATGGGGGAAAAGATGCGTTTGACGAACTCGTGGAGGGTTCGATTGTTCATTCCTGAATTCATTTACCACAAAAGGCACAAAGGGGGAAACCACGGATTACACGGATGAGCACGGATTTTTGACAAAACTATGAATTGCGATCAAGAAGGGACTCTCGCCAAGATCGCAAAGAAGCGCCAAGAGGGATTAGCCACAAAAAGGGCGGAAGGGGTCAAACCTGAATGGCGCCCAAGGGTGGCGATGAGGAATGGGGGAATGATGGAGTGATGGAGTGATGGAATAGCCGCAAAAGATCGCAAAAAGCGCAAAAAGGAGGGGATGGACGATTAATTTTCGATCAGGATCACGATTATCGGGGGAGGAAGGGGTCAAACGCAAAGGGGAAGTCGCATCGCTCTAGAGGAAAGAGGGAGGGGCGCTTCGCGCTAATTAGGAATTTTGTGTGTTTTTGTGGTTTTTGGGGCTGAAAATATGGTGGCGTAAAGGCGGTCTTACAGGTTGAATTTGGCGGGTTGGAAAACCCACCCTCCGTTAGATTCCAGGTGAAAGGGGTACAAGAATTAAGAACTGACCCCTTTTTCCGGGACCGAGCGCTTTTTCCTTTTCTCTGCCAGCACGCGATCTCTTAAGAGAATCCATAGGACAGCCATTACACTGCCGCTATCTACTCCGAATTGATAAGCTGCTCGGTCCAAATTTTTTTGCCACTCCTCCGGAAGGAAATCTTTAACGTAGGATTTACACCATCGTTCGATCTCATAGTCCTCCAAAGTTAACAAATCGTCATTTTGAAGCGCTTTTGGAACTGCTTCATCCAAATATTTTTCAGCGTCTATGTATTTGGCGACACCCTGGCCCTTGGGAGTAAGTTGAAGCGGGCTATTTTCTTGAGCGAGCCCGGAAACCAAAAGAATGATTTTGTCGAGCTTTTCATCGACCCCCTTCATGAAATCCCCAAAATTATCCCGATCCCGATTAACGATTGTTACCCATACCGCAATCTTCCACAGAAGGGTTCCCCCAGCTGAAATTGCTGTAATAAGGAGGATGTAAGTTAGCGGGTTACTCCAATCGGGAAAAGCAGCAGTCAAGGCCGTTGCGCCGGTTTGTTCGCCCATGGTGTGCCCTTTCTCCTGATTAGTGTTGGTATGTCACCGAAGCTGGTGGTGTATGAACAAAAGTTAATGTGAGAGCAATTTTCAATAGATTTGTGCAAAATCTGCTGGTTCATTCTGTTTTTGCCCTGTCGCACAGTAGCCCTTGGGAGAAGCGGGAATCGTGCCTATCTGTGGGGTTCATGGTCTTTTCCTTGGGGGTTTTCAGTCAGGATTTGGATGCTGGGAGGAGATGACTCTCGCCAAGATCGCAAAGAAACGCAAAGGGATTAGCCACAAAAAGGGAGGAAGGGGTCAAACGCAAAATGTTAATATCGCTTTCAAATTTAACCTGAATGGCTGGATCGAACCGAATAGATATTAACATTTTGCGTTTGACCCCGTTTCATGCGCAAAGGGGAAGTCGCTTCGCTCTAGAGGGAAGAGGGAAGAGGGAAGAGGGAAGAGGGGAGGGAATAGCCGCAAAAGATCGCAAAAAGCGCAAAAAGGAGGGGATGGACGATTAATTTTCGGTCAGGATCACGATTATTGGGGGAGGAAGGGGTCAAACGCAAAATGTTAATATCGCTTTCAAATTTAACCTGAATGGCTGGATCGAACCGAATAGATATTAACATTTTGCGTTTGACCCCGTTTCATGCGCTCAGAGGAAAGGGGCGCTTCGCGCCAGAGGAAAGAGGGAAGAGGGAAGAGAGAGGCGCCTGCGGCGCTTTTTGTGCGTTTTTTGTGTTTTTTGTGGCTGAAAATATGGTGGCGTAAAGGCGGTCTTACAGGTCGATCTGGATCACGATCAAGATCAAGATTTACAACTCTTCACTCTTTCCTCTGGAGCGAAGCGACTAAAAGAAAGCGCCTCCGGTGTGGGCCGGAGGCGCTTGGGTTAAATTAGTGTTTTGTGAACCGGGTTATTCAGCGCCGGTAGTCTCGGTTTCCGGGTGGGCGGTGGAGACTGTGGGTCCCATGGCGGCTTCGTTTACAGCGCGGTTGCGGCTGTGGCGAGGCTCAATGGCCTTTTCTCCGCCGAAGGGGATGGACATGCGGAGGACGAGGGCCAGATCGCTGAGACCGGTGCGGGTTTCGCGGGTGAGGCCTTCGAGCTCGAAGGTTGCGGGCAGGAGCCTGTCCGTAGAGGAAGACTCTGCGGGCGTCCATCTGGTGCCGACGCCGAACTCTTGTCCGTAGCCGCTGAAGCGTGCTCTGCTGTAGGGCATCACGGTGCCAGGCAGACCGAATGGGGTGAGCATACCGGCGTAGCCGATTTCACCGTCCACGCGGACCTGAGTTTCCTGCCACATGGTTCCGATCGGGTTCATGGCGTTGCCATTATCCCAGAGGGAGGTGCTGCCGCCTCTGTCCTGTCCATAGGAACTTCCGAGAGAGGCTACCATGCCTTTGCGCTTTTCGCCTGGATCCCAGGTGACTTGCACGCCAATTCCGTAATCGGAAGCGTCGTTTTCGTGGAGCAAGAGGGCACGTGCGCCGAGGGCCACGTCGAGACCTTGATCGGAATCGACCAATCCTGCGCGGAATCCAGCTTCAATACCGGCGCCTTGGATACCGTCGCCGCCATCGAAGCGTCCGCCGATTTCGGCCTTCCAGGAGAAGTCCTGTCCGGCTTCCATGGTGCTATTAGACAACCAGTCGACCATTACACGGGCGCGCTGAGCTTCCCCGGACACACCGGAGATGTCATCCGCTGCATCGGTGGAGAGTTCCGCCATGAAGGCGTCGGCGCTCAGGCCAAGCTCGTTGTTGTCGCGTCTGTTGAGGACGGACCGGACACCACCTGCAAACATGCTGAAGTCGGCATCGAATTCGTGGGTTCTATCCGGCTCGCTCACGTCCACGCTACCGCTTCCGAAGCCGAGGATACCCCATACTCCGAGATTCGGGTTAGCCTGGAAGTAGATATAGGGGTGGAAGGTGCTCATGCTGCTATCCAAGGAGCCGTCGACACCGTCATCGGTGTAATCCAGGTTTCCCCAGCTTTGCATCAGCGATACCCCTGCGAGGGTCTGACCGTTGGCATAGAGGTCGACTCCGAGGTGGAGTGCGTCGAGGCCTCCATCGAAGTCCATACCGATATCTTCGATTTCTCCGTCAAAGCGCTGCAGATCTCCTTGGACCCACACGACGGGCGAGAACTTACCTTCGTCACCGTGTTCCATGGCCATTTCAAAGGCCACACCGGAGAAGCTCACGTCTTGTTCCGAATTCGGCGCCAAGCCGTATCCGGAGGCGATGACGGATTCACCGGGACGAGCCGTGTTCACGAGCGCGCCCAGGGAGATGGCTTCTTCCATCGATCCGGAGGAATGGCTTCTGCCATATCCTGCCGTGCCGGTAGTCAATCCGGTTCCCGGGTTGTTGGTAGCCATGGGCACGAAACCGTTATCCATGCCTGTGTATCCTTGGTGACCTGTCATGGCCATACCTGGCGACTCCATGTCGTTCAAGTGGCCGTAGGTCCGCTCGAAGGTTTCCGCTGCGGCGGAGGAACCCATCATGGACTCGCGGTAGCGCTCGAAACGGCCTTCAATGGCGTTTACTGCGCTGTCACCCATTGCGCCTGCGACCACTGCCAGAGCGGCTTGCAAGGTGCGGGAGAATTGTTCCGGAGTCCGGAATTGCTCGAATTCAACGGTGGTCATGGTGAGGTCGCCGGCATTTACCTTATCTGGCAAAGTTCCGAAGCTCACGTCGATGGATTCACCGGGATCGTTCTCTTCGTCAGCCATTACGGCAACGGTGAACGAAGTGGAACTCGAACCTCCGGCAAATGACAGGGATCCGGGAACTCCGCTATAGTCGGCGGCTGAGGCACCACCTTGGTGGGTCACTGACAACGGTACGGATACCGATCCATTGGCTGCCGGGGAGATGCTGGCGGTGACAGTGCCCCGCTCGCTTTCCCTGACGGTTTGACGAGCCACGTCAAAGGTTACCGTATAGCCCTTGTCGATCAGGGATACGGCAGCGGAGGAAGGATCGCCCGCCGTGACTCTGCTGGGCAAGTCGCCGAGGCCGAGCATGACCATTTCGTCGTCGACATCGTTATCGCTCGTGGCCGTGACGGTGATCGTCTGGCTCATATTACCTGCGGAGAACATTACTTCGCTGGCGGAGAGTTCAAAGTCTCCTTCCGCCGGATCGGTGGTGATCGGGACAGTGACGTCGCGGTTCGGATCCTGGTCGAGGTTCACCGTTACGGTGGCGGCTGCTCCGCCCTCCATAGCCGTGTACTCGCTCGCGTCAAAGGATACCACAACGGGAACCAGGCCGTCATCCACCAGGGTCACTGCGGCAGAGGTATTGGCCCCTGCGGTGACTCTGTTCGGCATATTGACGATGCTCAAGTTGACCATATCGTCCTCGACGTCCGCATCCAGGGTGGCGGTGACGGTGACTTCCTTGCTCATTTCGCCTTCGGCAAACGACACTGAGGTGGCGGAGATTTCAAAGTCTCCTTGCGCCGGATCGGTGGTGATATCGACGGTGACATCGCGGTCGGAGGCCACGTTCAGGTTCACCCAGATGGAGGCGGGGTCGCCACCCTCGTGAGCTTCATATGCGGCGGCGTCAAAGGTCACCATCAGAGGAACGAGCCCGTCGTCGGTCAGGGCTACCATCGTGCTGGTTATCGAGCCCTCCGTGACTCTGTCCGGCAAATCTCCGAGGCCCAGAGTGACCGATCCGTCATCCAGATCAGCATCCAGAGTGGCCGTAACGGTAATTTCCTGGCTCGTTTCATTTGCGGCAAAGGTCACCGAGTCGGCGGACAGTTCATAGGATCCACTCGCCGGATCGGTAGTGATCGGGATGGTGACACTACGTGCGGGCGCTTCGTCCAGGCTCACCATTACGGTGGCGGCTGCACCGCCCTCCGTAGCCGTGTAGTTGGCTGCGCCGAAGGACACGATTACCGGAACGAGCATGTCGTCGGCCAGCGTCACCACCGTGGTGGATTGCTCGCCCATGTTGACACGTTCGAGACCTGACAAATCAAAGCCCAAGGTGACCATATCGTCGACGATGTTCGCATCCTCTACGGCCGTGATGGTAATATTTTGTCCCCTCTGGCCTACGGCAAAGGTCACTTCATCGACGGACAGTTCATAGGGTCCATCCGCCGGATCCATGGTGATGGGGATGGTTATTTCACGGTCGGCGGTCCTGTTCAGAAGCACTGCCAAGGAGACAGCGTTGCCGCCCTCCGTAGCCGTGTAGGTGGCTGCGCCAAAGGCAACCTCCAGAGGAACGAGTCCGTCATCCACCAGGGAAACTGCGGAGGTGGTTTGATCGCCTGCCGAGACGTGGGCCGGCAAATCGCCAAGGCCCAATGTGACCATACCGTCCTCGGTGTCTTCATCGTAGCTGGCCGTGACGGTGATCATCTGGCTCATGTCGCCAGCAGCAAACATCACTTCCATTGCGGACAGTTCATAACTTCCTTCCGATCCTTCCGCGGCAGTGGCGGTGATCGGGATAGTTATGTCACGATCCGAGGCAGCGCTCAGGCTGACCGTTACGGTGGCGGCGTCGCCGCCCTCCATAGCGGTTGCCTCGGCCTCGCCGAAGGCTACGGTCAATGCGGCCTGGCCGTCATCTTCCAGGGTCACCGTGGCGGTGGCCGACTGCTCGGCGGTGTCGCCAGCAGCAACACCCAGGGGCAATGCGCCGAGACCCAATGTGACGGTTTCGCTATCGTTGTCATCATCCAGGTTGGCGGTGACGGTGATGGGCGCCCACACTTCTGCACCTGCATTGGCGCCGGCGGGGAAGGTAACCATCATGGTGTCCACCGTGTAGTCTCCTTCATCTGCGTCGGAAGAAACGGTGATGGGAAGGGTAATTTCACGGTCCAGACTCGCAATACCTTCACCCAGGTCCAGTCCGACCGATACGGTGGCGGCATCTCCACCCTCCATTGCGGTGGCGGTGGCCGGCATGAAGTAGGCAACAATCATCTCGTTGCGGTCGTCATCCACCAGGGTCACGGTGGTTTCCGCCGGATCGCCGGCAGTGATACCTTCAGGAAGAGCGTCACCCGGCATGGCTCCGAATATCAACTTGACTGTACCGTCAGCCGACTTGGGAACCATATTGTTAACGGCGGTGACGGTGATCGATTTGGACGTTTCGCCAGGACCGAACGTCACCTCGGTGGCGGACAGTTCAAAGTCTTCAGGCGCCGCGCCATCCATGGGCCAACCGGAAACCGGAATGGTAATTGTATTTCTCGCACCCGAGGGTAGTCCCGGACTCAGATTGATCATCACGGTGGCAACCTCGCCATCCTCCATGGCCTCATAGGTAGCCGCACCAAAGGACACGGTGGACTCAGTCGACTTGTTATCCACCAGGGTCACGCTCACGCTGGTGACCGTGGTCGTACCACCCACACTCGTGGCCGCGGTGACGCCTTCCGGCATATCCTTCGCAGGCATGCCGAGTGTCAAGGTGAGCACTTGGTCCTCTATGTCGGCGTCGGGCTCGGCCGTGACGGTGATGAGCGCGGAAGTGTCCTTTTCCTTCAGGGCCAACATGTAATTTCTACCTGATCCAGTCACACCTTCCAGGCTGAAGTTTTTGAGGTTATTGGTTTGGATGGGAATCATCACATCCCGATCCACAGCCGGACTGACAATAACCTCGATCATAGCGCTGGATCCTCCCTCATGGGCGCCGAAGAAGGGGGCGGCGGAGGTGCCATTGATGAAGCCAACGTTCAGTGCATCGTGATCGTCATCTATGGTCACGGTCGAGGTGGTAACGTTAGTTCCAGTCCCTCCTATTGCGACGCCGGCCGGCATTTTACCAGCGGGGCCAAAGCCCAATATCACGGTCTCGTTGGTGCCGTCATTCGCGTCGGCATTCTCGTTAGCCGTAAAGACGATATCCTTGTTTCCTTTGTCGCCTTTCTTATAGGTCACTGACATGGCGGACAGGGAATAATCATCATCATCCGCAGTGCCGGTGCCGGCGGGAGGTGTGCTGTCGTCGACCGTAATGGGAATCGTCACATCCCGGTCAACTCCATCCTTGGGGAGGGCGGAACCATCCTCAAGAGTCAGGGTGATTCTCACCTTCTGAGTCTTTCCCTCGTCAACCTCGTAGGCGGCGGCGCCAAAGTTCACTGCCAACATTTGCCGATCATCATCGGTAAAGGTCACCTTGTGGGTCCCATTATCGCCGGCAATCAAATTGGTCGGCAATTGGCCGAATCCCAATTCGACAACCAAGTCATCCGACTCAACGTCCATATCGGCGGTCGTGGTTATGATGATGTTCTGGGGCGAAGTATCGGTAAAGATTACTCGGCGCGGCGGGGAGAGGATAAAGTCCCCCGATCCGGGCTTCATGGTAATGGGAATGGTCAATGGATCGTCTGCAGTCGGTGTAGGGCCGCCGGTCAGTGTGACCGTCACCGTGGCAGGGGTGCCTTCGACTACTTCTTGGTTCGCGTTAAAGGATACGGTTCCCTTGGCCACGCCGTCATCCACCAGGGTGACGGTAGCGGTCACCTGTCCGCCCGCGGTGGAGATGGTGCTATCATCCGAGGTAATCGTGCCAAAACCCAATGTTATGACTTCGGTAGTGGTATCGGTATCCTCTATAGCGGTGACGGTGATCGTTTTTCTGCCCTCTCCCGCCTTGAATTCGAGCTCTCCATCATCAGGCAGGGAAGTGGAAAAAGCGTCAGTTTCACTGTCGAGTCCAGTGATCACAACCGTCACATCCTCGTCCGACACCGGATCCAGGGTAACCGGAATAGTGGCGGTGGCGCCATTCTCGATAGCGTTGTAGGCGGCCCCGCCAAAGGACAGGGTCGGAACCGTGGTGGCGCCGGGCTCTGTCAGCGTAACCGTGGTGCTCGACGGCTGGCCCGCTCTTGCGCTGACCGGCATAGCGCCAAGGCCAAAGACAACCTTATTGTTTACACTGTCGTCATCGGCGTTGGCCTGGACGGTGATGGTCGCGGTACCGCCGGTGCCAATAGTCACTACATTCTTGAAGTTATCGGGAGCGGTAATTTCAAAGTTGCCATCCTTAACGGGAGCGGGATTGACGGTAATCGGAATGGTCACGTCGGCAGTCGGCGCCGGGGCCATGGTGACCGTCAGGTCCTGCGTGTCTCCCTCGGCGAGGTTGCCACCTCCGTCAATGGTTACGACGCTCAGGCCGTCATCAGCCAGGGTCACGATGGTGGAGGCTTGCCCGCCCGCGGTGGTGACGCCCGGGGACGTCGTTGAATCCGCCGGTGAAAAGTCGGGAACGGTCAATGTCACCGAATCGACTGTGATATCGCTATCTTGTGCTGCCGTGACGGTGACGGTCTTCCTCTGCTCGCCCTTGGCGAAAACCACTTCCCTGGTTGACAGGAGAAAGTCGCCGGTGGCGGGATCGGTGGTAAGCGGAACCATCACCTCCTTGTCGTAGGGCATGGAAAGGGTGAGTTCCACTATGGCGGCGTCGCCATTCTCGATGGCGGTGTAGGCGGCCGCGCCAAAGGAGAGGATGGGCCGGGTGGCATCCCTCACCGTAACCTCGGCGGTGGTCATGGCCTTAGGACCCCGTTTGACGTTCCCCGGCAGACCGCCAAAGCCAAACGTGACCGTTTGGTCCGTGGTGTTCTTATCATCGGCCTTGGGGGCGACGGTGAACGTGGCGGTACCCGAGCTGTCAATGGAAACCCTCCTATTAGTTAGGTCAGCAAGGGTAAAGTCTCCGGAGCCGGGGCTGACGGTAATCGGAATATTAACCGTAGCGGTTCCCGTCGGCGCCGGCTCCAGGGTGACGGTCACAGTCGAGGTGGTGGCTACAACTCCCTCGTTAATGACGGCGGGATCTGCGGCAATGGTTACGGTCTGCTTTCTGTCATCATTAATCAACACCGTGGTGGTTGTCTGAGTGCCCAAGGCGGCTTGAGCGTCATCCGAAACCAAGTTGCTCAGGGTCAATGTGACGGTTTCGTTATCGAGGTCGTTATCGGCCTGAGAGGTGACGGTGACCGACTTTCTGCGCTCGCCTGCGGCAAATTCCAACTCCACGGCGGCTGGGGCTTTGCCATTTACCCTATAGTCGTCATCATCGGCGGAACTGATGCTGGGAGTAAGGGTAACTGTTACATCCTCGTCCGAAGGCGGGTTGAGCGTGACCCCCACCGTGCGGGTACCGCCCTCACTTATCGGGGCTTGGGTGGCGTTATCAAAGAATACCATGGTTGGGGGAGGGAGATCCTCATCCTGCAAGGTCACCACGGTGGACGAATTCTTGCCACGTCTGTAGCTGCCCGGTGGCAGTGTGGTAATGCGAAAGGTAATCATTTCGCTAGTCATGTCATCATCTTCCAAGGCGGAGACCGTGAACGTCGCGGTACCTCCGGTTCCAACGGTCACCGCGTTACCAGTAATGGTATGGGAAAAGTCCGGGTTGTTGCTTGCAGGGGCGGGACTGACAGAAATCCCAATATTCACATCCGCAGCTGGTGGCGGCGCCACGTTGACGGTCACGGTAACGGGCGTAGGCGAGGCGCTCTCCACGGCAGTGAACTTGTTCATGTCAAATTGTACGACCCGAAAGCCGTCATCCGTCAGGGTCACCTCGGCGGTGGACCGGCCCTCGGCCGGGACGGAGACGCCAAACGGCAGATTGCCAAAGCCCAATTCCACGCTGTCGACGGTGAGGTCGTCGTCGTCGTTGGCCTTCACGGTGATGGTCTGCCTGCTCTGGCCAGCAGAAAAGACCACTTCATTGGCGGATAGTTCATAGTCACCAGCTGCTGTAGCTTCGCCCGAATCCGGAGTGTTGGTAATCGGAATCCTCAAGTCCCGGTCGGTGGCGGAGTCCAGCGTGATCGGAATGGTGACAGCGCCGCCATTCTCTCTTGCTATGAAGGGGCCCAGGCCAAAGGAAAGTTCCAATTCCTTGAGGTCGTCATCCCAAAGGGTAACCCTGGCGCTGGAGGGGGAGCCCACGGAGACGCCCGAGGGCCGCGCACCGAAGCTCAAGGTCACGGTCTGGTTGCTGCGATCCTTATCGTCGTTGGTGGCGGTGACGGCGATGGTTCTGTGTTGCTCGCCTATGTCAAAATCCACAGTGCTGAAGGTTATGGAATAGGGACCGGTTGCAGGAGAGGTGTTGAGGGGAATGGACACCGCCCGGTCGGCCGGTTGGTCCAGACTGATCATCACCTGGGCATCGGCCCCGTTCTCGATGGCCGTGTAGTTGGAATCGCCAAAAGACACGGTCAACTGCGCCGGCGGGTCATCCTGAGCCAACGTGGTGTTAGGGGTGAATAAGAGCGACAGAGTCGCGAAGGCGGAAAACACGGCCAGGAATGCGCCGTTGCTTCCGGATTGCTTTTTCGGACCGCTACCGGGAAGCACACGAGCCAAGCCTTTGGCCAGAGAGCTCAAACCCGAGCGCCAAACATTGGTTTTTTCTGTAATCATTATGGAGTCTCCTTCTATTTGATTCATTGGTAGAGGTAAAATAAGGCGATAATTAGATGATGAATGGGGTAGCTAGTCACAGGTGTCAAGCTACCGTCAAGTAAAAAAGTGATATTATTCATAGCTACCCGGATCGACTCGCCAAATAAAAGCGAGGCCCATCGGGGGGGGCGATTGAAAGCATTTCAAGAGATGGTGAGAGAGTCTTTGAATAGGTCTTCAAGGACCGATTTTGGTTACGGAGCATTATGATGGGCTCATTGGCCGAATGTCCAGATCTAAATCCAAGTTTGTAAGAATTTTACGGTAAACTTAGGGGCATGGGTTGAAACTTCAAGTCTAATTCTGATGAAAAGGTGAATTATTTCGGATGCGGTGGCTGGCGCCACCAAGGCACAAAGGCACAAAGGCACAGAGGCACAAAGGGGGGAGTCGCTTCGCTCCAGGGGAAAGAGGGAAGAGGGAAGAGGGAAGAGGGAGTGTTGGAGTGATGGAATGAGGAGGGGCGCTGGCGCGCCAATTAGGAATTAGGAATGAGGAATTAGGAATTATGGGAGAGGGGGGGCGCTTCGCTTTGGGGGAGTGATGAGGGGTGTAGCAAGTTTGGTGCCAGGATTCGGTGGAGGCGCTGGCGGCGCGGGAGGAAAGGCGCAAGAGGGGGGAGTGGCGCCGAGAAGGGGAATAGCCGCAAAAGAACGCAGAGATCGCAAAAGAGGGAGAGGAAGTCGCTTCGCTCTAGAGGAAAGGGGGAAGGGGGAGAGGCGCCTGCGGCGCCAATTAGGAATTAGGAATTGGGAATGAGGAATTAGGAGAGGGGTGGTGGTGAGAGAGATTGGATGGGTGTATATTAATATAGACGTATGAGGCGCTGGCGCGCCAATTAGGAATTAGGAATTAGGAATGAGGAATTATGGGAGGTGATGGGGGGTGAGGTGAGAATTTGGAGGGGTGTAGTCGCTTCGCTCTAGAGGAAAGAGGGAAGTGGGAAGTGGGAAGAGAGGAGAGTGGAGAGATGATAATGTGGAGGGGTGTATATTTATATAGACGTGTGAGGAGGGGTTTTCCGCTAATGGAAAATGAAATCGGGGGAATCTCGCGAAGATCGCCAAGAGGCGCGAAGGGAGAACCGGCCCTCCGTTTTGCGTCTTTGCCAGAGTTAATTCCTCATTCCTAATTCCTAATTCCTAATTCCTAATTGGCGCCGCAGGCGCCTGTGGGGGTTAGGTAGCTAAAGAAAATGAGCCATCAGGGCCATTGTAGACGAACATACAGCCAGCCAGCACATCCCTTCCAACCAGTGCAATCAGCCCTAAAGACTAGAGGCGCGCCAGGGCGCGCCAATTAGGAATGAGGAATTAGGAATTAGGAATTGGGAAAAGGCTGAAGGTTGAAGGCTAAAGGCTGAATTCCTGGCAACTCTACACTGGGCACTCTTCACTCTCCACTGGACGTAAGTCCCCCCTCTTGGCGATTCTTGGCGATCTTCCGCCTTCATGGATTACGGCGTGACAAGTTGCGAGAGGTGATTGGTGGGGGATTTCGATCACGATCACGATCAAGATTTACTTCTCTCCACTCTTCACTCTTCACTCTGGAGCGAAGCGACTTGTTAGGGCTGGAATTTTTAGGGGCTCCGGATCATCGGGCTCCAATACGGAGCGCACCAGAAAGCAGCGACCCATATCAGGCAGACGGTGTCCCGCTTCTACACCTTCCTTAAATGTGTCAAAGGCCCCATGGACCTTCTCCCCTTTTATTAAGAGGTACTGGCCCGGATACTTCTTCTGAAGTTCTGCCAGATTGGCTTTCAAATATGCCTTTTCCACTTTTAGGAGATCATCCATATCCATAAGGGGCGCTGACGCGCCAATTAGGAATTAGGAATGAGGAATGAGGAATTATGAGAGAGAGGGAAACCACAAAAGGCACAAGAGGCGCTTCGCGCCAATTAGGAATTAGGAATTAGGAATGAGGAATTTTGTGTGTTTTTGTGGTTTTTGTGGCTGAAGATATGGGGGCGTAAAGGTGCTCCTACAGTTCGATCAAGATCACGATCACGATCAAGATCATGATCAAGATTCTGAGAAATCTCGAGAACTCGGCAGCTCGGCAGCTCGGCATCTCTTATAATTCCTAATTCCTAATTCCTAATTCCTAATTGGCGCGCCAGCGCCTCTGCGTCTTTTGTGCTTTTTGTGGTTCCTCTCTCTCGGGAACTCGGGAACTGTTATAATTACTGATCCTTGAAATCGGTGGTTTATTAGTTGGGGTTTTTCGATCAGGATCACGATCATGATCAAGATCACGATTTATTTGTGGAGGTTGGGACGTGGGCGGATCCCTTTGTGCCTTTGTGCCTTTGTGCCTTTGTGCCTTCTAAGTGAGGAGGTGTCGCGGGAAGCGGGGGATGGGTTGGGGTATCTGGAGGTGTATCCGGGGTTGGAGGCGACGTTGTTCGCTTCGGAGCCGATGATGGCGAGTCCGACGAATATCGACGTGGATGAGCGCGGGCGGGTTTGGGTTTGCGATGTGATGAATTACCGGGGGCATGCATTGGAGGAGGCCCGGGAGGAGGGGGACCGGATTTTGATTCTGGAAGATACGGACGGGGACGGGAGGGCGGACAAGTCGACGGTGTTCTACCAGGGGCGGGACATCGATGCGGCGCTGGGGATCTGCGTCCTGGCCAATGAGCGGGGCGAGCGGGAGGTGATCGTGAGCGCGGCTCCCAATATCTGGCGGTTCGTCGATGTCGACGGGGACGACAAGCCGGATCGAAAGGAACAGATACTGACCGGGACGGGCAAGCATCAGAGCGATCATTCCACCCACTCGGTGGTTTTTGGTCCGGACGGCCGGTATTACTGGAATTTCGGCAACTCCGGGTATGCGGCGCATGACAGCGAGGGGCGGCTGGTCTATGACCAAAGGGGGTTTCCGGTGGCGGACAACCTGGTGGCGCGCCTGGCGGAGCAATGGGACCCGCTAAGGCTCCCCTACTCCGGGGGCATGGCGTTCCGCTGCGATGTCAATGGCAGAAGGCTGGACGTGCTGGGGCACAATTTCCGCAACAACTACGAGCTGGCGGTGGATTCGTTTGGAAACGTCTGGCAGACGGACAACGACGATGACGGATTCGACGGTTGCCGCATCAATTATATAATAGAAGGGGGAAACTACGGCTACCGCGACGAGGTGACGGGGGCGAGCTGGCGCACGGAGCGGCCGGGGCAGCATGCGGAAATCCCGTCGCGTCACTGGCACCAGAACGATCCGGGGGTGGTACCCAATTTCCTGCAAACCGGGGCGGGGTCTCCCACCGGCATAACGGTTTACGAGGGCCGGCTTCTCCCGCAGGTGTTCTGGGATCAGGTGATTTCCTGCGACGCCGGGCCGGGGGTGGTATGGGCGGCCCGGGCCACGAAAGAGGGCGCCGGTTTCCGGGGGGAGCTGACGCCGATCCTGAAAACCAGGGAAGATCGCTGGTTCCGTCCGGTCGACGTGGCGACGGCGCCGGACGGATCGCTCTTCGTGAGCGACTGGTATGATCCCTATGTGGGGTGGAACCGGCAGGGCGACCGGGCGCGCGGGCGCATATACCGGATTGCCCCGCGCGGGCACCGCTACCGCCCCATCCCGCCACAGGATCTGGCCAGTCCGGAGAATGCGGTATTTCACTTGCGCAGTCCCAATGCGGCCACCCGCAGCTGGGGCTGGTTCAACGCAACGGACGAGGATCTGGCGGACATGTTCGACAACGACCCCAACCTCCGTTTCCGGGCGCGGGCCTTTTGGCGCATGGCGGCCAAGGCGGAAGAGGACCCGAATGGCAGGGAGCGGCTGGAGACGCTGATCGGCTGGGCTCTGGCCCACCCCGAGGCGGACATTCGCATCGTCGGTCTGCGGGCGGCGCAATTGACCGGGGTTATTCCGTTGGAAGCGATGGAACCGCTGGCGCGCGATCCCTCCGCACAGGTGCGGCGGCAATGCGCCCTGACGTTGCGGGATCAATCCTCGCCGCAGGCGGCCCGGCTGTGGGCCGAACTGGCTCACCGGCACGACGGGGAGGACCGCTGGTATCTGGAAGCGCTGGGCATCGGGGCGGAGGGCAACTGGGACGCCTGTTTGGAAGCGTGGCTGGAGAAGATCCTCCCCGGGACAGAAACCTTCACCAAGGCCCAGCGCGATATCATCTGGCGGTCCCGGGCGCGCAAGACGGGACGCTACCTTTATATTATACTTAGTAATTCCTCGGCCTACCCGGAGGGATACGCCCGTTACATCCGGGCATTGGATTTTCTGCCGGACTCGATGGAGAAGCGTGCCGCGCTCCAGGCCCTGGCCTTTAGCGTTCACGCCGGGGCCTCGGGGGGAGCCGGGAATGAAATCCGGCTGGAAGCCCTGCTCAGGTTTCCCATGTTGGAACCGGATAACGAGGAATGGCTGTCCACCCTGCTGGTAGCGGCGGACGGGGATGCGAAACAGATCCTGGAGGAGCTGATAAGCAATCCCGGCGAAGGGCCGCGGGAACGCCGGGCCTTTGTCCGGCTGGTAGACCGGTTCCGTTTGGGGCAAGCCCATGCCGCTCTCCTGCAACTGGCGCTGGACAACCCCGGGGAAACCTACGCCGGACAGGCCGTCCGGGCCCTGCTCCAGGACAATGAAAGCCGGGAGGAATTGTCCGGGCGGCTGATGGAACCGACAGAGGCGGGGGACAACCTGGTCCTGATCAAATTGCTGCAGGAGGCGCAGGATGCGCGGGCGGGGCCGATGCTGCTGCAATTCATACAAAGCGGGGATGAACACGGGTTGGCGGCGAAACAGGCGGCGGTGCGGGCACTGGCTTCGACCCAACCCGGAATCCGGGCCATGATCGACCTGGCCCGCCGAGGGGAGTTTCCCCCGGGGTTGAAGGAGACGGCCGGGGCCGGCATCAGCCATATCATGAACGTCATGTTGCGGAAGGAAGCGGCGGAGTGGTTTCCCATGCCGCCGCTGAAGGGAATGGATGAGCTGCCCCAACTGACGGAGTTGCTGGTGTATCACGGGGATGCGGAACGCGGCAAATCGGTGTTCCAGGCGGCCACCTGCGCGACCTGCCACGTGGTAGAGGGGACAGGGATCAATTACGGCCCGGATTTGTCCAGCATCGGATCGAAGCTGGGGAAGCGGGCGCTCTACGAAGCCATACTGGATCCGAACAATGGGATTTCCCTGAGCTATCAATTGTATGAACTGACATTATCGGACGGGGAAAAGGTAGTGGGGCTCTGGGAGGGTGTATCGGGCAGAGGGGTGACCTTGAGACAGCCGGGGGGATTGACGCGGACGGTGGAGGCTTCGCGCATCGTCGGGAGCGAGGCGTTGCCGGTGTCGGCCATGCCGGGGAACCTGCAGTCGTTGATGACCCGGGAGGAGCTGGTGGATTTGGTAGAGTATTTGACGACGCTGCGCTGACGCCAAAGGCACAAAGGCACAGAGGCACAAAGGCACAAAGGGGGAGAGGAGGTCGCTTCGCTCTAGAGGGAAGAGGGAAGAGGGAAGAGAGAGGGGTTTTAAAGGAAGAAGGAAGAAGGAAGAAGGAAGAAGGGAATAGCCGCAAAAGAACGCAAAGATCGCAAAATGCGAAAAAATGGGGGATCCGCGGTTTATTTTCGATCACGATCACGATTTTGAGAAATCTCTGTGTTCTCTGTGGTCTCTGTGGTTAGTCCCTCTTGGCGTTTCTTGGCGATCTTCCGCCTTCATGGATTACGGCGTGACAAGTTGCGAGAGGTGATTGGTGGGGGATTTCGATCAAGATCAAGATCACGATCACGATCACGATCAAGATTTTTTGGGGTGGAAGGGGTCAAACGCAAAATGTTAATATCGTCCTATAGTGTTGCCTGAATGGCTGGACGGAGCCAAACAGATATCAACATTTTGCGTTTGACCCCTTTCAGGCGCCTTTATTGTACTTGTATAAGGGAACTTTATTTTCAAGATGGGGTTCCCAACCTATCATTAAAGATAAATATCCTAACTATCCTTTAATATGATTACCCAACCTGTCCTTATTAATAATTTGTTTTTTCGTGTGCTTGGTTTGCCGGTGGTGGCGGCGGTGATGGTCAGTGCACAACCCGCCTTGGCAAATTGTCCGCCTCCTCCCGGGGTGACCATCCCTGAGGAACCGAGTGTGACGGCTCAACAGGTGGAAGACGGCAGCGCTACCCTGCAGGACTTCACGCTGGCTTCGAGGGAACGATTTGTTGAGCAGATCCGGACGGCTGAGAATATTGGACAAGTAGTATATTATGGATGTCTCTTCCGGCAAGAGGGGAGCTACTGGCATTCCGGTTCCACCTACCTCGTGATTATGAGGGCCAATGGCAGTATTTTGATTCACGCGAAGGACATGTCATTGTCGAGCAGGCGTCTCGACCCCCAAATTTATGCAGAGATTCTTTCCGGCCTGGGAGTGCCCTCAAGCGTTCTGGCCAACCTGGAATCAACCGATCCTGAAATTGTGGCCCAGGCTAATGCCGAAGTGGTTAATATATTGTCGGAAGAACCGGATGGCGCATTCGATGCGACCACTGCTGTACCAGACCAGCGACCTGGCATACCGGGCGCTTCCGGCTATGCCGCCACCTATTTGTCGGACTTTTTTCGAGGCCCGCTTGTGATGATGGCCGGTTTCGAGGTCAATGAAACTCACCTGATTGAAGAAGAGATCGATCACATCACCCCGACCGTTTCCGCCAGGGACGTGGTAGATCGAGAAACCTTGAAAGCATTCGTCACGGAAGCAGGGGAGTACTGTATCGAACTTCGGAAAACGGGCAATTTCCCCGGTGGGATAGCCAGGATCGCACTTCGGGATCCGGACGGGCCCTGGAGACACGGTTCGGTGTATCTCTATGTCCTGGATACCACCAGCAACGTAATCCAAATACATGCTGCTTTTCCGAACCGATACGAGCTTCGACCTCTGATAGCGACCGTCCGAGACGAGGTCACCGGAAAGCTCATACTACCGCAGGTCATCGATGCGGCGAAAAGTAACCCGGAAGGCGGCTTCGTGGAGTATTACTTTGACGATCCCAATGACGACACCGATAGCGCCGAAATCCCAAAGGTGGGATACGCACGCGAGTTCAAAACGCTAACCGAGTTAGGTGGAAGGATAGTCCCGTACAACTTCATCGTTGGGTCGGGTTTTTATGGGCGAGCACCCAGCCCAGAGGGTGAACTGGTGAATATTTCGACCCGGGCCCTGGTGGGAACGGGAGACGAGGTCATGATCGGGGGGTTCATCATCAAGGATGGCCCCAGGCAGGTGCTGGTTCAGGCGCGGGGTCCGGAACTGGCGAATGACGGCATTGCCAATCCGCTGGCCGATCCGGTGCTCACCTTGATCCAGCTCTCCGATGGTCAGGAATTAGTGAGAAACGACGACTGGGAGGACAGCCAGGGTTCGTTGGTGCGCAGTATTTGGGGAGATGCCATAAACCTGGCCGATGGCAGCGCGAGTTCGGCGGTCGTCACCACTCTCCTTCCCGGGAGTTATACGGCGAAGGTCGAAGGAAAGGATGGAGCGGGCGGGGTCGCGCTGGTGGAGGTGTACGGGATCGATAATCCCGACGCCGAGGGCCAACTCGTCAATATCTCGACCCGGGCTCTGGTGGGAACGGGAGAGGAGGTCATGATCGGGGGTTTCATCATCGAGGACGGCTCCCAGGAGGTGCTGGTGCAGGCACTTGGCCCGGAACTGGCAAATAGCGGCATTGCCAATCCGTTGGCCGATCCGGTGCTCACCTTGATAAGTCTCCCCGATGGCATGGAATTAATGGTCAACGACGACTGGGAGGATGGCGAGGGTGAGTTGGTGCGCAGTATTTGGGGCGATTTCATCAACCTGAGCGATGGCAGCGCGAGTTCGGCGCTCGTCACTACCCTCGATCCCGGGAGGTATACGGCAAAGGTCGAAGGGAAGGATGGAACGAGCGGGGTTGCGTTGGTCGAAGTGTATGCGATCGATAATCCTGGCCGCGAGGCGCTCACGGCGATGTACGAGGCGTTGGACGGGGCCAACTGGACGCGTTCCGACAACTGGGGAACGGACGCGCCGCTGGACCAATGGCACGGAGTCAGCGTAAACGACCGGGGCCGGGTCACCCGCCTCGACCTCTCCAAAAACGGGCTGAGCGGGGATATTCCGGCGGAAATCGGGGACCTGGAAAGTTTGCAGGACCTGTGGCTGTTCGGGAACCAACTGAGCGGACCGATTCCGGCCGAGTTGGGAAACCTGACCAACCTGGAAGAACTGTTGCTCTTCGATAATCAACTGAGTGGGCCGTTACCGGCGGAAATCGGCAACCTGGTAAATTTGCAAACCATGTGGCTCTACAATAACCAGTTGAGCGGATCGATTCCGGCGGAAATCGGGGACTTGGAAAATTTGCAATCCCTGGATCTCACCGACAACCAACTGATCGGGGTGATACCGGCGGAAATCGGCAACCTGGCCGGTTTGAAAGACCTGTGGCTTTCCCGCAACTGGCTGAACGGATCGATTCCGGCGGCGTTGGGCGATCTGGCCAATTTGGAAGCTCTCCTGCTGGACGGGAACCAATTGAGCGGGGAGTTGCCGGCAGAGTTGGGCAACCTGGTCAACCTGCAAGACCTGTGGGTATCAGGGAACCAATTGAGCGGAGCCATTCCGGGGGAAATCGGCGGTCTGGCCAATTTGCAAACCTTGTTGCTGGATGGAAACGGATTGACCGGTGGGTTGCCGTCAGAGTTGGGGAACCTGGATAATTTGCACGACTTGTGGGTCTCGGGGAATCCGTTGAGCGGGGAGATTCCGCTGAGCCTGGTGGGAACGCCGCTGGTTGCATTTTGGTACGAGGAGACGGATTTGTGCGTGCCGGCGGACGCGGCGCTACGGGAGTGGCTGGATGGGATCGAGATCCATGAAGGCAGCGGCGTGGACTGTTCCAATTAGGGAAGAGGAGCCACAAAAGGCACAAGAGATAAGAGATGCTGAGTTGCTGAGAAGGGGAATAGCCGCAAAAGAACGCAGAGATCGCAAAAGAGGGAGAGGGAAGGGAGAGGGAAGGAAGAGGAGAGGACTCTCGCAAAGATCGCTAAGAAACGCCAAGAGGCGCTTCGCTCTAGAGGGAAGAGGGAAGAGGGAAGAGGGAAGAGAGAGGCGCCTGCGGCGCTTTTTGTGTGTTTTTGTGGTTTTTGTGGCTGAAAATAATGCGGGGTAAAGGCGGTCCTACAGTTCGATCAGGATCAGGATCACGATCACGATCACGATCACGATTTTTTGGGGTGGAAGGGGTCAAACGCAAAATGTTAATATCGTTCTTTGATTTAACCTGAATGGCTGGACGGAGCCAAACAGATATTAACATTTTGCGTTTGACCCCTTTTTCAGGCGCCTTTGTATTTGGGGTTCCCTACCTATCATTAAAGATTAATATCCTATCTATCCTTTAATGATAAATATCCTACCTATCCTTTAATATGATTACCCAATCTATCCTTATCAATAATTCGTTTTTTCGTGTGCTTTGTTTGCCGGCGTTGGCGGCGGTGTTGGTTACTGCACATCCCGCCTTGGCAAATTGTCCACTTCCTCCCGGCGTGACGCCTCCTGCGGACCCGGCTGTAACGGCGCAACAGGTGGTAGATGGCAGCGCTACCCTGATGGACTTCTCGCTGGCCGTGAGAGAGCGGTCCAGAGAATACGCCCAGGGCGCCGCGGCCGTGGAACAAGGGGTATATATCGGATGCATCATAAGGCAGGATGATGGGATATGGCGTTCCGGTTCCACGTACATCGTGAGCCTGACGCTTGACGGCAGAGTGTACATTCACGCGAAGAACATGGCACTGTCGGGCAGGCTGCTCAACCCGGTGATTTATGGAGCGATCCTTTCTGCGTTGGGCGTATCCCCAACCGATCTGGCGAATGTGGCGTCTCCCGATCCTGCTATTGCCGCCCAGGCTTTCGCCGCCGTCTTGGGCACATTGTCGCAGGAGCCGGACGGCGCATTCGATGCGACCACTGCTGTACCAGACCAGCGGCCTGGCATACCGGGCGCCTCCGGCCATGCCGCCGTCTATGTCGAGCCCAATTTAGGGAACGTTCCTGTTGTGATGCTCATGGGATTCGATCTCAATGAATCTCACTTGGTTCCCATTAGCGATGAAACAATCGATTACGGCGATCCGGCTGTCACTGCCAGGGACGTGGTGGACAAAGAAACCTTGAAGGCCTTCGTTACCCAGGCGGGAAATTACTTCCTTGAACTCCTTAAGTCTGGCGATGCAACCGCTCTTTCGCATGCCAGGATCGCCTTGCGGGATGAGAACGGACCCTGGAGACACGGCTCGGTGTATCTCTACGTCCTGGATATTGTCAGCAACATCATCATATTTCACGCAGCGTTCCCGGACGAATACGAGTATTTGCCTCTGATAGCGACTGTCCGAGATGGCGTTACCGGAGAGCTTATACTACCGCAGGTCATCGAAGCGGCAAAAAGTGACCCGGAAGGCGGCTTCGTGGAGTATTACTTCGACGACCCCGCGGACGACACCGACAGCGCCGACATCCCCAAGGTGGGATACGCACGCGAGTTCGCCGTTGAAATCCAGAGGGCAGACGGAAGCACAGTACCGGGTGACTTCATCGTTGGGTCGGGTTTTTATGGGCGGGCACCCGAGCCAGCGGGCGAACTGGTGAATATTTCGACCCGGGCCCTGGTGGGAACGGGAGAGGAGGTCATGATCGGGGGGTTCATCATCGCGGACGGTCCGCGTCAGGTGCTGGTTCAGGCGCGGGGTCCGGAACTGGCGAATGACGGCATTGCCAATCCGCTGGCCGATCCGGTGCTCACCTTGATCCAGCTCTCCGATGGTCAGGAATTAGTGAGAAACGACGACTGGGAGGACAGCCAGGGTTCGTTGGTGCGCAGTATTTGGGGCGACTTCATCAACCTGGCCGATGGCAGCGCGAGCTCGGCGCTCGTCACTACCCTCCTTCCCGGGAGTTATACGGCGAAGGTCGAAGGAAAGGATGGAACGGGCGGGGTCGCGCTGGTGGAGGTTTACGGGATCGATAATCCCGATGCCGAGGGCCAACTCGTCAATATCTCGACCCGGGCCCTGGTGGGAACGGGAGACGAGGTCATGATCGGGGGTTTCATCATCGAGGACGGCTCCCAGGAGGTGCTGGTGCAGGCGCTTGGCCCGGAACTGGCAAATAGCGGCATTGCCAATCCGTTGGCCGATCCGGTGCTCACCTTGATAAGTCTACCCGATGGCATGGAATTAATGGTCAACGACGACTGGGAGGATGGCGAGGGTGAGTTGGTGCGCAGTATTTGGGGGGATTTTATCAACCTGGACGATGGCAGCGCGAGCTCGGCGCTCGTCACTTCCCTCGATCCCGGGAGGTATACGGCAAAGGTCGAAGGGAAGGATGGAACGAGCGGGGTTGCGCTGGTGGAAGTGTATGCGATCGATAATCCTGGCCGCGAGGCGCTCACGGCGATGTACGAGGCGTTGGACGGGGCCAACTGGACGCGTTCCGACAACTGGGGAACGGACGCGCCGCTGGACCAATGGCACGGAGTCAGCGTAAACGACCGGGGCCGGGTCACCCGCCTCGACCTCTCCAAAAACGGGCTGAGCGGGGATATTCCGGCGGAAATCGGGGACCTGGAAAGTTTGGAGGACCTGTGGCTGTTCGGGAACCAACTGAGCGGGTCGATTCCGGCCGAGTTGGGAAACCTGACCAACCTGGAAGAACTGTTGCTTTTCGATAATCAACTGAGTGGGCCGTTACCGGCGGAAATCGGCAAACTGGTAAATTTGCAAACCATGTGGCTCTACAATAACCAGTTGAGCGGATCGATTCCGGGGGAAATCGGCAACCTGGTAAATTTGCAATCCCTGGATCTCACCGACAACCAACTGATCGGGGTGATACCGGCGGAAATCGGCAACCTGGCCGGTTTGAAAGACCTGTGGCTTTCCCGCAACTGGCTGAACGGATCGATTCCGGCGGCGTTGGGCGGTCTGGCCAATTTGGAAGCTCTCCTGCTGGACGGGAACCAACTGAGCGGGGAGATACCGGAAGAGTTGGGCAACCTGGCCAACTTGCAAGACCTGTGGGTATCAGGGAACCAGTTGAGCGGAGCCATTCCGGTGGAAATCGGAGGTCTGGCCAATTTGCAAACCCTGTTGCTGGATGGAAACGGATTGACCGGGGAGTTGCCGACAGAGTTGGGGAACTTGGATAATTTGCACGACTTGTGGGTCTCGGGGAATCCGTTGAGCGGGGAGATACCGACGAGTTTGGTGGGAACGCCGCTGGTTGCATTTTGGTACGAGGAGACGAATTTGTGCGTGCCGGCGGACGAAGCGCTGCGGGAGTGGCTGGATGGGATCGAGATCCATGAAGGGACGGAAGTCGATTGCGGCGCGAATTAGGAGGAACTAACCACAGAGGACACAGAGAGGAGAGAGGAGCCACAAAAGGCACAAGAGGCGCTTCGCGCCAATTAGGAATTAGGAATTAGGAATTAGGAATTTTGTGTGTTTTTGTGGTTTTTGTGGCTGAAAATATGGGGGCGTAAGGGTGGTCCTACAGTTCGATCAAGATCACGATTTTGGGGATTCTCTGTGGTTTCTGTGGTTTGTGTGTGGCGGAGAGAGAGGAGGTCGCTTCGCTCCAGAGGAAAGAGGGAGGGGCGCTTCGCGCCAATTAGGAATTAGGAATTAGGAATTTTGTGTGTTTTTGTGGTTTTTGTGGCTGAAAATATGGGGGCGTAAGGGTGGTCCTACAGTTCGATCAAGATCACGATTTTGGGGATTCTCTGTGGTTTCTGTGTGGCGGAGAGAGAGGGATTCGAACCCCCGGTACCTTTCGGTACAACGGTTTTCAAGACCGCCGCATTCGACCACTCTGCCATCTCTCCAGTGGTAAGGGTGGAGAAACTTGGCAATGGGGAGTTTGTCAGCAAGAAAATAAAGGCGCCTGCGGCGCCAATTAGGAATTAGGAATTAGGAATTAGGAATTATGAGAGTTGCTGAGAGGACTCTCGCAGAGATCGCAAAGAAGCGCAAAGAGGGAGAGAGGCGCCTGCGGCGCCAATTAGGAATTAGGAATTGGGGTGAGGGGAGTTTTAAATTTTTGGGCTCAGTGAGAGCGCCGGAGAGATTTTAGCTGGAGAGGAAAGGGTTCAGTGGCGCCTTCATCCGTGTTTATCCGTGAAATCCGTGGTTGGTTCCTCAGAATTTTTCGATCAAGATCAGGATCAGGATCACGATCAAGATTTTGAGGAATTCAGCCTTTAGCCTTCAGCCTTCAGCCTTGCATGGGGGGGAGGGATTTGGAAAATCGGGGGGGTTATGATGCGAATCGCAATTGGGGCGGATCATGCCGGGTACCGGTTCAAGGAGGTGTTGAAGCGGCGCCTGCGGGAATCGGGATATGGGGTGGAGGATTTTGGGTGCGACAGCGAGGAGGCTGTGGATTATCCGGACTATGTCCGCCCGGCGGCGGAGAGCGTGGCCTCGGGGAGAAACGAACTTGGAATCGTCCTGGGAGGAAGCGGGAACGGGGAGGCGATGGCGGCGAACAAGGTGAGGGGCATACGTTGCGGGGTGTGTTGGAACGAGAAGAGCGCGCAGCTTGCCCGGGAACACAACAATGCCAATGTCATTTCCATCGGGGCGCGCATGGTCAGCCGGGAAGAGGGAATACGAATCGTCGAGGCCTGGTTGGCGGCGGAATACGAGGGCGGGCGGCATGATAAGCGGATAGCGATGTTAGAAGGCACAAAGGGGGAGAAGGGGAGAAAAGGCACAAAGGCACAAAGGCACAAAGGCACAAAGGGGGGAGGAAGTCGCTTCGCTCCAGAGGAAAGAGGAGGGGCGCCTGCGGCGCCAATTAGGAATTAGGAATGAGGAATGAGGAATTTTGTGTATTTTTGAGCCTTTTGTGGCTGAAAATATGGCGGCGTAAAGGTGGTCCTGAAGGATGAAGGCGCAAAAACACTTCAAATTTTTTTCTAAATCTCTGTGTTCTTGTAGGTCTCCCAACCATGAATTTACCGGCTTTTGAGCGCTTTCGAGAATGGGCCCAAAAAACTCGTCGGAGAAAGCGCTCGAAAAAGCCTTTGATCGTGGCAATGGTTATGAGTGAAGGTGCCAGGAACACCCTGCGAAGCATTTGCTACTACCTCGCAGGGACTTCGCAAGAGATCAATCTGAGTTCCGAATTCGCTTACGCTGAGTTCATCGCAGAGCGGAGATCCAGCGAAGTATCCTGGCTTAATATCAAACAGTTATCTGAGCCCCATGCTACGGCAGTTAAGCTCACCTCTACAAGAGCGATATAAGCCATGAAAAATAAAAAATACCACTACATAGCCATCGACATCTCCAAGTCTGACTTGGAAGTGAGAACCCAAAATCACCATTGCAGCTTAAGCAATAACCCCATCGGCTTTAAGGCCTTGGTTGAAATCGCCGGTCGGCAGGATCAACCCCTGGTGGTTTGCGAAGCAAGCGGTGGATACGAACGCTCTATGATAGATTACCTTCATCAAAAGCAAGTAGCAGTGGTTCAGGTCAATCCCAGGCTCATCCGCAACTACGCGCGTAGCGAAGGTCTCAAAGCCAAGACTGATCCCATAGATGCCTTGATGATTCTGGGTTTTGCCCAGGAGAAACGCCTGCAACCAGGCGCTGTCCCCGATCCCAGGCGCCAAAAACTGGCCGCTTGGCTGGATCGAAGAAGTCACCTCACCGAGCAGTTGGCACGAGAGAAGAACCGCATCCAAAACAGTCCGAAGTATATCAAAGGCGATATTGAGTGGATGATCAAACGCATAGAAAAACGCATAGAAGTTGTTGATAATCGAATCCGAGACCTCGTTAAAAAGGATCACCAGCTCAGCAAAGAAGCCGGCCTGCTTCAATCGGTTTCCGGAGTCGGCCCGGTCACGGCCTGGACCCTGTTGGCCTACCTCAGTGAACTGGGACAGCTCAAGCGCAATCAAATTGTCGCCCTCGCTGGTATAGCTCCCTACAACAGGGACACCGGCAGGTTCAAAGGCAAACGCAAGATTGAAGGGGGACGAGCCAAAGTCCGGAAATGCCTCTACATGGCAGCCCAGACTGCGGCCATCCATAATCCCGTCATTAAACCATATGTGGAAGGATTAAGAGCCAGAGGTAAACCCTACAAATGCGCTATGGTTGCGGCCATGAGAAAGTTGCTCATCCACCTTCACTTCCTTATGAAAAATCATCAATTAAGCCTTGCTTCGTGACACAGTTGCTCTGTGGTCTCTGTGGTTGATACTTCCGCTGCTTGGGGTCTTGGTGGCTGAGGGGGAGGAGGTCCTAAAGGAAGAAGGATGAAGGAAGAAGGATGAAGGAGAGAGGGGAAGTCGCTTCGCTCCAGAGGAAAGGAGAAAGTGGAAAGAGGTAATTCCTCATTCCTAATTGCTAATTTCAAAATCCTGTTGATCTTGTTTATCCATGTTAAATTCCTCATTCTTAATTGGCGCCAAAGGGGCCTCTATCCTCCTCTTTGCGTTCTTGGCGGGCTTTGCGAGAGGTAATCCTCCGTTCGTGGCTTTTGCGGCTGGGCAGACGGAGAGGGATTTGACGGATCTGGAGAGTTTTGTGGTCTATGAGGATCCGAAGATCGTGGATGGTTCGCGTCGGAGGTCTTTTACGAGGCGGGATCCGGTGGTGGAGCAATTCTTTCACACATTGCCGGGAATCGCCCATTCGATCTACCTGGAGCGGGTGGGAATGATGGATGAGCACCTGAAGAAATTGAGGGAGAGGAAAAACAGGATTACGTCGGAGCTGGCCCGGTTGGCGGGTTTGGAACGAGCCCCCAAGGGACTGGTGGAGGGGTACGAGGACCGGATCGATTTTCTGACCTCGTTGTTGGCATGGATGAAGAGGCAGCCGCCGGTGCAGTTGGACAAGCTGGTCATCTGGGAGGAAAACGCCATGAAGCTGCGGCTGCAAAAATTCGAATACCCCGATCTACGGCTGGATCCGGACACGGGAGAAATGGAGAGCCGGATAAAATTGAACTGGAGGATGTTCCGCGAATACCGGCGTGAAAGCATGAACCTGACCCTGGAATTCGATCTGGGAATCAATCTGCGGACGCTGAACGGGTATTACGATCCCGGGGGTTCATTCAATGGAACCGGTTGAACCGCCGGAACCTGAGGGTTCTTCGGTTGGAATACCCCATCATCGTTTCGCAGGAACTGAGGGATGATCCTTCGCGCGGCATCGCGTCCTACGCCTCGGTGTTCGGGCAGGCCATCGAGAGCATCTACCAGATGCTCACGGACATCTTCTTTTCCGATTTGAGCGACCTGCACGGGCTCTACGTTTTGGTCCGGGGGAGCTTGTTTGCGGAGGAATGGGGGCAACTGGCCAACACCTCGCTGGCGCGGGGTCTGGCGGCCTATTTGTCCTTCAGAACGCTGGAAGGGGAAATCGGCGGGCAGCGGTTGAATGAGATTCTCGAGCACGATTGGACGATCTGGAACCTTCGGAAGATCGGGGCGGAATTCGACGATCTGAATTGGGAAAATTTTTACCAGCCCCTCATGAAACACGGCCGTTACAAGGAAATGCCGCGAATGGAAACGGTATTCTGGTCGACCCAATTCATATACTACCTCATGGATGAATTCGGTCCCGAATTTCCCGAGCGCGTATTTGCCCAATTGCGCGGGGAGGGTGCCGGGGATGGATCCGAACGGGCGGAAGGGGATGTGTTTCGCTCGGTGACGGGGGAGGAATTGGGGGAGGTGGTGGGGAGGTTTAAGGGCGCTGGCGCGCCAATTAGGAATTAGGAATTAGGAATTAGGAATTATAAGAGTGCTGAGTTGCTGAGGGAGAGGACTCTCGCAAAGATCGCAAAGAAGCGCAAAGGGGAAGTCGCTTCGCTCCAGAGGGAAGAGGAGGGGCGCCTGCGGCGCCAATTAGGAATTAGGAATTAGGAATGAGGAATTATAAGAGTTGCTGAGTTGCTGAGAAGGGGAGAGGGGCGCTTTTGTGTGGTTTTGTGGTTTTTGTGGCTGAAAAAAATGGGGGCGTAAAGGCGGTCCTACAGTTCGATCAAGATCACGATCAGGATCATGATCACGATTATTTCTTTTATCTCTCTTCTCTCTCTGTGTTCTCTGTGGCCTCTGTGGTTAGTTGTAGAAGATGATTGAGGTTGGAGTGGGAATGGGGAGAGGATGAAGGGAATGATAGATAAGAGTGGATTGAGGATCCATCCGGTGATTTACGATCTGGTGGAAAAGGAAATTGCGCCCGGCACGGGGGTTGAAACGGAGAGGTTTTGGCGGGGTCTGGCGAGTATTGTGGCGGATTTGGCTCCGGTAAACGCCGCGCTGCTGGAAAGAAGAAATGTCCTGCAGGGCCAAATCGACCAGTGGCACAGGGACCATCCGGGGGCGACTTTTCCCAGCGAGGCCTATGAGGATTTTCTCAGGGAGATCGGATACCTGTTGGACGAGGGGGAGGATTTTGCCGTGGAAACCCAAAATGTGGATCCGGAAATTTCCATTGTGGCGGGTCCTCAGTTGGTGGTTCCGGTGGACAACGCCCGCTACGCCCTGAATGCGACCAACGCCCGCTGGGGCAGTTTGTATGACGCGTTGTACGGCAGCAATGTGATTCCGGAAACGGCCGGCCGGGCCATTTCGGAAACTTACAATCCGGTCCGCGGAGAGGCCGTCATAGCCCGGAGCAATGCATTTCTGGATCGTTATTTTCCCTTGCGGGAGGGCAGGTACGCGGAGGTGAGGCGGTTTTTTCTCTACCCCCCTCCGAAACCGACTTTGTCGGTTTCGACTCCCCCTCAAGGGGGGAGTGATTTGGGTGGGGAAGCGACGGGATCGGTTGAGGCTTCTTCTCAAGGGAAGAGTGATTTGGGGGGAAGGTGGCAAGGCCGGTTGAGGCTTCCTCTCGAGGGGAGAGTGATTTGGGTGAGGAAGCGGCGGGGGGATTGGGATTAGGGGAAGAGGGGGGATCAAGATCACGATCACGATCACGATCAGGATTGGAAGAGGTGGGGATTGGGGTGGAGTTGGGAGATGGGGAGGTTACGACGCTTTCCGATTGTTCGCAGTTTGTGGGATTTAATGAAATCGAGGGTGAGTTGGCCAATATCTGGCTGGCGCACAATGGTTTGCACGTGGAAATACAGATCGATCGCCGTCACCCGGTGGGGCGGTCCAGTCCGTCCGGGGTAAAGGACATTCTTCTGGAAGCAGCGGTTACCACCATTCAGGACTTTGAAGATTCCGTATCGGCGGTGGACGCGGAGGACAAGGCCCGGGTCTACGGAAACTGGAACGGGATCATGAAGGGTGAACTGGAGGCATGCTTTGAAAAAGGCGGCAAGCTGGTGGAACGCCGCTTGAATCCGGACAAGAGTTTTACCACTCCCGAGGGAGAAAAGGGCTCCTTGCCGGGGCGCAGTCTGCTACTGGCCCGCAACGTGGGGATTCACATGTACACGGATGCGGTTACCAACGGGGACGGCGACCCCATTCCGGAGGGATTTCTCGATGCCATGGTGTCGTCGCTGGCAGCCATGCACGATCTGGCCCGCATCTCTGGCAAATCTTCTACTGCGCAGCGGAATATCCGCCTTCAACAAGTTCCGGCGGGACATGCCGGCACTGGTGCGGACAGCCCGGGCGAGTATGGCAACAGCCGTACCGGCAGTTTCTACATCGTCAAACCCAAGCTTCACGGGCCCGAGGAGGTGGAATTCACCGTTCGATTGTTCGGCCGGGTGGAGGAGGCGCTGGGGCTTCCAGCCAACACTTTGAAGATGGGCATCATGGACGAAGAGCGGCGCACCACGGTAAATTTGAGGTCCTGTATCCGGGCTGCGAGGGAGCGAATCGTATTTATCAACACGGGCTTTCTGGACCGGACCGGGGACGAGATCCACACCAGCATGGAGGCCGGGCCGGTCATTCCAAAAATGGAAATCAAGGGGGCTTCCTGGATGCTGGCGTATGAGGACTGGAACGTGGATATCGGCATCGAAACCGGGCTGCCCGGAAGAGGGCAGATCGGCAAGGGCATGTGGACCATTCCGGACGACCTGAAGTCGATGGTGGAGACCAAGGCGGATCACCCGAGGGCCGGGGCCACCACCGCCTGGGTGCCCTCCCCCACCGCGGCGACTCTACATGCCATCCACTACCACCAGATCGACGTGGCCCAAAAGCAGAAGGAACTGGCTTCCCGCGCGCGGGCCGACCTGCGGGCATTGCTGACCCCGCCGTTACTAATTGCCCGCATGTCTCACAAATCTTCTACTACGCTCCGGACCCTGACGCGGGAGGAGATCGACTTCGAACTGGAAAACAACGCCCAGGGCATACTGGGCTACGTGGTTCGCTGGATCGACCAGGGAGTGGGTTGCTCGAAAGTGCCGGATTACCACAACGTGGGCCTGATGGAAGACCGGGCCACCTTGCGGATATCGAGCCAACACCTGGCCAATTGGCTGCGTCACGGCATCGTGGGGAAACCGGACGTTTTGCGGGTTTTCAAGAAGATGGCGGTGGTGGTGGACGGGCAGAATGCGGGCGATCCGAATTACCGGGACATGGCGCCGGCATTTGAGGACAGCATCGCGTTTCAAGCGGCGCTCGATCTGGTATTTACCGGGGCGGAGGAGCCGAATGGGTACACGGAGAGGGTGCTGCATGGGGCGCGCCGGAGACGAAAAGGGGGATAACCACAGAGGACACAGAGAGCACAGAGGAAGTCGCTTCGCTCCAGAGGGAAGAGGGAGGGGCGCTTCGCGCCAATTAGGAATTAGGAATTAGGAATTAGGAATTAGGAATTTTGTGTGTTTTTGTGGTTTTTGTGGCTGAAAAAATCGCGGCGTAAAGGTGGTCCTACAGTTCGATCAAGATCACGATCACGATCACGATTTTGAGGGGGGAATGTTCCCCCTCCGTTATTTTGATCCGTGGTCATTCGTGAAATCTGTGGTTGGTGCCTTTTTCTCTTTGTGTCTTTTGTGCCTTTTGTGGTTAATCCCTCCTAATTCTTTTCCCATGGCATTAAAAAAAATATCCCAAGTATGCGGGCGCGCGGTGTATGTTCCCGGGGACGACATCGATACCGATCAGATCATTCCGGCACGTTTTCTCAGGTGCATCACCTTCGACGGCCTGGGTGAGTTCCTCTTTTACGACGTGCGCAAAGAAGCAAAGGGAAGGGGTCGGCCCCATCCCCTGGACGACCCCCGGTTTGCCGGAGCCAGCATCATGATCTGCGGGAATAATTTCGGCTGCGGCAGCTCCCGCGAACATGCCCCCCAAGCTATCTCAAAAGCGGGCTTTGCCGCCATCATTGCCGAGGGATTTGCCGAAATCTTCTTTGGAAACAGCGCCACCCTCGGACTCCCCTGCCTCAGCGCTTCCCGTGATGATATTCAATCCATCGCCGACGCGGTGGAAGCTGATCCCTCCATCCAAATAAGGGTCGACGTAGCCAACGGGGAAATTCGCTATGGAGATGCGATTGTCCCCTGCGACCTGCCCGATGCCGCCCGTGAGGGCTTTATTTCCGGCACTTGGGACCCGATCGCCGAACTCCTGGCGGGAGACTCCGCCATCGATGACAAGGCGCGGTCACTGCCCTACGTTTAATATAACATGGATGAACAGGATGAACAGGATTTGAGAAAGGACTCTCGCAAAGCTCGCCAAGAAACGCCAAGAGGGAGTCGCTTCGCTCCAGAGGAAAGAGGAAAGAGGAAGAGAGGAAGAGAGAGGGAATAGCCGCAAAAGAACGCAAAGATCGCAAAATGCGAAAAAATGGGGGATCCGCGGTTTATTTTCGATCAAGATCATGATCACGATCACGATTTTGAGGGAGGAATGTTCCCCCTCCTTTATTTTGATCCGTGGCTATGGGTGAAATCTGTGGTTGGTTCAGCCATTCAGGTGAAACTAGAGGACGATGTTAACATTTTGCGTTTGACCCCTTTTTCTGGCGGTTTTTCTCTTTGTGTCTTTTGTGCCTTTTGTGGTTAATCCCTCCTCCCTCTGTGCTCTCTGTGTCCTCTGTGGTTAACCTCTCCTGATTATGATTCAAATTATCGAAGGTTCCGGAATCTTCATTTACCCTCTCGGGTTGTGTTCCCTTTTAGGTATTTTCGTGATTTTTGAGCGGGGCATATCTTTGAGAATAGAGAACATATTGCCCAAATCCCTGGTGGACAAAGTGATCGCCGGGCAAATCGACGATCCCCCGGAAAAGGAATCGGTCCTCGGCCGCATCCTGGAATTTTTCAACCACCGTTCCCAGGATGCGGATAAAATCCGCGCCTTCACCAACCTCGAGGTCAACCGGATGGAACGCGGTCTGGTGATCCTGGAGATTGTTACCGGGGCGGCTCCTTTATTGGGACTTTTGGGGACGGTCACCGGTCTGGTGCAGGTATTTGCCAATATGTCCTTTGAAACCGGCATACCGGAACAAACGGCCTTCATCTCTGGTGTGGCCCTGGCTCTGACCACCACCATGATCGGTCTGTCGGTGGCTATTCCCAGCCTGGTGGCCTACAATATCTATCAACGCCGCATCGACACCTACACGGTTCAATTGGATGCCATGATCGAACGGCTTTTAACCTTATCCGGCGGCGATTCCTGATTCTGAATTACCTCTCGCAAAGATCGCCAAGAACGCCAAGGGATGGAAGAATTAACCACAGAGATCACAGAGGACACAGAGGAAGGCGCTTCGCGCCAGAGGAAAGAGTGAAGAGAGAGGGAATAGCCGCAAAAGAACGCAAAGATCGCAAAATGCGAAAAAATGGGGGATCCGCGGTTTATTTTCGATCAAGATCATGATCACGATCAAGATCACGATTTTGAGAAATCTCAGCAACTCAGCATCTCAGCATCTCTTTTCCTTTGTGTCTTTTGTGCCTTCTTGACCTGCGTAGCATTGCGAAGCATGGTTTGTGGTTAATCTCCTCTTAATTCTTTTCCCATCCTCTGTGCTCTCTGTGGCCTCTGTGGTTAATTCCTAATTCCTAATTGGCGCCGAAGGCGGCTTATTCATGGCCCTGACTAGAAAAACACGCAAGGTCACCATCAATATCGTCCCGTTGGTGGATGTGCTGATCGTATTGATCTTCTTTTTCCTCATGACCATGCAGTTTCGCAATATTTCCACCTTGAATCTCACCCTGCCCAAGATTGAAACGGCCGGACAAAACAGGTTTGATAAGAACCTCATCATAGAAATTGCCAAGGATGGCGCGTTTCTGGTCAATGGACAGCCCATGGAACTGGACGAGTTGGATCCTTCCCTGCGTCACCTCAGGCCCCTGGGCGAGGATATCACGGTCCTAATTCGGGCCGATGAGGAGTCCCTTCTCAAATACCTGACCGACATCATGGATGCCTGCCGCAAAAACGGCCTCAACAAAATCCGCCTTCAATCCAGGTGAGGCGCGCCGAGCGCGCCAATTAGGAATTAGGAATTAGGAATTAGGAATTGGGAGAGAGGGAAACCACAAAAGGCACGCGCAAAAGGGAGGCGCTGGCGCGCCAATTGGGAATGAGGAATTTTGTGTGCTTTTGTGCTTTTTGTGGCTGAAAATATCGCGGCGTAAAGCGGTTCCTACAGTTCGATCAGGATCACGATCACGATCACGATCACGATTTACTCTTCACTCTTCACTCTTCACTCTGGGCGCCAGCTCTATGGGACGAGTTTGAGGAAAAAGGGGTCAAACGCAAAATGTTAAAATCTGATTGGTTCGGTTCAGCCATTCAGGTGAAACTAGAGGATGATGTTAACATTTTGCGTTTGACCCCTTTTTCCAGCCCTATGGGACGGGGAAGACTTCGCGGGCGTCGGCGACGGAGCCGGTTATGGCGGCGGCGGCGACCATCAAGGGGCTCATTAGAAGGGTGCGGCCGGTTGGGCTGCCCTGGCGGCCTTTGAAGTTGCGGTTGCTGGAACTGGCGCATACCTGGTCGCCGATCAATTTGTCGGGATTCATGGCCAGGCACATGGAGCAGCCGGCGGAGCGCCATTCGAAACCGGCCCGGGTAAAGATTTTATCGAGTCCCTTTTCCCGGGCGATTTTGGCGACCACCTGGGATCCCGGGACGGCTATGGCCTTTACGGAAGGGGCTACTTTTCGGCCCCTGATGTATTTGGCCACCTCTTCCAAGTCGCTGAGGCGGCCATTGGTGCACGACCCCAGAAATGCCACGTCCACGGGGATTCCCTTTATGGGGCGCCCGCCTTCGAATTGCATGAAGGTGAGAGCTTCCTCCACCCCGGCTTTCTGATCGGGGGAAACGGAGTCGGGAGAAGGAATGGATTCGTCGATGGCGATGCCCTGCCCGGGATTGATGCCCCAGGTGACGGTGGGGGCGATATCGGCGGCATCGATCGTCACCACGTCGTCGTAGGCGCAATCCGGATCGGAGGCGCAGGCCCGCCAACGTTGCACGGCGGCGTCCCATTGGCGCCCCTTGGGGGAGTAGGGGCGGCCCTTCAAATAGCGAAAGGTTTTTTCGTCGGGATTGACGTAACCGCACCGGGCCCCGCCCTCGATGGACATATTGCAGACGGTCATGCGTTCTTCCATGGACATGGCCTGGAAGATTTCGCCGCCGTATTCGTAGGCGTATCCGAGACCCCCGTTCACTCCCAAGACGCGGATAATGTGGAGGATTACGTCCTTGGCGTATACGCCGGGGTTCAAGCGGCCGTTCACATTTATGCGGCGGACCTTGAGTTTGCTCAAGGCCATGGTCTGGGTGGCCAGGATATTGCGGACTTCGGTGGTTCCCACCCCAAAGGCAATGGCGCCGAATGCTCCATGGGTGGAGGTATGGGAATCTCCGCAGGCTATGGTGCAGCCGGGTTGGGTGATACCCTGTTCTGGCCCGACGATGTGGACTATTCCCTGCCGGCCGGAATTCAGATCGAAGAAGGTGATGCCGAATTCGCGGCAGTTCTTTCTCAGTTCCCGGATCATGGCGTCGGCCAACGGGTCGGAAAAGGGCTCGGTGCGTTCATTGGTGGGAACTATGTGATCGACTGTGGCAAAAGTGCGCTGAGGAAACTTCACCCCGGCCCCCATTTCCCGGAGCATGCCGAAAGCCTGGGGGCTGGTCACCTCGTGGATCAGGTGGGTACCGATAAAGAGCTGCGTTTGCCCGTTGGCCAGGGTGCGAACGGCATGCGCATCCCATACTTTTTCAAAGAGGCTTTTTCCCATGCATAGAAATTTCCGGGTGTATTAGGGCGATTGGCAAGAGGAAAGCATCCGGGATTGGCTGACGCCGAGGCACAAAGGCACAAAGGCACAAAGGCACAGAGGGGAGGCGCCGAGAAGGGGAATAGCCGCAAAAGAACGCAGAGATCGCAAAAGAGGGAGAGGGGAAGGCGCTTCGCGCCAGAGGGAAGAGGGAAGAGGGAAGAGGGAAGAGGCGCTTCGCGCCAATTAGGAATTAGGAATTAGGAATTGGGAATTGGGAGAGGGGAAAGAGGGAACCACAAAAGGCACCCGCCTACGCCAAGGTCTACGGCGTGGCATGCAAGAGGCGCAAGAGGGGGGGAGGCGCCGAGAAGGGGAATAGCCGCAAAAGAACGCAGAGATCGCAAAAGAGGGAGAGGGGAAGTCGCTTCGCTCTAGAGGAAAGAGGGAAGAGGCGCTTCGCGCCAATTAGGAATTGGGAATTGGGAGAGGGGAAAGAGTGAAGAGTGGAGAGTGGAGGGTAAGGAGCCGGAGGTGGCTTTTGTGGAACCCCGTTGGGGTTCAAATATTGTGTGATGGGTAACCCAGCGTGCGCTGCGCGACGCTGGGCTTTGGAGTTTAACGCCGTTGGCGTAAAAGACAGCAATTTGAATTGGTTGATCGGGGACCCGCCTCCTTTATTTTGATCCGTGGTCATCCGTGAAATCCGTGGTTTCCCCCTTTCAGCCTTTAGCCTTCAACCTTCAGCCTTTAGAATCCTTTGTGCCTTTGGTGGGGACGGAAGGCGCCAGAAAAAGGGGTCAAACGCAAAATGTTAAAATCTGATTGGTTTGGTTCAGCCATTCAGGTGAAACTTGAGGATGATGTTAACATTTTGCGTTTGACCCCTTTTTCCTTTTCTTCCAGGAGTCGCGTAAGCTGACGGTTTGGTTGAAGACGGGGGTGGTGGGGGTGGTGTCGGGGTCGACGCAATAGTATCCTTTGCGCTCGAACTGGAATACGTCTCCGGATTTGGCGTCGGCCAACAGGGGTTCGCCGAAGGCGTTTACGACTTTCAAGGACTCGGGATTGAGGTTGTCGAGGAAGTCTCCGTTCCCGTCGGGATCCTCCCGGTTGAACAGGGGCTGGTAGAGACGGACCTGGAAGGGCACATTTTCGGTGGCGCTGACGAAGTGGATGGTTCCCCTCACCTTGCGGCCGTCGGGGGTGGAGCCGCCGCGGGAGGCGGGATCGAACTCGGCCAGGATTTCCACGACATTTCCGTGCTGGTCGACTTTGAATTCCCTGGCGGTAATGTAGCAGGCGTAGCGCAGGCGGACTTCCCGGCCCGGGGCCAGTCGAAAGAACTTTCGTGGAGGATCCACCATGAAGTCGTCCCGCTCGATAAGGATTTCGCGGGTGAGGGGCACTTTCCGAGTGCCGCGGGCGGGATTTCCCGGGTGGTTCGGGCCCTCGTACCATTCAACGGTATCGGCGGGAAAATTGGTGATGGTCACCTTGATGGGATCCAGCACAGCCATTCTTCTGGTTGCCTTGGCTTCCAGGTCTTGCCGCAGGCAAAATTCGAGCAATGCGACATCGACGACCTGGTTTTGCTTGGTAACTCCCACCCTCTTGGCGAACTCTCGAATGGCCTCGGGGGTGTAGCCCCTGCGGCGGTACCCGCTCAGGGTGGGCATGCGGGGATCATCCCAACCGCTGACGCGGCCCTCTTCCACCAATCGCAACAATTTGCGTTTGCTCATCACGGTTTGGGTGAGGTTGAGGCGGGAAAATTCGATTTGCCGGGGTTTGGAGGGAACGGGCAGGTTTTCGATGTACCAGTTATAGAGAGGGCGGTGGTTTTCAAATTCGAGTGAGCACAGGCTGTGAGTGACGCCTTCGATGGCATCTCCCTGGCCGTGGGCGAAATCGTACATGGGATAGATGCACCACTGGTCACCGGTGCGGTAATGGTGGTGGTGGAGAATGCGGTACATGGTGGGGTCGCGCATGTTCAGGTTGGGATGGGCCATGTCGATTTTGGCGCGCAGGACTTTGGATCCATCGGGGAATTCCCCTTTTTTCATGCCATCGAAGAGGGTCAGGTTTTCTTCTATGGAACGGTCCCGGTAAGGGCTGTTTTTCCCCGGCTTGGTCAGGGTTCCCCGGTATTCCCTGACCGCTTCGGGGCTGAGGTCGTCCACGTAAGCCTTGCCCTGTTCGATCAGGTAAACGGCCCATAGGTAAAGCTGCTGGTAGTAATCGGAGGCAAAGAAGAGGTTGTCCCCCCACTCCACTCCGAGCCAGGAGAGGTCTTCCTTGATGGCCTCCACGTAACGCATGTCCTCCTTGCTGGGGTTGGTATCGTCGAAGCGCAGGTGGAACCGTCCCCCGTAATCCCGGGCGATGGTGTAGTTGGCAAAAATGGCTTTGCAGTGCCCGATATGGAGGTAGCCGTTGGGCTCGGGCGGGAAACGGGTCACGATGGTCTGATGTTTCCCCGCCCGGAGTTCCTCGTCGATTATATCGCGGATAAAATTGGTGGCAGGCGCTTGGTTGCTCATGGGAAAAGTAGAGTAGCCACAAAAGGCGAGGCGCCGGGGACGCCAATTAGGAATGAGGAATTAGGAATTAGGAATTAAAAGAGATGCTGAGTTGCTGAGAGGACTCTCGCAAAGATCGCAAAGAGGCGCCAAGAGAGAGAGGGGTTCTAAAGGATGAAGGAAGAAGGATGAATGAGAGTTTCTGAGAGAGAGGAACCACAAGGGGCGCTGGCGCGCCAATTAGGAATTAGGAATTAGGAATTAGGAATTATGAGAGATGGTGAGTTGGTGAGTAGGGAGGGGATCAAGATGATTTGAGGGGGGAGAAAGGGGTAAGTAAAAAACAAGATCTTTGCGGTCTTGGCGATCTTTGCGAGAGGTAATTCTTGGGGGATTTTCGATCACGATCACGATCACGATCACGATCACGATTTTTAGGTAAAAGGGGTCCTGAGGCGGGGGAGGACGCGGTGGGGGCCGAGGATTTCGAGCATGGGGAGCAAATCGGGTCCGCCGCCGGTTCCGGAGACGGCAAAGCGGATGATGGGAAACCACCCGAAGGGTTTTTTTTGGCTGCGGGAACGGGCTAATTTTACCAAGGCCTCTTCCAGGCCGGCTGCGGTCCATTCCCCGACACCGCTCAGGCAGGCATGGGCCTCCCGCAGTTTGGTCAGGGAATCCTCCCTTTTCAGGAGCCGGCGGCGGGTCTTTTCATCCACCGGGTAGGAATCGCTGAAGAAGTAGGCCACATACGCGGGCAACTGGTGGAGGGAACGGACTTTTTCCTGGCATAGGGCCAGAACGGCATGGGAGTAGGCCGGGTCGGAGACGTCGAGCCCGGCCCGCTCCAGAACGGAAAGGGCCCGTTGGATAAATTCCGGCAAGGGCAGGCGGCGCAGGTGCTCGGTATTGATGTGGGCCAATTTCTTTTCATCGAACCGGGCGTTTCCCTTCTGGATCCCGTCCAGGTCGAATTTTTCCAGCAATTCGTTCGGGGACAGGATTTCGCTGCCGTCTTTGGGATTCCAACCGAGGAGGGCGAGGAAGTTGACCAGGCCGGAGGGGAGGAAGTTGCGGCGGACATAATCTTCCACGTGGACGCCGTCCCCCCGCTTGCTCATCTTTCCCGGACCCTTGTTGTTGAGGATCATGGGCAGGTGGACGAACCGGGGCAGGGGCGCTCCCAGGGCCTTGAAAAGTTCACAGTGCTTGGCCGTGTTGGAGAGGTGATCCTCCCCACGAATGACGTGGGTAATTCCCATGGTGATATCGTCTACCACGTTGACCAAGTGAAAGACCGGTTCCCCGTTGGAACGGACGAGGACAAAGTCTTTTTCCTCGGCCCGGACCACCTCGCCGCGAACGGCATCGGTAAAGACTTGGGGCGCGGCCCGGACCTTTTCGACTTCCGCTTTCAGGTAGGGGTCGTATTCCAGGTATCGCTCCCCTTCCAACCGAAAGTAGACGGCTCCATCCTTTCGGTAAGTTCTCCCGGAATCCTGTAATTTCCGCAGGTATTCGGCATACACCTCTCGGCGTCGGCTCTGGAAATAGGGTCCGCAGGAGCCTTCGATTTCGGGGCCTTCATCCCAATCCAATCCCAGCCAACGCAGGCCGTCGAGCAAGACCCGGAGGGCTTCAGGGGTGTTGCGCCGGGGGTCGGTATCCTCGATACGGAGGACAAAGGCGCCGCCGGTTTTGCGGGCGTAAAGCCAGTTGAACAAGGCGGTGCGAGCGCTTCCCAGGTGGAAGCTGCCGGTTGGGCTGGGGGCGAATCGCACGCGAACGTCAGACATGGGGATGGGGAAGAAAAATTAATTAACCACAGAGGACACAGAGAACACAGAGAGGAAGGAGAAGAGGAAACCACAAAAAGCACAAAAGACGCAAAAGAGGCGCTGGCGCGCCCAGAGGGAAGAGTGAAGAGTGAAGAGGTGGGGAAGGAAGAAGGAAGAAGGGAGGGAAACCACGGTTTATTTTCGATCAAGATCAAGATCAAGATCAAGATTTTGAGAGATCTCTGTGTCCTCTGTGTGCTCTGTGGTTAGTCCCTCTTGGCGTTTCTTGGCGATCTTTGCGAGAGGTAATTGATGGGGGAATTCGATCAAGATCACGATCACGATCACGATCAAGATTGGGGGGGGAGAGGTGCGGAAGGGGTCAGGGATTTTTGATCAAGATTTGGGGGGTGAGGCCCATTTGAAGTAGAGGGTGGTGAGGCCGGGGAGGGAGATTTCCACGGAATCGAGGAGGTTGTCCCAGGGTTGGCCGGTGGTATGGACTTCGCCCAGATTGCCCGTTCCGGTTCCGCCGTAAGCCCAGGCGTTGGTATTAATGATTTCCTTCCATTTTCCGGAAAAGGGAACCCCGATGCGGCAATAGGATCGGGCTACCGGGGTGAAGTGGCACACCGCCAGGAGGGTATCACGTTTGTTGTGGCCAAAGCGGAGGAAGGACAAGATGCCGCTTTCGGCATCGTCGCATTGCACCCAGCGAAATCCTTCGGGACGGTCATCCTTTTCGTAGAGGGCCTTGTTGGAGCGGTAGCAACGGTTCAGGTCCCTGACCAGGAGCCGAATGCCCTCGTGGTCGCCATATTGGCACAAATGCCAATCGAGACTGCCGTCGAAACGCCACTCGGATGACTGCCCGAATTCCGTCCCCATGAAGAGGCACTTCTTTCCCGGATAGGCCCACATGTAGCCATAGAGAGCCCTCAGGGTCCGGGCTTTATCCGTGATAGAGCCGCCCCCCATCTTGTTGATCATGGATCCCTTCCCGTGCACCACCTCATCGTGGGAAAATACGGAAACGAAGTTTTCCGAAAACTGGTAGAGCATGCCGAAGGTCAGGTTGTTGTGGTGCCACTTCCGGTGTATGGCCTCCTTGCTGAAATAATACAAGGTGTCGTGCATCCAGCCCATATTCCATTTGAAATCGAATCCGAGTCCCCCGTATTCCGGTGGTTTGGTAACCCCGCCCCAAGCTGTGGATTCTTCCGCGATCATGAGGGCTCCGGGGTAGTATTTGTGGACCAGGGCGTTGGTTTTTCGGATAAAGTCGATGGCCTCGATATTTTCGCGGCCGCCGTACTGGTTGGGGAGCCATTTCCCTTCCTCCCGGGAATAATCCAGGTAGAGCATGGAAGCGACCGCGTCGACGCGCAAACCGTCGACGTGATAGCGGTCGAACCAGGAAAGGGCGTTGCCCACGAGGAACTGCGACACTTCCCTGCGTCCGTAATTGAAAATCAGGGTGCCCCAGTCCTGGTGATGCCCCCTGCGAGGGTCGGCGTGTTCGTAGAGGTGGGTTCCGTCGAACTCGGGCAGGGCAAAGGCATCCTTGGGAAAGTGGGCCGGGACCCAATCCATGATGACGCCAATCCCTTTCCGGTGGAGCAGGTCCACCATTTTCCTGAAGTCATTGGGGGATCCGAAGCGGTTGGTGGGGGCGTAGAAACCTGTGACCTGGTAGCCCCACGATCCACTAAAGGGATGCTCCGCCAAGGGCATGAATTCGACGTGGGTAAACCCCATTTCCCGAACGTAATCCCCCAATTGATCGGCCATTTCGAGGTAGGTGAAGGACCGCCCGCCATCCTCTACGACCTTTTTCCAGGAACCGAAGTGCACCTCATAAACGGAGATGGGATCGACGCTGCAACTGTTCCACCGGGAGCGTTTTTCCATCCAGGCGTCATCCTCCCATCGGTAGTTTTGGAGAGGGTAGAGAATGGCGCTATTGTGGGGCGGGGGCTCGAAAAATACCCCGTAGGGATCCGTCTTGAGAAGGAGGTTATCATCGCGGGTGATAATCTCGTATTTGTAATGGGTTCCCTCCTGCAGCCCGGGGACGAAGATTTCCCAAACCCCGGAGGAGCCCAGGGTTCTCATGGGGTGAAAGCGGCCATCCCAATGGTTGAAGTCGCCCACCACGGATACCCTCTTGGCGTTGGGGGCCCACACCGCAAAACTGGCTCCGCCGACCCCATCCAATTGCCGCAGGTGGCCCCCGAGCTTTTGGTAGACCCGGTGGTCATCGCCCTTGGAGAAGAGGTGGAGGTCGCTTGCTCCCATAGTCGGGGGAAAGCTGTAGGGATCGTGGAATTGCCGTATTTCCCCATGGTAACCGGTGACCCTCAATTGGTAGGGAAAGGGATTTTTAAAGCGGGGAATGAATCCCTCGAAAAAGCCCTCCGGGGCCAGGCGCTCCATGGGATAGCATTTTTCCCCCGAAGGAGTGGTCCGGATGACTTCGCACCGGGCTGCATCCCTGACAAAGGCCCGGGCGACCAAGCCTCTTTTCCCTTCCTTAGGGCAGGGGTGAAGGCCCAGAAAGTCGTGGGGGGAGGAACACCGGGCGGTAAGAACGGATTCCAGTTCCCTGTTGGAGATAATCATTGAAAGATAGGCACAAAGGCACAAAGGCACAAAGGCACAAAGGGGGGAGAGGCGCTGGCGCGCAAATTAGGAATTAGGAATTAGGAATTTGGAGAGATTGGGAGACAAAAGGCACAAAAGACGCAAAAGGGGGGGCGCCTGCGTGAATTAGGAATTAGGAATGATGAGAGATGGTGAAAAGGGGGGATCTAAAGGAAGAAGGAAGAAGGAAAAAGGAAGAAGGAAGAAGGGGAGAAGGGAACCACAAAATGCGCAAAAGACACAAAAATACACCCTTCTTATTTCTAAATCTCTGTGTTCTCTGTGGCCTCTGTGGTTAAAAAAAGAAAAAACCTTGGTGGTTCTTGGTGATCTTGGCGAGATGAAATGGGAGGGCTAGAATGGGCTTGAGTCTCAAGCAGTGGCTACCAAAAGTGTGGCCAGCGTGCGTCTAAGATCCTGGATGTCGATTCCTGTCCTGCTGCCGATTTATTTGATCGGGACGCTGTCTGCCCAGGAGATCCAGTTGGTTTCGGATCAACCGATAGAGTTCGACGAGGCCAACAAGCAGATGATCGCCACGGGGGAGGCGGCGCTGACTTACGGAGACCTCATTTTGCGGGCCAATCGCATTGTGTATAATGAGGAAACCGGCAGGGCGGAGGCCGAGGGAAACATCCGCATTTCCCAAAAAGGCTACCGGCTCATTGCGGAACGTTTGAAAATCGACCTGGCCAGTCAGGAGGTGGAAGCGGAGAAGGTGCGGTTCGGATCGCCCCCCATCTATGCCGAGGCGGAGTACGGAACCGGGGACCAAAACCGCATCGAGCTGAAAAACGCCCACGTCTTCTACCGCGAACCGGATCGGTATACGCCGAAAATGACGGTGGAAAACTTCGTAGTCGAAGATGGTGAAACCATAGTGGGCGAAGGTGTCCGTTTCGAAGCGCTGGGTTGGCCCATATGGTATCTGCCCAAGCTCCGCATCCCGACCGAGGTGGATCCCATCAGGGTTTCCACCCAACTGGGAACGAGGGGGAATTTGGGGGGATTTTTCCAGAGCCGGCTTCTCTTTCCCATCAGCGACAACTTGTTTGCCGGGGGAATTTCGATTATTACAGTGAGCGCGGTCTGTTGCTCGGACCCGGCTTGGCCCTGGATAAGGAAACGGAAACCAGCGTCATCTCCGGCCGCCTTTCGACGGGATTCATACGGGACGGCGGGGATCGGGGGGTCGACATCTTTGCCAAGCCGGTTCCCCGCAACCGGCACTTCATCACGGGTGACTACAGGCACAGTTGGGCCGGCGAAAACCAGATCCATGGGGTCATCAATTTGGGGAGCGATCCGGAGATCATCCGCGACCTGCACTACGACCGCTTTTACCACAATCAACAACCGGACAATTTTCTGGAATTCATCCATCAGGAACCCAATTGGACTTTTTCCGCCCTGGCCCGGGTGGACGCCAACGACTTTTTCCAGCCACTGGACTTACCCTTGGTCTTGGCCGGCATGCCCACCCCCACCCCCGGGCCCAGCCAACGGGCCTTTCTCTTTGAGGAAAAGCTTCCCCAGGTAAGTTTCGACCTGCATCCGACCCATCTGGCCGGGGGGATTTATCAGGAGATGGGGATACGGGCGGCCCAAAGCGCCCATACCTTTTTTGTGGGGGACCATTCCCGGAAAGAATCCTTCAGCAATCTGGATGGATTCTACCGCCTCAGTAAAAACGTGGCCTCGAACGGGGGCACGGCGCTCCAATTCTTTGCCGGTCTGCGTTGGGTGGACTGGAGGGATGTGCCGACCCTGGTGGGGCGTAGCGGGTTTGGACCCTTCGCCCTACCCTACCCTCAGTTCGCCCTCATGCCCTCTCCCGGGGCGCCGTTGGGGGACCTGGACCGCATGTCTGACATGGCCATCGAGACGCGGAACTTTTCGCAGGCCATGGGGGACATCGGATTCAATTGGGAAGGCCGGTATTCGAGGAAATGGCAACTGAAGAACCGCGTCTGGGGTATCGACGGGCTCAAGCACGTGGTGAAACCGTATTTGCAAATGCGTCACAATCCGGCCAGCGAACCATCTGGTTTGGCCATGCCGGAAGGAATGGTCTACGCCCGGGACACCAATCTGCCCAATTGGGACCTTGCCACCCGCAGGGACATGGTGTTTGCCCAGGAGCAAACCCTGGCCCGGATCGGGCTGAAAAACCAGGTGTTTACCCGCCGAAAGGATTACGGGTCCCGGGAAATGGCCAACTGGAATGTGGCTGCGGATTACTTTTTTGCTGGTCCCTTCGAGGACGAAATCAGTTTTCTCTATTCGGAATTTTCCTTTGCCCCGGCCCGGTGGCTGGAAATCGGAACGTTTTCCCGGTTCTCCTCCGACAACCTCGAACTGCGGGAATTGAATTCCCGGGTGCGCATACAGGATTCCGACCTGTGGTATGTGCAATACAGCAATGCACTGGCCAAGCTGGGGGAAGGGTTCGGCTATCTCGGTCGGCCCGGGAGGGGTCCGTATGCGGGCCTATATCCCTTTCTCGAGGTGGATCAGCACTCCCTGGAAATCGGCTACAAGGTAAATGATCGGTTCCGGTTAATGGCTTGGGTGAGATACGACTTCGTCATAGATGAGTTCAGCGAACAACACCTCTCTGTTTTTCAGAAATTCGGACGGGCCATGGAGGTGGAGTATCGCCTCTCCGTGCGGGAAAACGCCCTTCGGGAAGAGGGCTGGGCCTTTCGGATGGGGATTCAGTTGGTGTCGTTTTAGGGGGCGCTGGCGCGCCCAGGCACAAAGGCACAGAGGCACAAAGGGGGAGAGGGGAGTCGCTTCGCTCTAGAGGGAAGAGGGAGGGGCGCTTCGCGCCAATTAGGAATTAGGAATTAGGAATTAGGAATTTTGTGTGGTTTTTGTGTTTTTTGTGGCTGAAAATATGGCGGCGTAAAGGCGGTCCTACAGTTCGATCACGATCATGATCACGATTTTGGGAAATCTCTGTGTTCTTGTAGGTCTCCCAACCATGAATTTACCGGCTTTTGAGCGCTTTCGAGAATGGGCCCAAAAAACTCGTCGGAGAAAGCGCTCGAAAAAGCCTTTGATCGTGGCAATGGTTATGAGTGAAGGTGCCAGGAACACCCTGCGAAGCATTTGCTACTACCTCGCAGGGACTTCGCAAGAGATCAATCTGAGTTCCGAATTCGCTTACGCTGAGTTCATCGCAGAGCGGAGATCCAGCGAAGTATCCTGGCTTAATATCAAACAGTTATCTGAGCCCCATGCTACGGCAGTTAAGCTCACCTCTACAAGAGCGATATAAGCCATGAAAAATAAAAAATACCACTACATAGCCATCGACATCTCCAAGTCTGACTTGGAAGTGAGAACCCAAAATCACCATTGCAGCTTAAGCAATAACCCCATCGGCTTTAAGGCCTTGGTTGAAATCGCCGGTCGGCAGGATCAACCCCTGGTGGTTTGCGAAGCAAGCGGTGGATACGAACGCTCTATGATAGATTACCTTCATCAAAAGCAAGTAGCAGTGGTTCAGGTCAATCCCAGGCTCATCCGCAACTACGCGCGTAGCGAAGGTCTCAAAGCCAAGACTGATCCCATAGATGCCTTGATGATTCTGGGTTTTGCCCAGGAGAAACGCCTGCAACCAGGCGCTGTCCCCGATCCCAGGCGCCAAAAACTGGCCGCTTGGCTGGATCGAAGAAGTCACCTCACCGAGCAGTTGGCACGAGAGAAGAACCGCATCCAAAACAGTCCGAAGTATATCAAAGGCGATATTGAGTGGATGATCAAACGCATAGAAAAACGCATAGAAGTTGTTGATAATCGAATCCGAGACCTCGTTAAAAAGGATCACCAGCTCAGCAAAGAAGCCGGCCTGCTTCAATCGGTTTCCGGAGTCGGCCCGGTCACGGCCTGGACCCTGTTGGCCTACCTCAGTGAACTGGGACAGCTCAAGCGCAATCAAATTGTCGCCCTCGCTGGTATAGCTCCCTACAACAGGGACACCGGCAGGTTCAAAGGCAAACGCAAGATTGAAGGGGGACGAGCCAAAGTCCGGAAATGCCTCTACATGGCAGCCCAGACTGCGGCCATCCATAATCCCGTCATTAAACCATATGTGGAAGGATTAAGAGCCAGAGGTAAACCCTACAAATGCGCTATGGTTGCGGCCATGAGAAAGTTGCTCATCCACCTTCACTTCCTTATGAAAAATCATCAATTAAGCCTTGCTTCGTGACACAGTTGCTCTGTGGTTAGTCCAAAAGAAAATCTTGGCGTTTCTTGGCGATCTTCCGCCTTCATGGATTACGGCGTGACGGGTTGCGAGAGGTGATTGATTGGGGATTTCGATCAAGATCACGATCACGATCAAGATCAAGATTATGAGGAATCTCTGTGTCCTCTGTGGTTAGTCCAAAAGAAAATCTTGGCGTTTCTTGGCGATCTTTGCGAGAGGAGGTCGCTTCGCTCTAGAGGGAAGAGGGAAGAGGAAAGAGAGAGGCGCCTGCGGCGCTTTTGTGTGTTTTTGTGCTTTTTGTGGCTGAAGAAATGGCGAGGTAAAGGCGGTCCTAGAGTTCGATCAAGATCACGATCACGATCAAGATCAAGATTATGAGGAATCTCTGTGTCCTCTGTGGTTAGTCCAAAAGAAAATCTTGGCGTTTCTTGGCGATCTTTGCGAGAGTCCTCTTGCTAATTCCTCAAATGGAAAATCCACTTCTGAACAGCGTCGACCACCCCATTCGCTTAAGCGTCTTTGAAGGGCCTCTGGATTTGCTGCTGTTTCTCATCCGCAAACAGGAAATCGATATCTACGACATTCCGGTGGAACAGGTTACCGAGCAGTACCTGGCCGTGCTTCGGGAAAGTGAGAGAATCCACCTGGAAACAGCCGGAGAATTCTTCGTTATGGCGGCCACCCTGATGGAAATAAAAAGCCGCATGTTGCTTCCCAAGAGCGAACGGGTGGCTTCATCGGACAACGAAGACGAGGATATCGATCCTCGTTGGGAGTTGGTGCACCAATTGCTCGAGTACAAGAAATTCAAGGAGGCGGCCTCGGATCTCGATTCCCTCATCAAGACGGAGCAGAGCCAAGCGCCCCGCCGCGTCAAGGGTCGGCCCTCCGACCTGGGACCGCGACCCGTGCGAAAATCCGATAAAATGGAGCTGTGGAATGCGTTCAATGAGGTTTTGCGCCGCCTTTCGGACCGTCTGGTGGTGGGAGAAATCCACGAGGAGAAGGTCACGGTGGCGGACCAAATGGAATTCATCCTGGAAGTGATCCGCCAACCCGGCCCCCATGCCCTGACCAAGCTGTTCCACGAAAAAACCACCATAACCCTTGCCATTTACACCTTCCTGGGTTGCTTGGAATTGGCCCGGTTGAACAAGATCCGGATCTGGCAAAAGGAGACTTTTGCCGAAATCTTTTTCGAGGGCGCAGAAGAAAATGAGCTTGAAAAGAACGCGGACAACCTGTTGGAAGGAGGGGACGATGGAGGGAAATAGAAGACGAAAGAACGCGGTGTTGCTGGGTCTCGGCCTCGATAATGACGATGATCACAAGCGCATTACGTCCGCGGAAAAATTTGCCATTCTGGGTGGCTCTCAGGAGACTCACGACATAATGACGGAAACGGTGGTAAAGACGTTCGAGGAGATGGGGCGAAAGGGAAAATCCCTGGAAGCGATTGAACCACAGGAATTAAAAGAACTCCTGGACAAGAATACACCGAGTTAGGCGCGCAGAGCGCGCCAGAGGAAAGAGGGAAGAGGGAAGAGTGAAGAGAGAGGGGTCCTAAAGGAAGAAGGATGAAGGAGAGAGGGGGTTCTAAAGGAAGAAGGAAAAAGGAAGAAGTAAGAAGGATGGGAAGGCGCGGTTTATTTTCGATCACGATATTGAGAAATCTCTGTGAAAGGTCCTGGGGACGCCGATGGGGAATTGGGAATTTTGTGTGGTTTTTGTGGTTTTTGTGGCTGAAAAAATCGTGGCGTAAAGGCGGTCCTACAGTTCGATCACGATTTTGGGAAATCTCTGTGTCCTCTGTGTGCTCTGTGGTTAGTTCATTCTTAGAAATGGGGGTAAGGTTTCGGTTGCATTTTGGTTCAAGTGTTTTTCAGAATTGCCGACATGTCCGATAAAATTACCGCTCTAACTACCGATTCGTTCGACCAAGCCATAGGGGGAACCTCCACTGCTCTGGTTGATTTCTGGGCGCCCTGGTGCAGTCCTTGCAGGACCATGGGAGCCATCCTGAAGGATTTGGCCGAGGAAGTGGACGACTCCACGAGAATTTTCAAGGTGGACGTCGACGAAAACGTGGCTTTGGCCGGCAGGTATGGCATTCGCTCGATCCCCACTCTCCTGATATTCAAGGACGGGAAATTGGCCAACACCATGGTGGGGGTAACGCGCAAGGAGGCGCTGGCGCGCCAATTGGGAATTGGCTGACGCCAAAGGCACAGAGGCACAAAGGCACAGAGGCACAAAGGGGGAGAGGAAGTCGCTTTGCTCCAGAGGAAAGAGGGAGGGGCGCTTCGCGCCAATTAGGAATTAGGAATTAGGAATTAGGAATTTTGTGTGGTTTTTGTGTTTTTTGTGGCTGAAAATATGGCGGCGTAAAGGCGGTCCTACAGTTCGATCACGATCACGATCAAGATCAAGATCACGATTGTAAGAATTCTCTGGGGTTAGTTCATTCTTAGCCGTGGGGGGGGTTAGAGGAGGAGGCCGAGGGTGATCAGGGTGGAATAGAGGGTCAAGAGGGCTGCGGTTTTGGCTAAGAGTTTGTTGAATTCCTTCCCTGTGGACGCTTTTTCCAGGCCTGTCCAAAGGCCATATCCGAGGGGCAAGGTGAGCAAGGGCAGGAGGATCGAACCGGTTTTCAGGATGAGGGCCAGGGTCAGGCATACGGCATAGGCCCAGAACAAAAGGAACCGAAATTCCCAAAGGGAAAACACTGGGCCGAACCGCACGGCCAGAGTCCGCTTATGGGCCTGCCCATCGGTTTCGATATCGCGGTGATTATTGACGACCAGGAGACCGGTGCTGAGGCTGCCGATGGCCGTGGCCAACAAAAGCGCTTCCACGGAAAAATATCCCGTTTGCAGGAAGAAGGTGAAGCAAACGGCAACCCCTCCGAAAAAGAGCATGACAAATACCTCTCCCAGTCCGACATAAGCCAAGGGAAAGGGTCCGGCGGTGTAGGCGTAACCGCAGGCGAGGCAGCAAATTCCCACCGGCAACAACCACCAGCCCCCGTAAGGAATGAGCATGCAACCCGCGGCAAAAGCGGCCAGAAAAGTCAGCCCCGTGGCTTTTTTCATGGCCTCCGGTTGGATCAATCCTGCCGCAACGGCCCGGGTTGGACCCAGCCGCGCCTCGGTATCGGCGCCCTTTTTAAAATCGTAGTAGTCGTTGGCAAAATTTGTGGCGATTTGCAGAAGCAGGGCAAAGATCAGACAGATAAAGGCCGATCCGCCGTCGAATCCGCCCACCCGCCAAGCCAAGGCGGACGCCACCATGACGGGTGCTATGGCGGCGGGGAGGGTGCGGGGGCGAGCCGCAAGAATCCAGGGGTTTAGAGGCATGTTTCCAAAGAAAGTTATCAGTGATCAGTGATCAGTAATCAGTGATCAGTAATCAGTAATCAGTTATCAGTTATCAGTTATCAGAGGGAAGAGGAGGTCGCTTCGCTCCAGAGGAAAGAGGGAAGAGGAAAGAGGAAAGAGGGAGTGGCTGACGCCAAGGCACAAAGGCACAAAGGCACAAAGGGGGAGAGGTGCCGTTGGCGCCGGGAATAGCCGCAAAAGAACGCAAAGATCGCAAAAGGGGGGAGGGGAACTAAAGGAAGAAGGATGAAGGATGGGAAGGCGCGGTTTATTTTCGATCACGATATTGAGAAATCTCTGTGAAAGGTCCTGGGGGCGCCGATGGGGAATTGGGAATTTTGTGTGGTTTTTGTGGTTTTTGTGGCTGAAAATATGGCGGCGTAAAGGCGGTCCTACAGTTCGATCAAGATCAAGATTTTGAGAAATCTCTTAGTAGGCGCAAAGGGGGTCTCGACATGGGGACATGTCAAAAATCAACGACTGATCCTGACGCGTTGGGTGTCTTCTATTTCCAAATGGTCCTCCAGGTTCCGGATCCATTGGAGGACGGCGGGTTTGCGGGCCTCCCGGCGATCCTCCGGCAGACGGGGATACCATTCCTTCAGAAAGTCGTAGGCCTCCCGGTGTCTCTTTTCCTCGATGAGGATCCGGACCATTATTCTGCCGGCCAGGAAGGCTTGGTTCGACTTATCCAGGGCAGTTCTGAAATAGCCTAGAGCGAGGGTCCTATCCTGCAGGGTGGTTTCGGCCAGGAAACCGGCGCCGAGCCACCAATCCGGGTTATCCTCAAACAAGGGACGGGAGGTTTCATAAAATTGCAGGGCTTTTTTGCCGTATTCGGCCCTGATTCCGCGCTCTTCCGGACCGTTTGCGGACAGGGACTCGATTTTCCAGGCCGCACAATCGTATGCCAGGGTCTGGGCCGCCAGCCGCCAATAACCGAGGTTGTTGGGATCGAGGGCGACAGCCAGGCGGTAGTGATGCATGAGGGAGCGTTCATCCTTTTTCACCCAGGACCCGTAACCTTTGATCCAATACCATTGGGAAATAATTTCACGCAGGTGGCTGCCGGCCTGGGGTTGGGATTGAACCCCGGGATCCATGGCAGGAAAGCCGGCGTTGATCAGCCCGGTTCCCCCCAGGGCGATTATTACGGACAATATGCGCATCACAGGAAGTCGCTTCGCTCTAGAGGGAAGAGGGAAGAGGCGCTGGCGCGCCAATTAGGAATTAGGAATTAGGAATGAGGAATGAGGAATGAGGAATTAAAAGGCACAAAGGCACAAAGGGGGAAACCACGGATTACACGGATGAGCACGGATTTTTGACAAAACTATGAATTGCGATCAAGAAGGGACTCTCGCAAAGATCGCAGAGAACGCGAAGAGAGAGGCGCTTTGCTCCAGAGGAAAGGGGCGCCGGAGGTGCTTTTTGGCTTTTGTGTTTTTTTGTGTTTTTTGTGGCTGGATTTGGGCGGAAGGGGTCAAACGCAAAATGTTAATATCGTCCTATAGTTTCACCTGAATGGCTGAACCGAACCAAACAGATATTAACATTTTGCGTTTGACCCCTTTTCCATCACAGGTCTCTCCTCCGGAATAGGAAAACGCCCAGTGCGGCGTAGAGGGCGGTGTAACCCAGACCGGCAAGACCGGCCCGCCAAAGCGCTTCCCCGGAGACCGCGCCCTCATACCAAATCCGCGAAGACAAATTCCAGGTTTGGAATTGGGGCAGAAGGAACTGAGCCAAGCCCAATACGGAACCTCCCGTGCCTTGGGCGGAATCCAACAGGAAATGAGCTTCGGCGACTACCAGGGACCCGGACCAAAGCAACAGACCGGCCAGAGCTGTAAAGAGGAAGGAGCCGGACAGGCTGGCCAGAAACAACCCCATTCCGGTGATTATGAGGAGCGCCACCAACTTGAGGACCAACAACTGGGCCCAGCCCCCCGCCCCCGGCAGGGTTGTTCCCGCATCGGACCCATTCCCCAACCCCGCAATTTGCCCGTGCAGCAGGAGCCAATGAAAGGCGTCCGCCACCATGACGGCCAAGCCCACCGCAATCCAGACACCCAATCCTTTCCCCAGGATGAACTCCATCCGGCTCAAGCGGCGCATCAGGAACACGTGGGAGATCCTCTTCTCGACGAAGCTGTGAAATTGATGGGCCAACAGGAGGATGAGAGTGGCTCCGGCAAACACCTGAATGACCGTTTGCCCGAGATCAAAAAACAGTTTCGGGCCCGAACCGTCATTGCCAAGGGGCAGACGTGACAGCAGACGGCTGAGGAAGACGAACATGAGCAGGGCGCCGAGGGATAGGGAAAACCAACGGTTGTGCAGGGCCGAGGACAGGGAATCCCGGCTCATGAGCCAGATACGGGGGAAGGCGCTGGCGCGCCAATTAGGAATTAGGAATGAGGAATTAGGAATTGGGAGAGGAGAGAGTAGCCACAAAATGCACAAAAGACGCAAAAGGGGGGAGTCGCTTCGCTCTAGAGGAAAGAGGAAAGAGGGAAGAGAGAGGGGGGAGGCGCTGGGAAGAGGAAAGAGGGGATTTAAAGGAAGAAGGATGAAGGAAGAAGGAAGAAGGGGAGAGGGGAACCACAAAATGCACAAAAGACGCAAAAGGGGAGAGGGGCGCCGGGGGGGCTTTTTGTGAATTTTGTGTTTTTTGTGGCTGAAATTATCGCGGCGTAAAGCTGCTCCTAGAGTTCATTTTCGATTACAATTTTGGGAGGTGAGGAAGGGGTCAAACGCAAAATGTTAACATCTGATTGGTTCGGATAATCAGGTGAAACCAGAGGCCGATGTTAACATTTTGCGTTTGACCCCATTTTCAGGAGGCTTTCCCCAATACAGCGTCTTCCCTTCATGTAAAATCAGGGTTTTATCGCAGAATTCCTCCATCCGCGACAGGTAGTGGGAACAAAGGAGGAGGGTTTTCCCCTCGGCTTTCAGGTTCTGCAGAACGTCCATCACCCGGTGGCGGGCCAGGGGATCCAGGCCGTCGGTGGGTTCGTCCAGGATCAAAATCTTTGGATCGTGCACCAGGGCCTGGGCAATGCCCAGTCGTTGCAGGGAACCCTTGGAGAGGGATTGCACCCGCTTGCCGGCCTGATTTTGCAGATCCACAACCTCCATGCAATTACGGACCCTGTCGTCGAGGCGGGCAGCTTTGAGACCGCTAATGCGACCGAGGAAGCGCAGGGTCTTTTCCACCGTCAGGTAACCGGGAAATTCGGGCTTTTCCGGGAGGAAGCCGATGGCGTCCTTGGCAACGGCCCGGACCGGAGGTTTTCCGAAAATCAGAACCGAGCCGGTGGTGGGTCGGATCAATCCGCAAAGGAGCTTTACCAGGGTAGTTTTTCCCGACCCGTTCCCACCAAATATCCCCGTCGTTTCACCGGCGGAGATTTCCAGACTGACCGCATCCAAGGAAAAAGAGGCGGGACTGCCCCAACCATGGAAAAAGGCCTTACCCAAACCGGCAGTGGAAATCGCCACCTTCATGGGTCCTTTCAGGCAATGATGAACTGGCGGTAGGCGGGCTCCCGGAAACCTTCTCTCCGCTCCTCACTCCTGATAAAACTGCCCATTTCCTCACTCAGGTCCCGGATAAAGGCCCTGCATTCCTTGGGTTGTCCCTCCACCTCCAAATGAACCCGTCCATCGGGCAAATTTTTGACAAACCCGGTCACTTCGTACCCCTTGGCCAGTTGGTAGGTGGTGAACCGAAACCCGACACCCTGAACGTGACCGGTGAAAAATACCGTTCCGTGAAATACTTGGTAGCTCAAATCAGGAGGGATTAACCACAAAAGGCACAAAAGACACAAAGGGAAAGTGGGATCAACCACGGATTTCACGGATAGGCACGGATTTTAAATAAAACAACGCTTCGCTTGATGCCTTCCGCCATCATGAATTACGGCGTGACGAGTCGGCAACAGGATGGAGCTACGCTCCAACAGGATAATTTTTAGATAGTCCTGTTGGCGAAGCAATCCTGTTCCGGCACAGCCGGATCAAGCGACCGAGGGAAGCGTTGTTAAAAAACTTTGGCGCAGGGGACGCCTTATGTGGAACCCCGTTGGGGTTCAATCATATGGGTGATCGGTAACCCAGCGTGCGCTGCGCGACGCTGGGCTTTGGAGTTTAACGCCTTTGGCGTAATAGCATGGAATTTGAATTGGTTGATCGGGGACCCGCCTCCCGGCGTGGCATGGCGCGACGCTATGAATTGGCGGGTTGGAAAACCCGCCCTCCGTTAAATCTGCGGTTGGTTCCTCGGAAATTTTCGATCACGATTCTGAGAAATCTCAGTGTCCTCGGTGGTTAATAAAAAGAAAAAACCTTGGCGATCTTCCGCCTTCATGGATTACGGCGTGACAAGTGGCGAGAGGTAAAATTCAGTGATTGGTGGAGAGTGGTGAGATGCCAGGAATTCAGCCTTCAGACTTTCTCAATTCCTAATTCCTAATTCCTAATTCTTAATTGGCGCGCCAGCGCCTGTCTTGGTGGAGCCGATCGGGATCGAACCGACGACCTCTTGAATGCCATTCAAGCGCTCTTCCGACTGAGCTACGGCCCCATGCAAGATAAGGTGAGGAAGCAAAGGGACAATTTCCCTCGGGTCAACCGGAATTTGGCAAACCTATTCTACTTTGAACGTGACCTTGAGGGTGATTCCCTGCCGGTTTGGGGGAGGCTGGAAGATGCCGAGTCTGCGCACGGTGAGAATGGCATTTTTATCGAGGTCGGCGAAACCGGAACTGGTAATTACCCGGACATTGGAGATAGCGCCGGCGGCTGAAATATGAAATTCGACCCGCGCGCTGCGCCCGACCGCTCCGGAAGACCTGGTTTTCTTCCACTCCTGATCCAGGCGTAAGGACAACAACCTTTTCCAAGCCATCATTTCGTCGGTTTGAGTGGCGGGGGAAGGTGTCGAAGCGGAAAGTTCGGGAACACTCATGATGGATTTGCGAAGGTTCTGCTCAATCCTGGAAGTGTCGATTTTGGGCGCTTTTTTGGGTTGGACGGGGACGGTTTTAGGGGTTTCAGGAGCGCCCACCCGTTTGACGAATTCGTCATAACTGATGATTTTGGGCTTTGGCGGCGGCGGCTTCTCCACCGGTTTGGGAGGCGGGGGTTTTTCCACCGGCTTCGGCGGCGGGGGTGGAGGTGGCGGCGGTTCCCGAACGGGTTCCGGTTCGGGTTCGGGTTCAGGCTCCGGTTCCGGCTCGGGCTCGGGCTCGGGCTCAGGCTCAGGCTCGGGCTCAGGTTCGGGCTCAGGTTCGGGCTCAGGTTCGGGCTCAGGTTCGGGCTCGGGTTCTGGTTCCGGTTCGGGTTCGGGTTCAGGTACGATGGGTTCCGGTTGTGGCGGGGTTTCTTCCGGGACCAGAATTTGATTGGGGTCGGGAAGTTCCACCATTTCAAAAATGTAGGGTTCCGGTTCCCGAGCCCAAAGGGAGGAGAAGAGGGCTCCGAGGATTAATAGAATCAGGCCCGCCAGGTGGAGAATGCCCGAGTATATCAGGGCTCTCTTGGTGATGGGGTCGATGTTCATATTCCCGGCGATTACTTCACTCGCGTGTCCAAACTGATCCGGGTCAGTTCGTTCTGTTTCAACAAGTCCATTACCTCGATAATCTTCTGGTATTGCAGCCTGAAGTCACCCCGCAGGTGAATTACGGGGGGATCGTGGTGATCGGCCAGGATCTCGATCCGTTCGGCCAACTCCTCGAAGGTAACCTCTTCCTGGCTCCAGTAATAAATACCCTCCCGGTCGATGGAAATGGTCTGGAAGGGGGTTTCCCGGAGAATGGGTGTGGGGGATGCGGTCTCGGAGGGCAATTCCAAGGGAATCGTTTGCTCCAGCAACGGGGTGGTAATCATGAAAATGATGAGCAGGGCAAAGGCCATGTCGATCATGGGAGTCACATTGATCTGCGACACGGCGGTCAGACGCTCTCTTTGATGGAAGGTCCGGGCCATCTAGCTATCCCTCGACAAGGTGTCCTCCAATTCGATGCGATCCGCCACGGAGCTGGCGAAGTTTTCCAGGTCGATGACGCGTTTCTTGGTCACTGCCAGGAGAAAATTGTATCCGAAAACGGACGGAATGGCCACCAGCAACCCGGCCACCGTGGTCAGCAAAGCCCCTGATACCCCCGGGGCCAGCTTTTGCAAACTGGCGCTGCTCTCCAAGGCAATGGCGCCAAATGCATCCATCACACCCCACACCGTCCCCAGGAGTCCCATAAAGGGGGCCCCGGTCACAATGGAAGCCAGCAGGACCATTTTCTTTTCATAAAAGATGCTTTGCTGGGCCACGGCCCGGCGCAGGGCATTTTCCGAATAACTGACCGCATTTTCCCGATCCAGGTTGGCGGAATCGAGTTCCACGGCACGGAAATAGGCCTGGGTGGCATCCCCGACGAGGGATGCATAGGGAACGGAGTCACTGAAGGTGACATGGCGGGCCAAATCCAGCAAGGAGGGCGCCTCGTTCAGGTCTGCTTCAAATTCCAGGTTCAAATTCTGGAGGTTGTTCAACTCCATAAACTTGCTGAACATGACCGTCCAGGCGATGGCGCTGAATACACCCAAGGCCAAAATAATGAGCTGCCCGGCCGTATTGGACAGGAAGAAATAGGATAGCAGACCGGAGTGTTGAGATTGTGCCAGAGTGGGAATCATAAATGGCGGCAGGGGACAAAAAGGGATATCAGTTCCCTATTTAAGACCGTCTCGGCTCTGGCTTCAAAGATAAAATGAATTCCAACCGCAGAATTTTGTTAGAGGAAGAAGGAAACCACAAAAAGCAGGTATGTGGTCAATCAAGTGCAATGTTTAATTTGTTTAAAGATATGGTGAGTAAATGCGTTCCTATTGGGATAGCCGAGCTCAGAGAGCTTTTGCTTTCCCATCACAGTTGCAAGTTTTAGAAGTTTAGTTTGGAGGTGGTCATCAAGTTCGACCAGTGGTGTGAAGTGTCCCATGAGCAAATGCCAGACTGCTACAGTCAGTTTGCGTGCGACAGCTGCTACGGCCAATTTGCGATTCTTTTTGATCAGGAGTTTCCAGCCCCATTTGTGAAGCGGACTGCCTCGTTGGTTTAGGGCATTTTGGGCGCTCTGTATAAGTAAGGCACGCAAGTCACCTCGTCCCGTCTTGCCTATCCCTCGTTCGCGTCCACGCGCATTGTTACCGGATTGTTCTTTGCGCGGAGACAGGCCGAGGTAGCCGACGAGTTTTTTGGCAGTGGCAAAACGATGGACATCCCCGATTATGGCCATCAGCCCAAAGGCCACCCGATGGCGGATACCCATCAGGCGCCAGAGGCGCGCCCAGGCTGGCCGGGCAATCAGTTCGGCAATCATGGTTTGTTCCAAACGCTTGCGGCGTTTTTCAGTTTCCCACAGTTGGCTAAATTTATCTTCCAGCAGGGATTGCTGCAGAGCGTTCCAGTTGTATAGGCTCAGGGCACGTTTCAGCCCACTGGCTTGAGTCAGTCGTGTGCCGGTTGGCAGCCGCACACAGTGTTCATTGAGGAACCCCCGGATCCGGTTGCGGCAGCGGGTGGTATCCTTTACGGCATTACGATGGGCGAAAAAGACCTCGCGGTGATCGCGAGTCGCCTCATCGGGTTGCCAGACTAATTTGGCTAATCCGCTGAGGTAAACACGGGCCAGCTTCACGGCGCTATGACGATCATCGTTACAAAAGTTCTCTCGCAGCTTACCGGCTTGTGCACTTTCCAACACCAGGGCGGTGAAACCCAGAGTGTGGAGACGCGAAGCTACTTCGAAGCTGTTGCCGGAAGCTTCCAGTAGCAGGACGTCACCTGGCTGAAGGTGTTTATCGGCCCACTGTTCGAGTTGGGCGGTTTTTTGACGGTCATGTACCCAGAGGGTCTTAGCGCTTGCAGCATCGGTGTTCTGCAGCGCTGCTGCGGCAAAAACATCCGGATGCATATCCAAGCCAATGATTCGGTTGCATTTGGTTTTGTTTTCTATCATTAGATTAATCTTTCTTATTATTTAAAGCAGGCAGCGTTCTGGAAGCAGACGGCCACGTGACAAACAGGTATTCGGTTTTTCACCATGTGGGTGCGTATCCGTCGGCGCTCAATCACAAAATCGGAGAATTATTCCAGTGCTTGTTCCGAGCGTCTCCAGTAGCCACCCGCGGGTTAGCACAATCACCCACGAGTTGCTTCTAATGTTTCCGAACGCTGCCATGCTTAACAAGTTTTATCAGATTCGGATTGAACCCATACCATCACAAAAGACGCAAAAGGGAGAAGAGATGCTAAGAGTAATCTCGCAAAGATCGCGAAGAAACGCCAAGAGGCGCTGGCGCGCCCAGAGGGAAGAGGGAAGGGGCGCCTGCGGCGCCAATTAGGAATTAGGAATTAGGAATTAGGAATTGGAGAGAGGGAAACCACAAAAGGCACAAAAGACGCAAAAAAGAGAAGAGATGCTGAGATTTCTCAGAATCTTGATCGTGATCTTGATCGTGATCGAATTGTAGAAAGGGTTGAGAGTGAAGAGTGGAGAGGAATCTCGCAAAGATCGCAAAGATCGCAAAGAGGCGCAAAGAGGGGGCTGGGGCGCTTTTTGTGGAACCCCGTTGGGGTTCAATCATATGGGTGATGGGTAACCCATCGTGCGCTGCGCGACGCTGGGCTTTGGAGTTTAACGCCTTTGGCGTAAAAAATGGATAATTGGCGCCGGAGGCGTTTCTTTGCGAGAGGTAATTCAGTGATTGGTGATGAGTGGAGGGGCGTTAAATAGCCTCCAAGCAATCGCGGCGTAAAGCCGCTCCTACAGCTCGAACCCGGTTGGATTGAAAACCCGCCCTTCCTTTTTGAGTCTTTTGTGCCTTTTGTGGTTAATCCCTCTTGGCGTTTCTTTGCGATCTTTGCGAGAGGTATTTCTTCAGGGATTTTCGATCACGATCACGATCAGGATCAAGATCAAGATTAAGATCAGGATGGGGCTGGGGGCGCCTTTATCCTTGCGGACTATTGTTTAAGATACCTGAGTAGTTGCGTTTACTGATTGATTCCGCCAAAGCATCTCCTTTCACTTTTAAGACAGAACCCAAGTCACAGTCTTTGCATTCATGGATAACAAAACCCAGGCCCTCGACCACCTCGGCAAACGCGGATCGGAAATAACACAAAAACACGCTCTGGTGGGATTCGACGGTTTGGTCGAGCGCGTCACTTCAGTGGTGGATAAACGCTTTGGGCAAGGAAACGCCTTTTCACGGGTGGAAACGATAGAAGCCTTCGGGTCCAAAATCCTGGATGCGTCCGGTAAAGGCGCCGACATGGAAATTTTTCCCCGCGAAGAGAAAGCGGGGGGCAACGGACCCGCCATGGCCGAGGCCCTCGGCAAGGCCGGTCTCAACCTGCGTTATATCGGCGCCCTGGGGGAGGCATCGGTTCATCCCGTTTTCGAGAACTTTGCCCGGGAAACAGAGGCCATCTCCATAGCCGATCCCGCCATCATTCACTCCCTCGAATTTGCCGACGGAAAAATCAATCTGGGGGCGGTTGCTTCGCTGGATGCCATCGGTTACAGGAATCTTTTGCGTCATATTCGGGAAGGGGAATTTTTCGATCTGCTCTCCCGGCAGGATCTGGTATGCGTGGTAAACTGGGCCATGACCCCCAACCTGACCACCCTTCTGACCGATCTCCTCGACTACGTCATACCCAATCTGCCTCCGAGGGACCAAAAGCATTATTTCTTTGATCTCTCCGATCCTGTAAAACGCTCGGATGGGGAGGTGCGCTCCGTTCTCTCGACCATATCCCGTTTTCAAAACTGGGGCGCGGTCACCCTGGGTTTGAATTTGAAGGTAGCGGGAAGGGTCGCCCGACTTTTGGGTCAATCGGAATTGGGGGCCGAGGCCGACCGGCTAAAATCGATGGCCTCCTACATCCGCGACCGGTTGAGCATCGGCACGGCTGTGGTGCAGGCCGGGGATTCAGCCGCCTGCGCCACCAAGCTGGAAACGGTCTGGGCAAGGGGAACCCTCCCGAAAGATCCACCCGCGACCGGAGGTTCGGCGGACCAATTCAATGCGGGGTTTTGCCTCGCCCAACTATTGGATTTTCCTCTCTCGGTCTGCCTGACCACGGGGGAGGCCTTCAGGGGATTTCATGCGGTTACGGGGAGGAGTCCCAGCATGAGTGAGGCCCAGGGGTATATTGAAAGGATGAAGTGAAGAAGGAGAGAGGGAACCACAAAAGGCACAAAAGACGCAAAAGGGGGAGAGAGGCACAAAGGGGAAGTCGCTTCGCTCCAGGGGAAAGAGGAAAGAGGAAAGAGAAGAGATGGTGAGAGGGAGGGGATTCGATCACGATCAAGATCAAGATCAAGATCACGATGGTTCGGGGGCGCCCAGGGGAAAGAGGAAAGAGGAAAGAGGAAAGAGAGAATGGAAGGTGCCGGGAGCGCAGGGAATAGCCGCAAAAGATCGCAAAAAGCGCAAAAGGAGAGGCGCCTGCGGCGCCAATTAGGAATTAGGAATGAGGAATTATGAGAGGGGGGGAATTCGATCAGGATCAGGATCAGGATCGGGATGACGCGGGGGGCGCGAATTTGGAATTATAAGAGATGGTGAGTTGGTGAGATGAGAGAGCGGCGTGAGAGGGAATTGGATCAGGATCACGATCAAGATCAAGATCACGATGGTTCGGGGGCGCTAAGATGAGGAGGGGGTTGTTTATTACCTTTGAAGGTTCCGAGGGGACGGGTAAGTCGACCCAGATGAAGCGGCTGGCGGCCAAATTGACGGCACGGGGAGAGAGGGTCGTTTTGAGTCGCGAACCGGGAGGCACGGCCTTGGGAGAAGAAATCCGGCACCTGCTCAAACACGCCGAGTGCGGGTGGACCATGGTTCCGAGAACGGAGGTACTCCTTTTTGCCGCAAGCCGCGCCCAACACGTGGAGGAGTTGATAAAACCCAACCTGGGGCGCGGCAAAGTGGTCATCAGCGACCGCTACCTGGATTCAACCACCGTCTACCAGGGGGTGGCCAGGGGCATCGGCCTAATGGAGGTAAACGCCATCAATCGATTTGCCATCGACGGCCTTCTTCCCGACCTGACGGTATGGATCGATCTGGAGCCCGAAATCGGTTTTCAACGCATTCAATCCAGGGACACGGAGCCACCCGATCGCATGGAACAGGAAAAAATGGATTTTTACCGAGCGGTGCGGAAAGGATACCGGGACTTGGCAAAATCCGAACCCGGACGCTTCCTGGTGGTGGACGGTTCCAAATCCGCCGAGGTGGTGGAGGAGGCCATTTGGGATGGAGTTAAAAAGCATCTTGACTGAACCCCTGAGGTCTTCGAAGGCGGTGGAGGTGCTGGAACGGTCCCTGCAAAAAGGTCGTCTGGCCCACGCGGTGCTGCTCTACGGTGAGAACGAAGAATTGTTGGAGGAAGTGGCCCACAGTTTGGCCGCGGTATTATTGGATGTATCCCTTGCCATGGGGAAGGAGGATCGTTTTGGGCCGGTGACAAACCACCCCGACTTCTTTCCGCTGCGCCCTTCCCAAAAGGCGCGTGCCATCAGGGCGATCGATACCCGCGAGTTGATCCGCCAAATTCTGCAGTCTCCCCTCGTATCCGACCGCAAGGTGGCGGTTGTCTACGAGGCCGACCGCCTGTGTGCATCGTCCCAGTCATCAGCGGCCAATATATTTCTCAAAACCCTGGAAGAGCCTCCGCTCGATACCACCATCATCCTGTTTTCCACCCGGCCCTACGCGTTGCTGGAAACCATTCGCAGCCGGTGCTTCAATTTCCGCATTCCCTCTTCTTTTCGAGCCATCGAGGACAAGTCCTGGCAGCAGTGGCTGGGCGACTATTCCGATTTTCTACGCGGGCTACTGCAGGGGGTTAAGGACAAGGACCGGATCGCTGGAAGTGTCATGACCGCTTACGGACTGGTGGCTCGTTTCAACGGAATTCTGGACAAATTGGCGGCGGCAGGCTGGGAAAGGGAAAAATCGAATCTCCCCCAGGATTTGAAGGATGATGAGCGAGAGGCCCTGCGGGTAGGATCGGCCAAGGGGATCCGCCACCGGCTGTTCAAGGAATTGGAAAACCAAACCCGGGCCGTTGCGGCCCCCTATCTGGCCGAAGAGAAGGGCGGCCCTGTTTCCTCGAAATTCACCGACAGCATCCGAGAACTGGAGTCATTGGCGGGCCTGCTGGAAGTCAACCTGAGAACCGATACGGCCCTGGAGGATTATTTGCTTTCGTGTTTGCGTATTTGGGCGCGCAGAGCGCGCCCAGAGGGAAGAGGAAAGAGGGAAGAGGGAAGAGGCGCCTGCGGCGCCAATTAGGAATGAGGAATTAGGAATTAGGAATTGGAGAGAGGGAAACCGCAAAAGGCACAAAAGGCGCAAAAGGGGAGGCCCTGGCGCGCCAGTTAGGAATTAGGAATTTTGTGTATTTTTGTGGTTTTTGTGGCTGAAAATTTGGGGGCGTAAGGGTGGTCCTACAGTTCGATCAAGATCACGATTTTGAGGAGTGTCCCCCCTCCTTTATTTAGATCCGTGGTCATCCGTGAAATCTGTGGTTGGTTCCTCAGAAATTTTCGATCACGATCACGATCACGATTCTAAGAAATCTCAGCAACTCACCATCCCTAATAATTCCTAATTCCTAATTCCTAATTCCTAATTGGCGCGCCAGCGCCTTTTGTGGGTTTTGTGGCTTAATTTGAGATAAATATGGCGAAAAAGTCAGGTCATACTCCCATGATGCGGCAATACTGGGAAGTGCGCAACCAACTGCCGGAAAATACCATTCTGCTCTTCCGCTTGGGGGACTTCTACGAGTTGTTCAACCGGGACGCGGAAGAGGGGGCATCGCTGCTGGGCATAACCCTGACAAAGCGTCACAAATATCCCATGGCGGGGATTCCCTTCCACGCGGCCGATGCCTACATCGGAAAACTTTTGGCGGCGGGGAAGAAGGTGGCCATTTGCGACCAGGTGGAAACCCCCCGAACCGGGAAACTGGTCAAACGGGCCCTGACCCGAATCATCACCCCCGGGACCACCCTCAACGACGATCAGCTCACCCAAAACCGGAATCACTTTATCCTGGCGGCGCACTGGGATAAAAAGGGGATCCACGCCTCCTGGATGGACCTGACTACGGGGGAGTTCATCCTGGCCACGGAAACGGTCATGGATCGGTTGCTGCCCGTTCTGACCGCCATCCGTCCCCGCGAAATCGTCCTTCCCGAAGAAGAGCTGGATAAACTCAAGGCGGGGGCGGACCCTCACAGCGCCACGGCAGAGTTCTGCCTGTTTTGCGCCGAAAACGCTGTTTCCGAGGTTCCCGGTTATCATTTCGACGGCGTTTCCGGCGCCCAATCCGTCATGGACACCCTGGGAGTTCTCAACCTGGAAGGGTTCGGTTTGTCTCTCCAGCACCCGGCCATCGGGGCAGCCGGGGCATTGATTTATTACGTGACGGAAAGCCTGTGCGGGAAACCGAAAAACCTGCGAACCATCAGCGAATACCGCTCGGGGGATAACCTGTTGCTGGATCCGGCCACGGTGCGCAACCTGGAAATCTTCCAGTCGGCCCGGGGGACGCGTCAGGGTTCGCTCGTTGACGCCATCGACCGCACCAGCACGGCAGCGGGAGCCCGCCTGTTGGAACAGTACCTGAGTTCCCCCTCCCTGGATCTGGCCGAATTAAAGAGGCGGCAAACCTGTGTTGAGGAATTCCTGGAATCGCCCGGTCTCATGGCCGAATTTTCCGAAACCCTCCGCCTGACCCGGGACATCAAACGGATCCTGGCCCGGTTGGAGAACCGCATGCGCAATCCGCGGGAGATGGGCGGCATTCGCGACACTCTCAACGCCCTACCCCACTTGAAACAAATCCTGCGGCAGTTCAATGGACCCAACCTTGGGCAACTGGAGGAAGGCTTGAGGGACTTTACCGCCTTGCGGAAATTGCTCCACAGCGCATTAAACCAGGAGTTGCCCGGCAAACTCGTAGACGGGGGCTACATCCGGGACGGATACGACGTCGAATTGGACCGGCTGCGGACTCTCATGCGGGGAAACAAAATCTGGATTTCCCAACTGGAGGCCCGGGAGAGGGCGGCCACCGGAATCAAAAACCTCAAGATCAAATACAATGCGGCCTTCGGTTACTTCATCGAAGTATCCAAGGCGAATCTATCCCTCGTGCCCGAGCGCTACACGCGGAAATCCACCCTGGTAAACGCGGAGCGCTACCTGACGGCCGAACTGAAGGAGAAGGAAAGGGAAATCCTTAGCGCCGAGGCCAACAGCAACGCCCACGAGGAATCGCTCTTTCGCGATCTGGTGGAAAAGGTTCTGACCCAGGCGGCGGATCTGCATGGGGCCGCCCACATCCTGGCCCAAACCGATCTCTTCGTGGGTTGGGCCCAATTGGCCCGAAAGTGGGATTATTGCAAACCGGATCTGGACGAGACCGATACCATTGAAATCGAAGACGGCCGCCATCCGGTGGTCGAACAATCCATGCGTGGTGAAGCCCTCGGTCTGGCCGGAACCTACGCCTTCGTCCCCAACAGCGCCAGGATCAGTTCGAGCGATCACCAGATTCTTCTCATAACCGGTCCCAACATGGCGGGGAAATCCACCTTCATTCGGCAAGTTTCCCTCATTACCCTGTTGGCCCAGGTCGGATGCTGGGTCCCGGCCAAGCGTTGCCGACTCGGTTTGGTCGACCGCATTTTTTCTCGCGTGGGAGCTAGCGACGAATTGGCCCGGGGCAATTCCACTTTCATGGTGGAAATGAACGAAACGGCCAACATTCTCAATAACGCAACCGATAAGAGCCTCATCATCCTGGATGAGATAGGACGCGGCACCAGCACCTACGATGGGCTCAGCATCGCCTGGTCGGTCATCGAGCACCTGCACTCCGGAGAGGAGAAAGGCCCGAAAACCTTGTTTGCCACTCATTACCACGAACTGACCAAGCTGGAGGAAACCTTGACCCGGCTGCGCAATTACAGCGTGGCGGTGAAAGAGTGGAATGAAGATATCATCTTCGTGAGGCAGGTCATACCCGGATCGGCCGACCGCAGTTACGGTATCCACGTGGCCCGCTTGGCCGGCCTACCCTATTCGGTCATCGAAAGGGCCAAAACCATACTCCACCACCTGGAAAACGATCAAACCGTCCAGGACGAAGTCACCGCGACCGGAAAACAAGTCCGCCGCAAACGAAAGACCCCGAAAGACCTGCCCCAATCCAAGAAACCCAATTTCGATCAGTTGGAACTGCTTTAGGAAATGCCTCTCGCAAAGCATGGAAGAGGGACGCAGGGAAGAGGGAGGGGAACCACAGAGGAAGTCGCTTCGCTCCAGACGCAAAAGAGAGAAGAGTTGGGGAGAGGGGAATAGCCGCCAAAGAACGCAATTAGGAATGCTCCAGGAATTGGACCCCTCTGAGAGGGGAAACTGGCGCGCCAAGAAAGGCTGGAAGGTTGAAGGCTCAAAATTTGCTGAATAACCCAGCGTTGCTGAGAAGCTGAGGACTCTCGCAAAGATCGCCAAGGACGCAAAGAGGGATTAGCCACAAAAGGCACAAGAGGCGCAAAAGGGGGCGAGAATGGAGTGTTGGAGTGATGGATTGGGGGAATTATGAGAGTTGCTGAGAGGGAGTCGCTTCGCTCCAGAGGAAAGAGGGAAGAGGAGAGAGCGGAAGAAAGAGGGGGGAGGCGCCTTCTTCTTTTTGTGTTTTTTGTGCTTTTTGTGGCTGAAAATATCGCGGCGTAAAGGCGGTCCTACAGTTCGATCAGGATCACGATCAAAAACACGATTTTGAGGAATGTGGGCGGCCAGGAATGCCTCGCCCCTACGAATTGGCGGGTTGGAAACCCGCCTTCCGTTAAATCCCTGAGAACTCTCAGCATCTCTTATAATTATACTTCTCTTCACTCTCCACTCTTCACTCTCCACTCTTCACTCTTCACTCTCCAGTGGGCGGCTTTGGTGGGGGCTCGTGGTCGAGGAATTGTTTCATCTCTGCGAGAACTTCCGGGTGGGAGGATGCCATGTTGACGGTTTCGAGGGGGTCATTTTCGTAATCGTAGAGTTCATATTCGACGGCGGAGGTCTCCCAATGGGTCCACTCCACCATGCGGTAGCGACTGGTCCGTATGGCGCGTCCCAAATACCTCCTGCCCCGGGGGTAGGCGTGGTAGGCGTAGGGGCGAATGCGTTTGCCCGCGTTTTGCAAAACCGGGGTCAAATCCAAGCCGTCCATCGGTTGCGAGGTTTTTGGGGGAGGAAGGCCGGCGAGAGAGGCCAAGGTCGGATAAAGGTCCACCGTCTCCGTCAATTGGCGCGAGACGGAACCGGGCTCGGTGACTCCCGGAGCGGAGATGACAAGGGGGATGCGGTTGGCTTGCTCGTAGTTGCTGTGTTTGGTCCAGGAACCGAGGTCGCCGAGGTGCCAGCCGTGATCTCCCCACAATACCACGATGGTGTTTTCGGACAATCCGTGCTCTTCCAAACCGCGTAAGAGTTTGCCCAACTGGGCGTCCACATAGGTGACGCTGGCGTAGTAACCGTGGATGATTTGCCGCACAACTTCCTCGGGAAAGGGTTCGGTGGTTGGAATCGGTTTGTAGGCCATGATCTCCCCTCGCCGCTTCAAGGCATAGGAAGGGGCCCCTTGGGGAGCTTCCACAAATTCGGGCATGGGCAAGGCTCCCCGGTCATACATGTCCCAATACCGCTTGGGAATGGAGAAGGGGAGGTGGGGCCGCACAAAACCCACCGCCAGGAAAAAAGGCCTTTCCTCGTTTTCTCTCAACCATCCCAGTCGATCTACGGCGGCCTGGGCGATCCGGCCATCGGCGTAGGCATCATCGGGCACCTCGGGCGCCTCCCAGGCCGCGCCGCGCGGTCGAGGAACGCCGTTTTCGTCCCGCCCTCCCAGATTCCTGAACAAACCTTCCTCCCGCGTGAGGAGGCCATGATTGCTTTCCGGCACCAGGTATTCGATCACCTTATCGGGGAGATGGGGCACACTCCAGGAAGCCGCATCGTCGGTATTGCCATGGCCGATGTGGAAAACCTTGCCCATGGCGTGAGCGGCGTAGCCATGGTTCATAAAGTGCTGGGGGAGGGTTACGGCATCCGGATAGGTCTCGCGAAATTGTGTGCCAAAAAAATATAATCCCGTTGAAGTGGAGCGGCTGCCGAGCATCAGGTTGTAGCGGGAGGCCATGCAAACGGCCTGGTTGCAGTAGGCCAATTCAAAGCGCATGCCCCGGGCCGCCAGCCGGTCCAGGGCGGGAGTAATGGCTACGGGATCACCATAGGAAGCAATGGCCGGTTTCAGGTCGTCCACCAGAATGAGGAGGACATTGGGCTTTGCTTCGGGCTGGCCCAAGAGGAAGGTCGCCCCGAAAAACCAGAGCAAGAATGTCGATTGGAGTTTAAAAGGCTGAAGGTTCAAGGGGGAGTGATGAGTGATGGAGTGGAGTGATGGAATGGTGGAGTGGTGGAGTGGTAGAGAATGATGAGAGATGCCGAGTTGCTGAGAGGGGAGAGGGAGGATCAAGATCACGATCACGATCAAGCAAAGAATTGAGGGAGGAAGTCGCTTCGCTCTAGAGGAAAGGGGAAAGAGTGAAGAGTGAAGAGAGAGGGGGCAGGTGGTTCTAAAGGAAGAAAAAGGAAAATGGAAGAATGCCGAGTTGCTGAGAGGAGGGGAGGGGCGCTTTTTGGGTTTTTGTGGTTTTTGTGGTGATAGTCCCTCTTCTTCTTGGGGCGCCTTCGGGGCTTTTTGGGGAGTACAAGAATTAAGAACTGACCCGGGGTGGTTTTTGTGGTTTCCTCTTCTTCTTGGGGTTTTAGGCTGGCGGGGTGAAAAGCATAAATTTTTGGTTCATTCTGGCCGGGGGTCTGGTTCTGGCTCCGGGTCTTCATTCCGAGGTCAGGGTGGAAAACCTTCCCGGGAGCCTGGAGATAACCGTCGGGGGAAAACCTGTTCTTCGATACCATACGGCGGTTGTTCCCCCTCCTCCCAGGGTGGATCCGGTATACGCGCGCAGCGGATTCATACACCCTTTGTTTTCGCCCTCGGGGAAAATCCTGACCGACGCTTTTCCCGTGGGCCACGTGCACCAGCACGCGGTTTTTTCGGCTTGGACCCGGGCCACCTTCCGCCACCAAACGGTCGATTTCTGGAACCAGGCGAGGAAACTGGGCAATGTGGAACACCGCGCCGTGCTAGCCCGGCAAGAACATGGGTTTACATCGCATCTTCAACAGGTGAGCACAGAGCAGGGGCCGGCCTTGGACGAGGTATGGAAGGTCTCGGTAGAGGAAAGCCACGATCCCTTCATCATAGACCTGGAAACCGAGCAAAGCTGTGCCACAACGGATGAGGTTTACCTGCAACCCTATCACTATGGGGGGATGGCCTTCCGCGGGTCCAAGCACTGGAACGCGGAGGATGAAGATCATTTCGAGGGCCCGATGAAAATCCTCACGGGCCAGGGCATCCGGGACCGGGAAGCGGGCAATCACAGCACCCCGCGCTGGTTGGCCGTATACGGACCGGTGGAGGGGAAAACCGTTGGGGTGGTTTACATGGACCATCCCGGCAATTTACGGCACCCTCAACCCGTGCGCATTCACCCGACCATGCCCTACTTCGTCTTCAGCCCGGTTGTCAGTGGTTCTTTCATCATCAGGCCCGGCATGGCCTATCAGGCCCGTTACCGAATCATAACTTTCGACGGGGCACCCGATGCGGAGGTGATCGAAGGATGGTATCGGGCCTTTGCGAAATAGGAATTGGCTGACGCCAAAGGCACAAAGGCACAGAGGCACAAAGGCACAAAGGGGGCGCTTGGCGCCAAGAAAGGCTGAAAGGGGAAAACACAGGACTTCACCGATGAGCACGGATGGGGGCGCCTTTTGTGGAACCCCGTTGAGGTTCGGTCATGTGGAGTGATGGGTAACCCAGCGTGCGCTGCAGACGCTGGGCTTTGGAGTTTAACGCTTTGGCATAAAAGTCAGAGAATGGATGCTGGCCTAAGGGTCTTTGCCAGAGTTCCTAATTCCTAATTCCTAATTCCTTTGGCGCCTTTAGGCGCCTCTTCTCTGTGGTTAGTCAAAATGAATTTCGGGAGTCGTGGTTGAGGGGATGAGGGTCTTGAAATCATGGGGAGGTTTGGCGACCAGGCGCAGACTTTCCCGGGTAATGGGGTGCTGCAGTTTCAATTTCCAGGCATGGAGCATTACCCGGGTGGGCTGAACGGGGAGATCCAGGCCGGCGCCGCGGTAACCGTAAACCTTGTCCCCTAAAATGGGATGGCCCATATCGGAAAGGTGCACACGGATTTGATGCGTCCGACCGGTGTGGAGGTCGCATCGCAACAAGGAAATCCGGGCCTGGCCGGATCCGAGCAATTCCCAGTCGGTATGGGCATTCCTGCCGTCATCGCGGATGCTCATCTTGTGGCGGACAACGGGATGGCGGCCCATGGGTTTACGAAGGGAACCGGACAATCGATCGGGAACGCCGGCGACCAAACAGAGGTAGGCTTTGCCGACCGAGCGCGCGGCGAAGGCCGAGGACAGGCCGCGGTGGGCGGCGTCGCTCTTGGCCACCACCATGACTCCCGAGGTATCGCGGTCGAGGCGGTGGACGATGCCGGGACGGTCCGCACCGCCCAGGGAGCTGAGTCGGCCCCGATAGTGAAAAAGCAGGGCGTGGGCCAGGGTATGGTCATGGGTTCCCGCCCCAGGGTGAACCACCATTCCGGATGCCTTGTTTACGGCCAGGAGGTGTTCGTCCTCAAAGAGAATTTTCAAGGGCAAATCCACCGGGGACAAAACCCGCCGCTCGATTTTCAACCGGGTAAACTCCACCACATCCCCCTTTCTGAGCCTGGTGGACTTGGCAACGCGGCCTCCATTTACTTTGACCAGTCCTTTCTGAAAGGCTTTCTGAATGTGGGTCCGGCTGATATCGGGCAACTTCCGACTTATCCATTTGTCGGCCCGGATTTTTTCCACCGTGTCTTCAACCTGCCACTTTTCAGCCATTCACCGAAAACTCTAAAGGAAAGGGGCGCTGGCGCGCCCAGGATTGAGGAGGGGAAGAGGGAAGAGGGAGGGGGAGGCACAAAGGCACAAAGGCACAAAGGCACAAAGGGGGAAACAACGGATTTCACGGATAGGGAAGGATTTTTGACAAAACTATGAATTGCGATCAAGAAGGGACTCTCGCAAAGATCGCTAAGAGGCGCAAAGAGGCGCTGGCGCGCCCAGGGGAAAGAGGAAAGGGGCGCTGGGGTGCCAATTAGGAATTAGGAATTAGGAATTGGGAGAGAGGGATTAACCACAAAATGCACAAAAGACGCAAAAGGGGGGGAGGAAGTCGGTTGGCGCCAGAGGAAAGAGGGAAGAGGGAGAGGGAAAAGGCACAAAGGCACAAAGGCACAAAGGCACAAAGGGGGAAACAACGGATTTCACGGATAGGGAAGGATTTTTGCAAAACTATGAATTGGATCAAGATCTCGCAAAGATCGCTATCGCAAAGAGGCGCTGGCGCGCCCAAAAGAGGAAAGAGGGAAGAGGGAAGAGAGAGGGGGGAGGCGCCGGGGGATTTCGATCAAGATCACGATCACGATCAAGATCAAGATTTTAGGAAATCTCTGTGTGCTCTGTGGTCTCTGTGGTTAATTTTATTAAGGTAATCCCATTAGGGTTTCTCTTTGGCGAGTAGGTATTCGGGGTTTAGTTTCTGCAGGGGTTCGGGCAAGAATTGTCCGTCTTTGCGAATCAACTCCCCGTCGAAATAGATTTCCCCGCCTCCGAATTGAGGGGTTTGAAGGCAAACCATATCCCAATGGATCTGAGACCGGTTCCCGTTATCCGCTTCCTCGTAGGCTTGTCCGGGCGTGAAGTGAAAGGAACCGGCCATTTTTTCGTCGAACAGGATATCCCGCATGGGTCGGGTGATGTGGGGGTTGAAGGCCAGGGAAAATTCGCCGATATAGCGTGCCCCGGCATCGGTATCGAGGATCTCCTCGAGTCGGGAGGTATTGGTGGAAGAACTCTCCACCACCCTGCCCTCTTGGAAAACGAGGCGGATGCGGTCGAAGGAAGTCCCCTGATAAACGGTGGGGGCATTAAACCGGATGACGCCGTTCACGCTGTTCTTCACGGGACTGGTGAACACTTCCCCGTCGGGGATATTCCTCAAACCCCCACAAGTGATTGCGGGGATACCCTTGATGGAAAACTCCAGGTCGGTCCCCTTCCCTTTGATGCGGACCCGGTCGGTCGACTGCATGAGCGCCTTCAAGCTTTCCATGCCCTCGGTCATTCGACTGTAATCCATGGTGCAAACCCGAAAGTAAAAATCTTCGAAAGCTTCGCTGCTCATCAAAGCTTGCTGGGCCATTCCCGGTGTGGGCCAACGCAAGACCACCCAACGCGTTTGCCTCACCCGATAATCGAGAACGGGTTTGAGAGCCGATTCGGCCACTGCCACCCGGTCGGCCGAAACGTCTGAATTTTCAAAAATATTGTGAGCCCCTCGCAGGGCGATATAGGCGTCCATTCCCTTCATTTGCCGCAGTTTTATTGCGGAATCGAAAGCAAATTGGTCCTCTCTCGCCCCCAGCAGCAGCTCCCGGCTTATGCGGGCGTTGTGCAAGGAGACGTGGGGCAGGGCTCCCCTTTGTCGAATGGTTCGTATCAAGGCGATGACCATGGCGGCGGGTATATCGAAACAATCGATCAAAACCCGGTCCCCCTCTTCCAGCCGGGTGGAATGCCCGGTCAAAACCTCGGCCAAGTCATAATATCGCGGATCCATAAATTCCTGACTGCCCCTCCGCTTTCCAATTACCCGCGCCGGATCTCACTTCCGGCATACCTGACTTGGAAATTATAAATTCGTTTCTCGGCCAAAAGGATTGCGCCCGTTTTCAGGTCTACCCGTTCCGGCACCTTCACTTTTCTCACTTCAATGGTGGTGTGATAGCCTCGCTCCGAAAATACATCCAACAGGATCCGCAAGGCCAAAGGGTCGTGAAACAAGGCATTCTCCGAGTTGATCTGAGCCTTTCCCGACATGGCATGACTGAGGATGATGGGCATCAATTTCTCCCGGATGTATTGGATCACCCTGGCAAGAAGCTCGGGTTGCTCCTGGGCGTATCCATCGAGACGGTTTACCAGGTCCTGTCGGGCGTGGCGCACGATTTCATCAGACACCGGAATGACACGCAACACATCAAACGTTTTTTCCCCCAACTCCAATGAACTCTGATAGCGCAATTCCCTGAGGATTCGTTCCTCCACTTCTTCGATGGAGCCGTGGGCATGGATGTAATGGTAGTGGAAAATCTGCCGCAAATCCTTCAAGGCCTCGTAAGTGCCTTCCTTGAAGGTACGGTAGCGATGACGAGCCGTAGCATCGTCAAAATCGGTGGCGCGTTCCCTTTTCAGTTTCCCCACTCCGGAGGCGCGCACCTTTTCATTGTGTTCGCGAATCTGCCTGCCTCGGAACATCTGACGGGCCACGCTTTCGCGTTCATCCACGAAGAGCACCATGATGTGAAAAATCGGCTTGGGAAACTTCTGCTGCAAGGGGGTTTGGTAAAATTCCAGCCGCAAGCTGCTCACTGCCTGGTAGAGGAGCTTCAAACACTCCACCTGGACTTTGGTTCGTGGAAATCCATCCACCACCACGCCTCTCTCATACTTCGGCTTGAGCAGTTCCTCGAAGACCAGGGTAACCACTTCGTTGTCCCCGACCATTCCCCCGGCATCCTTTATTTTTTCGGCCTCCGGACTGGTGAGGAGATCGCTCACAACGATCGGCCCGCCGGTGAGGTCGCGGAATTCCATGATAAACCGGGTTTGCGTCCCCTTGCCCGAACCCGGAGCGCCATTCAACCAAATGATTTCCTTGGGAAAACGCAGGCTATGGTGTCCGTACTTCTCCTCCAGGTAATGCCAAACCGAATTAAAGATGAGCTGGGCATCTTTAATCTCAAGATCCTGTATCGTTTCTTCTTTTACCGTTTGCGCCATATTCGAATAACCATCAGTAGAGGGAAGAGGGAAGAGGGAAGAGGAGAGTGGAGAGAAGAGTAAAGAGGAGAGTGGAAGAAGAGTAAAAGGCTGAAGGCTGAAGGTTAAAGGCTGAAATTCCGGCAACTCACTCTCCATTGGGTGCATTCGATCAAGATCACGATCACGATCACGATCACGATTCTGAGAAATCTCGGCATCTCTTATTTTTTGTGGTTAATCCCTCTTGGTGTTCTTGGCGAGAGGTAATTCAGGGATTAGGGGATTTCTTTTTCTCAGGCCGGTGAGTGGGTTGGGTTTTCGGGAAAACAGATCCGGGAAACCGCTTTTTCAAAGTCCTTATCGCCCGATAGAATGTCGATCTCCAATCTGAGGAAGTAGAGAGGGACCGGCATGAAAAAGCCGGCCGGGATCTTCACTGCGTCCTTCTCCGTGGTGACCAGGTATTCGAGATTTTCCTTTTGGGCCTGTCCGAACAAGTGATTCAACTCCTCCTTGGTATAGCGGTGATGATCGAGAAAACGGCGGGCATGGATCAACTGAGCCCCGTATTGGCGAAGGAACCCCTCGAAACTGGAATGGTCGGCAATGGCGCTGAAAGCACCGATACGCCGTCCCTTGAGATCGGCAAGCTCCCGCCGTTCGCCCGATTCCAGGTTCTCCAGGTATTGGGGTCGATGGGCGCATTCGATGATATCCGCCCCCGGATTGTGCGACTTTATACGGCGCACCAGCGCCGGATCGGATGCGCCATCCGATTTGGTGATGAAGACGTAGGTGGCGCGTTTGAGGTGTTTGATGGGTTCGCGCAGAACGCCCCGCGGGAGCAATCTCTCGTTGCCGAAGGGATTGTTCTTATCCACCAACAAGAGATTGAGACGTCCCTTCAAGGGCAGGTACTGAAACCCGTCATCCAGGATCAAGGTGTCGACCCCGTATTTGCGAATGGCAAAAGACCCGGCGTTGACCCGGTTCTTGTCCACGAACACCATTACGCCGGGCAGGTTCCGGGCAAGCATGTAGGGTTCGTCTCCCGCTTCCTCCGGGTTGAGCAGTACCCTTTCCCCATCGCTCACCACCTTGGGGGGCGGATCGCCCATGTGGGAGATCTGGCGCAGCCAGCGCTTCCAAAACGGAACCGGCTTGCTTTTGTAGCCCCGGCTGAGGATGGCCACCTTGCGCCCGCGGGAGGCCAGGGATCGGGCAAACTTCTCCACCACCGGGGTTTTACCGGTTCCTCCCACCGTGAGGTTGCCCACCACCACCACCAGGCAACCCAGGTGATTGGTTCGGAACAAGCGGTTTTCATACAACCAGAGCCGCAGTTGCACGATACCGCTGAAGAGGTAGGAAAACAACTTCAGAAACCCGGCAAAGACCGCCACGCGCTTTCCCTTCCTGCGGTCCAGAATTACGTCCTCCGCAAACAGGGCAAAACGCTCGAATAATTGATGAGCACGCCTGATGAAGCGTTTGATCATTTGATGGGCAAATGCTGGAAGCCTTGAAAAAAGACATCCGAGTTTTAACGTTCCCCCTGCCGTGCAAAACCTCAAGAACTAAATCAGGGAGGGTAAGGCGTCAGGTCCGGATGGTGTTTAATTAAGTGCGTTTGTAGAGGAATACAGTATGGATAAAATGCAACTCCATTATTGACGGACCTATCTTCAACAACCTTTTTAAGTAAATCTCAGCCGGAAGCCTCACCCGGGGCCTCCGGGATCTAACCCCAAATTGAATCCCTAATCCATAGCGCAGTGAGCTTCAGACTTTTCATTCCCGGGCCTGTCGAACTGTCAGAAGAAACCCGACAGGCCATGGGTTCGCCCATGATCGGGCACAGGAGCCCGGAATTTGTGGAGCTCTATCGATCCCTACAACCCGGTTTGCAAAAGCTCTTTTGTACGGTGGATCCGATTTTCGTCAGCACCAGCAGCGCCTGGGGAATCATGGAAGGATCCCTGAGGAACGTAGTTAAAAAAGGGGTGCTCAATTGCATGTCGGGCGCCTTCTCGGACAAGTGGTTCGACGTGAGCAAGCGCTGCGGGAAAAACGCTGGAGCCCTTCGGTTCGATTGGGGGAAGGCGGTAAAACCCGAAAGGGTGGAGGCTGAATTGGCCACGGGCAAATACGACGCCATCACCCTCATTCACAATGAAACATCCACCGGGACCATGAATCCCCTGGAGGAGATCATGGAGGTGGTGGGCAAGTATCCCGAGGTCATATCGATCGTCGATACGGTCAGTTCCTTTTCCGTTGTGCCCATCGAAAAAGACGCGCTCGGCATCGATGTCATGCTGACCGGATCGCAAAAAGCTCTGGCCCTGCCTCCGGGCATGGCGCTCTTTTCGGTGAGCGGGCGCGCCTTGGAAAGGGCCTTGGAGCTGGAGGACCGCGGCTACTACTTCGACTTCCATGAATTCAAGAGAAACCACCAGAGGGGAATGACCCCCAGCACTCCCGTCATCTCCCATCTCTTTGCCCTCAAACAACAATTGGGCTGCATCGAGGAAGAAGGCCTTCAGGCTCGCCATGACCGCCACCGGCGGCTCAACGCCATGGTGCGTCGCTGGGCCAAGGACCGAGGGTTTGAGCTATTCCCCGAGGCCGGGTATGAATCCGTCTCCCTCACCTGCATCCGCAACGACGGCCAGGTCGATGTGCCCGCCCTCAACCAATTTCTGCGCCAAAACTTTGCAGTGCAAATGGATCAAGGTTACGGAAAAATCAAAGGAAAGACGTTCCGCATCAACAATATGGGGAACGAAACCGAGGAAACGATCGGTTGGTACCTGGATTGTCTGGACCAAGCCATTGCCGCCACCTAACCCGCTATTCCAACCCAATAACCTTACCGATTTCGCTACCATGAAACAATTAATCATTGCGGAAAAACCCAGCGTGGCCCGCGATCTGGCCGGGGCTCTGGGAAAGGTGCCCAAGAAAGGCGACTGGTTCGAAAACGATCGCTATGTCATCAGTTCAGCGGTGGGTCATTTGGTCGAGCTCTTCATGCCCGAGGACATCGACAAGAATTTGAAGAACTGGACCCTGAAAAGGCTCCCCATCATTCCGGACAACTTCGACCTGAAACCGATCGCAAAGACCAAGCCAAAATTTCAGGAACTGAAGCGCTTGATCCATCGCAAGGATATCGGCGAAATCATCAACGCCTGCGATGCCGCTCGCGAAGGTGAGCTGATTTTCGCCTACATCGTCGACTTGGCCAAAAACAAGAAGCCCATCAAACGGCTTTGGTTGCGTTCCATGACCCGGACAGGAATCCTTCAAGCCTTCAAGGCCTTGCGTGACGGCGGGGAAATGAAATCCCTGCAGGCGGCCGCGCGTTGCCGGAGCGAATCGGATTGGCTGATCGGTATAAACGGGACGCGGGCCATCAAGATTCGCATGTTTGGATCACGGTCCAAACAGATGGCTTCGGTGGGGCGGGTCCAAACCCCCACCCTGGCCATTATCGTGGAGCGGGAACGGGAAATCCGCCATTTTCAGCCGCGCGATTACTGGCGCATAACTGCGAGGTTTGCCGTCAGCAAAGGCCAATACGAAGGGATCTATCAAAAACCGGACTGGAAAAAATCGTCGCGTGAGAAAGACAGGGTCGATCGCATTTGGGAGGTGGCCCGGGCCGAACAAATCGTCGAAGAGGTCAAGGACAACCCCCTGGCGGAAGTCACGGAGGAGAAGAAACGCAAAAAACAGTTGGCCCCACTGCTCTACGACCTGACCACTCTGCAGCGCGAGGCCAACAAACGCTTTCATTTCTCCGCCAAGAGAACGCTGGACATCGCCCAGGCCCTCTACGAGAGACACAAGCTGATCACCTATCCGCGAACCGATTCGCGGGCCCTTCCCCAGGACTACGTGGGAAATTGCCGCTCCATTCTGCAAAATCTCTCCGGGGGATATGGGGAATTAGCCCAAAACCCGTTGCGGAACAACTGGGTGAAACCCAATAAGCGCATTTTCAATAACGCGATGGTCAGCGACCACTTCGCCATCATTCCCACCCAAACCTCCCCGGGAAAACTCAATGCCCAAGAAGCCCGGCTCTACGACATGATCACCCGCCGGTTCATTGCGGTTTTCTACCCCCCGGCGGAGTATGACATCACCACTCGCACATCGGTGGCGGGACGTCACACCTTCAAGACGGAGGGCAAAGTGCTGGTCAAGCCCGGATGGTTGGCCGTTTACGGAAGAGATGCCAACGAAAAAGAAAACCTGACTCCCCTTGCCGAGGCCGACGGCAGTCCCGCTCGCGCCAGGGTCGTGTCGGTCGATCTGAAAAAGGAAACGACCAAACCGCCTCCCCGTTATTCCGAAGCCACCCTTCTCTCGGCCATGGAAGGAGCGGGAAAGCGGGTCGACGACAAGGCCTTGGCCCTGGCCATGAAGGGAAAGGGTTTGGGAACACCGGCAACCCGCGCGCAAATCATCGAACGTCTGCTGGCCCAGAAATACCTGGAACGCGGGCGTCGCGAAATAATCCCCACCGCCAAGGCGGAATCCCTGTTGGATTTCCTTTCTGCCGTTGAAATAGAGACGCTGACCAGTCCGTCCTTGACCGGTGAATGGGAATACCGCTTGCACAAAGTGGAAGAGGGCAACCTTACCCGGGAGGAATTCATGTCCGCCATCGTGGCCCAGACCGAGGACATCGTCGAGAAGGTGAAAGGTTTCAAGGAGACCGACGAGGCATTGAAGGAAATCAACGCGATCAGCCCATCGGATAACAAGCCCATGCTGGAAAATTACCGCGCCTTCAAGTCTCAGGACGGGCAGGTGACCATTTACAAGGTCATTGGCAACCGCAAGATCTCCCTCGATGAATTGAGAACGTTGCTCTCCCACGGCAAGCTGGGTCCCCTGGAGGGATTTCGATCCAAGGCGGGCAAACCGTTCACCGCGACCCTGGTTCTGGATGAAAACCATAAAGTCAGGTTCAAGTTCGACAATGACAACGGCAACCAGTTCGGAAAAGGGGCGGAAAAATTGGAGTTCGACAAACTGCCCGTGGTGGGAACCTGTCCCCTGCACCAAACTCCCGTTTACGAAACCGAAAGGGCGTTCGCCTGCAGGGAACGCCTGGAAACCAAGGGGAATGGCAAAGGGTTCAGCATCAGCAAAACCATTCTTGGTCGACCGATTTCCCGGGAACAGGTGGAAAAACTCCTTTCCAAAGGAAAAACCGACCAGTTGGACAAGTTTATTTCCAAGCGCACCAAGAAACCCTTCTCCGCCTTTCTGGTCTTAAAGAAAGACGGCAATTGGAGCTTCGCCTTTCCCCCTCGCCCACGCCCTCGGAAACCGAAACCTAAAAGAAGCCGAAAGCGCCCTTGAAATGCCCTCTGTTCCCTTACTTTATCTATGAACGACATTAACTCTTATCATTTATTTCCATCATGCCCATAGCGACACCATCCCAATTCGAAGCCATGCTGGATTCCGCCCAGGAAGCAGGCTATGCCTACCCAGCCATCAACTGCACCTCCATCGTAACGCTCAATGCGGCCATGAAGGCCTTCGCCGACACCCGATCCGACGGCATCATCCAGTTTTCCACCGGGGCCGGGCAATTTGCCTCCGGTCTGGCAAATAAAGACGCAGCCTGGGGCTGTATTGTTCTGGCCGAGGCAGCCCACCATTTGGCCGAACAATACGATATTCTCATCGCCCTGAATACCGACCACTGCCAGCCCCAAACAGCCCCTTCTTTTCTCAAACCGCTGATAGAGGAGACAGCGAGGCGCCGGGCAAAGGGACAAAGCAACCTGTTCCAGAACCACATGCTGGACGCTTCCGCCTTGCCTTTGGAGGAGAACATGGCTCTTTCCCGGGAATACCTGAAGCTGTGCGCTGAAAACGAAATTATTCTCGAGGTCGAGGCCGGGGTAGTCGGGGGAGAAGAGGATGGCGCCGCCGGAACGGAAGACACCCCGGAGGAAAAGCTGTACACCACTCCCGAGGACATGGTGAAGGTTCACGAAGCATTGGGTGAAATCGGCCGGTTCACCTTTGCCGCCACCTTCGGCAACGTGCACGGACATTACAAGCCCGGCGCGGTCAAGCTACGTCCCGAAATCCTCAAACAAGGTCAGGCAGCGGTAATGGAACTATACGGAGCGGATGCCGAATTCGACTTGGTGTTTCACGGGGGATCGGGCAGTAAATTGACCGAGATTCGCCAAACCCTGGATTATGGGGTCATTAAAATGAATATCGATACCGATACCCAGTACGCTTTTACCCGGCCCATCGCCGATCACATGATGAAAAACTACGACGGCGTCCTCATGATTGACGGGGAAGTAGGCTCGAAGAAAACCTACGACCCGCGTTCCTACATGAAAAAGGCGGAAGAAAGCATGTCCGCCCGAGTCGTTCAGGGATGCCAAGATCTGCTATCGGCAGGAAAAACGATTTTCGGACAAGTCTAGTGTGACGTCAATTAGATAACCAACCACAGAGAACAAAGAGGACACAGAGGGGGAGAAGTTGGAAGAATAATTTTCTTTGGGTTAACCGCAGATTTCGCAGATGAGCGCAGATAAAGCGCTGGCGGCGCCAATTTGGAATTGGGAGAGATGATGAGTTGCTGAGAGGGGGGGCGCTTCGCGCCAGAGGAAAGAGGAAAGAGGAAAGTGGAGAGTGAAGAGAGGGGTTTCGATCACGATCACGATCAAGATCAAGATCAAGATGGCGCTGGGGCGCCGGGGGAGCCGGTGCTTCAGGTAGATCAGCTCACCATTGAGCGAAATGGTTACATCCTGAAAGATATCTGCTGGCAGGTCATGCCGGGTGAAAACTGGGTTATCCTGGGAGCCAATGGATCCGGCAAAACCGCTTTGTTGAAATCATTGATGGGTTATTTTCCGCCTACCCGGGGTACCATCCGGGTTTTGGGAAATACCTACGGAAATCACGACTGGAATCGAGTCCGCCTCCGCCTCGGGATGGTCTCCAGCAGTATCCAGCAGCGGATAGGGCAAGGGGAGCCGGCCATCGACGTAGTGGTGTCGGGAAAATACGCCCAGGTCAATTACTGGGGTCCGAAAAGGAAAAAGGACATAGTCCAGGCCCGGGGTTTAATGAAGCGGCTCGAATGCGAATACCTCTTCGACAAAACCTGGATCACCCTATCCCAGGGAGAAAGGCAACGCCTTCTCATCGCCCGGGCCCTCATGGCAAAGGCGGAAATCCTCATCCTGGACGAACCCTGTGCCGGTCTCGACCCCGTGGCGCGGGAACAATTCTTGAATACGGTGGAGAACCTCCATCGTCATCAGCCCCTTCTATCCCTACTGCTCGTAACCCACCACGTGGAGGAAATTACTCCCTGCATTACCCACGGTTTACTTCTGCGGGCCGGAGAAGTGGTGGGCCGGGGGCCCATCGAATCGACTATCAGTTCCGCCTCCCTATCGCTGACTTTCGACGCACCCTTGGAACTGAAGCGTTCGAAAGGACGTTACCGGTTGGAATGGCGCCGGAGGCGCCCAGAGGAAAGAGGGAAAAGGGAAAAAGGCTGAAGGCTGAATTTCGGGCAATTCACCACTTTTTACTGAGTTACCTCTCGCAGAGCACGCAAAGAAGCGCAAAGGGGGGAGGCGCCTGCGGCGCCAATTAGGAATGAGGAATTATGTGTGTTTTTGTGGTTTTTGTGGCTGAAAATATGGCGGCGTAAAGGCGGTCCTACAGTTCGATCATGATCACGATCACGATCACGATCACGATTTTAAAACCGCGTGAAAAGGGTCAAGATACCGAAATTCAAGGCCTGACCCTTTTCATGCGGTTAAATTTTGAAAAATACCCACTAGTGGGAGGAAGAGGGCGATGACGATAACTCCGACGACCATGGCGAGAAGGACAATCATGACGGGCTCCATGACCGAGGTCATGGCGGAAATGGAATTGTCCAGTTCCTGGTCATAATTATCTGCGATGCGGTTCAACATATCCGGAACGGTGCCGGTCTCCTCCCCCACTTCAATCAAACTGGACACCATATCGGGAAAATGACGGGTCTGGCTTAACGGTCTGGAGATGGGATCTCCATCCCTTACCCTGGCGTAGGTAATTTCCAGTTCACGCTGGTAAACGCGATTGCCCACTACGGCGCCGGTAATTTCCAGAGCTTCCAACAATGGCACCGCGCTCCCCTGCAGGGTAGCCAAAGTTCTGGCAAACCGGGACAAGGCGCTCTTTCGGATAAGATCGCCAAAAACAGGCAATTTCACCTTCATCAAATCAACCGCGAAACGGACCTTCTCCACTGTCCCCAACAGCTTGATTACCATAAGGATAAGGAGAACCAATATCAGAATGATCAGGATATGATCCTTGGCGAACAGGGACAGATCCAAGATGGCCTGAGTCAGGGGCGGAAGGGAGGCGCCACCAAGGAAATTGGCATAAATGGCTTCGAAGCGGGGCACCACAAACACCATCAAGAACCCCAGGATGGAAACCGCCAAAGTCATGACGACAATGGGATAAACCATGGCGGCGACCAGCTTACCTCGAAGGCGCTGAGCCTTTTCCATAAAGCGGGCCAAGCGGTCCAACACCAGGTCCAAATGGCCACTGGCTTCCCCGGCCCGAACCATGTTGTAGTAGAGATTGCCGAAGACTTTCGGATACCTGGCCAAGCCATTGGAAATCGGATTTCCCGCCCGAACGTCGTCGGCGAGGTTCCGGATGATCCGGCGAAATCCCGGATTCTTTTGTTGCCGGGTCAACACCTCCAAGCTCTTCAGCAAAGGCAAGCCCGACTGCAACAATGTGGCCAATTGACCGGTGAAGAGGGTCAGGGCCTTCTGCCTGACCCGCGTCTTCATAAAATTCATCCTCCGCGAGCGGGCTTTATTCCGGGGGTTTTTGCGGCCTGGTTTCCCCTTGCCCCGGGGAGTGGAAGGATAAGGAGATTCGGTTGAGGCGAAGGGCATGACAGGGAAGAGGGAAGAGGGAAGAGGGAAGAGGGAAGTATTCAGTGGTCAGTATTCAGTGGTCAGTGGTCAGTGGGGAAGGCTAAGGTATGACAGGGGAAGCAGAAGAGGACTCTCGCGAAGCACGCCAAGGTCGCCAAGGTTTATTTAGACTTCTTTTCCTTTGCGTTCCCAGGAAGAAAAAAAGTGACTTGCTGAGAGGAGAGGAATCTCGCAGAGCACGCAAAGAACGCTAAGAGGGTCCGGGGGCGGCTGGCGCCAGAGGAAAGTATTCAGTGGTCAGTATTCAGTGGTCAGTGGTCAGTGGGGAAGGCTAAGGCATGACAGGGAACTAATTGAAAATGTTTTGAGCATTTGGAAGATGACGCATTCGCTCGGTAAGTGCCTTTTGTGGAACCCCGTTGGGGTTCAATCATAGGGGAGATCGGTGACCCAGCGTGCGCTGCGCGGCGCTGGGCTTTGGAGTGTAACGCCTTTGGCGTAAAAGTCAGATGATGGCGCTTCGCGCCAGAGGAAAGTGGAGAGAAGGGTAACAGGCTGAATTTCTGGCAACTCTCCACTAATCAATAAATATTTACACTCGCAAAGAATCCGAAAAGCAGAAAGGAAATTATATGAAAGCAAAGGACTTGGATAAAATTTTTGACGATGGTGAAGTGGACATCAACCCGTACCTTGAGTTATCCAAGGCGTTCCGTCCTGGTCAGGAATTGCGGAGAGTGAATGTCGACTTTCCCGTTTGGATGATTGAGCGTATGGACCAAGAATCGTCGCGGTTGGGCGTTCCTCGACAGTCATTGATTAAAGTTTGGATAGCGGAACGGCTCGAAGCCGCGGGCAAGAAAAGGGTCAGGCCTTGAATTTTGGTAACTTGATCCTTTGATTAGGCAACAGCATCTCGTAATGATACCAAAATTCAAGGCCTGACCCTTTTCGCCTCAAATCATGATGACCCCATTTTTGCGCACAGCCTTCTCCTGCAGCCTTTGTATCGCTGCTCTTCCCATAGCAGGGCCCATCGATGGCCAAGCCCTCTTAGGTGAAGAAGCGGATGGAGACGGTTTGGTCGCGGTCAGCGGTGAACTGAAGCAATGGCACAAAATCACCCTGGATCTGGCCGGTCCCCATGCACACGAGGAGGACAAGGACCCCAACCCGTTTACCGATTACCGTTTCAGCGTGACTTTTACCCACCAGTCGGGGGCTCCCGTTTACACCGTGCCCGGTTACTTTGCCGCCGATGGGAACGCGGCCCATACCTCGGCCCAGTCCGGAAATGTCTGGCGGGCCCATTTCGCACCGGACCGCCCCGGGGATTGGAGTTACAGGACATCGTTTTTTCGGGGCGATGAGGCTGCGCTCGAACCGGACGCGGGAGAGGCGCTGGCCCCCTACCATGGGGCGTCGGGCAGGTTCGGGGTAAGCCAAAGCGACAAGAGCGGCAGAGACTTCCGGGGCAAAGGCCGACTCCGATACGTTGGTGGACATTACCTTCAACATGCCGGAAACGGGGAGTTTTTCCTCAAGGCCGGGCCGGATGCCCCGGAAACCCTCCTGGCCTATGCGGATTTTGACGGCTCGAAAGCCATGAAGCCCGATGTGCCCCTAAAGACCTGGGAGCCACACGTGAAAGATTTCAAACCCGGGGATCCCACCTGGAAAAACGGGAAGGGAAAGGGCCTCATCGGCGCTTTGAACTACCTGGCATCCAAAGGGGTAAATGTCTTCTCTTTCCTCCCCTACAATGCGGGGGGTGACGGGGACAACGTCTGGCCCTTCGTCCGCAGAGAGGCCAAGTTCCATTACGATTGCTCCAAGCTCGACCAGTGGGGCATCGTCTTTGAACACGCCCAATCCAAGGGTCTCTACCTGCATTTCAAACTGCAGGAAACGGAGATGGACGACAATCGGCACAGGGAAAAGGATATCATTCCGGAATCCCTCGATGGCGGACTTCTGGGACCGGAGCGGAAACTCTACCTGCGCGAGCTGATCGCCCGCTACGGCCACAACCTGGCCCTCAACTGGAACTTGAGCGAGGAGAATTCCCAGTCCTACGAGGAGCAAAACGCCATGGGCGAATACATCCTCAACACCGATCCTTACGATCACCACATCGTCGTTCACACGGGCCCCAAGGGGCAGGAACGGATTTACCGGGCCCTGCTTGGACCACAGTCCGTCCTGACCGGCGCTTCACTGCAGAATCCCTGGGACAAGGTTCATCAACGGACCCTGCGCTGGGTGGAAGCCTCGCAAGCAGCGGGCAAACCATGGGTGGTGGCCAACGACGAACAAAACCCGGCTACCCAAGGGGTGCCGCCCGATCCCGGCTACAAGGGGTTCTCCGGTTGGGCCGAGACAGATGAGCCGGACAAGGAATACAACCTGCACGACATAAGAAAATACACCCTGTGGGGTAATCTCATGGCCGGTGGAGCGGGTGTGGAGTACTATTTCGGATACAATTTGCCGGAAAACGATCTGGTTTGCGAAGATTTCCGCAGCCGGGACAAGAGTTGGGATTACTGTCGGTTGGCCCTCGCGTTCTTCCGCAATGAAGCGATCCCCTTCTGGCATATGCGTACGGACAATTCCCTGGTTGGAAATACCGGGAACGACAACTCGCGTTATTGCTTCGCCACGGAAGGGGAAATTTATCTGGTATACCTCCCCGAGGGAGGAACCGGCGATCTCGACCTCTCCGCCGCCTCCGGGAAATTCCAGGTAGGATGGTTCAATCCGCGTGCCGGCGGCGGTCTCCTCGGGGGTTCCGTTAAAAGCGTGGAAGGTGGCGGCTCCGTATCCCTGGGTCACCCGCCAGCGGACGAGGAGGAGGATTGGCTGGTGGTTGTCGAGAGGGAGAGGCGCGCCAATTAGGAATTAGGAATAAAAAAGAGGAAACCACAAGAAAGCACAAATCAGGGGGTGGCTGACGCAAACGTTCTACCGCGTCAACCGCCGCGCCGACCCCACGCAGGTTTCCGGGGAAAAGGGACGTCAAACGGCGGCTCATGTCGCCTCAAACAGCCGAGTTAAAATCTGATTGGTTCGGACATTCAGGTGAAACTAGAGGACGATGTTAACATTTTGCGTTTGACCCCTTTTTCAGGCTGCTGGAAAGGTTGATTAGAATTTTTCGTATTGGAAGGCGCCGTAGGGGACGTTGTCCTTCTGTTTTTCCTCCAGCTCGGTGGTGGAGCAACTGCACATTTCCATTTTGCGCATGGTGATGGCGGCGGTGGGGCATACGCGCAGGCATTTGCCGCAGCGCACACATTCGTCGCTGTCGATCCAGATGTAGGTGGTTTCCTCGGCCAGGTTTGCCTCCAGGCTGGACGTCACGGCTCCATCTTCATCGTAAAAGAGGCGGGATACCCGGTTGATGCAATCGCGCGGCGCAACCCCGATACACCAGTCGCAATGGATACAGGCGTCCTGGTCGATTTCAAATTTGTAGTGACAGAAGTAGCAACGGGTAGCGTGAATCTGGGTGCCATCCGTGGTATGGCCCAATTCGACTTCGGCGGTTCCGTCCCGGTCGGTCAGAGGGAGTTTGGGCATTTGCACGGGAAACTGGATGTCGTGGTCGCGCACCCGGCCGGTTTCACCGTTGGTATCCATGAAGGTGATGGCGATGTGTTTTTTCCGGCGGACACTGCCCATGAGATGGGCGTCCATCTTATCGGCCACTTCCTTGCCATCGTTGACCGCGGTGATAACGTCGAAGCTTCCGTAGTTGAAGTCTCCGGCCACGAATACTTTTTCGTCAGTGGTATGATTTCCTTCGGTTTGGCTTATGCCTTGCGGCAGGATGCTCAACTGGCGAGTTTGCCCGATGGCCATGATGAGCAGGTCGCAGGGGTATTCCTCTTCGGTTCCCGGGATGGCATGGATCCTGGGTTTGCCCCCCTCCGATTGTTCCTCGTCCAAGGCGTTGCGTTGAAAGGTAACGGCCACAAGCTTGCCGTTCTCGGTTCGGGCCGCGAAAGGATTCATGAGGGTTTCCACCTCAATTTCCTCCAGCCGCATCTGGTTGATTTCGTCGGGATCGGCTGACATCTGCGCTTCCGTTCTGCGGTACATGATGGTTACGGTTCCCTCCGCTCCGACCAGTCGTTTGGCGGCACGGGCGCAGGAGCGGGCGCAGTCGACGGCGGTGAATCCGCCTCCGACGATGATGACGTTCTGGCCCTTCATATCGCCGATCTTGCCCATGTTGTAATCGTACATGAACTTGAGCCCGGGAATGGTGTGTCCATTGCCCGGCAATCCGGGAAGTTTCAGGTTGGATGGGTTTACGGCCCCCACCGCCACCAGCACCGCATCGTAATCCCGCAAGATCTGTTCCATGAGGGAGGCGTCGACCGAGGTGTCGCACTTCACATCGATACCGCTGTCGATGATGGCCTTTACTTCCGCATCGACTGTTTCGCGGGGCAGCCGGAATACGGGAATACCCTGCACCATCATTCCTCCCAGGACGCTGTCGCGCTCGAAGATGGTCACACCGTGGCCGTAACGGCGCAGCTCCCGGGCCGCGGTCAAGCCGGCCGGTCCGCCCCCGATGACGGCGACTTTCTTGCCGGTATCCTCAAACCAGGATGGAAGGGGCTTGGGCGGGTTTTGCTTATAGTCGGAAGCGGACCGTTTCAGGTGGCAGATATGAACCGGCCCGGCAATACCCGTCCAGTTGTGGCGGCAGGCATCCTCGCAAGGGCGCGAGCATACCCGGCCCAGCACCCCGGAAAATACATTATCTTCCTGGTTGATCAGGTAAGCCTTGTCCGGATCCCCTTGGGCGATCGCCTCGATGTAGGCGGGCACGTTGGTTTTGGCCGGGCAAGCGTCCTGACAAGGTATGTCCTTGAGGAAGGTTTTGAAATCCAACGGTTCGGTGCCGGCTCCGAGGAAAACGGAGGTCTCCTGAGGATTGGGAGCCACTTCGTAGGAAAGGCCCAGATCCTCGATGGCCTTCAGAAAAGGATTCAGATGATTGTTATCGTCCATGATCAGAGCCCCATTCTTGCAGCGCAATCGGCCAAGGATTCGTCTCCCTGACGGATGTCGAGGAAGGTGTCGAGAATCCTCTCCAGAGCGGGCGCGCAGTCCGCTTTTTTAAATTCTCCGAGTTTGCTCCCCAGGCGGTCGTGTTTTCCACCGATTCGCATTTCGTAGGCCTCGGTCGAGCCGACGGTTTCCCGAATGCGCATACCCCGGAAGCCGATGTCGGCGATGCGGTAGGGCGAGCAACTGTTGGGACAGCCGGTTATGTTGATGATGGCTTTGTCCCAGATCTCCTTGTACTTGGTCTGGCTCACCACGGGCATGAGCAGATCGTAGAGGGTCCGCGTTTCGGAAACCGCTTTGGGGCAGTAGGTCGTCCCCACGCAGGGCACAATATCGCGCAGGCCAAAGAAGCCGTCGGTATCGAAGCCGACCTGGCGGATTTGCGCGGTCGCCTCCTCCACTTTGTTTGGTTTCACCCCGTGGATTTCGATGTTTTGACGATTGGTCAGGTAGACGCGTTTATTGCCGTAAATTTCTGAAATTTCCGCCAAACGCTTGAAGGCCAGGTGGGTCAGTTCACCCTTGGGAACCATGGCGCGCACGGTCGCCTTGCCATCCGTCCCCACCGGATTCTGCTCCAGAAGGGGACGATCCGGAAAGTCGACGCCGGTCTCTTCGAAGTCCTCGGTTTCCAGGTCGTCCACCCCGACACCTTCGTCCTTCAGAAATTGCAGGACGATACGGCGGCACTCCTCGATGCCCCTGCGGTGAACGACAAATTTGAGGCGGGCAAATGTGCGGTCCCGGCGTTCCCCGTGGTCGCGGAAAAGCTGGGCGATGGCCCGATTGACCCGGGCCATTTTTTCCGGGGGGACGAAGGAAAACAATTCCTTTCCGATAAAGGGGGCCCATCCCATTCCGCCGCCGATCATGACCTTGAACCCGAATTCATCCCCGCCTTGGGGGGTTTTTCGCTGAACCGCCACGATTCCTATGCAATTGATAAAGGGCTGGGCGCAGCCGGCTCCACACCCGGAGAAAGTGATTTTGAACTTGCGGGGAAGGTTGTCCAGGTCGCGGGATTCAGTGAGCAGGCGCGCCGTTTCCTTTACGTGGGGAAGGACGTTGAAACGCCGGAACTGGCAGGTTTCCGCCAAGGGGCAACCGGTCACGTTTCGGGTGACGTCCCCGCAACCGTGGAAGGTGGAAAGCGAATCTTCCGCCAGACTCCGAACCATGTCGGCCAGGGCGGGTGTTTTGAGCCAGTGCAGTTGAATGCATTGCCGGGTGGTTACGGCCAACTTGCCCTGGGCATAGTCCTCGGCCACTTTGGCGATACGCCGGGCCTGACTCGAAGTCAATACCCCGCCCGGAATCACGATTCGCGCCATGTGATTGCCCGGTTGGCGGGAGGTGTAAATGCCATACCATTTGGAGATGTTTTTCTCCTCAGCCGTCATGGAACCCTTGCGGGCAATTTCATCGTAGTCCAGGAAGAGACCCTGGTCCTTGATGATTTCGTCCTCGCTGACGAGCCGTTTACCTAAAGTCCACTGCATATTGGGTAGGGTTTAGTCGTGGTAGAAAAGAAGGGTTGAAATGTAGCGTTCCCCGGTATCCGGTTGCATGACCACGATGTTCTTGCCCCGGTTTTCAGGGCGGCTGGCTACCTGGTAGGCGGCCAGGGATGCGGCGCCCGATGAAATACCGACCAGTAGACCTTCGGTGGTTCCGAGTTTCTGGGCCGTCTTGATGGCCTCGTGGCTGTCGATGCGGATGACTTCATCGACGATGTTTCCATCGTAGACCTGGGGGATGAACCCGGCCCCGATGCCCTGAATCATGTGGGGCCCCATTTTGCCCCCGCTGAGCACGGGCGATTCATCGGGCTCGACCGCGACAACCTCGATATCAGGGTTTTTTTCTTTCAAATACCGGCCCGCGCCGGCCACCGTACCGCCCGTACCGACACCGGCAACAAAGATGTCGACCCGGCCCCCGGTGTCGCGCCAGATTTCGGGACCGGTGGTCTCGTAATGAACCTGGGGGTTGGCCGGATTGTTGAACTGCTGAGGCATGAAGGCGCCGGGAATATTTTGGGAAAGCATTTCGGCTTCCTCGATAGCTCCGGGCATGCCGAGATCGGCGTCGGTAAGGACCAGTTCGGCGCCCAGGTTGATGAGCATCTTGCGGCGCTCCACGCTCATGGAGGAAGGCATGGTGAGGATGATGTGGTAACCCTTGACGGCGGCGGTCATGGCGAGGCCGATGCCGGTATTGCCGGAGGTGGGTTCGATGATGGTGCCTCCCTCGGCCAGGCTTCCATCGCGTTCGGCCGCTTCGATCATGGATAAACCGATGCGGTCCTTGACACACCACCCCGGGTTATAACCTTCGAGCTTGCCGATGATACGGCCTGGAAGTCCCTCGCTGAACCTGGAGAGGTGAACCAGCGATGTATTGCCGATGAGCTCACATAAGTTGTTGTAAATGGGCATGTTACAAAAAGTCTAAAAACACCGGATTTATTGGTAGTCACGACCCGGCACCGGATTTGATTCCTTAGGAAGATGCGCATGCCTCCTGCGAGATCAAGTAGAAAGCACAAGGCGCCTGGCGGCGCCAATTAAGAATTAGGAATTAGGAATTAGGAATTATTTCCTGTCGGCACGCAGTGCCATCCTGTTGCCGAAGGCATCAAGCGACCACTGCGAGCGTTGTTTTCTCCCTTCTTCCTCTGTGTTCTCTGGTTATGCCGGCTCTGGTCGGTTCTCTAGCTCATTGTAAAGTATGATCCATGTCAATAGACCGTTCAACATGTAGTGACGCCTCGGCGTGTGGCGGCGACAAAGCACGCGAAACGAAGCGGTCTGCCCGTGTGGCAGGCGAAGGGGGATGGAAACCCCCTGATCGCGAAGGTGCGAGCCTTAGCGCAAGCGAACATGATTCGGCCTCGTTACACTACAACCCCCAGTGGCCAACCTCCCAGAGATGGCGAAGCCTGCAACTCTCAACGAAGCAACGGTCAAGAGCAGTTGAGGGGCTGGGCGGGGTGATTGGTGAAAGCGCGCACCGAAAGAGAACCAGAGCTAACCGGGAAGCCTCCCCGGTGTCCTACCGCCCACGGTCGGGTGTGGGACAACGAAACATGGGAAAACATAACCATGTCATCGGCCGGAGCGAGGTCTCAGAGGGGTCCATAGTAGCAAGGAAGCGGGTGAAAGCCCGTGGAGCGAAGGGACCCCACTGTAAACACGCTACCATCAAAACAAGGAAGGAGGCCGCTTGAGAGCGAAACTCTCCACTACGGAAGAAGCGGACTACCAAGCCTGGGCCAAAACCTATGGCCGGGGAGCGAGCCGAAGCCTCAATCTTTTGCGATGGAAGCTCTACCGTAAGGCGAAGAACGAAAGGAAATTTCGTTTCTACACCTTGTATGACCGCATTTGGCGCCGCGACACGCTGTTCACAGCGTGGCAACTGGTGGCCAAAGAGGGCAAAGCGGCGGGAGTCGATGGCGTCACGGCAGCAGCCGTAACGGCCCAGGAAAACGGAGTAGATGAGTTTCTCTCTGCCATCCGGGAAGAACTGCGCGCCAAAAGCTACCGTCCATTGCCCATCCGACGGGTGTATATCCCGAAGGGAAAAGGCCGATACCGGCCTTTAGGCATACCCGCCCTGCGCGACCGCGTGGTGCAAATGGCCACCGTGTTGATCCTTGAACCGATCTTCGAGGCGGATTTCCTGGAATGTTCCAAGGGGTTCCGTCCGGGGCGAGGGGCGCACGATGCTACCGAGCAGATCGCGAAGAGCCTGAAGGCGGGTTTCTGTGCTGTATACGATGCAGACCTGGAAAGCTACTTCGATAGCATTCCCCATGACAAGCTGTATGACGCCGTGCGCATGCGCGTGGTGGATGGCAGCGTTCTGAAACTGCTCCGGATGTGGTTGAATGCGCCGGTAGTGGAAGAGGCCCCGAAGAAGGGCGGGAAACGCCCTCCCGGCAAGCCGCCGAGCGGCTCGGACGCAAAAGGCACGCCCCAAGGGGGAGTGATCTCACCGTTGTTGGCGAACATCTACCTCCACTGGTTCGATAAGTTCTTCCACAGCCGGGATGGCCCCAGGCAATGGGCCAACGCCCGGTTGGTTCGCTATGCGGACGACTTCGTGGTGATGGCACGTTACCAAGGAGCGCGGTTATCTGACTGGATAGGGGACACCCTGGAAGGCCGCATGGGCCTGAAAATCAACCAGGAGAAAACCCGAGTGGTCAACCTCCACAATTCAGGCGAGGCTCTGGACTTCCTGGGATTCCGCTTTCAGAAAAGAGCCTGTCAATGGAGGAAGGGACGCTGGTATTACCACCAGCAACCCTCCCCGAAAAGTCTGCAAAAGCAACGCGACTGGACTTATTGCCAGACCGATAGCAGCCGGTGCCACGTTCCGACCAGAAACCTGATCGGACACATCAACGAGCACCGTCTGGGCTGGGGACATTACTTCAGGGCGGGGCATCCCCGCTGGGCCTTCCGGGCGCAGGATCACTTCGTGCGCCTGCGCCTGATCAAGCACCTGAAACGACGCAGCCAAAGAGCCTACAAGAAACCCATCGGAGAAAGCTGGTATGCCCATCTCAGGAAACTTGGATTGGTCTACCTGTTATCCATACGAAATGAACCCAAACCTCGATAGTCAAACGGTGAAGTTTGCAGGAGAGCCGTCAACTGGAAATCTGTATACTCGGTTCGATGAGGGACGAGGCGGGCTGGCCGAATGGGCTGGCCCCCTCGTCTACTCTATTAGTCCCCCAATTCCTAATTGGCGCCGCCAGGCACCTTTGTGGAACCCCTTCAGGGTTCGATGATGGGGTGATCGGCAACCCAGCGTGCGCTACCATGCTTCGCAATGCTATGCACGGCACGGCGCGACGCTGGGCTCTGGAGTTCAACGCCGTTGGCGTAGATTATTCTCCATTCTGCGCCGTCAGAGGCGCCCTTATCCATGCTCAATTCCTAATTCCTAATTCCTAATTCCTAATTCCTAATTGGCGCCGCCAGGCGCCTTATGGTGTTTTTGGTAGTGCTCGGCTAGCAGGTTGCGGCCGAAGTCGCCGTCGAAATCGCGCCAGACGGCGTGGATGTGATTGGCGTTATTCTGGATGTTGTCGTATTCGATGAGAAAGGTGGGGCCTTGGACGCGGTAATAATGGGGGTTACCGGGCTCCTTTGACCCGGCCCAGGCGAAAACGATGTTTTCCAGGCCGGCCTCACGCAGTTGGTTCCAACGCATGGATGCCAGGTCGTCGGGCATGTTGCCGATATAGACGTCGATCAACCGCTTCAGGACCCCGCGTTGATCCTCGGTCATTTCCGAAGCGGCAATCCCTGTGGATGGAAGTGGAGAGACCTTCTTTTCCGCCCCGGTGTAAATGTCTCTGGGCGCTTTGGCTGCGATGATGGCTTTTTCCTGCTGTTTTTCGGTAAGAGATAACAACAATTGCCGGGCCACATCCTCCTCTACCTTCAAGGTTCTCCGGCCTTTGGTGGGACCCACCGGAACTTTAGCAGGGTTGGCCCCCCAGAAATGGGGCGCCTCGGCCAGGAATTTACCCTTGACGATGGTGAAATTGAGGGAGAGGTGGTGTCCCTCGAACCGCCAACCCCAGGTGGCGTCAGCGGCAGGCCGGCCAAACAGGGTGATAAAGTACAAATCCGGGTCCCGGTGGGCCTCTCCTTCCAGCAGGAAGAGCACCGATTCCAGGTCCATGATGTGGTCGACTTTGGTATGCCCGCGCGCGCTCAGGCCTGCGGCCAGCAAAGCGGTCAACTTCCCCTTCTGCGCTTCGTCGAGATCTTTTAGACCGACACCTTCGCGTTCCCTGGGGACGAAGTGCCAGTTGACCCGCTCCCCTTCAGCGTCCATGGGAAAAGTGGCTTTTTCCTGCAGTTCGCCCGGCAAGGAATCGAGGAAGGCGGCGGCGGCCTCCTGCATTTCGGCGATGACGGGTTCCACCGCTGGCAAGGAGGAGAGGGGAGAAATAACCAAGCTCAGAATGAGAAGGGAGGGAAAACAGCGCTTAATTGTCATAATAATTCAGGTAGCATGGTTTTCCCCGGAAAGAAGGCAAGTGCGCAAAGGGGGAAGGGATTAACCACAGAGGACACAGAGGGCACAGAGGGAGAAGAGAGGGGAAACCACAAAAAGCACAAAAGACACAAAGGAGGCGCCGGGGGCGCTAAGAAAGGCTGAAGGCTAAAGGCTGAAGGCTGAAGGCTGGGTGCTGGATTGTGTCCTGGGCGTCTTAACGAAAATCAATTCCGAATTCCTTCTTGGCGTTAGTTGGCGATCTTTGCGAGAGGTAATTCCTAGGGAATTTTCGATCACGATCACGATTCTAAGAAATCCCAGTATCTCTTATCCTCTGTGTTCTCTGTGTCCTCTGTGGTTTATTTTTTGGCGGCGGTTTTCTTCTTGGGTTTGGTGAACATTTCGACGAATTGTCCGTAGCCCTCTTTTTCCAGGTCCTGGGCTGGAATGAACCTCAAAGCGGCCGAGTTGAGGCAGTAACGCATGCCGGTAGGCTTGGGTCCGTCGGGAAATAAATGCCCCAGGTGGGAATCCCCCTCCTTGGACCTCACTTCGGTGCGGACCATCCCGTGACTCCTATCGGTTTTTTCCACCACGTTTTCCTCTACCAGGACGCGAACGAAGCTGGGCCAGCCCGTTCCGGAAACAAACTTGTCTTTGGAACTGAAGAGGGGTTCTCCGGATACGATATCCACGTAAATCCCGGGCGCCTTGTTGTCCCAATAGGCATTGCGAAAAGGCGGCTCGGTGCCGTTCTTCTGAGTGACGTGGTATTGGAGGGGAGTGAGTTTTTCTTTCATTTCGGAGAATTTGGCAGGTTGTTCGGGCTCACCTGAAATAAGCAGGAATGAAGCGTAGGTAAGGGCCGCTCCTACGAGGGCCACTAAATATAACTTGGATCGGGTAATGGTGATTTTCATGACTTTATTATTATTATAGATGCACATCTTCCGAACTTATTTCAACATTCGGTTTTTCCGCCGCGGGATCCCCAAACTTGTCAATTTGCCTGATGCCCCGAGTGGCGCCGGGGTGATGCGCCGCCTTACCTTCCAGCAAAACAGCACACCCTTTCAAGGCCAGCGGGGTAAACAGATTGAGGATGAATGCGGTAAGGATCAGCACGGTGAATACCGGTTTATCGATGGCACCCTGATTGAGGGCCAAGGCTGCCAGAATGAAAGCCATCTCGGCCCGGCCGCACATACCGACCCCCACGGTCAAGGCTTCGCGGAAGGGCAAGCCCATGCGCAGGGCCATAGGCCCGGCAGAAAGAATCTGTCCCACGATTACAACCGAGGTGAGCGCCGCCACAAAACCGATCTCGGCCAGGTTAATGTCAAAGGTGATGGAAAACCCCAGGGAGATAAAGAAGATCGGCCCGAGGAAGGAATAGGCGATTCCGTAGGAACGGTCCTGAACAATTCTCACCAAGGTGGGATGGGCGACCTTTTCCTCAAAAAACAATCCCGCCAGGTAAGCGCCCAGAATCATATGAAGTCCTATAAACTCGGCAAACAATCCCGCCCCGAAGGCGGACATCAAAATGAAGGTAAATCCCTTGCCCCCTTTGGACCGGAAGGGCAGCTTGAGCCTCGGGTAAACGTAGCGGCCCATCACCATGGAAACGGCGAAAAAACCGATCACCTTGCCCAGGGTGATGAGGATATTCATGGGTTGGAAATCACCACCCGAGAGTACGCCGATTATCAGGCCGAAGAAGATCAGGGTCAGCAAATCGTCGATGACGCAACTGGCCACAATGACGCGGGCAAACCGCGTATTGGCCAGGCCGAGGTCCTTGAGGCTCTTCAGGGTGATTACCACCGCTGTCGCCGTCATGGTAAGTCCGACAAAAGTAGCGGCGACCCAGCCGAGCCCGAAAAGGGTGGCCATGCCGAAACTGACACTGAAGGGAACAATGGCTCCCACCACTGCTACACCCAGGGAACGTTTGAGGGCATTAAAAAATTCCAGCGGCTTGGTCTCGATGCCGGCGTGAAACATCAGGAAGAAAATGCCAATCTCGGCCAGCATGGTGATGGCTTCATTGGGAGTGATCCATCCAAACACGGCCGGCCCCAGCAATACCCCGACAATCAACTCGCCCATTACGGTGGGCAGGCCCAAGGGACGCAACGTAATGGCAACGAGCCAAATCCCGGTGAGAAGGATGAGCAGGTCAAGGGCTAAACCGTGCATATTTCAAAAGCCTGTAAAGGTTTTGGGAAAATGGGTCAATGCTTAGCGGGAATTAGGGGAATTAACCACAGAGGACACAGAGAGCACAGAGGGAAGAGGCGCTGACGCGCCAATTAGGAATTAGGAATTAGGAATTAGGAATTGGAGAGAGGGAGTCGCTTCGCTTTAGAGGAAAGGGGAAAGAGGAAAGAGGGAGTGATGGAATGGGGGAACGATGTTTGAAATCCTGGCAACTCTTCACTCTCCACTAATCACTGATTTTTACCTCTGGCAAAGGCCGCGGAGAACGCCAAGAGCATGTAACAGATCCTGTTCATCCTGTGAATCCATGTTTTATTTTCGATCAGGATCAAGATCAGGATCACGATCACGATTTATCACTTCGTTTTATGGGATGGGCCAGAGGAGGGGCAGGCCGATCATGGCGGTGATGAACACCACCAGGGCCAGGGGCAGGCCGACCTTGAGGTAATCGCTGAAGCGATAGCCGCCCGGTCCCATTACCAGGACATTGGCCGGATGGGATATGGGACTGGTAAAACTGGCCGAAGCGGCCATGGCGAGGGCCATCATGGCTGTGTGGGGGGGGATACCCAATTCAACGGAGGATTGAACGGCTATGGGGGTCATCAACACCACCAGGGCGGCGGTGGGGATAATGGTGGTGGCCAGCGAGGTGATGAGGTATAACCCGGCGATAACGGCCCAAGGCCCAAAGCCGCCGATTGCGGACAGGAGCAACTCGGCCAAATAGGAAGCGGCGCCCGTCTTCTGCATGGCCGTTCCCAGGGGAAGCATGCCGGCGATGAGAAAAACAGGCCGCCACTGAATGGCCCGGAAGGCTTTATTCCTGGTGAGGCAACCAGTCAGCATCATGGCGGAAGCCCCCGCGATGGCGGTGATGGCGATGGACATCCAACCGAGGAATACGGGAACGACAACGCCCACCATGATCAGTGTGGCAAGCAACGGTTTGTTTTTCCCCTCCGCCTCGGTTTCGGGAAGCTGGGTCAGGAGCAGGAAATTCTTATCCTCCCGGAGCAAGTCCAGTTTATCTTTGGGACCCATGAGGAGCAAGGCGTCGCCAAAATGAATCTTCATCCGACCGAGGTGGGACCGATAGACCTCATCCGCCCGCAGAATGCCCAACAACTGAATTCCATAACGTTTGCGCAAATGAATGTCGGCCACCGTGCGCCCTGCCAGCTTGGAGTTGGGGGCCAGGGTTGCCTCGATCATTTCCACCTCCTCGGTTTGGAGCAGGCCGGCATCGAACTGGGCCGAGGTCTCGACCTCGAGTTGCTGCAAGCCTTGCAGGGTATCGAAATTTTCGCGCCGACAATGCAGGGTCAACTTGTCACCTTCCCTCAGGGGCTCATTGGGATCGGGAATAAAGAACTCGGTGCCTTCGCGCTCGATGGAAATCACGTGCAAATCGAACCGCTGCCTGAGCCGGCTTTCCTTCAGTCCCTTTCCCGCCAACCAGGAACTTTCCGGTACGATAACTTTGAAAAGGTTTTTTTCTGCTGCGGTGTAGAGGTTCAAAAACTCGGCCGAGGCCATTTGACAGCGGGCAAAGGCTTCATGGGATTCCAATCCCTCGATGGAGGAGTGACCGCCCTGTAGCAACAGGCGGTCTCCCGCCTGCAGGCTCAACTGGCCAAGCTCGCGGGTCACCGCACCCTCGGCCTTGAAGACCATGAGCACGTTGGCGTTGAACCGTTTCCTGAAATCAGCTTCCCGAATGGTTTTACCCAAAAAATCGGCCTTATCCGATAAGGTGGCCTCGGCAATTGTAAATTGGCCGGACAGCAATGCGGAATCCTGGGCTTCCCGGCCCACCGGCTTGAGATCCTGCCAACTCCGGAGTTCCTCGAGGCGTTCGGCCTCCCCTTGAGTATAAAGGCGATCGCCCGCCCGCAAAACGGTATCCGGCCCCGGAGCAAATCGGGTTTGTCCATTGCGCTGCAAGGCCACGACGTAAAACCCCAGGGAACGGGCCAGACTGCTTTGTTGCAGCGTTTTTCCGGCCAGGGGCGAATCGCCCCCCAGTTTGAGGAAGAACGCCCTTTCGCCCAGGGCGTATTGATTCTGCAGGGCGGCGCGGTGGGAGCCGGTAGATTCGGCCGCTCCGGGATCCTTGCTGGGAAGTAGAAATCGTGCCGTCAGGGCGACAAAAACCGTACCGGCGATCATGATCATCCCCCCGATGGGCGAAAAATCGAAAAATGCAAAAGGCTCGTAGCCCATTTCCTCCAATCCGTTGCTGACCAGGAGGTTGGGGGGAGTTCCGATCATGGTGGTCAGACCCCCCAGAAGCGATCCAAAGGCCAGGGGCATCAATAAGCGCGAGGCCGGCACTCCGGTCTTACGAGCCACCGAAATAACCACCGGCAACATGAAGGCGGCCACTCCTATATTGTTCATGAAAGCGGACAGGACTCCGGAACTCAGCATGATGACCACAATCATTCTGACTTCAGTTTTACCGGCCAATTTCAGCACCTGTTTTCCAACGATTCCGGCCACGCCCGTTTCGGTTAACCCCTCGCTCAGGATGAACATGGCCCAAACCGTGATAACGGCCGCATTGCTGAATCCTGAAATCGCTTCCGTGGGTGTGACGAGGCCGGTAAAGGCCAGAGCCACCAACACCAGCAGGGCCACAATATCCATGCGGACTATCTCCGAAAAGAACAGAATCAGGGCCACGAGCAGAATGACTAAAACTAGCGCGATGTCCGCGGTCATGAATTCAGGCAAGGAAGTTGGTTGGTACCGGTAGAGGAATTGTAACTGTTTCTAATAGTTCAAGTGAAAGGGAGGGAATAAAAAAAGATCATTTTCCCTACTCTACCTTTCCTCCCCTACCCGGTTGATGGTTGAATTTTCCAATTATCTCCCTAGGGTTCTTTAATATGGAAATCGATCAGGCCAAGTTGACGGAGGCAAAAACATTGCCCTGGGTCTTTACCCGTCGCCGCTTCCTGCAGAATGTGGGAAAGTTGACCTCTGTTCTCGGCGCCAACATCGCATTTGCCCATTGCATGCCCCGCGGACTGATCCCGGTGGCCTTGGCCCAATCTCAGGAAGGGTTCGTCATCGAAGGCAAGATGGGGCTTCGCGTCCTGAACGACCGCCCGCTGAATGCGGAAACGCCTGCTCACCTATTGAATGACGATCTAACCCCCGCCAGCCGCCTTTTCATTCGCAACAACGGCTGGCCGCCGATGGAGGCGGATGCCGACACTTGGACGCTCAGAATCGGAGGGGAATCCGTCAAAACTCCCAAAACCTACACCCTGGCGGAACTCAGGGACAGGTTCGAAAATATTGCCTTGGCCCTCACCCTGGAATGCGGCGGCAATGGACGGGCCGAATACTATCCTCCGGCCAGTGGAAACCAATGGACTACCGGGGCGGTGGGATGCCCCGAATGGAATGGAATACGCCTCAAGGACGTCCTGGAGGATTGCGGGGTGAAGGGGGACGCCGTTTACATCGGATATTACGGGGCTGATCGGCACCTGAGCCAAGACCCCAATAAAGACGCGATTTCGAGGGGCGTTCCCCTCTGGAAGGCCCTGGAGGAACAATCCATGATCGCCTGGGGCATGAATGGCGATCCCCTTCTTGCCCACCACGGTTATCCGCTACGACTGGTATTCGGGGGTTGGCCCGGTTCGGCCTCGGGCAAATGGATCAACCGGATCGTCATTCGCAACCGGGTGCACGACGGCACCAAGATGGGCGGATCCTCCTACAGGGTTCCCCAATACCCGGTCCGGCCCGGCACCACGGTAGCGGAAGAAGACATGGAGATTATCGAGTCCATGCCGGTGAAATCCCTCATTACTTTTCCCCAAAGCGGTTTGCGGCTTCCTGTGGGACAGCCATTGCGGCTTCACGGTCATGCTTGGGCCGGGGACCTGGAAGTGGCCGGCCTTTCCGTATCTATTGATTTTGGGCAAACCTGGCAAGGAGCCGAATTGGCCAAGCCGGTCAATCGCCTGGCCTGGCAAAACTGGGACGCCGAGGTTCACTTTCCCAAGGCGGGTTACTACGAGGTGTGGGCCCGTGCGGTGGATTCCGAAGGGACCTCCCAACCCATGCTGGTTCCGGGATGGAATCCCAAGGGATATTTGAACAACTCCTGCCATCGCATCGCCGTCTACGTGGGTTGAGATGACACAAATTCCCGCCATATTCGCCCTGTTGATCTCCCTATTGGCCACTTATCCGCTGACAGGCAGGACTGCGTCCGATGACCTTGCAAAGCCCGCCTTGGATCCTTTCACCGGCCTGGTCATGGCCCAGGGCTGGGAACTGGTCAGGACACACTGTTATGCCTGTCATTCCATGAAAACCATCACCCAGTCAGGGAAGGATCGTGCCAACTGGGCCAAAACCCTTCAAACGATGCAGAAAAAAGAGGGACTCTACGCGCTGGGTGATGTGGAAGCCGATATACTGGATTACCTGGAAAAGAATTATCCGGTTTCCGTTCGGCCCCATAATCCGAAAATCCGCAGTCCCATCTACTGAACCACTCCTCCCCGGTTTCCGGCGCCCAACCACGGAGGGTGGCGCCAATCAGGAATCAGGAGGGGATTAACCACAAAATGCACAAAAGACGCAAAAGGGAGAAGGAGGGGAATCTCGCAAAGATCGCAATGATCGCCAAGGGAGGCTGAAGCTTTTTCTCGAGCAATCATTTCTTGTAATTTGGTAACTACTCAGGTATCTTAAACAATCGCCCCATGGATGATTTATAGATAGTAAATTACTAACCTGTAGGAGGGGGTTTATCCCCCGATTGCAGTGAGGCCGTTTGGAAGATCGGGGGATAAACCCCCTCCTACAGTTCTCCAAGTCGTTGATTTTTCGATTATACCAATACTCCAATACTCCATTATTCCCCTCCTCATTCTTTGCGTCCTTTGCCTCTTGGCGGCTTTGCGAGAGACTCCTCTTCACGTTCCCCCTCAGGCTAGGCTATGGAGACCTGAGTAGTTACGTAATTTGAAACTATTTTTCATTTTGCAAGAAATGATTTGGTGGCCCTTCGGCGTCTTTTGTGGAACCCCGTTGGGGTTCAATCATATGAGTAATCGTTAACCCAGCGTGCGCTAAGCGACGCCGGGCTTTGGAGTTTAACGCCTTTGGCGTAAAAAACAGTTAATGGCACCCCCGGCGCCTCACTCTTCACTCTTTCCCCTTTCCTCTGGAGCGAAGCGACTTCCTCTTGGCGTTTCTTGGCGAGCTTCCGCCTACATGGATTACGGCGTGACGAGTTGCGAGAGGTAATTCCTAATTGGCGCGTCCACGGCGAAACTCCGCGCCGTTATCCCGGGGCATGGCCGCGTTCCAGGCCAGTAACCCGTCTCTTATTTTTTTTACGACCTCCCCGTAGCGGCCGGCCACGTCTTCGGATTCGGAGGGATCCTGCAGGAGATCGAAAAGCTGGGGATTCCCCCCATCGTAGTCGCAATAAAATTTCCACTTTCCACTGCGCGCGGCCAAGTCGGGCAAGCCAACGTAGTGACGAAAGTTCTCCCGGTCGGGGGGACGGCGGAAATAGAGAGGAGCCGAACGAGACGCAGTTGAACGTCCGAGCAAGGTAGGCAGGAGGTTTTCACCATCGAATTTTGTTTCGGTGGAGATGCCGGCCAGGGAGAGAAGGGACGGGACCAGATCCATGGCAGAGATGACGGATCGGGTATTGCGCGTCCCCCTGGCCTCTTCCGACATCAATCCTGGAGCCCAGACCACCAGAGGCGATCGAACCCCTCCTTCGAAAAGGGTGGCTTTGTGTCCACGTAAAGGCCCGGCCGATCCGAAACCCACTTCGGGGCCATTGTCCGAACACACCAGGATCACGGTATTTTCGCGCAGTTGGTCATGCTCACGCACCAGATCAAAGAGTTGGCCCAACTGCTCGTCCATAGCCTCCAGAACTTTCAAATAAAGGTGGCGCTTGCTGCCGTCACCCCAGTTCTCCAGCGGAGGATGCACCGGGGTATGCACGTCGTCCGGCCACAGGTTCAGGTAAAAGGGTTGATTTCGAGTCAGGGACACTCTGGCGAAGTTCGTTGCCGCCTGGGTAAACTTTTCCGTTATGTAAGCCCGGTCATGCCAGATTACCGGGCCATGCCCGAGCTCGTGGGAACGGTGATTGAGGGGAACCGGGGGACGCCCACCCGGCTCGTAGCGCAGAGGCAGCACGCGTGGGCCCAGTCCCTCGAAGTTGGTGAGGGATTCATCGAAACCGTAGTCGGTTATGTAGGGGGCATCGTCGACATCGCGTTGGCCTCCCATATGCCATTTCCCGAAGTGGCCGGTGGCATAACCGGCGCCCTGAAGAAAGCGGGCCAACAGGGGCGCATCCGGATCCAGCCAATTATCAATGCCGCGCTCGGCATTCAAGGATCGGGTGGCCAAATAGGAGGTGATGCGCCACCGGTATGGGTATTGACCGGTGGAAATTGCCACGCGGGAAGGCGAACAGATGGGTGAATTGACGTAAAACTGCTCGAAAGCAATTCCCTCCGCGGCCAACCGGTCTATGTTGGGGGTCTCGGCCTCGGTGTTTCCGAAACAGGAAAAGTCGGCCCATCCCATGTCGTCGATAAAGACGAGAATGAAGTTGGGCTTGGCCGCCAACCCGGGGAGGAACCACAGAAAGCACAAAAGACACAGAGGGGCCTCTCGCAAAGATCGCCAAGAGACGCGAAGGTTTTCTAGAATCGTGATCATGATCGTGATCGTGATCGAAAATCCCTGAAGAATAAACCAATAGAGTAGACGAGGGGGCCAGCCTAAAGGCCAGCCCGCCTCGTCCCTCATCGAACCGAGTATACAGATTTCCAGTTGACGGCTCTCCTGCAAACTTCACCGTTAGGCTATCGAAGTCAGGTTCATTTCGCTGTGATTTTACACCCTTCCATGCGGTCAGATAGGGCGGAAAAGCGAAATTTCCTCTCGTTCTTCGCCTTTCGGTAGAGCTTCCATCGCAGAGGAATGAGTAGTTGGCTGACTCCCCCGGCCACGGGCTTTAGCCCTGGCCCGGGGTTCAGCTTTACCGTAGAGGAGAGTTTTACTCTCAAGCGGACTCCTTCCTTTTGATAGCAGCGTGTTTACAGTAGGGTCCCTTTGCTCCACGGGCTTTCACCCGCTTCCTTGCTACTATGGACCCCTCTGAGACCTCGCTCCGGGCGATGACATGGTTATGCTTTCCCATGTTTCGTTGTCCACCGCCCGACCGTGGGCGGCACGACTCCGGGGAGGCTTCCCGGTTAGCTCTGGTTCTCTTTCGGTGCGCGCTTTCATCAGTCACCCCGCCCAGCCCCTCGACTGCTCTTGACCGTTGCTTGATCGAGGGTTGCAGACTTCGCCATATCCGGGAGGTTGGCCGCTGGGGGTTATCGTGTAACGAGGCCGAATCATGTTCGCTTGCGCTAAGGCTCGCACCTTTGCGATCAGGGGGATTCCATCCCCCTTCGCCTGCCACAAGGGCAGACCGCTTCGTTTCGCGTGCTTTGTCACCGCCACACGCCGAGGCGTCACTACATGTTGAACGGTCAATTAACATGGATCATACTTTACAATGAGCTAGAGAACCGGCCAGAGCCGGCATAACCGGATTTCACGGATAAACACGGATGAGGACGAACCAGGAAAAAGGCACAAAGGGGGAAACCACGAAAGGCGCTGGCGCGCCAATTAGGAATTAGGAATTGGGAGAGAGGGGCTGGCGCCCGGTGGAGAGTGTTTAGTGGAGAGTGGAGAGGCTGAGAGGAGGGGACTCTCGCAAAGATCGCCAAGAAACGCCAAGAGAGGGAATTCGATCATGATCACGATCACGATCACGATTCCAAGAAATCTCAGCAACTCGGCAACTCAGCATCTCAGCATCTCAGCAACACTTATAATTCCTAATTGGCGGCCTCTGCGTTCTTGGCGTGCTTCCGCCTTCATGGATTACGGCGTGACAAGTGGCGAGAGGTAATTCCCCGGAAATTTTCGATCACGATCACGATCACGATCACGATTTAAAACACTCTCCACTAACCTCAACCGGGGTTGAAATCGGGGTTGAGCAGGGTGGGAATGACGGCCCCGGTGCGTTTTTGCCAGGCCCGCAATTCCTCCAGCAGCATGGCCGCTCGTTCGGGTTCGGAATCGATCAGGTTATTTTTTTCCCCGATATCTTTTTTCAAATTGAACAGCTTAACGGATTCATCCTCAAAAAATTGCATGAGCTTCCAGTCTCCCTGGCGAATTACACTGCATGGAGTGGCCCTCCAGTAGGGCATGTCGGTGCCGTAAACATTGACCACCTGATTGTATTGGCCTCCCGCCAGATAGAGCGGATAGTGCCAGAAAATGGAACGGTTTTCCAGGGCGGATTTTCCCAGCATCAACGGCACGATGGACTGGCCGTCCACCGGTTGATAGGTTGGCAGGCTTGCCCCGGCCAGTTGGGCGAAGGTGGGTAAATAATCGACCCCGGTAACGGGCGTATCGCAGACGGATCCCGCCTCGATGACACCGGGCCAACTCATGCTGGTGGCAACTCGAATGCCCCCTTCATAAAATGCGCCTTTGGCCCCCTTCAGAGGTTCACACCAGGTGGCCCCCGAATGGCCCCCGTTGTCGGAGGTGAAGACAATCAGCGTCTTACCGGCAAGTCCTTGTTCCTGCACGGCTTCCCTGATGCGGCCGACCCCGGTATCCACCGCTTCGATCATGGCCGCATAAGTAGGATTCCACGGTTTGGCCCACGGGCGGCTGGCCAGCTTTTCTTGGTATTTGGCGATGACCTCGGGGCGGGTTTTAATGGGGGTGTGGACGTCCCAATAATTGAGGTATATGAAAAAAGGCCTCGTTGCATTGTCAGCTATGAAGCCGACCACGGCATCGGTCAGGGTTTCTTCGACGTTTAAATCGCCATAATAACTCTTTTCGGGCCCACCCAACCCATTGGGGTCGCTGAGGTCGAACCCCTGATTGTCCGGTCCCAGGTGCCATTTGCCAAAACGTGCCGTCCTGTAACCGGCTGAATTCAGGACTTCGGCAATCGATGTGACGGAAGGGTCCATGCTCAGTTTGGAGGGAAAGATCCCGTCCCCCGCGTCATCCACCTTGCGCGGCACCAGGAATTTCATGTAGGCCGCATTTCCCTTGGCCTCAGCTCCCGGGGTCCACATTTGAGTGCGGGTGATGTACATGCCACTGACGATGCATGAGCGGGATGGCATGCAGTTGGAAGCGCCTGGATAGGCCGAATTGAATTTCATGCCGGAAGCGCATAGGGCATCGATATGGGGCGTCTCATAAAAGGCGGCCCCGTTATAGCCGACGTCCGCCCAGCCCAAATCGTCGGCCATTATGAAAATCAGATTGGGTCGGGAGGGCAAGTCCTGGGCCGTAAGCGCCGGACTGCCGAAACCGACCGAGCAACAGAAGAGCAATTTGTATGGGAAAGAAGCGCATGGGGCGATATTTGACATGGTGGACTGATGGCAATTAGCGCGCCAAGAACGCCAAGAGGAGAGAGAATCTCGCAAAGAGCGCGGAGAGACGCCAAGAGGCGCTGGCGCCGCAAATTAGGCAATTAGCCCTGAATTAGGAATTAGGAATTAGGAATTAGGAATTAGGAAGAAGAAATGCTGAGATGGAGTTTGGAGAAAGGGGTAAGTCAAAAATAAAATCTTTGCGGTCTTGGCGATCTTTGCGAGAGGAAGTCGCTTCGCTCTAGAGGAAAGGGGAAAGAGTGAAGAGTGAAGAGAGAGGGGGCAGGTGGTTCTAAAGGAAAAAGGAAAAAGGAAGAAATAAGAAGGGGAGGGGCGCTTTTTGAGTTTTTTGTGCTTTTTGTGGTTAGTCCCTCTTGGCGTTTCTTGGCGATCTTCCGCCTTCATGGATTACGGCGTGACAAGTGGCGAGAGTCCAGTTCGATCAAGATCAAGATCACGATCAAGATCACGATCACGATCACGATTTAAAGAAATTTCAGTATTTGGGAGAGGAAAAAGGATGGGGAAGGGGTGTTTAGCGATCTTGAGTATTTTGTGAGAGGTGGTTTAATGAGCACCTTATGAAAATTCAGGCCCTTTTTCTTTTTCTTGGTATTGCCCTGTGCGGACAATTGGCCGCGCAAACTCCGTCGCGCCAAAAGACGCCGCCCTTATTGGAAGTCGGCCATCCAGCCTCGGTGGGGATATCGCCTCAACGCCTGGCCCGGATCGATGCCATGGCTGAGTCGGCCATCGAGAAAGGAGATGTCCCCGGTCTGGTCGCTTTGGTGGCGCGGCGAGGGAAAATTGTCTACCACAAGGCATTTGGCCTGGCCGATGTGGCTGGGGAGCGCCCCTTGCAAAGAGACGATATCTTCCGCATCGCTTCCCAAACCAAGGCCGTAACCGCCACCGCGGTGATGATGCTTTGGGAAGAGGGATTGTTTCGACTCGACGACCCCATCTCCAAGTTTATTCCGGAGTTTGAAAATCCCCAGGTTCTGGTTCAATTTGAAGATGCTCTCAACTACAGGACCGTGCCGGCCAGGAGCGAGATCACCATACGGCAGTTGCTCACGCACTCCTCGGGTTTGGGTTACGGGTTTATCGAAAGCGAAGAGCGCATGAAGCAGCTTTTTCGAAAAGCGGGTATAATCGACGCCTGGACCGCCGAAGGGGTTATTCTGGCCGACAACATGAGGAAACTGGCTGAATTGCCCCTGCATTTCCACCCGGGAGAGCGTTACAAATACTCCGAGGGCCTGGATGTGCTGGGCTACATGATCGAAATATTGTCGGGTCTGTCCTTCAGTGATTTTCTGCATACGCGTCTGTTTCAACCTTTGGGCATGAACGATACGTATTTCTACCTGCCCGAGGAAAAAGCTCATCGGATGGTCACGGTACACCGGCCTGAAAATGGCAGGTGGGTGAAGTATACGGGCAACGAATACTACGACGCGGACTATCCGATCAAAGGAGCCAAAACCTATTTCGGAGGAGGCGGCGGTCTGTCCAGCACGGCCAAGGATTATGCCACCTTTCTCCAAATGTATCTCAATGGCGGGGAACTCAACGGCGTTCGCTTTCTCAGCCGCAAGACCGTGGAAACGATCATGGGCTTCCAGATGGAGACGGCAAAACACACCCACCATGGACTGGTTTTCGGGGTGTTGAATGACAAAGCGGTCGCCGTAGGAGGCCTGGGAAGCGAGGGGACCTTTTTCTGGGGCGGCTATTTCAACTCCCAATATTTCGCGGATCCGGAGGAAGGAATTATCGGGGTCATCCTGAAGCAGACCCGGAACCAGAATTCCGACAATACATCCTGGCAGTTCCGGCAACTGGTCATGCAGGCCGTTGACGATTGACCCGAGAGGTAAGGTCTTCTTCGTTGCCCCAATGAGAATTTGGGATCTTCCACCGGCACTGCTTTGTCGACAGCACCTGCTCGGTGAGCACCGTGAACTCCACGGGATGTGGAATATCTTGACCCAGGGCAAACAGGGATACGGAAGGCATCCGGAGACCCTGAGATGGGTTGGCCGGCTGGCCGCCCTCTACCTCCGGCACGAGGCTCTGGTGGAGGAAATGCGCTCGCGCGGCTACCGACACCGGTCGCCCCTCGATCGATCGCTGGCCACCGGCTCGGAAGTGCAGGACCAGCGGATCGAATCCTTAACCAGACAGTATGAATTGCTCCGCGGCAAAGCCTGCCCCTGTCCCTTGGTCCGGTGGAGGGCGCTTCGCGCCCAGTGGAAAGAGGAAGTCGCTTCGCTCTAGAGGAAAGAGTGAAGAGTGAAGAGTGGAGAGTGGAGAGTGGAGAGTGGAGAGGCGCCCGGGGGAGAGAAGTAAATCTTGATCGTGATCATGATCGAATTTGGCCGGGTTGAATACCCGCTGTTTGGATGAAATGGGGGACAGGCATGTCCTCCCTCCTTTTTATCTTGGCGTTTCTTGGCGGGCTTTGCGAGAGGTTATTGGTGGGGGATTTCGATCACGATCACGATAAACCTCTCTCCCTCTGTGCACTCTGTGTCCTCTGTGGTTCGTTCTTTCTAAGGGGCTGAAATCGATTGGTAGAATTCATCCTTGAGGCGATGGTACCCGCGGAAACCTGGAAAGAAAGGGGGTATGTTTTCGGCATTCCAGTCCTCATAGAGCCGCATCAAACGACTTGCCACATCGGGCTTTTCCGAGGCCAGGTTGTTCGTTTCGCCGATATCGTCTTCAAGGTTGTATAACTGAATCCCCTCTTGATCCCGGGCCTTGGCCAGTTTCCAGGGACCGCTACGGACGGCATAGTCAGTTCCGTTCTCCATTCGCCAGAAAAGCGCCTCATGAGGAGCCCCGGATTTTTCTCCCGTGAGAAAGGGCACCAGGTTTACCCCTTCCAGTTTCTCCGAGATCCGGGCCCCTCCCAATTCGAGTGCGGTGCGCATCAGATCTATGGACATTACCGGATAATGATTCACCTGTGCATTGGCGATGGTTCCCGGCCAGGATACCATGAAGGGCACTCGGATTCCGCCTTCATAGACTTGCCCTTTTCCCCCGCGAAGCGGTCCGTTATCGGAGGCGTTGGCCTGCTCCGGACCACCGTTGTCGCTCAGAAAAAATACCAGGGTATCTTCCCTTAGCTGAAGCTCCGTCAAGGTCTCCATAACCCGGCCGATCTCATCGTCCAGAGAATGAACCATGGCCGCGTAAGTGCGTCGTTTCTCGTCCCCAATTTTGGCATACTTGTCCACGTACGTTTTCGGGGCCTGCAGGGGACCGTGCGGAGCATTGTAGGCGAGGTAGAGAAAGAAAGGCTTATCCTTATTGTCCTGAATAAATCCGACCGCCTCATCGGTCAGGGCGGTGGTCAAATAACCTTCCAGTCCTTCCGGCTGACCATTGCGCTCGAGGGACTCGTGATAGCCTTCGTGCAGGCGGGTGTTCAGATCGACCACGAAGTATTGATGTCCCCCGCCCCGGAAACCATACCAGAAGTCAAATCCACGGGCATTGGGTTGGAAAGGACTTGACGCTCCCAAGTGCCACTTGCCAATCGCGCCAGTCACATAACCGGCTTCTTTCATGCGTGCGGCAACCGTCTTTTCGGAGACGGGCAACCCCATTACCAAATTGTGTTGGTCATAGGCGATATTGCGTTCGTAACCAAAGCGGTGCTGGTAGCGTCCTGCCATCAATCCCGCGCGCATGGGGCTGCAATAAGGATGGGATGAATATCCACTGGTAAACTGAACTCCCGAGGCGGCGAGTCGATCCAGGTTGGCTGTTTTGATATCCTGGCAACCGTAGGAAGACAAATCCCCATAACCCAGGTCATCGGCAAGAATGAATACGATATTGGGCTTATCCTGGGCCGTCGCCATTGAAACCAGGAAAACGAGGAAAGGAAATAGTCTATTCATAAGGTGAAAATTTTAAGCATTGTTAGCGATTGGGTGGTGAGCAATTTAATCTTGTGGTTCCACAATAGTCATTTGCAATGCATCCACGTCAACAATCCGTTTGCCTGTGAATAGCTGCGAAGAAATAACCCTTCAATTGTTACTGGAGGATGGTGTAATCGAGCCGGGGTATTTGCGGACCTTGCGGGAGGAGATGGATGGCTCGAAGTCCGTGGTAGAGGAGTTGGTGGCGCGCGGGTTGGCCAGCGAGGAGGCCATTCTGAACCGGCTGGCGGAGGAGTTCGGGTTGCCGAGGGTAAACCCTTTGGAAATTACCACTCCTCCCCGGGCTATTGCCGAAGTAGACCGGCAGTTCTGCCTGGAAAATGAAATTTTGTTCTACGACCGGAGCGGTTCTTCGGTAAAAGCGGCCATTTACAACCCGTTGGAGCTGGAGCGGGTGGATCATTTCTCGCAGGTATTGGAACTCGATATCGAGCCGCATCTGGCGTCAAAGAAGGCGATTCTCCAGGCTATCGAGCGGATTTTCCCGGAAAATACCGAGACGTTTAAACCTCTTTACCGGGAGATTTCCCAATCCCGTTCCGAAAGGGATCCCGGAAACCGAAACACCTTTGGTTCGGGTCGAGACACCGGGACTATCGTCAGTTACGTGGAATTGATAATGAGAGAGGCGTTTAAACGGGGAGCCTCGGATATTCACCTCGAACCTCTGGAAAAGCGCTTTCGCATACGGTTTCGCATCGACGGGGTATTGCACGAGGCGGAAAGTCCACCCAAGCGCCTGCAACCGGCCATTATTTCCAGGATCAAGCTCATGTCCCAAATGAGCATAGCGGAGAAACGGTTGCCCCAGGACGGCCGTATTCAGATGGATGTGGACGGCCGGTCGATCGACTTTCGCGTTTCCGCCGTGCCCAGCGCCCACGGGGAGACGCTGACGCTCCGTCTGCTGGACAAGGAAAGCCTGAAACCGGGATTGGCCGAGTTGGGATTCCTGCCCGAGGATCAGGCCAGGTTCGAAAGGATCATTTCCTTGCCCGACGGCATCATATTGGCCACCGGGCCGACGGGTTCCGGTAAATCGACTACGCTGTATTCCTGCCTCAACTACCTGAACAAATCGGATCGCAAGATCATAACGGTGGAAGATCCGGTCGAGTATCAGTTGAGCGGTATCAACCAGGTTCAGGTGCGCAGCGATATCGGAATGACGTTTTCAGCCGGCCTGCGGGCCATGTTGCGGCAGGCTCCCAACATCATAATGGTTGGGGAAATTCGGGATCTGGAGACGGTGGAAATCGCCATCAACGCCTCCCTGACGGGTCACCTGGTGTTCAGCACGCTGCACACCAACGATGCTCCGAGCGCGGTATCGCGATTGCGTGACCTCGGAGTGGAACCCTTCCTGATTTCCAGCTCCATGAGGGCTGTGATGGCGCAGCGGTTGGTGCGGCGCCTTTGTGCGGAGTGTTGCCGGCCGGGCCAACTAAGGGAAATGGAGAAGGCGGTGGTGGAGTCGAGCGGCCTGGTGTCGGTCGCGGCACAATGGAAACGGCCGGTGGGTTGCGGGGCCTGCCGGGGAACCGGTTACAAGGGACGGATGGGGATTTTTGAACTCATGGAAATAACCCCGGAAATGGGATCGCTGATTTATTCGGCCGGTTCCCTGGCGGCCATGCGCGCCCTGGCCCGGGACGAGGGAATGCTGACCATGCGGCAGGATGGCCTACGCAAAGCGGCGCGGGGTATCACATCCGTGGAAGAAGCTCTATCCGTGACTGCGAATTGAGGGTTCTCGGGTTCGGCGCTGGGTTCTGGGTTCTGGGGGCTGGTTACTGGGAGGAAAGAAACCATAGAACTCAGAGAGCACAGAGAGGGGAGAGAGGGGAGAAAGGAACCACACAAAGCACAAGAAACGAGTACCGAGAAAGGTTCTGGGGGCTGGGTTCTGGGGGCCAAGGATTAGAAACGAGTACCCAGGACCAAGAAACGAGTACCGAGAAGAAGGAGTCGCTTCGCTCCAATGGTCAGTGGTCAGTGGTCAGTGGTGAGAGAGTTGCTGAGAGGGGGGAACAACGGATTGAATTTTCAACTGGAATTAACGGAGAGGGGGGGGGTTCCCCGTCTGCGTGCAACGCACAGGCAGGCAACCCCCTATTTTCAGGTAATGGAGGACAGGAATGTCCCCTCTCCTTAAAAATATCCTGTTCATCCTGTACATCCATGTTCCATTTTCGATCAAGATCACGATGATTGTTCCTTCTTCCTTTAATTCCTGGGCGCTTGGCGCCACGGATTAGAAACGAGAACCCAGGACCAAGAAACGAGTACCGAGAAAGGTTGTTTGAATGTATTCCGCGCACAATGCTTCGATTTACGAAATTCTGGATAATTTGCCCGGGGTCACGCGGGAACAGCTCGAGTCGGCCGTGGTGGAACAGGAACGATCGGGCAAGGCATTGGCGGAGACTGCTCTGGATTTGGGCCTTTTGAGCCGCGAAGGGTTGCTGCGGGAGGTGGCCGCCTACCTGAGTTGGAATTATGTGGATGGGATCCCCTCGACTGTGGATGGAAGCCTGAGATCCACCCTGGAAGGGCGGTTGGCCCACATGTACGGAGTGGTTCCTTACCGGGAGAGGAAGCTGGAACTCGAACTCCTGGCCATCGACCCCTTCAATGGGTCTATCGTGGAGGACCTTTCCTTTTCCCTGGACCGCGACATATCCCTGGCGGTGGCTGACCCGGAGCGAGTGAAAAGCCTGATCGAATCGGTCTATGGAGTGGAGACCGCCTCGGTGGAAGACGCCATGGATGCGCTCAAGCTGGTTGCCGGAGCGGAGGGGGACTTGTCGGATCGTGACCTGGAGGCGATTGCAGAGGAGGCGCCGGTCATTCGGTTTGTCAACCTGGTGTTGGAGCAAGCCATCCGGGATCAGGCCTCGGATATTCACTTTGAACCATTTGAGGAAGTCTTTCAGATTCGCTACCGGGTGGATGGATCGCTCTACGAGATGTCCCCTTCGCCGGTAAATCTGGCCCTTCCGGTCATATCCAGGGTGAAAGTCCTGGCCAATCTGAATATAGCGGAGCGCAGGGTGCCGCAAGATGGACGCATACGCATGACACTGGATGCCAGACCGATCGATTTACGGGTATCCACCTTGCCGACACAATTCGGGGAAAGTGTAGTGCTGCGGGTTCTGGACAAGACGGTGGTCAACCTGGATTTGGCTCAACTGGGCATGCCGGATACCGTCTACCAAGCGACGAGGAAGGTCATCAGACGGCCCAACGGCGTTTTTATCGTCACCGGGCCAACCGGAAGCGGAAAGACGACCACGCTCTACAGTTGTCTGAAAATCCTCAATGGGGATGAAGTAAAGATCCTGACAGCGGAGGATCCGGTGGAGTACGAAATCGATGGAATCATGCAGTTGGCGGTTCGACCTTCCATCGGTTTGACCTTCGCCCACGCCTTGCGGTCCTTTCTTCGGCAGGACCCGGATATATTGATGGTGGGGGAGATACGGGATCTGGAAACGGCGCGCATCGCGGTACAAGCGGCCCAGACGGGTCACCTGGTGCTGACAACCCTGCACACCAACGATGCTCCCTCAGCTATCACCCGCCTGGTGGACATGGGAATGGAACCCTACATGATCACCTCGTCCCTGGAAGCTGTTTTGGCCCAGCGGCTGATCCGGATCCTTTGCCCCAACTGCAAGGAGGCTTATCAGCCCGACAAGGCTCTTCTGGAACGGCTCTACGGGAACGGGAACACGCGGAAATTTCCCACCTTCTACCGGGCCGCCGGTTGTGAGGATTGCCATCAGCTCGGATACAGGGGACGCAAGGGGTTGTTCGAAATGATGGTGTTGGATGACGAACTGCGCGAATTGACCATGAAGAGCACGGCCTCCATGGAAATCAAAGGCATGGCTCTCCGGAAAGGTATGGCGCCTCTGCGCGTGGCCGGATTGGAGTCCCTGGAACAGGGAATTACCACGGTGGAGGAGGTCCTGAATCATACGTGATTTAAGGCACAAAGGGGGGGCAAAAGGCTGAAGGTTGAAGGCTAAAGGCTGAATTCCTGGCAACTCACCACTCGTCACTTACCACTGGATTTTGCCTCTCGCAAAGATCGCCAAGAAGGAGAGGAAACCACAAAAGGCTCAAAATGCGCAAGAAGAGCTCCAAGGGCGCGAAAATACATTATTCTTTTGTAACTACTCAGGTAGTTTAAACAATGGTCCGCAAGGATGTTTTAGTGATAACAAATTAGGAAACTGTAGGAGGGGGTTTATCCCCCGATTGCAGTGAGGCCGTTTGGAAGATCGGGGATAAACCCCCTCCTACAGTTCTCCAAGTCGTTGATTTTTCGATCGGGATCATGATCACAATCACGATGAATTACCTCGCGCCCATCCGTGTAACCTGTGGTTAATTCCTGATTTCGCCACATTCCATCATTCCAATACTCCATTAATCCATCATTCCTTATCCTCCTTCCTCCATCACCATCCCATGACAATTTGGTAGAATTGCAGGCCAAGTTATGGAGACCTGAGTAGTTACATTCTTTTTTCTAAATCTCTGTGTCCTCTGTGTCCTCTGTGGTTTGCCAAAAAGAAAACCTTGGCGGTCATTGCGGCTAAGCGTGAGAATATGGGGATTGTTCAACTAACCGCATTATCACATGGAAAACCTGATCGACCTCAGTCTTCCCATTGGACCTGGAATGCACGGCATAAGCGTTTCCTCGACCCATACTCTGGAGAAGGACGGATGGAATGCATCCGACTGGACCCTGTACTCCCATGCCTGCACCCATGCCGACGCTCCGGTTCACTTTGGGGCCTCCCGGGAAACCATCGACATCATGCCCTTGGAGCTGTTCCACGGACCGGCTTGGATCGCCCACATTGACAACGTCGAGCCGAAGCAACTCCTCACCACGGCGGACCTGGGGGCGGTCGCGGAAAGTTTCGAACCCGGTGGTTGCCTGTTGCTGGATACCGGTTGGAGCCGGCATGTTTCCGATCCAACGGTGTACCGGGACGGTCTCCCCCGAGTCAGTGAGGAATTGGCCAGGTGGTGCGTAGACAAAGAGGTGAAACTATTGGGAGTGGAGCCGCCTTCAGTGGCCGACGTAAATAATTTGGCCGAGGTAAGTAAAATCCATTTAATTTTACTTGGGGCCCGCATCACCATCGTGGAAGGGCTCTGCAACCTCGACCGGCTCGGAACTCGCTGCAGGTTCATGGCCCTGCCCCTCAAGCTGGAAAATGGCGACGGCGGGCCCGTGCGAGCGGTCGCCTTCTGAACGGCCTCCAAGAAGGCTCGACCAAGGATGGAGAAAGGAATAAACCAATAGAGTAGACGAGGGGGCCAGCCTAAAGGCCAGCCCGCCTCGTCCCTCATCGAACCGAGTATACAGATTTCCAGTTGACGGCTCTCCTGCAAACTTCACCGTTAGGCTATCGAAGTCAGGTTCATTTCGCTGTGATTTTACACCCTTCCATGCGGTCAGATAGGGCGGAAAAGCGAAATTTCCTCTCGTTCTTCGCCTTTCGGTAGAGCTTCCATCGCAGAGGAATGAGTAGTTGGCTGACTCCCCGGCCACGGGCTTTAGCCCTGGCCCGGGGTTCAGCTTTACCGTAGAGGAGAGTTTTACTCTCAAGCGGACTCCTTCCTTTTGATAGCAGCGTGTTTACAGTAGGGTCCCTTTGCTCCACGGGCTTTCACCCGCTTCCTTGCTACTATGGACCCCTCTGAGACCTCGCTCCGGGCGATGACATGGTTATGCTTTCCCATGTTTCGTTGTCCACCGCCCGACCGTGGGCGGCACGACTCCGGGGAGGCTTCCCGGTTAGCTCTGGTTCTCTTTCGGTGCGCGCTTTCATCAGTCACCCCGCCCAGCCCCTCGACTGCTCTTGACCGTTGCTTGATCGAGGGTTGCAGACTTCGCCATATCCGGGAGGTTGGCCGCTGGGGGTTATCGTGTAACGAGGCCGAATCATGTTCGCTTGCGCTAAGGCTCGCACCTTTGCGATCAGGGGGATTCCATCCCCCTTCGCCTGCCACAAGGGCAGACCGCTTCGTTTCGCGTGCTTTGTCACCGCCACACGCCGAGGCGTCACTACATGTTGAACGGTCAATTAACATGGATCATACTTTACAATGAGCTAGAGAACCGGCCAGAGCCGGCATAACCAGAGAGCACAGAGGTAAAAAAGGCTGAAGGTTAAAGGCTGAAGGCTGAAAGTGCTGGGATTAATCGTGATCGTGACCGTGATCTAGATCGAAAATCTCTGAGGAATTGACCACGGATGGGCACGGATTTCCACGGTTAAGGAATTGTGTGTTTTTGTGCGTATTGTGGCTATCTCTCTTATTTCCTGTTGGGGCATAGTTCCATCCTTTTTACGCAGGCATCAAGCGAAGCGTTGTTTAACATGAAATCCGGACTCATCCGTGTAATCCGTGGTTATTTTTCTTCTATTTTTTAAAAATCTCTGTGTCCTCTGTGGCCTCTGTGGTTTATTCCCTTCTCCTCCTATCTTTTTCCTTTATGTCGATGGTCGGTGCATTTCTACTTCCTGCGATTCTAAGGAGAAAATCGAAGAGGTTGTATTGTGAGCATATTAAGGGGAATAGGTGTGGGAGCCGGTTACTTCAGCCACTTCCAATACGAAGCCTGGAAAAGAATTCCGGAAGTTGCTGTTGTCGCGATCTGTAATCGCAGCGTGGATAAAGCCGCCCTGATTGCCGAGCGGTACGGGATTGAGAAAGTAAGCCCCTGGGCAGACCTCGAAAAACTTTTAGACGAGACCAAGCCGGACTTCATCGACATCATCACCCCGCCGGAAACGCATCTGGAAGTGGCGCAACTGGCGGCCAGCAAAGGGATAAACGTCATTAGTCAGAAGCCACTGGCTCCAACCTTGGAAGAGAGTCGGCAAATAGTGGACCTGGCCAAAGATGCCGGCATACGTTTCATGGTGCACGAAAACTGGCGGTGGCAACCGTGGTATCGGGAAATTAAACGCCAACTCGACAGGGGAATTCTGGGTCAACTCCATTCCATTTCGGTGCGCATGCGCATGGGAGATGGTTGGCAGGAGGACGCCTACCTGGCCCGGCAACCTTTCTTCCGCGACTACCCGCGTCTACTGGTATACGAAACCGGGGTACATTTCCTGGACACCTTTCGGTTTCTCGGGGGTGAAGTCTCCACGGTCTATGCCCGCTTGCAGAAGCGAAACCCCGGCATACAGGGGGAGGATTCCGGCCAGATCATGGCGGGATTCGAAAATGGCGCCACCGCCATTCTGGACGCGAGCCGCTACAACGAAACGGATTGTCGAGACCCGCGGTATACATTTGGAACCGTTCGCATCGATGGGAGCAAAGGTCATATGGAACTGGCCGAGGACGGTCGGCTTGTGCGGAAGCTTCTGGGCCAGCCAACGGAGTCGATCGACTACCCGCATCGACAGAAGGGCTTCGCGGGAGATTGCGTCCACCGCCTGCAACGCCACTTCGTGGATAGTATCCTCAAAGGGACGCCCTTCGAGAGCACGGGGGAAGACTATCTGAAGACTATCGCTTTGGTGGAAGCCTGCTACCGGTCGAGCCAATGCGGGCAGGTTGTGAGAGTCGACGGGGCGCCGCTGGCGGGCAGTGGAGAGTGAAGAGTGGAGAGATCAAGATCAAGATCACGATCACGATCACGATTTAAGAATAGATGAGGATCACTATTCATTATTCACTGCGTTGAACTTAAGGTTAAGGATGGGGATGAGGGCCAATAGCATGAGGCTGGTCATTCCCAAAACGAAATATCCGGCAGCATCATGCAGGAAACCGCCGATGGCATCGGGTCCTCTGGAGTAGGCCCAGGCGGTGAGAAAGATGCTGCGGACGAGATTGGCGGTGAAGGCAAAGCCCAACCCGAAAACCAGCAAAAGCAGTTTTTTGCCGAGATTGCGAAAAAACATGGCCCCAAAAAACGATCCCGCGAACAGGCAACCCATGAGGGACCGGATTCCGGAGCATGCATCCTCTACTCCAACCTTGCCCGAGGGCATAATCAAAGTGTTTCCCTCTTGCGCCAGAGCGTAGCCGCTCATTTCGAGGAGGAAAAAAACCACTATCACAACCTTGTCCAGAAGGAAGAGACTCAAACGATTTTCAATGAATGGGACCAAGGGAGCGGAAATGATCCAAATAAAGCAGGGAAACCAGAAGAGCAGGGTCGCGGTCAACCTCCGGTTCATGGCCTGGGAGGGGCCGAGATTGCCTCCAACCCGCTTCTGCCAGTCAGAGGTCGAATGGGGAAGGCATATGAAGAGGAGGGCAAAAACGGACACTCCTCCCCCAAAGGCGATAAGGAGGGAACCGGGATAGGAAGGCCCGGACCCGGCGCGGTAAAGAACGCCCAACCCGAAGATGAACAATCCGAGAACCAATCCGGTGAAAAATCCGGTTGGGATAAACCACTTGGCAATGCCGTAACGTTTTTCCGTCAACCAGCCAAAGGTGAGGCGAACCTCGTTATTTCCGGTTTTTGCGGTTGATTGCGGATTTGTTTGGGACGGCCTTGCGGGAGCCGCTTCCGCTTGGGCGCCCAAGAGCCGGCGCAACCGCGGCCATCGATCCCAAAGAACTGCCAGCACAAAGAGAGGGACGAGGAAACCAAAGGAATAATCCTCCCTATTGCTCCACCAATGCCATTGGTCCCAGATGATAAAGGCTCCAAAACCCGCGCCCAGGCAAAGGGCATAGGAAAAAAGGGTGGGAAATCCCTGAAGAATTACCTCTCGCAAAGATCGCAAAGCAACGCCAAGAAGAAGAGGAAACCACAAAAGGCTCAAAACATTTTCAATTTGTTCCCTGACATGCCTTAGCCTTCGCCACTGAACTCTGAATACTGACCACTGAACACTGGCTCCCCCGGCGACTATCCCTCTGTGGTTTTTTCCTGGATGCTCTTAGCGAACTTTGCGTGCTTGGCGAGAGTCAATCTCAAATCCTGTTCATCCTGTACATCCATGTTCCAATTTCGATCACCATCACGATAACGATTAAATCCTTTGTCCCTCTCTTATCCTCTGTGTCAGCCAGATAATGCAGATGGGAGTACAAGAATTAAGAACTGACCCCTTTTAACGCGCCTTGCACTTCAGAAGAAAGTACGTTTGGATCATCTGGCATGCCGAATCCATTTGAACACCTGCATTCCTACTGGCGCATGGAATACATCGAAACTCCGGAAGCCATTAAGGGAAAAAATCCGTTTGTGGGATTGCCTGAAAAAAAAGATGACCGGGAATCCCTCATTGTGTTTCGCGGGAAGACCTGTTTTTTGCTATTGAACCGCTACCCTTACAATGCCGGACACCTGTTGGTGCTGCCCTATCGGGAGGTGGAGGATCTGGGCGACCTGACGACAGAGGAAAAGGCAGAATTTCTGGAGTTGATCATCAAGGGAAAGGCGATTCTGAACCACGCCCTCACCCCGACCGGGTTCAACGTGGGCATGAATCTGGGCGCTTCGGCCGGGGCCGGCATACCGGGGCACTTGCACGCTCACATCGTCCCGCGCTGGAAAGGCGATACGAACTTCATGCCGGTTATCGGCCAAACGCGGGTGCTTCCCACCTCCCTGGAACGCATGTGGGAACGGCTCCGGGGAGCAGCCGAGGAACTATATCGGGGCCACGAGTAGTATCATGTCTCATTGATTCGTTCAAACAAACGGCAAACATTTTTGAGGAATGAATTGGCCTTTGAGATACTTGAATTCTTGGTGGGCGCCCTCCATTTTCTATAACATTTTGTTCATCCTGTTCATCCTTGTTTCAATTTCGATCACGATCATGATCACGATAGAGCCTTTGGCGCTTTCACCCATCTGTGTCCTCTGGGTTCTCTGTGGTGATTAGCTTAAGAGACGGCAAACCTGCTCCGCCGCCATGCCGGAAACCATCCTTCATTTTCAAACACCCCGCATAACCAGCCAACTGTATTGCGGAAATATCGAGCATCTCAGGGAAGCGGAGAAGCGGCTCGGGGTCGAGTTGGTGTCCCGGGATGATTGGATTCAAATCTCCGGAAGCGAAGAGCGGGTCGGCCAGGCCGAGCGGTTTTTCCAGTTGCTGGAAAAAGCCAGGTCTCAGGGTTTGATGGTGCGGAAGTCGGACTTCTTCGCCCTCTTGCGACAGGTCGTAAAGGGGCAATCCGAGGCTTTGTCGGACCTCATGGAAAATCCGCTCATCCTGGAGTTTCCCAAGCGCAAGATCATCCCCAAGACGCTGAATCAAAAACGCTACCTGGAAGCCATATTCCAAAAGGAAGTGGTATTTGGGATTGGTCCGGCCGGGACCGGGAAAACCTATCTGGCCATGGCGGCAGCCATTGACGCCCTGTTGAAAGGGTCGATAGAAACGATCATTCTGACCCGTCCTGCGGTGGAAGCGGGGGAAGCGCTGGGATTTCTACCCGGGGATTTGACGGAAAAAATTACACCCTACCTGCGGCCCCTTTACGACGCCATGCACGATATGCTGGGGAAGGAAAACACCAGGCGGTTCATGGACAAGGGGATCATAGAGATCGCACCTCTGGCCTACATGCGCGGACGCACCCTGACCGGGGCCTTCGTCGTGCTGGATGAGGCTCAAAACACCTCTCCGGAACAAATGATGATGTTCCTGACCCGCCTGGGCGACGACAGCCGGATGGTGGTGACCGGAGACATCACCCAGATCGATCTGCCCCGGAACAAACAATCGGGGTTGAAGGAAGTTACCCAGGCGCTGGCCCACATTCCGGATTTAGAACTGTTTTATTTTGAAAGCTTTGACGTAGTGCGTCATCCTCTGGTAGAGAAGATCATAGAGGCCTACGACCACTTTCGATCGGGGGGCCGCTTCCGCTGATTGGCCCCTACCCGGCAACCCAGTGAAACTTTTATCCAGAAGGAAACAGATCACCGACAGGCCTTCCCCGTCGCGGCGGAAGCGCAAGGCTCCACGTCAGACCTGGACCAGAACGTTTCTGGCCTCGAGTCCGATAGTGACCGCCCTGATTCTTTCGGTCTGGGTCATTTTGACCATATTGCTGGCCTTTACAGGGGTGACCCCGGCCGGCATCCAGGTCTTGCCCAACGAGGTGTCCCGGTTGCGGGTAGTGGCGGAGACCGACTTTTCCTATTCCAGTGAGTTGCAGACCCGCCGTAAGGTCGAATTGGAAAAACAGAAGATCCCACCGGTTTACCGTATGGACATGACGGCATTTGAATCGTTTCGGGACCACATACGGGATCTGGTCGAGGGGCTGAGCGACCTCGAGGTCGAGGTGGAAGGATTCGAGGAAGGGCCTCTCTTCGAACGCGTGGAGAAATTTGCCCTGGATTTTGAAGAAAACACCCCGCTGCGTCTCAACGTGGAAGACGTGATGGTGCTTCTGACCCGCACGGAGGCAGAGGACAGGGGAAGCCTGATGGACCAGGCCCTGGTTTCGGTGCGCAGCATTTTGAGCGGAGGGATTTACAATCCCGACGTCGACATGTTGGGACGGGACCTGGAAAGCCTCAATTTCATCTACGTTCAAAAGGAAAGCGGACAACCGCGGCGACTGGACATCCAGAGCCAGGAAATGGCCTTCAGCGCTTTGAAGCGGGACTTTACCTATTTTGATATCGCCCAGGACCTGAACATCGCCCTTTCGCGCATAATGAGCCAAGCCCTGCAACCCAATCTGGAGTACGACCCGGAGTTGCACGAAACCAAGCGCAGGGAGATCGAGGACAGAGCCGAACCGGTTGTGGTGAATGTCATGGCAGGCGAGACCATCATCGAACCGGGGGAAACCGTCCTGGCCCACAAGTATGAAATGCTGCTGGCCTATCAGGATTTCATGCGCCAGCAGGATTTTGCCTATACATTATCCCTGGGTAAGAGTTTTTGGGAAAAGGCCCTTATCACCCTGCTGCTGTGCCTCGGTGTGGTGGCTTACCTGAGCATGGCCGGATGGTCGAAATTGAGGGACAACCGACAGGGAAGCCTTCTTTTTCTGGTGATCCTGCTCAACATCGCCATAGCGCGATTGATTCCGTTTTTATCCGACAATATCCCGAATCTCTACGTCCTGCTGCGCTACATGATTCCGTTTTATCTGGGGCCCATCATCATTGCCCTTCTGATAAACCAGAGGGCCGCTATTTTTGTTTCCTCCATAGTGTGCTTTATCACCTCCCTCATGCTTGGAGAGTCGTTTGAATTCATGGCGGCAACCTTTCTGGCCTGCCTGGTGGCGGTGCTCGGCTGCAACAATGTAAGGAACCGCGGTCACATAATGCGGGCCAGCCTGTTGGGCGGCGGGACCCTCGCCCTGGGCGGGCTCATACTGGGTTTGATCAACGAAGTAAACCTGGTTCTCATTGGAAAGGAAATGCTCGCTGCCCTCGGAGTCGGTTTGGGGACGGGGATTCTGGTCATAGGGGTACTGCCCTTTTTCGAAGGGCTTTTCAAACTGACCACCAACATTACCCTGCTCGAACTTACCGATTACAACCATCGCTTGCTGAGGCGACTGCAACTGGAAGCGCCCGGCAGTTACCACCACTCGCTCATGGTGGCCAACCTGGCCGAAAACGGCGCCGCCGCCATCGGCGCCAAACCACTGGTATGCCGTGTCTGCTCCTTGTACCACGATATCGGCAAACTCGTAAAACCGGAGTATTTCGTCGAAAACCAGAGGGATGGGGAAAACCCGCTTCTGTTGCATAATCCCTCCATGGCCGCCCTCATCATCAAGAGTCACGTAAAGGAAGGGGTAAACCTGGCCGTGCGCAACAAGCTTCCCAAGGTCATCATCGATGTGATCAAGCAGCATCATGGCACATCGTTGATCACTTTTTTTTACGTGGAAGCGTTGAAGGGCCGCAAAAACCCCGGCCGGGAAGTTCCCAGGGTGGAGGAATCCACTTATCGATATGACGGGCCAAAACCTCAATTCAAGGAAAGCGCGGTCATCTTCTTTGCCGATGCGGTGGAAGCCGCCAGCCGGTCTTTGAAGAAAATCACTCCCCACAGCATCTCCGATCTCATCGACACCATTTTCGAGGCAAGAATCGCCGATGATCAGTTGAGCGAATGTCCGCTGACATTCGAAGAAATCAAAAAGCTCACCAATGCCTTTTCCTTTACTTTGATAAATACCTTGCACAGCCGCATCGAATACCCGGACAAAGACAAGGCCGTGGCAGAAGCCCGACATGGGGAAAGGAAAAAAGAGAAGGGTTCAGATATTCAGTCCTTGCAAAGGGCTTGAGTTCGATAAGCGGGAAGTCCAAGAGATGTTTCACTTCCTGGATGCCGCCGGATTGACTCAGGTGAAGGATGGAGAACTCTCCCTGGCTTTTCTTCGGGGCGACCGGCACACCCGGTTGCACGCCGATTTCATGGGTGATCCGACACCGACCGATGTGATCACATTTCCCGGGGATTCCGGAGAGGGCATGGCGGGGGAGATCTGCGTTTCCATCGATGCGGCCTGGGAATACGCTCGCAGCCACCCCGGCGCTTTCGAGAATGAACTCACCCTCTACCTCATCCATGGATACCTGCATTTGGCCGGATACAAGGACGGGAAGGAGGAAGAGAGGCGGGAAATGAGAAACCGGGAGCAAATTTGTCTGTCTTCTCTGGCAAAAAACGGCAAAATCCCCTTGTTTACCTACAATCCCGATGCCTGAGAAATTCACAGTATTCCGGTCCCTGCGCAACGCCTTCATCACCGGGCTCCTGATATTGGCCCCGTTGGGCGTTTCCATCTTTGCCCTGGCCTGGCTGGTGGACAACGTGGGGGGGCGATTCAGCAAAATCCTGCTTTATTTCCTTCCCGAGGTTTGGCTGGAAGACCAGAACCTTCGCATGGTGTGGAACCTTCTGGCCACTCTCATCGTGTTTACCATCATAACCCTGCTGGGTTACTTGTCCCGCTATTTCGTGGGCCGGTGGATACTGGCAATAACGGAAAGGATCCTGACCAGGGTTCCCTTTATCAAGACGATCTACAAAACCGTCAAACAGATCATCGATACGTTTTCCACCCAGCAAAAGGCCGTTTTCAAGAAGACGGTGCTGGTGCAGTACCCGCGCAAGGGGATTTGGGCCATCGGGTTTCTGACCAGCGATACCCAGGGAGAACTGCAGCAACGCAGCGAGGAGGATTTGAGAAATATCTTCCTCCCCACCACGCCCAATCCAACCAGCGGATTTTTGCTCATGCTGCCAAAGGACGACATCGAGGAGTTGGAAATGAGCATCGGGGAAGGGATGAAACTCATTATTTCGGGTGGAGCGGTGGTCCCGCCTTACCGGGCAGAGGAGACCCCGGAACCAGTGCAAATCGAAAACCCCAGAAAAAGGGGTCAAACGCAAAATGTTAAAATCTGATTGTTTCGCTTCAGCCATTCAGGAGAACTAGAGGAGGATTTTAACATTTTGCGTTTGACCCCTTTTTCGGCAGTTCAGGTTTCGGGCATAATCCTCAAACGCGAACCGAGCGGGGAGAAATTTGAGCGGCTCTACTTGTTGGCCGGGGAGCGAGGTCTGGTGCCGTTGCTGATGCGCCGGCCGGGGGCAAAGCGCAGCTTCTCCCTGCCGGATATTTTCGACCAGGTTGAACTGTTGGTCGATCACAAGCCCGGAAGCGACTTCAGCTTTGTGCGGGAAGCGAGAATCCTGAGAAAGCGAACCGTGCTGGGGACTTCCTATCCAGCCCTGGCCAGGGCCAGTGAATTCGCCTTGATTCTGCACCGCAACCTTCCCAGGGAAGTTCCGGCAGAGGCCATTTATGAGCTGTTTGAAACCGCCCTGGACGCCTGGGAAAGGGGACTGCAACCCGACATTGTCTTCTTCAAATCCCTCTATCTTTTTGCCCGGGGAGAAGGCTACCCCATTCTGCAGGAGTGGTTGAATCAATTATCCGACCCGGGCCGAAGGGAAGCGAAATCCCTGGTCAACCTCCCCGTGCAGGATCAAACCCTGGATCCGAAACAAGTGAAGGCCTGGATCGTAAAGCTAAAACATTACATCGCCCATCACACCGACATTCTGGCGTAATTTCATGTCCCTAAAATAATTCACCACAGAGGACCCATCCTCCTTCGCCAAGGCTCCGGCGTGACAGGGAGGACAGAGGAGGGAGATAAAGGAAGAAAGGAGTGATGGAGTGTTGGATTAAGGGCACATCATCGTGATCGTTACCGCGAAGCGACATCTTCCAATTTAAACATGGATGAACAGGATGGACAGGATGTTGTGATATTTGGAGGGCGATCTCCAAGAATTCAGATATCTCAAAGGCCAATACATTCCTCTAAAATGTCTACCGTTTGTGTGAACAATTTGCCGGCGTAATGGATTCCAGTTGTAGGAACGGCTTTACGCCGCGATTGCTTCGAAGCTGTTCGGTGGGATCGCGGCGTAAAGCCGCTCCTACTCGAAATAATGTTTCAAACTCCGGATTCCGAGATAGGCTCAAGCTATTTCCGAGGCGCCAAGCTGATAAAACCTGGCTGAATCCGTGAAGGTAGATTATGAAAACCGAACCATCCGGTTGAGCGCAAGCGAGCTGGCCGATTTCCGGACCGGTCCACGTCAATTGAAGCGAGGGCGGCAAGGCGCCTGGCGGGCACAGCTCGGGATAAAGTGGCACCGGGAACAAGAACAGGCATCGCGGGAATCCGGTGAATCCGGACAATATGAGGTCCGCATCGAGGGAAATTGGGTGCATCGAGAATGGGCTTTCCATATCCAGGGCAGGATCGACCAATGGATAGAAAAGGCGGGCTATCAACTGATTCGGGAAATAAAAACCACCGTTTTCCCCCTTCCGGCCGACCGCGAAGACCTCATGGACAACTTCCATCCCTACTTTGTCCAATTGGGCGCCTATCTGGCCATTCTGAGAGAACGGGGTCCGGAAACCTCTCCCATCCAAGGAGAACTGCTCTTCATCAACATCGACGACGATATCCGGCAGTACGTTGCGGACGATTCGGTATGCCTGGAAATCTTCCAGGCGCAAGTGGATGACATCTGCAACTTCCTGGAGGACCGGCGAAGACGGCGGAAGCACGTCCATGGTCTTCCCCATGTGAAAGCCTTCAAGCAATTGAGGGCCGGTCAGGAAGAAGTGCAGGAAACCCTGGCAGCGGCAGCGAAAAAGAGTTCAGTCCTGTGTTTTCAAGCTCCCCCCGGTTTTGGGAAGACGGGCGCGGTCCTGGAATACTCTCTGAACCAGCTCATACGGGGCCGATGCAACCGCGTCATCTACCTTACCAGCAAGACCAGCGGGCAGATACAGGTCATGAAGCAATTGAAGGGCATTTTGGGGGAAATCACCGAACTGACCGCCCTTCAGGTTCGCAAGAAAGAGGAGCTTTGCCGTTTCCCCCGCTGTCGCTGCCAACAGGATGACCAACGCTTGAGGAAGGGGACCGGTGGAAAAGCTGTCGGTTGTCCCCTCAAATTTTCCTGGCGGAACCTACGCGGCAACCGGAATTACTGCTTGAGATGGGAGAGCAGGAATCGGTCTGTCCCTACGAAATCATGCGGGCCACTCTGCCTTATGCCGATATCTGGGTGGGTGACCTGAATTACATCTTCTCCCCCCGGAATCGCGCTCTCTTTCACGATCAACCCGGATTCGAGTTGGGCGAATCACTTCTCATCATCGATGAAGCCCACAATCTGGCCAGTCGGGTAGCGGATGTCTTTTCTTTCCGGATCGATGGAGGTGTGGTGGAAATCCTGCTGTCCGAACTGCTCATGGCCAACTCCCACCCGGCCATTCGCAGCGCGCTGGAAGGCTGGTCGGACCTGCTGGCAAAATTGGTCCCCTCCGATGAACTGGACGACCTGCAAGTTCTGGAATGCCGGGATTGTTCCGAGACCCTGGAAAGAGCGGTTCGCAACTACCCCATAGCCTCGGATTTTCTAGATGAAGCATCGCTAAACTCGCTTTGGGAATTGGCCGAGACCGCTTCCTTCTTCGCAAACGACCATCTGGAAAAGCTGGTTTGGTGTCCGCAAAAGGGGAGCCTCCGCCTGAGTTGCCTCGACGCATCGCACGAAATCGGGGAGGTCATCGATCAAACTTGGCAAACGGTGCTCATGTCGGCCACTCTGGAACCCCTTCCGCATTATTTGAAGCAAACCGGTTTATGGAGCCGTAACCCGGCTCCGGAATGGGTGGAGGCCCATTCGCCCTGGCGCCGGAAAGCCTATCGATGCGCCGTGGACATCCGGGTCAATACCCGGTATAAAGCCAGGGGCAAATACCTGGTCACTACGGCGGAAACCCTGGCTGATTCCGTTCAGAGCAGCGAAAAGCCCGTCATCAGCTTTTTCCCCTCCTACCGCTACGCCGAAGACGTCAGGCGGGAATTGAGCGGCGCCTGCCCCGAAATCCGCACCGCCTTGCAAAACCGGGGAGGCGGCCCGGCCGAGCAAATCGCCTTCATCGAGGAGGCCATGCTGGAGAAGGACCTCTTGTTCTTGATTCTGGGCAGTGGATTTGCCGAAGGCATCGACCATCTGGGCGGATTGGTCGATCTGGCCATAGTGGTGGGACCGGCCCTGCCCAAGGTTAATGCCTTACAGAATAAACGCATGCGGGACCAAAGGGACAAGGGCCGGAACGCCGCGTTTGAGGAAGTCTACCAGATTCCGGGCATGCAAAAGATAAATCAAGCCCTGGGGAGGCTGGTCAGGGCCCCAGGACAATCGGCCCGGATTCTATTCCACGGGGTGCGTTTTGCCCAGCCCAGTTACCAGAAACTGCTCTTCGAGGATTACCGGTCCGATCATTTGATCCGAAACGATGAAGAACTCCTCCAATGGCTGAGGGATGATTCAACCACAGAGAACCCAGAGGACACAGAGGGGGGAGAGGGGTTCTAAAGGATGAAGGCTGAAGGAAGAAGGATGAATGGGATCCACGAAGGACACGAAGAGCCGCGAAGAAAATCTTGATCGTGATCGTGATCGTGATCGAATTGTAGGAGCTGCTTTACCCCCTCCTACAGTTTAGTAATTTACTATCTATAAATCATCCATGGGCGATTGTTGCAGGAAAAGGGGTCAAACGCAAAATGTTAAAATCCGGATGGGGGGAGGAAACCGGAGGACGATTTCAACATTTTGCGTTTGACCCCTTTTCCCCTCTGTGGTTGTTTATTTGACGGATGTCGCATTAGTAGGTTTAAGGTTGCGAAATCGCCGATCGGGGTTTCCAATTGTTTTGGAAAATAAACGCTTCCTCAAACGTTGATAGTTAATAGGAAATCCCCCAAATAGAGCTGAGGTCACCCAAGTCGTAGACCGGAACAGGTGCATTCAAACCGAGGGCAAAGTGTGGGGAAGCAATAGAAACCGGGCTCAAAATGCAAAATAAACTCTATGTCGGGAATCTGAACTACGCGGCTACCCAGCAGGATATGAGTGATTTTTTTGCCCACTCCGGATCCGTTCTGGAGGCCATTCTCATTACGGATCGCTCCACGGGAAATTCCCGAGGATTCGGTTTTGTCACCATGGAAACGGAGGAGGACGCCCTGAGGGCAATAAAACAGTTGAACGGCAAGGATTTGCTCGGGCGGCCCGTGAAAATCAAAATTGCCTTCGATCGCCGCGAAGAGGATTCCCGGGGAGGCCGGAGCAGCGGCAGTCACCCTACCAGGCATTGGGAGAAACGAGGAAGACGTGGCGGCGGAGGTCATGGCCAAGGACGCGGCGGCGGTCCTGGCTATGGACACGGCAGAGGCAAAGGCGGCCACCGCACTTCCAGGCGCTACCGATCCTAACCCTAACCCTTATGTCTCTCACTCCATGGAATTGATAAAACAGTTACGACGGCTGTTTCCTCCGGAACGCATCTTCACCCGAAAATCCCAATTGATTGCCTACGAGACGGATGGGCTGACTTCCTTCCGGGCCGAGCCGCTGGCCGTGGTGATACCCGATACGCAAGAGGAGGTCGTTCGGACCGTCCGCCTTTGCCATCGACACGACACCCCCTTTGTGGCGAGGGGAAGCGGCACCAGTCTTTCCGGTGGCTCGATGCCGGTACAGGGAGGGGTAGTCATCGGCCTGAACCGGTTGAATCGCATTCTGAAGCTCGACCCGGAAAACCGCTTTGCCATTGTGGAAGCGGGAACGGTCAACCTGAAGGTGAGCGAGGCGGCGGCTCCCCATGGATTGTTTTACGCCCCCGATCCCAGCAGCCAGCAGATCTGCACCATCGGGGGGAATCTGGCCTTCAACTCCGGGGGGGCGCACTGTTTGAAATACGGTATGACGGCCAACCACGTTCTCGGAATAAAGGCCGTACTGGCCGACGGGGAGTTGGTCGAACTGGGAAGCGACTCGGCCGAAACGGTTGGACCTGATACGGCGGGATTTTTCTGCGGCAACGAAGGATTGTTTGGAGTGGCTCTGGAAATTACCCTGCGATTGACACCAAAGCCCCAACGTTACCGCACCTTGCTGGCCGCTTACGATTCCCTGGAAAAAGCCGGGAGGGCCGTTTCCGCGGTGGTCGATTCCGGGCTGCTTCCGGGCGCCATCGAGATAATGGATAAATTGGCCGTCAAAGCGGCGGAAGCCGCAGTGAAGGCCGGTTACCCACAAGAGGCGGAAGCCCTGTTGATCGTGGAACTGGAAGGTGAGGCCGAGGCGGTGGAGGAGGATTTCAAACACCTCGATGCCCTCATAGCATCCACCGGCGCCTACGAACAGCGCACGGCGCAAAGCGAGCGGGAACGCATGACCATCTGGAAAGGCAGGAAGAGCGCCTTTTCCGCCGTGGGCCGACTGTCCCCCGACTACCTGGTCCAGGACGGGGTGGTTCCTCGCTCCCGCCTGGGGGAAGCGCTGGCCAAAATAAAGACCTACAGCCGTGAAGCGAATATCGAGGTGGCCAACGTTTTTCATGCCGGGGACGGAAATTTACACCCCCTCATCATGTTCGACGGCAATGAGGAAGGCGCATTGCAAAGGGCCGAGGATCTGGCCGGAAGGATTCTGAGCATGTGCGTTGCCATGGGGGGATCCATTACGGGGGAACACGGGGTCGGGATGGAAAAGAGAAACTACCTTCCCGCAATGTTCAATGAGACGGACATCGAGTGCATGAAACGGGTTCGCTTCGCCTTGGACCCCAAGGAGGTCGCCAATCGCGGAAAAATGTTTCCCGGAGGAGAAGCGCCCGCCCTGTCCTTCCACGGTCCTCATCCGCTGGAAAAAGCCGGCATCATTTCCCGCGAATAGTCTTTATGGCTACGGCAAAACCAGCCAATCCGGAGGAAGTCATCGAACTTGGTTAAAGCCGGGTCGGCCCTGATGGTAAAGGGAGGGGGGGAGATAAAGGAAGAAGGAAGAAGGAAGAAGGAAGAAAGGAATGATGGAGTGATGGATCAAGGGTACATCATCGTGATCTTGATCGTGATCGAGCGAAGCGATATCTTCCGATTGAAACATGGATCCCGCTTCGCCTAAAGGCTACGACAGGACAGGTGAACAGGATGGATAGGACTACGGCAAAACCAGCAAACCTGGAGGAAGTCATCGAACTGGTGAGAGCCGGGTCGGCCCTGATGGTGATGGGAGGGGGGACGAAGCCCTCTCTCTGGGAAGTAGGAGATTCGCGTAGGATAATCGACATGACGGGTCTTTCCGGGATCGTGGAGTACTTGCCTTCGGAATACACCATCACGGTAAGAAGTGGAACCCGACTGCAGACCGTGGTCGAGGCGCTGGGGAAGAACGGGCAGTATCTGCCCTTTGATCCTCCCTTGGCCGACCAGGGGGCCTCCATCGGGGGAACGGTCGCAGCCGGGTTGTCGGGGCCGGGAGCCTACCGTTACGGTCCCTTAAAGGATTTCATAATCGGAATCCGGTTTGTGGACGGCCTGGGAAATCATGTCAGGGGCGGGGGCAACGTGGTGAAAAATGCGGCCGGGTTCGACTTTCCCAAACTGTTTAACGGGAGTATCGGTCGATTGGGAATCCTGACTGAAGTTTCCTTCAAGGTGTTTCCCGAACCTCAACGCTACGTGACCTTGCAAGCCCGCTTGTCTTCACTTGAAGAAGCGGTGGGGCTATTGCCCCGGTTGAAAGGTTTTGATCTGGAGGGGGTTGAATTGGATTCCACCCTCCTGCTTTCGCTGAGGTTGGGTTACCAGAAACCCACCATGCCGGCGCGCCGGAAAGCCCTGGAGTCTCATGGTGGGAAAACCTCTCCATTTGACCCTCGGGGAGGAGGAATCGGCAATTTGGCGGGATTTCAAACGTTTCTCCTGGCAGGGGAACCACCAATGCCTGTTCAAGGTGGCAACCCACCCGGCATCCGCTCTCCGTCTCCTCCGGTCCCTGGATGAGCAGACGTGGCAATTCCATCTCGGGAATGGCGGCAAGGCGCTCTATTTGGCCTGCCCGGAACCGGAGGAAATCGATAGTCCGGATGGGCTGCTCCAGGCACAAAAGCTGACCGGTTTACAACTGCGAGGGCCGGTTTCTTCCCATCCGATTATCGGGGAATTTCCAGGGTCGAGTTTTGTCAACCGCCTGCAACAGGCTCTCGATCCCGAGGGTATTTTCCCGTCCTTTTCACCAGCGGATCCCCTCCCCGCCTGAGGTTCCATGCGCCACGCCATCGACAAAGGACAACTCGGACCCAAAGCCGCCGCGCTCACTCAAGCCGTGGAAGCCTGTGTCCATTGCGGGTTCTGTCTACCCACCTGCCCCACTTACGTCGAGATGGGGGAGGAATTGAATTCACCGCGGGGCCGGATATTCATTATCAAGGAAGTGTTGGAAGGAGCGGTTCCATTGGAGGAGGCCCTGGATCCCATCGACAATTGTCTGGGGTGCGACGCCTGTATCACCTCCTGTCCCTCGGGGGTCGAATACGGTCACATGCTCACGGCTTTTCGGGCCAAGGCCGAAAAAGAACGCCCCAGGCGATGGTCGCGCCGGTTGTTGCGGGGCATTTTGTTGCATACCCTTCCCTATTCCCACCGGGCCAGATGGGCCTTCAGAGCCGGCGGCCTGGTGCGGCCTCTCCGAAGCATCCTGCCAAAAAAATTGCGGCCGGCCATCGATTTGCTCCCTTCATCCTTGCCCCGGCCGGAGGCGCTGCCGGAAACGTTCCCTGCGGAAGGGGAAAGGCGCGGAAGAGTCGCACTGCTCACCGGTTGCGTGCAACAGGTCCTGGCGCCGGAAATAAACCGGGCCACCCTCGCGGTTTTGAGCGCCAACGGGATAGAAACCGTCATTCCCAGAGATCAAGCCTGTTGCGGATCCCTGGCCCTGCATACCGGCAGTGAGGATCACGCCCGAAAGACGGCCCGCCAATTGATCCGTTCCATTCCCGAGGACGTGGACGCTCTCATAACCAACGCGGCCGGATGCGGGTCGGGCATTAAGGAATACAGCATTCTCTTCGCCGGGGAAGCAGACCAAAAAAAAGCCGAAACTTTGGCCGCCAAAACCATGGACATCAGCACATACTTGGGGGAAATCGGCCCGGTCGACCCTCCAAAACTTCCTCAAGACTTGAAGGTGGTCTACCACGACGCCTGCCATTTGGCCCATGCCCAAGGAGAACGGGAAGCGCCTCGCTCCCTTTTAAAGGCCATACCCAATCTGGATCTGCTGGAACCACCCGATTGGGAAATCTGTTGTGGTTCCGCCGGAACCTACAATCTGGAAAAACCCGAGGTGGCCAATGAACTCGGGCGAAAAAAGGCGGAGAACCTGATGTCAACCCGTCCCGATGTCGTGGCTCTGGGGAATATCGGCTGCATGACCCAGATAGAAAAACACCTGTCCGGTTACCCCTCCCCTCCCCCGGTTCTTCACACCGTCCAGATTCTGGCCAGGGCGTACGCTTCCCTTGCGGGGAGGCCAGAGGGAAGAGGGAAAAGGCGCCTTCGGCGCCAATTAGGAATTAGGAATTAGGAATTAGGAATGGGGGAATGATAAGAGATGCTGAGTTGCTGAGAGGAGAGGAATCTCCCAAAGAACGCGGAGAACACCAAGAGGGGGAGAGGAAGTCGCTTCGCTCCAGAGGAAAGAGGGAAGAGGGAAGAGGGAAGAGGGAGAGGAAAGTGGAGAGAAGTAAATTGTGATCATGATCGTGATCGTGATCGAATTGTAGAATGGGGAGAGAGGCGCTTTTTGTGGAACCCCGTTGGGGTTCGTAATTTGTTCCCCATTCTACCCAGTGTGCGCTTCGCGACACTGGGCTTTGGAGTTTAACGCCTTTGGCGTAAAAACCAGATTATGGCAGTGGCGCGCCTGCGGCGCAGGGGGATCGGGGCGTAAAGCTCCTCCTACAGTTGGACCGGCTTCGCCGGTGGGGGACCCGCCTTCGCCGAAGGTCTACCATGCTTCGCAATGCTACGCAGGGCACAGCGGCGTGACAGGCAGGAATGTCCCCCCTCCTTTTTTTCTATCCGTGGCAATCCGTGAAATCCGTGGTTCCTATTCTCTCCCCCTCTGTGTTCTCTGTGGCCTCTGTGGTTAATCCTCAGGATTCGAGGTTGAATTTTGGGCATTGGCGGAGGAAACGGACGGGATTGAGGAAGAAAACCTGGTCGATGGTTTGGTCCTCGTAACCGCGGCGGCGCATTTCCTGGGCGGCATAGGGAACGGCCAGGGGAACGCTCACACCCCAATCGCAGGCGGAGTTCATCCACAACCGGTCCGCCCCAAATTTTTCCAGGATATCGATAGCTCTGGGGGAAGTGCATTTGGATTCCGGATAAAGGGTCAGCCCACCCCAGAAACCGGCATCCAGGGCAATCCTGGCGGTGTGCTCCTCCACGTGATCGATCAAGACGCGGCCGGGGTCTATGCGGGGTTCATTCCTTATTACATCGACGATGATACGGGTCCCTTTCAGCTTGTCCTCCAGATGCGGAGTGTGGACCAAGATCAACTGGTCGAGCTCCGCCGCCAGGTTCACCTGCTTTTCCAGAACCGCCAGCTCGTTGCGACTGTTCTTGTTGAGGCCGATTTCCCCTATCCCCAGGACATTGCCGCGCTGGATAAACTGCGGGATCAAGGCGATCACTTCCTCGGCCAGTTTGAGGTCTTCGGCTTCCTTGGGGTTGATACAAAGCCAGCAATAGTGGGGCAGGCCGAATTGCGCGGCGCGCCGGGGCTCATAATCGGTCAACTGACAAAAATAATCGTAAAATCCCATGGCCGAACTGCGGTCGAAACCGGCCCAAAAGGCTGGTTCGCAGACCGCCTTGCAGCCGGCCACTACCAGGGCCTGATAGTCATCCGTCACCCGGCTGACCATATGGGCATGCGGTTCGATGTATCTCATGATTGCCGGCCAGGCCAGGCGCCGCAGGCCGCTTTGGTGGTGGCTACTGGAATGACTTCTCGGGTCGGATCGCTCAAACTGAGTAAAACCCCTTTGGCCTTTTCCTCCGAATCGAGGGCCTTTAACGCCTGCAAAAAGGCCCGATAGCGAAAATCATCCGTCAGGCCATCCCGCTCGACGCGGTCCATGAAGGCTCCGATATCGATGAGCTTGGATCGAGCATCCAAAAAGTACAGGTCCACCGCGTTCCGTTTTTGCTTGGGTTTCATAATTTGTGGTCAGTTTTGAATCTCGCAAAGCAGGCAAAGAAGCGCAAAGTTTTTTCGTAACTACTCAGGTCTCCATAGCCTGGCCTGAGGAGGGGAACGTGAAGAGGAGTCTCTCGCAAAGCCGCCAAGAAGCAAAGGACGCAAAGATTGGGGGAGGGAAGTCGCTTCGCTCCAGAGGAAAGAGAGGCAAATCTTGATCTTGATCGTGATCGAAATTGAAACATGGATGGACAGGATTTAAGCGCCTCCGGCGCCAATTAGGAATTAGGAATTAGGAATTAGGAATTAGGAATTAAAGGAAGAAGGAAGAAGGAAAAATCATCGTGATCGTGATCGAAAATGGAACAAGGATTCACGGGATGAACAGGATTTGGGATTGACTCTCGCCAAGCACGCCAAGAAACGCCCCACCACTCTGCACTGACCTCTTTCCTCTTTCCTCTTTCCTCTTTCCTCTCCCCTCTGGCGCGAAGCGCCCCCCAGAACCCAGAACCCAGAACCCAGAACCCAGAACCCAGAACCCAGAACCCAGAACCAATGCAACGTTGACGTATTTTCTTCTTTTCAACCTGAAATACCCTTCTATTATTGCTATTATTTGATTTTATAAACTGGAAACGGGACCAGGGGTTAACCCTCTAAACTACAATAACGAACAACTATAAATTATGAGATTATCACCGAAAAAAACGCTCATTGCCGCACTGTTAATGGTATTTGGAGGTTGGAGCCTGCCGATCTTCACCTTCGCCCAGGAAGACGAGGAAGACGACATCTACGAAATTTCTCCGTTTGTGGTTCTGGATGAGGAGGATTCCGGATACATCGCTACTCAGACCCTGGCGGGTACCCGTCTGCGGAGCAACTTGTCTGACATCGGGGCATCGGTTCAGGTTCTGACCTCGGAATTTCTCGATGACATCGCCGCCACGGAGTCGACCGACCTGTTATTGTTTACCACCTCTACCGAGATCGCCGGTCTCGGTGGAAATTTCTCTGGCGGAGCTGCGCGCCAGGACGACCGCGTTCTCACAGGAGCGGTTCTGAATAACCCACAGGGCGCCAGCCGGATTCGCGGCTTGGGCGCACCAGACAACACCCGCGACTTTTTCCTGACCAGTATTCCCTGGGACAGCTACAATTCGGGGCGTGTGGAGATCAACCGGGGAGCCAATGCCATTCTCTTTGGGCTGGGTTCCCCTTCCGGGGTGCAGAATGTCGGTTTGAATCGGGCCGTATTCGATGAAATCAACCGGGTTGAATTTCGCGTGCAGGATGGAGGGGAGGAGCTTTCCTATCGTGCCTGGGTCGATTTCAACCGCGTCTTGGTGGAAGACAAATTGGCCGTCCGAGTCGCCGGGGCCAGGAATAATCGCAATTATTCCCAAAAGCCGGCCTACCAGGACCAGGAGCGTTATTACGTCACAGCCACTTGGCGTCCATTTGAAAACACTGTTGTTCGCGTCAGTTACGAAAACGGGCACATTCGCGCCAACAATCCCGATCCGGTCGGACCTCTACAGGCCATCGACCACTACATCCGCGAAATCGGCCGTTACCACCGCGCTTTGGCCGAAGATGGCGCCTACATAGGAGCTCCCGAAACCAATCTACCCCTGACCTACGATCCCTGGCGCTTCAGCATGCGCTGGCCCATTGCGGAATACCGGGCCGTCTGGCAACAGATCAATCCGACCACAGGTTTCACCAACCCCTTTCAAAATCAAGGTTTCGGGCAATCCCTGGGCATGGTCTGGGATAGGGACACGGCGCATCCCAGCTTCGGATTCCCGGGCGTTATTCCCAACAACAACGCCTTCCGGGTTGATTACGACCGGAGCACTCCCGGCTTTCAACACAAGGTTTGGTACGACTACGAACGTCCGGCAGCGGATAGACCGCCCAATCCACGGAACCCTCGCGGAGGCCGAAATTTCCGCCGCATCGATAACGCGGGGGCCTATGACATCGGTGATTACGCCGGTATCTTCGAGGGGTTCAATGACCTGGACCTGTTCGACTTCTCAGAATACCTCCTGGCCGGGACAGCTCCTTTCCAGAACCGGGACTTCGACGCCCTCCAGGCCTCGCTGGAACAAAATTTCTTTCAAAACAAACTGGGGTTTGAGTTGGCATTTACCAAAGAAACTTTCAATCGCCAGAATTTCAACGGATTCCCCGGCCGTACCATGGGGGTGCTGATAGATATTAACCACACCCTTCCCATCGGTACCTTCGATCATAATAACGATCCGTTGGTACCGGTTCAGCCACAGGCCAATCCCAATTTCGGCCGGCCCTTCATGATCGGTAAATCAAATATGGCGGAACTGCAAACGGAACGTGAGTCCGTACGCTGGACCGGTTATTGGGATTTCGATACGGCCGATTGGTTGGGGGACAATTTGCTGTCCGACATTCTGGGGCGAAGCATATTGACCACCCTTGCCTCCAGACAGGAGTGGAATAACAGCACCATTTCCTATTCTCAACGGGAATTCGGTCCGCGCGAGGCCAACCTGAATGAAACCTTTGGAACGCGACCCGACCCGAGGCATTTCGATTACCTGGTTTACCTGGGCCCCCCGGTCGACCTGGTGAGCGATCCTGCCGGGATCACCCGGGACATGTTCCAGATTAATCCGGTCAATAACCAAAAAGTGTGGAATCCCGGCGGACCTCCCGTGCCAACCACCTACTATGACGTGACCAAACAGGAAATGGTCACCCACAACCTCGAAAGGAGGCTGGCCGCCATCAACGGCGAGCATAACGGAACGGTAAATGATTCCCTGGCCGCGATCCTGCAAAGTTTCCTGATCAACGAAAACATCGTAACCACCCTGGGCTGGCGCCAGGACGAGGTGACCAATACCCTGGCCAACACCCCCATTCTGACCGACACGGCAACGCCGGAGCAGGTTTCCAGTCTGGGCATCGTCAACAATACCTACGATTACCTGGGGACCATTGCCCAGAATGGGGACGGTGAATACCTGTTTGAAGAACCTGAAATCACCTTTGTCAAGGAGGACATCTTCAGTTGGGGCGCGGTGGCCAAGCTGCCCAGGGAATGGAATCCCTTCCCATGGATGGACAGCGCCAGCCTGTTCTATAGCGAGTCGCAGAATTTCCAGCCCGCCCCGGGCCGCGAAAATCACCTGGGAGTACAGCTCCCATCGCCCACGGGCACGACCGAGGATATCGGCTTTAACTTCGCCTTCCTCAATAACAAGATCAATCTGCGCATCAACCGCTTTGAGGCGGCAATTAACAATGCCAGTTATCCGGGGGTCAATCGGGTCTACGCCCAGTCGGAAACCACAACCATGCGGGGGTGGATCAACAACGCCCTGACCGAGTTGGCCATCGCGGATTTCTCGGAGATTATTGAAAATGAGAATTCTCCCAACTTCGGGGAGTTGCTCCGCATGCCTGCTACGGAATTGGAAGCTCTGTTGGATGAATTCCTGGACTTTTTCGGCATGGATATCGACCGCCAAAACAATGTGGTGACCCTCGACCAAAACAACCCCTTCTCCGCTATCTGGACCGAAAACAACTGGCGGACCACTACCGATCCCCGGACCGGCATAGTTGACGGCATCGAGCAGAACGCGGCCGGGCAAACCGATACCCTTGACCAAGTCACCAAAGGCTCGGAAATCGAGCTGGTGGCCAATCCCGTGCGCGGGATGCGGATCCTTTTCAACGTGGCCAAGGTGGAAACGGCCAACAGCAATATCGCGCCCACCATGCGGAACTGGATCGAAAACCACATCGGTCCCTTCTACGCCGGCACCCCTACCAACCCCAGCAAGTTTGGACAGTTGATGCGGGGAGGAGTTGGCCGCCGTCCCGAATTGCGCGCCAATAACTTTCCCAATGCAGCTACCAATAATGAATGGTGGTACCGGGAAGTGATTCGCGATTGGGAAGTGATCAAGGCCCAGGAAGGCACCTTTTCACCTGAAGTTCGGAAGTGGCGGGCAAACGCTGTGGTCAATTACGACTTCCGGCAAGGCGCTCTCCGAGGTTGGGGCATAGGGACCAATGTGCGTTACCAATCCCGCGTGGCTATCGGATTCCCCATTTCCCCGGACGAGGAAGGCATTCCCAAGCCAGATATTGAAAATCCCTTTTACGGTCCGGCCCAAACCAACTGGGGATTCCGTTTGGCCTATAGCAAGCGTATTTGGGACAATAAGGTCAACTGGCGCATCCAGCTCAATCTGAGCAATGTGTTTTCCGACAATCGCGACCTCATTCCGGTTCGCATGACCGATACCGGTTTGCTGGCGCAATCCCGCACGTCGCCTCCGCGGGGTTGGGTCCTTTCCAACCGCTTCACCTTCTAGGGCGGTGTCCTTTTATAATTAACCACAAAAGGCACAAAAGACTCAAAAGAGGTATTTGTGATCGTGATCGAATTGTAGGAGGGGGTTTATCCCTCGATTGCAGTGAGGCCGTGTGGAAGATCGGGGGATAAACCCCCTCCTACAGTTTCGTAATTTGTAATCACTAAAACATTCTTGCGGACCATTGTGTAAAGTACCTGAGTAGTTACCGGCGTATTAAAAATTATTAACAGGACACCACACTTGATCAGGAAACAACTGAGGAAAACCATCATGAGGGTCCGTCTTTTTCTCGTTTTTGCGCTTATATTGGGCGCTTTTGCCGGCGCTCAAGCTCGGGTACAAGGAGGAAATGAAAAAAGCTCCGCCGAGTTTGAACAACTCAAGTCCCTGATCGGCATCTGGGAAGGGGAAATGCCAGCGAAAAAGGGTGAAGGAGGCTCAGGTGGAGAGCCGGCTGAGACCATGAAGATGCGCGTGGAATACCGCCTGACTGCAGGTGGAAGCGTCATCCAGGAGACGTTCAACGCCGACACGCCCATGGAGATGATCACCATGTACCACGATACGCCGAAAGGGCTGCGCCTCACCCACTACTGCATGTTAGGCAACCAACCGCGCATGGACTATACCGGAGCCCGCGATGGAGCGCTCCACTTCACCTTGTCCAAGGACAGTGAACTGGATCAGGACAAGGACGCGTTCATGCACTCGCTGGTCCTGACCATCGTCGATGATAACAACATCGTGCAGGGATGGACCATGTATCAAGATGGGGAAGCCCAGTCGCAGGACATTCACCTGAAGCGGACGCGAATCAGGAATGAAGAGGGATTAACCACAAAAGGCACAAAAGACTCAAAATGAGGTATTTGTGATCGTGATCGAATTGTAGGAGCGGCTTTACGCCGCGATTGCTCCGGGGCTGTTTCCTGGGATGGGATCGCGGCGTAAAGCCGCTCCTACAACTTAAAACCATAATTTATTCTCCTTCCTCTGAGTTCTTGTAGGTCTCCCAACCATGAATTTACCGGCTTTTGAGCGCTTTCGAGAATGGGCCCAAAAAACTCGTCGGAGAAAGCGCTCGAAAAAGCCTTTGATCGTGGCAATGGTTATGAGTGAAGGTGCCAGGAACACCCTGCGAAGCATTTGCTACTACCTCGCAGGGACTTCGCAAGAGATCAATCTGAGTTCCGAATTCGCTTACGCTGAGTTCATCGCAGAGCGGAGATCCAGCGAAGTATCCTGGCTTAATATCAAACAGTTATCTGAGCCCCATGCTACGGCAGTTAAGCTCACCTCTACAAGAGCGATATAAGCCATGAAAAATAAAAAATACCACTACATAGCCATCGACATCTCCAAGTCTGACTTGGAAGTGAGAACCCAAAATCACCATTGCAGCTTAAGCAATAACCCCATCGGCTTTAAGGCCTTGGTTGAAATCGCCGGTCGGCAGGATCAACCCCTGGTGGTTTGCGAAGCAAGCGGTGGATACGAACGCTCTATGATAGATTACCTTCATCAAAAGCAAGTAGCAGTGGTTCAGGTCAATCCCAGGCTCATCCGCAACTACGCGCGTAGCGAAGGTCTCAAAGCCAAGACTGATCCCATAGATGCCTTGATGATTCTGGGTTTTGCCCAGGAGAAACGCCTGCAACCAGGCGCTGTCCCCGATCCCAGGCGCCAAAAACTGGCCGCTTGGCTGGATCGAAGAAGTCACCTCACCGAGCAGTTGGCACGAGAGAAGAACCGCATCCAAAACAGTCCGAAGTATATCAAAGGCGATATTGAGTGGATGATCAAACGCATAGAAAAACGCATAGAAGTTGTTGATAATCGAATCCGAGACCTCGTTAAAAAGGATCACCAGCTCAGCAAAGAAGCCGGCCTGCTTCAATCGGTTTCCGGAGTCGGCCCGGTCACGGCCTGGACCCTGTTGGCCTACCTCAGTGAACTGGGACAGCTCAAGCGCAATCAAATTGTCGCCCTCGCTGGTATAGCTCCCTACAACAGGGACACCGGCAGGTTCAAAGGCAAACGCAAGATTGAAGGGGGACGAGCCAAAGTCCGGAAATGCCTCTACATGGCAGCCCAGACTGCGGCCATCCATAATCCCGTCATTAAACCATATGTGGAAGGATTAAGAGCCAGAGGTAAACCCTACAAATGCGCTATGGTTGCGGCCATGAGAAAGTTGCTCATCCACCTTCACTTCCTTATGAAAAATCATCAATTAAGCCTTGCTTCGTGACACAGTTGCTCTGTGGTTCCTTTCCTCCCAGAACCCAGAACCCAGAACCCAGTCTATGCGGCGCGGCGGCTCACTTTCCGGACGGCGAGGTCGTCGCGGCCGTAGAGGTCCACCTCGATCTCATCCCCTTCGGCAAAGTCACCGGCGATGAGCTTCTTGGCCAACAGGGTTTCCAGGCGCTTTTGCAGGAAGCGCTTCAAGGGCCGGGCCCCGTAGACCGGGTCGAATCCCTTTTCGGCGATCCACTCGACGGCCCGGTCCGAGACGATGAGTTTTATGTCGCGGTCGTCCAGGCGCTTTTGCAGGTCGGCCAGGAGCAATCCCACGATCTGCTCGATTTCCTCCAGGGTGAGGGGCTTGAAGAGGAGGGTGTCATCGATCCGATTGAGAAACTCGGGGCGGAAGAAGCCGCGCAGTTCGGTGAAAATGGATTCCCGGACAGTTTCGGAAATGGCTCCGCCGAGGACCCCGTCCATGAGCCGGTGGCTTCCCAGGTTGGATGTCATGATGATTACGGTGTTCTTGAAGTCCACCGTTCGCCCCTGGGCGTCGGTAATGCGGCCGTCGTCCAGAATCTGCAGGAGAACGTTGAAGACATCGTTATGGGCCTTTTCGATTTCATCGAAGAGGATGACGGAATAGGGCTTTCTGCGAACGGCTTCGGTCAACTGTCCGCCCTCATCGTAGCCGATGTAACCGGGAGGCGCCCCGATCAGTCGGGCCACGGAATGCTTTTCCATGTATTCGGACATGTCGATGCGCACGATGTTGTCTTCCGAATCGAACAACTCCTCGGAGAGGGCTTTGGCCAGTTCGGTTTTGCCGACCCCGGTCGGGCCGAGAAAGAGGAACGAACCTATGGGCCGCCTGGGATCCTTTATGCCGGAATGAGCCCGCAGTATGGATTCGGAAACGGCGGTGACGGCTTCATCCTGCCCGATTACCCGTTTATGCAGGGCATCGTCCAAATGGAGCAGTTTTTCCTTTTCACCCTGTAAAAGTCGGGTCATGGGAACGCCGGTCCAACGGGCCACGATTTCGGCGATTTCCTCGGCCGATACTTCCTCCTTGAACAATTGAGACTTCTTAGTGGAAGCGGACTCCAGTTGGGCCAGTTCCGCTTCCAATTGGGGAATTTTCCCATGGCGCAATTCGGCCACGCGGTTCAGGTCGTAGGCCTGTTCGGCAGTTTTCATTTCGTGGCGGGTCTTTTCCAACTCTTCCCGCAAGCGCTGGACCCGGCCAAGGCCTTCCTTCTCGGATTCCCATTGCCGCCGCAAATCTCCGGCTGCTTCCCGCGCATTGGCCAACTCGCGTTTCAAGTCGGATAGGCGGCGCCTGCTGGCGTCGTCTTTTTCCTGGTTCAGGGCGGCCTCTTCGATTTCCAATTGCAGGACCTTTCGTTGCAGGGCGTCCAATTCGGCAGGAACGCTGTCAATTTCGGTACGGATGGTGGCACAGGCTTCGTCCATGAGGTCGATAGCCTTATCGGGAAGGAACCGGTCGGAGATGTAGCGGTTGGACAACACGGCGGCCTGGACCAAAGCGTTGTCCTGAATGCGTACGCCGTGATGCAGCTCGAACCGCTCCTTCAATCCCCGCAGTATGGAAATGGCCTCCTCCACCGAGGGTTGATCGACCAATATGGTTTGGAAGCGGCGTTCCAGCGCGGCATCCTTTTCCACGTGCTTGCGGTACTCGTCCAAGGTCGTGGCGCCGATACAGTGCAACTCGCCACGGGCCAGCATGGGTTTGAGCAGATTTCCCGCATCCATGGCGCCTTCCACCTTTCCGGCGCCGACGATGGTATGCAGCTCGTCGACGAAGAGCAGAACGCGCCCTTCGCTCTCCTTGATCTCCTTAAGCACCGCCTTGAGGCGTTCCTCGAATTCGCCCCGGAACTTTGCCCCGGCGATCAACGCCCCCATGTCGAGGGCAAATACTATCCGGTCCTTCAACCCTTCCGGGACATCCCCCCGCACGATGCGCTGGGCCAACCCCTCCACTATGGCGGTCTTCCCCACCCCGGGCTCCCCAATGAGGACCGGATTGTTCTTGGTCTTGCGCGACAGGATCCGTATGACGCGGCGGATTTCCTCATCCCGGCCGATTACCGGATCCATCTTATTGGCCCGAGCCAACTCGACGAGGTCGACGCCGTACTTCTTCAGCACATTGTAGGTAGCTTCGGGATGGGGAGAGGTCACCCGCTGGTTTCCGCGAATTTCAGCGAGAGCCTTCATCAGACGCGACTTGTCCAGGGCAAAACTCCTGAAAAGCCGGCTCAGGGCGGCCGGTTGAGCCACCTCCAGCAACCCCAACATGAGGTGTTCAACGCTGATGAACTCGTCCTTGAGGCGATCGGCCTCCCGCTCGGCCTCGGCCAGGGCCTGATGGAGGGCCCTGGTCAGGTAAGTCCTGGATGCATCGATGCTTCCGGATGTCTTGGGAAGCTTTTCCAGCTCGCGGTCCAGGGCCAGGGAGAGGGCATTGGGAGACAGGGACAGGTGGTTCAGCAAATCCTCTACAATCCCGTTCTCCTGCTCTATCAACGATTTGAGCAGGTGCAAGGTATCGACTTCGGGATGTCCGGCCGTCTGGGCAAAATGCTGGGCCTCCTGGAGAGCAGTCAGGGCCTTTTCGGTAAATTTCTGCGTATTCATGCATGGTTCCAATGCACGAACCATGCCGCAGCAGCTAAATCCTGCGCAAGGGAATCAAATCCATTTAGTCATTGAAATACAAATGGTTATGAAATAATTCCCGCCGTCCGGAGAACGGTCATCCCAGGCTGGATCGCGCCAAAACCCCAAAACAAGGGACTTTTTGACTCAATTTTAATCCTTCGATTTGCTGCTGAAATTAAGAGACTTAATGGCGCACATTTATCAGCCGGGTCTGATACTGAGAATCCTTATGGGGACGCCCCACATCTGAATGCCGATGACCTGCTCTTCGAGCGTGGCGTCTACTCTCACGGACAACCCGTCCACCTTGAAATCAGGAGCCAGGTATTGGGGAAAATACTTGGCTCCCTCCTCGGTAACGATCCCGAAAAATCCGCCTTCCAATTCCACGTATTGAATGGTGCCTAGGATGGTAATGCTCTGGTCGTCCGCAGCCTGGGCCGGAGCCTCGGCCACGGGTTGGGGAGGGGCGATTGTTTCCCCGGCTTGAGCAACTTCTGTCGCGGCCGGGGGAGGCCTGACGGGCCGATGTTCGGGCGGGGGCGGCGGTTGGGGTTGGCTGGGTTGAGGCGCCGAGGGGACGGGTTGGGGTCTGACTGCCGGGGGAGACGGTTCGCTTTTCGGATCGGTATGCACGGTTTCCTCGCTGGTCGCACAACCGGCGATGAGCAGGGACGAGGTGACGAGGAACAACTGAAAAATTCTCATCGGGGTTTCGAGTCCGTTCAGGGGGTGGTCGTTTCGACGGTCACTTTTCCGTCGTAGACCCAATGGTAACACACTTCATCTTCCAGGTTGCGGAAGGCGAGTTTTTTAAAGTTCAGGTCTTGTTTGGTGTGACTGTTGGCGATGGGGATGAGGTAGGAATCTTCCGGCCACAGATCGGGAATGGGCAACTTTTCGGCCGCCTCTGCCACCTGTTTCAGCGAAGGGATAAAGGGTTCACCCATGTTGAATCCGACTCGGTCAAAGGAAAAAAAGTTCCTTTTTGGAAGATCAACCGTAACTACTCAGGTTTCCATAGCTTAGCCTGCATTTCTGCCACATTTTCCTGGGATGGTGATTGAGAGAACTGTAGGAGGGGGTTTATCCCCCGATTGCGATGAGGCCGTTTGGAAGATCGGGGAATAAACCCCCTCCTACAGTTTAATAGGTTATCAATTGAACATCCTTGCGGACCATTGCTTAAGATACCTGAGTAGTTACGATCAACCCTTGAAATGAATTATGAGTCTTTCATACCGGAATAACGAATCATGAAGGAGCGTTTGGTGATATTCGGCATCGGCTTTTTGTTTTCCTGCCTGGCCATCATGTTTTTCCTGCACTTCAGGAGCGTGCAGTCGGGCGAGGGCAGCATGATGCGCCGCTGGGTGAATTCGGCCGGGAGAATGGGAGAGGTGTTGGAATTCCAGGAAGGGGACACCCTTCTGGTGCGATTACCGGAGGAAACGGTGCGAGTCCGCCTGAATGCGGTGGATACTCCCCCGCCGGAAGACCCCGGTGGGGATGAAGCCCTTGCCTTCGTGCGAAATCTGGTCGGGGGTGAGCCGGTGCGTGTTCTGGAATTCTTCCGGGAGGGGGAGTCGGGCCTTCGCGGGGAAGTGTACAACCACGAAAACGTGAGCCTGAACGAAGCGCTCATGAAAGCGGGTTGGGCCTGGTATTACAAACCGCACTCCGAGAACAATCCCTACTATGAGGAACTCAATCGGACGGCCCAAACGGAAAAGCTGGGATTGTGGGCCGATGGAGAGCCGTCGCCGCCGTGGGAAGAGACGCGCCAATGAGGAATTGAACATGGATAGACAGGATGGACGGGATAAGAAGGGCAAAGGGGAGAAGTAGAATAACCGCAGATGGCGCAGATTAGCGCAGAATCTCTTTTGAGGAGATGACTCTCGCAAAGAACGCGAAGGGACGCAAAGTGGGAGGAGGGAGAGGTTAATAGCCGCAAAGGCGCCTGGAGGCGCCAATTAGGAATTATATGAGTTGCTGAGTTGCCGAGAGGGAGAGGCGCCTTTGCGTTTCTTGGCGATCTTTGCGAGAGTCCATTTCGATCACGATCAAGATCACGATCAAGATTAAGGAACCCAGAACCCAGAACCCAGAACCAAGTGCCCAGCACTTACTTTCGGGTGATGACGGGGGATTTGCGGTTGGGGAACAGGGACCGGCAGAGTTCGCACTTTCGGCCATCGCAGCCTCGGGCGGAACAATGCTCCCTGCCATAGAAAATGATCTGAAGGTGCAGGCGGTTCCAAGCCGACTCGGGAAAGAGGCGCTTCAGATCGCGCTCGGTTTGGAGCACGTTCTTTCCGGAAGTCAGTTTCCAGCGCTGGGCCAAACGGTGGATGTGGGTATCCACCGGAAACGCGGGAACTCCGAAAGCCTGGGACATGACCACCGAGGCGGTTTTGTGTCCCACCCCCGGCAGAGCTTCCAAGGCTTCCATGGACGGCGGAACCCGGCCGGAATGCTCTTCCACCAATATGCGGGACAAGGCGGAAATGGCCTTGGACTTGCGGGGAGCGAGTCCGCATGGCCTGATTATGGCTTCGATCTCTTCGACCGGCGCACCGGCCATGGCATGGGCATTATCGGCCAGCTCGAAGAGTTTTGGTGTCACCTGATTTACCCGCACGTCCGTACATTGCGCGGATAGGAGGACGGCAATGAGCAAGGTGTAAGGGTCATGGTGATGAAGGGGAATGGGGGTTTCCGGGTAGAGGCGGTCCAAATAACCGGAAATGAAGGCTGCGCGTTCAGTTTTTTTCATTTCTTTAGACAGGAAAGAACATTCTCATTGAGTCCATGGAAACAAGGTTAATTAAATGGTTTTTCGATTCGATCCCATCCCTGCCACCATGGCCACGACCGCTGAACCCATCCCCGCCTTGAACTTTCATCCCGGGCGCCTGCCCAGGGAACTGAAACGCCACTACATTTCCGCCTCCGAGGAGGAGGTCCAATCCATGTTGGAGGAGCTCGGCCTCCACACGCTGGCCGATCTGTTCGAACACATTTCCCCAGAGGTAAAATTTTCCCGCCCTCCTACCCTGCCGAGTGAACTGGAGTACGGCGAGTTGGCCGACACCCTGCAACGGTGGTCCGAAGAAAACCGCCTGAAAACCTCTTTCCTGGGGGATGGCCTGCCCCAATTCAAAGTTCCGGAAATCGTTCCCTACGTTTGCGGCATCAGGAATCTGACCACTTCCTATACCCCCTATCAACCGGAACGCAGTCAGGGCACCCTGCTGACCCATTGGATCTACCAATGCTGCATGTCCGAGCTGACGCAATTCGAAGCGGTCAATTCGTCGCTCTACGATCGCTCGACCGCGATCTTCGAAGCTATCTGCGCCTCCATGAGGATGGCCCGCAACTCCGACACCGTGATAGTATCGGAAGGCATCTTCCCGGGGGATCGGGAAGTGATCGAAACACTGTTGCAGGACACGCAGCTCCACGTCGTCTGGGCACCCCTGGATCTAAAAACCGGCCGGACGGATTGTAGTAAAATCGAGAGAATTGCCGAGGCGCTGGGGAAGCGTCTGGCCGGGGTTGTCTACAATCAGATCAACCATCTGGGTATCCTCGAAAACGTCGATCTGCTTTCAGACACCGCCCATGATCTTGGGGCAAAAAGCATCGCCGTCATCGATCCCATGTTGCTGGCTCGGGGGGGATTGAAACCTCCAACCACCTATGGCCGGGATGGCGCGGACATGATCGTCGGAGAGGGGCAGCATCTCGGCCTGGCCCCGAATTTCGGAGGGCCCGGCCTCGGGCTCTTCGGTGTCCGCCTGAACCGGAAGGCGAAAAGGGATATCCGCAAGTCTCCAGGCCGTTATGTGGGCAAGGCAACGGATATCAAAGGAAGGGAATGCCGCGTCATGGTCCTCTCGACCAGGGAGCAACACATACGGAAGGAAAAAGCCACCTCCAACATCTGTTCCAATCAGGCCTTCATCGCCACAATCGTGGGAGCCGCCATTCTCCAACGCGGCGACGAAGGCATGGCCAAGGCGTGCCAATGGGCACGGCGAAACGCTCACTATGCCTTCAGCCGGCTCTCCCGACTCGAGGGCGTATCCATTCCCTTCCCCGATTCCCCGTTCTTCAACGAATTCGTCATTGAAGTATCCCAACCCGCCCACCAACTGATCGCCGAGGCCAGTGAGGCCGGATTGCATATCGGGGTCGACGTCACCACGCGCCTCAAAGGCCGAGGGGGAAATTACCTCAAGCTCTCCTTCAGCGATCTTCAATCCATCGAGGAAGTGGATCGGTTGGTCGGTTTTCTCAGCGGACCGCTGGGCCGCGCTACCCGGGAAGAAATTGAACCCGCCCCGCTGCCGCCGGACCAGATTCGCCGGACTGCCCTGCAATTGCCGGAAGTGACGCTGGACGAATTGAAGGCCTATTACGATGAGCTGGGACAACTGAACATCAGTCCGGACGACACCTGTTACCCGCTGGGGTCGTGTACCATGAAGTACAATCCCCACATCAACGACTGGGCCGCCTCCTTGCCGGGATTTGCCCATACCCATCCGCAGGCCCCCATCGAGGACGTCCAGGGCAATCTTCGGGCGCTCTACGAAATTCAGGAATGGTTCAAGGGAATTACCGGTTTGGCCGGGGTTACTACCCAACCGGTGGCCGGAGCCCAGGGAGAACTGGTGGGGATCAAGCTCTTTCAGGCTTACCACAGGAGACGGGGCGATACCCAACGCGATGTCGTCCTGATTCCCCGAAGCGCTCACGGCACCAATTTTGCCACCGCCACCATGGCAGGATACGTCAGCAAGAAGATGGACGGCTGCGAATCGGGGATCGCCTATCTCGAAGCCGATGAGACGGGTCAAATCGATATGGTCCGATTGCGGAACTACCTGGGCCGCCACGGGCGGCACGTGGCCGGGATCATGGTGACCAATCCCAATACGGGGGGCATCTTCGAAAACAATTTCAGGGCCATGGCCGAATTGATTCACCGGGCCGGCGGACTGGTCTTCATGGACGGCGCCAACATGAACGCCATAGCGGGATGGGTCGACCTGGCAGCGCTCGGAGTCGACGCCGTTCACAGCAATTTACATAAGACCTGGACCATTCCGCACGGTGGAGGAGGTCCCGGCGATGCCATCGTGGCAGTGGGGGAAAAACTGGTCGATTTCCTGCCCGGTTACCTGATTGAAAAAATCAACGGCAGGTATGTCCCGGTGAAGCCAACACTATCCATCGGGTCTTTTCACCGGCATTGGGGAAACTTTGCCCACAAGATCCGTTGCCTCACCTATCTTTTGGGATTGGGCCAGTCGGGGGTTTGTCGCATGTCGGGGGTGGCCGTTCTGGCGGCGCGCTACCTGCACAAGAAATTGGGGGGGCACTTTCCCAGTTTGCCGCCGAATTCCACTTCGACGCCCCGCATGCATGAATTTATTCTGACCCTGGAGGAATCCGACTTCAAGCGCCTGGAAGAGGCCGGGATTCCCAAGCCCGCCGTCATTCCCCGCGTAGGCAAGCTCTTCCTGGATTTTGGATTTCACGCCCCCACGGTAGCCTTCCCGGAGGTCTACGGATTGATGTTCGAACCCACGGAGAGCTACTCCAAAACCGAATTGGACCGCTTTGCCGAGGCCGTGATAAAGATACTGCAAATTATTCGGGAACACCCCGAAATCCTGCACAAGGTTCCCCTGTTTACCCCAGTCGACCGGGTCGATGAAGTGGCGGCGAACCGCCAATTGCAATTGCACGAACCACTTTCCCGCCTGCCCGCCATGCCGGTGAACCGGATCCCGGCCCCCGAACTCCAAGCCCATTCCATCGATGAAATCTACCGGAAAATCCTGGCTCAGATTTAGGAATTAAGAATTACCTCTCGCCAAGATCGCCAAGAAACGCCAAGAGGGGGGGAAGTCGCTTCGCTCCAGAGGAAAGAGAGGCGAATCTTGATCTTGATTGTGATCGAAAAAGGACCACGGATTTAACGGATTTCCACGGATTGAATTTTCAATTGGGATTTAACGGAGGGGGGACATTCCTGTCCCCCGCAAAATCCTGATCGTGATCGTGATCATGATCGTGATCGAAAAATCGACGACTTGGAGAACTTGCCATGCTATCACTAAAACATCCTTGCGGACCATTGTTGAAGATACCTGAGTAGTTACGAAAAAAATTTTGTGTTTCTTGTGCTTTTTGTGGTTCCTTTCTCCCCTCTCTGTGCTCTCTGTGTTCTTGTAGGTCTCCCAACCATGAATTTACCGGCTTTTGAGCGCTTTCGAGAATGGGCCCAAAAAACTCGTCGGAGAAAGCGCTCGAAAAAGCCTTTGATCGTGGCAATGGTTATGAGTGAAGGTGCCAGGAACACCCTGCGAAGCATTTGCTACTACCTCGCAGGGACTTCGCAAGAGATCAATCTGAGTTCCGAATTCGCTTACGCTGAGTTCATCGCAGAGCGGAGATCCAGCGAAGTATCCTGGCTTAATATCAAACAGTTATCTGAGCCCCATGCTACGGCAGTTAAGCTCACCTCTACAAGAGCGATATAAGCCATGAAAAATAAAAAATACCACTACATAGCCATCGACATCTCCAAGTCTGACTTGGAAGTGAGAACCCAAAATCACCATTGCAGCTTAAGCAATAACCCCATCGGCTTTAAGGCCTTGGTTGAAATCGCCGGTCGGCAGGATCAACCCCTGGTGGTTTGCGAAGCAAGCGGTGGATACGAACGCTCTATGATAGATTACCTTCATCAAAAGCAAGTAGCAGTGGTTCAGGTCAATCCCAGGCTCATCCGCAACTACGCGCGTAGCGAAGGTCTCAAAGCCAAGACTGATCCCATAGATGCCTTGATGATTCTGGGTTTTGCCCAGGAGAAACGCCTGCAACCAGGCGCTGTCCCCGATCCCAGGCGCCAAAAACTGGCCGCTTGGCTGGATCGAAGAAGTCACCTCACCGAGCAGTTGGCACGAGAGAAGAACCGCATCCAAAACAGTCCGAAGTATATCAAAGGCGATATTGAGTGGATGATCAAACGCATAGAAAAACGCATAGAAGTTGTTGATAATCGAATCCGAGACCTCGTTAAAAAGGATCACCAGCTCAGCAAAGAAGCCGGCCTGCTTCAATCGGTTTCCGGAGTCGGCCCGGTCACGGCCTGGACCCTGTTGGCCTACCTCAGTGAACTGGGACAGCTCAAGCGCAATCAAATTGTCGCCCTCGCTGGTATAGCTCCCTACAACAGGGACACCGGCAGGTTCAAAGGCAAACGCAAGATTGAAGGGGGACGAGCCAAAGTCCGGAAATGCCTCTACATGGCAGCCCAGACTGCGGCCATCCATAATCCCGTCATTAAACCATATGTGGAAGGATTAAGAGCCAGAGGTAAACCCTACAAATGCGCTATGGTTGCGGCCATGAGAAAGTTGCTCATCCACCTTCACTTCCTTATGAAAAATCATCAATTAAGCCTTGCTTCGTGACACAGTTGCTCTGTGGTTTCTTTCCTCCCAGCACCCAGTGACGTCATGCGGGTTTTAATCTGCTTCGATAAATTCAAGGATTCCATGCCGGCTCACCAGGCGGGCGCGATCGTTCAAGCCGCCCTTTTGGAAACCCATGCCGACATGACAACCGAAACCGTGGCTCTGGCCGACGGAGGGGATGGCTTCTGCGAGATAATGACCCGGGCTCAAAAGGGCGTTCCGGAGACCCATTCCGTTTCCGGATCTTGGGGCGAACCGGTGGAAGCCCAACTCGGTTGGGTCTCCGGATCCGGGCTGGGAGGGCCAACGCTTTCCCGTCTGAACCTGGAGGCAAGCAGTCGTGTCGCCATCATCGAAATGGCCCAGGCCACGGGGCTGCAGTCGCTGCCCCCGGACCGGCGCGATTGCTGGAAAACGACCTCCTCGGGCACGGGAGAACTCATTCGGATTGCAGGAGAAAGACGGGCCGAAGCTATTCTTCTGGGAGTGGGCGGAAGCTCGTCCAACGATCTGGGTTTGGGGGCGCTCGAAGCCTTGGGCCTAAGCTTTTGCGCCCCGGACGGCCATCCGCTGCGACCCATTCGACCTGAACTGTGGCCATCAGTCGACCATATCGAGGGAAACCTGCCCCAAAACCTGCCTCCAATCAAAATAGCTTGCGACGTGCAAAATCCTTTGTTCGGCCCCCAGGGAGCCGCCGCCATATACGGTCCCCAGAAGGGATTGAAGCCGGAAGACTTCGACCGCATGGAATCGCTGGGGAAAAAGATGGCCCGATTGCTTTGCGACTATCTGGGCAAACCTTGGGTTTTGACCGAGGTTCCGGGCAGCGGCGCCGCCGGGGGAATTACCTTTGGTCTCAGCACTGCCTGCCAAGTCGAACTGATGCCGGGCTTCGACCTCGTTTCCAATTGGTTGGACCTGCCGGGCAAATTGGATCGGTGCGATTGGCTCATAACCGGGGAAGGCAGGTTCGACCTCAGTTCGCTGCAGGGAAAAGGTCCGGGGACCCTGGCCCTACAGGCCTTGGCGCTGGGAAAGAGAGTCTCCATTCTGGCAGGGAAAATCGAGGTGACGGCGGACGCATTCCCGGGCGGGGGCCAAAACCTCGATCTCATGGAAATTTCCCCCCGGGACATCCCCCTGCGCCTGGCGCTGGAACGGGAACCGGAAAACCTCCGCCGCGCGGTTTTGAAAAATTTCTGACGCCCAAAGTCCCGTCTTCCGGGTCGAACAGGTAGGAGCGGGTTCATCCCGCGATAGCATCGATAAACCCAAGTATTAGCCCGCATATCTCACAAATCTTCTACTGCGCTCCGGAATACCGGCACTGGTGCGGACTTCGTTGGATTCCTGACTTTGCGGGGTGTCGACCCAGCTTCACCCACGAATCTGCTCGAAACCCGCACCAGCACTCGGTCTCCGTTCGCTCGCTACGAATTTTGTGAGACATGCGGGTTAGAATAATTTACTGGGTCAGGAGCGATTGGGAAAATTGCCGCAATATACAACTTTCACAATGGGAGTTTTTATTTTGATTCCCAGAAACACTGATGTTTAATCGATTAACCTGATTTCTCTGATTGTCGGCGAAAAATAGGTTTTATTGGGGCCACTCGGCATTGGTTGTTCTACCTAAAATGAATTAGGGAAAATTTGTATTTTTTATTAGATCTAACATGAAGGTAAGAAGTTATGCTGAATGGTGGCGGACATCACCATTGGGGTCAGGCGAGGCAGTTACTCCAGTGAGAACCAGATTGCCGTCTACTGACTTCCGCGGCACGGCGGCGATGCTGTTGGTCCTGGCGGGACTGTTTGGGGTTTCGCAGCCGGCCTCGGCCACCGATGGCGAGTTCGTCAATCTCTCGACCCGCGGATTGGTGGGAACCGGAGATGACGTCGGGATTGTGGGTATTATCATCGAAGGTGGCTCCCGGCAGGTGCTCATCCAGGCGCTCGGCCCGGAACTGGCAAACAAGGGTGTTTCCAATCCACTGGCCGATCCGGTTCTCACGGTCATTCAAACCAGCGAGGGCGAGCCTCCTCGTACTCCGCTCGATTCTCCTATTGAGCTCATGGCCAACGACAATTGGGAGGACAGTCAGGGACAATTGGTATCGGATCTTTGGGGTGGCAGTCCACCACTGGCGGCAGGCAGCCTGAGCTCTGCGGTCGTCCTCCCTCTCGAACCCGGCGGCTATACCGCCAAGGTTGAAGGAAAGAATGGAACTACCGGAGTTGCCATCGTCGAAGTTTATAGAATCGCTGCTCCCAATGGCGGCCAGGAAACGACCCACGGGGTCGGCGCCACCATCTCCGATTTGCCCACGGGCTCCTGGACCCCGGACCTGACTTCGGGCGGTTCGTTCCTGCTGTCCGGAGGCAACGTGACCATTCAACTCAATGACGGCGGCTTCATCGAGGAGGGTGGCTACCGTTACACCTGTCAGAGTGCCGGTGGTTGCGCGGTCGAGAACCGGAGCGTGACGTCCGGGACGATCGTTCAAACCGCGCAGGGCACGCCGCCCGGCGGTGGGTCGGGAACAGACACCTCACCCAGTTTCCCCGCCGGAAGCGGTCCGGGCAACCAATCTTATACCGTCGACACAGCCATCAGCGCCCTGACCCTGCCGGAGGCCAGCGGCGGCGACGGGTCGTTGACCTACTCGCTCACACCAAACGTCCCCGGGTTGAGTTTCAACCCCACCACGCGCCGCCTCACCGGCACGCCAACGTCCGTCGGCACCCACTCCATGACCTACACCGCGACAGATGCCGACGGTGATTCCGATTCGCTCAACTTCAACATCACCGTAGCCCAGGCGCCTCCGCCATCGGACAATTACACCCCGCTCGAGGGGCTGCGCGTTTCGGCGGGCCGAGTGCAATACTCGTTCTTCAGCGCAGGGGGATGCATCCGCCTGAGCAACACTACCATCAATGGCGTCACCTATGACACACACAGCTCCAAGTGGCAGCGCAGGACCGACGCCAACTCACCTTGGGTGGATGTCCCCGGAACCGAGGAGCAAGGAGGGTTTTGCGCCTACAACCCCACCTCACCAGGCGAGTATCGGTTGGTGGGGGAATTGTCCATCAATGGCAGGCGGGGCAGTTACTCCAGTGAAAACACCATTATCGTCAACTGACGTCGGTAGGGAGGCGGCGATTAACCATGAAAAATAGGTAACTACTCAGGTAGTTTTTTGCCAGGATGAAGGGGGGGGTGACTCCATAAAACAGAAAAAAGTATAAAAACATTAAAAAAAGCTGTACTTTTAATTTCCATCTGTCATATACTTATGAATGCAAGATCGGGAAGTCAAAAAGCAGGCGCTTTTGAAGTTGATCAAAAAGGATCCCGAGGCAGTCGTCGAGCTGCTTTTGGACCTGATGGAGCGCGTCGAGGTACTGGAGGAAAGACTTGCTAAAAACAGCCGCAACAGTTCAAAGCCGCCCAGCAGCGATGATTATCCTAAGCCCAAGCCAAAAAGTCTGCGTAAAAAAGGCCGACGTAAAAGCGGTGGTCAGCCCGGGCACAGGGGCAAGACTTTGCAATTCAGCGCTAATCCGGACCGGCTAATAGAACACACCTTATCGTGCTGTCCGCTAAGTGGGGAGCGTTTCACCGATAAGGACATCGTCAATATCATCAAGCGCCAGGTGTTCGACCTTCCGGAGCCGAAACTGATCGTAACCGAACATTGGATCTATCAGTACCGCAACTGCTCGGGCCAAATCGTGAGCGCAGAAGTTCCCGAAGGAGTGAATGCTCCGGTGCAATATGGAAGACGATTCCACAGTTGGTTGGTGTATTTGAATGATTATCAACTCATTCCATTGAATCGAATAAGCCGGATATGCGCGGATCTATACGGTTATAGGGTCAGTGAAGATACCATATTGAAGGCTCGCCAATACTGTTATGAGCGCTTGGAAGGATTTGAAAAGCAGGTGAAGGAAAAATTGACAAACTGCGCCATTGTCCATGCCGATGAAACCGGGCTGAAGGTAAATGCGAAGAATCATTGGTTACATACCGTGTGCAACAAGCGACATACTTTTTTGGGGATCCACCCCAAGCGCGGCTATCAGGCCCTACAGGACTTCGGCATATTGGAAAAGTTTGCCGGGCGGCTGGTTCACGATTGCTGGGCGACTTATTTTCGTTTGAAAAACTGCCAGCATTCCCTGTGCAATCCCCATCTGATGCGGGAACTGGTCTTTGCTCAGGAACAACTCCAACAACAGTGGGCGGCAAAGATGAGAAAACTCCTACAGGAGGCCTATGATTACGGTAAGGAGTGGAAGGGAAAAGCGGGCCCCAAAAGCAAGCATGGCTGGCATATTCGCTATGGCAAAATCATTGCGGAAGGCTATCGGGAGAACCCCCAGATAAATGATCCGCCAGGAGCCAAGAAGAAACGAGGCCGCCCCAAGAAAACCAAATCGAGAAACCTTCTTGAGCGCATGGATAAATACCGGGACCAGATATTGGCTTTTCTCTGGGACCCGGAGATACCCTTCAGCAACAATCAGGCCGAGCGGGATATTCGCATGGTAAAGGTTAAACAGAAAATATCAGGTGGTTTCCGGACCCTGCAAAACGCTCAGATCTTTGCTCGAATCCGTTCATATGTCTCAACCCAGCAGAAACAGGGAGTGGGAGCTTGGGAGGCTCTGGCAAAGGTATTTGACGGGGCTGGCTTGTCCCCCGATTATTAATTTTTCATTACCCAGAGGTTCGCCTCTTTCGCTGGGGACCTGAGTAGTTACAAAAATAGAATAAATTTGCTCCTGTCCTCAGCCTGCCGCATGACGACGGTTCTGCCGGTCCTGGCGGGGTTGATAGGGCTCCCGCAGCCGACCTCGGCCACCGATGGCGAGTTCGTCAATCTCTCAAACCGCGGATTGGTGGGAACCGGAGACGACGTCAGGATTGTGGGGTTTATCATCGAAGGTGGCTCCCGACAGGTGCTCATCCAGGCGCTCGGCCCGGAACTGGCAAACAGGGGTGTTTCCAATCCACTGGACGATCCGGTTCTCACGGTCATTCAAGAAAGCCAAGGCGAGCCTCCTCGCACTCCGCTGGATTCTCCCATTGAGATCATGGTCAACGACAATTGGGAGGACAGTCAGGGACAATTGGTATCGGATCTTTGGGGAGGCAGCCCACCACTGGCGGCTGGCAGCCTGAGCGCTGCGGTCGTTCTCAATCTCGAACCCGGCGGCTATACCGCCAAAGTTGAAGGAAAGAATGGAACTACCGGGGTTGCCATCGTCGAAGTCTTTAGAATCACACCCGATACGCAGCCGAGTTTTGCCGTCGGAAGCGGCCCCGGCAACCAATCCTTCACCGTCAACACAGCCATCAGCGCTCTGACTCTGCCTGAGGCCAGCGGTGGCAACGGGGCGTTGACCTACTCGCTCACACCAGCCATCCCCGGATTGAATTTCAACCCCACCACGCGCCGCCTCACCGGTACGCCAACGTCTGCCGGCACTCACTCCATGACCTACACCGTGACAGATGCCGACGGTGACTCCGATTCGCTCACCTTCAACATCACCGTGGAGGATCTCGACCGCGAGTTACTCACGGCGTTTTTCAATGCGACTGACGGCCCGAATTGGAGCAACAGCGACAACTGGCTTACTGACGCCCCCCTCGATCAGTGGCACGGTGTCACGGTTGATGGAAATGGGCGCGTGATCGCGCTGAACTTCTATGAAAACCAGTTGAGCGGTCCTATTCCTGCAGAACTCGGCAAACTCAACAACCTGCAAGAGTTGTATCTTAACTACAACCTGTTGAGCGGTCCCATTCCAGTGGAACTCGGCAACTTGACAAACCTGCTAATTCTTCATCTCGTTGGCAACCAACTGAGCGGTCCCATTCCAGTGGAACTCGGCAACATCAACTACCTGCAAGACTTGTCGCTTGGCGACAACCTGTTGAGCGGGCCGATTCCAGTGGAACTTGGCAAACTCAACAACCTGCAAGAGTTGTGGCTTAACAGCAACCTGTTGAGCGGGCCCATTCCAGTGGAACTCGGCAACATCAACTACCTGCAAGAGTTGTGGCTTGGCAGCAACCTGTTGAGTGGGCCGATTCCAGTGGAACTCGGCAACATCAACAATCTGCAAAAGTTGTCGCTTGGCAACAACCAGTTGAGTGGGCCGATTCCGGCAGAACTCGGCAACATCAACTACCTAACAACTCTGGCACTCAGATATAACCAGCTGAGTGGGGCGATTCCGGCAGAACTCGGCAACATCATCAACCTGCAAGGATTGTGGCTCGACAATAACCAGTTGAGCGGTCCCATTCCAGTGGAACTCGACAACCTCATCAACCTAACATCGCTGGATCTCAGAAATAACCAGTTGAATGGGCCGATTCCGCCAGAACTCGGCAACCTCATCAACCTACAAGGATTGTGGCTCGACAATAACCAGTTGAGTGGGCCCATTCCAGTGGAACTCGGCAATCTCATCAACCTGCAAGGATTGTGGCTTCACGCCAACCTGTTGAGCGGGCCCATTCCGGCAGAACTCGGCAACATCAATAACCTGCATACGTTGTGGCTTCACGACAACCAGTTGAGCGGTCCCATTCCAGTGGAACTCGGCAACCTCATCAACCTGCAAACATTGTTGCTTTTCCGCAACCAGTTGAGCGGGCCGATTCCGGCAGAACTCGGCAACCTCAGCAACCTGCAAAAGTTGTGGCTTAGCGACAACCTGTTGTCCGGATGCATCCCCGATGGGTTGCGGGACGTAGCGGATAACGACCTCTCGGCACTTGGTCTGCTCTACTGCGGAGACGCCGGCCAGGAAACGACCCACGAGGTCGGGGACACGATCAGCGACCTGCCGACTGGTTCCTGGACGCCGGACGTGAACTCGGGCGGCGTTATGTCCTCGTCGTCCGGCGGCAACGTGACGCTTCGGTTCAACGATGGGGAATACATCGAGGAGGGTGGCTTCCGTTACACCTGTCAGAGTTCCGGCGGTTGCACGATCGAGAACCGGCTCGTGTCCTTGGGCACCATCGCCCAAACGCCCGAGGGAACGACACCGGGTGGTTCAGCCTCGGTTGCCCCCGCCGATGAGCAAGCCTTCAACAGGCTGGTAGTTGGAAATCGCTTGCATTTAGGAGGAAGCACTGACTACATCGACTTCCCGTCGGCTGGACGCTTCATATTATCCGGTAGCCTTGAGGGTAGTTACAGCTACGCGAACACGGGGTCCAACACGGGTACATTGACACAGACCTATGATAGCGGGAACCTCTGTACGATCCTGCTCACCTTCGATTCGGTAACGACAGGTACCCAGAGTTTTACCTGTACCTCAACAGACATCCAGAGGAACAATTCATGGACGATCACTGCCGACGACGTGCCTCCCGCCCCGGTGGTGTTGCGCGACAGCGTTACCGACACGTCAATAGAGTTTGGCTTTTCTCCGTCCTTTGACGCGAGAGAGACCAAGGCTTTCGATTTTCAGATGCGCAGGAAGACGCCTCAGGAACCGTGGAGCAACTCGTGCAACACATTCACGAACAATTCGGCCAACGCGGAGAGGCGTGTTGTAATATTTGGCGCCCCCGGCCTTCAACCGGGAACGGTTTACGAGGCGCGTTACCGCTCCAGGAACGCTTCTTCCTGTGATTCAGGCTCACCGGGCCCTTGGTCGTTGATTGGTGAAGGGAGGACCACAGGGGGGACAGGACCGGATACGCAGCCGAGTTTTGCCGTCGGAAGCGGCCCCGGCAACCAATCCTTCACCGTCAACACGGCCATCAGCACCCTGACTTTGCCTGAGGCCAGCGGTGGCAACGGGGCGTTGACCTACTCGCTTACGCCGAGCGTCCCCGGGTTAAGTTTCAACCCAGCCACGCGCCGCCTCACCGGCACGCCAACGTCTGAGGGCACCCACTCGATGACCTACACCGTGACCGATGCCGACGGCGACTCCGATTCGCTGGCCTTTACCGTCATGGTAGAAGCCGATAATACTCAGGTTTCCATCCCCGACGCCAATCTCCGCGCCACAATTGAGGATGCTCTGGGCAAGGCCAGCGGTACGCCGATAACTGTGGCCGAAATGAAGACTTTGACCCGCTTGGAGGCCAACGACTCGGGAATAAGCGATCTGACCGGACTGGAGTTTGCCACCAGCCTTTCCTACCTGAACCTTGCTAGCTGGTCAGGTGATGACCTCCCTGACAACAACATCTCGGACATTTCGCTACTTTCGGGCATGACCAACCTGGAAACACTGTGGCTAGGTGGTAACAAAATAACGGACATCTCGGCATTAGCAAGCTTAATCAATCTGGAACGGCTGAGCCTTCAATCGAACAGCATTTCGGACATCTCACCGCTTGCCGGCTTGACCAAATTGTGGTACCTGAAGCTCGGCTACAACAATCGCACCATTTTTGACCGCAACCTCATTGCGACGCCTGAAAACAGCGGCATCACGGATATATCACCGCTTGCCGGCTTGACCAAGCTAATATCACTGGAGCTTCAGTACAACAACATCCAAGACATCTCCGCACTTTCGGGCATGACCAACCTGAACCACCTCATCCTCCAAGTAAACCCCATTGAGGACATCTCGGCGCTTTCAGGCCTAACAAAACTGACAAATCTACTTTGTGGCGCGAACCGCCTTACGAACATCTCGGCGCTTTCAGATTTAGTCAACTTGAGATGGCTTAGCCTTGAAGCCAACAATATCGTGGATCTATCGCCATTAGCAGGCTTAACCAACCTTGAATCCCTGGACCTTAATCGTAACAACATTAGTGACCTCTCTCCACTATCCGGCTTAATCGCCTTGAAAGGACTGACACTCTGGCGCAACGATGAAATTTCAGATGTTTCGGCTTTGTCCGATTTAACCAACCTTACACGGCTGGATCTTGCCTATAACAGGGTCGAGGACATCTCGGCGCTTTCAGGCTTAACCAACCTGACTCGGCTGGATCTCTGGTTAAACAAAGTCACAGATATATCTCCAATTCTGGGCTTGATCAATTTGACGGAGTTAGAACTTCGTTGGAACCCCCTGAATGACCTTTCTTTCACCAATCATATCCCCACTCTGGAAAACCGTGGGGTTACCGTATTCTTTACCAACTTACGCAAAGGCGACTTTGACATCGAACTTGTCTTTACCGATACATTCAGTGAAGATGAAAAGGATCTACTTCGGCTCGTAACCAAGCGCTGGATGGCGGTGATCAAGGAAGATTTGCCGGATTATGAATTTACCGAAGGTTGGTCGGGCACATGCGGCGATCTTTCCTATGAAATTCCCGCCGGGGAGCGTGTTGACGATCTTCGGATCTATATGACCACGTTTGATGGCGACGACCTTGCTAATCGTGCTGTTGGGTGGGGTGGACCCATGGTGTTACGTGACGGGACCTCCCTGCCTGTTCTGGGATGTATGGGGTTCGACCTGGAACGGGCGAATCTGCTGATAACAGGACTGCACGAGATCGGACACGTCCTGGGGTTCGGGACCATTTGGGAAGATCTCGACTACCTCAAGGATTTCTCTCTGGATGACCCGAATGCCGACACGCACTTCAGCGGACAGCTGGCGATAACCGCCTTTGACGACGCGGGCGGAACAGACTATACCGGCAATAAGGTTCCAGTACAGCAGATGGATGGTGCGCACTGGAGGCATTCCGTGCTAGAGGGAGAACTGATGGGGCCGAGTGGTGGCGGTTCGCTCAGCGCGATCACAGTTCAGTCCCTGGCTGATCTCGGCTACGGGGTGGATGTAAGCCAAGCCGATGAATATGCCCTGCCCCATGCCTTGTCAGAACAGGCGGTGGTGACCGCGAAAACGGCCAGCCTCTCGATTTCCGGGTATACCGCCCTGTCGGAGGGAATGGAAGGCGCAGGGCCGGTTGTGGACCCTAGCTTCGACCTCAGGTATAGCAGTCGGATAAGAGACTTGACGTTGTCCGCCCCAGCCCCGCACGGACATTGGTGTGGCCTCGGTCTTGAATCGGTGCCGATTGATGTGGTCGACGCCCAAGGACGTATTATTCGCGTTATAGACGACTGATTACCCAATCTTATGCTGGCCTCCACGGCGATGTGAATACTTCCTTAGCGCGCTCGAATATCCGGAGGTCGAAGGGCCTAAGATGGGCTAAGAGCCAGAAAACCTCCAGTCCCAAAGCGGGTTAATCGATTTTAGTCCTGACATGTTTAATCAGTTGGCGATTCCAATCCCCCAGCCCTTCGCTTTTCATCCACATTTCCAGATTCCTCCACATGGCCAAGGGTTGATTGGGTTAGGTTGTTGATGGTTGTGGTGATGCCAGCCAAGCGCTTATCTTTGAGCCTGTAGGAATGAAACAATTGACTACAGCGCTATTATCATTCGCCTGGGTAACCCTGGGAGTGCTGGGGGGCTCGCAGTCGTCCTCGGCGGACGATGGTCAGTTCGTCAATCTCTCGAACCGCGGATTGGTGGGAACCGGAGATGACGTCAGGATTGTGGGGTTTATCATCGAAGGTGGCTCCCGACAGGTGCTCATCCAGGCGCTCGGCCCGGAACTGGCAAACAGGGGTGTTTCCAATCCACTGGACGATCCGGTTCTCACGGTCATTCAAGAAAGCCAAGGCGAGCCTCCTCGCACTCCGCTGGATTCTCCCATTGAGATCATGGTCAACGACAATTGGGAGGACAGTCAGGGACAATTGGTATCGGATCTTTGGGGAGGCAGCCCACCACTGGCGGCTGGCAGCCTGAGCGCTGCGGTCGTTCTCAATCTCGAACCCGGCGGCTATACCGCCAAAGTTGAAGGAAAGAATGGAACTACCGGGGTTGCCATCGTCGAAGTCTTTAGAATCACACCCGATACGCAGCCGAGTTTTGCCGTCGGAAGCGGCCCCGGCAACCAATCCTTCACGGTCGACACCGCCATCAGCGCCCTGACTCTGCCTGAGGCCAGCGGTGGCAACGGGGCGTTGACCTACTCGCTCACACCAGCCATCCCCGGATTGAATTTCAACCCCACCACCCGCCGCCTCACCGGCACGCCAACGTCTGAGGGCACCCACTCGATGACCTACACCGTGACCGATGCCGACGGCGACTCCGATTCGCTGGTCTTCACTATCATTCTGACAATTCCCAGAACGTTGCTGGCCATGGGCAGAATTGCTGGCCAGACGCTTGTCGCGGGCGCTAGTGAGACTACCATTCGAGTGGGAGCCGCGTTCGTCAGCTCGGACCAGGATGAGCTGACCTATTCCGCATTCTCGTCAGATGAGAATGTGGCCCGAATAGGCATGTCAGGCTCAACCCTCAGCATCACCTCTGTTTCAGAGGGGGCGACGACCGCTACTGTGACCGCTATGGATTCCGAGGGACTAGAGGCCACGCTCACTTTTCCTGTAACGGTCGAGACCCTCGCACCCCGGCATCACAACATCATACTGCGCGTGGTTCATGTTACCACGGACTGGATGCCCTACGCCGCACGGGGTGGTTGGCCGAGCGCTGCGCTACCCAAGGAAAGTGCGGCCCTGAAGTACTTCGAGGCAGCCATCTGGGACGAAACCGCGTCCATACACCTTTACGAATTCGACAACAATTTCAACCCCATCCATGATGCCGGCACGGACTCAGCCCAAATCGCCTACCGCGAACAATATGTCGTGCGCAAGCATACCGGGATGCCTTCGGATCGGATGGCTCGGGAGGATTTCGTGAAGTCCGCTTTCGTGGATTTCGCGGGATATATTGCCGAACGATTTCCCGATTCGGATCATCATCTGCTCTATTCCGGGCACGGTGGTCCTGGCGGGCGGCTTTTCGCGGGCCTGCTGAGCAGGGAAGGAGCGGCCGAGTTTCTGGGGACGTGGCGCGAGGCTCTAGGGAGAAGGCTGGGTGTGATCGACATGGGGGGGCCGTGCAACAAAGGTGGGTTGTCGGACCTGGAAAACTTCTGTGCTCATGCCAGGTACTACATTGCATCTGATCTGCCAAACGGCGGATACACCTTGGACAACTGGACGATCGAGAGGAGGCGCGAGGTAGAGGTGGAGCGCCAATATCATTCCTTCCTCGACACACGCGGCACCTTGGAAGAGGCTCTGCTGGCCCGGATCGACCTCATGCGAAAGAGGTACGAGTACTCCCGGCAGGACATGATCGCGAAAAAGGTGGAGCAGGCCAACTATTTGTATTCATGTACAAACACCATGTCGGAACTTGGCTGGAATGCCCGGTTGTTCATCGAAGAGTCCGGTGGAAGCTATGACTACGGCAGGGACCTGTGGAATTACCTGACGGTCAACGATGCGCCGAAGCCGTTACTGGAAATGTTCGACCAAGCGATCCTCCATGATGCGAACAACAGGGATTTCTTCGCATGGGAAGAGATCTCCAATGGCATCATGATGTGCTGCAGATAGTACCCCGCTATCGCGTTGCCATGGAAGAAAAAGACAAGGTCTGATATCCACCAAAATCCGCACAATGGAAATTCTGGGCAGGGGTCCGTTTTCCAGTCTTTTCTTTTTGAAAACTAACCGCAGATGGCACAGATGCTCGCAGATAACCTTTAATTCTCCGGGGCAATTTTTAGGTGGATACCTTGGTCATCCGTGTCAAGGTTATCGAGCCGGGGTGAAGTGCAACTCCAGCGCCAGAATGGAGTCCGCCTGCCCGAGATCTAAGGATCCGCTCCAGAGAACCTGTTCGGAGAGCTGGATGGCATGCCTTCCGATGACGTCGTCTTTAAAAAAATCGTCGTCGACCACGGTGATCCGCAAAACGTCCCCAGTGTAGACCGTCAGTATTCCCTGCGACTCAAAATCCATGGTTCGCGATTCGCTATCCAAGATGCGGGTCTTACCATAGATCAGGGTTTGGTTAAAATTGCGCTCGCGGACCACTTCTTGCATATCCCCCTCCACATTGCTCAGGCGATCCTTGAGAGATTGCATTTGCGCCTCTTCCTCGGGGGTCAGGGGCGGTCCCGGTTCACGCCTGCTCTCCTCGTCCTTTTGGTTGAGCCGCATCAGTTCCCACACCAGGGCCGCTGTCATCTCCTCCGAGGTCATCTCAGACAGAACTGCGCGCGTCTTGCGCTCTGAATCGGTGAGTGACGGTCCCGGCTCGATCTTCGATTGTTCCACCTTTTCCTCAAACGGACTCAACTGGTCCTCCAACCGATCGACTTCATCGCTGAACTTACTAATACGCTTGTTCAGGGCGGCGATTTTCTTCTCCACGGCCGGGTCCCGACGATTGACCCGCACCTGGAAATCGGCCGTGGAGGCAGCGTCCCAGTTCGTTGAAGTCACGACGAGTCGACCGATTCCAAGCTCGTAACCCTGGTTCTGCGCCCAACCGGCTATCGGGAGAAGCAGCATGAGGACATAGGCGGCAATAAAGGGCTTCATCGGGATTTTCTCCTACTTGCTGGGGCGTTCCAAATCAACGATTTGCATGCCTCATTTCAAAAAAATTATAAATTCTTATCAATCAAATATTTACTTTTGGTTGGTTGGTTCGGTGATCCTGCCGGATGCGCTCAAAAACATGAGGGACTTGCAGGTAAAAGGTTGCCTTTGGAGGGAACTTCCAGCTTACTGGCATGCCCAAAGAAGGAATGATGTTCAAAGGGTTCCCAATGGTGAAACATGCAATGCGAACTGTCCTGGCCGGCATTGTCGCATGTCTCCTTTGTCACCCGCTGGATTTGACGGCTGCGGAGCAACCGAAAACCCTCCTGGGCATTGATGTGTTGCAAGAGCAGGGCTTCAAGGCGCTCGAGGGAAAGCGGGTCGGTCTTCTCACTCACAAGGCCGGGGTCAATGGTCAAGGGATATCTTCGATAGACGTGCTGCACGAATCCCCCTTGGTTGACCTGAGGGCGCTTTATGCTCCCGAGCATGGGATCGACAGTGTCATAGGCGCCGATGTCCAGTACGGTCACAGGCTCCACCCCCAGACGCGGCTTCCGGTTTATTCCCTCTACGGTGAATACCGCAAGCCGCATCCGCGAATGTTGGCCCCCATCGACGTAATGGTGGTTGACCTGCAGGATGTCGGGGTTCGGTCCTATACCTACGTCTCTTGCATGAAGTTGACCATGGAAGCCTGTTTTGAGAACGGCAAACCCGTGATCGTGCTCGATCGTCCCAACCCCCTGGGAGGCATCAAGGTGGATGGACCGGTTCTGGAAGATGACTGGAAAAGTTACGTCGGGCCTTTTCCTACACCCTACGTCCACGGTTTGACCATCGGCGAAATTGCCCGGAAGGCCAAAGGCACTCCCGGATGGCTCGATACGGAGGACAGGTTCCGGCAGCGGGGAAGATTGTATGTCATTGCCATGCGGGGATGGAGTCGGGACATGCTTTGGCCGGCCACCGGGTTGAAATGGGTGGCCACTTCGCCCAATATTCCCGATTTGTCGGCCGTTATGGGGTATTCGATGACCGGTTTGGGCGCTCAAATCGGAGGCTTCAGGCACGGTATCGGCACCCCCTACCCCTTCCGGTTGCTCACCTTTCCCGGGGTGCCCGCCAATCGCCTGCAGAAACGCCTCGCTGAATTGAATATACCGGGTCTGCAGTTTAAGGAAGTTCCGTTCATACAGTCCGATGGACGCCGGGCCACGGGGGTTTACACAAGCGTTACCGATTTCTCCATCTTCAGGCCCACGGAACTCAGTTTCTACATGATGAAGCTATCCGCGGAATTTCAGGGATTCAATCCATTCCAAAGGGTGCCCTACTCCCAGGAAAGCCTTTTCAACAAGCATGTCGGGTCTACCGAGTGGTGGAAGGCTGTGCAAGGCCAGGGAGCGCAGGTCGACGTGGAAAGGTTTATCGACAAGTGGCAAGTGGAGGCCCGGAAGTTTCGCGCCGCTTCGCGACCCTTCTGGCTCTACCGGTAGTTACAAGGAGAGAAAGGCTGAAGGCTAAAGGATGAAGGATGAAGTAGAGAGAAGCACAAAACGCGCACATTTTCCTTCGCCACTGAACACTGATAACTGAACACTGACCTCTGCCTTCTGGCCCCAGAAGGCATTATCTTTGCCATTGGGGCGACCAACAGGTGGTACGGCCGCCGATGCGTTCCCGCACCAAAGAGCCTCTGGTTTTGGGACAGACGCCTCCTTCCTTCCAGCGGTGCTGGAAAAGCCAGGATTCGGGGAATTCTCCCCAGTGATCCCCCACAATTCGCAGGGCCTGACGACACACCCAGCGAAGGCGTCGATACAAGGCCTTGATTTCACCGTCATCGAGGGATCCCGGAGTACGCCTTGGATTCAGTCTGGCCCGCCAGAGGATTTCATCGGCCATCCAGTTGCCCACACCGGGAAAATAATGCTGTTTGAGCAGAAAGGATTTCAGGGAGGTGTTTCCATGGCGTTTCACGGCCGCCTTCAACCGGAGCAGGGTAAAGTCCCGGGACAGTATCTCAGGGGGGAGGCGGGTCCACCAGTCGGGCGGATGTTCCGAGATTTCAAACAGGATCCGGCCAAACTGCCGCGGATCGGAAAAAACCAGCCAGCCCGAGAGCACGTCCAGTACCAGATGGGCATGGCGGTCCTGCACCGGATCGGTGGAAGAAAAACGCAATTTCCCGGTCATTCCCAAGTGGATTCCCATCCAAGCGCCGGGCTCGAAGTGAAACAACATCTGCTTCCCGTGGGATTGGGAAGCCTCCAGCCGCCGCCCGGGAAGGCGTTGCGCCAACTCTTTGACGGGGCAGTCGCGAAAATCTCTCACCTGGGAGTTGGCCCGTACCGCTTCGATGGTTTCACCCAATCCCGGATTCCACTGTTTGCGGTAATATTCGACTTCGGCCAACTCGGGCATTTTCACCTCTATCCTGCAGGTTGAATTCTTGGGTGGCAATTCCTTGATGCTGGGTGCTGGGTGCTGGGTGCTGGGTGCTGGGTGCTGGGTGCTGGGTGCTGGGTGCTGGGTGCTGGGTGCTGGTATATGCTCTTGGCGAACTTTGCGTGCTTTGCGAGAGTCAATCCCCAATTCCTGTTTTCAGCATTTAGCCTTCAGCCTTTTCATTCCGCATTCCTCAATCGTAATTCCCTGACATGGCTTAGCCTTCGCCACTGAACTCTGAAAACTGATCACTGAACACTGATCTCTGAATACTGATCTCTGAACACTGGCGCCGACGGCGCCTCCTCTGTGCCTTTTCTTGTTTTTTGCCTTGCCTTACGGCAACCTGAATCAGCTAGCTTATGGTGTTTCAACCCCCAGGAAAAAAACCGAAATCAGAAATATAACCATGTCGAGAAACGTAACCTTGTTCACCGGCCAGTGGGCCGATCTGTCTCTGGAGGAACTGGCTCCCCAAGCAAAAGAAATGGGCTACGACGGCCTGGAACTCGCCTGTTGGGGCGACCACTTCGAGGTTCGCCAAGCCAATCAAAGCGATAAGTACCTCGAGGAAAAATGGGAATTGCTCATGGACAACGGGCTGACCTGTTTTGCCATTTCCACCCACCTCTCGGGACAGGCCGTTTGCGATCGGATCGATGAGCGTCACCGGGCAATCCTGCCGGATTACGTCTGGGGAGACGGAGACCCGGAAGGGGTGCGCCGGCGCGCGGCCCAGGATGTGATCGATGCCGGTACCGCCTGCCGGAAATTCATGAACCTCAAGCCGGGTCGAGGGGACCGGACGATTTTCCCGCGGTGGTAAACGGGTTCACCGGTTCGAGCATCTGGCACCTGCTCTATTCCTTCCCGCCAACCAGCCAGGAAATGCTTGAACAAGGCTACGCCGATTTCTCCCGGCGATTCACGCCCATCCTGGACGCCTTCGATGCCGCAAACGTAAATTTTGCCCTGGAAGTTCACCCGACGGAAATCGCCTTCGACATCGCCTCGGCCGCCCGCGCCATCGAGGCGGTAAAGGGACACAAACGCTTCGGGTTCAATTACGACCCCTCCCATCTGGGCTACCAGGGGGTCGATTACGTGAAATTCATTCGCGACTTCGCCGACCGCATCTACCACGTTCACATGAAGGACGTCTGGTGGGGCCACGGTGACGGCACGGTGGGTGTATTTGGCGGTCACACCGACTTCACCGACCCTCGGCGCTTTTGGGATTTCCGTTCCCTGGGACACGGGGACATCAACTTTGAGGAGATCATAGTGGCTTTAAACGATATCGGCTACGCCGGCCCCCTGTCGGTGGAATGGGAAGACGGGCGCATGGACCGCGTGCACGGGGCCGCTGAAGCGGCCGGATTCGTCCGAACGGTTGACTTCACTCCCAATGCAGCGGCCTTTGATGCCGCCTTTGACAAATCGAACCAGTAAAAAGGGGCGCCTAGAGGCGCCCCAATTAGGAATTAGGAATGAGGAATTAAGAATTGACTCTGGCAAAGCACGCTCAGGTCACGAACCCAGAACCCAGAACCCAGAACCCAGAACCCAGAACCCAGAACCCAGCAACTGAAGGACTATGAGCATTAAAGCAGGAATTATCGGCGCCGGAGGGATGGTGCGCTACCACGTGGCAGGATTTCAACAAGCGGGGGCTGATATTTTGGCCATCGCGGATGTTTACGAACCCGCCGCGCGAGCCGCGGCGGAAAAATATGGCATTCCGACGGCCTTGGGCAGCGTGGGCTCCATGCTGGAAATGGAGGAGATCGAAGCCGTTTCGGTGATCGTACCCAACAAGTATCACGCCCCCTTGGCCATTGAGGCCCTGAAGGCGGGAAAGCATGTTTTTTGCGAGAAACCGCCCGCCCTCAATGCCGGGGAAGTCCAGCAAATGAAGGATGCGGCGGATCGGGCCGGCAAGATTTTGATGTTCAATTTCAACAACCGGGCCCGCCCGGAATCCTACGCCATGATGGAGTACATCGCCAACGGCACGGTGGGGCACATCAATTCAGCCCAGGCCAAATGGATTCGCAGGACGGGCATACCCGGTTTTGGCGGCTGGTTCACCACCAAGGATCTGGCCGGGGGGGGTCCTTTGATCGATCTCCTGCACATGGTCGATCTGGCCCTGTATTTCATGGGATACCCGGATCCCGGCTACGTCCTGGGCCAGACCTTCCAGGACTTTATTACCGATAAGAATTTCAAGGGTCCCTGGGGATTGCCGGACATAGAAGGGGGCACCACCGACGTGGAAAGCGCCGCTCACGGATTCGTCACCTTCAGGAGCGGGCAGGCCCTGACCCTCCAAGTTTCCTGGGCCGAAATGGTAAAACGCGAAGAAGTCTCGGTCGTCTTTCAAGGCACGCGTTCGGGCGGGAAGATCGAGCGCCTGTTCGGCATCGATGGCCTGGACGAAACCAGCATCGACAGGTGCGAGCTCTACGTCCAGGAAGGGGGCAATTCGGTCAATAGGGAGGTCATTGTGGAGGCTTGCGAGGATATGGGTCGTTCGCGGTCGGCGGAAAATTTCATCTTCAGTATCGAAGGAAAGGAGGAACCGCTGAACACTCCGCATCAGGCAATTTCACTAATGCTGATCATCGATGCCATTTATGCGTCGGCAGCAGCCGGGAAACCGGTAGTATGCGCACCAATCAAGAAAAAGTGATATCATGAAAAGAAAACTGAGAATGGGTATGGTGGGAGGAGGCCGGGGAGCCTTTATCGGAGGAGTCCACCGCATGGCGGCCAATCTGGATGGCAAAATCGAACTGGTGGCCGGTTGTTTTTCATCCGATGCCGAGAAATCCAGGCTCTCCGGGGAAGACTTCTTTTTGAATCCCGACCGCATCTATGCTTCCTACGAAGAGATGGCGCGAGCGGAAGCTTCCCTATCGGCGGAGGAACGGATTGATTTTGTCAGCGTCGTGGTTCGCAACAACATGCATTACGCGGTGGCCAAATGTTTTCTCGAGCACGGCATAAACGTCATTTGCGACAAACCGCTCGCCTACAGCCTCGACGAGGCCTTGGCCCTCCGGGAATTGGTGCGCAAAACGGGGAAGGTTCTTGCCCTCACCCACAATTACACCGGTTATCCCATGGTAAAGGAAGCCCGCGAAATGGTCAGGAAGGGAAAGCTGGGACGCATCCTGAAAATCGTGGCGGAATACCCCCAGGGTTATGCGGTTGGAGACGTCGACCGGGTGGGTCCCACCCAGATAAATTCATGGAGGGCCGATCCCGCCATATCGGGCGTTTCCAATTGCATGGGAGATATCGGCACCCATGCGGAAAACCTGGGACGCTACATTACCGGGTTGGAGATCGAGGAACTCTGCGCCGATCTGACCACTTTCATCCCCGGGCGGGAACTGGACGATGACGGCAACGTGCTGATTCGTTACAAGGGAGGCGCCAAGGGCATTCTTTATGCCTCCCAGATTTCAAATGGGGACGAGAACAACCTGAATATACGCATCTATGGCACTGAGGCCTCCCTGGAATGGCATCAGGAGGATCCCAACGACCTCCTGGTAAAGTATTCGGATAAACCGCGCCAATTATACCGGCGAGGCAATGAGTACCTGGGCAAGGCGGCCCAGGAAAATACCCGGACTCCATTTGCCCACCCCGAGGGATTTATCGAGGCTTTTGCCAACGTGTATCTGGCGGCGGCGGAAGCCATCTGGGATGAGGTGAACGGGAATAAGCCCGACCGGGAATACGACTTCCCCACCGTCGATGACGGCGTCTATGGAATGGCCTTCATCGAAACCGTGGTAAAGTCCTCCAAGGGGGAGGACAAGTGGACCCGATTTCCCGATCTATGAATCCATCCCGCGATTTCTTCGCCCCTGATCCAAAAAAAGGGGTCACAGAGGAATAAAAGAGCCAATGGCTTTGGAGTTTAACGCCTTTGGCGTAATTTAGGCGGGTTGAGGGCGCTTCGCTCCAGAGGAAAGTGTTCAGTGATCAGTGCAGAGTGGTGGGGGGCGCCTTTTGGCGTTTCTTGGCGTGCTTGGCGAGAGGTAATCTCAAATCCTGTTCATCCTGTTCATCAATGTTATATTTACGATCACGATCAAGATCAGGATTTATTTCTCTTCACTCTTCACTCTTTCCTCTTTCCTCTTCCCTCTTTTCCTCTCTCGGGTCAGGCGCACCTCGCCATCCTTGAACTCGGCCCATACCGCATCCCCGGGCAGGATGGATTGCTTAGAGACAATGGGACGGCGCATTCCGTCCCGGATAATGGCAAAACCCCGGTTGAGAACCGACCTGGGGCTGAGGGATCCCAAGAGGGACCGGGCTCTTTGAAGGTTTGAATTTTTCCGCAACAACTCCGCCGCCAAGGCGTTGTGCAACCTGTGGGTCATGGTTTGGGCGGTTAATCGGGCCCGGTGGATCAGGGGCAGGGGATCCGTTTTTTGAAGTTCCCGGGAGACTTCGGATAACCGATGCCGTCCCTGCAAAATTCTGGAATTCACCACGCCGTTCAGCCGGATTTCCAGGTCATCCAAGCGCAGGTGACCCTGTTCGATTTTGTCGAGAGGCTCCACTACTTGCAGCCTGCGCCGCAATCCATGCAGGTATTCCCCCCTGGAATGAAGCCCCTGCCACACCCAGCGGGCCAGGTTTTGGCCGGCCTGCTGGAAGCGGTCCCTAACCTCGCGGTAGTGAGTGGAAACAATTTCGGCGGCTGCGGAAGGCGTCTCGGCCCGCAGGTCGGCCACAAAGTCGGAAAGGGTAAAATCGACCTCGTGGCCCACGGCGGAAATGACCGGAATCCCGGAATCCGCCAGGGCGAGGACGACTCTTTCGTCGTTGAAACACCACAGGTCTTCCATACTGCCCCCACCGCGGCCAACTACGAGCAGATCGAGTCCGGGCAAGGTTTGGGCGTGTTGAATCATCCGGACAATTTCCTTGGCCGATCCGCTTCCCTGAACCTTGGCCGGAAGAATGAGGATGCGGCCAACCCATTGGCGCCGTTTCAGGATCCGGATAAAGTCCTGCACCGCCGCTCCGGTCGGGGAGGTCACAAATCCAATGGCGCGGGGAAACAGGGGAATCGGCTTTTTTCTTTCGGCATCGAACAGGCCTAGTTTCTGTAATTTGGCCTTCAATCTTTCGAATTCCTGTTGGAGCATGCCGAGGCCATCGGGCGCCACCATGCGAATGATGAGTTGGTAATTGCCCCTCGGTTCGTAAACATTTACCTGACCAAATGCGACTACCTGCAGTCCGTCCTTCAGGGGGATGGTTTGCTTCAGCGCATCACTTCGGAACAACACCGCCGATACCTGGCTGCCGGCATCTCTCAGGGAAAAATAAACGTGCCCGCTCTGTTGCCGGCGGAAATTGGATATTTCACCCCGGATCCAAACCTCTCCGATCATGGTCTCCAACAGATACTTTACCTGGCTGGTAAATTCGGAGACGGATTTTATCTCATCCGACGGGGGTATCGGGTAGCTTTGTCTTGGATTGTGCATAACGTTTGCGCAGCAGAGCAAACACGATAAAAGCGAAGACCAATACGGCCAGTCCAATCAGGGCTGTTCCCATCTTTCCCGAGACGAAGGACTCGCCAAACACCACGAATCCGACGACAAAAAAGGATTGGGTGATGACGGAATAGACGAGGTAGGGCCAGAAAGGGGCATGGGCCAACCCCAGCAGGTAATTCTGGACAACCAACGGGGTGCCAGAAAAGCGAACCGCCACAATCCATTTCGACGCATTTTCCGGTTTGATCCTTGGTATGGAATAATTCCACGCGCGGAACAGCCTTTCTATCCATCCGTGCAGCACCTTGTTGGACAACCAATAGGCCAAAACCATATTGATGGCAACGGCAGCCAGGGAAAACGGAATTCCCCAGGCCACTCCAAACCGGATACTGGCAATAATGAATAAAGGGGATATGGGAAATCCGGTCAGGGGCAGAACCGCCGTGGCAAGAAAGAAGAGATAGGCCGGCCAGGTTTTGATTTCATCCACCCAACCGGAAACCCAGGTTTTGATCTCGTCGACACTCCACCCGCCCCACAAGACCCAGGCGAGAACGCCGAAAACCCCCAACAGGGAGACTAAAAGGAGGGCTTTCCCTTTATGTTGTTTCAGCCAGTCCATGGAATTCGCACCGCAGGCGCGGAGAGGAAAGAGGAAAGAGAGGCGCCCAAGGGCGCCAATTAGGAATTAGGAATGAGGAATTAGGAATTAGGAGAGGGGGGAGAAGAAAGGCTGAAGGTTGAAGGCTGAAGGCTAAAAGGGGAACCACGAAAGGCGCGAGAATCGCAAAAAATTTTCTGATGAAAAAGGGGTCAAACGCAAAATATTAAAATCGGAGATTTCAATATTTTGCGTTTGACCCCTTTTTCCCCCTGTATTGCTACCGATGGAGGATGAAGTACAGAATGCCCGGCAGAGCGATCATTATGAACATGAGGATATAGATCAGCCAAATCGTCCGCTCTGCCTTTTTCCGGACCTCTTCCGGGACTTTTTCGGGATTTTGAATCATCAGGGTTCAATATTGTAGGAGTCGGGAGACAAAACGCAAAAGCGAAAACCAGTCCATCGTGACCTGAAATGGGGAGCGACCCATCGAGCGGGTTGCCGGATGACGGCATCGAAGGAATCCGACCCGTTGCCGCCGAACAATCCTGCTCTTTCCTTTTGATCGGGATGCGAGACCCATTCCTCAAGGCTTCCGTATAAATCGAAAAAGCCTCCGACAAGTCTGGAGCTTCCCACGGGATGGCTTCGAAATTGGGCTGAATGGGACAACCAAAGCTCCTCTTTCCGGCCGGGTTGCAGTTCCGGAACGGTCAGCCATTGCAAATGGGGAAGTTGCACGGTTCGGCCCATCATCCAGCCGAGTTGGCGGCAAAAGATTTCGGCCTGATTGAAGGAAACCGAATCAACTGGCAATTCATCTCCCATCCACCGGCTCGGATTATTCCCCATGATCCGGGAATAAAGTGCCTGATCTACCTCGCTGACCAGCAATCTCAGCCCCGGGATGCGGGGGTGATGGACCAATCTTTTCTCCACTTCTTCCACCAGAGCGGGAATTTCCCCCTCTCGTCGAGAAAGCCACTCAAGGCGCTGGGGCAGGGTCGCATCCGGCAGCATGGAAGAGGGGAAACTCCCCAGAAATGACCGGACCGATTGGTCGAGATGCCCAAGCAAACTGCCAACCGTCTCCCATTCCCCGTCCCGAAGGCTCTCATTCAGAGTCCCGGTCTGCCGGGAAATAGAAGCGGCCAAGGCAGAGCTTTGACCCATCAGCAAACGGTTGCGCAAATCTCCCAGGCGGTCGGGCCGGTTGAATTCGCTAGAGGGAAATTGCTCATCGAGCACCTCCTGCAGGTCGAGCGCTCGTTCAAGGGCGTCGACCGACCCGCCTCCTTCGGTTGTTTTCAACAAGCTTTCGATTTGGTCGTTCAATCGGGCCGCTTCGAGGCGTTGGAGATTGTCTTTCAATTCCTGCACCAACCGCCACCGGGCGTGCCGGCTTTGAGGGGAATGAAAGTTGAAGGATTCCTGGAGAGCCAGGGCCCGGGTCCAATGTTCCTCGGCCTTATCCCATTGGGCCCTTGCAAAAGCTGTCTCCCCTTCCGCCACCAACAAATCGATCGCGGCGGCCGAATTCTCGGATTCCAGGTCACCCAATCTCTGCCTGAGGTGTGAAACCTCAGCGACATCCGCCCATTCACTGCCTGGGGAGCGCTGGTTGATCCACTCCTGCGCGGCCAGAGCCTCTTCCAATAACGTCATGGCGCGAACGGAAAGGCCTTCCCGTTCCAGCCGGGATGCCTCACCAGCCAAAGCCTGTACCCGGCCCCTCAGGTATTGGCCTTTGGTTCTTTCGAGTCGATCGACCAATTTTTGGTAGCGGCTGAGCGATCCAAAGGAGTCATCCGGGTCCAAGGCCCTCAATTCCGCCTGGATGGAAATGGCCCATTCAAGTTCCTGAAAGGCCTCGGGGTCTTCCGGGTCTTTCAGCCAAGCCCTTTCAAAGGCCTGTTCGGCTCGCGCCCCCGACTCCATCCATTGGATGACCGCAAGCTCATCCACCTCCCCGGTCCGGCCGCCATGACGCGACCCCGGACCCGCAATCAACCAATAAATCATGCTCCCGAGCAACAGCCCGCCCACCAGGAGGGCCAGCCCAAACAACCCGACCGTACTGAGCGGGAATCCTTCCCTGGAAAAGCTGCCGCTCCTGAACATGGATCTACCGGGCCGGTTCTGAAAAAGTCATTTTTGAGACACCTCTGGGGGGGGCGCCGTTGGCGCCAATTAAGAATTAGGAATTAGGAATGAGGAATGGGAATTGGGTCCAGGAAGGGCACGCAGCAAATCATCGTGATCATAATAGAAAATGAATCATGGATCCTGCTTCGGGAGCAGGAAATAGACCACTTATCCTTCTCCCAAACACGGAGCCGGAACCTTTTTTATTTGATCACCAGCCAGCTAATTTAAACCTTTACCAAACTTATCGTCCGATCCAGTGAGGAAAGACAATTCTTCAGATTCAAGCAGCTTCTCGCCCCTTCCCCGCGTGTGTATTCTGGCTGCGGGATTGATCGGCGCTTCCGTGGGTATGGCCTGTCAGGCACGCGGGGCAGCCAAAAAGGTTTCCGTCTGGTCGCGTCGCTCATCAACCCGGGTCGAGGCGAGCCGACAAGATTGGTGCGACGCCGTTTATACCACACCGGAAGAAGCGGTAGAGAACTGCGACCTGATCGTCATCTGTTCCCCGGTTGAAAATATAGTCCCGCTTTACCGGGCCATTCTGCCCTCTCTCAAACCCGGGGCCATCGTCACCGATGCCGGCAGCACCAAAAGCAGGATATGCCGTGGCGCCGAGGCCGCGGGAAATTCCCCAGGCATCTTTGTTGGATCGCATCCCATGGCGGGTTCGGAGAAAACGGGCATGAAACACGCCCGAGCCGATTTATTCCGGAATCAGCCCTGCTTCATTACCCCCACGGAAAAGGCGGACCTTGAAGTGGTGGAAAAAGTAACGCATTTCTGGGAAGCTTTGGGAGCAGTTACCACGGTAACCTCCCCGGAAAAACATGATGAAATTGTTGCACACATCAGCCACCTGCCCCATCTCCTGGCAACCAGCCTCTCTACTTTCCTCAGTGAAAAGGATCCCCATTGGGCCAGTCTTTCCAGTTCGGGACTGAGGGACACCACCCGCATTGCGGCGGGGGATTCCGCCATATGGAAATCGATAGTTGAGACCAACTTGGAAGAGATAAGAAGGGCGCTTTCCCGGTATCAGGTCGAACTGCAGCGTTATCAGGAGATTTTAACAGAGGGTCGAATGGAGGAAGTGGTCCAATTCCTTGACAAAGGCAAAGAGTTCCGGGACGGCCTTTCCCGTTGAATCGATGCGTCACCACCTCGATTACCCGGACCCCCTCCCCATTCATCCGTTTACTACCCCGGTCAGCGGCAGTGTAGCGGTTCCCGGTTCCAAGAGCATCACCAACCGGTTGCTAATCCTGGCCGCTTTGTCGGACCGGTCTGTAACTTTGACCGGGGCGTTATTCAGCGACGATTCCCGCCTCATGGTTCAATGCCTGCGCCAGTTGGGAATTGCGGTGGAAACCAACGAAAGCGAAAAAACCATGCGGGTCCGGGGCACTGGAGGCTTCCTGAAATCCGGACGGGCAGCCCTTTCCGTGGGACTATCCGGAACGACAGCTCGCTTTATCACGGCCCTTTGCGCGACGCGCAAAGCCGGTGAATTCAAAGTCGACGGAACCCGGCAAATGCGAAAAAGGCCCATGAAGGGCTTATTGGATGCTTTGCTTCAGCAAGGGTGCGAAGTGGAATCGGACCAAGGATTTCTGCCTGTCACTCTTCGCCCTGCGGGCTTGAGAGGGGGACGCATTTTTCTGGAGGCCTCGGCCAGTTCCCAATTGCTCTCGGCCTTGCTCATGGTATCTCCTCTGGCCGAGGAAGACCTGGAAATCGAAGTTTCCGGAGGAGCGGAGAAGAAACCTTTTGTAGCGATGACCCAGCGATTGATGTACCGGTTTGGGCAACCCCCCCAGGTAGTGGAGCCGCTGGGAAAGGACCGCGTGCTCATAAAAGTAAAGGCCGGGAACAAGTATTTGCTCCCGGATGCGGTGGCGGTGGAGCCCGATGCATCGGCCGCTTCCTATTATTTGACCCTCCCCCTCGTGGTGGGTGGAAGGATCACCGTAAAAGGGCTTCACCCGGAAGTCCTGCAGGGGGACTTCGCCTACACGGAAGTGATGCGCGAAGCAGGCCTGAAAGTCACGAGTTCACCAAGCGGCACCACGGCCTCCCTGCCCGTCGGACAATTGCCGGGCACGGGGGTAAGGAAAAATTTCTGGGCCATATCGGATACCTTTCCCACCTTGGCCGCTATCACGCCCCTTTTAAAAGGAATCACCCGCATCGATGGCATTTCCCACACCCGCCACCAGGAAACGGATCGCGTCGCCGCCATGCAAAAGGAGCTGACCAAACTGGGACAGCGGGTTGTATCCGACGAGGATTCCCTCCACATTCAACCCGGTGTGATCGTTCCCTCCGAAGTCGACCCCCACGGAGACCATCGCATGGCCATGAGCCTGGCAATCCTGGGGTGCTTCAATTTATATGCCGACGGATCGCCTTGGATGAAAATCCGGAATCCCGCCTGCTGCGCCAAAACCTTCCCCAAGTTCTTCGAGGTTCTGGAAGACCTCCGCAACAACCGATCCCAATGAAGGGAGAGAATTTCATTATCGTGGCCATCGATGGCGGGGCCGCCACGGGCAAGTCGTCCACCTCGAAAATCCTGAGCGACCGGCTCGGGTTGCTTTATGTAAATTCCGGGTCCCACTACCGAGCGCTCACCTGGGCCATTATTCACCGAAGGGATTCCTCTCGACCAGGTGGATAAAATAGAAGGATTCCTGAAAGGCCTGAAGGTCGACATGAAAATTGTAGGGAGACGAAGCCCACATGACACTGGGGGACCGCATCCTGAGGGAGGAACTCCGATCAAAAACAGGGTCAACCGGGACGTTTCCAAAATCGCGGCCATCCGGTCGGTTCGCCAATTTCTCCTTCCCCGCCAGCAGATATTATGTCGGAAGTGGCCCGAAAAGAAGGATTTGCAGGGGTTGATAATGGAAGGGCGGGACGTGGGAACCGTCATCTTTCCCGAGGCCGATTTCCGGTTTTTTCTCCTGGCGGACGAGGCGGAGAGGACCAGGCGGCGCCAGGGGAGGGGCAAGTGGATAGCATTGGTGAGCGCGACCGGCTGGACAAAGGGCGAAAAACCGCCCCTCTCATCGAATCGGAAGGAGCCATTGTGGTCGATACGACCCGCTTGACGTTGGAGGAGGTAGCGGACAGGTTAACTGCCATCATTCGAGCCGGGAAAAAATAATCTCCTTACCAATGGCCACCGTTTTGCTGCCGGATACGCTTTTCTCCCTCCAAATGGACGTTAACCTGCAAATTGAAGCCTGGGAAGGGATCGAACCATTGGAACCCGCTTGGAGATGAAGCCTCCGAGGAAGTGGAAATCACGCCTGGTTCCGATCCTGGGAATGTCCGTCCTCTTCCTGCCCTCACTGGGCGGGCAAGAGGAAATGGAAAACCTGGAAATCTACGATCTGGACGAGTTGGCCATCGAAGAAATCCCCATCGAGGATAACATCATGCCGACCTCGCGCCCGTTTGACTCGGTTTACGGTGCCGCTCGCAGCATTTTGGATACTCCTCGCAATGTTACCATCATCTCCCGCGCACAGTTGGATGCAATCGCCATCAAGGACGTGCGCGATTTTTCCAAGTTGACCTCCAGTTCCTACACCAAGACCAATTTCGGCGCCCCTTCCACACCGAATTTACGCGGTCAGGAAGCGGACCTGTTCGTCAACGGCATGCGCCGGGGGGGATCCGTCAATGGCAACGGTTTGCCCATCAACTTCAACGCGGTGGAATCGGTCAACATCGTCAAGGGCCCGGCCGGGGTGGTCTACGGAACCACCAACTATTTGGGAGGCTATGCCGACCTCATCACCAAAAAACCGTTTTTCGACGGCCCCAGCGGGCAGGCGAGCTTCCACATTTGCGAATTCGACCAATACACCTGGAACCTCGATTACGGGGCGCCCATCGATGAAACCTCGGCCTGGCGGTTTTCCTATGAGGGGAAGGACTGGGACGGTTACTGGAACTTGTGGCATCATAGATCGCACGCCCTCTATCTTGCCTATACCTACCGGCCCGGCTCTTCCTACCGGATCGAAACAAACGTGGAGTTCTTCAAGGCCGATTACACTGAAAACTGGGGCATCAACCGTGTGACCCAGGACTTGATCGACCATGGACGCTACATTCCCAACGATCAAACCGATGAAGAATACGCCGCCTATTCGGCCACCCTGGGAAACGGCTGCGGGTTCTGGTGCGGGGATCCGGTGACCGATTTCGCCAGTCAATTCGGCGGAGGCGGATTTGGCAGCATCATTCCGGTAGCCTCCCATACCGTGCCGGTCGACCGGCGTTGGAAATTGGCCGCCCCGGGCGACGGTTCGCGAGGGACCGCCATCAATGGTGGTATCGACCAGTTCTGGGAATTGTCCGGAGACGTAAACATCGTCAACAAAACCCAATTCGGCTACAAGGACCGTGAAACCTTCAGTTCCTACCATTATTCGGAATACCTGAAAGACAACTTTCTGCTTGAGAACCGGACGGAGATTCGCAGCAAGGGCCACCTCATGGGCGGAATGCGCTACGAAATCAACTCGGGATTGCGGCTGCGTTACGACTCCATCTGGTCGGTCAACCACTTCTTCAACGAACCCGTCAACTTCTGGGACATGACCCGCGATCCCGATCTCTACCGCGTCCCCGATCAGGCCTTTTCCAGTGTTGGAACTCCCTATGTATTCGGGAAAGCACCCAGCGGAATTCTCCAACATTGGTATATCGGCAATGATGAATTCGCCCCCATCCCAACCTTGACCGGCGGAGACAGCACCATGTTGACCGTCGGACCCTTTTTTCAAACGGATTTGGAACTCCACCAGAACTTCAGTCTCTTGTTCGGATACACCGTGGACAAGATCGAGGGGAAGGTGGAGCATCCGACCCTGGGAAGCAACGGGAGTTTCGATTACGACGGAGACGGGGAAATCGACGACGATAGGCAAGAACGCGGATTCCGGGTCAGTGACGACCTGGATCTGGCCAATTATAATCTCAGCCCTGTGGTCAGGCTGAACGACAACACCTCGCTCTACGCCACATGGAACTACAGCGAAACTTACATCGCGGAAACCGGGGGGCGTCCCGACGTCCCTTCCTGGGGGGAAGACCGGGAAAGCAGACTACTGGAATTGGGCGCTAAATTCTCCCTGCTCGACGACCAACTCTTCATCGGCACCGCCTACGTGGATCGTTCCTACACTGAACTCAATCTGGACGGCACCATAGATGACGTATTGGTCGATGCCTTTGAAATCGAGTTCAATTACCAACCCGACCGCCGCATTTACGCCACCTTCAGCTACAGTTATATCGACCAGGTGCGAACCGGCGGTTTCTATGCCAGTCCCTACACCATCGATCGGGCCCTGGCTGAAACGGGCGGCTTGTACATAAGTCCGTTGTTTCAAGGCGCGCCTGCAGGGGAATTGATACGATCGCCCGGTGTCCCCAAACACCTGGCCAACGCTCTGCTTCGCTACCGGTTCGACAACGGTTTTGGCCTGGTGGCCAACTTCCTCGGCTATGGCAAAATGATCTCAGGTTACGAGGGGTTCCCCATAAGGGTTCCAAACTTTTCCGGTGGAGAGGACTACCAGCTCCTTGCCAATACGGCCGAGCTTCCATTTCAAACCGAGGTGGATTTCAGCCTCTTCTGGGAAAATGAGGCATGGATGGTCAAGCTGTCCCTTTTCAATATCGGGGATGAGAAGAACTGGGATGTAAACAATGCCGCATATGGAAACGGCTCCATCGTCTCCCGGTTACCGCGCCATGGAGAATTTACCGTGGTGAGACGTTTTTAGCGGCGCCGTTGGCGCCAGAGTTCAGTTATCAGAGTTCTGTGGAGACTCTCGCAAAGAAAGACCGCCAAGAAGATTAGGCGCCGTTGGCGCCAATTAGAAATTAGGAATGAGGAATTAGGAATTAGGAATTGAGAAAGGCTGAAGGTTGAAGGCTAAAGGCTGAATTCCTGGCAACTCACCACTTATCACTGAATTACCTCTTGCAACCGTGCTTCGCAATGCTACGCAGGTCAAGAAGCTCGCCAAGAAGATGAGGGAACCGCAAAAAGCACAAAAATCACAAAACAATTTCTCTGGGTTCTCTGTGGATTTTAAATTCCTGATGCCTCTTTGGCGCGCGGTACCTCTGGGGTCAATCTTCCGGGAATTTTGAGGCCAATACCTTCTCGGCCTGGTTTTTCCGGAATTGAATCAGGGCCTCATGTACAGCCGGATCCTGCAGGGCCAAAATCGCCGCCGCGGCCAATCCCGCGTTGGTGGACCCGGCTTTGCCGATGCCCATGGTGGGCACTGGAATGCCCCCCGGCATCTGGACCATGGCCAGCAACGAATCCAGGCCGCTCAGATTGGATTCCATGGGAACGGCCAGAACCGGCCTAAGGGTCATGGCGGCTACCACCCCCGCCAAGTGAGCCGCCCCACCAGCCGCCGCTATGAAAACCTGCACGCCCTTTTTTTCGCATTGGCTAATCCAACTCTCCAACTGTCTGGGGGTGCGGTGCGCGCTCAATACCCGTTTTTCGTAAGGAACGCCCAGGCCATCCAAAACCTGGGCGGAACGCCGGAATACGGGCCAGTCCGAAATACTGCCCATTACGATACCAACTTTGGGAGTTTCTGCTTCTGTCATGGGAAAGGATTCAATGAAGGGCAGTGGAAAGGGGTCAAGGCGTAAAATCGGGCTTTCCATTCCAGGCAAAACGCTGTTTATTCTTCCCTCTCAGATCGTTGTGGAGCGGGATAATACTGCAACCGCTCCACTGCAATATACCCTTAAGACCTGTGAAAATAGTGATAATAGGCGCCGGGGAGGTGGGGGCCCATCTGTCGGAAGTCTTGAGCAAATCCGGGCACGACGTCACCGTCATCGATCACGACAGCGAGCAGGCGGCCAAAATCCACGAGGAACAAAACGTGCGCGTCTTGCGGGGTGACGGCAGTTCTGCGACTATCTTGAAACGGGCCCAGGCAGGCGCGTCCAAATACTTTCTGGCCATGACCAGTGACGACCAGGTGAACCTCGTCTCCGGCTCCATCGCCAAAAAAATGGGGGCCGAAACCACCATTGCCCGCATACACGAGGAGACTTACATCGATAACAAGCTGTTCAATTACCAGCTGAATTTCGGAATCGACGTACTGGTAAACCCCGAGGCGTTGGCTGCAGTGGAATTGGCCAAGGTCATACGCAATCCCGGACGTGTGGCGGTAGAACATTTTGCCAGGGGAAAGATTGAGGTGCAACAGATCAAGGTAACGGCCAAGGCCAAGGCCATCGGCCGCAACCTGATGCAGTTGAGGCTGGGGGAGAAAACAGGCGTGCGGATCGGATTGATTCGGAGGGGAGCATCCTCCCTCGTGCCAGGGGCCGAAACGGTTATCGAGAAAGGCGACCTGTTAACTGTGTTCGGGGATCCGCAATCCCTATCCCGAATCAAGGGAAAGTTCTCTCCCAAGCTCAAGGCCAAGACGGTATTCGTGGCACTCTACGGCGGCAGTGAGACCAATATAGCTCTCATGCGTATGCTTTCCAATCCGCGGTTCCACATTCGCCTGATTGAACCGGACCGGAAAACCTGCCTGGAGCTGGCTGAGCAATTCCCTCATGTAACGGTCGTTCATGGTGACGCCACCTCATTGCGGGTATTGGAGGAGGAGCGGGTCGGTAGGGCTGATTATTTTGTGGCGGCCACCAAACAGGATGAGGACAACGTCATGGCCTGCCTGCAAACCGCCCAGATGGGAACCAAGCGCCTATTGTTGAACATCAACCGTTCCGACTACTCGGAAATCATCAACAAGTTTCGTCTGGTACTGGGCATAGAACTCGCCGTGTCCCCTCGCCTGGCCACAGCCAATGAGGTGTTGCGGGCGGTAAACGAAACTCCTTGGGTCGAACTGGCCCCCGCTCCGGGAGGGAAGGGAAAAATCTTTGAAATCCGGGTCAATCCGGCCAGCCCCTGTGTGGGAAAACCGATCCAGGATCTGCGCCTTCCGGGCAATACCATAATCGTTGCATTGCTGCACAAATTCGATGCCAAGGTGCCCGGAGCACGCGACGTCATCATAGCGGATGACCGCATCGTGGCCGTCCTGGCTGACGAACACCGCGAGGAAGTCATCTCCCTGTTGACGGGCGGGGAATTTTGAGAAAGTCATTTTTTCCGAAGGCCGGTGAATTACTCCATTATCTTTCGATTGCTCAGCGCGATCCAATTCATCCTATGCCTTGCCTTTGCCGTTTGCATGGGGGTGGCTTACATTTACCGGGATGCCGGCAACGAAACCAACGCCGTTGCCGGATTCGCCTATTGTATGGGGGCAACCTTGCTGCTGGGCAGCTTGTTTCTCTTTCTCGGAAGGGGCAAGGATAACACTTTTTTCAAAAAAGAAGCCACCGCGGTTATCGGCCTGGGTTGGATTGCGGCTATTCTGGTGGGAGCATTGCCCTATTGGATAATTCTGGATTCGTGTCAATTGGCCGATGCCATATTCGAGTCTACCTCCGGGCTGACCACAACCGGGGCCACCGTTTTGGATAACCTCGAATCCTACCCCCACAGCTTGTTGTTCTGGAGGTCTCTGAGTCAGTGGATTGGCGGCATGGGGGTGGTGGTATTTTTCGTGGCCATACTTGGTTTCCTCGGTGCAGGAGGAAAATTCCTCTTCACCCGGGAATACTCCGGAACGGCGGCGGAATTGGATTTTGCGCGGATTCAGACCGGGGTGAAGCGGTTGTTGCTCCTCTACCTGGGTTTGAGCTCCCTTTGCACCGCGGTCTACTTTCTGGGGGGAATGAATTTTTTCGAGGCCCTGAACCACACCTTTACCACTATTGCCACAGGTGGATTCAGTACCAGGTCTTCCAGCATTGCCGGCTTCGGGAGCCCCCTCCTGGAATGGTCGGCCATCGTATTCATGGCCCTGGGTGGAACCAGCTTTCTGTGGATGTTGCTGGTATTCAACAAAAACTGGCACAGCGTGAGGCTGAACTCCGAAGTAAAAGCCTACTACGCAATTCTGCTCCTGGCGGCATGTCTGGTTACCTATGTTCTGATCATCCACGAGGGGTACTCCGATTGGCATGACGCCATTCGCTCCAGTCTGTTCCAAGTCACATCCCTCATGACCACGACCGGTTATTCCACCCGGGACTTCGGGAGCTGGAACCTCATGGCTCACGTCCTTCTTCTCGGGCTCATGGCGGTCGGCGGATGTTCCGGGTCCACCGCATGCGGGCTCAAAGTGGGACGCATTCTGGTCGGGGTAAAATCGGCCCTGCGCATGGTGGGCCGTTCCTACAGCGACCACGTAATTCGACCCATTCACATGAACGGGCAGGTCCTCGACAATGAATCCCGGGAAAGGGTGGTCACCTACATCCTGCTCAACGGCGGGTTATTGTTCTTTTGCATGCCCATTCTGGCCATATTGGAACCGGCCATCAGCTTCGAGGGGTGTTTTTCCGCCGTGTTGGCCTGCATCTTCAATATCGGCCCGGCATTCGGGGAATTCGGACCGACGGAGAATTACGCTTTCCTGCGGGATTTCTCCAAATATTTTCTCTCCGTGCTGATGATCATGGGCCGCCTGGAACTATTCGCCATACTTGCCCTATTCACCCCTGCCTTCTGGCGAAGGTTCTGACCCGGTTATTGGCTGAAAATGTAAACGAACAGATTCACCCCGAGGCGCGTATAGAAAGTGTGGGCATACTCGCTGATTTCCCGGCTGTGATAATAGCGAAAGACCCGCCAATCGCCCGAGGGCTCCTCCACCCAGGCGGGAGTGCCGGGAATCTCACAATAAATCGTGTCGCTACGGCCGTCCTCCCGGGTGGTTTCGTATTTTTCCCCTCCGTATGCGGCCTCGCTCAAGCGATCCGACAACCCTTCAGCTCCCTCCCTGACGCGGAAACCTATGCGGGTGCTCCACTGGCCGAATTCACTTTTCCCCCATCCCATGGCCATAATCGGCATGGCCATGACGGCTACACGGCCCTCGTGTTTGAGGACCATGGCGGAATAGGTGCCTTGTGGCCATTTTTCGTTGACGATAAAGGTGCGGATGGCCTCGGGCAACGGGGTGGCGTCCGGCAACCCGGCATAAAAGGACTTGAAAAACGGGTTACTGCGGGGAAGCGGTTCAAATCGTTTTTCCGGATACACATCCCTGAAGGCGTCTTCGATGAGGGGGGAAACCTCCCAATCGGCAAAGCTGTGCATCTGGCCAAATCGCAGGTTCCCCCTGAGAAAGGAAGCATTGATGCCGGCATCCAAGAACAGAAAGCCACCACGCTCGATAAAGCGGCGCAAGTTCTTGATTTCCCCCGGGGTAAGGGTCCAGTCCACCCGGTCGGCAAAGTTCACATAGATCACCGGGTGCTTGAAAATGACCTCATCCTCGAAGGAATCGATATACAATGGAAACGGGTCCAGATTCAGTGTGGTCCGGTTGCGGATCTCTTCCAACAGGCTGGGCAGAGCATCGGGGTATTGGCGCCGCATGACGTCCCCCTGGACCAGTTGGACGACCTTGAGGTAGGGAACCTCCTTGGGTGGAAGCCTGGGCGGGGCCGCTTCCTCCCCCACTTTCACCACTCCCCACAGTGGCAGCAGGGGCATTGCCACCATATGGAGAAAGGCCAATATGGCAAAACGATTCATTATTAGAGCTGTACTCCCAAACGCTTCAGCATTTGATCTTTAATGTAATGGGCAAGCGGGCTTTTCGGGTCCTTTTCCATAACGGATCTCAAATAATCCAGTTCTTCCGGATCATTCAGACCCATCAGGAGCACTACGGACCGGCGCTGAACCAAACCATCCGGGTCCTCCAGGGAAAGGTGCAAAATATTGCGAATACCGCTGTACTGCCTTCGTTTCAATTCATCCAGGGCCTGCACACGCAACCGGGGTGTCTCATCGATCAGAAAATCCAGCAACAGCGTTTCAGCACGATCTTTGGGGAGTTCACGGGTCAGGTTCAAGGCGGTTTCGCGCATTTTTTCATGCCGGGCGAGGACGAGGTCTTCAATTAAGGATACCGGCACTTTCTTGCGGTTGGTCATTAAATAAGCTGCCAAGTGCAACCGTACCCTTTCGGATTTGTCATTGGCCAATTTGGCCAACTTTCCGGCGTCGGCCTGCAAATCGGAGTGCGCCAGGAAAAGTCTGAGGGCTTCCAAGCGGTAAGTGGGGTTATCCGACTCGAGGATGGATTCGACAAAGGGCCGGCCCTGTTCCTTGAGCATGGACAAGGACCGGATAAAGGAGATGCCCTGTTGTTGATTGAAGGACCCGGTCATCAGGTGCTCGGTCAGGCGCAGGGCCTCCCGGGCATGGGGAAGAATCCGGAAAAGGGACAATTCCGCTTCCTTGACCACCTCGTCGTCCCGGTCTTCAAGCATTATCTCCAGCCATTCGATACCGCTGGATATGCGGTGGTTTCCCAGCATGTTGGCAAAGAGCAGCCGAATACTTTGAACCGGATCTTCCACCAGCAGGAAGGCCAGTTGGAGGACGGCGTTAAAATGCGAAATTCGCCCGGCCAATCGCAAGGCTTCCAGCCTGACCAGGTCGTCCTCATCGGCTAAAAGCCTCAGCAGGGTCGATTCGGGGAGTTGGATGCCGAGGAAGAAATAATCGCTCAACATATTGCGGCGCACCACCACTTCCTCATCGAGGAATGCCTCGATAAAACCTTGCCGAATGGCCAGGGGGAGCCCTTGCCGGATCGGAGCCTGTTCATTGCCCTGGAAGTAGGTGTTCCACAAATTGACCAGCATGCTCAGGCTGGAAGACACCATGCGTCGGATCTCCGGGTCGTCGTCCTTCATCAACAGTAGAATTGGCTCCACCGCATACGGGGGCATGGAGGATTGCATTTCAATCAGTGAAACCAATGCGGCTCGCCGCACCCTGACGTGGTCATCGAACAAACCGGCAACCACCCCCGACAAGGCATCTGCCACCCGGTACTTTCCCAACAACATGATGGATCCCACCCGGGTATCGATATTGTCCGATTGGAGGTCCTGCAATGCCCTCCAAATCGTCTCCTCATGAGTCAATGGCCCGCCTTCCCGCAGCTGCTCCGGTTCCTGGGCCACGGAAGCAAAAGCACAGAGGAGGACAAAGCCCCCCATTCGAAGGAAATGGCCCGGCATGGCTTTCAAGCTTCTCATTTCAGGCCCAACATGCGCCTCCTGTACCATTCACTCAAAATCAAAAGGGCCAACACCAGGAAATAGGGCCACCCCTGGGCCCAATAAATCCGGTGGACCACCACGGGAATGTGATCCGCCACGGGTAGATCCCCGATTTTCTTCCAGTCGCGGTAACTCGTATAGGATCCCCCTGTCAGCCTGGCCACATCGCGCAGCAAGGATTCCCGGAATCCCGTGTCGGCCAACTCGGGTCCGGTCGGTGAAACGGCGAAGTAGGCATCGTTTTCGAGCAACTCCCCGTCTTCGTATTCCACGGCATAACGCACCTGATATTCACCGGAATGGCCGGGGGTAAATCCTCCCTGGTAGATCCCCGGCAGGGTCGGAGAGGGATTGAGCAGGATCTCGGCGGATTCCCCCGAGGGCTTTTCCACCCGGGCGGTAACGCGGGCCTCGGATTCGGGGCCGAAATCCTGGGCGCGCACCTTCAGGTCCAATTCCACCTCGGATTCCAGCGGCTGCACCGAACCCTGCAAAGGCATATCCATGCGTTCCTTGCCACCGCTGGCCAACCAGAAAAGCAGGTGTTGCCAGAACCGGGCGTGTTGCTCCTGGCCCCTTTCCGACTCCATCCGCCAACGCCAGGTATTTTCGGTGCCCAAATAGGCCGTGCTGCCGGCCCCATAGGCCTGGACCGCCAATATGGGATGTCCCTTTCCATGCGTTCGGGCCGAAGTGCGGCCTCCACGACTTTTATCCGTACCCAGGTATACCGGGGTGTTTTCCGGCAAGAAGGGCCTGGGATTCTGAAATAAAACTCCTCCCCTGCCACTGGCGAATACGGGGTCGACCTCCAGTTCCAGAAACCGCTTGTCCCTGTAAATTATCGCTTCCACCGCCTTGACCGGCAGCATGGAAGACAGGTTCTCCGGCAAATCCTCGAGGGGACCCACTCCCAGCATTCCTGCCCCGCGCCGCGTAACCATGTTGCGCAAGGCCTCCACTACCTGCCCGGACAAGAGAGGGATGAGGCGCGTATCCAAAATGACAGCTTCGTAGCGGTAATAAAAAGAAGCTTCCTGAGGGAGTTCCGACAATGGGGCAATCCCCTCCTCCCCCGTGAGGCCCTGGAGGTAGGACTGCGGACCCGTTCTGATGAGACTGTCCATCTTGAAACGGGGGTCATCCCGCAATGCCCGTCTGAGGAATCGAAATTCCCAGTGCAATTGCGATCCGAGAAAAAGGACTTCGTACTCCTCGGGATTCCGGATTACCAGGGTTGAAAAATCCACGTCCGAGGCGGGATTGGTGTCTTCGGGCAGGGAGATAACCCGCATCCGATAGGTCTGCACGCCGGCGAATTCCGCTTCATCTCGAAACTCCAACTCCCTTGTCTCCCCTGGACTCAGGTTGATGTCCTTTTCCCGCAACCACTGGCCGCCCCGGTAAAGTTGCACCGTGACGGACTTGGGGGTGTTGAACCGGTTTGTCACCCGGCCGGAGAGGGTCACCGCATCCCCCACTTCAGCCTCGAGTTGCGAATTGGAAAAATGGACCTCCACATCCCCGGGAGGTGTGTTTTCCCCCACCCCAATGACTGAAATGGGAATTCCGGAATTGCGAAATTGCTTGGCGGTTTGGATGAGCGGGATTCCGCTGTTCTCGTTGCCATCCGAAATAAGGACTACGCCCCCGAGCGAATTTCTGTTCAACCTGTCCCGCTTCAACAGGGTGGCCAGGGTTTCCCCCGGGGCGCTCAGACCCGCCGGCCGATAGACCCCACCGGGACGCCAGGGAACCGCCTCTTCGTCAAAAAGCAGGGGATTGATCGGATAGTCCGCCAATGGGCCGGTAAACAAATTCGTTTCTTCTCCAAATCGAATCATTTCCTCCACTGCGGCGGCCCTGGTTTTGTAACCCCGGGTGTCCGGGGTTACCATGCTCCCGGACCCATCGGCCAAAACGACCATTTCGAAGGCGTTGGGGTCGGGTTCCTTCCGCACGGTGTAAGGGTTCAACAAAGCCAAAACCAGGAAAAGCAGGGCCGATCCCCGCAGCAATCCCAACGGGATGAAATGCTTCCTGGGAATCCAATTCCGCAACCGCAACAGGCTCCAACCCAGCCCGATCGAGGCCACCAATGCAACCAGCCCAATCCAAACCCAGGAAAATGTAAGATCGAATTGCATCCCCATATTTCCCGGTCAGGAATTGCCGCCGCCCTCCTCTGCCAATCGCTCGAAGTATTTTTCGACTTGGGCCCGGTATTGCTCGGGAGGGTCGCTGGACTGCCGGAGCATTTCCAATTGCAACTCCCGGATCGATGACCGCAAATGTTCGAGTACAATCTGCCCGGCCTTTCCCAATATGCCGTCCGTTGCGCGAACCGTTCCGGACCAGGACGGGTCGCCATCCAAATCGTAGAGTTCCCCTGACAACTCCTCCAGGGCGCGGTCCTCCATGCGAGAGGCCAAGTCCGACAACAGGCCGCTGATCTCGCCCCTCAAAGCGCGCAAATTGCCCCTGTTTTCCGGGTTTCCGGTCTCCTCTCCCATGGCCTGGAGGTCCTCCCGGGCCCGTTGAATATCCTCCAGGGCTTTCCGTAATGCCGCATCGGCCAACTGGGGCATTTCACCTGCCAGGCCTTCGATTCCCTGTGCCAAACCCTCCAAAGCCTCGGCTAAATCCTCCTGGATGGGTTCGGCCCGAGCAAAGCGCTCGTAGTGGAGGGCGTTTTCGGCCCGCGACATCTGGCCATCGATATTCTCATCCTCGGCCCGCTCGGACAGGGAATCCAGCTCGGAGGAGGCCTCGGGAAATTGCTCGCGAAGCTGGTTGGCAACCTGATCCAACGTTTCCTGCCAGGCTTCGTAGTCCCGATTAATGGCCTGTTGCCCTTCCTTCAGGGCATCTTCCTCAGCTTCATTGAGTTCCTGTTGGGCGGCCCTGCCGCTCTGGCCGGCGGCCTGTTGTTGACGGGCGGCCAATTGGTGTCCCCGGTTGGCCAGGTTCTCCATCATCTGCGCCGCAACCTGGTTGATGGTCTGCTCCAGCAAAGTGGCCGCCCCCATAAGCAGTTCCTTGGCCCGCTCCCCGCTTCCCCGAGCCAATCCGGGTTGCCCGTCTTTCAATTGATCCGCGCCCAATCCCATTTCTTCGGAAGCCCGGTCAACGGCGCGGGCCGATGGATCCCCCGGCAGCATAGATTCCATTTTATCGCGCATTTCGATGGCATCTGCGGCCAGCCTGGTTTGCTCTTCCGCAAGGGCATCCAGATCGCCAGGGGTAGCCTGACGACGGTCGGCGCGATCGACGGCCTCGTTCAAATCGCTTTGGCGGTCCACCAGACCATTGATTTCCTCGAGCAATTCCGGCAGTTCGGCAAAATTGGATTGTGCCCCCTGGGTCGGATTTTGCTGGTCGGGAGAAGGCGGTGGGGGATTCCGGTCCTCAGATTCCTCCTCCAAATCATCTGGGCTCTGCGAATTGGTGGTTTGGTTGCGGCTCAACTCCGCTTCGAAAGAAACCAGTTCCGCCAGTGCCTGCTCCTCGGGAGCAATGGCCAATGTGGTGGCGTTGTTATTGATCATGGTTTCGGCGGTCTCCATGGCATCCCGGGCGCGGATGAGGAATTCCATCAAATGGTCCTGATTTTGTTGGGTAAGCAAAGGCGCGGCTCGAACCATGACCGTTTCGATGACGCTCCTTAGAGAGGCCAGACCCACGCCGATTTCCTGATTGGCGAACACCTTGTCCTCCAGGGACAGGCCCATGGCCGCATAGGTATCGCGAATGATGCGTTTCAACTCGATAACCAGCGCCCGCACATCCACCCTCTCGGTTTCCCCTTCGAGGTCCATGCCTTCCAGCTCAATTGGCTCCTTGTTGACCCGAACCTCGACAAAGAACACTTCCGAACGAACGATATTGGGTTCGGGTTCCTTGTTGTCCATGGCCGTGGCGGAGTAGGATATGACGTCCCCATCCATCACCCCGAGCCCATACAAATCGAGGGATTCGTAGAGGTTCATTTCGATAGCCCCTGGCTGGCGTTGCCCATCGCCCCGATGCAAGGCGATCGATTCCTGGCGGGTCCCGGAAATGGAAAGATTGAGGATGACCGCCTCCAGTCCGAAATCATCCGCCACGAATAGTTCCAGCGGAATGACATCCTCAGGGCTCACCGTGATGTCCTTTCCTGGATCAACCCATTCCACCACCGGTTTTTCGTCGGGCCATACCTTCAAATGCACCGCCGGGGTATGGGCCCGGTGCCCGGTATAATTGTGCATGACAAATCGCAAGGCACTCGATTCCTCCGGTCGCATCTCGAAAGCAAATACCCCCGCGTCATCCCTTTGCAGGGCCAGCGGTTCATCGTCGAATTCCACCGTCAACTCGGCCAGGTTCCGGCCTTGGATTTCAAATGCGAGCCGGGTCCCTTGCAAAATCTCCAGATCCTCCAATTGTGACCGGGCTTCCGGTTGGTAACCCGAGTATCCGGGAGGGAAAATCTGCAAGTCAAACCGGTCTATTTCGGGCGGATCATAGACCAGGACCCCATGCCAGGGGGAAGTAAGCGCATGGGACTTCACCCGAAACTGAAAATCATCCTCCACATCGTAAAACTGGAAATCCGCCCGGTTTTCCCCGACCGGATTCATGGGGTAACGAACCAGATCGCCGTTTTCCAAAAATTCGATAGTCAACTGATTATCCCAGCGCCGGGGAATCACCCCCACGGTAAAATCCTCGTTTCGGGCCACTTCGAGCGTCTCCGGCATAAGGTAAAAACCGGTAAATTCGCCTCGCATCCAATCACCCAAGGCATAGCGGAATTTTTTGGACGCGTCGAAAAAATGCGCCCAGGACAGCAAAGCGAGGGCCCCCAGCCACACCAGGGCGGTCCCGTAAAAACCGAGGTATCGCGGAATGACAACCTTCTCGAAATCGATCCCCTCGGTCGACTTGGACACCTCCTCCATGAGCAAACTTTCGATGAGGGAGCGTTTGGACTGGGGGATGCGGGTGACCTCGACGGCGGCATTGAGGCTGTCCATGAGTTCGGGGTGCTCTTCCTCCACTTGGTTGGCCAAATCCGCCAGTGTCGCTTTACGTTTCACCAGCCGGGCAAACCCCGCCAAGACCGTTGTTCCGGCAGCGGCGAGGACCGTGGCATGGAGGAAAAAGGCGGTGGTTTCCCGAAGGATAAAGAGTTTATCGAAGGCTTCGATCAGAGCGAAGGCCACCCCGGCGCCAACCAGGCACAACCCCACCCAAAAGGCCAGCTTTGAGAGCAGCAGCCGGTAGGCCAGTGGTCGAAAACGCGTTATGAAGTGAGCCATTTTAAACGACTTTCTTTCTCCTGGAAGATTTAATGGGATCCGCCAACCCCACCCACAATGATTCCAAAAACAGGGCGGTGAGGGCAAACATCAAAAACCAGGGCCAGAGATGTTTGTCCTGCCCTCCGGTCGCGCCCAAGGGATTCTCGAGGGAGGCTTGGGCCACCTGAATCGGTCCCTCGGTCAGGACCGAAGGCAGCCATTGCCGGGTATCGACCCGGGCAACGGTAGATTCGGACGGGTTGACATTGATCTCCCAGAGCTGTCCCTCCAGATCCAGCGTTCCCGGCCGATCCATCCCCTCGGCCAAGTGGGGGGCGGCTTCTTCCACAAAAAGGCGATTGCGCTGCCGTTCCACGTCGAACCCTTCCTCCAGCAACTCCCGAACCAGGGGAAGAAAGGAATTGCGCAAAGGCAGATCGGTCCAGCCCGGATCAAAGGCAAACGTCGAAACAAACAGCTTTCCCTTCCCCACCGGCAGGGCGATGAGGGCGGCGTCACCATTTTCGAAAGAAAGGAGGCTGGTATCCTCCCTGTGGAGGTGCAAACGAACGTAGCGGTAGACATTGACCAGATACAGATCTTTGGCCGCTTCCCGGGCAAACACGTCGGCCAGGGCGCTATTGGGGCTTATTTGCCCGAAATGGAACGGCTCCAGGCGTTCACTGGTGTTGCCGGCCAACCCGAGAAACCTCGATTGCATGAACCCCCGGGTTTGCAAATTGCGAAATAACTTGGGAAAAGATGCCCCCGGCAACATGAGGGCGGTGCCACCCGGCTCCAAAAAAGATCGAAGGTAATCCCACTGTTCGTCTTTGAAATACGCTCCCGTGGCGGGGAAGACCATTACTTCGGCCTCCTCGAGCATCGATTCATGGAAGAATCCGCGATCCACTGCCGTGACGTCAAAGCGTATCCAATCGGTTTCGGATTCCACCTCCAACGCAGTTTGCAAAAAATAAAAGCCCTGAATCACTTCCGGTTCATCCAGGTGCGGCAAGAAAGCCATTACGCGAATCTCCGGCGGAGGAGATACCCAAAAATGCCAGGAATTGTCCCGCTCATAACCGTCTTCGGGCAAAAACACCCGCATGGGCTGGCTTTCGCTCGCATCCACCTCGAAAGAAACCGTGGAGAGCTGCCCCCCCTCCAAGGTGCGCGTTTTCTCCTCCGCTATTCCCGGACCGGAGAGGGAAAGGCGTGTTTCCACCTTCCGGTCCCCGTAGTTTCGAAGTGAAACCATTACCCGGGCCAGGTTTTTCCCGATGGGATGCACATTCACGTTTACGATGCCCGTATTGGGACCGGGGCTTTCAGAGACGGGCAACAGAACCAGCTCAACTCCTCTGGGAACACCCGGTAAATCCGTTTGCCAATCCGTTTCCTGAAAGTCGGAAACCACCACCAGCCGGGTTTTGGCCTCGGGATGAAAGAGCCGAACGGCATGCTCCAGGGCTAGGGCGGGAGACCCCGCCGCGTAGGACGGTTCAACACGACTCAGAACCTCCCCTATGGCCGAGGCAAGGTGGGACGGTTCCACCTGAACCAGGACCTTTTCGGCGAAAACGACCAAGCCGGCCTGTTCATCCGGCCGGTCCGCTACCTCTGCTTCAATCGCGGAAACCGCCTCGGGCCAGGCGTTATCACCAGCCATGCTGGAGGAGGCATCGAGCACATATACGGTTTGGCGCAATTGCCTTTCTTCCGCCGTGGCCGGCACGGGGGTTATCCAGATGGGTTGGGCGAAAGCCAAAACCACCGCCGCGAACAGCGCCAGCCGCAATAGCAGTAAGAGGAGGTCGCGCAACCTCCGTTTCTCGCGACGGGGAAGTCTCGCTTTGTGGATGAACCGAACTGAGGGGAACTTGAGATCGACCGCCAACTCCCGGTTGATCAGGTGCAGAATCACCGGGACAGCCAACCCGGCCAGGGCAAAGAGGAATAGACTGTTGGCAAAAGTCAGCACTTCAGGCGATGGCTTCCCGCTTGTTCAGATATTTACCCAGGGCGTGACCCAAATGATCGGTCGTCAGCAAGGACAAATATTCGACCTGAGCTTGGCGAAAGGAGCTTTTGAGGCCATCTTGAAAGGAGTCCATGGACGCTCGATATTGAGCGCGTATGGTATCGGCGAAGGTCGTAACGTCGGCTTTGGATTCACTGTCCACGTAACGGACCGGATAGGCGTGAGGCAGATCCCGCTCATCCGGATCGAGCACCTGGATGGCCAGACAATCGCAATGTCGAAACCGCAAAGAACGCAACTGCCTGGGCAAACTCTCCTCCGCTTCCAGCATGTCGGAAAGGTAGATGACCAGTCCACGGTTGCGCATGTGGTGGGTTATGGATTGCAGCAGGCCATCGTGGTCGGCGCCGCCAGCCGGTCGGAGTCGGGACAAAGCCTGAAGAAAACGCAATAGTTGCCCGCTGCGATGCCCGGGCTCAACGGCCTCCACAATGGAGTCCTGATAGGCAAACAGGGCGATGTTGTCACCCTGCCGGCTGGCCAGGTAGGCCAGGCTGGCGGCAATCATGCAGGCGTAGCGAAGCTTGGTGCAGGCAGCCCGCTCACCCTGGTAATCGTGCGAGGCGCTGGCATCGACCACGAAGTAAACGTTCATGGAAGTCTCCTCCTGATAGACCTTGGTGACGAGTTGGTCGCGCTTGGCATAGACTTTCCAATCGAGGTATTTCAGGTCTTCGCCAGGGACGTAATTGCGGTATTGGAGAAACTCGGTTCCGAAACCATGAAACACGCTTCGATGCATGCCGGACAAAAATCCTTCCACGGCCGCCTTGGCCATGAGGAGATAGTTTTCGATCCGGCTGAGGTGAACCGGATCGAGCAACTCCTGATAGGCTGTAGCCCGCATGGAGCTAATCCTGAATGGTGTTGAGAAGCTGGTTTATGACAAAGTCCGCTGTGATACCTTCGGCCTCGGCGTGGAAATTGGGAATGATGCGGTGACGCAAAACGGCTTCAGCCAGGGCGCGGACGTCTTCCACCGCTACGGTGTAGCGACCGTGCAGCAAGGCGCGGGCCTTGCCGGCGAGAATCAGGGCCTGGGAAGCCCGCGAACCCGCGCCCCATTTGACCTGATCTTTGATAAACGCCGGGGCGATCTGGTTGGATGGCCGAGTGGCCGCGACCAGGCGCACCGCGTAACGGACCACGTGCCGGGAGGCGGGGACTTGGCGCACCCAGTTTTGAATTTCCAGAATTTCCCCCGGGCTGAAGACCTTGTCGGGTTGCTGCTCCTGCACCGCGGTGGTCTCCGTCACCATGCGAATTTCATCGTCCTCGGGAAGATAGTCCATGACCAGATTCAGGAGAAACCGGTCCAGTTGAGCTTCGGGCAAAGGATAAGTGCCCTCCAGCTCGATGGGATTCTGGGTGGCCAAAACAAAGAACGGCGGCTCCAGGACAAAGGTTTGTCCGGCCGAGGTTACCTGCCTTTCCTCCATGGCTTCGAGCAGGGCAGCCTGGGTCTTCGGTGGTGTCCGGTTGATCTCGTCGGCCAAAACGATATTGGCGAATACCGGCCCATGGACGAAACGAAAGAGGCGTTTGCCCGTCGCTTTATCCTCCTCCACCACCTCGGTTCCGAGAATGTCGGCCGGCATGAGGTCGGGGGTGAATTGAATCCGCTTGAAGGAGAGGCTGAAGGTTCGGGCGATGGATTTTACCAACAAGGTCTTCCCCAGCCCGGGAACTCCGGTAAGCAGGGCATGACCACGGGCCATGAGCCCGACGATCAGCTGTTCTATGATGGCTTCCTGGCCAATAACGACTTTTTCAATCTCGCCCTTAATACGGTCGCGGGCGTTCTGTATATGGCTCAGAATCTCGGATTCGTTCGACTTACTCATCATGGGGGAGGACCTCGCGGGAGGGTGAGATTGATCTCTGCCGAGGTCGTATGGAAATTTCAAAAGACTGGAACATTAGGCAAACGTTTCCTCATGGCCATTGAAACTTCGAGTCTAATTTTGGACCAATTGTTCCGCAATGTCATCCCGTTTTGGGCCGGAAGACCGAAATTACCTCCGGGTTTCCCTCCAGACGCGGCCCCCCCACCAGGTCGATGCAATAGGGAATGGCCGGAAAAATGACTTCCAAACATTCCCCAATGGCTTTGGGTTTCCCCGGCAAATTCACGATAAGACAACTGCCCCGGGTGCCGGCAGTCTGGCGGGAAAGGATGGCCGTGGGCACTATCTTGAGCGATTCGTTCCGCATGGCTTCACCAAATCCCGGCAACATTTTTTCGCACACGGCCTCGGTTGCCTCCGGCGTGACATCCCGAGGGGCCGGCCCGGTGCCGCCCGTGGTTACGATGAGACAACACCCGTCCTCGTCGACCATCTCCTTCAAGGCATCCTCGATCTGGTCTTGTTCATCGGGTATGACCCGGTAAACCGGCTCGAACTCCGTGATCAGATACTCCCTCAGCAAACGGACCGCTTCCTTACCGGGAATGTCTTCATAAACGCCCCGGCTGGCCCGGTCGGAAACGTTGATAACCCCAATTTTTACCACGAGGCCAAACCTACCCCCGAAACAAGGCGGGTCAATCGTGATCGTGAACGAAATAGTCTCTGGCCAAGCTCGCAAAGCGCCGCAGAACCCAGCATTTCCTCTCGCAAAGATCGCCAGGACCGCCAAGGTTTGAAGTGTGAAGGACGTCAAAAATGGATGGTTGGCCCCTTTTTGGGGGTTTCTTTTGATCTTTGCCCAGGGTGAGGCCCAATCCGCTACCGAGGGAACGGGAAGGCCTTTGCCGGTGGTAGAATGGGACCCGTCTCCCTTGGATCGATCCAACCCCGACCGGATCACCAGTTTTGCCGACATGCTGGCGGATGTGACCCCAGCCGTGGTCAGTGTCTCGACCAGAAAGATTTTGCAAGGGGAGCGTTACCAATTGCCCCCTGCCTTTCAGGACGATCCGTTTTTGAAGCGGTTCTTCGGGGAGCCGGAAGAGGGCGAAGCTCGACCGCATTCGGAAGGATTGGGTTCGGGAGTAATCGTCAGCAAGGACGGCTATATCATAACCAACGACCACGTCGTGAAGGGGATGGATTCGATCATGGTGCGGTTGGACGATGGCAGGGAATTCGAGGCTGAAATGGTGGGGGCGGATTCCAAGACGGATGTGGCGGTTCTAAAAATCGAAGGGGAGGAATTGCCCACCCTGGTTTTGGCCGACAGCGATCAAGCCCGCGTCGGGGACATAGTTTTTGCCGTGGGCAATCCGTTGCGGGTCGGATTAACCGTCACCCAGGGGATCGTATCGGCCACCAACCGCACTTCCTTGAGCCTGATCGAAGAAGGGGGCTACGAAAACTTTCTCCAGACCGATGCGGCCATAAACCTGGGGAACTCGGGAGGGGCGCTGGTCGATGCGGAGGGCCGCGTTCTCGGCATCAACACTGCGATTCTTTCTCAATCGGGGGGAAGCATTGGGATCGGATTTGCCATACCCGCCAACCTGGCTCGGAGCATCATGATGAGCCTGGTGGAAACGGGCGAGGTCCGGCGCGGGTTTCTGGGGGTGATTATCGATGACTTGACGGCGGACATGGCCGGGCAGTTTGCTTCGCATCACAGCCGAGGGGCGTTGATCACCCAGGTTATTCCCCAATCACCGGCGGAGATCGCCGGATTGCGACCGGGCGACGTCATTACCCGAATCGGTGACAAAGCGATAAGCGGGGGATCGGATCTTCGCTTGCAGATTTCTCAATTTCCGCCGGATACCTCTGTTGTGCTGGAGGTCTTTCGCGAAGGGGAAACGATCGATGTTCCCGCCCTGTTGACCCTTAGGACGGATACCCAGCCAGCCGATTCCCTGGATGAACCGATGGAATTGTTTAAAGGCGTGGTCCTGGTGGAGATTACGGAAGCTTTGCGGGAGGAGTATCGCATAGGCCAGTCCATCCTGGGATTGGTCGTCACCGAGGTCAGCGACCATTCCCCCCACAAGGAGGACCTCCTGCCCGGCATGGTGATTCTGGGAATCAACCGAACCAGAGTCCAGACCATGAGCGAGGCGGCCCCATTGCTCGTACCGGGGAAAAACCTTCTCTCCGTTTACTATCAGGGCAAAACCAACTTCCTGGTAATCGGCCTGGAGTAGGGAGCAAAAAGGGCCCGTCGGGGTCAGTCGTTGATTTTTGACATGTCCCCATGTTGAAAATAAATGCCTGACCCCTTCACGCTTGAAGGAAAGGGTCAACTGCCCGGTTTTTCCGGAGGAATGGCGGCCAATTCGGGAGGAACCTGTTCCGGATGGTAGGTTGGAAAGTTGAAGTGGGCCAGGGAAATAACCGGGACGTCAATGGCCGCCTGGCCGGCGCTTCGGTCTACCAGCAGGGCCAGGCCGACCACTTCGGCTTGTTGTGTTCTGGCAATTTCAATGGCTTCCCGGGCCCGGCCCCCTCGGGTGATCACGTCTTCGACGACAAGCACTTTTTCGCCACGGGCCAGTTTGAAGCCCCTGCGCATGACCAGGACGTCATTTTCCTTTTCCGCGAAGATATAGCGGGCCCCGGCCTGTCGGGCGACTTCCTGACCAATGACCAAGCCTCCCATGGCGGGAGCCAGGACGGTTTCGAATTCCAGATCCCCGAGCTTTTCCAGCAGTAATTCGGCCAACCGCTCCACGTATTCCAGGCGCTCTCCCAGTCGGGCGCATTGGAAATAGTGCCCGCTTCTCAAGCCTGATCGCAGAATGAAATGGCCGCGTAGCAGGGCTTTGGAGGATTCGAAAATTTCCAGGATCTCCCGTTGCCGATGGGTCATGGGCAGTTATTAGGTATCAGTAATCAGTGGTCAGTTATCAGTGGTCAGTTGGCAGTTGGTGGCCTCTGTATTTCATCCTTCAGCCTTTCTTTGCGTTTCTTTGCGAGCTTGGCGAGAGCCTTCTTCCTCTGTGGTTTTTAAATTCCTCATTCCTCATTGGCGCCGAAGGAGCCCTTGGTGGGCCCTCTCGGACTTGAACCGAGGACCAAACGATTATGAGTCGTTTGCTCTAACCAACTGAGCTAAGGGCCCGAAAAAAGAGGGTGCATTGGAACCCATGAGGCGAGGCGAGTCAAGAAGGCATCAGGAGACGGTCGAGACCCCTTTGCATGTAGGAAGGGGTCAGGGCTGAATGGCACTTAGCCCGAAAAACTCACAAAAAAATATTGTCTTAGGTCGTTGAAGGCGTTAACTTATTGATTACTAAACACTTAAGTAAACACCAACAACAACCAAGACAATGACACACTGTAGGCAAGAGGTTTTTCAGTTTCAAGGCTTAAAAAGCCGAAAAGTGACGACGGATTTCACTGGAGGGTATCTCAGTAGCGATGGTGGAGCGCTCTTTTTACGTGATCTGGAACTGCGCCATCGCATCATCGAAAAGTTGTCTCATTGTTTTGACGATACGCGTAATCAGGGCTTAATCGAACACCGCCTGGTGGAGTTATTGGCCCAGCGCATCTTCGGCATCGCCCTGGGATATGAAGATCTCAACGACCACGACCGGTTGCGCCTGGACCCGGTGCATGCCTTGTTGGCGGGCAAGACCGATGTCACCGGTGAGAAACGCGTCCATAGTCGAGACCGCGGCAAGGCTCTGGCCGCCAGAGCCACCCTCAATCGCTTGGAGTTGGGGGCCTGTGGAGGCGATGGACGTTACTTTAAAATTTTGGCCGATGCAAACAGTATTGAAACCTTGCTCATAAGCGAAGGGCTCAAGGCGATCCCGCGCCGAAGCAAGGAGATCGTGTTGGACTTCGATGCCGCCGATGATCCGTTGCATGGCCAACAGGAGGGAGCTTATTTTCATGGCTACTACAAAAATTACTGCTACATGCCGCTGTATTGTTTTTGCGGCAACATTCCTTTGTGGGCGCACTTGAGAGACTGCAAACGCGACGGTAGCGATGGCACGGTAGAGGCGCTGGCCAAGATCGTGCCGATGATCCGGAAGCGTTTTGGCAAAAAGGTGCGAGTCGTTGTACGTGCCGACAGTGGGTTTGCGCGCGAGGCGATCATGAAGTTTTGTGAGAAAGAGAAGCTGTATTATTGCTTCGGATTGGCCAAGAACGCGACGACTAAAGCGCTGATGAAGAGCACTTTAGAGGAGATGCGCGAGCAAATTGAAGGTGGGCAACTGACTTTGCCCTGTCGGAGGTTTGTGGAGTTTGGCTACCGCACTATAAAAAGCTGGAGTCGCTTTCGGCGGGTGGTGGGCAAAGCGGAGATTCTTGTCAAAGGAGCCAATCCGCGTTTTGTGGTGACCAACTTGCCTGCGGAGGGCTTTGACGGGGATGATCTCGGGCGCTTTGCCCCGAGGCGCCTCTACGAGCAGTTTTACTGTGCCCGAGGGGACATGGAGAACCGCATCAAGGAGCAGCAACTCGACTTGTTTGCCGATCGCACCAGCACTCGCTGCATAGCTTCCAACCAGTTGCGTTTGTGGTTTTCGAGTTTTGCCCACCTGATGCTCTCCAGGCTGCAGGCCGAGGTGCTCAAAGGCACCCAGTTGGCACATGCTACCATTGGGCAGATACGCTTGAAGCTATTCAAGATCGCGGCTCGTGTGCGCATCAGTTGTCGGCGCATCCATTTTGAGTTGGCTAGCGCTTACCCCTATTGGCAGGACTTTGCCAAGGCCCACGCCAACCTCCAGGCAGCTGGGTTCACCTAAAAAACGCTCTGGCGCAACATTGGTGGTTGGATCTCCAGCTCCCTATGAGAGGGGGCCAGGGATGCTGCATGCCGTTGAGAAAAAAGGGATGCGAAACCGGCTTTGAGCAGCGTCGCATTTGCCCATCTGAGAGAAAAATTAAAGCTGGAACTCGCCGAGTTGGTCCGAGACCCGCTAAACGTTCGCTTCAGAGCAGAAACGGACAAAAGTGTGAGAAATGCGGGTTAGGTAGGCGCAACTGTAGGAGGGGGTTTATCCCCCGATTTTCCAAATGGCCTCAAAGCAATCGGGGCGTAAAGCCCCTCCTACAGTTCTCTCAGTCAACATCCAATGAAAATTTTCTCGTTTCATCTACCCATGTAGGAAGGGGTCAATTCTTAAATCCTGCATTAACATGCACGATTACAAGAAATGACCCAGACTGAGTTTAACAAACACGATTTTCAGACCTGACCCCAACGGGCGAGAATTTTTTCCAACTCGGTTTTCTTGGCCTCTGCATCGGCCAATTTCGATTTCGCGCCCTCCACGATCCGGGGAGGAGCGTTGTCCAAAAAGGCTTGGTTCCTGAGCCTGGCTTCTCCGGCCAGGATGACTTTGTGGAGTTTGGCCAGTTCCTTCTCAAGGCGGCATTTCTCCGCCGCCACTTCGGGAGAGCTGGTCAAATCCAGGTAAACGGTGCCGAGGTCGCATACGGCGGCGGGTAAATCCATGTCCTTAGGGGAAGCGATGAACTTGGCGACTCCCATTAACCAGGTGAGGGAGTCGCGATGGGATTCTATCTGTTCGCTTTCGGAAGGGCCCGCCTTATAGTACAGGGTAACCTTCTTATTATTGCCCATTTGGTAATCGGCTTTGAGGGCCCGTGTTTTTGTGACCAATTCATCCAGGCGGTCGACTTGGCGGGCAGCCGTTTGGTCCAGGATGACCCCGTGGTCGCGCAGGGCTGCCTCAAGTTCCTGAGAGGATTCGATGGTATTGTCCTGGATCAAGGAGGCACCGGCCCCGTATTCCAGCAGGCTCCAGAGTTCCTCGGTAATGAAGGGGGTCAGGGGCTCGGCCATGAGGAGCAGTTGGCGGATGACCAGGTCCTGGATGGCCAAAACGCTCCCCTTCATGTCCTCCCGGCCCATTTTGGATTTGCTCACTTCCAGATAGGTGTCGCAAAAATCCCGCCAGAAGAAGTCGTAGAGGAGCTTGGTAATGGAGTGGCACTGGAAATTTTTGTAGGCCTCGCCCAAGTCCTGGTTGGTCTGCAGAAGGCGGGTCAGAATCCAGTGGTCGTAATCGTCCAGTAATTCGCCACGGATGCGCGAGACGATGGTCCTCAAGGAGCTGTTGTCCATGGAGGGACCGCTCAGCCGACGAAAGCGGCATGCATTCCACAATTTGGTGCAGAAGTTGCGGCCGATCTCGATGCGCTGTTCGGAAAAAAGTATGTCCTGCCCGCTGGGAGCAATATTGACGATGCCGAAACGCAGGCCATCGGCGCCGTATTTCTCGATCAACTGGAGGGGGTCGGGGGAATTGCCCAAGGACTTGGACATCTTGCGGCGGTCGGAGTCCCGAATAAGGCCGGTGATGAAGACGTCCCGAAATGGAATGCGCTCAGTCATTTCCTCCCTCGTGAGTGTCTTTTTTTCCGGGCCCATGAGTTCGAGGCCGGCCATGATCATGCGTGCGACCCACAGGAAAATGATATCGAACCCTGTGACCAGAACCGTGGTGGGATAGAAATAATTCAGATCGGCCCGTTTCTTCGGATCCCGGTCGGGCCAGCCCAAGGTGGCGAAGGGCCACAACCAGGAGGAGGCCCAGGTATCGAGGACGTCTTCCTCCCTCACCCAGTTCTGCGGATCGGGCGGGCCATCCACTGACACGTGGACATGGTCTGGATTCTGCAAGTCGAGGCGGCTCCGTTCGATGCCTTTGCGATACCAGACGGGGATGCGGTGTCCCCACCAAAGTTGTCGGCTCAAGCACCAGTCGATTTGATTTTTTTGCCCGTGTTTGAGCCAGTGGAGGTAGACGTTTTCCCACCGCTTGGGGTGAAACCTGACAACCCCCTCGTCTACGGCCTCAATGGCCTCGTCCACCTTGGGATAGCGCAGCCACCACTGTTCCGTAAGCCGTGGTTCTATGGCCACATCGGCGCGTTCGGAAAACCCCACGTTGTTTTCGTAGTCCTCCTCCCTCACCATCAGGCCTTGCTCGTTCAGGAGGTTGACCGCCACGGTTCGGGCTTCGTACCGGTCCAATCCGGGGAACGGTTCTCCGGCCAATGCGTTCAGGGTGGCATCGGGATTGAAGATGTCGACGATGGGCAGGCCGTGGCGCTGGCCGATTTCGAAGTCGAGGGGATCGTGAGCAGGGGTAACCTTCAGACAACCGGTCCCGAATTCACGGTCCACTGTCCGGTCCCCGATTATGGGAATCTCAGCTTTGGGGAAGGGCCGGTAAATGCCCCGGCCAATGAGGTGCTTGTAGCGCCCGTCCTCCGGGTGGACGGCTACGGCGGTATCCCCCATCAGGGTTTCGGGCCGGGTGGTGGAAATTTCCAGATGGGTGCGCACGGCGCCATCCGGTCGCCTATCCGGTTCGACCAGCTGGTAGCGGATTACCCACAGTTTGCCCTTCTGGGGTTTCATAATGACCTCCTCATTACTGAGAGCGGTCTGACTGACCGGGCACCAGTTGCACATGCGCAATCCCCGGTAAATGCACCCTCGATGGTAGAGTTTGACGAATGCAGTAAGGACAGCCCGCTCGTATCCTTCATCCAAGGTGAAGGTGGCACGCTTCCAATCGCAGGAGGCTCCCAGTTTGCGCAATTGCCGGAAAATAATGTCGCCGTGCTTTTCTTTCCACTCCCAGACTTTTTCGATGAACTTTTCCCGGCCGAGGTCCCGGCGGTGCAAGCCCTCCTTGCGCAATTCGCGTTCGACTTTGGTTTGGGTGGCAATTCCGGCGTGGTCGGTTCCCGGCTGCCAAAGCGCAACTTTGCCTTCCAGCCGCGCGCGACGCACCAGCATGTCCTGCAGGGTGTTGTTCAGGATGTGGCCCATGTGCAGCATCCCCGTCACATTGGGGGGCGGAATCATGATCACATACGGATCACGGGAGTTGTCGGGTCGCGCGGAAAAGGCGCCCTGCTCCTCCCAACGGCGGTACCATTTGGACTCGACCGATTTCGCATGGTAGGCTTTGGGCAATTCAGACATGGGGGGGTCGCTTCGCTTCAGAGGAAAGGGGAAAGAGGGAAGAGGAAAGAGTGGTGGAGTGGTGGAAAAATCAATGACTTGGGGAACTGTAGGAGGTGGGGAATGAAGGATGAAGGAAGAAGGAAAAAGGAAGAGAGAAGAAGGAAGAAGGAAAAAATCCTCCAAGGACAGGAGAAAGCGCAAGCTCCCTGATTCCGCCAGTTCCTGGCTGGGAAAGGATGGGCAGGCTAAGGAAAGCCTTATTTCATGCAACTGATTCCGGCAAAAAAGTGCAACTGATTGGATGGATCGAGGGTCAATGAGTTACATGACTTATGCGAATTTTCTCAAATTTGCCTAAGACCGCCTATTTGAGTTTCTTTCGGGGCGATCATAACCCATTGGAGGGGGATTGGATTTCCCAATTGAATTCTTAACTTTCCATTCCAAGATAACCTTTGAAAACAATCGCCAGGTGAATCGCACAAGAACATCAAAGCGGAGGATTGCCCTGTTATCCGTACTCGTTGCGGCTATTGCCGGTTCGATCCTAGTGGCCATTAATTGGAAAAAGGAAGATCTGATCGAGGTGACGGTGGAAGAGGCGCAACGTAGATCCATTACCAGCATAGTATCTGCCACGGGTCGGATTTTTCCCGAGATTGAAGTCAAGATTTCTTCCGAGGTGGCTGGTGAAATCATTGAGCTGCCCGTGGTTGAGGGTCAGCGGGTGGAGAAGGGAGACCTCCTGGTAAAAGTGGATCCGGATCGCTACGAGACGCAACTGCGTCAGCGTAAAGTGTCGATCAATACGGCGGAGGCACGATCGCTGGAAGCAAAAGCGCAACGCTTGCAAGCCCAACAGGATCTGGGGCGGGTGGAGGAGCTGTTCACCAAAGGCTTTGCCAGTGAAAAGGAGATGGAGGATGCGCGGACCTTACTGGAAATCCGCAAGGTTCAGGAGGATTCCGCTTTGTTGGAAATCGAACGAGCAAAGTCCTCCTGGGAAGAAGCGGTGGAAGTGTTGTCGAAAACGGTCACTTTCGCCCCAATGGACGGAACCATTACCAAGCTCGATTCCGAACTTGGCGAGCGGGTTGTCGGCACCGGGCAGTTTGCCGGAACGGAAATCTTGCGCGTGGCCGACCTCAGCAACATGGAGGTTCGCATAGAAGTGAGCGAAACCGATATCGTCCACGTACAAGTTAAGGACAAAGCCACCGTTGAGGTGGACGCCATGCCGGATGAGGAATTTGCAGGCCGGGTGACCGAAATATCCAGTTCGGCCGCCAATGTGCGGCAAAACAACGATCAATTGACGACCTTCGAGGTACGCATTCGCCTGGATAAACCGAGCCCGAAATTGCGCCCGGGCATGACGGCGACGGCCGACATTGAAACGGAAACGGTCTACGATGCGATCTCCGTGCCCATGCAATCGGTCACCGTGCGCAAGAAAGAGGATGTCAGGAAGGCACTCGATCCGGTTGCAGGCCAGGACGATGAGAAGAACCGAGACGCCGAAATGGAAGGCACCGAGGTCGAGAGCCCCCTGAGCGGGAACAAACGGAAGGCCGATGACCGAACCCGCGAGGAGATACGGGGGGCCAGAGAGGACTTGCAGCGCATTGTATTTGTGTTGAAAGACGGAAAAACCATGATGCGGGAGGTAAAGACGGGCATCGCTGATAATACCTACATCGTAATCGAGGAGGGCATAAAGGTTGGTGAGAAGGTGGTTTCGGGTAGTTATCGTGCCATTACGAGGCAGTTGAACCACGACATGGAGGTAAAAATCAAAGGTTCCGGCAAGGACAGGGATTTGGAGCTGGAAAAGAGTTAGCCCGGTTGAGGTGACGATGGGCGGAAAGTGAGTCTGGAGAATGATGCAACCACATCGGGGTAATGGGGCGCCAATTATCGATATCGGCCGGGTCGAAAAGCTCTATCACCTGGGCAAGGAAAACGTCGTACGGGCATTGGATGGGGTGGATCTCAAGATTTATGAGAATGAATACGTGGCTATAATGGGGCCATCGGGAAGCGGCAAATCGACCTTGATGAACATACTGGGTTGTCTGGATACTCCGACTTCCGGGCAGTATTACTTTGAAGGCGAGGACGTCGCCCGGATGAATGATAACGAACTGGCCTTTATCCGGAATCAGAAGATCGGCTTTGTATTTCAGAGTTTCAACCTGTTGGCCCGAGCGACCACGCTGCGCAATGTGGAGCTGCCCTTGATTTACGCGGGCATTCCCAAATGGAAACGGGAAGAGAAAGCCCGGTTGGCCTGCGAGCGGGTTGGCCTGGGTGATCGCATGATCCATAAACCGAACGAGCTTTCGGGTGGACAAAAGCAGCGCGCTGCCATTGCCCGGGCATTAGTCAACGACCCATCGATCCTTCTGGCCGATGAGCCAACCGGAAATCTCGACTCTAAAAACGGCATGGCAATCATGGAATTGTTCGACCATTTGCACCAACAGGGAAATACCATCATTCTGGTTACCCACGAAGAGCATGTCGCTACACACGCGCATCGTTTTGTCAGTCTCATGGATGGGCGAGTTGAATCCGACCATTTGAATGGACACCGCAGTTGAAACGCTTTCTGACAGAGATCGTTGAAAGTATTCACATTGCGGCCGAGCAATTGAATGCGCATAAGACGCGGTCCTTGCTTACCATGCTGGGGGTCATCATCGGGGTGCTAGCCGTCACTTTGATGGGGACGGCCATGAACGGCATCGACAAAGGGGTTAACGACAGCCTGGAAATAATTGGCACGGATGTCTTGTACGTGATGAGACACCCTTGGGATGCGGGAGAAGATGAGTGGAAACACATGCGCAATCGTCCTTACATCAGGGATGAGGAAGCCGAGGGATTGAATGAAATTATTGCTGAAACACAGGATTCAACCCTGTTTCGGGGAGCAGCCACGGTGTTTTGGTATCCTCGGGGAGAGATCAAGACGGCCAATCAAGCCGTTACCAATATCTATGTTCTGGGGACGGACGAAAATTATGAGTTTGTAAATCAAGCCTCGGTGGAGGAGGGACGGTTCTTTACCCAGGTGGAAGCGGACGCCGGTCGCGGAGTGGTGGTTTTGGGAAATGATGTGGCCAGGGCCCTGTTTCCTTACGAGTCTGCATTGGGGAAAACGGTTCGGGCCAAAGGGAGACAATTGGAAGTAATCGGGGTGTTCTCCCGAATGGGGTCTTTCTTCGGATTAATGAGTTCCGATACCTACGCCGTTGTCCCCTTGAAATGGTTGAGGAAACATTACACCTGGAACTGGCACACCGAGATTCGGGTAAAAATGAGAGACGGCGCCGATAAGGAAGAAGCCCGCTATGAGCTCATAGGAGGCATACGCCGACTGCATGGCCAGGTTGCGGAGGAGCCGGATAACTTTTCGGTGAACAGTACCGATTCGATAGAGGACGACCTGGGACCTGTCAAAAGGGGTTTGGCCGTCGCCGGTTTTGGAATAACCGGACTTGCATTATTCGTGGGCGCTATCGGGATTATGAATATAACTTTCGTTAGCGTAAAGGAACGAACCCGGGAAATCGGCACGCGCCGCGCCTTGGGCGCCCGCAAGTCTTCCATTTTACTGCAGTTCTTGATCGAAGCCGTGTCGATCTGCATTGTCGGTGGGATCATAGGCATGGGAATTGCCTATGGCTTTAAAACCGGCCTGGACAAGGCATTTGCCAATTTCCCCTTCGTATTTTCAATTGGTCTGATTTTTGGCGGGGTAATTGCCTCGGTAACCGTTGGCATACTTTCCGGCATCATCCCCGCATATTTTGCTTCGCGTATGGATCCGGCCGTCGCATTGCGACATGAATAAACCATCGCAGTTAAAACGCGGCAAACGCATCCCCCTCTGGGAGATCGTGCAAATGGGGCTGGCGTCCCTGAATTCCAGCAAGTTGCGTACTTCCCTGACCATGCTGGGTATTGCCATAGGCGTCTTCTCCGTGGTTAGCGTGATGACGGCGCTGTCGGCCGTGCGATCTTCCATAGACAAGGGATTGAAAGTCTTTGGGGAAGGTGTTTTCGAAGTGCGCAAAACCCCGGCGGTACTGGTTAACGACGGGTGGTGGAGCTATCGGCACCGGCCCAAGATCGACTACCGGCAGGCGCGGCGCTTCAAACTGCTGATGGAATCGGAATCCGACGCCATAGTTTGCATGCACCTGTCCGATAACCGCGAAATTGCCCGTTACAAGGACCGCAAGACCGCCCGCAATCTCAATGTGATAGGGACCAACGAAAATTACATGCTTTGTTTTCCCTTTGAACTGGATTACGGCAGGAACCTGACCACGGAGGATGTCGAATTCAGCCGAACCGTAACGGTCATAGGTCACGAGGTCGCGCGCAGCTTGTTTCCAAACGAAGACCCGCTGGGGAAAGTCATCGCACAACGGGGAGCGCGCTATCTGGTGGTGGGCGTGTTGAAAGAAAAAGGACCTGGTTTCGGCAGGAATCCGGACCGCATGGTGATGATCCCCATAACCCGGTTTCTTTCCACAAACGCCCAGTTTTATTCCTCATTGAACCTGGCGGTTAAGGCTCCTTCCCTGGAAGTAATGCCGGAGTACCAGGACCAGGCCACTGGTTTATTGCGGGTTGTGCGCGGTTTGAAACCGGAGGATCCGAATAATTTTGAGGTCACTTCCAACGATGCCATTCAGGTAATGTTCGATAATATAGCCCTGATGGTTGGAACGGGGGGCTTGATCATCAGCGCCATTGCCCTGATAACCGCTGGAGTGGGTGTAATGAATATCATGCTGGTGAGCGTCACGGAACGGACGCGGGAAATCGGGATTCACAAATCCATCGGGGCTCGCAAAAGGGATGTGCTCAAACAGTTCCTGTTGGAGGCCGTAGTTCTAGCCGAGGTCGGTGGTGTGTTCGGGATTGTCATGGGAGTCATTACTGGAAATTTCATCGCCTGGAAAATGGAAGTAACCATGATTTTTCCCTGGTTCTGGACGGGTGTAGCCATAATTACCTGTTCGGCCATCGGGATTATTTTTGGAATGTATCCCGCCCACAAGGCAGCCAGATTGCAGCCGGTAGAGGCCTTCAGGTTTGAGTGATGCCCTCTGGCGGCGGCGCATAGCGCCGAGAGGAAAGTTATCAGTGTTCAGTAGGCGATCGTGATCGTGATCGTGAGTTGCCTCTCGCAAAGGCGCCAAGATAAAGAGGGAATCAAATAAGCCACAAAAAAATTTGTAGAGATGCAAGCCAAGCTTGGAGTTCTGAGCAGGCCTCATACTCAATATGGCGGGTTGGAAAACCTGCCCTCCGTTAATTGCGACCCCGGTGGGGTCCGGCGCGTAGCGTCACGGATTTACTTCTTCCGGAACAATCAACGATTCCGTGGTTTCCCAAGTGAGACTGTAACGGAAGGGCAGGGAAACATCCAGCGCCATGATCCCGATCTTGGCTTTGATTGCATCCAATATAGCATTGAGAAACCTCAGATTTGCCTCATCGAAATCTTCCTGAGATTCCAATAATTCCCTGAATGTGGAAAGGCCGCTTTGGTATTTTGTCTGTTCACGCTCAAACTGCTCGGAGGAAAGCTCAAGGGACACTTTGGCGGCCTCTACCCGTGCGATTCCGCTCTCCCAGGCACGCCAACGGTTTCTATTGGCAATTTCGAAGTCCTGTTTCAGCTCTTCCAGCCGAATTTCTTCCCTGCGAAGGAGGTAGAGCGTTTGCTGGTAGCGGGCTTTATCGCCCCGCTGTCCCCATGGAACTCTGAATTCCACCCCAGCCGTCCAGTCGTATCCATCCCTTTCCAGAGTATTTCCGTAGGAATCTATCGGGTCGTCATCCAATCCGGAAAAACCCACCCCAGCTATAAGGTCAACTTGGGGAATAGTGGAATTGCGGCTTGATTTTGCGGCGAGTTCCGCGATCCGGATATTGAGTTGCTGATTGAGATAAGCGGGATTGTTGGCCAGGATGGTTGGCAACGAAGGCCGGGTCCCCATAGGCTCACCGGAGAAATCCGGAAGGGGATTTACCGCAATCAAACCCTCGGGGTATTCCGTGCTTCCCATTCTGCGAAACAAGGTGTCCTGGCTGTTTTCGATCATAGCGTCAGCGGTAATAATGGCCTCACGCCGGGTGGCCAGGGAGGCTTCCGACTGCAATACTTCTATATTGGTTGCCAATCCGACTCTCTCCCTTTCGCGGTTTTCTTCCAGCAACTTATCAGCCACCTCCAAACTGGCAGTGCGCACTTTTTTTACTTCGTGTGCGTAGGCGAGATCCCAATATGCGCTCTCGGTTGCGGACATGGTATCGAGAGCGGCCGTTTTCAAAAACAATTCCGCCTGCCTATAGGCAATTTGCGCCTGCTGAACGGGGATCCGGTTTATTTCCGACCCGGAGCCCTGCAGCAGCGGTTGCCGCAGGGACATGGACAAATCCGAGGAATGAGCCGGATCCAATGAGCTGATAGTCTCGATCCGACTGTTGCGTTGATAGTTGGTCGATAATTCAACCTCTGCGCCAGTGTTCAGTAATCGGGACACCCCGGCCCGCATGGTGCTGCGATGATTCGACATGCCATTTCCGGCGCCGCCCCAGGCCGCGTTGCGGCTTCCGCGTTGGATCGCGGAAGCAAACAGTATGGTATCGAATTGAGATTCCTGAACCTCGATTTGTTCGCGCGCATCGAGAAGGGACATGCCTTCAATACGCAGGTTCAGGTTTTGCTGTAGGGAGTGGACGACCGCCTCGTTAACCGATAAATAACCGGGTTCCTGAGCCAAAGCTCTAAAACCGGGGAGAAAAAGCAACAAAGCCGGGATCAGGTTCAAGCTTCTCATGCGTATTCTCGATCGTTCTGGGACAATAGTCAGGTCAAAGGTAAATCGCTTAATCCCAGGACCCATTTGTTAATACCTTTAATACCATGTTACACGCATCAGACAAGTGGGGTTGCAACTTATTATGGGAATTTGACTTTCATGAGGGCTCCCATGACCGGAATGGCACTAAGTTAAGCGGGGTTTGGAATGTTCGATCTTCTCAGAAGTGGAAGGGGTCAAGACGTAAAAAGTGATGCCTTACAGGGTCGGTTGTCTTGTAAAAGTGTATGAAGTGCAACGGAATACAGTTTTTAAGACCTGACCCTTTTTCTTCCGTAAGGCATCACTTTTCTACGGCATGACCCCGACTGGCGTCCATACTTGACCTCTACAAACGTGCTTAACAAAGCGCCATTCGGGTCAAGGCGTAAAAATTTATCCCTTAGAGGGTGGGAATTACTCCTGCGTTAGCGGCTCGAACCGCTTCAAGCTGTCCTGCAAACCTCCCGGACGATTGCGAAGGTTCCAAATTTCGATGAACTGTTCTTTCAACTCCAAGGCCTTCCTCTTCCAGGTTTGCGGGTCGGCGCCGTTCTTCGTTTGCAGACCGCGCAGGCAAGCCAATTCCAGCATGGATAAGCTCCAATTTATTTCTTCGTTTTGCAACACCGAGTCCTCTGCCAAGGGGGGGAGTTGGCCGAGCCTTTCCAGCAGGTGACGGGTTCGGCGGAGGGTTTCTTCGAGCGCCCTTGAAGACAGATGGCTCAAAGCATCCACCTCATCGTCATGACCTTGGAGTAGATCGAAGAGGACGGATCGATTGTGGATGTTGTATCGGGGGATCTTATACAAATTGCCCCCATCCATTAGCAATTTTCCCCAGCCATTGCTCCCGGCACATTTCAGGTCGACCTGCCCGGCCAAGTCTTCCTCCCCGTTGCCCCTGCCGTTCCAGGACACCCCGGCTCCGTAGAGCAAGGCGGGAAAAACCACGCTCAAGGGTTGCCAGTGCCCGTTGTCGCCCCAATCGGTCAGCAAAAAGCCGGAGGCATTATTGTTCCAACCGTGTTCGGCGGCACGGCGCACGTTCGTCAACATGTTGTCGGTCCGGCCGGCTATGCTGTTCCAGGAAGAAGTCCCCGGACAGACGTAAAACGGAATACCTGCTCCCCCGAGCAAAGCCGTTTCCTTTTGGAAGGGATGGCTCGCCTCGTAACCCCAGTTGAGGGCTATGCAATTATCGGGCAGGTCTTTGGCCAATTCGGGATATTTGAGAATAATGTCCCCCCAAAATTGAACCGTGTATCCCTTTTTCAGGCACAATTCGATTACTTGGTTGACATAGTTCAGGTAGACCTGCCCACGGCCGAGGTTTTGCACGGCTGTCTTGCTGCGGCCATATCCGAGGTCTATGGTTTCGTCGCAACCTATGTTCACTTGCCTGCTGCGGAATTGCGGCAGCAACTGGCCGAGGAGATCCTCCACCAGTTCGATGGACGAGGGATCGGTTGCACACAGCCCTTGAGGTTCGGGACGGTAACCCAGGTCCGTCTCGCCTCCATCCGGGCACTCGGCCATGTTTCGGTAGGGTTCATGGATCAACCAACGGTGCATGTGGCCAAAGGTGTTCTGATTGGGAACGAGCTCGATAAAGCGTTCCCGGCAAAATGCATCCAGTTCCCTGATATCAGCCGAATGCAATGGAGAGGCGGATCGCCAGACCGTCTCATGCCCCGCGTAGGCATAGGCGTGCTCCATGTAGAGCTGGAGTTGATTATACTTGCATGTCGCCAGGAGGTCGATGAGCTGCAAGAGGGTGTCCAGTTTTGGAACTTTATCGCGTGAAACATCCAGCATGAATCCGCGGTTGGGAAAATCCGGTCCATCCTCTATCCGGCACAGGGGCAAATTTCCCGGACATTGGGAGGCCAATTGTTTGAGGGTATGCAGCCCGTAAAACCAACCCCTTTGGGAGCCCGCCCCTAACTCGACCGTCTCCGGAGCAATGTGGAGCCGGTAAGCTTCAAGGGTAGACAACCCATCCACCTCTACCAGCGCTATGGGATCCGGGACGCGCTCCAATAGACTCCGGGTTACTTCCAGGCGGGAAAATTCCACCCCTCTCAATTTCGAAGCGGCTGCCTCATATGTGACCCGTCGAGGCTGGGGAAGGAAACGGATGTTTCCGTAATCGGGCATTACTCCACTTCAATTTTTTCCGCCGCTTGGTCGCCCAGTGTGGTCACAATTAAATCTTCGTTCTCCACTTCCATGGCCTTGGCAACTGCGTTCTTGCCCACTACGGTCAGGGTTTTGCCGGGAACCAGACCTCGCTTTTCAGCAAACTGCAGGAAGGAAGGCTCCTGGTCCATGATGCGGGCGATGGTTGCGCTTTCCCCCAAACGGCACGTCCGGAGGCTGCGCAAGTCTCTCTCGATGACGTGTCCCGAGTCGGAGGGGATGGGGTCTCCATGCGGATCGTACCGAGGAAATCCCAATAAACGGTCGATCTTTTCCAGAACGCGGTCCGAAATGACGTGTTCGAGGTCCTCGGCCTCTTCGTGAATTTCCGACCAATCCATTTTGAGTATCCGGGCCAGAAACAACTCGACCAGGCGGTGCCTTCGCAGAACGCGCAGGGCCAGCACCTCGCCCTTGTCCGTAAGCCGGACGCCAACCCGCGGCTCATAATGTACCAAGCCGGCATCCTTTAAAGATTTCACCATGCTGGTGGCCGTTCCAGGGGCAACCTGGAGAAAACGAGCCAGTCTCCCTATCGGTAACAGGGGATGGGGAATGGTTCTACATTCCTGGTAGATGGCCTTGATATAATTCTCTACCGTGCTGGTTGGCATTGGGGAAACAAATAAAATCTACCCATAGCCCCTAGCACCGATCGAGCCAGAGGTAAATGCCTAAGACGTGGTCAGTTGTCAGTGGAAGTCGCTTCGCTCCAGAGGAAAGAGGAAAGAGGAAAGGGGGAAGAGAGAGTGTTGGAGAGTGGATTTTTCCTGATCCGTGGTTATCCGTGCTCATCCGTGTAATCCGTGGTCTCATTCCTCAATGATTTTCGATCACGATTTACCTCTGTAGGCCTTCCCGGCGGCGGGCGCCTTCTTCTTTTTAAGTCTTTTGTGCCTTTTGTGGTTTCCCCTTTTCCCAACTCCTCATTGGCGCCCTAACGGGCATCCTCCAAAAACGCCAATATGTCATCGGCCTGTTTGGAGGTGGAAGCGGACAGGTCTCTCCAGACCAGTTTCCCGTCCTTGAACAGGTAGGCTTGTCGACTGGAAAAACCAAACGGCGTGGGAACGCCAAAAGCTCCGATGACCACTTTGTCCGTATCGGCTATCAGGTGAAAAGGCAGGGCAAATTTTTCCTTGAATTTTTTCTGAGATTCAACGCTGTCCTTGCTCACACCAAATATCCGCACCCCTCTTTCCGACAAAGCCGCGTAGGCATCCCGCAAGCTGCAGGCCTGCTTGATACAACCGGGAGTATTGGCCTTGGGGTAGAAAAATACCAGGACCCATCCCCTGGAGCCCTCCCGGCCCAAGTCGATGGTGTTTCCCGTTTCAAGCGTGGCCATTACCTCGGGAAGGGCGGCCCCGCGAGCAAGGGGATCCGCGTTAATGGAAGCGCCGAATATCAAGGTCGCAATCAGTAGGGAGATGGAAGTTTTGGCAGGCATCATAAAACACGGGACCCGAAAAACCCAACCCTTTTTCCGTTCGGGCAAGAGGGTACGGACAGGGACGCCTCAACTAGTGTTCCGTCTCTTAAATTAATCACCACGGAGGGGAAAAAGCGCCAAAGGCTCTATCTTGATCGTGATCGAATTTGTGGGACATGTGGGCTAGGTGAAGAACGAGGTCAATGGAAGATTTTAGGCAGAAAATGAAGTTTTTTCAAAAAATATTTCCCGTCTACAGTTATTCACAAGCCATTTAGGCCTTCACCTGAAGGTTTATTCACAGGGAAAGAAGCGTAGAGGCCTTGTTGATACTGGGCCGAACGGCCGTTGCCCGCCCCGCAAGAAACTTATTTACATTATATTCACATGTTATTGCAAGGCAATGAGATAACGCTCCATATCGTTGACAAACGCTCTTTTTCCGGTAAATTTCATACCGGTTCTTTGAAAGAACGGAGGTGAGGAGACGAACCTCTGGGATAAAAACGAAGATTACTTCGAAAAAGGTGAGGAAGGCCTGGCGAGCCTCGCCCCTTGGGAAAACTTCGCGTGGACCTGAGGCATATTTCACCAGCCCCGGCATTCGAGGTCGTACTCGGATGTAGTTGCGAAGCGGGGTTGAGAGGGAGCCCTTGGACAAGAAACAAAGGGCGAACCGAGTCAGCGGTAACAGGGAGTTTCGACCTGGAACCAAAAGTGGTGTCCTGAGAAAGGACGCGATTGCTACCATTAGCCAGGAGGCGGATCGAGGCCGAGTAAATGAGCGAAAGCCCCGGGACGTCATGGGGATTGAATGACATGGCAAGTCGCTAAATCCCGAGCGGCCGCAGTCGCAATGCGGCTGGCTGCGAATAAAAAGGCAATCTGAGAGGTAAGAGGTCAGACCCGTAACTTCAGGCAAACGCTCCGCCAAAAGCGGAGGCCGACCTGGAGGAAACAGGTTGGAAATGAAACCTTCGCGGATAGTTTTCCAGCCGTGTCTGGGATGAGAAATCGGCAGATTTCAAAATTCAGGCTGAGAGGCCTCACTCAATACCTCAATTGAGAGATCAATTGAGCGGTCCTGCTACGAGATCGATAGCTTCCGCGCCGGGAAGAATAGCGTCGGGGAACTGACAACCAGGGAAATCTGAGTGCCAAATGTCAGTGATGGGCGAGAGTGTGGCGAGCTCCTTCCGATTTTTTGGGCCCTCGGAGAAATCCGAGGGCCTCTTCTTGTACCGTCAGTCCCTTCGTGCCTCTGTGTCTTTTGTCCCGACATCCAGCCCCCAGCACACGGCGCTTCGCGCCGAGAGGAAAGAGAAAAGAGAAAAGAATAGGCACAAAGGGGAGAGGCGCCGTTGGCGCCAATTAGGAATTGGCTGACGCCAAAGGCACAAAGGCACAAAGGTTGGAGGTGTTGAGATTCGGAAAGAGAATTACAGCAAATGAAAAAAACCAATGAGAGAATCTGCGGTTCATTTCTGGTTTCTAATCCGTGGCCTTAAGTGTTATTCGCGGTCATATCCAGAACCCAGAACCCAGAACCCAGAACCCAGAACCCAGAACCCAGAACCCAGAACCCAGAACCCAGAACCCAGAACCCAGAACCCAGAACCCAGAACCCAGCATCGAGAACCTCAGGCCAAAATTCCGGCGAAACAAGCCGTCATGAGGCAGGCCAGGGTACCCGCTACGAGGGATTTGAACCCCAGGGCGGCCAGGTTGCCGCGCTGATTCGGGGCGAGAATGCTGATATTGGAGATCTGGATCCCGATGGAGGCAAAATTGGCAAACCCGCACAAAGCGTAAGCGGCGATTATGACGGATTTGGGATGGGAAAAGACGGCTGCCTCTTTCATTCCCCCCAGGGTGGCGTAGGCTACGAATTCATTGATGACGGTTTTTTCGCCCAACAGTTGCCCCACAAACAACAGGTCCTCGGCGGGCACTCCGATGAGAAAAGCCAGGGGGGAGAACAAAAGGGCGAGCAGGAACTGAAGGGAGAGTCCTTCAAACCTTCCTCCGGTAGATTGGGCTATCAGATGGTTGAGCCCGGTCCAGTCCCCAATCCAGGAGGAGAGCATGTGGTTGACCAGTGCGATCACGGCGATAAAAACCAGCAACACACCCCCGATGTTAACGGCCAAGCGAATACCGTCGGTGGTCCCTCTTGAAAGGGCATCGAAAACATTATCCCCGATCGTGGCCTTATCTATTTTCATGTCCTGGTTCACCGATTCGGTTTCCGGGATCAGGATTTTGGCAATAACCAACGAAGCCGGAGCGGACAGGATGGAGGCGGTGATGAGGTGGGTCCCGAACAATATGCGCATCTCCTCGCTTTCCCCTCCCAACATTCCTGTATAGGCGACCAGTACGGACCCGGCAATGGTGGCCATCCCCCCCGACATCAGGGCCAGGATTTCCGACCGGGTCATGCGGGAAATGTAGGGCTTGACCATCAGCGGCGCCTCGGTCTGCCCTATAAAGACGTTAGCCGCCGCAGCCAGACTTTCCGCCCCGGAAAGCCGCATGGTTTTTTTCATTACCCAGGCAACGGCAAATACGCAGACTTGGAGAATGCCCAGGCTATACAAGACCGAGGTGAGGGCAGAAAAAAAGATGATCGAGGGTAAGACCTGGAAAGCAAAGATGTAACCCCAATGGTCTGGCGGATTCATGAGAAAGGGTCCCAATAGAAATTCCGTTCCCTCCTTGGCAAAATCCATCAATCGGATTACAAAAACCGCTACGGCTTCGAGGCCCCGGTAGACAAAGGATACCTTCAGGACAATAACGGCAAACAGGGCCTGGAGCAGGAGTCCCGTTACAACGAGGGACCCATTGATTGCCTTGCGATTTGAACCTAAGGCGTAGGCGATGGCCAGGATGCATCCCAGTCCAATCAACCCACGCATGGAGTCGTAAATGAAATCTGTCATTGTGATCGGGCGCCCGGGGAGAGCTCTTTTATGGGAAGCCTAGGGAAATTTCCAACTGAGGATGAAGGTTAAATCTCACAGATATGCAGGTCCGGGCCGAGGAGGAAAGGATAAGGATACCGGCGCTTATACCGGTAGTTGTCGTGTACTGCGTTTTTTCCTCTTCTGTTTGATTCGATTGTCGGAGGCCCGGTTCCTCCCCGACACTTTCAAGCCCGGGCTTACAACCATCCTCTGAAGTGAACCTTGCAGTATTTTTCCTGGTGGTGGCCAGACCCAGAATCGAACTGGGGACACAAGGATTTTCAGTCCTCTGCTCTACCGACTGAGCTATCTGGCCCCCCAGGATAAGAGGCGGATAAAAAGCGGTCCCCGCTTGCCCGTCAACTTGAATTTATGGGGGGGTTGGAAGAGGACAGGGTCATACTATCCATTCCCGTGGAAATTAATCGAAGGGTTAATCGGCAAACAAGGAACGGGCCCAGGTTGGGACAGGACCGGTTCGATTCTTCTCCACTTTTCCAAGTTCAAACTTTGCTACCATCTGGAATGGCTTGTCCGAGCGGCTATTGTCGAAAACAATTACCCGGGAAAGTCGGGTCGTCGCTTGCTTCAAATTGGACAGGGATCGTCGGTACCGTCCTTCGAGTTTGTCGTGGGGCACATCGTGTCCTCCAGCCAGTTTTCTCGTCTCCACCCTGGCTCGGGATATTTCGACATCGGCAATACCTATGTAAATGAAGGTTACTTCAAACCCGGTTTCTTCTGCCTTTTCAAAGAACGACAATTTTGCGCCGACTGGATCCGAAAAAACCGTTTCCGTGATAAAGCTCTCCCTTCTTTCGACCAAGCGGACACGAAGCTTTTGCGCGATCTCAACTGCATCCATTGCATCCAGGTTCAACTCCCGCGCCAAATTATCGGCATTGATGAAAGGGAGCCCCTTGCCGCTCAGAAAGGTTTCAAAGAAAGTACTTTTTCCAGCGCCATTCGGACCGGCCAGAATTAAGAGGACCGGCTTCATTCAGAACCCATCAAAGGATTGTTTTGGCTGAAGAGGCCTGGCGATTTTTTTCAGGGCGTGGTTTGGAGTTTTTGCGGATTACCGCCCTGGCACGCTGACGGCCCTTCTTGGAAGTGACTTCTGAAATCAGATGGTCGATGTCTGATTTGTTTCCCCAAGCACCCGCGTTCTTCTGCGCAGGGTATGACAAGGCAACCTCCAATACACGACCGATTTGAGCCCAGTGTTCGATTTGCCGAGGTGGAGAACGATGCATGGCCATACCTGTTTGCTTGGCATCTTCGAACAGTTCATCGCTCAAACGTATGGATTTGCTCATAAGCGAAGATTTGTAGCAATTTACCACAGAAGGTAAAGGCTATTCCGGGAAGAACGGTCCACAAAGGCAATTTAGCATTAAATTTTTTTTATACGGAACCTGCTGGTCCACATCCGGAGGAGGCGCTTAAATGGTACAGCCTTTTGGCGACTCAGAACCTTAGTCTCACGACACCGAGCCAATCTTTTGGCCGGATCGATCCGAAAATAAAGCCGTTTCGACGGATTCGCTTCTCCTTGTAGAGGTATGGAAAGGAAACGGAAAATACCCCGATAATTTGACTTTTTTAGTGCGTTTTTAAGGTGAATGGGAACTAATTCGAATATGACCCGATGCCATTCAGATGGTACGGCATACCGAGCGTCTGCGAGGGCCCGGGCCGCACTCACCGCCATTCTAATTCTTGCATGGCTGTCAGCGGTGGTCTCAGCAGAGGCGAAACTTACCATATCGGAGTTTCTCGCCAGCAACCAGTCGGCCGGATTCGACGAGGACGGCGACAGTTCCGACTGGCTGGAGATTTACAACGGGGGCACCGATCCGGTTGACCTGGGCGGTTGGTACCTGAGCGACCGTGCAGACAATCTCACAAAGTGGAGCTTCCCATCTGTTGTTATTAATCCGGACAGTTACCTCGTCGTCTTTGCCTCCGGAAAAGACCGCCGGGATCCGGACGGGGAATTGCACACTAACTTTAAAATCGGCGCGAACGGTGAATACCTTGGCCTCATCCACTCCGACGGCGTCACTGTAGCAGACGCTTACGCCCCCACCTTCCCACCGCAGTTCTCTGATGTCTCTTACGGCCGCACCCGTGTTACTGAGAGCGAAACGGTCCAATTGGGTTTCATGGCCGAGCCGACACCCGGCTTGCCCAACTCGGCCGGGTTTCGCGGCTTTACCCCCGAACCCGGTGTGACCCACGAGGGCGGTTTTTTCGAAGCGCCGATTTCGGTATCGCTTCTGCCCGACGAACCTACGGATACCATCTACTATACCCTCGACATGTCGACCCCGGGACCGGAAAACGGCGGGATTGCCGACGGTCCCATCCGGATCTCCGCAACCAGTGTGCTGCGGGCCGCGGCCCATCGCCTTGGACACGAACCTTCGGACGTAATCACCCACACCTACCTCTTCATCGATGACGTGATGCGTCAATCACCCAACGGTAGCGCCCCGCCCGGATTTCCCGGCCGGCGCATCAACAACAAGCAGATGAATTACGGGATGGATCCGGACATCGTCAACGATCCGCTCTACGGACCCCAACTGCGGGATGCGCTTCTCGACCTCCCTTCGGTTTCAATCGTCACCGACCCCGCCAATCTGTTTGATCCCGAAACCGGTATCTACGTCAATTCGAGGGGGGAGGGACGGGCGTGGGAGCGGCCCGCCTCCTTTGAGTTGCTGCACCCCGACGGAACTGCGGGATTCCAGGTCAATGCCGGCCTGCGCATCCGCGGTGGAGCTTCGCGAGGTCCGAATAATCCGAAAAACTCTTTTCGCTTCATCTTTCGCCGCGAATACGGCCCTGGTATACTGAGATACCCTCTGTTCGGGAGCGAAGGCGTGGAGGAGTTCGACAAAATCGACCTGCGAAGCAACCAGAATTTCGTTTGGCACCGGGATCTAAGTCGGGCGTCCGAGAACACTTACCTTCGCGATGTTCTCTCCCGGGACACTGAGCGGGACATGGGCAATCCTTATTCCCGCAGCCGATTTTACCATCTCTACCTGAATGGCCAATACTGGGGGTTGTTCCAGAGCGAAGAACGCATAGACCCCGATTTCGCGGCTTCCTACCGGGGTGGAGTTCCGGGGGATTACGACTTCATCAAAGTCGATCGCGGATTCATTCAAACACCAAATGGTTGGAGAAGCAAGGCAGTGCCGTTCGAAATTTACGCAGCGGAAGGTGAGATGGACACTTGGCGCCAAATCTGGGAATGGGCCAGGATGTCACGCAGGGGGAGGTATCTCGCAGACAACGATGACTATTTCCATCTCCTCGGCCAAAATGAGCATGGAAACCGCGATCCCGATAGGCGTGTCCTCGTGGACGAGGCCAACCTGATCGGTTACATGCTTCTCAAGCTCTTCAGTTCGGACCACGACGGCCCTCTTTCTTTCTGGCAGGGATTTATCATGCCGAACAATGTCTACGCTCTTTACAACCGCAATGCGGAGGACGGGTTCTTCTTCCTCACCCACGACAACGAATTTGCATTTCATGTTACCGGTGTACCGGAATACGACAACCGCAACGGCCCGTGGCTCGCCGGAGAAACCTTCGAGACCTCCAATCCGCACTGGTTGCACAACCGGATGGCGACCAACGCGGAATACCGCATCCGCTTCGCCGATGCCGCCCATCAGGCGCTTTTCAATAACGGAGCGCTAACGGCCGAAGCATGCCTGGCCCGCATGCGAGAACGTAAAGCGCAGATTGAACTCGCCATCATTGCCGAATCTGCCCGCTGGGGAGACACCCTGAAAAGGACCCCCTTTAACAAGGCGGATTGGGAGGCGGCAGTGGCGAAGCTGGAGGATTTTCTGCGCAACCGTGGACCGATCGTGGTCGAACAATTCCGCGAGGTCGGGCTCTACCCCAAAAGCGATCCGCCCAAAATATTCGTGACCGGGAACGGAGCGGAGGGAGACCCCGCCGTTGTCTCGATCGAAAATCCCACCCCCGGAGGAGAAATCTTTCTCACCCTCGACGGATCCGATCCCCGGGAGATAGGCGGCGCCGTCAACCCCTTTGCCTTCACCTACACAGAACCTTTCGCCGTACCCTATCTCGCGACTCGTGTTCGCGCCAGGTTCCGGAGGGAGGGCGAGTGGGGTGTCCTCATTGAAGCCCTGATCCCGGGAGCGCCCGCGCAGGGGGACGGAGAGGAGAAACTCAGTTCTTGGAGGATTATGCACTTCGATCGGGCCGACTTGATTGATCCGGAAAAGAACGCCTCAATTTGGGGCGACCGGGCAGATCCCGATCAGGATGGCATTCCGAATCTCATCGAGTATTACATGGGTCTCGACCCGAACGCTGGCGACAATGGGAACGCCTGGCTAATAACCGTGGACCCCGGTGGTTCCAACACGGTAATATTTTCCTACCTTCGGTCGGTTGTCGTGGATGCCAGCTTGTGCCGACCAGAGTGGACCAAAGATCTTTCCTCTTCCCCGGTGATCTGGTCTTCGGAAAATATCACCTACCGGCAAGAGAACAATCCGGGCGGCCAGGCGATGATTGAGGCCACGGTTCGGATTTCCCCCGGAGATAAGGCCATCTTCCTTCGCCTCAGGTGCGAATAACCAACAAATCCTCTACTCCATCTTCTTCCAACTCTCCTTTACGGACCATAGATTAAATTGCGAAGAATCGATCTTGAGGATACCTCGAATAATTGACTTTCTCGCATTTCAAAGGATGAATAGGCATTTATTTGGCCATGCGAATCGGTTAAGCCACAAAGACCTTAAAATCTAATTCTACATGTTTCCCCTTTCTACTTCTCCCCTTACGTGTCTCGGCCTAGCTTTTTGGCGGAGACGGAAACCTCCCATCTCGGCGGCTCCGCCGTTAATTTGCAATTTCACATCAGCCGCCTTCCTCTATGTCTGCTTCGCCAGCCTCGGTTCAGCGGAAGAAGAAAGCTCCAAGGACGGAGCCCTGGAATCGGTGGAAACCGGCGGAACGCCGGCCTCCGAAATCCGCACCTTCGACCTGGCAACTTACGAAGCGTTCGGCTACCGGATCGGGGAGATTTTCAGCGTCGACGCCGAATTGAGTGAGGAAGAATTCGAGGCCGTAACCCGCGGCCTCAGGCGCAAATGGAGCGATATGGAACCGCCGGCCGGCTACGATTCCAGAAGCGGAATATCCGAGCTCTCGACCCTCATGACAGAGCATCGAAAACGTTCGGAATCGAAGTTGAGCGCCTTGCGGGCAGAAACGAACCGAAAGAACCGAGCTGAGGGGGACGCCTTTTTTGACCAGCTCGATGCCGAGGGAGCAACGATCAAGACGGAACGGGGCCTCCGCTACATGATCATCCGAAAAGGAACCGGGAAATCCCCCGACCCATCCAAAACAGTCCGCTTTCATCTCCGTGGATCGCGCCTGAACGGTGAGACTTATGTCAACACCTACGAAGGCAAGAAGCCGGCCGTCTTGCCTCTGCAAAGGCTGGTACAGGGGCTTCAGGATGGACTCCAGCTCATCGGCGAAGGCGGGAAAGCAACGCTTTTTGTGCCACCCGATCTCGCATACAAAGACAACGGATACGGGCCAATCGAACCGGGAGAAACGCTTACCCTGGAAGTTGAACTCCTCGAAATTCTCGATGGTGCGCCGCCAGGTCAACCTCCCGGATCGACTCAACAGGTGCCGGAGGAGGCCATGCGGCAGATGAGGGCCCAGGCGAACAAGTACTTTGATTCATTTAAGAAGAATCTGGATAAGAATGATGCTCCACAGTAACACCTCCACCTCGGCTGCTGCGCCGAAAAAAAGCAAATTCCTGTCAGTGATTGGTCTTGGATTACCGGCCGTTTCCCTTGCCTTGATGACCGCGTCCTTAGGGGCAGCCGGGGAAGATCCCGCGCCTCCGGCCGGTATCTCCTGGAAGCCCTTGGCTAAGGCTTCCGCCGGGCCTGGGGAAACGCTCTTCGAGAAGCTCGAAGTCGAGCGTACCGGCATAGATTTCACCTACTTCTGGGACCCGCCGGAGAAGTACGAGAACGAGTGGCTTCTTGATGGGTCCCTCGGGGGTGGTGTGGCGCTGGGGGACTATGATGGCGACGGAAAAGTCGACGTATTCCTGACGCGGGCATTCGGAGGCAGCCGTCTCTACCGAAACCTGGGAGACTTTCGCTTCGCCGACGTGACGGAGCAGGCCCGGATCGAAGATGACGGTGTGTGGGGGATGGGAGCCACCTTCGCGGATATCGAGAACGACGGTGATCTCGACCTCTTCGTCTGTGCCTACGACGCACCCAACCAACTTTTTGTCAACCAGGGAGACGGCACTTTCGTAGAACGGGCTGAGGAAGCAGGCCTTGCATTTACCGGATCGAGTACGCAGGTGGCCTTCGCCGACTACGACCGCGATGGCGATCTCGATGCCTATCTCCTGACCTGGAGGTATATCCATCCCGATACCTATGGGCAATTCGTCAAATTTGATATAGTGGACGGTCGGCGTGAGGTGCCCGAGGCCTATGCCGACGCGGTGGGATTCATGACCAAGCCGGACGGGACCAGAGTTACCATCAAGGTAGGGCAGAAGGACCTGCTCTATAGGAATGACGGGAAAGGCCGCTTTTCCGAGGTGTCGGAAGCTTCCGGAATTGCAGGCAACGACATGGGTCTTGGCGTGGTCTGGTGGGATTACAACGGGGACGGGTGGCCGGACCTCTATGTCGCCAATGACTTCAAAGGCCCGGATAAACTCTACCGGAATAATCAGGACGGAACTTTCACGGATGTCATTCCGGAGGCCATTCCGCACACTCCATGGTTTTCCATGGGGGCGGATGCCGGAGATATCAATAACGACGGTTTGCTGGACTTCGTTGCCTCGGACATGGCGGCCACCTCCCATTATAAGCAGAAACTGAACATGGGGGAAATGGACGCCGACGGCTGGTTCCTGGAAACGGCCGAACCGCGTCAGTATATGGCCAACGCGGTTTACCTCCACTCCGGCGCCGGACGCTTCCTGGAAGCCGCTCAGTTGCTAGGATTGAGCAACACGGATTGGACCTGGTCCCCCAAGCTCGACGACTTCGACAACGACGGATGGCAGGATCTCTTTTTCAGCAATGGCATGACGCGGAATTGGTTCAACAGCGATCTGCTCGCTGAGCAGGGGCGGAAGGGCGGCTTTGGTAGCGCCAAAGGGGGGCGGGTCTTTCTCGATTCCCCGATCTTACGAGAGCGGAATCTGGCCTTTCGCAATACCGGCGACCTGCGTTTTGACCAAGTATCCCAAAACTGGGGCCTCGATCATGAAGGTGTGAGTTTCGGCGCCGCCACCGCCGACCTCGATGGAGACGGTGACTTGGATCTCGTGGTGAACAACTACGATGAACCGGTTTCCATCTACCGAAATCAAGGGACAACGGGAAACCGGCTCATTGTGCATCTTAGAGGGACCACCAGCAACCGGGATGCCATGGGCGCCTTCGTTCGGATCGAAACCGACCGGGGCGACCAAGTACGCTACCTTTCCCCCGTTGCCGGCTACGTTTCGTCTGACGATCTGGCTCTGCACTTCGGGCTCGGAGATTCCAACCTGGTTCACAAGCTCTCGGTGCGCTGGCCCAACGGGGGAACGAGCGAGTACCATGGTCTCGAAGCGGGCCGCTCTTACACCATCACCGAGGATGGCCGAACCTCCGGGCCCGAAGAGGAGGATGCAATGGAACCCCGTTTTCGTCGCTGGGATGGTCTTGCCGGTATCGAGCATCGGGAGGATGCCTACAACGACTTTGCGGACCAACCCCTGCTGCCGAACCGGATGTCGCGTCTGGGGCCGGGTATGGCTTGGACGCGAAACGAGGAGACGGGAGCCCTAGCCGCATTCGTGGCAGGAGCATCCGGTCAGGCGGGAAGGGTGTTTCCCGTAGGGGAAGCCGGGATTGCACCGGGAGGCACGGTAACTTTACAAGCCGATGCGGCGAGAGAAGATATGGGTGGACTCTTCTTTGATTTCGACGGCGATGGCGACGACGACCTCTACGTCGTGAGTGGCGGCTTGGGGCGGTGGCCGGGGGACTTCCTGTTGGGTGACCGCATCTATGTAAACGATGGTTCCGGTGAATATGACCGAACTGGCAGTGATGTGTTGCCAGCGGACAGTGTCAGCGGGAGCGTGGCGGCCGCGGCGGACTTCGACCGTGATGGGGACCTCGACCTTTTTGTCGGTGGAAGGCTGATACCCCGTCGTTATCCCGAAACGCCCTCCAGCCGCCTGTTGGTCAATTCGGGTGGCAAGTTCATGGACGCCACGGAAAAGCTGGCGCCGGGATTAATCAAGACCGGCCTCGTCACTTCGGCGCTGTGGTCCGATGCTGACGGCGATGGATGGCTGGACCTGTTGGTCACCCACGAGTGGGGGCCGATAAAATATTATCGTAACGATCGGGGAAAGCTAACCGATATGACGGGTCCGGCGGGGCTGGCGCCCTTGAAGGGATGGTGGAACGGTATTACCGGACGCGACGTCGACAATGACGGCGACATCGACTACGCGGTGAGCAATTTCGGTCTCAATACCAAGTACCACCCGAGTCCGAACAAGCCGGTCTACCTCTATTATGGCGAGTTTGGCAGCCTGGAAGAGATGCGGTTGGTGGAGGCGAAATACGAAGCAGATACCTTATACCCGGTCCGCGGGCGCAGTTGTGCGACTGCCGCGATGCCTTTTCTCTCGGATCAGTTCACGTCGTTCCACAATTTCGCCAAGTCGTCGCTGGCGGAAATCTTCACAACCGAATGCCTCGATACGTCCTTGCGACTGGAGGCTAACGAGATGGCCTCCGGAATACTCATCAACGAGGGTGACGGGAGCTTCTCATTCCAGCCCCTTCCCCGCATAGCGCAAATTTCCCCGGGTTTCGGAATAGCCCTGACCGAGGTGAATGGGGACGGCTTCAGCGATCTCTACATAGCGCAGAACTTCCACAGTCCACAGAGGGAGACGACGCGTATGGACGGGGGAGTCAGTCTCCTTCTGGAGGGTCGGGGAGACGGAACATTCTCCGCCGTCTGGCCCCATCGGAGCGGGCTTATCGTTCCGGGTGATGCCATGAGTCTTGCCTCGGTTGACCTCAACCGGGACGGCTGGGTCGACTTTGTCGTCGGAGTCAACGACGGTCCCTTCCACGCCTTCGAGAACACCGGCCAAGCAGGTAACCGGCCATTGGCCGTGACCCTGAGGGGTGAGCCAGGTAACCTTGCCGCGGTGGGTTCGCGGGTTTCGGTTACGGACGCGAGAGGTCGACGGCAGATGGCAGAGGTCTACGCAGGTGGCGGATACTTGACCCAGTCGACCTCGACCTTGTTCTTCGGGCTGGGCGAAACCCACCTCGGCGAGGAAATCGGGATCGAAGTGCGGTGGCCGTCCGGGGAAGTTACGCGGCATCGGAAGAAGGTTGACGGGACCTATGTGGAGATTGGGCAATATGGAGAGGGTGTTGACAAAGAATAGTGGTATTGTTGAGGGAGAAGTCTTGGAGGCCCAAAGAATTTGGGCCGACGCAATTGTCGCTATTGGTCAAGCATATACAAAAAAAGAGGACTATAGGGCGCTGGCCGAAGAGGTCGTCGATACGTTGTATGGTTATGGTAAAGGCCTGGTTCTCTTTAAGCCCTCCATGGCCTCGGAAAGACAGTTTCGTTCAACAAGAGAAGAGGCCATATCTTATTTTGTGACGGGTATTGTACCTGAAGATCGGGGTTTTGCTATCCGGCCATGGCGCAAAATCCGATTCGAGAACGTTGGCATTATCACCGATGGAGGCTCGGCCATGGTAATGGGTAATTACTTTTTCACAGACGCGAATACCGAAAAAGTAGCCAAAGTGGAGTACACATTTGGCTACTTCAAGGACGACCATGGCAAGCTGCGTATCAATTTGCATCATTCGTCATTTCCGTATGGAACGATGCCCTGATTTTGCCTTATGAGAAGATCATCTACGATGTACGAATGCGAATTTGATCAATCTTGCCTTAAAACCACTTGTTCGGCGGCGGCGTCAAAAAGTAAATTCCTATCCGTTTGAGCTTTTTTTCTCGAATATTTGAGGTTGTGGTCAAACCGCTTGCCATCCGTGTTTTGCTGGCGTGGGAGCGTATCGAATCCGGGGTGGACTTCAATCCTCTATCGTCGGAGCTCAGGGCCAATCCGTTACCGCAATATGATAAGTTGCGAAGCAAAGACCCGGTGCATCGCATGCGGATCTCCGACGGGTGGATTCTGACCAGATACGAAGATATCGATATGGTGTTGCGCGACCACCGTCGATTCGGAAACTTGGGCCGCGATTTCGGCTACCTGCCCTACATCAGTATGCTGGACCTGGACCCCCCGGAACATACCAAGGTCAGGGGGCTCGTTGCCCATGGTTTCACGCTGCGGGCGGTGAATTCGTTGGAGCCCAGAATAGAGAAAATGGTTGATGAACTCCTGGACGAGGTTGCCGAGAAACCGCGCTTCGACCTGATTCACGACATCGCGTTCCCTTTGCCCATCACCGTAATCGCGGAGCTCCTGGGTGTTCCGCCAGAGGACCGCGACCAGTTCAGAGAGTGGTCTGAAGTCGTTGCTCTCGACGTGGACCCGTTGCTCGACAGCCGGCAGATCCGAGACGTTCAACGTACTGTTGAGGAATTGTTCGATTACCTTGAGAAGATTGCTGAGGATCGCCGACGGCGTCCCCAGGACGATCTGGTCACTGCCTTGGTGAACGCGGAAGAGGATGGTGAACGCTTGAGTCGTGAAGACTTGTTGATCAATATCGTCCTGGTCCTGGTCGCGGGCAACGAGACCACGCGCAACCTCATCGGTAACGGTACTTTGGCTCTACTGAGAAACCCTGACCAACTGGAGAGATTGCGGGACGATTCCAGTCTGCTGGATTCCGCGATCGACGAAATGCTCCGCTACGACAGTCCGGTTCAGTTGGACAGCCGTATCGCCCGCGAGCCTGTTGAAATCGGCGGCAAACGGATCGAGCCTGGCCAACGTGTTCTGTGCGCACTGGGGGCGGCGAACCATGATCCTGAAATCTTTCCTGATCCGGAGCGGTTCGATGTCGGACGTTCGCCTCGCAACCATCTTTCCTTCGGCCGTGGCATCCATTACTGTCTAGGAGCGCCGTTGGCCAAATTGGAGGCGCGTATCGCGTTTGCCGGGCTGCTTTCCCGATTCGAGTCGTTCCGTTTGGTGGAAGAGCCGCGGTATCGCGATCATATAACCTTGCGAGGACTTGAAGAACTTTGGTTGGAACCGGATTAGTCCGCCCAACGATTCTGCTCTTCAAGAAGGTTTGCGGGCCAGGCGCTCCCTGACCCACTCTCGGGGCCTTTTCCTGAGGAACTGGAACTTTCATCATTACCTTTGGGCGTCCCTCCGGATGGCACCGGGCGAGTTTTGTTGACTCTCCCGCTGGAGTCCCTCGACTTTCCACGGCGTCCTGAGAAAGACGGGTTAACTGCCCTCCTCCACTTCGGCAGATGCGCCGAAAAAGGGCAAATTCCCGTCAATTATGGTTTGATGTACACTCCAAGCCAATTTTTGCTAGGAATTTTGATATGAAATCCTCTTCCGCTCAAAAGGTGCTGTGTGTCCTCTACCCGGACCCGTTGGCCGGCTTTCCCCCCAACTACTCCCGAGAAGACATACCAGTGCTTACCCACTATCCGGACGGCCAGACAATGCCTACGCCGTCCTCCATTGACTTCACCAGAGGCCACCTCCTGGGGTCCGTCTCCGGCGGCCTCGGACTGGAGAGCTTCCTGACCGCACGGGGACACCGGTTCGTAGTGACCTCGGACAAGGACGGGCCGGATTCCGTTTTCGAAAAAGAGTTGGCCGATGCCGACGTAGTCATCTCCCAGCCCTTCTGGCCCGGCTACCTGACAGCGGAGCGCATTGCCAAGGCCCCCAACCTGAAGCTGGCCATAACGGCCGGCATAGGATCGGACCATGTTGACCTGCAATCGGCTATCGACAGGAACATCACCGTGTGTGAGGTGACCTGGTGCAACAGCATAAGTGTGGCGGAGCATTCGGTCATGCAGTTGCTGGCACTGGTAAGGGATTTCATTCCCCAGTACGGCTGGGTGGTCAGGAGCGGCTGGAACATTGCCGACGCCGTCTCCAGATCCTACGACATCGAGGGGATGGACGTGGGCGTTGTGGCGGCCGGCAGAATAGGCTTGGCGTTTCTCAAGCGGATGAAGCCATTCGACGTCAACCTGCACTACACCGACAGGCACCGGCTCTCCCCCGAGGTGGAACGGGAACTGGACCTGACCTTTCACGAGAACGTCGAGTCGCTGGTCAGCGTGTGCGACGCGATCAGCATCCACTGTCCGCTCCATCCGGAGACGGAGCACATGTTCAACGACGACCTCATCGGCAAGATGAAGCGCGGGTCCTACATAGTGAACACGGCCAGGGGAAAGATCTGCGACCGGGACGCCATCGTGAGGGCCTTGGAGAGCGGCCAACTGGCGGGCTACGCGGGCGACGTCTGGTTTCCCCAGCCACCTCCCAACGATCACCCATGGAGAACGATGCCCAACCACGCCATGACTCCCCACACATCCGGCACGTCTCTTTCAGCCCAGGCCCGTTACGCGGCGGGAGTCCGTGAGATCCTGGAGTGCTGGCTGGACGGACGCCCCATCCGGGACGAGTACCTCATTGTGCAGGGCGGCGGCCTCGCCGGGACGGGAATCCACTCCTACACCGAGGGGGACGCCACGGGCGGTTCAGAGGAAGCGGCAAATTTCAAGCAGAGCTAATGTGGCAGTGTGTTGACACGGCAGAGGATCTCAAAAAATTACTTAGCAGACCACCGCAATGAAAACACTTTCCCTCCTCCTCGCTCTCGGCCTATCGGCCACCTTACTCTCCCCCACCCTCGTCGCCCAGGATGCGACGAAACCGAACGTTATCTTCATCATGGCTGACGACCTAGGCTACGGAGATCTCGGCAGTTTTGGCCAGCAGAAAATCAGGACGCCCCACCTGGATCGCATGGCCGCGGAGGGCATGAAGTTGACGGACTTCTACGCCGGAGCCACCGTGTGCGCCCCATCTCGCTGTGTCTTGATGACGGGCAAACATACGGGCCGCTGCCGAGTGCGCGGCAATTCCAGCAGCGACATCCAGCGTTTGCACCCGGAGGACAAGACGGTGGCTTCCGCTTTCAAGGACGTGGGATATGTCACCGGAATGTTCGGCAAATGGGGACTAGGCGACCTCATTGAATCCACCGGACATCCCAACCTGCACGGCTTCGATCAATTCTATGGCTACCTCAGCCAGTTCCATGCCCACAATTACTACCCGACGTTTCTCATCCGGAACAAGGAAGAGGTGAAGCTTCGCAATGTTCCCGAGCAAGAAATGGATAAGGGTGGCCGAAGGGGCGGCGGATGGGCCAAGGAACGGATCGACTACTCGCACGATCTCATCTTTTCCGAAGGCATGAAGTGGCTGGAAGCGAATTACAACAAGCCCTTTTTCCTCTACCTGCCCTTCACCATTCCGCACGCAAACAACGAGGGCGCTCGTGGCACCGGCAATGGCCAGGAGGTTCCGGACTACGGCATCTACGAGGCAAAAAACTGGCCGGAACCTGACAAAGGTCAGGCAGCGATGATCACGCGCATGGACCGGGATATAGGCGCCCTGTTGGCAAAGCTCAAGGAGTGGGGCATCGATGAAGACACCTTGATGATCTTTACCTCCGACAATGGTCACCACCGGGAAGGCGGCAACCGGCCTGAATTTTTCGATGCCAACGGGCCGCTACGCGGCATGAAGCGCGACCTATACGAAGGCGGCATTCGGGTCGCCACCGTTGCCCGCTGGCCGGGGAAAATCAAAGCGGGTTCAACATCCAACCACCAGGCTTACTTTGGCGACTTCTATGCCACAGTGTGCGAACTCACCGGTCAAAAGTTACCGGACGGGCTCCAGTCGATCAGCTTTCTTCCGGCCTTGTTAGGAAAAGAAGATCAAAAGAAACACGCCTACCTCTACTGGGAATTTTACGAACAAGGCAGCCGGCAAGCCGTCCGCTTTGGCGACTGGAAGGCCATACGCCAACCAATGTTGCATGGAAAAGTCGAGCTCTTCCATCTTGGCAGTGATTTGGGAGAACGGAACGACCTCGCCTCTAACCATCCGGACATCGTGGCCCAGGCGGTGAAGTACATGGAGGAGGCACATGTTCCGGACCCCATCTGGCAAGTCCGTGGCAGCCCGCGCTAGTGTGGTGTCCCAGAAATTCCCTTGCACGCCCGTCGGGGTCATGCCGTAGAAAAGTGATGCCTTACGGAAGAAAAGGGTCGGGTCTTAAAAACTGTATTCCGTTGTATTCCATACACTTTTACAAGACGACCGACCCTGTAAGGCATAACTTTTTACGTCTTGACCCCTTCTCCCGCGACCTCGAAACTCGCAGTTTGTGTGAATGAATTTACAGGACACCACACTAGCACGGGCCCAGGAATAGCAGATTGCCTTGTTCGCATCTCATGCCTGAAGAGGAGAGTTTCATGATTCCGCCACGCGACCCAGCGGCTCGAACTGCGGGCTGGCTGCTTCTCGTTACCGCTATTGCCACCGTTGGGGCAGTCATCGGCCGGGTGTCCGCCACTGATCTCACTGCAGTGACCCAGTCGCTGGCCGCCATCGGGGCCAACCCGGAAGAATTCGGGATTGGCGGCGCGGCGCGGTTCATTTCCGGGCTCACCCTGCTCGCGGGAGCCTGTTTCCTGTTGCGCACCTGGATCATGCGACAGCGCCTCGGCTCGCGACCGGTGCCGGTGCTGCTGGGAATCTCCGGGGTGGCAACCGCCCTGTCCGGAGCATGTGGAGTCGCCCTGGCCCTTGTCGTGCCCGAATCGTCCAGGGTAGACGACCTGGCCCCGGTGGCGCCGACCACGATCCTGGTCCTGAACCTCTACTGGATCACCGGAAAGATCGGGTTCAGCCTGGCTGGATTGGGGCTGATTGCAGCAGCACACCGGCAGTGGCGCGTGGGAGGCTCTTTTCGCCCTATCGCCCCGGTATCGGCGATCATCGGCGGAGCCATGCAACTCATCTGGTCCGAGGCTACCATCGGGGTGCACTACATCATCGGACCTGCATTCGTGTTGTGGCTCGTTGCCATCGGCGTCATGCTGGTGACCGGTCGCGTGGAGAAGCGATTCGCCGCCTTGGTTGAGGAAGGACCTGCCGAGTGATGTCGGTAGTAACTTCAGTCAGAATTCTTTTAATACGATTTTCGAACGAGCGATCAGCTTTGTTTTGAGCTCCTTCAGAATGGGATGATCCATTCCTCTTGAATTTAAATCGTCGAGAACACTCCTCACTTGTTCAGGAATTTCAGATGCCATTTGGGCGATCATTTTTTGAAGTTCAACATATGGGAACTCACATTGCCGGGCCATCCTTTCAAAATGCCTGGGACGAATTTGGGTATCCCGGTAGTAGGGGCCGATCTTCATGGCCAAGCGCCGATCCTTCCGTTGCTTCACATAAGGGAGTAGACTTGCCAAGTCGTAGAGAGGAGCGAGGCGCACCTGTCCCCCCACCCCAAGCAACAGGCTGTAATTCTTGGCGTGCGCATCAGAGCCAAGTATCAAAAAATTATATACGACCGCTTCCATGAATCGGCGGCGATCTTCGATCGAATGGCTCGACCTGTTTAGCAGATTCATGATATCAGAAACACTCGGACCGCCTTCACTCTCATATTTTCCAGCCGGATGAATGGATAGGGCCTGACAAGCATCCTCCTGATGAACGCGGATAATTTTTCTACCCGACACCATCCTGTCATAGCGTTCCACGCAGATGGCCGTTTCATTTCCAAACCGAATTACTTCACTGTTTGCGGCCCTCAATCCCAGCGCCTTGGCCAGACTCTGACAAAAATGTTCGTTCTCGACGTGTCCATTCAAGTCCGGACGCGGGGGTTTCAGAATATGGGTGGTTGGCTCACTGCCCCAGGGAAGATACCATTGACTGCCTCTTTGTTGGAATGCGGTTTTAGCCTGTGCACCGGCCAGGGAGAACTGTCCCCTATCCCCAGAGATTCGTCCCAACGCCGGGTCACGTCTTAATTCGGCCAAGCGCTCCTCAATTTGTTCTGGTTCAAGTAGTGACTTTCCTCCTTCAGCTACGCCTTCCGCTTCATCCGGTTTCAAGAATCTAATTGCCCCGGCACAGTCGTTTCCGATGCCGCCCAATAATCCGATGCAATCGGATGCGCTGACGCTAAAGCGTAGCGCCCAACGTTGAAGTATCAGCTCATTGTCTGGCAGCAAGCCCCACAGAAACGGGGATACTTTACCATGCTCATACTCCTTCTCAATCAAAGGCATTGAAAGGGAGAGCGGAACGGCAGCATCCAGCTTGCGATATTCGTCATCATAACGAAATATCAACTTTCCTCCTTTAATTCGATGAAGGGTTCCCATTCGCTGGTCACCTAAGTACACCAAAAGCACGGAATCGTTTTCAGGCATCCTCTAAGACTCTCCTAATAGCGCGTCCAAATCCGGATAATCGCCTTTTGTGGGCGCCTCACTCATTTTACCCAGCGATACCTCCCCCACCAAGTCCACACCCAGAAAGGCCGCTAATCGAAATACCTTTCCGATCCAGCATTTCTGATGCCCCCGTTCCACCCTGGAGATCCATGCCTGCGTCACCCCCAATTCATTGGCTACATCCCTCTGCGACAGCCCGCGCTTCCTCCGCGCTGAGGCTATAAGGTCCCCCAGATCCTGGCTGCTTCGGATAGGTATTTTCATAAAGTACTGATATTAATTTGTATATCGCAGTGTTTTGATATTCGTTCTTATGTCAAGCCTGCATGATATTCGTTTCGATATCACACCGTTCAGTACAATGATTTCTTCGCATTACCAGGCAGGTAACCACCCTCACAAGGATCGACAGACCTCTGATGAAAAACAATAATCGGAAAATTACGTTAATTGGACTCCGCGACAAAAACAGGTGGCCTGATTTGCGCGAAATGAATCTCAGCGTGTCAACTGTTTCAGGTATTTTCCAAACACTTATAATGCGCTGCCGGTCCCTCGCCAATCCCGTGGAAATAATCTGGGGGGTTGATTCCTCCTGTATTTAGTCCACAATACGCAGAAACGATGCAAACCCTGAAAGCAACGCTGGTCTTCCTGGTGGTTTTGAATCCACTTTGCTGCTGCTTGACCTTTGCTGATTTAGCCGGAGGAAATCCGGCTGATGGAGCCCCTACTACCTGCTGCACCGGGAACTCGGAGTCCAAAACCTCACCTGAACCGGTACATGATGCGGCTAGTTGCGAGCACAAGGCCCTTAAAGATTCGGTCCTCAAACCCAACTCAACTGCTTCAATGCCGGGGGTCCCGGCAATTCCATTTACCGGCCTCTTCGATTCATCCACTCATCCGAAGCATTTCCACCGCGCCCCCAAAGTCTTGGAGAAGACGGGCGCGCCTGAACCCTTCTTGAAAAAGTGGGTTAGCGTTCAGACGGACTGCGTACGGAGATTGTGAGCCATCATCGCTGAGACCCCCGGGGGTCTCATATCCGAAGGGAGCCGGAAAATTCGGCTCATCCCGTTTGCCCATTGTAACGCAACCTTTTGTATTCGATGAATTCACAATCCAAAAAACTACTTAAATTAATACCGATAATTTCCGGGGCCATGGCCGGGGTTCTCCTCGGCTATCTTCTATTTCGTCCGGGGGCGGAATCCGAACCGGCCATGCCGGCCCCCGTGAAGGAGGAGCATACCTGGACCTGTTCCATGCACCCGCAGGTCCAACTGCCCGGCCCGGGCCAATGCCCCATTTGCGCCATGGATCTGATTTCCCTCGAAGAGGGTCATCTGGCGGAAGCCGGAGCAACGCTTCACCTTTCCCATGCCGGAAAAGCCCTGGCTTCCATCCAAACGACGCCGGTCCGACGGGGCGAGGCACGGAGGGAACTGAGATTGTTCGGCAAGGTGTCTTACGATGAAACCCGCCTGAAAACCATCAGCGCGCGGTTTCCGGCGCGTATCGAAAAACTCTACGTCAACGCAATTGGCATCCAGGTAAAACAAGGTGATCACCTGGCCTTGGTTTACAGCCAGGACTTGTTGGCCGCACAGTCCGATCTGGTGAGTTCCTTGAAGTTCAGCGCCGGATCCGATGCTACCCAAGGCCCCAGGGAACAGTTGAGGCAATGGGGTTTTTCGGAGGCTGATATCAGCTCCATCGAATCCAGTTTGACCGTGCAGGAGTTTTTGGAAATCGACGCCCCCATCGGCGGCACCATTGTTAGCAAGTCCATTCATGAAGGGGACCACGTGGAGATGGGCGCAAACTTTTTCACCATCGCCGATTTGACCCACGTATGGATCACTCTGGACGTGTATGAATCCGACCTTCCCTGGGTCCATTACGGCCAGGAAATTTCCATCAGTGCGGATGGAAGTCCCGGTCGAAAATTCACTGGAATAGTGTCCTTGATCTACCCTGATATCGACCCCTTAACCCGAACCGCCAAAGTGCGCGTTTCCATTCCCAACCCCGAGCTGATTCTCAAACCGGGGCAGTTTGTAAGGGGGATACTATCCGCTTCTCTCGATGCGGAGGGAGAAGTCATCCTACCCGACCTCACCGGAAAGTGGATCAGTCCCATGCACCCGGAAGTGGTCAAGGATGGCCCGGGCCAATGCGACGTGTGCGGCATGGATCTGGTGCCGGCCAGGGAAATGGGACTCGAGCCCATCTCCTCTGCGACCCTACCCCAGTTGATCCCCAGTTCGTCCGTGTTGCGAACCGGCAAACGCGCCATCGTCTACATCGAACAACTGCTGAACGGCGCCCTCCATTACGAGGGACGCGAAATCGAGCTCGGGCCGCGAGCCGGGGATCGATTCGTAGTCCTGAGCGGGCTTGAAGGTGGAGAACGGGTGGTCAGCCAAGGCGCCTTCAAAATCGACAGCGCACTGCAGATCCAGGCGAAACCAAGCATGATGACCCCCGAGACCCAGGCTTCGGTCCATCCCGGCCTGGTGATTCCCGGTGAGATCGGGCCGCAGATCCTGAACCTTTACCTGAAACTTCAAGCCGCTCTATCGGCGGATGATTTCATGGCGTCCAAGGATCAGATCGAAGCCATGATGGAGTTGGCTGGGCAAACCGGCCCCCTGCCCGCCCTGCTCCAAGACATGCGGGCGGCCGACTCAATCGAAGGCCTGCGCAGGCCGTTCTTCGATCAACTTTCGGCCGCCATGATCGAAGCGGTAAAATCTGATTTGTTCCGCCACGAAGGGGACCTCTGGCTCATGCATTGCCCCATGGTATACGACGATGGAGGAGCCGATTGGCTGCAAACTGCCGAATCCTTGCGCAACCCCTACTTCGGCGCCGCCATGCTGATCTGTGGGGAAGTTAAGGAAAACCTGAGCTCGCTCCAAGCCCGTGAACACTGAACCATCGCCGAATCCGATCGGCAGACTGATTCGGTTCTGTCTGGAAAACAAGCTGGTGGTCTTCATTTGTGCCGCCGGTCTGATCTTTTGGGGCGTAAGGGTCGCTCCCTTCGACTGGAACATCCCCTGGCTCGAGCGGAATCCCATACCGGTGGATGCCATACCCGACATTGGGGAAAACCAGCAAATCATATTTTCCGAATGGGCGGGCCGTTCCCCCCAGGATGTCGAGGACCAAATCACTTATCCCCTTACCACGGCGCTTCTCGGTTTACCCAAGGTCAAGGCCATTCGCAGTTACAGCATGTTCGGTTTCGCTTCGATATACATCATTTTCGAGGAGCAGGCCGAGTTCTATTGGACCCGCAGCCGCATTTTGGAAAAGTTGAACAGCCTTCCCCAAGGAACGCTGCCGACCGGGGTTGCCCCCAAACTGGGTCCCGATGCCACGGCTCTGGGGCAGGTGTTCTGGTATACTCTGGAAGGCCGGGACGAAGAGGGAAACCCGGCTGGCGGCTGGGAACTGCACGAATTGCGCAGTATTCAGGACTGGTACGTCCGCTTTGCCCTGCAAGGAGTTAACGGAGTCTCGGAAGTCGCATCGATAGGGGGGTACGTGAGGGAGTACCAGGTCGACGTCGACCCCGATGCTCTGCGCACCTACGGCATCAATCTACACCAGGTATTTGACGCGGTCCGCAACAGCAATATCGATGTCGGCGCCCGCACCATCGAAATAAACCAGGTCGAATATGTCATCCGCGGTCTCGGCTACATCAGGAACCTGGATGACCTTCGCCAAACGGTTATCGCCCAGCGCGAGCACGTCCCCATCACCCTGGATCAGGTGGCACAAATCGAATTTGGACCGGCTGTTCGGCGCGGGGTGCTGGATAAGGAGGGCAGCGAAGCCGTGGGCGGGGTGGTGGTCACCCGCTACGGGGAAAACCCACTTTCCACTATCCAGGCCGTCAAAGAAACGATCAGCCGGATTTCTCCGGGCCTTCCCACGAAGACATTGGAGGACGGCAGGGTGAGCCAGCTGACCATCGTGCCCTTTTACGACCGGACGGGTCTGATCCATGAAACCTTGGGCACCTTGGAAAACGCTGTCAGGCAACAGATCCTCGTCACCATCATGGTCGTATTGCTCATGTTGTTTCACCTGCGCAGCGCCGCTTTGATATCCGGAGTCTTACCCCTGGCGGTCCTGTTTTCCTTTATTTGTATGAGTATCTTCGGGATAGACGCCAACCTGGTGGCGCTTTCCGGAATCGCCATAGCCATCGGAACCATTGTCGACATGGGGGTCGTCCTGACCGAAAACATTATCAAACATTCGGATTCGGCCAAGGCCTCGGACGGCCCACGGCTTTCCACCCTGGAGATCGTCTACAACGCCTGTTCGGAAGTGGGCGGCGCCGTGGTCACGGCGGTGTTGACCACCGTAATCAGTTTCCTGCCGGTGTTTACCATGGAAGCGGCGGAAGGGAAGTTGTTCAAGCCGTTGGCCTACACCAAAACCTTTGCCTTGATCGGATCCATTGTGGTGGCGCTGACCGTCATCCCTCCCTTGGCCCACTGGTTGATTTCCGGCCAGTTCAAAACCGAACACCTTCGCAAAAGCTTCTGGGCGGCGTTGGGCCTTCTCAGCCTGGCCGCGGCAATCGCGCTAAGCTGGTTTCCCTGGTGGTTGTGTGCGGTGATTATAGCCGCTGCCTGTTTCCAAATTTTCAAGGACCGGCTGTCCCCGGGCTTTACCCGTTGGTGCTCCGTATCATTGCACTTCATGGTAGCCCTGATGGTGGCCGTTCTGCTCGCTCGTGACTGGGAGCCCCTGGGCCCGCAACATTCTAATGCCAACCTGGCATTTGTCCTCCTGGCCATCGGCGGGCTGCTGGGCGTCTTCCACCTCTTTATTCGCCTCTACCCCCGGTTGCTGGAATGGGTTCTCGGATTCAAAACGGTTTTTCTCGGCGGCGGCATTCTAATCATTGCCGCCGGATTCCTGATATGGAGAGACCTTGAAGAAGAGTTCATGCCCAATCTGGATGAAGGTTCCTTTTTGTGGATGCCCACCACCATGCCCCACGCCTCCATCGGCGAGGTCATTGACGTCATCCAAAAACAGGACAGGGCCATTCGGACCATTCCCGAGGTGGATACCGTGGTGGGAAAACTGGGGCGGGTGGAGAGCCCGCTCGACCCCGCTCCGATATCGATGATAGAGACCGTCATCAACTACAAGCCGGAGTACATTACGGATGAAAAGGGAAACATCCTCACGTTTGCTTTCGATGGAAAGACCCGGACCTACCCCAGGGATGCAAATGGCGCACTCATCCCCGATTCAGGAGGCCGGCCCTTCAGAAACTGGCGCGACTCGATTGCGAGTTCGGATGATATCTGGGATGAAATCGCCAAGGTTGCCCAGGTGACTGGAACGACTTCGGCCCCTAAATTGCAACCCATTGCCGCCCGCCTGGTCATGCTGCAAAGCGGCATGCGGGCGCCCATGGGCATCAAGGTATTCGGCCCGGACCTGCCGACCCTGGAATCCGCCGCCCTGCAGATCGAGGCCCAACTGAAGCAAATACCATCCATAAATGCGGCGACGGTTTTTGCCGACCGGGTAGTGGGCAAACCCTATCTGGAGATCGACATCAACCGCCAGGCTATCGCACGCTACGGTATCAGCATTCGGGCCGTACAGGATGTAATCGAGGTGGCCATAGGGGGAATTCCCCTCACCCAGACCGTCGAAGGCAGGGAACGCTACCCGGTTCGTCTTCGCTACCTGCGCGAATTGAGAGACAACATCGAAGAAATCGGGAACATCCTGGTTGCTGGTTCCGACGGCGTGCAAATACCCCTCAAACAATTGGCCGAAATCAGGTACGTGCGTGGGCCCCAAGTGATCAAGAGCGAAGACACCTTTCTGGTCGGTTACGTCATCTTCGACAAAAGACCGGGTTATTCGGAAGTTGAGGTGGTCGAGGATGCGGATGCATTTCTCAAGCAGCAACTGGCAACCGGCGAACTCCTGCTGCCCCCAGGAGTAAGTTTCCGGTTCACCGGAAGTTATGAGCACCAGGTCAGAGCCGAAAAAAAGCTCCGGATCGTTTTGCCGGCGGCCTTGTTCGCTATCTTCATCATTCTCTATTTTCAATTCCGCAGGGTCTCCACCTCCCTGCTGGTGTTCTCCGGCATAGCCTTCGCCTGGTCGGGAGGGTTCATCCTCATCTGGCTTTACGGGCAACCCTGGTTTTTCGATTTTGACCTCTTCGGCACCAATTTGCGGCAACTGTTTCAAATGGAAACGATAAACCTCAGCGTGGCGGTCTGGGTCGGGTTCCTGGCGCTTTTCGGGATCGCTACCGATAACGGGGTGATCGTGTGCACTTACTTGCGGCAGACCTTTGCGGAAAGAAAGCCCGCCTCCGTTCAGGCCATTCGGGAGGCGGTGCTTTACGCGGGCAATAAGCGCGTCCGCCCCGCCCTGATGACCAGCGCTACCACCATCCTGGCCTTGCTTCCCGTCCTGACCTCTACCGGACGCGGCGCCGACATCATGGTACCGATGGCCATCCCCACCTTCGGGGGTATGCTGCTGGCGCTCCTGACAATTTTTGTCGTTCCAGCCCTCTACGCCCTTATCGAAGAAATCAAACTGGGTCGAAACCCTTGAAGACGATGCTCTCGCCAAGCTCGCTAAGAAAAGAGGGAACCACAGAAGGCACAAAATCCACAAAAAAATATTTTCGCGTTTTGTGTGTTCATCCAAAACAACGCTTCGCTCGATGCCTGCGGCAACAGGATGGCACTTCGTGCCAACAGGAAAAGGGGCCGGAGACGCCAGTCAGGAATGAGGAATTAGAAATTGGATCCACGAAGTACAGGAAGGGGCAAAACAGGACCCGTAGTCAAATTCCACTAAATCCACAATGCTCCTTCGTGACTCAATGCTTCGCCCCCCAGCGCCAAGCATCCAGTATCCAGAAACAAGCACCCAGCACCCAGTAGCAAGAACCTTAATTCCTTCCGCGCAACAGGATCAAATAAACCAGATTCATCAAGGAACCGGCGAAAGCGGCAACGTAGGTCCATCCGGCCGCATTGAGGGTGGCGGCTACTCCGCCCGCTTCCTCGCGGGCGATGATCCCCAGTCCCTCCAATTCGCGTTTGGCCCGCCTGGTGGCGTCGAACTCCACCGGCAGGGTGACCAGATGAAACAATGTCAACATGGCGTAAATTATGATCCCCAGATCGATGGCCAACCCCCAGGGAAGCAACCCGAGGAAGATGCCCCCGATCATGATAAAGGGCAGAAAACTCGCCGCGACGTTGACCGCCGGCGCCATGGTCTGCCGGATGTTCATCATGACGTAACCCACCTTGTGTTGGATGGCATGGCCGGCTTCGTGGGCCGCAACCCCCACCGCAGCCAGGCTCGAACTGCGGTAGTTGTGGTCGCTCAAGGCCAATTTTTTGTTGATGGGGTCGTAATGATCCGTCAGTTGGCCGGGCACGCGCACGATTTTCACGTCGTGTATACCCGCCTTGCGCATGATGGCATCGGCCGCCTCATAACCCGTAATCCCTCCACGGGATGGGACACGTGAATACTTGGCATAGGCCGATTTGACCTTCATCTGGGCCCACATGGCAAAGATGAACGCTGCCGCGAACAACAAGAGGCCCGAAGCCCCCGGCAAAATGAAAAAGGAAAATACAGGTGCGATGCTCATGAATCTTATGGTTTAAGCTAAATGATTGGGAAATGAACAAGCAGGGGATGTTCCCAAAGAAAATTCAATCCTTTTCACCTACCAAATCCTTTCATGTGCGTTGGATTGGTGGAAAGATCGCCAACACCACTTTCGAAACATCCAAGGTCATCTTTTAATAGATCGTAAGCCAAAGGTTCTCCTTCAATTGAGTTTGAATCATTTTCTTTCAGGTTTTGTTTCAGCGCCTCACGGGCTACTTCCGATTTGGATACGCCCAATCTTTTGGCCCGCTTAGCCAATCGCACGTCCAGATCCTCGGGAAGCTTGATGGTGATTGATTTCAAATAACTATAGGCAATACGGAATGTAGCAGAAAGCAATACCTGTATTTTCGGTTAAACCCCGCTGACACATTGCTTTTTAGCCATAACCAATGAAAAATCCAGGGGTTAACCCATTGCCCTCGCTACTCGTAAAGAAGTCTCCGAGAATCCTGGCGGGGGCCTGGGAATTTCCATTTATGGGAAAATTAAGCTGTCCTTCGTCTTTTTCTCCAGATGGCTATCCCCAAGGCGAAGCTGCCGAAGAACAAGGCGTAGGTGGACGGTTCGGGAATGGCGCTGATTACGACGTTGTTGAGGCCGAATTGATCCATGCTTCCCGAGCCACTTACACCATCTGAGGACCACTGCAGGTAATAATCTTCCCCAGGGGCCAGGGTTATTCCGGTGATGGTGGTCGCTATCCGGGTTATCTCCCAGGTCGGGGAAGCGTCCGCAATTTCCGGAGTGTTGAAATCCAAGGCGGAAATGGCGGTAAAGGTGTCCCCGCTGTCATCCTTATGGGCAAAATTGAAGGAATTCGACCGCCCTTGATCATTGAAAACGGCGATTTCGTAGCGGACAACTATTCCCTGGATGGTGCCGTCGGTGGTATTGGTAAACCTGAGCTGAAACGATCCCGGGGTAAAATCCGAACCCGCGGCCTGAACCCCCAGGATGTAATCCCCGCTGTTTTCCCCCAATTCGAAACCGTAAATGCCCCCGGTTCTCGCCGCGCCGAAAGACGTTCCTCTGCTGAAGTCTCCCGAGGTTTCGGTTCCGCCAAAATCGAGGTCGCCATCGCTCAGCCCGCTGATGGACCAGAAATCGGAATCCAATTGCCCGGCAACCGGGTCGGACTGAAACCCTCCCCCGCGAAAACTGTCGAAATCCTCTCGAAAAATGGTTTGGGCAGAGACCGAGGAGGAGAAATTGCCCAGGATCAGGGCCAATAAAATCCATTTCAAATACCGCACCATGCCGGAAAAAGCTATCTGTTTTTTCCTATGGGCAATTTTACCCATTCTCCACCATCTCCTAGCATGCCATTTCCCAATTAAACGAAATGTTTTTTCCTATGGGCAATTTTACCCATTCTCCACCATCGGGCCGGGGCGGATCTACTGCGACTGCTGGAGCAGCCCCTCCCGCCGCAGGTAGGCATCCAGGTCCGGTTCGCGGCCCATGAAATCGAGAAATAGCCGCAGGGGATCTTCCGCATTGCCGCGGCTCAGCACTTTGTCCTTGAAGGCGCGCCCGGTCTCCGGATTGAGCAGACCTTCCCTTTCGAATCGGGTGAAGGCATCGGCATCGAGCACTTCAGCCCATTTATAGGAATAGTATCCTGCGGCATACCCGGTGGGATTGGAAAAGAGGTGGCTGAAATTGTAAAGGTGCAACGGCACTCTGCGTTTCCGGGGAGCCAGGTAGGGGAAAAGGACTTTTTTCAGTTCCGCTTCCAGGTCCTTTCCGCGGATTTCGCTGTAGTTCAGGTGCATTTCCAGATCCATCCTGGCGAAGGTCAATTGGCGCATGGCCAGGGATGCGGCATTGAAATTCCGGGCCGCCTTCATCTTGCGGTAGAGTTCATCCGGCAGGTGTTCCCCTGTTTCGTAATGGCGGGCAAATAAATCGAGCCCCTTCTTATCCCAGCACCAGTTCTCCATGATCTGGGAAGGCAGTTCAACAAAGTCCCATGCCACATTGACGCCGTTCATGGACTTGATTTCCACCTCCCCAAACAGGTGGTGGATCAGGTGGCCGAATTCGTGAAAGAGGGTCAGCACATCGTTGTGAGACAGCAAGGCGGGTTTATCCGCTGTTGGCGGGCTCAGATTGCCGTGTATCTGACCCAGGTGGGGTTCCCGTTTGCCGTTGGAACGGTCTCCGGTCAGGGTATAATTCATCCAGGCGCCACTGCGCTTGGATTCACGCGGAAACCAATCGGTGTAAAAACTCCCCAGATGCTCCCCCGCTTCATCCAGCAGTTCAAACACCTTCACCTCCGGGTGCCACACCTCGTATGCGCTATCCGTCTCCCCTGCAGTGGGGTTCTCGAAATACACCGCCTCGGCTTCCCTGAAAGTTACGCCGAACAAGGTTTGGGTAAGGGAAAACAATCCGTCCAAGACCCGATCCACCGGAAAGTAAGGACGCAGTTTTTCCGCATCGAAATCGAAGGTTTCCTTCCGGAATTTTTCCTCCCAGTAGGCCGCGTCCCAAGGCTCCAGCAATTCGGGCTCGATGCCCAGCTTACCGGCCCGGAATGCTTCCAACTCGGCGGTCTCCCGGTCAAAAAGGTTCTTGATCCTGGCATGCAGCTCTTCCACAAAGGCGAGAGCCCGCGCCCCCGTCCCGGCCATGCGTCTTTGCAAAGCGAGATCGGCAAAATGCCTGAAGCCAAGTAAATCTGCCTTCTCCTGACGCAAGGCGAGTATCCGCCCCACCAAGTCGCGATTATCGTGGGGGTCCCGGGTGGCAACGGCGCTGAAGGCGGTCCAGGTTTTTCTCCGCAATGCTTCCTTATCTGCGTAACGCAAAACCGGGATCATGGAGGGAGCCTGCAGGGTGAACCTCCACCTCGGCTCGGCCTCAGTGCCCAGGCCTTTGCCCAGCGCGCTTTGCCGGGCTTGCTCACGCGCCAGTTGGGGGAGGCCGGAGAGGTCCTCTTCATTATCGATCACCATTTCCCACGCGTTGAGGGCGTCGAGGCAGTTCTCCGCATACTTCTGGGTCAGTTCGGCCAGTTTGGCCTCGATTGCCTCCATCCGCTTTTTCCGGTCGGGCGGCAGATCGGCTCCCTTGCTTTTAAAGGCGGCCACAGTTTCCTCCAGATAACGTTTTCGGGTTCCGGTCAGGGCCTGGGCCTCCTCCGTCCCGGCATAGGCCTTGATCCGTTTCCATAGGCCCTGATTGAGCGGAATCCGGGCATGGAAGCCGGACACTCGGGGCAGCATCTTGTTGTAAGCCCGACGCAGTTCTTTGCTATCGCGCACGCTGTTGAGGTGATCCACTTTCCCCCATGCCAGGTTGAGCTTCTCAACGGCTCTTTCCAGTGCGAGCATGGTGTTTTGGAAAGTCGGTTTTCCCGGAACCTCCCCGGCCAGAGCATCGATGTCGGCCTGGGCCAGTTCCAGGGCATGGGTTATGTCCGGCTCAACCTGCTCCGGGGTCAACCGGCTCCAGTGTACCCGGAAGTTCTCTTCCAAGAAGGGATGATTCATGTTCGTCAGTGTTCAGCTATCAGTATTCAGAGTTCAGTGGACAGTATTCAGTAGACGCCCACAATAATCGTGATCGTGATCGAGTGAAGGGACATCTTCCAATTGAAACATGGATGAACAGGATAGACAGGATGTTATGGTAAATGGTGGGCGCCCACCAAGAAATCAAATATCTCAAAGGCCAATTCATTCTTCTAAAATGTCTACCGTTTGTGTGAACAAATTAACACGACCTGACACAAGCCCGCATTTCTCACAAAATTCGCAGCAACAGGAAAAGCTAATTTATTGAGTAACCAAAAAAAGCATCAGAGACCCCCCTTCTCTCCCCCTTTGTGCCTCTGTGCCTTTGGACCTTTGTGCCTTTGGCGACAGCCAATTCCTAATTCCTAATTGGCGCCAACGGCGCCTTCCCCCTCTGTGGTTAACTTTTTATCCCCGCGCCGGCTCTGCGGGCATCCCCCTGGTATCGAAGGACCGCTTTATTCCTTTCGCGCTGAACGGAATGCGTGCCTCCAAAGAACAGTCCGTTTTGCCGCCACCGCAGAAGCCTTTCAAAAAGGGATTCGAGATGGGCCATCGAAGGGGCCGGGAACCCCGGCTCCACGTTCACAATGCCGTGTTCGAAGTGGACGCGGGGCGCTTTAACGGCATCGGCCAAGCCCATGTCGAAATCGATCAGGTTCGAAATCACCTGCAGGATGGCGGTGCGTATGCGGTTGGACCCGCCGGAACCGGTGACATAGAGGGAGCCCCTGTCCTCCACAAAGGTGGGCGCCATCATGGAGGCGATGCGCCGGTTGGGGTTCCACAAGTGAAAACCGTTGGGGTTCAGGTCTTCTTCGCCCAGCATGTTGTTCATGGTAAATCCATAGTCTCCCAGCACGAACCCGGAGCCCGATCCATTACTGACGCTCAATGCCGCTGCATTTCCCCGGGTGTCGAGAACGCTGACATGGGTAGTGCCCCGGACCCCAAGGGGATGCTTTTTCAGCGTATCCCGCAGGGCGGCCTGGAGTTTTGCACGCATGGAGTTTTCCCGCGCCATCTCCTCCCCGGTTGGCGAAGCGTCAGGCAATCCCCGTTTTCTCCGGTTCAAAATGTTCTGTACGCGCAAGAGAATTTCCAGGTGAAGGGGACTGCCGAACCCGTATTCGGCCAGAGGGTAATCCTCGAGCAGATCGAGAGCCAGACCGATTAAGGTTCCTCCGATGGAGGGAGCCGGATTTGTCCAAATGGCGCCGCTGCGGTACTTGAGTTTGAGGGGTTTGCGCAACCGGACCCGGTAGCTGGCAAAATCCTCCAAGGTCAGGTGTCCGCCTTGGTCCCGGCAAGAGCGCGCCATGTCCCGGGCGACTTCCCCTTCCGTGACCAACCGAGGATCCTCGGCCACACCAAGAAAAAACTCGGCCATTTTCCCCGGCAAAAAGCGCTGACCCGCCCGGAGGGGCTGATGGGGTCGACGGGGATTGCCATATAACATTCTTCCCGCTTCCGAACTCAGGTAAATGGCCGATACGACTTCAAGGAGGTGCTGGCAGAAGGGGGATACGACCACGCCCTCCCGGGCCAGCTTTACGGCGGGTTCAACAACCGTTTGGAGGGGCAACCTTCCCAGGTCATGCTGGAACCTTACCACACCGGGAATGGCGCCCGGTGTGGCCCAGGAACCAGCGCCGAGGTGGAATTCCTGCACTGAATCGCCAAAGTCGGCCAGGATCGGATAGAACTCGCACTGAGGGTTCTTTCGCAAAGGGGTCTGGTTGAAAAAGTCGTAGACCACTTCCCTGCTTGGGGTCCGGGCCAGCAGAAAACCACCACCGGCCGGGGAACAGAAGATGGGCTCGGCCACGCAGGCCGCAAAAAATGCGGCGGCGGCGGCATCGAATGCATTACCGCCACACTCCAACATCCGGATAGCGGCGCGAGCCGTTTCCCGGTGGCCGGCCGCCACCACCCCGTTTCGGACAATTTCCTGGGCTTCCCACATGACCTGGAAGGCAAATTCCAGTCAGGACAACAGTGAGCCGGGACGCCTGGGTCAAACGTTGAATAAAAACCTTGGGAAATTGTGTGGAAAAGGTTTGGTCCGGACAGAAAACTCATGTAGCTTAAATGGGTGACGTTGAAGAAACTGCTATGGATAATCCCGGGCCTTTTTCTGGTGGTGGTTTCGGTGGCGTCCTGGTGGGTAATCCCGCATTATGCCGAGACCCGGTTTATTGAGAAACTGAAGCAAATTGGCATTGAAACCGATTCAATCGAGTTTCGCATCGAAGGGTTGTCCCGTCCGGTAGTGAGGGATTTGCGCTTGCACATTGCGGGGCTCGATCTGGCCACCGAAGTAATCGAATTCGGCTCTCTTTTTGAGGGTTATGGGGAAGACCAGCCCCTGAAGATGACCATCAAGGGGTTTTGGGCCGGCATAAACGCGAAAATGCCCCAGGGTGTCGGGGCGGTAAACAAAGCAATTTCCGAACTCCCCCAATCCGAGTCGTTCGCCATGCCCATCCCGGTCCGGGTGGTTCTGGAAAAGGGTGATTTACATTACCAGAACCGGGGGCGGCAAATAGCCGGCACGGTCCATGGTGAACTCTTCCTGGAGGGAACCAAACTGGACTGGAAACTCGACATCGAGGCCGAGGGAAATCCCTTGACCGGGGCCGGGGTTTTGGATTGGGAGTCGGGTTGGCATCATTTTTCCGGGGATGTGGAGGTGGATCACCGGTTCAGCCAATCCATTTGGGATATTTTCGACGTGGAGCCCTGGTTCAATTGGCACGCAGGGGCGGTGCGGACCGATTACTATTTCGAAGGGGACCTCCAAGCCATAAAATCGGGACATATGCGCGGCCGATTTTCCGATGTGAGCATCCACTATAAAGGCATGCAACTTTCCCAATTCAACAACCGGGCCAGCTTGGATTGGACCCCGGGACTGGCCACGGTGGATTTTTCCGGAGAGGGCCGGTTCGAGGATTTCCTCAATGCCGCTTTCAACTGCCGGGGAAGGGCCTTCGTCGAGGCCGGTCCGGCCATCCAGATGCAGTTGGACGCGTTTTCCTTTTCCTCCTCCTTCCCCATCGCCGACCTTCATCTGGAGCGTTTGGAAGGCGAAGGCGTCCCCGTCGAAGTGGCCGTTCTGGCCGACGAGGATGGGGTGGACTTTCAATTCATGGGGTTGGATCTGGACCTGAGCGCTGAGATGTCGCAACAACTGGGGTTCTCAGAAGCGGACCTCATGATCAACGCCCGGGTAGCGGGCGATACCCTGAAACAGGCATCAGCCGACATCTGGCTCCAGGACGGCTTGTTCCTGTCGCCGGTTCTGCAAGCCGATTTTTCTTCGGGTGAAATTCACGCCGCTATCGACCAAGCCATGCCGCTGGGTAACCTGGGGCGGTATATACTGAATGCGCCCAGGAAATACCTCTCCCGCATGGCGGTGGAAGAAGGCGCCATATACCGGTTCGACCAGGAGGTGGCCCGCAATGTGTCCATGACCTGGTTCCCGGGGGAAGACGGGCTATTAAATTTGGTGGGCGACTTTCAAGCCTTGGGAGCGCTCGATCTGACCGCCGCCCCGGGCCATCAGTCGACCTGGCAAAGGTTGACGGGCGTTCTGACGGTAAACCCGGGCGACATTCACTTCAATTATTCCTTGCGGGCGGATGAGGCGAACGGCCTGCTATGCCGCTTGTTCCTGCCCGATTACCAACTGGAAGATTTCAACGCCTGGGATCGCTGGTTGGCCAACCCCTTCCACTTGTCGGGCAACGCGTCCGGACAGGCCGAGTTGGCCCTGAATGCCGAATCATTCCGGCCGGAAATCACTTTTACCCTGCGGGGCGGTTATTACGAAAGAGGCGGTTTGATCCTCGATACCATTAACGGTTCCGGAACGGTGCAATCGCTGGGTCCATTTTCCTTTAAAACCAGTGAGCCCATTACCATAGCCCACATCGGCGCAATGGAGTGGGAGGGAATCAATTTTGAGACGGACCTGGAAATCGCCAAGCGGATCAACGTTTTCAGAACCAGGATCGAAACACTGGGCGGGTCCGTTCAACTCGCCGACATCTCCATGGGGCGCGAGGAAATGTTTATCGAATCCGAAATCGGCGTGACCGACATAAAGGCGGAGGAAGTCCTCCCATACATCCCCAACGTCGTGGGCTTGGCCGAAGGAACCATATCGGGAGTCCTTCCCTTTCAATGGGATTTAAAAAACAACGATTTCAGTCTGGGACGGGGCAATTTGAGCACCCCCACGGGAGAAAAAGGTTTCATGAGCCTGAAGGTTTTCCGCGACGAGGAGAGCGAAAAGAAGGCGCCAAGGGACCAAAGCAGATTTGTGGTCGATTCCGCCCTGGCCAACCTGAAGGACTCCTCCGTGGATATCGACATTCTGCCGCCCAATGCGGAAACGGCAGAAACGCGGGTCCGGTTGAATATCAAAGGCTACCTGGACACCCGACTGGTCAAGGCCCCGGTCGACGTAGTGCAGTATTATGAACTGCCCATGGTCGATTTCGACGGCACCATGCACGCGGTAAAAAACTGGCTGCCCCAGGTAAAGCAAATCCCCTGATTTGTCTATTTTGAGTCAGTGTGACTCAATTAATCAGCTTGCCGACCGTTTCCCATTAAGTGGGTCATATTGTCTCTTTAAGGGGAGGGGTGCTTTTCATTTAAGCCGTTGATTTGCAATGGTTAAAGTTATTTGGGGTCCTTGGCATGAAATTGGCATAAAGAAGGGCAAACCAAAACTTCAACCATAACCACAACCAAGGAGGTAAAAATGAAATTAGTAAGATACCGCAATCCGTTGAGGAAATTCGATCTCTGGAGTGACTTCGATCGCCTCTTCGATCTTTCCCCCCAATCCTTTTCCCGGTTTGGTTCAATTTTTGACCGGGGAATCCCCTCCGGGCAGCCGGCCCTGGATTTGTACGCTGACGAAAGCAACTATTATGTCCAGGCCGAGGTTCCCGGATACGACCGGAAGGAAATCGAGGTGGAACTGGACCGGGATCGACTCGTTTTTAAGGGATCCCGAAAGTCGACGAAAGACGATGTGGAATCGGAAATCACCTTCCACCGTTCGGTGACCTTGCCGGAAAATGTAATTGCCGAAGCCATTGGCGCCCGTTATAAGAACGGCATTCTGACCGTAACGGTTCCCAAGACGGAGGAAGAGAAGGCGCGCCGGATCGAAGTCAAAAACTAACCCACCCATAGGGAAAAGAGCCGGGGGACGTGGCCCTCCGGCTCTTTTTTTGCGATTTTTCCATTGAGGGCGGGAGGCAGCCTACCTCTCTCGGAGGAAGGGTTCTTCCCCCGATGAAAATGCGGGATGGGGAGTGGGGGTTATTCGCTTGAGAGGGAACAATCCTTGAACCGGGAATCGAGAGGTACGATTACCGGAAATGAACGGGAGGCGGAGGCGCAGAAAATTAAAATTGAAGGGCACGCAGAAATTGTGGGAAATAAATGGGATGGGATGTTTGTCCCACTCCTACCCCATGAAATTGATTCTGTCTTGTTTTATATCCTGTGTTTGTTTCCTGACGGTTGTCCCATCAGGACTTCAAGCGAAAGCGGTGAAAACGAATCACACTGTCTTGGAGTTGGTTTCCGAGAGGACCGGCCTGGTTCCGGGGGAGACCAATACCGTGGCGATTCGATTCGAGCTGGAGGAGGGCTGGCACACTTATTGGGCCAACCCGGGCGATACGGGCCTACCCACGGAAATAACATGGGAATTGCCCCCTGGAATCGAAGCGGGCGGCATACAATGGCCGGCTCCCTATTGGATCGAATACTACGATTTAGTTTCCTATGGTTACGAGGAGGAGGTTCTGCTGCTGGTCGACCTCGAAGTGGACGATTCATTGGCCATGGAGGAATCGGTTGATCTGGCCGCCGATGTCGACTTTCTCGTCTGCAAGGAGGCCTGCATACCTGGCTCCGCCAAGTTGAAGTTGAACTTGCCGGTGAGTCAGGCCCCGCAGCCTTCGAGCTGGAAGAGCGCCTTTGACGCGACCCGGAACCGGCTTCCCCGAACGCTGCCCAACTACCGGTTGGGGGTGGTGGACAATGGGCAGTCTTTTGCTCTGACGGTAATTGCCCCGGAGGGCATTGGTTTGGAGGGTCGCGAAGTTACCTATTTTTCCCGGGACGGCTGGGTCGCTGCTTCCGAACCCCGGACCTCTTTGGCCGAGGGCCGGGTTCTCACCCAGGTCTTGCCCAAGAGCGCATCGGAACCCGAGTCGGACCGGAACAGGTTCAGGGGAATACTGGTATCCGACGTTCCCTGGGATGACCAAAACCGATACCCTTCCCTGGCGGTTGACCTGCCTTTTACCGATGGCCTCACCGTATCGGGTTGGGTTTCCGGATTCGAAGGGAACGCGGCGGCTGGTCCGGGAGGCGGCGCCGCTGCAGCCGGGGGTCAGGCCCTTGGATTTTCCACTGCCCTATGGTTCGCTTTTGTGGGGGGAATGCTTCTCAATCTCATGCCCTGCGTGTTTCCGGTGTTGTCCATCAAGGTGTTGGGGTTTGTTCAGCAAGCGGGAGAAGAGGCCTCGAAAGTCAAACGTCACGGGCTGGTATTCACCCTTGGTGTGCTCCTTTCGTTCTGGTTGCTGGCCGGGTTGCTTTTGATTTTACGAGCCGCCGGTGAGGAAATTGGTTGGGGGTTTCAACTGCAATCCCCGGGGTTCGTAGCTGTATTGGCCAGTGTGCTCTTCTTGTTTGGCCTCAATTTATCCGGTGTTTTCGAGGTGGGAGAATCGCTCACGGGCGCTGGAGCCCAACTGCAGGCCAAGTCGGGCTATTCCGGCTCTTTCTTTTCCGGTGTGCTGGCCACCCTCGTGGCCACTCCCTGCACGGCTCCTTTAATGGGAACAGCCTTGGGGGCGGTGATATTCATGCCGGCTTACCAATCGATGCTCGTATTCACGGCCCTGGCTCTGGGAATGGCCTTCCCCTATCTCCTCCTTTCCTTCTTTCCGGCCCTTTTGAAGTATCTTCCCCGGCCTGGCGCCTGGATGGAATCGTTCAAGAAGGGATTGGCCTTTTTGCTCTACGCATCGGTTGTCTGGCTGGCCTGGGTCTTCGGAAAACAGGTTGGGGTGACGGGAATGGCCGGTTTGCTGCTCGGTATTTTAATCATGGGCGCTGCCGCCTGGATCCGGGGCAGTTGGGGAGCTATGTACCGGTCGAAAACTTCCCGCCGATGGGCCTCATCCATCGCTTTGCTCTTTCTGGTGGCCGGCGGTTACCTGCAATACCTGTCCGCTCAGTTCACTGTCCATGAAGTAGAAGTAGCATCGAAGGATGCTTCCGGAATTATCTGGAGCAATTATTCCCCGGCGGCGGTGGATGGCGCTCTGAAGGAGGGCAGGACGGTATTTGTGGATTTCACTGCCACTTGGTGCCTGACTTGCCAGGTAAACAAGAAAGTCGCCTTCACCAGCGACGACGTCATTCGATTCTTTGAGGAGAATGCCATACTCCCTCTCAAGGGGGATTGGACAAAGAGAGATCCGGTCATAACGCGGGAGTTGCAAAAATTCGGCCGCAACGGAGTGCCGACCAACATCATCTACTGGCCGGATGGAACGACCCGATTATTGCCCGAGGTCCTCACCCCGCGCATCGTCCTCAACGCGTTTGAGAAGGACGCTTGATCCGGCTCCCCCGGAACAGGGTCGCTTCGCGCCAACAAGAAAATCTCTAATTCCTGATTGGCGCCCCTGGGCGCCTTCCAAGTTTGGTGGTGGCAAGGGTGTAGAACGGATCCTCGTGCTCCTTCATCCAGTGATCCAGGATGGATCGCATTTTTTCCTTGCGAGCCCGGTAGTTCGGGTGGGAGGCCAGGTTTTGGATTTCCTCGGGGTCGGTTTCAAGGTGGTAAAGCTCTTCTCCCCAATCGGTGTAGATACTGTATTTCCAGTTACGAGTGCGGATGGTGCGAATGGGATTAACCCAAGTTTGTTTGCCGTAATATTGGCCGATGACGTAATCGCGGTCAGGGCCGGTATCCGTTCCGCTAACCAGTCTGGCAACGGACTGGCCATGGCATTCGGGAGCCTGGGCTCCAGCCAACTCCAGTAAAGTGGGAACCGTGTCGACGTTGACCCAGTTGTAATCCGTTTTCCGGGGCCGGTTTGCTCCCGGAACGCGAATGGAGAGCGGTATGCGCATCATGTGCTCATACATGAAAGGCCCCTTGAATACGAGGCGGTGAAAGGTGTCCATGTCCCCGTGATCCGAGGTATTTACCACGATGGTATTTTCCCACAGACCTAGATCTTTCAGCTGGCCGATCACCCGGCCCACGTGGTCGTCGTAAAGCTTGACCTTCTGGCGGTAGAAATCGCGGTAGCCCTTCCAGGTTTCCTCCTCCGCGTCCACAATAAAGGCTCCCTGATTGTGCCGCATGAATTCCTCGTGCACTTTGGGGACGGACTTGAAATTTTGCTTTTCCCAGGATTCAGGCAACCGTACATCCCCGATGGAAACCGCGCTTTGGCCGGGTTTGTAATGATAGATGTCATGGGGATCCAAGTACATGAGGAAGAGGGCAAAAGGCGTATCATCCCGGGCATGCCGTCGCATGAATTCGATGCCCCGCTCAGTCGTTTTCAGATCGTCCGCCTGTCTATTTTCTTCGCCCCAACCCACCATGGCAGCGGGGTGGTCGCCCAAGTGCCACTTCCCGAAGAATCCGGTGGTATAGCCGGCTTGCTGAAGGAAACTGCCGATGGTAGGCAGTTTGAGGTTGGTCCCGCCCAGGGCATTGGAGTTGTTCATCATCTCCGTTTTGTGCGGGTAAAATCCGGTCAGCATGGAGGAGCGACTGGGAGAACATTGCGGGGTGGTGCAGAAGGCATTTTCGAACACGGTTGATTCCGCGGCCAGTGCATCCTGATGGGGGGTATGGAAAAATGAATCGGCCCGGCCCTGGGCTTGCCAGTGCTGTTGATCGGAACAGAGGTGGAGAATGTTGTGTTTTCCCTTAGCCTTCCGGGCCGTTGCGGAATTGGGCAGAATTGCCGGAAAGGTCAGGGCCCCGGCCGCGGCGCCTGTGGTTTTCATAAACTGTCGGCGCGTTTGATTCATCGGGAGGGGTTGAGTGTCATTTCTGTGCTTCGAATGGAACGTGTTCTATAAACTGCTATTTGCACCAATGCGAGAAAACCTGAAAATGCACTAAATCTCTACCTTTTTGTGCTTCTTGAAATCAATACACTGACGAATGACCCGCCGAAGGGTGGCGGGCTCGACCCCGTTTATCCGGTTTTGCCGGGCGATTTCGGATGCGATGTCCCATTGTTTGAATAAAATGCGGTAAGCCGCGAACAAACTGTTTTTGGGATCGTAGATACTGGTGGCTTCGGAAGTTATTCCGTTGAGCTCGATGATGCGTATGCCTTCTCCGCGCTGAAGGTGTTGAATCGAGGGGACCCTTACGTCGTATCGCCCGAAATAGAAGCCTGGGTAGGCTTGGGAGATCCGGTCGATGGCGGCGGTGAGTTCCGGAGTTGCCAGGTGCGTTCCATCGAGGAAGAGGCAGCCTCGGGAGTGGGTGCCGATTTCCGCCAGAGTCAGGGAAGTTTGATGGGGCAGCACGTCGAATAATTTGTTGGCGTGCTTTCTCATGAAGAACGGGGCCATGGCAACCGCGCGCGGGTCGTCCAGGATGAGCTGTTCCACTGTTTTTTCTCCATCTCCGCGCACTGCGATGAACCTTTTGTCCGTGATGGAATAGATATTCCCCGTCTCGTCTTCCGGAAAGCGGTAGTAGAAAATTCCGTACTCCAACCCTTGAATGAATTGCTGCACGATGATGTCGTCCCGGCACTTTTGAAAATACGCTTTGGCGTCCTGATCCGATTTCAGGATGGCTACCCCCACCCCGCGCTCACCCACATCGGGTTTCAGGATGACGGGATAATTGAATTCCCTGCCCAGTTGGAGCTCTTTAAATCGCCGGAATTTGTCCTCGGGATCCAGTTCTTGGGGTAGCAGGGCAAAGGGGGCGACAGCATTGCCGGAGGTTTGGAGGGCTTGGAGGATGCGGTGCTTGGATTCGAGCGCCAGTCCGCTCAGGGGCATTGCCGGATTGGTGGCTGTAAACCAAGCCGGATGGCGGTGTTTCAAGCCCAGCCAAAGGACGTAGAAAACCACCGGGGGGTAAAATTTCCACAACGGCCAGAATTCCCAGCGGGTAGACCGGATCCACCTGCCCAGGAGCAGGCGTCGTCCCCTGCGGCTGAAGAGGGGAATCACGACCTTTACAAACAGGAAGAGCGTGAGGACGACCCCGATGAATCCCAGCAAGGCGTAATCCTGGTAAACTTCAAACCAGGCCAGCATTTGCCCCCCCAGCAAGGCGCTCAGCCCCACCAAAAGCGGTGTCCAGGCCGAGGCGGCAAGGAGGAAGAAAACGGAAAATCGCCATAGGCCCACGCCCAATGCTCCGGCCGTGAAATAGGTGGGCAAACGGGTGCCCGGGAAAAACCGCGTCAGGAATATGAGCAGCACGCCTCGCCGTTCGAACCACTGGGTGCTGCGGATCAAGTCCGTCTCGGAAATGAACCAGCGCAGGGGCGCTCTTTGGGCCGCTTTCCGCCCCAAAATCCTTCCGGCAAGGTAGAGCAGTATATCTCCGAAGAATATACCAATGAGGCAGGCCAAGGTGGCCGGGATATAGCCGATAACTCCCTTGGCCGCCAACAAACCCGCACCGATACAGGTAAGGTCCTCTGAAACCAGGGTGGCCAGGGCCAGCAACAACATCAGCGTGGCAAAACTGATGCCACGGGCTCGGATTGTTTCGAAGCTGAACGGCTCTAGGGAAGCGGCAATGCGTTCGGGGGTGGCGTGGCTTTTCCTGGGAGCGGCGCCTCTTTCGGCCCGGGTGACAAAGTCAATGATGGGAGGAGCCGTTATATCGGGCCGGGTTATGATGAACATATGCCCCTCCTCCAGGAGCTTCAACTCGCTATGCGGCAAAATGCGGTGGTGTTCCCGCGCCGTTTGCACGGGAACCAAGTTGTCGTCTTCGGCGTGAAGAATGAGGGTGGGAACCTCGATGGCATTGAGGTACTCCCGTAAGGGTCGCTGGTCGGAATCGAAGAAATTGCGGGCGTAGGGAACGTTGAGAAAGGCGTTATCCATCCAGCCGAAATGAGGAATGCACTCCTGCAGGAACCACAAGGCAGCCAGTTGCAAGGCATGGATGGCGCGATTGATGGTATAATCTCCCAGCAACTCCAGTTCCTGCACCCCGATGGAGGAAATGAGAAGAATTGACTGCAGTTTATCCGGGAAGGCATGGGCGTATTCCACGGCCACCCCTCCTCCCATACTGTAACCGGCGAGATGGAATTTTTCGATGCCTAGGCGGCTCAGCAATTGGTCGAGATAATGAGCGTGGGCCAGAATGGAGTAATCCTCGACCTGCAAAGTCGATCCTCCAAAGCCGGGAAGGTCCGGAATAATGAGCCGGAAGTTCCCCTGCAAGGCGCGAGCCGTGGACAAAAGAGAGGCCGAAGCCACCGGACTGCCATGCAGGAGAACGAGGACGGGCGCATCGGGGGTTTCCGGAGGAGTCCAATCCAGGTAAGCCATGGAAACGTAGCGGCCGGTAGGCATGGTTCCACGCATTTCCTCAACCTCGAGGAAGGCTTGTCCCTCGATATAGGGCGCCTTTCCGGGCTGTCCCCACCGGACCAGGTGACTGGCCAGCAAAACCAAAAGGTAAGTCAGCAGCAACCCCTTGCCGGAGATGAGCCAATGCTTGAGGGTTGCGCCCATCACGGGGGTTGCCTGGGAATGGAGACGGATACCGGATCGCTCAATTCGGGAAAATCACTCCTCCTATCCCGGTAGGTGAACCGAATTTCACTTCTCGATACGGTTATTTGGCTGAGGCTGACGGTGCGGGCGTCCGGGCGCGTCATCAGCGGTGAATATGCGCTCCGGTCCGGGTCGTGACTTTGGTGGAATCGGACCAGGCGTTCCGGCGCACATCCGAGACTTGGAATTTGCCTTCGGAAATCGGCTCTGCGCTCGGCCACGACCGCCTCGGTATGGAAAGCTGAAGTGGTGAGGGGAAGCTCGGCAAATCCGGGTTGGGAAATACGGGCCCTTCGTCCGGTCCAGGTGATGAGCACGGTGCGGCATGCCGGATCGATGCCCAAGAAAAGAAAGGGGGGGAACCGGGAAAGCTCGGCCGAGGCAAAGAAATCTTCCACCTCATCCAGATCGTGGAAAGTGCGGCATTCCAATGGGAGCCGCCCCCGCGAGAGCGGGGCCTTGGGGCGATGCCAATCCCGGGTGTCATAATAATTCAACAGACCCAGGGTCAGGCCGTGGGAATTGGCCAGAAGCCAAGTCCCTCCCCCATCGGGGTCCCGCGGACAAATATAGGCCGCTGAGTCGTCGGCATGGGGCTGGGGAGGGAGCCCTTCGCTACGCCTTTTGCTTTCGTCCCGGTTGAATAAAAGAGTGTAACCTGCCGATTGTTGGCACCAGCTTACAGTGCACATTGGGGGTGGCGAGCGTTTCGAAAGCGAAGCGTGGAAGGGGCCACTCCAAAATTTTCCGGCAGGTTCGATCCATCCTCGGAGCACAAAGTGGCGATAAAGGCATAATGGTGAATGGTATGGCTTATGAGGAATTGCAATTCGCGGCGCAGGCTGGACCTGCTCCAAGGTCCGGTCTCCGGGTGATTGGCTCCGCTGTCCATTTTTACTTTCAAGGCCCGGTCGAAGTCTTCTCTCTGCAGGGTCCCGAGAAATTCCGTCAGTTCCAGCATCTTTCGGGCGGCGTATTCCGGATCTGTTTCCAGAAATTCCTCCCTCGACCGGGCATCGTAATCGATTTTGCCGGACTTTACCCCGGCCTGAAAACAGAGAAAGTGATCGAGGTTGTGCCGAAGATGCCCGCCGATGGTGGAATGGTAGCAATTGGAATGGGGCTTCACATACTGTTCCGGCGTCAAGGAACCCAGCAGTTGGATGCCTTGTTTCAAGCAGGCGATAGTGTCATGCAAAATGAGTTCCATGTTGCGGAAGATCGAAATCGGGCTTCAGGATTCGTTTCGAAGCTTCATTTGGCGCAAACGAAGCGGAAGGGGTCAATTCTTAAATCCAGGCCCTCCTTCTACGATACCCTTATCCCCTTCGAATCCTTGCCCATTCGCAGCTATCTCGGATGCGGGAGACCCGGCTTCGCAGCCTGGCGGGCATGGGCGCGCGGTTAGGCAGGAAGGGTCAGGAGCGGAGGCGGCCGGTTTTGAGTTCTTCCAAATAGGACTGGTAGGTTTTGGCCAAGCCGGTGGGCAGAGGGATTT
>OZ219851.1:0-1410000 GCA_964291575.2 Opitutales bacterium | reverse complement strand
GTGCCTTTTGCATAATGAGCCTGCGAGTTATTATCGGTAGCGAGCCTAAGCCATTGAATGGTGGAGGCGCAGGGAAACCGAGTCTGAATAGGGCGTTGAGTTGCCGGTAATAGACCCGAAACCGAGGTGATCTTACCATGGCCAGGTTGAACCTTCAGTAAAATGAAGTGGAGGACCGAACCGGTGTAGCTTGAGAACTGCTCGGATGAGCTGTGGTAAGGAGTGAAAGGCTAATCAAACCCGGTGATAGCTGGTTCTCTCCGAAATATATATAGGTATAGCGTCGCATGCTGACCAACGGGGGTAGAGCACTGAAAAAGCTAGGGCCCATACCAGGGTACCAAACTTTATCAAACTCCGAATACCGTTGGGTGTAGTGCGGCAGTCAGTCTGCGGGTGATAAGGTCCGTAGGCAAGAGGGAAACAACCCAGACCACCGGCTAAGGCCCCCAATAGATGCTAAGTGTTAAAGGAAGTAAATTTTCCCAGACAATGGGGATGTTGGCTTAGAGGCAGCCACCATTTAAACAGTGCGTAATAGCTGACCCATCGAGAAGATTTGCGCCGAAGATGAACGGGACTCAAGCATCTAGCCGAAGCCGTGGACTTCCCCTTTTTGGGGGAGTGGTAGGAGAGCGTTCTAATTGGGTCGAAGTCGTTCGGGCAACGAACGGTGGACCGGTTAGAAGTGAGAATGCAGGCATGAGTAACGATAAACATGGTGAAAATCCATGTCGCCGAAAACCCAAGGTTTCCTAGGGAAGGTTCGTCCGCCTAGGGTTAGTCGGGAGCTAAGACGAGGCCGTAAGGAGTAGTCGATGCACAACTGGTTAATATTCCAGTACCACCCCATAGATGTTTGATCTTCGGAGTGACGGAGAAGGTGACGGCAGCTACCTGTCGAAAGTGGTAGTCCAAGTGCTTAGGTTGTCTGGTAGGCAAATCCGCCAGACGTGAAGGCTGAAACACGATGGGACCCCAATACTTCGGTGGCGGGGGATTGCTTCAAGCCATGCTTCCAGGAAAAGCTTCGTTGTTAGTCTATGAGGTGCCCGTACCGTAAACCGACACAGGTGGGTGAGATGAGTATTCTAAGGCGCGTGAGTTAACCCTCTCCAAGGAACTCGGCAAATTGACCCCGTATCTTCGGTAGAAGGGGTGCCCTGCTTCGGCAGGGCCGCAGTGACAAGTTCCAACCGACTGTTTAGCAAAAACACAGCTCTCTGCCAAGTGGCAACACGATGTATAGGGAGTGACAAGTGACCAATGCGGAAAGGTGAACACTGGAGGTGCAAGCTTCTGGTCCAAGCCCCCGTGAATGTCGGCCGTAACTATAACGGTCCTAAGGTAGCGAAATTCCTTGTCGGGTAAGTTCCGACCTGCACGAATCTTGCAACGAGTTGGAAGCTGTCTCGGAGAGGCGCTCAGTGAAATTGTAGTCGACGTGCAGATGCGTCGTACCCGCAGCAGGACGGAAAGACCCTATGCACCTTTACTGTAAGCTGCTATTGGTATTCGGTTTTTAATGCGTAGAATAGGTGGGAGACGTTGAAGTTGCGCTTCAGGGCGCAATGGAGTCACAATGTGAAATACCACTCTTTACTAATTGGATATCTAACCTCTCACCCTTATCGGGTGTGGGGACAGTGGTAGCTGGTCAGTTTTACTGGGGCGGTATCCTCCTAAAGAGTAACGGAGGATTGCGAAGGTTCTCTCAGGCCGGTTGGCAATCGGTCGTCGAGTATATGGGTAGAAGAGAGCTTTACTGTGAGACCTACAAGTCGAGCAGTTGCGAAAGCAGGCCCAAGTGATCCGGTAGTGGAATGTGGAATCGCTATCGCTTAAAGGATAAAAGGTACGCTAGGGATAACAGGCTAATAACGCCCAAGCGTTCACAGCGACGGCGTTGTTTGGCACCTCGATGTCGGCTCATCACATCCTGGGGCTGGAGAAGGTCCCAAGGGTTCGGCTGTTCGCCGATTAAAGTGGTACGCGAGCTGGGTTCAGAACGTCGTGAGACAGTTCGGTCCTCTATCCGCTGTGGGCGCAGGAGATTTGAGGGGTTCATTCCCTAGTACGAGAGGACCGGGAATGACGTGCCTCTGGTGTTCCGGTTGTCGTGTCAACGGCACCGCCGGGTAGCTAAGCACGGAATAGATAAGCGCTGAAAGCATCTAAGCGCCAAGCTACTCCCAAGACGAGATCTCCCATACCCTTCGGGGTTCTTAAGGGTCCTGGTAGACTACCAGGTTGATAGGCCAGATGTGTAAGTTCAGCAATGGATTAAGCTAACTGGTACTAATGACCCGTGAGATTTGCTTTGTATCGCCACGGTCGGCGCTTGTACCACCTAGGCGCAGTTCAACTAATATTTCCGAGCCCGCAAACCGGGCTCAATGACGTATGGGCAATAACCTTTTGAAAATACGTCTGAACCCACTCTGGTGACCATGGATGAGGGGAAACACCCGTTCCCATTCCGACCACGGCCGTTAAGCCCTCGATCGCCAATGGTAGTGCAGCCTCGATGCTGTGTGAGAGTAGGTTATTGCCAGTTCTTTTGGCCGGATGCTCCTTTTGGGGCATTCGGCCTCCTTTTTGGGGAAAAGGAGGGGGAGGGAATCATTCCAGGGAAATGGAAATGGGACAGTGGTCGGACCCCATGACCTCGGAATGAATGCCGGCGTCTTGCAAGCGGGGGCGCAAGGAGCTGGAAATGAGAAAGTAATCGATGCGCCATCCCACATTTCTGGCCCGAGCCCCGAACCGATAGGTCCACCAGGTATAATTGCTTCCCTGGGTATTGAATTCGCGGAAAGTATCGATGAATCCGTTCCGGATGTATTTGTCGAAGGAAGTCCGCTCTTCCATGGTGAACCCGGGGTTGCGGGTGTTGGTTTTCGGGTTGGCCAAGTCGATTTCCTTATGAGCCACGTTAAAATCGCCGCATGCGACAACGGGTTTGATTTTCTCCAGTTGCTTCAGGTAGCGGAGGAAATGTCTGTCCCAGACCTCGGTGCGGTATTCCAGTCGGACCAATCCCCTTTGCGAGTTGGGGGTATAGACGTTGACCAGAAAGCAGGAAGGAAATTCGGCCGTAATTACGCGTCCCTCCCGGTCGGGCAGCTCGTCTCCAAGCCCGTAGCTGACCTCAATCGGCTCCTCCCTGCTCAGCAACAGGGTGCCGGAATAGCCTTTTTTCTCCGCCGAGTGGCAAAACAGGTGGTAGCCGGGAAACTCATATCCGATCTGGTTCTCCTGCGCTTTTATTTCCTGAAGGCAGAGTACGTCGGGGGCCGCTGCTTCGAACCACTCGTCCAAGCCTTTTTTAAGGGCAGCGCGGATCCCGTTCACATTCCATGAAAAAAAGGTCTTTGACATAAATTTGGCCCCAGGCAATCGATTGCCATGGTGGAAATCAAGCCCAGGCCTGCATTTGTCACAAATTTTCTGCGGTTCCGCGAATTTGTAAGGTGTCGCCTTCGCTCGAGAAAAAATTTTACTCAACTGCGACTTTTCCTCGTCCTGCCGGGTTCTCTTAACAGCAATCCATTCGGTATGAAAACAACTTTCCATGACATCTTCACAGGGTTTTGAACACTTCGTCAGAAGGTATCAAAATATGGTCTTTACTACCGCAGCGCGAATTTTGGGCAATGAAACCGATGCCGAGGATATCGCGCAGGAAGTTTTCCTGCGCGCTTTCAAACATTACGACTCCATTTCCCAGAGTGAAACCGCCGGTGGTTGGTTGAAAGTGGTTACGCGGAACCTTTGCATCAACCACCTGACCCGTTACCGGAGTCGCTGGAGGACGTTTACCGATCAGTTCAGCCGTCGAGGCGCGGGAAAAGAAGATGAAGTCATCTCATTGCCGGAAGATGAGCGCAGCGCGTTGGATTTGGAGAACATCGACCGGAGGGAAATCATCGCCCAAGCGCTGCAATCGCTTCCCACAAAACAGCGCGTTCCCCTGATCCTCTACCATTTCGAAAACTTGAGCTACCGCGAAATTGCCAGCCATCTGAAGATCTCCTTGAGCAAAACCAAAACGGATATTTTTCGAGGACGACGGGCCCTCAAAAAAGTATTATTGAGAACCTTGGAGGACAACCATGAAGCCTGAACCGATTCCTGATCCGGATCGCCTCGATGGATTGTTGAACGAGGTGCTGGGAGATCTTCCCGAACTGGAGGCCCCGAGGTCCTTGCTTCCCAATGTGATGGCGCGGATAGCTCGGGATCAGCAGCGGGAGCGCAGCTCCCGGTTCGCGGCCATTCGATGGGTCCTGGTGCTGGTATCCGTTGGTTGCATGCTGCTGGTCACTTATTTCAGCCCCTCCATCCTGGCCTATCTTTCCCGCTACGCAGCCACTCTTCAATCAGGGAGTGCAATTGAAAATGTAAACGCTGGAATTCAAATCATTGCAACGGTTGGGGATGCCCTTGGAAAAGTATTCGGGCTAATTTCCTTCACAGGCATGTTACCGGTTGCAACAGTGATAATCGTTTTTTCGACCGGTTTCCTTGCGGGAATTGCCACCTTGATTTTTCGGCTCACATTTTCGGCCTCAGGCCGACCAACCGCCAACCTCGTGTTTTATGAATGATATTAAATACCTGATGTTACTAATCCTCCTGGCTGCTTGTGCCGGCATAAATGCGCAGGAGATTCCCGCAGGTTCCGAGGAAACGGAACCTCGATCTGAAGAAATTGAAGCCCCCATTTCCGAAGGGGAAATTACGGAGGAGGCTGTCGCCGAAGAGGTTGAAGCGGAAGGCTCCGATGGCTCGGAAGCCGAAGAGCCGAAAGCCCATGATGCGGTGGAAGCGGTTGGGAAAACGCCCAACGAAAGGATTGTTTTTGGAAATGATAGCCACCTCGGGCCCGACGAAAGATCAAGGGATATGGTCACCATAGGGGGAAATGCCATCGCCGAGGGTCGTGTTCAGGGCGATATGGTCACCATCGGGGGCAACTCCAATGCGGAAGGCCGCGTCGATAAGGATATGGTTACCATTTGGGGCGACGCCACCCTTTCAAATTCCACCGGTGGCGACTTCGTCGTAATTATGGGGTCCGGAGAATTGGGTCCCGGGGCCGAAGTCGGGAGAAGCGCCGTGGTGATTGGCGGAAAGTTGACCGTTCACCCCACTGCCAAGATTCATCAGGAGTGGATAAACATTCCATTTTTTTTCCCGGGAATACCTGAAGGAATTCAGACTATCCGAAAATTCGTCCAGGAATGTGTGCTCTTAGCCCGCCCAATTTCCCCCAATGTTCCGTTCACACTTTATATGGCCGGCATCCTGCTCCTCTTCTACCTCCTGCTGGCAGTCATATTTCCGAAGCCTTTGCAAGGTAGTGGTCAAACCCTGGCAGATAAGCCGCTTCAATCCTTCCTTATTGGAACATTGGTCTATGCAAGCGGCCCGATATTTTTTCTTCTGATGGCGATTACCGTGGTCGGACTGGCCCTGGTTCCGTTTGTATATTTGGCCGTTCTCGCCCTCACTATTTTCGGGAAGGCGGTGGTTTTCTTCCACATTGGCAAACAGATTGCCCGAGCCACCAAGCTGCCTGCGCTGGAAAATGTCCTGCTATCTGTCATCTTGGGCGGGATTATTGTTTATGCATTGTACATGATTCCCTTTTTCGGGTTCTTCCTATGGCTTGTGCTATCCATATTGGGATTGGGGGCGGTTTGCCTGCTGATCGGAAATTCTATTTCCAAGTGGAAGGCCGCCGGTCAGGCAGATCCTCCGGATTACGCAAGCGCCTCGCCCCAAGCTCCCGGCCAATCGGACGCTTCGGCACCGGATTCCCAAAAACCAGTGCAACCGGGCACCTCGCTCGAAAAAGTGGAAAGCGCCACCGCTGCTTTGTTCAGAAGGGCAGGTTTTTGGTGGAGGACTTTGGCCACTTCAATCGATTTAATTCTGGTGGGGGCCCTGGTTTCCCTGCTGGATATAACTATTTTCGCAATCCCATTATTTGCTTACTTCATCATATTTTGGGGTTGGAAGGGGAGCACCTTGGGCGGCATGGCCCTTGGCATTCGTGTTCAGAAAATTTCCGGGGAACCGATCGATTGGCCTGCCGCCGTCATCCGCAGCCTCAGCAGCATTGTTTCCTTGCTTCCGTTCTTTCTCGGATTCTTTTGGGCCGGCTGGGATCCGGAAAAACAATCCTGGCATGACAAGATAGCCGGCACCGCCGTGGTCCGGATTCCCCAGGGATACACCTGGAGCTAGTCCGCATGTCCCTTAAATAATTCACCACAGAGAACCCAGAGGACACAGAGGGGCAAAAGCGCCAAATGCCCTATCTTGATCTTGATCGAATTTGAAACATGGATGGACAGGATAAGAGGGGTCCAGGGGCGCCCATTGGGAATTAGGAATTTTGTGGTTACTTAGGAATGAACTCTCTCAAAGGTTAATTCGTTCACACAAGCGGCGGATTTTCAGCTGTAACACCTGGTAAGAATGTTAATTCATTGTGGAACCCCGTTGGGGTTCGACCGTATGGGTGACAGGTAACCCAGCGTGTGCTACGCGACGCTGGGCTCTGGAGTTCAACGCCGTTGGCGTAAAAACCAGATCTTTGAATTGGTTGATTTCTTTGCGCTCTCCGCGAGCTTCCGCCTTCATGGATTACGGCGTGACAAGTTGGGAGAGGTCATTTCCCTCCTCAAAGTCGTTGGTTTCACGATCACTATCCAAAGAAATCTCAGCATCTCTCCCCTTTCCTCTCTCCTCTTTCCTCTTTCCCCTTTCCTCTTTCCCCTTTCCTCTTTGGCGCCCCCCGGCGCCTCTGCGCCTTTTTATTTACCTCCATGGGTCAAATGCTATGGTAGGCCGATTTATACCGGGCATCCGGGTTGCCCCGGCCCGATTTTTTCTCAATTAATTCGGAAATACGTGGTTTAGAACATGTTGGAAACCCTTCACAGGTTCTGGGAAATTTTCTTGAGCTCCTTTCAATGGGGTCTGGGGGTTTTGTTTTCCAATATTTTTACCGTGGTGGGATTTGTTCTCGCCATTGCCATCATCATACGGGTTTTTCGGGAGCAGCGGCAACCCAGCAGCCTCCTGGCCTGGAGCTATTTCGTGTTGCTGATTCCCTACGTGGGGGTGCCCCTCTACCTCCTGTTCGGCGGTCGCAAGCTGAAAAAGCGCATTCGGGCCAAGGGCCTGCTCAAACGTGCAGCGGAGGGTGATACCGATCTGTCCTACGCGGAGGACACCTTTTCCACTCGGGGTAACCGGGTGGAGTTTATTACCGATGGGGTCCAGGCATATCGCCTCTTCTGTGATGCGATAAGGGCGGCGAGGAAGGAAATCCATATTCTAACCTATATCTTGAGCGATGATGAGGTGGGAAAACATATTCTCCGCCTCTTGACGGATAAGGCGAATTCCGGGGTTCGCGTAAGGCTGCTATTGGATGCCCTGGGCTCTTTCAGGAGGCCCCGAAAATCCATCCGATCGTTGCAGGAAGCTGGAGGGGAGGTCCATTTGTTCATGCCCGCATTCCCCTTTCAGACCCACGGTTGGGCCAACCTTAGAAACCATCGCAAGATAGCTGTTTTCGACTGCGAGCATGCCATTCTGGGCGGGCGAAACCTCGACTCTCGTTTCCTGGGTTCTGTAGAGAACCCGGACCGATTTCATGACTTTGGTGCGGACTATCGGGGACCGATCGTAAACCACTTCAATGGGATATTCCTCCTGGACTGGGCTTTCGCATCCAAGCAGGCCATTCCCGAGATGGACTGTTTGCAACCGCGGAAACCCGTTGCAATTGGCCCGAGCGAGGTGGCCGGGATCGCAAGTGGACCCGACGTTGAGGGCGATCCGCTCTACGAAAGAATGGTCAACCTGATGCAGGAATTCGAAAGGGAATTGATCATCGTAACGCCTTATTTCATTCCCGATGAGATTTTGACCCAGACCCTGGTGGAAGAGGCCATAGCCATCCATGGTCAAGGCCCGAAGCGGAGTTCGCTCCCTGTTCGTAGTCCACACCTCGGAGGTGGACATAGGCGCCATCATGAAGAAAATCACCCTCGTCCTTCCCGAACATTCCAATTGGAAGTTGGTAGATTTGGCGCGATCCTATCACTTGCGCATCTTGCGATCGGCCGGCATCAAAGTGCTTCTGTTTCAACCGGGCATGCTGCATGCCAAGATCATGGTGGCCGACGGTTCCATAGCCATCCATGGTTCGGCCAACCTGGATATTCGCTCCCTGTTCGTAAATTTCGAAATCGGAGTAGTCCACACCTCGGAGGTGGACATAGGCGCCATCATGAAATGGCTGGAGCAGGTCATGGGGAACTGCCGGCCCTACGGGCTGGAGAGGGAACTCAATCCTCCCCGCTTGCGCCGGACCTTGGAAGAGGCCACCCGTTTGATCTCCCCCCTGCTTTAGTCGCGGTCAGTCGTTGGTTTGTCGATCACGATCAAGATCACGATCACGATCACGATCACGATGATTTTCCCTCCTTCCTTCTTCCTTTAATTCCCTTTGTGCCATCGAAGTCGTTGAAAGGAGGCGCCTTGGCGAGATCCCATTCCTCATTCCTCATTGGCGCTAACAGCGTCTCCCTCTCTGTGTCCTCTGTGTTCTCTGTGGTGAATTATTTCAGGGACATGACACTAGTCCCGGTCGGGATAATATTCTCCATACAGTTTCTGGGCGTTGCCCCTTCCGAAAAGGCGGGAGGTCTTGTAGCGGATGACGAGAGAGATGATTTGGGCGATCCGTTTCAGGGCGTTTTCTTTCTCCCATCTCCTGGGCGAGCAAAGCATTCCGCCTCCCAGAAACAAGAGATCTCCCCGCTTCCTCAATTGTGCGGTCAGCTCGACATCTTCCATCAGCGGAATGGCGGGGAAACCCCCACCCCGGTTTACTTCCTCTCGCCGAAAAAACTGGCCCTGATCCCCAAAACTGCTGTGCAAGAGCTGGGCGCGCAAATCGTTCAGGCCCTCGATCAACAACAGGACGGGTTTTTTGCGGCCCGCCCGGAATCGTTGGCCCACGGCGCCTCCAACCGCATCCGGATTATTTTCCATAGAGGCCATGATCCGTCCGATCAGGTCTCCGGTCACCCGGCTGTCGGCATGGAGAACCAGGACGATATCTCCAGTGCACGCCTCCACTGCGGCGGCGATTTGGCGCCCCCTTCCCCTCCGGCTGGTCAGCCATTTCGCCTGAAATGTTTGGGCGATGGTCCTGGAGTCGTCCGTGGACCCTCCGTCGACCACCAGGATTTCCTCAATGGGGTAACGGCAATCCTGTAGACCGGCCAAACAACTGCGCAACTGTTCGCCTTCGTCGAGACAGGGTATCACGACCGAGAGGGTAGTTGCGTTTCGCTCAACCGGGTGGGCCCTCAACTGCCGCAGACGGGCCAGGAAGGACGGCGCCCAACTGAGGTAAAACGGAATCCATTGCAGGTAAAAGTAGACCTTTGGTTGCCACCAGATGCCCGTTCTCCCAAAATGGTCCCAGGCGGAAAAATACAGGCCGGAAAGTCCGGTCAAAAGGATCCATGCGGCGGATGGAAACAACGCGATTCCCGGGACGATCCATGCCAGGTACCAGTAGTGAACGGTGGGGGAAAGGAGGACCAGGGCTGCAAGAATTGCGTAACCCCCTTTGAGCACGTCTTTTGTTCGCAGGCTGATGGCGACGACTGCGATCAACAGAATTGCGGTCGATAGCCCGGCCGCGGCCAGCCGGTCTCCCAGCCACGAGAGCAGCACGTAGTTGATGGATCCGTTGTGGGACATGGTTCCCCCATACTGCAGCAGGCCGTGGAGAAGATGGTGAAGTTGGGGCCAAAAAACCAGGGAGGGCGCCAGGAGCGGAAGGCCGATCCACAGCACTTTGCAGGATTTCCGGTTCAGGAACAGGAGCGGTATCAGCAATACGCTGACAATTTTAACCTGGATGCTGATTCCCAGCATGACCCAACTCCATGCCGTTTTCCCATCCTCCCATAAAAGCAGCGCCGCCAGGGTGGCTAAAACGAACAAAACATCGAAGTGGCCTTCTCCGGAGAAGGCCAGAAGCGGAACCGGATTGAGGGCGTAAAAGAGGGCGTTTTTTGGATGCATGCCCCGCCGGGTCAGGCACAACAACAGGAGGCCGATTACAGTCATGTCGGCCAGACCGGACAACACCTTGTAAGTAACGGGGTGGTAGGCGACGGAATTCAGGGCAGCGAAGGACAGGATGATGAGGGGAGGATAGGCCGTCTTCCGGTCTTTGTGATTCATAGCCTCCCAATAGGGATCCCGCAACGCTTCCCATTCCTTCGCCTCGGCCGTGAACTGGTATGGATTTTCCCCGTGGAGAACCAATTTTCCCTCCCACAGGTAGCGGTTGACGTCGTCGCTGTAGGGAAAGGGATAGAGCAACAGTCGGGAAAGGACAGACAGCCCCAGGACCAGGATAACGGCGGATTTGAGGTTCCGCGTATTGGGGAAAACGGCCCAGGCCACAACGCCCGCTATGGCCATTGCTCCGAAAAGAAGCATGAGAGGGCGGGAGTGGGTGGTCAGGGCCTCTATTCGGCCGGTCTGAAAGCACAGGAAGAAAAACAGGCCGCAAGCAATGGCGAAAACCGCATTCCTCAGCCGATCGATCACCGGATAGATGGGTGGACTGGCGCGGTTTCAAATGGCATCCGTTTCGACCGTTTGGGGGGCTTTCCCGACCGCAAGGATTGCAGTATCCCCAGGATCCCGATATACCCGAAACCGACGGCGTTGATGAGCTGGAAGGGCGCCAGAAACCAATGCCCCGAGAGGGAAAATTGAACCACTGCGTAGCAGCAGTATCCGCTCAGCCCAATTTCCAGAAGGGGCAAAAGGGGCATTTTTGCCCGGTAAGCCTTGCGAGTGGCATCTCCGCATTTGGGAGTTCGGACAAAATCACTTCGGCGGCCCATCAATGCTTCCCCCACGGCCCGGGCATTGGAAATGGCAATCCCTACCCCGGTGATGAGGATCAGGGGAATCCCCATCAGCCGGAAGCGCCGGGGAATGCCGGCATGCTTCTGACTGTACCAGTAGAGGGCGCTGGGGGCAAGCGAGGCCAGACTGAGGATCAGGGCGGCCGCAACAAACCAGCCGGGAGCCACCCGTGGTCCCGCTATGGTGACGAAGGGAAGACTGAGCAGAGCCAGAACAACCAGGCAGGGGTGAATGGCAAAATGGGTGAGGTGAAAAAACCCCGATACCTTGTGGACCCAACTGCGTTCCGACCTGAACACCCTCGGCAATAACTTGACCGCCGTTTGCATGGACCCTTTGGCCCATCGGAACTGCTGGCTCTTAAAGGCTGCGACCGTATCGGGCAATTCGGCAGGCGCCACCACTTCGGGAACGAAGCAGGCTTTCCATCCGACCAGTTGGGCGCGGTAGGAGAGATCCAGATCCTCCGTCAAAGTGTCGTGCTTCCATCCCCCTGCTTCTTCGATGGCTCGCCTGCGCCACATACCGGCGGAGCCATTAAAACTCATGAAGAGCCCGGTGGAGGCTCGCGCACTTTGCTCCACCGTGAAGTGCCCATCGATGCCCAGGGACTGCGCGCGCGTCAATAGGGAATCCTCCCCGTTCAAATGCCCCCAGCGGGCTTGAACCAGCCCCACTTCCTCATCCTCCAGGAAGTAGGGCATCATCTTCTTTAGAAAATCCGGTTTCGGAACAAAATCGCTGTCGAAAACGGCCAGGAATTCTCCTTTGGCGATTTTTCGGCCCGCTTCCAGGGCCCCCGCCTTAAATCCCACCCGGTCCGGTCGCCTCACCACCTGGATATCGATCCCGGTCTTTCTCAGGGAAGATGCCACCTGGTCGACCAGGGTCTTGGTTTCGTCGGTTGAGTCGTCCAGGATCTGTATTTCATGTTTGCCCTCGGGGTAATCCATGGCCGCAACGGCCCGGATGACCCTCTCGGCCACATTCATTTCGTTGTAAAGGGGGACCTGGGTCGTGACCGAGGGGACCGGTTGGGAGTGGCTCCATCCCGATCGAACCGCTGCCGACCTCTGCCGGCGGGCGGCGTTGCCCCCGGTGTAGGCCCGGAGATACAAAATTACCAGAAGGTAGGCGTTGAGGCCGTAGGAAAGCAAACACAGCGACCCCATCAGATAAGCGGCAAGGATGGAAATTTCCGTCATAGGCGACTGCACTTCTCAAGTGTGGACGTTGCCCCTCTCCGGATACCGCGCAACCGAGGGGGTGTGGTACCGGGCCGGAATCCGTGGACCCGAGGGAAGATCAGGGAGCAGGACCAAGTGGATTCATTTACCCATCCGGCCGGGAAAAGTGAGCTCGGCCACACCGGATTTATCCAGGTCCCCCAGGCCCATGGCCTTCATGGTTTCATATTGCTCATAGGTGGCCTTGGCCAGGGGAAGACGTAAGTTGCACTCCTCGGCCAGATTCAAGGCGATCAGGGAATCCTTGGCTGCGTGTTCGCTGGAAAAGTAGCATTCGTGGTCCCGCAACAGCATGTCCTCTGCATCGGTCTCCAGCACCCGGGAATTGGCCCCGGTTTGGGCAAACACTTCGCACAACATTTCCAGATCGAGCCCGAGGGCCTGCCCCAGGCCCAACCCCTCGGCCAAACCGGCCGTGTTGATATTCATGACCATATTGACCAGCGCCTTGACCCGTGCCGCCGACCCGGCCGGACCGACAAAACGAATGGATTGACTGATCGATTGGAGAATTTCCTCCACCCCCGAATACACCTCCTCGGCGCCGCCGACCATGAGATAAAGGGTGCCCGCCCGGGCTTGTGGAATGCTCGAAGCCATGCAAGCTTCCAGCGATTGCCCCCCGGCTTCGCCACAGGCCAATTGCAGCTTCTCGTGCACGGAGGGACTGAGGGTGGCACAGTTGATGAAGGTCCTGTTTTCGGCCTCCATGAGGAGGTTGTCGGATTCTCCGTAAAAAATCTGGTCCATGGCCTGGTCATCCGTGACAACGGTAAAGATGACGTCGGAGAGGGAACTGACTTCCTGGAGGGTGTCACAGGCTTTGGCCCCGGTTTTTCCGGCCAAATCCTTCGCCGCCTGAGGGTTGACGTCGTATACCGCCGTGACGGGGTATTCACAATCGTGAAGCCGGAGGGCCATGTTGAATCCCATCCGCCCCACACCTACAAATCCTATTCGCGTATCTGCCATAATGTATGAAGGGGTTAATTCGTTTCGGTTATTTCTCTTTATTCTCTTTTACCTCGGCAATCCGTTCGTCCCAAGGCTGTGCCGTGAACTTCTTCCGACCGGAGGAAGACAATTTTCGCACGTAGTCGAAGTAAGCTTTTTTCATCTCGGGATTCAACTCATTCCAGCGATCGATCGCTTCCTTACGTTGTTCGGTCGGCTCCTTGTTCTGGTTCTGGATGCGGGCAAGGGCCTTCCTGCGCTCTTCCGGAGACATCTTCTCGATGGCCTCCAGGGACAGGCGCAGGCGGGCCAGATCATCCCTGGGCATTTTCAGCAGTTCCTGCATGGCGGCCAGGTCCTCCTTGCCCCCCGGGTCACCGGTTTTGGCATCGGACCCCCAACCGGCCAATCCAAAGAACAGCACCGCCCAGAGGACGGGCCAGGACCTCTGAATTCCGACAGAAAATAGGGGTAATTTGGGTTTCATGATTCAGCCTCTTGAAAAAAATACACTAGGAAATCGTTTTCTCCAACTCAATCAGAACTTTGGCCGGGAAGGCCTTTCTCCGACAAATTGTATCGCTTGGTAATTCAAAGCGGAACAGGCGGCACGGGCAAGCCGGGTTGGGCAAAACCTGTGAGTTAATTGTGGGTAACTCTTCTAACCGGCTCAGGTCAGGGACTTAGGCGTTACAAAATGTTATTAAAATTACTTTAGAAGATGTTAAGAAGTGGATAAAAAAACTTTTGACACAAGATATAGGGGTGCTCATAAAATTGACCCACTACATATGGGGGAGCTTGAAAGAATCTGTCTATCACGTTGCCCCTGATCTTTCTGTCCCTGCCACCTACTTTTCCAGAACAACCTCTACAATCCACAACGCCATCCCGGACAGTCTTCTACCGCTCCATCCTACATTCTCAGAACATGGAACAACGCCTCTCTATCGGGAATAAGACTTTTGTGCTCGATGCGGCCAAAGCGGAAGCCGCCTTTGCCGCCAAGAAAATCATCAATGGTCGGGAGACCATGACCTTCAACCTCCTGCCCCTCAAGTATAAGTGGGCCTACGACCTCTACCGCAAGATGAAGGCCAACCATTGGGAGCCCGAAGATATTCCCATGAATAAGGATATCGAGCAGTGGAAGTCGGATCACTTCCTCAGCGACGTGGAACGCTGGATTATCCGCATGGGGGTGGGCTATTTTTCCGCTGCCGAGGGTATTGTGGGCGATAATATCTTCCACGTCATCCGCGATGCCGTTACCGCTCCCGAACTCAAGCTGGTCTTGGGCCGGCACGTCCACGAGGAAAACATTCATGCGGATTCACTGCTCTACATGATCAGCTCCCTCGGCCTCAATCCACACGAATGCGAGGCCATGTTCGAGGGCATCGAAACCATCGTCAGGAAAAATGAATTCGTGTCCCGCACCTCCCGCGCCTTGCGCCGCGACTTGGACCTGAGGACGACGGAAAACAAGCAACTCCTGGCCAAGAACATATTCGTTTTCGGCCAGTGCATGGAGGGGACCCAGTTCTACGGTTTGTTCGGCATGATTCTCTCCCTCTACCGGCAGAATAAATTTCCGGGCATCGGCCAGATGTTCCGCTACACCTTGAGGGACGAATCGAATCACATCGAAATCCTCCGCAACCTGTTCATGGACCTCATTTCCGAGAATCCGGAGGTGTGGACCACGTCATTCCGAGAGGATTGCCGCCAACTCATGGACGAAGCCGTCGGCCTCGAGAAAGACTTCATCCACGACTGCCTTCCAGTCAATGCAGTGGGTCTCAGCGCGGCGGACTTTACCCAGTACATCGACTACATTGCGGACCGCAGGCTGGAAGGGGTCGGCTTGGCTCCCCTCAAACCCGGGGTGGACAATCCCTTCCCTTGGCTGGCGGAAATGATGGATATCAAAAAAGAACAGAATTTCTTCGAGGGCCGGGTAACCGAATACCAGAAAGCCTCTTCCCTGGACTCGGTGAACGACGACGAACTCTAACGCCTTCCGCTTTTTACCACAGCTACCACCATGCTCAGCCGCCGTTCTTCCCTGAAACAGGACCTCGCCCTCAAAAAAATCGTGCGGGACAACCTCGAAGGCGAGTCCCCCTTCAAGTGGAGGGAAGTCCTGCCTGGGGACCGGCTCGTTCAACCCGGGGTCAAAGTCGAATCTCAGGCAGGGATTGTAGATATCGACCTGGCCGATATCGCCGACACGGTGGGAAACGCCTTGTCCAACCTGCTAATGGCCAGGGGAGAGCAGGATGTATTCAACGAGCAGAACCAGGAGTTCGTAGCCAACATCACGAATGAGGTGGCCAAGCACCTCCTCGACCTTCCTCACAAACCGGGCGAATCGAATCTCATTTCCCAAGAGGAGCTCAACCTGGAGATCGAGAGAACCCTGGTGAACCATAACGCCCACGAAGTGGCGAAAAGCCTGGTCACCAACCGGTCGCACCTGATCACCGTCCAGCGCCAGGAGTCCATCTGCCGGGTCATACGCCGCAACAACCAGGTCGTCCCCTGGAACGAGAACAAAGTGGAAATCGCCATTCGAAAAGCATTCCTGTCCCAGGAAAAAGATTCCTCACCGGCAGTGAAAGTGGCTCAGGCGGTTACCCTCCGCGTGCGCGATTCGCGCCGATCCTTCATCCACATCGAGGAGATTCAAGACCTCGTTCAGGAGGAATTGATGAAGGCAAATCACTTCAAGGTGGCCGAGGCCTACATCCTTTACCGGGCCCAGCGGGCCATGTGGCGCGAAATGGAAAGGAAGGAGCCCGTGGATGTGCTGGAGATACGGCAAAATTCCATGGTGGTGGTCAAAGAGGATGACGGCTCCACCTTTTTCTGGGACGGGGCCGATCTCGAGGAACGCATCCGTTATGCCCTCATCGGTTTGGATCTCAACATGGCCAAGGACGAAATCGAAGCCGAGCTGCGGCGATCCCTCTTTGATGAAATCTCCCGGGAAGATTTGCGGAAGACCATTATCCTAAACGCCAAATCCCTCATCGAACGGGATGCCGATTTCGCCAAGTTCGCCGGTCGCATCCTGAGCACTTACATTTACGAGGAGGTCTTGGGATGGGACATAATCCAACACGGGATCGGCGAACTCAAAAGGCGCCACGTGGACTATTTCAAAAAGTACCTGCGGCACGGCATCGCCATAAAGCGCCTCTCCCCCAGGCTGCAGGATTTCGACCTGGAAAAATTGGCCGAGGCTCTCGACCCCAATGCGGATCTCGATTTCGATTACCTCGGCATCCAGACGCTCTACGACCGCTACCTGACCATCGACAAAACGGGACAACGACCAAGGCGCATCGAAACCCCCCAGATCTTCTGGATGCGCGTGGCCATGGGGCTCTTCCTGGCCGAGAAGGGGGAAAGGGAGAAAAAGGTCATTTCTCTTTATAGGCTTTATAAAAACCGCCTGTTCTGCTCATCCACCCCAACCCTGTTCAATTCCGGCACTCTACATTCCCAACTATCCTCGTGCTACCTGTATTGGGTTGATGATTCCATCGAAGGAATCATGCAGCGTGGAATCGCCGAGAACGCCTACCTATCCAAATGGGCAGGCGGTCTCGGCGGCAGCTGGACAGCAGTGAGGGGAACCGGTGGTTACATAAATGGCACCAACGGCGAAAGCCAGGGTGTCATTCCCTTTCTCAAGCTCCACAACGACCAACTCGTAGCGGTCAACCAAGGGGGCAAGCGCCGCGGATCGGGTTGCGCCTACCTGGAAACCTGGCACAACGACCTGGAGGACTTCCTGGAACTGCGCCGCAATACCGGGGACGAGCGGAGGCGCACCCACGATATGAACACCGCCAATTGGATCCCCGACCTCTTCATGAAACGCATGGAGAACCGGGAGCACTGGACTTTTTTCCGCGCCAACGAAGTGCCCGATCTTCACGACTCCTACGGCAAGGATTTCGAGGAGAAATACCTGGCCTATGAAGCGAAGGCGGAGACCGGCGAGGTGTGGGGGCAGAAAGTTCCGGCCATCGAAATCTGGAAGAAGATGCTCAAGATGATCTTTGAAACCGGTCACCCCTGGATCACTTTCAAAGACCCATGCAACCTCCGCAGCCCGCAGGACCACGTCGGGGTCATTCACAGTTCGAACCTTTGCACCGAAATAACCCTCAATACCGGCGAAGACGAAACGGCCGTTTGCAACCTCGGCTCTATCGTTCTGGAGAATCATTTGGACGAGGAAGGCCATCTCGACCTGGACAAGCTTCGCCATACCGTGCGCGTCGCAGTGAGGGTCTTGGACAACGTCATCGACATAAATTTCTATCCCACCGACCCGGCCCGCAACGCAAACCAACGCCACCGCCCCGTTGGGTTGGGGGTCATGGGAGTGCAGAATTCGCTCTACAGGAAGAACCTTCCCTTTGCCTCCCGGGAGGCGGTTGAATTCAACGACGAGTTCATGGAAGCCATAGCTTATTTTGCTTACGAAGCCTCCAGCGACCTGGCCGAGGAGCGCGGGTCCTACAGTACCTTCAAGGGCTCGAAATGGGATCGCGGCATCCTTCCGGAAGACACCCTCGATGAACTGGAAAAACAACGCAGCGTCAAAGTCGAAGTCGCGCGCGGAGGGAAGATGGATTGGGACGCTTTGCGGAAAAAGATAAAAAAGCAGGGCATGCGCAATTCCAACGTGCTGGCCATTGCCCCGACCGCTACCATCTCCAACATCACCGGCACCTCGCCCTGTATCGAGCCCACTTACAAGAACCTCTTCGTAAAGAGCAACCTCTCGGGGGACTTCATCGTCCTGAACCGGTTCCTCGTGCGCGACCTGAAAAAGGAGGGGCTCTGGAACCGGGAGATGTTGGATAACCTGAAATACTTCGACGGGGAAATACAGGATATCGAATCCATTCCCTCTCATTTGAAGGAAAAATACACCACCGCCTTCGGGATCGAATACCACTGGCTGGTCGACGCCGCCTCACGGCGCCAGAAGTGGATCGACCAATCCCAATCGGTAAACCTGTTCCTGGCCAAGCCCGATCTGAAGACCCTCTCCCACATGTATCGAGCCGCCTGGAGAAAAGGCCTCAAAACCACCTACTACCTGCGCACCCTCGGGGCCTCCAATATCGAGAAGGCCACGGTCAGGGTAAAAAAGGAAATGCGCGGTGTGGTGGGACAGGACCATCGCAGCAGCTACACCGAGGAAGAGAAGCGAGCTTGCGGCCTCGACGCCATGATGAGGGGCGAAGAGTGCGAGGCCTGCCAATAAGTTCTGGGCTCTGGGCTCTGGGTTCTCGATTCTGGTTTCTGGGTTCTGGTTTCTAGATTCTGGATCCTCGTCCGTAGACCCAATTTCCATTCAGCCTTAAACCTTCAGCCTTCAGCCTTTCTCTTCCCTCTTCCCTCTTCCCTCTTTCCTCTTTCTTCTTTCCCCTTTGCCGCCATCGGCGCCTCTCACCCCAGGTTGGAAGCAAGCCACTTTTCCGCCTCATCAAGGGAAATCTCCTTTCGCGAGGCGTAGTCGGCCAGTTGTTCACGCGAGATGGGGCCAACCGAAAAATAACGCGAACCCGGATGGGAGAAGATGAGTCCGGAGACGGAGGATGGAGGATTCATGACGAAACTTTCCGTGAGCTGGATTCCAATGTTTCTTTCCACCTCCAACAGTTCCCATAAAACGCTTTTTTCCGTATGATCCGGGCAAGCCGGGTAGCCGGCGGCGGGGCGAATGCCGCGGTATTTTTCGTCAATCAGATCCTGATAATCCAAATTTTCTTTCCGGCCGAACCCCCAGAGCCGCCGCACTTCCCCATGGACCTTTTCGGTCAGGGCTTCGGCAAACCGGTCTCCCAGGGCCTTTACCATGATGGCCGAGTAATCGTCCCCCTCGGATTCAAATTTTTTGGCGTACCGCCCCACTTCAAACCCGGCCGTAACGGCAAAAGCTCCCAGGAAATCCCCTTTCCCCGAGTTTTTGGGGGCCACGAAATCGGACAGGCAAAGGTATTCGGCTCCTTTTCTTTTCTTCTTCTGCTGCCGTAAAAAGCGGAACCTGTAGAGCGCTTCTTCCCGGTCGTCATCCCTGTAGACCTCCAAGTCGTCTCCAACCGAATTGGCCGGAAAAATCCCGTAGACGGCGCGGCAATGAAATGCGCTTTCTCCCACAATTCGATCCAGGAGTTCACGGGCGTCCCGATACAGATCCGAGGCCTCCTTCCCGTATTGGGGATGCTTCAGAATTTTCGGGTAAACCCCTTTCAACCGCCACGACCAGAATAAGGGAGACCAGTCGATGTAGGGAACGATATCGGCCAGAGGAACCTTCTCCCATCGCTGCATGCCCGTTTGAACCGGATGGGCAACCTCGGCCTCATCCCAATCGGTTGCAAAGGCTCTGGCGCGAGCTTCCCCAAGGCTGAGAAGTTCCGTTGCAGACGAGCGCCGGGCATGGGAAACCCGCAGCCTTTCCTGATCCGCCCTCAGTTTCTCCACAAACTTTTCTTTCCGCTCCGGATGAAGCAATGCGTTGCAGACCCCAACCACCCGGGAAGCGTCCAAAACATGCTGCACCGGCCCGGAATAAGCCGGGGCGATTTTCACGGCAGTGTGGAGTTTGCTGGTGGTGGCGCCTCCGATTAGCAGAGGTGTCTCGAACCCCAACCGTTCCATTTCCGCCGCGTCGTGAATCATTTCGTCAAGAGACGGTGTAATCAGTCCGCTCAAGCCGATAAGGTCCGCGCCCTCCTCCCGGGCGGTTTGGAGGATCTGCTCACAGGGCGCCATCACCCCGAGGTCCACGACCTCGAAATTATTACAGGCCAGCACCACCGAAACGATGTTTTTGCCGATGTCGTGCACGTCGCCCTTCACCGTGGCCAAAACCACCTTGCCCTGGGACCTGCTGCCACCGGCCGCTTGCTCCCGCTCCATGAACGGGATCAGGTGGGCCACGGCGGATTTCATGACCCGCGCGCTCTTGACCACTTGCGGCAAGAACATTTTACCGGCGCCGAAAAGGTCCCCCACCGTTTTCATCCCGTCCATGAGGGGGCCCTCGATGACCTGCAAAGGACGGTCGAATTGGAGGCGGGCCTCTTCCGTATCCTCCACGATGTAGTCGGTAATCCCCTTGACCAGCGCGTGGGACAGCCGGTCTTGCACCGAACCTTTTCTCCATTCGAGATCCGCCACCCGCCTCTCCGCCGCTCGCCCCTTGACCCCTTCCGCGTAGTCCACCAGCCGCTCGGTGGCCTCGGGACGCCGGTTGAGAAGAACGTCCTCCACGTATTGCAGCAGCGCCTGGTCGATTTCCTCGTACACCGTCAGCATGCCCGCATTGAGGATGCCCATGTCCAAACCGGCCTCGATGCTGTGATAGAGAAAGGCCGCGTGCATGGCCTCGCGGACATAGTTGTTGCCGCGAAAGGAGAAGGACACATTGCTGATTCCCCCGCTCGCCCGGGCCCCCGGGCACACCCGTTTGATCTCGCGAACAGCTTCGATAAAATCGATTCCGTAGGAGTTGTGTTCCTCCATGCCGGTGGCAACGGTCAACACGTTGGGGTCGAATATGACATCCTGCGGATCAAAATCCAGCTCCTCCCGCAGTAGGCGATAGGCCCGCCGACAGATGCGAACCTTGTCCTCTCGGGTAGCTGCCTGCCCCTTCTCGTCGAAGGCCATGACGATGACGGCGGCGCCGTAACGCTGGATGGTGGCGGCTCGGGCGAGAAACTCTTCCTCTCCTTCCTTGAGGCTGATGGAGTTCACTATCCCCTTGCCCTGCAGGCACTTCAACCCGGTCTCGATGACGGACCACCGGGAACTGTCCAACATGACGGGAACCCGCGCAATATCCGGCTCCGCCCCGATTAGGTTCAAGAAACGCCGCATGCTCCCCGCGCTGTCGAGCAAGCCTTCGTCGAAATTTACATCGATGATGTTGGCGCCGTTTTCCACCTGTTGGCGCGCGATGTCCACCGCCTTTTCCATATCCCCTCTCTTGATCAATTTGCGGAATCGAGGAGAGCCCGTGACGTTGGTTCGTTCGCCGACCACGATGAAGGGCGCATCCTCCGCCGCGATAGTCAGGGCTTCCAGCCCGCTCAGGTGCATGGCGGGGCTGGAGGAGGGGATTTTACGGGTCGGAAGTCCCGACGAGGCTTCCACAATGGCCGCTATGTGCTCGGGGGTCGTGCCGCAGCAACCGCCCACGATATTGATGAAGCCGGCCTGGGCAAACTCCTCCAGGAAACAGGAGGTAGTAGCCGGAGTTTCATCGTAACCGGTTTCACTCAAGGGGTTGGGCAGACCGGCGTTGGGATAACAACTGGTGTAGCAATCGGCCACGCGGGCCAGTTCCTCCATGTAGGGGCGCATCTCCTCGGCTCCAAGCGCACAATTGATGCCCACGCTGATCGGCCTGGCATGGCGGACCGAATTCCAGAACGCCTCCACCGTCTGCCCCGACAAGGTCCGACCGGAGGCATCGGTAATGGTAAAGGAAATCATTACCGGTATGCGTTCGGACAATTCGTCCTGGAGGGCTTCGATGGCAAAGAGAGCGGCCTTGAGATTGAGGGTATCGAAAGTGGTCTCCGGCAATAGGAGGTCGGCCCCCCCGTCCAAAAGTCCCCTCGCAGCCGTATGGTAGGCCTCCACCAGTTCATCGAAACTCACCGCCCGGAAACCTGGGTCGGCCACCTCGGGAGACAGGGAGGCCGTTTTGTTGGTCGGTCCCAATGCTCCGGCCACCCAGCAAACCCGCCCCGGATTTTTCCTCATCGCCTCTTCCGTAGCCCTCTTGGCCAGCTCGGCCGACTCCTTGTTCAACTCATAGGCCAAATCCTCCAATCCGTAGTCCGCCTGGGCAATGGAGGTGGAGTTGAAGGTGTTGGTTTCGATGATATCGGAACCGGCATCCAGATACTGTCGGTGTATGGCCTGGATGAGATGGGGCTGGGTCAGGCTCAAAAGGTCGTTATTGCCCTTCAAGTCCTTGACGTGGTTCCTGAACCGTTCCCCGCGAAAATCCGCCTCGCTCAATTTGAGCCGCTGGATCATGGTGCCCATGGCGCCATCCAGAAATACAATCCGTCGCTCCAGGAGATCGCGTAATTGCCGATATTTCCGGGACTCGGGTTTTTGTTCTCGAAGTCGGGCCGCCATGGTAAAAAAATTTAAAAACGCATCAACATATCATGATATGTAGATATGTAAAGCTCTTCATGACGGCTCCAACCGGATAAAAAACCGGGTACCCCTTGCTTCGCGGGTGGATTCCGGTGAAATTCTGGGAATGACGCGTCAGGAACGGTTGGACAAATTTTTAGCTGCCTCCCCTCGGGTGGACCCCACGGCGTGGATCGCCAAATCGGCTGACGTCATGGGGGATGTTCGGATCGGACCCCACGCCAGCGTTTTTTATCAATCGGTTATCCGGGGGGACATTGAAAAGATAATCATCGGGGAGGGGACGAATATTCAGGACGGTACCATTATACACCTGGCGGACGATCTTCCCGCTATAATCGGTAATCACGTTACGGTCGGCCATGGCGCCATGATTCACGCCTGCACCATCGAGGACGAATGCCTGATCGGAATGCGGTCCATCATTTTGGATGGGGCAGTTATAGGACGTCGCTCCATAGTCGCGGCCGGGGCATTGATTCCACCGGGAATGAAGGTGCCCCCCGGTTCCATGGCAATGGGGTTGCCGGCTCGGGTAATCGGGCTGGACCCGCAACGCCAGCGCGGCATCCGCCAGTGGGCGGAAAAATACAAGATCGTCTCGGCGGATCACCGCCGCCGATTCGGCGGCAAATCACTCTAGCCCGCATTTTTTAGAAACCACAATAGCCTGGGCCAGACACTTTAAGTAGGAGCGGCTTTACGCCGCGATTGCTCCAAGGCTTTCCTCTGAATTACCTCTCGTCAAGACGCCAAGATCGCCAAGATTTTCTCCTCTCCTCTTTCTCTGAGTCCTCTGTGGCCTCTGTGGTTAATCCCTTCTCATTCCTAATTCCTAACTGGCGCCAACGGCGCTTTTCCCTCTGTGGCTAATCTCTCCCCTCTTCTCCTTCTTTGCGTTTTTTGCGTTCTTTTGCGGCTATTTCCCATCCTCATCCGTGCAAATCCGTGTAATCCGTGGTTTAATTGTCTTTTGTGCCTTTTGTGGTTAACCCCGCCTCACCCTTTGTGCCTTTGGCGATAGCCAATTCCCCATCGGCGCCTCCCCCCTTTCCTTTGCTTCTTGAGAAATTTCCGCGTCTTTTTTTTCAGTTTTCTCAATTGAGGCCCTATCTCTTTCAGGACCGGTTTCTCCATCCGGTCGATATAGAGGATACCATCCAGGTGGTCCACCTCGTGCTGGATGCAACGTCCCAGGAGCCCGTTGCAGCGCAGGTTGTGAAAGTTGCCCCGCAGATCCCGATACCGCACGCTGACCCAGTCGGGCCTTCGCACCATGCCATTGATACCGGGGAAGGAGAGGCAACCTTCCAGGTAGTCGGTCGCCCGGCCGGGCAGCGTTTCCACCCGGGGATTAACCAGAGTTAACGGCATGATCAATTCGAGGGGAGGCGTTTTCCCATCGAGTCGGTAGACAAAATTTTCGTCTCGGGATCGCGGAACATCGATGACGCACAATCGGATGGCCCGGCCGATTTGTTGGGCGGCCAAACCGACTCCCTCATTTTCATACATCGTCTCCAGCATTTCCCGTCCGAGTTGGCCCAGGGCATCATCGAAGACTTCGACCTGCTTGCCCGCCTGACGAAGAATCGGTTCATTGTATTGAATGACCCTCAGCGACATGCCTGAACAGTTTTAGGAGCAAACTTTCCGGGTCAAGACGCCTCCACCTAATCCCTCAAGTCTGGCGTCCCCACTCGGGCCAATGGTTTATCCTGATCGTGATCGATAGACATGGTGGGAAATAGCCACAAAAGGCACAAGAAACTTAAAATTTCCCGTTGGCACCTCCCAGCACCCTTTTGCGGCCTTTGTGCATTCTTTTGCGGCCAAAAATCGCCTCCTCCCCCTCCCCTCTCAGCATCTCAGCATCATTTTCCCTTCCTAATTCGTGAACTTTGCGAACTTCCCCGTGTCTATCCGCCTGATCCGAGGTCTATCTCTTCAACCTTTGTCCCATCATTCCACTACTCCAATACGCCTTCATTCCATTTCTCCCCTCCCTCTGCGCCCTTTGCGTTCTTTTGCGGCTATTAATCTCCTCTTCGCGAAGCCGGATCCGTGGTTCATTTTCGATCACGATCATGATCAAGATCACGATGATTTACTTCGTGCCCCTTTCTGGACCCAATTTCCATTAAGCCTTCAGCCTTTCCCCCTCTTTGTGTCTTTTGTGCCTTTTGTGGTTACTCCATCCTCCTGCCCCTCCCCTTCCCTTTTGAGCCTTTTGTGCTTTTTGTGGTTTCCTCTTTCTCTTCAGGCCAACGGCGCCTCCCCCCCTCGACGCTTCTCTGCACCCTTTGCGCTCTTCTTGACCTGCGTAGCATTGCGAAGCACGGTTGCGAGAGTCATCTCCACAATCTCCAAAAGAAAATCTGCGCTAATCTGCGTCATCTGCGGTTTTTCCTCCTTCTTCCTTCTTCCTTCATCCTTTTTCTCCCCCTCTGTGGTTAATCCAAAAGCCGGTTGAGAATTCCCTTGGATGCCCTCAAAATCCTGTTTTTCTCACAGACATTTAATGATTCGCCCCATCCTGCTCCTGCTCGCCTCCCTCTTCCTGGGGTTTTTGGGCTGGTCCATTCCCGTTTACTGGCAATTGGTCAACAGCCAACTCCTCGAGGTCGTGGGAGAACGGTCACCCAGTCTGGAGGAGCAAGCGGCCAACCTGATCCAACTCGATCAACTGGGAGCAGCCTCCATGGTAATCGACGCGGCCGACTCTTTGGGGAGCGAGGAGCCCGAGACCTTGAAGACCCGGATTGCCCGGGAGGTGGAGCTGTTTCCCGATTACGGTGTCTCGGGGGGACCCGATCCTTATTTCGATCAGGTACTCCGGCTCGACGCGCAATTGAGATCTTCGGCTCGACCCGATCTGATTTCCAACCTCATTCCCCTACAGACGCGGAGGACGATGGCGTCCTTCCTGCAAAATTCCCGCAGTAATGCGGTTCACGCCATTCTCAATACCCGGCAAATGTCCGGGACGCGCCAGTTCATGCCGGTTTACTCCTCTGCCGGCCAACCCTTGGAAGCGACTATTCTGCTCACTGCCCTGCTCATGCAGGGATCCCACTTTTCCCCGCAGGTTGCCGCCTCCATCCGAACCTTGGCCGACGAGATCGACCAGGTGGAGGCGGTGGGTAAACTCGAGCGGATCTACTTTGCCGTGTTTTCCTTGGGGAAACGTTTCAACTGGAATCAACTGGTGCGCCTGCTTCCCCTTATCGAGGACGTGGGATTACTGGAAACGGTGGCGGCCTATTCCCGCAACTTCGAGGAGCAATTCAGTTGGATTTACGCGGCCATTTTGCAGCAGCAGGCCACCCGGCCGTTGGTGGACTATTTGGACCGATTCCCCGAGGAGGGGATGGCCGACCTGGGTCTCAGCCTGAGTTACGGGGAAGCGGCAACCCGATACCTGATCGAAAACATGGAAGCGGCGCATCGCCCCATCCGCCGCCTGAAATGGGCATCCCATGTCCCCTGGTGGCTGGACAATCCGGGTATTCTCCTGCCCGCCGCCAGGTATCCCAACGTATTCCTGGTCCTTAAGGGAATCCTGACCGCCTCGGCCGCACTCTGTTTCACCTCGTTTTGCATCGCCGTCTTTCCCCTGCTCCTCCCATCTTTCGCCCGCCCGGGAAAACCGCCGCTAATGGCGTCGCTGTTGCGCGCCCTCACCCTGACCCTCATCCTTTCCTTCGTCTTCATATTAATGACGGAACCGGGCGTTTTCCGGCAAAGTCAACAACCCTTATCCGAGGTTCGCCTTGAATGGGCTTTTCAAGATACCGTAGAATCCCTGTTCACCCCAACCGAACGCAATGAACTCATGGACCAGATCACCATCATAACCATTTCCATTTTTTTCCTCATGCAAGTAGCCGTCTACCTGGTCAGCCTCATGAAGCTGGCGGAGATCCGCAAGATTGAAGCCGGCCCCGGCCTTAAACTCGAGTTGCTCAGCAACGAGGAGCAGCTCTTCGACAGCGGCCTTTACCTCGGCCTTGCCGGAACCGTCCTGGCTCTCATCTTTCTGGCCGTCGGGGTGGTCCAGGCCAGTTTGATGGCGGCTTATTCCTCGACCTTGTTCGGCATCATCTTTGTGGCCATGTTGAAAATATTCCACGTCCGCCCCTTCCGCAAACACCTGATTCTCGGCCAGGAAAGCTAGTTCATGAACCGGTCCCTCCTTCTCATCGTTTGCGATTTCCTGCTCATCAGCCTTCTGGCCCTGGCCCGGTTCGAGACCCCGGAGGAGGAAGGCGCGGAACAGGAAGTCATGCCGCAGGATCCCATCCAGGCCCAGGAAGACATCATCGATGCCCTGAAACTGTCCCTCGAACTGGAACAGGAATCCAATCAGAACATGGCCGCCTCCCTGCAGAAGACCCAGGAGCAACTGGACCAGGCGGCCGACAACCTGCAAGCCCGCGAATCCGAGCTGGAGCAGACCCGCAGGGAACGCGAGTTACTGCAAAGGGATAACCGGGACCTCCAGACTGATCTGGAGGACCGGATCGCCGTCCTGGAAAGAAAGGAAAGGGAAGTCAGCGACTTGGCTGTTCGCATCGAAAATCAGGAAAGGGAGGCGGAGGAAAAAATCAGGCAAATGGAAGCGCTGCAAAGCGAATTGAAGGAAGGCCAAGCCGCCATGGCCGCGGCGGAGGCCCGGCAAAAGGAACTGGAGGAAGCCAATCGCGAGGCGGAACTTCAGGCAAATGCCCTGAACACCCAACTGCAACTGGCCGAAACGGAAACCCGCCTGGTTCGTCAGAACCTCGAACTGGCCCGCTCGGAGGTCAGCCTCATTCGCAATGAAAACCAGCGCCTCCAGGAGCACGCATCCCAATTGGCCACCCGGGTGGTCCAGGGTGTATCCGCCCAGACGGAACGCCTGGCCGCCATCGAAGAAGAAGTACGCCTATCCCAACCGCGCAGTCCCAACTCCATCTTCGCCGATTTCGTGGGTAGCGGCATGACCATTGAAGTACGCTATGAGGGGTCTTCCAGCGATGGGGACGAAGGCCCGGTCACGGTGCGGCCCGTTATCGTGCGCGACGGCGAGGTTCTGAAAGCCCTGTTCACCTGGAACGACCTCCAACTCAGTGAAAACGACCTGCGCAACCGGGATTTGAACTTCCGTGGCGCCATTCGACTCGGAACTCAGACCCATCCCCTCGGAAAGATGGATTTCCTCTCCCTCGATACGCGGTTGATCGCAGTACAGCTTGAAAAAGCCTGGGAACCCATGATCGAAACCAGGCCCTTCCAGATCGCCCTCGAACCCCTCAAATTCCCCCGCGCCGTCCTGGTCGACCGCGAAAAAGGGCATTACGGGGAGGCCCCCTTCAAACTCGATATCGAAGCCAGGGATTATTTCCGCATCGACAGCCGGTTGATGAACCGCCTCATGGGGGAATTTTCACCCCGCAAATCCAATATCATGTTCAGCCAGGCCGGGGACTTGCTCGGGGTCATGGTGAACCGCAGATACGCCGCCCACGTGGATAATTTCCTGCCCGGCGTCTCCGTCACCGCCGGCCGGGGGGAAACCACCCTCCAGGAACTGCAACAAGCCTATACCCGCATGATCAATCAAGTGCGCCGATTCCCCGAAACCCTCCGTTAACACACCCCCTAATTTCTAGTTTCTGGTTTCTAGTTCCTGGATTCTGGATTCTAATCCGTGCACATCCGTGTAATCCGTGGTTTTTGAGCATTATGTGGTCCATTCCTTCAGCCCTTCTCTTCCCCTCTTCTCCTTATTTGCGCCCTTTGCGAGCTTTGCGAGAGTCCTCCTCTTTCTCTGTGTCCTCTGTGCTCTCTGTGGTTTATCTTCTCCCTCTCAGCATCTCAGAAACTCAGCATCAAAGCATCTCTCTTCATTCCAGGCTTGAAAAGTGGGAGAAACTAATTCCTCTTGTCTGTGTCCATTAGAACCAACGCCACAACGGAATACGAAAATGAAAATAAAAGCCTACTTGAAACCGCAATGCGGATGGAGCATGGGGGTGCGCGCCATTTTTCAGAAATACAACCTCCCCTATGAGGACATCGACATCATCAATTTTCCCGAAAACTACGCCGAGATGGTGCGCAAATCGGGTCAACCGCTCTCTCCCTGTGTCGAGATCGACGGCATAATGCTGGCCGACGTCAGCGGGGAAGAAGTGGAATCCTACATGCTCTCCAACGAGTTTGTCGGGACCAGCGATTCCTCTACCGCCGTCCCCACCGACCGGGGATGCTCCGACGCTGAGCACGAAAGAATGCGCCAGCAGGCCCAATCCAGACCCCTCCGCTTCTTCTAGCTCGTACAACCCCTGGGGGGCATCTCTTCCCCCTCCTTATCGTGATCATGATCTTGATCGTGATCGTGATCCTTCCTGGACAATAATCCGTGGTTTTTGCACCTTTTGTGGTTAATCTTTCCCCTCTCCCCCTCTCTGTGTCCTCTGTGGTTAATCTCCTATGATGCTCTTTCATCGATGAAGCCACCCACTTCCTCCTGCGGAATCCGGATTTGCTCCATGCTGTCGCGGTCGCGGACGGTCACGGTGCCATCTTCGAGGGAATCGAAGTCCACCGTTATGCAGAAGGGCGTGCCCGCTTCATCCATGCGGCGATACCGGCGGCCGATGGCGCCGGCCTGGTCGTAGAAGACGTGGTGCCTGCGGCGCAGGTCGCGGTAAATCCCACGGGCCATGGCCACGATTTCTGGCTTGTTTTTGAGCAAGGGGAAAACGGCCGCCTTGATCGGCGCGATGCGCGGATGAAATTTCAATACGTTGCGGGTTTCGCCTTGCACTTCTTCCACCGTGTAGGCCGAGCAGAGCAGGGCCAGCAAGGTGCGGTCGACCCCCAGGGACGGTTCGATGACGTGGGGAATGTATTTTTGGCGGCGGGCTTGATCGAAGTATTCCATCGATTTTCCCGAGTGCTTCTGGTGCTGGGCCAGATCGTAGTTTCCCCGGGCCGCGATGCCTTCCAGTTCCTGGCGCCCGAAGGGAAATTTGAAGGTGATGTCGGTGCAGGCGCGGGCATAGTGGGCCAGCTTATCCGCCGCATGGACCTCCTTTCCCAGCAAGTCCTCCCGCAACCCGATCGATTTGTGCCAGTTCAACCGGATTTCGATCCACTCCAAATAGTACTTTTCCCACAGGTCTTCATCGGGCGGGATAAAATATTCGATTTCCATTTGTTCGAACTCCCGCGACCGGAAGATGAAATTCCGCGGGGTGATTTCGTTGCGAAAGGCCTTCCCGATCTGGGCGATACCGAACGGAATCTTTACCCGGGCGGTGTCCACCACGGACCGGAAATTGGCAAAAATCCCCTGGGCCGTTTCCGGGCGAAGATAGGTCAGGGCGGAATCATCCCGCATCGCGCCCACGTGGGTTTGGAACATCATGTTGAATTCCCGGGGCGGAGTAAGGGACCCCGGCTTGCCCGTTGCCGGAGAGGGAATGAGGGCCTGAAGGTCGGATGAAGCCTCCGGGAAGGTCTTCAGTTCAATGGGCTCCAGCTCCCCCCGCTTGCCTTGCCGACGCTTCAGGGTCGACGCCTTCTTTTCCGCGTCCTCTTGCGCCTCGGGACCCTCCAGAGTCGACACGTAACCGATAACCTCACCGTCCACCGCAACCGGCGCCCACAGCAGATGGTCGGCTCGATAGCGCAATTTGGATTCCCGGCAATCCACCATGGGATCGGAAAAGCTGTCCACGTGGCCCGAGGCTTTCCACACCCCCGGATGCATGATGATGGATGAATCCTGCCCCACGATATCCTCCCGGCCGTGCACCATGTCCTTCCACCAGGCATCCTTGATATTCTTGCGCAATTCGACCCCGAGCGGGCCGTAATCGTAAAAACCGTTTATGCCGCCGTAGATCTCGGAGGACTGAAAAATGAATCCCCTCCGCTTACAGAGGGAAATGATGTCATCCATGGAAGGTTTGAGTGGCGGTGCTTTGGCCATAAGTCGGGTAACAAGCCACGTTTCCAGAAAGTGGTCAAGACCTCTCCCTCCAAAGGAGGGGGGACATTCCTGTCCCCCACCCCAATTCCTAGTTTCTGGTTTCTAGTTCCTGGATTCTGGTTCCTAATCCGTACACTTCCATGTAATCCCTGATTATTGTGCATTTTGCGCTTTTTGTGGTTAATCTTTCCCCTCTTCCTTCTTCTTTGCGCCCTTCGCGGTCTTTGCGAGAGTCATCTCCTCAAAAGAAAATCTGCGCTAATCTGCGTCATCTGCGGTTCCTTATCTTCCCTCCCCCCTCTCAGCATCTCTTATCATTCCATATTGACAAAGCATGGATACTCATAAAATAGGTATGTCATGAAAAAGATTCAGGTCCTCTTTCCCGAACCGGTGCTCGAGCGGCTCAAGATGATTTCAAAAGCCGATGACCGGCCCCTCAGTGAAATCGTTCGACGCTGTGTTGAATTCTGGCTGGACCGAATGCCTCCTCCGGAAAAGCGCAAGAAGAACAAGCAGTTTCCCTATTTTGACGGCGGTGAGGTAAAGGTTGATTCAAAACGCTTGCGGGAGGCCATCTATGAGGACACCCCATGAAGAGCCTGGATACCAACCTGCTCATTTATGCGGCCAACGATAGTTGTAAAGAGCACCCGGTTGCCCGGGAGCTGGCGGAGTCTCTCTTGGCAGAGCCCCAGGAATGGATGCTGGCGGATCAGGTGCTGTTCGAATACTACCGGGCTTTAAGGAATCCGCGCATTCTGGAACGCCCGCTCAGCGCCCAGCAGGCGGCAAATCAAGTTCGGTTCCTGCGCGAGGAAGCCGGTTGTCTGCATTGCGCCTATTCCTTGGATCTTTGGGACTCCGTAGCGCCCCATCTTTCCCAGGAATCGTTGCGCGGAATTGGCGTATTCGATGTCATACTTGCCGTCACCTTGAAGGCCAACGGAATCACCCGGTTTTATACGCGAAATGTTAGCGATTTTGAACTCTTTGAGTTATTCGAAGTAATCGATCCCTTCCGAAATAAACCACAGCACTAACGGAGGGCGGGATTTCCAACCCGCCATTTAATCGAAATTGCGGTGTTTTTTAACGACCAATGTTTGAAAAAACTGAAAATTCATCACTCCGCGAGAACCCATTTCCCCATCCCAAAATTCCAAAAACTGATTTTTGAGAAACCACAAAAAGCAGGACAGACATTTTTAGTAGGAGCGGCTTTACGCCGCGATTGCTCCAAGGCTTTCCTCTGAATTACCTCTCGCCACATGTCACGCCGTAATCCATGAAGGCGGAAGACGCCAAGATCGCCAAGATTTTCTCCCCTCTTCTCCCTTTTGCGTTTTTTGCGTTCTTTTACGGCTATTTCCCATCTCCATCCGTGGATTTTGTGTGATTTGTGCCTTTTGTGGTTTCCTCTTTCTCTTCGCGCCCCCGGCACCTTGCCTCTCTGTGTCCTCTGGGTTCTCTGTGGTGATTAATGTAAGAGTCGGCACATTAGCTGAATCTTGAATTCAGTGGTGGCACTACACTTTTTCCCTCCTCCCAAAAGTCAGGAATCGAGAAAACCTACAGAAACGAGGAAGCGGTCCATTTCCGCAACTGTCAGACGAAAGTATTTCCCATCTTCACGACCGGCGTTGAAAAAGCCATGTCCCTGGTCCGGCCAGGTTTTGATTTCACAGCGGTTGCCGGCGGCTGTCGAAGCCTCTCGGAAGGCTTCAGCTCCTTGAAGGAGTCTGTCTGCTGTACCGAAAAACATGATACAGGGTGGTTGAGTCTTTTCCGCGAAGGCGTAGGGATGCGCCCGCTGAGCCGGCCCCTCGAATCTGTTCTGCAGTCGCTCGCTCCCTTCCTCCAGGCGTGCATTGATGGCCGTCGGCAGAGAGTCGTGTGGTGCGAGCAGCATGGCTGGATTGAAGAGGACCATGGCGTCCGGGGTGGCCCGGATCTTGTGGTCCTCTCGCGGATCGTCAAATTCATCGGTCAGGGCGACCATGGCGGCCAAATGGCCCCCGGCTGATCCTCCTCCGGAGGCAATGCGGTCCGCATCGATGCCGAGTTGATCGGCTTGTCCCCGAACCCAGCGCATGGCCGAACGAGCATCGGAGATGCAGCGCTCGACTTTGACATTGTGGCGCGACCGCACTCGATACTCCACAGTGATCGCAACCATGCCCCGGTTGGCTAAATACTTGCAGTGCTGTTCGAACTGGCTCGGGGAGCCAGCGTTCCATCCTCCGCCAAAATAAAAGACGATGGCCGCTGCCTTTGCCTCGGGTGTGTGATCCTTCGGGAAATAGATGTAGAGCGGCAATTCAGTCCCATCTACCGTTTTGTAGATAGCGACCTGATCATAATCCGCTGGAGGGTTGGCGGGCTTGGCCCCATCCTGAGCAGAAGCCAGGGCAGTAGTTAACAACAAGAGAAGGGAGTATTTAATTGTCTTCATCAGAATCGGGGTAGATGGGCACTTGAAACATGAACTTGGGGTTCACCACAAAAGAGGATTCGAAGATGACTAAAAATCGTTAGAGTGTCCAGAAAAGGGCGGACGGATCATTCGCATGTTAAAACCGTCTTTAAAATTCATCACCACAGAGAACCCAGAGGACACAGAGGGGGAGAGGCGCCGGTCATTACAAGGCCCTCATAATCGGGGGCGACTGCGGCCATTGGCTATGGAAGTATCGAGAAGAGCCTTAAGGTCTTTGGCTATTTCCGGATGCTCATAATAGAGGTTGGTTGTTTCACCCGGATCGTTTTCGAGGTCGTAGAGCTGACCGTGAGCGTCAGGCGCCTTTTCGGGCAATGCATAGATGGTGAGCCCCCGTCTCGTCCGGTAGTTGTTTCCACCGGACCCCTTGTGGTCGAGGTACTTCCATTTTCCCCGGCGGATGGCGAGATCAAGCCGATTGGTTTGATGCAGGGTATAGGGGCGGATAGCTTCACCTCGAGTCTCGCCCGTCAAGGCGGGCAGGATGTTAAAACTGTCTTCGGCGGCGTCGTCCGGCATCTCGTATCCGGTAATTGCGGCGCAAGTGGACATGATATCGGTAAGGCATATGGTTTGATCACTCGTGCTACCGGCTTTTATTTTGCCCGGCCAACGGGCGATGAACGGAACACGGTGTCCACCTTCCCATTGATCGCGTTTCATGCCGCGCCAGGGGCGGGCGCCGTCGTGCCCATAATCCCCGCGCATATTGACCACCGAAGTGACCTCGGGGCCATTATCGCTGGTGAAGATGACCAGGGTATTTTCGGCAATGCCCAGGTCATCGAGCATTTTCATGAGCTCACCGACTATGTAGTCCAATTCGAAAATGAAATCGCCGTGAGGTCCGGCCTGAGTCCGCCCCTTGAAGTCTTTGCCCGGGAAGGAGGGGAGGTGGACGGCCTGTGTGGAGTGAAACAGGAAGAACGGTTTGTCCGGCGACTCCTTCACGTGGCTTTGGAGAAATGCCTTACTTTTCTCCAGGAATACCATATCCACCTCTTCCAGGTCGAAACCGGGGGCAATCAGGCCAAGCCGATTGTCACGTGAATAGGGGTGTTTCGGTAGTCCCGCGGCCTCGCGATCGAGTAGTTTGGCAGGTGGAACCGGTATGCGGTCACCGTCGATGTAGGCATACAACCAGTCGGTAGTGGGACAGCAGGCCGTTCCGAAGAATTGATCGAACCCCCGATGCAGCGGCCCGTCGGAAACAGGTTTGGAAAAGTCGGTAAGGCTTACTCGGGCCACTCCCTCTCCCGGGGCACGCGGATTTCTCGGGTTGTCGGATTTGGGAAACTTTACCTCGTGCACGGGTTTACCTTCCACAGTAGAGAAAGTCATACCTATATGCCACTTGCCAAACATTGCCGTGGTGTAGCCTTGCTCGCGCAGCATCTGCGGCAGGGTTAATCGATCTCCCTCGATGAGGCATGGACCCTCCACGCCGGTGAAGACCCCCGGGAATCCTTTGCGAAACAGCATCTGCCCGGTCATCAGACTATAACGAGTGGGCGTGCAAACCGTCGAAGGTGAATGCGCATCGGTAAACAGCATGCCTTGTGCAGCGAGGCGATCCAGGTGCGGAGTAGGGACTTTGGATTCGGAATTATAGATACCCACGTCCCCGTAACCTAAATCATCGGCGAGTATGAGGAGGATGTTTGGCCTGAACGATTCGGCGGCGATGCCGGTTGCAGCTGAAAAAGCGCTCAGGACGATGATGGACAGGATTTGGAATGGGAGATTAACCACGGAGCGCACAGGGGGAGAGGATTAACCGCAGATTACGCAGATTGAAAGAAAAGATAGGGGGAGGCGCTAAAAGCAGACTCCTATCAGCCAGTAGGCGGAGTTGTTGTCCTAATACGATCAATTATTCGACGGCAAATTAATGCCGCGACATAAACCTCAACAAAACTCCAAGGCACCGCCCAATACAAAAGCCTTCCGGGTAAAATTCCCATGTTCCACATGGCAATCCAAAGTAATACGAAACCAGCTACCCAGCATATGATTGTGCTCTTGAAGGCGTTGAACCTAGTGCATGACCCGACTAGAACAGCGCAGAAGATGAACGTCCATATCACCCAAACCAACCCGTTAACGGGTGCCGACGGAAAGAACAAACCTATCTCGTCAAATCCTTCGACCCACACATGCTTAATTACTACCTCATTGCGGATAAACTCGGACAGGTTCATCCAGGCACCCGAAGCAACAACCGCCAACCAAAATCTCATTATGAAAGCCCGTTAATTTTTCCTTCTTCTCGTTTCTGCATACCTTATCGCGGAGTCGATAAGACCCATGTGCCGTCGCAGCCCTTCTTCCGATTCGAAATCAAACTGAATCCATTCCCGCATTTTGGGTTTTCCGTAAGGCTGAAAATCCGATATTCCATCCTTAGTCCTCGCCTCGGTGGCGGTATTCTCGGGCACCTTCAACCCAATCTTCCCCTCGTACAAACAGGCAACCATGGATCGGCCAACATAATACGCCGGATAGCCAAACATCTGCCCATTGCGCACCATCTCATATTTGGACAGAAAATTATCCAGTATGGGCTTTTTTGGTTCGTTCTTCATTTCTATCCTATGGGATGGTTCACGCGATTTTTCAGCCACAAAATGCACAAGAAGCGCAAAATTCCTAATTCGTGAGTTTTGCGATCCACAACTCCCCTTTTGCGCTTTTTGCGTTCATTTTGCGGCTGTTTTCCTCTTCGCAAAGCGATCCTGTTTCCTCGAAGCATGGAAGCCCTTGGGCGAAGCGGGATGCGTGGTCTATTCCCTTCTCCAAGTCGTTGGTTTTTCAATCACGATCGAAAGAACTCTCAGCATATCAGCAACTCTTCTCATTCCTCATTGGCGCCGACGGCGCCTGTTCGCTCTCCAAGACACAGTAGCGATAGAGCTTGAGGGTCTCGCGCCAGTCCTCGGGGTAGGCGGCCACCGTGTCGGTCTGTCCGTATTCCTCGGCCAGACCCGCGAACGACCCCGACTCGGCGACTTTGAGCGGCGTCTCGTTCTCGAACACGGCCAAGTCGGAGAAGCCCGTGGGGAAGGTGACGCCCATCGCCTCCTCCACATCCTCCAGGCGCCTCCGGTCCTCGGGATCCACTGATTCACGGTCCTGCAGGTCGACCGCGAAGTAGTCGAAGGCAATGCGGAACGAAGGCATCGAATCGGCGAGGCGATTGAGGAAGGGCACGATACTCGGGGGAGGCAGGTACATGGTGTTGCCTTCCCAGACGATTAGCGTGGAAGCCGCCAGGTCGAAGCCGAGTTCGTTGAGGCCGGAGGGGACGTCGGTTGCGAGGTAGTTGGCGAAGAGCGAGGGAGGCTGAGCGAGTCCGCCCCGCTCCAGAACCTCGCGCTTGAATTCGAGGACGGCCTTCTGGTCGACCTCGTAGAATGCGACGTCCCGATTGCCGTATTTGTGAGCGCGCATGTCGAAGCCGCCGCCGAGCAGCACGACCTGGCGGGCACCGGCGGCGATCCCGTGCTCAACGAAGCGGTTGAAGTAGCGGGTCCGGAATCGGACCATGGTGGACGACGGCGGAAAGGCGGCGTCCAGTTGCCGCGCGGTGCTCCGGGCGCGCTCGTTGGAGAACCATTTTGCGTACGGGTCGCTGAAAAGAGGTTCCGGCTTTTCATCCTCCAACGCGCGTATGGTCGCTATGACGAACGCGGTCGCCCCGATCTCGTTGATGTCGATCATATATCTTCTTCTTGAATGCACAAGTAGCGGTTTCTACCGCCTTGACAAGTCTGTTCGTAAAGGTTCGGCCGAGTCGTGGACTCGATCTCCAGCTTTTTCAGCCACAATTAGCACAAAAAGACAAAATTCCTAATTGGCGCCCCTCCTTCGTGGGCAATAATCCGCTTTTAATTGGTTCTTCTGAATTAGCTCTCGCCAAGGTCGCCAAGATTTTAATTCTGACGAACCCTTTCCATACGCCCTTTGCGAGAGTCCCTTCTCCATTCTTTTCATCAGTGGTTATCCGTGTAATACGTGGTTTTTGTGTATTTTGTGGTTAATCTTTCCCCTCTTCTCCCAATTGCGGCTATTTCCCATCTCCATCCGCTAAACCTGCCAGGCGCCTAAGGCTACATTATTGAAGAGGCTTTACAGGGTTAAGGCATGTGGTAGACATCAATGCCGGATTGAATGACCCAACATGGAAACGACACGAAAGACCGCCACAATATTTGATGTCGATGGAACCCTGGTCGAAAGTTCAAGCTTTGATGATGAATTGTATGTTTCCGCGATAAGATACGTTCTGGGCGATGTTAATCTCCGCGAAGACTGGAGTACCTACAGGCACGTAACCGTCACCGGTATTTTGCGGCAAATAATGGAAGAGAACAAGATCCGGGAAGTCTCGCAGATGCAGGAAGTTCGCGCGAAATTCGGAGAACTGGTGAGCAAGTACTTCCAGGACGGCGGGGAATGTTCTCCGGTCCCAGGGGCTACTGATCTTTTAAACAGTCTCCTCAATAAGAATCCCCGTGAAGTGGGTTTAGCGACGGGAGATTGGGGACATACCGCTGAAATGAAACTCTTGCATGCGGGTTTCAGCATGAACGATCTCGTCCTGATGTCTGGCGACGATAGCGAGGAGCGCGTTGCGATCATGCAGAAGTGTGCAGACACACTTGGGGGTTCCTACCATCGAATCGTGTATGTCGGCGACGCCGAATGGGATGTGCGGGCGACCCGGGAACTGGGATGGCATTTCATTGGAGTCGGGGAACGATTGAAGGGTAAGTGTGAACACTGGGTCAAAGACTTCTCGCGACGCGAGATATTCATGGAAATGCTGCATGCCCGATAACGGGAAGCAAATGGGGTCAAGACAGAATGGCGCTTAGTTGAGCACGTTTGTAGAGGTCTAGTATGGACGCCAGTCGGGGTCATGCCGTAGAAAAGTGATGCCTTACAGAAGAAAAAGGGTCAGGTCTTAAAAACTGTATTCCGTTGCACTTCATACACTTTTACAAGACAACCGACCCTGTAAGGTATAACTTTTTACGTCTTGACCCCTTCCTTTTCCGAGATGATCGAAAATTCCAAACCCCGCTTAACTAAGCGCCATTCGGGTCAGGACAAATCAGGATTTAAGAATAGAAGGGTATCCGCCGGCCCCGATTTCACCGGCGTCCTTGGTGTCGTTGTTGAAGTCTCCCTTGCCCTTCCTCTTTTGGGGTGAGTTGACGGGCTTTTTCGATGAGTTCGATAAACTCGGACCGCAAGCCGCGGGGGTCCCGGGCCTTGGCTTGCCGGGCCAGGTCGAGCGCCTCGTCGAGGGTCATCGCTTCGGTGTATTGGGAGTTCCGCAGCAGCATGCCAAAAGCCGCCACCGAAGCGGCAAAGCGGAAATCCTCCGAAGCGGCGGCGAATGCGGCGCCCGGATCGACAAAGGGTTTCTCGATCAACTGGCTATCATCGGCATCGGGTTGTTTGTAGCGCAACTTTACCGTGAGCAGCTCGTCCGACCTGACCGCGGTCTGCCGGACAGCCGGGTTTTGGTACTTGAGGGGATCGACCGATGGGGTGGTATTTGCCGCCAATCCCGCCGGAATTATCTCGTAAAGGGCGGTGACGCTGTGCCCGGCGCCGATTTCACCGGCGTCCTTGGTGTCGTCGTTGAAGTCTTCCTTGGCCAGCATGCGGTTTTCGTATCCGATCAGGCGATAGGCTCCGACGCGGGCCGGGTTGAACTCGACCTGGATCTTCACGTCCTTGGCGATAGTCATCAGGGTGCCGAGCATTTGGTCGACGAACACCTTGCGAGCTTCCTTGATGGAGTCGACGTAGCCGTAATTGCCGTTCCCCTTATTGGACAATTCTTCCATGGCGGCGTCCTGATAGTTGCCCATTCCGAACCCGAGAACGGAAAAGAAGACTCCGGTTTTGGCTTTTTCCTCAATCAAACGGGAAAGGCTTCCCCGGTCGGTGGTACCCACGTTGAAGTCGCCGTCGGTACAGAGGATGACGCGGTTTATCCCGCCTTCGATGAAGTGCTGCCGGGCCACAGAATAGGCCAATTCGATGCCGGCGCCACCGTTGGTCGAACCACCGGACCGCAGGTTGTTGATGGCGTGTTTTATGGTTTCCCGGTTGTTGGCCATGGTGGATGGCAGGGCCAGGCCGGAAGCTCCAGCGTAAACGACCACAGCTATGCGGTCGCGTCCTTCCATTTGTTCCACCAGGAGGTTCATCGATCGCTGGACCAGTTCCAGTTTATTGGGGGAACTCATCGAACCAGAAACGTCGATGAGAAATACCAGGTTGGCGTCGGGGCGCTCGGACAGGTCGACGGTCTCTCCCTGCAGGCCGATGCGCACCAGCCGGTGTTCCGGTTTCCAGGGAGCGCTGGCCGCATCCACATGCACGGCGAAGGGGGTCTCGCTATCCGGCCCGGCGTAATCGTAGAGGAAATAGTTGATCAGTTCCTCGATGCGGACGGCGTCCGGGGCCGGCAACCGGCCCCCGTTCAGGAACCGGCGCACATTGGCGTAGGAAGCGGTGTCGACATCTATTGAAAACGTAGACAGAGGGTGATCGACCGGGTTCTTGAACTCGTTTTCGGTGATGCGGTCGTAGGCTTCGCGGGTGAACCCGCTTTCGGTGGGAATTCGCCTGAAATCCCGCGGGCTTGTAACGGGAGGGGGCACAGGTGACAGGACCACACCGGCTCCAGAACTACCATCATAGCCAGCGGGTCCCCAAAGTTCTTTACCGAGGCCTTGCTCGGCCAAAGTGTTGCTGGCTACAAAACCATCCTCTTCTACCATATGGCGTCCAGCGGCCTCAGTATTAATTCTATGAAAATTCAAGCTCGCAAACTCCTCCCTAAGCTTTGAAACCTGTGATTGCTGTTCAGGATCGAACTGGGTTATTAAGGGGTCCACCGCCTCCTCATATACATCCAACTCCTCCATATATTCATGCACCTCCTCTACAAGTGGATGCTGCAAGGACGCTTTAAACGCCGTCCAGGTCACAATCCCGGTCAGTCCAACCACCAGGGTGGCCGCGATTGCACTCTGCCAAAATGGGAAAGCCAGGACCTTCTTGTCATTCGGCTGGGAGGTCTGCTCGACAAATGCCTGCTGGACGGCAGATTGCTGCGACTCCGTGAGGGATTCGGCGCCTGCACGTTGCTGCAGGTCGCGTTTCAGTTCATGGGTGAATGCCTTTAGCGATTCAAATGCTTCCGTCGCTTCCGGGTCGATGGGCTGGGTTTCTTCCTCGCCAAGGGCTTTGGCGGTGAATCTCGGGTCGTTTGGGTCAAGGTGTTTCATATCAGTGTCCTCGGATTTGGGGGATTTCCAGGGTTTCCCATTGTTTTTTGAGGGATTTGACGGCCTGGTGCAGGATAAAGCCGACATTGCCAATGCTAAGGCCGGTTACTTCGCTGATTTCCCGGTAGCTGAAGTCCTGCTGAAACTTCAACAGGACCAGTTCCCTTTGGCGGCGCGGGAGGGCCTCTACCAACTCGAACAACGAGGAGATGGTTTCCCGTTTGCGTTGTTCCCGCGAGTGATCTTGCGCCGGTTCTTCCAGGACGCTCAGGTGGTGGGAATTATCGAAGCGGCTCATGCACTTTTCCTTTCTCAGCATATTGAAGCACTGATTTCGCACGACGCGGAAAAGCCATGGAAACAAACGGTCCTCAACTTTTTCGCGGGGTTGCCGACAGAGTTTGATAAACGCTTCCTGCACGGCATCCCGAGCCTGGTCGCCGTCGTTCAACAGGCAGTGGGCGTAACGGATGAGGGCGGACTGATGGGCTTCCATCGCCTCCCTCACCCAGGCCCAATGACCTTCCAACGAGACTTCAGGCGGCATGGTCTATCAGCACTGGGATTGGCATATACTAAGGAAACACCTGTGACGGGAGTTTTATTAGAAAAAGAAATCAGAATTTTGTGGAGGGGAAACCACCAAACCCAGCACGGCCAAGGGTCCGCCTTCATGAATTAACATGCTTCGCAATGCTGCGCACGGCATAGCGGGGCGGCAGGTCGGCCACAGGAAAGACCAAGTTATTGAGAAACCACAAAAAGCACCCGCCTACGCCAAGGCCTACGGCGTGGCATGCAAGAGACGCAAATGGATGGGGCAGGAATTTTTGCAGGAGCGGCTTTACGCCGCGATCCCCCGAAACAGCCTTAAGGCAATCACGGTGTAGAGTGGCTCCTACAGCTGGACGGCATCGGAAGCGTGAGTTTATTAAGGTTGACTCTAAAATGACAATGAGCAATTTAAGGTGATATCGAAAATAGGGACGCCCCAACGGAAAGCATTTGAGACAGATGAAAGCTCGTTACCTCATGGATAGCATCGAAGCCGATCTTGCCGGCAGGATGGTATTCGTGGGCGGTCCACGCCAAGTTGGGAAAACGACCCTTGCATTGTCTCTGTTGGGGCGGGGCCAGGACGAGTCGTCGCCGGCATACCTGAATTGGGATGTGTTGGCTGACCGCGAGGAAATACTGGCGGAAAGACTCCCATCCGGGCAGGACCGCGTCATTTTCGATGAGGTTCACAAGTACGCGCGTTGGCGAAATATGATGAAAGGATTGTTCGACAAGAACAGGAGTTCCATTTCCTTCATCGTAACCGGTTCGGCACGGCTCGACTACTACCGCAAAGGGGGCGACTCGTTGCAGGGGCGGTATCACTACTACCGGCTTCACCCGTTTTCGGTGATGGAATGCGGGCGGATGGCGGATAACGCGCTGGTGGAACAGTTGTTAAGGTTCGGCGGCTTTCCTGAACCGTTTCTCAGAGGCGAGGCGCGTTTTCACCGAAGGTGGCTACGGGAGCAGTCAGCGAGAGTCATCCATGAAGATCTTCGTGATCTGGAAAACGTCCGCGAGGTGTCCATGCTGGACTTGCTGCTATCCCACCTTCCGGCATGTGTGGGATCCCCTCTTTCCATCAATAGACTGAGCCGGCTCCTGCAAGTGGCGCATGAAAGCGTGCAGCGCTGGATCGAGATCTTTGAAAGACTTTATCTTTGCTACCGCATTGCCCCGTTTGGAGCACGGAGGATCCGGGCCGTGCGCAAGGAGAAGAAACTGTATTTCTGGGACTGGTCCCGCGTGCAAGACGGTGGGGCTCGGTTCGAGAACATGGTGGCGGGCCACTTGCTGAAGTATTGTCACTTCGTCGAGGACACCCAAGGATATGAGATGGATTTGCGCTTCATTCGGGATACCGACAAACGCGAAGTGGACTTTGTCGTTCTTCGCGATGGACGCGCAGAGTTCGCTGTCGAATGCAAGAGTGGTGAGCGAAGGGTTTCTCCCACTTGCCGCTATTTCAGGGAACGGACGGATATTCCCCGGTTTTACCAGGTGCACCTGGGCGGGAAGGACTTTGGAAACGCCTCAACCGACACACGCGTTCTGTCGTTCTCCACCTTCTGCCGTGAAATGGGGCTGCCGTAATCTTGTAGCAAAAGGGGGAAGCGTTTAATTAGGAATCAGGAATGCCTTCGGTTTCAGGGTCCGGAAATGTTTTCTCCAAAAGTAGAATGCGGTTTTTCAGATTCGGGTGGGTCGACAACAATTCCAGGGTATCCTCATTCCCCTTGCCCCTGTGCAATTTGATGAGAATCGATTTCAAGGCTTCGGTTGATCCGTATTTGCCTTCGAGCCATGTTCCGGATACCAAATCCGCTTCTTTTTCGAAACTTCTGGAATAGCTGCTTTCTATGAGAATCGTCGGTATGGCGGAAGCGAGAGAAGATACCGAGGTCAGGTCTCCCAAGAAGGTGGAGATGAGTACAAATACCCCCACATCCCGCAGCGCCATTTGCATGGCGTGACGGTGCACCACATGGCCGATTTCGTGAGCAACTATGGCCTCGAATTCTTCCCGGCTGGAAACTAGGTCAAGGAGGGAATCTGTAACCACTATTATTCCATTGGGAAGGGCCAAGGCGTTTGCTCCCAAATCCCAGGATCGGAAATGAAGTGTATAGGTGAATTCACTTTCGAAATCCCCCGCCATCTCGTCGAACCATGCCTGGTAACCAGCTTGGGTTTCGGGGAGAACCTCCGAGGGTTCCATAAAGTATTTGTCCAGCGAATCCATCACCCCCTCGCCCAATTGTTCATGCCATGCAACGGGCATTCTGTGAGCGATCACCCACGCCGTCCAGGGGACTCCCCATATAAGAAACGCGGCTATGATAGCGATCAATAGAGCCAGACTGCCCAATACCCATCTCCAGCCGCTTTCCAGCCAATGAACCCACCTCAGTCCCAATCCGGGGCGCAGCCAATTCTGTAGATCGTCGTACTGGGCCAGGTCGCCGGTTTCCAACCGGCCATTATCCGGCAACAGGATGACGCGCCGCGTACGGCCGAGCGGAGCCTCGAATTGGCAGTCTTCTATCGCATAGGTTTGGAATTGCTTCCCATCGCGAACCTCCAGGATGGAAGCGTCCAGAGCGACCACCTCGACGTTTTTTGCGGCGGAGGTCTGGCCGTCGAAATACCTGGCGGAAAAGCGTATCATCACCCGATATCGAAATCCAAATAATCAACGGCGGCATCTCCCAATGCGGTATCGCTGGCAGTGGCTGTTTGAACGACCTTGTCGAGTTGATCCTTATCCGCCGTAACAAACATGCATTCGGCCAGGTATTTCAGCTTTCGAACGGTTGCCCAGGGGATGGCCAGCCCAAGGCTGAAAAATATGGCCAGTCCATTGACCACCTGGATCTTCAGGTAAGGCCACAACTCAAAAACCGAGCGGAAGGATATTCCCCTCCCCAGTTTCGTCTTGGACCAGACATAGTTCTGAATCCTTACGAAAATCAGAACACTTCCCACGGCAATGGATAAAAAAAACGCCGCGTATCCGATTATCAAACTGACAAGAGTTAGCAAATTGAATTCAGACTCGCCATCTAAAACTCCTAATAATATTTGGAGGATAATAATAATTAAAACAGACGCAAAAGCTCCGAAAAGCCCAATACCAACGGCTTCCAGAAAGGGGGGATAAAACTTGCCGACTCGGCCCTTGAATTCGGATTTCTGGTCCCCGAAAGACAGGTTGTTCAGCAGGTAATCCTTTTTAAGAAACGCGAGGTAGGGGTAAATGAGGCCAAGGGTAAATGGAATGAGAATGGGCCAAACCAGATACCGTTTATAGGCAACCGAAACTTTTCCACTGAAGTCGAAACGAATGTTGCGGTAAGACGAATTCCGGGTGCGAAAGCGTATGGCCTTCCAGATGATGAAAGGATAAAAAAGTATACCTATAATAAACACAATCGCGGGGATGATCGGGTTAAGGTATCCTCCGAGACCATAAATTACCGCAAATGTTACGACGATCATGTAGCCCTTGAGAAGGGCGACAGGATTGGCATGAAACCCGAAATTATCTTCAGCCAGCCAGGTGTTGCCGTAGAGGTATTTGCGTTTTCGGACGATGGCCCAGGGCAGATAGATGCCGAGGGTAACGACGGTGAGGAGGAGGTTTACAATCCAGATCCGGAAATATTCTCCGGCAGTGCCGGAAAAAGACATCCGGTAGGTTTCTGTTTCTCCTCCGGGCTGCGGTTCAGATGGCGGGTGGTCCGAATGCTCGTTCATAAATGAGGACGTTTATCTGTAAATGGCTAATAGTTGAATGTTATAGCGCAACTCGTTGCCGGACAGCTTCATACAGCAGGACCGCGGCCGTTGAACTGACGTTGAGGGAATCTGCCTGACCCGACATGGGGATGTTTGTCATCAGGTCGGCCTCGTTCAACCAAAAGTTGGAAAGGCCGGCTTTTTCGCTGCCCAGGATGATGGCTGTTGGGCCAGACAAGGAGGTTTGGAAATGCGAGGTTCCGGCCGTCGGCACGGTTCCCACCACGGCGATTTGATGGGCTTTGAGGTACTGGAGGGTCTCCACGGGTGTAGCGACGACGGAGGGAACGGCAAAGACCACGCCGGCAGAGGCGCGGATGACGTTGGGATTGAAGATATCGGTCACCGGATCGTTCAGGATGACGGCATCTACCCCGGCAGCATCGGCCGTCCGGAGCATGGCGCCCAGATTGCCCGGTTTCTCCACCGATTCCACGATGAGGATGAGCGGGTTTGGAGAGAGCGACAGATCGTCCAGCGACGTCCTGAATACCTTGCACAAGGCGAGGAACCCGTCCGGATTTTCGCGGTAGGAACATGCTCGAAAGACTTTTTCGGAGAGGTAGACAACGGGTGTGCCCCGGTTGAGGTGTTCCTGGCGCTGGGCCTCGGACCTGGCTCCGTGCTTGAAAAATTGGGGGCAGAGGAAGATTTGGGTGGATTCGAGGCCCGCCTCCAAGCCGCGGGTCACTTCTCGTTCTCCCTCGAGCAGAAAGAGCCCCAGTTGGTCGCGGCGCCGTTTTCGCATGAGGCCCTTTACAAGCTTGATCCGCGGGTTATGGAGGCTGTCGATCTCGGTCAGGGGCATGGTCGGGCAATCCGATATTGATCAGGGCGGAGGGTAGGACTTCACTAATGGGGTTAAAAGCATTTTATGGCCGGCCCACCCAGAGGACTTCCCCAGGAAAGGTTTTCCTACCATCAGGAAATCGAGCTGGAGATCGAAAACCTCACCCACCTGGGTCAGGGGGTCGGCCGGTTCGATGGTTGGCCGGTAAGGGTGCCCTTTTCCTTGCCGGGCGAACGCATCCGGGCACGGGTTTACCGCAACCGGGCCGATTACTCGGATGCGGACCTGATAGAAGTTTTGCGCCCCTCGCCTGATCGGGTGCGCCCCGCCTGCAAGTTATTCGGGAAATGCGGGGGGTGCCAGTATCAGCATTTGGCCTATGAACAACAATTGAGGCGCAAAACCCGCCAGGTGCAGGAGTTGGCGGATGAGGCATTGAAAGGAACACATCGAGTCGAGGCCGCCATCCACTCGCCCCGCACCTATGGCTACCGGTCCAAACTGACGCCCCATTTTCAAAAGCCGCGCCGAGGACGGGAATTGAAAATCGGATTTCTCCAGGTGGGTCGGCGCAGCCGGTTGGTGGACGTGGAGCAATGCCCCATCGCTACGGAGAAAATAAACGCTGCATTGCCCGAGGTGCGGAAAACGGTTCTGGCGAATTCCGGGCTTTATAAGAATGGCGCCACCCTGTTGTTGAGAGAATCCGAAGAAGGGGTGGCAACGGATCACCGGGCCATCGTCACGGAAGCGGTGGGAAATTTGAGATTCCGTTTCAAGGCGAGTGAGTTTTTCCAGAACAACCCCGTGTTGCTGCCGCAACTGATCGAACACGTTTCCCGGCAGGCCCGGGGCCAGGGCCTGCGTTACCTGATCGACGCCTATTGCGGGTCCGGATTGTTCGCCCTGTCCGTGGGGCGGCACTTCGAGGGCGCGGTGGGAGTGGAGATAAGCGAAAAAGCAGTCGCTCATGCGCGCAAAAATGCCCAGTTGAACGGATTGCAGGAATGCAAATTCCAGGTGGGGGATGCGGCGCAAATCTTCCACCGGGTGGATTTTCCCGCCGGAGAGACGGTCGTGGTGATAGACCCGCCCCGCAAGGGCTGCAGCCCGGGGTTTCTCAAACAGCTCTTCGCCTTTGGTCCGGCCCGGGTGATCTACGTCAGTTGCCATCCGGCCACCCAAATGCGGGATCTGGGCGCATTCCAACAGTCCGGCTACCGCATATGCCGGTTGCAACCTATCGATTTGTTTCCGCAGACCCGCCACATCGAGAATATTGCAACCTTGCAAAAAATCGGCGCTTGATCCCTTCTCGCCTTCGTCCATTTATTGATCATGCCAGCGGCAAAACCAACTTATGCGGATCTGGCCGTCCCCTCGGTCCACCGGCAGCCCGTCTATGAACCGGGCCGGCCCATCGATGTGGTGGCTCGGGAATTTGGGCTGGACCCGCAGGAGACCATAAAACTGGCCTCCAATGAAAATCCTCTGGGCCCTTCCCCCAAAGCGCTCGCCGCGGTGCGGGATTTCCTCAATCAGGCCCACCTCTACCCGGACGGCGGCTGTTACTTGCTGCGCCAAAAACTGGCCGAAAAAATGGGTTTGTCAGCCGATCAGTTCGTATTCGGAAACGGTTCCAACGAGGTTATCGAACTGGTCGGACACGCTTTCTTGCTGCCGGGGGACGAGGTGGTCATGGGCGAGAAAGCGTTCATCGTCTACAAACTGGTTTCGTTGTTGTTCGGGGCGACGCCGGTGGAAGTGCCTCTCCGGAATTTCACCCACCATCTGGAAGCCATGGGAGAAGCGGTAACGGAGAAGACCAAATTGGTGTTTCTTCCGAGTCCCAATAATCCTACCGGGACGATGAACGAGCCGGCCGAGGTGGTCGCCTTTGCCCGGTCCCTGCCCGACCACGTGATTTTCGCGTTGGATGAAGCCTATTGCGAGTACCTGGACGATCCGGTCGACCTGCGCCCGCTCATCGCCGAGGGAAGGAAGATCATCTGTTTCCGCACCTTTTCCAAAATTTACGGATTGGCCGGTTTTCGCCTGGGTTACGGCTACTGCGGGGCCGATTGCGCCTCCCTGCTGAACAGGGTCCGCGCCCCGTTCAATGCCAACTCCCTGGCCCAGGTCGCTGCCGTGGCCGCTTTGGACGATCACCGTTTCGTTCAACGAAGCCGGGAGGTAAACCGAGCCGGTTTGCGGGATTTATCCGATTTTTGTCAAAATTTCAAGCTCGACTATGTTCCCAGTCATGGTAATTTCATGCTCATTAAAGTGGGAAACGGTTTGGAGGTGTTCCGTAAATTGCAAAAAGTCGGCGTCATAGTGCGTCCGATGGGGCCCTACGGGTTGCCCGAACACGTGCGGATATCAGTGGGCAGAAAAGCCGAGAATGTGCGGTTGTGCCGGGAGCTTCAAAATGTGCTGGGGCTCTCCTGAATTTTTTTTGGTGAACGGGTATCGGTGAGTGCAGTTTATGGGTATTGGGCCCTGCTGACAGTTGCGGCGGGGGTCCTGGTATTGCTCAATGCCGTTTTCGTAGCGTGTGAGTTCAGCCTGATCAAACTTCGGTTCAGCCATTTCAATCCGGACCTTCTGGAGGAATTGGAGCGCCAAAGGGGGATCGACCACCTCTTGAACCGGGTCGATCGCACCTTTCGGTTTTTAAGGATGGGCATCGCCCTTTGCACCCTGGGCCTGGGTCTGCTCATCTTCGCCTGCTTTCAAGCCGCCGCCACCTGGCTGGGATTGGCCGAGAAAACGGGGATGTGGTGGTTGCTGCTGGGCGCCTCCTTCCTGTTGGCAATCGCCCTTCGCTACGTAATCGGTGAACTGGCGCCGCGCGCGGTGGCCTTGCGCCATCCCGTGCAGACCTTGCGAAATTCGGTTTGGGTTGTTCGAGCCTGCCAGGTGCTGGCCTATCCCCTGCTGGAACTCATGGATTGGGCTTCCCGCGCCCTCCTCCGATGGCTGAACATCGATCCGCGAAATGGCCTCAACCTCTTGGACATGGGAGTGCAAATCGAGAACTTGAAAGAGGATTCGCAGGTCCCGGTGTTTTCCCAAAAAATGCTCAAAAACGTCATATCCATGAGGGACCTGGTGGTTCAGGACGTCATGTTGCCCCGCAATAAGATCCAGTTCTTCGACATTTCCAACAGCAACGACTTCAACATGGCCTTGGCCAAGCGCACCGGCCATACCCGATTTCCCCTTTGCGAGGGGGATTTGGACAATTGTGTGGGCATCGTTCACATCAAGGATATCTTCCGCAGCGATCTTTCCGGCCGGCGGATCGATTTCAGGAAAATGGCCCGGCCGGTCGTTTACACCGGTCCGGATGAAACCCTCGAGGGTGTATTGCAGCAGTTGATGGGGGAAAAGCTGCACATGGCCCTGGTGCGTGACGAGTTCGGCGGAACGGTGGGAGTGGTGACCCTGGAAAACATCGTGGAGGAACTGGTGGGCAATATTCAGGATGAATTCGATTTCGAAGAGGAGCAAATCGAGGAACTGCAGCAGGACGTGTTCATGGTGGATGGATTGACTCCCCTGCATGAGATCGAGGACCGGCTGGGGATCGGCATCGAGGAGGAGGAAGTCTCCACCATCGGCGGATTAATGACTTCCGTTTTGGGAAAAATTCCGGAGGCAGGGCAGAAGGTCGCCGTAGAAAATTTGGAAATCGAAGCCATCGAAGTGGATGAAAAACGTCTTATCTCCGCCAAAGTGCGCCTGACTCCGGCCGATGGGGATTAACAGGCGCCGTTGGCGCCAATTAGGGATTAGGAATTAGGTCGCGGGAGAAGGGGTTTTTCATGATCGTGATCTTGATCGTGATCGATAGTCACAGAGATATGAGCATGAACCCATGAATTGACTCTCGCGAAGCACGCCAAGGAGGCCACACTAGAGGCTTTCCAGGAGTTCAACTCGTTTGGCGGGTGTGAGGGAATCCAAAATCTGCGTTATCCGTTCCCCGGCCTCGGCCACAAAGGTATTATCATCGGAGCCCAGATGCCGCACGATCTCCCGCTTCAACTTGAAGGGAAGGGTTTTGCGGTCCACCATTCCCTTGCTCTGCGACAATACGGCCCGGGTGTCGCCAAGCATCAAGTCGGCTTGAATCCGGTAAACCAGGGCGGGTTGGTTTCCCGGATTTTGCTTCAATAGGAATTCAGTGATGTCTCTGGCCCGATCAGGGCGGCCGAGGTCGAGCAATTTTTGGCAAATCCGCAACAGGGCGTATGGCCGGATGTATCCTGCTGAAACCAGTTCCTTCAGGGCTACATCGCCCTCATCATCCACCCCCAAGGCATAGGCGTTGGTCAAGGACAGGCTGTGGAAGAGAATGTTGTGCAGGGGAATCATCAGGTTGACGGCCTCGGGGGGTTGGGCCAGCATGGCGCTGGCAGCCTCGTGCTGTCCGGCGTTGATACGGGCTTCGAGAGCGAGGAACCACCTCATGGGGGCCCGTGTGGTTGAGTTTTCCGCCCGTTCCATGATGGTGGATTGGAGGGCAGGTTCTCCCGCCTCGGCGAGATAGTTCAGGAGTTCGAACAGGGAATCCTCGTCCTGGTAAATTTGGGGGACGCGTTCGAGGAACCGCTCAATCTCGGGATTTGCCTCGGGGCCAAGGACGCCAAAGTAGTTTACCGCGGTCCCGACGGAGTAGGGGTTGCTCAAGTAGGTTTGACGGGCCAGGTCCAAAGCTTTGTCATCCTCGCCCAATTGCCGATAAAGCCAGGTGAGGCGAGTTACGACCTGGCGATGGTTCGGATAGGCGGTGTGGAGGGCCTCGAGCTCCGCCAGGGCGAGTTCTTCCAAGCCTTGTTCAAAATGGATCCGGCTGCGCAGGACGCGGTTTGAAATGGATGGGGCGCGCCCGATGACTTCCCCGGCCTTGGCGTATTCGGCCTGGTAATAATAGGTTATGGCCAAGGCGGATCGGGCTGCGGACAGACCGGAATCGGGCACCAGGTTTTCATCCAGCCCTTTTTCCAAAATCCGGATGATGACGCGGTCCGCCTGGTAGTATTCGAGATAGCGAATCATCTTCTCCCAGAAAGCCTCATTCCGGGCCGCGTATTCCAGGCCCGCTTCCAACACTTGCACGGCCCGAACCACTTCATTGGCCTGAAACAACATATCGGCCATGGCCAACCGGCCTTCCAGGTTTCCCGGAGATTTTGCCACCCCTAACCGGATATAATAAAAAGCTTGGTTCCACTCCCTGGCCTCTAGGTGTCGAAGGCCTCTTTCTATAAAGTAGTCGCCCCACTTGGGTCGAATCCGGCTCCAATTCCACGGGAAAGCCACATCGGTATAGCGAATGGCTTCATAGCCTTTGGAGTACTGAATAAAAAAATACAACCCACCGGAAGCGCCCAGCCAAAGGAAGAGGGCCAGTCCCGCTAAAATTCCCGGAATATGTTTTGGTCTCAATCGCATCGTATAGGGTTTCTCCAGCCCGGATACCCGGCCATCTTCAATTGCGTTCCGAATTGCCGGAATGGCCTGGCTCAGGCGGAAAGGGGTCAACATATAGGGCGCGGCATCCCGCCGGGCCAACCATATAATCGAGATAGCAGGTGTTCCCGAAGGTTAATGGAATAATTAATGCTGGTTACTTGCAGGACCTCCCGCGGACGTTCCGACTGACGCCAATCCTGGAATATGACTTGCAAAACCTGCTTCCCCATCGTCATGGCGGTCCTCTGCCCCATCACTGCCTGCCATGCCTCTCCCATGATGGCGCTTGGAGACAACGGCAGCATCATTGCCCGATTGGGAGGAGCTATCCAGTATCACGATAATATTTTCCTCGATAGCGCCAATGAGAGAGGCGACACCATAGTTGTTTTTTCACCCGGGGTGGAGCTGAACGTGGGGGGAACGACTTCCAATGCCTACGCCAACATCGTATACACGCACGACTTCGTTCATTACTTTGAAACCGATTCCCTGGACCGCGACAATGTAAAGGCCGCAATTCAAGGCCATTCCAAGTGGCCCAAGGCTCGGGTCAATTACTCCATGAGTTTTCGGGAGCACTCCCAAAACGATGCCTCCAACAATGTGGTAGGAGACATTGCACGAAGGAACCGGTTTCACGGCATGGTCAGGTCCGATTGGGAAATGAGCGCGAAGTCCTCTCTGGCCGCGAGCCTCGGAACGGACAATGTCGATTACGAAGCGAAAAACCTCCACGACCGGGAGTCCTACACCATACCGCTGGATTATTACTGGCAAAATTCCCCCAAATTGGACATGAGCGTCGGTTATCGCTACCGTCACACTTCCTTCAGCCGCGATTACAATTTTCCGGACATCTTGGAGCTGGACGGACCGCAGGAACCTGCCTCCTACCAGGACCACTTCTTCAACATCGGGGTCCGTGGGCGGATCGGCTCCAAGACGAGCGGAGAAATCAAAGTGGGTATCCAGAATCGCGAATCCGTCGTTGCCGGGAGATCACTGGAGGAAATGTTTGCCGTGGACGGCCGGGTTGTCTGGGCCGCCACGGCAAAGACCACCGGGACGCTACGGATTTCCCGGGATTTTCGCTCGGATGCATTTGGGGCCTCTATTGAGTCGAGCAATATGAGTGTTTCCGCAAGAACCGGATTCAACGAGGAATATTCGGGATTTGCCAATATCCGGTATGCGGACGACCGATACTTTACCGGCAGAGAGGACGAGGCATTTTTTGGACAGGTGGGCCTCGCCTACACCCCGAACGTGCACTCGGCTATCAGCCTCGCCTATGTGGTCTACAACAATAACAGCAATTTCAAGAGCGCGGACTTTGATAGCAGCCTGGTCAATCTCTCGGGCAATTTGCGCTATTGAAGACGGAGGCGGATCGAGGCCGCCTCTTAATTTGAAACCCAAGATGCAAAACCGTGTAAGTGCCTTCCTGTCCGCCGCCCTGTTTTTTGCCGCAGTCCCCCATGCAGCCGGGGAAATATCCGATAAGGCGGGCAATTACCGGCTCAATCCATCCGATCTTCTGCGGGTGGAAGTCTTTCAGGAACCGGATTTGTTCCGGGAGGTGCGCGTCGCTCAGGATGGAAGCATCCTGCTGCCCCTGATCGGAAAAATCTATATTGGCGGTAAATCCATCTTCGATGCAGAGCGGTTGATAACGGAACTTTACAACCGGGATTACCTGGTGAACCCCCAAATCAACGTCACCATCGTGGACTATGCCCTTCGACGCGTAAACGTAATCGGTCAGGTGAACAACCCCGGCATTGTGGTTTTCCCTCCCGAGGAGGAAATGGTTCTTCTGGAAGCCATTTCATTGGCAGGAGGATTCAACCGGCTGGCCGACAAGCGGAAAGTTACCCTCACCCGCACCTTGCTCAACGGGAAAACAGAGACCTTCACCATCGATACCGGCAAATTAATCGCGGGTGACGACGCCATGCGCTGGGACCTGCAAAAGGACGATGTGATCTTCATACCGGAACGCGTATTTTAAAGGTGAGGGATCCCAAGGCACGGCAGAATGAACCGGAGGGCCCCTACCCTTCCCGCTACAATCCCGGTTACCCCTATCTCCAAGGTTATGGCTACGGCAAAGAGGAGGAAAAGGGGCGGCAAGGCAGTTTCCAAGGCCACCTGCTGATAATTCGCGAGCGCATCTGGTGGGTATTGGCCATTTTTTTGCTCGTCCTTCTTTCTACTACCCTGACCGTCCTCTACCAAACCCCTCTCTACAAATCGGTAGGAACGGTAGAGGTTAAACGTGAAGCCAATACAGTGGTGAAGTTCGAGGAGGTGGAAAGCCAGGAACTGCGGGGGATGGAAGACTTCAACACCGAAGTCAAAATCCTGGAAAGCCAAAGTATCATCGAACAGGTGGCAGCCAGGTTCAAAGGAGATGGAAGAGCCCGATTTCTCAAGCCCTACCTCAAAGGAATGGACCCCTCCGAGGTATCCCTTCCCCTCGTCCTCTACCGGAATCGAAGCATCTTTCCCCAGCGCCTGAGCCGCATAATTGCCATCGAATACACCCACCCGGACCCGGAGATTGCCGCCACAACGACCAATCTGTTCATGGACGAATACATCGGCTTCAATCAACGCAAACAATTGGAGGCATCCCTCAAAGCGGTTGAAGACTTACAGATCAGGGCCGATCAGCAACGCAAGAAACTCGAAGAGCTGGAGTTCAAGCTGCAAGAGTATCGAGAGGAGCATGAAACCGTTTCATTCGATGAAAGATCTGCCATCGAGAATGAGAAATTGAGCGTCCTCAATCTGAAAAGCGCCGAGGCGGAAACCGCTTTATACGAAGTTCAGTTCCAGTGGAATTTGATCCGGACTTACCGTGAAAAGGACAAGGACCTCATGGAGCTGAGTTTTATTTCCGATGGCCCCTTGGTGCAGCAGTTGAATGCGGATTTTTCCACGCGCAAGGTAGAAGTCGCCGCCCTCTCCAAGCGCTACCGGAATAAGCATCCGACCATGATTTCCCTGCTCCGGTCCCTGGAGGAAGTCGGGGATGAACTCCGCACCGCAATCCAGGCCGAAGTAGACAAAATATATTCCGATCTGCTGCGGGCCAAAGCGCGCCATGATGAGGCCCAGGCTACCGTAAAGCAGCAGGAAGACCTGCTCATGAGCATCGACCGGCTCAGTGTCGATTACGAAACCATGCAGCGCGAAGCCGAGGTCAACACCGTCATCTACCAGCGTCTGGTGGAGCGGATGAGGGAAACAAACATCAGCTCCAGTCTGGACAACCCCAACGTCCGCTCCCTGGACCGGGCCGTCATGGCCGAAAAGCCCTATTGGCCCAACTATTTCCTATTCTTCAGTGGCGGAATTTTTGGCGGTGTGATCCTGGGCGTGGGTGTAGCCCTGGTTATCGCCCATCTGGACGACCGGCTGAAAAGCGCTTCCGAGATTGAACAGGTGGTGGGGCTGCCCCTTCTGGGGGCCATCTCCGAAATCAGGAACCTGTCGTCCACGGAAAAAGCCAAATTGGCCGCCTCAGGCTTGGAGAGCGATGCTTTCGAGCGCTTCCTCTCCTTGTATTCCAGCCTGATGCTGAAAAGAGAAGGCAAGAATGCCCAGTGTCTACTCGTCACCTCGACCATTCCCGGAGAAGGCAAATCGTTCCTCTCATCCAACCTTGCCTTAACCTTCTCCGCCCACGGGGACAAAACCCTCCTTATCGACTGTGACTTGCGCTTGTCCAACCTCCCCCATCTGCTCGGAATCAAGAACGCCCCCGGGGTGGTTGACTACTGCTTTGAAAAGGCAAATTTCGACCAGGTGGTGCACCGGGAAGACCAGACGGGATTGCACCTGATCCCCACTGGCAAGAGGGTCGGCAACCCTTCCCAGATCCTCAGTTCGGAGCGATTTGAGCAATTACTCCGGGAGGCCAGGGAACGCTACTCCCGCATCATCCTCGATACGCCACCCGTTTCCGCCGTCAGCGATTCACTCATCATCCTGCCCCTGGTGGATGGGGCGCTCTACACCATCAAATTCAATGCCGTAAAAAGAAAGATCATTGCGGCGAACGTACGGCGGCTGTTGGAGGCCAACGTCCCGGTTCTCGGCGCGGTCCTGAACAATATGAAGCTTTCGGTCTCGGGATATTATTATTCTTACCAGAACTACAAATACCGGCACTACTATACCCGGCAGTCGCCTGCCCGCGAACTGGCCGAAAAACTGAATTAGGGCGAAGCTGAAGCCCGGCGCATGCGGTCCCGAATGGCGGCGGCCAGTCCATCCCCTTCCGGAACCTCCAGGTAGAGGGTCGCGTACCCTTTCCGGTCGAGACGATACAACCGGTCGTACAAGTTACGGGCCACCTCTTCCAATCGGCCGTCGGGCGACAAGGCGAAATGGTGCTCGCCGCCGCAACTGGCCGCGTTGAGAAAGACGATGGCATCCCCTTTGCCCGTTTTCGGCAGGCAGCCCCGGAAGGTCCGCAGGAGGGTGTGCGGGCTGTAGTGCCGCTCCATCAGCCCGGGGAGAGGAGCCCGCGGGCGGGATCTCGCACGGGAGCATCCGTGGACAGGTGGATGGATTTACCGATTTTATCCTCCAGGGTTTCCAGCGCGATGGCGCCCTGACGGAGGAGTTTCGGTTCATCCGGATCGAGCAGCGACACAATGGTGGACTCGATGCCGCCTTGGCAGGGACCTCCGTCCAAGATGTAGTCGATGGATGGGCCCAGAGCCGTCTCCACGTGCTCCGGCCTGGTTGGACTGATGTAACCGAATGGATTGGCGCTGGGAGCGGCCAAGGGGAAGGAACACCGCCGAAGCAGGGCGCGGAACAGGGGATGGGACGGCATCCTTACCGCCACCGTATCGAGGCCCGCCGTGACCGAGGCCGGGATGGCGGATTTCTTGTTGAGAATCAAGGTAAGCGGTCCGGGCCAGAAGCGTTCTCCGGCCAGGTGATCCAGGTCCGTGACATCGGCAATGGCCTCCACTCCCTCCCAGTCCAACACATGCACGATCAGGGGATTCCGCCGGGGCCGCCCCTTCACCGCAAATATTTTGGTTACCGCGACGGGGTCCAGGGCATTGCCCGCCAATCCATAAACGGTTTCCGTCGGGGCCGCCGCAATGCCACCCGCGGCCAGGTGACGGGCAAGCAGATCGAGGTGTGCGGGTTCGGAGTGAAGGATACGGGCCATGGGGATCGGCCCCTCGAATCGGCCAAAGCCTTACTTCATGAGAAGCATGTTGCGGGCGCGTTTAATGACCTTGGTAATATGACGTTGTTGCCTGGCCGAAAGCCTGGTGACGCGCCGGGGCAAAATCTTGCCGGTTTCGGTTACGTAACGGGACAAGATCTCGTCATCCCTGAAATCGAGATCCATCGGATTCCAGGATCGATTCGGTTTGGTATCATTAGTCATAAGAGGTGGGTAGCAAAATTGAATCCACCTCCGAAGCAAGCCAAAAATTCGGGCATAATCCCGCGATTGGGCCAATTGCGGCTCGGAGGGTTGACGGACAGAATCCGGACAACCTTGCCTAATATGCCATATACCCTTGAAATCCGGCCTTCGAGATTCCTTATTCTTAGGGCATTGCAACCCTGTCCCTGTAGTTCAATGGATAGAACCGCGGTTTCCTAAACCGCTGATCTGGGTTCGATTCCCAGCGGGGGCACCAACAGGTTGATTTTTACACGGTTTTCCTGTCTGTCAGCGGGCCGAAAATCATGGAAAACGTAGTGGAGAAAACCGCCTCATTTTAGCTTCTAACCCACATGAACACTGAATACATGCCGCTGAATTGTCGAACTTGGGTTAAGGCGTAAAAATATTCCCGCCGGAAAATGCGCCAATGTCACAAGTAACCAAAAAGGTCCATTGAATTGAGATCTTTTCCTTCCGAAGCCCGCCGGCAGCCCAAAATTTTTTCCGCTATTCCAGCCAAGGCTCTGATCCTTGAATACCATTTTTTCAAAATTTCTTAGGTGATTTTCAAATCTCAGGTGTTGATCTAGTACAGGAGTTACAATTCCAGTGCATATTCTTCTCAATGAAAGATAAGGAAGCAGAACCGGCACGGTGGTTTGTAGATGAGGTGCTGCCTCACGAGGAGGATCTACGAAATTGGCTAGATTGCCGTTTCCCCAAGGTCGAGGATGTCGACGATCTGGTTCAGGAGGCATTTTCACGCTTGCTCAAGGCCTATGGCTCGGGGCCGATCGTTAATCCAAGGGCCTACCTGTTCGTGGTTGCCAAGAATCTGGCGTTAAATCAATTGCGCCACCTCCAGTACGAGTGGCCCCAAGGCACTTCGCAGGTCGAATCCTTCAACATCCTGGATGAAGTGAACAACCCGCTCGAGGCGATGGTTCTCAAAGAAGAATTGCAGATTTTGATCCATGCCATCCAATCCCTGCCCGATCGTTGCCGCCAAGTCATGACTCTGCGCAAGATTTATGGCCTATCCCAAAAGGAAGTAGCCGAAAAACTGGGGATCTCGGTGCGTACCGTTGAGGCGCAAGGCAGTATTGGATTGCGCAAGTGCATAGCCTACTTTCACCAACATGGCTACCTGACACTTTTAAAAAAATGAAAGATTCACCATCAGATAACCCTGAACTATCACATATCGAGCAGATGGCCGCCGATTGGATGCTCCGCATCGACCGGGGATTGACGCCACAAGAGCAGGACGACTACACCGAATGGTTGGCCCAAGATCCCTGCCATCGCGAAGCCATGGCCTTATATCAATGGGGCTGGGAGGAATTCGACCGCTTGGCCGGGCTGCAAACAACCCATTATGCTCAGGTCAATCCAGACCTGTTGGCGCCGGACATCGGCCTTCCTCCCAAAAAAATTGCCAAATTCAGGTTCATACCATGGTTTGCCGCCCTCCCCATCCCTGTGGTCCTGGCCTTGACGGTATTTTTCCTCTGGCCCGTTACCGAACCGGAAGGCCCCGAATTCAACCCTTCCATAGAGCTGATGGCACGCATCGAGCAGCGGGCCCTGGAGGATGGTTCCAGAGTGGAAATCAATCGCGGGGCCAAGTTGGAAGTAGCCTATCCGGCCGATACGAGGCTTGTTTACCTCAAAAAGGGAGAGGCCAACTTCGAAGTGGCCGAGGACCCGAATCGACCCTTCATCGTATACGCGGCCGGAGTCGATGTCCGAGCGGTGGGCACTATTTTCAACGTGAAACTGTCCGATGATGAAGTCGATGTCCTCGTCACGCGGGGAATGGTCAGTGTTGCGCCGACCACCTCACCTTCCGATCGAGACGAATTGCCTGCAGGATCTTTGGTGGAAACGGGCCAAAAAGCGATTGTCCACCTGCGGAGCGAAACCCCTCAGGTCGAAGTGATAACTTTGAGCGAACCGGAGATAGAGGAAGCTACCCGTTGGCAGCCTCGACTACTTGATTTCGATGCGGCGCCCCTGGGGGAGATTGTGGACGCATTCAACCGCTGCAATCCAGTTCAAGTGGTGATTGGGGACCCATCTCTCAATACGGTCAGCCTGAGCACCTCTTTCTGGTCCGACAATGTGGAAGGATTCGTTCGTTTGATGGAATCCAGTTTCGGCATGGAAACCGAATGGCAGGGGAGTCGGGAGATCGTTCTGCGGTCCGCCCAGTGACCTTTTATTTCTTGCTGCCCACGAAACGCATTATCGGGTAGGAGCGCAAAGTTTGGTCGCGAAAACGCTCTTCACTACATGTTTGTTTCGGTACATGGCTATTGGGAAAGGCTATCCATCACAGCGGCTCTTCTCCTTATGTGCTCCGCTGGATTAATGGCCTTGGAAATGCAGTCTTTTGATATGGAGGCGAATGATGCCGGCCTGACGCTCAAGGAATTCGCCAGACAGGCCAAGGCGGGCATCGTCTTTGATCCCGAGAGGGTGAAGGGAGTTCGGACTAAGGAAGTTACCGGGATGTTGTTACCGAGCGAAGCGCTTGGGCGCATGCTTGAAGGAACGCCTCTGGTCTTCAAGCAGGATGTGGAATCCGGAGCCTTTGCCGTAACCCGGGTGGCGATTCCGTCAATAGACACGGCAACTCAATTTACCGAACCCGAAACAAAGGAGGAGACTGAAATGGTTACGGGTCAGCCCGAGGTGGGCGCTCGAGAGGGAACCGAAGGATCCATGGTAGAACTCGAGAGGTTTGAGATGCGCAGCTATCCCGCCAGTTTGTGGATGGAGATGACAGCCCCCCGGCCTGGGCGGAACCGATTTTATCTATCAGGAAGAAGTGAGGGCGGACGCGAGGAATCAGAACAACGAAGATTATGGCGTTTCGGCCACGCTTCAATTGAGGCCGAATGATGCCCTCGAACTGTTTGCCGAAGGGATCTTTATTACACGAAAGTTTTGCCGAGCTTGAATTTGAAGTTCGATTTAAGGGACAATGTTGTGACCCGGTTCGCCGCCGCCAGGGTTATGCGGCGACCTGAAATCAGCTATCGAGCCGGTTTCCAAATGGTCAGCGAGGGCGATCGAGGCCTTTTCCCGCCCAACCGCTTGACCCGTTCAAACCCCGGTGGGCAAATTTGCATGTCGGCCGGCTGTTCCAGGACGATGCATCCCGGGAGGGAAAGCAATTGCCCCATCAATGCGAATAAGGGTTCCGCCCAGTCCTTCAACCTGTCGTAGGGGGGATCGCAAAAAATCAGGTCGAACGGATTGCAATCGGAAGGCTGCCATTTAAAAACGTCGCGTTGAACGACGATGATTCTCGATGGGGAAGTTCCGGTCGATTTTCCCACGCGCTTGATATTTGCTTTCAGGTACGGCATCAACGAACGGTTCTTTTCCACGAAAACTCCCCCCCGGCTACCGCGACTCCATGCTTCCAGTCCATACGATCCGGTTCCGGCGAAGAGGTCGAGAAAGCGCATTTCGGGAGATAATTCCCCCAAGGAGGAGAAGAGGGCTTCCCGTGAACTGTCGGTGGCCGGCCGGGTTTGCCTGTCCCTGGGAGCATCCAATTTTATTCCCCTCGCTTTTCCGCCGGTAATCCTCATTGAGTCATCCCAAAATATTAGGCCTTAAGGTTCTTTGGACCAACGTCTTATACATTTGATCGCAATTTTTTTGATAGATATCTGAAAAATTTTGAACGAACGCGAAGGTTTCTCGTCATACTTTACATAGCCCATAGGCTATTTTGGAGTAAAGTTCATAGTTTCAGTCTAGTTTGTAGTTTGTTAAGCAAGGGAAGCTCCGTGAAAGCGGAGCTTCTTTGCTTTTGGTGAAAATCAATCTCAGCGGATTAACAGGCCATGGCTGGGCTGGACATCGGGGGTGAAACGAAGCCAGGGTATGACATGCCCCGTTTCCGTACTTATTGCCCTTCCCTGGCCACGGAAGGGGAAACCTTCCAGCTCGATGCTTTTGAATCGCGCCATCTGGTGACAACCAACCGCGCCCGTGCCGGGGATGTGGTCATCGTCTTCGACGGGAAGGGACTGGAATGCGCCTGCCGGATTGCGGACGCCGACCACCGGAATTCCCGCCTGAAAAAACTGAGTTGCGTCAAGCTGGTCCGGAAGGGGGTGAAAATCACCCTGGCCCAGGCCGTGACCAAGGGAAAAACCATGGACTCCATCGTGCGCCGGGCCACGGAGCTGGGCGCCTTCAGGATTCAGCCTCTCATTTCCCGGAGAATCCAGGTTCGGTTGAAGGACATGCCCCGAAAATTGAACAAATGGAAGCAACAGTGTATCGAAGGCTGCAAGCAAAGCGGAAACGGGTGGCTTCCGCATCTATCCGCCCCGGTTCCGGTGGAACGCTTTGTCGCATCCCTCGACTTTGATTTGACCCTGGTGGCCAGTCTGCAGGGAAGGACCACCCCCTGGCAAAACCTCGAGCCCGGTCCGTCAACCTGCGCATTGATCATTGGACCGGAGGGAGATTTTTCCACCAAGGAGTACAAACTTCTGCAAAATAGCGGAGCCGTAGGCGTTTCCCTGGGCCATCACATCCTGCGCTCTGAAACGGCGGCCGTTTCCGCCTTGGCTCTGGCCAACCAATTCCTTGACCCGCAAATAGTAGAAGATTTGGGAGATATGCCGGTTAACTACCAGACCAAAAGCCCCCCCGCGTAGGTGAGACCCGCTCCCACGGAACAAAAGATGATTTTATCCCCTTTCTGGAAGATTCCCTCTTCCGCAGCCCACCCCAATGCCATGGAAACCGAGGCGGCGGAGGTATTCCCATATTTGCCGATGGTTACGACGAAACGTTCGTAGGGAATGCCCACCCTCTTTGAAACTGCCCGCAATATTCGCTCGTTGGCTTGATGCGGAACCACCCAGGACACATCGTCGACGGCAAGGTTCTCTCGTTGCAAAGTCTGTTCGATCATGTCGGCAAAAGCGACCACGGCATATTTGAAAACGGCGGCCCCGTTCATGCTGAGGTAGAAGTCCGACACGTCGCAGCCGGAATGGGCTATGGGTTTTTTGGCACCGCCGCCCAATCGTTGAATGGCTTCATATTGGGTGGCATCGCCACTGAGGCCCATGCGGTGCAGCCGGGTCCCGCCCGGTCTGTCGGTGAGAACAGCGGCCCCGGCTCCATCGCCAAAGAGGAAGGCGGTGCTGTAGTCTTCATAATTGGTAATGCGGGACAACAATTCGGCCGTTACCACCAGGAGCTTACGGGCGCTGCCCGACAAAATAAAGGTGCGCCCGATTTCCAAGGCGTAAAGCCATCCGGAACAAGCTGCGTTGAGGTCGAAAGCCAGGGCGTGGGGAATGCCCAAATGTTTGGCCAACGCGCTGGCGGCGCTGGGAACGGGTTGATCCGGAATTATTGTGGCCAGAATAATGCCATCAATTCCGGAAACGTCCATGCCCGCCTTGGCCAGGGCATGCTCGCTTGCCCGCGAAGCGTAGGTAGTGACGTCCTCTCCCTCTGACGCGACGTATCGGGACGAAATCCCGGTGGTCTTTACGACCTCGTCGGCCGATTTGTCGGGAAATCTTTCCAGGATCTCTTCATTGGTCCGAACGCGCCTGGGAACGGCATAACCGATACCGGCAACACATACGGTCTGTTTGCCGGTGTCGACCGCGGCCACCCCGGTGGCCGCAGCCTCGGTCAACAACTGGGGATGGATATTCATGTAGGCTTGCACGTCATCTCCCGAGACGCGCCCGCCCGGCCCGGTTGGATCGATCGCGGTAAGCTTCGAGGGGTCGAGGCCCGCTTCACGCGCGATGCGAAGGGCCTTGGGGGTCCATTTGATACTTGTCGCCCTCCCGGCCGGCTTCAGGGCGGGCCGAGGGACGGAGACGGGAACCGGAGATGCTATCGGCCTGACCGGGGCGGTCTGCCTCATCCCGGTCCAGGTTTGGGAGATTGGAGCTTGGCGGGCTTCCCGTTTGATCTCCAGATGCTTTTGCGTCTCATCGGCCGTCTCGATCTCAATAAAGGGGGAATTGGCTTCTACGATATCTCCGGCCCGCACCAGAATATTTTTTATAACCCCGTCGCAGGGAGCCTCAAAATCGAAAGCGGACTTGTCGCTTTCGAATTCCGCACAGGTTTGCCCCTTGGCGACCGGGTCTCCCACTTCCACCTGAATATCGATCACGGTGAGTTCATGGACGGTCGCTCCCATGGAGGGAACGGGAATCAAGGCCAAAAATTTCTCCATTGTTCTGAAAAACGGAAATTATTTCTCAGCGGCCAAGGATTTGGATAGACGCCAGACTTGCAAGAAAGATTCCACTATTCCGGGCAACTCCGATAAAGGCACCATGCTGGGGCCGTCGGAAACGGCGCGATCCGGGGCGGGATGTGTCTCGAGAAAAATTCCATTTGCCCCGGCGGCTAGAGCGGCTTGCCCCAACGGGAGGACAAATTCGCGCTGTCCTTCGCTCCGGCCGGGGCCAGCGCTGGGCAACTGCACGCTATGGGTGGCGTCGAAAATAACCGGATGGCCCGTTTGCCGCATTATGGAAAATCCACGCATGTCCACTACCAGGTTATGGTAACCGAAAGTCGAGCCCCTCTCGGTGAGCCAAATTTCCGCGGCCTTGCCATGTTGCAGCTTGGCCACCACGTGGGTCATGTCGGAGGGAGAGGTGTATTGGCCCTTCTTGACGTTGACCGCTTTTCCGCTTTTTGCCGCCGCCAGCAGCAGGTCGGTCTGCCGGCATAACAGGGCGGGAATCTGCAATACGTCGACCACCTCCGACACCGCCGCTGCCTGGTGGGATTCGTGGAAATCGGTCAGGACGGGAAATCCGAAACGGGCCTTGATTCGGGCCAGAATTGCCAACCCCTCTTTCAGGCCCGTCCCGCGCGCGCCTCCAATGGAGGTGCGGTTGGCCTTATCGAAGGATCCTTTGAATACGATGTTCAAGTCCGGCCAGGTTTGGGCGAGTTCAGCCAAGCGCTCGGCCACGGGGCGACAAGTCTCCATCGATTCCAGGGAACAGGGCCCGGCTATCAACAACAGTTTTTGCGGATCATGGAGCATTTAGCATTTCACCGCGGCTTTTTTTACCTGGAGAGCAGCTCTGACGAAAGAAGCGAACAAGGGATGGGCTTGGAAAGGCTTGGATTTGAACTCGGGATGGAACTGAACGCCGACAAACCAGGGATGGGATTCGATTTCCATTATTTCGACCAGATTAAGCCTGGGATTGATACCGGCAACTTTGAATCCTTTTTCCTCCAGCAAGTCCCGGTAGGCGTTATTGAATTCATAGCGGTGCCGGTGGCGTTCCCGCACCGTGTCGAACTGGTAGGCGCGGTAACTATTGCTGCCGGGGACGAGTTGACAGGTGTAGGCTCCCAAACGCATGGAAGCGCCTTTTTGAGTCACATCCTTCTGGTCTTCCATCAGGTGTATGACGGGATGAGGGGTATTTTCGTCGAACTCCAGGCTATTGGCCCGGTGTAGACCGGCCACATTTCGGGAAAACTCGATGACACCGATCTGCAATCCCAGGCAAAGACCAAAATAGGGAATCCCGTTTTCCCGGGCATATTGAGCTGCAAAAATCTTGCCCTCCGTACCCCGGTCGCCGAAACCACCCGGAACCACGATTCCATCCATTTCCCGCAGGACCTGCTTTCCGTGTTCGGTTTCCAGATCCTCCGCATCGATTCGCTTCACGTGAACATGGGCATCGTTGGCAATTCCAGCATGGGTGAGGGACTCGTAAACCGATTTGTAGGCATCTTGCAGCTCGATATATTTTCCCACGACCGCCACCGTCACTTCCTCGGCCGGGAACCTCAACCTGCGCACCACGTCTATCCAGGCGTCCATGGGTTTTGCCGGGGCGTTCAACCCGAGGTACTCCACCACCAGATCGTCCGTCTTTTCCTGCTGCAACATCAGGGGCAGTTCGTATATCGAGGTTTCGACATCTCTTTCCTCGATCACGGCCTCGACCGGAACGTTGCAGAACATGGCAAGTTTCTCCCGGACCTCCATTCCCAGGCTCATTTCCGCCCGGCAAATCAAAATATCGGGCTGTATGCCGATCTCCCGGAGTTTTGCCACACTCTGCTGGCTGGGTTTCGTTTTCAACTCCCCGGCCGCCACCAGGTAAGGCACCAGGGTCACGTGAATGAAAAGCACGTTTTGACGGCGTCCGTTTTCCGTCCAAAATTGCCGCAGGGCTTCTATAAAAGGCAAGCCTTCTATATCGCCGATGGTCCCGCCGATTTCGGTGATGAGAACGTCTACCCCTTTGGCCGATTCATAAATGCGGTCCTTGATCACATCGGTTACATGGGGAATCACCTGGACGGTTTTACCGAGGTAATCACCCCGGCGCTCCTTCATGATGACCGCTTCGTAAATCTGGCCCGAAGTGAGATTGTTGGACCGGCTCAGTTCGCCGGAGGTAAACCGTTCGTAGTGCCCCAGGTCCAGATCCGTTTCGGCCCCGTCGTCCAGTACATAGACCTCCCCATGCTGGAAAGGGCTCATCGTGCCGGGGTCTACATTGAGATACGGGTCGAATTTCTGGATGCGCACGGCAAGTCCGCGATGCTCCAGAAGTGCCCCGAGCGCTGCGGCAGTGAGTCCCTTCCCCAGCGAAGACACAACACCACCGGTTATGAAAATATATTTCATCGGATAAGTAGGGGTTTTTATAGAGATGCTCCAAATGCTACCAAAGCTCAATCCAAATCCCGGCCCTTTGAAAAATTGTTGCTTTGGCATGCGGGGAGGAGGGAGCGTTCAAGGCGGCCAGGATAACCGTGCTCCCAGGAATTCAGCCTTTTCCCTATTGCTTTTAACCTTTTGGTCCCCTCTGTGTTCTTGTAGGTAAATTCCTGATTCCTGTGCATCTCGTTCAATCCATGTTTCATTTTCGATCACGATCACGGTTTTGCAGGCGACAGGAATGTGGGCGAGGCATGCCTCGCCCCTACGAATTGGCGGGTTGGAAAACCCGCCCTCCGTTAATTCCAGTTGAAAATTCAATCCGTGGTCATCCGTGAAATCAGCGGTCAATATTCAGTGACTAGTTGCCAGTGCCGAGTGGCTAATGTATTTTTTCTAGTTCTTTGTGCCTTTGTGCCTTTGTGCCTTTGTGCCTTTGTGCCTTTGTGCCTTTGTGCCTTTGTGCCTTTGTGCCTTTTAATTCCTTTTTCATTTTGGCCTTATGAGCAATCCTGTATTAATAGTAGGTTCGGTGGCCTTCGACACGATTATAACTCCGTTCTCCACAGGGAAAAACATCCTGGGGGGCTCAGGCTCCTACGCTTGTCTGGCCTGCAGTTACTTTACCGTCCCCCAATTGGTAAGCGTGGTGGGAAACGATTTCGACCTGGCCTATCTCGAGCGGTTTGAAAAGCGCGGTGTGGAACTGGAAGGGCTGCGGATAGACCACACCGGAAAATCCTTTTCCTGGACGGGAGAATACAATGAAGGATTTCGTAGCCGAAAGACGCTGGAGACCCGGTTAAACGTATTTGAATCCTTCCGGCCCACCATTCCGAACGCCTATAAAAAGAGCCGATATGTCATGCTGGGCAATATCGCTCCCGAACTGCAAATGCACGTTTTGGACCAGATGGAGGGGAATCCGTTTGTCCTTGCCAATACCATAGAGCTCTGGATCAACCTGAAAAAGCGCCTTTTACTCGATCTGATCAAACGCCTGTCCCTCTTTGTCCTCAACGAGGAGGAAGTCGTTCAACTGACGGGAGTCCAAAACGTTATCCAAGCGGGCTGGAAACTCCTCAAAATGGGACCGAAGATGGCCATTGTCACGAGGGGGGAGGCCGGGGCCTGGTTGTTTCATCCGGATGGACTCTTCGAAGTACCCGCCTATCCGGTGGTCGATCTGCGGGATCCCACCGGAGCGGGAGATTCCTTTGCCGGATCCTTTATCGGCTTTCTCGCCTCAATTGACCGGACGGACTTGGACAGTTTGAAAAAAGCTCTATTCTACGCCACGGCAACCGCCAGCCTGACGGTAGAAGATTTCAGTTGCGACCGTCTGGAAACGGCCGGGAGGGAGGCCATGGAAAGGCGGGTCGAGGAGTTGCTCAGCATCACCCAACTGGAGGGATGAGGGTTAGAAGGCGTACTTCAACCCCGCGGTGAGAGCCCAATATTGCAAATTGCTGAAGGTGAGGGAGCTGTCAAATGGGGTCACGCCATCGGCCCGGACCGGTTCGTGACTCCTGATGAGGTCCCATACCGTGTTGCCCTCGAGGTCATCGAAAGAAGCCCAGCGCCATTTGAATCCGACCGATACCTTTTCCCTCAATGCGTAGTCGAGGCCGCCCAGCAACTGATAACCGAAGAGCGTGTCGGAGAAATCCGAATCCAGAAGGCTCAGAGTGCCGGCGGCCGCAGGGGGTTTGTCCGGCGGGAAACCTTGTTCTAATGTCTTACGCAAAAAGCTGGCTCGGTAGTTGAGATTGGTGCGGGCCCAACCAACTCCCCCTCCCAGGTAGGGAGTCCACCGCGAGCCGTTTAAAAAGTCGTAGCAGGCGTTCAGGAAAAATTGACGGGATTGGAAGTCCGATATTCTCTCGGAGGGCGGCTGGATCGTACTCACCTCGGAGGTTTTGCTCTGCAGCGCTTCATTCCCGCCAGGCAATTCCCAGGGCGAGGCAGCCCCGCCCTGAGACCTGTTGAAATATTCCAATTCCACCCTGAATTCGTTCAGGGCATACCCATAACTGATGCCGCCATAGAACGCGGCGCCCAAGTCAAACGAGTTGGACGATAGCGGTCTTGCAAACATGTCGGCGCATCCCGGGCCGCTGGGGTCCCCGCCCACCAACAGGTCGCATGGCGTTGGGTGATTTACCGCTGAATTGATGGAACTCACGTCGTCGGCATTGGCAAACCCCAACTCAAAACCGAGGTAGAATCCCTGGCGCTTCGTTTCGGCCTCAGCCGCACCTGTAGAGGCAAGCAGGCAAAGAACGATCAGGATAAGCCCGGATGGGGTAAATAGTCTCAAGTTCCGCATAATCCCCGCTTTCGCCTCTAGAAATTATAAGTAAGGTTCAGATCGATGAAACTGTCACGTCGTAACTCGTAGGCGATATCCGTTCGGTCGATATCGAGAAAAGCGATTGCCTCCAGGTTCAGAGACCACAGGTCGGAGAGGCGCCGGTTCAATTCGAAGGCCAGTATGCGTGAAGTACTGTCCGCGTCTCCCAGAACACTGGCGAGAATCTCGGTGCTCTGGACGTCGTTGAAGGCAAACCGCGCGGCCAGGAAGAGATCCCTTTGAAAGACATTGGTCGCATTCTGGTCTCGGCCATCGTAATTCCATTCACCGAGAAGGCCGATATCGACCGTCGAGCCCAATACGGAATAAAACGAGTATTCACCACCAACAACGGAAGCAGAATAATCCACTTTTCGGCCGAGACGGTCCCGGGCATCGAGGCGCTGGATAGCTTCGAGCTTGAACAGCCAGGAACCGGCGGTCATTTGAGTGTCCAGACCGAACTGGCGGATCTGCTCGTAATGCGGAGCCAAGGTCGGGGCTCCGCTAAAGTCGGTGCTCGGCAGCAGGAAAGGCTCCCGGCTGGTCCCATCGAATGCGCTTACTCCTATATCGAAAGGCCCGAAACTGTGGCTGTATCGGGCAGCCAGGTCCAGGCGCCACTGCTCGGCCGCGCTCTCATATGAGACTTGGTCATTGTCCACGACGAGGGGTAAACGCAGGCGTCCGGAGCGACCGGGAAAGGTGCGAGGCCGGTGATAGGTCAGGCCGAAAAATTCCGCCATGCCCCAATTTCCCGACCAGGTGAGATGGCCCATGGGTTGGCCCAGTTTCAACTCTTTGTAGGGGTGCTCGACGAGATCGATCTGGTTGACGATATCGACCAGATGGCGCGATTCCGCGACCCCCCAGAACACACGGTCGATGCCCAGGCGCAATTCCCACTCATCATTGCCGAAGTCCCCGAAAAGGAGAAGATAGGCTTCACGGAGGTCGGCATGGGTGCGACCCAGGTCTGCGCTGTCGTAGCGAAAGAACGGCGCCAAAGTGAAACTCCAACCCTGAATGCTATCAAAGTAGAGTTCCGGTTCCATGACAAACCCGGTGGCATGCCCCCGCTGGCCGGGATGAGCGGCGCTTTCCGGAAACCATTGACTTTCGATGCTGAACTGTCCGGAAACCTCGTACTCTATCTCGGTTGCGGCGCTTGCAACGAACCCGGAAACCGCGGAAAATATCCAGATGGTACCGGGTAGAGCGCAGCAAAGAACGGAACGGCGTATCATCAACGAATTCGTCTCAACCCGGTTTGGGTGAAATCCCGGTCATCGAGATCCGTGCGGAACTGAAAATCCGTCCAGGTCAGAACCGTGCTTTTCCCGGTCAAATGATTTTCCATCGTCATCTCGCCGGCCCGCCAGTAACGTTCCAGGTACTGCTGATAATTTCCCATGGCAAGTGTCTTCAGGTGGGAATTCTTGCGGTCGTAATACTCCACTTTCCACACGCGAAGTTCGTCCTTGTCACGCCAGACGACCTGCCGGCTGTAACCGGACCTCTTATCGACGGGAACGCGTTCGGAGACCGTGCAGGTCCCATCCCCGCAAGGCTCGTCGCGCAGGTAGCGGTAGGTAAATTTCTCCACGGCTTGGGGGGTAAGATCCTCATAGGCAAATTCGCTCCCCATGAAGGAGCCGGACCGATTTGACGAGCTGATGCGCTTGACCCGCTTCAGGGCTGGTAGATAAAGCCATTGATCGTCCGCGCTTTCCCGATGCGCGTGAATGAGAAGAGCCGTTCCCCTGACATCCCGCGGCTCATCGAAAACAAACAGGCTCTTGTCCCCGTCCTCGGGGACTTCCAGAACCTTTACCCGGAGCTGACGCCGGCTCTCCTGCCCGTTTTTGTTGCGCAGCACCATGGTTTGTTGGGCCGTAAAGTTGCCAAAGCCTTCCTCGCGGTCGTGGGCGTCCTGGGCGATTTTCAATCCCATTTCCTCGGGAGTGGCGCTCTCGGGGTGAACAGGTCCCGCACATAGGCAGGTCAACAGGATGAGACAAAGTGGGAAAAACGAGGGCATGGATCGTGTGTATATCATGAATTTCTCCGGTCGAGGGCAATCAACAGAGTGGGAAGGAGAAGAAAATCGGCTACAAGGGCGAAGACGATCGTGGTCGTTACCAAGAGCCCGAGCGCCCAACTGACCTCAAATCCCGAAGTGGCAAATACCAGAAAGCCTACCGACAAAACCGCCGTGGTGGTCCATAAAGCGCGCCCCACCATCTGGAACGCAGAGCGAACGGCTTCGGGCGCGGGCAGGCCTTGACGCCGGGCCTTCAGGTATTTGCTCAAAAAATGAACGGTATCGTCGACGACGATTCCAAAGACGACGGCGATGACCACGGAGGAAGCAATTCCCACGTGGCCCACGAGATAGCCCCAAAGGCCGAAGCTCATAATGGCGGGGATAAAATTGGGCAGCAGACTGAGGAGCCCGACCCGAACGCTCTTGAAAATCCAGATCAGAATAAACGAAATGAGCGCCATGGCCAAGATCGTGCCACGTAACATGCTTTTGATATTGCGCATCGACAGGTGGGCAAAAACCACACTCAGGCCGGATGCTTCCTGAACAAAAGCAGGCGCGTTGTGGCGAAGCCAGTCCTGGGCGCGCTTATCCAGTTCGCGTATTTCCCGCGACCACGCATTTTTGGTCACGACGATCAGGCGGGTAGCGGATTTGGCGACGTCGATCCGGTCGTTGAGGTCGCTTCCGAACGGCAGGGAAAGCTCGTAGAGCAAGAGGTACTGGGCCGCGAGATCCGGATCATCGGGCAGGCGAAGAAAGGCTGGATCATCCCCGTGCATGTTTTTGTTCAGCCGTTTCATAATATCCGAAAACGCTTGGACATGAGTTACTTCGGGTTGCTGTCGGTACCATTCGGCGAACGCATCGACCTTGCGCAAATATTCGGGATCGGTGATGCCGCCTTCGCGTCCTGCACTCAATGAATATTCCAGCTTGTCCACGCCGGTCAGGTTATCAATGACATAATCCGTGTCGCGGCGGAACTCGTAACGATCATCGAAGTACTGCGCCATGTTGTCGCTTAACTCTATGCGGGGAATGCCGATCATCAGCACGACGACGACAAGGGAGACCCCCCAAGCAGGAGTTTGCTCCGTGCGATGACGAAGTCCGCCAAGCGATCGAAGAAGTCGGTTCCCCGGGCCTTGGCGCGGCGCGGGCGCAACGGCAAAATCGAGAGCAATGCGGGGAGGACCGTCATGGAGTAGACGAGGGCGCACAATACGCCGAATGCCACGTAATTGCCCAGAACGTGAAACGGCGGCGAATCCGAGGCATTCAGGCTGAGAAATCCGATCGCCGTCGTAACCGAGGTGATAAATACCGGATAGGCATTGATGCGTATCGATTCGGTGATCGCCTCTCTCTTTTCCATACCCCGCCTCATACCCAGTAAAACACTGGTGACGATGTGGATCGAGTCCGCGATGGCTATGACCATGGCAATAATCGGCACTCCGGCGTTGGTCGGGCTGAACACTACTCCTTTCCAACCGGCAAGTCCCATGGTCGAATTGACGACGAAAACGAGTATGGCGACGATGGCCAAGGCGCTGAGAATCGAACGAAGCAGGATAATTGTGGCGCCTACGATGATGAGAAAAACGATGGGCGTCAGGGTCTGCAGGTCGCTCTGCGTGACATCGGCAAATGTCCGGTTCATTACGACATCGCCGGTCATGTAGTAATCGATATCGGGGTGACTGGCACGGGCCTGGCGAAGGACTGACTGGAGATAATCGGTAATCTCAATCACGGCCTGGTCGTGATTTTCAGGCAGGATGAAATTAATGGCTACCCCGGCCGTGCGCCCGTCATGAGCCACCAGACGCCCGGCAATTTCGACCGCATCCAGCGCAATCCTTTCGATTCGCGCCACATCCTCGTCGCTCAGAGCGTGTGCGTCCTCGACAAGCGGAGCGACGATCAGTTCATCCTCGAAGCCTTCGCTGTGAGTATAATTGGTAAGGGAGTTGACGCGGCTGGAATAGGGCGAGCGCCAGGCGGCTTCGGTCAGTTCCTCAATCGCCCCAAGCGCCTCGCGCGCGAACACCGAACCATCCCGGGGGGCAATGGCAATCAGCGCCGCATTGGAGGCGGAATAGGTGTTTTCCATGGCGTCGAAAGCGGCGAGTTGCGGGTTGTCTTCGCTGAGGAGAACACGGTAATCATTGGTAACGGTGATGAAGGGAACACCGGCCGTCATTGCGAGCATGACCAGGGTTGCGAGCCCAACGACAAGCCATCGGAACCGCAGAACTGCGGAGGTGTAGCGATCCAATAGCACAGGTGCGGCTGCCACTGCCTTCAACGGTTGAGAGCGGTGGCGAACTCGCTGGAGCAAGCGCCTGGCGCCATGGATTGTGTCGACGGCGAATGCCTTTGCTCCATCCGGCTGAATCCCTGCTTTTCGCTAGCGAAAGCGGGCCGGCACCGGACGGGGGTGGATTGTGCTACACTGAGCATCGCTTACCAGTCGCTCGATTTTGACTGGCGGAAATGATCGGGCATCTTGTAGCTCACTCCAATATCGTCGTAGACCGAGATTTGGAGAAGCTGAGTGAAATTTCCTGATCGAATCAATTGGGGATCCTTCAGGAATCGCTGAAAGCGTTGCTTCATCCGGTAAAGAAACAGTACGCCTATGTTAGAGGTCTTTGGGTACTGGAATTGATCGGCCAGTCGGTTTCCCAGAAAACCTCGTGAAAGACGGTAGGCCAAATTTATCACATTTTCCTTTTCATCCGGATCCGTGATATTCGCAATCCCGGGAATGGATTGGATCAACGCATTGGCCATGGCTGACGAATGGGCGTCCGGCGGAGGTTCGCATATAGGGGTGATCCGGTATATTTTTTTTGCTTCCGCGCCGTTGGTGTAGAGGATGGATTCCGGTATCCCCATGAGAAAACCGGAGTAACGCCATATCGCAAGCACACTCTCTTTTTCTTTCTCATTGAACTTAGCGCCCACCGCTATGGAGTATTCCAAAAGGCGCTGGGAAAAGACGGAGATGGCAAAGCCCAGGTGCGCCGCGCTTACCGGCGTGCCCCAGGCTTCGTGATTCCAGTCATCGGAATTCGCCAGCAGGTGCCTGATGCGAGAATGAACGAAGCGAACGCGCGTGGAGAGTTTCCATCCGTCGCCATTTCTTTCCAAGCCGCCGGGGTAAAAGATTTCCAACAGTTGCCTGTTATTCTGCCGCAGTCGCCTCTTCGTCGCCGCCACTCGCCCGGTAAGGTAAAAGGATTTGGCGATCAGGGTCGAAAAACCTTCCACCAGCACTCCCGTAACGAAAGCCGTAAGCATGAGGTCGACGTTTGCATGAAAGGCGCGAATTCCCGGACGAAACGCTTCGCGGTCGAGCCAGGGAGGATCTTCAAGATTGTTGAAAAAATCGCGCAGGCATTGCGGGGCCGTGCGCAGAACCTCATCCTGCTGCTCAATGCCGGCCCCGATGAACCGATGCAAGTCCCCGGGAGGCATGGAAGCGAGTTCCTCCATCACCTGATCGAGTTCGGGATCGCCTATGACGGTGTGCCTGATATAGTTGTCGACTAATTCCCGGTCGGAGAGGCTGGCCTTTGCCTTGGCGTAACCATCGACATAGGCTGACGGAGGAAATGTCATTGCTTATGGGTAGCAATCTAGGACTGCATGGACGCGGGAAGACTGAAATGCACGTTCTCGACGATGCCGTCCATGGTCGAGATTTCCAGATCGGCGTACATGCCCAGCTTCTCGATCAACTCCTGGACCAATTCCTCGGGGGTCGAGGCCCCGGCGGTAATGCCGATGCTCTCTTTCCCAATCAGCCACTCGGGATTGATTTTGGCAGGATCATCGATCAGGTAGCTCGGCACGCCGCTGTCCTTGCCGACTTCACACAAGCGATTCGAGTTCGAGCTGTTTTGTGCTCCCACCACCAGCATCAGGTCCACTTGGGCGGCGAGTGCCCGCACCGCGGCCTGACGATTCTGGGTGGCGTAGCAGATGTCCTTGACGTCCGGTCCCTTGATGAGGGGGAATCGCCGGCGCAGGGCCGAGATCACCTCGCGCGTATCGTCAACCGACAGAGTAGTCTGGGTGATGTAAGCGACTTTATCGGGATCGCTCACCTCAAGCGCTTCTACGTCTTCCAGGTCGCTGACCAGGAGCACCGTTCCCGGGATCTGTCCCATGGTTCCCTCTACCTCGGGATGGTCCTTGTGGCCGATGAGGATGATATCGTAGCCTCTGGCAGCGTAGCGGCGGCCTTCATTGTGCACTTTGGAGACCAGAGGACAGGTGGCATCAATTGGTTGAAGACTGCGCAGTGACGCATCCTGTTCGACCTTTTGCGACACGCCGTGGGCGCTGAATACGGTAATGGCTCCATCGGGAATTTGTTCGATCTCTTCCACGAACCGGGCTCCCTTCGCTTTGAGTTTCTCCACCACCCGCCTGTTGTGGACGATCTCGTGGCGTACGTATACCGGGGGCCCGTATTGTCGCAGCGCCGTTTCGACGATCTCGATGGCGCGTTCGACCCCGGCACAAAATCCACGTGGCTGTGCTAATATTACTCGCATGGGTTTCCTCCATATCCGGTTGATTGGCGCGATTCGGTTCGCAACGAATCAAGCCAAGCTCTTATACTGGTTCGCTTTCTTGTCAAGTACGTGAGAAAAGGGGCATTTCCACTCCCCCGCAAGGGAGACTTCGGGTGAAGGCCTGGAAGAGAAACTTGAGGGCGAGATTTGAGCGGGCCAAGGCGCTGGTGACGATGGCGACCGCCCACACGCTCCGGCGCGAGATTTTTACTTCTTGCCCGTCTCTGAACCTTGGGGTCGCGTGAATGCGGCGGAGGGTGAGAACTGCCATTCCCAGGGCCCACAGGCAGTGGCGTCGGATTCCGGTTTCCCGGCTGGGAATGAGCAGGATGAAGCGCAGGGCGTTGGCCAGATGGCGGCGGGCGATCCCAACGAGTTCGAGCAATCCCGAGACCATGCCGGGATGGCCTTTTCCCGCGGGCAGGGAACCCAACTCGAATCCGGCCCGAAGGAAGACATCCCGCGGCAGCCAACACGCGCCGCGGCGGCGGTCGTCCCACACGTCCTTGAGAATATTGGTCATCTGCAACCCCTGGCCGAAGGAGACCGAGAGGGCGAGCAGGTCTTCCCGCCGTTCCTTGATTTCCGGGGAGTAGTCACAGAAAAGCTCCGTAAGCATCTCGCCGACCACTCCGGCGACATGATAGCAGTAACGGTCCAGATGCGGAAGGTCATGGAGGCCGTCGGGATTCCCCTCCCGCTGAAACTCGGCCATCCCCCGGGACATGATCCGGACACAGCGTTCGAGCGCGCTCCGCTGGGCGGGGCTGAAGCGCCGGGTGATCCGGATTACCCGGTCCGTGTTGGCCACCAGGTCGCGCTCGCTTTCGGTGGTCGAGGACGACAGCAAAGCGCCGAGTTCGCGGGCGAAAGGCTCAGCTTCATCACGACCGGCGACGATATCGACGAAACGCTCGGAGAAGGCCTGTTTCTGGAGAGCCGTAAGCGCGGGTTCGTCTTCGATGGTATCGGTGATCCGGCACAGGAGGTAGGCATTGCCCACCACGTCCCGCAGCGGGTCCGGAAGCTGAGGAATGGTGAGGGCGAAGGTGCGGGAAACGCCTTCCAGGATATGCTCCTGGTAGGCGAAATCACTGCCTCTCGATGTTTTCGAAGATGGTGTTCTCATGTCCGACCTTTTTCTGGCTACTCTGCGCATCCAAAAGTAACAATAGGCCCCTATAGGGAGTCGGCGCCGATCTGTCAAGGAGTTCAGCAGGACCGCGCCGGCCACAGGCCATTTCGTTCGCCTTGCATGCCCAATACACGCCTGCTTCAGTTTCTTAGAACTTGTAAGTTTCCTCAGCTTCCTCCTTCCTCATTTGTTAACCATCCTCCAATCCAAAACCATACCAAAAAGGGCTATCGCAATGAATTTTACCTGTACCGGTTCGCTGGCATCGGGAGTGGCCAACAACATGAACCGAAACCTTTTTCCCATAACTCGGAGAGCCCGAATAATGCGCTGGGGACTTTCGGGAATTGCACCGAATCCGGTCCGTTTGAGGGGGGCGAACCCGCCGCGCCTCAATGCAATACTCCGCCCGGTGGCCGCCTTGATGGTCGTGCTTGCGACCTCGGCGGCCTCCCCCCAGGTCGAGGCGGCGGGCGGGGAACTATCGGTGGCCAGCCACATCCCCGGCCTTGCCACGGACTCCGCTCGTCCGGTTACCGTGATCGACCGGACGGATATCGAATTGTCCGGCCTGGCGAATCTCTGGGACATATTGGCGGGCCGGTTGCATTATAACAGCTTCGGCTTCTACCGGCCGTTGGTCCTCGGGGGCGGACGGTTCGCATTTCTGGTCAACGGGCGCCACTTTACCGATTCCGAAATCGATCTCGACGCCATACCGATCTCGGCAGTGGAGAACATCGAGATCCTGAGCGACAGCGCCACAGCGCTTCATGGCGGATACGCCATCGGCGGCGCGGTCAACATCGTGCTCAAGCGCGATTTCGAAGGGGCCGAGGTTCGGGTGGGAGCCGATTATCCCACCGGAGCGGGAGGAGATACCGAGCACTTGAGCGCCATGTGGGGCGGCGCGATCGGGAAGGGGCACCTGACCGTCGGCCTGGACGTCTTTCGACGGCAGGAGGTCCTCTACGCGGACCGGGATTACAGCCGCGCCTCGTGGACCCCGGGAGGGCCGTTCGCCGAAGCGTCCGGCGTATCGGTGGGCGGCAACACGGTCTTCATTTTCACTCCCGACGGCTTTATTGCCCGTCCCATCGGCGACTGCAGCGGAAGCGGCTACACCGGGGTGCTGACCGATCCCTTCAACATCCCGGGCACGGGCTGCGGCTACGCCTATGCGGATATCATGTGGGCTTGGGAGAGCCGCGACCGGGAAAGTTTGTTTCTCAACTTCGATTACCCGCTGGGGGAAAATACGGATCTGTATTTCGACGCCCGGCTGACCCGGAGCGACGCCGCTTATCGCTATGCCCCCTCGGTCGGCGACTTTGTCTTCGTGCCCTCGGAGGGGCTCCGGGGACAACTGCTGGAAGATCCCGAAATCGATTGGGTCCCGCCATGGCTCCTGGCAGTCCACAGGTTCGTCAGCCATGGCAACCGCGACTTCCTCGAAGATCATGAGGAATACGACCTTACGGTCGGAATCGAGGGGCAGTTGGCGGGCGGCATCGGCTATGACGCCTACCTGCGCTACTATCTTCACGACGTCGATGAAACGGCTGAAACTTTCGTCAGCGAAAGCGCGGTCCAATGGGCCATCCTGCAGGGGAGATACGATCTCGAAAACCCCTTCTCGATGGCGCCCGAGCATCTGGAGGCCATTCGCGAGACGGGACTCCAGTTGACCGGCGATCGGGACGAGTACCACACGACGGCCCATGTTTCCTTCGACGGGACGGCTTTTGCCCTAGGCGGGGGCGATGCGCGGTGGGCGGCGGGAGCAGAATTCGCCTACGAGGATTGGCTGCACGTCCACGACTATCTAAGCGTTTTCGAACGTTCCCACGAAGTGGGCGACGTCCTTGGCAGCGGCGGCGTCGATGCCGCGGGCGAACGGCGCCACTGGTCGGTATTTTCGGAAATGTCCCTTCCCTTGCAAGACAACTGGGAGGTCGATATCCTCGGACGGCACGATGATTACAGCGATGCCGGCAGCGCTTTTGTCCACCAGGTTGCCAGCCGCTACCGCCTGCGCGAAGCCCTCACGGTCCGCGGTTCCTGGAGCGGAGGCTCCCGGGCGCCCAGCCTGACTGCCCTGCACGCGGAGGAGGCAATCGGCTATCCTTACATTTGCGACCCGAGCACTCTCACCGGCGGCTCGGAAGACTGCGACGAATACCAGGTGCTGCGCGTGAGCAAAGGAAATCCGAAGCTGAAACCGGACGACGCCGAGAGCCTCAGCCTAGGCGCGGTAACAGGTCTGGGGCCCTTATCCCTGAGCGCGGATTTGTTCTGGATCAACCTTTCCCGCGTCCCGGCAGCATTGAGCGCACAGTCCGCCGTCGATCTCGAAGCGGAAGGGCGGTTGCCGTCAGGCGTGACCATCGAACGCGATGGAAACCTCATCACCCGGATCGAGAGCCCATGGATCAACAGCGGGGAAACCGACGTTGCGGGTGTCGACTTGCACGCCGGCGCCGATTGGGAAACCGATTGGGCGGATATGGCCTTTGACACCCGGTGGTCGCACGTGACCCGGAACGAGCGCCGGGTGGTCGGCGAGGTCCAGCCGGGAGACTTCCCGCGCAATCGCGTCCATTCATCCCTTCGCGCCACCCGGGGCAGCGTCACTGCGAGCTGGAACGTCCTCGCGGTTTCCAGTTACCAAAATTCCCTCCGAACCGCCCGTTACCGGCCGTGGATTGGCCACGACGTTACTTTGAGGTGGCTCGACCCGTTCGGCCTGAGCGGGGTTGCTCTCACCGGAGGTATTCTCAATGTGGCCGACCGCGGCCCATCCCTGGACCATACAGCACCCGGCGAGGAAGGAGCGGCTGAGACCTGGGATTCCGTCCGGGGACGCACGGTGTTCCTGAGCGTCAAGGTTGCGTTCAACCCATGAAGCGGCCCGTACCGTAAGAACTCCCTTGGACGCTACAGAGCGGTCCCTCCTCCGGCGGTTTCAACGCTTCGCCTCCACCGTAATGCCATACCGGTGCAGTGTGCTCTCCAATGTGGGATGCCCCAGGCGAATCCTTCCGTCGTTCAACAGGTAGGAGAAAAGGTAGCCGGCGCCGAGCATGAAGATCCCGATGAGGAAGCAATACATGACGGCTCGATCGGGATACATATCCTTCAAGTAGCCAAGGTAGAGCGGCCCGAAGATCCCGGCGGCGGCCCAGGCCGTCAAGACCGCGCCGTAGATGGTGGACATTTTTTTGGTGCCGAATACATCGAGAACGAAAGGGCGGCATGGTGGCGAATCCCCCGCCGAAGCAAAGCAGGACGTAACAGACCAAAGCGGAGAACACCCAGGGGTTGGTTTCGGTCATGAGAATTCCGAAGACGACCATCTGGCTGGCCAGAAGCACCCTGAATATGGTGACCCGTCCGAACCGATCCGAAAGCAACCCCCAGAACAGGCGCCCCAACCCGTTGCAGATCGAACTCACTGCTATGAGGGTGGCGCCGTACTCGGCCAGGGTGGTCGGATCGATCGTTTCATCGGCCAAGCCCCAGATCTCCTGGAGGATTTCCGACTGGAAGCTGATCACCGATATCCCGGCGGCGATGTTAAAGAAGAAGACCGTCCACATGATTACGAATTGGGTGGTCTGGAGGTAGGTGCGGGAGGATTCCGGCTCGTCAAATCCAGGGGGTTTGGCCGTGGCGGCAGTAGTTGGGGTTGCGGAGGCAGGTGGATCGCTCAGGGCAAGGCTGCAGGGAATCAGAATGCAGGCGAATATGACGCCGAGCCAGATGAAGACAAAGGGCAGGGCGCCTTCAGTCCGCACGATCAGGAATGGGGCCAGACCCTTGCTCAGGAGAAAGCCGCCGATGCCGAAGCCCATTACCACGATTCCCGTGGCCAGCCCCTTGCGGTCAGGAAACCACTTTGCCACGGTGGCAACCGGGGTAACGTATCCCATCCCGATTCCCACGCCGCCTATCACCCCGTAACCCAAATAAAATAGCGGGATGACCCCCAAGTACAGGGCCAAACCGGATATCAGGTAACCGCCCGAGAACAGGATGCTTCCGGTCAATGCGAGAAACCTGGGGCCCAACCGGGGAAGCATGTTTCCCGCCCAGGCAGCCGATACCCCCAGCGAGAAAATCGCGATACTGAATGCCCAGGCCGTCTGGGTATGGGTCCAGCCGACCTGCCTTACCAGCATGGTCTGGAAGAAGCTCCAGGCGTAGACCGTGCCAAAGCAGACCTGCAGGGAGGTGCAGAAGAGTGCGATGGCGCTTCGCGGAAGTTTCACTTGAAGATTCTTTCTCTAAGGCGCCCTCGTCGATGACGCCCCGGGCTTCTTCCAATCGGAGGAACGGCCGGAAACGTAACGGAAGAGGCGCGCCAGATCCCCTACTTCATCCTCGCGGGCCAGAAGCTCCTCGTCCGGCTCCTCGTCCTTCCCCGGGTTCCCAGCCAAATCCACGGCGTAGTCAAGAAGGCTCCCCAGGGGTTTTGCGGCCAAGTTGACCAGCCAGATCGAAGCCAGAACGCCGACGACGAGAAGGATGCTGATCAGGATGACCTGTTGGCCGATGGCGCGCTGAATCTTGAGGGCGACAATGTCCTTATCCATACCCACGTGAACCGTACCGGCAACGCCGGCCAGGATCGGGCTTCCCACTTCAATGAAATCGCCCATGCCCGGAATGCTTCGTTCCACGGGCTCGGTGCTGGATGGATCGCTTGCGAGGATCTGTTCGGGTATGCCGGGAACGAAGGTATGAGCCAGATACTCACCTCGTTCACTGCTGATGTAGATGTAGCGGATGCCCTGAATCTCCACGAACTGGTCGATCAACGACTGAAGCGTGGCCAGGTTCCTGTTGAGGAGAATGTCTACACTGGAATCGGCAATGCTCTTGGCGATGTTCTTGCTGTTGGTCTCATACTCCGCCGATAACTGGGTGTCGACGGTGTAGATGCACAAAAGGGATGTTGAAAGGACAATCATCCCGAAGAGGGCGAAGATGCCGAACCGGGTTTTTTGAAACAGCTTCTCGATTTTCATCTCAACCCAGCCAGCTTTCCCAGTCGTCAAGGGTGACAAAGCGGCCGTCCCGAACGATGGTGTAGTAGACGGTTTGGAGCCCTTGCCGCCGATTGGGCCCGAAAGAGACCTTTTCCCCGATTCCGAGATCGAAGTCCTTAACCGAGAAGACCGCTTCTTCCAACCTGGATCTGCTGGGGTCCAATCCCAGACGCCTCAGGATCTCGGTCAACAGCTTGGCGTTGAGAAAGCCCTCCAGACTGACGAAGCTCTGCGGAAACGGTTCGTAGGGTTCCTCGGCGAGTTCGGCGGGCACCTCGGGGTTGTAGCGCGCCATCAGTTCGCGATACTCTCGCACCGACGGAATCGACGTGTCCTCGTAACTGGGAACGACTTGGGAATTGACCAGCAACCGGGTATAGGCGTCGGGGTTCTCCCGGCCCTCGGTGAGGAGCTGGAGGAGGTTCTCGCTTCCCACAAAGGAGAGGTTGGCTATGGGAACGCGAAGGCCGAGATCCACGGCATCGCGCGCAAAGGCGGCGCAGGCGGCATACGACCCGATGCAGATCACGGCATCGGGAGAATTGGCTTTCAGGATTTCGACCTGCGGCCTCATGCTGCTGGTGAACCGCTGCCCGCGGCGATAGGTTGCCTCCCCGACAAATTCTCCGCCGTGCTCCCCCAGCGCCGCTCTCACCCCGGCCCATCCGCTCCGGCCGTAGGCGTCGGCCTGATAGAACACGGCGATGCGCTTCCTCCCTACCTGAACGAAATTCTTCACCAGGCCGTTGGTCTCCTGACGATAAGAGGCGCGTAAATTGAAAGCAAAATCGCCATAGGGAGGTTCCCTTTGCGGCTGGGCCCCGGTAAAGGGAAAGAACAAGTAAACGCGTTCGTTCTGGAATTTCTTCAACAGCGGCAACACGCGGGTTACGGTCGGGGTCCCCACATAGCCGAAGAGGAGGAACACGTGGTCCTCCAGCATGAGTTTCATGGTGTTGCGAACGCACGGGTCCGGCTGGTAGCCATCGTCGTAGAGCTTGAGGACGATCCTGCGGCCGAGGAGGCTGTTCTCGTTGACGTGATCGAAATAGGCTTTGGCCCCGCGATAGAGTTCACGGCCCAACCCCCGGGAGGGGCCGGAAAAGGCGGCGGACACACCCAAGGTTATCTCATCGCCGGATTGACTCTCAATCCCAGTCCCACTTTCCCGATTTTCTGCTAATACCATATCAAATAAACCTCCAATTTCGGCGCTCGCGTTTCTCCAATTCGAACAGCAGATAGCCAATAATCCGGCGGCGCCACGACGGAGCAAGGTCCTCCGCGTCAAGGCCATCGGCCAGCCTCTCCACACTTCTTCATTATCCCCGGCGGGGTCAAGAACATTCATTCCCTTTATCGCCTCCCCGGGCCATCAGGGTTTCGCCGCGCAAAAGGCCCGGCTCCCGATTTGCCCTTCCGTCTCAATATCCCGCAGATAGCCCGTGAAATGGGGCCCTTCACGAGACAAGCAATCACAGTTTGCATACTCCCGCCATGCTACTACCTGTGAGCCGCCTGGATCAACCGCCAAAATTGTCGACGGAGCTTTACCCGCTCACGAGACGTTGTTGCAAATTTTCCAAGGGACATGACTCTAAGGCCCGCCCTCGACCTGCACGGTAACGATGTCCACTCCGTGAAATTTTTGGTGGCGCACGGAAGAGGCGTAATGCCGCAGTAACCGGAAGGAGATTTCCTGTTCATCCGGTATTTCGGGCTGCTCGCTCAAATAGGCCAACCGGTCTTCCAGATTGTCTCCCGCTATGGCCGCAAAAAACTCCAATTCCACCGTCCTATCCACGGATCGGGCGGTGAGAATCAACCGCCGTCCCTTTGCGGTCGCATCGGCCTCGGCTTCTTGCATCAGAATCGTCAGCGTCTCCTCCCCGGCGGCGCGCAGCCGCCTCGTAGCGGATTCATTCCAGCCGTTTTTCGCGGCGAAGGCGCGGAGAAACTTGTCGATCCTGGGAGTCGAGGCCAGGGCCAACCCGGTTTCCAGACGGCGGCGGCGGGGAGCGGTCAGCTCCATGAATGCGGTCAGAAAAATAGCTGTTATGCACCCGGCAGTCATTCCGTTGCCGAGCAAGGTGCCCCACATCCCGCTCAACTTGTCGGCGAAGATGACCTCATTCTGAAAGCCCACCCCGAGCCAGAAGGAGAGCCCCACCACCGCGGCCTTGCGGTGATCGAGCCCGTCCTGGACAACCATCTTCAGGCCCTGGACGAAAAGCAGGCAGATCAACACGGTTATATAGGCTGCCCCCACGGGATTGGGAATGGCGATGAGGAGGGCGGACACCTTGGGGGATAGGGCCAGAATGGCGAAGATGCTCCCCACATACACGCCTACGCGGCGGGCGGCAACCCCGGTGAGTTCCGCCAGCGAAATGCTGCTGGAGTAGGTGGTGTTGGGGGGCGTCCCGATGAGCCCCGAGAGCAGGTTGCCCATTCCATCGGCATTGAGAGCCCCCTGGACCAGGCGAAAATCGGTCGCCCGCGGTCGGCGGCGCGAAACCCGTTGGATGGCGATGCCGTCGCCGATGGTCTCTATCGCGCCCACCAGGGTGACGACCACAAATGCCGGTAGCAGGCCCCAGAATTCCGGCCTGAAAGTCAGGTCCAACCCCGGCCACCCGTAATCGGGCAATCCGATCCAGGGCGCCGCTTTTACCGCTTGAAAGTCGAAAAGTCCAAAGGGCGAGGCCACCGCGCAACCTACCACAACGGCGATAAGCGGCGCCCACAATCGCCACGACAATGGGGCGCGCAGGGTCAGAACCACGAGAGTTGCCAGCGTCGCCCCGGCCACGACCGGGCTCGCGGTCGGAGCCGTTTCGGCGGGAACATCCTCCAAAAGGTCGAAAACAATGGGCATGACGGTTACGGCGATCAGCATGATCACCGTTCCGGCCACGACCGGAGTGAGGATCCGGCGCAGGAGGGACAGCCGCGCGGCCAGGGCAAACTGGAACAGGGCCGAGACGACGATAAGGCTGGCCATAAGGGGTGGTCCGCCCTGCACCAATGCAGTGATGCAGACCGCGATGAATGCGCCGGAGGTGCCCATGACGAGCACGTGCCCGGCCCCGATCCGCCCGACCCGGGCCGCTTGCAGAACCGTGCTCACCCCACTGATCAGCAACGCCGCGAAAGCGACCCAATTCAAGTAACCGTCCGGCTGATTGGCCGCCCGGCCGATGATGACGGCGCTGATAACCACCGGAGTGATGATGACCACGGCAGCCTGAAAACCGGATAGAAAAGCGACCGAGTGAGGGGGACGCTCGTCCGGTTCATAGCGGATGTCCTGCTTATTTTTCTCCATTACAAATCAAATTCCCCTTTTACCCGGACGGCGGAGACCTATCGAGAGAAAACCGGGCCGCCGCCCCAATTTGCCGATCTGTCCCCCTGCCGCCATGCATCACCTTGCCGCTTTTTTTAGCAATTCCACGGCCAGGAGGACCAGAATGGCAAAGGCAATCAGCAAGGTGGCTATGGCGAGGATGGTCGGGCTTATTTCCTCTCGTATCCCGGACCACATCTGGCGCGGTATGGTGCGCTGATCCACCCCGCCCAGGAACAGTACGATGACGACTTCGTCGAAGGACGCGGCAAAAGCGAATAGCGCACCCGTGAAGACACCGGGCGCGATAATGGGAAGCTGAATGCGACGGAAAGCCGTAAGGGGGCCGGCGCCAAGGCTGGCCGCGGCCCGAAGCAGGGTGTGATCGAATCCGGCCAGGGTGGCGGACACGGTAATGACTACGAAGGGCGCCCCGAGCATGGCATGAGCCAGGATGAGCCCCAGGCGAGTCTGACCCAGCCCGATGGCGGAGTAGAAGAAGAACACCCCCACCGCCACGATGATCACCGGGGTCACCATGGGCGAAATTACGAAAGCGGAAACGAACTGGCGACAGGGAAACTTTGGGTGGTTCAAGCCCATAGCGGCCAGAGTGCCGAGCACGGTGGCCAGGGCCGCGGCGAAGATCCCGATAAAGAAGCTGTTGCCAATGGCGGTTCGCCATTCGGGGTTTTCCACGATGGAGCGATACCACCGCAGCGAATAAGCATCGCCATCCAGACGAAGCATGCCTTCCGTAAAGGTGAAGTAGGGCTCCACATTGAAGCTCAATGGAATAATCACGAGCAGAGGTAGAATGAGAAAGCCGAAGCCCAGCACCACCACCGCTACAAAAGCGCCTTTGACACATTTCCATCCAAGGTGACGCATCAACCGAGCTTGAGTTTGTCTATGCCGACCCATCGGTCGAAAAGGAAGTAGCAGGCGAAGACGCCCACCAGGACCACGGCCGATATGGCGGCGGCCAGTCCCCAATTAAGCGAGGTCTGAATGTGGTAGGCGATCATGTTGGAAATGAGTTGTCCCTTGGCCCCCCCGACGAGGGCAGGGGTGATGTAGTAGCCCAAGGACAAGATAAATACGAGCAGGCACCCGGCCGAAACGCCCGGCAGGGACTGAGGGAAGTATACCCGGACAAAGGCTTGGGCGGGGTTTGCCCCCAATGATGCCGCAGCCTGCATATAAACGGGTGGAATGGATCGCATGACCGCATAGAGGGGAAGAATCATGAAGGGCAACAAAACATGGGTCATGGCGATGAGAGTGCCCGTCATATTGTGAACCAGGGCGAGCCTGGATCCGTCATCCACGAGGCCGATCCAAACCAGGATGTCATTGATGACTCCCTGGTTCTGCAAGAGCACGAGCCAGGATGTCGTTCGAACCAGAAGGGAAGTCCAGAAGGGAACGAGGACGATGACCAAGAGGATCTTGGCGAGCGAGCCGGATGCACTTGCGATGGCAAAGGCAATGGGGTAGCCAATCAGGAAGCACAACCCCGTCACGGCGAGGCTCACGTAGACCGTTCGCAGGTACAGGGTAATGTAGATCCTCCGGTCTTCACTGACGGGCTGGATTCCCCCGTCCAAACCGCGTTCGAGATCGATGGACTGGAGGTAATGGCGCGCGGTGTAGCGTTCACCCGCCTTGGCTATGGCCCGCCACAGGGAAACGTCTCCCCATCTCCGGTCGATTTGGATCATGGCGGCGGGCATGTCCGCGGTTTCCACGCCTTCCAGACGACGGGCGGTCTTGGCGAATACGCTACGCGTTCCGCTCTCGATGCGGTTGACCCGGGTGGCGACTTTTCCAATGGACCGGTTTTCCCTGGAAAGGACCAATTCAACCGCCATGGCTTCATAAACTCCCGGCGAAGGAAGGGCTGTGTCTTCCCAGTCCGCCAACAGGGCCAGGGTCCGGGGAAAAGCATCGGCAACCTCCGGCTCGTGAACACTCTGCACGACCATGGTGGCGAGGGGGATGACGAAGGTTACGAGGATGAAGGCGACCAATGGGAGGACCAGCCCCACGGGGATGAACTTTCGCATCATCCTTTTACCCTGACCCCGCTGGTTCATGCCTTTCTCCGCAGGGGCATGGCGGGCAACCTTCGGAGCGACCTGAAGGACCCGTTCCCGAGTCTATCTCGACAGCCAGGCATTGAACCGTTCCGTGAGTTCGTCTTGGCGCTCACTCCACCACTCCACATCATTCCAAAGAAAATTCCTGGAATTTTCCGGGTGGGTGGGCATGTGCGGTTGCATATCGACTCCGGTATCCGCGTGTTTGCCTACGAGGGGGAGGCCGGAATGCCGCACAGGGGCATAGGATATGTGCTGGGCCACCCCCACCATTGAGCGAGTTCTGGAGGCAAAGGCCAGGAACTTGCGGGCATTCTCCAGATTGGGAGCTCCCGCGACGATGGCCAAGGCTCCCGTGTCGCGGATGTGGCTGTCCCAAATAATGACAAAGGGCTGTTTTTCCACCACTTGGGCATTGAATATCCGCCCATTCCAGGCCGTGGACATGACGACTTCGCCATCAGCCAGCATCTGCGGCGGCTGAGCCCCTGTTTCCCACCAAACCACATGATCCTTGATACTGTCCAATTTGCGGAAAGCCCGGGCCATGCCTTCATCGGTGGAGAGTTCTTCAAAGACCTTATCCGGGGGAACTCCATCCCCCATCAGGGCGAATTCCAAATTGGTTGTCGGAAGCCGGATCATGCCTCGCCTCCCCGGATACTTTTCCAGGTCGAAGAAGTCCCGAATGGAGGTTGGCGCCTCTCCCTCGATGTATTCCGGGTTGTAGGCGATCACGGTGGCATATATCAGGGTGCCCACCCCGCAGTCGGTCAACATTCCGTCAAAGAAGTCCTCGGACGCAGGCGTTCCGTCCGGGGCGGGAGAAAGCTCCAGATCGTCCACGTACTCGAACAACCCCTCATCGCATCCCGTCAGCAATGGGGCGCTCTCCGTATCGACGACGTCCCAATGGACCGACCCGGCATCGACCTGGGCTCGGATTTGGGCCAAACCGCCGTTGTAGTCTTCCAGCTTGATTCTTATGCCCGTTTCTTCGGTAAAGGCCTTGTGGTAGCCTTCGACACAGGCCCTGGCATAGGATCCTCCGAAAGAAACCACCGTCAGGGTTTGCTCGGCCCGGGCCCAACTGACCGGGCCGAAAACCGCCATGAGCCAAAGGAGGGGTGTTAACAGTTGTTTCGTATTCATTTTCATAAGGTGTTCTCCGAGTCCATGGAAAGGGCACGGCAATCGAGAGTGGCCCATCCAATCTGAATTTCGTCTCCGGGCAGGACGGCGCCGTGACCGACAATATTGGGGATCTTCACTACGAGATTGCGGATGCCGCAGGTTTCGACATGGAGTCTCAAATGGTCCCCCATGAAGACGATGTCATTAACTGTGGCATCGAACTGATTGGAGTACTGGTTCTCCGAGGTGGCGATTCCCACTCGTTCGGGCCGGATAGCAATCCATACCGGTTCCCCCGGTCGAGTCGCTTCCCCGGCGAATGCCCGAACGTCGCGGTCCTGCCCGATGGATACGTGGCAAATGTCGTTATCCCGCACTTCGCTCACTTCGCCATAGAGCACGTTGTTGTCTCCGATGAAGGATGAAACAAAGACGCCGCCGGGTTCTTCGTAGAGCGTTTCAGGGGCCGCGATCTGCTTGATTCGTCCCTCTTGAAAAACGGCCACTCGATTGGACAGGACCATGGCTTCCTGCTGATCGTGGGTCACGTACACCATGGTCACACCCAGTTCCCGGTAAATGCGTCGTATTTCGTACTGCATTTCCTCGCGAAGCCGGCGGTCGAGCGCGCCCAAGGGTTCGTCCATGAGGACAATTTCCGGTTCGAACACGAGAGCCCGGGCGATGGCCACCCGCTGTTGCTGCCCTCCGGAAAGGTTGGCGGGTTTCCTGTCCTCAAGCCCTTCAAGGCGCACGAGTTGCAAAGCACGCCTCACCCGTCGGTTCCTTTCCGAAGGGCCGATACCCCTGACTTCCAGGGGAAAGGCCAGGTTCTTGCCTACGGTCAAATGCGGAAAGAGGGCATAGTTCTGGAAAACCATTCCGATGCCGCGTTTATGGGGAGCGATGTCGTGAATGGGGCGACCGTCGATGGTAATGTTCCCGGAGGTAATGCCCTCAAACCCCGCCAGCATCATCAGGCATGTGGTCTTACCCGATCCGGAAGGACCCAAGAGGGTCAGAAACTCACCGCGCCGAATTTCCAAATTGAGGTCCTTTACCACCTGCGTTCGACCGTCGTAGCTCTTTACCACGTGTTCGAACGCTATGTGGATCTCACTTTTGGGCTCAGATGTGGAACCTGCCGTCATACTCCTCCTTTAAATGGATTTGGGGCCAATGCGGTGCCTGGGGTCAAGACTGGATTTTTCGGGAACGTATCAATCGGGCCGCAGTAAAGACTGCCACGGACATCGATTTATCCCTTGACCTCGCCCCAAAGTCGAATTCATGTTTCCTTCGGTCAAATATACTGTAAGGATAAGAGGCCTAAACAATTACGAGTAACCCAGGGAGGCTTGGAAATAATGGACATCGACGTCGAACGAAAAAATGGAACCTTAATTGCCCAGGTAGCAGGCCGGGTCGACAGCGCCAACGCACGCGAATTCGAGCAGGCCCTCAGTAATGCCATCGGCGACGACAGCAGGGTAATCCTCGATCTGGGGGATCTTTCCTACATCAGCAGTTCCGGTCTGCGGGTCCTGCTGCTGGTGGCCAAGGCGCTACGGAATAAGGGGGCGGAATTCGCCTTGTGCTCGCTTTCGGATCCGATCAGAGAAGTCTTTGAAATCAGCGGATTTGACAAAATCATTCCGATCTACGGCTCCCTGGCGGACGTGGCAGGCGATTAGGAGAACTCTTTGGTAGCCCCATGGAAATGCGGCATGTTTCCCGGCCTGAACCCTTTTGGATAGGCCCTGGGCCCTTCCACCTGACATTCGTGAAATAATTGGGCATGACACAATCGACTTACAAGATTCTCGTGGTCGACGACGAACCCGACCTCGAACACCTGATGCGGCAGCGCATGCGGCGGCAAGTCCGCGCAGGCCGCTATGCCCTTGTCTTTGCCCAAAACGGGGTGGAGGCCCTCGAAAAACTGGATGAGGACTCGACCATCGACATGGTTCTTACGGATATCAACATGCCGAGAATGGACGGCCTCACCCTCCTCGAACAGATCTCAAAAGTAGATCCCAACATTCGTTCGGTTGTCGTCTCGGCCTATGGGGACATGCAGAATATCCGCACCGCCATGAACCGGGGCGCATTCGACTTCGTCACCAAGCCGATCGACTTCAAGGACCTGAGGGTCACCATCGACCGCACCCTGCACCACCTGACCCTGTGGCGTGAAGCTCTGGCTTCCCGCGACAAACTGGTGTCGCTGCAAAACGAGTTGCACGTTGCCCACCAGATGCAGCAGTCGATTCTGCCGTCCGTTTTCCCCGAGACAGTGGGCTGTCAGATATATGGCAGTATGGAGCCGGCACGCGATGTCGGTGGCGATTTCTTCGATATCATAAACCTGGAAAAGGGACGCCTCGGTTTGGCCATCGGCGATGTCTCGGACAAGGGGGTTCCGGCTGCCTTGTTCATGATGTCCTGCCGAACCTTGCTAAAAGGGGCCGCCATCGGCGATTCGTCCCCGGCCAAAGTGCTGGGCGTAGTAAACCATCTTTTGGAAGAAGACAACCAGGCAGGGCTCTTCGTCACCATGTTCTTTGCCGTGTTCGACCCGGCTACCGGCGATCTGGTATATGCCAACGGCGGGCACAATCCCCCTCTCCTGGTCCATGCGGACGGCCGTTCCGACCTACTGCCTTCCACCGACGGGATCGCATTGGGGGTAGTTCCAAACCTCACTTACCAGCAGAAAAAGGGTTCATTGTCCCCCGGTGACAGTCTCGTGCTTTACACCGACGGGGTCACTGAAGCAATGAACAGTGACGACGAGGAGTTCGGGCTGGAGCGGTTGCGGCACGTATTGGCAGTGGCAGGCTCGAACAATGCCCGGTCGGTCAATCATGCTATTTTCGCGGCGGTGCACGCATTCGCCGGGGAAAGGCCCCAATTCGACGACATCACCTGCTTGACGCTTCGGCACAACGAGCGTGCTTCATGAACATGGACCGGTCACTGCGGTTTGCCACGGACCTCCGGGAACTGAAGCGGCTTCAGGCCGTGATCAAGGAGATGGAAGAGGAGGCGGATTGGCCGCCCGACCTGGGTTACCAAGTCAACCTGGTCCTGGAGGAATTGGTCGTCAACGTCATTAACTACGGCCACCGGGGGGACCCGAATCACGAGATCGAAATCTCCCTGAATTGGGAGGACGACACGCTGACCATGGAAATGGTGGACGACGCCCCGGCTTTCAATCCGCTGGAGGACCACCCCGAACCCGACCTGACCTCGAAACTGGAAGACCGCCCGGTGGGAGGCCTTGGAATTTATCTGGTTCACCATCTGATGGATGAAATCCAGTATCGGCGCGAGGGGGGCCGGAATCACCTCACCCTCATCAAGAGGAGGGATAAGTGAGGGCCGTGGTCGCTTTGCTCGCCGGGCTCGCCGCCGTTGCGGGTGTTGGCCTGAAGGCGACCGAACTTTCCGACGACCGCATCCTTTTTGGCCAATCGGCCGCCTTCAGCGGCCCCGCCCAGGAACTGGGCAAGAGTATGAGGCTCGGCATCCAGGCCGCCTTTGCCGAAGCCAACAGGCGAGGCGGCATACATGGCCGAAAATTGGAACTGCTCTCTTTGGACGACGCCTATGAGCCCGAAGCCGCTATTGTCAACACCCGCCAACTGATCGAACAGGATGGGGTATTCGCCCTGATTGGAGCTGTAGGCACCCCCACTTCGCGTTCGGCCGCTCCGGTGGCCGCGGCCGGCGGAGTTCCCTACATCGCCCCGTTTACGGGCGCGGCCTTTCTGCGCGATCCGACATGGCGCAATGTGATCAACCTGCGGGCTTCCTACGACCAGGAAACAGAGGCCATGGTGGCCCGCTTGACGGCGGACCTGGGCATCGAGCGCATCGCCGTCCTCTACCAGGACGACTCCTTCGGCCGCGCCGGTTACCGCGGCGCCCTGCATGCCCTCGAACGGCGCGGAATGGCGCCGGCGGCGATCGGGGTCTACCCGCGCAACACCACGGCGATAAAGACCGCCTTGCTGGATCTTTGGACGGCGGACCCCGGTGCAGTGATACTGGTCGGAGCCTATCAACCTGTGGCGACCCTGATCGCCTGGGCCCGGCACATGGGTTGGGACCCCGTCTTCATTACCATCTCCTTTGTGGGAAGCAACGCTTTGGCCAGGGAACTCGGCCCTGCCGGGACCGGGGTCTTCGTCACCCAAGTAGTGCCCTTCCCTACCGATGATTCGTTCCCCGTCCTCGGCGATTACCGTCGCGCCTTGGCCGCTTTCGATGCGGAGTCTACCCCGGGGTTTGTCTCCCTGGAAGGCTATCTGGCGGGACGGTTGGCTATTTCCGCCCTCGAACGCTGCGGGCCGGAGGTCGATCGGACTCGTTTTCTCGAGAGCTTGCGCCGCGCCGGTCTCATCGATCTCGGAGGATTCGAACTCCGTTACGGCGAGGATGACCAACAGGGTTCGGACGCGGTTTTTCTAACCGCCATCGGGAGCGACGGCGCCTATCACCCCATCCATTCGCTGCGCGAGGCGATGCGGCCATGAGCGGCGTTCTCAAACGCCTGCTGGAAAGTCGCTACCGTATTTCCGCGCAGCTCTACCTGGGCATTGGCGGGGCCGTCATCCTCACCATGGGGGCAAGTCTGGTTGGCTGGTACTCCTTCAATCGGGTGGGCGAAGCCCAAAGCCACGTCAACGAGGAAAGCGTTCCGGAGATGGCAGCCGCTTTTGGGGTCGCTCAGCGTAGCGGCGCCTTGACCGCGGCAGCCCCACGACTGGCGGCCGCGGCCACCCCGGAGGATTTTGCCAGGGTGGCGGCGGAAATTGCCTCCGAGCAGGATGCCTTCGAAGCACAGTTGACGGCCCTGACCGCCTTCGAAGCGCAATTGACGGCCCTGACCCGGCAAGAAGGGGAAGAGGAGCTTTTCGCCCGCATTCGCGCCAATGGCACCGCGCTGATTGCCAACATCGCGGCCATTGATCTATCGGTAGCCGAACGATTTGCCCTTAGCGCTCAAAGCGCCGCCCTGCGAAAGGAACTGGACGCGGTTCGGGCCGAAGTGGACAGCCTCCTGATTCCGGCCATCGACGACCAATTATTCTACGCCATGACCGGCTACCGGACGCTGGACGAAGCAGCCAGCCCGCGCCAGGAACATTTCTCCGCGGCGGAATTCGACCGCTACCGCCACCTGGCCGATTTGCACGGAGACGCCACGATCGCCAATCAACTCCTGGCCAGCGCATTCAACCTGGCGGACGCCGCCTTGATCGAGCCTCTCCGGGAGCGCTTTGAAGCGGCGGCGGGTAGAGTCGAACGGAGGCAGTCGGTAATTGGAGCGTCCAACACCCGAATAGCCCAGGCTTTCGGGCGGCTTTTCCAGATGGGTCTGGGCGAGGAGAGCGGATTTAATCTGCGCGGCCGCGAACTCGAATTGGCCAAGCGCCAACAGGACTTGCTAGCGCTCAATCGCAGTCTCGCAATTGACCTGCTGGCTGATGTGGAGGGCTTGGTGGGAGCGGCCCGCATGAGGGCGGAAGACGCCACCCGCGCTTCCTCCGAGGCCATCCTCACCGGACAACGTCTACTGCTGGCCCTGAACGTGGTCAGCATAGTGGGAGCCCTTCTGATAGCCTATCTCTTCGTCGGCCGGGTACTCTTGCGCCGTCTGGAACGGCTCTCCAATCGAATGCGCCGCATGGCCTCCGGGGACCTGGAGACCGAAGTCGATATCAGCGGGCGCGACGAAGTCGCCGACATGGCCGCGGCCCTGGAAGTCTTCCGCCGCCACGCCCTCGAAGTACAGCGCCTGAACCTGGTGGAAAAACTGGCGGAAGAGTTGCAGGGAAAAAACGAACAACTCGAAAACGTGTTGGCCGACTTGCGTCGAGCCCAGGATCAGATCGTCATGCGAGAGAAACTGGCGGCCCTTGGAGAACTCACCGCCGGGGTGGCCCACGAGATCAAGAATCCCCTCAATTTTGTGAAGAATTTCTCGGAGGTTTCAACCGAGTTGCTGGAGGAATTACAGGAAATCCTCCAGGAGAGCGAAGTGCAGTTGGGCGAGGAGCCGGGGGAACTGATTGAGGAGATTTGCGAGGACCTCACCGGAAACCTCAAGCGCATCTGCGAACACGGGGAGCGGGCCAACGCAATCGTGCACGCCATGTTGTCCATGGGCCGGGGCGGGGGTGAGCGGCAACCCACCGATGTCAACCGCTTGCTCGACGAACACGCCAGACTCGCCTATCACAGCGCCCGGGCCAGCGACCCGGATTTCAACCTGACCATCCAAAAAGATTTTGATCCGGAAGCGGGCATGATCGAGGTCGTGCCGCAGGATATGGGCCGCGTCTTTCTCAATTTGGTGAGCAACGCCTGTTACGCCACGGACGAGAAACGCCGAGGCGACAGCGGCAGCGGGGGGCGCTACGACCCCATCCTTTCCATGACCACGCGGCGCTTGGACGACCGGATAGAGATAACCGTACGGGACAATGGCTGCGGGATTCCGCCCCATGTCGTCGATAAGATTTTCAACCCCTTTTTCACCACCAAGCCTACGGACGAGGGCACCGGGCTCGGTCTGGCCTTGTCCAACGACATCGTGCGCGAGCAAGGCGGAGTCATCCGGGTCGAATCCGAACCCGGCCAGTTCACCGAAATGATTATCGAATTGCCCCTGACCCCTCCTTCCTAGAAGCTCACATTTTTGTTGAACCTATCACCTCAATGGAACTAAAATCCCGAACCTTCATGAATGCTTTTCTGCAAAAGGGTAGCGCCATGGCCATGGCAGTAAAGACCCTCGCCATTCTCGGCGTCCTGGCCTTTGCTACAGCTACCGTACACGCCGCCGTGGACGAGGAAGTCCTGTTCATCTTCAACACCTTCTCATTTCTGATTTGGGGCGCGCTGGTAATGTGGATGTGCGCCGGTTTCACCATGCTGGAGGCCGGTTCGGTCCGCACCAAGAACGCCTCGATGATTTGCCTCAAAAATCTCGGTCTGTACTCGATTGCCGGGCTCGCCTACTACTTCCTCGGGTACAACCTCATGTACGTCGATGTGGGGAAAGTGATCGGCTCGTTCACCTTTCTCTACGGGCCGTCACCCGATGACATCGCCCTGGTAGCAGGCGATGCGGAGGCCAAAATGGCCGTGATCGCGAACGGCTATTCCACCATGTCGGACTGGTTTTTCCAGATGGTTTTTGTGGCCACTACTGCCTCCATCGTCTCCGGCACCTTGGCCGAACGGGTCAAGATGTGGTCGTTTTTCATCTTCATCCTGGTGCTGACCGCCGTCATCTACCCCGTCGTCGGAGCGTGGACCTGGGGCGGCGGCTGGCTCAACCAGATGGGATTCATGGATTTTGCCGGATCGACCATCGTGCATAGCACCGGCGGCTGGGCTGCGCTGGCGGGCGTTTTGGTCGTCGGCCCGCGATTGGGCAAATTCCGCCGCGACGGCACGGTCAAACCCACACCCCCCTCCAACATCCTGGCGGTGACCCTGGGAGTCTTCATTTTGTGGTTCGGTTGGTTCGGTTTCAACGGAGGGTCGCAATTGGCCCTCGGCAGCGCGGCCGATGCCGTGGGGATGAGCCATGTGCTGGTCAATACCAATTTGGCTGCAGCGGCGGGTGTCATGGCCGCCCTGGCCTGCTCACGGCCCATTCTCGGGAACACCGATCTGGTAACCGGGCTGAACGGCGCCATCGCCGGTTTGGTCTCCATCACCGCCGGTCCCGATATCGTCGAGCACCACTGGGCCGTAATCATTGGCGCCGTAGGCGGCGTCCTGTGCACGGTGGGGATGAAGCTTCTGATCAAGATGAAGCTGGACGACGTAGTCGGGGCGATTCCGGCCCACCTTTTCGCCGGCATTTGGGGCACCCTGGTGGTCTACATAGCGGGCGGCGGGAATCTGGGCGTTCAGTTGCTCGGCGTGGTGGCGATAGGTGCATTCGTGTTCGTCTCCTCCTGGCTGCTTTGGAAATTACTGGCTGTAACCCTCCAGGTACGCGTGTCGCGCAAGGTGGAACAACTGGGGCAGGATATCGGGGAGTTGGGCATCGACGCCTACCCCGAATTCGTGCTCATGCCGGAAGAAGCCGACGAAATCTGAGGGGCGTCCCCCTGCCGGGTGTGAGCTGCAGGGCCGAAAAACCTGTTGCTTCGGCCGGGTGATCTCAAAAGGATGGCCGTTCTTTTCCTACCAATGGGTTGCCCGGCGATAAAAGTCTGTGACGTGGTTCAGTTTTACAGCCCGATGAGCGGGGGTGTGAAGCGCTACGTCAAAGAAAAAATCAAATTCCTGCTCGCCCACACGCCCCACAGCCACTGCCTGATCGTTCCTTCCCACCGCGATGCCGTCACCCGGGAGGACCGAGCCGTAGTCTACGAAATAAGGAGCCCCAAACTGATCGGTTCGGCCAGCTACCGGATATTAATGAACCGCAAAAAATCCTGGCCGCCATCAAGGGCGAACAACCCGCCATCATCGAAGTGGGAGATCCCTACCGAGCCGCCTGGATCGGTCTGTCGGCGGCCAAAAAGAACAATATCCCCATCGTCGCTTTTTACCACTCGGATTATCCACGGGCCTTGGACAGGACGTTGCGCAAATACTGCGGGGGATTCATCGAATCCCTGGTTTCGCCCCTCATCAGAAAGTATCTGGTCTGTTTGTACAACCGCATGTCCGCCACCGTAGTGTCGAGCAGGCGCTGCCGCGAAACGCTCGAGGCAATGGGCATTGGCAACATCCTGACCATTGCACTGGGCACGAATCTGGAAGTGTTTTATCCTCGCGACAGCCGGCAGCGCATCCTCAAGGAACTGGATCTTTCCCCCGAGACGCGGCTCCTTCTCTTCGTCGGCCGCCTCGCTCGAGAGAAAAATATCCGCAGCTTGTTCGAGATGATGGACCTTCTGAAAGACCATCCCCACCAATACCACCTGCTATTGGTGGGGGACGGGGAATGGCGCGACGAGGTCCAAAACAAGGTAAAGGAGGAGAATTACCTGACTTGGCTGCATTTTTACTATTCCCCCGAACGGCTGGCCGACCTCTACTCGGCGGCCGATTTATTTGTCCACGCCGGGGATTGTGAAACCTTTGGCCTGGTTTCCCTGGAAGCCCTGGCTTGCGGCACCCGCGTTCTGGCGGTCGAAGGGGGCGGGCTGGAGGAAGGATTGCAGTACGAAGATCCCCTGATTATGGCGCGCGATAGTTCCGGCCAGGCCCTGGCTGACGCGGTGAAGCAAATAGGGGAAGTCGGGGAAACAGAAGCGGAAACAACTGCGCGGCGGCGCAACATTGAGCGGTACTTTTCCTGGAATTTCACTTTCTCAAGTCTCGACCGACTCTATTTGACCCTCGCCGGCAAGGACTCGCCAGCGGACCCCCAAGAGCATGAGCTTGCAAATCCGGCCTTATTCACCAACTGACCGCCAAGCCGTTCGGGATATATGCTGCGATACGGGGTTCATGGGAAGCCCGATCGATCCCATTTTCAGGGACCGGGATGCCTTTGCCGATTTTTTCACGCGCTACTATACCGACCTGGAACCGGAAAACGCATTGGTTGTATTGGATGGCGAAAAGGTGGTGGGGTATCTGTTGGGGGCTTTGGATTACAAACGGTGTGTTCGGCGGCAATGGTGGCTCCTGCTTTCCCGTACCGTGCCAAAAGTAGCCCTCCGCATCCTGACTTTCCGCTACAATAAGCCTTCCCTCAAATTTCTGGCCTGGTTTCTATTCCGCGCGGCGAGGGAAACGCCGAAGGCCATTCCCGATGCAGCCCACTTTCACGTCAACCTCCTGGAGAAATACCGGACCGGGGTCGCCGGCAGGCGGTTGATTTTCCATTTCGTAAACCGTTTGGCCCGACTGGGGCACAAAGGGGTGTACGGCCAAATCCAGGTCTACGAAAGCAGGCGCGCGGAAAAGATATTCAACCGATACGGCTTTAAATTTGTGGACAAGAGGCAAACAACAAAATTCGAGAACTACCTGAACAAACCGGTGTGGGTGGCCACCGTCTACAACGAATTCGAAGAACGGGGAGACCCCATGCCCGTAATGGAATGAGGGATCCCGGAAAAAAGTTGATCGTTTCCTTTCACGATCTTCATCCCGGATCCTGGGAATGCTGCCGGCGCTTCATGGAACGCTGTCGCAGCTACGGAGCCAATACCTTGTCCCTGCTTCTGGTCCCCCAATTCCACGGCCAGCCTCCCTTCACCGAAAACCAGGCATTCGTCAGTTGGCTTAAAAGTGTTTCCGATGGGGGTTACGAAATATGCCTGCACGGCTATTATCACAAAGCGGAAAACATATCCGGGGGGCACAAAGAGCGCCTGGTGGCGAATTACTATACAAACCGCGAAGGGGAATTCTACCAAATCTCGGCCAAAAAGGCCAAGAAAAGGGTATCGGACGGATTGCATTTGTTGAAACAGTCCCATTTGCCGGTTTACGGTTTCACCGCCCCGGCCTGGTTGATTAGCGACGCGGCCAGGCAAGTGCTGATCGAGTCGGGATTTCTCTATCAAAGTTTGTGGAGCAGGGTGGAGTTGCTCCAGTCGGAGGCGAGCCTTCCCGCGCCCGCCCTGGTGTACGGCTCACGAAGCGCTTGCCACAGGATGCTATCGCGGGCCTGGATACCGTTTTTCTATCGGTGGAACCGAAAAGCCCGCATTCTGCGCCTCGCCGTCCATCCGAACGACTTCCGGTATCCCGCAATTGAGCATCGCCTCTATGCCCTGCTACAAAATGCCCTGCAAACGAGAACCGCCTCCACCTACCGGGATCTGATTCCCGAAGCATCCCGCAGGCCTGTCGGAACGGCGCCTGACCGCGCCCGGCGGGGCAGATTGCAACATGGATGAGAAAAAAGTGAAATTTCATCCCGAATCTTCCTTTTCCGGGGACAACTCCGGGACGCCCCCATTTTGTCCCGCGCAGCGGGTAAAATTCTCCGACTTGTCGCGGGATTATTTGGAGAGGCTGGTCCGGGGGGCGCGCAAGGAGGACTTGGAGGGATTCGGCTTGGGCGCCCCTCCTCAAGCCTCCGGGGACGTGACGTCGAAACTATTGTCCTCAGGATTGAAAGGTGAAGCCGCTCTGATGGCCAGGGAATCCCTCATTGCCTGCGGCATACCGCTGATACCCATTGTCCTGAAAGAATACCACGAAGACCTGTCGTTCGATCCCGAGGTGGAGGATGGGGACAGGGTCGAGTCGGGTCAAAGCCTGGGAATCGTATCGGGGCCTGCTTCGGAAATGCTCATGTCCGAGCGGGTTTTGCTGAATTTTCTACAGTTTTTGTCGGGAGTGGCAACTTTGACGCGAAGTTATGTCGATGCCCTGGGCCCTTCTACAACCCGGTTGCTCGACACGCGCAAGACTGTCCCCGGCTATCGCATGCTGCAAAAATATGCCGTGGCCTGTGGAGGCGGCTGGAATCACCGGCTGGGATTGTTCGACCGGGTGATGTTGAAAGACAACCATCTGGCGGCAAATTCCGCCCTCTCGGGTGAGGCCCTTACCGAGTTGGTTGGCAAAGCCCGTCGGCGGAATCCGGAACTTTTGATCGAGGTGGAAGTCGACGATCCGGAACAGATACCTGCCGTCTTGGAGGCGGGCCCCGACAAATTGATGCTGGACAACTTTTCCATCCCTCAATTGAGGCGGGCGGTTGCCCTGATAGGCAGACGGGCTTGCACTGAAGCGACGGGAGGTGTGACCTTGGACAAACTTGCCGAACTCGGTTCAATCGGACTCGATTTCGTATCGGCCGGCGCCCTGGTGCACAAAGCGGTGTGGATGGATATCGGATTGGACTGGAATTTTGGAACTTACCCTGAAAGGTAACGGCTTCACCCCTGGCAGATCCCGATGTCCGCGCCCGACCCCACGACCTCAGCCCTTTTGAAAGCGCTCCTCATGGCACAGGACAGGTATGTCCCGGGCCGGGAGTTGGCCCGGGAAACGGGTATCGGCCGGGGGGCGATCCGAAACCGATTGGAACCGTTGCAAAGCGAAGGGTTCGGTTTCGAGAGGGTCGCGACTCGGGGATACCGGTTGACCCGCAAACCGAATTGCCTGAACCCCTGGGCAACCGCCGCCTATCTCCATGGGAAAGAAGAAATCCCCGAGTTGATCTTCCTTTCCTCCATCGACAGCACCAATGATCACGCCGGCCGCCTGCTGGCTCACAATTACGATGCGCCCTTTTTTGTGGTTTCCAATGAGCAGACAAAGGGGCGGGGTCGCATGGGGCGGCAATGGCACAGCCCTCCTTCCCGAAACCTCTACCTTTCCTTTGCCTCACGCCCCCGGGTCAACCACGGTCGCATAAAGCGGTTTACCTTGTGGATGGGAGCGCGCATAGCACGTGACATGGGCCAATGGCTGGGGGTGAACATAGGCCTGAAGTGGCCCAACGATCTTTATTATGAGGGAAGGAAGCTGGGGGGCATGCTGACCGAAACCAAGGGCGAGGCCGACACCGTGCGGGAATTGGTTTTCGGGGTCGGCCTGAACGTAAATCAGCGGCGGGAGGACTGGCCCGCGGAACTGGGCGGCTCCGCCATCAGCCTGCGGGAGATCATCGGGCAATCATTGGACCTCAATCGGGCCAACTCCCGGTTGATCAGGTCAGTCTGGTCCGCATACGGCACATTTGCCGACGGGTCCATACGGCGTCTTTTTGAGGACCTGTGGCCCGGCTTGGATGTGCTGCGGGGAAGATCCGTTACGGCCGAAACGGGAGGGGAAACCATCTCCGGGATTGCCTCCGGATTGGATGACGGAGGTTCCCTCATCCTAAAAACGGGGTCGGGAAAACTCATCACTTTGAATGCCGGAAGCGCGCGCCTCACCACAACGGACTAGCAAGAAAAAGGTCAGCCCTTGAATTTTGCTATCGATATGAAACGTAGTTGCCCAATCAAAAGATCAAGATACCAAAATTCAAGGGCTGAGCCTTTTCCCCTTTTCAATAATCTACCGGACTGCCTTCATAGGTCATAGAAGCCTGCCCCAATGGACTCCGACGTTGAATACAGTATCGAGGTAAACCACCTCACCAAGTATTACGGGCGAAAAGCGGCTATTCAGGATGTATCCTTTTCCCTGAAAAAAGGGGAAATCGTAGGTTTTCTGGGGCCCAACGGTTCCGGAAAGAGCACGACCATGAGGATCCTCACGGGCTTGGTAACCGCGAACAGCGGTTCCGCATACATATGCGGCATCCCGGTTTCCTCCCATCCCGAGGAAATTAAACGCAAGATCGGTTACATGCCCGAAAACAATCCCCTGCCCTTGGATATGCGGGTAGGGGAATACCTTCGTTTCCGAGGCAACCTGAAGGAAATCTCCGGGCGGAAATTGCGCCAACGCATCGATTTTGTCCTGGAACTCTGTGAACTGGGCAGGGCTCGCAGGCGCGTCATAGGGACCCTTTCCAAGGGCTACCGTCAGCGCATCGGTATTGCCGAAGCCATCTTATCGGATCCCGAGGTCGCCATAATGGACGAACCGACCATCGGCCTGGATCCTCACCAGATATTGAAGATACGCGACCTGATCGGCAGCCTGAAGGGCCGCATGAGCGTGATAATTTCCAGCCACATTCTGCCTGAAATCGAGCTGACCTGTGACAGGGTAATCATCATCAACCAGGGATTCATAGTGGCCAAGGGAACCCCTCGTCAACTGCGCGAGGAATTCTTGCCGGACAGCGTCTATCACCTGGAAATGAAGGGCTCGCTAGAGGCCCTGAAGGCCAAGATAAAATCGATCAACCCCCAACTTTCCCTACTTACGGAGGGGAACTGCGAGTTCACCGGATTACGCAAGATTACCCTGTCCGGCCCCTGGGACAGCCACTTCGGTGAAAATCTCATCACCGAGTTGGCCGGCCAACCCGAAATACGACTCTTCTCCCTCGTTCATCAGGAACCCACCTTGGAAGACATATTCCTGGCCGCCACCAAGCGATCCTGGGAAATTTTGTCGGATTTTCCGGATGAGAACGACCAAAATTCCTCGAACCTGGGCGGGGAAACGGCAGTGGGGTAAACCTGGGGGACCGAGCATGAAGCATTTTCTCACACTCCTGAAGAACGAGTTGCGAAGCCTGTTGTTGAGCCCCGCCACTTACCTGGCTTCCTTCTTTTTTCTCGTTGTGATGGGCTTTCTCTACCAATTCGTCCTGGAAAGTTACAACAGGCATCCCCAGGAACTTCTCCCGACCAATATTTTCCTCAATGCCTTCTTCATACCGGTATTCTTCCTGGTGCCCCTGCTGACCATGCGCAGCATTGCTGAAGAACGCCGTCTGGGATTGATGGATAGTTTGCTGGCGACCCCGATCAATTCGATCGAACTGGTAGGGAGCAAATTTTTTGCCGCCTACCTGTTTTACATCGTCCTCTACCTGCTGACATTGGCCTACCCCGCCATCACCTACTACTATTTTCCCGATCAACGCATTGTCGACTGGGCCAGCCTCACCGGGGGCTACACCTTTATCTGCGTGAGCGGATGGCTTTTCATCAGCATCGGGATTTTTGCCAGCTCCATGGCCCGCAGCCAGTTGGTGGCGGGGATCTTCAGTTTTTCCCTGTTGTTCGGGCTGATTGCCGGCGGAAAATACCTGAATGATCTGGCCGTTGTGCATCTGGACGATTTCTCCATCCAACGCGCCCTGATCCAATACGTCCAGATAAACGACCACGTGGAGGATTTCACTCGAGGCATCCTGGATACCAGGCCGTTTTTCTTCTATGGAAGCGGGGCCCTGTTGATGCTCAGTCTGGCTGTGCTGGCAGTAGACCACAAACGATAGGCAAAGCGAATGTCGAACCTGGACAACTTCAAATTCAGCCGCTGGTTCCACGCGGGCCATTCCCTCTTGCAGTTCCTGTTGGTGGTCACCTTGTTTTTCAGTTTGAACATGATTGGGCTGACGCATTTCGAACGATACGACATAACCGGAGATCGAAGGTATGCCCTGTCCGCGGAAACCGCTTCCTACATTGCCGGATTGACCGAACCCATTCGCATCATCGTCACGCAAAGTTCGGACGAAGAGGGCAGTGAATTGCGCTCCTACGAGGCGGATCTGCGCAACCTGGTCAAGGAGTATGAATACATTGCCCAAAAAACGGGGGCCGGGCCTATCCAGTCGGAATTCATAAACGTTTATCAGCAACGGCGATTGGCGCAGGAACTGGTGGAGGAATTTGGTGTCAACCAGCCCAATATCATCATTATCGCCTCGAAAAATAAACACCGGGTCATTACCCCACAGGAGGTTTACAGTTCCGAAAACCTGGAGAGAACCGCCTTCCGCGGCGAACAGGTCTTCACCTCCGCGATATTGGACGTTTCCAGGCCCAAAGGGCATACCGTCTATTTTCTGACCGGGCACGGGGAACGCGACATAAGAAGTGTCGACCCCATTGCGGGGTTATCGGAATTGGCCCAGGAACTGAGCCAGCGAAATTTCGAACTGTCCCCCCTGGACCTGGCTTCTCCCAATGCCCGCGTTCCGGAGGATGCCGACCTGTTGATCCTGGCCGGCCCCAAACACCCCTTGCTGGCCCGCGAGATAAGCGCATTGAAAGACTACCTCACCGACCGGGCCGGCCGCCTGATACTGCTCATAGATCCCGCCATAAAAAACAACCTGGACGATTTGTTCTTTCAGTGGGGAATCCTGGCCGAGGACATGGTGATCCTGGACAGCGGACCCGATTACATGATGAATGGGGGAGACCTGCTTTTAAGGCGGTTCGACCCGGAGCACCCCATCACCGAGTCGTTGGCTAAGAACAACCTATCCGTGCTGGTGGGCCTTTCCCGCCCGGTGCGGGCCGACCTCGGAGCTCCCTTGGACGACCGCCTCTCGGTAACCCCTATCGTGGGCGGTTCGGAAACCAGTTGGGGAGAGCGTTACTACAGGGACGAGGCCCAGATCGGCTTCGATTCCGATGTCGACCTGCAGGGCCCGGTCAGCGTAGTGGCCGTTTCGGAGCGCAGTATTTCCTCCGACTTGGGTATCGATATTCCGGGCGGACGCATGGTAGTATTCGGTTCCTCCGATCTCATCACCAATAGCCGCCTGACGGTACTGGGCAATTTCACCCTCTTCCTCAACGCCATCAACTGGGCCCTGGACCGCAACAACCTTCTGTCCATTGAACCCAGGCCCATCGAGAGACTGCATATTACTCTCAGCCAGGAGGAAATGACCCAATTGAGGTTGGTTGTATTGTTGATCCTGCCGAGTTGCGCGGCTATTTTGGGAATGATAATTTACTGGATCCGTCGCAGTTGAACGACCCTTCCCCCCCATGAGAAAACAACTCACCCTGATCCTCATTCTAATGAATTTGGTTGCTCTGGCTGTTTTCTACTTTTTTGAAAAGGGAATCCGGATGGAGGAACGATTTGCCCGGGAAGATAAGAAAATTTTTCACGAGGAAGCAGTAAACATCGACTATATTCGGATCTCCGGGGACTCGATCGGACCCGACCGGATCCTGAAAAAAACCGAAACGCAGTGGGATCTGATTGCACCGATAAAATGGCAGGCCAATTTTTTTGCGGTGAGCCGCATTCTCAACCAGATCACCTTTCTGGAAAAGGAAACGGGATTTCTGGTGGAGGATCTCAAGGATGCGGAACGAGACCTGTCCAATTTCGGTCTGGATAACCCTCAGCTCAGGTTGGAGTTTGGCAAAGGCGCGAACCGCACGGCCATCGCCATTGGAACGCCCACCGAAATCGGCAACCGCGTTTACATTCTTTCTCCCGACGAAAAGGAAATCATGGTCATTACACGCGGACTCTACGACAGCTTGCTGGTGGATCTGGGAAATCTCCAAAGCCAGTCGGTCTTCGAGATACCCCTGTTCGAATTGAAAACCCTCAGCATCCAAAAGTCCTATCCCTCCCCTTTGCGCATCCGCATTTCGAAAATCGACCACCAATGGCGCTTTGAAACGCCCATCCAGACCCTGGCGGATCTGGCAGGAATGGAAACAGTGGTAACCGGATTAAACAATTTGGCCGTGCATTCGTTTATCGACAATCCCGATCCCGACCTGGACGTCTACAATCTGGCCAACCCCCAAATGCGGTTGACCCTGGAAGCGGAGGACAAACGCCAATCGATACTGGTCGGGGCCAAGTTTACGGCGGCGGGAGGGGATGAACTGTACTACGCAAAACTGAGTGAAAACGACACCGTCTTCACCATTCCGGTGAGGCTCTTCGACGAGCATCTCAACAATGCGCAGGAGGAATTGCGGGAAAGGCGGTTCGTCCATTTCGATCCCCACGCCCTTGGCGCCCTGGAAATCAGCCGGGGGGATCAGGCCCTTTCCCTGCAGAAATTGGTGACCGGCGAATGGCAGGTATTCAGCAGGGAGGAGGATGGCAGCATGGTGGCGCACGCGGCGGATCCCGGTATTGTCACCTCCATGGTCACCAGTTTACAGACCTTGAGGGCGCAAAATTTCGTGTCCGATGCCCCCTCCAACGCAGACCTGGAAAATTACGGTTTCACCGATCCCCAACGCGTGATACAGCTCAAGGCCGATAGGGACATCGTTCTGGAGGTGGGTGATTTGGTGGCAGGAAAAGTACGGCACGCTTACGCAAAACTGGAAAGTGAGCCCTTCATTTACGAAGTGGACCGATCCCTTTTGGAGGAGTTTCACACCCGTCCTCTTGATTACCTGGCCCGCCTCGTTCACCGGGAACCGGCCGAAGCCGCCCTGGTCGGGTTCACCGTTCATGAGGCCGATAGCGATCGAGTGGTTTACGGCGCGGCCTTGAATGAGGTCACTCCAACCTGGTCTGCCATCGCGGCGGCAAATGAAGTGGAAAGCTCCGCCCGGGAGGACCTGCTGGCGTTGGTAGACCAGGCTAAAGAGATCCGGGCAAAATCCTATATCGATGAAGCTTTCGACACCATCGAATGGAAGTATCGGCTCGATCTCCTGTTTGAACGGGGGGAAAAGGAGGAGGTAGATTCCTGGACCACCAGCCTGTGGGTGAGTGAGCGGCTGAGCGGCACCCGCGCCATCGTGGGTTTCCGCCAACAGGGGCGTGTCTTCTATGCGCCCCAGCGGTTTATCGACGCATTTTTCGGCCTTACCTTTTCAAGGTTCGATCCCGGGCCGGAACTCGATCCGGCAACCAGCCCGGGGCAACGCCCCGCCGGACTTCTCCCTGCGGATAATCCGGTCGATCCCTGAACAAATCCTTCAAGTGTGGCGTCCCAGTAATCTCCTTGCACGCCCGTCGGGGTCATGCCGTAGAAAAGTTATGCCTTACGGAAGAAAAGGGTCAGGTCTTAAAAACTGTATTCCGTTGTACTCCATACACTTTTACAAGACGACCGACCCTGTAAGGCATAACTTTTTACGTCTTGACCCCTTCCTCCGCGACCTAACACTTGGCCAAGCCTCTTCCAGCCAGGGTTCAATCCAAGGGTTCCGCCCCATGTCCTATCTGAAAAAGAAGAATCGATCCTTGGCTCAGCGCTTCCTCGTAGGCTGCCACACCCTGGTGATGTTGGGCCTTGCCCTCTTCTTCATGATGCTTTCGTCCGTATTGGTATTGAGCATGTTCTACGATGAAATCCCCATTCCTCCGCGGTTGATGGAACGGATCGACCGGCAGTTGGAAGCACAGGGCCTGAACCTCGAATGCGAAAAAGTGATCCTGGATTTCAAGGGAAACCTGCTGGGGCACAAGGTGGCTTTGTCTTTCATCAAATCGGACGAACCCGTCCTTCAGGCCGATCTGGTCTACCTGCATATCAATTTCGCGACCCTGCTACTGAACCGGTTTTCCATCGATAAGGTCAGGGTTTCCAACGCTACGTTGTACTGTCCGGCCATGGTATCTCCGTCGGGCGCCACTGATTACCTGTTGCAGGACCTTCACTTCGCGCTGAGGCGGCACTGGGGCGGATGGAGCATGGCCTTTTTGACCGGGAATTTCCGGCACCTGCAAATATCGGCCAGCGGAGACCTTACGGGCCTGGTTTCCCATCTTTTGGAACAGGGGGAAAGAGGGGGCGATAAGTCCGACCTCTATCCGGAATACCTCAAACTGTCCGGGCGGGCCATGGAGGCATACAAATCCCTCAACGCCCTGCACGCCCCCCACCTGGAGATTGAATTTGCCACCCCCTCGAACCGGCAATTCACGGTGTCGACCCGGCTCACCGCACCCCGCTTTTCCTCGCCGTCATGGCCCACGGCAGAAAAACTTACCCATTCCGGATCCTTTCAATTGGCTCCCGATGTTCGCGTTCTGGAACCGGTTCGCATAGGGGCGCAGACCGTAACGGCGGAGAATCCCGAAATCCGCCTGGGGAACGTTTCCATAACGGCCCTCAAAACCGGTCCTATCGAGAACTTGAAGTCTCCGTTTCCCTTCCAATTCGAAGCCACTGCCTCCACCTTGACCTATAGGGACAACCCTTTCGACAACCTGGTCATAACCGGATCGCTTTCGGACGGGGGAATGGCCGAGGGAAGAATGAGCGTGGAAACCCTCAAGGGGGCGTTGACCTCCCATCTGCAGGCCAATATCAAATCCAGGGAAGCGAGGGGGTCGGTTAGCGGTCATTTCAACGGCGAAGCGATCGTGGGGCGGCCGGAATTCGATCGCCTTCACAAGCTGCGATGGTCGAAACAGAACCAGCCGGCCTATTTCGACCTCGATTTCAGTTACCCCGGCAACCTCGACGGCCTGACCGCCGGGTTTCGTCTGGAAACGCGCGATATGGAAATAATCAAGGCCCCTATCCAATGGGTTCGCTTACGCGGCCATCTGAGGGGGACCCAAATAGATTTGCACCAAATCGACGTGGGCGGCCATGGCAATGACCTCCAGTGCGCCTTCCGGCAAGACTTTAGGGAGAAGTTTTTCAGGTTTTCCATGGCGGGCAATTTCCGTCCGCAGGATGTCAAGGATTGGTGGGGAAACTGGTGGAATGAAACCTTTCAACACCTGGACATCATCGATCAGCCTCCCTATATCGATCTGGCCGTCCGTAATTCATTTTACTACAAGAGACAAATGACGCTGCACGGTTACGCCGCCGGGGAGAAGGTGGCGTTGGACGGTGTGCGCTTCGATCGAATTGCCTCGAAAATGTTTATACGCCCCAATTATATCGACGTATACGAGCTGAAGGCCCATCGGACGGAAGGCGCCGCCTCGGGGCAAATCCAGTGCGAACTCAGGGAGCGTGACCTGCAATACATCCTCGTCGATGCCACCTCCAATCTGGACCTGGAACCGACCCTGGGGGTTTTTGGTGAGGGAGGAAAAAAGATCCTTGAACCCTACACCTGGGAAGGAAACCCCACCCTGACGGTGCGGGGCGAATTCAATTTTTCCGAGCCAACCCACTGGCAGGAACTGGACATCGGGATTTCCACCGACTCTCCCCTCTCCTTTTACGGGTTCCCTATCGACAGCCTGGAAGCGAGGAGTCGTTACGACCGGGGCGATGTCTACCTGGATGAACTCGCATTCCGGTTTGCCGAAGGGTCGGGCACGGGCAGCGCATCCTATATCCGCCAGGACGAAACCGCATTCCTTCTCTATGATTTCGAGTTGACCGAGGCACAGCTCGGCCAAGCCGTGCAAAAGGTGAGGCAATTTAACCGCAACAGGGGCGCAGACCCGCCGGAGGAGGGAAGGGACGAAAAAGATTACAAGGGAGTTCTGGATATCCGGGCTTCAGGCATTTCCCCGGCCGGCTACGGATTGGATAGGGTGTTCGCCCAAGGGGACATCGAAGTGCGGGGAGGAACCCTGGCCGAAATTCCCTTGTTCGGGCCCTTGTCCAGCTTAATTCCCTTTACCAAACTGAAGTTGGGGGACGCCTCCATGTTCTTTCAATGGGATGCCGGCAAAATTTCCTTTCCCGACCTGGTCATGACGGGAAATACCGCGAGGCTGGAGGGAGAGGGCGACTACTATCCGGACGGTTCCTTTCTCGATTTTAACGTCCGCGTGTTTTTGTTGCGGGAGTCGGGAATTCCCATTCTGTCCCAACTGGTCAGGCCCATTCTGGATCCGCTCGGCTACATTGCGGTGGTCAACCTGACGGGGACTTTGGCCAACCCTCAGTGGCAGTTTGTCCTCAATCCATTGAACCCGCTCATACCGAAAGCCATACCCCAACCGCAACCCCTGGAGCCGGGAGTCCTCGAGTACGACTTTGACCGGTAAATGAATTTCTTGCCATGCCGCCATTAATCCTCATTATTCCCCATTCCCTTTTTTAGGGGATATTGACCCTGCACCTTGGCAAGGCTCGCATTCTACGCATTTCGAATAAAGGTCTTCAACGAATACCCATTTGGCAATTCAATGATTAAAGAGCATGATTGCGCGGCAAGGGAGTTTCCCCCGGTAATCGTTTCCTTTGGCGCACGTTAACCTTAACCCGGCTTCGCATTGGATCTCAACGAAATAAAGGAAATTATCGAAATCATGAAAAGCTCCGGGCTGACGGAGTTCGAGATCGAGGAGAAGGGCTTGAGATTGCGCATTTGCCGAAATACCAATGGAAACGGCAACGGGAGCCTGGCCGTGGTGCAAGCGCCGCCGACCTATCCCGGGGCGGTTCCAGCCATCCTTTCGCCCCAGTCCGATCCCGCATCCCAATCCTTGGAACCCGAAGCCGGGGAAGAGGAAGAAGAGGATTTCCACCTCATCAAATCGCCCATGGTGGGAACCTTTTACCGTTCTCCTTCGCCGGAAAGTCCACCTTTCATCAATGAAGGGGATACGGTAGGCCGCGAGACGACCGTTTGTATCCTGGAGGCCATGAAGGTCATGAATGAGATTCCGGCCGAGGTATCCGGAGAAATCGTGCAAATATACCTGCAAAACGGCGCGGCGGTCGAGTACGGGCAACCCCTCTTCAAGGTCAAAAAAACCTGACCGGATACTTGCCATGATCAACAAGGTTCTCATCGCCAATCGCGGCGAAATAGCCCTCCGCATCGTCCGCGCCTGTCGAGAAATGGGAATAAAGACCCTGGCTGTATATTCCGAAGCAGATGAACAATCCCTTCACGTGCAACTGGCCGATGAAGCCATTTGCATTGGTCCGGCTCAAGCCTCGGAAAGTTATCTGAAGTCCGACCGGATCATCAGCGCAGCGGAAATATCGGATGTGGATGCCATTCACGCCGGCTACGGATTCCTGGCGGAAAACGCTGATTTCGTCGAGCAATGCGAAACCTGTAAGATCAATTTCATTGGCCCGAATTCTTCGGTTATCCGGCGCATGGGGGACAAGGCCCTGGCCATCGAAACCGTGAAGAAAGCCGGCGTCCCTACCGTTCCGGGCAGTGAGGGGATAGTGGAATCCGCCAAAGAAGCGCTCAAAGCGGCAGAAGCCATTGGCTACCCGGTCTTGATCAAGGCCGTGGCCGGGGGCGGGGGCAAGGGGATGCGCATCGCCCGCAACGGGGTCACCTTCGCCAAGGAATACGATTTGGCCCGAGCCGAGGCCGGAAAGGCTTTCGGCAATCCTTCGGTTTATCTGGAAAAACTGGTGGAAAATCCGCGCCACATAGAGTTCCAGATTTTGGCGGACAAGAATGGAAAAACCATCCATCTCGGGGAACGCGACTGTTCCGTGCAGAGGCGGCATCAGAAGCTCATCGAAGAATCGCCTTCTCCGTCCATGACGGAGGAATTGCGTCAGAAAATGGGTGCGGCTGCCATTCGCAGCGCCCAGGCGGCAGGCTACGAAAATGCCGGCACCGTAGAATTCCTCCTCGATGAAACGGGCAATTTCTACTTCATTGAAATGAATACGCGGATTCAGGTGGAGCATCCTGTCACTGAGGAAGTGACGGATACCGATCTGATCAAGGAACAAATCCGCATCGCCGCGGGCGAGCCCCTGCAACTGGAACAATCAGATATCCGGATCAATGGCCACGCCATTGAATGCCGCATCAATGCGGAGGATCCATCGCGCAATTTCGCCCCCAGTCCGGGCACCATCGATGTTTATTATGCGCCGGGAGGACATGGGGTCCGGGTCGATTCCCACGCTTACGCCGGCTACACCGTCCCCCCTTACTACGACAGCATGATCGGAAAGCTCATTACCTTCGGTCGGAATCGGGACATCGCCCTGGACCGCATGTCCCGCGCCCTGAGCGAATTTATAATCAGTGGGATCAAATCTACCGTTCCCTTTTCTAAGGCAATAATGCAAGATCCCGTATTCAGAAGCGGGAAGGCCTCCACCTCCTTTGTGGAAGACTTTTTTTCCCGCACGAAGCTGGATTCTATTGTTCAATCCAATCACAACCTGGAATCATTATGAAAACCGAAAAAAGGGACAGGAAGGTGGTGCCCTCCATCGGCTCGGAGGAAACCGCTTCTCTGGGAGAAATTAAAATCAACCATTCCGTGGTGGCCAACATCGTGCGTTTGGTCGCTCTGGAAAATTCCGGCGTCTATGCCGTGGGAGGGAGCTTTGTCGATGGCATAACGGAGATCTTTTCCAAAAAGGAGGCCTCGGAGCGCGGGGTGCGGATAGCCGAAAGCGAAAGCGGTTACTACCGGATCGAAATCCGACTCATTTTAAACTACGGCGTCGAACTGGCCAAGTGTGCCTACCAAGTGCAGGTAACGGTCAAGGACCGGGTAGAAAAGATGACGGGGAAATTGGTCGAACGCGTCGATGTAGTCATTGACGGGGTCAAATCGGGGGAGGAGCAGGAGCCCGGCGATGGGTCGCTGCCGAACGGGGAGTAATTCGACCCTGTCGAGTGGCGGCGTAACCTTAACCCTTCCGCGCTTTTCCCCGGCTCCCCGGAAAATTTTCTGCAGTGGAATTCAGCATCGATAATCTGGCCGACGCTCCGGTTCCCATTCTTTTCCTGGCCGTAATCGTCCTGGCCATAATTACGGCCGGTTTGGTCATGCTCTTCTCCAGATGGAGGAAGCCCGCTCTTCTGATTTTCAACAATGAGAACGGGCGGGTGGAAATTTCCAGGGCGGCCATTCAGATTGTGGTCCAGCGCACCTGCGAACGATTCATGGAAGTGGGTTGGGCCCGAAGCTATCTAAGGCAATCCAAAGGATATATTCATATCAAGGTTCGGTTGAAACTGGGAGTAAAGACGCGGCTGCAGGATATTTCCAACCACTTGCAAAAGCAGATCGCCCGGGCCGTTCGGGATGACCTGGGCATCAAAAACCTGGCTGATGTAACGGTAGTCGTGGAAGGATTAATGACCCCGGTCGAGCCGGAAGGGGGGAAAAAGGGGGAAAGGGGTCAAACGCAAAATGTTAAAATCTAATCGGTTCGCTTCAGTCATTCAGGTGAAACTAAAAGGCGATTTTAACATTTTGCGTTTGACCCGAATGGCACTTAGTTAAGCACGTTTGTAGAGGAATATGGTATGGACGCCAGTCGGGGTCAGACCCCTTCCTTTTCCGAGATGATCGAACATTCCAAACCCCGCTTAACTAAGCGCCATTCGCGTTTGACCCCTTTTTCCTGAGCCCCTACTCCTCGAAAAAACGCTTGGCCTTGTCGAAGAAGGATTTCCCATCGGGGTCCCGGTCATCGCCCGATTCCCGGGCAAAAGATTCCAGCAACTCCCGCTGTTTGGGTTTGAGTTTCCGGGGAACTTCCACGTATACGGTGACATATTGATCGCCGAAATCGACTCCCCGAAGAGAACGCAGGCCCTTTTTGCGCATGCGGAATCGGGTTCCTGACTGTGTTCCGGCAGGGATCTTGAGGGTCGCTTTACTGGTCAGGGTGGGCACTTCGATGGCCCCCCCCAACGCGGCCAGGGTAAACTTGATCGGGACCTGGATAAAGAGATCTTCTCCGTCCCGGTCAAAAATGTCGTGTTCCCGCACGTGGATAAGGATAATGAGGTCCCCGGTCGGACCCCCGCCAATACCGGCTTCACCCAAACCCTCCAGGCGCAGCCGCGACCCCGTATCAACCCCGGGGGGCACCTTGACGTTTGGGTTGCAGGAGGTCATCACCAGCCCCCCTCCGGAGCACTTCTTACAGGGAAACTCTACCATCGATCCGGTTCCCCGGCACTGGGGACAGGTTTGTTTGAGGCGGAAAACACCGCGCGAACTGATCACTTGCCCGACGCCTCCGCAATTGGGGCAGGACCTCTTGGATGTTCCCGGCTCCACCCCATCTCCACGGCACCGATCGCAATGGGTAGCCCTGCGAAAGGAAATCTCCTTTTCCACCCCCTGGGCCGCTTCTTCCAAAGTGAGTTCTATATCGTATTGCAGGTTTGCCCCGGGGCGAGCCCCGGACCGGCCCGTGCTGTGGCCACCGCCGAAGAGACCGTCGAATATCCCGCCAAATCCCGTGCTGCCTCCGAATACCTCCCGGAAAATATCGGCGGGATCGTGAAATCCACCGGTTCCGCCACCTCCCATGCCACGGCGAAACGCATCCGCCCCATACCGATCGTAGCGGGCTCGTTTTTCCGGATCCTTCAAGACTTCATATGCGTTGGAAACCTTTTTGAATTGTTCCTCGGCGTTCTTGTCCCCGGGATTCCGGTCGGGATGATACTGAAGGGCTTTTTTGCGGTAAGCCTTTTTCAGTTCATTGTCCGAAACATCGCGATCGACGCCCAGCAACTCATAGTAGTCGTCCGCCATGATTATCGCTCTTTCTTCCCCGGCTCGCCGCCATCCCCGACCGTTCCTTCAGCAGCCGGGCCAGTGGAGACTATTACGTTGGCGGCCCTGAGAATCCTGCCGTTCAACACGTAACCTTTGCGCACAACCTGGAGGATTTTGTGATCCTCGATTTCATCGCTCGGTTGCAGTCCGACGCTTTCATGGAAGTTGGGATCGAATTCCTCTCCCAAGGGTTCCAAAGATTCCAATCCGTTGTTTTTCAGAATGGAAACAAATTGGCCCGCCACCATGCGGAATCCATCCGCTACCGGTTTTGCTTCTGGATGGTTTTCCGCTGCTTGCAGTCCCAAATCCAGGTTATCCAGCGCGGGCAGAAGATCTTCGATCAAGCTGGAAATGGCGTATTTGCGAAGCTCTTCCTTTTCCCGAAGGCTCCGTTTGCGAAAGTTTTCAAATTCGGCGGCGGCGCGCAAAATTTTTTCGTACAACTCTTCTCTCTCCTGGCGGTATTTCTGCAAAAGCTCTTCCGCGGGCGGCTCGTCCACGACTGCGGTGGAGGTCTTCCCGTCGCCTTCTCCTTGCCCGGACGCGTTTTGGGCAGCTTCCCCCTCGGGAGCATTCTCCAGGTTGTTGTCTTCCTTATCCTCGGCTGTCATTTTCAAACGGATTAAGGAAAGGGTTATTTTCCATAAGTTCAAGAAAAGGTTGGCCGGGAAAAAGGGTAAGTCAAACGCAAAATGTTAAAATCTGATTGGGGGGGGGGGGGGGGGAAGGGGGGTTCCAGAAAATAAAGGATGAGGCTGAAGTTTTAACATGGCGCCTCCTGCGCTTAATCTGCGCTCATCTGCGGTTAACCCAAAGAAAAATTTTTGTGTTTTTTGTGCCTTCTGTGGTTCCCTCTTCGCGTTTCTTCGCGATCCTCTTGACCTGCGTAGCATTGCGAAGCACGGTTGCGAGAGGCTATTTCCCTTCTCAAAGTTTTTGAATTTTCGATCATGATAGAACCTTTAGGGCTTTTGCTCCTCTGTGTTCTCTGTGGTGAATTTTTGGACATGCGGGTTAATCAAAAGGACCGCGGGAAAATTGGTCCGTAACCAGTATTTCCGCGTCCCCGTCTCCGGTGACCTGAAAACCGCCATCGTAAGGCAGCAACAGGTTGGTTCCCCGGGGATGCTCCCGGGTTTCCGACCCTCGCACCCGGATTGCTCCGGAAACGACGCTTATCAGAACGGGTTGGGTATTGGCGGGGTAGCGCAGGATTTCTCCCTTGGCAAAACCCTCTTTGCGGATGCGAAACGCCTCGCAGTCGGCCAGGAGGTCCCCGGGACGCGTATTCCTTTGGGGCTCGGGTTCAAAATCGAAAAAATCGATGCAATGCAAGGATTCCTCCACATGCAACGGGCGGGGCATTCCATCGAGCCCGGCCCGTCCCCAGTCATAGACCCGGTATGTGGTATCCGAGTTTTGTTGGATTTCCAGGATAACATTCCCCTTTCCTATGGCGTGAAGACGCCCGCTCGGGACTACGAGGGCATCCCCTGCGGCAACGGAAAATTTGTGAACGAGGGACTCCAGGTCGCCCATGAGCAGGGCCGATTCAAACTGCTCACGAGTAACGGCGGCCTTCAACCCCGCCATCAATTCGGCTCCAGGATCGACCTCGGCCATATACCACGTCTCGGATTTTGGTTCCCCACCAAGCTTCCGGGCCACTTCCGCGGGGGGGTGGACCTGCAAACTTAGAGTCTCCCGGCAATCCAGCCATTTGACCAGGATGGGAAACGGATGCCGGGGAGGATAATCGGGTCCCATGATCGGTTCCGCGTGGCCGGAAATAGCCTGCCGGAGCGTCATTCCCGCATAGGGGCCGGTTTCGATCACCGATCGGGCGCCGGGGCGATCGACAACTTCCCAGCTCTCTCCGATCACCTGGCCAGCGGGAAGGCCTCTGCCCAGCTTCGACTCCAGACTTCTCCCGCCCCACACTCGTTCCCGATAGATGGGCCTGCATAAAATCGGATGAGACATCAGCTGCAATTGGAAAAGGTTCTTTTCATTAGAAAAAATCTCATTACCCTGTGATATTACAATCCACTATCCTTTTAACGCCTATGGCAAAAACCAAAAGCGCCTCCGAACGATCGCCAAATGCTACCTTCGGCACCTATGGGGGAAAGCCTCGCCCCTTTTCCGCATTATTCTTCCTGGCCGTAGGAGCGATTCTCCTGTTCTTCCTCATCACCTTCGATCTCGACCAGATCGTTTTCAATACATCCAAAGAGCCCGAGGAAACTTCCTTTTTTGGAAAAATTGGGGAATATTTTCCCTTTTATTTCCTGTGGGGGTTCGGCATATCCGCCTGGGTGATACCATTTTATTGCCTCTTGTTGGGGTGCATGCATCTCTTTCGGCGATCCCACCTTTTGAGATGGTCCCAAATCCTTTCCCTTTTTGTTTTCACCCTCTCGGTTTCCATTTTCGGAACCCTGGCCCAGGAAATGTACTTCCAGGATAAATTTGGAAACGAGAGGATCCACAACGATTGGGGTTTTGCCAACGGATTGGGCGGAACGGCGGGCAACCTGCTCTATTGGAACGGGCTGAAGACCTGGTTGGGGCCGGTCGGCACTGGTATCGTCAACGGCGCGGTCTTGTTGTTCAGTCTCCTGGGCTTGTCTGCGGCCAAGCCTCGCAGGCCCGCGCGAGGTAAAGTCCGCCAACCCAAAAGGGGCTTGCCCAAAGAGACCCGAGCCATGCGAATCAAGCCCCCCAAGCGGGACGGAGCCGAACAAGTTAAGCAATGGAAACCGCGCAAAGATGTGACGGGACCTGAATTCGGGTATACCGTTACGTTTCCAGGAGAAGATAATCCATCGAGTCCGCCAAGAAATGCGGCCGGGGAGGAGACGCGCACAGCGAGAAAACCCGATTAACCCCTATGGCAAAAACCAAAAGCGCATCCGAACGAGCGCCAAAAGCTGCCTTCGGCACCTATGGGGGAAAGCCTCGTCCCTTTTCCGCACTGTTCTTCCTGGTCGTGGGAACGCTTCTCCTGCTCTCCTTCATCGTCTTCGATCTCGACCAGAATCCCATCAAAGGAGTCGAACACGGACCGGGGCCTGAAGAAAACGGAGGAGCCCCCCTGGTAGGAAAATTCGGCGAATATATCCCCTTTTACATCCTTTGGGGGTTCGGCATTTCCGCCTGGGTGATACCAATCTTTTGCCTCTGGTTGGGTTACATGCATCTCTTTCGGCGATCCCACCTTTTGAAGTGGCCCCGAATCCTCTCCCTCTTTGTCTTCACCTTCTCCGTTTCCATCTTCGGGACCCTGGCCCAGGAAATGTTCTTTCAGGATAAAGCTGGAATCGACAGGATCCACAACGATTGGGGTTTTGCCAACGGATTGGGCGGAACCGTGGGAAAACTGCTCTATCTGAAAGGGCTGAAGGTCTGGTTGGGGCCTGTCGGGACTGGTATCGTCAACGGCGTGGTCTTGTTGATCAGCCTACTGGCCCTTTGCTCCTCCGACCTTGTCGCCTTGGTCGAGCGCTTGGCCCTGCGTGTCGGCAAGCCACGCGAGATTAAGCGCGACAAAGACCGGCCACCCAAGGAAGAGCCGCCTAAGAAAGAACCGCCAAAGAAGAGCCGAGCCGTATGGAAGAAGCGCCTCAAGACACCCAAAGAGGGAGAAGACGATTCCAGCAAGCGGTCCAAAGGCTGGAAGAAAAAGGCTCCCGTCAAGAAATCCAAAAGTGGAAAAGACACCTCGAAGACCTTGGTTAAAATTGTGGGCGCGGTGAAGACGCGCAAGGCGAGAAGAAAATCCGTCCCCAGCAGACGGGGGAACTACAGCCCTCCGACCCCGAAACTGCTGAAAGGTCCGCCCAAGAGAGACCAGGAACTGGACGAGTCGGAACACGAAAAAACAGCCAAGGCCCTCATTCAGACCCTGGACAATTTCAAAGTAGAGGTGTCCATGAGCGAAGTCCTCACCGGTCCGGTCATTACCCGCTACGAGGTATTGCCGGCGAGAGGGGTCAAGGTCAGCAAGATTTTGGGCCTGCACGACGATATTGCCTTGGGGTTGAAAGCGATGGCAGTGCGAATCCAGGCCCCGGTTCCGGGAAAGGGAACGGTGGGGATCGAAGTGCCCAATAAACGGCCGGAGTCCGTTTACCTGCGCGATATCATCGAGTCGGAGGACTGGGACGAAACAAATGCGGAAATCCCCATAGCCCTGGGGAAGGAAGTGAGCGGCCAGCCGCTCATCGCAGATCTAACCAGGATGCCCCATCTATTGGTGGCGGGAGCCACCGGATCGGGAAAAACCGTCTGCATCAACTCCATTATCGCCTCTCTGCTCTACCATTCCAGCCCGGAGGACGTGCGGTTCATCATGGTGGACCCCAAAATCGTGGAAATGCAGGTCTTCAACGACCTTCCCCACATGTTGATTCCGGTGGTGACCGAACCCAAAAAAGTGCCCGGGGCGCTGAAGTGGCTGATCGCGGAGATGGAACGCCGCTACCAGGTGTTTGCCGAGGTAGGGGTGCGCAATATCGCCGGCTTCAACGATAAGCAGAAGGCCAAGCGCCAAGCGCAAAGAGACCGGACCCCGGGGAAGGCCGGGATGTCCCCGGAAGATCTTCTGGGCATGGACAACATTCCGGAGGCCCAAGCGCCGGATATCGAGGTCCCCCGCGACGCGGACATCGAGATCCCCGACAAATTTCCCTACATCGTCTGTTTCATCGATGAGCTGGCCGACCTGATGATGGTGGCTCAAAAGGACGTCGAAACCTCTATCGCGCGATTGGCCCAATTGGCCCGGGCCGCCGGCATTCACCTGATAATCGCTACGCAAAGACCCTCGGTCAATGTCATCACCGGGATTATCAAGGCCAACCTTCCCTGCAGAATCGCCTTCCAGACGAGTTCCAAGGTAGACAGCCGGACCATTCTGGACCAGATGGGGGCAGAACGACTGATCGGCCGGGGAGATATGCTTTTCAATCCACCTGGCTCCGGAAAACTGATCCGGTCTCAGGGTTGCTTTGTTTCCGACGAAGAAATCAATAAAATCGTGAAGTTTCTCAAAGAAAACAACGGGCCGCCGCAGTTTGCCCAGGACGTGCAACGGCAAGTGGAGGCCGGCGATGACGATCTGGAATCGCTGCAGGATGCCGGTGACGAACTGTTTCCCGATGCCATCGAGGTGCTGCGAACATCCAATCGGGCCTCGACCTCCATGCTGCAGCGGCGATTGAAAATCGGCTACAACCGGGCGGCCAGGATTATGGATTTGATGGAAGCCCGCGGAATCGTCGGACCCGAAAACGGCCCTCAACCACGGGAAATTCTGAAGGACCTCGATACCCTATAGGTTGGTTCGTTCAAGGCCCGCCCAAGTTCTCCGGGAAATGTTCTTCCTTTCCATGAAAGGCATATCATTTTCTTTGCATTTATTTTCCGAATGCCCAGATTAGTTTCTCATGCAAACCATCGGCGAGAGACTTGCTGAAGCAAGGAAGAGGAAAGGCATTTCCCTGCGGGAGGCGGCCGACTCGCTCAAGGTCAGCGGGAACATCCTGGATTGCTTTGAAAACGACCATTTCGAGCTTGGTTTGCCCGAAATCTTCGTGCGCGGATTCCTGAAGAACTACGCGAATTTTCTGGGGATCGATCCTGCCAAGATACTGAGCGACTACGGAGACTTCAAATTGGGGGAAAGCAAAATTGCCAAGCGGGATCGCGGGGAATTGCTGGGCCGCCTGGACCTTCCGGATCCCGGTTCTTCATCCGAGGACTTCGCCAAAGGGGACTCCGAGAAGGAAGAGGCCCCGTCCTCGTGGGCATTTCCCTCCAGGGGAACGGGAACAAAAATGGCCAAGTCATCCGAACCTTCGAATACCGAATCCAAGGTGGATTACTCCATTTATTGGAAATTGGGGTTCGCGGCGGCGGCAGTATTATTGGTGCTCGTTCTGCTCATTTACATCATTTGGAGCGTCATCACCAAACCGGGGCCGGATCTCAATCCTCAAAGTCCTCAAGTAGTGGAGGCATCTGAGCAGGCGCCTGAAGCTACCGAAACCGAGATCATCCAACCCTCCGAGGAAACCATCCTGTTGGTGGCATCGGGGGACGTGGACGTCCTGGTGATCGAGAAGGATACCGAAAAGCAGCTTTATCGAGGTTCCATGGCTGCAGGCGATGAAGTGAAAATCGTAAAGACCGGCCCCGTGACCATCGCTTTCAGCGAGGGGAAATTTCTGGAATACGAAAAAAGCGGTCAACGCTTTCAACCCAAAAGCCAGGGCCTGGGCCGCATGACGGTGCCTTAGCCCGCGACTAACTTCCGCCTTCATGGATTACCATGCTTCGCAATGCTACGCACGGCACAGCGGCGTGGCAAGTGGCGGGATTAGATGTGGAACCCCGTTGGGGTTCTTTATTTTTTGGCCATCAATACCCAGCGTGCGCTACGCGACACTGGGCTTTGGAGTGGAACTGCTTTGCAGTTCATTCCAGTCCGGTCTGCCCCATTAACGGAGGGCGGGTTTTCCAACCCGCCTATGTGGTTCACCATTTGGCCCGCCGGTTTACAGGCCCCTTCATTCCGAGAGGCTTTCCCAGAATTTCAGATACAAGTATGGCTTTCCTTTGCCCCAGGGGATGGGCCAAATCGCGGAAGAGCTGACCGCGCAACGAGTCTTTAGCCAGGAGGAGAGGCGCCAAGCTGGGTGTCGTTGCAACCGGCTCGGCTCGTTGCCTCATTCTGGCTTGGAGAGCCCGGGCCTGGCGCAACTTATCCTCGATGTCCTCCAGTTGAACTTGGGAGTCCATGGGGACGAGGACAGGGGGCTCAGGCGGGACAACGGGTTCGGGCGCCGGGGAAGGGGCCTGCTCGGGAAGCTCCTCGGTTTGCCAGGGTATTTCCCGGCCGGCCGGAATGGGCTCCTCTTGGTAGTGAGGCAATTCGGGCGGCGGTGGTTCCTCGAGAGGGGGAGGGGCGGAGGGACCCCCACCTCGTTGCGCGATTTTGCGTTGGATTTCCTCTCTGATATCACGGGCCCGACGGGCGGCTTTATCGGTCCTGCCCTTGGCTTGGCGGGCCAGCTTCCTTTTCTTGCGTTTTTTCTTTTTCCCCTGCGCGGCATTTCCCAATCCGTAGAGGATCAGGATAATAATGGGGACAATTACGTTCTCCAGGTTGTCGAAAACCCATTCCATGGGAGTATCCTGGGTTTAATCGGTTTCCATGGCCGGTCCTTTTTCGTCGCTACCGGAAATGGAGCGCCTCATGGAGGTATCGGATTGGATATTTTCCAAGCGGTAATAATCCATGATGCCCAGGTTTCCACTGCGGAAGGCCTCGGCAATGGCCATGGGAACCTGGGCCTGGGCCTCCACCAGCTTGGCATTCATTTCTTCCACCCTGGCCGTCATCTCCTGCTCTTGCGCCACGGCGGCGGCGCGCCGAATTTCCGCTTGGGCCTGAGCCACTTTCTTGTTCGCTTCGGCCTGGGCCGTCTGGAGGTGAGCGCCCACGTTTTCCCCGACGTCCACGTCGGCGATGTCGATGGACAGGATTTCAAAAGCGGTTCCCACGTCGAGGCCGCGGTTGAGCACGTTCTGGGAAATGGTATCGGGGTTTTCCAAGACGTATTTATAGGTTTCGGAGGACCCGATGGTGGTCACGATCCCCTCCCCTACCCGCGCGATGATGGTCTCTTCCTGGGCGCTACCGACGTAGCGCTCCAAGTTGCTGCGCACAGTGACCCGGGCGCGGGCCTTGACCTGGATTCCGTCCTTGGCCACCCCATCGATGGTGGACTTGCCCTGGGAGGCAGCGGGGCAGTCGATCACTTTCGGGTTGATGGAAGTGCGCACGGCTTCCACCACCGATTTTTCCGTGCCCTTGGTGGCGAGGTCGATTACGGTGGCCTGGTCCCAGTCCAGGGGTAACCCCGCTTTCTGGGCATTGATCAGGGCCAATGTCGTCTGCATGATGTCGCCACCGGCCATGTAGTGCGTTTCCAGTTGGTCGATGGGAAGATCGATTCCCGCCTTCACCGCGGTAATGCGGGCTTCCACAATGAGGCTGTGGGGCAGCTTTCTGAGGAAGCGCATAAACACCAGGTTAAGCATCCCGACCGGAGCGCCGGAGGACAAGGCCTTCAACCAAACGCTGATAAAGGACAGGATGATGAAGGCTGCAATCAGCCCAAAGACGATGGCAATTATTACTAGGATAAAGGTCAATTCCACTGCGAATACGGGTATCATATTTCTTTGACGATGAGTTTTAAGTGTTCGGACCGGACCACCACCACGGTGGCGTCCTGTTTTATTAGACCGCCCTCCGAGGCGGCCTCAAAAGTTTGATTGTCGATCATGACCTTACCGGAAGGAGCCATGGTGGTCAACACCCTGCCTCGCTTCCCCGCCAGATCTTCCCTCCCCACCGGTTTGGTTTGCGCTTTTTGAGTCTGGCGGTGCTGAAACTGTTTTCCAAAAGGCGAGCGGGCCAGGAGCCGGATTTCCAGAAAGAAGAGCAGGACCCCGGCCACGGTTCCTCCCAGGAGAATGCCGGCCGATCCCAGCATACCCCAATCCTCGTAGGCGAGAACGGCCGCGAAGATCAAAGCTATTGCGCCCATGGCGCCTAAAATCCCTCCCGGCGCAAAAATTTCCAGAAAGAAGAGCAGCAGAGCCACTACAATCAAGGCAACTACGTAGGTGATCATGATGGGGTCCTTTTCTCCACCAGAAGGGAATAACTCTTATAACCGATTACAACCACGGGATCACCTTTGTTCAAGGCGCCGACGGCGGTGCTGGCCTCGTAGAGCTTTCCCTCGATGACTACCTCCCCGAGAGGATGCAGATCCCGCGTCACGGTTCCCACACTGCCCACGTCCGGTAACCCGCCTCCAGCGATGACGCTCCCCCCTGCTCCGGTGACCGGACTGGGATCGGCCACGGTGGACTCGACCACGACGCGCCGCAGAAGTTTCGATTGCGGGAGAAAGCGCCAAATCAGGGCCAGGCCTCCCACCGCAATAACCAGGCTCCAAAATAAATTGTATACACCCGCGACCAGTGAATCCGGATTAATTCTCCAGTCCACCGGCTCCTCCCCGGGCTCCGGAGTGATCGGCCAGACATCCGCCAGAGACCAAACCATGGCGCCCATGACGCAAATGATCCCCAGAAATCCAAAGATCAGAGTCCCCGGCAAGAAGAATAACTCCACCGCGATCAGGACGCCCCCCCCCAACAGCAACAATAGGGCTTCGTATCCGGCCAAGCCGGCAACAGTGTGGCCAAAAAAGGCAAACAATATCAATCCCAGGCCTAATATGCCCAACAACCCGAAGCTTGGTGTTTTGATTTCCACAATCAACATGATGATGCCGATGCCGAAAAGTACCGGCGTTATCATTTCAATCCATGAAGCCAGTTCTTCGGACCAGGAAACTTCGAATTTCTCCACCACGGCATCCGTCGCGCCCAATCCGTACTCCAGAATCTCATCGATGGATTGAGCGATTCCGACCGCCAAAAGGGGTTGAGCGGGTTCCCCGAACGGAACGATGGCCTCCGCCGCGGTGAGGGAAAGCAATGCGTCCTTTTCCTTGATGATGGTATTTTCGATGGTCAGTTCGTAGTCCTTGTCCATCATGGCTTTGAGGACTTCGCTGCGGTAGCGTTTGTTCTGGGCGTAGGAACGAATGCGGGCATCCAGGTAGCTTTGGATCTTGTGCCGCATGGTATCGGGAATTTCCTGGCCGGTGGCGGCCACCGCAGCGGCCGCTCCCATGATTCCCAGCGGGGAAAAATAGATGTAATCCGTCACCGAGGAAATAATGGCGCCGGCCGAAATGGCCTCATCGTTGACAAAGGTTATGGTGGTTCCATTGAAATCGTGCAGGATCTCCATCATTTCCAGAGTCGAATCCAACGCCCCCCCCGGGGTGTCCATGTCGAGGATTACCATGTGGGCGCCCTGGGCGATGGCCTCCTTCATGCTCCTCCGAAGCACGTAGAGGCTGGGTTTGCCGATTTGGGTTCGCACCGGTATCACCGCCACCTGGAGGGCTGAACCTTCGGGGAGGGTAAATCCCGGAACCGGCGGAATCAGATCCCTTTTGGAAAGCTTGGAAATATCCCGGACCTGGAGGGGTTTCAGCCCGTTGCCTTCCTCCTTCGAGCCATCGTCAGTTGTTTCGCCGTGGCAACACCATCCGATCGATAGAAAAAACAGGGTAAGGAATCTTATTCGGCTCATAGCCATGGAAAATCATGGAAGTGGTATAGGGAAATGCAAGAAAGGTTGGCAGATGGCCAGCCCATACCACGAAAAAAATCAAGTTGTCCGGCTCCGCGATAGTTGCACCAGCAAAAGAATCCCTGATAAAAATACTCCCGGCCACACAACCTGAAGGGGATCGGCCAGGAGGTAGCTCTTGTTTTGCCGCAGGATGGATCCCAGTTCGGAAAAATCAGGATCCCCCATGAGGCCCAGAAAGGCCAGACCGCTGATTTCCAAAACGGAAAAGGAAAATACCAGTTTGGCCAAGCCAAGGACATCGGGCTGCATGTTGGGCCAAATGGTTTTCCGAAACAGCATCCAGGAGCGCGAGCCCAGGACCCTGCTGGCCTGCACGTAAAGGGTCTCTTTCTGGTGCAACCAGAGCACCCTGAACTGACGGAAGGCAAAGGGCACGTTGCCCAGCGCCACCGCAAAAATCAAGGTTGCCGGTCCCTGCTTGAAATAAATCAACAAAATCAGGGCGATAAACAACACGGGAATGGCCAGCCAACCGGAAATGGTGGAGAGGATGAGCCGGCTCAGCCAACCCGGACTCCTTTGCTCCACGACCAGGAGCGCCCCGGCCAGCAACAGGTTTCCCGCCATGGCGATGAAACCCATGGAGATGGAATTTCCGCTACCCAGCCAGATTCGGCTGTAGAGGTCGCGCCCGAGGCCGTCGATGCCCAACCAGTGCCCCGGGGAGGGGCCGGCCAGGCGTTCCGCCGTAAAGGCCTGAGAAAGCGGGTCGAAGGGGGTATGAATCAACCCTATGAAGGCCCATAGCGCCACCGCCCCTAAAATAATGTCGAATATTCTCGAAGCCTTCACCTCTCGTCCTTTCTCAGGGTCGGATCCATCCTGCGGGCCAAGGTATCGGTCAGGGAAACCGTGGAAAAAACCAATACAATCACGATCAAGAATCCGTTTTCGATAACGAATAGGTCCTTTTCCAATATGGCGTTGATCAGGTAACTGCCCATGCCCGGCCAGGAAAAAACCGTTTCCGTCAGTACAGCTCCACCCAGCAGGGCGCTAAAGTTCGTTCCCAAGGCGGTAATCAGAGGGGGGCTGGTCAATTTGAGCAGGTGCTTTACCCATAGGCGGAGCGGACCCAATCCGCGGGCCTTGAGGGCGACCACGAGGTTACGCACCTGTGGACCCTGCAAGCGGGGATGGATTACGTTGACCGCTACTGCGGCCGGATAAAACGAAAGACAGATGGCCGGGAGGCATAAATGGCGAAGAACGAGCCCGAACAATTCCAGCTTTCCGGTCAGGACCACATCCAGTAACAAAAAGCCCGTTACATGGGGCTTGTCGTAGGTAAAATCGAAGCGGCCCTCGGTCGGGAACACCTGCAGCCACAAGCTTCCCACTACAATGAGGATGAATCCCAGCCAGAAAATCGGTATGACCACGCCTATTACTCCCAGGCCATGACTCACCTTGCGCAACCACCAGGACTTACCGGAACTGGCCAGCAGGGCTACGGGGATTCCATAGAGCGCCCCCAGCGCCATGGCGGCCAAGGTGAGTTCCAATGTGGCAGCGAGCCGGGAAGCAATGTCCTCCGCAACCGGTCGCTCAGTGATCAGGCTACGCCCCCAATCACCTGTGACAAAGCGACCGAGGTAATTGAGGTATTGGAGTGGCAGAGGATCATCCAGGCCCAATCGGACCCGCTCCAGGGCCACCAGCTCCGGATCGGGATTCTTGAGCCGCAAGGATACGGGATCGCCTTCCAATAGTCGGATCATGGTAAACAAGACCAGACTTGCACCGAGGAAAACCCCGAAAATTACCCCGACCTTGCGCAAACTGTTGATCAGATATCCCACTTCCAATCGAAAAAGGGGTCAGGCCTTGAACTTTGGTATCCTGAACCTTTGATTAGGAAACTGCGTCTCGTATCGATACCAAAGTTCAAGGCCTGACCCCTTTTTTCCGGACGGGACCCAAAAATATGTCGGCTGTTTTGGCAAGGGTGAACCCCGCAACGTCCGCTTTCAGGACAACGATGTCCTCACCGTGAACCAAAGGCATGTAAGGGAGGTCGCGGCGCCAAATCTTCAATACGCCTTCATACAGTTTTTGCCGCTGGTCGAGATCGCTGGTTTTGCGGGCGGCCAGAAGAAGGTCGTCCAATTTCCCGTTTTTATAAAAGGCAATATTGTTGGCCGCCCCCATTTTGGCAGACCAGCTGGCGAGGTGTATGCTGAGAAAGTTATCGGGATCGCCGTTGTCGCCCATCCAACCTAAAAATGCGAGTTCGTGACGACCGTTGCGGACGTGGTGAAGGTGGCTTTTGAAATCCCGCACTTCCACCTCGACGGTCAGACCCACCAGCTTGAGATCCTCCTTGACCAGGGAAATGATTTTTACCGGATCGGGGGCGTATAGCCGGGCCGCGTTCATTACGCTGATGGAAACCGGTTTCTCCCATCGATCGCCATATTTTTCCAGCACGGCCCTGGCTGCAACCGGGTCGTGGGGAACGGGATCAAACCTCGCCGGCTGCCCCAGCATTCCTTTGGCCATGGGGAAATGGGCGACTTCCCCCCAGCCATCCAGAGCGACCTCGACCAGTTTCTCCCGGTCAATGGCCTGATACACGGCCTGGCGAATCTCCGGTTCGGCAAAACGCTCCGCCGCCTGGTTGAAACAGATGTAGGCAAAGTTCATGCCCGGTTCGTGAAAGACCCGATAAGCGGGGTCCTGCAAAAGCGGTTTCAGTTCGGAGGGCTGCATGCCGTCGAGGCCGTCCAATTTGCCCGCTTTCAACTCCAGGAGGCGGACGGCGTTATCCCGCACTACTTTCATCACCAGCCGGTCGTAACCGGCCGGTTCGGCCCAGTAATCCTCGAACTTTTCAAAGACAATGGCTTGGTCGGGATCCCAGCTGACAAATTTGTAGGGGCCGGTTCCAACGGGATGCCGGACCATGTCCTCCCCGTAATCCTGCAATGCCTGAGGGCTGATCAGGTAAGCGGGGTGGGTGGCAAGGGAGTAAAGAAGTGTTGCGTTGGGTTGCTTCAGGCCAAAACGCAGGGTCATGGGACCGGCTGTCTCCACCTCTTCAATATCGTCGAAGAGATAATTCCAATACTGGAACATCGCTCCCGGCAGATGGCCTGGGTGGTTCCGGTCCATCTGCCGCCGAAAGGAAAATGCCACCGTCTCGGCGTTGAGAGGCGTTCCATCGTGAAACCGCACCCCTTCCCGCAACTCAAACCAGATGCTCAACCCATCGTCCGACACCTGAAATGATTCCGCCAACCAAGGTTCAAGCTCCAGAGTACCGGGTTTAAACCGAACCAGCCCCTCGCAAACCTGATTGAGAGCTTTGACAGATTCCCCGTCATCCACATCGCCGGGATCCAGCTTCTGGGAATCGCTCCCACGGGCGAAGACAAAGGTGGTTTGGGCCTCACCGGAGGATGAACCCCTGCCGCATCCGCAATAAAAAACGGTTACGACCACTCCTGCCAAGACCAGCCCCATTCTCATGATCCGGTCCCAAGTTGAATGATTCAAATCCATCGGAAACCTAGGTTCATTTCGATGCTTGGATTCAGGCTCAGGTAAACGGGGCAGGTATGGGCAATTTTCACTAATTCGTGCTTCTCTGCCTCATCAAACCGGTCCGGTAGCTGGAGGTCCACATCCAGTCGAGCAATGCGGCGGGGCGTATCGGCCGACATGATCTTATCCACCCGCACTTTTGCCCCCGTCAGGTCCCAACCCCTGGATTGCCCCTTGATTCCCATCGTCGTCATCATGCAGGCTCCCAGGGCCGTGGCGCATAAATCGGTGGGAGAAAAGGTTTCCCCCTTTCCGTGATTATCGGCCGGCGCATCGGTATCCATGGTGGCACGCGATGGTTCGTGGGTAGCGACGGTGTGCAAATCCCCGGTGTATTCCAGTTTGACGGTAACCATCTCAATACAAGATGCCCGGAGACTGATTGGGGCGGGCGGTTCCGTCAAGGCAATGAATTGGAGAAGAGGTCAGAGAAAAGTGTTCATTTACAAGATATCAGAGTTCAGTTTTTCAGGCGGGGCCTGTTTTGATTTAGAGTAGAATTTCTTCTCTGACCTCTGAAAACTTTCCTCTTTCCTCTTTCCTCTCCAGGCGCCGCCTGGGCAGAACGCCCTTGACTTTCTCGGGCGTGGAATAAAACCACTTCATCACCATGTCCAAATTCAAATACCAAACCCCGGGAGGAGCTACGGTGACGTGCAGCGTGCAGCAACTCCCTTACGCGGGCGCTCTGGAGGAGGCTTTCGATGCCATCGACCACCATCAGGGAGCGCTGTTTTGCAGTGGTTATGAATACCCGGGACGGTACAGCCGATGGGACATCGGTATTATCAAACCGCCGGTGGAGATCATTGGGCGGAGCCGTAAATTTGAAGTAAACGCTCTCAATGAGCGCGGACGACGCATCCTGCAAATGATCTATCCGGCCTTGCTGGGGCAATCCTACATCCGGAAGTTGGATGCCGGACCAGATGCCCTGTTGGGGGAAGTGGTTCCGATGCCGGATTACTTTCCCGAGGAGGAGCGCAGCAAGCAACCCGGCCTGTTCTCGGTCCTTCGTTCCGTTTGCGAGTTCTTCGGATCGGATCGCGACGCCTATCTCGGTCTGTTCGGAGCTTTCGGATACGACCTCGTCTTTCAATTTGAACCGATCCGGCTTCGGCACATACGCCCGAAAGATTATGCCGACGCCCACTTGTTTTTCCCCGACCAGGTTTTCGTGGTGGATCATCGCAAGGAAACAGCGGAGGTTCGCAATTACGATTTCCAGATGGGCTCTCACCAAACGGCGGGCCTGCCCAGGGAAGGAAAATATTTTGATCTGCCCCGGACGATAAACCGGGAGCAGCGCTCCGATCACAAACCGGGTGAGTACGCGGGCAAGGTCGAAGTCATTCGGGAAGGCACGCGCAAAGGCGACTTCTTCGAGGTCGTTCTGAGCCAAGTCTTCTCCACGGGTTTCCGGGAAACCCCGCGAGGATTGTTCGAAAAGATGCGGACCATTAATCCCAGCCCCTACGAGTTTTTGATCAACCTGGGGCGGGAACAACTGGTAGGCGCTTCGCCCGAGATGTTTGTCCGCGTGGCGGGCAACCGGGTGGAGACCTGTCCCATATCGGGAACCGTCCCCCGGGGCAACGACGCCATCGAGGATGCCGACCGCATTCTCGAACTCATAACCTCAAAAAAAGACGAAGCCGAATTGACCATGTGCACCGACGTGGACCGCAACGACAAGTCGAGGGTTTGCAAACCGGGCTCCGTCAAGGTTATCGGCCGTCGCCTGATCGAGGCCTATGCGCGCCTTTTTCACACCGTGGACCACGTTGAGGGAGAATTGCTGGACGGCTACGATGCCATAGACGCCCTTTTGTCCCATATGTGGGCCTGCACTTTGACCGGCGCTCCCAAACCGGCTGCCATGCAGCAAATCGAGAACCTGGAAAATTCACCCCGCGAGTACTACGGCGGAGCAGTCGGATTTATCGGTTTCAACGGCGATATGAATACCGGCATAACCATCCGAACCATTCATTTGAAGGACGGTCTGGCAAAGTTCCGGGTGGGAGCTACCTTGCTGTGCGATTCGGACCCTACAGCCGAGGATGAGGAATGTCTCACCAAGGCCAGCGCATTTCTCGACATTCTGGCCGGACAGCCCCCCCCATTCGATCCGGGATTTCAGGTTCCGGCCCGCGAAGGCTTCAAACCGCGGGTGTTTTTCGTGGATAACGAGGATTCCTTTGTCCACACCCTGGCAAATTACTTCCGTCAAGCCCAGGCCGAGGTAACCACCATCCGGGCCGGGTTTCCCCTGTCCGTGCTCGACCGATTCGAACCGGACCTGGTCTTCATTTCGCCCGGTCCCGGAACCCCGGAGGATTTCCACGTTCCCGGGGTGGTGGCCCATTGCGTGGCCAAGGGCATCCCCTGTTTCGGGGTTTGCCTGGGCCTGCAGGGCATGGTGCAGGCTTTTGGTGGGACGCTGGATCTGTTGGATCACCCCATGCACGGAAAACCCTCCCGAATATCCAACAACCAACGCGGCATATTTGAAGGGTTTCCATCCCGGTTCCGCGCCGGAAGGTACCATTCACTATTTGCCAATCCGGACGATCTTCCCCAATGCCTGGAGGTTACCGCCCAAAGCGAAGATGGCACCATTATGGCTATTCAACACGAGACCTTGCCCTATGGAGCGGTTCAATTTCACCCCGAGTCGATCCTGACCTTGCAAGGAAATCTGGGGCTGAAATTGATTCACAACGTGCTGCACAACCTTTTGCCTGAAAAAATTCATGAGGGGGAATGACGGCAAACGGACCATTTTCTTCTCTTTCCCAAAACATCCACTGTCCAAGATATGCGGACTGAAGAGCGCCCCATACGGGCCATCCAGATAACCGGCCTCGTCACGGTAGCCCTTCTCGGCTTTCTGTTCTGGGTTATCTACGGGAAGACTCCCGCCCCGGCAGCGGCGAACTGGATCGGCCACCTGCCCACTGTAAACGCCTCCCTCAACGGACTGGCCGCCGGTCTCCTGCTCATGGGCTTCGCCGCCATCAAGGCGGGACGAAAGAACCTGCACGTCACCATGATGATTGCGGCGTTGTCGGCATCGGTAGCCTTCCTGGCCGGGTACATTCTGCACCACTACTATTACGGAGATACCCCATTCACGGCCTCGGGCCTTATCCGGCCCCTCTATTTCTTTATTCTGATCAGTCACATTCTCCTCTCCATGGCGCTCGTCCCCCTGGTCCTGATGACCTTGTACTTTGCCCTGAGCGGCCGGTTTGCCTCCCACAAGGGCATAGCCCGTTGGACCTTTCCCATTTGGATGTATGTGTCCGTGACCGGGGTCCTGGTCTACCTGATTCTGAATGCTTTCAATGTGAGATGAATAAACCCTTTTCCCAACCCCTGCGGGGTATCCGAGGTAAATCGACCACCTCTGTGGTGGATTTTTTCTTCAACATGCATCAAATTGGAGGGGAAATTGCTTAAAACCCCTATTTTCGCGTAATGTACCAGGTGACTTTCAGTGACCAAAGTATGCGGGAGCTCAATAAGTTGGACACATTGAGCCAGATGGCCCTGATCGAGGAAATTACCCGGTTGACTCCGGATGCCTTGGAAGAGGTGGAGGATACGTTGAGCAAGTTCACCCGAAATGGGAAAACCTATTACCGCCTGAGAACGGGGGAATACCGTATCTACTTTGAAGTAAAGGGCGATATTCTGTTCAGCCACGTCATCCTCGACAGAAATTCCCTGGCCGATTTCGTATTTCGAACCAAACTCCCCTTTACTGAAGAGCAGGCCATAGAACAGCACCAATCCTTTTGGCAGTACCTGGAAAGCCTGATGAAGTAACCCACCCCGGATGAGCGAGCCCACCATGGATCCGAAATACACGGACCCGGATCAAGCCAGAAAAATCTATTTTCTGCCTAATCTGGCCACTGCTCTGAACCTGTTTTGCGGTTTTGCTGCGGTGATTCGTTGCATTCAGGCGCGCTTCGTAGCGGACGATTTCGGGAAATCCCCCGAGCAATTGTACACCGAAGCGGTTTGGCTGATTCTCGCAGCCATAGTATTCGATATCCTGGACGGACGATTGGCCAAGCTGGGAGGAAGGGAAAGCCTGTTCGGCAAGGAGTTCGATTCCATAGCCGACGTAGTATCCTTCGGAATGGCGCCATCCCTGATGGTATTTTTTCTCATCCTCTCCCCCACCCAAGGTTATCCTTTCTTTCGGGATATCGGATGGATCATCGGCTTTATCTACCTCTTGTGTGTGGCGGTGCGGTTGTCGCGATTCAATGTAGTCACGCACCCCTTGATCAGTGAGAACGGGTTTTCCGCCTCGAAGCATTTTATCGGGCTGCCGGCGCCAGCCGCGGCCGGAATGATTTCCTCCCTTGTGTTACTCCTCAACAAGTTCGACCTCAAAGGGTATTCCATCGCTCTTCCCGTCCTCATGCTCATGATCGCATTTCTGATGATTAGTCCGATCCGATACCCGAGCTTCAAGTACATCGGTTGGACGACGCGGCTGAATTTCCGCTTTTTCATCCTCATTATCGTCATTGTCAGCATATTGGCCATCATTCGGGAAATCGGCATCGTCCTGATCTTCCTGGGCTACCTGTTTTACGGATTCTTCCTCCACCTGCGGCAAAGATACCGGCCAAACGAGGAACCCTCTGCCCGGAAATAAGTCTGTGAATTATGTCGCAATTGACTCTGGTAATTTCCAACAAGTCGCCTATCTTGTGAATTGTCTTAACAAAATGGACTTAATTCACACGATTATTGGGGGAGAAAATGGAACCCAAACCGTCTCTTATCAACTACATAGGGAACTTGTATGATTTATTCACATCCCTTAATAATAAGAATACTGTTTAAATTATACCTATCATATTATCTGGCATATTCTCATTCCGTACCGTTCCATCCATTTTCATGAAATTTACCATTAACCGAGAGCACTTCTCCAATGGATTGCAACAGGTTCTCCATGTCGTGGGAACCCGGGCGACGATGCCCATTCTCAGCAACGTTCTGATTGAAGCCGAGGATGGGTATATTTCGCTTACCACCACCAACCTGGACATGGGAATTCAATGTCGCATCGAGGCTGAAGTGAAAGACGCCGGGGGCTTGACCTTGCCCGTTCGCAAGTTAGCCACCATTATCCGGGAGCTGCCCAACCTCGACGTCCAGGTGCAATCCATCGGCCACCGGGCGGAAATTTCTTCGGGGGGATCATTGTTTTTGATCAATGGGATTGGCCCGGAAGAGTTTCCCTCCCTCCCCACGTTCAGCGACGACCGGCAATTCGTTCTTTCCCAGGAAACCCTTGCTACCATGCTCAGGAGCGTAGCTTACGGTCAATCAACGGATGAAAGCCGCTACATTCTCAACGGTGTTTTCTTTAGTTTTGCCGACGACAAATTGACCCTGGTGGCAACGGACGGGCGCCGTCTCGCACTCATCAGCAAGGAGTTGGAAATCGAGGAGTCAAATGCCGGCAACCTTATCCTGCCGGCAAAATCCGTCGCCGAGTTGCTGCGGCTCCTCGGCCAAGCGGATGAAATAAAGATCTGGTTCAGTGATCGCCAAGTCGCATTTCAAATCGGCGCCGAAAAAGGAAAGGAAGGATTGAAGGAACACGTCTACCTCGTTTCAAAAATCGTCGAAGGCAATTATCCCAACTACCAGCAGGTCATTCCCAAGGAAACGCACCACCGCGTTAAAATTGGGCGGGAAGATCTCCTTCACTGCATCCACCGGGCCGCGTTGGTCACCAATGAAAAAAACAACACCGTCACTTTGAAAATTCATAACGACAAATTGGAAATCACAGCTTCCAGTCCGGAATTGGGGGAGTCGCATGAGTCGCTCGGCGGCATTCCCTACGAGGGCCCGGAGGTGAAGATCGCATTTAACCCGCAGTTCCTGATGGACCCTTTGAGGAGCTTGACCAAGGACGAGGTCTTTTTCGAGTTCAAGGATGAATTGAGCCCCGGTGTCTTTCGCACCTTGGAAAATTTCCTCTGCGTGGTCATGCCCATACGGATCCATTAGATTTCCGGAAATTCGTTTCCGGAAGCCAGGTCCCGCGCATCATAAGGTTTTATGGATTTGTTCCCGACAGATGTCCAGTGGCCCAACGTGGTCATTCCCCTTCTGCTGGCCGCCACTTTGCTGCTGACTTGGTGGAATGGACGCAAGGCCTCCTTGTTGCTGGCCATTCTGAACCGATGGTTGCGTTGGATTACTTTTTCTCTGGCCGCGGCCTTCCTTTCCTTTTCAGCCGAATGGTTTGCCAAACCCTTTTGGACCCTGGTCCTGGTGTTTTTTCTCGGGTGGTTTCTGGTTGAAACGATTTACCATTGGATCGCCATCAAAGCGTTGAGCCAGAGTTCCGTTCCCCTCTTTCCCGCGTTTAAAGTAAATCCCCAAGGGGAAGAGTGGCCTGGCCAGAAGCGGTTTTTTGCCCTGCGCCAGTGGCTCAAGGATCATGAATTCAAGTCGATTTGTTCCCTGAAGGCGGCCCTCGTATCGGACGTAACCTTGCGCATGCATGTTTTTCAGAGCCTCGACGACAAGCACCGCATCCAGATTTTGCTCATCCCTCAGCGCAACGGCGCCGTGAACATGTGTTTCACAATCGTATCCCAAACTGTGGAAAATTCGCGGTTTGTGACCGACAATATGTTTCTGCCATTTGGGGGATTCTACCCGGAAAACTGGTACCTCCAGCGCAAACCGCTGGCGCGCAACCTGATGGGTTTATACCGTCGCCACTTGAAGCGGCTGGAAAATACCAAGGAAGTATTTGTTACCTGGGAGGATGATCCCCTCGACGATGTCAATTTTCAGCAGAAGACCCTGGAGCGTGTGAATACCGATCTTGGATTCCTCTTTCCCCTGGCCCAGCGGGAAGAGTTTGGGAAGATTACCTGGGAGGGGCGTTACCGGGTATGGAAGGAAATCTGGATGCTGAACTATCTGGGAATATCCTATTCGTATTAGTGTGGCGTCCTTTAAATAAACCACCACAGAGAACCCAGAGAACACAGAGGGGGACAGAGATTTATCGTGATCCTGATCGAAAACGAACGACAGATTTCACGGATGAGCACCGATAAGGATTAACCACAAAAAGCGCCGAAGGCGCCACTGAACACTTTCGTCTTTCCTCTGGTGCGAAGCGCCATAATCCGGCTTTTACGCCAACGGCGTTAAACTCCAGAGCCCAGCGTCGCGCAGCGCACGCTGGGTTGCCGATCACCCATAAGACAGAACCCCAACGGGGTTCCACAATGAATCAACATTCTCTGCAGGTGTTAAAGCGGAAAAAACCCGCAGTTCGTGTGAAAGAATTAACCGGAAACCGCACTAACCCCCGATATAGGACATCTCCACCTTGGCCTCTGATGGCCCGGACGGGGGTTGGGTCATGCGCAATTCGGAGTAGCGATCATGGCGGCCCTGCCAAATCCTTCCCAGGGCCTCGGTCAGTTCACCATCCGATTTCAGGGTCCGGAGAAGCGGTTTCAGGTCCGTACCCCGGGTGGCGAATAAGCAGGTATAGAGCTTTCCGTCGGCGGACAATCGCGCCCGGTGACAGTCCCGGCAAAAGGGTTGGGAAATGGAGCTGATCAATCCGATTTCTCCCTTCCCGTCCAGGAAACGGTAACGCTTGGCCACTTCCCCTTTGTAGTTTGGATTAATGGGTTCAAGGGGAAACCGCTCCCCGATCATCCTCACAATTTCCGAAGCGGTGATCACCCGGGACGAGTCCCAGTGGTTGAAGTTGCCCACGTCCATATATTCGATAAACCGGAGGGTTATGCCCCGATCCCGGAAATAGGTCGTCATGGGGAGGATGTCTTGGACATTTTTATCTTTTTGGACCATCATGTTTATCTTCACGGGAAGACCGGCCGCCACTGCCGCATCGATCCCTTTCAACACCCCGGAAACCGGTTTTGCCCTCCCGTTCATCCCCATGAAGGTTTCATCCTCCAGTGAGTCCAGGCTCACGTTGATACGGTGCAGCCCGGCCGCTTTTAGTTTTTGGGCGTAGTGCGGTAAGAGCCACCCGTTGGTGGTCAGGGCAATGTCGGCAACGGCATCGATCCGGGAGAGGTCTTCCACTATGGACGGCACTTCCTTGCGCAGGAGGGGCTCACCACCGGTGATGCGTATCTTGTCGACCCCGAGAGCGGAGAAAGCCCGAACCAACCGGGCAATTTGGACGCGGGAAAGAAGTTGGTCCCGTTTCAAAAAGGCATAATCGGGCCCGAATACCGCTTCCGGCATGCAGTAGGTGCATCGAAAATTACACTTGTCGATGACGGAAATACGAAGGTCTCGCAACGGACGACCCAGTTGGTCTCTCACGGAACTCATTCGGAAAAGGGCTCAATATGGCAGGTTTTTCCTTTTTGGTAAACCACGGATAAGCACGGATGAGGGGAGTAACCACCTCCTGCAGTTTGGGGACATTCCAAACCCCGTTTTCGGGGACAGGAATGTCCCCGCTCCTCTTTAAACAATATCCTATCCATCCTGTTTATCCATGTCATTTTTTCCTCTGTGGTTAACGGGGTAGTTGGCATTCGGATCAATAATCGAGTTGACCGATGAGTTCATCGCTCTTGCTTTAGTCAGGTTACGATGGCAGCCATTTCTGCAGAACGGGCCGATAGCCTGATAAGGGAGCACGGCCATGCTCTGGGAACGGAACGCATTCCCTTCCGGGAGGCCTACGGGCGGGTGCTGCGGGAACCCATTAGAGCCGACCGGGACTTTCCCCCGTTCGACCGGGTCATGATGGATGGGATCGCCGTGAGCGGGGAAGGTATTTCCCGGCAGGTTCGCGCCTTCCGTTCCGTCGGGATACAACGCGCCGGTGTTGAAGCCGCCACCTTGAAGGATCCCGGAACCTGTTTCGAAGTCATGACGGGAGCCGTGCTGCCCAGAGGGGCCGATACGGTAATTCCCATTGAAAAGGTGGCGGTTAGAGGAGCGGTGTTTCATTTGGAGAAAGGTTACGAACCCGTACCCGGACAGTTCATTCACGTCAGAGGATCGGATAAACGGCGAGGAGACACTCTCCTGGAACCGGGGGTCCTGCTGGGAGGAAAGGAAATGGCCTTGATAGCCACCTGCGGTTATACTCAGGTAACGGTAACCGTCCCCCTTGAAATAACCATCGTATCTACCGGAGATGAATTAGTGGAGGTCGAACAGATACCAGCGCCCTATCAGATCCGAAAGTCCAATGGCTACGCTTTGGCGGCAGCCTGTCAGGCGCTGGATTACCCGGTTCGAACCCGGTTGCGCCACCTTTCGGATGATCGCGCTTTCATAGCGGCCGAACTCCCTTCCCTATTGCGAGGCGCGGACTTGGTATTGTTCTCCGGGGGCATTTCCAAGGGAAAGTATGATTTCATGGAAGAGTTGCTGAGACTCGCCGGGGTGGAACGACACTTTCATTGGGTGCGGCAGCGGCCGGGAAAACCCTTGTGGTTCGGAACGAGCAAACGCGGGACGCCTGTTTTTGCCCTTCCCGGAAACCCAAACTCTACTTTGACCTGTTTCCATAGGTATGTGACGTTAATGAGCGATAGAATGGCCGGTTTAACCAAATTTCGTGAAAGAGTTGCCCTCCTGAAGACACCCTTTACCTTCGGCAAGGCGCTCACACTTTTTCTGCCGGCCAGCCTCGAATACGAATCCGACGGCCAAATGCTGGTTGAACCTGTGCCGCCTCAAAACTCGGGAGATTTGACCAGACTCCCCCAGAGCGATGGCTTTATTGAATTGCCCGAAGACCAGCAGGTTTTTCCGGTGGGTTTTCCCGCACGTTTTTACCCTTGGTGAGGAATCGATGGCGAAGTTTTCACATGTGGACAAATCGAATCGACCCTCCATGGTCGATATTTCCGGCAAGGAGGTGGGGCATAGAACGGCCCGGGCCCAGTGCCGGGTTCAGCTCAATCAGGAGATTTTCGCCTTATTTCGAGACGGGGACATTCAGAATAAAAAGGGCCCTGTCTTTCAGACCGCCATTCTGGCAGGGGTGATGGCGGCAAAAAAGACCAGTGATCTGATACCGCTCTGCCATCCCCTGCCCTTAAGCGATTGTCAGGTAAAAATAAAACAGGATGTTGATTTCCAATTGGTTATAGATTGCTTCGTTTCTACTGATTACAAAACAGGAGTGGAAATGGAAGCGTTGACCGGGGTTTCGGTAGCGGCGCTGACCCTTTACGATATGTGTAAATCCCTCTCCCGCGACATACGCATATTGGAAACGCGGCTGATTTCCAAGACCGGGGGAAAGAGCGATTTTCGGGCAGAGGCATGATTACGGTTCACTTGCAGTACTTTGCCATTCTTCGAGATCAACGCGGGCAGTTGGAAGAGGCCCTTTCAGTACCATCCCAAACGGTGGGGGAACTCTACCAGTCTCTGTCCCGTCGATACGGCTTTACCTTGGAAAGGACCGCTCTGCGGGTTTCCGTGAATCAACAGTTTGTCGACTGGTCGACCCCGCTTCAGGACGGAGATGAAGTCGTTTTTATTCCTCCCGTTTCAGGCGGGTGATTGGTGTCCTGTCCCGTTAATTCTTTCACACAAATGGCGGATATTTTTCGCTGTAACTACCGGATGGAATGTTGATTCATTGTGGAACCCCGTTGGGGTTCGGTCATATGGGTCATCTGCAACCCAGCGTGCGCCATGCGACGCTGGGCTCTGGAGTTTAACGCCGTTGGCGTAAAAAGCGGATCATGGCGCCGGAGGCGCCTCTTTGCGTTCTTCCGCCTTCATGGTTTACGGCGTGACATGTGGCGAGAGGTAATTCCTGGAGGTTTTTCGATCAAGATCACGATAAACCTCTGTCCCCCCTCTGCGTTCTCTGTGGTGGTTTATTTTAAGGGACATGCGGGTTAGGTTCGGTAAAGCGCGTTGATGCGAATATACCCCTCGGTCAAATCGCATCCCCAGACGGTTGCGGACGCATTCCCCAATCCCAAATCGATCGTCAGGTTCACCTCATCATTGCTTTTCAAGTAAACTTCGACCGATTCATCTGAGAAATCTGTCGGTCCACCGTCGCGGAAGACCGTGTGTTCCCCAAAGGAAATCCGCAGGGAGTCCGGGTCGAGGCTTGCATCGAAAGTTTTGCCCAGAGCCATGGCCACCCGGCCCCAGTTGGCGTCGGCGCCATAGACGGCCGTTTTCACCAGGGGGGAACCCACGATGCTTTTGGCCATGGTTCGCGCCTGCAGCTCGTCCAAGGCGCCGGTGACCATGACCTCGATCAATTTTGTGGCGCCCTCGGCGTCGGCTGCAATCTGCCTGGCCACATCCACCGCCGCTTCCGTGAAGGCCTCTTCAAATTCGGCCGGGTCTACTTTTCCGGCCAAGCCGTTGGCCATTATGGCCACGGCATCGCTCGTACTGGTATCCGTGTCGATGCAGAGACGATGGAAGGATTGGTCCACCACCCTTTTCAGCATGGATTGCAATTCCTCGTGGGACAGGTCGGCATCGGTCACCCAGAAGGAGAGCATGGTCGCCATGTCGGGTTCCACCATACCCGCTCCTTTGGCCATGCCGACCAATACGGCCTTTCCAACGGACCGGCGCACCAGCTTGATTCTGGTGTCCGTCGTCAGAATGGCTTCGGCGGTCTCTTCCCATTGATCGGGACCGAGTTCATCTTTGGTCCCCGCGATGGCGGGTAAAATTTTCTCCATGGGCAATTGGACGCCGATCACCCCGGTGGCAAAGGGCAGCACGAGATCCTCTTCGATAGCCAATTCCTTGGCCAAGGCTTTCATTTCCAGGCGCGCATTGTCCAAACCCTCTTTACCGGTGGCCACGTTGGACACCCCGCTGGTGATCAGAAAGGCCTGGGCTTTACCGTTTTTGATCAATTCCCGACCCAGAATAACCGGGGCTCCGCAGAAAGTGCTGCGAGTAAAAACGGCGGCAACGGCGGCGGGAACAGCGGAGCATATCAAGGCGAAATCGGGGGCGTCTTCCTTGATACCGATTCTTTTCCCCAGGCAGGTAAATCCTTTTGGTGTCATGGAAATGAAGGGGGGTTATCCCAGGTAGGGATCTATGAGGATGTGCAATTGGGGGATGTCAATAAGGGAACACGCCAGGAATAGCGCCAGCAAGAGGGCTATCATGACCCAAAGCGTTTTTTCGCGAATCAATTTTTCCGGCTTTTGAGCCCTTGAGGAAGGTTTCAATGCCACGCGCAAATAGCTGGCGAACAATCCGGAAATGAGGGGAAACAAGAGAAGGTATTCGATGCGGTACTTTATGAGGAAGACTCCCATCATGAAGGCGGACATGAGAGCGTAGAAGAAAGACGAAATGAGGAGGCTGTGCTCCGTATAGACACGAAACACCCCGCGGTAGGCTTTGAGCATTTCCAACCCCCCTCTGGCCTCCAGGGTCCGGTATTCGGCGAATCGCTTGATGCCCATGAGAAACGCCCCCGCCGTCCAAAAAGCGATGAGTATGCTGGTCGGAGGGATGGCTGAGTCGGTTACCAGGAACCAACCGACGAGGAACCGAAGCGGGTTGTTGAACGATTCGGTGACGACGTCGAGAAAGGGAATATCCTTGCTCCTCAACGGTTTCAGATTATACCCCCATCCGCTGACCAGGAAGACGACCAGGGTCCAGAAAACCCCGGAGTTGAGAGCCATCGATACCGACAACCCCCCCGCTACAAGAGTAGTGTATCCGGTCCATAAGCAGATTCGGTTGGGCATCCTCACCACAAAGGGGCGGTTTGACTTTAACGGGTGATGCCGGTCATAGGCCGAATCCCGCCATTCGTTCAATATGTAGTTGGATGAAGCCACCAGGCTTGTGGCCAGGATTCCCAGGACGGTGGGTCCAATCAAATCCTGTAATCCCGTTCCATCGACTCCACTCAGCAACCAGGCGGTCACCACCCCGGGCAAAACGAAAATCTGTTTGGTCCAATGGTCCACCCTGGCGGCGGAAAGGTAATCCTTCCAATTAGCGGGATGCACAGGCGCCCTCCTTTCTTTGAACCACTGCCAGCAGGGAATCCCTCAGGTTGATTTTAACCGTCCAGCGACGCATCATCCGCCAGGGTTGAATTCTCAGCCATCCGGGAAAATAGCGCATGATCCTTACCCACAGGTAATCGACCGTAAAATACCAATCGGGCCTGCACGTGTGAACGACCTGCAATCCGGCTCTGCCGCATGCCAGCTCCAGTGTGGAAGCATCGAAGTAACCGATATGGGCTACCCGGTAGTGCCACCACTTCCGACCCAGAAGCCGCGCGAAAAAGGATTTGACGTCCGGGGTCACAATCATGGCCACACCATCGCTGCTCAGCCTTTTCTCCATTTCTTTGAGCATTCCGACCGGATCTTCCACGTGTTCAATGACGTCGACAAGGGTGATCACATTCCAAACCGGCTCGCTCTTCGTATGCTCCAACAAACCGGCCCGGACGGGAAGGCCGCGTTTTTCTGCCTGTCCCTGCAGCCATCGAGACGGCTCGACCCCATGCGCCTGAAATCCCACTTCTCGGGCGGCCTCCACCAGGATGCCCGAACCCGCGCCCACATCCAGCAACCGGCCTTTCCGCTTGAATTGTCCGAGCCGCTTCAACAGGGCCCTGGCCTGAAGTTTACGCTGTTTCCTGCTGTCCTCGTAGGCGGGGTCCACCTGGGACTGGTAGAAAGATAACACGTCGGTCAAGTCGTGACATTGCCGGAATCCGCATTTGCCACACTGGTAAAGGGCGCTGATCCTGCCGTAATTGAAATCAGTGATGGCAAAGGAACGGCTATTCGGGGGTTGAAGGAGAGAACCCCTCCATTTCCGGAAGGTGGGCGAGCCGCAGATACGACAGGGCTGTAATTTTTTTTCGGGCATTTAACGGGGCCGTCGAACCTTTTTCACCGGCATGCCATCGACAGCCTGCTGCATACATAGGGCAAACAGGACGGGTATGAATACGAGGGCCGGGAAGATGTAGCGCAAATCGATGTGGAACGAGGAAACCTGAATCAAGGTGATCAGTAACCAGCGAGTCCCGATTAGGATGCCCAGCGCTCCGATCCATCCCATGTGGCCGTGCCCCGTTCCCCTTGTGCCGGACAGGATCAGCCGAATCGACCACAAAACCACCGCAGCGGCAAAGAAGAGCATATGAAACTTTCCGTGGTGAATCCATAACCAGGCCTGCAGTCGCTCCTGGACCCGGAAGTCATCCCTGCCCGATTTTATTTCGTCTATGGTCACGCGTAGCAAATTTCCCCCTTCGTCCGTGACCTGAATCTGCCCCACCTCGAGGAGACGGGACGCGGGGAGGGAAAAGGCGTTTCCATCATCCGTCTTGAAAGCCACGGTCACGTTTTGGCTCGAATAGTCCGCCTTGGGAAGGGGCAGAATAAAGCCGGATTGAAGGGGGGCGTTCTGCTCCCGATAAGCTTCCATTACATCGGGCCGGTCCGCTATGTCCGTGGTCGATTCGAGGATGATGCCGCTGTGGTCGATCAGTTCGACCCCGCTTATCCGGCCTCCTTCCGGGAAGGCCCATCCTCTTGCCACGGGCACTTTGCGGTAAGCGAGGTAATGGCGGCGATTGGCCACCTCATCGTAAGCTTCCAAGGTGGTGAATACTTCATGACGCGGATAATAGATACGCATGTCCGTATCCTTCAGCGGCTGGTAGGCGAATTTGCCCACATGGAGCAATCCCCCGGGAAAACGCGGAAGATAATCCGAAATTTCCGGGTCGACGTATGGGTGAAAGACGAATCGTTTTTCCAACTGCCCCGAGGCGAAGCCCTCCCCGATTTCCGCCGCCACCTTGTCATAGAATTCCCGCGCCTTCAGGGCGCTGGCGTGGATTCCCTCCTCGGATGCCGCCTCGCGCAAACCGATCAGAAAAGCGCCGCCGCCAATCTCCTCTTCATCTCGGGCCAAGTGTTGGGTAACCGCCCCCCAGCGGGGACCCACCCGCTCCGAAAAGGCCTCCCGTATGGACGATAAGGTTGGGCTCACGGCGTAGGCTTTTTCCAGACACTCCCGTTCGATATTGACCCAGGGCTTGGGGTTTGCCGGTTTAATTTGCTGCAGGCGTTTATACATTGTCCTCATGCCGGAATCCTGAAGCTCGTGGCTGACAAACGTCCCGTGCTGGAAAAAGTTCATGCTGCGGATGGTCAGGTTGGCCAGGGCAATGGGGGCGATCAATCCCACAAGGAGGGCGACCAGCGGTTTGCCCCTGTTTTTCCAAAGCCGCCGGTCCCGCGGCAATACCCAGAAAAGGAACAGGTAACCGAGAAGAAACAGCCCCACCAGCATGGTTTCTTCCCGCGTGTGCCAGAGGAGGGCAAGCGCCACCCCTCCCGGAAGGACCTGCCTCAATTTTAGGGCCGATACCTTTTGCAGCGTCAAAGGGATGAGCGCCCCCACCGTTATCAGCCACATCGAAGTATAAAAACACTCCCTGAGGGTTCTGTTCGCCAACAGCAACCATCCCGGGTGCAGTATTACCACGACAAAAGTCAGGCCGGCGATGGTCGGGTTCAATCCGGCTTTGCGAAAGCCGTTCAACATGAAAAAAGCCGAACCGCAAAGCAAAAATTCCTGTACCAGGCGGAGAGGAATTCCACTCACATTGACCAATGCCAGAAAGAGGGGATAGACGGGTTGCCTGAGCAAGGTGTGGACATTGTATTCCGCCCAGAAGTACCAGCTTTTGCCCAACAGGATGTAGTTGAGATCGTCAGCCGGGCGGAAAAAGGGCTCTATCTCCTCTCCCAGAACCAGCCAATACTTGAAGAGAATCCCCAAGCAACCGAGCCAGAAAAACATGCCTTTGCACTCGAGAACCTGCCAGGGCGATTTGCGGGACATGAAGCCGATCAAGGATGGGGTTTTTCGGCCAGAATCAGTATCTTGGGAGCCAACCAACCCAAAAATTTCGACCAGGGTGATTGAGTGACGAGATCCGCAATGCAGACGACCCAGTTCCAATCCGGGCCAATGATGAGACCGTTGGGCCGCAACGACTGAATGTTGAAAAGCGGACTGAGCTTGCGCCGGTAAAGGGCGGGTCGCCCCAGAGCCAGCAAGCCCCATTCGTTGCGATCGATGAGGCATCCCAGCGCCAGTAGAGGATTGAGCTTGTTGGGTTCAAAGATGATCAGATTGCCCCCTGGTTTCACCACCCGCCACATTTCCTGCAAGCACCGATTGAAGCGTTGGAAGTGATGCAGGACATCCACCGCAATCAAGGCGTCAAAGTGAGAATCCCCATAGGGCAGTTTTTCAGCGTTGGCCTGCCTGACCACGATGCCATCCAATCCGTAGGCCGAAACCAGCCCTTCCGCCTGCTCCAGCAGGGCGGCGGAGGTGTCGATCGCGTGGATATCCCTCGTATGCTTGTAGATGGCCGGGAGAAACAACCCGGACCCGCACCCGAGGTCAAGTACGCGGTCCCCGGGCTGGATGAGGGAATCGATCACACTTAGAAAATGGGTGTTCAGCGAAGGCGAACCAAATCCCTTTTCCGGATCGAATCGCCGGGCTCCCCAGAAGAGTGGGTTGCGCTTTCTTTCCCGCAATTCTCTATAATAGGACCGGGTTTCTTCGGTCGTCGGAGGTTTAAACAACGGCATGGGGAATGGAATGCTATTTTTGGCGGCATGGCCCGGCCCTTCATGCAGGCATAAAACAGGGTATTTTCCAATACTTTCCTAATTGGCTTGCCCATCCTTGAATAGGGATAGAAAAAGTGCCCAGCCCATGTTTTCCATAACCACAGAGCCCTTGGATGTTGCGCAATTGGCCGGGAGTTTGCCGCATCCTGTCGGCGGGGCAATCGTCACCTTTGAAGGGCGGGTGAGAAACCACAACGACGGACTACCCGTAACCGGGCTTGAATATCAGGCTTACCAACCCCTGGCCCATTCCGAAGGATTGCGGATATTGGGGGAAGCCAAGTCCCGGTTTCCATCATCGACTGCCGTTGCGCACACCGCATCGGCGCTCTGAGGGTGGGCGATATCGCCGTCTGGGTAGGGGCGGTTTCAGCACACCGGGCGGACGCTTTTTCCGCCAGTCGCTACATCATCGACGAGGTCAAGAAACGGGTGCCCATCTGGAAGAAGGAAAACCTGGCAAGCGGTGACAGCTACTGGGTGGCCTGCCATCAGACCAATGACCCCGGGGCGCCCCCTGTAGAGTAAGTTTTTTCCCAGGGGGGAAGGCTTAGCTCTTGATTTGTAAAAAGCCATGTGGTTGTTTCCTCCTTTTTTTCAACCGGGAGTCGAAAATGCCTGAAGAATCCTCTGATATCGGCCTGATCGGATTGGCCGTGATGGGCCAGAATCTGGCCCTCAATATTGCCGATCACGGGTTTAGAATTTCGGTTTTCAACCGCACCACTTCCAGGATGCGAGCATTCGTCGAAGCCCATCCCGATACCCCCGGCGGACTGGTCGGCATCCCCACCATAGGAGCATTCGCGGCCTCCCTCAAGCCTCCGCGCAAAATCATAATCCTGGTCCAGGCCGGCCCAGCCACCGATGCGGTGGTGGATAGCCTGATTCCACATCTGGACGAGGGGGATATCATCATCGATGGGGGCAATGCCAAGTGGACCGATACAATCCGGCGCGAACGAGAGTTGAAGAAAATCGGTCTTCGCTTTGTCGGGTCCGGGGTTTCGGGCGGTGAGGTTGGCGCCCGATTCGGTCCGTCCTTAATGCCGGGGGGAGATCCCGGGGCCTGGGAGCATTTGCAACCCATCTGGCAAGCCATAGCCGCCAAGGTCGATCCCGATACGGGTCGTCCCCTTGAAGGTGCGGAACCGGGCAAGCCGGTGCAGGGTGGATTTCCCTGTTCGGCCTACATCGGCCCAAACGGAGCGGGCCATTACGTAAAGATGATTCACAACGGCATCGAATACGGGGACATGCAGATGATCTGCGAAGCCTATTTGCTCATGAAAAACCTCCTGGGCATGAAGGCCTCCGCCATTGGAAAGGTTTTCGAGGGCTGGAACCGGGGGCGGCTCGATTCGTTTCTGATCGAGATAACGGCGGATATTCTCCAGCAAGCCGACCCCATTACCGGGCAGGCCTTTGTCGACATCGTTCTGGATACCGCCGGGCAGAAGGGAACGGGCAAGTGGACATCGGTCAATGCCCTCGATATGGGTGTCCCGGCGCCCACTATTGCGGAAGCCGTATTCGCCCGATGTTTGAGCGCCATAAAGGAAGAGCGGGTCGCCGCCACGGGGAAGCTGAAAGGACCCCGGACGAAATTTGAGGGCGATGCCGATTCGTTCATCCAGGCTCTGGACGATGCCCTTTATTGCTCCAAAATCTGTTCCTATGCCCAGGGATTTCAGCTCATGCGGGAAGCGCAAAACGAGTACCATTGGAGCTTGAATTTCGGCGAAATCGCCCAGATCTGGCGCGGGGGATGCATCATCCGGGCCCGCTTTCTTCAAAAAATTACCGAGGCCTACGCCAGGGATGCCGATCTGGCCAATTTGCTCCTGGACCCGTATTTCCTGCAGGAAGTCGAATCCGCCCAGGCCAACTGGAGAAAGGTCGTGTCCGCCGCCTTTGCCCATGGCGTTCCCGCCCCCACCTTCGCTTCCGCCCTTTCCTATTACGACGGATACCGCGAGGCCCGTCTGCCGGCCAATTTACTGCAATCCCAGCGCGATTATTTTGGAGCCCACACCTACGAACGGGTGGACCAACCGCGCGGAAAATTTTACCATCTGGATTGGCCTCTATCCGACCGGGTTCAATACGAAGTTTAGATCATCTCGGCAAAGGAAGGGGTCAAGACGTAAAAAGTTATGCCTTACAGGGTCGGTTGTCTTGTAAAAGTGTATGGAGTGCAACGGAATACAGTTTTTAAGACCTGACCCTTTTTCTTCCGTAAGGCATCACTTTTCTACGGCATGACCCCGACTGGCGTCCAACTTGACCTCTACAAACGTGCTTAACTAAGCGCCATTCGGGTCAAACGCAAAATGTTAAAATCCTCTATTAGCGAGGCTGAACCTAAGGAAGATTTTAACATTTTGCGTTTGACCCCTTTTTCCGCTTGGTCGACTTTCGCAAGAATCGGGTGGAGGGAAGCGTGCGGATTGTGATAAATTAACTTTCGTGACGCAGTTCGAGCAAATCGAATCCATTATCAGGCACCTTGGAGATCACTTTCAGGACCAACCCGGCTTGGAGGAACTAGCCAAGTTGGCGGGAATGAGCCCGTACCATTTTCAGCGTGTCTTCAAGGGTTGGGTGGGATTGTCGCCCAAGCAGTTCCTGAAGTATTTGACGCTGGAGTACGCAAAATCCCTTCTGGATAAGGACTGCTCCGTCCTCGATTCGGCATTGGAAAGCGGACTTTCCGGACCCGGAAGATTGCACGATCTATTTGTATCACTCGAATCGGTGACGCCCGGTCAATACAAGGCGCGCGGAATGCAATTGGAAATTTCCTTCGGCATCCATCCATCGCCCTTTGGCTGGGTGGTTCTGGCCCAATGCGAACGCGGATTGTGCGGTTGCTTTTTTCTTCCCCAACCGGACGAGAAGCTGGCCCGGGCCACGTTGCGGGGATACTGGCCCCTGGCACGTGCTCAAAGAAATAATGCCGTCACCCTGGAGCTATCCGAAAAGCTTTTCGGAAACCATGGTATCGTAACCACCGCGAAAATACCCATATTTGCAAGGGGTACTCCATTTCAAGTTCAGGTATGGCGCGCCCTTCTGCAAATACCGGCGGGGTGTCTGGCTACTTATTCCGATGTGGCCAATAAAATCGGAAAGCCCAAGGCATCCCGCGCCGTGGCAAGCGCGATTGGAGCCAATCCGATATCCTGGTTGATCCCCTGCCACCGCGTCATTCGCAAGGGCGGTTATCTGGGTGGATACCGCTGGGGGCTCCCCCGCAAAAAAGTAATGCTGGGCTGGGAAGCCAGCCGGACGCTTTCATAGTAGGAGCGATTGCTTCGGGAGCCCCAGCCGCGGCAAGTCGTTGTCCTTTGAACCCTTCGCGGCATCGATTTATAACTTGGACCAGCAACAAGGCTGTTTCGTGGGATCGCGGCGTAAAGCCTCTCCTGGTTTAAAGCTAAATGTGGTCGGATCCCAAAACCGGCCGACCCCGGGGCCGGGTCGTGGTCGGGTCCGCCGAGGACTCTTCCGTGATAAAAAATACCACCCGGTCGGACGTGATGTTGGAATTCCGGGGCAAGACGAAGGAATAGAGGCCGTGGTTCGCATCCCGCAGGGGGATGAGGCCGGCGCACTCGAGGCGATTGGAAAAGGGATCTTTCACCCAGAGATAGTATTGCTTCCCCGCTACTGGCTGGGGCAATTGCTGAATGGCGATGAAGCCATTCTTGCTGGCCGGGTTGAATACGGTATAGCCGCTGCTGCGGGTGTTGGCGGGATTGGGTTCCTTGGTATGGCCGGGCAGGTGTTCCGGGTTGCTCCAAAGTTCCTCGGCCAGGACGGCAAGTTGGGCAAAGGATTCCGATGCGTCCTCCGCACCATCCAAGGTGATGGTTTTCCATTGATTGGATTGGGCATCCATGCCCACGACAAAAACCACCGAGTTGCTGCCGGATGGGGGCGAAAGCCTTCCCGAGGTCAGGAAAAAGGTCAGTCCGAGACCGAGAAGAAGGATGGCTGCCATGCCCCATCCCACCAGGGATATCCACGGGATGGATACGACCTTTTGCTTAAACGGGACGGGTTCGCCGGGCTGGATCCGGGATTTAATGCGCTCGAACAAGGCGGACGGGGCCTCCCGCTGCGGCAGGGCCCGAATCTGGTCTTCCAGGGCCGACTCGAGGTCGCGAACCATTTGGAGCAGGTCGGCATCGGATCGCAAACGCGCCTCGAAGGCGAGCTTTTGCCCGGGATCCAATTTATCTAAAACGTAGAGGCTGGCCAATTCTTCGGTTGTGGTATTCATTTGGCGTGTTCGGTTAATGATGAGCTCAATTGAAACAATCCCCGCCTGAGCCAGGTCTTTACGGTTCCCAGCGGTTGTTTCAGGTTCTCTGCAATTTCCGTGTGGGTCATACCCGAAAACAGGGCGAGTTCCAGGGCCCGTTTCTGGTGGGGAGGGATAGCCTGCATGGCCGCGCTCACTCGATGCACGTCATCATTGTGTTCGGTGGTCTTTCGAACCGTTTCCGGTATGGCCCATTGAGATGCCCGGGCATCTTCCAGGGTGGTGGAAACCGGCCTGCGGTTGTTCTTGCGTAGCCGGTCGATGCAGGTCCGACGCATGATTGTGACGGACCAGGTAAAGGGACGTGATTTGCGAGCATCATAACTGTCGGCCTTATTCCACAGCTTGACAAAAGTGTCCTGGAGCGCTTCCTCCGCTTCCTTTTCATTTTCGAGCATGCGCAGGCCGAGAGAAAAGAGGGGCCCGGAATATTTCCGGTAAAGCTGCTCGAAGGCCGATTGGTCCCCGGTGGCAATCTGGCTCAGAAGGGTGGCCTCTTCGGCAGCGGATTCCTTATGGGGGCTAGTGTAATGTCTCATTAATTCCTTCACACAAATGTTAGACATTTTAGAGGAATGCATTGGCCTTGAGATACTTGAATTCCCAGAGGGCGCCCTCCATTTACCATAACATCCTGTCCATCCTGTCCATCCTGTTCATCCATGTTTCAAATGGAAGATGTTGCTTCGCTCGGTAACGATCAAGATCACGATCAAGATCACGATCAAGATGGGCATATCCAATGGGTGACGCATGCTTCGACTCCTTCTTCCATTATCTCCCCCTCTGTGTCCTCTGTGTTCTCTGTGGTGATTAATTTAAGAGACGGCACACTAGGCGACACCTGTCGGGAGGGGTTGTCGATGACGGTTAGGCAAGGAGGCGGGAAACCCCCTCTCTATTCGTTTCGACCAAATTGCGCCTCGTTCAGTTTTAAAGCCACCTCCTCAGCCGCCTTGGTAATTATTTCATCCAAGTTGTCGTAAACATTCCGCCCCAACCGCGGGTAAGTTCTCACCTTGACTATGCCAAAATCAGCCGTTTGCTCCCCGTCTTCCCGCAAGTTGACCCAAGCTCGAAATACCAGGTCGCCGATGGTTTCCTCCTCCAGGCTTTTAAACCAAATGCGCAGTTGGAGTCCTTCCTTCGGAATATTGGCCGACCAACGGACAAATTCAGTTTCCATGGGCCAACCTTGCTCTTCAAAAACCTTTCCGAAGTTTGCCTTGATCCTCTGATACATTTCCTCGGGGTCGTTCCAGGCGCGGAAACCTTGAACGAGGCTGTCCACCACGACGACCAGGAGGGTCTCCTTTTCTTCGCCTTCCGCGGTTTGGTCGTTGGAGTAAGCCGGAGTTCCCGCCATCAGAAGGAGCGCCCATGCTAACGGTAAATATCTCTTGATTGTATTCATTTCGGGTGTGGGTGTTGTTTAGGGGATGCCTATTTTTACGTTCCCAAACGGCATAATGGTTGCAATGAATCCAAATTTTTTTGCCGGGTCAAACTCGTCCGCATGTCTCATGTCCGGTTAATTGGTTCAAACAAAGGGCGGGGTTCTTTCCGTTTTAACAGCCGGATAGAAGGTTAATACATTGTGGAACCCCGTTGGGGTTCGGTCATATTAGTGATCGGTAACCCAGCGTGCGCTTCGCGACGCTGGGCTCTGGAGTTGAACGCCGTTGGCGTAAAAGCCAGAAATTTGAATTGGCCGTTGAGAAATTTGAATTCTTGGAGGGATTAACCACAGAGGACTCAGAGAACACAGAGATTTAGAAATAAGAAGAGTGTGATTTTGCGTCTTTTGCATTCTTTTTCGGCTATTTCCCCATTCCCACTCCTTCTTGGCGCCCTTAGCGAGCTTTGCGAGAGATTATTCCCGGTTTCTAATCCGTGGTCATCCTGTCCATCCATGTTTAATTTCGATCATGATCACGATCAAGATAGAGCCTTTTTTGCCCTCTGTGTCCTCGGAGTTCTCTGTGGTTCTATTTTAGGGACCGGATACCCATTCCCTTCTCTAAACCAATCGGGTTACCCGGAGTTTCTCCGACTTCCAAATCGCTTCCACTTTTTCGAAATCTTCATCCTTTGTGCCGGAAACCAGACAGAAATCACAGGTCGACCAGAGCGGAATTTCCCGATTGGCCGTTTCAAGCCGCTTTTTAATGACCGCTTCCTCAGTTTCCCCCCTGCCCCTCAATCGATCACGGATGACCGCCAAGCTGGAAGGCATCAAAAAGATCGTGACCAACTTTTTCTCCAGCAGAGGGTCGTCCGGAACCGCCCTTTGAAAAGCCCCGACCCCCTGGACATCGACGTTCATGATCAGGTCGCGGCCCCGGTTGCGTTCGGGGAGGATTTCTTTTCTCAGTGTGCCGTAATGATGGCCGTGCACGACGGCGCTTTCAAAGAAAGCTCCCGCATCCAATCGGCGCTGAAAATCATCCCGGCCGAGAAAGTAGTAGTCCTTGCCGTGTTCCTCTCCCGGACGGGGCGGGCGGGTGGTCGCTGTAACGACGCGGCGAACGGATGGGTGGGTTTGGACCAGGCGCCGGCAAAGCGTACTTTTTCCAATTCCGGTAGGCCCCGCCAAGATCATCAGCAACCCGGGATCCTGAGGGGGTAATTCCATGTTGTCCGATTAATAGGTAAAGGCGGCTATGCTCAGGATAAGACCGTAGAACAAGACCAGCCCGCCGATGAGTTTGGGCCGTCCCGGGCTTTGGAACAGCCACTGGAAAAAATCCCTCACCCTGTAGGGAACCACGGCCAGGTACATGGAGAGGCAGATCAGGAGATAGGCGAAAACCACGAGAAATAATCGCGCCGGAGTGTCATAGAGGGAAAAGGCGGCGTCCAGGAGTTCCCCGCTGGCCAGTAAGGCGACTACGCATACTCCGCGAACGGCCAGGAAGTCTGGCACGAAGAAGTAGGAAAGCAATGCGATGGCGGCGAAGGCGATCAGTAATAACGTGCGGTAGTTTCCAAAATCAGCTTCCCCAAGGTTGGAAACCTTCCAGAGAAACCAGACGGTCCCCAGGCCAAAAGCCAGAACGGTGAATCGCCGGGATCTGGGAAGCCCGTGGGCGAGGGTGGAAACCTGTTCCCCATTCCAGATCAGGATTCCTCCGGTGAGGAGGAGCGTAACGCCAGTGAGTAGTGTCGCGGTGAATAATGTCATGGGACATGCTCAAAAGGCGGGCTGTAGGCGCCTCCTTTCAACCGCTTTGGAATCAACCCCCTTCAAGACCATTTGTCCATAAAGGGTACTCGGCGTGACCCGGGAGACTTTGACTTTCACCAGTTGCCCGACCAAACGGTCATGGGCGGGAAAGAGGCAGGATCTGAAACCGCGCGTGCGGCCTCGGTAAAGATCCCCGTGCCGCGCCTTTCCCTCCACCAAAATTTCCTCGATGGTTCCCACCAGGGTCTCGTTCCTGGCCAATGAGATGCCTTCGAGTTTATCCAATAGATGCCGGTTGCGCCTCTCCTTGACCTCACGGGGGATTTGATCCGGCATAATGGCGGCAGGTGTTCCGGACCGGATGCTGTATTTGAAGATATAGGCCATGTCGAAGGACACCTCGTCGAAGAGGCGGCAGGTGGCCCGAAAATCCCCTTCCGTCTCGCCGGGAAAACCGACGATGATATCGGTGGAAAAATACATGTCAGGCGCCGCCTCGCGCAGGGCTTCCACTATCTTCAGGTATCTTTCCACCGTATAGGGACGGTTCATCCGTTTGAGCACCCTGTTCGAGCCCGATTGGACGGGCAGGTGCACGTACTCGCATAATTTGGACAAGTTTCGGAAGGCATCGATCAAGTCCGGTTTGAACCCCACCGGATGCGGGGAGGTAAAGCGAATGCGTTCGATCCCTTTGACCTCCTGAATCTTTTCCAGGAGTTGGACGAAGGGGGATTTCCTGTTCCGCATGGGAATTTCCCCTCTGCCATAACTGTTGACGATCTGGCCCAGCAAAGTGACTTCCCGGGTCCCGGCGGCGGCGAGTTCCTCCACCTCATCGACGATTTCCTCAATGGGCCTGGCCCTTTCCGGGCCCCGCGTTTTGGGGACGATGCAGAAGGTGCAACGCATGTTGCAACCCTGCATGATTGAAACGTAAGCGCTGACTTTCCTTTCCCGGTCGAGGTGCTCCCGTATGGTGTTCTGCGATCCCTCCTCGGCCTCTAGATCCACCAGGGTGGAGGGCCTCGGGCCCAGCCCGTTCCGACTGGCGATTATGCGATCCAAATGATCGGGCACGGCATGAAATTTTTGAGTACCCACCAGCAGATCGAGGTCGGGCAGGCGGTCGAGCAGTTCAATGCCGCGGTTTTGGGCCATACAGCCCATGATTCCCAGAACGAAGCCCGGCTCCCGGCGTTTGCGTTTAGCCAGGTAACCGGTCTTGCCAATGGCTTTTTGTTCCGCTTTGTCCCGCACGGAGCAGGTGTTCAATAGCACCACGTCCGCGTCGAACTCGTCATCCACCAACGAATAACCCCGATTGCGCAGCATCGCTCCCACAGCTTCGGAATCCCGCTCGTTCATTTGGCAGCCGTAGGTTTTGATGTAGACCCGGTTCATGTGAAGGGTGAAACCTTAATTTTGGCGTTTGGCAGGTCAATGAGTAAACCACACTAGTGTGCCGTCTCTTAAATTAATCACCACAGAGAACCCAGAGGACACAGAGGAGTAAAATGCCAAAGGCTCCATCTTGATCGTGATCATGATCGTGATCGAAAATCCCCCAGGAATTACCTCTCGCCAAGAACCCAAAGAGGTGTCTCCGGTGCCATCATCCGGCTTTTACGCCAACGGCGTTAAACTCCAGAGCCCAGCGTCGCGTAGCGCACGCTGGGTTGCCGACCACCCATATGACCGAACCCCAACGGGGTTCCACAATGAATCAACATTCCATCCGGCAGTTACAGCGGAAAATTTCCGCCGTTTGTGGGAACGAATTAATGAGACATGACACTAGATCCAGGTTTCAATTTTCTCCTTCGGCAGGTAGGCTGCGAGTTCCTCCTCCAGGGAGCCGAGCATTTCCCTTCTCTCCCCCTCCGGATACGATACCAGGGAGGATTTGCTTTCGAACGGGTAATACAAAATGTCGGAATCGGGCCTTTGGGTCCTGATTCGTTTGAAGAAGGCCGCGTTCATCCGGAAAACCCCCAGGCTGACATCGCGAATGGACCGGGCCGGAAGGGCGCTGAATACCTCCCGGAAGAATTCCTTGTAGGTGGCTTCCCATCCGTCGATTCTCAGAACCGGGTCGAAACAGAGCCGCACCTGCCAACCCCTCTCCAGGCATCGCTTGATGGCCCGGATGCGGTGCTCCAGTCCGGGGGTAGGTTTTTCGTACTTTTTTGCCACTGACCTGGGAGACAGGGTCCAGGCCAGGATTACCCTCCGGCAGGGTGAAACATCCGCCAGGGCCTTCCAGTTGGCGCTTTTGGTGCGTATTTCAATGAGCAACTCATCCTGGGTCCGCGTAAACTCGATAAAGCGCTCGCAGTAGGGGACGATATTTTCGTAGGCCAACAGATCCGTGTCGTAGGAAATGCACAAATACAGAGGTTCATCCGGAAACGGCCGCCCCTCGATGGCCTGCTTGGTGGCGGCGAAGAAGTCGTCTTCATTGACGAACACCACCAGATTCCCACTGGGATACATTCCTTGGAGATAACAGTAATCGCAGTTGTAAATGCAATTCAGCAGCAGGGCGTTATAGTAGAAATTGCGATAGCCGAAATCCTGACTCTGCCGGGATCCCGGATAGATCCAGTTGGCTTTCTTTCTGGCCAGAATGAGTTTGGGGCTGCGTTTTTGCGCCTGAAAGTTTTGCCCTCTCCGGGCGAAAATGCGCTTATAATCCGAAACCCTGACCCGGATTGCCCCAGGGAGCCGGTCCAGAATGGTCCGGGTAAGGGGATAGGGGTCCACCCCATCCTCCAGGTAAATATGGGAGAATCGCCTCAGCCACATGGATCAGGAACCGTTCAAGGCCGCGAGAATCGTTGAAAAGATCAGGTTCCGCCGGGATTTGTGTCGGGGCCGGGATTGGAGATGCGGTTTCAACAGATCCAGATTCTCCCCTCCCCTGACCATAAAGCGTTGAGCGGCTTTTTCCAGTTGGCGGGTCTGGGTTTGGGTCAGGCGCATGTGGACGGCTACTTCCTCCAGGAAGCGTTCCTGACCTTCCGTCAAGGCCGGAGCGGAACCATCCCAAGCGTAGGCCTCCGTAATCAGAGGCAACCAATCCGGTAAGGAACGGTTGTAGCATCTCAACATTTCAGAAAGATCGCAGGCGGAAGATTGCACGTAATCGACCACTACTTTGAGGAACATCATCTGGTGCGGGGCCAGAAAAAGATGGGCCGCCTGAAAAATCCCGGAAGCCTCCATATCCACCGTCTGGCACGGCAGATTCGGTTGTTTCACCCCCGTCACGGGTCGATCGAAGGTCCCCAGTGAGACCTCTTGCAGCGGGTGTTTCAGAAGCACATCGGGGAAAAACTCCCTTTTGGTGGCATGGTCCCAGATCTTGTGGGCCAGGACGGCTTCCCCGAGAGCCAACCGATCCGTCACAGCCGCGCACGTGCCCAGGTTGATCAGGCGAAGCCGGGCTTGTCTTGGAGCCAAATGCATCAAATGGGTGGTGGCAATGGCCGCCCTCACCTTGCCCATCCCCGTTATAACCAGCATGGCCTCCTCCCCCGCGTAAACGGGGATCTTGCGGGAGCCGGTATCCTGTTTCAGGCCCAAGGCTTCTATTACGGGACGGGCCTCTTGACGCAGGGCTGTAATGAGGAGGTTCAAGTCGATGAATCCTCTTCCCAGCGCCGCTTCGGGGCAAGCGGGGATTCCTCCGTCGGGGTCATCCCTTGTAAAGTTGACCCTTGGGAGAGAGCCGGTAGGTTTTGCTCCATGTCCATTTTCTCAATAAGAAGTGAACGCTTTCCCGGCTTCAATTTTCCCCGAGAAAGGAGTTGGACGGGAAACTCTTAGGCGCCAATGAGGGTGGAAATAGGCAGGTTCAGGGATAAGTACATGCGGTCGGGGCTTGGCCGGGCAGATTTGCATGGCAACCCCATCAAGCAGTTCGAGAGGTGGTTTGAACAGGCTTGCCAGTCTGGAATCAACCTGCCCAACGCCATGAGTCTGGCCACCGTCTCGAGAGAGGGAATCCCGGGCCTGCGCACCGTCCTTCTCAAGCACTTCGATGAAAGCGGTTTTATCTTCTTCACCAATTACGAGAGTTCCAAGAGCCGGGATATCGAAGGCAATGCCAATGTCGCCGCCCTTTTTCCCTGGATCGCATTAGAGCGGCAGGTCGTCATCCGGGGGGTGGCGGAACGAACGCCCCCATCCCTTTCCCGGAAATATTTCCTGAGCCGTCCTCGCGGGAGCCGGTTGGGAGCCTGGGCCTCGCGGCAAAGCAGACCGATACCGTCGCGGGCGGTTTTGGAAAAGAAGGTTGCGGAAATGGAGAAGGAATTCCGGGATGGTCCGGTTCCCTTGCCCGACTTCTGGGGCGGGTACCGCATCGTCCCCCACAGCATGGAATTCTGGCAGGGCCGCCCCGACCGGTTGCACGACCGGTTCGTCTACGAGAAGACCGGCTCGACCCAATGGAAGGTTCAGCGCCTGTCCCCCTGACTCCTGGGCACGCGTATATCCTCCACCATCTGTTGCACGGCATCTGGCGGCGGCGGGAAAAATTTCCCCAGGGAAAGGGAAACCGCAAAGTTCAGGAGCATGCCCAAGGCGCCGATTCCCTCGGGCGAAATACCGAACCACCAATTCTCGGAGGTATTGGCCTGGGGATTGATAAACTTGAAATAGATGATGTAACCGGCCGTGAAAACCAGACCTGCCACCATACCCGCAACGGCTCCCTCCCGGTTCATCCGCTTGGAGAATATTCCCATGACCAGGACGGGAAAGAAGGACGCCGCCGCCAGCCCGAAGGCGAAGGCCACCACGCTGGCCACGTAATCGGGCGGGTTCACCCCGAAATAACCCGCAATCACCACCGCCGCTCCCGCCGCAATGCGCGCCACGGTCAACTCCTGGGATTCGGTTATGTTGGGTAGCAACATGCGTTTGAGCAGGTCATGGGAGATGGCCGATGAAATAACCAGGAGCAACCCGGCCGCAGTGGAAAGAGCAGCGGCCAAACCGCCGGCCGCTACCAGAGCTACGACCCAATTGGGAAGTCGGGCAATTTCCGGATTGGCCAAAACCATGATGTCCCGGTCCACGGTTATTTCATTCCCCTGCCATCCGTTGCTTTGAGCAATGGGGGCAAAGGCGGGATCTTCATCGTTGTAATACTGCATGATTCCATCCCCGTTCTTGTCTTCAAACTCGATCAAGCCGGTCGATTCCCAGTTCTTGAACCATTCCGGGGCCTCGCTGTAGGGGGTGTTGGAGACGGTTTGCAGAAAATTCGTGCGGGCGAAAGCCGCCACGGCTGGGGCGGTTAGGTAGAGGATGGCGATAAAGAACAACGCCCAGAAAGCGGACACTCGTGCGTCCGATACTTTGGGAACGGTAAAGAAGCGAATGATGACGTGCGGGAGTCCGGCCGTCCCGACCATGAGAGCCGCCGTTATGAAAAAGACATCGATGGTGCTCTTGCTTCCACTGGTGTAGGCGGAGAAGCCGAGTTCCCTGTTCAATCCGTTTAACCGGTCCAGCAGGTACACGCCTTCTTCCCCCTTTATCTCGGCCCCGAATCCAATCTGGGGAATCACGTTTCCGGTCAGGGCGATGGCGATGAAAATTGCGGGCAACGAGTAGGCGAAAATCAGCACGCAGTATTGGGCCACCTGGGTATAGGTTATGCCCTTCATTCCCCCCAGCACCGCATAAGTGAAAACGACCACCATGCCTATGAAGACTCCCCAGAAGATCTCAATTTCCAAAAACCGGGAAAAGACCACTCCGACCCCTCGCATTTGACCGGTCACATAGGTGAAGGATATGAATATTGCGCAAACCACCGCCACCAGACGGGCAGTTTTGGAATAATAGCGCTCCCCCACGAAGTCCGGCACGGTGTATTGGCCGAACTTTCGCAAATACGGCGCCAGCAACAGGGCCAGCAACACGTAGCCCCCGGTCCATCCCATCAGGTAGACGGAACCATCGCGGCCATTGAAACTGATGATCCCCGCCATGGAAATGAAGGACGCTGCCGACATCCAGTCCGCCGCCGTGGCAGCTCCGTTGGCCAGGGGATGCACGGTTCCACCGGCAACGTAAAACCCCCGCGTGCTCATCACCCGCGACCATATGGCTATGCCGACGTAAACGCTGAAGGTTATGAAGATGAAAAGATAGGTCCAGCCCTGAATGCCCATGGTCGATGGTCCTTCTTTAGCAGGTTAGCTCGCGTCTTGGCCGGCTTTCGGCCCTTCCTCTTCCACTCCGTATGCCTTGTCCAGGCGGTTCATCCAAATGGCGTAGGCCAGAATGATAAGCAGAAAAACGACTATGGAACCCTGCTGGGCCATCCAGAACCCGAAGGGAAATCCGGCGAATTTGAATTGGTCCAGCGCGTCCACGGCCAGGATGCTCAACCCGTAGGATGCCACAAACCATATTACCAGAAGGAGGAGGAGGATTTTCAGGTTTGCCCGCCAGTACTGCCGGCGCGACCGGGAAGTTGAAGCCGCGTCCGCTTGGGAATCAATTTTACTCATGAACCGGTATGTTTGAGCTTTGCAGGATGAAAATGGTCTTCCCCCTTATGCCGGACTTGCTCCCAGGCACAACGAAAAAAGGCGGTGGCCGGTTCGTGGCGGCGGATCCATCGGCCTCTCCCATGTCCTGCCCAACCAAAGCAACCCCGCTTTGTTCGCCGAATCGGGCCAACTCGGCCAGTTATTAAAAAAAGCTGGCTAACGAGACCCATTCGGTTATGTCTCAGGGATTCAACTCAATTTTCGCTCACGTCGCATATGGCTGCAAATTCCATTCGCTTTCTCGTCTGTTTTTTAGTTTTTGGAGTGTCGGTGGGCCCCCTTCCCCTTCTCGGCCAAGAGGGAGACCCCGCCCCTTCCCAAAGTTCTCCCGCCTCCTCGGAAGCGGAAGAACCGGATGAAACCAAGGAACCCATTTTTAACCGGGAGGAACAGCTTTTCCTTCTCTACGCCTGGTACCTGGTGTTTTCCAACCGCATCGATATGATCGAACTGAGCGATAAGGAGAAACAAGCCTTTCTCGTCGGCATCAATTTGGGCCTGCAAAAACGTTCATTGACCGGATGGGAGGACAGGATGCCGGAAGTCCGCAAGCTTATGGACGAGCGGTGGCAGCCCGTCTTCGAACAACTCCAGCGGGAGCGCAAAGCCCAAACCGTTGAATTGTTCGCCGATTTGGCCAACCGGGAAGAGGTGGTTAAAACCCCGTCCGGGCTGTTCTACGAATTGGTCAGTGAAGGGACGGGCAAGTTCGCCACCGACAACGACGTGGTGAATGCCGAGTTTACCGCCAGATTGATCGATGATACCGTCTTTGAAACCACGGAAGGGAGAGGCCCCATTCCACTTGTGTTGGCGAATATGGTTCCCGGTGTTCGCGAAGGACTAAAATACGTGCGGGAAGGCGGCATTATAAAGTTGTGGGTCCCGTCCGAGCTCGGGTTCGGCAGCGAGGAAACCCAGGGCATTCCCCCGGATTCGGCTTTGATCTTCGAGTTCACCGTTCACGAGGTTGCCCCTGTGCCCGAAAGCCAATAGCCCAAGGCCCGCCGATGTCGGGGTCAGACCGTAGAAAGGTGATGCCTTACGGACGAAAAAGGGTCAGGTCTTAAAAACCGTATTCCGTTGCACTCCATACACTTTTACAAGACAACCGACCCTGTAAGGCATCACTTTTCTACGGCACGCGATCGACTCCTCCGCCAATCCACCAACTCCATCTGGATGAACCGGCGGCCGTTGAAAGAGTTCCAGGCCAGTTTGACGGCAAGGTCGATCGGGTAATCCGGGGGAGGAAGTCGGTCGGCCTTCTTCCACGCCACACCGCTCAGAGCGGCTCCATGCCTTGTAATCAGGGAGAAACGAAAGTGGTTTGCTCCGAACACTTCGGGAATTCCGGCCAGGTACACCCTCTTGATGCCGAATACCGGCACGGGATTCCCCTCGCCAAACGGATTGAGCCGATCGACCAGTTTCATCAGGCCCTCATTTATGTCATCGGCCGCCACATAAGCGGCAATTTCGAGTTCCGGCTCGTAGGGATTGCCTTCCAAAGCCCGTTTTACGGCCCGGTCAAAGGCCTCTTGGAACGCCGGAAGGTTGTGTATGGGCAGGGATACCCCCGTCGCCATGGGATGCCCTCCCCAACTTTCCAGAAGGCCGCTGCACTGCTGTAACACCTCCACCAGGTTTACTCCTTCCACGCTGCGACCGGAACCTTTGGCCAAGGCGCCTTCTTTCCCCAATACGATGGCGGGCAGGTTATGTTTGCGGGCCAATCGACCCGCTACGATTCCGACCACGCCGTGGTGCCAATCGGGGTTGTACAAGACGTGCCCGTCCACGTCGGACGGCCCTCCCTCAATGTATTGGTCGGCCTCCCGCACCATCCGGCGTTGGATATTCTGCCGCTCCCGGTTCATCCGGTCGAGCTGTCCGGCTATTTCCAGGCAGTCTTCGATCTTTTTTCCCAACAGCATCCTGACCGATAGTTCCGCATCGGCCAGACGACCGCTGGCGTTAATGCGCGGACCCAGCTTGAAAGAAATGTCCGATCCGGTAATGGGAGTTCCCAACCTTATCCCGGACACGTGAAACAATGCATGCAAACCGCTCCGTTGGGTGGACCGGAGGGCTTTGAGGCCGGCACGGGTGAGAATACGGTTTTCCCCCGTCAACGGAACCACGTCGGCCACGGTTCCCATGGCCACGAGATCCAGATAGTCCTTCAAATTCGTTTTGTAAGCGGTTGCGTCGCCCTCGTTTCTCAAATCCTTCACCAGGCCGTGTGCCAACTTGAAAACCAGCCCCACTGAACACAGGTCTCTCCAGGGCCGGTCTTCCTCGTCGTTGACATGTGGATTTATGAGTATGGCCGGGACCGGACGGTCGCAGGTTGAGCGGTGATGGTCGATTATGATGACATCCACCCCTCTGGATGCGAGATAGTCGAGTTCCTCCATGGAATTGGTTCCGCAATCCACGGCAATAACCAGGTCGGGGGCGCCGGACTCCAGGGTCCGGTCGATGACGGCCCGGGACAGGCCGTACCCCTCCCGCACACGGTGAGGGACGGTGTAGTGCGGAAAAATTCCAAACCGGTTGAGCGTGTGAACCAGCAAGGCGGTGCTGGTTACCCCATCGACGTCGTAATCTCCAATTATGCTGATGCGCTCATTTTTTGCCATGGCGGCGCGAAGGCGACGCACCGCTTCCCGAAGATGGGTGATGCGGAAGGGATCGTCCAGTTGCCGAAGGCGTGGGTGGAGAAAGGCGTTGGCTTCATCGGGGTCGGCCAGATCGAGCCGAGTCAGAAGCTGAGCCATCAGGGGAGGGACGCCCAAAGCTTTGGCCAAATCCCGGACGCTCCGCCGGGAAACCGTTGCCTTCCGCCAATCCATGGGCGTTCAGGCAGGGGATTTGGACTTGGCCTTTGCTTTCGATCCGGCCTCCCACTCGTAATTGGGCAAGTGTTCCTTTTGAGATTCCACATGCCGTCGATCGCCTTTGTGCCACCAGAAAAATACCGGACTGGCGATAAAGACGGAGGAAAAGGTTCCGGTAAGGATTCCCACCAGAAAGGTAAAGGCAAAATCGCGGATGATACCCGTCCCGAATACCAGAAGGGAGGTCGTCACCAATAAGGTGGTCAAGGATGTCAAAATCGTCCGGGACAAGGTCTTGTTGATAGCCAAATTGACCAATTGCCCCAATTTCAATCCCGGGTTGAGGTCCAGCTCTTCCCGAATGCGGTCGAATACCACGATGGTATCGTTCAACGAGTAGCCCACGATCATGAGCAAGGCCGCCACCATGGGGGCGGAGAACTGATTGCCGAAAAGGGCGAAGATTCCGATGGTCATGAACAAATCGTGGATGGTGGCGACCACAGCCCCCACGCCAAACCCGACTTCAAACCGCAAGGCCACGTAGAGCAGGATGCAGATCAGGGCAATCCCAATGGACAAAAACGCGTTAAACTGAATTTCCTTGCCTACGGATGGGCCGATCATGTTGTTGCCGATCCTCTCCAGCCCCTTTTCGGGAAACCTGTCCGTCAAGGCTTTGGAAAGGATGTCCCCCTGCTCAAAATTGGTTTGGACTTTCAAAATGGTCTTTCCGCCGGCTCCCAAAGGGGTCTGGCGCGCGAGGTTGACATTCTCGATGCCGAGTTCGCTGGCTACGGATTCTGCCTCGCCCAGGGTCAGATCCTCCTGGAAGTGAAAGGAAACTTCATCTCCTCCCGTAAAATCGATTCCGTAAATGTCCTCCCCTCGGTAAATCAAGCCGGCGATTCCCACTGCTACGATGATCCAGGAGGAGGCAAAGGCATACTTCCGGTAGTTGAGGAAATCGATTTTGGGTTCCTTCAGCAAAGCGATGGTGAACATGCGCTGGACAAATCCGGTGTTCACCAACAGATCCAGGATGAAACGGCTGACCAGGAGCGCGCAAAACAGAGTGGCGCCGATGCCTATGGCCAAGGTGACGCCAAAGCCCTTTACGGGACCCGTGCCAAAGTAAATGAGGATAAATGAGGTGATGAGGGTGGTGACATTGGCGTCCAAAATAGTGGACAGGGCTTTGTCGAAACCGCCCAACAGCGCATTGGGCAGGGTTTTGCCGGTGCGCAATTCCTCCCGCATCCGTTCAAAGATCAGAATATTGGCATCGACCGCCATTCCGATGGTGAGCACCAATGCGGCGATTCCCGGGAGGGTCAGCGTGGCGTCGATGCTGGCCAGCGTCCCCAGAACGATAATCAGGTTTACCGCCACTGCGATCAGGGCCACCAACCCGGCCACCAGGTAATACACCAGCATGAACAGGACCACGGCGGTAGCGCCTATGGAAAAGGCCTTTACCCCGGAATCGATCGATTCCCGGGCCATGGTGGGCTCCACTTCATACATTTCCGCCACGCGAAGCGGTATATCGAGCGGATTGTTTAATCCGTTGGAAATCTCCTGAGCTTCGCGCAAGGTGAAGGAACCCGTAATCCGGGCCGATCCACCCGGAATCACCACCTGAACAGTGGGAGCGGTGAGCAATTCCCCGTCCAAGGTTATGGCCAGCCGGCCCGGAACGTCGTTGGGCGTGTTCCCCCGGACAATTTCCCGGGTGAGGCCCTCGAATTGGTCGCCTCCCTCAGAGGTAAAACTCATTTGGATCTCGTAACCGCCAAACTCCCCCACCGAGGGATTGGATTTGGCGATGGCCTCGCCGGTCATTTCCGGAAGGCGTTTGACAAACAGATAACTGGTTTCAATGGCTCCGCTAGGGGCTTCCTGGTCGAGCCCCTTGACTTCGTAGCCCACCGGGGCGTTCGTATCGTAGGGACCGGTAGGGGTCCGGGTGCGGTGGACCAATTTGAATTCCAACCGGGCAGGTTTCTTCAGGACGTCCACCACCTCGGGATTCTCCGTGGTGGATACCCCCGGCAGTTGCACTTCGATGCGGTTTTCTCCCACCGGGCGAATGACCGGTTCGGTCACCCCCAGGGAATTGATCCGGTTGCCCACTATGTCGATGGCCTGCTCCAGATCGCTTTCCTTCTCGGAGGAGTCGGCCGCTTCCGATAAATCCAACTCCATGACGAAAGCCACTCCCCCTTTTAGATCGAGACCCGGTTGAAGCCTCGATTTGGAAGCATCGAGCAGAGCATCGAGCAACACCTGGTTGCGCCGCTCCGTATTGCGCATGGAGGATTCCAGGTTCCAATGGGGAAAATACTGGGCCAAATCGATATCCCGCTCCAAGGCGATTGCGCGCAGAGCGAGATAGATGCTGGAATAATCGTCGTTGCCGTAGGCCGTCTCCGCTTCCCCTAGCAGAGAAGTGAAAGCTTCAGCCTTATTGCTTTCCGCCAGCAGGAATTCCTTGAATGCGGTATCCCGGATTGGATTGAGATAGAGAATCGCCGTAAAGACGATGACGGCGGAGAGAAGAAATTTCCAAAGTGTGCTACCAGACATGGACAAAAAGAAAGCCGGGAGGGTTCAACGGGATGATTGTGCCGTCCCATCCGGAGAAACCTTACCCTGAATGAAGGTTTTTTGGATTTCCACTTTAGTCCCTTCCGCGATGCGAACGACAAACCGGTCTTCCTTGACATTGGTGATGATTCCAAAAATCCCGGAAGCGGTGATGACGTTATCTCCGGTCGACAACTCTTCGATCATCTGCTTGTGCTGCTTCTGCTTTTTGCGCTGGGGAGCAATGAGAAAAAACCACATGGCCCCGAGGATCAAAACCCAGAACAAAAGCATCATCATTCCACTGTTGCCGGAGGCCTGGGCAAAAAGCTCGAGAAATAGATTATGAGGTATGGTTTGCATATTGAATGCGAAATTTGAGACGGGGGGCCCAAGGGGTCAAACCTGAATGCTCCTTAGTTGGGCGACTTTTTGAAGGTTCGACCGCTTCTTGCAAGAGCCGGGTCGCTGGAATGGAGGGTCAGGCGGTCAGGGGTGCGTAATCGCGGGCGGAGAGCAAATTTTCCACTTCGGCCCGGTCGGCCAGACGAATTTTAACAATCCATCCTTCCCCGTAGGCGTCCTGGTTGATCAATTCGGGTTCATCCTCCAAGGCGGTATTAATTTCGAGGATCTCTCCAGCCACCATCAGGTAAACGTCCGAGGCGGCCTTCACCGATTCTACGACGCAGAAGCTTTCCCCTTTGGCAAAGTCTTCTCCTTCCTCGGGCAATTCCACGAAGGTGATGTCGCCCAAACTGCTTTGCGCAAAATCGGTTATGCCCACTTGGGCCGTCCCATCCTCCAGCAATCGAAGCCATTCGTGGTCTTTACTGTATTTGAGTTCGTCCGGAATGTTGCTCATGTGATCGAATGCGCCATTTGGCCAAGGTTAACGATTATTGCTTCTAATAACTATTTCCCGTTCAAGTGCAAGGGAGGCTTTACGCGGCGAATGGCAAACCGGTTCCCCCTTACCTCCACCTCGAGCAACGGGGATGAGGCGTATTCCGTTCCAATCAAGGCCGAGCCGATAGGCTTGTTCAAAATGGGTGACTGGGTGCCCGAAACCACCTCTCCAACCGCACAATCCCCCACGAATACCGGGGTTCCCGGCCGTGCGATTCTGCGGTCATCAACCGTAAAGTAGAGGATCCGGCGGGGAATGCCGGCCGTTTTCTGCTTCCTTAAAGCCTCCTTTCCCAGGAAGCCAGCCTCCTTCTTCAACTTGACCGTCCAACCGATACCGCCCTCGAAGGGGGTAATGGAATCGCTGATTTCCCGTCCGTAAAGCGGGTAACCGGCCTCTAATCTCAAGCTGTCGCGCGCGCCCAATCCGGCCAGGACCAGTCCAAGGCCGCCGCCCTCGTCCAAAACGGACCGGGCAATTTCCGGTCCCGCCTCCCAGGGCGCGTAGATCTCAAATCCCGATTCCCCGGTATATCCCGTCCGGCTGATGATGGATGGGTAGCCGGCAAATTTCCCCTCCACGAAATGATAATATTTCACTTCCGCCAAATTTTGCGAGGTGAGCCCGGACGCGATCTTTTCGGCTGCCGGGCCCTGGAGAGCCAACTGGCAATACCGGGTCGATACGTCCCTCACACGACAGTCAAACCGAGCCGACTGCCGGGTTATCCATTCGAGGTCCTTAGGGGTATTTCCGGCATTGATGCAAAGGAAATAGTCGTTATCTCCCCTGCGGTATACCAGTAGATCGTCTACCACGGTCCCTTCCTCATAACACATGGGGGTGTAGGCCACGCGGCCGACCGCCATGCTGCGGATGCGGTTGGTCACGAGATGTTCGAGGAACGAGCCCGCTTCGGGGCCTCGAACCGCAACCTCCCCCATGTGGCTCACGTCGAACAAACCGGCCGTGGTTCTCACGGCCCGGTGCTCGGCTAGAATTCCGCTGTACTGGACCGGCATATCCCAGCCGCCAAAGGGGACCATGCGGGCGCCGTTGGCTCGGTGGAAAGCATCCAGGGAAGTTCTTTTGAGGCGGTCGGTCATGGAGGGAGAACCCGGACATAAGAGAAAAACCCGCCGGAAAACGCCAGCACTTTCCCCTTGCCATCCCTCTAAACCAACGCTTGAAATTTTTCCCGAAATTTTTCAGGCTTTCGGCCATATGAAATTTTTAAGGTCCGAGCCGTTGGTATTTTCCGCTTCTAAAAGTAGCTGACCCATTTCTCCGGTTTTTCCATACTGATAATCGCATGGGCTCTCGGCCAAATCATTCATGACTCCCTTAATCTTTGCTGTAATCCTGACCATCGTCGTTTCCGCATTGTGTTCGGTTCTGGAGGCTATGGTCCTCAGCACTACCGTAGCGGAAGTCGAATCCCTCAAACGACGAGCCGGGAAGCGCGGAACCTTGCTGGGGCAGATGATCGGGGAAATCGACGAAACCATTTCGGCCATTTTGACCCTGAATACCATCGCCCACACAGCGGGCGCCACGGTGGTGGGAAACCTCGCCGCCGCTCAATTCGGCAGCGCCACAGCCGGAATTGCGGCCGGGGTAATGACGTTCCTGATTTTGATTTTCTCGGAGATAATTCCCAAAAGCGTGGGGGTTTCCTATCGCGGTTGGATTCAGCCCTACTCGGTCCACCTCTTGCGCCTCATCCGGGTATTGATGAAGCCGGTCACTTATTTTACCCGCAATTTCGTCCGCATGCTGGTGAAAGAGCAGCATGGAACCAGCGAACAGGCTGAAGAGGAAATCAAGCTATTGGCCGAAAAAGGCGCCAAGGAAGGGAAACTGCGCCACGCCGAGGCGGATGTTATCAGCAATGCCTTGACCCTGGATGACGTGGCTATCGACGACATCATGACCCCGCGAACAGTGGTATTCGCCCTGGAAAAGGACCGGACTGTCGCTGAGGTTTTCAAGGGTTTTAACAACATCCCCTTTGCACGCATTCCCGTTTACGAAGAAACCATCGATCAGGTCATAGGCATGGTGCGGAGACGCGACCTCTTGCAGGCCATGGCCGGGGATGGCCACGACGCCAAAGTCTCCGAGTTGATGCTACCGGCCCTCTTCGTGCCTGAAACCGCCAATGGCGCCGATACGCTGCAACGGTTTCTTTCCCAGCAGCAACAATTGGCCGTAGTAGTGGATGAATTCGGCTCCGTTACCGGGGTCGTCGCCATGGAAGATATCATCGAGCACATACTGGGCAGGGAAATTGTCGAAAAAGACGATGTGGCAGTCGACATGCGCGAATTGGCCCGGGCAAAAAATGCTCAGAAGCTCGGCAAGGGGCACTAGCCGGTAAAACAGAACCAACCCGGATTAGAGGAATGACGGTAACGTATCAGGGATCTCAATACTGGCGCCACGATTGGGATCCGTTCGTGATCCAGTTTTCCGAGAACTGGGGCATCCGCTGGTACGGATTGGCCTATGTCCTGGGATTTCTCACCGCTTCGTGGTTGTTGGGTCTTTATTTCAAACACGGGAGATCGCCCATGAACCCGGAAAGGCGATTCAACGCCCTGGTCGTTCTCATTCTGGCCACCCTGGCGGGCGGCCGTCTCGGATACATGCTCCTTTACGATTTTAACGCCCTTCTCCTGGCTCCCTGGAAAATCTTCAAGGTCTGGGAAGGGGGAATGGCCAGTCACGGGGGAATCGCCGGCTTGGCCCTCGCCGTTCTCTATTTGGCCCGCAAGAACGGGTTTTCAAAACGGAAACTGGCCGACATCGTGGTAACATTGGGTCCTCCCGGCGTATTTTTCGGCAGGCTGGCGAACTTCATTAACGGGGAGTTGTGGGGGAAAATCTCCACCGTCCCTTGGGCCGTTGTATTTCCCGCCGCGTCTCCCCCAGGAGTTCCACGCCACCCCAGTCAGCTCTACGAAGCCGCGCTGGAAGGCCTGTTTCTCATCATCTACCTGCAGTTGCGGTTCTGGAGGAGTTCCGTCGCCCGCCTTTATCCGGGGCAATTATGTGGAGAATTCTTCCTGCTTTACGCCCTGTTGCGCATTGTCGGGGAACTGTTCCGCGAACCGGATGCGGGACTGATCCTGGGGATGAACAGGGGTATTTTCTATTCCCTGTTCATGGTCTTGGCCGGTCTCGGCCTGATATACTCGGCCCGAATACGATCGCGTTCACAACCTGCCGCGTAACCGGCCCCATAACCCTATACAATGGTGGCATCACGGAAGATCGCGTTCTTAAGGACCACGATCACCCCGTCGCGCACGAAATAACCGTCCCCTTTCGTCCCGTCCGAATGCCCATCCGGGGAAATATGGACGTTGTCACCAATCCGTGCGTTCTTGTCGAGTATGGCGTTGCGGATGACGCAATTTCGACCCACCCCGACATCGGGGCGGCCCAGCCTGCGGTTGGCCAGGATTTCATCGGGCGTTTCATAATAATCACCGCCCATCATCACCGTTCGCTCCAATTTGGATCCCTCCCTTATGATGGAACGCACCCCGATGGAGGAATTCCGCAACTCCGCCCGCTGCAGGATACACCCGTCAGCAACGATGGCATGGTCCACAACGCAATTGTTGATTTTTGACGCCGGAAGGAAGCGCGCATGCGTATACACCGGGTAATCGTTTTCAAAGAAGTTATAGGGTGGAGCTTTCTGGGTGAAGGAGAGATTGGCCTCGAAAAACGCGCCAACCGTTCCAATGTCCTCCCAGTAGCCATCGAAGATATAACTGCTGAGCTTGCACTTTCCCAGCAGGGAAGGGATAACCTCCCTGCCGAAGTCGGTCATGTCGTTTTGCAGGGATTTTCGAAGCGCCTCGCGGTCGAATAGATAAATGCCCATTGAAGCCAGGCAGTGCTTTTCCTCCACTTTCCGGTCAAATTTCCTTTCCAGAGCCTTGCCGATGGCCAAGCTTTCGATCACGGCCGGATCGGTCGGTTTTTCCACAAATTCGGCAATACTCAAATCGTCCTGCACCCGCATCAGCCCCAGGCCTCGTACTTGATGGACCGGCATCGCCTTGGCCGCAATGGTCGCCTCCGCTCCGGTTTCAATGTGCTGGGTGATAAGTTCGCTGAAATTTATCCGGTAAAGCTGATCGCCCGATAATATGAGCAGGTAATCGTACTCGAAATTGCCGAAATGATGGAGGTTCTGCCTTACCGCGTCTGCAGTCCCCTGATACCAATTGGCATCTTCGGAGGTTTGTTCGGCAGCCAGGATGTCGACGAAGCCCCCCCCGAAATGATCGAACTTGTAGGATTCCCGGATGTGCCGGTGAAGGGATGCGGTGTTGAATTGGGTCAGTAGATAAATCCGGTTGAGCCCCGAATTCAAACAGTTGCTGATGGGGATATCCACCAAACGGTATTTGCCCGCCAGGGGAACGGCTGGTTTGCAACGTTCTCTGGTAAGGGGGTAAAGACGCGTCCCACGGCCGCCGCCCATGATTACGGATAGAACCTTTGGGGTCATAAGAAAGTTGTTTTCTGGACTTCCCAGCGTATCATTTCGAGCCAATAATTCAGGACAATCATAAAATGTGTGGAATTGTTGGATACCTGGGAGGACGGAATGCCACCGGCATTTTGCTGGAGGGGTTGCAGCGGCTGGAATACAGGGGGTACGACTCGGCCGGTCTGGCTACCTGCCACCAGGGCTCCCTGGAGGTTACCAGACGGGTTGGGCGGGTGAAAAACCTGGTTGGAGCGGTCTCGGGCCAACCAAGCCGGGCAAAATTGGGCATTTGCCACACCCGTTGGGCCACGCATGGCAGGGTGACCGAAGAAAACGCCCACCCCCACCTCAGTTGCGACGGAAAGATCGCCCTGGTCCACAACGGGGTTATCGAGAATTACGCCGCCATCAAAAGATTCCTGCAGTCCGCCGGCTATACCTTTTCTTCCCAGACGGATACCGAAGTTCTCTCCAATTTGATTGCCTACCATTACCGTAAACAGCCGGATTCCGGAGCAACCAGCCGGCTCTTCGAAAGCGTTCGCAAAACCCTGCGACACGTGGAGGGCACCTACGGAATCGCCGTCATCTGTGCGGATTGCCCCAGTGAAATAATCGGCGCCAGGAATGGGTCGCCCCTGATTCTCGGAGTGGGAAGCAAGGAAATCCTGTTGGCCAGCGACGTGGCCGGCCTGGTCAGCAGAACGCCCAAGGTGGTCTACCTGAACGACGGGGAAATCGTCCACATCCGCGAGGGAGACTTTTCCATTACCACCCTGGATTCCGAGGCTATCCAACCCGTTATCAGCGAGGTGGACTGGGACGTGTCGGAGAGCGCCCTGGGCGAGTTCCCACATTACATGTTGAAGGAAATCTTCGATCAGCCCGAAGCGCTGGAAAATGCCATGCGGGGCCGGTTCGCCATGGATAAGAGTACGGCCAAATTCGGCGGTTTGAATGTCACTCCACAGGAATTGCGGCAAATTGACCGCATCATGCTGTGCGGGTGCGGCACGGCCTGGCACGCCTGTCTGAGCTTGGAGTTCCTCATCGAAAAGTATGCCCGTATCCCCGTGGAGGTGGAATATGCCTCCGAATTCCGCTACCGCAACGCACCGTTGGACAAAAATACCCTCTTCATGGTGGTGAGTCAATCCGGGGAAACAATCGATACGCTGGCCGCCTTGCGCGAAGCAAAGAGGAAGGGGTACACCTCCCTCGCTATCAACAATGTAGTGGGTTCCACCATAGCGCGGGAATCGGACGGAGGCATCTACCAACATGCCGGACCTGAAATTGGGGTGGCATCGACCAAGGCATTTACTTCCCAGCTTCTCCTTGGCGCCATGCTGGCACTCTACCTGGGACGCCTGCGGGACATGAGCTTCAACGAAGGGGTCGAGTTCGTAAACGGGCTCAAGACCGCTCCGGAAAAAGCCAGGACCATCCTGCGACAGGCCAGCCAAATCGAGGAAATCGCACGGAAATACGCCTACAAGAATGATTTCATGTTCCTGGGCCGCTTGAGCATGTTTCCCATCGCCCTGGAAGGGGCTCTGAAACTCAAGGAGATTTCCTACATCCACGCCGAAGGTTATCCGGCCGCAGAAATGAAACATGGGCCCATTGCCTTGGTAAGCGAAGCCTGTCCTTCCCTGTGCTTTGCCACTGAAATGGATACGTTGAGCAAAGTGATTTCCAATATCCAGGAGGTCAAAGCCCGCAACGGGGAGGTCATCGTGGTCCGCAGCAACTCCTGCCAATTGCCCGATGGCTTGGCCGATGATGAAATAGTCATTCCGGACGCTCACGGAGCAATTATGCCCCTGTTAGCGGCCATGCCAGTGCAACTTTTCAGCTACTTTATAGCCGTGGAGCGCGGTTGCGATGTCGATAAACCCCGGAATCTGGCCAAATCGGTCACGGTTGAATAATTAGAAAGAGGGCAAATAGGGGGGTTCCACCCCCTCCGGGGGCAACGCCGCAGGACGGGCCAGCGGCCCCATCCGAACCGACCGGATCGCAACGGAGCGGGATCGACCTCTACATGCGGGAAATTGGCCAGATCGATCTCCTCACCCCGGAGCAGGAAGTCAAACTGGCCCAAAAGATCCGGGAGGGGGATGACCCGGCCCGCCATCTCATGATCAAGGCCAACCTGCGCCTGGTGGTGAAAATCGCCCGTGATTATTCCAACTTCGGCCTCCCTTTGAATGATATAATCAGCGAAGGAAACATCGGGCTGATAAAAGCGGTGGACCGTTTCGACCCCCGAAAGGGAGGAAAATTCAGCACCTATGCCGCCTGGTGGATCAAACAATCCATCAGACGGGCCCTGGCCAGGCAGGGTAAAACCATCGGTTTCCCGGTTCACCTGGTGGAAAAGATTGCCAGGATCAGAAGGATAACCCTTCAGCTTTCCGGGGAACTTGGACGTGATCCCACAGACGAAGAGGTGGCTTCGCAGATGGACCTGCCCGCCCATAAGGTTGCGCACTTGAAAAGCGTCAGTGTCCGGCCCGCTTCTCTGGACGCGCCGGTTGGAGTAAATCGATCCATTTCATTTAGCGAAATCATCGGCGACGAAAATGCTTTGAGCCCTTTTGAGAACCTGCGCATCAAATCCCTGGCCGCGGAAATCACCCAAGCCATCGGGCAACTGGATGAACGGGAAGAGAAGATCATTCGGTTGCGGTTTGGGTTGGATGGCGAACCGCCCAAGACATTGGAAGAAGTGGGGAGGGTTTTCGGCATAACCCGCGAACGGATTCGTCAACTGCAGAACGCCTCCCTGATGAGAATGCGCCGGATGATGGACGAAAGGAATAGACAGCGGACCCACCGGGAACTCGAAGAAGAGAAGCGTCAACGCCGCCGCATGAGGATCCTCAAGGACTTTTTCGATGCCAAACGCAAGGAAAGGGAAGCTAAAGACGGGACCGAGCCGCCGGGCGGGGCGGGCTAAGTTCAGTCCTCTTTTGTCGCCTCGTCGAGAATATCCCCCAGGGACATGAGGTCTACTCCTTCCTTAGGCGCGTCGTAAGCAGCCCTTTCCGCATCCAGTTCGGCGGTGCTGTAGGTGGCCGCTTTGATACTCAGGCCAATGCGGCGATCATCGTGGTCGATTTTGATGACGCGGGCGGATACGTCCTGACCGATCGAGACGACGTCCTTGATGTTTTCCACACGATCTTCGTGTATCTGGCTGATGTGAACCAACCCGTCGATGCCGTCCCGCAACTCGACAAATGCTCCATAGGAAGTGATCTTGGTGACCTTGCCCTCGACCACGTCCCCAATCCGGAAAAAGGTTTCGATCTTCTCCCACGGATCGATGGCCAGTTGTTTGATTCCGAGAGAGATGCGCTGCTGTTCCGGCGCTACGTCGAGCACGATGGCCTCCAGCTCCTCGCCCTTCCTCAAAACTTCATTGGGGTGATTGACCTTGCGGGTCCAGGACATGTCGGAAACGTGCACCATTCCATCGATTCCCTCCTCCAGTTCGACGAATGCGCCATAGGTGGTAATATTGCGAACCTTTCCGCGAACCCGCGCACCTACGGGATAGTTGTGCACAACCATATCCCAGGGATTTGCTTCGAGTTGGCGGATACCGAGAGAGATTTTCTGGTCCTCCTTCTGGATGCCCAGAACAACCGCCCCAATCGTTTCTCCCACCCGGAGCATTTCCCCCGGCCTGGAAATCCGCTTGGTCCAGGACAGCTCGGTGACGTGGACCAGGCCTTCCACCCCTTCTTCCAATTCGATAAAAGCGCCGTAAGGCACGAGGTTGACAACCCTGCCCTCAACCCTGCCGCCAATCGGATAACGCAATTCAATGTCGTCCCACGGATTCGAAGTCAATTGCTTGAGCCCTAGGGATACGCGCTCCTTTTCCCGGTCCACTTCGATAATCATGATATCGAGATGTTCCCCGATCTTGACCATCTCGCTGGGATGGGAAATCCGACCCCAGCTCATGTCGGTTATGTGAAGCAGTCCGTCCAGGCCGTCAAGATCGATGAAAGCGCCGTAGTCGGTAATGTTTTTCACCGTTCCGCGGCGGACGTCGCCGGGTTGTACTTCGGCGAGTATTTTCTGACGCTTCACCCGCCTTTGTTCCTCGATGAGTTCACGGCGGGAAATAACGATGTTCTTGCGGTCCTGATTGATTTTCAGGACCTTGAAGTCGTAGGTCTGCCCCACGTACTGTTCCAGATTCTTGGGGGGCTGAATATCGATCTGGGAAGCCGGTAGAAAAGCGTCGACCCCGATGCTCACGATCAGTCCTCCCTTGACCTTCGCCTTGACCCGACCCGATACAACCGTGCCTTCCTGGTATTTGGAGAGAACTTCTTCCCAGTTTTTCTTTTGTTCCGCCTTGTCGTAGGAAATAACCGGATTGCCCTCCTTGTCTTCGATTTTTTCGAGGAATACCTCGATCTCCTGACCGATTTCCAGATCTCCCAGATCGACAAATTCGTGACCGGCAATGTTTCCTTCCGATTTTGCTCCTATGTCTACGACGACTTCATTCTGGCGGATTTCAATGATGGTTCCCTTAATAATGGAACCCTCTTTCAAATTTTCAAAGTTTTGCTCCTTCAGGAGTTCTTCCATTAAGGTGCTCATGATAAGCGTTGTTGGATGGCTTTCCCTTTGGGAAAAGACGTTTATAATTAGTTAATAGTCAATAATTTATGCCCTGAACTGTCGCCGCTTGATCGACCGGCAGGGCGGAAAAAGACACTCAGCATGGCAGGCAAAGGGCCAGTTTCAAGTATAATATTGGCCTATGGCCGGACCCCGCCGGCCCTGCCGCTCTCCCCTCAATACACCACTTTGTTGAGGGGATATTCGATGATGCCTTCGGCTCCGATAATTTTGAGAGCCGGGATAATTTCGCGAACCACGGTTTCGTCGATAATGGTCTCGACCGCCACCCATTGTTCGTCGCCGAGAGGGGAAATGGTGGGGTTGCGCAGGGCGGGCAATTCGGCCAGAAGACGCTTCAGATTGTCTTTCCGAATATTCAGCTTCAGGCCAACCTTGGAGTTCGCTTCCAGCGCGGCTTGCAAAAGCAGGCTGATCTGCTCGATCTTTCGCCTTTTCTCCGGTTGGGACCAACTGTCCCTGTTGGCGATCAATTTGGTGTTGGTTTCCAGAATCGTATCCACCACTCGCAAATTGTTGGCCCGGAGGGAGCTGCCCGTTTCCGTCAGGTCGACGATCGCATCTACCAGGTCGGGCGCCTTCACCTCGGTCGCTCCCCAGGAAAACTCGATATTCGGCTCTATCCCCTTGGCATCGAAATACTCGCGCGTGATATTGACCACCTCGGTGGCGACGAATTTCCCATCCAGGTCTTCCGGTTTCTTTACCGTAGAGGCCTCGGGAACCGCCAGCACCCACCGCGACTTCCTGCTCGAGGTCCTGCTGTAGATCAAATCGCATACAACCACCACGTCCGATTGGTTTTCCACCACCCAATCCCAACCGGTAAGGCCGCAGTCGAAGAAGCCATGCTCAACGTAACGGCTGATTTCCTGGGCCCGCACAAACCGTCCGTCCAGTTCCGGGTCATCCAACACCGGACGATAGGATCGCGAGCTTTTTGCGATACTGAATCCAGCCTTGGCAAAAAGCTCGATAGTGGATGTTTCCAGGCTGCCCTTGGGCAGTCCCAGCATGAGCAATGGCGTTTTCATGGTAGTAATCATTCCGACATTGCTATCCGCCACAGGGGTCACAACAAAAAAATCATTTCATTGGAGGACGATTTTCGAGCGCCTGAACGTTTGCAAGGGGACAAGTTGCGGGAGACGAAGACGAATCATTGAAACCCGTCAGCTTACAGCCCGCCCCTAACGACGTTCCGTGGATTGAGCAGCAATTAGCCCGCATTTCTCACAAATCTTCTACTGCGCTCCGGAATACCGGCACTGGTGCGGACTTCGCTGGATTCGCCTGCCCGTGCTCCGCACAGTTGCAGGCCGACTTCGCAGGGTGTCGACCAAGCTTCACCCGCTCATCGGCTCGAAACCCGCACCAGCACTCGGTTTCCATTCGCTCGCGACGAATTTTGTGAGACATGCGGGTTAGAGGTTAAGTGAAGCCTGACTGATGAGCACGGATGATCGTGATAGAAAATGGAACATGGATCCCGCTTGGCCTAAACCATGCTTTGCACGGCACAGCGCAGGACATGTTAAAAAGATTGAAATTTCAACAGGCTGTTAACGGGAGGAGGGTCTTCCTGCCCGCCACATTGAAGGAAATGGCGGTCCCGCCTCCCGGCGTGGCGGACAGAAATTTCCGGCCTCCTGATCCGGTTCCCTGGTCGGAACATCAAAATTGGGATTTCCGGGGAAAACGCCTCGTTATGGGGAAGTCTCCGTTCAACTCCGATTGGACACCCGACTCATGGCGTTACCGCCCATTCCCAACGAACCAATTGTGGCCGTAACGGGGCAAAGCGTCATGGCTTTGGGAGCGAGCCATGTGTCCGTGGCTCAATTTTCCGGTAGCCGCAGCAACGGACTGGTTTTAACCCGTGCCATGCGTCGCTCGGTGGATTCCGATCCCGAAAGAAGGGACGGGTGGTTGTCTGCGGTGAGGGACGAATTGAATGAGATGTGGTCCCGGTTCCCCCTCGAGGGCGTGTGGGGCCTGGTTCTTCCGGAATGGGTTGTGCTGACAAAGCATTTGAGGGTTACCCGCATCGAAGGAGAGGGGCAAAGAGAAGTGGTTCGTTTTGAAGCGGACCAAGCCTTCCCCAACGGATTGGATGGGTTTCATTGGGCCTATGGCGTGTTACATGACGACGGGGTGGAACGCGACGTGCTGGTGCATGTGGTGGAGAGCAATTTTCTCAATAACCTGCTCGAAATGCTCAACTTCTTTGAAATCCAGCCCCGCTTTATCGATGCATTTGTATCGGCCCACCTCAATGCTTATGCCTACAACTATGGCGGGGAGACGACGCGGACCTTGCTACTCGATATCGGGGCCCGGTCGGTATCGCTTTCCGTGGCAGGAGGAAACGAGGCGCCCTTCCTGAGAAGCCTGAGCTTTGGGGGCAGTCAGGTTTCACAGGCTCTCGCGACCGAGCGAGGCCAGAGTTTTCAGGAAGCCGAAAACCTCAAAATGCAATGGCTGGACAACCCCGCCGAGGACCCGGCCCATCTGGCTCAACTCAACCGGGCCTCGGAAGGCTTCGTAAGGCGCATACTGAATGAGGTCCAGCGTTCCCTGGCGCTTTACCGGCGACACTATCGGGCGGGAAATCCGGCGAGAGTGCTATTGTCGGGAATGGCGAGTCTCTTGCCGGGACTGGCGGATCACCTTGAGCGGAAAGCGGGCATTCCGGTGCTTCGCTACGATCCATTCAGGAACGTTTCTTCGGGGGACGAGGTTGACCCGGGCAGCGCCGCCAAATGGGCGCCTTTGCTGCCCGGCCGAGTGGGAGTGGCCGCTCGCCTTGTCGGTGCTTCGCCCATCGACATCAATTTGCTGCCGGAGTCCCATTCCTGGCGCTTGGAATTTTCCGCGAAAAAACCGTGGTTGAAAGCGGCGGCAGGACTGTTTCTTGGTGCCGGAGCGCTCATAGGGTTAAAATTCCAGGGCCAAGCCTGGAACCTGCAGCAGGAGATAGAGCAGGCTGGCCGGCAGGTCGGGTCAATGGAAACCACATCCCGGGATGTCCGGACTGCCTACGAGAAATTCAATGTCTTGAAGGCTCGAGAAGCCAATCAGGCCGAGCTTCGTTACGAACGCATGTGGTATGTTTTGTTATTGGCGGACCTTCAGGGCCGGCTCAATCAGGTCCGGAACGTATGGCTGGAATCCTTCAATACCGTGTCGAACGGCGCAGGGGATCGGCAGTTGCGGTTGACGGGCAGTTTGTTGGATCGGGAAAACCCCTTATCCGTGGTCAGTTCGGATTCGCGCAGGCAGGTGGAATCCCTTTTGGCTTCCTTCGAGGGCTTGCCCTTTATCGCAGTGGTAGGGGACCGCCGTTTTGATACTTCACGGCCGGGAATTCTGAAGTTTGACGTGTTGCTGACCCTTGAGCCCGAAAGGTCATTTTGACCGGTTATGCCCAATTTATCGGATAATTCCGCCAGAAAGTCTCTGCTTCTATTCGGCCTGCTCGCCCTTCCCGTAGTGGGGTTTGTGTTGTGGAGCGGAATGCGCCGGAACAAGCAGTTGGCTGAATTGGAGGACATCTATCGACGCATGGCATGGGCCCAGTCCGGCCCCCTTCCATCGGAAGCCCGAACGTTGGCCTCCCTCAATCGATCCATAGCTGTGCTGGAGGAGGGATTGCTCCTGGAGGAAAGGGATCTCTTTCGAGGAAGCCTCGGTTCTTTAAGCACCGAAGTATCGGGGAATTCAACTGCGGCTTTTTTCGAACTGGCCGGTTTTATCGAGAGCGCCTATGCCAAATTGAAGGCCAACGCCATCGGCTTTGAGCAGGGTGACCGGTTCGGGTTTTCACAGTTCACCCAGCAGGGCCCTGAGGCAAATATTCTGGATGCCGTTATGGAACAGAAAATAGTGGCGGAGTACTTGATGGACCAATTGGTCGCGGCCAAGCCGGCCCGGCTGACGGCAATGAAGCGCGAGTGGATTGCCCGGGCCGATGAACCCCCGCAATCCGCGCTCAGGCAAGCAGCGGGAGGCCAAACCCCACAGCCTCCCCCCTTGGAGGATACGATTGCGGAACGCGAAGACCGCCCCGGTTATGTGGGCTACGTGTTTGAGGTCGGGTTTGAGGGGTATTCCGACGCATTGCGCAATTTTTTGACAAACCTGATGACCGCTCCCGTCCCCATCCTGGTCAATGCCCTGAGGGTAGAACCGCTCGATCGTTACGCGGAACCGGATATCCCGGACGAGGAAGCGATTTCCTACAACCCGTTCGAACTCTTGAACGCAGCGCAGGATGATCCCGAAGAGGAAAAACCCGTCCCAATTATTCAGAGCAACCTCTCCTCCTTTACCGTGACCTTGGAAGCAATTCTTCGAAAGCAGGAACAGATCCAATAAAATGAAAGGATGGGAGAAATTCGCCGTTGGGATTGCCGGTGTCGCTTTCGCCACCGCCTTGACTTGGGGTGTGCTGACGGTCGCCGATACCCCGGAAATTCCCGTGGCTGACGTGAACGCCGAGGGATTCGACCATGAGCGCCCCCATTCCGAGGGACCATCCGAGGAGGTGGAATGGGGGAAGCCTCCTCCCCAGGGAGGACCAAACTGGATTTTCGATATTTTTACCCCTCCCGTCATCTTTTATGACGAGGTAACGGGGACATTCACCGTTACCCCTCCCTTTCGGGAAGTGGCCGAGATAGCGGATGAGTTTGAATTGCGCCTTCTCGGCATCAGGCAGGAGCCCTTCCGGTTTCAACTGGTTTCATATGCGGGGACCCCGGGCAAATATGTCCTCACCCTGGAAAATATTGAAACCGGACGAGACGTTTTTTGTGCTCCCGGGGAAACCCTGGCCGAACACCGGATTCAGGTAGACCGTTTCATGGAAACTCGGGAGATCCCGGCCGCATTGCAGGAAGGGAATACGGAAGTGTTTGACTTGGTGGGTCAGGCTACCATTACCGACCTTCACACCAAGCAGACCCACCTTTTGCGCCATAGCCAGATCGCCTACCTGGATCAACCCAGCGCCGTTTTTTCCAATCCGGAAGGGATGGAAATCGTCCTCCAACGCGGGGAGAGTTGGCAGTCTTCCAATGCGATTTACCTCCTTTCGGGGATCGATGCGGACAACTGGCAGGTAACCGTGGAAAAATCCTCGTTGGTTGGGGGTGACAAGCTCCAAAAAATACTGCAACCTGCACATGATGATAACCCGTCCGACACGATGATCCACCTTGCCCCTGGATCCGACTCGCCGATAGAGGTTTTTTAAGACAGCTTGATTATGAATTGTTTTTTCAGGGCTTTAATGCCACAGTTGGTTCCCGCGCTTTTGCTCGGAGGCCTGTTTTTTACCCCTGCTGTCAACGGCGCCCTGACTCCTCAGGAAAAAATGGATCTGTTTACCGAAGCCCTGGCTGCTCGGGATTCCGGGCAACATTACATAGCCCGGCAGAATCTCGAGATTCTGGCCCGGGAATATCCCCTCGACTCCCTGGTGGAGGCTACTCTCCGTGAGGTAAATGACCTGATTGAAGTTTCCGAGGAAACCCGTCAGAATGGTTTCGAAACGGCTCCGAAGGAGGCCGATCCGGAAATCGACTCCCTCATGCGCGATGAAATGGATCGGCAAACCCAAGCTCTGAAACGAGCCGAAAGGGCCGTGTTGGAAAGCGAGAAGATGATCCGGAGCGGAAATTACGGCCGGGCTCTCGGCGTCATTTACAGCGCCCTCAGAACCTTGCCGGACAATGTAACGACCCAATCGGTCCGGGATCGGTTGAACCGAAAGAAAGCGGATGCCTTGTTCGCCCAAGCCAACACTTTGTTGAGAAGCGGCAACAAGCAGGCGGCCTGGGAGAGCTTGGCCGCACTGGCCGTTCTGGATGGCAATTCCACACGGTTCCGGCAGTTGAAAACCGCTTTCGACAGCAACCGGCCCCTCGAGCCTTCCGCCGATTTGAGTTTCCCCACCAACATCTCGACGCCCCCTGGCAATTCCCGGTCATCCCAGGCTGTCGCCTCCCAAAGCGCCCCAACACCCCTCTCCCCCGCGAGCGGGGACGAATTCTATGAAATTGTGGGAGTGGATCCCGGCGCCCGAAACAGGCTCGACCTGCGCGGTGATTTGATTGAGGAGGTGGAAAAATCCTGGAGCCGACCACAGGTGTTGGTACAGTCTTCCCAGGACTTGGCTCAAGAAGCCGATCCGGTGGCCATGTTGCAGAAGCTCAATTCCATCATCATCCCTTCCGTCAGTTACGGGGACATGGAGTTGAGCCGGGTGGTCAATTCGCTCAATGAGCTTTCCCTGCGGTTTGACACCGGAATTGGCGAAAAAGGAGTCAACATCGTATTGATAGATCCCAACAAGGTGAATCCGAAGATCAATATCACCCTGCGCAATTTGTCCTTGAAACGCGTTCTCGACTTTGTGGCGGATTCTGTGGGATTTCAATACGATGTTGAGGTGGATGCCGTGGTCATTCGTCCGGGGGAGGGAGGGGTTGCGTCCAACCTGGAAACGGAGTTTTTCCCTATTTCGCGCTCAACTTTCATTCGCATGACCGGCATCGGGGTCGGGGATGAGTCCGGGGCGGTTCCGGATGATCCCTTTTTACCGGTTTCCCCGGGAATTCCCGATGGTGGAGTGGACGAGGCCGGGGCGCTGCAGACCTTCCTCCAGCAAGCGGGGGTCGATTTCGTGGGCAACCCCGGCAGCAGTCTGGCGTATGACGGTTCTTCCATGATTGTGACGCAGACCAAGCGCAATCTGGATCGGATCCGGAATATCCTCAACCGCTACGACGAGGTACGACAGGTGGAAATAGAGGCCAAGTTTCTGGAGGTGGCCCAAGGAGACTTGAATGAACTCGGTTTTGACTGGTCACTCGTCAGCAGGGGCCAGGGCCAATCCTTCACGTCTTCCAATCGCTCCGTCACCGGCTCCTTCGATCGGATTTCAGGCGGTTCGAACATCATTATCGATGGGCAGACGGTCGACACGCTCTATCCTCCCCAAATTCCCGGGGAAAACGCATATTCCGCCTCGAGTGCTCCTTTGGGCATGGTGACGGGGACATTGGGGGACTACGATGTAGCCGGCATGCTTCGCGCCCTGTCGCAAAAATCCGGTTCCGACCTGCTCAGCGCACCCAAGGTCACCGTTCTTTCGGGAGACCTGGCTACCATTACGGTGGCCCAGGAACTCCGTTACCCGGAATCCTATAGCGATATCGAACCGGAAGTCGGTTCGGGTTCATCCCTTACCGGCGGTAGCGGCGGATCGGCCGGTGTAATCATCGCCGCTGGCACACCACAGGATTTTACCGTGCGCAACGTCGGTGTGGAACTTAGCGTAACTCCTCGGGTGGAAGAAGATGATTACAGCATAACCCTGGATCTATATCCCAAAGTGACTGAGTTTGACGGATTCGTGGAGTATGGCGGTCCCAGTATCGCGATTTCCAGTGGCCGGCAGGTTTCCGTTCCATCGGGGTTTTACCAGCCTATCTTTTCGGTGCGAGAAGTGAAAACCAGGGTTACGATCTGGGACGGCGCCACCGTAGTTATGGGCGGTTTGACACGCGAGGAGGTCAGGGAGACAGACGACAAGATTCCGTTTTTAGGGGATTTGCCTTTAATCGGGCGGGTTTTTCGCTCCAAAGGCGAAACCATGCAAAAAAGGAACCTGCTCATATTTGTCACCGCCAATATGGTCAGTCCGGGAGGCTCCTTCAAGAATCAGCGCGTGGGAACCGTGCAACCAAACTCAACCTTTCAGAACCCCGCCGTATCGACTGCCGGCGGATTGGAATACCGGGAACCTTAACCCGCTACCCCCTCACCCAAATGTTTTCTATCCCATCCTGGAGCAACTGATCGTTTATGAAACGACTCGTCCTGAATATTTTACTGACCTCGCTATTGCTGATCTGCGCGGCTGCCCTGGTCATCATGGCAATCGAACTGTACAAGACCCGCAACCAAATGGATTTTCTGCAAGAACGCCATGCCGAATTCCTCCAGCAGATCCAGCAGATTGAGCAGGATCTGGCAGCAAAGGACGAATATCTGGAAAAATTATTTACCGATCCGGTGTTCCTCGAACGCGTAGTGCGGGAAAGACTGGGTTGGAGTAAACCCGAAGAATGGATATATCGGTTTCCGCAGGAGGACGAGGAAGAGGAAACCCGGGATTGACCGTGGCGCATCCTCTTATAACCGAATTCGAGAGCGCGGGGCAGGGACAGGTATTCAAATTCTGGGACCAATTGAGCGGATCCGAACAAGACGCCCTATTGCAACAAGCGCGGGAAATCGACTTGGCTGAAATCAGTCGCCTCAACGACACCCTTCTGCGGGGGGATGCGGGTAGGGAACCCCCGGGCTATTCCGGCCTGCAACCCGCCCCCTATATTGCACACCCCTCCAACGGTGGGGACCCCCATGCCTGGAATGAAGCGACCGCCATGGGCGAGTCGGCCTTGCGGGCGGGCCGGGTAGCCGCGCTCGTGGTGGCGGGAGGCCAGGGAACCCGGCTCGGGTTCGACAAACCCAAGGGAATTTTCCCCGTCACGCCGATCCGGCAAAAATCCCTCTTCCGGGTTTTTGCAGAAAAAATCAAAGCGGCCGAAAACCGTTACCGGACTCGCCTTCCCTGGTTTATCATGACCAGCCCAATCAATCACGCCGACACCATGGGCTTTTTTCGGGAAAACGACCATTTCGGGTTGTCGGCGGAACGAGTCCATTTCTTCCGCCAGGGCAGGATGCCGGCGGTCGATTTCAACGGAAAGATTCTCCTTTCGGGCAAGGGAAGCATTGCCATGAGCCCCGATGGACACGGCGGTTCCCTTCCTGCTCTGGTCCGCAGTGGGGCCACCAGCCTCATGGCGGCAAACGGCATTGATTTGCTCAGCTATTTTCAGGTGGATAACCCTCTGTGCAAAGTCATCGATCCCGCCTTTATCGGTTTCCATGTCCTGCGGGGGGCGGATATGTCCAGCAAGATGATTCCCAAAGCCTATGCCGAAGAAAAGATGGGCGTGTTTTGCCGTCGGAATGACAAGACGGTCGTGATCGAATACAGCGACCTTCCGGCGGACCTGATGCATGCCAGGGACGCACAGGGCAACTTGCGATTCCTGTCCGGAAGCATTGCCATTCACCTGTTTTCCCTTGAATTTATTGAAAAAATGGGAGCCACCAGCCCTTCATCTCCCGGCCTTCCCTTTCACCGGGCCCGAAAGATAATCCCCACCTTGGACGCGGATGGGAATATCTCCCTTCCGGATTCACCCAACGGAGTGAAGTTTGAACGGTTTGTTTTCGACGCGCTTCCTTTCTGCGGAGAATCCGTCGTGGTGGAGACCCGGCGAGCGATTGACTTCAGCCCGGTTAAAAACCGGCAGGGACAGGATTCGCCGAAAACTTCTGCCGAAGATCAGGTGAAAGAATTTGCCTCCTGGTTGGAAGCCGCCGGGGAAACCGTGGCCAAATCCGACGACGGCGTCCCCCTTCACCCCATCGAAGTAAGCCCGCTTTTCGGATACGATGAGGCGACTTTTTTGCGGAGATGGAAGTCTCTGGCCAAGAAGCCGGACCTCACCCAACCCCTTTATCTGTCCTGACGGATTCCTGGAAAATGAACCTTATAACAACTATCCGAGCCTTGGGACAGGACGAAAAACTGCTCCCCTCCACCGTAGAAAACATGACCCAATGGCTATCCGGGGACTTCCTCCCGGGATGGGCCAGGCAAAGTCTGGAAGAATTGGTGCGAAACGAATCGTTCGAAGAATTGAACGACCGCTTCTACCAGAACCTGGAGTTTGGCACCGGGGGCATGCGGGGGCGCACCATCGGGCGTATCCCTACCGGGGCGGAAAGGGGCACCCCTTCGCAATGGGGCACCCCGCAACATCCCGCCATCGGCTCAAATGCCTTGAATGATTTCAATATCATTCGGGCTACTATCGGGATATTCAACTACGCGAAGGGTTATCAGCAAAGTCATGAGATTTTTGATACGCCAAAGCTGGTCATAGCACACGATGTTCGCCATTTTTCCCGTTATTTTTGCCAACTTTGCGCCTCGACCTGGAACCGGCTCGGGGGTCTCGCCATGATTTTCGAGGGCCCCCGTTCCACTCCGCAATTGAGTTTCTCGGTTCGCAAGCTCGGCGCCACCGCGGGAGTGGTCATAACCGCAAGCCACAACCCCCCCCACGACAACGGTTTCAAGGTTTATTTCAGGGATGGAGCCCAGGTGGTGGAACCCCACGCCTCGGGCATTATCGGTCAGGTCAACCGAGTCGACTTGGCTGACACGGCTCATCACCTGGAGGTCGATCTCGGCAACGTCGTGGTTTTGCCTGAATCGATGGATGAGGCTTACCAGTCTGCCGTCATGGAGGCGGCGCTGGACAAATCCCTTTTCCAAACCGTCGGGTTAAAGGTGGTTTTCAGTTCCCTGCATGGGACCGGGGGCATCGCCACCATGCCCATTCTGCACCGACTGGGTGTGGCGGTGGATACGGTTCCCCAACAGGAAACCTTCGACCCGGGTTTTCGCACCGTGACATCTCCCAATCCGGAAAACGCCGAGGCCCTATCCCTGGCTATAAGACAGGCCGAAGCTACCGGGGCGGATCTGGTTGTCGCCACCGATCCCGATTGCGACCGCATGGGGGTCGCGGTCCGGGATGGAGAGGGCAAAATGCAACTCCTCAGTGGCAACGTGATAGGTTCGGTCATGGCGGAATACCGCATAAGCCAAATGAAGGAGTTGGGCCTCCTGGCGCCGTCCGGTTCATCCCGCGCAGCCATCATCAAATCCTTTGTCACCACCCCTCTGCAGGACGCAATCGGAAAGAGCCACGGGCTCAAGGTCATCAACACCCTGACCGGATTCAAATGGATCGGTGAAAAAATCCATCAATACGAGCAAATCCTGCAAAAAGAACTGAAGGTCGAGCGGGGCTACCAGATCGATTACGACAACACCAGCTATTCGAAACGGGCCGACCTTTTGCAGGAGTTTAGCACTTTCTTCGTTCTGGGATGCGAGGAAAGTTACGGTTATCTGGGCAGCGACGTCGCCCGAGACAAGGATGGCAATGCGGCCGTGGTCATGTTCTGCGAAATCGCCGCCTATCTGAAGAACCGGGGGCTCACCTTCCTCGATTACCTGGACCGGTTGTATTGCAAATATGGCTACTATCTGGAAAGCCTGGGCCAACTGCGATACGAGGGAGCGGCCGGCGCGCAGAAAATAAAGAAAATACTCGATTCCTATCGAACCGATTCCCCCCGGGAAGTGGGTGGGATAGCCGTGTCCGAAATGCGAGACTTCGGCGTCCAGGATTTCAGGGATGCCGACGGCGAACCCATCCCCAAGCAGGACTTTTTCTTCCTTCTCCTGGAAAACGGTTACCGCTACGCCGTACGGGGCAGCGGAACCGAGCCGAAGATCAAGTTTTACATCTTCGGACGCGAAGCAGTAGAGGATTTATCAGCCCTGGAAGAAAAGAAGCAACGTGCCCGGACCAAGGTCGAGGCCCTGCGTCAGGCCATCCTCTTGGACGCTGACCGAAGGGCGGGGAAATGATCCCTTCCCGCTTCCGGTCATTTACCTTCGAGTTGTTCCTCCACCACCACAGCCTGGGGCATCCCCTGGTGACAGTCCGCCCGCAACACGCAAAAACCCTTCCGCTTTTCCCGATAAATGGGCCATAACAACTGCCGGTCCGTTTCCGGAACGGGCAGATCGTCGATCTTCCCGTCCGGGAAAAACCCAAACCGGCCCTCCTCGATCGATGCGGGCAAGGCATCGAGCGGCTTCCGGCAATCGAACAGAAACATCAGCCAGTGAGTGGACGCCTCGTATCCCTTTTCCGTGATCATGCAAAAGAGGTGCAGATCCTGCTCGGTTATGTCCAACCCGGTCTCCTCGCCGGTTTCCCGGATGGCAGTCTGAAAGGGCGACTCGCCCTCGGACATTTCCAGCTTTCCTCCAATAGGGCTCCAGCAACCGATATTGGGCTCCTTGGCCCGTTCCAGGAGAAGCAGTTCACCACGCCGATTGCGCATGAATACCAGCACACTGATTTTGAAGGGGAGCATGAGGGAAGGTCTTAGTCTTGATCCATATTTCACATGGTCGGACAGGTTGGAAAGGATTTCATCCGTTTTTGTCCGCGTAATCCGAGGTATATTCCAAACCCTTCATTCCTGATTCGCAACTACTCAGGTATTTTAACAATGGTTCGCAAGGATATCTTATTGATAACAAATTTAGCTGTAGGAGGGGGTTTATCCCCCGATAAAGGCGCCGGTGACGCCAAGTGGAAGGCGGAATGTAGGGGTAAGTTAGCTCTCTTTTTGGCCTAAACAGTGTACTTGCTAAAAAAATTTGCTAGGGAATTTCGCCTCCTGAACCTGTTGGCGATCAGTTCCCTCACCTTGCTCCCTTGTTTCGAACTGCCAGCTCAAGGGGACCTCCGCATTACAGAGGTAAATTTCGATATGGAACGCTCCCAGCGCGGCGGCGGTCACTGGTTGGAAGCCACCGTAGAAGTCCAGGTGCGCGGAAATTCGGATCCTGCCGCGGTAAACCGACGCTACTTGGACGATGTACGGGTCTATATCGCCCTGGCTTTCAATCTCGGCTCCCGTTCCCGCACCCGCTTGGAATATTATTGGTCGGAAGTGGAAGCGGCCACCCTGGAACGCGGAACACACGCATTTCGCTTTTACCTATCCCCCGATTTGATTGAGCGCAATTCCTTGACCGAGGGGGAACCGTACGCTTTCCACATCGAAGTCGGCGCTGGATCGGCCGCTACGGCCAACCCCGTGGTTGCGGTATCGGACAACTTGCGCGATCCGGCCCGGCTGGAGCGTTTCAATGCTTTGCTGGATATGGTCAGGGACAAACAGTCCGGGGTTCTCCTGCCCCAGGCCGAATCCCCCTTCCGCGACATGTACCTGGACGAGACCCCCACCATCAAGGGTTACCTTCGCTCCCGCGAATGAAACGCCGCCGTCTACCAGGAAAAAGGGGTCAAACGCAAAATGTTAAAATCTCCCTCTACTTCCCTTCCCCACCAATCAGATTTTAACATTTTGCGTTTGACCCCTTTTTCCCCCTTCCAGGACGGGTCCGGGTCGATTGATTTTGTCGGCCCCGGTAGCCTGGCCCGGCATTTCGCCCCGCACATCTTTCCTGGGGCGTGGCCCTTTTGCCCTGTCCGGAGTCGGGTTTTCCGGAACATTATCTCCCGTTTCACTGGCCCAACGCTTCAGGACCGAGGCCAGCTTTTCCTCGATGGCCCTGTAACGGGCAAGGCCCGATAAATTGACCAGTTGATGGGGGTCCGCTTTGACGTGGAACAGTTCGGTCTGTGGGCGTGGAACAAGGGGAATATCCTCCTGATGGGGTAAGGTTTCCCCCGCTTCATAACGGTCCCACAATTCCTGGGCGGCAGGGAATTTCGAGTCGTCGCTCTCTGTGGACAGGTTCGGCTTGTTGGGGTAGGCGTTGTCAATGTAGAGCCAGTGCCGGTAACGCACACTGCGTTCGTGCGCTGCGTAGACGTGCCAGTTGTGTTCCGAGAAGGCAAAATCGCGCACCTTGCCATGGGGGTTTTCCAGCACCGGAGCCAGACTCACCCCCTGAAAGGTGGGGCCCGCTTCTATTCCGGCCAACTCAAGAAAGGTGGGGGCAAAATCAATCGAACTGGCCAAGGATCGCGTCCTCCCGGGTTTTATTTTTCCCGGATTCCAAAATATGAGAGGGGTCTTGACCCCGCTGTCATAGAGCCGGGTTTTGCAACGAGGAAAGGGTCGTCCATTATCGGAACAATAAACCAGGTAAGTGTTGCCCGCAATACCCTGACGGCTGAGCTCGGCCACCAGCTCGCCGACATAGGTGTCTGTCCGGCTCACCTCGTGGTAATATTCCGCCAAGTCTTTCCTCGTCCGCGGACCGTCGAATAGAAAGGGGGGAACCTGCACATCGTCGGGAGCATATTGCGGAGCCCTTTCATTGATCTGCCAATCGCGGTGGGCGTCGTTTGATGCGAACCAGCAGAAAAAAGGTCGATCCATCGGACGATTTTTCAGCAGCCGAATCCAATCCCGGCTACCCGAAGGCTTCCCTCCCGCCCCCATCTCGTCGAATCCCAGTTTCTCCGGTTCATTCATATGGTTCTTTCCTGAAATGACGGTGTAATATCCGGCCGCTTTGAGTTTCTGCACGAAGGTAACCTGATCATCGGGCAGATTGGTGTGCAGTTCGGGCGCGCCGGTATTGTGGGGATAACGACCCGTTATTATGCTGCACCGGCTGGGGCTGCAGCTGCTGGTAGTCAAGTAGGCCCGGTCAAAGACCAGGCCTTCCGCAGCGATGCGATCGAGATGCGGGGTTTGCACTACCGTATTGCCATAGCATCCCAGGTCATCCGGTGAAATATCGTCCGTAATGAAAAATATGAAATTGGGCCGATCCTGCCCCGGGAGGGGCGCCACGGCCGGACAAAATGACAGAAGAACCAGGAACAAAAGGGAAAGGCGATTCATGGAACCAGATATGAGCCAATGGCGGCCCATAGACAACTCTTTCCGTCCCGGGCCAAGCTAAAAGGGGTCAAACGCAAAACATTAACATTCGTTCTCGAATCGTAAAAGGACCCTACAAAATAAAGGAAAATGTGTAACTACTCAGGTATCTTAAACAATCGCCCCATGGATGATTTATAGATAGTAAATTACTAACCTGTAGGAGGGGGGAGTCGCTTCGCTCCAGTGTTCAGTTATCAGTTATCAGTGGTCAGTGGGCGCCGGAGGCGCCAATCTTGTTCTTGATACGCCAACGGCGTTGAACTCCAAAGCCCAGCGTCGCGTAGCGCACGCTGGGTTGCCGATCATCCACACCATCGAACCCCAACGGGGTTCCACAATGAATCAACATTCCATCATTCCAATACTCCAATACTCCATCATTCCCCTCCTCATTCTTTGCGTCCTTTGCCTCTTGGCGGCTTGCGAGAGACTCCTCTTCACGTCCCCCCCTCAGGCCAGGCTATGGAGACCTGGGTAGTTACGAAAATGTTAATGTTTTGCGCTTGACCCCTTTTGCCTACACTAGTCGATATTGCTTGAAAAACCAGGGGGCGGGAGTACCAATTCAGGTATGGTCGATAATCTCATCGAGAGGCTGGAGGCTTGGTTTTTTCCGGTTGAGGGAAGCCTCACCGCCTTTTCCGGGGGGGTGGATTCCGCTTTGGTTCTATACCTGTCCAACCAATTTCTCGGGGAAAGGGGCATTGGGGTTATGGCTGATTCACCCAGCCTGAAGAGGAGGGATTTACACCAAGCCAGGCAATTCTGCCAAAGATTTGGCATACGATTGAGGATCATCCAAACAGGTGAGCTGGAAAACCCCAATTACGCCCGGAATCCCGCCAACCGCTGCTTCTTCTGCAAGGACACGCTCTACCGGATGATGACGGAAATCCGGCAGGAATACCCGGGTTACCATGTTCTCAACGGCACCAATCTGGATGACCATGGGGATTACCGTCCCGGCCTGCAGGCGGCAAAAAATCACGGGATACATGCGCCCCTTTCCGATTGTGGGATCGGGAAAAAGGAGGTCCGGCTCCTGGCCAGGCATTTCGGGCTTCCCCTCTGGGACAAACCGGCCAGCCCCTGCCTCAGTTCCCGCATTCCTTATGGCCGGGAGGTGACCGAAAAAAAGCTGTGGCAGATCGAAAGAGCGGAGACCCTGCTCAATCAACTCGGCTTTGCCGAGGTCCGCGTCCGGCATTTCGGCAAGGAGGCGCGGATCGAAGTTCCCGCATCCGAGGTCGAAAGACTCCTGGCCCGCAAAACCCCCCTCAAAAAAGCCATGGTGGAACTCGGTTTCGATACGGCTACCATCGATACGGAAGGGTTGGTCAGCGGCAAACTGAACCGCGCCATTGCCGCCCATGGATGACTATATCCTGGATATGGATCGGGAAAACCGTCTCGGTTTCCCCGAGGTCATTTACGGAAAATCAAAATCCGTGGCTCTGCTCAGGCGAATACTGCGCGACTACCAGCAAGAAAATCGCAATGCCCTGGCTTCCCGCCTTCAGCCCGAAAAAGGAGAAGCCCTCTTAAGGCAGTTCCCCGGAAGTTTTTTCGATCCGGTCTCGGGAGCCTTCTTGCTGAAGCGAAACGAATTGCCTGAGGCGGATGCCAGGGTGGCCATCATCAGCGGCGGCAGCTCCGACCAGTTCGCCGTCAACGAAGCCCTCCATACCCTGAACTTGCTGAAGGAACCAGCGGTTTGCATTAACGATGTGGGGGTGGCAGGCCTGCACCGCCTGCTCAAACGACTGGATAGTCTCAAAAAGTTCCGCGTGCTCATAGTGGTTGCGGGGTTCGAAGGAGCCCTGCCCAGCGTGGTTGGCGGTCTTCTCAGCCAACCGATCATTGCAGTTCCCACCAGCATCGGTTACGGTGTGGCCGAAGGCGGGCATTCGGCCCTCCATGCCATGTTGTCGAGTTGCGCCAATGGGATCACCGTGACCAATATCGACAATGGCTACGGCGCAGCCATGGCGGCATACCGCATCATCCAACTCCTGAAGCACCAGCCATGAAGATCCTATACGTGGAACCCTTTTCCGGAGTTGCCGGGGACATGTTCCTGAGCGCTTTGGCCGAACTGGCCGACGCCTACGACACGATTGAATCCTTACCGGGCAAACTACACCTTCCCGATGGAAAAGTGGAGGTCAGGGAGGTGGAAAAAAACGGAATCGTCTGCCGCCAGGTAACTGTCCTGGACCTCAATCCTGAAAAAGCCCACCACCACGCCCACGACCATGGCCAAGCGGGGGATCACGACCATGGTCACGCCCACAACCATCCGCATGGCCGCCACTTGAGCGATATCGTCCACCTCATCGACCGGGGGCATATCCCGTCCGGGGCCAAGAAAATTGCCAAGGAAATCTTTCAGATCATCGGCAGGGCGGAATCCACCGTCCACCGCATCCCCGTGGAAAACATCCATTTCCACGAAATCAGCGGGGTGGATTCCATTATCGACATTGTGGGCTGCGCCTTGCTGCTGGATCGCTTGCAAATTGAAAAAACCTACTCCGATCCCATCTGCACCGGGTTCGGAATGGTGCATACCCGGCACGGGCTCCTTCCCATCCCGGCTCCGGCCACTGCCCTGCTGCTGCAAGGCATGCCGGTTTATAAAGGCGAAGAGGAGGGCGAACGGGTCACTCCTACCGGGGCAGCCATTCTTAGTTACCTCAACCCCTCCTTTTCCATCCCTGCCTTGCAGTTGCACAAAACCGCCTACGGCCCCGGCCAAAAAAAGTTTGCCGGCCCCAATGCCGTGCGCCTGTCCCTGGGAAGCGAAGTGAAATCCACCTCCAAATCATCCCTATACGTTATCCAAACCGATCTCGATGATTGTTCGCCCGAACTCCTGGGGGAGGCCTTTCAGGCGGGTTTGGCCGATGCCGGTGCCATCGACTTCACCCTGGCTCCGGTCACCATGAAGAAGGGCCGGCCCGGTATAAGGCTTTCCTCACTCGCTACCGAGGGAACCCGGCAAGCCGTCTGCCGCTACATTCTGGAAAATACCACCACTATCGGCGTTCGCTATTACCCGGTCCAACGGGAGGAACTGGCCCGGCAGACCGTAGATTTGGAAACCGCCTACGGGCCCATCCGGGCAAAACGCGTCACCACGCCTTCGGGAAAGTCCCGGATCAAAGCCGAGCACGACGACCTTTTAAAGACTTCAAAGGATAAAGACATTCCCCTCATCCGCCTCAAGCAGGAGATCGAGGGGAATCAAAACTGACCCCTTCAGCCGCCGAAGGGAACCGCGGGCAAACCGGTTGCTCCCGGCCGACAGCGGAACAATCCCCCGGCATGAGGATAGCATCGGCGGTCTTCCTCGGTCATGTCCTCAGTGGCACTGGTGATGTAGAGATCCTGCAAGTCATCCCCTCCAAACCAGCAAGCCGTCACATTTTTAGCCGGTACCGCGATGGTATCCACTATTTCATCTAGCTCCGGGTCGTAACACACCACCGAGCACCCTTGCCACAATCCGATCCATAACCGGCCCCGATCGTCCATGGTCATGCCATCGAAAGCGCCTTCACTGCGATCGAGCGGCTTGGAAATCAGGACTCTGCCATCCCCGATGGCGCCAGTTTCGACCTGGTAGGGAAACTCCATTACGTTGTTCTTGTGGGTATCGATGTAGTACATGCGGGTTTCATCCAGGCTCCAGGCTATTCCGTTGGAGCACCCTATTCCGGTCAGCATTTCATGGCACTGAAAATCGGTGTCCAGGCGATAGAGACTTCCCTTCCCCACTCCATCGACTCGGGCCATTGTGCCAGCCCAAAACCGCCCGCGTGGATCGCACTTCCCGTCGTTGAAACGACCGGCCAGAATTTCCGCCGGAGGGTTGGGCAAAGGGGTCAGCCTTTCCGTTTTCGGATCGAACAATGCGAATCCATTATCCAGCGCCAATACCAGTCCGCCCGAAGCCCTGGGAACCACCGTGCCTATTTGGTGGGGCAGGACCGCCGTCCGCCGCTCCTCGGTTCCCGGCAGGTAAGTATGCAACTTGCCCGCAGGTATATCTACCCAATAGAGTCGATCTTTCCACCAAATGGGGCCTTCCCCCGTTTCCGCCTGGGCGTCCCAAATCAGTTCCAATTTCATGCCGGAAAACCTAAATCATCCCTTCCCGACAACTCAAGGGCAGATAGCGACCGCGCTGGGGTCGCTATCAGAAATTGAACACGGATTACGTAAATAAGCGCAGACGGTAGGCGCCAATGAGGAATGTCCACCCTCCTTTTCCTCTCGCAAAGATCGCCAAGAACACAAAGAGGCGCCTCCGGCGCAATCATCTACCTTTTACGCCAACGGCGTTAAACTCCAAAGCCCAGTGTCGCGAAGCGCACACTGGGTAGCATGGGAAACAAATCACGAACCCCAAAGGGGTTCCACAAGAGGCGTCAGTGTTCAGTTTTCAGAATTCAGTGGCGAAGGCTAAGGCATGACAGGGAACTAATTGAAAATGTTTTGAGCATTTTGTGCCTTTTGTGGTTCCCTCTTCTTGCCCTGCCTTCTCCGCGGGCTTTGCGAGAGCCATTCCCTGGTTTCAACCTTGCTCGGGTTCGGTCGTGACCGGGTCCCAAATGTCCGGCGCAGGGGTTTTACCAGTTTCCCGCTCGAGAAATTCGAGAAAAAATTCCTGTTCGGTTTGTTGGGTTTCCTGCAACCTGGCCATGAGTTTTTCTTCCTGGCTTGGGAGCAGGGTAAGGAGGTTCATTTTCCAAAATCCATCTTGCCGAATAAATTCGAGTCGCTCATCGGGGATCACGCTGTTGACGATGATGTCCGCCATGGCCTGATTGCCCCCCGGCAGCAGATCCACGAAATCGATGCGCACGTCGGGTTTATCGCCCACGTAGAACCATCCCTGATTCACTGCCTGTATGATCAGGTTTTTCTGCGTGATTTCGGCGATATCCCGAGGGTTCCTGATATGCCTCAAGGCCAGGACCTGGAAGCGATCGATGGGTTTCAGCTTTTCCAATACTTCCCTGTCCGCCGTCAGAGCCAAGTCCTTGAGGTCGGAAAAATAGCTCCAGGTCCGCTCATCGGCAAGCTGGAGTACCGTTTCGGCATCCCGCCTCTTCAGAGCCCGCATCAGCGTGTAAAAGGTTTCTTCGATTTCCTGCTCGGGGCCCTTGACTTCGGGTTCGGACGGCCTTGTTGGCTCTTCCTCTTGCCCTGCCGATTCGGCCCGAGTCGACTTGGATAATTTCATTGGCTCAACCCGGCGCAATTCCCGTAGCGGATTTGCCTCGATAAACCGATAGACGTAGGAAGCGTCCTCACGAAAGGAACGGGGGGCATTCTGAATCGAGGTTATCCAGAAACCGGAAACGACCAGGGCGGAAAGGCAGAAGGCTGAAGCGGACATCCAGGGCCGCCTATCCAGTTGCAGCCAGACCACCAAAGCCACGACCCAGCCAAAAAGGAAATCGATTACCAGCCTGACGAATAGAGGCTTGGCATACATCCACCCAGCCTCCTCCAAGAATGCCAGGGCCAATTGAGCCTTGGGTATGGAGAGCGCGGCAAAGACAAGCAGGCAGAGCGCGCCGGGAACCAACAGTCGTTTCATTGCGAGACGGGGAGATTTCCGTAAGGCAAGGACCAAGGAGGGAAATCAAGGCCTCTCCCCGGGAACGTATACTTTCTGTCCAATCCGCAAATAACGGGGTTCGATCCCCGGATTGGCCCGCATGAGGGCATCCAGACTGATGCCCAATTTGCGCGCAACTTTGCTCAGAGTATCTCCGCTTTCAATGGTGTATTGCATCCTTCCGGAACCATCCTCAGCGGGGTTTAAAAGGACGGGTTCAAGTTTTGGGGGCGTGGCGGGAACGGGTGAGGAGGAGGCCCCTTGGGCAACCCGATCCTCTATGCCCATCCTGGCCTCCAGTTCGGCAATTTTAACCGCCTCACTGCCGACTTGGGTCCGCACATCGGCCAGTTGTTCACCCAAGGTCTGCATGTCGCGGCGGGATTGATCCGCCGCATTCTGCAAATCGACCAGGCCGGTATACCTTTTTGCCAGACTCAGAACCTGCTCCTGCAAGCCGACGATATTATCGCTATTTCTGGCATTGGCCTCTTGGACCTCCGACACCGCGTCGAGCTGGGAAGCCTTCTTGAAAGCGACAATTCCAAAAATCAATGCCGCCAAGCCAACAATCAATGCAACGAAAGCAATGACCCGGAAATATTTTTCCAACGTATCCATCCGCCCAGTAAAGAGATGAATATTCCAGGATTCAAGCCGGTAAACCGATCAAATGGAATACCGTTCCGCGCTCCGTGCCAAATGGCAATAGGACAAATGGCCGCCATTGGCGCAAAAGCGCCTGGGCGCGCCAGTTAAGAATTGGGGAGAAGGGAATGTTGGAGTGATGGAGTGATGGATTTAGAAATTTAATCTCGCGAAGAGCGCCAAGGACGCAAAGACGGGGAGCGGGTTTTCAGCACTTCCCAAAACGTTTACTGAAATTGTGGGGAACAGAGATGTCCCCCTCCTTTTTTAAATCCATGCCCATCGGTGTGATCTGTGGTGAATCCCTCCTAATTCCTAATTCGCGTCACCGGTTCTTCTCCTTGGTGCTTCTGTGCCTTTGGGGACAGCCAATTCCTGATTTTTATCCAATGCTCTCCACAAATACAGTGATGCGAATGACCGGTAGGGTTTCCAACGTTCTGCAAATGTTTGAAATTCTTCATCGGAATTCAGGCTTCTTCCGTAAAACAATTTAATCGCTCTCCTTAGGCCGACATCCTTTGTCGCCAGGACATCGGTTCGACCGCATGCGAAGATGAGAAACATCTGGGCTGTCCACAGTCCGATTCCTCTTTGTTCTACAAGTTTTTCAATCACTCTCCGGTCTGGAAGTTTCTGTAACTCGAAGAGATCCGGATCTCCTGAAATGACTTTCGAGGCCAGTTCCCCGATGTACTCGCATTTCGCCGTCGAAAGGCCCGCCGCCCTTAATTTTTTCACCGGAATCCTTGCCAATCTTTCCGGTTTCATGGGGGTCCCCGCCATCTTGCAAACACGGGATTTAATAGTTCGAGCGGCTTTGGCTGAAAGTTGCTGAGAAATGATGGACCGGGCAAGGTCATCAAACGGAGTTCGGCTCATGGAAAGTTCACAATGGCCTCCAATTCGCTCGATCAAATCTGAAAGCGTAGAATCCGCAGAAGACAGATAGACTTCATGGGATGGCCTTTTCATTGTTTCAAATTGGCACCCTGCTCAACCTACCGCAAGGTTACCTTCTTACGCCGAGCCGAGGCATCACTGGCTTTGAACCTTTTACTTCTTGATGAGCTTTTTCTTTTCAGGATATGCAGCTTGATTCTCTAACACTCTGCCGATTCCCGCTAATACTGTCTGCCGTAGCCTCTATTTGGCGGGTTGGAAAACCCGCCCTCCGTTAAATCCTTGTCTTGTGTATTTTGTGCTTCTTTTGGTTATTTCCCTACCCTGTCCTGCGCTGTACCGTGCGGAGCATTGTAACGTTGCGAAGCAGGATCCGTGGTCAAACCATTCCTGAACCTTAATTCGCGAGCTCTGCGAAATCTCCTCCTCCGTTTATAGCGAGCTTTCACCCTCCCTTTTAGTATATTTTTCGCAATTATGGCCACGTCTCGGGAACATTCTTACGCAGTTCAAGTACGGTGGACCGGGAATACGGGGGAAGGGACGAGCAGTTACCTGGGCTATGAAAGGACCCACGAAATCAGGGTTGAAGGCAGGCCGGTCATCTCAGGTTCCTCGGATCCGGCCTTTCGGGGGGACCGGTCTCGCTACAATCCCGAGGAGCTTCTGGTGGCTTCCTTGTCTGCCTGCCACATGCTTTGGTACCTGCATCTGTGTGCCAGGGCCGGGGTCGTGGTCACAGCCTACTTGGATGACGCTACAGGCACGATGGTTGAGACCGGTGGAGGAGGCGGTCATTTCTCCGAGGTAGTCCTCAGGCCGTCTGTCGTCATTGAGGAGAACGGCGATCGGCGCTTGGCCCGGAATCTGCATGGAAAAGCCCACAAACTCTGTTTCATTGCTAATTCCGTCAACTTCCCGGTGAGATGCGAACCAAAGGTCGAGGTGGCTTGAAGCCATCAAGGTTGCTGATTTTCGAATTGGAGAGGGCGATTCATGCCCAACAAAACAGTATCATTTTGTTGGGGTCGACATCGTGTGTATTCGATGCGGCAGGCCCATGGGAAAGTGCTATAACCAGCGGCTACTCCACAAAACGCAGGGGAATGGTCGGGGTGGGCGGATTTGAACCGCCGACTTCCTGCTCCCAAAGCAGGCGCTCTAGCCAGACTGAACTACACCCCGGTCCTCAGGAGGGCGTTATGACACGCCGTTCCCCATTATTGTCAATCGGTTTATTTTTGGGGTGGAAGTTGGGCGAATCAATTTGGAATTGGCGGCGGCAAGGTAGTCGGGGCTGAAATCCCGCATTCCGCTGGGCTCCGTGCACGATTATCAATCCTGACCACCCTGTTCATCCATGTTTCTTCAATTGGAAGATGTCGCTTTGCTCCGTAACGATCACGATCAAGATAGAGCCTTCGGCGCTTTTGCCCCTATGTGGTGAATTATTTTAGGGACATGACACCAGGTAGCAAATTGCGGTTATTCATCCTGTTGATACTGCTGATTGCCGGATTAAGGGCAGGGGTCGCTCAGGAGAGCTTGGATGGATTGACCTTTCGGGACGCCTTGCGCATGTGTCTGCTGGCCGCAGGTGAGGGAGATTTGGATAAAGCGGCGGTTCTCTTTGATAGTTTGGAGCAAATTTTCGGGAGTGAGGCGGAATACCTGGAGGAGGATATCCAGAGACATGTGCTTCCCGTCAAAGGGATGGCGGAATTGGCTGCCGGCAAGGCGCCCGAGGCCATCGCTACCCTCGAACGGGCCCGGAGACGATTTCCTTCCTTATTCAAGGAGAAACCAACCCTGATCTACAGTCTGGCCCAGGCCTATAAGGGGAATCGGAATCTGGAGAAGGCCATTGGGGCGCTGGATGATTATTTGCAGTATGTCTCCGGCACCCTGGAAGCCGGGTTTGCCTATCTGGAGCGGGCCGACCTCTACTTCCAGGGCGGCCTTCTCGATGAGGGGCTGGAAGGATTGGAGCAACTTTACCTCTCTACCCTGCCGCGATCCTTGAAAATGCAGGGGCAGTTAAAAGCGGTCGAGGCTTGTCTGCAAAATGGCCGAAGCGATCAGGCAACCGAGCTGATCCTCGCAACCGACTGGTCCGTTTCCACCATGCCCGAACTGGCCCAGCTCACTTTTTCCGCCCTCCGGACCGCTGAACACTCCCTGGCAGAGAGGCGTATCGGGGTCGCTCTGAAGCTCTTCCAACTGGTCCCGCCCAAAAAGGTTCTCGTCAAAGTGCAACGGGAGCGGATCGAAGAATTCAAGGAAGGTTTGGCCTACCGCAGGGCTCGCAGGATGGGGACGGACGACACTCATCGTACAAAATACCTCAACGAATTGCAGGGCCGGCTGGAACAGCAGTTGCGCGCCCTGGAAGGCGCCGCAGATTATACACCCGACTTCTACTTGAGATATGGACAGTGCCTCATACTGGATTCCCAATTCCACAAGGCCTGGTTGGTTTTTGAGTACATCGCCCTGAATGAGGCATACTTGGAGGAGGTTCGGGAAGAAGCCCATTACCGCTGGGTGCTCACAGCTCATCAAATGGAGGAATGGGAAGAGGCCCTCACCCTTTCTCGCAATTTCGTAAACCGCTACCCCGAATCCGATCTGGCTCCTCAGGCCCTCTACCTCATTGCCAGCGCGCATCTGGAACAAAGGCGTTACCGGGAAAGTCTTGAGGTTTTAACCGAATTGGCGGACACGTTTCCCGACCACGTCCTCTTTCCCCGCTGGTTGTTTACCCGTGGATTTGTCCAGGTTCTCCTGGAGGACTATCCGTCCGCCCGCCAGGATTTTGCCTCCTATTTGTCGCGATTTCCCCAGGGGTCCTTGAGGGTAAATGCGGGTCTCTGGGATGGTCTGACCTACTTTTTCGAAAAGGACTACGCCACCTGCGGGATCGACTGACAACCCTGTCCGGCGACGCTCAAAATCATCCACTGTATCCGGAAATCCAATACCGATTAGCCTCTACTTACTACGCTTGGCGGCGGTATGATGATGCCTTAGCGACCCTAAACCGCTACCTCGGGGCATTTCCCCGGCATTTCCGGGCCGGTGAAGCCCGGGTCCTGAAGGGAGACATACTGATGGGAAAAGGTGAGCTGGAGGAGGCCTTGAATACTTTTTCGGTCATTTCAATGGAAGCCGGCCACCTCTATTTGTACAGTGTGTTCCAGGCCGGGAAAATCCTGAGAGCCCTTCAGGATTACGCCGGCATGGTTTCCCACTTCGACGCTTTCCTGCAGAATGAGGAAGCCCCGCGAGCACGGTTGAGCGAGGCGCTGTATTGGCTGGCCTGGGCCAACCAACAACAAGGCGGATTGGACCAGGCCTTTCCCATTTATGAGCGGGCCCTCGCCACTCATGGTGACGATCCTCATTCGGCGGAGATGGAGAGTATCCTCAGGGCCTTAAAGGATTTGAAAGCCAAACAGTCCGGCGGCGCCCTCACCGGCGGCACCGACCTCCGAAGCCCACTGGCATTAGCTGAGGATTTTTCCTCCTGGATCCGGCGAGAGATCGAAATTGCCCATGAGAACAACCATTTCACCTATTATGCCAGATTGGTTCTGTTTCTAATCGACCATGTCAAGGAGCCCGAAACAACCGAATACACTTACCTGGCCCTGGCTGAAAGGGTGCCCCCGGAGAAAATGGATGCGGCAACGCTCGGCCGCCTGGGATTGGCTCTTCTGAGTGCGGGGGATGAACGGGCCCGCTCATTTTTCGAACAATTGCTGGATGGATTCCCCTCTTCTCCCGACCGCTCCATGGCTTACCTCGGGCTGGCCAGACTGGATTTCGAGGCGGGGGATTATCCATCGGCCCGGGCATGGCTCCATACCTCCAACGAGGAGATCCCCCTCCATCCCCGCATGAGCGAAACCCAACTACTTTTAGGGCAGACGCTTTCCCATATGGAATTATTCGAGGAATCCATTTCCGCCTACGAAAAGCTCCTGCGGCTCAAGTCGGCCAGGGGCCGTCCCCACGCCCGGGCGCTGCAGGGGATTGCGGATTCCCACACCCGGTCCGGCGCCACCGACAAGGCCATCGCCTATTATCAACGCATATACAACATGTACCGGGCGTATCCGGACCTGGTGTCCTCGGCCTATTGGAAAAGCGCAAAACTCTTTGAAGCGGCCGGCCGGCTACCAGAGGCGGCCGCGACGTTGAGGGAGATGTTGTCTCAGGAAAAACTGAAAAGTCTGCCGGAGTGGGGATTGGCCGAAACGAGGTTGGAACACTTATCAAGCTTGCTTCCCAAAGAACCTGGCGCGCCCCATGCTGAGGAAACGGGAACCCATGAGAACTGACGTCTACGCCGCATCACTAACATTGTTGGGGGCTTTGATGACGCCAAATCCCTCGTCTCTGCTCATGGCCGCCGCCGGAGCGCTCACCAATACCGAGGGGCGTCAATTCGAGGGGGAAATGACGGTAGTGGGCGATGCCACCATTCGGCTCGAGGTTGCGGCGGGGGCTGGCGCTGTTTCCTACCATTTCCGGAAAGACAAGATCCAAACCATTGATTTTTTCGATGCCGAAAGGATTGAAGAGGGATTGGAGGCGCTATCCCATGGGCGGCATGAAGCCGTGGTGGAGGTTCTGGGACCGGTTCACCGGGAACGCAGTCCTTTTCTCCGTTTGTATCCTCTGGAGGTTCTGGCGGAACCAAGCTTGACGCTGGGAGAAGCCTATTTTCAAACGGGCCGTTTCGTCGAAGCGTTGGGTTTGGCCGGCACCCTGTTGGCGGTCGATTTTGCCGAGCCCCGGATTCACGCCGAGTCCAACCAGCTCATGTTGCGTTCCTTTTTCAAACTCGAACGATGGGAGGAAACCGAAATACTGGCCAAACGTTGGTGTGAAAATCACGATCCCGCTGAGGATTCGGCCCTGGGTTGGTGGATCCTGGGCGAAGCGCACTTGGCCGCGGGAAATTGGAAGGCAGCGCGGTGGGTAGGCCTCCTCCCCATTACTTTCAGCAGCCAATATCCCAAGCCCTTTTTGGAGCATTGCTACCCGGTGGTCATCCAATCCTGGCTGTCGGATGGCAATCCTGAGAAGGCGCTCCGGGTCTACCGCGAATTTATGGAACGAAAACACGTCTGGCCGGAAGAAAAGGCCAACCTTCGGGCCTCGATGGAGGAGATGCTGGAGGAACGAGATCAGATCCACAATCCAACCTCCTCCGTTCCCGCATTGGAAATTCCGCAAGGCCGACCGGAAAAGGAGTTAAATTTACCCCTCGAATCCGTAAGGAAGATAACCGCTAAAACCGAAACTGTCCAAACGCCATGAACCTTTCACGCCTGACAACCGTTGTCATAAGCTTGCTTCTCCCCACCCTATTGATGGGGCAAACCGAGCCCGTGCCCGAAACACCGTTGAGCTTGTGGGGAATGATCAAACAAGGGGGCTGGGCCATGTATCCTCTGGGACTCTGTTCCGTGGCTCTGATCTTTCTGGCCATTCATTGTTACCGGGAAACGGTCCGAAAGAGGTTTATCCCGGACGCGGCTATCAATTCGGTGGCCCGATCCCTCTCGGGAAAGAATATTCAAACCGCCTTGAACCAACTGAACCAGGCTCCATCCGTACTTTCGCGGGTAATGGGGATGGCATTGAGCCGTGCTCGGAAGAGCGAGACCAAGGGGAACCGAAACAAGGTGGAAGCCAGCCTGGGTGAAGCCTTGGAAGGGGAAGAAAATGCCGTGAGCCAGTGGATCGTTTACCTGAACGTCATTGCGGCGGTGGCGCCAATGATCGGATTGCTCGGGACGGTGAGCGGTATGATCAGGGCCTTCCAAACGATCTCCCGCAGCGGGATGGGGAGGCCGGAATTGTTCGCTGGCAATATCGGGGAAGCGCTCATCACCACTGCCACCGGTCTGGTAATCGGAATTCCCGCCATGGTATGTTATTTCATCATGCGCAACCGCCTGAACAACATCATGATAGCCACGGTACAATCAGCCAATATCCTGATCGACCATCTGGAGGGGGAAAGAAGCGCCGATGGTCGCCAATCAGGAATTGAGAACTAGCATGCCGTCTCTTTGATTCGTTCACACAAATGGCGGATATTTTAGAGGAATGAATTGGCCTTGAGATACTTGAATTCTCAGAGGGCGCCCTCCATTACCATAACATCCTGTTCATCCATGTTTAAATTTCGATCACGATCATGATCACGATCACGATCAAGATGGAGCCTTTGGTATTTTACTCCTCTGTGTCCTCTGGGTTCTCTGTGGTGATTAATTTAAGAGACGGCACACCAGGAATTTAATCTGGCCCGGACGGGGTGGCTGAGGCCGGTTAGTTTTCCAATACCGGGGCCAAACTTTCAGCGGCAGGTTCTTCATTCAAGCGCGCTTCGACCAAGGCCTTCAGCCCCGCCACGGTTCGCTGCAGAGCCTGGGCTTTCGATTGCCAAAGCCCCGGGTTGCCCAATCTGTCGATTTGGTCGTGGTAGTCCAACATGGAGGCGAAGTTTGCCTTTTCCCACTCGATGACCGAGAGGTGATAGAGGGCCTCGGCTTTGGCCACATCCAGGTAACCGCCATTATCGGCTGCTGCCTGCAAACTTTCTATTGCGTCCTCCGTGTTTCCGGCTTGCAGGTTGGCCAGGGCCAGACCCAAGTGGGACCGCTGCTTGAGAAGAATGAGATCCAGTGCCTGGAAGGCTTTCTCGTAGAGGTTCGCCGCCTTGGAGAACTCCCCATCGGAATAAGCCATGTCGGCCAATTCCAGGTAGGCCGCTCCACCGATATTGCGACTGGCATTCTTGTCGGCAAAGGCTTCCTTCTCCGCCTCGGTTGTGGCGATGGAATAGGCGGCGCTGCGATCGTGCTTTGATTTTTCGCTCCACCACTTCCCCACCTGAACCCCGACAATGGTGGTCAGGGCAACCAACAACAGCAAAACCACCTGGTTTTTATAGCGGTTCCAGAAGAAGACCAACTGGTCATCCAGATCGGATGCGGCCAGGGCCTCATCCAACTTCTGGGATTTGGTTTGCTTTTTCCGACGCCGTTTAGCGGATCTGGGAGTTGGGGCCATCAAATTGAAAAAGGGTCTGACATTTGGGGAAACCTCTGGCGAGTCAACTCCATAACCAAAGGGCTCATTGACCTCCCCCCTTTAATCGAAAACGACGGTTTTGCGCCCGTAAACGAGAATGCGATGCTCGAGATGCCACCGCACCGCCTGAAGCAATACCCGTCGCTCGAGCATGCGGCCCAGCACGATGAGGTCTTTTACGGTGCGGCGGTGGGATACTCTATGCACATCCTGTTGAATGATAGGCCCGTCATCCAGAATGGCAGTAGCGTAATGCGCCGTGGCGCCAATCAATTTTACGCCGCGCTGATACGCCTGCCGATAGGGGTTCCCACCGGCAAATGCAGGCAGAAAGGAATGGTGAATGTTAATGACCGGGCTGCCAAAATCATTCAGAAATTTCTCGCTGAGAATCTGCATGTAGCGGGCCATGACCACCAGATCCACTCCGTATTCCCACAAGATTTCCAACTGTCGTTGCTCCGCTTGAGCACGTGTTTCCGGAGTAACCGGGATGTGGTAGAAAGCTACCCCGTGAACTTCGGTGGCTTCCTCCAAGTCCCGGTGATTGGAAACCACACAGGCGATTTCACAGGGCAGTTCCCCCGAGTTCTGGCCCAGGAACAATTCGTGAAAGCAATGGTCGTAGCGGGAAACGAAGATGGCTACCCTTTGCTTGACCGAAGAAATCCGGCAAACCACCTTCATGTTGAGTTCTCCGGCAAATTTTATGAATTCCTCCCTCTCTTCCCGGCAATCGGAAATTTCGTCGGATGGGGCCCATTCAATGCGCTGGAAAAATATCTCATCTATCCTGTCGTAATGTTGATCGGCATCGATAATTTTGCCGCCTCGTTCAAAAATCCAACCGGAGACCCGGGCTACGAGTCCCCTTTTGTCGGGCCCGTGCAAGAGGGCTATAATGGTGTCTTTGGTTCTTTTCACAGGTAAGGAATGGTGTCAGGCGCCTGCATAATAGTCCTGGAGTGGTTTAACCTCGAGTTCATGGGAATGTAAAGCCTGGATCGCTTGGACCGAGGTCTGGGCTGCGGAAATGGTGGTAATGATTCCCACGTTCCTATTGATGGCCTCCATCCGAATGATGTTCTCATCCCGACGCGGGATCATGCCGGCGCTAGGCGTGTTGATTACCAAATTCATATCTCCATTCTTGATCATATCCACCACGTTGGGCCGGCCTTGACCAATTTTGAACAGCTTGTTGACCCGAACTCCGCTTTCTCCCAACACCTTGGCCGTTCCCGGCGTGGAGAAGATGGTGAATCCGAAACCGGCCATGTGGCGGGCTATATCGATGACCTTGGGTTTATCTGAATCCTTGACGCTTATGAATACATTTCCGGAGGTGGGAAGCGGTGGTTGGGCAGCCATTTGAGCCTTGGCATAAGCGAGCCCATAATTGAAATCCAACCCCATGACCTCTCCGGTGCTGCGCATTTCCGGGGTCAGGGCCACCTTGGCCCCGGGAAACTTTTTGAAGGGGAATACCGATTCCTTGATGCACCAGTGTCTGGGATGGACTTCCTCGCTAAATCCCATATCCTTCAGCTTGGATCCGGCCATTGCCTTGGCGGCAAGTTTGGCCAGGGGAATGCCAATGGCTTTCGAGACGAAGGGAATGGTTCGGGATGCACGGGGATTGACCTCGATGACAAACAACTCATCGCCTTTGATGAGGTATTGAACATTCATCAATCCGACGACGTCCAGCTCCCGGGCCAGGGCATAGGTGGCCTGTTTGACCTGGTCGATCATGTTGTCGGTCAAGGTGTAGGGAGGCATTACCATCCCGGCGTCGCCGCTGTGCACCCCGGCGAACTCGATGTGCTCGAGAATTCCCCCGACCAGTATGGTTTCCCCATCGGAAATACAATCGATGTCCACCTCGATGGCGTCCTGCAGGAATTGATCGATCAATACCGCTTTGTCGGGCACGACCTCGAAGGTTTCGGAAACGACTTGTTCCAGTTCCCTCATGGAATCCACCACAAACATGCCTCGTCCACCCAAGACGAACGAGGGACGCAACAAGATGGGAAACCCGATTTCCTCCGCCATGCGGTATGCCTCGTTCGGATTCATGGCCGTTCGGTTGGCTGGCTGTTTCAACCCGACTTTGTCCAGGATAGCGGCAAACAGTTTTCGGTCTTCTGCCGCTTCGATGCTTTCCGGGGAGGTGCCTATGATGTTGACTCCGTTGGCTTTGAGGTCGCCGGCCAGGTTGAGTGGGGTCTGCCCCCCGAACTGGACAATGGCCCCTTGGCAGTTTTCCTGTTGATAGACCTCCAGAACGTCTTCCAGGGTCAAGGGTTCGAAGTAGAGCCGGTCGGAAGTATCGTAGTCGGTAGATACGGTTTCCGGATTGGAGTTGACCATGACGGTTTCGTAACCGGATTCCTGCAGGGCATAGGATGCGTGGACGCAGCAATAATCAAATTCAATCCCCTGGCCGATGCGGTTGGGCCCCCCGCCAATGATCATGATCTTGGGTTTGCCCGATTCGATGACTTCGTTTTCATCCCCGTAGGAGGAGTAGTAATAAGGGGTGTAGGCTTCAAACTCCGCCGCGCAGGTATCCACCAGGCGAAACCGGGTGTGGATCCCGTCCCTTTCCCGGCGCCGCTTGATCGCTTCACGGCTGCAGCCCAAAATGTGGCTCAGTTGCAGGTCGGAAAACCCCGCCTCCTTGGCTTGGCGCAACAACCCCGCCCCGATGGTTTTCAATGTTTTCCGACCGATGCGCCGCTCCAGCTTCACGATGTCCGCTATCTGGCGAATAAACCACGGGTCAATGGCGGTGAGTTCAAAAATTTCCTCCTCGGAAAATCCGGCCAACAGGGCATACCTCACGTAAAAGATCCGTTCCGCCTTGGGATTGGCTAAACGGCTCCGGATTTCCTCGGCATCCATGGAGGAGGAATCGCCATACTTGCCGCCCCCTCCCAGGCCATGGGCCCCAATTTCCAGGGAACGCAGCGCTTTTTGGAGCGATTCCTTGAAGGTCCGGCCAATGGCCATGGCCTCCCCTACGCTTTTCATGGAAGAGGTAAGGGTGGTATCGGTCCCGACGAATTTTTCGAAGGTAAATCGCGGCGTCTTGGTTACCACATAGTCTATGGTGGGCTCGAAACTCGCAGGGGTTTCCCGGGTGATATCATTGCGAATTTCATCCAGGCTGTAGCCGACAGCCAGTTTGGCGGCGAATTTTGCTATGGGAAATCCCGTCGCCTTGGAGGCCAGGGCCGAGCTTCGAGATACCCGGGGATTCATCTCGATCACGACCAGCCGTCCGGTTTGCGGGTCGACGGCGAACTGAATATTGCTGCCGCCCGTTTCCACGCCGATTTCCCGAATACAGGCGAAGGATGCATCCCGCATGAGCTGGTATTCCTTATCGCTCAGGGTCATGGCCGGGGCCACGGTGATGGAGTCTCCGGTGTGGACTCCCATCGGGTCCAGGTTTTCGATGGAACAAATGACCACGCATTGGTCCTTGTAATCCCTCATCACTTCCATCTCGTACTCTTTCCATCCCAGCAGGCATTCCTCGATGAGGACTTCGGTGACCGGCGATAATTCGAGCCCGTTGGCGGCTATGGCGTCAAATTCTTCCCTGTTGTAGGCGATTCCCCCTCCGGATCCACCCAGGGTGAATCCCGGCCGGATAATCAAGGGGAAGGACCCGATGGTGGCGGCAGCTTCCCGGGCTTCTTCCAGGGTGTAGACCACGCGGGACTTTGGAACATCCAGGCCGATCTTTATCATGGCTTTTTTAAAGAGGAGCCGATCCTCGCCTTTCTCAATGGCGTGGGATTTGGCACCGATCAATTCCACTCCGTATCCCTCCAGGACACCTTTGTTGCGGAGGTCGAGGGCGAGATTGAGCGCGGTTTGGCCCCCCAGGGTGGGCAGCAGCGCATCCGGCTTTTCCCGCTCGATTATCTTGCCTACCATATCGACCGTAAGCGGTTCAATATAAGTGGCATCGGAGAATTCCGGATCGGTCATGATAGTGGCCGGATTGCTATTGACCAGAATGACCTTGTAGCCCTCTTCCCGCAGCGCTTTGCAGGCCTGGGTGCCGCTATAGTCAAATTCGCATGCCTGTCCGATTACGATGGGTCCGGAACCCAGGATGAGGATAGTTTCTAAATCGGTTCGTTTCGGCATTTAGGGCTCCGCTCTGTGGAGGAACAGTCGGTGGGTATGGTAAAATTCGCACTAACTTGGAGAATCCCCCTGAGGTTGAAAAGCTAAAAAAGGGGGCATGTTACCGGGTGGGAGATATGGGGGAAGCGCATATTCCCACCGGTTCCATCTCTCCATAAAACTCGAAAAAGTGCTTGAACAAGAAGGGATTATTGCGCGAAATTGCCGACTTTACGCGGGTGTAGTTCAGTGGTAGAACTCCAGCCTTCCAAGCTGGCTACGTCGGTTCGATTCCGTCCACCCGCACCAAACCGGCTTTTCTATGCTACCCAGTTTCAACCTCATGGATAACTCGCTCATGACCACCCCAATGCAAGGTTCGGATTCGAAGCCGAACCGTGATTACGACGGCTCCTTTCGACCGGGTGAGGCTTACCTTCAGGCGCTTCCCGATATGCAGAATGCACATGCCGATCACATCTCCGGGGCAAGGGTGGCGATCAACCAGGTGGGAATATCCAATTTCAAGCTGCCCTTGAAATTTAAAACCAGGGCTGGGCAGGTGGTTTCCCTGGAGACATCCATTACCGGCACGGTTTCCCTGGATAAGGATAACAAGGGCATCAATATGTCGCGCATCCTCAGGGTATTCTACCAGTTCAAGGACGACGTATTCACCTGGGGGGAGATAGTAAAAATTCTCAAAACCTACCTCGAGCGGCTGGGGAGCGAGGAAGCCCGCCTGAAGTTGTTTTTCAACTACCCGATTACTCAGACCAGCCTGCGCAGCAACCTGCAGGGCTATCAGTATTATCAGGTGATGTGGGAAGGGGCGCTGAATCGCGCTGGGCAACTGCATCGCTACCTCCAGTTGGATTTTGTATATTCATCCACCTGCCCTTGTTCGGAAATGTTATCGGAACACGCCCGGGAATCCAGGAACGCCTATTCGATACCCCATTCTCAACGTAGCAAGGCACGTGTTCTGGTAGAGTTGGACGGGAACTCCGAGATGGCGATCGAGGACCTGGTGGACCATTGCGTCAACGCATTGAGAACGGAAACGCAGGTGATCGTCCGCCGAGAAGATGAGCAAGCCTTCGCCGAACTCAACGGCGCTTATGTAAAATTTGTGGAGGATGCGGCCCGCCTCTTATTTGAAGAATTGGATGCCGACGAGCATATCCTCGACTTTCAGGTTTCCATTGCCCACCTGGAATCGTTGCACTCCCACGACGCGGTGGCAGTGGTGACCAAAGGCATTCCCCAGGGGTTCCGAGGCCAGTGCGATGACTTCCGGCAATTGATTTGTTAAGCTTCTCCCGGAAAAATTTCCGCGCTGCCGCGGTATCAATTGCGTTTTTTCTTGGCCAACTGTTGGACCAGAGCAAAGCGGATTTTCGCTTCCAAGGCTTCTACTTCGTCCGGGTCCAGGTTTACCTCTTCGGCCTTGCGCAATGCTTCCTCGGCCCGGCGTTGTGCCGCTTCGGCCGAGGCCAGATCGATATCCTCGATGTCGATGGCCGCTTCGGTAAGTACCGATACGGTATCGCCGTAAATTTCCGCAAACCCATTGTCCACCGCCAATAGATCGAGTTGCCCCTCCTTGACGACCCCCAACTCCCCGGCTTGCACCTCGGTAATCAACGGGATGTGCCCCGGCAGGATTCCGATTTCACCGGTAGTGGTGGGAAGCGTCACCGAATCCACATCCTCGCTGTAGACCTTTTCCTGGGGGGTTACGATTTCAAGTTTTAAAGCCATTGCCTTTCAGGCCAACTACGGTTTTGTCCCATTAAATTCGTGATACTGATAAGAATTAACCACAGAGGACACAGAGACCACAGAGTTAAACCCTGAATCTGTGAATGCCATCAATTAATCGTTGAAGGTAGAAGTTCATTTCCGGGAAGATTTTCCTGTATTTTAGTGGAACTGTGGTAATTTATTTTATTCCCCCTCCGCACTGGCGATAACTTCATCGATGGATCCCTTGTAAGCGAAATCGTTCTCATTGATGTAATCGAGTTCCCCGTCGAGAATCATTTTGAAACCCTTTACCGTTTCCTCAATGGAAACGTAGGTTCCGGCAAATCCGGTAAAGACTTCGGCGACGTGAAACGGTTGCGACAGGTACTTCTGGATTTTCCGGGCCCGGTAAACGATTTGCTTATCCTCTGGGCTCAATTCGTCGAGGCCGAGAATGGCGATGATATCCTGGAGGTCTTTGTAACGTTGCAGCACTTGTTGCACGCCGCGCGCCACTTCAAAATGGCCTTCACCCACAACCGATGGGTCCAGCGCGGTGGAAACGGAACCCAGGGGATCCACTGCGGGATAAATGCCCAGCTCCGCGATCCGGCGCTCCAAAACGATGGTGGAGTCCAGATGGGCAAATGTGTTGGCGGGGGCGGGATCGGTCAAATCGTCCGCTGGAACGTAGACCGCCTGAAAGGATGTGATGGACCCGTTCTTGGTGGAAGTGATGCGTTCCTGGAGAATTCCCATCTCCTGAGCCAGGGTCGGCTGGTACCCTACCGCAGAGGGTGAACGCCCCAATAGAGCGGATACTTCAGATCCCGCCTGGGAAAAGCGGAATATGTTGTCGATGAACAGTAGGACGTCGAGGTTCTCTTCGTCGCGAAAATACTCGGCCATGGCCAGCCCGGACAATCCAACTCGCATGCGCGCCCCGGGCGGTTCATTCATTTGGCCGTAACAGAGCGCCACCTTGGAGTTCTCGATATTTTCCTGATCGATCACCCCGGCATCCGACATTTCATGGTAAAGATCATTACCTTCGCGAGAACGCTCCCCCACCCCGCAAAAGATGGAATATCCCCCGTAAGCCTTGGCGATGTTGTTGATGAGTTCCATTATGACCACCGTCTTGCCCACGCCGGCCCCGCCAAAAGCGCCTACCTTTCCGCCCTTGATGAAAGGGCAAATGAGGTCGATCACCTTGATGCCGGTCTCCAACATTTCCGCCTCCACGCTTTGGTCCACCAGCGCGGGAGCTGGCCGGTGAATAGGATAGCGCTTCTCGGATTTCACCTCGCCGCGCTCATCGACGGGATTTCCCGTTACATCGAAAATGCGCCCCAGCACACTTTCCCCGACGGGAACGGATATCGGCGACCCGGTATCCACCACTTTCATACCGCGGACGAGCCCCTCCGTCGAGGACATGGCTACGGTGCGCACGATGGCATTTCCCAAATGTTGCTGTACTTCAAGCACCAGAGTGATGTGGGCCTCTGGCCCCTGAAAATCAACCTTGAGCGCTTGGTAGATTTCGGGGATGTTCCCCGGCTCGAACTGAACGTCGACTACCGCGCCGATTACCTGTAGGATTTTACCTGTATTACTCAAATTATCAGTTTTCATTCGCTGCGGTTGCTGCGGCAATCTCGAGGATTTCCTGGGTGATGGCGGCCTGCCTGGCCTTATTGTAGTCCAGCGTGAGGCTGTCCACCAAATTGTTGGCATTATCCGTGGCCGTTTTCATTGCCACCATGCGGGCGCTGTGTTCCGAGGCTTTTGTCCCGCGAACCATGGCGTAGAACTGACGGCGCACATAAAGGGGAAGTAAATCGGTCAGGATCACTTCAACCGAAGGCTCGAAGTTCAATTCACGGTTGTCCTGAACCCCTTTGTCTATTCCCAAGGTTTCCAATGCTTCGGTGATGCCGGCCAAGGGAAGAAGCGGGACCAGCTTGGGAACCTGTCTGAGGGTGTTGACGAATCGCGGATAAAGGACTTCGACGGTGCCGACGGAACCATCTTCGAAGGCCCTGATGGCAAAATCTATGACCACACGCACCTCGGAGAACATTATTTTGTCCGAAACGGCAAAATCGGCGATCAGATCCCTCCGGGTGCGGCTTATGAATTGGGCGGCTTTTCGGCCCACCGTGATGTATTTCACATCTTGGGACATGGAAGGAAGTTCTCGAAACAGATTGGCGTTCAAGGCGCCGCAAAGCCCCCGGTCGGTGCTCAACAATATGATACACCGGGAATTGGAGCGGCCTTCTTCCAAAAAGGGATGACTGAAATTCATGACCCCCTTGGCGACGGGAGCTAGAATTCGGGCCAACAATTCCGCGTAGGGCCGGCTGGCCAAGGCCGCATCCTGGGCCCGCTTCATCTTTGAAGCAGCCACGAGTTGCATGGCCCGGGTAATCTGGGCCGTGTTCTTTACCGATTTGATGCGGCGCCTTATGTCGTGCAGATTGGCCATGGCTATCCCTTATCCGGCATATCCGGATTTCCAGGACTCGGTCGCCTCCTTGAGTTCTGCCGCGATGCCGTCCGTGATCTGTTTTTCAGACCGGATTTTTGCCAGCAACGCCTCTCGGTTGGTCAGGAGGACTTCTTCCAGGGCGGCGATAGCCTGAGTAACCCCGTTGACCTCGATATCGTCAAAATAGCCATTTTGCACAGCCCACATGAGAGCTACCTGCACCTCGGCCGGTTTAGGCGAAAATGCCGGTTGCTTGAAGAGCTCGACGATACGGGATCCCCGGTCGAGCTGGGCCTTGGTCTTGGCGTCCAGATCCGATCCGAACTGGGCGAATGCCTGGAGTTCCCGGAACTGGGCCAGCTCCAGTTTCACCGTTCCGGCAACTTGTTTGATGGCCTTGATCTGGGCCGCCGAACCGACGCGGGATACGGAAAGCCCAACGGAGATGGCCGGCCGGATCCCCTGGTTGAACAAATCCGTTTCCAAAAAGATCTGGCCGTCCGTGATGGAGATCACGTTGGTGGGAATGTATGCGGCAACGTCACCGGCCTGGGTTTCGATTATAGGCAAGGCGGTGAGCGATCCGTTCCCGTTTTCGGCATTCAATCGAGCGGCCCTTTCCAGGAGTCGGGAGTGTAAATAGAACACGTCTCCCGGGTAGGCTTCCCGTCCGGAGGGGCGCTTGAGAACGAGAGACATCTGCCGGTAAGCCACGGCCTGTTTGGACAAATCGTCATAAATGATGACGGCATCCATTCCATTTTGCATAAACCATTCGCCCATGGCGCAACCGGCATAGGGAGCCAGGTACTGATTGGCAGGATTATCGGCCGCCGGGGCAGCCACTACTATGGTGTATTCCATGGCGCCGTTGGCTTCGAAGGTTCCGATGGTCCGGGCGATGTTGGAGTTCTTCTGCCCGACCGCTACATAGATGCTGTATACGGGTCGGAAATCCTCGGGAAAGGTGCCGTCGGCATTCTTGGCCTGGTTGTTGATCTTGGCTTGATTGAGGATGGTGTCGATGGCGATGGTCGTCTTACCCGTCTGGCGATCTCCGATAATGAGTTCGCGCTGGCCGCGGCCTATGGGAATCATCGCGTCGATCGCCATAATCCCCGTTTGCAGGGGCTGATCCACCGATTTGCGGGGGATGATACCCGGGGCAATTTTCTCCACCGGGTAAAACTCGCTCGCCTCGACAGGGCCCTTGCCGTCGACCGGTTGGCCCAGAGCATCTACCACGCGACCGAGCAACCCGCGGCCGACGGGAACTGATAGCAACCGGCCGGTTGTATTTACTTCGTCTCCCTCTTTGAGGTGACTGGTGTCCCCCAAAACGACGCATCCCACTTCTTCCTCTTCCAAATTCAAGGCAATTCCGGTAAGGCCCCCCGGAAATTCGATCATTTCATTATACATGACCTCGGACAGGCCGTCGATTTTTGCCACTCCATCCCCCACCGATAAAATGATTCCCCTGTTCTTCCGCGTCGTTGCAGTTTCGAGATGGGCGATTTCCCGTTCGATTTGTTCAATTATTGAGCTCATTTTACTGAAAATATTCGTTTACCGGACGGACTTTGAAAGGTTTTCGAGGCGTCCCGATACCGAGGCATCGTAAAGATCATCCCCTACGGCGATGCGGAATCCGGCAATAAGGGATGGGTTTTCCCGCGATTCCAGGGTCAGGGTTCTCCGGTATGTTTCCTCCAGGCTCTTTTGGATATGGGAAATGCTGGCGTCATCCAGAGCGCCGGCATATTCGATCACGGCCTTTCCTCGGTCGATTTCCTTTTTAATATAGTAGAGGTAGTGTTTCAGAACCGTTTTGAGCTGGCGGGGAGGACGCTTTTTCAGCGCCTGCAAAACCGCTTCAACCTTTTCAGCCGAAACGACTCCGTCTTCCAGAGAGAGTTGAGCCAGCCCCTTGGCAAACTTCTTCAAATTTTTATCCCTTTGCACGTCAAGAGCCTACGGGTTTGAGTTCTTCGGAGGCAGATTTGCTGAAGCGCGCTCGTTCGTCTTCAGACAAATCCTTGGTCAAGACCTTGGAAGTGGTGTCGATGACCAATCGGACGACTTCTCCACGAACCTCGGTCAGCATTTTATTGCGCTCCAGTTCGATGGCTTCCTTGGCCTTGGCAATGATCTCCTCGCTCTTGCCGGCAGCCGCCTCGGTTTGCTTATCCAGGTACAATTTGGCGGTTTCCCGCGCCTCCCCTAGAATGGATTGGGCTTCCTGCTGTGCCTTCTGGAGCGTAGCGGCATGCTCTTTTTCCGCGTCTGCCAGCTTAATTTTCATTTCCTCGGCGTATTGAAGCCCATCGGAGATCTTTTTCTGGCGTTCTTCGATGGTCGCCAATACCGGCTTGAAGGCAAATTTGTAAAGCAGGAAGGCCACGATGCCAAAATTGACGATCTGGGCGAGGAGAAAGCGTAAATCCAACCCGAAAAGGTCAAATATTTGCAGGATCTGGTTGGCCGATTCCTGGCTCCCCGTCGCTTCCGCGGCAGCTAGAATAATTGCGTTCTCGATCATGACAAACAGGCGGAAAAGGTGCGGGCGCCGATGGCGCGGCAGCCAATATCGTATCTATAGAAAAAGAGCATAGAAGGCCACGGCCTCAGCCAAGGCCATACCGATAATGGCCTGAACGAGGATCTTTCCCGAGGCGCCCGGATTGCGGCCAACGCTCTCGGCAGCTTTGGCGCCGACAAGACCGACCCCGATTGCGGCTCCCAGACATCCCAGTCCTCCCTGTATGCTTCCGGTCATTTGAGCTAGAATTTCAATCATTTTTCTTTGAATTTTAGGTTAACAGTTGTTGTGGCCACCCCTGCATCGGGTTCTTCCGTCAGGCTTGGTATGGGCCAAAAAATTTTCAATGGGCATGCTCCTCCGAATCGTGATTACAGATGAGTCCGATATAAACCGAAACCAGCATGACAAAAACGAGGGCCTGGACAAAGCCTATGAGCAGTTCCAGGAAATAAAAAGGAACGGGAACTATCCAACCTATGAGGTTGGTCATGCTGTGCAGCAAATTTTCTCCGCCAAAAACATTTCCGAATAAACGGAAGGGCAAGGAAACATTCCGAAAAAGGATGGATATGACTTCAATGACTCCCACGAAGAGGAATATGGCCGTCAATAGATAAAACAGGGCGGTGGGGAGTTCCTTTTTGTCGGCCTTGTTCCCGAAAAGGTCGTAGATCAAAACCCTGGGGCCCGCGTAACGCATCACGAAATAGAGCCAGGCGGCAAAATGGATGACGGCAAGGCCTAACGTCATATTCAAGTCGGCGTTGCCCGGACGAATGAAGGATTCGAAATGCCCCTGCCCGTCCACGTAGCCAATCGTCCCCACCCCGGGGAAAAGGCCGCTCCAATTGTGCATGAGAATGAAGGTGAACAACCCAATCAAAAGCGGGAAGGTCGGTTTGAGCATGCGCGTTCCCACAATCGGTTTAACGATGTCCCGGATGCCCACTACCAGCGTCTCCACAAGGTACTGCCCCGTGGTTGGCACCAGTTTGGGTCGCTTTACCAGAACCCTGATAAGGACGATGATAAGGATGGAAAACACCCAACTGGTAATCATGGAGTTGGTCACGGGAAGGCCGAAAACGCTGGTAACCTCGGTGGCCTTGGGACTTAGGGCGGCGTTGGCCTGGGGCTGGGCCCAGAGGCATCCCGCCAGTCCCAGGCCCAATTGGGAAGCGTGCTTTTTCGATAAACGGTATAGGTAGACCATGCCTGAAAACCAGGTCAGCGGATTAAAAAGTTAATTTGATTGATGAAACGTGGAAACGGGGTCAATCATGATTTGTAATAATAATGCCCCAAACCTCTGATATTAACTTAACTGAACGGACCGATAAAGGTCTCTTCTGAAAAACGAAGCGAATGGCGGTAAACCAATCAGCTTCCTGATCTCATGTCCAAGCCTTCCGATATCACGGGCTCGCTTTACAAGAGCCGGAAGCTCAGGCAATGGCGTTCGACCGGGTTGCGTCCGGAGGATCCGGGCAAGGTTGCGACCAAAAGTGTGCAAATGAGGCGATTGGCCTTCAGCAGCTTTTCCTTTGCCGTGACCATGACCCTGATCATCGCAGTGTTTGGGCAGCTATTGATCATGAGCCTTTTCCAATGGCTCTAGTGTCATTTCCTGTCTATCCACTCTTCATTCTCCACCGGGCGCCAGCTCCCTCTGTGTCCTCTGGGTTCTTGTAGGTCTCCCAACCATGAATTTACCGGCTTTTGAGCGCTTTCGAGAATGGGCCCAAAAAACTCGTCGGAGAAAGCGCTCGAAAAAGCCTTTGATCGTGGCAATGGTTATGAGTGAAGGTGCCAGGAACACCCTGCGAAGCATTTGCTACTACCTCGCAGGGACTTCGCAAGAGATCAATCTGAGTTCCGAATTCGCTTACGCTGAGTTCATCGCAGAGCGGAGATCCAGCGAAGTATCCTGGCTTAATATCAAACAGTTATCTGAGCCCCATGCTACGGCAGTTAAGCTCACCTCTACAAGAGCGATATAAGCCATGAAAAATAAAAAATACCACTACATAGCCATCGACATCTCCAAGTCTGACTTGGAAGTGAGAACCCAAAATCACCATTGCAGCTTAAGCAATAACCCCATCGGCTTTAAGGCCTTGGTTGAAATCGCCGGTCGGCAGGATCAACCCCTGGTGGTTTGCGAAGCAAGCGGTGGATACGAACGCTCTATGATAAGATTACCTTCATCAAAAGCAAGTAGCAGTGGTTCAGGTCAATCCCAGGCTCATCCGCAACTACGCGCGTAGCGAAGGTCTCAAAGCCAAGACTGATCCCATAGATGCCTTGATGATTCTGGGTTTTGCCCAGGAGAAACGCCTGCAACCAGGCGCTGTCCCCGATCCCAGGCGCCAAAAACTGGCCGCTTGGCTGGATCGAAGAAGTCACCTCACCGAGCAGTTGGCACGAGAGAAGAACCGCATCCAAAACAGTCCGAAGTATATCAAAGGCGATATTGAGTGGATGATCAAACGCATAGAAAAACGCATAGAAGTTGTTGATAATCGAATCCGAGACCTCGTTAAAAAGGATCACCAGCTCAGCAAAGAAGCCGGCCTGCTTCAATCGGTTTCCGGAGTCGGCCCGGTCACGGCCTGGACCCTGTTGGCCTACCTCAGTGAACTGGGACAGCTCAAGCGCAATCAAATTGTCGCCCTCGCTGGTATAGCTCCCTACAACAGGGACACCGGCAGGTTCAAAGGCAAACGCAAGATTGAAGGGGGACGAGCCAAAGTCCGGAAATGCCTCTACATGGCAGCCCAGACTGCGGCCATCCATAATCCCGTCATTAAACCATATGTGGAAGGATTAAGAGCCAGAGGTAAACCCTACAAATGCGCTATGGTTGCGGCCATGAGAAAGTTGCTCATCCACCTTCACTTCCTTATGAAAAATCATCAATTAAGCCTTGCTTCGTGACACAGTTGCTCTGTGGTGAATTATTTTACGGACATGACACCAGCTTCGCCGTCATCTCGATAGACTTTCCCCGGGTCAGGGATTGAAACACGGTGGTGGCCACCTCGGGAAAGGCTTGCGCCCGACAAGGGCGCCATTCCCCCGAGGCCCGAATCAGTTCCCTGGTCCATTCCATAAATCCGGCCTGGTCCGATTTTATATGCAGCTTGGCTGAACTCTGGCATACTTCCGCCAAAGCCTTGAGAAAGTCCTCCTGAATAACGCGGTTTTTCAAGTGCTTCTTTTTGGGCCAAGGGTCCGGATACAGAATCCAGATTTTCCCCAGTTTCACCGTCCGAGGCAGTAATTTTAAAAACTCCATGGCCTCCGCGCAAAGAAACCAGAGATTTTTTGCCTGGGACCTATCCGCTTTGATAACGGCCCGGTCGATCCGGAGCCTGTTGACGTCGATACCAACACAAAACTCCTCGGGAAACCGCTCGGCATATGCGGTTAAAAAATGACCGTGACCACACCCGATTTCCAGGGTAATGGTTCGCAGACGATTCAGGCGAGATTCGAGCGATACTTTCAATTTTCGCTGCCGCTGTTCGATCTGCCGGCGAACTTTCGGATCCATACGCGCCGTCAACGCGGGATCGGTTGAATGAATGAAAAGGCGAGTAGCCATGCTTTACTGAACCGGTAATTTGAAAGTAATGCGGAGCCCCCCGCCCTCGACGTTCTCTCCCAATACACTGCCTCTATGGAGAGCAATGATGCGCTTGACAATACTCAGGCCCAAGCCCGTACCTCCCTTTTCCCGGGAGCGTCCCTTGTCGACGCGGTAAAACCGTTCAAATATTCGGGGGAGATCCGTTTCGGGGATCCCGAAACCATTATCTTCCACCCATACCATAGCTTCCCGGTTATCGCGCCGCGTTCCAATGGTCAAAGTGGAATTTTCCGGGGTATATTTTATCGCGTTGTCCACCAGATTTTCCAAGACCTGCCCCAGTTTGCTTTCATCAGCCAAGACCGCTATTTCATATTCAGGCAATTCCAGATTAAGGGTCATTCCATGCCCTTCCATCCGGTCGGCCAGATTGGCCAGCACCTCCCTGATCAGCGCGTTCAGGTGAACCATGGTCCAATTGCGGCCCTTTTCGGTCGACTCGATTTTGGTCAAGGACAAAAGGTCCATCAAGAGGTTATACATGCGTTCCACGTTCTTCCCTAACTTGTTGATGAACTTTAACTTACGTCCATTCGGCATCAGGTCGAAATCCTGGTTGAGAGTGTCCACATAGCCCTTGATGATGGTGAGGGGCGTCCTCAGTTCGTGGGATACGTTGGCCACAAATTCACGGCTGGCCGATTCCAGTTCCTTTTGCCGGGTGATTTCAAAGAAAATGAGCAAGGTCAAGTCATCCGATTCCGGATTGTCCTTTCCCAAATGAGCCCCTGAAACGCGCACCCACCTGCTTTCATCGGCCTGTATGAGCTCGATTTCACTGGATTGGGGCGCCTCGCCCCGCTTGATCAGGTTTACCGTTGTCAGGAGATCCGAACTGGTGAAGAGAACCTCCAGACGCTGTCCCTCTATCTCCGAATCCTTGATCCAGTTGGAGAATGAATTGCGCAAGGCATTATTGGCTAAAATTATGCGGTTGCGGTCATCCAGTATCAGCGCTCCTTCCAACATGTTGGCCAAGATGGCTTCCAACTGCTCCAAATGGCTGGCGCGCGATTGCCGTAATTGCGAGTTCTCTTCGATCATCCGATTGATGATCCCGGTCAACCGGAGCACATGCTTCGATCCCAGCAGGATATGGCCCTTTGCGGAGAGGTAACGTTGCCTGGCCTCGAGGGATTCGGCCAGATTCCTTACGTAATTCCGGTAGAGCAAATACCGTCGGAGGTAGACGAGCAGCAGAACCAGTAACAATACGATCAGGAAGACATCCATCCCCTTATTTGCCTACCACCCTGTATCCAACTCCCCTGATTGTTTCTATGATATTTGCCTGGGCTCCCAGCTTTTCCCGAAGGCGGCGAATGTGGGTATCGACCGTTCGGGTCTCCGTGTCCCCTTCGTAGTTCCATACGTCCTGCAGCAGTCGTTCACGGGGTTGCACCCTACCCTTTCGCTCGACCATTAATTTGAGCAACTTGAATTCAGTTGCGGTCAATTCAACCGGGTCGCCATCGACGCGCAGTTGATAATGTTCTTCATCGATGAGCACATTCCTCACCTTTAGAGGCCCTCTCATCCGATCCGGTTGATTGAATTGAGAGCGTTTCAGAACAGCCTTTATGCGTAAAACCAACTCCTTGATACTGAATGGTTTACAAATATAATCGTCCCCTCCCGTTTCCAGGCCCAAAATGCGATCCTCACTCTCTGCCTTGGCCGTGAGGAATACCACCGGGACGTGCTTGAACCTTTTATCGGCGCGGATCATTCGGCAGATCTGTATGCCATTGAGACCCGGCATCAAAATATCGAGGATAAAAAGATCCGGCTCAAAATCCCGGCCCACTCCTAAAATGTGGTTGGGATCATTGATGGTTTCCACCACAAACCCTTCTGATTCCAGATGATAACGAACCAAGTCCGTTATGTCCTCCTCATCGTCAACCACCAGAATTTTCCGTTTGTTTCCTTCCATTCCAAAGCAATACGTTCTTCCAAAGTCTTATAAGCGCAGCATAGGGATGAGGACAATACATTTCCAGTGTTCAACGCAACTTTCCTGCCCTCAACAGGACCATGAGAATACTTATGTCGGATGGATTGACCCCACTGATCCGCCTGGCCTGTCCCAAGGTAATGGGCCTGATAGCGTTTAATTTCAAGGCGCTCTCCTTTCTGAGCCCGCGTATGGTCTTGTAATTGAAATCCAGGGGCAATTCGACCATTTCAGACGAGGATATTTTCTCAATCAGCTTCAACTCCCGTTGTAAATAACCGCGGTAACGGATCCGATACAATACCTGTTCCCGGATCGATTCGTTTTCGGACAAAAATTCCAAAGGAAGGTGGTCTTCGCTTTGCCCCCGCCTGATGGCATCGGCCAACGTTCCTCCAATCCCTTTGCCCTCTTCCAGGAATTTTACCCATTTTTCGACCGCATTTATTTTATAACTTATTTTTAACCAACGACTTGGAGAAATTGTTCCCGCCTCATTGGCATAGCGGGACAACCTCAACTCGGCGCTTCCATGATTGAGTAATAATCGATGCTCGGCCCGGCTGGTAAACATCCTGTAGGGTTCAGTGGTTCCTTTAGTGACCAAATCATCGATGAGAACCCCGATATAGGACTCATGCCGTCCCAGGATCAAATAGGATTCCCCCCTACTCTTCCTGACCGCATTAATCCCAGCCAATAAACCCTGTCCGGCCGCTTCTTCGTAACCCGAGGTTCCGTTGATCTGGCCGGCAAAAAACAGGTTCTCCACTTTTTTGGACTCCAGTGATGGAAACAATTGGGTAGGAGGGGCGAAGTCATATTCCACCGCGTAGGCCGGGCGCATCAACTGGGCATTCTCCAAGCCTGGGATCGATTCCAGAATTTCCTCCTGAATCGGAAAGGGCAGGCTGGTAGATAATCCGTTGATATAATATTCATTTGTATTCCGGCCTTCCGGCTCGAGGAACAGTCGATGCCGGTCCTTATGGCTGAATCTGACGATTTTGTCTTCAATACTGGGGCAGTAACGGGGGCCAACCCCCTCAATCAACCCCGAGTACAAGGGCGACAAGTGCAGGTTGTTTCGGATTATTTCCCGGGTTTTCTCGCCGGTATAGGTAATCCAGCAGGAAACTTGCTCTTCGCCCGGATTCCAACCGATTTTCTTTTCGCCGAAGTGTTCCACGTGGAACACATCTTCCTCATCCCGTGTGTCGTAAAAACCAAAAAGGGTAGGTTCTGCATCCCCGGGTTGTTCTTCGAGGCTCGAAAAATCGATGGATCTGCCCAAAATGCGGGGTGGGGTTCCGGTTTTCAGGCGGGCCAATTCAATCCCCGCGTCCAAAAAACTCGAAGAAAGGCTTTCAGCACTGAAGTCGCCCATGCGCCCGCCTTTGCTTTTTTTCTTACCGACGTGCATCAATGCCCTGAGAAAGGTGCCGGTGGTCACCACCAGACAGGTTCCCCTGAATTCAACCCCCAGGTTGGTTCTGCAACCGACCACCCGACCCCGTTGGAAAATGAGTCCTGTCACGGTAGCTTGGAATAGAACGAGGTTCTCTTGGTGCTCGATGGTATGCTTGAGACGGAATTGATAGGCCTTTTTATCTGACTGGACCCTTGGGGCTTGAACGGATTGCCCCTTGGAAGCATTGAGGAGTCTGAACTGAATACCCGTAAAATCGGCATTAACGGCCATTTCTCCCCCTAGCGCGTCGATTTCCCTCACAATATGGCCTTTGGCTTGACCACCCACGGCTGGGTTGCAGCTCATCTGGCCAATGGTGTCGATGTTCCCGCTGATCAACAATGTGCTCGCCCCCATGCGGGCGGAAGCCAAAGCCGCTTCGACCCCGGCATGACCGGCGCCGCACACAATGACATCGAAGGGCCGCTTTCCGCTGATCTTCATTTACTTCCCGATACAAAAGGAGGCGAACAACTTGTCCAGGACGCGCTCATTGTCAACCTTCCCCACGATGGCCTCCAAGTGTCCCAGCCCTTCCCGGAGGTGGCTTGCCACCAGTTCGGCCGGTTCAGACAAGTGGAGCAATCGCTTGGCCTGTCTTAACTGTTCCGAAGCCCTATCCAAGGCTTCGTGATGCCTTGCGCTTACCGCCACGACATCGCCTTGGGTCGAAACCTTGGGGTCACCCAATATGTCCAGTATGGTCGATTTCAATCGGCAAATACCATCACCCGTGAGGGCCGAGGTAGAAACTTTTTTGAATCCGCGCCAACCCGCACTCGTTGCCATATTTTTATGTAAGTCATTCTTATTCAATATGATAAGAGTATTTTCCTCGGACAATAAATCGGTGATCCATTGGGGAAACCGGGGAGGGGGCAGGGATGCATCCATGGTCAAAAGAACCAAGTCGCAGGAGGACATTTGTTCCACAGTTTTGGCAATGCCTGCTTTTTCGATGGGATCGTCCGTATCGCGAACACCTGCTGTATCCAATAAACGGATGCGATAGGGACCGATAAAAAACGATGCCTCCACGTAATCGCGGGTTGTCCCCGGGGTTTCGCTGACGATAACCCGCGATTCGCCCAATAAACGGTTCAAAATACTGCTCTTTCCCACATTTGATGGTCCAATAATGACCGCTTTGACCCCCTCCCTCAGAAAAATTCCGGTTCGGGAAGTATCAGAGAGCTCGGCTATCTCGAGTTCCATGTCTTTCAACCGGCTTTCCGGGGCGTGCCCTCCCTCCGTCGGGAGGTCCTCTTCCGGAAAATCGATGTAGGCCTCTACTTCTGCCATTATCTGCAATAAACGGTCCGTGAGGTCATTGATGCGGCGTTTTAAACTTCCCTGCAGTTGTTGTGCGGCTGCTTTGAAGGCGAGGTCGGTTCGGGCCCGAATCAAATCGATGACCGCTTCGGCCTGGCTCAGGTCCATTTTCCCGTTCAAAAAAGCCGTTTGGGTGAACTCTCCCGGAGTAGCCTGCCGGCAACCCCGTTCCACCAAGTCCCCCAGGATACGCTGAAGAATAAAGGGATTTCCATGGCAGGAGATTTCCAGCATGGGATCCCCGGTGTATGATCGATCCTTTTCGAAGAAGGTGAATACTACACTGTCCAGGAAATCACCATGCAGGCTGATGTAATCTCGGTGGTAAGCGAACCGCGGGGTAGGAGAGGGTAGGGCAAAAATGCGCTCGACCAATTCCCTGCAGGCGCTACCACTGCAGCGGATCAAACCCAATGCAGACTCACCGTGTGGTGTGGCGAGGGCGACAAAGGTATCCATGGGGAAGGCGAAATTAAAGGAAGAAGGCTGGCAACTACTCAGATATCTTAAACAATGGCCCGCAAGGATCTTTTTGTGATAACAAATTACGAAACTGTAGGAGGGGGTTTATCCCCCGATTGAAGTGAAGCGGTTTGGATGATCGGGGGATAAACCCCCTCCTACAGTTTTGTCTGGCTTCGACGGTGTGGGGACAGGACCCTGCTTCGCAATGCTACGCACGGCACAGCGGCAGGGCGGGACAATGATTTCCCAGACCATCGGCCGCAGCCTTATTGAAGCAAGCGCAGGACAAATCCCTAGTCTTGATTCCATTCCGCGTTTAGAAAATTAAATCATTGTGGAACCCCGTTGGGGTTCGGTCATATGAGTGATCGACAACCCAGCGTGCGCTACGCTGGGCTCTGGAGTTCAACGCCGTTGGCGTAATTCCTTCTCCCTTCAGCCTTTCTTGGCGCCAGAGGCGCCGCCGTTGAGGTTGACTTTCTCAAAGATGGCTTTGGTCAATTCCTCCTGAAGCTTCGGATGTTCCATGAGGTACTGTTTGGCGGCTTGACGGCCTTGGCCGATCAAATCCCCCTTGTAGGATACCCAGGCCCCTCTCTTGACGAGAATTTTGTGCTCCACTGCCAGATCGAGCAGGGAACCGGTCTTGGAAATGCCCTCATTGTACATGATATCGAATTCACATTGCGTGAAAGGCGGAGCCACCTTATTCTTAACAATTTTCAGCCGGGTTCGATTCCCAATCACCTTGCCGCTGGGATCCTTGATTTGGCCAATGCGGCGGATATCCATTCTAACCGAAGCAAAAAACTTCAGGGCCCGGCCCCCGGGAGTGGTTTCCGGATTCCCAAACATTACCCCTATTTTCTCCCGAATTTGATTGGTAAAGACGCAAAGGCACCTGCTTTTGTTGATGGCTGCGGTAAGCTTGCGCATGGCCTGACTCATCATTCGGGCCTGCAATCCCACCGTGGCATCGCCCATTTGGCCGTCCAGTTCCGCCCTGGAAACCAGAGCGGCAACCGAATCCAGCACCACCACGTCGATTGCTCCGGAACGGATCAAGGTCTCGGTAATATTGAGCGCATCCTCCCCGCTCTCGGGTTGAGAAATCATCAATTCATTCAAATTGACCCCCAAAACCCGTGCATATTTCGGATCGAGGGCGTGTTCCACGTCGATAAAGGCGGCCGTTCCACCCTGTTTTTGCGCTTCCGCTATGACAGCCAGGCATAAGGTGGTTTTCCCCGAGGATTCCGGGCCGAAAACCTCAACCACTCTGCCCCTGGGCAGGCCGCCGATTCCCAGGCATAGGTCGATGGCAACCGATCCGGTGGAAATACTCGCCACATTCAACTTGGGAGATTCCCCAAGGCGCATGATGGCATTCTCCCCGAACTGCCGGTTGATCGCGGTCATGGCGAGTTCGATGTTCTTCTTTCTATCGTTGCCGAAATTGGTTTTTGGTTTGGTTGTTCTTGCCATAATTCGGGGTGGAAAAAATGTTTTAGGTTGGTCTAAGGTGAAATGGCCAAGTCAATTCAAAAAGCCAATTCAGTGGGATTTTCCCATTAGTGAACATAGTTTCACTTATATTTCAACGTTAATTCTTCCCCTGGCCAAAATAATTTAATGCCCTCCCGCAAAGATTCCCAAACCTCGTTTCAGGAGTTGAAACAACAGATAAGAGCTTTTGCCAAGGAGCGCGATTGGGAGCAGTTTCACACTCCGAAGAATTTGTCCATGGCCATCGCGGCTGAAGCGGCCGAATTGATGGAACACTTTCTCTGGAAGGATGGGCCGGGATCATTCGATGCCTTAAACCATCCGGCCAAGCGAAGGGAAATCGAGGGAGAACTGGCTGATATCCTCATTTTTTCCCTGGAATTTGCTAATATTGCCGACCTCGACGTCGCCACCGTCATTGGGGAAAAGATGCGGGCCAACGCGCAAAAATATCCGGTGGAAAAGGCAAAGGGCAGGGCGGACAAGTATACTGAACTGTAAAGAATAGGCACAAAGGGGGTTGAAAGGCTGAAGGATGAAAAGGGGTTAACCACAAAAGGCACAAAAGACTCAAAAGGGAAGGGGAGAGAATGACTCTCGCAGAGCACGTTAAGGGCGCAAAGAGGGGGCTGGCGTCCAGTGGAGAGTGGAAAGAAGTAAATCGTGATCTTGATCGAATTTGAAACATGGATGGACAGGATGCACAGGATTTTGGATTTTCTCTCGCAAAGATCTCAAAAGAGAAGAGGAAGAGCAAAACGGTAGGAACGGTTCTGGCGTGACAGGGTAGGGGGAGAGGCGCCGGGTGCGCCAATCTGGCGATCATTGCGAGAGGCCATCCATAATTTCCTGTTCATCCCGTTCATCCATGTTAATTTCACCCATCTACGCTAATCTGCGTGATCCGGTGTCAAATCCGGTAACCTTGATACGTAAATTAGATGGCAAGGAAATCCTACCGCTCAGACCCTGATGCTTGCACCGTATCCCGCCGCAAATTCATTAAATCCGCCACGGTGGCGGGTCTCGCTTCCTGCGGAAACTTACCTTCCAAAGCCCTGGCCGACCCATCTCCGGGGGTGGCAGGGCAGAACTGGGCCGAGAATTTTACCTACGGGGCAGCTCGCTTTCACCAACCCGAGACGATCGATGAGCTGAGGAAATTGGTGCGCCAGAGCCGCCGCGTCAAAGCGCTGGGAGGGAGGCATTCGTTCAGCCGTATTGCCGACACCGATGCCGATTTGATAGGCACCTCGCAATTCAATCGACTGATCGAGTTGGACCCCCAAAAGCGGGCCGTCACGGTGGGAAGCGGGATGAAATATGGCGACCTTGCCGAACGGTTACATAATGCCGGGTTCGCGGTACACAACCTCGCCTCCTTGCCTCATATCCAGGTGGGAGGCGCCATTGCCACGGCGACGCATGGAAGCGGTGATGAGAACGGCAACCTGGCAACCCAGGTGAGGGGACTCGAATTGGTCACAGCGGAAGGAGAACTTTTGCGATTGGAGCGCGGTGACCCCAACTTTGAAGGCGCGGTGGTGCATCTCGGCGCACTGGGGCTGATCACCAGCGTGACGCTCGACATTGTTCCCGCCTTCGACGTTCGGCAGTATGTCTTCATCGGCCTGCCTTTGGAACAGCTTCAAGCCAACTTCGATACCATTTTCTCATCGGCCTATTCCGTTTCCGTCTTTACCGATTGGCAACGGGACCCGGGTTTGACCACCATATGGCTCAAGCACAAGGTTGCGGGGGAGACTTTCCATGCACCGACGGAAATGTTCGGCGCTAAACGATCCGAGCGGCACGTCCACCCGATTGTCGGGTATGATTCCGAGGTCTGCACACCGCAATTGGGCGAAGTTGGGCCCTGGTTCAACCGCTTGCCGCATTTTCTGATGGAATTCAGGCCTAGTACCGCGGAGGAATTGCAGTCGGAGTTTTTCCTTGCCCGAAGGCACGCCGTGGCGGGGATAGAGGAACTCCACGGTTTGAGGCGCGAATTGGCCGGGGTCTTGCAGATTTCCGAGATTCGCACGGTCAAAGCCGACGATTTGTGGATGAGCACCGCCTATGGAGAAAACCAGGTGGCATTCCATTTCACCTGGATCAAGGATTGGCCGCGGGTCCAAGACGCGTTAAGGCTTGTCCAGGAGAAATTGGTGCCCCTCGGCGCCCGTCCCCACTGGGGAAAACTCACCACAATGCGGCCCGAGGACTTACAACCCCGTTATCCGAAGCTGTCCGAATTCCATCAATTGGCCGCCCAACTGGACCCCACCGGCAAATTCCACAACGATTACCTGGAAAAGTACGTCTTTGGATAGAAGCGCGAGCAATGGAGATCCTCGCCCAAAAAAAATTTGGCGTCCCGTAGGGGATTCGAACCCCTGTTGCAGGGATGAAAACCCTGTGTCCTAGACCTGACTAGACGAACGGGACGTCAGAAGCATTCGGATAAGTGTTGGATTTGCCGGTTGGATCAAGCAAATTTTTAGAAAAATTTGGCCTGCTGCGACTTTGACGGGTTGGGATCTTGACAAGCGGTGGGACCGATCTAGCGTATGACTCCTTTTTTGACTTACCATGCAACCGACATTCCGTCCATCCAAACTTCGTCGGGCCCGTAAATTCGGGTTCCGGAAACGCATGTCCACCAGTGGGGGCCGCAAGGTGATCGCCGCACGTCGTCGCAAGGGTAGGAAACGTCTGTCCGCCTAAACCTCTCGTCGAGCCGGATGCGCTATGGATTTACGGTCCGGCAACGATTGCGTCAGGCCCGCGAATTCGATGTCGTCCGAAAATTTGGCCGCCCCTTTCGAAGCGCCCCTTTTATCTTTTCCGTTTACATTCCGAAGGAGGCGGTGGAGGGCAAACCGGTCCGGAGGTTGGGTATTGTCGCTTCCCGGCGGGTGGGCAAGGCGGTGGATCGGAACCGCTGCAAACGGCTCTGCCGCGAACTTTTCCGCTTGCACCAGCATGAACTTCCGGAGAACTGCGACTGCGTGTTGGTGGTGCGGCCTAAATTTACAGACTTTACATTTCGGGAGCTGGAAAAAAAGTTTACTCAAGCCTGCAAGTATCTGAACCAGGGCGATAACCTACCGTGAGATCTTCCATTCCAGAACACCTGTTAAAAGCTCCCCGGCGGATCGCGATCGGGTGTCTTCGGGTTTATCAGACAGTCCTCCGCCCGATCCAGAACGCAATTCTTTGTCCGGGAGGTTGTTGCCGGTTTTTTCCATCCTGCTCGGATTACGCCCTTGAAAGCATAAAATCACACGGCCTTCTAAGGGGAGGCTTCCACAGCCTGGTTCGCCTTTGCAAATGCCATCCCTTTAACCGCGGAGGATTTGACCCGGTAAAACCGGCCTCCACAAACCAGTCGACCTCCACCCGGCGGGACTCGCGGCTCGATCAACCCTGCTGTTCCTCATAAGGATTCATGGATAAGAAGAACACGTTACTCGGCGTACTTTTTCTCGTAGCTGCCTTTGCCCTGATTCCCATTATGAACCGGAATCAGCAACCGCCGCCATCACCGGCAGGGCCCGCGCCGACAACCGAATCTCCTCCCTCGGTGGGGCCGGAAACCACACCCCCTCAGCATTCTCCGGGTCCTGAGCAAGTCGGTCACGGACCTGAGGCATTGAGCGAACCCATCCCGGAAATTGCGGAAACCGAGGCGGTGCCCGAAACCCTTTACTATCTGGAGAATGACCTGATTGAAGTCGTCCTAACCAACCGCGGCGGAGGCATCAAGAAAGTGGCCATGAAGGCTTATGAGGCGGACAAGGATTCGGATTTTCCCTTTCTCTTCAATCACTTCGGCGCCCAACCGATGCTGGGGGTTTCGGTAATTCGCAACCGCTTTGACAGTTCCTTCGTCAAAACCTATCAAAGCGATCGGGAAATTCACTTTGAGCGGCGCGAACCGAACGGTTTGCTGGTGCGCAAGAAATTCTGGATCAATACCAACCCCGAGGAGGAGGAATTGTATTCCATCCGGCACGCCGTCGATTTTGTCAACACCTCCTCCAACTCCCTTTTCCTGAGCAACTACAAGCTTCATTTGGGCCGGCTCGAACCCGCTTTGCTGGGTGGCGGCACCTTCCTGGGGGGCTTTCTCAACGTGGGTTATTACGAGGATGGGGATGAGGAATTCATCGCCTCGTCCAAGTTTATTCGCTCTGACGGATTTCTCGGCTTCGGCGGCAATCGCAATCCTCCTCCCTACCTGACGGAAAACGCGAGGTTTGGTTGGGTGAGTCTGAAAAACCAATTTTTTACAGCCATTCTGACTCCCGATGAGCAGGGAATCGGGGTCACGGTTACACCGCGCACTCTCGACTTGCGCAATGACAAGGGAGAGCCCGTGGTGGCGCTGGAAGGAGATGCCCACTTTGAACTATCGGGCCTGGGCCCCAACGAGCGGGTCAGCCGCGGCATGGATTTTTACGTGGGACCCAAAGAGATATTCCGGCTGCAGAAAATGGACCGCAACCAGGAGAAGGTCATGCAATTCGGCTGGTTTGGGGCCATCAGCAAGGTCCTGCTCCTGGGCATGAAGGTGATTCACCAGTTCATACCCAATTGGGGTGTCTCCATTGTCCTGATCACCATAGCGCTAAAGATCCTGTTTTGGCCCTTGACCCAGATTTCCGCCCGATCGGCCAAGAAGATGCAGAAGATCCAAGGTCCGATGAAGGAAATGCAGGAGCGCTACAAGGACGATCCCAAGCGAAGGAATGAGGAGATGATGAAGTTGTATCGGAAGCATAAGGTAAACCCCTTGGGGGGCTGCCTGCCCATGCTGATACAAATACCGATCTTCATAGGATTCTTCTATATGCTGCGGACCTCCTCGGAACTTCGTTTTGCCGAATTCCTCTGGATTGCCGACCTTTCCCAACCGGAAAAGCTCTTCTCCTGGGGGATCAACCTGCCCCTTATGGGCCAGTATTTCAACCTGCTGCCCATACTGATGGGGATCACCATGTATTACCAGATGCGCATGACCCCCACGGCCGCTTCCGCCCAACAACAGGCCATATTCAAATTCATGCCGGTAATGATGGTCGTAATGCTCTACAATTTCAGTTCCGGGCTCTGCCTCTACTGGACAGTGCAGAATCTAATGACCATACTGCAGCAAACCATTACCAACCGAAGGAAGGATCCGGAGGAAATTGCCGAGGAGCGGGAAGCAAAATCGGGCGCCATCCGCCAGGATAACCCTCTGATCCGCAAGAAACCGAAACGTAAATCCAAGCGCTCCTAACCTAATTTATCGTGTCAGGTCACAGTAAATGGGCAACGACCAGGCGGCATAAGGCGGCCGTGGATGCCAAACGGGGCAAAATCTTCTCGGTCATCAGCAAGGAGTTGATCCTGGCGGCACGGGCTGGGGGAGGGGATCCTACTTTGAATCCGAGACTCCGCACTGTCCTCCAGAAGGCGAAAGCGGCCAACATGCCCAACCACAATGTGAAACGGGCCATAAAAAAGGGAACCGGGGAACTGCCGGGGGTGGAGATCGAAGAGGTCACCTATGAGGGATATGCCCCGGGTGGAGTGGCCTTGATGATCGAAGTGGCTACGGACAATACCAATCGCAGTGTCAGCGAAGTGCGCAGCACCCTTTCCAAGAGCGGCGGAAACCTGGGAGGTCCGGGAGCCGTGGCCTTTAATTTTGTACGCATGGGGCAATTCACCATTGCGGCTGAGAAGACCACTGAGGATTCCCTGATGGAAGTGGTTCTGGAAGCCGGTGCCGATGACCTGTTAGACGGAAAGGATCATTTTGAAGTGCGTTGCCCCATTTCGGAATACGAGAATGTGAGTCATGCCTTGGAGGATGCCGGAATCGAACCGGATTCCTCGGAGATCGCCTACATTCCACAGAACCTGGTGCCCATAACTCATAGGGAAGAGGCCCAAAAAATACTACGCCTTATCGAGGTTCTGGAAGATCTGGAGGACGTCCAAAACGTTTATGCAAACTATGAAATGGATAATGCATTGTTAGGCGCCAGTGGCTAGTGTGCCGTCTTAAATTAAACACCACAGAGACCACAGAGGACACAGAGGGGTAAATGGGCCAAAGCCTTTATCTTGATCGTGATCGTGATCATGATCGTGATCGAATTTGAAACATGGATGAACAGGATGGACAGGATGTTAAGGTAAATGGAGGGCACCCTCTGAGAATTCAAGTATCTCAAGGCCAATGCATTCCTCTAAAAGGTCTACCATTTGCGTGAAGGAATTAATGAGACAGGACACTAGCCCGCATGTCTCAAAAATCTTCTAATGCGCTCCGGTATGTCGGCACTGGTGCGGACTTCGTTGGATTTCATGCCCGTGCGTCGCTAAGCTACAATGCTTCGCCAAAGAGGCTACTGAAAGACATGAAGCTCGATAAGAGGAAGAGTGAGCCACCCCGATGGGTGTGTGAGGCAATTGGTTGTCCTTTGGTCTTTTCAAACCGGGCGGGATTTCCTAATCTGAACGCGTTTTGTTTTCATTCTTACATAACTTGGGTCTATTCCTTCTACGTTTGGCGACCGGATCCCTGGCCACAATTTTCGCCGCACGGGAGTTGGCGGACCGATCGGAAATTATTCTGAAAACACTGGAGGGGTTTCAAATCGGTTCGGCGGATATCGTTAAGGTGTTTATCGGTTGTGCGGTATTGTTTGTCGGGGTTCTCGTCCTCATCGGCTTCTGGACCCGGATCATGGCTCTGGCCCTTTTGCTGCTCCTGGTCATCGGCAGTTATTCCTGGCCGGCCCAGGAAAGCCATTTGTATTTCCAATTCCAAGCGCTTTACGGGGCGTTGTTTCTTTACCTCTCACTGGCTGGGGGGGGGAATTGGGCGATTTCCAGGCCGGCAGGGCAGGGTGGTCAGTCTTTCCTCGATGCCGAACCACCCTCCCTGGCCCGAGACGACCGACCTTCCATATTCCGGGAGATGGATGAAGAGACCGATGAGAAGCAGGGGGAGGAGGATGAGGCCGAAGGCGCCGAAGAAGCGGACAGGGACGGCAAAGAGAAAGGGGAGGACCCCAAACCCAAGGACCCCTTATCCTCCTTGTGAAGGACTGAAGCCCCTTTCCTCAATCTCCTTCAGCAATTTCATCTTGTTGGTGTCCAGGTAGGGATCATCGACCTGATCGAGCAAAAGAGAGGCTTCCTCGAAATGCCCGAGCTTGAGGTGACAATTGGCCTGCTGCAGGAGAATTATTTGTTTATCCCGCTCGTCCTCGACACGCTGGAAAATGCCATCCCATACCGAGAGGGCCTCCTCCAGGTCGGCTAACGGGTAATCGTAAAATGCTTCGGCATAACGATATTGGTAAGCCATGTTGTCGGGAGCCAACTCCGCTGCGCTCTTGAACGCCTTGAACATCTGGTCTTCCACCGTCTCCCTGGCCAGAATTTCATGCTGCACGATTTCCTCCGTGAAATAATAGAGGAGGTTGGCGAGTTGGTAGTGATAGAGCGGTTCCGTGGGGGTTAATCGAATGGCTGCCAGGTAATAGGGCATGGCGAGTTGGAAGTTGGCCTGCTCGATCATGTAGTTGCCCAACTGGTTTTTGACCTGCGCAATGGTGGGATCGAGGGAATCTGCCTTGAGCAGAAGTCTAAGCGCATCATCGCCCTTATCGATTTGGGCCAAATACAGACCATAGGCGGCAATTACTGCCGGATTTTCCGGATTTTTCGCCAACAACGAAGCATACTCGGTGTGAACGGCAATTAATCGAAACTCCAGGGATTCCTTATCGCTCGGATTGGTTTCCTCACGATAAGCTTTCATCAACCGGTTCTGTTTCTCCTGGATTTCCTCCAGTTTGATCTGGGCGAGGGTTTTCGCAGTAAGGGGGGCAGCCGGAGAAAATGCCAGGAGCAATCCCAGGGCCATGGCGCCGCTAAAGCCGAATCTTGGGAGGATTGTAGTGGATGGGCCGGTGGCAGCCCTCGTCCGGAAAGGAGAAATGCCGGTTAGAACTGATAAACCTGGGATCATGAGCTACCGAAGCCATTAGACTGCGCGCTATTTTGTTTGGCAAGCCCGGTGTAATTAATAGCGTATTTTGATTCGCCGCTTCTCCAAAATTGGCCAGTAGCGTTGGTGAAAGAAGCCGTCACGATTGCAGGTCTTCGGAGCGGCATATTAAAAAGTGCACACCTTCTTTTTGAGATGAAAATCAGTCTTCCGGTAATTTTTTTGATCATTCCTCTGTGGTGCGCAGCTGAAACCATCGATGTTTTTTTTGGCACCATTGGCAAAATAGCCAGGGGGATCTATTATGCATCTTTCGACGCGGAGACCGGTCGTTTGAGTGAGGCCAAACTGGTCGCCCAAATCGCTTCCCCCGGATTTCTGGCCATGGATTCAGAGAATGAATTCCTCTACTCTACGGGAGTAAGGGACAAGATGGACCGCTACTGCGTTGCCGCCTACAAAATCGAGAAAAATGGGAAACTGGACTACCTCAATTCGCGGGCGACGGGAGATGGAATGAGCGCTCATCTCGCCGTCCATCCATCGAACAAGTTTCTCCTTACGGCTCAATATGGAGGCGGCTCGGTCAGCGTTTTTCCGATTGAACCCGATGGTTCGCTGGGAAATAAATCCCAGCACTTCGAACACAAAGGGGGATCGAATGTGGTGCAGGCCCGCCAGGACAAGCCATATCCTCACTGGACGGGATTTTCTCCAGGCGGAGCGTTCGCCTTCGTTCCCGACTTGGGGTTGGATCAAATCGTCATTTACAGGGTGGACTCCCTGAATGCCTCAATCAGCACGCATGGCCTTGTCCAAACCCCGCCCGGGGGAGGCCCTCGCCATATGCGTTTTTCTGTCGATGGGAAGTACATCTACCTCCTCCAGGAACTCAATCTCTCCGTTTCTACTTTTGCCTTCGATCCGGAAACCGGGACTGCCGCCCTCCAATCCACTGCCCAGGCCCTGAGCGAGGAAGCAAAATCAAGGCAAAATTTCAACTCCTCCTCGGAAATCCTGGTACACCCCAACGGAAAATTCGTCTATTCGGCCAATCGGGGGGATGACAGTATTACCCTGTATTGGGCGGATCCGCAAACCGGTAGGTTAACGGCCAAACAAGTCGAAAATATTCGCGGGGCTTTTCCGAGAAACATCAATTTGGATCCCGAGGGCAAGTGGTTGCTTGCCGGGGGCCAGCATTCAAATACCGTTTCAGTGTTTGCCATTGCCCAGGAATCGGGACACCTGATTCACCAAACGGGAAAAGGGATCAACGTGCCTCAACCCACCTGCATTTTGTTCAGGCGTGGGGAAGGGGCCAGACCATGATTGTCCGGCCTTCACCTGAAAAATCGACGTTTGACCCCACCTCAAAAAATTCGTTAACCTGGATATCTCGCAAAATTCGTAACGCGTGAACGATGATCGAGTGCTGGTGCAGGCTTCGAGCGGATGCACGGGTGAAGCCGGATCGACACCCCGTAAAGTCGCCTGCATCTGTGCGGAGCGCAGTCAGGCGTGCCTAACGATGTCCGCTCCAGTGCCGACATACCGGAACGCAGCAGAAGATTGGGTGATGTCGCTTTCGTTCAGTAGTGAGATATCCAGGCTAGGTGTGTTGGTCATAATAACCGTCTCGTTTCCAGGTCCTCGATGAAAACAATAGTGAAAACGTGTTTTTTTTCAGGAGCTTTATTCCTCAATTCCGGGCCAATCGCCTCGCTCCACGCCCAATCTTCCCCCCGCAATATGGCCCAATCCGCCGAGGCCATCTTCACCCTTCTTCCGGCCGACCATACCGGGGTGGATTTCAACAACTTTTTGATCTGCGACGAGCAGAACAACCAACTCATGTACGAATACATAACGAGCGGTGCCGGTGTCGCGGTGGGGGATGTCAATAACGACGGCCTGGCGGACCTCTACTTCGCCGGCAATATGACGGACAACCGGCTCTACCTGAACAAGGGCGGCATGGTGTTTGAAGATGTTACCGGCTCCGCCGGGGTGGGAGCCGAAGATGGCTGGTCGGCCGGAGTTTCCATGGCCGACATCAATCTGGACGGGTATTTGGACATCTACGTGTGCCGTTCGTTTTACCGCAACGATTACGAAAAGCGCAGAAACCTGCTCTTCATCAACAATGGGGATGGCACCTTTGGCGAAAGTGCGGCTGCTTACGGGCTGGACGATCCGGGTTTCGGCATACAGGCCGCTTTTTTCGACTACGATCGCGACGGGGACCTCGACGTTTATATAGCCAATCATTTGCGCTACATGGATTACCCCACCGAGACGAGGTTGCCGCTCGCCCGCGAGGATGATCTGCCCGGCGACGAGCGCGACAAGCTTCTGCGCAACAACGGCGATGGGCGTTTTGAGGATGTATCGCGGGAAGCCGGCATCTGGAACTACGGATGTGGATTGGGTTTGGCCATTGGGGATCTCAACAACGATGGCTGGCCCGATATTTTCGTGGCCAACGATTACCAGGAGCCCGATTTTTTGTATATCAACCAGGGTGACGGGACCTTCGTGGAATCCGGCATCAAGGCCCTGAAACACAGTTCCTATTTTGGCATGGGCTCGGAACTGGTGGATCTCAACGGCGACCGCTTGCTCGACATCGTGGTCCTGGACATGTCCGGTCCTGACAACTACTCGCGAAAGACCAATATGGCTTCCATGGCCCCCGACGATTTTTGGCGCTTGGTGGATTTCGGATACGGGCATCAGTACATGCGCAATACCCTGCAAATCAACAACGGCAACGAGACATTCAGCGAAATCGGCTATTATTCCGGCATAGCCAGCACCGGGTGGAGCTGGGCCGTCCTGGCGGCCGACTTTGCCAACGCCGGACGCAAGGACTTGTTCATTACCAATGGGTTTCTGCGCGACCCCAGCAACAAGGATGCCAAGGCCAAGATTGATGAGATCCTGGCCCGACAGGGAGGCAAGGTGCGTGAGGGGCAGCTCATGGAGTTGGAGTCCCTCTATCCGGTAAACAAGCTGGCTAACTTCTACCTGGCGGCCACGGAACACTTGAAGTTTGTCGACCGATCCTCCCGGGCCGGCTTGGCCCAGCCCAGTATTTCCCACGGCGCCGCCTATGCCGATCTCGACAACGACGGCGACCTCGACTTGGTGGTGAACAACATGCAGGACCCCGCCTTTATTTACCGCAACGACACTTCGTGGAATGGGGAAACCCATTACCTGCGGTTGAAGCTCAAAGGGGACGCTTTGAATCCGGCCGGTATCGGGGCCAAAGTCACTCTGGAGCAAGGCGGCCGGGTCCAGTATCAGGAATTGTATCTGACCCGCGGCTACATGTCCTCGGTGGAGGATATTCTTCACTTTGGTCTGGGAGCATCCACGGTGGTGGACCGTTTGCAGATAGAGTGGCCGGACGGGAAGACCCAGGAATTAACCCATTTGCAAGGGGATGGGCTCATAGTTCTGGATTACAGGGATGCTTCCCGTCCGTTGCAGACCGGGGAACAAAAGGGGGATTCGCCGCTGTTCGTAGACCTTACGGGGGAAGCCCGGGCGGAATTCGAGCACCGCGAGAACCATTTCAACGATTTTGTCACCGAATCGCTCCTTCCCCACAAGATGTCTCAATTCGGACCGGGGCTTTCCATCGGCGACGTGAACGGAGACGGCCGGGAGGATTTTTTTGTGGGTGGTCCGGCCAACCAGGCCGGCGCTCTCTTTATTCAAACTGAAGCGGGCGCCTTTGTCCCCACTGCCAACCAGCCCTGGGAAGAGGACCGGATACAGGAGGATATGGGGTCGGCCTTGTTCGACGCGGACGGGGATGGCGATCTCGATCTCTACGTGGCAAGTGGGGGCACAGAGTTCAATTTGACCTCCTTCATGTATCAGGACCGGTTGTATTTCAATAGGGGTGACGGGCGGTTTTTCGAGGCCGAGGGGCACCTGCCCGCTATTGAAGGGAGTGGATCGTGTGTGGTTCCGGGGGATTACGACGGGGACGGCGACCTGGACCTCTTTGTCGGGGGCCGGGTAGACCCCGGCAATTACCCTCATCCGGCCAGGAGCTACCTGCTGGCCAACGATGGCGGGATATTTTCCGATGTAACCGAGGATTATGCCCCTCTGGTCTCAAGGGTCGGCCTGGTTACATCGGCAGTTTGGACCGATTTTGACCAGGATGACAGGCTCGATCTGGTGGTGGTGGGGGAGTGGATGCCGATCACCTTTTTGCGCAACACCGGGGAGGGACTGGTCGACGAAACGGCCTATTACGGCATGACCGACACCACCGGTTGGTGGAACAAGATCGTTCAAGCCGACCTGGACGGTGACGGGGACCGGGACTTCGCCGTGGGCAATCTGGGGCTCAATTACAAGTATAAAGCCTCGTTGCACGAGCCGTTTCAAATATACGCGGACGACTTCGACGACAACGGCAGCAACGACATCGTTCTGGGATATTGCGAAGGGGGGAAAGTATTTCCGGTGCGTGGCCGGGAGTGTTCCTCCGGGCAGATGCCCTTTATCAAGAGGAAGTTTCCCACCTACCACGATTTCGGATTAGCTACCCTGGGCGATATATTCGAGGGTGGGCTGCAGCGCAGCCTGCATTATCAGGCCAAGGAGTTTGCCAGCGTGGTGCTGTTCAATGAGGGCAACGGGAGGTATGAGCTCAAGCGCCTGCCGGTGGAGGCGCAGTTTGCCCCGATCTTCGGGATTACGGCGCGGGATTTCGATGGGGATGGAATGGTGGATTTACTGGTGGCGGGCAACTTTTATGTATCGGAAGTGGAGACGGGTCGGGCCGATGCCGGCACCGGGTTGTTTTTGCGAGGGACGGGGGACGGGACATTCATGCCGGTGGTTTCGCGGCTGAGCGGCTTTGTGGCGGACCGTGACGTGCGGGACATGGCCGCATTGCGGGGCGCCTCGGGAGAAACCCTGATATTGGTGGCCAATAACAACGATCGATTGCAAGTCTTCGGAGCGGCCAATTAACCCAGGGCAATTTTACATGCCCTCCATGGATTTTCCTGACCCCCAATATTCTTTCCGAGGTTGCAAGCCCGAATACAACCCCGCCCGTTATTTGCAGCCAGGAAATGGCAAAGGTTTGAGCCGTATCCTTTGAGTTCCAATTCCCCCAAAAAAAACCGGCCTGCTTTTGCGAGAGCCGGCCGGCCGGCGAAATAATCGGGGTTCTCCAAGCTGCGGATTACGGTTGGGGGGATGGAGTTGGTTCAGCCTGTTCAGCAGGGACGATCTCTTCGGTTGTGACTTTCCCTTCCGCCGATTTCTCTGCGGCGGTTGGTGCAGGCTCTACTTCTGAGACATCACCTTCTTGCGTTTCCTTCGAGTCCGGTGAAGGCGGCGCTGTTTCCAAGGCAGTTTTCTCTGGTTCCTCTTCCGCTTCCATAACGGCGGTTGGTGCAGGCTCCGATTCCGGGAGAGTTGCTTTCGCCACTTCCGAGGCAATCTCCTCGATTGGTTCGGCCGCTTCCGGTTGAGAGGACTCGGTTTCCGCGATAGTTTCCTCTATCACCTCTTCGGGGGGTTCGGGTTCTTCGGGAAGGTCGGCGAGTTCCGATATTTCGGTTGGAATGTTGTCAAAGGTGTAGGAGGAGGCTTCAAAGTTCAGCTCATCCATGAATCGGTTAATGGGATGGTCTGCCCGGCTACTGCTGATACGCAGGTAGGTTACCTGCCCGGCGGTGGAGATAGTCGATTCTTCCTCATCTTCGGATGGAGGAGGTTCGTATCGACTCATTTTCACGGTGATACTTTCACCGGAGAACAGGGTAAACCTCAGCGAGCGGGTATTGTCCTGGGCGCCTTTCCATTCCTCGGTGGCCTCGACCTCGTCCCGATTCTCGACCTGGGTAAAGCGGAGGTTGCTGAATTGGTTGATCACAGAGGTGATCTCGCTTTGTTTGGGGGTTCTCTCGTCGGAAGGGGTTGTGCTGACAAAGTCCTTGTCTTTGTCCTCCCGTCTGACCCCCCAGGATTCCTCCGCGAGGGAAAACTGGATACCGGCCACATCATCCGCTTCAAATTCGTAGAGGGTCTTGGCCGCCCAATTGGTCGAGTTGGCATCCAGGAAAGGACTGGCGGTGGCCTGATAAGCGGTATTTTCCTGGTCGAGCAAAAAGGCGGTTCCCCCGCCCGGGAGGGATTTCCCATAGGTGATATCCAATAGGGAATCGCCATTCGCGGATGTTAGCCTGACCCTTCCTCGGTCGAGGTCCAGTCGCTCCAATCGGTCCGGTAGGGCCGTGATCCTGCGCCCTATATTTGCTTCGACGATATTTTGGACAAAGGTGCTAAGCTTTCCGAAGTCCACCGGCAGGTCGTAGAGGGTTCGGACCACCCATTTCCCCTCCTCATCGGCCTGTAATTCCACTCGGTCCCCGTCCTTGGAAATCTCTATGGCCTCGAGCTGGGCCAGGGCCTCCCTTTCCAGTAATGGTTGACCGACCCGGGGGTCCTCCACGGGTGAGCGCAAGGAGGAATTTCGCAGCATGTAACCTGAGATAGTCAGGATGGCCAGGACGATTACTGTGATGAGCAGGGATCGTATTTTCATGGAGAGGGTCTTATTTGCGTTTGTGCCGGCGAATAAAGAAGACCACTCCGGCGGCAAAAACCAGCAGTGGGACGACGGTCAGGTTGGATACGGCCAGGGTGAATCCGAGACTTTCCACTTTTTCTCTCAGCTTTTTTCTGACTTCGCGGCGCTCCCTCCTCTTTTCGGCGGCATTTTCGTTGAGTTCCTGTATTTCCATTCTCAACTCCGGCGTCAGAATCAAGGTATTGCTTTCCCTTTGCTGGGATTGCAACTCCCGAATTCTGGCCTCAAATTCCTGCACCTCGGCGTTGATTTCATCGTATTTCTGTTGGTACTCGATCTGGGCTTGGCTTTCGATCCGGTCGACTACGAGGAAGGGCCGCAGGGAATTGCCTTTTCCCCGGATGGAAATGAGGTCTCGACTGCCGGACATGAATTCGACGGCGTTGCCCAGGAAGTTCAGGTTGTCGTTGAGGGGTTGAATTGCGTCCACGCCCAAAAAATTCAGACGCCTGACAGAGTATCGATCCTGCAACCAATCGGTGTCGGCAAATAGAAGGATATTACATGGGTTGGTCGAGTTGGATAGAAAGTCCTCCGGTTTTTGAGGGGTTGCCGGGGAGGAAGGTTCTTCTTCGTCCTCCGAAGTCTCCTCAGCGGGTTTGCCGTCCGGGAAGGCGGTCTTGAGGGTCCCGCGCAGGAAACCGGCCATGGTCAATGGCTCTCCGGCCGGGGTAATTTGCGATACCATCTGCATGGGCCCGATGCGATCGGCCATCATGGCGAAGAAGGCGCCCGCCTGGGGGGAGGTTTGGATGAGGGGGGTCAGCTCCAGGTCCGAATCCTCGGAGGCGGTAAAGCTTCCCGCCTCGATGATAACCAGGGAATCGAGCCCGGACAGGATAAATTCGTCTGCGTTCAAGGCATATTGGTCAACATGGAGCCAAGTCGGCATTTTAATGGGCCCGGTTTGGGTTTGCACACTGGCGGCATTGGCCATGTCGACGACCAGTTGACTGTCGTCGAAGTCTATGCCGTAGGCAGCAAAGAGCCGGCGCAGGGTACTGGAGACATTTTGCGCCGGCTGCCCCATCATCATGGCCTGGCGTTGCTGATCCTTTTGGAAGCCGCTGGCCGGATCTACCGCGATGATGGCCGGTCTGCCTTGGAGCAGGTACTGGTCGATTTCATAGAGGAGGGCTTCCTCCAGGTCGACCGGATGGATGACCAGCAGAATATCGATTACGGAAGGCCAATCGGCCGCACCGTCGATTTGGGAAATTTCAAACGTTTGCCGCAGCTGCTCGACAAATACCCAGTCCGGATTTTGCGGCTGCTGTCCGGGAAAGAATTGGGGTGTGCCCACCACGGGCAGGCCGCTGATTAATCCTATGACGGGTTTATCCCATTGCTGCACGGTGTATAGGGCTTTGGCCACGTCGTATTCGAGAAACTCTTCCTTGCTGGGGTCGAAAACCGGAATGGACTCCTGGTTATCGGCCTGGGTCAGGGAGAGGCCGAAGTAGAGGGTTTGGCCGTTTTGCATGGGATTGCCGCCGACTCCCGCGCTGGTTGCGGCTTCCTCCTCCTCCGTGTCCGGTTTGGGATTGATGATATTCAATTTAATCATGCCGGAGGAGGCGCCGGCAAATTGGCGCAGCATTTCCTCGACCCGGGTAGCGTAGTTCTTGAACCGAATGGGCAAACCTTCCACGTCGCGAGTGAAGTAATAATCCAGTACAATCGGTTCCTCCAGTTTTTGCACCAGGGCTTTACTCCCGGCGGAGAGGGTGAAGAGTTTCCCGTCGGTAAGGTCCACCTTCCAGCTCAAGAGGCTGGCCAACATGTTGGTCAGGACGAGGATGAGCAGGAGCAGGAATCCCGCTATGAGCTTTTGGGTCGTACTCATGGGTTGGGGAATTTTGTATTAGTGTTCCAATATGATGACGGTGAGCAGGAGGGAGAAAAAGGTCAGGGAAAGGAAGAAAATGAGGTCTTTGAAGACGATGAGCCCGCGGGTGAAGGAGACGAAATGGGTGGTGTAGCTGAAATTGCTCAGGCCGTCTACCCAGGCCAGGGGAAGGAAGGACAACAGCTCGGTGAATACGGACCAGCCGAGAAAGACCAGGCCGAGGTTGATCACCACGCTGATGACGAAGCTGATGACCTGGTTCTTGGTTAAAGCCGAGGTAAAGGAGCATACCGCAAGGAAACTGCCGGCCATGAGGAGGCTGCCCATGTAACCGGTCCAAAGGGGTCCCCAGTCGGGATCGCCCAGGTAGGCGACGGTCAGAAGCAAGGGGAAGGTCAGGGCGATTCCGACGCTGATGAAAGCCCATCCGGCCAGAAATTTACCGATGACGGCTTCGCCCGTGCGAATGGGAAGGGTCAGGAGAAGTTCCCAGGTTCCGGATCTGCGCTCCTCCGACCAAAGCCGCATACCCACGGCCGCGATGAAAAATGTGTAGATCCAGGGCTGCAGGTTGAAAAAGGTTTCCAATGAGGCCACCCTCGATTCGAAAAAGCGTCCCAGGTAAAAAGTCAGGCCGGAGGAAATTACCAGAAAGACAATGAGAAAGACATAGGCGATGGGGGAGCGAAAATAGCCGAAAAACTCGCGTTTGAAAACGGGGACGATCTGCTTCATAGAGGAGGAAGGGATACGGATTTTACCTTCTATGCGGTCAATTCCCAGAACACTTCATCCAGCCCCACGGGCGCTTTCTCGAAATGGGTAATCAACCAGTTGTTATCGCGAAGTGTCTTCAGGATAAGGGCTTCGATAGGCCGCTTGTTTTTTGGGAAAATTTCCAAACGGTCATCGTTCAGGGTAACCGCGGCAACTTCAGGCAGATCTCTGAGGGCGTTGCGCACCGTATCGATCTCTACCCCTTCCACTTGAACCCGCAAAGCGTTGAACCTCCGGTTTCTTTCCAGGAGGGACTCCGGGGATTCGTCGGCAATCAGCGCTCCTTTTGCGATGATGATGACGCGGTTGCACAAGGCGCCCACTTCTTCCAGTATATGGGTGGAAAGGACAATGGCCTTATCGTGGGCCATGGCCTTGATAATTTTTCGCACCTCTTTTTTTTGGTTCGGATCCAGGCCGTCGGTCGGTTCATCCATGATGAGCACGGGGGGGTCATGCAAAACGGCCTGGGCGAACCCGACCCGTTGTTTGAACCCCTTGCTCAGGGTTTCGATGGATTGATGGCGCACACTGTTCAAGCGGCAGAGGTCGCAAACGCGGTCAATTTTTTCCTCTTTCTCCAATGGATCGCGGAAACCGCGGATTTCTGCGATAAAGTTCAGAAACTCCTGCACGGTCATTTCCCCGTAGACAGGGCCATTTTCCGGAAGGTAACCTATTTTCTCCTTGATGGCGACCGGATGCTCCTGGACGTTGAGCCCATCCACCAGGATCGTTCCCGAGGAAGGGCGAACAAACCCGGTTATCATTTTCATGGTGGTAGATTTTCCGGCGCCATTCGGACCCAGAAACCCCAGGATTTCGCCACGGCTCACCTGGAAGCTTATGCCGTTAACCGCATCGATGGATCCGTATCTTTTGTGGAGCGATTGAACCTCAATCATGGATGATTACTGGGGTTTTTAGCCAAGACGGTAAATCTAAAAATTTGTTCCCGTTTGAAAAGTATTTTTTTGGAGGCCCTGCATACAGGTTGCCTTGGAAAATTCCATCCCTTTAATGGAAGATTGAAATCAGCGTGGCGTTCTTTAAATAATTCACCACAGAGGAGGAGATTTGGAAAACCACTGACTACTGCATGGAAGGCATACCCGACATAGGGCCCTACAAAACCCGCTATGGTGATTTGGGCCGGGAGATGGCCAAACCTGGTTTTTTCCGCGATCAGGCGCAAATGGCCCGGTTGTCCCGCGAGCACCGGAAACTACAGCAGGTGATCGATTGTCATGCCGAGTTGCAAAGACTGGATCGTGAAATATCGGATCTCCGGGAGATGATCTTTGGCCCCGAGGCGGAAGAGGAGCTGAGGGAATTGGCCGAGGCCGAACTGCCGGATCTGGAAACCCGCTTTGCCGAATTAAAGGAGAAAATCCTATTCGCAATGATACCCCCCGATGCGACGGATTCGCGCAATACCATCGTGGAAATCCGCGCCGGAGCCGGAGGGGATGAAGCCAGCCTTTTTGCCGGCGATTTGTACCGGATGTATCAACGGTACGCCGAGTTCAATTCCTGGAAGGTGGAACCGATGAGCAGCAACCCATCCGAATTGGGGGGATTCAAGGAGGTGTGTTTTCTGGTAAAGGGCGAGGAGGTATACAAGAAATTGCGCTACGAATCGGGCGTCCACCGGGTGCAGAGGGTTCCGGTTACCGAATCGGCCGGGCGCATCCACACTTCCACCGTGACCGTCGCAATGATGCCGGAGGCGGAGGAAGTGGACATCGATATTGATCCCAACGACTTGAAAATTACCACCATGCGGGCCTCCGGAGCCGGGGGTCAGCACGTCAATAAAACCGATTCCGCCGTGCGTATCCTGCACCAGAAAAGCGGGGAGACGGTGTATTGCGCGGACGATCGCTCCCAGCTCAAGAACAGGGAAAAGGCCCTCAAGGTGCTTTATTCCCGCCTCCTGGAGAAGAAGCGACGCGAGGAACAGGAAAAATACGCGGCCAAGCGCAAAAGCCAGATTGGCACCGGGGACCGTAGCGAACGCATTCGCACCTACAATTTCCCCCAGGGACGGGTGACGGACCATCGCATTGGATTGACCCTGCTCACCCTGCCGCAGGTGATGGAAGGCCACCTCGGCCCGGTGGTGGAATCCCTGCAAAAGGCGCAGTACGAGGAGAAGCTGGAGGAGTTGATGAAGGGGAACCTGGTCTGATTTACCTTTTTCCCGCCCCTGATTCGTGGGACATCTCCTACCCCTATACCCATGCTGACCATCCTGGATGTATTGCAGAAAAGCACTGCCTTTCTGCAGAAATACGGTGTGCCCGATGCGCGGTTGAGCGCTGAATGGATTTTGGCGCACCACTTGGGACTGAAGCGGCTCGATTTATTTCTGCAGTTTGAGCGTCCCTTGCCGGAGGAGGAGCTGGCCGGCATCCGCGTCGACATAAAGCGGCGGGCCAACCGGGAACCCCTCCAGCACGTGCTGGGGTGGGTGGAATTCTTCGGATTGAAATTATGTTCGGATAAACGGGCTTTCATTCCCCGTCCGGAAACCGAATACCTGGTTGAGCTAATACAGGAAGAGTTGCAGGAAGGGGAACCGGCCCGGATTCTGGATTTGGGCACGGGTAGCGGCGCTATCCTATTGGCATTGTTGAGCGCCTTTGGAAAATCTTCCGGGGTTGGTGTCGATCTTTCTCCGGAAGCCCTCGACCTGGCTCGGGAAAACGGTGAAAAAACCGGATTGGCCGACCGGGCGACTTTTTTGCGGAGCGACTGGTTCGAGGCGGTGGAGGGGACCTTCCAGCTCATCGTGGCCAATCCGCCGTATCTGACGGCGGAGGAGATGGAGTCGGCCGAGCCGGAGGTTTTGCGCTACGAGCCGGAACTGGCCCTGTTTGGAGGGAGCGGGGGCCTGGATGGGCTATCGGCAATTCTTCGGGAAGGCTCCGGTTATCTGGAGGACGGAGGGTTGCTCGCCTTTGAAACGGGTGTCGGGCAGCACGACAGGTTGAAGGAAAAAGCCCATGGAGCCGGGTTCAGCAGGGTGGAGTCGGTTGCGGATTTGTCCCGCCGTGAACGCTACCTGATGCTCCGCAAATAAAGGATGAAGGCTGAAAGGAACCAACCACGGATTTCACGGATGAGCACGGATTAAATTTTCAACTGGGAAGAAAACGTGAAGAGGAGTCTCTCGCAAAGCCGCCAACAGGCAAAGGGCGCAAAGAATGAGTGATGGAGTGGTGGAGTGATGGAGAACTGTAGGAGGGGGTTTATCCCCCGATCTTCCACACGGCCTCACTGCAATCGGGGGATAAACCCCCTCCTACAGCTTCGTAATTTGTTGTCACTTAAACATCCTTGTGGACCATTGTTGAAGATACCTGAGTAGTTACGATCAAGATACCAAAATTCAAGGGCTGATCCTTTTCTCCCTTTTTGCAGCTGCTGCCGTATCGACGCCCTTCAGGTTGGAAGCGTCGATCCAGTCGGAAAGAATTCTGAGAGATTCACGCAAGTGTATATCGAGGCCTGGGCCGTCGTCTTCCTCTTCGGGGGGTGTTCCCTCGACCGGTTCGACATTAACCTGATCCGCCGATAGGGGATCTTCCCCCGTAATCGCGGTGGCAGGCGTAGCCGGGGGATCGCCGAGCACAATCTTTTCACTGGGGAAAAAGTGTTTTTCCAGCTCATCTTCCCGTGTTTCGAGTTCTTCCCGGACGAGTTTGTCGGTTTCCTTGATCTGTAATCGTTTTTCCAAGTTCAAGGAAAAAGCTTTGGTTTCCTGCCTCTCCTTAAAAACGGAAATGCTTTTCTTGAGAAAGGAAAACTCCTCCAGTTCGATTTGGCGGGCTTCACTGAGATCTCGCAATCGGGATTTGAAGCTTTCATCGATCGGTTGAAAATTCCCGGACCGTTCCGCATCCGGGTAGGCCGAATTGACCGGATTGATTTTATCCCAAAGCATGGCCTTGGGCAGATCGGCTTCGCCAATGGGTAGAAACTCCCGGTGCGAAGGCAAGGGCACGTCTGATACCACACCCTTATTCTGGGTGGATATGCCGTCGGGCAGGTAAAATTTCTGGATGGTCAATTTAGCCGCTCCGGTGGGTTGGTCCTTGAAAAAAGAGGGCGAAGCCAGGCGGTCGATTTCAAAAACGGCCTGAACGGTACCCTTGCCGTGGGTGGATTTGTCTCCCACGATCAAGGCGCGGTCGTAGTATTGGAGCGCGCCGGCCACGATTTCGGAGGCCGAGGCGCTGTAACGGGAAATCAGGACCACCAAGGGCCCCTCGTAGGAGATCTTTGCATTTCTATCCCAATCCCTGCGAATGAACCCCCGATTATTGCGGACCTGGACCACGGGACCTGTTTTGATAAATAATCCCGTCAAATCGATAGCCTCGGTGAGGAGACCGCCTCCATTATCCCGAAGGTCGAGGACCAGCCCACTGATGCCCTCCTCCTGTAAAATGCCGATCAATTCCTCCACATCTTGAGTGGTGCTGGTGGGGGACCCGCCCTCTTCCAGGCTGATATCGCCGTAAAAGGAAGGGAGGTGTATGACCCCGACCGAGAGGGGATCCTCGCTCAATCCGGGCAACTGGTATAGACTGGCGGTGGCCCTTTGCGCCGCAATCTTCACTTCGTCCCTCACCAGGTCGATGGTCTCCCGTATGGAAGGATCCACCGCGTCCGCCGGAATAACGGTCAGGTAGACGGTGGTATTTATTTCTCCGCGGATCATTTTCACAATCTTGCGAAGTTTCATGTCGATAACGTCCACAGGCTCTTCTCCGGTCTGGGCCACTTCGACGATGCGGTCATTGGGTTGAAGTCGCCCGTCCAGGTCGGCCGGTCCACCTGGAATGAGTTCCCGGATGGTGCAATAGCCGTCTTCCTGAGTCAGAATGGCTCCTATTCCCACCAGGGAAAGGCTCATGGAAATGGAAAAGTCCTCCAGGGTATCCGAGGAAAGAAAGGTGGAGTGGGGATCAAACATCTGGGTCAGGGTAGTCAGGTAGATTTCCTGCACGTCAACGGTTTCCAGGTCCTCCAGGTTCTTGGCCAGGCGCTCGTAGCGTCGGCGCACCGTGTTCACCGCTTCCTCATACTCTTCTTCATTCAGGAGGTCGAATAACAACTCGTATTTCAGGCGGTTTTCCCACAATTCATCGGCTTCTTCCTGGTTGCTCAGCCATGGAAACTCCCCGCGATCGACCACGTATTCGGCTTCGGTGTCGAAATCGAATTCGCCCTCCAGCCGGTTTCTGACCCACTCGATGCGCTCCATGACGCGTTGTTCATAACGATTGAAAATGGAAAAGGCGGCTTTCAGGTCTCCCCTCCGCAGATTTCGTTGCAGCCGGTCGGCATGCTCCGCCACCAATTCATCCCGGTCCCCCTGAAGGAAGAATACATGGTTGTAATCCAGATTCTCCATGAATTCATGGAGCAATTCCGAAGTTTGGGAGTTCTCGATGAATTTTTGCGAGTAATGGAAGTTTTCCAAAAGATAGACCACTGTTTGCGTCTCCTTCTTCATGGCCTCCGTATAATCGAACTCGCGGGCGCTGCCGAGGGAGCACAACCCCAGCAAGAGGAGGGCTACGGAGGGGAGACGGATGAAGGAATATTTACACATTTAAGGTCAATTTCGTCCGAGGGGAGTCGTTTTGTCTTTCCCTAAGCAAGGTATTTGAGTGACCACCGGGGGATAAGTCGAGCCCTTATGCCGGAGTATTTGAAAGATGGATTTTCAATCTTCGGACGTTCTCATCGTATATTTCCCTGACTTCGGCTCGAACCTTGGCCAGGGTTGCAAAAAATTCCTCCCGGTCGCCCAAGCCCAGCCAGAAGGCCAATTGATCCTGTTCCCGGGGGTGTTCGCTCAACAGGGAAACCCCCCGGTTGGTATCCCGGCGGAGTATCCGTTCCAGTCGCCGCAGGAATTCGTAGTGGACCATTAGTCGCTCGACATCATCGGCGGGCAATAGTTTCCGGTTTTTCAGGAACCTCAGAGTTTGGCGGGTATTGGTTGGCGGGTCGCCCCGGTCAAAGGGTCCGTGCGCCAGACAGGCCATTTGGGCCAGGAATTCGATATCCACGATTCCCCCCGCTCCCGATTTGAACTTCAGTTTATCATCCGCCTTGGGGTCTCTTTCGCATTCAATGCGCCGGCGCAGGTGCAGAATTATCTTCAGGTCCTCAAGGGTGATGGGATGCCCGAAGAGAATTCGGGACCGCAAATCGGCGAAATCGCGAGCCATTTCCTCTGATCCGGCTACCATTCTCGAGCGCAGCAACAGTTGTCGTTCCCAAATTTTCGCTTCCGACTGGTGATAGCGTTCCAAAGAGGAAAGTTTTACTCCCAGGGGACCGGCATCACCATGGGGGCGCAGTCGGATATCGATTTCATAGAGGCGGCCCAGGGGCTTGGCATGGGCCAGAATTTTTTGCAGCCGCATGATTTTACGGTTGGCCGCCTGGGTCTCCTCGGATTCCTCGCACAGGATCATGAAATCCAGGTCGGAGCCCAAGGTCATTTCCGCTCCGCCAAACTTGCCCAGGGCGTTTACCCCCAGTTTTCCCTCGGGGTCCACTCGATGCAGCGCGGTGAGAACAGTGGCCTCAGCCAACCGGGTCAAGGCCTTCTCGGAGTCCTGGAAAGTGTAGGCATCCACCACCTCGGCCACTATGATCCGGACGTGTTCAGCATTTACGTAGAGCCAGAGCCAGTCCACAAAACCCTCTTCAGCGGGCAACAATTTCATCTCGCGCAGGGTTTCATCCCTCGTCTTTTTGCGCCGGAGGATGTCCGGCTCCATAATTTCCGCGAAAATTTCCGGGTGTTGGCAGAGGAGCTGGAAGACAAAACGGCTGCGGTCGAACAAACGGCAGAGCACTTTGAAAAAAACGGGATTTGCTCCGCAGGCTTTGAAGAATCCCAAACGGCTCCCGTACTTGGTGGCAAATTCACTGATGCGGTAAAGGGTTTGCAAGGGATCGAATACGCCATCCAAGGCGGCGTCGAGGTTGCGGGTCAGATCGACGATCAGGTAAACCAGCTCCCGTGTAACTTGTTGGTGGAATTGGGAGCCCAAAGCGAATTTCCGCACTTCCGCGGGCATGCCCGGGTCCGTGCCGAACCAATGTTCCAATTTGGGTTTCAGGTCTTCATCCAATTTATCCTTGGCCAGGAAATCCCACCACAAATCGAAGTCTTCCAGGGTTTCTTTGGGCGGGTAGAATTGAAGGTAATAGGCATGCGCCTCATCCCGGAAATTATTCAGCTCTTGGGCAAACGATTCCCAGTTCCAATAGCCCATGGAAAGGGCGATAGCCCGTTGGGCTTCTTTGGCCTCCGGGAGAAGGTGGGTTTGCCGTTCTTCCCGCATTTGCAGGCGGTTTTCCACCGCGCGCAGGAAAAGGTAGGCTTTGCGCAGAAAGTGAACCTGGGAACTGTCCAGTAGGCCATAGAGTTCCAATTTAACCAGGGTTTCCATGGTGTTATGCGTTTGCAAAAATGGATTTTTCCCGGCGGAAAGGAATTGGTGCCCCTGCAGGAAAAACCCGATTTCACGGATGCCGCCCCGTCCGTTTTTCACATGTAGATCCATGTGATCGGATCCCACAATCTCCTTTTCGGTGCGGGTCTTCAGCAAGGAGATCTCCTGAAGGATCAGCGGGGAGGGGGACCTGGGATAGCGGAAGGGGTTCAGGGCCTCCAGGAGTTCCTGGCCCAGCCCCTTGTCTCCGGCCACGGGTCTTGCCCGCATCCAGGCCAGGCGTTCCCAAGTTTGCCCGGCCTGGTAATAGTAGTTTTCAATCGCTTGAAAGGAAGGCGCTATGGGACTTTTTTCTCCGTGGGGCCGCAGGCGAAGGTCCACGTTGAACAAAAACCCTTCCTTGGTCCTCTTGGTGAGAAAGGAGGTAGCCGTTTGGGCCACCTTGCCGTAGAATTCCCCGATGCTTCTGGAGGTAGTCCGGTTCCCTTTTCGGCAATAGCCATAACCTTCGTAGAAATAAATGAGGTCGATATCGGAGCAAAAGTTGAGTTCTTCAGCTCCCAGCTTGCCCATGGCCAGGACGCATCCCGTGGCCTCGCGATCGGTTTCCTCGTTCCAGGGGACACCCCAACGGTCACGCCAGCGCGTAAGGGCCAGATTATAGCAAATCTCGGTGCACATTTCCGCCAGAAGGGTCATTTCCCTAAAGGAATTTTCGGTTTTGGAGAATCCGTGGATCTCCCGGTAGGCCACGCGCAAGCTGATTTTACGGCGAAATTTTCGCAAGGCTTCGAGGTAGGAGTTGGGTTCCCTCTCCCCGGCGGGGGGATTAAAGGAGGCCCATTCGGTTTTCAGGGCATGGCCCCCGAAGTTCTCAAAGAGGTTTTCTTCCTTTTCCAGCCAGGGAATGTAGTTGGGATAAACCAGAAGGGTTCGCTTATAAATCGGGCAAAAGGCGGTGAAAATTTCCAGGCGCTTCCAGGTCTCCCAGGACCAGGAATCAGGATCTCCGCCTTCGAGCTTTTGGGCCCGGTCCCATTGGTGCAAAAGGCTGTCTCTAAAACTGGGCAAAGGGGAAAAGGGTTACCGGTTAAGGAGTTCTTTAGCTTTGTCCAAAGTTTTTTTCTCCTCCTTGGAAAGGGATGCGAATCCCTGGGCGTTAATTTTGTCCAGGATGCGATCCACTTCATTTTGCAACTCCTTGCGGTCGGAAAATTTGATGCGAAAACGGCCACTGCCGGCGCGTTTGGTTTTCTTATTGGTGATCCATTTGGGAGGAGATACCTCTACTGAGGGCAACCCGCTACCGAGATTTCGGGGCAAGACGAATTTGAAAAACAACCAACCCCCCAGCATTCCGCCCAGGTGCGCTGAGTGGGCTATGGGACTGGTGTGCTGCCGCAAGAGAGGGAGTTCGCCGAAGAGAAGGCCGAAGGCATCGATGGCCATCACGATCAAAACCAGATTCCTGGGGGTGATTCTGACTGGCAGGAAGAAATACAAAAGAAACTGCAGGGGCCGATTGGGGTAGAGCAGTGCAAAGGTGACCAAAAGGCCGGCAACGCCTGCGGAGGCTCCCATCAACAATGCGGTTTGCCCCCGCCAACTATTTACCGCCAACCAGGCTACGCCCCCCAGCAGAACCGAAATCCCGTAAAGGGTAAAAAAACGCATGGGCCCGAGCTGGTTTTGCAAGGCCTTCCCGAGCCAGAAAAGCATCAGGCAATTGAAGAGAATGTGAAAAAAGTTGGCATGCAGAAAGCTGTAAGTCAGCAAGGGCCAAACATGGCCTTCGGAAAGGGCGGAAGAGGACAGGCCGAAGAACCGATCGAAATGGGGCCCGGCCCAGGGTTGCCGGAAGATAATCTGCAGGAGGAAGACCCCGGCGATACTCCCCAGCAGGAAGTAGAGTGGTTTGTAGGGATGGGGACGCGAGACGGGCTCACGCTCTCGCATGTATGACCGGTCGTATAACATGAGTTTTCGGGGGGCAGCTCCCATTCTGCAAGGGGGATGCCAAGCTGATTCAAGCAAAACTACCGAATTGTAACGCGAAGCAAAGCGCAATCTTTTCAGCCGGTTAATTCCGATTTGGACGAACCCTGATCCATATCGCTCTTGACAGTCATTTGTTAATGGCAAGGGTGGCTTTGCTTATGCCTGATCCAGACGCCAAGTGGCCGGAAAATGTCGGAGGCAGATTCTATGTGGATGACCAGTGCATCGACTGTGATTTATGTCGTGAAATCGCTCCCGACTTCTTCATGCGCAACGAGGACGGCGGCTATTCCTACGTTTACAAGCAGCCCGAGGACCAGGACGGAATCGATGAGTGCATGGAGGCCCTGGAAGGATGCCCGGTTGAAGCCATAGGCGACGACGGTTAGTTATCAGGATGGTAAAGCTGAGAAAAAGGCCCCAGCCGGAAGAGGCATTTCAAATGGCGCCGATGATCGACATGGTCTTTTTGCTGTTGGTTTTTTTCATGTGCGTGAGTTCTTTGGCCCGTCTGGAGAAGGGTGTTGAGATCGAACTGCCCGAGTCTCACGAAAGCGAGGTGCCCGACGAGGTATCGGATCGGGGCATCGTGTCGGTGGAGGGAGACGGATCGGTATACCTCGGCGGGGAGAAAGTGGGGCTGGAAGTGTTGAAAACCCGGATAGGCGGGGTAATCGAGACCAGCCCCCGCTTGCAAATTGTGGTGCGAGCGGACGGGGCCACACCCTTCCGGGAAATCAGGAAAGTGCTGAAGGCCTGTGCCGCAGCCGGAGCATATGAGGTCATTTATGCCACTTATGAGGCCAGTAGTTGATTTATGATCCGCCGCAAAAAGAAACCGGAGCCCAAACCGTCGATTCCCATCGCCCCGATGATCGACGTGGTCTTCCTTTTGCTCCTCTACTATCTGGTGACCTCCACTTTGGAAAAACAGGAGGCTGACATTTCCTTTCAATTGCCCGGCGTGGTTGAACAATCCGATCCATTGGAGATGCCGGATGAGCAGATTGTGGAGATTGACGACGAGGGCCAGGTGGTGGTCAATGAATACGCCTACGATTCCCCGGATGCCTCGCGGTTCCTCGAACTGACGGCCATGCTCACCCGTTTCAAACAAGCCAGCGATGCCAACAAGGTCGACGCTTTGGTGACCCTGGCGCCCAGCGACGGAACCTCGCACCAGGTTATCGTGCGGGTAATGGACGCTTGTTCGAAAGCGGGAATCAAGGGAATAAATTTCTCGGTCGCCGATGAGTGAACCTCGCCAACAGCCCACTTGGGGGGGGCGGTTTTCCAAAGAACCGGCCGAGCTGATGTTGCGTTTCAGCGAATCGGTTTCCTTCGACAAACGGCTCGCCCCGTTTGACCTGCAATGCAGCCGGGCCCATGCCGCCATGCTTTGCCATGTCGGGTTGATTTCCGAGGATGAAAAAATGGCCATCGACCATGGGCTCGACACCCTTGCCCGGGAAATGGAAAAGGGTGAATTTACCTGGTCGATATCCTTGGAGGACGTCCACATGAATATCGAACGGGCCCTCATCGAGCGGGTTCCGGAAGCGGCGAAGCTGCACGCCGGAAGGTCGCGGAACGATCAGGTGGCCACCGATGTGCGCTTGTTTGTCAAAGCACAGGCGCGTGAGATTACCGGGGGTCTCCGGGCGGTCATGAATGTCCTCCTGGATCGGGCGGAAGGGGATGGAGAGATTCTCCTGCCTGGCTACACCCATTTGCAGCGTGCACAACCCGTGAGTTTGGGACATCACTTGTTGGCATACGTGGAGATGCTGGGGCGGGACCTGAGGCGAATGAATCATGTGGCCGACCAAGCCAACTGGTGCCCGTTGGGATCGGGTGCGTTGGCCGGAACCACCTTGCCCATCGACCGGGAATTTACCGCGAGAATTCTGGGCTTCGTCGATTCCGGGGGCGAACCTCGGTTGACCCGGAACAGTATGGACGCGGTAAGCGATCGCGATTGGATACTGGATACGGTTTACGCCTGCGTCATGATTGGCCTTCATTTGTCGCGCTTGGCGGAAGATTTGATTTTGTGGTGCAGCAGCGAGTTTGGATTCGTCAATCTGCCCCAATCCTTTTCAACGGGATCTTCTTTGATGCCGCAGAAAATGAACCCGGATGCCATGGAACTGGTCCGGGGCAAGTCCGGGCGGATGGTGGGGGATTTGCAAACCCTGTTGACCTTGGTGAAGGGCTTGCCCCTCACCTATAATCGGGATCTTCAGGAAGATAAACTCCCCCTGTTTGACGCCTGTGACCAGGTGATGCTTTCCCTGCAAGTGGTGGAAGGCGTGCTGCAGGGGATGGAGGTAAACGCGGTCAGGTGCGCGTCAGCCGTTTCCGATCCCGCCCTGCTCGCCACCGATGTGGTCGATTACCTGATAGGGAAGGGGGTTGCTTTCCGCGAGGCCCACCACGCAGTTGGAGCCTTGGTGGCGCGGTCCGAGGAATTGGGGGTCGGGCTGAATGAAATTTCCCTGGAGGAAGCAAGGAAAATCGATGCTCATTTCGGGGAAGACTGGGTCGAGGCATTGGATATCGGCAAGGCCATGGCTGCCCGGGAAAAGCCGGGAATGCCGGGCCCGAAACAGGTCGGGAAGCAAATCGATTTCTGGCGAGCCTTCCTGGCTTGACCGCGGATAGGCAAACTATTGAAACAAACCTTCCGGCTTGCTCACGGGGAGGAGGCACACGGTGCCGATGCAGCGCTGGTAACCGGGGGGTTGTTCGGGCTCATTTGAAAGCAGGCAAAATCGTTTTACCCAGGGTTGTTGGCGGAGAACCGCGGCAAGGTCGTCCAAATTGTCCACGTCTTTGGCTTTTATGACCTCGATACCGTTACTGTCTGCCACGAGCGCCCCCAAGGCGTGGGGAATCCCGTTCGGATTTCTTGCGATCGGACCCGAGTAGGCCTGCCGGAGTTCCAGAAACGCTTCCTGATATGCGGTGTCGAGGGTCAGGTAATAGAGGCTGCTGAGCACGTGAAGCATGGATGCATTACCCGACGGGATGGCTCCATCCCACCACTCCTTCTTGCGGGTGATCAGGCTCTCGTGATCGTGGGAGGTAAAGTAGAAGCCCACCGCCTCGGGATCTTTGAAATGGGTCAGCGCCGCCTTGGTTATGGCCTCGCAGCGGTTCAGGTAACGCTTGGATTGGCCCGGGTTGAAGGTATCGGCGTAGGCCACGATGGCCAGCAAGGCCTCGGCGAAAAAGGCGTAATCGTCCAGATAAGCATTGACGGCCCCCTCGTTGTAATAGACCGAGTAGAGCCGGTTGTCGGGGGTGCGCGCGTTGTCCCAAATGAAATCTGCCGCGGTGCGGGCGGCGGCAAAAAGATCGGGCCGATCCAGGGCGAATCCCGCTTCCGCCAACCCGCGAATCAACAGACTGTTCCAGGAGGTGAGTTGTTTTTTGTCCAATCCGGGGGGAATGCGGCCCTTTCGGTGCCGGAACAGTTTGGCCCGGGCCGCCGCCAGGGACTGCCGTATTCCAAAATCGCTTTCCGTGAGGGTGGGGTTGGAAAAACCGTGCTCAAAGTTGCCGGCCTGGGTGATGTTGTAGGCTTGGCAAAAACGCTTTCCTTCCTCCTGGCCCAAAACTTCCACTATTTCTTCCGGCTTCCAGACGTAAAATTTGCCTTCCACCCCCTCGCTGTCCGCGTCGAATGCCGAATAGAACCCCCGTTGTCCGAACGCATCTCGCGCAAGGCCCAGGTCGCCGTTTCCTCTGCCACGGCTTTGTAGAGCGGTTTTCCATAGGTCAGCCAGGCTCTGCTGTAGGTATCCAGGAGAAGGCCATTGTCGTAGAGCATCTTTTCGAAGTGCGGGATGATCCAATAGCGGTCCACACTGTAGCGGGCAAAACCGCCCCCGATCTGATCGAATAAACCTCCTTGCGCCATACGCGTGAGGGTGGTTTCGATAACGGCGTCGATGCGGTCCATGTCGGGATTTGCGGAGGAGTCATTCCTGGAAATTTCCAGCCAGCCCTGTCGCACCTGAATCAGGTAGTTGAGGGCCATGGAAGGGGGGAATTTTGGCGCCGCGCCGAAGCCGCCGTAGGCGTCGTCGTGACGCCGCGTGAATTCGCGGCTGGTATCCAGCAACAGAGCCTGGTCAATGACGCTGCCGGCGGCGGCAAGGGGGGTGTTGGAAGCAACCAGGTTCTTCACGATATTTTCGGCATTTTCCTCCAATTGGCCGCGGTTGCGCTTAAAAAAATCCGATACCCGGATGAGGACCTGGGGCCAGGGAACCATGCCATTCCCCCGGTCTTCCGGCGGGAAGTAGGTTCCGCCAAAAAAGGGGCGTCCATCGGGCAGGCAAAACACGTTGAGGGGCCATCCGCCCCGCTGGGTGATCATCTGGACGGCATCCATGTAGATCTGGTCCACATCAGGGCGTTCCTCGCGGTCTACTTTGATGCAGACGAAGTGCTCGTTCATGAGCTGGGCGATGTAGGGGTTTTCGAAGGATTCGTGTTCCATGACGTGGCACCAGTGACAGGAGGAGTATCCGATGCTCACAAGGATGGGTTTATCTTCCGCTTTGGCCTTGGCCAAGGCCTCCTCCCCCCAGGGATGCCAATCCACCGGGTTGTCGGCGTGTTGCCGAAGGTATAAGCTCTTTTCGTTTACGAGTTGATTGGGCATGGCGACTAGGGTTCACCCACGCGGTCCCAGCGGGGAAGCGGCGATCGGGCCGTTGCGAATGGATTTGGATCGGGGTGGAGATATGCGGGTTAAGGGTAATGAGGGCAGTGTTATGGTTAATCGCATCGACCTCAACCCGTTCTTGCCGTTTTGCGGGGGTATTTTTTGCTGGATTAGGAGGATGGGGGTAAAAATGCTTTAGAGCGAGAAGTAGATGCCGCCCCTTAACCCCTAAGTCCCCTTATGGCTCAGATCCGAGTTCTTCCCGACCGCGTGGCCAATCAAATCGCCGCTGGCGAAGTGATTGAACGGCCTGCTGCGGTCGTCAAGGAGTTGCTGGAAAACAGCCTCGATGCCGGCGCTACCCGGGTGGAAATTGAATTTAAAAACGGGGGCCGTTCCCTTGTTCGGATTGAAGACAACGGTTCCGGAATGGGGCAGGATGAAGCCCTGCTGGCTATCGAAAGGCACGCCACCAGCAAGGTGAGGGAGGCGGAGGATCTCCTCAACATTTCCACCTTCGGGTTCCGCGGGGAGGCCCTTCCTTCCATTGCCAGTGTTTCGAGGTTCCATTTGAAAACCAGGTCGGCATCGTCCAGGAGTGGAACCGAGTTGTTGATCAACGGCGGGAAACTGATACACGTGCGCGATTGCGGCATGCCCCACGGCACGCGAGTGGAAGTTGCCCATCTCTTCAACGCGGTTCCGGCCCGCCGAAAATTCCTCAAGACCGACAACACGGAAGCGGCTCACATCATCCACTTGGCCAAAGTTTACGCCATCGCCCATCCCCGGACCGGGTTCAGTCTCATGGAAAATGGGCGGCTGGTTTTTGAATCCCCGGCCTGCCCCTCCCTGGAAGAACGTGTCAGGGAAATTTTCGGCCCCGCCGTGGTGGACGGGTTGATGGCGGTGGACGCGAAGGATGGGAATTACCGGCTGCGTGGATTGATCAGTCGGCCGGGAAAGGGCCGGTCCTCGCGGCACGACATGATAACCATCGTAAATAAGCGCCCGGTAACCAGTTCCACTCTGAATCAGGCCCTGATCGAATCGTATCACAGCTACCTTCCGCGCGGGAGGTATCCCCAAGCTTTCCTCTTTCTCGATCTCGATTCCAGGTCGGTGGACGTGAACGTGCATCCGTCCAAGCGGGAGGTTCGCTTCCGGGAAGCCGCTCGTTTGCGGGGTTTTGTCATTCGGTGTCTTTTGCAGGGAATCCGGTCAGCCGCCGCCCCCCGCATAGCCGGGGCGGCCGACCCCCGCATAGCCGGGGCCGCGTCCCCCGAGGCGGCCGGGATGGGGGCCAGCGCTGCAGCAACGCTTCCTGCGGCAGAGGATGCGGGGAATGCCACCGTGCAACCCCCCATTTCGGCGCCTGAAAAAGGGGGAAGCGGCGGGGTGGAACCCGGACCGGCCCGCTCCCGGGGAAAAGACCGGGACCCCGCCCCGGCAGGAGCGGCGCCCGATCCGGATTGGCATTTGAAATGGCGATTTGTAGGGCACGTCCAGAAGGGGTTGGCGATCTTTGACGCCGCCAGTGGCATCATCCTGCTCGACCGCCGCGCCGCCCATCAAAGGGTCTTGTTCGAGCAATTGGAAAAGCAGTACCGGGACAGGAATGTGCCGGCCCAGCAATTGTTGATACCGGTTCCCTTCGAATTGGATGCTTTGGGATCGGCGGCCTTGCTCGATCATTTGGATTTCCTGAACGAGAACGGTTTCAAAATCGTGGAGTTCGGGCGTAATTTCTTCCGGCTCGAGGCCACCCCGGTCTGGACCTCCGCCGAAGAGGGCGAATCGCTGATAAAAGACCTTGTCGGATTGATGAAGGCCGGGACCTTCAGTAAAAACAAGCCGTTGGAAGCCTTCGATCAATTGGCCCGTCTGGCCTGCCGGCGTTCCGTGCGGTTGGACGATTCTGTCTCGGAAAAGGAAGTGATCGAACTTGCTAACCGGCTATTGCAGTGTAAAAACCCCCTTTTAAGTCCCCTGGGCAGGCCGACCTACATCGAATGGGGGCGCAATGAACTGGATCGCAGGTTTTATCGGAAGTTGGCCCCTTCCAGCACCCATTGGTGAAATATGCTGACTAAAGGACAGAGAACGGTAAGCGGATTCCGCTTCAATACCGAAGACACGGTGGAGGGAATGAAAGCCTCCATCTTGAATCATTTGAAATTTACCCTGGCGCGGCACACCGGGTTTGCCGGAAAACGGGATTGGTGGATGGCGACCTGCATGGCGGTTCGGGATCGCATTCTCGAGCGCATGATGGCCACCCAGGAGTTGCATCGCGAAAACGATGTCCGCCGGGTCTACTACCTTTCCCTGGAATACCTGATGGGCCGGCTCCTCATCAACAACCTGTTCAATACCGGACTGGAGGGGAAAGTGAGGCGGGCTTTGCAGGAATTGGGGTTCAGCCTGGATGAAATCCGGGAGGAGGAACCCGACATGGGGTTGGGGAACGGGGGCCTGGGACGCCTGGCCGCTTGTTATCTGGATTCATTGGCCACCCTGGATTACCCGGCTATCGGATACGGAATCCACTATGAATACGGCCTGTTCCGCCAGGAATTTGTCAATGGGCATCAGGTCGAACACCCGGATAACTGGCTGCAGTACGCCAATCCCTGGGAGGTGGTGCGACCCGAATATTCCATGGAGGTCCACCTTTACGGGCGGGTTGAAAGACGCTTCGATTCTTTCGGAAACCCGAGTCCGGCCTGGGTGAATACGCAGACCTTGATCGGCGTGCCCTTCGACATTCCCATTTGTGGCTTTGGAGGGGGAACGGTAAATTTCCTTCGCTTGTGGGCTTCCAAGTCCTCGGAGGAGTTCGACTTCGACACCTTCAATCGGGGAGGTTATGTCGAGGCGGTGCAGGAGAAGGCGGAAAGCGAAACCATCTCCAAGGTGTTGTATCCGAACGACGAAACGGAAAGCGGCAAGGAACTTCGCCTGGTCCAACAATACTTTTTTGTCTGTTGTTCCCTTCAGGATATCATTCGCCGCTATAAGACAGCGCATTCCGGCTGGGATGCCCTTTCCGATAAGGCGGCCATTCAGCTCAATGATACCCATCCCGCCTTGGCCATCGTGGAACTGATGCGGATCCTCACGGACGAGGAAAACATGGACTGGGAACAAGCCTGGGCCATGGTTAGGAAGATCTTTGGTTACACCAACCACACCCTGCTGCCGGAAGCCCTTGAAAAATGGAGTGTGGCTCTATGGGAGAAGGTGTTGCCCCGCCATTTGGAAATCGTTTTTGAAATCAATCAGTGGTTTCTGGAAACGGAAGTGGAGAAGCGATGGCCGGGGGACAATCTCATGAAGGAGCGGGTATCGCTGATCGAGGAGGCTGATGGCAAAAGGATACGCATGGCATACCTTTCCGTGGTGGGCAGCCATAGCACCAACGGTGTTGCCGCCCTGCACACCGAGTTGTTGAAACAACACCTGTTCAAGGATTTCTACGCCCTTTACCCGGACCGTTTTAATAATAAAACCAACGGCATTACCCCGCGGCGGTGGTTATTGGCCTGCAATCCGCGATTGTCCGGCCTGATAACCGAACACATCGGAGACAAGTGGCCCATCGACCTGAATCTGTTGCGGAAGCTCGAACCCTTCGCCGGTCAGGCGGCCTTCCGGAAGCGGTTCATGGACATAAAATTGGAGAACAAGAAGCGTCTCGCCGGCATTATCCGGGACCTTTGCCACATCGAAGTAAATCCGCAGGCGTTGTTCGACGTGCAGGTAAAGCGGTTGCACGAATACAAGCGGCAACACCTCAATTTGCTGCACATTCTCACCTTGTATTACCGGATTCTGCACGACCCGGATTTCGAGATGGTCCCCCGGGTGTTCATTTTCGGGGCCAAGGCGGCTCCAGGGTATTATCTGGCCAAGACCATTATCAAGGCCATCAATTCCGTGGGAGAGGCAATCAATAACGATCCCCGGGTAAACGACCGGATCAAAGTGGCATTTCTTCCCAACTACGGGGTGTCGCTGAGCGAGAAGATCATTCCCGCCGCCGATTTGTCCGAACAGATTTCAACGGCGGGCAAAGAGGCCTCGGGAACGGGAAATATGAAGTTGGCGCTGAACGGAGCCCTTACCATTGGAACCCTCGATGGGGCCAATGTGGAGATTCTGGAGGAAGTCGGGCCGGAAAATATCTTCATATTCGGGCTGACCGTAAAGCAGGTGGAATCGCTGCGCGCCAAGGGTTATAACCCCTATCATTACTATTACCGCAATAACGAACTGAGAAACATTGTGGATTGGTTGGGCAGCGATGCCTTTACCCCGGATGAACCGGGGGTTTTGGCGCCCTTGAGACACAACCTCCTCGATGGCGGGGACCCCTTTCTCGTATTGGCCGATTACGAAGCCTACCTGAGGAAGCAGAAAGTCGTGGAAAATGCCTTCCGCGATAAGGAGGAATGGGCGCGCAAAGCTATTATCAATACCGCCCGCGTCGGTAAATTTTCCTCCGACCGCGCCATCCTGCAATACGCGGAGGAGGTTTGGAACCTAAAACCTGTCCCGGTTCCCTGAAGTATTAACCCGCATGTCTCACAAATCTTCTACTGCGCTCCGGTATACCGGCACTGGTGCGGACTTCGTTGGATTTCATGCCCGTGCTTCGCACAGATGCATGCCGTCTTCGCGGGGTGTCGACCCAGCTTCACCCGCGAATCTGCTCGAAGCCCACACCGGCACTCGATCTCCGTTCGCTCGCGACGAATTTTGTGAGACATGCGGGTTTGCCCGATTTTCTCCATCGGAAGAGGAATTTTGCCCGACCCTTTGAATTTCCCATGCCACATAGCCCGTTGCGCCTTTTTCTGCCTTTCCTTCTGCACAAGGGAAGCATTCTCCCACTTGTGCTAAGCATGCTTTATCTACTGCCAGGTCGGTTGGATGCCAAAGAATCCTATGGCCGGCCCTTTAACCCCGGGGACCATTTTTATTACGATGTCAAATGGGGGATCATGAAAGTCGGAGAAGTTGAAATGCTGGTGGAAAGAGCCGAGGAAGGCGAGGTCGGGGAACTGAAGTTCATTCTACTGCTTCGAACTACCCCTTGGGCCGACCTCCTCTACAGGGTGCGCAACCGCATTGAAAGTTTTACGGATGGAGAGGTCACCCAAACCCTGCATTATCGCAAGAACCAGCGGGAAGGCTCGTTGCACCGGGAAATTGTGGTTGATGTCGATTGGGACAAGCAGTCCGCCCAGTATTCCAATTTTGGCGAGCCGCTCGATCCCATCCCCATTGAACCGGGGTGTCAGGACCCCTATTCCATATTGTTTGCCTATCGGCTCCATGAAAAAAAAATCGGCCAAACCATCCGAATCCCGGTTACCGATGGGAAAAAGACCCTGATGACGGAAATCGAAATCGTCCGGAAGGAAAGGGTCAAGGTCGAGGCGGGGAAGTTCGATTGCGTGAGTGTCTCTGCCGACGTAAAGGGATTGGGCGGAGTTTTCAGAAAGAGCGAGAACGCCGCCATCGACCTTTGGTTTTCCAACGATGAGCACGAGATCATCGTAAAGATGACCAGCTCTGTAAATGTCGGGAAATTCAGGGTGGAATTGCGCAAGTACGTTCTGGGCAAATCAGCCTGACCCCATTGGCCCGCCTTCCTTTTCCACCCGCTGCCCTATATGCCCTGAGGACCTCCCTCGTTCGGATGCGGATAATACATTGAATCGAAAATCAAAACCCATTAAGGAAGCTTCAGCCTTTTATCGTAAAAATGTCGCGGCGCCTGGAAAGTGAATTTGACGCGGTCGAAACGGCCATCGAGGCCTTCGGCGACGGCCGTATTGTCATTGTTACCGACGACGTGGACCGGGAAAACGAGGGGGACCTGATTTTTGCGGCGGAAAAAGCAACTGCCGAACTGGTCAACATGATGATTCGCCACTGTAGCGGGGTCGTCTGCGTTCCCTGTGCGGAGCCCCAACTGAAGCGGCTGGGCCTCACCCCCATGGTTCCGCACAATCGCGAGTCCTACCGCACGGACTACACCGTGTCCGTAGATGCGGCCGAGGGCATAACGACGGGAATCAGCGCCTTTGACCGGGCGGAAACCATTCGCAGGATCGCTTCACCCCAAACCACCCCGGAGGACCTGATCCAGCCCGGTCACGTATTTCCCCTTCGGGCCAAGCCGGGCGGGGTATTGGAGCGAAGCGGACATACCGAGGCCGCGGTCGATTTGGCCCAATTGGCCGGTTTGTTTCCCGCCGGTGTCTTGTGTGAAGTGGTGAATGAAGACGGCACAATGGCCCGGCTTCCCCAATTGGTGGAATTCAAGCATCGTTTCAACCTGCCCTTGATATCCATCGCCTCCCTCATCGAATACCGTCATAAACGGGAGAAGCTGGTGGAACAGGTGGCCCGGCAACCCTTTCGCTCCGCCTTCGGGGAATTTGAGATGTATGTTTTCCGCAGCAAAATTGACGGCAGGCATCACCTTGCCTTTGTCAAAGGGGAGGTGTCGGGTGAACCCACCCTGGTCCGCGTGCAGAGCGAAAACGTGTTGCAGGATGTTTTTCGGGACTTGCAGGGGGGCGGTTTTTTGAATTTGCGGGCTGCTTTCGAGAAAATTTCCCGGGAGGGCCGTGGAGTGGTGCTTTACATGGAGCAGGCCAAGAGAGGATTGGCCCTGGAGAGTCGAGGTGACCGGGGCGGGGTGGGGAGGTCGGACATGGATTTCAGGGATTACGGGATTGGCGCGCAAATCCTGGTGGCTTTGGGTCTCAGGAAAATCCGGCTTCTCTACAGTACCCTTCGAAATGTGGTAGCCCTCGATGGTTACAACCTTGAAATTGTCGAGCAAGTGGCATTGAACTGACCCCCGCTAATTACCCGTTCCTTGTATTGGCATGAGCAAATTGAACCCGGAGTTTGATTCGATCGATGGCAGCCCGTTTGCCTTTGGGGTCGTTTGTGCGCGGTTTAATCCCCCGGTGGTGGAACCGCTTTTGCAGAGAACTTTGGACGTCCTTGGCGAGGCCGGCGTCAGGGAAGAAAATATCGAGGTGATGCGGGTTCCCGGATCCAACGAAGTGCCCTGGGGGATCCGGATGCTGGCCGAAAGTGGACGGTTCGACTGTTGTGTGGCTCTCGGGGTTGTGCTGCGGGGAGGGACTGCCCATTTTGAAATTCTCGCCCATTCCACCTCCCATGCCCTTCACTTGGTGGCCCTCAAGGGGTCCGTCCCGGTCATCAATGGCATCCTGGTTGCCGATACTCTGGACCAAGCCCTCGATCGGGCCGCGGGTCGGCTGGACCGCGGGCGGGAATTTGCCGAAGCTGCCCTGCAGATGGCCCGAATACGCAAGCAAATCACAGTTCGCCATGGGTAACAGAACATCGAAAAGGCGGAAAAACCGCATCACCGCGCTGCAGTTTCTTTATGCCTGTGAAATAAACCCGCCGGACGATTTGGCCCTGCAGTTGCAATTCTTCTTTGCCGAAAAAGAACGGAAACGGCAATATTACGGTTTTGCCGAGGAGTTGATTTATGGGGTGCTGGAGAACCAGGATACCATCGATGACCATATTAAAACCTATGCTGAAAATTGGGATTTCGACCGCATCGCCAAGATGGACCTTTCCATTTTGAGGTTGGCCATCTACGAGTTGTTGATCCGCCTGGACATTCCGCCCATCGTATCGATCAATGAGGCCATTGATCTGAGCAAGCTGTTTTCCAGTCCGGATTCCAAGCGCTTTATCAACGGCATACTGGATAAAATGAAGGGAACCATTCAGCGGCCTCTTCGGGAGGCCGTGGAACGGTGATTCAAATCCGGAACCATGTTCGGTCTATTTGACAAATTCAGGTCCGGATTGGCCGGGACGACCCACTCCCTGTTCGGCGCTGCAGGAAGTATATTCCGGAGCAGGAAGCTCGATGCAGCATCCCTCGAAGTGCTGGAAGAGGCCTTGTACGGGGCCGACTTCGGCGTCGCGACTACGATGGAAATCATGGAGGAAATCCAGCGGGTTTACAGGGAGGAGAAGGGATTGCGCGGCAGGGATGCGGCCGAAATCGGTTCCCGCGTCCTCAAGCGGATTCTGGACGGAGCGGAGGGAAGCCTCGACGCTCCGCAAGGGTCGCCCGAGGTGGTCATGTTATTGGGAGTAAACGGGTGTGGAAAAACGACCACCACCGCCAAGCTGGGGCGCCTCTACAAGAAAGCCGGGTATTCTGTCCTGATGGCTGCATGCGACACCTTCCGGGCCGCCGCCAATGAACAGTTGAAATCCTGGTCGGATCGTTTGGGGATCGCCCTGGTGTCGAGCAAACGCGGAGCCGACTCTGCCGCAGTCGCTTTTGACGCGCACGAGGCGGCCCGGATCCGAGAGCACGACTTCCTCCTTCTGGATACGGCGGGCCGCTTGCACAATAAAGCCCACTTGATGGAAGAATTGAAAAAAATGGTCCGGGTGCTTCGGAAAAAGGACGCCGCCGCGCCCCATCACCGCTGGCTGGTGATTGACGGAAGCCTGGGTTCGAATTCCATCGATCAGGCGCGGAAGTTTCACGAGGCGATTGAACTGACCGGGTTAATCGTGACAAAGCTGGACGGAACCAGCCGGGGCGGCGCCCTGGCCGGGATCTATGGGGAATTGGGGTTGCCGATTTACTTCGTGGGCTTGGGTGAACAGCCGGACGACTTGCAGCCCTTTACGGTGGAAAATTACGTCAACGCCGTCTTCGGCATGAAGAAAGAGACCGCGTAATGGCGGGCCGGGACATATTTGTAGAAGTGGATTTGGGCCGCCGGAGCTATCCCATCCGGATTGGCCCCGGTGCGGCCGAGGGGGTCCTTGAAACGGCCGGCGCCCTGGCCCGGGAGAACAGGAGATCGGCGTTCATCCTCGATGAGGGCTTTGCCGCCGCCCACCAGGGGTTTTTGCAATCGCTGCAAGCTGTCGGGCACGTTTTGCCGCTCCCGTCCGGAGAGACCACCAAGAGCCTTTCCCGGTTATCGGAAATCTACGACTTTTTGGCCGGACTCAAATTTGACCGCAGTTGTTGTTTATTTGCCGTGGGAGGAGGGGTCATTGGGGATATTTCCGGCTTTGCCGCGGCCAGCTATTTGCGGGGGATCGATTTTTACCAGGTCCCGACGACTTTGCTGTCGATGGTGGACAGTTCAGTAGGTGGAAAAACGGGCATCAACCTTCCGTCGGGCAAAAACCTGGTCGGCGCCTTTTTGCAACCCAAAGCGGTTTTCTCCAGCACCCGGTTCCTGGAGACCCTTCCCCGAAGGGTATTCAACTGTGGAATCGCGGAAATCATAAAGCATGGTTTGTTGGGGGACGCCTCTCTGTTCGAGTGGCTGGAAAACCTGGATGAGGTACATGCCGGCCACGTGGAATTGCCCTCCATCATACGGCGTAATTGTGAAATAAAAGCGGCCGTGGTAGGAGCCGACGAGAGGGAAGAAGCCGATAGGGGAGGGCGCGCTTTGCTCAATTTGGGCCACACCTTTGCCCATGCCATCGAAAATGCCGCGGGGTACGGGGACTATGAACACGGTGAGGCGGTAGGGCTTGGCCTGGTCTTGGCCGGAGAGTTGTCCCACAGGTTGGGAAACATCGATAGAGCTGCGTTGGCCCGGATCCGTTCCCTGGTCGGCCGCTACCAATTGCCGGTGAAATTTCGTAAACCTGTCGCGGTCGGGAAAGTGATCCAAGCCATGTTGCGGGACAAAAAGATAAGGCGGGGAAAGTTGCGTTTCGTAGTATTGAAACGCATTGGAGAAGCCTCTACGAAAAGTCGGATCGATCCAGCCCTGGTGAAGCAAATCCTGACCCAATACGGCGCCCGGGGCTGATCGGTTCCGGGGTGGACCGCGTGCCCCGAACGGCGCCAGCCAGGGTCATGTTCCGTTAATTTGTTCACACAAACGGTAGACATTTTAGAGGAATGAATTGGCATTTGAGATATTTGAATTCCTGTAGAGCCCCCTCAATTTACCATAGCATCCTGTCTATCCTGTTCATCCATGTTTCAATTTCCATGACGATCACGATCATGATCAAGATAGAGACTTTGGCGCTTTTTAAACCTCTCTGTGTCCTCCCTGTCACGCAGGAGCCTTGGCCAAGGAAAATGAGTTCTCTGTGGTGAATTATTTTTGGGTGGTCAATGCCTGGGGGGAGGAGTTATTTTTCTGGGAATGAGGAATTGAGCGCGATGTCGTCCGTTGATGAGAATATAGTGCGGGAGTATTTTGAGCAAAATGGTTTTTTGGTGCGTCAACTGCGCAAATACCGGGTTCAATCGCGAAAGAAGAGGAGGGATGAGGAAATTGATTTGCTGGTCTTCAATCCGTCTTATTCAACGCCTTCACGACGGCCGGATTTCATGTTGTTTTCCAGTGAGTTGCGCTACATTCACAAGGCGGTGGTGGTGGTGAAAGGTTGGCATACCTTGAGGTTTACGCCATCGAAGTTGAGGAGCAGCCCGGAGATTTTCCGCTTTCTGGAGAAGCAGGTCGTAAAACAAATCAGCGCCCTGTTTAGTTTGGCAGCGAAGGGAGAGGAGGACGACCTGCTCAAGATTCTTGTATTGCCTGGATTGCCCACGGAAAACCCCTACCGGGAACAGAGCATGGAACTCCTCAAAGAAAAGGGGGTAGACGGTATTATTTCCTTTCGGTCCATGTTGTTGGATATTTTGGCCCGGGTCGAAATCAACCAGAACTATCAGAAATCGGATATATTGCAGGTCCTGCGCATCATGAAAAACTACGATTTGCTGAGAGACCCGCAATTGGAGTTGTTCAAGTGAGGGGCCTTGCACCTTGATGCGTGAGCAGCGGGAAGATTTCAAACCGATTGCCATTACATCGGGGGACCCGGCCGGAGTCGGACCGGAAGTCATTTACAACTGGGCCCGCACCCACCCGGGAGACCGGAAAGGATATATCTTTTTTGGTAGTGAGCCCTGGGTGGCATCCTTGCGGGCCTTGGGTTATTGCGGGCATGGACTGGGGAGGGGCGACTACCACGCCGTCCCGGGGAAACCGAAAAAGGAGGACAGCCTTATTGCCCGCGAAGCGCTGATTGAAGTTGCCCGTGGTTGCCGGGCCGGCCACTACGCGGCCGCCGTGACCGGCCCGGTGAGCAAGGAAAACATCCGGGCCATCGGCTTCCGGTTTCCCGGCCAGACCGAATTTTTCGCAGCTGAATGGAGGGGGACTCCGGTAATGGGATTCGTGGGCCGCCGACTGAAGGTCGTGCTGGCCACTTGGCATATACCCTTGCACGAGGTTTCCCACGAATTGTCCCCGGTAAAGTTGATCCGCGCCGTGGCACAGGCGGACCTGTTGTCGCGAGTGTATGGTGCGGCCAAGCCCAGGATTGGGGTTTGCGGGCTCAACCCCCACGCGGGTGAAAAGGGGCTTCTCGGGATGGAGGAATGCGAATGGATCGATCCTCTACTGGATGATTTGAGGCGGAAATACCCCGGTCTATCCCCCACCCAGGCGGCTGATTCCCTTTTTTGGAGGGCCTTGCAAGGCCAATTCGATGTAATTGTGGCCCTCTACCACGACCAGGGATTGATTCCGGTAAAGACCCTGGAATTCGAGCACGCCGTAAACGTTACCCTCGGGTTGCCCTTCATCCGCACCAGTCCGGACCACGGAACCGGTTATTCCATCGCGGGAAAGGATAGGGCCGACAGCTCCAGTTTTGCCGCCGCGCTGGAAGTGGCGCGAAGGTTTATCCGTTTTAAGAATTGACCCCTTCCCCAACCCTATTCAACCCTGAGTAAAATGAAAACCCTGCCCCAAGGTGTTCGATCAGGTAATGAACAATTGATCCGGCTAACCCAATCCGCCGGTGATAAGTTGAGCGAATTACTGGCCGTTGAACCGGAAGACGCGGTTTTGCGCGTAAGGATATCGGGCGGGGGCTGTAATGGGCTCTCTTACAAGTTGGATTTCGTGCGGGATTACAGGCGGGGGGATATTCTGGTGGAATCGGCCGGTTCCCAGGTAGTGGTGGATTGCAAGAGCGCGCTTTACCTCAAGGGAACGACCCTGGAATACTCCCATGCCCTGGTAGGCGGCGGATTCAAATTTGCCAATCCCAACGCCAAGTCCAGTTGCTCCTGCGGGGAGAGTTTCAATGTGTAAATTCTCCACAAAATGTTAAAGCTCACGGGATTGGGCTTGCCATCATCGAGCCTGATCTACATTGAACAAGGTTACATTTTCCCATCCATCGGCCATTAAATGGAATTCGATAACGCAGTAACGCCTTTGATCAGGATCGCCAAAACGCCTTACCTATTGGTAAAATGGTTTTATATGGTTATTTTCGAAATTCCCCCGGATCGCGCGGAGTGCGTCCCTAACTTGACTGAGGTCAACCGTTAATGCCCAGGAGAGGTGGCCGACCCAGGCGGAAATGGGTTCCGAGAATCCGGAAAAATGAAAGAATTCGGGCTCGTAAGATTCGGGTTATTGGTCCCGATAGCAAGCAGATAGGCATAATGCCTCCCAAGGAGGCCTTGTCCATGGCCAGGCGACTCGGCCTGGATCTGGTGGAGATATCCGCTTCGGCCAAACCACCGGTTTGCCGGATACTGGACTTCGGCAAATACCGCTACCAGCAATCGAAAAAAGGCAAGGACGCCAAGGCTCAGCGGACGAGGCACAAGGTCAAGGAAGTCAAGTTCCGGGTGCGGATCGAGGATCATGATTATTTTACCAAAATAAAGCATGCCGAGGAATTCCTGGGCCGGGGGAACAAGGTAAAGTTGACCCTGATGTTTCGCGGCAGGGAGATTGAACACAAGGATTTGGGATTTGAGACCATAGCCCGCGCCGTCGGGGATCTCGACCACATCGGCCATCAGGATACCGAGGCGCGGCTGGCTGGGCGATTTATCAACACCATGGTGTCTCCCCTTCCGGAGAATCAGCGGGTTTTCAAGTACAACGAACGCGAACAGGAGAATTGAATTTCGAGTGATCTGCGATGGGCATATGATCCTGGCCAAGGCGCGCTTCAGGTGGGTGCTCCCGCTCCTCTGCATGGCGCTGAAGGTGTGCCTGCCGCCATCGGGTTTAGAGGCTGATCTCCCTCCCAGCCAGACGGATGCCGTCATCTACGAAAGGCCCTATATTGAGCTGAGATCCGTAGCCGGAAAGTTGGGAATGCGTTACCAGCAATCCCGCGACCGAAAGGACGGCACGCTTTCAAGCCGATGGACCACCCTTAAATTCAGCGAAAACAGCCGGGTCATGCTGTTCAACAATTTCAAGGTTTATCTGGGGTATGCCGTGGCGGGTAGCAAGGGGAAGTTGTACCTCTCCACCCTGGATATGAACAAGGTAATTCGACCCTTGCTCACACCGCAGGTCTTCACCTCCAAACCGAGATTGAAAAGAATTGTAATCGATCCCGGTCACGGTGGAAGAGATCCGGGGTGCATGAACGATGAACTGGGCATGAAGGAGAAGGATATGGCCTTGGATTTGGCCCTGAAGCTGAAGGACATCCTGCAAGCCAGGGGTTATCAGGTATTGATGACCCGGCACTCGGACCGGTACGTGGAACTCAGCAATCGTTTCAAATATGCGAACGATGTGAATGCGGATTTGTTTTTGTCCCTGCATTTCAATTCGGTCCCCAAGCCTTCCGTACATGGCATTGAGACCTATGTGTTTACCCCTTTGGGCCAGCCCTCCACCTACCGAAACAAACTCAATGCAACCGACTTGAAACTGCGCCCCGCCAACCGTTTCGACTCATGGAACACCCTGGCTGGATTTAACATTCAGCGCCAGTTGGTTCAATCGATGGGGGGGGTCGATAGAGGGTTGAAACAGGCTCGGTTTTCCATGTTGAGCGGGTTGAATTGTCCGGGACTCCTGATTGAAGGGGGCTTCTTCAGCAACCGTACCGAGGCCAAGAAAATCCAATCCTCCTGGCACCGCAAAAAACTGGCCGAGGCTATTGCCAAGGGAGTCGACGCCTATCATGACACCCTGAAAAAGATTTCCGGCAAGGGCGCCTGAATCCCGGTTTCGGCGCCACCACGGCGGAAGAAAGGGCAACCCGCTCCGGGCCGGTGACAAGCGGGCAAGTCTGACAATTCGTTCACACAAGTGACGGATATTTTCCGCTGTAACTGCCGGATGGAATGTTGATTCATTGTGGAACCCCGTTGGGGTTCGGTCATATGGGTGATCGGCAACCCAGCGTGGGCTACGCGACGCTGGGCTCTGGAATTTAACGCCGTTGGCGTAAACGCCGGATGATAGCGCCGGAGGCGCCTCTTTGCGTTCTTGGCGATCTTTGCGAGAGGTAAATCCTGGGTGATTTTCGATCACGATCATGATCACGATCTCGATCAAGATAGAGGCTTTGGCCTATTTACCCCTCTGTGTCCTCTGTGGTCTCTGTGGTGATTAATTTAAGAGACGGCACACTAGATGCTTTCCACAATGGCGTCGGCCAACCCGTAATCGATGGCCTCGGCCGCGTTCATGTAAAAGTCGCGGTCGGTATCCTCGGTAATCTTTTCGATACTTTGACCGGAAGACTCGGCCAGGATCTTGTTCAACTCTTCCCGGGTGCGTTCCATTTCCTGGGCCTGGATATTGATATCGACGGCCGGACCTTGGAAACGGCCATGGATCAAAGGTTGGTGAATGAGTACCCTGGCATAAGGGAAAAGCTTGCGTTTTCCCGGGGCTGCAGCGCAAAGCAGGATCGATCCCATACTGGCTGCCATACCGGTTACGATCACGGATATTGGGGAGGAAATGAGCTTCATGGTGTCGTAGATAGCCATTCCGGCAATAATGCTTCCACCGGGAGTATTGAGGTAGAAGGAGATCTCCTTGCCCGGATCGGTCCACTCCAGGTAAAGCAGCTTTTCCGTGATTTCCTTGGCCGACTTGTCGTTTACCTCCCCCCAAAGGAAGATCCTCCGTTCCTGGAGAAATTTCTTTTGCACCATTTCTCCGAGTGGAGAGGGGCTCTTTGAATTCTGTTCCTCAGACATGGAGCACAATGAAAAGGGATATGGGCGAAAATTCCAGTGCAATTCGCGGTGGGGTCAAACCAATCCCAGGATCATTTTACCCTCTTCTGAAATCATGTCCTGGTTCCAGGGGGGATCCCAGACTACCTCGACCTTGGCGTTGGACACTCCGGGCAAGGTCATGATCTTTGAACGGGCATCCTCGGCGATGACCGGCCCCATGCCGCAGCCCGGCGCCGTCAAGGTCATTTTCACGTCCACGTGATGGGTGCCGTCCTTTTGCTCATCCTTTTCGCAAGAGTAAACCAATCCGAGGTCTACAATGTTCACCGGTATTTCCGGATCGTAGACCGATTTGAGTTGTTCCCAAATGGCGGATTCCTGCAAGGGGCCGGCTACGGCCGCTTCCTTAATTTGTTTCCGGGCCGTCTCCGGGATGTCCAAACCCAGAGCGTCGGCGTCGGAACCGGCTATCCGGCTCATTCCATATCGGGAAACCACCGTAAAGGTTCCCCCGAGTTGTTGCGTTACCGTAACGGATGTTCCAGCGGGGATGACCAGTTGGTTCCCTTCCGGTATGATCCGAGCTTCAACATTGCGGTTGAGGACAATTTGTTCGGGCATGGAGGCTGGAGGTGAAAGGGATCGGGTGGGGTGTTTGAGTGGTTTTAAACGGTTTCAGGAGCTTTGGAATTTATCCTGGACCAGCCGCCGATGGAATTCTGCCAATTCCCGGTTATCAATTTTTTCCAGAACCTCCTCGAAGAACCCGAAAACCAGTAGTTTTTGGGCAGTGCGTTTCCCGATCCCGCGAGCCAGAAAGTAGAAAAGTTGGTTTTCATCCAGTTGGCCGGTGGTAGCGCCGTGACTGCATTTCACGTCGTTAGCAAGGATCTCCAGGCCGGGCAGAGAATTTGCCTCTGCCTTCGGATTGAGCAGCAGGTTCCGGTTGGTCTGGTAGGCGTCGGTCCGTTGGGCTGCTTTGTCGACTTTGATGAGACCTGAAAAAATGGATTTCGAAGAATCGAGAAGGGCGTTTTTGTAGAGGAGGTTGGAACGGGCATGGGGCGCCCGGTGCGTTTGCCGGGTACGTTGGTCGATTTCCTGGTCCAGATGCGACAGGGTCATGGCGTACAATTCCGCGTTGCTGCCGGGTCCTTCAATAATGGAATGGCCCTCGCATCGGGAATATTTACTGCCGAGGCTCATGCCAAAGGCGCGTATTTGTGAATCCCGATGAGCTATAGCGGTAAGGGTATTGAAACTGAGGGAGCGTTCGCTCCAATTCTGGATGTAGTGATACTCCACCTCGGCGCCGCAACCGGCATACAGGGTGCTCACCCCGCAGGCGAACTGTCTGGCGGAAGCCTCGGTGGAACGGTATACATCCACAAATACCACCCGCGCCTGGTCCCGGGCAATGACGAGGGTATGGGGAAACACGGCGGTGTTTTCCCCGCTGGCCCAATGGCGACTGACCAAGGGGAGCCTGATTTCCACCTTTTCCGGAACGTACAACAGGGAGCCATTGCGATTCAGAGCGGCGTGAAGGGCGGCAAATTTTTCCGATCCCAGAGCCGATTCCTGAGCCATGTAGAATTCTTCCAGGATTTCGGAGTGCTTGGAAAATGCCGTTTGCAACGGTTCGAAAATCACCCCTTTTTCCGTCAGTTCCGGAGACAGGGGCGATATTTCCAGCAAGTCGTCATTGCCGAAGACCAGCCTCCCGGCGCAAGCGTCGAGATCCTGCGATCGGGCAGCCAAGTCTGCCCTGGAACGACCGTTTATGGGGTTGGCCAAACGAAAGGAATCCGCTCCCAAACCCCTCAAATTGGCGAAGCGCCAGGACTCCATTTTGCGATTGGGCAAGGGCAGGGACCGGTACTCCTTCCAGCATTGCCGCTTTTGTTGCAGCAACCAGGGTGGAAGATCGGGATAACGGCCTTGAAAATGTTCGAAAACAGATTCGGTCAGGATCTCGGAACCAGGGTTCACCGTTGTGGCAGGGGGCATGACGCGGCAAAGTCCGTTTTAACGGTTAACCCACCGACCCCTCCATCTCGAGGTCGATCAGGCGCTTGAGTTCGACACTGTACTCCATGGGGAATTGTTTAACCAGGTCGTTGACAAATCCGTTTACGGCCAAACTCATGGCTTCACTTTCGCTCATGCCGCGTTGCATCAGATAAAAAATTTGTTCGGCGCTGACTTTGGAAACGCTGGCTTCGTGCTGGACCGAGTTGTGGTCCCCGCGAACCGTTATGGCCGGATAGGTATCGGTGCGGCTGTTGGCGTTGATGAGCAGGGCATCGCATTCCGTGTTGTTTCTGCAACCGCGCAGGCGCCTGGGTATGTGGACCTGGCCGCGATAGGTGGAACGTCCTTCTCCCACTGAGATACTCTTGGCGATAATGTTACTGGTGGTTTCATCGGCCGCGTGGATCATCTTCGCGCCCGTGTCCTGATGCTGCCCGTCTCCGGCCAGGGCTATGGATAGAACTTCACCGCGTGCCCGCCGACCCTTGAGGATTACTCCCGGGTATTTCATGGTGAGGCGAGACCCGATATTGCAATCGATCCACTTCACTTCGGCCTCTTCCTCCGCTCTGGCTCGCTTGGTAACCAGGTTGAACACATTGGAGCTCCAATTTTGCACGGTAATGTATTGGATTTTCGCTCCCTTGAGGGCCACCAGCTCAACCACGGCCGAGTGAAGGGTGGTGGTTTCAAATTTTGGAGCCGTGCACCCTTCCATGTAGGTGACTTCCGCTCCCTCATCGGCGATGATCAAAGTGCGCTCAAACTGCCCGAAACTTTCCGCATTGATCCTGAAGTAGGCCTGCAAAGGCTGCCTCACTTTTACCCCGGGTGGAACATAAATAAAACTGCCGCCGGAGAAAACCGCGCTGTTCAAGGCGCTGAATTTGTTGTCCGCAATGGGGATGACCTTGGCGAAAAATTTGCGAAAAATTTCCGGATGCCGTTTCAGCCCTTCCGTTGACCCCACGAAGATGACGCCGTCCTTGGCCAAGTCTTCCTTCATGCGGGAATAGGCGGCCTCGCTGTCGAACTGAGCCTCCACCCCGGCCAGGAAAGCGCGCTCCTGTTCGGGGATTCCCAGGCGTTCGAAGGTCTCCTTTACATCATCCGGTACCTCGTCCCAGGTTCGGCTGGGTTGTTGTCCTTTTGAGAGGTAATAGCGGAATTTGTCGAAGTGGATATTCTCCAGGTCCTTCGTGGCCCAGTGAGTTGGCAGGGGTTTCGCATTGAAGATATCGAGAGCTTTCAGGCGAAAGGCGCGAACCCAATCGTCTTCATCCTTCACGTCCGCAATGTAGTTGACCACCCTTTTGTTCAGGCCTACGCCCGCATCGAATTCATAGGTGGTATCGTAGTGGAAATTGCCTTTTTCCCGATCTATGTTGATGGCGTTTTCGTTTTTCATGGTAAATTTCTGTTGTGGCTGGGCTACACCCCGGCGGCCATTTCCTCCTTGATCCAATCGTAACCGCGTTCCTCCACTTCGAGCGCCAGCGACTTGTCCCCGGTTTTAAATATGCGGCCGTCCACCATGACGTGCACGTAATCGGGAATGATGTGGTTCAACAATCGTTGGTAGTGGGTGATGACCAGGATTCCCCGATCGTCTCCGCGCATGTCATTGATACCCGTAGCGACGATTTTCAAGGCATCGATGTCCAAGCCGGAATCGGTTTCATCAAGAACACAATACTTGGGTTCGAGCATGGCCATCTGAAGGATTTCACAGCGCTTTTTCTCCCCGCCGGAAAACCCCTCATTGACCGAACGGCCGCTGAACTTGCGATCGATCCCGAGCCGGTCCATCTCCCGGTACAAACGCCGGTAGTAGGTAATGGCATCGAATGAGTCCCCCTTCCCCTGCCGGGCGTTCAGGGCGGCGCGAATAAAATTGGCAATGCTCACCCCGGGAATTTCCACCGGGTATTGAAAGGCCATGAAGAGTCCGGCGCGGGCGCGCTCGTCCACTTCCAAATCCAGAAGGTTTTCCCCGTCCATCACCACTGCCCCGGAGGAAATGACGTAATCCTCGTGTCCGGCCAAAGCTTTGGCCAAAGTGGACTTGCCCGATGCATTGGGACCCATGATGGCATGAACTTCGCCCTTGGGCAGGCTGAGAGAGAGGTTGTTGAGGATCGGCTTGCCCTCGATCGAAACGGTCAGACTGTCGACTTCTAATGAACGCATACAATTCCAGTGCTTCAGGTTATTTCACGGCTATGCCGGGGGGTAGTTTCGACTGCTTCCCTCGAAAATTGAGCTCCACCTCCGATACGGAAAAAGACTCGGGAACCAGGCCTTTCAAGCCTTCCAACACCTTTTTGGGCAATTCCACATCGGTCACTTTACCCGTTTCATCGCAGAAAAAATGGGCGTGGGGGACGAGGGCCGGTTCGTAGCGGGAGGACTCGCGGTCGAAATTTACCTGCCGAATGAGGCCGCACTCCACCAGGGTCTCCAGGCAATTGTAGACCGTGGCAATGGAAATGGTGGGCATTGCTGCCCTGCACCTGGAGAAAATTTCCTCCGCCGTTGGATGGTCCTTGGCCCGGGAAACAACCCCGTAGACGACCTCCCGTTGCCGGGTGGAACGCAGGCCCTTTCGGAGCAAGGCCTCGTGTAGATTTTGTAATTTCTGGCGACCGCTTTGCATGATAATGAGACTAAGTAACAATAAGAAAGGCCTATTAGTTCCCAAAAGCAACCCTTTAGGAGAAAAATTCTCTCAATCTTACGGGCGTTCGGCCAACCAGCGTTCTGCCTCCATTGCGGCCATACAACCCATTCCGGCAGCCGTTATGGCCTGCCGGTAGACATGGTCAACGCAATCCCCCGCCACGTAGACGCCTTCCACATTGCTGCGGACCTGGTTGCCGGGCAAGGGCACGAAGTAGCCGTTTTCGTCGGTGTCGAGGTGGGAAGCGAAGGCTTGGGTATTGGGGATGTGCCCGATGGCGATAAAGGCTCCCTTGCAGGGGATGCTTTTTTCTTCACCGGTTATGACGTTCCTGACCCGGACCCCGGATACGGCGTTTTTCCCGGCCCCCTCGAATTCGACGACTACCGAGTTCCAGCACGGCTCGATCTGGTCGTTGGCCAGAGCACGGTCCGCCATGATTTTCGATGCCCTGAGTTGGTCGCGCCGGTGGACCAGGGTGACTTTTGGGGAAAAGCGGGTTAAAAAGAGCGCCTCCTCACAGGCGGAATCACCTCCGCCGACCACCACCACATCCATGCCGCGGTAAAATGGGCCATCGCAGGTGGCGCAGGTGGAAACGCCCCCGGTGCCAAACAACTTTTTCTCGGAATCCAGGCCCAGCAATCGCGGAGAAGCGCCGGTGGCAACGATGACGGTCCTGGCCCGGTAGGTTTTTTCACCTCCTTTAAGGATTTTGATATCCCCGGAAAAATCCACCGACTCTATCCAGTTGAGTTCGTAACGCGCTCCGAACCGGGCTGCCTGTTTGCGCAGGTTCTCCATCAACGTGTAACCGTCGATTCCGTCGGGCCATCCCGGGAAGTTCTCCACGTCCGAGGTGGTGGTGAGTTGACCTCCGGGCAAATCGCCTTCGATAACGAGCGGATTCAAATTGGCCCGGGCCGCGTAAATGGCAGCGGTGAGGCCGGCGCAGCCGGTTCCCAATATGATGATGTTTTCCATAACGAATTTCGGTCTTTGGAATGGGCGGGTATTAGATGGGTTCTTCCCCGGAGGTCAAAAGATTATCGTCACCACCCCGCAATCTTCGGCTCCGTTCCCTCCTCGATGGGAGGAGATGGAGCCCCTCTCTCCTCCCTTCAGGATTGATTTTCGGGAATGGGGTCGGCACTTTGGCTCAGCATGGGCGAACCGAATTCCATTATCGACAGTCATTGTCACCTCGACGGCTTCCACAAGAAGGCCGCCTTGGAAAAGACGTTGCAGTCGGCAGAAGATGCCGGGGTAGCCCGAATGATTACAGTGGGCACGAGCGAGGCCGACTGGGATATTTCCCGAATGCTCGCCGAACGTTTTCCCGGGACGATCTATTACACGGTGGGCCTTCATCCGTCGGAGGTGGGAGATGATTGGGAGCGGCAAGTCGGTAAAGTGCCCGGATACTTCCAATTATCGCGGCATCGGCCCGTGGCCCTGGGGGAAATTGGGCTGGATTTCTTCCGGTTGCCTGCCGGGGATCCCGATAAAGCCGCCTCCATTAAAGTTCTCCAGCGTCAGGCCTTTCGCAGTCAGTTGGAGCAGGCCCGCCGCTTGGACTGTCCTGTTGTAATCCACTCGAGGGGAGCTTATTGGGATTGTATCGAGGAAATCGATGTCTCCGGGGTGAATTGGGAACGCGTCGTCTTTCATTGTTTCGTGGAGGACGGCGAAGCCATCAGGCAAATAAACAGGCGGGGAGGTCGCGGGTCCTTTACCGGCATCGTAACCTTCAAGGCAGCCGGGAAGGTGCGGGAGGCGGTCAAAGTTCAGGGATTGGAAAAGATCATGGTTGAGACCGATGCCCCCTACCTCGCCCCCGTCCCCCACCGGGGAAAGCCCTGCCAGCCCGCCTACGCCGCCATAACTGCGCGTTACTGCAGCCGCCTCCTGGGAGTGCGGGAAAACGAGTTTGCCTCCATCAGCCAGGGGAATACCGAAGCGTTTTACGGCCTGTAATCTCCCGATCCCAGGAAAAAGGGGTCAAACGCGAATGGCACTTAGTTAAGCGGGGTTTGGAATTTTCTATCATCTCGGAAAAGGAAGGGGTCAAGACGTAAAAAGTTATGCCTTACGGGGTCGGTCGTCTTGTAAAAGTGTATGGAGTGCAACGGAATACAGTTTTTAAGACCTGACCCTTTTTCTTCCGTAAGGCATCACTTTTCTACGGCATGACCCCGACTGGCGTCCATACTTGACCTCTCAAACGTGCTTAACTAAGCGCCATTCGGGTCAAACGCAAAATGTTAAAATCTAATTGGTGGAGGGAAGTAGAGGAAGATTTCAACATTTTGCGTTTGACCCCTTTTCCCCCTCTCAGGTTTCGTCGAACTTCCGTTTGAACAGGGAATTCATTTCGGAGAGCAACTCGGCTCCATCTTCGCCGCTGGCTATGAACTTCAAACGGGAACCTTTTTCTGCCGCCAGCATCATAAGGCCCATTATGCTTTTTCCATTTACCAAATCGCTGCCCCGTTCCACATAGACCTCGCTTTGGTATTTATTGGCCAGGCGCACAATCCTGGCGGCAGGACGGGCGTGGATACCCATTTTGTTGATGACCTCGATAGTCCTGGTATGGGTATTTCCGTCTTTGGACTGTTTCCTGGATTCCATAGGTTGCGGCAAGCCTGCTCAAAGTGATATTTCGACTTGAGTTTCACTGTGTAAAGGTCGATTCAACCAATGGTCAAGGGATAATCTTAGTATGGGAATCGGCGGAAAAATCTTTCATATTTTTTGAAGTTATCAACCCAAACAATTTCCATTGAGAGGACCTCTCCTGAAAACATCACTGCGTACCGACTTCATAGTTCCCGACCTGTGGCAGCAGGAGGCGGTGCGGCATTTGGTTGACGGGAAAGATGTCGTGGTACATGCGCCCACCGGTGCCGGTAAAACCTATATCTTCGAGTTGCTGGTCGAGCAGGGGTTGCGCAAACAGGCTGTCTTCACGGTTCCCACCAGGGCTCTGGCCAATGACAAGTTGATGGAATGGAGGGCCCGCGGTTGGGATGTGGGTATTTGCACCGGGGATATCGTGGAAAATGAAGAGGCATCGGTTGTGGTCGCCACTCTCGAAACCCAAAAACGGCATTTTCTACAGGGGAAGGGCCCAGGCCTTTTGGTCATAGACGAGTACCAGATGTTGGCCGACCCGGTTCGCGGAATAAGTTACGAGCTGGCCATTGCCATGTCCCCTCGGGCCAGCCAGATCCTGCTCATGAGCGGGAGTGTTTCCAATCCGCAGGACATCGTGGCCTGGCTGAATCGACTCGGCCGGGATGCGGCGCTGGTTCGGCGCCTGCAGCGGTCGGTGCCCCAGGAAGAAGTTTTGGTCGAGGGATTGAAAATCAAAGTGCCGGCCCGGGTGCGGGGATTTTGGCCTCGCGTCGTGAGCAAAGCCCTGGTGGCCAACCTGGGACCACTGATCATATTTGCCCCCCACCGGAATGAGGCCGAGACCATCGCCAGGCAGCTTTCCCGGGAAATTCCGGTCGATGAGGAACTCTTGCTCACTCCGGAGCAGCGTCGGCTGGCCGGGAGGAGCCTGTCGCGGTTATTGAGAAACCGCATTTCCTACCATCACAGCGGCCTGAGCTACCTGCAACGCGCCGGTGTAATCGAGCCTCTGGCCAAGGCCGGCCAATTGAGGGTGGTGGTGGCCACCATGGGTTTGGCCTCGGGCATTGATTTCTCCATGCGATCGGTGTTGGTGGCGGAAGCGCTCTATCGGGTTGGGCATCGTTTGGTGCGCGTTCGGCCGGATGAATTGCTCCAGATGTTCGGTCGGGCAGGGCGACGTGGACGGGACCGGAGGGGCTACATCCTGGTGGCGCCCGACAAGCCGCGCATCCACATGGCCAGCCCCCTGAAGTTGCATCGTGTCAGCCAGGTCGATTGGCCCAGCCTGATCGGGGTGATGCTGGCCGCCCATCGACTGGGCGATGACCCCCTGAAAACGGTGCGGCAGTTGACCCACCGCTTGTTCAGCGAGGAGCGCATTCCCCTCGGCCTTGAAAATTTTATGCGGGACCGGGAGAGAAACCTGGCCATGGAGGCGAATAGAAGGGAGGCCAAGCAAAGCCGGCTGATCGAGGAGTTTCAAAGCAGTGAAGGGATTTGGGAACGCAAAAAAGCCGCTGTAAAAACCCGTCTGGGGGATACCCTGATTTATAGGAATGGAAATTGGATCTCGGCGCTTTCGGACCCGAGAACGTTGAAAATGGCGGGTATGGGGGTCGTTTGCCTGTTGCAGAGGAGTCCCGGGAAGATCTACGGCCGGGAGGTCGCCCTGGCCATCTGGTCGAAAAAAGAGGGGCAGAAAGACATCATTTTGACGAAGTGGTTGCGTAAGCGGATGACCTCGCTCAAGCCTAAGGGCGGAAGGCGGGTCTCCCGCTATTGGTACTACGATCCCTTTGAAAAGATTGTGCTCCCCAAGATTCCCCGGATGACAGGAGGAGGGAAGCTCGTCGAGGTCGTCGACCGCAAGGGCACCCTTTACGGACGCATTGACTTTTCTGACACTGAAGTGTTCGCAGTTAAGGATTCAGCCGGCAAATTTTTGCTTGGAGCTCCCAAACGCCGGCGCGCAGTGGACGACATCGGCTCCTTTGCCGCCCTCGTGCGCGAACAGGAATCGGGTGACATGGGCGGTTTGTCGCCGACCCAGGCCTGGTTTCGGCTTGGATTGATTGACGGGGAAGGCCGGCCGACCCGGAGAGGCGCTATTTTCAGCTTTTTCAATTACGGCGAAGGATTGGCCGTTGCCGCCGCCTTGGAGGAGCCTTCCTATGAAGTTCACGAATTGGTTTACGATCTGGCAAACCTGCGCGCGGGTCACCGGTTCGAGGATTTTGAGAGTTTCAGCAGCCGGCTGGGGAATTGCTGCCGACTGGTCTATGGCAATGCTACCTTCGAGGGTTATCTGGAGAAGGGGTTGCCACTCGATTATGGCGACGGCGCCGCCGAGGTTATTGCGCGTTATGAAGCTTACGAGGAATCGGGATTGAAAAGTGGAGAAGGAACCTTGCAGGATGGGGATATCGAGCGGGTACGCTTGGAGTGGGTGAGTCTTTTGCGGAACATCGCCCTGGCCCCCGACTTGGCCTGGGAACGGTGGCGTTCCTTGCAATCCGAGGCGGAAAAACTCCTCCGTAGCCGGGTAATCGATCACGTTCTTCATCAGGTGCCCGACCTCTCCCCGGCCCAGCGAAAACGCAGGGAGCACCGCCTCCGCTTTTGACCCGCCCGTCCTGCAAAACGTTTCATCACCGCCCGAAGGAAGTTGGTCTTCAGGATACTTGAATTCTTGGAGAAATAAACCACAGAGCAACTGTGTCACGAAGCAAGGCTTAATTGATGATTTTTCATAAGGAAGTGAAGGTGGATGAGCAACTTTCTCATGGCCGCAACCATAGCGCATTTGTAGGGTTTACCTCTGGCTCTTAATCCTTCCACATATGGTTTAATGACGGGATTATGGATGGCCGCAGTCTGGGCTGCCATGTAGAGGCATTTCCGGACTTTGGCTCGTCCCCCTTCAATCTTGCGTTTGCCTTTGAACCTGCCGGTGTCCCTGTTGTAGGGAGCTATACCAGCGAGGGCGACAATTTGATTGCGCTTGAGCTGTCCCAGTTCACTGAGGTAGGCCAACAGGGTCCAGGCCGTGACCGGGCCGACTCCGGAAACCGATTGAAGCAGGCCGGCTTCTTTGCTGAGCTGGTGATCCTTTTTAACGAGGTCTCGGATTCGATTATCAACAACTTCTATGCGTTTGATCATCCACTCAATATCGCCTTTGATATACTTCGGACTGTTTTGGATGCGGTTCTTCTCTCGTGCCAACTGCTCGGTGAGGTGACTTCTTCGATCCAGCCAAGCGGCCAGTTTTTGGCGCCTGGGATCGGGGACAGCGCCTGGTTGCAGGCGTTTCTCCTGGGCAAAACCCAGAATCATCAAGGCATCTATGGGATCAGTCTTGGCTTTGAGACCTTCGCTACGCGCGTAGTTGCGGATGAGCCTGGGATTGACCTGAACCACTGCTACTTGCTTTTGATGAAGGTAATCTATCATAGAGCGTTCGTATCCACCGCTTGCTTCGCAAACCACCAGGGGTTGATCCTGCCGACCGGCGATTTCAACCAAGGCCTTAAAGCCGATGGGGTTATTGCTTAAGCTGCAATGGTGATTTTGGGTTCTCACTTCCAAGTCAGACTTGGAGATGTCGATGGCTATGTAGTGGTATTTTTTATTTTTCATGGCTTATATCGCTCTTGTAGAGGTGAGCTTAACTGCCGTAGCATGGGGCTCAGATAACTGTTTGATATTAAGCCAGGATACTTCGCTGGATCTCCGCTCTGCGATGAACTCAGCGTAAGCGAATTCGGAACTCAGATTGATCTCTTGCGAAGTCCCTGCGAGGTAGTAGCAAATGCTTCGCAGGGTGTTCCTGGCACCTTCACTCATAACCATTGCCACGATCAAAGGCTTTTTCGAGCGCTTTCTCCGACGAGTTTTTTGGGCCCATTCTCGAAAGCGCTCAAAAGCCGGTAAATTCATGGTTGGGAGACCTACAAGAACCCAGAGAACCCAGAGGACACAGAGGCGCAAAGGCGCAAAGGCGCAAAGGCGCAAAGGCGCAAAGGCGCAAAGGCACAAAGGCACAAAGGCACAAAGAACTAGAAAAAATACATCAGCCACTCGGCACTGGCAACCAGTCACTGAATACCAACCACGGATTACACGGATGAGCACGGATAAACACGGATCGAATTTTCAACTGGAAATAAAGGAGAGGGGGTTTTCCAACCCCCTGTTTTATGGGTTATGGGGGATCCGCCTCCCGGCGTGACAGGCAGGAATGTCCCCCCTCCTTTCACCATAACATCCTGTCCATCCTGTTCAACTTGTCCTGCCGTAGCCTTTTGGGAGAAGCGGGATCCGAGGTCAATTCATCCAGGAATTTCGATCGCGATCACGATCACGATCAAGATCATGATCACGATTCTAAGGAATCTCTCCCTATGGGTGCTCTGTGGTGCTTTAAACGAGGAACGCAACATCAGGAAGTTGGTTTCGCTGTCGCCGACGCAGGAAGGTGCAACCGGATTGAGTGGACGAAGGCGGTGAGATCCCCCAAATTGGTTTTTCTCCCATCCCTATTTCCCCGCCCATGGTTTCTCTTTTGAAAAAATATGCGCGCTGGCTCCATACCCGGTGGCCCGCCGGTGTGGTAGAAAAGCTCCCGGTGGTCGGCCAGGACGGCAAAACCAACATTCCAGGTGTGAGAATTGTGGGAGATTTGACCGGGATCCCTCTGCTCAAGTTTGCCGCCCACACTGGCGCCAGAGCGGTAAAGGCCATATTGCGGGACCCCGGTTTTCAGGCTCAGCGTGGGAAGGAAGGCGTGTTGGACCTGGTCATCGTCGGAGGAGGAGTTTCCGGTTTCTCCGCTGCCGTAGAGGCCGCGAAGGCCGGGTTGGATTTCCAGCTCTTCGAAGCGGTTGAGGAATTTTCCACCGTAGAGAATTTTCCAAAAGGAAAACCCATTTTCACCTACCCAACGGAGATGACTCCCGCCGGAGCGTTTCGATTCAAGGCCAAAGTCAAAGAGGATCTGTTGGAGGAATTGGTACGACAACGGATGGAGGCGAAAGTTACATCCCAAAGAATGAAGATCGACCGGATCGAACGCGCCAAAGGGGTAATCCTGGTTCACAGCGAGAATGGAGAGCCGATTCGGGCCCTCCAGGTTATTGTCGCCATAGGTCGAAGTGGAAATTTCCGCAAGCTCGACGTGCCCGGCGAAACCTTGGACAAAGTGACCAACCGGCTGCACGATCCCCAGGATTTCATGGGGGAGAAGGTGGCTGTGGTGGGGGGCGGTGACGCGGCCCTGGAGACGGCGGTCGCATTGGTGTGTTGCGGCGCCCAAGTCACCTTGAGCTACCGGAAAAACGAATTTTCCCGCCCCAAGCCGGAAAATGTGAAGAAGGTCGAGGCCTTGGCTGCCGACCCCACCTTTCCAACCGGGGTGGAGGAACCCTCATCTGATCGGGTTAATCCCGCGGCCGACTTCGCCATGCGCGGCCATCATCCGCCCGGGTCACTCCGAGTAGAATTGGGAAGCCGCGTTCGCGAGATCCGACCGGATTCGATCACCTTGGAAAAGGGCGGCAAGAAATCCGAGTCGCTGCCCAATGATGCGGTTTTCGTCATGACGGGCCGTGAAGCTCCCCTGGAATTTTTCAGAAAGTCCGGCATTTCCGTCTTGGGGGAGTGGGGACTGAAGTCCTGGTCTGCCTTGGCATTGTTTTTCGCTTTCTGTGTATTTCTCTACCACTGGAAAAGCTGGGGGCCGATTAACGGGCTGTTGCAACACGGGGAGCGGCTTCCTTTCGACCTGCTTTCAGCGGACGCCTCCTCTCTCCTCGGGTCCGTCATGGAGGCGGCGCGGGATCCCGGGTTCTTGTATTCCCTGGCATTCTCCACCTGCGTCGTAGCCTTCGGCTTCAGGCGGATACGGCGCCGCCGGACGCCCTACGTAAGGCGGCAGACCTTGGCCCTGATGGCTTTTCAGGTCATTCCGCTATTTCTGCTTCCTTACGTCTTTCTTCCATGGATGGGAAACAACGGCCTGTTCGATGCCGGTTTGGGCAAGTGGATTGGCGACACTTTTTTCCCGGGGGAAAGTTATTGGAGAGCCTTTGGTTTTATCCTGGCCTGGCCCCTTTTCGTGTGGAACGTGTTCACCGAGCAACCCATATGGGGATGGCTTGTGCTCTCCCTGATTCAGACCTTTGTCATCATCCCCTGGATAGTGCGTCGCTGGGGCAAGGGAGCCTATTGCGGATGGGTATGCAGTTGCGGCGCCCTGGCCGAGACCCTGGGTGACGCCCACCGGCACAAAATGCCGCACGGTGTGTGGTGGAACCGATTGAACATGGTGGGACAAATCGTGTTGGCGGCGGCCTTGGCGTTGTTTCTGTTGCGGGTTGTCGGTTGGTTCTTCCCTTCCAGTTTTGCCGGGAAATGGTTTAGCGGCCTGGCGGACGGTTACCCTGTATTCAATTACAAATACCTGATTGATCTATGGTTGGCCGGTGTACTCGGTTTGGCATTTTATTTTCACCTTTCGGGTCGGGTTTGGTGCCGTTTTGCCTGTCCATTGGCTGCCCTGATGCACATTTATGCCCGGTTTAGCCGTTTTCGCATTTTTGCCGATAAAAAGAAATGCATTTCCTGCAATGTCTGCACCTCCGTATGCCACCAGGGAATTGATATTATGAATTTTGCCAACAAGGGCCTGCCCATGGAGGATCCGCAGTGTGTACGCTGTTCGGCTTGTGTGCAAAGTTGCCCGACCGGGGTACTGCATTTTGGCAGATGGGATGGAAAGGGCCGCATCGTTTTGGACAAATTGGCCGCATCCCCGGTGCAATTGCGGGAGGATGGAGATGGGTCCGTCCGTTCCTTCTTAAAGGAATTAAATGGGCTCCACCCCTGAATGCGGGTTACTTTGCAGAAAGGCATTCCTCTACGCTTGCTTACCTCTCCCGCCGTTCCTTATCAATTTGCCGAAACTTGGAGAGGGCACATGTAATTAAGCACATATTAAAAATATCTTAAAAAATTTTTAATTATTGTATTGCTTCCTAATTTAAAAACCATGGAATGCTCCCTTCTCAATTGTATTTTCACGAAGTATTTAATCCCGTTACGTCGCCATAATTGAAATGATGGACCGGGGGTTCAAATAGTTCAATTATTCACTTATTAATAAACACCATGATTACAGATAAAATTAAAGAATTAGAACAATTACGGAACCAAGCTGCTGCCTTGGAAAAAAGAATTGAGGAAGAAAAGGCGGCTAAATTGGCTTCCATGCACCAAGAAGTCGGTCTGGAATCCACCGAGGCCCTCATCAATGCCCTCAGGGATCTGGCCAAGCAACCGCCGAAGAGAAAGAAACGGATTCGGCTTACCCCTGCCCAGAAGCGTAATATCGCCAATGCCATAAAAGGCGGGTTGAAGGGAACGGAGGCTTCCAGGAAATTTGGCGTTTCGCTCCCCACGATTCAAAAAATTAAGAAGGATTTCGGCCTGGTAAAAAGCAGAGCCAAAAAAAAGGCTGGGTGATAGTTGGGGATTAAAGGCTCATGGCCGGAGGTTGCTCCTCGACCACGTCGTACTGAATTCTCCAGAAATTGTAATACTCGCCCCTTTGCCGCATCAGGTTCTCATGGGTGCCGGTTTCCACTACCCGGCCGCTTCCCAGGACCACGATGTTATCGGCTTTCCTGACAGTGGACAGTCGGTGCGCTATGATGAGAACGGTGCGGTTGGAGGTAAGGTTTTCCAGCGCTTCCTGAATCTTGCTCTCGGTGGCGCTATCGACACTGGAGGTCGCCTCGTCCAGGATGACCAAGGGGGGGTTTTTCAAGAGAGCCCGGGCGATGGCAATTCTTTGCTTCTCTCCCAAGCTTAGCCGTATGCCCCGCTCCCCTATCATGGTATCCAACCGGTCGGGAAGGCTTGTTACGAATCCGTGTACGTGTGCTCCCCGCAAAACCTGCCACAATTCCTCCTCGCTGGCGGACGCTTTGGCCAGCAGCAGGTTGTCTCTTATTGTGCCATCGAACAGAAACGGTTCCTGGGCCACCAGGCCGATGGAACTTCGCAGGGAGGTCAGGTCGATTTTGCGGACATCCAGCCGATTGATCAGGACCGAGCCTTCCCCCACGTCGTAATAGCGTAGCAACAGGTTGGCCACGGTGGACTTCCCCGCTCCGGTGCGGCCGACCAGGGCGGTAACTTTGCCTTCCGGCAGTTCGAGGTTGAAATTGCTTATGATGGCGGGGCGGGTTTCATAGGCGAAGGAAACATCCTTGAACCTGACGGATATGGGCGAGGAGGGGAAGGGGACCGCCTGAGGCGGATTTTCAATTTTAATTTCATGGTCCAGGATTTCGAAGACCCGGTCGCCCGAAGGTTTAGCTGCGCTGAGGAGGTTGTTTAATCCGTTGAGGCGGCTAATGGGTTCCAATATTCGGCCACTGTAGAGAAGGAACATGGCGAGTTCCCCGATGGTCAAGCTTCCTTGCACGTATTGATAGCCGCCGATTCCCAGAACCGCGACCAGGCTCAGGCTGCTTATAAACCGGGTGGTGGAACTGTAGTAGGCCCACCGGTACATGGCGGTGAGCGTTTTGTTCTTCAGGTCTTCCGCTTTGCCCAGGAAACGGGACCTCTCGCGTTCCTGCAGGGCGAATGAACTGATCAGCCGGTGGCCGGAGATGTCTTCTACCAACAATGCGTGCATGTCCCCGGCACTCCGGCGCACGCGCTTCCAGTTGCGGCGGCTGATTTTGTAGTGTTGCTTGGCCATGAGCAGGAGCAAAGGAATGGGTAGCATGGCAAAGGTGGCCAACACCGGATTGGTAATGAACAGGAAGGTCGCTATTCCAAGCAAAGTAAAAACGGAAGTCAGCCCTTGTTCGGTGCCATCCAATATGGCGCCTTCCACGTTGAGGACGTCTTCGGTCACCCGTGAAGATATATCCCCCGTCTTGCGCTGGTCGAAGAATCCCACGGGCAAATGCATTAATTTCCTGTGGAGGGCTGCACGCAGGTCGATCAGGACCTGTTGTTCTATTACGTTGTTCAACCGGATTCGCAGGTAGTTCAATGCATCCCGCAGGAAGTAAGCGGTCACAATGCCGGCCAGCCCCAACCATAACCAACGGATCTGGTTGACCATTATGATTTCATCGATGACAAATTGAATGATCTTGGGGATGGATATCTCGCAAGCTGTGCTGGCAAGGGCCAGGAACATATTGAGCACAAAGAGAAACCGGTAGCGCATAAAATAGGCTGCTACGCGGGCGATGCTGTTTTTCCGTTCCATAAAATTATCGTTCTGTTCAACGACAGGACGGATACTTTTTCAACATGCAAAAAAAGCCGCCTGCGGGGAGGCGGCTTTCACGGTAAAAATTTTGGAAATCAGTTGAACACTTCTATTGGAATTTCCAGATCCGAGTAACCATCGGCTTCGACAGCGAGCACTCCGATTCCGGGAATCCCTCCTTCCAGAATCACACTGGTGGATTTGCTTCCTTCCGGAATAACAATCTCCGGAAGAATAATGCTATCGGGGATGTCCGTCGTTATGTAGATGGGAAGGCCACCGGCGGGAGCTTCCGTTGGAATGGAAAAAATAAGGGTTGAGCGTTCACCGGAAACCACGGATACGGAAGCGGGCAAGACCTGCAATTCGGCCGGATCGATCCTAAAGGAGCCCACCGTAATATCTCCGCGTACCCCGCGCAGGACCACCTCGTAATTTTGCGAAGCGGGGAGATGGGGAACGTAGAAACCCAATGCATTGGGCGAATAGTAGACCGAGGTAGCCAAAGTGTTGCCAACGAAGATCTGGTCGGATGGCCGGAACCCGCTTCCATTCAACCCGATTGTGGAACCTACTATGCCGCGATTGGCTGCCAAGGAAATCACATAGCGGTTGATCAGGGAAAACTTCAACAGGCCGTCACTCGGAATGGTAAGGGACCTCGGCCTGCTCACTCCCAGCACAAGTTTGTCGTATTCGATATCGTAATAAAATACCGCATTCGTCCTGTCCGGAGGCATGGCGAATTCATATTCCCAGATGTTGTCTCCCTGTGGGCTGCGACTCATGGGGCGGGCCCTTCCGTCAATGACCACTTGGGGATTGAGGGTGCCTTCCACTATTCCCTCTTCAATCTCCGGGATCTGGAGACTGAGGGTATAGATATTGGAAGGATTCATCGGAATTTCCGTCGGAGTCAGGTTTCTAATCGTCTGCCCGCAACCGGACATCAGAAGGGCAAGGGCAGGTAATAACAGGATAGAGAATGGGGCTTTCACTTTCATAATTAGGTTAAAGGATTTCTCTTAGAGTGATTCCCAGAATACTACAAGCTTTTTCCAATGACGAGAACCATTTCTCCACTTCCCCCATTTTTTTTCGGAGATCGGGTTCCAACCAGTTCGGATACCGGGCGGGGAGACGGCGCCGACCCTGTAAGGCATAACTTTTTGCGTCTTGACCCCTTCCCCCGCGCCCTATTGGCGGATAAAATTTTCGGTTGGCAACCCCCTCGGTTATATTTTCCGGTTCGGTTTCCAAAATGGTTTTGCGCCCGAGTTGCATTTCAACCCACAATCTCGCCAGGAGAATCATGAAATCGCGGTATATCGTCATCATGGCAGGCGGTCGGGGAGAGCGTTTCTGGCCCCGAAGCAGGTTGTCCCGTCCCAAGCATCTTCAGGCCATAGTGGGCGACCGCTCTCTGTTTTCTCAAACCGTTCGGCGGGTGGAAGGCCTGGTGCCGGCGGAAAATTTGCTGGTTATAACCCATGAGGAGCAGCGCCCTCATATTTTGCAGGATTGTCCCCAACTCGATCCCGACCGGGTGATTGCCGAACCAGTGGGACGCGATACCGCCGCCGCAGTGGGAATGGCCACCGCCCTGGTGCAAGCGAGGGACCCCGAGGCTACCTATGCCATTCTCCCGTCGGACCATGTCATTCGGGATAGCGAGAAATATGGCGAGGCCCTCAATCGGGCATTTAATGCGGCGGAATCCTCTAACTCGCTCATTACCATGGGCATAATGCCCTCGGAACCCGCTACGGGTTATGGCTATATCCGGGTGGGGGGAGTGGTTCGGGAGGAGGATGGCGCCCCGCTCCATCGGGTGGGGGAATTTGTGGAGAAACCCGATCGGGCTACGGCTCGGTCGTATTTGGATTCCGGTAACTGTTACTGGAATGCGGGGATGTTTATCTGGAGGGCTTCGGTCATTGAAAGGGCTATCCGGCAATTCACTCCGAATCTTCACAGGGGTCTTCAAGCCATGCGCGCCGGGCTCGAATCGGGGAAGAGCGCCCGGGAGGTCATGGCGGAAATTTATCCCGGATTAGAGCGGATTTCGGTGGACTATGCCATTTTGGAACGGGCTCCCAATGTGGCTATGTTGGAAGGGGATTTCGACTGGGATGACGTTGGCTCCTGGCCGGCCATTGCCAGACATTGTGAACCGGATGAATGGGGCAATTCCGGAAAGGGCAGCTTCGTGGCGGAGCGGTCCGCCAACAATATCGTCGTTTCGGAGGATGGCCACCTAACGGTATTAATCGGAGTGGAGGATCTGATTGTGGTGCATACCTCCGATGCCAGCCTGGTTTGCCGCAGGGATAAAGCCCAGGATCTCAAGAAGGTGGTTGAAGCGATAGGCCGCAACCCCGAATTTCAGCACTTGGTTTGAGGGGATTTTCCGTGACGGTTTTAGGCATCGATTACGGTGAGAAGCGCATCGGTTTGAGTTTGGGGGATGAGTTGGGCCTGGCCATGCCCCTGCCTGCCGCGGTGGAAAGGACTGAATCGGCCCGGTTGCGACACATCATGCAGGTATTGGAATCGCGCAAGGTTGGCCGGATCGTGGTTGGAATGCCCTACAACATGGATGGGTCGTTGGGATTCAAGGCCAAGGAAACGGGCCTTTTCATGGAGAGGCTGAGGGAATTGACTCAACTGCCCGTCGTGGCTGTGGACGAACGTTTGACCACCCACCAAGCGGAGGAAAACTTCAAGTCCCGGAAGCGCAAGTGGGACCGCAAAAGCGGGGAAATCGATTCCCATGCAGCTACCCTGATTTTGCAGGATTACCTCGACCTGTCTCTGGGGCAAACTTTCCTTCACCCCCATGAGGATTTACCCGGGTGACGCGGTGGAAATGCCTCTGTGCCTACGACGGCACTGACTTTGCCGGTTGGCAGAGCCAACCCACCGGAGATGCGGTGCAGGATCATCTGGAAGCTGCCCTGGCAGCGGTACTCAAGGCTCCCGTCCGCATTCACGGAAGTGGCCGAACCGATGCAGGGGTGCACGCCCTCGGCCAGGTCTTTCATTTTGACGCCCCCTGGAGCCACGGCCGAGGGAAACTCCTTGCCGCCCTGGGTTCGCACCTCCCCGCATCGATACAATTGAGGTCGGCGCAGCCCGTTTCGGCCGCTTTCCATGCCCGATACTCGGCCAGGGGGAAGCGTTACCATTACCGTCTGTATCTCGGCCGGGCGGATCCCTTCGAAACCGACTACGTCCTATCCATCCCTTATCCTTTGGACGTGGGCGCCATGGAGCGGGCCGGGCAATGCCTCGTCGGCAAATTCGATTTTTCCGCCTTTGGCGCAGTTCGGCGGGGTTCTTCGGCAAAGGAAAACCCGGTAAAGGAATTCATGGCATTTCGCATCAGCAAGCGCGGCAAGCGGATCCGCATGACATTTGAAGCCAGCGGCTTTCTCTACAAAATGGCGCGTTCGCTTACCGGCGCCCTCCTGCGGGTGGGACGGGGCAAATTGTCGCCGGGGGATTTCGAGCATGTCCTGCTGGGTGGGGTGCGAACGGCCGACGTCGTGACCGCGCCACCCCGAGGGTTATTTCTGGAGAAGGTATTCTATCAGCCCGGGGGTTTGCCCTGAATTCCTCTTCTGGGGCCTTGGCCCTTCCCTCGCCTGTTACTGTGGTCTGGACCCTCCCCGGTCATCCTGCCATTCTAGGCTCAGACATTTCTTTACTGCCATGTCATTGTTTTCCCGCGACCGTTTCCATATTCTCTTCCATGCCGAGGCCCATCGCCATCGCTGGAAAGGGCTGAAAATTTTGTTGATATGGTTTTTCGGAAGCTTGGTTGTCGCGGCAATTTTGAGTCCGTTGGCCTATCAGTTCGCCCATTGGTGGCACACTCATTTCCCCAACGACTTGACAGCCTATCTGACGCAAAAACCCCTCCCGCGGTACTTCGATCGGTTGCGCTGGTTGGTGGCCTTGGCGACCTTCCCCTGGGTGATTCATCAGTGCGGTCTGGTATCGGCCCGGAAATTGGGTTTCAAATCCCGGCTCCCCTTCTACCGTTACTTTGGCTGGTATTTTTTCTTGGGGATGGCCAGCATAGCGGGATTGGTCGTGCTGCACCAAGTGGTGGGAGCTTCGACTTTCCGGGAGGGCCTCACTGCCGGCTACGTATTGGACAAGATCCTGATTTCCTTTCTGGCCGCCTTGTTGGTGGCCCTGGGAGAGGAGTTGGTTTTTCGCGCCGTGGTATTGCGGATGTTCTATACAGCGTTCATTCCAATGGTGTCGGTGGCGCTGTCGGCCCTGTTTTTTGCCTATCTGCATTTTGATATGCCCTCTCATTTGTGGGCTCCTGACACTCAAAGCCCACCAGATATTGCAGACGGGTTTCACGTCGCCTTGTGGACGGTTATCGGCATTACCCGATCTTTCAGCCCGGTATTGTTTCTCAACCTCACCTTGGTGGGATACATCCTGACGGCGGTGTTCATGAGAACGCGATCCCTCTGGTCCTGTGTCGGATTACATGCCGGCTGGGTTACACTGATCCTGTCCTATTCCCATTTCGGGGAAACCCCTTCGGGTGACGGCTCACTCTGGTGGGGCAGCCATCGGTTGGCCGACGGATACCTCTGCCTGGGATTTCTGTTGGTTGCCGCTTGGATTGTCACTGCTCCTTACTACAAGAAAAGGATGAAGGATGAAGGCTGACGGAGGGCGTACATTCCTCTCCGCCAAAACGGGATCGCTTCGCGAATAGTCCTGTCCATCCTGTTCATCCATGTTAATTTTTGATCACGATCACGATCACGATTAAGGTTGGATGAGTGAGGGTATGAAACAGGTTTGGGTGGGGTTTTTGGATGTGTTGTTTCCCAGAAACTGCGTCTTGACAGGGGATGTGGTTGCAGCCAACAGCCCCTTTCAATTCATCAGTGGGGAGGTTTCCCGGCAACTGATTCAGGTTGAGCCGCCTTTTTGTTCCACCTGTGGTTATCCCTACTTTGGCGCCGTCATGGCCAGCGATCGCTCCTGCCCAAAATGCCGGGAACTGGATCCCGTCTACCGGCGGGGAAGGACGGTCATCCTGGTGGAAGGGGTCGGACGGCAACTGGTGCACTATTTCAAATACGAGGGAGCTCGGTACCTGTTGAAGGACTTCGCCAAGCTTTTCCGGATGTGCCCCGGCCTCAACCAATACCTGAAGGATGCCCTGCTGGTTCCGGTTCCCCTGCACCCCCGTAAATTGCGGGAACGCGGATTCAATCAGAGCTTGGCCCTTTGCCGGGCCCTGACCAGGCAGGAACCCTCCGCTGAATTGCGGGATATTCTGTGCAAAACGGTCGATACGCAAAGCCAGACCTTGTTGACCCGACGGGAACGAATGGAGAACCAGCGCAACGCTTTCAGCCTTCGACCGGGCACAGGGCTCAGACCCGACCTTCGCCACGTCATCGTGGATGACGTTTTTACCACCGGTTCCACCCTGAATTCCTGTGCCCATGCCCTTAAACGTGCAGGAATTCAGCGTATTGACATCCTTACCCTGGGACATGGATAATGGTCTTTACTATGCCGCTCTTCAGCAAACCGAAGTACTCTACCGTCACTGTTAAAAAGAAGGACATTCCTCAAGGTTTGTGGACCAGGGATCCCATTTCCGGGGATCTGATTTACAACAAGGAACTCGAGCAGAATCTGCTGGTAGCCCCCAAAAGCGGCTATCATTTTCCCATGGATGCACCCTCGCGCATTGAATCCCTCATCGACGAGGGCTCTTTCCGGGAATGGGATTCCGACCTGATCTCGCTGGATCCTCTCTCCTTCAAGGACAGAAAAACCTACCTGAAACGTCTGGAAACATACCGTGACAAGACAAAGTTGGCCGATGCGGTCATAAGCGGGTCGGGCAATTTGCACGGTATTTCTCTGGAAATAAGTGTCATGGACTTTCGCTTTATCGGAGCCAGCATGGGTTCGGTGGTGGGCGAAAAAATTACCCGGAGTATTGAACGGGCAACGGAGAAAAATGTGCCCTGTGTCATGGTTTGCGCTTCCGGCGGGGCCCGCATGCAGGAAGGTATATTGAGCTTGATGCAGATGGCCAAGACAAGCGCGGCCCTGGCCCGGCATTCCAAAATGCGGTTGCCTTATATTTCGGTATTGACCAACCCGACTTACGCCGGGGTCATGGCCAGCTTTGCTTCCTTGGGGGACTTGATTATTGCCGAACCGGGTGCGCTGATCGGCTTTGCCGGGGCCCGGGTGATCAAGGAAACGACCAAGGAGAACCTGCCCAAGGGGTTCCAGACGGCGGAATTTCTGCTGGAGCGGGGCCTCATCGATCAGATCGTTCACCGGCGCGATCTGAAGAATCGGCTGAAGACTTTTTTGTCGACGTTCTGTTCGGTCGGTCAATCCGCCTGAGTCTGTTCATTTCCCAACGCCTTGCCCGCCCCTCGGGGTCAGACCCCTTCCCCCGCGACCTCGAAACACGCATTTTGTGTGAACGAATTAATGAGACAGGACGCTAGATGAACTTTCCTCAGGCCAGGGATTTCCTCTTCAGTCTGCGCAACAAGGGTTCCAACTACGGCATCGAACGCATGGATGCGTTCGTCCGCGCCTTGGGCCGACCGGATAAGGACTATCCGGTAATTCATATTGCGGGAACGAATGGGAAAGGATCCACCGCCGCCATGCTGGAAAGTCTTTTCCGCAGCGCCGGTTACCGGACCGGACTCTTTACATCGCCTCACCTTCTGTTCCTGGGCGAACGCATCCAGGTTGATCGAGTCCCCCTGAGCGAGGACGCTATAGCTGAATTTACCGCCGAGCTCAATATACAGGCCCGTGCCGTGGCAGGGTATGACTGGGAGAAACACCCCACCTTTTTTGAATTCATGACCGCCATGGCCATGGTCTGCTTCAGCAAGCATGCGGTGGACATCGCCATTTTTGAAACCGGTCTGGGGGGAAGAAAGGACGCCACCAACGTGGTCGATCCTCTCATTTCCGTCATCACTTCCATCGGATTGGATCACACCTGCATTCTGGGAGAAACAGTTGAAAAAATTGCCGGCGAGAAGGCGGGAATAATCAAACGGGACCGTCCGGTTGTGTTGGGACGCGTTCCCCGAGCCGCCCGGGAGGTCATTTGCCGGATCGCCCGGGAGCGCAAAGCAACGGTATTTTCAGTGGAGGACCAATTTGGCAATGCGGTGGAGAATTATCCCACGACCAATCTCCATGGCACTTTTCAGCGTTGGAACGCCGCCACCGCTGTCACCGTTTGCCAAGTGGTGGGAAAGCGGTTTCCCGGGCTTTTTCCCAGTCGGGCCGGAGCCTTGCATCGTGTAGACTGGCCCGGCCGGTGGGAAAAGATACCCCTGCTCTGCGGAAGAGTTTTGATTCTGGATGCCACCCACAACTCCGAAGGATGCTACTTCCTGGAGGAGAATCTCGCTCTTCTCGAGGAGGAAACGGGCAAAAAACCCTGGATCGTGGCGGGCACTCTGGGCAGTTTCCGGGCCCAGTCTCTCGTCCCTGTCGTCCAGAGGCACGCCCGCGGGCTTTATCTGCTCGAGCCGCGGCAACCCCGGGCCGCCACCTTTTCCATGATGAGGCGCTGGCTCGAACCCAAGCCGGAAATTTCCGTTGTGGATGCGACCCGGGAGGAACTGTTTCCCGAGGAAAACACCTGTTCCATCGGTCGTCCGGGAGAGACCATCGTCGTGACCGGATCCATTTACCTGTTGGGGGAGGTTTTGGAAAGATTGACCGGCCAGGAATCCGAAATCGGGGCCTCCCTGCAGGATTTGCCTTAGTGCCATGTCCCTTAAATAATTCACCACAGAGCAACTGTGTCACGAAGCAAGGCTTAATTGATGATTTTTCATAAGGAAGTGAAGGTGGATGAGCAACTTTCTCATGGCCGCAACCATAGCGCATTTGTAGGGTTTACCTCTGGCTCTTAATCCTTCCACATATGGTTTAATGACGGGATTATGGATGGCCGCAGTCTGGGCTGCCATGTAGAGGCATTTCCGGACTTTGGCTCGTCCCCCTTCAATCTTGCGTTTGCCTTTGAACCTGCCGGTGTCCCTGTTGTAGGGAGCTATACCAGCGAGGGCGACAATTTGATTGCGCTTGAGCTGTCCCAGTTCACTGAGGTAGGCCAACAGGGTCCAGGCCGTGACCGGGCCGACTCCGGAAACCGATTGAAGCAGGCCGGCTTCTTTGCTGAGCTGGTGATCCTTTTTAACGAGGTCTCGGATTCGATTATCAACAACTTCTATGCGTTTGATCATCCACTCAATATCGCCTTTGATATACTTCGGACTGTTTTGGATGCGGTTCTTCTCTCGTGCCAACTGCTCGGTGAGGTGACTTCTTCGATCCAGCCAAGCGGCCAGTTTTTGGCGCCTGGGATCGGGGACAGCGCCTGGTTGCAGGCGTTTCTCCTGGGCAAAACCCAGAATCATCAAGGCATCTATGGGATCAGTCTTGGCTTTGAGACCTTCGCTACGCGCGTAGTTGCGGATGAGCCTGGGATTGACCTGAACCACTGCTACTTGCTTTTGATGAAGGTATTCTATCATAGAGCGTTCGTATCCACCGCTTGCTTCGCAAACCACCAGGGGTTGATCCTGCCGACCGGCGATTTCAACCAAGGCCTTAAAGCCGATGGGGTTATTGCTTAAGCTGCAATGGTGATTTTGGGTTCTCACTTCCAAGTCAGACTTGGAGATGTCGATGGCTATGTAGTGGTATTTTTTATTTTTCATGGCTTATATCGCTCTTGTAGAGGTGAGCTTAACTGCCGTAGCATGGGGCTCAGATAACTGTTTGATATTAAGCCAGGATACTTCGCTGGATCTCCGCTCTGCGATGAACTCAGCGTAAGCGAATTCGGAACTCAGATTGATCTCTTGCGAAGTCCCTGCGAGGTAGTAGCAAATGCTTCGCAGGGTGTTCCTGGCACCTTCACTCATAACCATTGCCACGATCAAAGGCTTTTTCGAGCGCTTTCTCCGACGAGTTTTTTGGGCCCATTCTCGAAAGCGCTCAAAAGCCGGTAAATTCATGGTTGGGAGACCTACAAGAACTCAGAGGACACAGAGGGACAAAAGCTCTATCGTGATCGTGATCGTGATCGAAATTTAAACATGGATGAACAGGATGGACAGGATATTATGGTAAATGGAGGGCGCTCTCTGAGAATTCAAGTATCTCAAGGCCAATTCATTCCTCTAAGATGTCTGCCGTTTGTGTGAACGGAAAAGTGAGGCAGGACACTAACCTTTGCGGTCCAGCAACCCGATCAGTTCCCGGGTATCCGGGACGTCCCGGATGATCTGGTCCGGACTGGGGCCGACCCCGATGTAACGCAGGTTGAACGGTTTTTTGGGAGGTACACTTCCGTAAGCCACATCCATAATTGCCTTAACCATGGCGGCCACGAAAACCTGTGCCTCCATCGGCAAGGCCCCGAAGTTGCGGACGGTGGAAATATCCTCTGTCCATCCCGGATATTCCCGGTAGTCGGGAGCTAGTCGGGCGCGGAATGCTTCATCGCGCGGCATGTGATCGACCCGGTTGCCCTCCTCGTCCCGGTATGCCACACAAATCTTCAGGTTACCCTTCCAGTTTCCTCGATGGTTCAAGGCGTCGAGTTTGTTGATGGCCAGGTCTTGGAATCCCCCATAACGAAGGGCGTCGCCCTTTTCCACCGCGTCGAACCATCCCACCATGCGCTGACGACCGGTGGAGGTTCCGAATTCGAGTTTCTTGAGCAGGGCGCCAAGGGGGTGTCCCTCGGGGAATTGGGTGATGAAAAGATGGGTGCCGACCTTGGTGTCGTAAGCTTTGGCCACTCCGATACTGTGAACAGGTTGAACCGGTATGCCGGCCGAATTGAATATTTCAGGAGTAAAGCTGTGGGAAGCGGTGACATTGGGAGAAAAACCTTGCCGCTTATCCAGCCAGTAGGATTGCCCGAATTCGCCCAGCACGTATTTGCCCTCCTCCAAGACGCCCAGAATGAGTTCGCGAAGGTCCACCACTTGGGAGGCCAGCCGTCGCCCGGCTGCCCAGTAAACGTCGACAATGCGATCGGTGTTCAAAGCGAACGGTCCCGCTCCCTTGAATTGGGCGAAGTCAAATTCCTCCGATGGGAAAATCCCCGAAGTAATACTTTCTTCGTTTGCCCGCATCTCCGCCTCGGTGAGATCGTCGAACAACCCATCCCAGGCTTCGGCCGGTAACCGACACAGGTATTGGATGGTGCGGCAGGCGCGGTCGCATTTCTGGGATATCTTTTCGCGGAAAGAGTCCTTGGAACCGCGGAATGCTCCATAGTAGATTTGCCACTGTCCGGTTTCGTCCTGGAAGGAAGGGGAAATCCCTCTCCCCGTCGATCCGCGGCGAGGTTCACCCAGAATGTTGGACCGGTAGAACTCGAAGGCCAGGTCCAGCAGACGGTGGGTCAGGTCCGAAACCATGGTGCGTTCGTCGATGGCCAAGCGATCGATCACGGTGTAACCCCTCGACTCCAGGGGAAGGGCTTCCCAGAGAAATTTTCGGGGATCCGCCACCACTCCGGCCCCGATTCCGAGGTGGGCCACCCGTTGGGTGACGACACCGGCCGGAAGCAGGTTGAGCTTCAGCCCCCCTACCGTATGTCCGGAGTTTGCCCCCCCGTTTACTTTTAGGACAACCGCCACCGGATCGGGCCGCCCGGTGGTTTCCTGTAATTCGGAAATGATTTCATAGATCAACCGTCCTTTGCCCTCATCCCCGAAACTGATTCCGGTGTCGGCGATAATGTTGCTTTCGAAAGGTGGAGTTGCCATGGTCTACCTCCTTGATTCCCAGTTGCTGACGTCCGTCGGCGTTTTCACCTCCAAGACGTCGTGTGTGTTGGATTCCTTTTGGCCGGCTGCGGATACTCGCATGAAGCGGGCCCGGCGTTTGAGGGCGGGCAGAGCGGGCGCCCCCAGGTAGCCCATGCCGGATTGTATGCCCCCGATGTATTCGGATAAAACCCGGTCCAATGAGCCCGTTAATTCCTTGAGGGCTTCGATTCCTTCCGCCGCTACTTTTCTTCCGGCATGCATTTTCCTGTGGCCGTAACGAGCCGCGGACCCCGCTTTCATGGCGGCGTGGCTACCCATTCCGCGATAGCGTTTGTAGAGTTGGCCATTGATTTCAATGATATCGCCCGGGCTTTCCCGGCAACCCGCCAGCAAGCTTCCCAACATGACCGCGTCTGCCAAGGTGAGCGCCTTGACCATATCGCCGGATTTGGTGATGCCCCCATCCGCAATGATGCTCACTCCGAGTTTGGCCGCTTCGCGACTCGCCACGTAGATCGCCGTCAGTTGGGGAATGCCGACCCCGGCCACCACGCGTGTCGTGCATATGGAACCCGGTCCTTGCCCGACTTTGATTGCATTGGCGCCGCACGAGGCGAGAAATTCCACGCCGGCGGCGCTGGCGACGTTTCCCGCGATTATGGTCAGTTCGGGGAAAGTCCTTCGAATAAGCCTTACCACCCGGCCCATGCCTGCGGTGTGGGCATGAGCCGAGGAAACCGCCACGGCATCGACCTTTTCATTCACCAGGTTGAAAATGTGCTCCAAGGTGGAATCGCGGTCAATGCTTCCATCCGGATTCCAGACCGCGGCCACGGCGGCTCCCACCGTCAGGCGGAAGTTGCTGTCCCGGCTGGGTTTCAGCAATGAGTTCTTCTCCGCGCTGATTCGTTCGATATCGCTCAATGTGAAAAGGCCTTTGAGCCTGTCATCGTCATCGATGACCAGAATCTTGTGAATGCCGATGTGTTCGTCGAAAAACCGGTCCGCCGCGGCAATGGGATCGTCGTCCAGTCTTTTTTCATTCAATGTAATCAATTTTCCGCGAGGGGTCATGGCCGTGGCCACGGGGATGGCTTTATAGCGGCCGCGCACCACCGATCCGGATAACAGACCGATGAGTTTTCTTGCTTCGTCTACCACGGGGAAAGTGCGGAACTTGTATCCTTTGCGTTCGATCAGTTCCAGGACATCACCGATTTTGAACCTGGGGCCGATAGTGACGGGCTCCTGAATCAGCCCGTGAATGTGGTGTTTGACGCGCGCCACCTGTTTGACCTGACTCTTCTTGTCCATATTGTAGTGGATTATGCCCATCCCGCCATTCAGGGACATGGCCACGGCCATTTCCGCTTCAGTGACGGTGTCCATATCGGAGGAAAGGATCGGTATCTGAAGCGTCAATGAAGGGGAGAGCCGGGTTTCCAAATTGGTGTGGCGAGGGAGAATTTCCGAGTAACGGGTAGCCAACGTTACGTCGTCGTAGGTCAGACCAGTGGGGGCGTTGGACTCGAAGAATCGGTCTGCTGGCAGATAATACTCCGCGTCCAAGGAATGTTTCATGTTTTCCATAGAGTTTTCTCGGAACTAAAATTGGCCCTGTCAAACTTTTCGTTTTTTTGCACCATTCAGGTCTTGACCCCTTCCTTTTCCGAGATGATCGAAATTTCAAACCCCGCTTAACTAAGCGCCATTCGTGTCCGGAGATGAACTGCCGATTTGAATATATTGCCTATGCACGCACCTTTCGGAGGCCTCTGGTGACAGCCCACGGTGCCTGGAACCTGCGGCGGGGGATTGTTATCAGGCTTGAGGACGGAGACGGCCGATTTGGATTCGGCGAAATTGCCCCCATACCCGGTTTTGGGACCGAGACCCTGGGAGCTTCCCTGCAATGGTGCGGGAATATTTCGCCCGTGTTGGACACGGACCTTCCGGTTCCGGAAACACTGCCATGTTGTCAGGTTGCGGTGCAGGCCGCTCTCCGGCAGATGCAGGGGCAGGTGTCCCGGCATACCTTTCCGGTGGCATCACTGGTTTCGGGAAGGGCTGATCTGGAGAAAAAACAGAAGTTGGGTTTTCTCACCTTCAAGGTAAAGGTGGGGCTGATGGATCGGGAAAGAGAGTTCGATCGGATCGACCAATTGGTGGAGGGTTTGCAGGACTCGCAGAAGTTGCGGTTGGATGCCAACGGGGGGTTGGATGAGGGAGGACTGGCCAGGTGGCTGGATTTCCTGGAAGGCAAACCGGTGGACTATTTCGAGCAACCCTTACCCAAGGGGAGGGAGGCCGGAATCCTCCAAGTATCCCGGGGTTTCGGCACCCCGGTAGCTCTGGACGAATCAGTAGCCCAGTCGAGGGAGTTGCAGTATTGGTCGGATTGGCCCGGACCCCTGGTAATCAAGCCGACCATATTGGGGCATTGGAGGGGAGCCATCCCCGCCGGAGCGGTCGGTTCCTCGGTGTTTGAAACGTCCTTCGGGTATGAGGCTGCATTGCAGTTTTTGGCCCGTCATCTGACTTCGGATAGGCCGATCGGATTTTCCACCGGCGAATTTTTGCGGGAAGATGGATGGTTTATCCACGACCAGGGCCCCCGGGTGTCGGCGGGTGTGGTCACATTGGAAGATTTGCAGGCTTTGTGGGAATCCAGGAAATGAGGCCCTTCCCAACTGAACCGGACGAATTCCTGAGCGCTCCGTTCCTGCCGGAACCGGATTGGTCGGGATTTGCCCGAAAATTGTTTTCCGCAGTCGGGCGTATCGGCCAACAGCATGAACGCATCCTGGTGGCTGAACGGGATCCGGTCACGGTCCTCGCCGGGTTACTGGCCGGAATTTGCCGTGGATGCGATGTCTTTCTGGCCAGCCCGGATTGGAGGGATTTCGAGTGGGAACAACTAGCCGAGACAGCAAATTTTCATCGGGTTTTTGGAGATTGCCCGCTACGCCCCCGGGGAGATGAGCCGGCCGCGGGAGCATGCCGCATAATGGTTCCCACCGGGGGTTCAAGCGGATCCCTACGTTTTTGTGTCCATACCGTGGATACGCTTTCCTCAGCCGTGCGGTCCCTCTGCGCCCACATTGGGGGTGGTCCCTTGAGCAGTTTGAGTTGCCTCCCATTATTCCACGTCAGCGGCCTGATGCAGGTGATTCGCGCTCTCTTGACCGGGGGCGTGGTGCGCTTTGCCCCTTGGAAATCCCTGCAAAGCGGTGATTTCGAGCCGGAAATAGGGGAAAATGAGTCCATTTCATTGGTTCCCACCCAGTTGGCGCGAATGCTCGAAGTGGAAGGCGGTCCGGAATGGTTGAAACAATTCGACCGGATTTTACTGGGCGGAGGGGGAACCGGGCCGGGATGGATTAAAAGAATCCGCGAGCATGGGTTGCCCGTGCAATTTGCCTATGGAATGACCGAGACAGCGGCTATGATAGCGCTTGGAAGTGTCGAGGAGGTGGATAAAAGCTTCACGGTTTGGGCGCGTCCCCTTCCCGGTGTGAAAATCGGGCTTACCGGGGAGGGCGAGATCGAGGTCGAATCGGCTTCCCTGTTTCACGGTTATTTTCCCGAGGATTCCGGGATGAGCATTTTTCGGACTGGTGACCTGGGGCGCATGGACCAAAGTGGAAAATTGGCCGTACTGGGCCGCAAGGACTTTGTCATCAATACAGGCGGTGAGAAGGTGAATCCCGCCGAGGTGGAGGAGGCCATTCTTCGTCATTCTCCAGCAGTTATTCCCGTGGCATTGGGCCTGCCTGACCGTGAATGGGGCGAGCGCCTGGTCGCGGTGCTGGAAGGATCGCCCGCCCGGATGGATGTGGAGTTTCTCAAGGAAGAGTTGGAGAAGACCTTGGCTCCCCATAAAATTCCCAAAAAGTTTGTAACCGGAATTTCCGTTCCGAGGACGGCATCCGGAAAAGTGGACTATCCTCGCTTGAGAATGGAGTTGGAAAACCAAGCGGATCCGCGCTAAAGAACAACAACCATGGAGAAAGGAGAAATTTCACGGGTTCTCGGAGAGATTGCCACATTGCTGGAACTGAAAGGGGATAACCCATTCAAGATCCGGGCCTATCAATCGGGGCAGCGCGCGCTCGATACGTTGGAGGAGGATCTGGCGACCTTGATCGAGGAGGAGCGCCTTGGGGCCATCAAGGGCTTCGGCAAGGCGCTCACCGAAAAGGTCACCGCCCTCTACCGGGACGAACCCCTCCCGTTTTACGATAACCTGAGGGCCTCGGTTGGACCGGGATTGGTGGAGATGCTGGAAATTCCCGGTTTGGGGGCCAAGAAGATCAGGAAACTGCACCATGCCTTGGGGGTCGATTCAATCGAGGACCTGACCCGGGTTTGCCAATCGGGGGAAGCGGCTCGATTGCCTGGGTTTGGCCCAAAATCGGTGGAAAAAATACTGTCTGGCATCCGGAACCGGGAGGCTTATTCCAAACGACATCTCTGGTGGGAGGCCGAGGCGGCGGCCCGACCCATTCTGGAAGGATTGCGCGCTTTGCCCGAGGTGGATCGTGCCGAAGTCGCGGGAAGCCTGCGGCGCAAGGTTGAAACGGTGGGCGATTTGGATTTCCTGGCAGCTTCCGACCGATCCGGCCCCATCATGGAGTGGTTCGTTTCTCAACCAGGCGTGAGGGAAGTCACGGGTCGCGGCAGCACCAAGAGCAGTGTGCGTTTCGAAAATGGGTTGCAAGCCGACCTGCGAGTGGTTCCGCCGGAACAGTTTATTTTTGCCCTGCATCATTTTACCGGTTCCAAGGACCACAACGTAGCCATGCGGGGTAGAGCGCTTTCCCGAGGATACAGTTTGAGCGAGTGGGGATTGCGCGAGGATGACCGCAAATCAATGTCTGTGGCCTCGGCCCAGGACGAGTCGGACCTGTTTTCCCTGCTGGGATTGTCCTACATCCCGCCCGAACTGCGCGAGGGACGCGGTGAACTGGAAGCTGCCGAGAGTGGGAATTTACCCGATCTGGTAAAAACGGAAGATTTGCGGGGGGCATTTCACAATCATACCCATGCTTCGGATGGAGTAAATTCCCTGGAAGAAATGACCCGTGCAGCCCAGGATCTGGGTTGGGAATACCTGGGGGTGGCCGATCATTCCAAAGCCAGTTTCCAGGCCAACGGCCTGAATGAAGCCCGGGTGGAAAAACAGCTCGGGCAGATCCGCAGCCTCAATGCCTCGGGAAGGTTTTCCTGCCATGTTTTCGCCGGGATCGAGTGCGACATCTTGAGGGATGGCTCCTTGGATTTGGAAGATTCAACCCTGCAAATGCTGGATTACGTGGTGGTCTCCGTGCATTCCAGCTTCACCTTGAGTGAGGAGGAGATGACGCGCCGGATTATTCGGGCGTTAGAGCATCCCTCTGCCACGATGCTGGGCCACCTGACCGGGAGGCTCCTTTTGCGCAGGGAACCCTACGCGGTAAACGTGGAAAAGGTGATCGATGCCGCCATCGCCAACCACGTCATCATCGAGATAAATTCCCATCCGCAGCGTTTGGACATGGACTGGCGTCACTGGAGGAAAGCCGCCGCCAACGGGCTCTTGACCAGCGTCAATCCCGATGCCCACAGCGTATCAGGATTGGGTTACGTGGCAGCAGGTATCAATACCTGTCGCAAAGGTTGGCTCACGGCGGAAACCGTTTTCAACACTTGGCCGCTGGATCGGGTCAAAGCGTATCTCGAAAGGATGAAAACCAAGCGATGAGGGAATCCGTAGTATGGACGCCAGTCGGGGTCATGCCGTAGAAAAGTGATGCCTTACGGAAGAAAAGGGTCAGGTCTTAAAAACTGTATTCCGTTGCACTACATACACTTTTACAAGACGACTGACCCTGTAAGGCATAACTTTTTACGTCTTGACCCCTTCCATCTCCTTAGAAACGCAATTGCCTCATCCATTCTTTCTCCGCCAAATACCAGTCCACCAGTTTTCGGGCCCCTTCTTCGAAAGCTGTTTTCGGCTCCCACCCCAGGAGTGATTTGGCTTTGGAAATATCGGCCCAGGTATGGAGCATATCCACCCCGAGGAAAGGTTTTTGATCGATGATGGCCTTCTTTCCCAGGTGGTTTTCCAACTGGGCGATCAAGCCATTGATGGTAATGGGATTCCGTCCTCCTCCCAGATTGATGATTTCAAAACCGACCTTTTTCAGCGCCAAAAGCGTCCCCTCGGCGATATCGTCGATGTAAGTGAAATCGCGGCTCTGGGAGCCATCCCCGAAAAGGGTTATCGGGGTTCCCCGGTCGATGCGATGCACAAACCGCAAAGGCGCCATATCGGGTCGCCCCGCCGGACCAAAGGCTGTAAAGTAACGAAGAACGGATACGTCGATTCCGTAAAGGCGGTGATAAGTAAAGGCCATTGCTTCCGCCGCTTTCTTGCTGGCCGCGTAGGGGGAAATCGGTTCGTTGACGGGAAGGGATTCCCGGAACGGCATGTCCTGGCCGGCATAGAGGGAGGAGGTGGATGAGAGAATATACTTTTCTATGGCGTGGCGCCGCATGCATTCGAGCATATTGAGATTGCCCACCGCATTCGTGCTCAAATACACGTGGGGGTTCTCCACGCTGGCCCTCACCCCGCCTCGTGCGGCCAGGTTCATAACCGCGTCGAATTCGTTGGCCCGAAAGAGTCGGTCCAAAGCGGGACCATCCTCGATGTCGCATCTTTGGAAGTTGAATCCCGGTCGAGGCTCGAGTTGCCGCAGGCGCCAAGTCTTGAGACGGCAATCGTATTGGTCGTTCAAATTGTCGATCCCGGTGATTCGATGCCCTCGATCCAGCAACAACTCCGCCGTTTTCCAACCGACAAATCCGGCACAACCTGTGAGCAGGATATGCATGGAGGGAAAGCTAGGAGCAGATGCCGCAAATTGGCAACCTGTGTTTTGTGTCTCGAATACCATGAGTGGACACAATTTATACGGGCTTTTACTTAATTCCCGAAAAAGTAGTTTACTTTTGCCAAAAAATGTCTACCAATAGTGCTATGAAGACTACATTGTCCATCAAAGTTAGCGTTCAGGAAAAATTGAAGTTGAAGAGGGTAGCTGCAAAACGGCAGATGACCATTTCCGATCTTATGCGGGAAGCATTGGAATTGATCTTAGCCAATCCGGAAATTGCCAAAAAGGAGTCGTGTTATGCGGTGGCTGAAGACCTGTTTCAATACCAGTCCGGAAATTTGCCTTCGGATCTGTCGTCCAATAAAGATCATCTGAAAGGCTTTGGCCAATGAAGCCAGAGGTCTTGTTGGATACCGGGCCACTGGTTGCCCTACTCAATCTCAACGATAAATATCACTCCTGGTCGCTACGTTATTTCAGGGAATTACAGCCCCCCTTGATAACCTGTGACGCCGTTTTGGCCGAGGCGCTTTATTTGCTTCGCAAAGATGCAGCGGCAGTTCCATTCATAATGGGTCTTATTGAAAGGGGAGTAATCATTTCATCCTTTTCGGTCTCAAATAATGTCTTCGCCATAAAAAAGTTGATGACCAAGTATAGGGATACACCCATGGACTTCGCCGATGCTTGCCTCGTGCGAATGTCCGAATTGACAGGTCCCTGCCGGGTTTGGACCGTGGATTCGGATTTCCAGGTTTATCGCAGAAATGGTAGAGCGGTTATCCCTCTTATTTTTCCTGATTAGCCCAACAACCATCTTGCGGCCGATTATCCATGTCACGGTCATCTTGCATGCCATAGTCTTTGGGCAACGATTGGTCCTTGCAACCCTGCGAGTCATAACTAAAGCATGCCCCCATGTCTGACCGCAAAGGCATCATTCTGGCAGGTGGATCGGGAACCCGGCTTTTCCCCCTCACCCTGGCCATGAGCAAACAGCTCATGCCGATATATGACAAACCCATGATCTATTATCCGTTGTCGGTACTGATGCTGGCCAACATCAGGGAGATACTGGTTATTTCTACACCTCACGATTTGCCGCACTTCCGGAAACTGTTGGGAGATGGGTCGCAGTGGGGATTGTCCTTTGAATACGCGGAGCAGCCCTTTCCGGGGGGGTTGGCCCAGGCCTTTCCACATCGGGGACAGCTATCTGGATAATTCCCCGGCAGCCTTGGTTTTGGGTGACAACCTTTTTTACGGGCATGACCTTGCCCTCACCATGGAAGCGGCAGCCAAGCGCGTCGAGGCCGCCACCATCTTCGGGTATCATGTTGCCAATCCCCAGGCCTACGGTGTGGTGGAACTCGATGAGACCGGGAAAGCCGTTTCCTTGGAGGAAAAACCCGTTCAGCCCAGATCCTCCTTTGCCGTTCCCGGCATCTATTTCTATCCCGCCGACGTCTGCGAACGGGCCAAAACCCTTAACCCCTCCAAGCGGGGAGAACTCGAGATTACAGACCTCAATGGGCTATACCTGGAAAGCGGGGAACTCTACGTGGAATTGTTGGGTCGCGGAACCGCTTGGCTCGACGCCGGGACCATGGACTCCCTCCTGGACGCCGGCAACTTCGTGCACATCATAGAAAAACGCCAGGGCCAGAAAATCGGCTGTCCCGAAGAAATGGCATTCAACAAGGGGTGGATCTCTGCCAATGAATTGAAGGTGAGCATCGAGAAGCTGGGAAATTCCTCCTACGGCCATTACCTGGAGAGCTTGTTGGATTAGGCCTCGATAGCTTCCCTCTCATCCTCGGCGGCCAACCGGGCCGTTATTGCCAGCAAACTGAACCAAGTCACCAGGACCGCCAGGTTCCTGAAAGGAAAATCTACCAGGGCGTGCCCCGCCGTACTTCCCAATCCAGCCAGCAGCATCAGTATGACCGGGTCCTTCCATCGCTTGGACTTAAGGATGATCCGGAAGAAGTATGCGGGAATGGAAAACAAGAGTGCCGTGCCAACCACTCCCAGTTCGATAAGGGATTCCAGGTAATCATTGTGCATGTGTTCCCAGAAGAAGTTCTGGTTTCTGCGGGCCATCCAGGGGTGTACGATTTCCTCCCGCTCCGTCTCCAGATCCTGAAAGCGACGATATCCATGCCTGAAGTTGCCCGCCCCCCAGCCCAGGATGGGTTTTTCTGCGAACATGGCCCATCCGCTTTGATAACCCGATTTGCGTTGTTTGAAGGAGAAGTCTTCCGTTATGTCCCGGTTCAGGGTTTCGAGATGGGCGGTCTCGGGGCTTTTCAGAAGGTAGAATCCTCCCGCAAGCGCCAAGAGCGAGGCCACCCCGACCCCTGCGGCAAGCCATCGCTTGGAGATCCCGGATCGATGAATCCCTGCCAACGCCAAAGACAAAAATATGGCCAATATTCCCAAAGAACCCAAAAACCCGAACCGGGATTTGGAAAAAATCACCGCCGCCAGTATGACCAGTCCCAAAATGGCAAATACAGGACTCGGATTGGAAGGGTTTCGGGCGCGATAATTTGTGAAATTGAAATAGGCGGCCAAGCAGGCGGCAAGGCCGAGATTGAGAAATGCAGCCGCATGGTTTTTATACAAAAAAGTGGCATAATAGAGTCCCTGGCCCTCATCGGCGGTGGCAAAGACACCCGGAATAGTTTGATTGCCAAGGGCCGATTGGATGAGCCCGACCAGGCTGATGAACCCGGCATTCAGGGCCAAAATAGTCAGGAGATGCTTTTGCTCGGACCGACCAAAAGAGCCGTAACAAGCCAATGCCGTGAGCAAGGCTGCCAAATAGAAAACCAGAAAGCGCTCGGGAGATGCATCCACGAAATCCGATCGGATGGAAGAGGGAAGCCAGGGAATAAAATCAACTGCTCTTAACTCCCAAATGCGCAGGCCGGTATGCCAAACCTGAATCCATGCAGGATTCCAGCTCTGGACCAGGATGTAAACGGTCAGCAATCCGCCGGTTATCAACGGAATCCGAATGGAAGGGCCCTTTACCCAGAGGGAGCCCAGAAATGCCAAGGCAGCCGTCCCGCAAGCCATCAACTGAAGGGTGGGGTTCTGGCCCCCGAAAATCCAGGGCAGAATCAAAATCAAACCGGCTGGAAGCCAGAACTTAACCACGGATTTCATGCGGATTGGAGGGAACCACAAAAGGCGCAAAAGGGCACAAAATAAATTTTCTTGATCGTGATCATGATGGAAAATTAACCGCAGATTGCGCAGATTAGCACAGATTTTAAATTAACAACCTTGCGCCTAACGGAGGACCCGCCAAAACGGGGTTTGGGGTGTCCCCAAGCTGTAGGAGGGGGTTTATCCCCCGATGGCCGGGACGATTATTTTGAATAGCATCTCGCAAAGCTCGCCGAGAAACGCCAAGGTACGGCGCATAGCGCCAATCTTTGTGTTTTAGTGCCTCTTGTGGTTCCATCCGATTCTCCCTTCCTGAACAATGAAAATACCCAAATTCGAAGAAGCGATTTATTTTTTGGGCAAACTCTCCCAATCCTTTTTTGGGTTTGCAAGTATCGGATTGCTGAGTACCGTCTTGGCCGCACCCCAGCTTTCCTTATACATCCTCCTGCTCAGTATACTGCTTTTTTCCAAATACCTGAGTCAGGCAGGCCTCGAGTTTCAGATGATTTCCTCCATATCAGGGGAAACGGAACCGGATAAAATTGCCCGAAAAGTTGGAGGAATATTGTTTGTTGTAACCGCATTCAGCATATTAATTTCCACTGCCTTATATTTATTTTTTAAAAGCGAATGGTTTGCCTGGATATTCGGATTTGAAATCGATACGGCGACAGCCCTTTCCTCGATCGGAATTATCACTTTCGGAAATATACAGATGGTCTTTTCCGAAAGGTTCAGAGCGGAAAGAAGGTTCGGGTTGGCCGTGGTGACGAGTTCAAACAACCATGGCCTATACGTTTGTATTTTTTGGGTAATGGCAAGCGTGCTGCCGGTTGAGCCCGAATTGCATTCGGTATTTCTGGCATTATTTGTTGTTCATGCCCTTGCCGCTTCAAGCTTATTGGTGATATCGAGGAGAACAATATCCTTTATTGGGATTAAGGGCCAAGTCATCAGGCTCATAAAATCCAGTAAGGATTTGATCTTGGCACAGCAGGTGCTCAGTTTGTCCGCAAATATGGATATCTGGATTGCGGGCATGATCTTCAAGGAAACCGACTTCCTGATTTTTGCCATTGGGAAAAAGATTGTTCAGTTGTTGAACACTATTTCTCAGACCATGGCCAATTTGGTTGCGCCTGGGATAGTGATTTTGAGCGGGATTGGGCAAATAGGTCGACGTGAAAGAATTCTTCAGATCTACGGGAGGATTAATTTTTCTTTGTGCGCTCTGGCCGGCGTCTTGTTCGTCCTGTTTTGGCCCTTTATATCGAGAACGATGGTGGGTATGGAAAGTAATGATTACTTGCTCATATCCATTTTTTTCATCGCAGCCATGGTCAATTTTTACTTTTTGTTTACAGGCCTGTTTCTCATCCTGATGAAGGAATCCGTATTTGTGGCCAAGGTGGGAGCATTAACCGCTGCCCTTTTCTGTGCCAACATGGCTGCCTTCACCAACTGGCTGGGCCTCCTGGGGGCGCCTATTGCCCTTTTGATGCATTATATTTTATTCAACCTCATTCTATATCGATATATTTACAGAAATTATGATTTGAAAATGCGGTTGACCTAGAGGATTGTTTCAATTCGACGGAGAGCGCGGTATTATAGATTCCGAATGGCAACTACTCATGTATCTTAAACAATGTTCCACAAGGATGTTTTATCGATAACATATTAAGGAGCTGTAGGAGGGGGTTTATCCCCCGATTGCGGTGAGGCCGTTTGGAAGATCGGGGGATAAACCCCCTCCTACAGTTCTCTCAATCTCAATCCCATGAAAATTTGGTAGAAATGCAGGCTAGGCTATGGAGACCTGAGTAGTTTACCCCGGATGTTTTGAAATCCCTTATAAAACGACTGTTAAACCTTAAACCTCCCAGAAATATCGAACCCAAGAGAGGCGATTGTTGGCTGGTATCCTATCCAAGATCGGGCAATACATGGTTGAGGTTCATGGTCGCCAATCTGATTTACCGGAATGAGGAAATCAGCTTCAAGACAATCGATGACCTGATACCTGACATTTACGCGCGGAATTCCTGGCGCATAGAAAGGCAACAGCCACCCAGGGTATTCAAGTCCCATGAGCCCTATAATAATTTGTATGAAAATGTGGTATACATGGTAAGAAGCCCCTTTGCCGTGTGTAACTCCTACTTCAGATATTTCCTGAAGGCCGGCGCCTATGAAAGTGAAAATGACTTTGACATATACTTTAATAAATTTCTGAAAGGCAAATTGGATGACTTTGGGAGTTGGAAGGAAAATGTAGCCAGTTGGATATACACCAAAAAAAACAACGGGAACTTCCTCCTTCTGAATTACGACCTGATGCGGGAAAACCCCATTGGAGAGGTTGGTAGATTGGCCAATTTTCTTGGGATCGAGTCGGAGGAGAGACCCCTGGAAGAGGTTATTCAACTCTGTTCCATGGATCGGTTGAAAAAATTGGAAGATTCTCAATGGAAATCCTGGAGTTCAACTGTCGGCACCAGGCGGGATCTGAGATTCATAGATTCTTCAGAAAATTTGAAAGGGAATTATTTAAGCGAAGAGCAGAAGGGGGATCTGAGAAAAGAATTTGATTATGTTATGGCAGAACTGGGTTATTGAGGAAACAGGCCAGAGAGGTTACGGGGAAGGACCTTCAAAATGGTAATTTCAGTCATCACTGCCGTGAAAAATCCCCCGGCCGGTATTGTTGAGCATTGCCATGAAGTCCAAAACCAAAGAGGGGTTGAGGTTGAACACCTCGTGGCGGACGGCTCGGAACGTCCATTGGCCGCTTCCTTGCAGAATAGGATAAAGGAGAACGGCAGCCGTTATCTGTGGAAACCGGATGACGGGTTCTATCAAGGAATTAACAATGGCATCTCCCTAGCGCGGGGTGACTATATTCATATTCTCAATCTGAATGATGGATATAAGGACCATAATGTTCTCAACAGGATTTCGAAGGAACTGAGAAGTGATCGGATCAACGCCTGCGCCGTTGAAACCTTCGAAAGGGGGAAGTGTGGGGGAAAGCCATTTGGGAAGTGGCGTTTATTCCTCAATCAGCGCTATCTTCCCCATCCCGGATTGATTCTTTCGAGGCAATTGATCGAGGAGGTGGGCTCATACAAAGAAAATTATAAGGTCGCTGGTGATTCTGAGTACATATTCCGTTGCATGCGACATTTCAAGATACACAGCATTCCCGGGGTTTTGGTTAAAATGGGGAAGTCCGGTATTTCCGGAACTTATCAAAAAACGGGTTATAACGAGTACAGGGAAATACTGAAGAAGGAGTATGAAATACCGGTTTTATTCGATATGATCTACTATGTCCGGGTCCTCACGGGTCATGCAAAGGGCAAGTAATATCAAATTTGTCATGCTTTGCCTCCTTTGCCTGTTTATGGGGCATGAGTTGACGATTACAACCAGGTTGTATGTATTCGATTTGACATCTTTGCTTCTCGGTCCCCTGTGCTTCCTGTTTACATGGAAGATCGGTAAGGGGATATTCACCTATCTGGCATTCGGGATATTTTGCGTCCTTACCTTTGTCCTTTTCGACACCCAAGGTGAACTTACCCCCTTTGAGATCCTGAAAGGGGCAGGCAGAAATCTAGGTTATGTGTTTTCCGTCGTTATCGGCTTCTTCATGGTATCCCGGCTGGGATTGAAAAGAGGGTTGCTCCTCATTTTAATTATTTCAGTTTCCTTCAGCCTTTACAATTTATTCATTCATCAAATTTTCGGTTACTCCATCAGGCAGTCCTTGAAATACGGAGGCGGCTACTACACCTTGAACAGCCTGTCGCTTCTTTCTCCCAATCAACTGATCAGTTGTGCATTTTATGCCGTCATATTTCCCTTCCTGGGAATTTACTACCACTACAGAGGGATCATATTGATGGGAATTGTCACCGGAATTCTACCCATTCTGGGGAGGTTCCCGGGAAGGAAGAATCCGACCCTGACTATTATAATCCTCGGAACCGCGGTTGCAGCCTCCTCATTATTGGTTTACAACTATTTGCAATATCAATCGGAGATAAATGGGACGATAATTCGTGATACCGCATCTACGGAAACCCGGTATAATATGGTTTTGGATGCTGTTGAACAATTTCGAGGGTCTCCCTTTATCGGCAACGGATCCTTTTCACAATCGTTCCGTCATTTCGACGCCTTGGATTCGAGCTATTTTACAGGAGTCCATTCAATATTCCTGCAACTTCTTGCAGAATACGGCATTCTGGGAGGCCTGTTTTCTATCGTGTATTTTATCGGACCAATCGGCCTGTTGTTCATAAAGCGATCAGGGGTGATTTTTAGCAAAGAGTATCTCGGCAGGTTCATATACCCCTTTACATTCCTGCTGGTTCATTCGGGCTACAGTTTTTTTCTCAGTCCCTTTACCGGATTTTGGCGCAATATCTTTGGCCTGACGGTTGGGACCAGTCTGGCAATTCTCTACAATGAAAATTCTATATTTGATCAGTTCCCTCGACATTGGAGGGGCAGAGATACTCTTGAAAGAAACGTCTACTTGCCTGGCTGAAAAGAATGAAATCGAGGTTGTATATTTACGGGGGGACGGAAATCTCGCCGCCGATTTTGATCCAAAGGTCAATATTACGAAGGCCTCGTCGGGATGGAAGGGATTCCTCAGAATTAATAGAATTGTGGAGCAGTTCGGCCCGGACGTAATCCATACTCATTTGCTGCCCGCAGATATCCATTTATTATTTTTAAGGATAAGTGAAAATATCAGGTATTTTACCACCATCCATAACATGGGAAAGGGGAATGTCGTTCGAGATTGGGTCGCAAACCGGATATACAAACTCATCGAAATGCGTTTTGCCGGTCGACATAAATTTATTTTCATTTCGAATTCCGTTAGGGATCATATGCAATCAAAGGCTGGGATCGGAAAGGGCAATTTTGTAAATATTCACAACGGAGTGCGCATTCCCGTTGGAATCAATAGAAAGCAAAGAAAGGGGAATTTGCGCATTCTGTTTGTCGGACGCCTGGTGCGACAGAAGAATCCCAATTGGGTATTGGAAATTTGTCGGCGCCTGAAAGCGAGGGGCATCTCCTTCTCGGTCACGATAGTCGGGGACGGATACTTGAGCAATGGCCTGAAAAGGAAGTGTCAAACAGAGGGCTTGGATCAACTGATATCATTTGTCGGCGGGAAGGCTCACATTCCGGATTACTACCTTGATTCCGATGTGTTGTTGGTCTCCAGTTCGATGGAGGGTTTTGGGCTGGTTGCTGTCGAAGCCATGTCCTTTGAAGTTTGTGTATTGGCCCGTCCAGTGGGAGGTTTGGTGGAAATCATAGAGGACGGTGACAACGGGTATCTTTGTCCCCGCATTGACGGTTTTGTGGAGCGGTTGGTCGAACTCGATTCCGACCCCATAACCCTGGCAACTGTCGCCCGGCGATCGAGGTTATCGGTGATGGAAAATTTCGACCTGAGGGATAAGTTGCGGCAATTGCAATCGCTCTATGAAGCTTAACCCGCATGTCTCCCAAATCTTCTACTGCGCTCCGGTATGTCGGCACTGGTGCGGACTTCGTTGGATTCGGGTCTTAGCAGGGTGTCGACCCAGCTTCATCCGCGAATCTGCCCGAAACCCGCACCAGCACTCGACCTCCGTTCGCTCGCGACGAATTTTTTGAGAAATGCGGGCCAAGGTTTTATTTTTCCTGACCAGGAGCGATGCCCTCGGAGGCGCCGCCGTCCATGTAGCTGATTTAAGCGACAGCCTGTCGAAAATCGGCATGAAGGTGACGGTTCTGATGGGAGGGGATGGACCGGTTCGATCCCTTTTTGAAAATGATGCGGTCGAGGTTGAATCGGTGCCGTTTCTCAACCGGAAGGTATCTCCTGCCAAAGATCTTGTCGCCTTCTTTTACATTTTCTGGCGCATCTACCGGGAGAAACCGGATATCGTTTCCTCCCACACCGCCAAGGTCGGTATGTTGGTGCGGATAGCGTGTTATCTCCTGGGGCATACCAATATCTATACTCCACACTGTTGGTCTTTCTTCCAATTTGGGAAACCGGCCGGGACCTACAAACTAATGGAAATTGTGATGACCTTGTTTTCCTCCATAATAGTTTGTGTATCGAGGGATGAGAAGAAGGCGATTGAATCGGAGAGGCTGATGAGCAGGGCCACAGTGTTGGTCGTTCGTAATGGAGTGAAGGCCATAAGAGTACCGAAAGATCCATCCGATGATAAAGAGCTGAATTTTGTTCAAATTGCCCGTTTTGAAGAGCAAAAGGACTTCGACACTTTGTTTTCGGCAATCGATCTTTTGCGGGATCGCTCTTTTGTCGTACACCTGATTGGGGAAGGGCCCCTTAGAGAAGAAGCCCTTCAAAAGGTTGAGCAAATGGGCCTCGAGGATAAGGTAATCTTCTACGGCCAGCGAAGAGACGTGGAAAATTTCCTGCTACGGGGCCGGGTTTACCTCCTTTCAACTCATTGGGAAGGGTTGCCCAGGAGTATCATAGAGGCCATGGGGGCGGGAATGCCCATCATTGCCACCAGGGTTGGCGGGATTCCCGAATTGGTGAGCGAAGGCAGGACCGGCCATATGGTCATGCCCGAGGATTCCCAGGCCCTGGCCCATTGCATGGATCGATATTTATCGAATCCGAAACTCATTTTGCAATTCGGGAAAAGGTCCCGTGATACCTTTCGAAGGAAGTTTACCTACGATCATATGCTGGCCAACTATCTGTCGCTTTATGATGCCTTATTAGACCATGAGATCTAACCCGCATGTCTCCCAAATCTTCTACTGCGCTCCGGTATATCGGCACTGGTGCGGACTTCGTTGGATTTCATGCCCGTGCTTCGCACAGATGCATGCCGACTTCGCAGGGTCTCGACCCAACTTCACCCCCTCATCGGCTCGAAACCCGCACCAGCACTCGATCTCCGTTCGCTCGACGACGAATTTTGTGATACATGCGGGCTAAGCTATTCTGCCTGGTCGCCGCTTTTTCGGTTCTTTTGGCCTCGGTAGCGGTAACGGCAATCCTCGCTCTGAAAAATGCGGGAATTCCTGAAACGGGGTTCAACTACGAACCAATCCTCGAGGGTTGGGAAGTGAAGGAGTTGCCCATTGGCCCCAATGATTTTTTGGAGGAAGTCACCGAGGAAATCTTAGGATTTTCCTACTGCCGCAATTTCAGGTTCCAACGCCGGTCGGAGTGTTTTGAGGTTTTCCTGGCGTTTTGGGAAAAGGGAAATGTTTCGGAAAGGGAAGTAGCCGGGCATACACCGGAAATTTGTTACACCCGTCAAGGGTTGAATCTCGACCGGAAATCAGCAATCTTCAACAGGACCATCGACATCCCCATGTGGCTGCTCGAATTTTCCCATCGTGGAGGAGTCTTATCCCTGGTCTATTTCCACTTGGCTGAAAACAGAGTTGTAAGACATGGCCGGTCGGGCTCTCCGGAGTTCGCTACCTATCTCAGAAGACTCTTGTCCGGGGAGTTGAATTTTAAAAAACGACAGCTCCTGGTTAGGTTGACTTTCCCCTGTTTCTCCATGCCTGCCGAAAGCGTAAGGAACCATCCGGAGATGGAAAGGTTGATTGCCGATATCCTGAGAGCATACCAATCGGCGCCGTAGGCACAAAGGATTCTAAGGGCTGAAGGTTGAAGGCTAAAGGCTGAAAGGAACCAACCACGGATTTCACGGATGGCGGAGGCGCTTCGCTCCAGAGGAAAGAGGAAAGAGGAAAGAGTGGAGAGAAGTAAATCCTGATCGTGATTGTTATCGAAAACTAACATGGATGCACAGGATAAACAGGATATTTAAATAAAGGAGGGGGGACATTCCTGTCCCCCATAACCCAAAAATCAGGGGGTTGGAAAACCCCCTCTCCGTTAATTCCTGATTCCGCCACATTCCACCACTCCACCTATTACAATTTAAGGCGGGTTGGAAAACCCGCCCTCCGTTATTCATCTTCACTCATCTGCGCCCATCTGCGAAATCTGTGGTTTCTCTCCTCTCAGCATCTCTTTCCACTCTTTCCCCTTTCCTCCACAATTCCAATACTCCATAATTCCCTCCCCCCTTCTGCCGTTAATGAGCGTTCTTTCGGTTGAAGAAGGTCATAATCAAGATATGGGCATCAATCCGGAGAGACCAGTTTTCGATGTAAAACAGGTCGTACTGTATCCTTTGGTCCAGGCTGGTGTTGCCCCGGAGACCGTGGAGTTGGGCCCAACCGGTTATGCCGGGCTTGATGGAGTGACGGGTTTGGTAGTGTTGAATTTCATATTGGAAGGACGCGATCAATTCGGGACGCTCCGGGCGAGGACCGACGAGGCTCATTTCCCCCTTCAGGACATTCCAGAATTGGGGGAGTTCGTCGAGATTGGTCCTACGCATGAAAGCGCCTATCCTGGTCCGTCTGGGGTCGTCCTTGACCGCCCATCGAGCTCCTTCCCTTCCCTCGGCATCTTCTCTCATGGAGCGCAGCTTATAAATCTTGAACCTCTCGCCACCCCTTCCCGTTCGCACCTGTCTGTACAGGATTGGACCCTCACTTTCCCGCTTGATGAAAATGGCCAAGACCAGCATGACCGGAATGGATAGGATCAGGCCCGCCAGACTTCCTCCCACGTCGACCAAACGCTTCAACAACCGGTTTCCGAAATTATGAAGCGGCAGGTCCCCTATGCCCAAGATGGGAATTCCGGAGATGTTGTGAAGATTCAGTCCGGAAAGGAACACCTGAAACGATCCCGGAGCAATTTTGAAAGTGACGAATAGGCGTTCACAAATGCTCGCCAATTCCAGGGTTCGTTCCCGGCTGATGCGAAAAGAGCAAATGATCAGGACCTCGATGCGGTGCTCGGCGATGAGATCCTCGAGTTGGTCGTCGAATCCGAGAATCCGGGCTTCGGAATCGAGGGGCGGTCGCCTTGCTTCCGTACTCCTTCGGCCAATCACTCCGATTGGGGAATAAGGATGATGGGCATTCCGGGACATGGCGTCGAACAATTGGACCGCCCTGTCGTTTATTCCCAATATGGCTACCCGCTTTCGCAATTTGGCCAGAAAGGTCCGGCGAGTCAGCAATAGGTGGAGACCTTTTCGCCAGGTGGTCAGGAATAAGGTTGAGCAAACAAAGGCCAGGGTGGCGAAGATTCCGGATATATCGGGCTCGATTTTCAAGGTCAGGGAAATGCCCAGACAGGCAAGGAACCAGAAGACGCAGGCTTTAATGATAATCGAATGGGTTCGGTTCAGGTGGATGAGTTCGTTTTCCTCATAAAGGCCCAGATAGGCGAAAGTTGTCAGGAGGAAGAGCGTTCCCAATAACAGGAGCGGGATGTAGAGTTTATAGAAAACCCCTACTGCCGGGACGCCCAAATTCTGCAGGGCCGTTTCGAAGCGCAGCCAATAGGCGAAAGCCAGAGCCAGATAGGTGACTACAGCATCGCCCAGGAGGGACCAACCGGCTAATCTCCCATGGCTCGATCTATTGAGGTTTATCCCTTTCATGGTCTTCGAGGAAACCTGTCCTCCAAATAGCACCGACCATTCCGAAACCCTCGGTGGCTCAAAAAAATCGACCGATTTCTTTTATCTTACCCCGTAAAAGATGAAGCAACTGAAGGCGAAGCCCACACAAATCCAGAGTCGCAGGGCAACCTCCGGGGCGTCCCTGAACCAAAGCATGAGCGTACCGATTTTCTTTCGACCGATAATAGGGATCAACACCGCGGCGGCCAGGGTGAGGTAGCCGAATATGGCAAAGCCAAGGGGGAATCGGGTCTCCGAGGCCACCCAAAGGAGGAGAGCCCCCAGGATGAGGCGTGCCCCGACGGCGATGTAAAGGGAAACGGTTTTGTTCCAAAATTCCGTCACCCAATCGACCAATCGGCGGGGAAAGACCAGCCCATAGAGGCAGGCCAGGCCGAGGGCCACGGAAAGTGCCGTGAGCAGGTGTATGCCGATTGTTTTATCCATGCGGGAAGAAGGGGTTATCCGGGATGTTGGGGATTACCGGTAATTCCTCAACAAAATTAGCGCTGAACGTGGAAAGCAAAAAAAGTACCAACCCCTTTTTCGCCCCAAATTATTATTTATAGGCGACGATGGTGGCAAGCTCCATGCAACGGAACGTACATTCAACTTCAGAAAAACCCAATTCCTCCAACCACCTCAACTGATCATCAACGGGCTCGAGGATATTATCCCTTTTATCGTCACGTTGCTTAAAATCACTCAGGATCCGTTTAAATTCATCCGATTCAAGAGGGATGCCTTTCGAGCGCGCCATATTCGTCGCGACTTTTTCTTCCCACAAGTCTTCAAAACGGCTGCTGCGCGATGAGACGTGCTCCACGTTAACAAAAGCATGACCGTTCGGTAATATTTCTGCTATTTCCGAATACAAATTTTTCTTAGCCGGCGTCGTCAGGTGATGTATGGCAAAACTGGACACGACAGCATTCACCAAGCGGCCGGATACCAACTTCTTAAGGCCGCCCGCCATTCCCAGATCCAAGTCTGCGATAAGGTAACGCCCATGGTGTTTTTCTAGTCGATGAGCAGCCGCTTCATGCATTTCAGCGGAATTATCGACGAGGATGGCGCATGCTTCCGGATACACATCCAAGATCATTTCTGCAAAAAAGCCGTCGCCAGCTCCCAAATCCAGGAAGGTTGATGGGGTCGTGGGCTGCCTGGATAGTGCATCGAGGGCAAAGGCAAACAAATCAGCCAAATAAGGCAGCGCTTTCCGAGTGCCGGTCAAATACTGACCAACCACCTCTCGTCGTTGCCATGCGTGTTCGGTTTCCCTCATATGATGATCCGATAAAGTGAGTTCTCGTTCGTCCGTTCGAAAAAGAGGACGCCTCGATTTCTTTATCAAAACTTAGGGGAATCAAACGCAAAACATTAAAATCGGTTTTCCTTGGTTCCCGGCAAAAGAGTGGTGACCTTTTACGAGGTTTGGGTCCGATCAGTTTGCACAACATCAAGCGTCGGCATAAACCGGGGCGGCACCAAAGTGATGCCCTTAACAAGGGAATTTTTACCCATTGAAAAATGTGAATAACCGGAAAAGTAAAATCCCGAAGGCCACTGGCATCCCAATTAGGACCAAGCCAGTTGCAAGGCCTTTAATTAGGCTTTCCCAAAACCCGGTGGGATTCTCATCCGAATTTGTCATTGGGGAAACAGAGTATGGATCCAGGCAAAGAATCCTTAATTCAACTCTACGCCTGAATCTTCCGATCTTTTTAACTACAATAGGCAATTCCATATACATCCCGTTAGCCTCATACACAATGAGGTATACCATGACGTTCGCTGGGCATTGTTTGAGGATCAGAATCGAAATCGAGGTCTGTAGGTGAGCCGGATATCCCAAGAGGTGGATATGAAATCAGTACTTGAACCGAATTCCCGCCAACCACCTTGTGCCGGTCTGTTCATAGGTATTGATGCGATTCTCGAACCCGTCCAGGAAGCTGCGATTACCCTCCCTGGTCAGATTGATTCCCTCGAGGGTTATCATCAACTGGTCGTTGAGTTCATAGAAGGCAGACAGGTCCAGCCTGCTGTTGGCATCCGTCCAACGACCCGTAATACCACGGTTGGGTGAATCGTTGAACTTGTCTCTGAAATTGTAGGCCAGACGAATTCCGAAGCCTTTCTTTTCGTAGAAGCCTATGACGTTGTAAACCTGCTCCGAAGTTCCCCCGACAACATTGCCGTTCTCATCTTCCGCATCCGTATAGGTAAAGTTGGCCTGGAAGCCGAGGCCATCGAGCGGGGCCGGCAAAAACTCGAAGAACTGAGTAGCGGAGAGTTCGAATCCCTTGATGGTACCATCGAGATTGATGGGGCTGCTTAGAGAGACGCGGACGGTCTCGAGCTGTTGAGTCATGGGATTGCGGATCTCTATATTGGCCACGTTGAAATCCGTATCAAAGGCGGTCAGGTCCTTTACCTTCTTGTAGAAATAGCCTGCCGATAGTGATCCGCCCTGGTCCGAATAGTATTCGAGCGATACATCGATTTGGTCCGCTACAAAGGGATCGAGCTCCGGATTTCCATTGAAGGCTTCGTAGGGCTCTGGGTCGGGAGTAATGGTTCCGTCCTGCTCAAATTCGATTCCGTCGATGTTGAAGGCGGCTCGAGTATCCTCGGGCCTGGGTCGTTTCATGACCCGGGCCAAGGCCACCCTTAAAATGGTGTTGTCGGTGACGTTGAAGGCGATGTTGGCGCTGGGCAGCGCTTCGGCGTAGGAATTACCTTCGGTAACTGATTCCTGTAGAAATACATCCGCCGTGAAGTCTCTGTCATTGATTACCTTGACCCCGGTGGATTGAAAATCGGTATCCACAAATCGAATGCCGAAGTTTCCCCGATAAGGAACGGTGGACATGACACCGCTGAAATTCCCCTGGACGTAGCCTGCCAGCGCTTCGGTCGACGCAGTATAATTATCTTCGAATAGCCTGTCCGTGCGTTCCAAAGTGGGTTCCCAAAGGCCAGCATCAGTTGCTATCTTATAGGCTTCCCTGGAATCCGGATAGACAAAGGGGTCGAATCCGTCGATTCCCAGTGTGTCTCCATAATCCCTGGGAGTAGTTTTCAGGTTGCGATAAACCGAAAGAACATCCTCGATTTCTCCCGTGAACCGGTGTCCCGGCCTGTTTCTGGCTTCCTCCCGATCGAACCAACGAGTCCCGAATTCGATGTCCTGCAAGAAGCCTTCCATTTCATATTCGAAATCAATTTGAGCCGTTGCTTGTTCATGATTGTAGAGATCAAAACTGCCGCCGTCAGCAAATCTCGGGCTGGCATCGGGATTGGAAAGCGAAAACAAGTTGGGGTCGTTAAAAGCGAAGCCTCCCTCGTTGATAAAGGAAAATCCCGCATCCCCGCCGCTCAGCCGGTATCCAAAAGTTTGGCCCTCGGGTAATACGATACTACTTCTCCTTATCTCGGCATCCCCTCGGGTAAATTCCTGGGAGGTATTTTCGGTATAGGACACCGAAGCCGTAGAGCTTAGACGGTCGGAGATTTTGTATTCGGCCCCAAAATTGAAGATATCCAATTGTTCGGGATCAACCCGAACGCGGTCCCGGGTTCTCACGACCACTTCACTGAACTCCGCCTCGACCACCGTGTTGTTTTCGTCCACTTCGGCCCGGACCAAAGCATCGTCCATGTCACGCCAGCGAACCTCGTTTTGGCCGAACTGACGAAACCTGTCCTTGTCCGAAACCATGGCGTCAAAGGTGAAATTGAGATCGTCATGGGGTTGCCATTGGAGGGTGAGATTGAAAGTGGTGGCATCGTTTTCGCGTTGGTTATACCGCGTCCTGGTTTTCTCGGGGTTCAGATCCCTCTCTCCGTCGCCGTTGACATCGCCGAAATCCGTTCGAAAACCACCTGAGCGATCATCGTGGTAGGCATCGCGGCGGTACTTCCGGTTACTATCTTGAATCCCAAACAAAATGCCGAAATTTTCATTGATGACTCGGGCAATCTGGAAGGACGCATCGGGAGTGGCGCTGCCTTCCAAGGATTCGTAATTCATCCGCAGCCTGCCGGTATAGAGCGAATGCCTATCCAACTCGAGCGGCCGGGTGGTACGAATATTGACCGTGCCCCCGACACCGCCTTCCACCTGCTTGGCGGTGGGGCTTTTAAAAACTTCGAGGGAGGATATCAGGTCGGCCGGCAACAAACCCACGTCCAATCCATCACTGTCATCGGCCGCGGTTCCTGGAACAATGCCAACACCGTTCATGGTGACCTTCGTAAAAAACGAGGATAGGCCGCGCACACTGACTTCCCGGCCCTCATTGTCCTGACGCGTAAGCTGAATGCCGGTAATTCGTTGAAGGGCATCCGCCACGGTCGGATCCGGCAACTTGCCTATGTCTTCGGCCGACACCGCATCCACCACCTGGTCTGCATTCTTCTTGATCTCGCTGGCTCTGAGCAACGACGCCCGGTAGCCGGTAACGACAAATTTTTCCAGCTCTACAATGTCCGTAGAGTATTCCGATAGCTCATCCTGAGCACTCAACTTTGGTTGACCGGTAACCACTCCAAGCGTCAATACGGCGGCAAGTGTCGTTAGCCAATTGCTTGTCTTGGAACTTTGGAGCGTTGAATTGTCAGGTTGACCCTGATTCCTTACTTGTATGGTCTTGATCATGTTTGATTCGGTTTGATGGTTGGTTATTGGTTTGAGCGCTAATTCCCCTTCATCGTCCGGATTTGGCCTTGAGCCGCTTTCGTGTCGTACCGCGAAAGCGGCTGTTTCCTCATCCTGGATCACAATCAGCGGGGTCCCTGCCAGGAGCAATTCGAGCGCTTGGCGAGGGGTATAAGGTCCAAGAATTGCCGGCGTTTTGACGGTGCGGGCCACTCTCGGATCGAACACGATATCCACTCCGCTTTGATGGGCGACTTCCTTGATACTGTCGATGGCCAGACCTTGGGGAATATCGAAGGCCTGCCTGCTTTCGTCCGAGTAGGCCAAGGCAACGAAGTAGTGACACATCGCTAATCCCACCAACAATTGACAGATCCTGCCAAGGCCCCGAAATCCGGGAATGCGCCGAACAGAATGTATCATCAATCAGCATTGGAGCAATCGCCATGCTCCATACAACGTTTGAGTCCAAGCATTTCGCTAAAAGCTCATTGAAAACCTTTGGTCTTTGTGGCGGTTTTTCGAAATGCCCCCCCTCTGACCAAAAGCGGTTAAGGCATTCTCAATACAATTTCATCTTGGGAGACGCGATCTGCCTTCAAATCAAAGGTAAGCTCCAACAGGCGGGTAAAGGCCAACACATTATCGGATCGAAATGTTGCCTCTATGGGCATCGTTTCCAATTCCTCGTGGGCGAGGGCAATCTGAATCGTATTTCGTTTGTTAAATGCTGTTACTACATCCCCTAGAGGGGCGTCACTGAATTCCAGAGTCTCGGGTTTCCAGGCCAGTAACTCTGCGAGTTGGTCGTAGGTGTGCGTCTCCACTACCGGGGTCGCATTTGGGGCGCCCAGCCTTAATGAAGTGGCTTGCCCGGCGTCCAATTGCTCGGAAAACGATTGGGTGGTGCTTCCGGGCTCATCCTCAGATGCTCTACTACTGAAATGGATGCGCCCCTCCGTAACGACCACGTAAACCCCTTCCTGATCGACGCGAACGTTAAAAGCAGTTCCGACGGCCCTCACTTCCGTGCCCCCCGCATATACGACAAATGGACGCAATTCATCTTTTGCCACGTGGAAATGTGCTTCGCCCTCGTGCATCCAAACCCCCCGTTGGGAATCCGTTAACCTGACTTTGGCGCGTGCGCCCTCATTCAGCTCGAGTATGGTTCCATCGGAAAGAATTCGCGTCTCATATTTGTCCACGACATACCGGCCTTCATACTCTACCTGCTCCTTTCCGTCTATCAGACCTATTCCAGCCCAAATTAACAGACCCAGAAGCAAAACGGCTGCCAGGCTAAGCATGGCCCGGGATAGCTTTTGAAAATCCGGCTTCGATCCCCTTTGACCCATCCATACCGGTTGAGCTTCAAATTCCTCAACCTCTTCTGCTTCCTCTAAAGTAGAAAATCGCTCCCATGTTTGCTCGTGAAAGGCAAATCGCATTCGATGGCGCCCATCCTGGCCCAACCATTTTTTAAATTCCCGAGATTCGCGTTCAGACAGTCCACGGTCACGTTTAACCAACCATTCAGCCGCCTCCCGGTCGATTCGTTCCTCAGCTCTTCTGTTTTTATTTGCGCCCGACATTCCGACTCATTCCATCCGCCTCAAATTTTTCAAAGAAATCCGAACACTTCCGCAGTCCAATGGTCAATTGAGCCGAAACCGTATTGCGGGATAATCCCAAGGTCTCGGCGATCTCTTTTTGTGGTATTCCGTATACCCTTCGCATGGTAAAAATCTCCCGGCATCTTTCCGGAAGCGATTGGATTGCTGCTTTTAAAATTTCAAATTCCTGATTTCGCGACACCATCTCCGGGATAGAATCACTCAGGCGTATAACGTTCGATTCCTCCAAGTGCGCTATAGGTTCGCTCGAATATTTTGATTTTTTCCTCAGGTAATCGATAGCCAGGTTTCGCGACACTTTGAACAGAAAGGCCTTGGGCGAGTACAAAACCCCCCGGTCTCTGGCCTTTATCGCACGTAAGAACGCTTCCTGTACGATATCATCGACGGCGCTGCCCAAAGAAAACCTGTCCTGCAACCAAGCCCGCAGCATGGATTCATGCGGTTCCAGGTTTTTGCCATACCAGTTGGAAAGTTCCCTGTCTTCAGGTGGCATGGTGGACTGAAGTCGAAAGTAACATACAACTATTTCATAGTAAGTTGGGTAACATTGCCAAATTTACCGATCCCCGGTCAAACGCGAATGCCATTCGAAGCAAAAGGGGTCAAACGCAAAACATGAACATTTTGTAACTACTCAGGTCTCCATAGCCTGGCCTGAAGGGGGAAACGTGAAGAGGAGTCTCTCGCAAAGCCGCCAAGAGGCAAAGGGGGAAAAAGGGGTCAAACGCAAAATGTTGAAATCTTTCCCTGCTTCCCCCCATCAATCGGATTTTAATATTTTGCGTTTGACCCCTTTTTCCTGGCAAAGAATGAGGAGGGGAATGATGGAGTGGGGGCTGGCGCCCGGTGGAGAGTGAAGAGTGGTTAGTGGAGAGAAGTGGAAGTGCAATAAGGAGTGATGGAATGATGGAGTAATGGAATGTGGAGTTGGCTGACGCCAAAGGCACAGAGGCACAGAGGCACAAAGGCACAAAGGGGGAGAGGGGCGCCTACGGCGCCTCATGTGGTTAATCCCTCTTGGCGTTTCTTGGCGATCTTCCGCCTTCATGGATTACGGCGTGACAAGTGGCGAGAGGTAATTCCTGGGGGATTTCGATCACGATCATGATCACGATCAAGATCACGATTTATCCTTCTCCACTCTTCACTCTTCACTCTTTCCTCTTCCCTGGAACCCCGTTGGGGTTCGATGGTGTGGATGATCGGCAACCCAACGTGTGCTACGCGACGCTGGGCTTTGGAGTTCAACGCCGTTGGCGTATCAAGAACAAGATTGGCGCCTCCGACGCCCACTGACCACTGATAACTGATAACTGAACACTGGAGCGAAGCGACTCCCCCCTCCTACAGTTCTCCAAGTCGTTGATTTTTCGATCGGGATCATGATCACAGTCACAATGAATTACCTCGTGCCCATCTGTGTAACCTGTGGTTAATTCCTGATTCCGCCACTTTCCATCATTCCAATACTCCATAACCCCTTTTAACCTGTGCGACGTTGGGCTTGCTTCGTCGGTCTCGGGCCATTGGATAAAGCGGTGAATCCGTCTCCTCGAAGTGTATTGCAGGCGCGTTTCCGATTGGAAGCGTTTCGCTATCCCCAAGAGGAGATCATCCAGGCCATTCTGAACGACAAGGATGCGTTGGTGATCATGCCGACCGGGGGCGGCAAGAGCTTATGCTATCAATTGCCCGCTTTGCTGCGGCCGGGGGTGACGCTCGTCGTATCGCCGTTGATTGCCTTGATGAAAGACCAGGTGGACGGGTTGAAGGCCAAGGGGATTGCCGCCGCCATGATCAACAGTTCCCAGTCCTGGCCACAACAGCGGCAAACCCTGCGGGAGTTGAAGGAAAACAAACTCAAGTTGTTGTATATTGCGCCGGAAAGGTTTCGCGCAGGTTCCTTCACCGATTCACTTGAGGGGGTCCCCATCTCCCTCTTTGCCGTGGACGAGGCCCATTGCATTTCCCAGTGGGGGCACGATTTTCGGCCCGACTACCTTCGGTTGGGATTTGCCTTGAAGTCGTTGGGGAATCCACTCTGCGCCGCCTTTACCGCTACGGCCACCCCGGAAGTCCGGGAAGATATTTGCAAACACCTTCACCTGGAATCTCCCGAATTGTTCGTGTCCGGGTTTGCCCGCCCCAACCTGACTTTTACCCTTCGCAAACCCAAGACCAAATTGCAGAAATACGCCCGTATCCGCCGGCTCATAGAGCTGCACGAGACGGGAATCGTATATTGTGCCACGCGCAAAAGTGTGGAAGAGGTTTCGGAGTGGTTGCAGGAGGACAGCGTGGATCACGTGATTTACCACGGAGGGCTGAGTGATGCCGATCGGGAACGGGCCCAGGAGAGGTTCATCGATGGAGATATTTCACTGGCCGTGGCCACCAACGCTTTTGGCATGGGCATCGACCGGGCGGACATCCGGTTCGTCTGCCACTACGAAATGCCGGGCAGCATCGAAGCGTATTACCAGGAAGCGGGGCGGGCGGGACGCGACGGCAAACCCGGGGTTTGCGAGTTGCAATTCATGTATGCGGACAAACGGATACAGGAATATTTTATCGAGGGGGGAAATCCGGAGGTTTCCCTGATCAAAAGCGCTTACGCGCATTTGCACTCCGCCGCCGATGAAAACCGCGAGGCGGTTTTATCGATAGAAGACCTGGCCGGCCGGTTGGGCAGGCGGACCAATTTCATGTCGGTTAGCGCCTCACTGGGCGTCTTGCGGCGGCAGGGAATCATCGAACGATTCGACCTGCCGGGTAGCCGGATACGTGGCACTCGTTTGCTCAGGCCCGAGTTGTTGCCGGGCGACCTCGTTCTCGATACCGAGGTCCTGGCCGAAAAGAAGCGCCGCGACGAGGCCAAGCTCAAGAAGATGATCCAATGGGCTTATGCCAAAAGCTGCCGGGAGGAATGGATCCTGCGCTATTTCGGAGAGTTGAAAACCGAACCCTGCGGACGATGCGATGCCTGCCTCCTGGCAAAATACGCCCCGAAACGAGCCCTGAATGAACATGAAACGGTCATTGTGCAAAAGGCTCTGAGCGGAGTAGCCCGCATGTCCCGCCGTGGCGGAAAGCACCTGTGGATAGCCCGGTTTGGCCGGGACCGGATCATCAAGTGCCTTTTGGGTAGCCGGGCAAAATCCATCGTGCAAGCCGGTTTGGACCAATTGCCCACTTGGGGGATCCTGAAAGCCCATAGGCCGGGGTTTGTTTCAGAACTATTCGATGCTTTGGACCAACAAGGGTTCATCGAAACCACCTCGGGAGACTACCCGATGGTGCAATTGACGGAGTTGGGTTCGCGGGTAATGTTCGGCCAGGAGACGCCGGAGTTGGCTTGGCCGGATGTAGAACCGGAAAGTCCGGCAAAGGCCCCCGAGGAGGAACTCGATTACGAGGAAGACCTCTACAAAATGCTGGTGGAAAAGCGCAACGAGATGCGACGCCAGAAGGGCAATGTCCCGTCCTATACCATATTTCCGAACACGGTGTTGAAGAAACTGGCCAGCCGGAAACCGGCCAACGCGGAGGAAGCCATGGCCATCAAGGGCATCGGTCCGGTCAAAGCGGAAACCATTCTTCCAGCCTTTCTGCAAATCATTGCGGAGCAGGGGGAGGCGCCATTGGGCGCCTCAGATCGTAGCAAATGAACCGTGTTGAGCTGCCATCCAGGCCTTGGTCGTTTTGACCGACGTAGAGAAGGCCCTTGCTCAGGGCGGGCATTGCCCAGGTCTGCCGGGCCAGAAATAGATGACTCAGAGCGAGTTCCCTGTAACCCTTCGGGTTGAGGTCCAGCCAGGCCAGGTGTCCGTACTGGCCCAAAACCAGGCAACGGCCATCCACCCGCAACAGGGATGCCAGGGATGGCCCGAGCGGGTAGGATTGCGAACCGCCGGCGGTGGCCACTTCCGCCAACCAGGTTGGTTCATGGCGCCACATCTGCTTGCCGGTTTTCAATTCGATGCAGACCAGAGGCGCGTTGCGCGGTCCATGGCCGTCAATCCCATAGAGATACCCGTCTTTGTGGATGGCGGTCATGAAGTGGGTATTGAGGATTTCGTTGCTCCAAACCTCTCGGCAGGAACCGTCCTCTCCGATTTCCAACAGCGCTGACCCCGCGCCATAGCATTCGGAGATGAACACCTGATTATTCACGACCACGGGAGACGATGCATTGACCGATTCATAGCGCCGGCCACGCCAGGGGAAACGGCAATCCACTTGCCCGGTTTCCGGATCGATGATCATCAAACCCCCGGTGGGAGGCCTGCTTTCCCCACCGGCGAAAACGAATATTCGGCGGCCCGCTCCGGTATCGGCCGGGACGGGAGAGGCATAGCTGGGCCCCCATTCGTCCCCGGCGCCCCACACCATCTTCCCGCTGTGCTTGTCGAAGGCGGCCACACAAGGACCTCCGGGTGATCCGAGGTTGATGATGATGAGGTTTTTTTCCAACAAGGGAGCGCCGCCAACGCCGAAGAAATCGAGGGTGAGGTCGAACTCGCTTCTGAGATTTCGTTTCCAGAGCACCCTTCCGGTGGTCAATTCCAGGCAGTGGAGCCGACCCTCGACTCCCAGGGTGTAGACGTACCGGCCATCCGAAACCGGTTGGCAGCGCGGCCCGTTGCCAAACCCGTAACGGTCGGTGTAGTTGGAGGGGTAGGTAAATTTCCAATACCGTTGTCCCGTTTCCGCCTGCAGGCATTCTACCACTTCATCCCCGCCGGTTCGGTGAAATACGATCAGCCTTTCCCCTATGACGGCGGCTGAGGCATATCCGGCGCCGCGCCTCACTTCCCATACCTTGGCCGGACCCTCGGGGCCGAAGGACTTCAACAGGTGGGTTTCGGGGGAATGAGCGTTGTGGGTGGGTCCCAGGAAATTCCTCCAGTCCGCCGTTTGGGCGTCAGGAGAAAGGGGTTTTGGAGGTTGGTAGAAGGTAAGTTCGCTTTGAACTTGGGGACTGGGCGGGGTGATTTCCGCCAGAATATTGACCTGCGGCGGCGCCGGATCTTCAAAACCGCATAGCAACGGGATGGTTGAGAACCAGCAAACCGAAAGGTGAAGGAAGAGAACGGCGTTACGCATGGACATGGTATCAAAGCGCCATTCCGGTCCGGTTCATGTCAGAGTTCCCTGATGAAGAGGTCTTTGAAGTGGATCCTCAATTCATCTTTACTGTGAAGCTGCAAGGCGATGAATCCCGAAACCCCCACACCGTGTTTCCTGTGGCTGGCGTCGTCCAATAGCCCCTCTCCATTGAAATCGGAGATACGCATGCGGTTCACGGTTGTTGTGATTTGGCTGCCCTGGCAACGAATGACCATTTCGTTCCAGGGATTGGGATCGTCTGCGTAATAAAACAGCCACTTCTCCGGCCCCTCCGAGGGTTGAATCCTCCAATCGGGTAACATGGGGCTGATCCATCGCTGTACTTCCTTGGTTTCATCGTAGATCAAACCGGTGCGCCAGGGACCCGGAGGATGTAAATCCACCTGTGGCCCATGCATCCAGCCCCCTCCGGGAGCCCCCTGTCCGGATTCCCAACGGCTGCGCACCTGGACCCCGCTGTTCCCCGGTGAGTCGCGGAAGGCTTTGAACTTGAGTTTCAGTTCGAAATCATCGAATTCGTGCAGGTGCTGCAACCAGATGGAGCCGTGATCCCCATGGCCCATCGAATCGCAGAGAATGGTCCCGTTTTCCACTCTCCAGAAGTTCTTTCCCCTGTCTCTGTCGAGGCATCGCACCGTCCAACCCGACAAATCCTCGCCGTTGAACAAGGGCAGCCAAACCGGATCCCGCTCCATGGCCCACCAAAGTCCGGCAAAGGCGCCGAGGAACATCAGCGTACCTCCGACCAGAAGGCGGTTGATGATGGATTTAGCAGCCGGATTCACAGTTGAAGAAGGGTAGGGTCTCCCCGTCGAAAAATTGGGCCAAACGGTAATCCGGCCCCATGCCCATGGCAAGCCGCAGGATAAAGGAAGAAGGAAGAAAAAACCACAGAGGACACAGAGGGGGGGGGAGACGCCGGAGGCGCCAATTAGGAATTAGGAATTAAGAATTAGGAATTGACTCTCGCAAAGCTCGCTAGGAAAGAAATTAACCACATAGGTCTGGTTTTTACGCCAACGGCGTTGAACTCCAGAGCCCAGTGTCGCGCAGCGCACGCTGGGTTGCCGATCACCCATATGGTCGAACCCCACGGGGTTCCACAGAGACACCCGTGCGCCAGTTTTCAGCAGTGGCGAAACCTAGGCATGTCAGGGAATTAATTGAAAATGTGAAACTACTCAGGTTCTTAAACAATCGCCCCTGGATGATTTATAGATAGTAAATTACTAACCTGGGAGGGGGTTTACAGGAAGGTCGTTTGGAAGATCGGGGGATAAACCCCCTCCTTTCGCCAAGTCGTTGACCTCCGGGATCAGCACAATGAGAAGCATGGTAGCGCACCTGGTGCCCATTCGTGTAACCTGTGGTTAATTCCTGATTCCCTACATTCCATTACTCCAAAATGTGAAACTCCATCATTCCCCATGGATGATCCTCATTCTTTGCGTCCGATTGCCAAACGGCCTGCAATGGGGGATAAACGTCTTTGCGAGAGACTCCTCTCCACGTGAATTACCCCGTGCCTAAGGCCTGATTCCGCTACTATTCCATCATTCCATACTCTGAATTACAATTCCCCTCCTCATTCTTGAGCATTTTGTGCCTTCTTGACCTGCAGGCCAGGCCTAATGGATACCTGAGTATTCAATGTTTTGAGCACGGTTTTTGTGGTTCCCTCTTCTTTAATCCGTGGTAAATTTTGGATCATGATTGAAAAAATCTCAGGCCCGGCCAATTTTCGATCTCCATGGAGTCCATGCCCGAAACGACCCGCTCAGGACCGCCCAAAGATTGGTTGAAGGGATTTTGGAGCTTGTGGGTCACCCAATGCCAGGGGGCCTTCTCCGATAACGTATTTAAATTCGTGGTGATATTTTCGGCCATGAGCCTGTATCCGAACGAATCGGACCAGGACAGGTTGGTATCGCTCATCGGGGCATTATTTGCCGTTCCTTTCATCCTCTTTACCATGGCGGGGGGCTTCTGTGCGGACCGGTTCAGCAAACGGTCGGTGGCGATGGGAATCAAATTCGGGGAGGTCCTGATCATGTCCCTGGGGGCGGTCGGCCTCTTTTTGGGGCAACTCAATCTGTTGATGGGGGTCATTTTTCTGATGAGCGCCCAGAGCGCATTCTTCGGCCCGGTCAAATACGGCCTTCTTCCCGAACTACTGGACGAAAAACGATTATCCTGGGGCAATGGTCTCGTGGGACTGGGAACCTTCATTTCCATCATCCTCGGGACGATTGCAGGGGGACTGATGTTTGATGCCTTTGACAATCAGCTCATCATCGGCTTCATCCTCGTGGCCTTGGCCGCTAACGGCCTGATGGCCAGTCGGGGTATCAGTCGGGTGCCGCCCGCTGACCCGGCAAAACCATTTCGCCTGAATTTCCTGGGGGAATTCTGGAAGCAGTTCTCCTATGCGCGGAAAGACTTCGTCTTGCTCATTTCCATTCTGGGGAGCACTTATTTCTGGTTTTTAGGAGCCTTGGTTCAGCAGTCGGTAATGATTTACGGCCGCAACGAACTGCAATTGAGCTATTTCAATACCAGCATCCTCTTCGCCATGATGGCAGTGGGCATCGGTCTAGGCAGTTTGGCTGCCGGGTATATTTCAAAGCGGAAAATTGAATCCGGACTCATTCCTCTGGGAGCAATCGGCGTTTCCACATTCAGCTTTCTGATGGGCCAGGCCGGGCTTCCCACGCACCAATTCGGCCTGTTCCTCGGATGTGTGGGATTCTTCGGAGGATTTTATATCGTTCCCATCAATGCCCTGGTACAGCACCGGCCCGAGAGGAAGAGAAAAGGGTCCATAATCGCCATGCAGGCGTTCCTTTCCTGGCTGGGCATCCTCCTGGCGGCCGGGGTCTATTTTTTTCTGAAATCGATCGGGCTCAGCACTTCAAACATCTTCACCGTGGTCGGATTCGTCACCCTCGCCGCCACTGCTTACGTACTCTGGCTGCTGCCGGACTCTTTCCTTCGCCTCCTGCTGGTTTTGCTGACCAATACGATTTACCGCATACACATCCGGGGGAGGGATAATATCCCCGACAAGGGAGGGGTGCTATTTGTCTCCAATCACCTGTCCTACATCGATGCCTTGTTCCTGTTCGCCTCCATCGACCGCCCCGTCCGCTTTATCATGTCGGACGACGCCTACAGGATCTGGTTTATCAGGCCTTTCGCCAAAATCCTGAAAGTCATTCCCATGCCCAAACGGCAACGCCCCCGCGGCATCGTCAAAGCCCTCCGGGAAGCAACCGCACGGATCAAGGCCGGTGAAGTGGTCTGCATCTTTGCTGAGGGTCAGGTTTCACGCACCGGAAATCTGCTCCCGTTTCGCCGTGGATTTGCCAGGATCATGCGCGATCTCGACAATCCGATCATCCCGGTGAATCTGGGCGGTGTTTGGGGCAGTATTTTCAGCTACGAGCGCGGAAGGTCATTCTGGAAAATACCCAAGCGAATTCCCTATCCGGTATCGGTCCGCTTCGGCAACCCAATGGCGGCGCACTCCCAGCCGGCGGAGGTCCGTCAAGCCGTCCGGGATCTGGCCGAAGGATTGGAAGGTTCGACAAAGTGAACCTCTTTCGTCCACAAGTGCCCTATCGTTTCAGGCCGCCCCGCTACTCGCCCTGGTTCAAACCGGTCGCCAGCCTCATTTCCAGGGTTTATCTCACCCGTATATTCAAGGTAAAGGATATCAAGATCAGCGGCGCCGAAATGGTGGCCGATCTCGCGCGTAAGCGGCAACCGCTCCTGGTAGCTCCCAATCATGCCGACCACGCCGATCCCAGCCTCATGTTGACGGTGGCCCGGCGCTACGGATTCACCTTTCATTTCATGGCGGCCAGGGAAGGGTTCGAGAAAAATGCATTACAACGATTTTTCCTGCAAAAGTCCGGGGCGTTTTCCGTAAATCGCGAAGGCGGCGACCTGGGAGCAATAAAAACCGCCATCCACATCCTCCGGAACGGTGAATTTCCCCTGGTGATTTTTCCCGAAGGCGAAATTTATCATCACCACGAGGTGCTGGACGAGTTGAACGAAGGAGTAGCCCGCATACTGCTGCGAGCTACCGCCAAACTGCCCAAAAACAGAAACAGTTACGTAGTCCCGACCGGGATTCGCATCAGGAACGGTCCGGATATCGCGAAAACCTTTTCCGAGCGCTTGGACCGCCTGGAAGCTTATATCACCTGGAAACCCAAATCCGGACTGAATCCGGTCGAACGCATTTACCGCCTGGGTTCGGCCCTGCTTTCCATAAAGGAGGAGGAGTTTCTGGGACGGGCCCGGCAGGGGAACCTGGTCGAGCGGATTCAAGGTCTCCAGACCAGCCTGGTGGAATCCATCGAGTCCACCTATGACTTTTGCAACACCGATTTGAGCATGCCCGCGCGCATAAAGGCCTTGCGGGCAAAGATCCGCAAGGAACTCACCGGTCAAACGACTCCGTTGGATCCCCGGCGCGAAGCGGAACTCTACGATCGCTTGGACCGCATCTTTGTAGCCCAGCAACTCTACAGCTATCCCGGACGATACCTCAAACAGAACCCGACGCATGACCGCATCGCCGAGACCCTTTTCAAACTCGAGGAGGACGTCTTGAATTCCGATAAATATTACGGACCCCGCACCGCGGAAATCAAATTCGATACCCCCATAGACGTCCGGCAATTCCTTCAAGAACGATCCCTGAGCACAAGAACAGGCGGTCCCGCCTTGACCGAGAGGATTGGAAACCGGTTGCAAGGGATTTTGAAGGAGTTTGAGTAAGGAGGCGTTGTTGAGGGTTAAAGGCGTTTAGTGCAGCCGGGCCAGGTCCAGGCCGAGGCCGGCAGGGCAGGAAACGCTATTGCCAAAGGAATGGTTATTTTTGATCCTCGAAAATCATATTTTCCCGGCATACCTTAGCGGCCTAGATTCTACTTTTTTCCATCTTGTTCATGAGCCCGACACAATTCATCCAATCCATTTCCGATAAGGACGCTCCGGATACGACCCTGTCCGCCAGCCTTCAGGCCCTTTGGTGGGACGCCAAGGGTGATTGGGACAGGGCGCACGAACTTTGTCAGAGCGCCGGCTCCGTAGAAGGTGATTGGGTACATGCCTACCTCCACCGCAAGGAAGGGGATTTGAGCAACGCCTCCTATTGGTACAACCGGGCTGGAAAACCCCGGCATAAAGGGACTTTGCAGGAGGAATGGAAATCGCTCGCGACCACCTTCCTTTCCTGATCCGGGTATGTATCGCCTGCTTTGGAGGGGTTACCTCATCATCAGCATCCTGACCCTGATGTTGTTCGGCCTGGACAAGTTCCTTGCCAAAGTCCAGTGGAAGCGCATTCCCGATCGTTGGTTCCACACTCTGGCCCTACTTGGAGGATTCCCGGGCGGCTTCCTCGGCATTTGGCTGTTCGACCACAAATCGCAAAACCAGAAATTCCGCTACGTCCTCATCGCCTCGCTCATCCTGCATGCCATCCTCTTGGTAGTCATCATCGCCCGCCTGAAATGGTTTTGAACCACGGAATTTCGGGGGTAGCGAAAAATAACCACAATAACCACAAAAGACTCAAAATAGCAGGGGCGGAAGGCGCCGAGAACGGAAAGACAATAGATGCCTTCGGGGAAGGGATGAACGTGGCCGTCAGCCGGGTAGGATTTCCATGATCCAAGCCAGGGTCTGCCCGTTGGGTTTGGCCAATTCATTGAACCTTCCGAAATACTTGGACTGACCGAATCCGGCCACCGGATTCCGGACAACGGCGTCTTCATTCAGGTAGAAGAAACAGAGGGGGGCGCTGGTGAATTCGATCTCGAAATGGTGCAACAGCCCTCCCAGGGGTTTCCGGTCCTGCTCGATCAGCTCCCTCTGTTCCGGGTCAAAACCCTGCAGGAGAATGGCAATTACCCCATACTCGACAATTTTTCCCCCATCCGCTGTGCGCAAATAGACCTCGCGGATGTAGGTTTCCAGGAGTTTCTCTTTCCGCAGCGCTTCCACCTGAAGAGCGCTGCCATGAAATTCGCACAGGGTCGAAGTCATGTCCTTATCGTGGCACAAGAGGCTTCGTTGGGGCTCGGGCATCTCTTCCGATCCGATCAACCGAAAGGACTCCATGGACAAGGCGCAGTGGTTTTGGATGAACCCAAGCAAACCCTTGGGCATTTTCTGCAAAACAGCTTCAACCATGGCGAGGGTGGGGGAATGCCCGGATCAGACGATCCTGGAAGTGCGGTGCTCTCTCAGGAAAAATTGGTGCAGGATGCTATCCACGCAAAGCAGGCCGTCGCGGCTTAGAATTATTTCTTCGTCGTCGACTCTCAGAAATCCGTTTTCCATCAGGTTGCGAAGCTGGGCGGCAAACCGCAGACCCACGTCCTGGCCGAACTTTTCCCGGAAGTAGCCCAATTCCACCCGGCCCAGTTTCATCTGCAGGATGAACTCCCGTATCATGCGCTCTTCAGCCGATGTGCGAAAGGACCGCTTGATGGGCAGGGCTCCCTTCCCGATGGCCTCCAGATAGGGTTCCATTTCGGTATAGTTTTGATAATGGACACCGGCCGCGTGGGAAAATGAGGCTACACCCAGCCCGATCAAATCGGCTCCCCGCCACAATTCGTCCCGGTAGATGAACTTTGTCCGTTCCGGGTTGAGCACAGCCGTATATCCGCTGGCAATGGTATAACCGGCCCCTTCCAGAGCGGCAAACGCTTCCTTAACCCATCGCCGTTTGGTTTCCCAGTCCGCCACCGGCGCTTCCAGGGCGCCACTGGCGGCCATCTCCTTGTAGATCCCCGTGTTGTAGGGAATCTCCATCTGATATATGGTGACGCTGTCCGGTTGGAGCTCGATGGTTTGCTCGATGTTGCGCTGCCAGTTCTCCTCGGTCTCTTCCAGCATCCCGGCAATCAGATCGATATTGATTTGGTCGAATTGCTCCGCCCGGGCGCGTTCGTAAGCCCGGAATACTTCGGGCGAGCGGTGGGCCCGTCCGTTGATCACAAGAATGTGGTCGTCAAAGTTTTCCACTCCCAGGCTCAGGCGGGTCACCCCGATATCCTTGACCGCGGTCAATTTACCGGGTGTCAAGGTGCCGGGTTCACACTCGAATGCCACCTCTTCAGCATGATCCCAGGACAGGAAGGATTTCATCCGGTCCGTCAAATCCCACAGTTGCTTGACCGACAGATACGACGGCGTACCACCGCCAAAATAGACGAAGTGGGGGTTGCGCCCCCGGATCAGCGGCCGCTCCGCCATCGCTTTCAGTTCCGCAATCGTCGCATCCAGATATTGCTTGATCTGTCTGGCATTCTTATCGGTATAAACCCGAAAATAGCAGAAGTGGCACCGCTTGCGGCAAAACGGTATGTGGTGGTAGAGCCCCAACTTGACTTCCGGGCCCGGCTCGGAGTTCAACGCCATCTCCGCTTCCACGTTCTGGCCCTCCGACCAGAAGGAAAAAGGCGGATAATTGGAGATAAAATAATTTCCTGCCAAGGTGGAGGTCTTGGCGCTCTTGGTCGTTTGCTGATGATCGATTTCCATGGTGTCGGGTGGTAGTGGGTTATCCTCGCCCGGTTACCTTCTAGGAATCCCCAAGGGCAAAAACGGTTCCATCTTCTCCACTGATGACGATGTTTCCATAACCGAAAGCGGCAGAGGCAGATAGTCCCTCACCGAGATCGAGCTTCCATATCTCTTCCCCGCTGTCGAGTTTTAAGGCGTAAATGCGGCCATCTTCGGATCCGAAGACTACCGCGTCTTCAAAGACGATGGGTGATCCTTCCACCCGGGCTCCGGTCCGGTATTTCCAGGCCGCCACCCCCAATTTCCAGTCAATGGCGTGAAGGTGCTTGTCCCTCGAACCTATGAAGAGGAGATCCTCGCTCACCCCTGGAGAACTGTAAAAGGGCAGGTTCCTGTCTTCGTAAACCCAGGTTACCTTACCCTGGGTGATGTCGAATCCCACTGTCTGGTTGGCATAATTCCCACAAAAGGCCATGGTGCCTATGGTCGCGATGGAATTTATTACCTGTGCCTCGGTCGGGATCATTCGGACCAAAGAACCATCCGCCAAATTTACTACGTGCAGTTGGGCGTCACACCCTCCAAATGCCACGTATCGACCATCCACCACGGCGGGAGATCCGTTAATGAAGTCCTGCGTTTCATATTCCCACACGACACTACCGGTTTCCGCATCCAGGCAGCGGGTGGCGCCATCGTAACCATTGACCAATACCCAGGCATCGCCGCTCTCCGGGTCATTTACCAACACGGGGGATGCGCTGATCTTGTCATCGATGCCATATTGCCAGATCTCGGTTCCGGAATCGGGGTCGAGGGCATAAAGCTTTCCGTCATTGGAGGGAAGAAAAAGAGCCGCCTCACTCACCGCCGGGGCTGCGGTAATGGAATCCTCGGTGGCAAACCTCCAAACCTGCTTCCCCGTCCCATTATCTATGGCAAAGAGAACCCCGTATTCATTGCCCACGTAGACCCGACCGTGGGCGATGGCCGCTTCCGCGCTAACCATTTCCTCGGCATCAAAAGTCCATTTGAGGATTGGATTCTTCGGAACGTCCGCCTGAATTCTTCCGCCCAGGTCCGGTCCTCCCCGCGTCATGGACCAGGTGGTCCGGTCCGCCTCCGACACCTGTTGCGCATCTTCCCCGGAAACGGTTTCCGTTTTGCCGCAACCGGCTGACAGAATCAGACAAATCCCAATTAAACCCGGCGGGATTATTTCATTAAAATTTCCCATGGCAAATTGGTTCAGGCAGGTTCCAGCATGGCGAAGGCGGAGCGATACAGGTCGACAAAACCTTCCACTCCCAGAGGAATGGGATTAAACCGCCCCGTCCACTGGGAGGCAGCGGCCGAGGCCAGAATCCTGATCTCCGACTCGTCGGCTGTAAACTCGGGCTGCTCCATCCTGCCAACCAGATTGGCCACCCAATCGATCAAGGTTTGGGAGCTGGTACCCATCTCATTGAGGATATCGGAATAGCGGGCATAAATCCGGGCCGCTTCCGGGTCAGCCGCATTGAGGCGCATGACGTGAGGCAACATCAAGGCCACGGCTCTTCCGTGAATCACACCGTGTCGCGCTGTCAGAGGATTGGCGCAAGCATGGGCCGCGCCCAGCATGCTGTTTTCGATGGCTCGGCCACTCAAGGCGGCGCCCAACAACATATGGCCGCGATCATCGCCCTTGACCTGTCCATCGATGATATCGCCAATGGCCCGGGAAATGTGCCGAAAGGCTGCTTCCGCGTAAAGTGACGACAACTCGGTTCTGCGGGTGGTTACGGCCGATTCCAGGGCGTGAGCCAAGGCATCGATACCGGTTTGAACGGCAACCTTCTGGGGTTGGGTATCCGAGATATCCGGATCGAGAATGGCGATTTTGGCCAGGGCCTTGGGGTCTCCACAAGCCATCTTCTCTCCGTTGTCATCCCGGCTGACCAGGGCGTAGGACTGGCATTCGCTTCCCGTGCCGGCGGTGGTGGGAATGGCGATTAAAGGAAGCATGCGCTTGTCGGCTTTGCCGTAGCCATGGAAATCGCTCATCCTCCCCCCATTGGTGAGGAGAAAATTGCAGGCCTTGGCCGTGTCCAAACTGCTGCCGCCGCCGAGGGCCACGAAACAATCGAAGTCTGCTCTCCGGGCCATTTCACAGCACTCGGCCGCATTGGACTCGGTCGGATTTTCCTGAACGGCGTCGTAGACCGAAACGAGAATGCCGTTGGCCTCCAACAAAGAGCGGGTCGTCTCCACGTGTCCGGCCCGGACAATACCCTGGTCGGTAACCAATAGCACTGACGATACCCCCAACTCGTCCACGCAGGAGGGGAGTTCTCGCAATACGCCATTGCCAAAAACCAGTTTGGGAGAGGGCCTGGATACAAAGGGATCGACCATCTTACTAATTAGGCACGAAGGAAGGCATCACTTTTCTACGGCATGACCCCGACCCGCTCGGGGAATGGCCGTTGTTCAGGACTCTTCATCAATAAACACCTTCGATGACCGCCTTCGACCCCGAGCGGAAGGGACGCACGTCCCCGACCCCGTCCCAGGCGAACTCATGGCATGGCTCACGTCGAATAGCTTCATCTCTTTCGAGGAATCGCGGAACGAAAAATTCCCGGGTCATGGTGGTCAATTCCACCCTGCCGTATTCCCCGTAGCCGACGAGTTGGTCGGGATTGTCCGGATCGACCACCCGCAGCACTGCCCGCGGTTGGGGGGCGTAATAAGTCAGGCTGTAGTTATCCTCCGGTTTCAACTTTCGGCTTATGGCGAGCCCCATGAGGGTATTGCCATAAGTCGGGGCGAAATTGATCTGCCCTTCCAGAACCTCCTCGCTGAGAAAACGCACGTATTGAGGGGTCATGGTGGTTCCGCCGGCAAAGCAGGCCTTCAAACCGGCTTTGACCAGGGACATCCGCTCAGCCAGGCTTTCCAATAACTTGGGCGTGGTGAAGAGGCACTGGATGTTGCGGTGCCGCAGAATGACGGATGCCTGATCGATGACGTGCTCCTGATAGCGCCGAGCGGCATGGACCTCCCCCCAGGATATGAGGCGCTTTACCCACCGGGGATCGAGATCGACAAAGTAACAGGCGCCGCCCCTGTAGTTGGCCAGATGTTCTATGGCCAAACGCAAACGACGGGGTCCCGTCGGCCCCACCATCAGCCAGTTCGCCCCCAAGGGGAAAAACGAATCCCCGTAGTGATCGCTGAATTCTTCGTAGTCCTTTCTGAAATCGTCCCAGCCGATGCGCTGTTTCGGCATCCCGGTGGTTCCACCCGTCTCAAAAACATTGTAGGGGCGGTCCCGGTAGAACCGGGGTATGAAACGCTCCGGCATTTCCTTGCGCAGGGTTTCGTCATCGAAGTGATCGAATTTCAGCATGTCGTGAAATGTTTGAACTTCTTCGATGGGATTCCAGCCGGCCGAGGCGACCCAATCCAACCAATAGGGACAGCCCGTTTCGGCAGAAAAGTGCCAAACCATCATGGCCCTGGTATGCGCATCCAAAGTTTCCCGGGCCGATTCAATTTTGCGTTTGAGGCTCATACCTTACTTGCGGGAAAAAATTTAACCAGCGTTTGACGGGAGGGCACCTTGGTCATCAGCGATACGGTGATCAAAGCCAAGCCACAGGCGGCAAACATGAAAACGACCGGCATCATGCCCCCCACCAGGAAAGAGGTGTTGGCCCCGTAGTCCGAGGCGCGAAAAAGGAGAAACCAAACCACCGCGGTTGCCACCACGGCGGCGTAGGCTCCCGCCTTGGTGGCACGCTTCCAGTAAATGGCGGCGAAGACGAGGGGGAACAGACTGGCGTATCCGCTAAAACACCAAATCCCCAGGGTAAACACCTGCCGTGGCTCGGCCAGGCTGAAGAGAAAGGTTACCAAAACGATGAACGATATGAACCCCCGGGCCAACCACACCATGGCGTTGTCCGAAAAGCGGTCCTTGCCCACCAGATGGACCACGATATCCCGTGTGAACATGGTTCCCACCGATACGAACTGGGAATCCAGGGACGACATGATGGCTGCCAATATCCCGGCCGTGACCAATCCTGAAATTATTGGAGTCGTCAACTTCCCCACCGCAATGCCCAGAACCGCGTTCGGGCTGGCCGCTTCCGGAATTATGCGCGCTTCCGTCCCCGGCATAAGGGCTCCAGTCATCCAGAAACCGATCAGGATACAGGGAATCCAGGTGATCATGATGCTGACGGGATGAGCCACCAGCATGAACTTGAAATTCCTGGAGGATTTCGAAGTGAGGCAATTCTGAAAAAGGTGGGGAAACATGGCGACGGAGAGGGGTATCAGGCAATAGGTCAGAAACTGGAGTTCTGAAATATTACCCGCCCGTACAGCCTTGCCGGGATCGCCCATTTGGGAGGCGGCGGAAAGCCCGCCCAGTTTTACTGAAATAAGGATGAAAGCCAAAAGGCCCATCAACATGAATACCAGGGTTTGAAAGGTATTGGCCCAGGCCGCGCTGCGGACTCCACCCATGAAGATGTAGGACAATACCACTGCTGATATCACGGCTGAGGTCAGAGCGGGTGGAATGGCGCCACCGGTGGAAGCAAAAGCATTCGGGAATGCCCCCCGGGTCACTCCGCTCAGCACTGTTCCCGCGCCCAGCAGGCCCACCAACAAATAGGGAATCAATAATCCGACCAATATGGGAAATAACAGATAACCCAAGCCGCGGCTTTCGAAACGGTCGCGGAAAAATTCGATCTGGGTCATGTAACCGTGTTTTTTTCCCAAGGCCCACAACCGGAGTCCTATCAGGAAAAAGCATGCCGAATGAATCAGAGCGGAGGCGGAGGCAATCTTGCCATAGGTGCCCACACCCACCCGGTAGGATTCACCCGTACTGCCGACCATGGCAAACGCGGTCATGGTGGTGCCGAATACCGTCATGAACAATACGAACGGACCCATGGAACGGCTCGCCACAAAATAATCCGAGGGACTGCCGCGGAAGAAACGATTGCTGACAACGCCCAGAATGATCAGCAAACCCAGGTAGAAACAGACGATTATGACGGGTGTCATTCTACGGGCCTTCCTTCCTTGGGGAGCGAAGTCGAGGACGGGGATCGCTTTCCTCGAACCGGAGCGGCCAGGCAAACCTGACCAGGCACCACCAGCCAAAGGCTGCCGCTACCGTCCAGAACATGTGATAGGCAAGTGTCGCGGGCAGAAAGCCGAAAATTAAGGAAGGATTATCTTTTAGCCAAAAGTCCTGGTGGAGGAAGAAAAGCAGGACCAAAAAGCCTATGATTAACGTTTTTTTGCTCATTTGGAAAATCAGTTCACTTCAGGCTGATGCCCCTGCCTTTAGCGGCCAATGGCATACAGATGGGTTTGGGTCGATAGATAAAGGGTGTCGTTGGCCGAAACCGGACTGCAATAAATCGGGGTAAAGAAGTCGATGAGAGCAATTTCTTCCTTTTCGCGCCCGGCTTTGAGAATGACCAGTTCACCATCTTCGTTGCCGATAAATACCTTTCCGTCGGCCACCAACGTGGAAGACCAGATCCGGCTGTTGGTTTCGTGCACCCAGAGGTGTTCCCCCGTTTTGGCGTCGAAACAGTGAATATCTCCATCGTATTCGGCCTGGTAAATCAAACCGTCCTGGGCGCTGGCAGTAGAAATGGTTCGTCCAATTTCCGCGCTGGTCCAGCTGGCTTGGCCTGAAATGTCGCCGGTAAGGGTCGGATCGATACAACTGAGAAGCCCAACTCCATCGCCGTGCTCGGGGTCCTGCCCGATGGCGACATAAACCTTGTTCTGGTAAAGGATGGCCGTGGCGATGATTTCGCTGGGACCATCGTAGGTGGCGTACTTGATCGGTTCTCCGTCCTTGGTCCGGTATTGGGGAAGATTGGCATCGTAGCGGAACAATTCCTTCAATGCCGAAAAACCGTCTTCATGTTGATAGGGTTCGACTTCGTAACCATAGAGGAAACCGTCTCCTCCCCCCCAAACCAGTACGGGTTTGTCCTTTACGATTCCCGCTGTCGCGGAACTCCAACTGGCGTGCAATACTCTTTCCGACACGCCCGAAACCTCTTCGCCCAGGAGTTCGCCTGTGTTTTTATCGATAGCCACCAGGGACGGGGCATAAGGAGCCGGTATGTTCTTGTGCGACCAATCCACCCCATTGGAAGTGGCGACATAGATTTTGTCGCCAAAAACGAGCGGAGAACAACTGGAAACATTGTGGGGAAATACTCCCAAATCCTGCCGCGCCTCGTAGATCCAAAGGATATCGGCGTATTTGTCGGTCAATTCAACCGGTTCTCCAGTGGTGGAATAAAAGGTGGCTTCGTCCTGAAAGTCTCCATCATTGCCATTGGCCAGACCATCCGTATCGAAGCAAACTATCTCCCCCCGGTTGGTGACGACCCAGCCGCGGTTGCCTTCTATGGCCGGCGAAGAGCACAGGCCCACGTACTCCCAGTCGCTCACTTTGCCGGCTCCAACTTTGGGAACGATCAATTGCCAGAGAAATTCACCGCTCGCTTCGTCGAAGCACATCAAAACCCCGCGGTCACCCAGTTGAGAAGGATCGCGGGGCGACTCATTATTGGTTCCCGAGTAAACTTTGCCGCCAGCCACCACGGGAGATCCATAGGTCTGAGAACCCAATTTTACCACCCACTTTACCCCCTTGGTCGTTTCCATGTTTATTTCCTCGGTCTTGGGCAGGAAGTCTCCGCTGGCGATGTCGATGGGAATACCGGAAGCATCCCCCACCATGTTGCGGTCGGCTGACCGACCCCACATGGGCCAGTCGGAAGCCTGTGCCAGAGGGCTGATGGAAAACAAAAGCAGAATAATAGACCGTAAATTCATTTCGGATACTTTTTCAGGGGTTGGCGGTCAAAGCGAGATTGTCGATAAAAACGCGTTTCAAACTTTGCGGCGAAAAGGCGTAAACGCCAGGCGCTCCCTGCCGGTGAACCTTGTCCAGTTCGACCTGGATGGTCCAGTCGGAGGGTTCCTCGCTTCCTTTTTCCCAGGCCCGGGCAAGAACCACCCCGCTTCCGTCGGGATGGGTGTCGACCCGGGTCTTCAAATGATACCAGGTCTTGGGTTTGACCGGGAAGGGGACGGATTCCTTGAGGCGCTCGTGGTTGCTGGAAATTTCCAGGATGCGGCGATTGGCCGCAAGGGTGATCAGGTAGCGCTGATTTACCAGTCCGACGGTGGACATGACCCGGCGGGTTCCATCGGTCATGACATCGGCGGAAAAGGTGTAGCTGTGCATGGAGGGCTTCCCCATGAAATTCATGGTCCGCTGCCACAGCACGACTTCCAGACGATTGGCGATGGCCTGGCCGTCCCCCTCCTTCATAATATGCCACTTCGGGCCCGCTCCCAGCCATATGGGGGGAGGCGGGGCGACGGCCACCCCGTCCTTGTCCTTCAGTGGAAGCGGAAAAGCATCGAAATTTTCCTCGTAACCGTATCCGACCACGATCCGCCCCCGGCTCACACTGGTGTGCCCCTTCCAGGATGCTTGAATGTGGCCGACGGAAATCACGGCGTCCGCATCGGTCCCCAGAACATTACCGGAAATGGTGGCATCCACCCTGGATGGCTTCCCACCCGGAGGCGACCAATGTGACAGTTCAGCCTCCTCGGTCACCAGGCTTACCCTGCGGCCGCCGGCATCGAGCCCGTAAACCTGGAAGGTTTGCTGCTCATTGGGAGCCAGGGCAAATTCGGCCGGAACGAGTTGAATCTGGGCGATGGGTCCCGGCCTTTCCCTTCGGTATGGGGAGGCTTGCGGTGGGGCCGTGGCCTGCTCGCTGCCAAAACAATGCAGCGCCTGCTTGGTAAAGACGAAAACGCGGTTGCGGTAAAAGGCAGTGGCTCCCAGACACGAGGCGCCCATTTCCTCAACACTCAAAATTTCAGCGCCGTTATCGGACGGTTTTAGCACGTGGACGAGCCCATCCAGCATGGGCACATAGATTTTTCCATCCGCATAGGCGGGCGATGCGTGCAATTGATCCGGTCCCAGTTTTTCGCTCCAGAGCGTTTCCCCGGTGTCGGCATCGACGCATTCCAGGGTGCCCGTGGCGATGGTGGTGTAAACGCGATTGCCCACCAATATGGGGGAGCTGGTGAAGGCCACGTGGTCATCGTTGCGCCAATCTTCTATTTCCGAACCCAGCACCAAGGGCAAGGGGCCGCTCGGATATTCTGTGGGTATTTTCAGGCTGACCAGCCGACCCTTGGCCGTCGTATCCACATTCTCCTTCCCGTGCACCGCGATCAGCCGGTCTTTACCAAAAAGCAGCATGCTGGAATTGACACCACCCACCGCCAATTGGAATCGCCATACCGGCTCACCGGTGCGGGCGTTTATGCACACCACATTGCCACATCCGGTCCCGGCGTAAAATACGCGCTGGTCGCCCAGATTGCCGAAGACGGGAGTGGAAAATGAGCTGTCAATGGGCCCGGTCCCGGGAGTGCTGTACCATACCAGGTCGCCCGTCACCTTGTCGAAGGCATAAAACCGATTGCGGGCCGGTCCATTGGTCGACCAATTGGCCGTGATCCCGTGAACGATGACCAGGTCTTCCTCCACCACCGGGGCGCCGGTCCGCCCGTTGGGAAAGGTCAGCATCCCAAACTCTTCCATCATGGAGCGTTCCCACAGGAGAACCCCATCGGCCGTAAAACCCATGACCAATCCATTGGTGGATTTTACATAGACGTTGCCGGTCTCTTCATCGATGGCGGGGGCCCCGATCCCGTAACGGTTGTAAATAATGTCGCTTATGAAATCCGAAAAGCGGTGCTCCCAAAGTTTTTGGCCGCTTTCCGCATCCAGGCAAAGCAGTGTTTCCTCCACGGTCCCTGTTTCTCCATAGTAGCCGAAGGCGTACAATCGACCATCGGCAATAACCGGAGCCCCCCCGCCCCGCACCGGGTAGGACCACCGGTGATCCATACCTTCCAGATCCAACTCATCGGGAAGACTTACACCGGCATGATAAGTTCCATTCTGATCGGGACCGCGCCAGTTCAGCCATCCGGCGGCAGCCGAAAGTTCCAGACTGGAAAACCAGACCGCCAGAATGAGAAAGGGGACAAGAGGAGAACGAATATCAGGCTTCATAGCGCATCAAAAAGAGGGAAGAATTTCGGAGTTCCCTCCTCCACGGTAAAATCGACCATAAAAACTAAAAGATATAATTCATTCGCAAGCCAAATCTCTGGGGCGCTCCGGGGCTTCCAGCATATATGTCCCGGTTTATGAACTGATAATAGAGTTCGTCGGTTATATTATGCCCATACAAGGTGAAGGAGAAACGTCCCGTGCGATAACCCAATTGAGCGCTTAAAAGGGAATAGGAGGATTGGCTGAAATCAGGACTGTTTTGCTCATCGAAAAAGGTGTCCCCGAACGCGGTATAGGTAACGCTGGAAAAAATCCCGTTGTCCAACTCCCAACGCGCTCCCGTTCTGAAGGTGTACTCGGGGATAAAGGGAACCTGATTGCCACTCACGTCCAAACCATAGCCATCGGTATGCCGGGCGAAAGTAACGTCGTTATAACCCGTTTGCACGTCCACGTAAAAATTGTCCAGAGGACTGAACACGATTTTGGCTTCCAACCCCTGGGCCTTGACCTCTTCCGCGTTGATAACCAGGAAGTCCGTCGTCATCGGGATCGTTCTCTCGAACTGGTAATCGTCCGTCCGGTTGTAGAAAACCACGATGCTGGCGCCGGTTCCCCCGTCTTTTCCGGCAAAATCAAGGCCTATCTCATTGGCCCAGATATCGGCGGATTGATAGCTAAGCAATTCCGGGTTGCCGGCAAAACTGCTGTACCCATGGTGTTGTTGCGCCAGGGAAGAGCGTAGGACGATGTCCACATTTTCATTGATGGCGATGGAGGCGCCGCCGCTCACCGAACCATTCAATTCCTCTCTCGATGTGTCGACATCCGGTTCGGGGGGAAATAAGGGAATCATGAAATTGTTGGAGGATTCCCCGGTCCTGAATAAACTGGCATCGAATTGGTCCACCCGAACACCCAGATTGAGGGAGGTCCCGTCCGAAACCGCAAAGTTGGCGTCGCCGTAGGCTGCCAGGTTGAGCTGCCCGATTTCAAAGTCCGTCCGCTCCATCTGCACTATTCCGGGCGGCAGAAACTGACTGGGCGGAATGGCAAATTCGCGGGAGAAATCCAACCTGTACTCCGCATCGAAATATAACACCCCAGCCTTCCAACTCATCCGGCCGCCATCGTCGAGAGATTCCACCCAGATCTCTTGGGTGAACGTCTCTTCCTCCCCCACAATTAAAGAAGTGGAGATGGGGGCCGGGCTGAAATCCAGATCGAGACTGGAAGGATTCAGTTCCCAGCGCTGGAAGGACGTAGTCGCAACCAATCTCCCCCAATCGTAAAGCTTGCGGTATTGGGAATTAACCTGACCGCGATCAACCACGGTCTGACTACTGAAGTCCGAGGCCACTTGGTAGGGATCTTCACTCAAAAGCGAACTGAGCCGCGTCGCATCATCATCGGCGCTTTCCACAAAAAATCCGAGTCGTAGCTGAACATCCTCACTGGGCCGAAAAAACAGATTGGCCCGTGCGCTGAGAGCCTCGCGGTCGTCCGCCGTTCGATCCAGAAAAGTGTTGTACAAATACCCATCCCGTTGAAGGTAGCCAAAACTGAAATTGTAGCCGATTTCTTCGTTTATCGGCCCGTCCAAAGCTCCCTTCACGGTCAGCGCGTCATAGGACCCGGCATCGATTTGAAAATGAGTGAATTGTGTCCGGGTGGGTTCGCGCGAACGGATCTCGATGACTCCCGCCGGCGCATTGCGCCCGTATCGCGTTACCTGGGGACCGGAATGCACCGTCAAATTGGCGATACTCAACAGGTCGCTTGGATACGTAGATACGGAAGTGGACGGAATATCATCGATATAGAGGGCAACCGCCGGGGAACTGAAAAACATGGTATTGGCGTTTCCCCGCATGGAGATGACGTCGCCAAATCCCCGCGTGTCGGCATTGCTGGTATACAGGTTGGGAGCCAGCCCGGAGAGGTCCTGTAACTGGGTGGCGCCATAAGTCGCCAGCAGGTTTTCGTGTATGACCGAACTGGAAAGGTCGATTTCAAGGTCGGTTGGTTGGTAATCACCCTGAATTTCAAAGGTGTCGAGATCTACGGTATCCAGACTCTCCTGGCCGCAAAGGACGATATCCATCGACCAAAATACCGGAAATAAGAGAAAATACCGAAGGCACGTGACTGTTTTCATATTGAAAAAGATGTATTTAAGAGAGCCACCATGCAATCGGAGGTTGAAAACGTGTCAATCGGACAATTAGCTGAAACAAATCGAGAAATTGAAAAACACCATGCGTCAAAAGTATATAATCCTTGTTTTTTGCCTGACATCTCCATCCCTCCTCGCCAATTGGACGAACTGGAGGGGCCCCAACTACAATCTTTCCACTGAAGATCAGGCCTTTCCCAGCCAGTTTTCGGACACCAAAAACGTGGTTTGGTCCGTCCCCATACCCGGCGAAGGCACCTCCACCCCGGCCATTTGGGGAGATACCATTTACGTGACCTGTTTCTATGACGGTCTCGACATCGCCCTCGCTTTCGACAACCAAGGCCAAAAGAGATGGGAAGCGGAAATCGGATTGGGCGTTGAAGGCAGCCACCGGGCCGGTACCGGCGCCAATTCCAGTCCAGTGGTCGACGCCAGCGGGGTGTATGTTTACTTCAAGTCCGGCAATCTGGCCAAACTTTCCCACCGGGGGGAGAAAATATGGAAAACCAATCTGAAGAAGGAATACAGCGTCGACAGCCACTGGTGGGATGAGGGCACCTCTCCGGTTCTGGTAGACGATCTCCTCATCGTCGCGGAGATGCAGCAACCCCAGAACAGGGATGGAAAAACGGCCGATGCCTACGTCGTGGCTTTCGATAAGAATTCGGGCAAGGAAGCCTGGCTGGTGGACCGCGACCTCAATGCCCCGGTCGAATCCAATGACTCCTATTCCACCCCACTGGTGGCGACCGTGGACGGAGAAAAGCAACTGGTAATCTGGGGTGCCGACCAATTGACCGGACACTCCCTGAAAAACGGCAAAATTATCTGGAGGTGCGAGGATTTCAACCCCAACGATGCCAAGAATTGGAGGACCATCGCTTCCCCTGCCATTGCGGATGACGTGGCCATCGTGCCTTATGGCCGGGGCCACGCCGTGGCCGGAATTCGATTGGGGGGCAAGGGGGACATCACCAAACACTCGAGGCTTTGGGAGGTCGAACGCATAGGTCCCGACGTACCGACTCCGGCCATCTACCGCGAAACGGCCATCGTATTGAACGATCGCGGCATAGTGACCGCGATCGAAGTAAAATCGGGTGAAATCAAATGGCAGAGCAACCTGCCGAGGAAGCCAACTCGTTACTATGCCTCCCCCTTGGTGGCGGGTGACCGACTGATTTGCAGCCGTGAAGATGGAACGGTTTTCATTTGCAGATTGAGCGATGACGGAATGGAAATTTTGGCGGAAAATACCTTGCCGGGCAGCGCCATCGCTTCTCCAGTTGCACACAGCGACCGACTTTACATTCGCACCGCAAACCGCTTGTACTGCATCGGTCGGCAAAGCTGATGGCTACTTCTACAGAAGGAATGACGGCCCAACCGTTAACTTTGACCCAAGAGCTTATCCTGATGCTCCTCAACGAGGAGACCGGTTACTTTCACCAGGTGCCCGGTTGGGATTTGAACTGCGCCGTGGTCGGCGCCGTTTTGGCGGAGCTTTCCCTCAGGTCCCGCATCGACACCGATATGGAATCCCTGTTCCTGGTGGACGAGAAAGAGACGGGCAACTCCACCCTGGATCCCATACTGAAGGAAATCGCAAAAGAAACCGTTCAACACAATACCCAGTACTGGATTGAAAAGCTCGCTCCGCGAGCGGAGAAGATCATTGATTCGGTGCTGGACCGCCTGGTCGACCTGAAGATCCTGGAACACCACAAGGGTGACTTCTGGACAGTGGCTCCTGCTATCTGGCACCCGGATCATTCCAACAACTTCCAGGAAGGCACTGCAGGTCAATTCATCAAAACGCGCATCAGCAAGGCGATCTTCCAGAACGAGATTCCCGATCCCAGAGACGTCATCATCATTTGCCTCATCAATACGTGCGACGTCCTGCGCTTCATTTTCCAACTGGATGAGGAGGCAGAGGAACGCGTCAAATTTATCTGCAAGATGGACTTGATCGGCCGTTCCATCGCCGCTGCCGTCCAAAACAACCTCACTGGCCCGCTGCTTCGGCGTTCCACCCTGGCCAAGCACATTCCGCGTGTTCCCCTGCGTAAATTGCTGTTGAATCCTCACTTGCGCAATGGCAACATCCCCGCACTCTTTGCGGACCTTGCCAAAGCCTACGGCCCGGTATTCGAGGTTCGTCCGCCCTTTAAGGAACCCATGATCTTTCTGGCGGGGACCGAGACAAACCGGTGGGTCCATCGGCACGGCCGGTTGTACCTGCGCGTCAGGGAATACTTTGCCGACTTCGAGAAAATCTATGGCGCGTCCGGCGTATTGCCTTCCCTGGACGGGGCGGATCATTTCCGGCTTCGCAAGGCCTTGTCACCGTCTTACTCACGCGCCAGACTAGCAGGGCAACTGGAACAACTCTACGGCTATGCCCGAAAATTTATGGGGGATTGGACGGTGGGCGACGTGTTCCCCGCTACGCGCATGTGCCGGTTTATGGTAAACGCCCAACTCTCGCCACTGTTTATCAGTATCGATACTCAGGACCTCATGGATGATCTGACGAAGTACAAGGAACGAGCCCTCAGCACCCACATCATGGGGGCCCTTCCCAAATTCCTGCTCAATACCCCGGCAATGAAACGCCGGGCAAAAGCCTTCGATACGCTGATGGAAAGAGTGCAAAGTGTGCATACACCTGCGCAGCGGGCCGGTTGTCCGAGGGGTCTGGCGGATGACCTGCTGAGCCTGCACGCCAGCGACCCGCAACTCGTACCGGAGTCGAACCTCCTCTTCGCCATGTCCGCAGCGCTGATTGCCAGCGTCTACCTGGGTGATGGGTTCAGCTTCGCATTGTACGCCATGGCCTCGCAACCCGCTCTTTACGAAAAAATTCGGAGTGAGGCCGATGCCCTGTTCAAGGACGGTGATCCGGTTGACAAGGATTTCACCCCATCCTCAATCGATGTTACACACCGCTTCCTAATGGAGTGCCTCCGCATGTACCCGATTGTCCCCATGTCCATACGAAACGTTATGAACACATGTGTGGTCGAGGGCTACCAACTTCCGGTGGGATCACGGCTTTTTGTTGCCCAAACGGCCGGGCATTACATGGACGACGTCTTCCCGGACCCCTTTTCATTCGATATAGACCGCTACCTTCCTCCGCGCAATGAGCACCTCAGCCCCGGCTACGCGCCATACGGGCTGGGTACGCACACCTGTCTTGGTTCCCGGTGGATGGAACTGCAACTGGCTGTCAACTTGTTGTTGGTCGCGCATTACTTTACCCTCGAGGTGTACCCCTCGAACTACAAGCTCCGGTTCAACCCCATTCCGTCGATGAAACCGAGCAAGAAGCTGAAGTTTCGCGTTGTAGAGCAAAAGCGCAAACTGCCCGCCTGAGGCGCCATGGACTCCGGGGCAACCGGTGAAAAAGAACAATGCCGCGACGCATAGCCATTATTGGCGGGGGCATATCAGGACTGGCGGCGGCGTGGGCCTTGGATCGCGACCCTGACGGTTTTGATTTCCGGTTGTTCGAGGCCAAGGACCGGATCGGCGGGAATGCTATAACAGCCGATATGCCGCAGGAGGACGGCAGTTCCATTCCCTTCGACATATCCGTCACCGCTTGTATCCCCTCGGTATATCAGCACATCGTTTCATTGATGAAACAGTTCGGAATCGAACTGTTGGATACCCGATTCAGCTACAGCGTAAAGTACCGCGGCGGTGTATACGCCCACGATTTCGACTCCGAGATCAAGGAACAGCTTCAATCCGAGATCTCCAAGTTTCAACGAATCCTGAAGCGCCTGCATTGGTTCGGGTGGCTGACCCGCTCCCAATCGAAGTTGCTGAACTCCCTCAATCCGTTCAATTACATCAGCATGGGGACTGTTCTGAATCTTGCCGGTTTTTCCGGGGACTTCAGATACAAGGTACTGAAGCCCATGTTCGTCAATTTCCTGTTGGCGACAAATGTGTTCGATATGCCTGCGGCTCTCTTTTCCAGGTATCTCGAATTCTTTGATATCGAGTCCGCCACCCCCATGCAGACATGGGACCGGGGAACGCGGCGCATCTACGAGAAATTGTCCGCCAAATTCAGGGACAGGATCTACCTCAACCGTCCTGTCCGGAAGGTCTACCGCCAGTCGTCCCGGGTTGTGGTCGAGGACGAAGACGGCGTAAAGGAGACCTTCGATGAGGTGATCTTCGCATGCAACGCCAACCAGACGCTGATGATCCTCGACAAACCCACCCTGTTAGAACGCTATATTCTCTCCTCTATCCGTTACGAGAGCGAACTCCACAACCATACCGTGGTGCATTCGGACGCCTCCGTTCTTCCGGATAACGAAGTGAAGCCTCTGAAGACGCGGAGCAATCACATCGAGCAATACGGCGCCCGACCGGACAATTATGAAATCACCTACATAATGCACAATCAGCAACCGTGGGCAAATCGGTCTGACAAACCCTGTCTGGTGACCTACAATCCGATCAGCAGGATCGATGAACGGAAGGTAGTCGGCAGGTGGTGGTTTCAACATATAGTGCATGATGTGCGCCATGTTTCATGGTTGGTTAATTTGTTCCGCTTCATTCAAGGCAAGAGGCGAACCTGGCACTGTGGCGCGCATACGCTGATCAACAGCCAGGAAACCTGCCTTGTCAGCGGTCTGGCCACGGCAAGACAATTGGGGGCGCCATACCCATTCGACGATTCCGAGGCGAGGCGAGCCTTCAACTACTATGGTGGCATCATGTACGGTTGGGGCTTCAGGAAGGTGAAGAGCGGAAAACCGAAATGACCTTTCCTCCACGCCAACCCGGTTGAGAATTTAACCACGGATATACACGGATTACACGGATAAGGCGCCTGCGGCGCCCTAACCGAGGGCGGACATTCCTGTCCGCCATTACTTTTTCTTGGCGGGCTTGGCGAGAGGTTATTCAATATCGATCACGATCAAGATCACGAATTGCGCGCTTCCGGCGCCATTTAGTCTTTAGCTTTCTTCCTTCAGCCTTTCTCATCCGGATAGAACTGCCGACAGTAGCGGCGGTATTTCCCTATGGGGCCATCCGCCCGGCAGAGCCTGGGGCGAGGCTGATACCGCTTTCGTTCCCAGATTACCACATCCTGCATGACGTAGCGCTTCTCTTCCCGCAGGAAGAAGTAATTCATCAACCTGTGGCGCAGTTTCACCGGGAGGAATCCCAGCCCCTTGATGAACCGTCCGGGGTTGCGGATTTCCCGCACTTGGCTGACCAGCACGAGATCGATCATGGCGCCGTCAATTGGTGTGGGCAGTACCCACAGTCTCGCATCCAGACCGATCGTCTTCTCGTGGATTTCGACAAACGAATAACCCAGGCCATGAACGTGGGTGACGGCGGAGACCTCACTTACCGTTTTGAACAGGCCGGCAATCTTCTTAACGTTCGTAAAGTCGAAACAACTTTTGAGGTAAGCCCCGTCTATCGATACCGAACCAGTCGGTTCAACTTGGTGATAGCCATGCGTGTAACCGAGGTGTTCCACGTCCACCGAGTTCTCCGTGGTCTCCTGGGGATGACCCCGGAGCCGGAGCCTGGTGGATCGCAACCGGCACCACTCCGCACCGGTTGAAGGCTCATCGGGCAGATCCCACTGCGGTGGGCGCCGGCCGGCGCCCCACCAGGCGAAAACCATGCCTAGAATCTCCCTGGTCTCGTAGACTCCCAGTCGCGTAGCTTTTGGGGCCGGGGCATTTGGAGTGGCAACGCATTGGCCGGTCGTATCGAACTCGAATCCGTGGAAAGGACAGACGAGGCAACCGTCGCGCACAACCCCGCCGACCTTTGGCCCCAAATGCGAGCCCAGGTGCGGACAAAACGCCCCGGCCACGCAGATTTGGCCCTCCTCGTCGGACCAGGCGATGATTTCCTCGCCCATCCAGGTCTTCTCGATCAGATTCTCTCGCAGAATGGATTCACGGTTTGCCACGAAATACCATCCCTCGGGGAACGCAGGTAACTTTTGGTTGCTTTGTAAGGCAGTTTGCTGGGAATTGCTGGCTTGCATGTCCGGAAGTTCAGTCATGAACTCGCATATCCCGAAATGAAATGGGCGGCAAGATTCAGCATGGCCGGCATTTCATATTCCTCGGAAAAGAAATTATTGCCAGCCTGATAGCGCGAAGTCGCGCAACCGCAGGCAATCACCTCAGTTGCCGAATGCCGCGAGCACATCCGCACGGGTGGCACGAACTGGAATAATCTTGTCGAATCCGCTTATCTGGAAGACTTTGCCAATCTCCTCGGAAAGCGAACAGACCGCGAATTTCGAGTTCTGCCGTTGCAGCGTCCGCGCCGTCAGCAGGACTACCCTTAGTCCTGCGCTGCTTATGTATGAAAGCTCCTCACAATCCAGAATCATCACGCGATCAGCCTCCGTAATCGCCGCCTCCAGCGCTTTCTGGAACTCAAAGGCATTGGTTCCGTCAACTCGTCCTTCGACTATGGCAATCAAAGTCTCGTCTGCTCTTTCTATGGTGACTTTCACTGAAACCGTCTCTTTGGGTTTGAGATGTAAGCGGAAATCTTGACTCCGCTGAGTTGATACAAATTAAGCAAGATTAAAATGCTCCTAAGAAATCTCATCAAGCATAGACATTGAAAATTATAAGATAAAACACCGGTGAATGCGGAATTTGGCCGTGAAGATTACCATTACCTCTCATCCTCGACCTCTTCCAAGGCCTCCATTATCTCCTGCTGGATGAACGCCTCCTGGGCATCCCGCACAGGTAGCGCGGCCGCCTTGGACAGCAACTCCCTGGCCCGGGCCCGGCCGCCCCTGCGATCGAGTTCAGGTAGCCTGAGCGCATATTCCATCAGGGCGACCTTCGATTCCGGCGCGAGTTCCAGAGCCCGCTCGTAATGAATGACGGCGCTCTTTCGATTTGCCCCATACATCATTCGGGCAATGGGTCCGGCGCTGGCGATGTCGGCGTGCCAGCCCCCCAGACCTACATGAGCCTCGGCGAATTCGGGGTGGTTTTCCAGGGTGGCCTCGAGAAGGCGGCGTATCTTTCCCGCCAGACCCTGACTAAGCGCCGTAAATTTACCAATGCTCTGAGCATACCGGCCAACGGCATGGGCGGACTGGTAATGCGCTTCGGGATTGGTCGAATCGGCTCGCACGGCCGCTTCCCCGAGATCCATGGCGCGTTTCAGGAACCCGGTCCTGTCCTCCCCCTTTGCCACATAGTGGCCGTGGACCGCGAGGGATTGCGCCGCCAGGGCGTAGCCTCCGGAGGTCCCGAGGGCTTCCCCAAGATCAGCCGCCTCCAGAAATCGCCCTTCCTCGAAGGCTGCCCTTGCCCCTTCGATCGATGGCGTATTCGCCGCCGCCGGCAGGAGCCAGAGGCTCCCAACCACTGTTAATCGAACAAATTGAGCAATAACCATCTTAAACATTCCGGATCGGCCAATAAGGATAATCGGGTCTAACGCGGTTTACGGGCCAGGAAACAATATAGCGGAGTGAAGATACCCGTCCTGCCGCCTGCGACATAAGCGTCTGCGGTTCGATCCAGGAGTCGGATGACTTCCGAGGATCCCTTCGGAAGGAGGCGTATCGCTTCGGCCATCTTCGCTCCTGCGATCAATGCCTTACGGCTCCATGGAAGCCTGTTTAGCGCGTTCCCCAATGTCCCATGGCGACTCTCCATGGGCCGATACCATGGCGTGAATGGTCCTTCCCGGACGTCTCGGTCCATCCCTTCGATGACTTGGAATCCCGCCGCTTCAAGCGCCTGATTCACTTCCCGGAACGTCGCAATGTCTTTCAACGCAATGCCGCGCATGAGGTGCTTCTTGATAGCTTGGTGTCGTTTGTCATTCGGATCGAATTTGTCGGTCAGGCACATTTCCTGACCCCAAAGCAATGCTCCTGGTTTGAGTACGCGGAATATTTCCCGGAAGGCGCCTTCCTTGTCTGGCGCGTGGCACGTTGACTCGATGGCATAACCCCGGTCGAACGTCTCGTCCTCAATGGCGCCCATATCCATGAAGCTGCACGCCTCGTAATCGACCATGTGGTCGAGCCCCGCCTCAGCATTCAACCTCTTGGCCTTTTTTAGCTGGATTTCATTGATGTTGATTCCGACAACCCGGACACCGGCCTCGCGCACGACACGGCGCATCGGGCCGCCGATTCCACAACCAACGTCGACCACCGTCATACCTGGTTGCAGCTCCAGCTTCGAGATCATCAACCTCTGATGCCGGATTATGGATTCCTCCAGACTTTCATGAGGCGAAAGGGGAGCGAAGTGGAGGGATTCGCTCCACCCCCACACCATGAATCCGCTGCAAAGGTCGTAGTATTCCTTCACCGTTACGGTGTGGTCGTAATCGGTCGCGCCATCGGACCCCGGCGCCGCCCGGGCGGTCCAGCCATTGAAGCGCTTCACGCGACCCTTGACGCCCGATCCACGGTAAGCATCTCTCAGTTCCCTGGGTAGTTTGGTTAGCTGCATTTCGTGGTTTTTCCTCTTTGGCTTGTAACTACTCAGGTATGTTAAGCAATGGGCCGCAAGGATGTTTTATTGGTAACAAATCATGCAACTGTAGGAGGGGGTTTATCCCCCGATCTTCCAAACGGCCTCAACGCAATCGGGGGATAAACCCCCTCCTACAATTTTCTCAATCACTATCCCATGAAAATTTGGAAGCAGGTTAGGCTATGGAGACCTGAGTAGTTACTTTGGCTTTTCCTCAACACGGCGTCAGAAGCGCAGTTTGAGAGAGGACATCAGACTTGGCTTCTCCTCGCCAGGCGGAGATGAAGGGTGTATAGAGCTGGAACGAGCATCATGAGTAGGGCCGTGATGACGAGAATGCCGCAACCGAGGGACGCGGCAAAGGGGACCATGAACTGTGCCTGAATAGCGCGTTCCAGAATCAGGGGGATGAAGCCGAGGAACGTGGTCAGGGAAGTGAGCATGATCGGACGAAAACGTCCCTTGGCGCCCTCTATGATCGCCGTTCTCACAGGGGAACCTTCCCTGAGCTTCTGATCAATGAAATCGATCATGACAAGGGAATCGTTCACCACCACCCCGCTCAGGCCGAAGATGCCCATGAAGGATATTGCGCTCAAGGCTACGCCCAGGACCCAGTGACCCAGGATCACTCCTATGAACCCGAAGGGGATGACGGCCATGATAATGAAGGGTTTGGTGTAAGACCGGAGGGGGATGGCGAGCAAGGCGAATATCATGATCAGGGCAATGGCAAACCCGCGATACAGCGCACCCAAAGAATCGAGTTGCTGTTGTTGTTCTCCTCCGAACGTGTAAGTCAGATCCGGGTACATGGCTGTCAAGTCCGCGAGGATCGAATCGGCCAGGATGCTGTTGGCTTCGTTCCCGGAAATCACCGTGGGGTCCACGTCCGCGGTAACCGTGACGACACGCTGACCATCCTTACGTCGAATAGCCGGCAGCGAAACGCCCGAGTCCAGCGATGCCACGCTGGCAACCGGGACCTCTGCCCCGCTCGGCGTCCGGAGCAGGTACCCTTCCACATCGGTGATGGAATTCCGTTCCTCGGCGGGGAGGCGCACGTAGACCCGGACCTCTTCCCGGCCACGCTGCACCCGGACCGCCTCCGCGCCAAAATACGCGGCGCGCGTCTGCCCGGCCAACTCATCCAGGGTGAGTCCCAGGGTCCGCGCTTCCGGCCGCAGCTGGAACTGAACTTCCGGAATGCCGGGCGTATGGTCAGAGAGTATGTCGAAGATGCCTCCAACTTCCCGGAGACCATAGACCACGGAGTCTGCGATCTGGGCGAGGCGATCCGGATCAGGATGCGAGAGCACGGCCTCGACCGGGTTGCCCAGATCAAAGATTTCGCTGGTGAAGGTGACGCCGCGCGCGTAGGGCAAAACACCCACCTCCTCTCGCCAAGCCTGCACGACCTCTCCTGTAGTGACCTGTCTTTGCTGCGCCCCCAGGAGTTTGAATTCTATAGTGGCGATGTTGGCTTGCGGATTGAGGGTGGGCTCCGGATTAAGACCTCCCTCGAGTCTCGAACCCTGCCCAACGGTCACCGTTACACCTTGCAACAGCGGAGGCGCATCCTCGGGCCGGTCCCGGGAAATTCGTTGGATGATCCGATGGCCTGCAGCCTCCAGTTCCTCCGCCACCTCGTATGTCCTGTCCGCGGTCGTCCCATCCGGCATCTCCAAGGTCACCGTTGCGAAATCCCCCTCCACGTCCTCGGCCAAAGTGGTGGGAACGATTCCTGCCGGCAATAGCGAGATGCTAAGGATGAGCAATCCCACTGCCCCCGCCATGGTCACCAAAGGCTGGTCCGTGGCGAACTGCAGCGCCCGATCCAGGGGCCCTCGCACAAACTGTTTGAGCAACTGGTCCACGTGACCCTGGATCCAGGCGAGGAACCTGCTGACAGGATTCTTCGGCTCCCATTCCGGACCGTGCAGGTGGGACAGGTGATTGGGCAACACCAACAGCGACTCGACCAGGGAAACCAGCAGCATGGCGATGATGATGACCGGCAATGCCCTCCACACGTCACCGACCCCGCCGGGGATGAACAGCAGCGGGACAAAGGCCGCAACCGAAGTGAGAACCGCGAACGTCAGCGGCACTCTTATCCGCCGGGCGCCGCGAATGGCGGCCGTTACCCCTGGTGTGCCCCGCTTGCGTTCGTATTGAATGTGCTCGGCCACGACGATGGCATCGTCGACGATAATACCTATGGCCAGGACGAACGACAACAGGCTGATGGTGTTGATGGCAACGTCGAGTAAAAACATGACCGCCAAGGCGCCGATCCCGGAAACGGCAAGGCCCACAGTCACCCACAGGGCCAGCCGGATTTGGAGAAACAGGCTGAGCGCTATCAACACCAGCAACAGGCCCAGAATACCGTTTTTCAAGAGAATATCGGCCCGTTCCTCATAGGCTTGGGATTCATCATTCCATACGGTGATACCCACACCATCCGGCAGGGCCGGGATCACCTCCTCGGCCAAGTGCTCTCGGACGGTCCTGGCCACATCCATCACCCGCTCACCGTCGGCCCGGAAAACCTCCACGAATACAGCGGGTTGGTTCTGATGCCGGATTATCAGGTCGGTTTCCTGAAATCCATCGCGAACTTCGGCGATATGGCCGAGGCGCAAAACCGTGCCGTCGCTGTCGCTCAGAAGGACGATCTCTTCGAAATCCTGCTGATCGTAATTTTGGCCGAGGGTTCGAACCCTCACCTGGGATTCCCGGGTATCGATACTGCCGGCAGACAGGTCCAGGGAACTGTTGCGAATGGTATCGGCGATGTCGTTGAGTGTCAGTCCAAGGGCTCTCAGCCGATGAAGGGGCACCTCGATGGAAATCTCGTAGTTGCGAACACCGCTGACCTCGACTTGGGAAAGGGAGGGAAGCGCCGTGAGTTCATCTTCGATCTGGAAGGCCAATTCCTTCAGGGAGCGCTCGGAAACATCGCCGTATACGATGAGCCGAATCATGCTCATGCGGTTGTCCATCTCCCGGAAACTGGGACGATCGGCATCGGCCGGGAAAGAATGTATGCGATTGACGGCGGACTCGATATCGTTCAGCGCCTGGGCCATGTCAGTGCCGAAATCCATTTGAATCCGCACGGATGCCATGCCCGAGGTCGCCAAGGATTTGACCGCCTTCACATCATCCAATCCGCTGACCTGGTCCTCGATCTTGACGATGATCGACTCCTCGATCTCCTCCGGGGTGGCGCCGGGATAGGCCATCGACACTTCGATATGGTAGAAGGGAGTGGTGGGCCAAGCTTCCCGCTCGATACCGCTCAGCGAAACCAAACCGGCGGCTATGATGCCCCACATCAACAGATTGGCGGCCACGTTGTTGCCCGCCATGTAGGCGATCGGGCCGGACCGTTCCTTGGTTTTGCCGTTGTCCTTACTCATGGGGTCTGGCCGACTTCCGTCAGGACGTGCATTCCTTCGGTGGCGAACTGGATTCCACCGGTGATGACAGCCTGTCCGTTTTGCAATGCGCCGGTCACATATACCTCGTCGCCGCTACGTTGCAGCACCCGAACCGGAACGAGGCTGACCAGGCCACCATCGTTCACGATCCAAACTTCGTTGCCGGATTGCAACGCGGCTCGCGGCGCCCGGTAGTATGCTTCCAATTCGAGCCCGGCTATTTCCACCTCTACAAATTTGCCCACCAGAAGCGGAGGGTTGCCATCGAGGGGAACGGTTCCGTCCACTGGGACCCCTGAATGCAGGGGGTCCGGGACGCGCACGATGACGTCGATCGTGCGCGTTTGCCTGTCGAGGGAGGCCTTGGCCCGGTCCACGTAACCTTCCCAGGCATAGGTTCCGTCGCCGTAGCGAGCAACTACCCGCACAGTCACTGCCTGATTCCCGTCCCCTGCCGAAAGCGACCACAGCTCCGGGATCAAAGCCGCATCGGAATCGGACAGGGGCACGTTTACTTCCACGGCATCCGTTGCGAATATCCGTCCGACGGGCTGGCCGGCAGCCACGATTTGTCCCACGTCCACGGATTCTTCCTGCACAAAACCATCAAACGGAGCCGTCACCCTGGTTCTGGAAAGAGCGAGCTCGGCCTCGGCAACCTTGGCTTCGTCGCGGTCGAAAGCGGCTTGAGCCGAATTCAATTGAGGTTCCCTGAGGGTGAGCGGATTCGTCATGGCCGGGGAACCCTCATCGCTCCTGCAGATCCGAGTACAAATCGTATTGTTGCCGGGCAATCGATGCTTGTTCCTGTTCATTCAGCAAAGCCACTCGGCTGGCGGCGAGATCTGCTTCCGCTTCCTCTATCCGGTATTGAAAATCGACCTCATCTATGCGGAAGATCGTTTGGCCCGCCGCTACCCGTCCGCCGCTTTGAAATCCCGGATCCACCCAGACGATCCTGCCGCCCACCTGAGGAACGATATCGACCTCCGCGCTGGGCCAAACCGTGCCGGATCCAATGACGGGAATGGGACCGGACCCGGCTCGAATCAGACCGGTCCGGACGAACGGGACCTGGGGAGGCTGTTCGATGCGGACCGGCTCAGGCGCGCGTGAAATTAAAAATACAGCCAAGGCAACCGAAACCACGATAATGGCAACGGCAGTTACAAAACTGGATATGCGGGACATGGTGATTTACTCTGTGGGAGATCGAGATGAGAGAAGGGGGATCGGCGGTTCCTGCTGAAGCGCTTCCCTGTCATTGGAGGTCCAGGAGCCTCCGAGCGCCCGGTGGAGTGCGAGGCGGGCAAAACCCAGGTCGCGCTCCGCCGCAGCGAGGGCGGATTCCGCGCCCCTTTGGGTCTGCGCCGCGGTCAGGAAACCTTCATAGTCACCGACCCCCGAAGTATATCGTTGCTCCTGCAACTCTGTGTCAGCCTCGGCCTCCTTGGTAAGGGAAACCAGCAGGGAATGACGCCGGCGGTTGGCCTCCATCCCCGCCAGGGCGGCTTCAACCTCGTTCACCGCGGTTACCACGGAACGTCCGAAGGCCATCGTGGCCTCCTCCAGTCTGGCCTCCGCCAGGGCGATATTGTCGCGAAGACGGGGACCCTGGAACAAGGGGCCGAGCAGGTTCACACTGAGATTCCGAAACCATTGATCCGAATCGAACCATTGGCCTGAATCCGTGCTCTGAAGTCCGATGGAACCTTGTAAGGATAGCCTGGGCCACAGATCCGCCCTGCGGGCGCCGACCGAATACCGGGCTGCTTCCATGCGCTGCATCGCCGCGAGGACATCGGGCCGCTGCACCATGAGGTCGGCCGGAATGCCTGCGGGGACAGGCTTGAGAACCGTGGTTGGGAGCGGGGGTTGGGAGAGCATGTCAGCGAGTTCCGCCCGGTAGCCGCCGGCAAGTATCCACAGCCGTCCCTCCGCATCTGCCAGCAGCGCTTCGATTTGCGGCAATTCGGCCTGGGCTTCGCGTAGACTACGTCGTGCCGTGTGGACATCGCCCAAATCGGTCAGCCCGCCTTCGTAGCGGGACTCGGCCAGAGATGCCCTCTGTTGTAAAATTGCTACGATTTCACCTGAAAATTTCTGCTGGCGGCGTAAATTGACGATTTCCAAGTAGGTGCGCACGGTTTCGGCCAGCACCCCCATCCGGGCGCTCAGGTAGTCGGACTCCGATGCCATCAGCTCAGCTCCTGCGGCCAGGGCGTCGTTGCGATTTCGGCCCCAGAAGTCGAGTTCGTAGGCGAATTCCAGGCCAATGTCGAAGGTAGTCAGGCCGAGCCGGTCCGGGAGCACGATTCCAACGAGCCCATCTTCACCGGAACCCAACCCCAATTCGTCCAATTGGGCCCCAATGCCTGCATTGGTCGGCATATCGAAATCGGTGACCCCGACCGCAGGTTGAAGCAATGGAAAGGCAGGGGATTTGGCGAGGCCTTCCCGCGCCCTGGCCTGATCGACCCGGGCAACCGCCTCGGCCAGGTCGAAATTCGAGGTCAGCACGGCGGCGATCACCTGGTTGAGAACCGGGTCGTCGAATGACTTCCACCACTCCAGCGGCTCGTAGGAACCGACAACTTCACTTTCGGCGAACTCGGCTGGCAACTCCATTGCCGGTTGGCCCACGGGGGAAATCGGTTCCGGTGCATGCGAGCAGGCGAAGGTGATACAACCGGCCATGGCCGGATAGAGCAACCGCGGGATGATATGCAACTGAAACCGTTTGGCGGATCCTCCCAACACCGACCCGAATGCCAGGCGGTTGACCGCAACCCGGATGGTTTGGTCTGGTTTGTCGCCCGCCCGGGAACCGGTGTTTGGCCTGGCAAATTTGTGTTTCATCTCAGATCTCTCTCATCCCGGACGCGGCATAGGGGAATCACATTTTGATTTGGGATTCGAGGCATCCTATGGGTTTTAGGGTCGACTTCAAGCCCGGTAATCCCCAACCACCGTCGAGGATTTCGAAAAAATACGCCGTAAATTCCAGTTGCCCAGGGAGTCATCCTGGCTTTTCCTACCCATCGATGAAGGGAAATTTCCTCAAACCTGCCACCTTCCTCCTACTCATTTCGCTGCCTATGGTTTCATTTTCTTGCAAAAAGCCAACAATCCTGGTGGCCCGCATGGAAACGAGCATGGGGACGATGGTGATAGAACTCTTCGAGGAAGAGACTCCGCTCACAGTGGACAATTTCGTCGGCTTAGCCGAGGGAACCAAGACCTGGAAGACCCCATCGGGGGAAGAAAGAAGTGAACCCTTTTACGATGGACTCATTTTCCACCGGGTAATCAAGGATTTCATGATCCAGGGCGGCTGCCCTCAGGGGACGGGTACGGGGGGCCGGGATACAAGTTTCGGGATGAATGCTATGCCGGCTCGGTTGCTCCGCTGGAAGGGGTGATCGGGGATGCGGAAAAGGCCGGCCAGGTATTCGACCAACTGATTCTTCCTCACTTGAGGGATAACGGCGGAACCAGTCCCATTCCGGAAATAGCCGCCTTGTTTGGGGAGATGCAGTCCTCTCAATCCCATCAACCGCTGGTGGGCAAAAAAGTGGAGGATCTCCAGGCCCTGATGGGATCGACCGAAAAACTGACCTGGTTTGAAAAAGATCTCATCCCCATCAAAGGGCTGATTGAAGACGAATACACCGCCAACACTGTTTTTCAAGGGCTACTGGCGCCTCACCTGCAGGCACATCAGGGGAACAGTCCGGTTGCGGAAATCCGGAAACTCTACGGGCAAATCACGGAAATGAACTCTCTCCGTCCGCTGGTCGGTAAAACGATCGAGGAACTGCAGGCCCTGGTGGGAAGCGAAGCGGTCCTCGAGCAGCCCAAACTCCTCGGAACGGTGGATTACGGAACCCTCTGCATGGCCAATTCCGGCCCCAACACCAACGGGTCCCAATTTTTTATTGTAACGAAAAAAGATGGCGCCGGCTGGCTTAACGGGAAACATACCGTTTTCGGGAGAGTCCTCGAAGGTATGGACGTGGCCGAAGCAATCCAGAACGTTGCCACCTCGGCCGGCGACAGGCCCATTGAAGATGTCAAAATCCTCCGGATCAGAATCGAGAGGATCTAGGAGAAGAAAAAGGGGTCAAACGCAAAATGTTAAAATCTGATTGGTTCGGATCAGCCATTCAGGTGAAACTAGAAGGTGATGTTAACATTTTGCGTTTGACCCCTTTTTTGCTGATGGTGGCGGTTATGTTGGCCGGGATGATCCCGGTCAGCGGGATGGTGGTTTCCTTTGCCGATAACGGGGGATTGAAGATGTTCTACGACAACCGCATGTATCCGCAAGCGGTGGCGGTGGGAGATGAGGTCCACATCGTCTGGAGGGGATATGAAAAGGGTTATCCCCACTTGATTACTTACGACCTGCAAAATGGAAAATTTTCCGAACCTCGAAACCTGATGATCGGTTACGAGGATCAAATCGATCAAAGACGATACCGAAATGATCATCATTACGCTCCCGTCATCTGGTCGGATAAGAACGGCCACCTGCACGTGCTGCACGGATGTCACCGGACCAGCGGGCTTCATTTGATTTCCCGGAATCCCCGTTCGGCCGATGCCTGGGTGCGGGGTCCGGACATCTCGGATTCCATTTCCTATCCCCAGGTCCATCGCATTTACCAGGACCAGACCTTGTTGTATTCGCGCTGGTCAGGGCACCTGGGGCATTGGCAATACCATATTTCCGCAGACGGGGGCCGGACTTGGGAGCAGTCGCCTCGGGCCGTGATCGATCTGAACGGCGAACCGCAGGATGGAATCCATGCTTCTCACGCCGGGTCCTACAATACCACGGCGATCAGCGCAGACGGGAAGCGCCTCCACGTGGCCTTTATCTGGAAAGTTGAAGACCCGCTCTTCAATAAGCGGTATGGCCAGATCCTGCACGACCACACCCAACGCTACAACCTCTACTACCTTGCCGTAGACCTCCCATCGGGAAAGGGGTACAATATTGCCGGACGGGAGGTCGAACTGCCCCTGAGAAAACTGGATGCGGACGAACATTGCCTGGTTTGGAACACGGACGAGCGCCCGGCCTCGGTTGGTCCTTCCATTGCCCTGGATAAACGCGACCAACCCCATTTCCTGTTGCCGGTGGCCGAGCAGGATCCTTTTTCCGGCGTCTTTTATTTCGTATCCCGCGTCGATGGCAGTTGGCGAAAAACCCCCATTGCGGACGCCTTGCACCCGTTTAATTCCTCCTACCTCGAGCTGGGAGATGACGGCGCCTTTTACGCCAGCATGATTACCGGTAGCGGGGAGTCAGTGAAACCGGAGGGAATGGACCAATATGGCTTCGGACACCGGGTGGAACGGTGGATTTCCAGGGATGGAGGCGCCAACTGGGAACTGGAACGGGATCTTTCCCCGCAACCGGGCCTGCGGTATCAAAGCATCCAGTTCATCTCGGCCGACATGACCTCGAAAATGAAGGAGACCCTGCTCTTCTACGGCTGGGAAAGGGCCAATACCCCGGGGCAGGCTTTCTTGTGGAGGGAGTGAGAAGCGAGGAGTGGAGAGTGGAGAGTGAGGAATGGAGAAATCACTGATGAGCCTTCGGCGTTATCTTGATTTTCTTCGCGTCTGTTTGCGTGATATAATTCAAAATATCCTGTCTATCCTGTTCATCCATGTTAAATTGGAAGATGTCGCTTCGCTTATTGCTAGTCCAAGTTATTAATCGATGCCGCGAGGAGTCCACAGGACGAAGACTCGCCGCAGGCGCCATTCTTCCTTCTTCCTTCTTGACTTCTTACTTTTATCGGGAAAGACCTGCCTTCCCATGCCGAGAATGGACAAACCGATGACACTGGCCCAGAAATACCAGGGTCTATCCGCCAAATCCTGCAAGTCGGCGCCGCTATTTTCACCCAGCATTTGCTCCCAGGGGAGGAGAAATGGCGACAACTTGAAGAGAAAGAAAACACCTTGAATGGCATGCCAGGCGCCGAGGACGGAAGTGGCGGTCTTCATCGTCCACTTCTCCAACTTCAGGCCCAGGATTCCACCGGCCATCCCGGCCAGGAGGAGGAGGACCCATTTTGCCACTTCCTGTAGGTGCTGGGTAAAATTCAGCGTAAGGGCCACCCCGAGGCAGGCTCCCAGAATAAAAACCCCGGTTCGGAAGAAGACGTATATGAGGAACCCGGCTACCAGGCCCAGAACCAGGGCGGCGATAGCCCAAACGAACAGGCGCTGGTCGGGAAACAAAGCGGGGCCATATAACAAGGCAACATACGCGCCCAGGTAGAACCCGAGAAGGAACAGTACGGTTTTCAACACCCTGTAACCCCAAAAGCAAACCAACAGGCCCAACCCCAAGACCAGCAGCCCGGGAACCCACCAAGGCAAGGACGGCAAGTGGGGAAGGTAAGCCTCGAGGTTCATTGAGCCACGGTTTTTACAGGGTTAAACCTCTGCTTACAAGAATTACAATCCTTTGAAATTTTCCTCGCCCTTTGCCGACCTATCCTTTGCATGGGGACTCCCTGAGATAATTCTCCGGAAACACACATCCGCATGGACTCTCGAACACTTATACGGCGCCTATGAATAAAGAAATCCTTGCCCAAGCAGCCACCATCGCACGCGGATTGGCCATCGACGCGGTTACCGGGTGCAAATCAGGACATTTGGGCCTTCCTCTGGGAGCAGCGGAAATCGGCGCGGTCCTCTTTGGGGAATCCCTTTCCCACAATCCCCGCCAACCGGGGTGGATCAATCGCGATCGCTTTGTCCTGTCGGCCGGTCACGGCAGCATGTTCCTCTATGCCTGGCTGCATTTGTCGGGTTACGATCTCACCCTGGACGACCTCAAAGATTTCCGTCTGTTGCACAGCAAGACCCCGGGGCACCCGGAATACGGCGATACCCCGGGGGTGGAATGCACCACCGGTCCCCTCGGTCAGGGGGTGGGAAACGCCGTGGGAATGGCGGTAGCGGCCAAAATGGCCGCAGCCAGGTTCAATACCCCTGGACATACCATCATCGACCATCACGTCGTTTGCCTGACGGGTGATGGGTGCATGCAGGAAGGTGTTGCCGCTGAGGCCAGTTCGTTCGCCGGGCATTTCGGCCTCGATAACCTCATCATGATTTACGATTCCAACGACGTCACCCTGGATGCTCCGGCCGATGCCACCCAGAGCGAAGACACGGCCAAACGATATGAGGCCTATGGCTGGGAGGTGGAGACAGTCGACGGCTACGATATGGATGCGGTTAAATCCGCCTATGACCGGGCTCGCGCCGCAGACAACGGCAAACCCAAGTTAATCATCGCCAAGACCCTCATTGCCAAAGGCATACCCGAAGTAGCCGGAACTTATAAGGGACACGGAGAAGCCGGGGTGAACTTCGCCGCGGAGGCGCGGGCCGGACTCGGATTACCGGAGGAAACCTTCCATGTGTCCGAATCCGTCCGGGACTACTTCGACCAACGCCAAAAAGACTTGGCCCGGCAATACGACGATTGGGAGAAAACCTACCGCGCGTGGAAGTCGGACAACCCGGACTCGGCCAGACTTCTGGAAGACGCCCTGAACGGAAAGGGGATGAGTGAGGAGGAACTCTTCGCGTCTATCCCCGAAGCGGATCCTGAATTGTCCGTAGCCACACGGGTGGCAGGCGGCCATGTCATCAACGCCTTGGGCCAGGTGTTGCCCCTGCTTGTAAGCGGAAGCGCCGACCTCTATGGTTCCACCAAAAACTATCTGGCCGGAGCGGGGGATTTTACCCGGGACAACCCCTCGGGAAGAAATTTCCGGTTCGGCATTCGGGAACACGCCATGGGGGCGATTGTCAACGGCATCGCCTATTACGGAATCTTTACCGCCTCGGGAGCCACCTTTACCACCTTTGCCGATTACATGCGGCCGGCCCTGCGTCTGGCCGCGTTGTCCAAACTGGCCAATTTCCACGTGTTCACCCATGATTCCGTCGCGGTCGGGCAGGACGGCCCAACTCACCAACCGGTTGAAGTGGTGAGCGCCTTGCGCCTTATTCCGAACATGGATGTCATACGACCGGCCGATCCGGAGGAAACTGCCGGGGCTTTCGTGGCGGCCCTGGAAAAACGCGATGGGCCGACTGCAATCGTCCTTTCCCGGCAAGGAGTTCCCAACCTGACCCGGATTCCGGTTCGGGAGCGTCGCCAAGGAGTCTTGAAAGGGGGTTACATCGCCAAAAAGGAGTCGGGAAGCTTGACCACCATTCTGATCGGGGCCGGCAGCGAGCTGCAGCTTGCCCTCGAGGCGGCAGAGGAGATGGGATCCGGGGTGCGAGTGGTCTCCATGCCCAGTATGGAACGCTTCGAGCGGCAAGGTTCCGATTACCGCGAATCCGTCCTTCCATCCGACTGCAAACGGCGGGTGGCCATCGAAGCGGGGGTTTCCCAAATCTGGTATCAATACGTCGGTCTGGAGGGCAAGGTCGTGGGAATCGACCGATTCGGCCTTTCTGCCGATGGCGGGCAGGTATTAAGGGAACTCGGCATCTCCGTCGAAAACGTGGTATCGGCCGCAAGGTCCTTTTAAACCCGCCGCCGGGGAAACCCGAGTCGGACCTGACGGTCTCCTTATCGGAGTGCAACAATTTTTCCAACTCGCCATCTTCCTATTATTAGTGGCCCGGGCCTGCGCTCAGGGCGTCATTCCCATTGGGGATATCCAGGGGGCGGCTCACCAATCCCCCCTGGCAGGTCGGGAAGTGACAACGGAAGGCATCGTAACGGCGGTGGATGAAAAAGGATTCTACCTGCAATCCGCCCAACCGGATAAATTACCCAAAACTTCAGAGGCCATTTTCGTCTACCGGCCAAACTCCGAGGTGGAAGTGGGCGACCGCCTGAGCGTTACCGGCCGGGTCGAGGAATGGCAATTGGGAAAACCGGAAGACCACAACCTCACCCTAACCCAATTGCGCGGTGAGGACATCCGCATCCTGAGCAGGGGGGCTGCCTTGCCCGGTCCGGTGGTCCTGGACACCCTCTTGCTCAAATTTCCGGAAGCCGTAAAAAAACCGGAATCCACCTTCGACCCGAAGGTCAACGCCATGGACTTCTGGGAGAGCCTCGAATACATGCGGGTGGTCATTCGGAACTCCATGGTTATCGGTCCCCGCAACCGCTACCACGAAATTGCCGTCCGCTCAGCCCAGGCCAGAACGGGCCCCGTGACGAGAAGAGGCGGCCTCAAATTGGACAGCTTCGAGGCCAATCCGGCACGGATATTGGTGGCGCTGAATCGCGTAAACGAAAGGAGATACAACACGGGTGATCGCATTCGCATACCCATCGAGGGGGTAGTGACCTATTCCTTTGGAAATTTCAAAATTGTCCCCACGGTCCTAACGGGTCCACCCATCCCGGCCGGGGCGCCGGCCCCCCAGGTTCCCTCCATCCCCCACCGAGCCCTCACCATCGCCAGTTTCAACGTGGAGAACCTGTTCCCCGGCTCCCCGGATGAAAAATTTGCCGCTCTGGCATCCATCATCACGGACGAACTCCAATCTCCCTCCATCGTGGGATTACAGGAAATACAGGATAATTCCGGACCGGTGGACGACGGTGTGGTGGATGCCGACGCCACCCTGAAAAAACTGATCCGGTTTATACGTGAGGCTCAGGGCCCCAACTATCGTTTTACCCAACTCAACCCGGTTAACCGGGCCGATGGGGGCAGACCGGGCAGCAATATTCGCAACGCCTTTCTCTACGATCCTCAGGAGGTGAAATGGGAGTCGAGTTACCTTCTGCGGCATGCTTCCTTCAATGGCTCGGAGGAGAGGAACTTTACCGGCACACGCAAGCCCTTGGTGGCTGAATTCACCTTTGGAAACAAAGCGTTGATCGTGATAAATTGCCACCTTCGAAGCAAACGTGGCGATGCGCCCGTCTACGGGTCTCTCCGGCCCCCGGATCGGTTTACCGAACCCCAACGCCTGGAACAAACCCGCCAGGTCCGGGCCCATGTGGACAAACTCAGAGCCAACCGCCCCCAAGCGGGAATCGTGGTTCTGGGCGATTTGAATGATTTCGAATTTTCCCCGCCCTTGCGGGAGTTGAGCCGGAAGGACGAGCTTATCAACCTGGTGGAAACCTTGCCGCTCGGGGACCGTTATACCTACATCTTCCAGGGAATGTCCCAGGCGCTGGATCACATTCTTGTCACCCCCCTGACCTGGCCCCCGGAGCCGGTATTTACATCGCCAATGTCAATGCCGACAAAAGCGTGCAACTCCGCTCCAGCGATCACGATCCCATCCTGGCTTGGTTTCAATTACCCTGACCGAAGAAAACCACGGAAAGGAAAAATAGCCACAAAAGGCACAAAACAAGGAATTAACGGAGGGCGGGTTTTCCAACCCGCCAATTCGTAGGGGCGAAATTTAAAGGAAGAACGGTTTGGGCGAACTGCTAACTTTCCCCTACTTTCCTCTTCCCTTCTTGGCGTCTCTTGGCGAACTTTGCGAGATTCCTCTCTTTCTTCCTTTTTCCCTTCCCCCACAATTTTCTTGCTCAATTGCCTCGGTTCCCTCTAAATTGGTGGCCAACTCCCTGCCAAACCCGAAAACCAACCCTTTTAATCCTCTTTTCCTTTCAGGAGCTGCCCGGAAATGGCCGAGCCCATTTACGACGAAAAGTCTATTAAATCCCTCGATTGGCGCGAGCATATCCGCAAGCGCCCCGGTATGTACATAGGCAACGTATCCGGTAAGGGCGCTTCCCCCGACGAAGGGCTGTACATGCTCATCAAGGAGGTGGCGGACAATTCCCTGGACGAATTTACCATGGGTTTCGGGAAGCGCATCGAGTTCAAATTGGACGACACCCAGGTCACGGTGAGGGATTACGGACGCGGCATCCCCCTCGGGAAGGTCAAGGAGTGCGTCAGTAAAATCAATACCGGGGGAAAATACGATACGGAAGCCTTCCAGAAGTCCATCGGGCTCAATGGGGTGGGTTCGAAAGCAGTCAACGCATTGTCCTCCCGCTTCATGACCCAATCCTTCCGCGATGGCCAAACCATTCGGGTTGAATTCGAGCGGGGCAACCTGATCCGGGAGGATAAGGGACCCCGAACCTGCCAGGAAAGAAACGGCACCCTCACCCGGTTTGTTCCCGACCCGGAAATTTTTGGCCGCTACCGGTTCCGCAAGGAATACATCGAGAAACTCCTTTGGAATTACGCCTATCTCAACACCGGCCTCACCCTGACCCTCAACGGAGAACGGTATTTTTCCAAAAACGGCCTCCTCGATCTGCTGACGGAGAATTTGGAATCCGAACCCATTTATCCCATCATTCACTTCAAAACCGACGATATCGAAATCGCCTTCACCCATACCAACCAGTATGGGGAAGACTATTTCTCTTTCGTCAACGGCCAGCATACCACTCTGGGCGGAACCCACGAAATCTATTTCAAACAGGCCATAGTGGAAACCTTGCGCGGGTTCTTTAAAAAGGATTACCACGTCAACGACATACGCGGCGGCATCGTCGGGGCGGTGGCGGTGCGCATCCAGGAACCCACCTTTGAAAGCCAGACCAAGGTCAAGTTGGGTAGCGACAGCTTTGGCCCGAACGGCCCGAGCATACGACAAGGTATCACCAGTTTCCTCAGAACTCACCTCGACAACTACCTCCATCGCCATCCCCCTACGGTCGAAGCCATTAAGAAACGCATTCTCCAGTCGGAGCGGGAACGCACCGAATTGAAGGGGATACAAAAAATCGCCAAAGCGCGGGCCAAAAAAGCCAGGGTGGTAAACCGCAAGCTGCGCGATTGCAAAGTGCACTACAACACCAGGCACAAACTGGCCGAGCTGAGCTCGATTTTCATCACCGAGGGCGACTCGGCCTCGGGCTCCATCACCAAGTCGCGCGATCCCATGACCCAGGCCGTGTTTTCCCTCCGCGGAAAGCCCCTCAACACCTACGGCATGAAACGCCGGGTCATATACGAAAACGAGGAATTCTACCTGCTCCAGGACGCTCTCGACATCGAGAATGGATTGGAAAACCTGCGCTACAATTACATCATTATCGCTACCGACGCGGACGTGGACGGCTTTCACATCCGCATCCTGCTGATGTGCTATTTCCTGCAGTTTTTTCCGGAGCTGGTTCGCCGATGGCACCTGTACATCCTGCAAACCCCTCTATTTCGCGTCCGCAATAAAAGGGAAACGGTCTACTGCTATTCGGAAGGGGAAAAACGGGACGCCATGGCCAGGCTTGGCCGGAAGGTGGAAGTCACCCGTTTCAAGGGTCTCGGGGAAATATCCCCATCCGAGTTCAAGCAATTTATCGGCGATAACATGCGGTTGGATCCGGTTGTCATCGGCAAGAAATCGCACCTCCATGACATGTTGCGGTTTTACATGGGCAAAAACACCCCGGACAGACGCGACTTCATCGTGAGGAATCTGCTGGTGGAGGAACCGATAAACGACAGCACGGCAGCGGAAACCATGGAGGAAACCCAGGTCGAGGAAACGGCGGACACGGCGGCCGCCTGACCCATGAATAAACCCCTGCAACTGGACTCGGATCTCCTCAGGGTCTCAGACCTGTATAAGAAATATTACCTCGAGTACGCCTCCTACGTCATTCTCGACCGGGCCGTGCCCTCCATCCTGGATGGCCTGAAACCAGTGCAGCGGCGCATTCTGGCCACCCTGTTCAAATTGAACGATGGGCGGTTTCACAAAGTGGCCAGCATCGTGGGTGAAACCATGAAATTGCACCCGCATGGAGATGCCGCTATTTCCGATGCTCTCGTGCAGATCGCCCAGCGAAACTTGTTGATCGATACCCAAGGCAACTTCGGGGACCCCATTACCGGTGACCGGGCCGCGGCCAGCCGCTACATCGAAGCGCGTCTCTCCAAATTCGCCCTGGCAGTGCTGTTCAACCCCAAGACCACCGAATATCAAGACTCCTATGACGGCCGCAACAAGGAGCCGGTCGTTCTGCCCGCCAAGTTTCCCCTGGCTCTGGCCCAGGGGATCGAGGGAATCGCAGTGGGACTGGCCTGCAAGATCTTCCCTCACAACTTTCTCGAATTGATCGACGCCTCCATCGCATTCTTGAGGGGTAGGGACTTCGAGTTGTATCCGGATTTCCCCTCCGGCGGCATGGCCGACGTCTCGAATTACAATGAGGGTCTTCGCGGGGGACGCATTCGCCTCCGGGCCAGGATCGAAGTCCTCAAGGGACGCAAACTTGTCATAAGGGAAATTCCTTTCGGCACCACCACCGTCTCCCTGATCGATTCCATCGTCAACGCCCGGGAAAAAGGTAAAATCAAGTTCAACCGGATCGAAGATCACACCGCCGAAAAGGTGGAAATCCTCATCAAAGGCGCTCCCGGCATCGATCCCAAGACCATGATCGACGCCCTCTATGCCTTTACCAATTGCGAAATGTCGCTCTCGCCCAATTCCTGCATTATCGAAAACAACCGGCCGGAATTCCTATCCGTAAAGGAATTGCTCCGGCGTTCGGTCGGGCGGACCAAGGCCCTCCTGAAGATGGAACTGCAAATCGAACTGGGGGAACTGCAGGAAAAATGGCATCGCAGCAGCCTGGAAAAGATTTTCATCGAGAACAGGATTTACCGGAAGATCGAGGAGTGCACCACCTGGGAGAGCGTCATCGCCACCATAGACCGGGGCCTCGAACCTTTCCACCACCTGCTCCGGAGAACGGTTACCAGGGAGGACATCATCCGCCTGACCGAAATCAGAATCAAACGCATTTCCAGGTACGACGCGTTGCGGGCGGACGAGTATATAAAGGGCTTGGAAGACCGCATGAAGGTGGTAAACCGTCACCTGCGAAACCTGACCCGCTTCACCATAAGGTTCTACCAGGGTCTGAAGAACAACTTCGGTGAGGGCCGGGAACGCAAAACCCGATTGACCTCATTCAGCCGCGTGGAGGCGGCCAGGGTGGCCGTCGCCAACGAAACGCTCTACGTCAACCGCAAAGACGGATTTATCGGCACCGGCATGAAGCGGGAGGAGTCCGTTCTGAAGTGTTCCCGGCTCGATCAAATCATCGCCTTTACCCGCCATGGAACCATGAAGGTGGTCAAGGTCGCCGATAAGGCCTTCATAGGCAAAAACATCATCTACCTGGCAGTTTTCAGCCGGGATGACAAGTCGGTCTATTCCATGATGTATCGCGATGGAAAAAGGGGGGCTGTTTATGCCAAGAAATTCCGCATCGGTGGAATTACCCTCGACAAGGAATACAACCTGACCAAAAGCACTCCAGGGTCCCGGGTATTGTTTTTTTCGGTGGACAAGACCGAGACGGCCAGCCCGTTTGTCAACGTCTACCACAAGCCGATTCCGCGCCTTCGCAAATTGGTGGTTTCCTTCGACTTTGCCGATTTCCCCCTGCGGAGCCGGGGGAGCATGGGCAATATCGTCACCAAGAACACCGTCAAACGCGTGGCCCGGGCCAAGCCAAACGGTGCTTCGCAGGTGGTGCGAAATTGAACTGGCCTTGTCCTTAGGCAGGTCATAGCGTTCCGGCTTTCTCCGTCCTTCCATGAGGTTCCGGTTTCTCAGCATTTTCTTTGCCTCCCTCTTGGGGGCCGCCTCACTTAGAGCAGATTTCGAGCTTTTTATGGAGACGCCGGAGGGCCAACCTTTTTCCAATGAGGTGGCGTTTGAATTCCTCGGCAATTATGCGACCCTTGCCTGGTACCTGTATTCGGACGCGGTCAGGTCCGCCGTGCAGTTCAACATGGCCGTCTACCGGTTCCGCAAGGAGCCCGGGGCCGAAACTTTCGCGGCAGCCAAAGCGGCCTGGGTGGAAGCCCGCAAGATTTACGGACGCACCGAGGTCTACCGTTTTTCCGAGGGACCCATAGACAATATGGAACTCGAGATTCTGATCAACGCCTGGCCCATCGACGAGAGTTTTATCGACTACACGCGCGATGATCCCCATTCGGGCATCGTTAACCAGCCCGAAAGGTTCCCCAGAATTAGCAGCCTGGAATTGAGAAAACTGAACCAGGCCGGTGGTGAAGCCAACGTTTCAACCGGCTGGCACGCCATAGAATTTCTGCTTTGGGGACAGGACTACTTCCCCGATGGACCGGGGCGGAGGGAGTGGACCGATTATACCACTGCTCCCAATGCCGATCGACGCATGGCCTACCTGGTGTCCGCGACCGAACTCCTGCGCAGCCAGTTGGTGGCGGTCGCCCAGGAATGGAGCCTTTCCAATTACGACAACCACACCGGTGACTTTTTCCTGAAGCGCCCCACCACGCTGATAAGCCAAATCATGCGGGGAGTGACCTCCTTGGCGGGCCGGGAATTGGCCGCGGAACGCATGTCCCTGGCCCTGCGATCCAAATCCCAGGAGGACGAACACTCCTGCTTCAGCGATACGACCCACCTGGATCTCATTGCCAACGTCGAGGGAATCGAGGTCATTCTCACCGGCGAATTCGATCCGGTCTTCGCCCCTCCCGTGGCAGGGAAGGGACTGCTGGATTTAATCGCCGATGCCGACCAGGAGGCAGCCGATGCGGTTTTGGAGAAATTCGCTGTCGTCAAGGAAAGAGTGGAAGCCATCGACCCGCCTTTTGACCAGGCCATTATGGCGGATGAAGACGCTCCCGCCTTTTTAAAGGTAAAAGCTGCCGTTCAAGCTTTGTGGGCTTTGGTCTATGCCCTGGCCGACGCCAATGAAATCCTCGAACTCGATGTAAAGCGAGGTTAATTGTTTGCGAGCTTCCGCCTTCATGGATTACGGCGTGACAAGTGGCGAGAGAAAATCTGCGTTAATCTGCGAAATCTGCGGTTAGTCCAAGAAATTTTTTTGCGACCCTTGTGCTTTTTGTGGTTCCCTTATCCGTGCTTGCCCTGATCTTCATTAACCTCCTCGGTTTGACGGCGGTGGCCGACGAGGAATGGGCGGGTGGGGAGACAACCGTATTCATCCGGTCCAGCCTGGCTTTCAGCCTGCCCGCCGATAACCTGCCCTTGGGGGATCTCCCGCGTTTTTTTGCCGGCAACGCCTTTTTCAATGCGAATTGGGTATCTGCCTCCTCGGCCGTTGATGGGCGGGATGGCCTGGGCCCCCTCTTCAATGCGCGGTCCTGCTCAACTTGCCATTTCAAGGACGGCCGGGGGCGGCCCCCGTCTCCGGGGGAGATCCCCACCGGGCTCTTGTTCCGCCTCAGTATTCCCGGTCTGGGAGAAAACGGGGGTCCATTGCCGGAACCGGTTTATGGAAACCAGGTGAGCGTTCGGGCCTTGCCGGAGCAAAAGCCGGAGGCTCGGGTAACCGTACGGTTGGAAGAGGTATCCGGCGTTTATCCGGACGGAAGTCCTTATACACTGCTGAAACCCCACTATGCATTCGACGATTGGGGATATGGGGAGCCGCATGGGGAATTGCAATTTTCCCCGCGAGTGGCCTCCCCGGTCTTCGGGCTCGGATTGCTGGACGCCATAGGAAAATCGGAACTGGAGCAAAGGGCCGATCCCGACGACAGGGATGGCGATGGCATCTCCGGCAGAACCAACCGGGTCTGGAGCCCCAGCAAAAATAGCGAGGGACTCGGCCGTTATGGTTGGAAGGCCAATAAAGCCGAACTCATCGACCAAGTTGCCGCAGCCTTTGTCGGCGACATCGGGATAACCACCAACCTGTTCCCTGAGGAGAACCACAGCTCGACCCAGGAAACGGCCGGCCCTGTCCCCGACTCCGGATCCCCCGAACTGGGCGACCGCGACCTCGAGGACCTCGTATTTTATATGAAGACTTTGGGTGTTCCAGCCAGTCGCATCGACAACGCAAAGGAATTTCATCGGGGAAAGGCCCTCTTCGAATCGGCTCGATGCTCGTCCTGCCACGTACCGGAAATGAACACCGATCCCCATTATCCCATCCCCGCCCTGGCAGGGCAGACCATTCGCCCTTACACGGACCTGTTGTTGCACGACATGGGGGAGGCCTTGTCCGATGGAAGAAGGGATTTTCAGGCCACCGGACGGGAATGGCGCACTCCGCCCCTTTGGGGTATCGGGTTGTTGCCAACGGTAAATGGGCATTCCCGGCTCCTCCACGACGGCAGGGCCCGCAACGTGGAAGAAGCCATTCTTTGGCACGGCGGGGAAGCGGAAAATAGTAAAGACGCCTTCAAGGCCATGTCGGCGGAAAACCGACAACTCCTCATTGCCTTCGTGGAATCGCTCTAATGCCCAGAAAAGGGGTCAAACGCAAAATGTTAATATCGTCCTCTAGTTTCACCTGAAGGCTGAACCGGACCGAATAGATATTAACATTTTGCGTTTGACCCCTTTTCTTCCCACAAGCATCCGGATGGTTTTTTTGTCGAAAAAACCGATGCCCCCTCTTTTGCTCGGTTCATGCCAAAATTTGTCTTCTTCTGCGCCACAAACAGAACAAATCTGCAACTGGCCAAGCTCCTGATGGGATTGGCGGAAGAAACCGGCGCGGAAACGGAAATCGTCCAGTTGGAAGATCTGAACATCCCCCTCTTCACACCCATTGTCCAGGAAGCCGGTGTTCCCGAGGAAGCCGGTATGCTGAATCGAAAACTCATAGAGTCCGACGCCCTGATTTTGCTGGCGCCGGAATACAATGGCAGCATCCCGCCCGTGGTAACCAACGCCATCGCCTGGATGAGCGTATCCGGTTCGGATTTTCGCACTGCCTTCAACGGGAGATTCGCCGTGGTGGGCAGCAGCAGCGCCGGAACCGGATTCAAAGTAATCGAAGCCATGCGCTCTCAACTGAATCATTTGGGGATGATCGTTCTGGCCCGCACCTTCCTGAGTAATTCCCATAAAAAGCAAGACCCCGAATCGGCCCGCGCCATCTTCAGGCAATTGATCGCCTTGGTCGCAAAAAAGGGGTCAAATGAATCAGTTGTCAGTGATTGGTGATGAGTGGCTAGTGCCCTGGCTCATTAATAAATAAACATTCGTAACTACTCAGGTCTCCATAGCCTGGCCTGCAATTCTACCAAATTGTCATGGGATGGTGATGGAGGATGGAGGATAAGGAATGATGGAGTATTGGAGTTATGGAGTGATGAATTGAAAGGCACAAAGAATGGAAAAAAAGGGAGGGAAACGTGAAGAGGAGCCTCTCGCAAAGACGCAAAGAGGCAGAGGACGCAAAGGCGCCGGGGGCGCCAATTAGGAATTAGGAATGAGGAATTAAAGAAAGGAGAGGGGACATTCCTCAAAATCGTGATCATGATCGAAAACCAACCACGGATTTCATGGATGGCCACGGATTGAATTTTCAACTGGATTTAACGGAGGGCGAGTTTTCCAACCCGCCTAAATTACGCCAACGGCGTTAAACTCCAGAGCCCAGCGTCGCGTAGCGCACGCTGGGTTGCTGATCACCCATATGACCGAACCCCAACGGGGTTCCACATTGAATCAACCTTCCTGCCTCAAAATCGTGATCGAAAACCAACCACGGATTTCCCGGATGAGCGCCGATAAGGATTAACCACAAATGACAAAAAGCGCCGAAGGCGCCACTGAACACTTTCCTCTTTCCGCTGGAGCGAAGCGACTTCCCCTCTCCGTTAATTCCTGATTCCGCCACATTCCATCACTCCATTACTCCATTACTCCATTACTCCATTACTCCCCCCTCATTCTTTGCGACCTTTGCCCCTTGGCGGCTTTGCGAGAGACTCCTCTTCACAGGCAACTAAGCGCCACTTGCGTTTGACCCCTTTTCATTTACCAGGTTGGGACAAGGCCGTCCCTTTATGAAGGCCTCTATATTATCCGCCACCATCATTCCCATCCGGGTCCTCGTTCCGATAGTAGCGCTGCCCAAGTGCGGGGTGAGAACGACATTTTCCAATTGGAGAAGCCCGGCCTCCACCTCTGGCTCGTTTTCGAAGACGTCCAGTCCCGCACCGGCGATTTTGCCCTCGCCCAAGGCGTCGACCAGAGCTTTCTCATCCACCACCGGTCCGCGTGTGGTGTTGATCAGGTAGGCGGACGGTTTCATCAAATCCAACTCTCGATGGGAAATCAAATGGGTCGTTTCTTCGGTCAAGGCCACGTGGAGGGAAAGGTAATCCGCTTCCCGGATCAGATCGTCCCGCTCATGATACTCTATTCCCAAGTCCTTCTCCTGCTCCGGGCTTAGCCGGGTGCGGTTCCAGTAAATGACGCGCATGGAAAATCCTTTGGCCCGGGGGACCATGGCTTTCCCGATATTGCCCATTCCGATGATCCCGAGGGTGGAGCCGGCCAAATCGCCTCCCAGGAGTTGCAACGGACCCCAGCACTTCCAAGCTCCGGCCCGTATCATGCGTTCGCCTTCGCCGATTCTGCGAGCTGCATTCATGAGAAGAGCCCAGGCAATGTCCGCCGTTGCGTCGGCCAGCACCCCGGGAGTATTGGTCAAGGCGATGCCCAACCTGGTGGCGGTTTCGACCGCGATGTTGTTGTAACCCACCCCGAAATTGGCAATCAGCTTCAGTTTGGGGGCCGATTCCAGAACTTCCGCATCGATATCGTCCGGACCACTCGGCACGAGGATAACGGCATCCCTCAGGTCCTCGATCAATTCCTCCTTTGTAGCAGTGCGGTCCTTCGGATTTATGTGAACATCACAGAGGGATCTCAAACGTTCCAGCACCTTTGGAAGCATTGTTCGGGTCAGGTAAGCTTTGGGTAATGAATCCTTCATGCTGCTGCCGGGTGAGCATCCATAAACTCGCCCGGGAAGAGGAAAGAGTAAAGAGTGAAGAGAAACCAATCCTGATCAAAATCCTGATCCTGATCGAAACTGAAACATGGATGCAGAGGATCGCTTTGCGAACTGGAATTAACGGAGGGCGGAGGCGCTTCGCGCCAGTGTTCAGTGGTCAGTGGGCCCCGGAGGCGCCAATCTTGTTCTTGATACGCCAACGGCGTTAAACTCCAGAGCCCAGCGTCGCGTAGCGCACCATGCTTCGCCTCACGAGGCTACTCACGGCACAGCGCTGGGTTGCCGATCGCCCATATGACCGAACCCCAACGGGGTTCCACATTGAATCAACCTTCCTGCCTCAAAATCGTGATCTTGATCGTGATCGAAAACCAACCACGGATTTCCCGGATGAGCGCCGATAAGGATTAACCACAAATGACAAAAAGCGCCGAAGGCGCCACTGAACACTTTCCTCTTTCCTCTGGAGCGAAGCGACTTCCCCTCTCCGTTAATTCCTGATTCCGCCACACTCCATCACTCCAATACTCCATTACTCCCTCCCCCAATCTTTGCGTCCTTTGCCTCTTGGCGTCTTTGCGAGAGACTCCTCTTCACGTTCCCCCCTCAGGCCAGGCTATGGAGACCCGAGTAGTTACCATGTTTGATTTATTCTGCCAGAGTCCTCAGCCCCAATTTCTTCAACTTGGGCTGGATGACAAAGGCGCAGTAGGCTTGGCTCGGATTTCTTCGGTAATAGTCCTGATGATAAGCCTCGGCCGGGAAAAAGGTTTGCAAGGGCACGATCTGGGTGACGATTTTGCCCTTGAACCGGGTCTGTGCCGCCCGGCGGGATGCTAGCGCGGCATCCCGTTGGGCGTCGTCGTGGTAAAGAACGATACTGCGGTATTGGGGCCCCACGTCGTTGCCCTGACGATTCGGGGTGGTTGGGTCGTGTGCCAGCCAGAATAAATCGAGCAAGTCCTCGAAGGAAATCACTTCCGGATCATAGGTGATCCGGATAACCTCGGCATGTCCGGTCCGGCCCCGGCATACACTCTGATAATTGGGTTGTGGATCGTGCCCCCCGGCGTAGCCGGAGACCACTTTCTTCACCCCGGGCTGTTGCAGGTAGATGACCTCCAAACACCAGAAGCATCCCCCGCCGAGGGTGGCTGTTCCCCATTTTGACTCTTCTTTATCCCGCATTCTGGATTCTGGATTCTGGATTCTGGATTCTGGATTCTGGATCTTCCACATCTTTGTGCTCTTGGCGTTCTTCGCGAGAGTCAAATAATTCAGAGAGTAGTGACGAGTTGCGATGGGGAAAGAAGTAGGGACATTCCTGACCCCATTTTCTCAAAAAGGCGGGTTGGAAAACCCGCCCTCCGTTAAATCCTCTTACCCTCTGTGCCCTCTGAGTCCTCTGTGGTTAATCCCTTTCAATTCCGAATTTATTTCTCACTGGTCCAAACCGTAACTTTCCAGGCATCTGTAGATCGGACCGCGGGAGCCGAGTTCGCTCGAATAGATTCCAAATTGTTCCACCCGAAAAAGTGCGGTTTCCAGGGCCTCCCGCTTCCTTATCAGGTTTCGCACGGAGGCCGCCGCCCCTTTGCACCGGGCCAGTGTGATATGGGGTTGGAATACGCGGCGATCCGGTTCAATTCCCCAGCCGTAAAGGACATCGTTCACCCTTTTGTGTAATTGAAACAAATGGGGGTGGGCGCTACCCAGTCCGGCCCATAGCACTGCCGGATTTCCCCTCGGTGGAAAAACTCCCAGACCCGATACTCCCAGAAGAAAACGCCGAACCCGAATGGAGCGAAGGGATTCGCGAATCGGGTCGATCTGCTCAGGGTCGGTTTCCCCGATAAACTTGAGGGTGAGGTGCATATTGGTTGCCCTGACCCAGTTCAAGCCGGGCATTTCCCTTTCCAGTTCCCCCAATCGTCGCCGTACGTATTCCGGAACCGGAATCGCCACAAACAACCGAACCGAATCACCCATGCCTGTATCCACCTCTTCCTCGCCGATTGAATTCTCATTCCTGTCTTAGCGTTCTTGGCGTCCTTTGCGAGAGTCAAATAGTTTAGTGAAGAGTGAAGAGTGAAGAGTGAAGAGTTGCGATGGCGAAAGGAGGGGGGGATTCCTGCCTGTCACGCCGCCGTGTCGTGCGTAGCATTGCGAAGCATGGTAGACCTTTGGCGAAGGCGGACCTGCCACGCCGGGAGGCGGGTCCCCCATTTTCTCAAAAAGGCGGGTTGGAAAACCCGCCCTCCGTTGAAACCTCGGCCCTTTGTGCCTTTTGTGGCTATTATTCCCTCTCAGGGCCAGTCTCCTACGTCCCTATTGTAGTTCCACCTCTCTCCACTGGGCGACAGCCAATTCCTAATTCTTAATTCCTAATTCCTAATTGGCGCGCCCCCGGCGCGCCTAACCCCTTTCCCGGCAACCGGCAACATAGGCCTCGATGACCAGCCGCATCTGATCGCGAATCGAGCGAAATTCCCTCAAGATCTCCTCCTCCGAACCCTTTGCCTTGGCTGGGTCGTGGAAGGCCCAATGATAACGGTTAACCTGTCCGGGAAACACTGGACAATCATTGGCCGCATGGTCGCAAACCGTAATCACGGTGTCGATCCTTGCGCCCAGAAACCGATCCAGATGCTTGGAGACGTGCCCCGAAATATCTATGCCGACCTCATTCATCACCTGAATGCCTTTCGGGTGCACATACCCGGTCGGTTTGCTGCCGGCGCTGAAGACTTCGAAAAGGTCGTGCGCCTCCTTTTTCAAAAACCCTTCTGCCATGTGGCTGCGACAGGAATTGCCCGTGCAAAGCACCAGAACTCTCGGTCGTTTACCCATCGTGAACAATTGGTATCCCTCTATCTGTTAATGAGATTTGGCGGGGTCAAACTTTCCATAAACCACGTCAAGGGACGGTTTCGGGGGGATTGGTCCGTTTGCTCCAGGCGGCATGCTTTTGGGTGAGTTCGGCCACTTTTTGGGGATTGGCGTTGGAAAGGTCGCGCAGTTCGGGGCCATCTTCAGGGAGCTTGTAGAGTTCCCAGGGTTTGTTATTCTCGGATACCAGTTTCCAGCCATCTACGCGGGCGGCTTTGCCCCTGCTATGGGCCCAGTAAAGTTCCCGGTGAGGCCTCCATTTTTCCGGGTGGTCCTGCAGCAGGGTTAGAAAGGACCGGCCCTCGAAAGGCAGTTTGCCAGCCGGGGCGCTGGGATGGGCTCCCACGGCCTCCAGAAGGGTCGGCATCAAGTCCATGACGTGCAGCACCTGGTGAGACAGGCCGCCGGTCAGGCCTGGGGCCAGTCCCTGGGGCCAGGAGATTATGAGAGGCGAACGGATGCCGCCCTCGTGGTCGTGTTGCTTGTAGAGCCGAAACGGAGTGTTGGATACGTTGGCCCAACCATGGCCGTAGGATTGCCAAGTGGATTGCGGGCCCGGCATGATGTGGGGGAGATTGCCCGGTGTGACGGGCGTTTCCTTGCCGTCGGTGGTGAACGGTTTGGTCCAGGAACCCGTGCGTTGCGGCGGGTATTCGACATGGCATCCCCCATTGTCGTGCTGGTAGATGAAAAGGGTATTTCCCAATGCTCCGGTCTCTTCGAGGTGTTGCACGATGCGGCCGATGTTGCGGTCCATACAGGTGATTTGTGCCGCGTAGACTTCCATGCGCCGCTGTTGCCAGGCCTTGTGCTCTTCGTCTTCCCAGGCGGGCACTTTGGGGTTGCGGGGCGATAGTTCCCAAGCGGGGTCGACTACTCCCAGTTCCTTCATGCGGGCGTGGCGTTGTCGGCGAAGCATATCCCACCCCATGGAAAACCGGCCCTCATAGTGTTCGATGTCCTCGGGTTTGGCATGCAGCGGCCAGTGGGCCGCATTGTAGGCGACGTAGAGAAAAAACGGCCGGGTGGAGGAGGCCGGATCGGCGGCATGTTCCTCGAGGAATTTCAGGGAATAGTCCGTGATGGCGTCGGTGTAGTAGTAATTGGGGTTGTCCTGCCATTCATGCTCCCTGCTTTGCCCGTTGAGGTTTAAATCGGCCGGAGCGAAGAAATCGGAGGTTCCCCAGTAGGTACTGTAGGATTTTTCGAATCCGCGCCGGTGCGGCGCGCTGGGACCGTTGGGCTTTTCAGGGTCGGACAAATGCCATTTCCCTGCCATGTAGGATTTGTATCCCGCATTTCCCAAGGCTTCGGGGAGCAGGATGATGCCGTGGCGAAACCCTTGGGAGGGAGAACCGCCCCGCATGGCGGTTTTGGGATATTGACTGGTGAGCAGGCTGGCGCGCGTGGGCCAGCACATGTTGTTGACGTAGAAATTGGTGAAGCGAAGTCCGTTGCGGGCCAGCTTGTCCAGGGTGGGCGTTTCGATTTCACCGCCGTAGCATCCCAGGTCGGAATAGCCCATGTCGTCGGCCATGACGAGGACGATGTTCGGCCGGGAATCGGCTGCGGATGCCAAAAGCGGGAAGCTGAAAAGGCACAAAGGCACAAAGGCACAGAGGGAATTAAAGTAAGAAGTAAGAAGGAAGAAGGAAGAAGGAAGAAACATCGTGATCGTGATCTTGATCGAAAATTTCTGAAGAATAAACTGCGGAGGAATAGGCGCCTAGGCGCGCCAATTAGGAATGGGAAGAGATGTTGAGAGGATCCACCATTGTTGAAGTTTATAAACCGATCACTGACCACTGAAAACTGGTTACTGATTACTGTTGGCTGAAGGTCTTTTGCAAATAGGCCAGGCTTTCACGGGCGATGGTTTCCGGATCGGGAGAATAGTCGAAGACTTCCACGGAGACGTAGCCGCGGTAATTGATCTTCCTCAGGGCGGCCGCAATCGGTTCGAATTTTACCTCCCCGAAACCGGGACCGCGTTTGTTGGGATCGTTGGCGTGAAAATGAGCCAGATGGCCGGCGCTCTCCGCAATTATTTGTGGAATCGATTTTTCTTCGGTGCTCATGGCCTTGACGTCGAGGTGCAGGCGAATTGCGGGATGGTCGATTTTCTCGATGAACCGGATGGTTTCTGCGGCGGTGTTGAGGAAATTGGTTTCGGTTGGCCCGAGCGGTTCCATGGCGATGGTCACACCCACTTCAGAGCATACATCGCCCACCTGACGCAATACCTCCACGGCGCGATCGACCGCATGGCCGTAGTCCCAGTGATCCTCCAGATTGCGTTGCTTGGGGCTTCCCCACACCATGATTTTTCCACCCATGGCGGCACACAGGCGGGCCAGGCGCTTGGCGAAGTCGGCGGTCTCGGACCGGATGGCGTCATCCATGGTGGTGAGGTGCAGGCCGTCGGGTTTTACCAGCAGCCAATGAAGCCCGACCACCTCCAAGCCGGCCTCGGTCGCGATTCTGCCGATGCGCTCAGCTTCCGTTTCGGTCAAATCCCGAGGATCTTGGGCCAGGGTGAAAGGTGTGATTTCCACCCCGTCGTATCCGGTGGATGCGATGTGCCGGCAGGTTTGTTCAAAGGACCATCCCTGATAGGTCTCGTTGCAGATGGCGAATTTCATGAAGGAGAGAAATTTAACATGGATTCACAGGATGGACAGGATAAGTGGCGCCGAGGGCGCGAATCAGGAATTAGAAATGGATTTTGAGATGCTGAGTTTCTGAGATGCTGAGATTTCCTAGAATCGTGATCGTGATCGTGATCATGATCGAAATTTCCTGAGGAGAAACCTCGGATCCCGCTTTGCCTAAACCGTGCTTCGCAATGCTACGCAGGTCAAGAAGCTCGTAGAGAGCGCAAAGAAAGGGGTTATAAATAGAAAATCTTGGCGACCTTGGCGTCTTTGCGAGAGTTAATTCCTTATCAGTGCACATCCTCGTAATCCGTGGTCGCTTTCAGGAAGGTTCAAGGGGAACGTCACTTTTTGTGGCGCTGGAGGAAGCGCCAGAGTTGGAGGGAGAGTTTGGGACCGAATCCCGGAACGGACTGGATTTCCTCAACGCTGGCCCGCTTCAGGCGGTCCAGGGAGCGGAAATGTTCCATCAACAATCCCCGCCGCACAACCCCCAGTCCGGGAAGGTCCTGCAAAATGGATTCGCGGATTTTCTTTGAGCGCAATTGGGCGTTGAAGGTATTGGCGAATCGGTGGGCTTCGTCCCGGATCCGCTGCAGCAATTTCAAGGCGGGGGACTGCGGCATCAAATTCATGGGAGGCCTCCCATCGGAGAAGATTATGGTTTCTTTTTTCTTGGCCAGTCCAATGAGGGGAGGGGGCTCCAGGTCGAGGGCGAAAAAGGCATTGATGGCCGCTCCCACCTGTCCCAGGCCGCCATCGATGACCACCAGGTCGGGGAAGGCCTTTTTCTCTTTTCTCAACCTGCGGTAGCGGCGGCCCACCACTTCTTCCATGGCCTTGAAATCGTCATTTCCAATAAAGCTCTTTATTTTGAACCGTCGGTATCGGGACGAATCGGGCTTGCCGTCTTTGAAGCGCACCATGGAAGCCACCACATAAGTTCCCGAGATATGGGAGATGTCGAAGCATTCCATGTGCCGGGGCAGGTCCGGAAGATCCAGGATTTTCCTCAACTGTTGCAGCCCGTGCCGGCTATCGGTCACGAGGGCGGGAGTCCGTTTGAAACGGCGGTCTCGTGCGATGGTATTTTCCAGGGCGGCCACCACGTCGCGCAATTCGGCGGCCCGCTCGAATTTCTGCGCTTTTGCCGCTTCATGCATGGCATCCTTGAGTTCGGCCAACCACTCCCGGGTTTTCCCTTCCAGAAATGCGCAGGCTTTATCCATCCGTTTCCGGAAGTCCTCCGGTGTCACGTAGTTGGGGTGTCCGTATATTTCCGCGCGCACGTCGTCATAGAGCCGATAGACGTCGCCCTCCTGCTTTTTAGGGGTGGTATCGTTGAGCAGTATCCCGAACTTGAGGCGCATTTCGGCCAATGTCTTGCGGAGCATGCCGGAGTAGGCAAACGGTCCGAAATAACGGGCAGTGTCATCGAGCTGATTCCGCACCATCTGGAATTTGGGAAACCTGGCCCGCTCATCCAGCCGGATCATGAGAAAACGCTTGTCGTCCCTGAAGGCGGAATTGTATTTGGGTTTCCACTGGCGGATCAGTTTGCTTTCCAGCAGGAGGGCTTCCGTTTCCGATTTTACCTGGAGGATATCGAAGTCGCGGATCATGGAGATCAGGCTGCGGATTTTCGGATGTCGGATTTGCTTTCGTGAGGGCTGGAAGTAGGTGGCCACCCGCTTCTTCAGATTTTTCGCCTTCCCCACGTAGATCACGCTTCCGAGCTGGTCCTTCATCAGGTAGACCCCGGGCCGGTTGGGCAACTGGCGAACCTTTTCCTTTAACTTCGACTGTTCGGGAGGGGGCAAAGGGAGGAAGAGTTTAACCACAGAGGGCACAGAGGACACAGAGGCACAAAGGCACAAAGGCACAAAGGCACAAAGATATTAGGAACAGGTCACGGATAGGGAAGTAAATTAGGAATGAGGAATTGACCAAGGATGAGCTCGGCAATGAAGAAATCGCGGCAGAAAGACGCTCCTACAAAAAAACCTTGGCGTGCTTGGCGTCTTTGCGAGAGTTAGTTCAAAAGAAAGCTCACACTGACCACTGACCACTGACCACTGACCACTGACCACTGACCACTGACCACTGACCACTGATAACTGATAACTTTTAACAGCCCATGTCCCCGCCCATCATTGATCTCATTACCATTGGCGATGAACTGCTCCTGGGCCTTACGCCGAACGGTCACCTGACCTACCTGGGCGAACAGTTGGCCCGGCGAAGCGCCGCCCCCAACCGGAACCTGGTCATCCGCGACGAAGCGGAGGAAATAAGGCGCAACTTCACCCTGGCCTGGGGAGAATCGGATGTGGTCATCACCACGGGGGGCCTGGGACCCACCTCGGATGATCGCACCCGGGAAATAATCGCCGAAACGTTGGGGTTGCGGTTGCGCTACAGTCCTGAGGTGGAGGCGGACATTCGGGAAAAGTTCAAGGTATTCGGGCGCAAAATGGGGCCCAACAACCGGAAACAGGCTTTCTATCCGGAGGGTTCGGAACTGATCATGAATACGCAGGGGACCGCGCCCGGCATCTGGTTGGAACACGAGGGCAGGCTCCTCATCATGCTGCCGGGGCCGCCCCTCGAACTCAAACCGATGTTCGAAAGCCAGGTTTTGCCGCGCTTGGCCGAACGGGGTCATCTGAAAGATTCCGGTTCCATGGTGGCGTTTCAAACCTCGGGCATAGGGGAGTCGGCCCTTGAACTCAAACTCAAGCCGATTTTGGACCGGCAGGAGGATGTCAACGTGGCCTATTGTGCTCACTACGGCACGGTGAGCGTGCGACTTTCCTCCACAGCGGGCCGCATCCCGATGGAAGCGGTCCAGGCATTGGCCGCCCGATGTGAAGCGGCCCTGGGTCGCGATTTTCTGGCCTATGGCCGGCCCGGGTTGGTCGAAGTGACGTTGGACCTGCTCCGCCGCAACGGACAAACCCTGGCCGTGGCCGAATCGTGCACCGGGGGCATGCTGGGGGCAGCTCTCACCAGTGTGGCCGGATCTTCCGATTGTTTTCTCGGAGGCTTGGTGACCTATTCCAACCGCTTTAAGCGGGACCTCCTAGGGGTTCCGCGCAGCGATTTGGTCCGGCACGGCGCGGTCAGCGAACCCGTGGCCCTGGCCATGGCGAAGGGGGCGGCGGAAAAACTTCAGGCCGACTGGGCCCTCGCCATTACCGGTATCGCGGGACCCGGAGGCGGAACGGAGGAAAAACCGATCGGTACCGTCTTTGCCGGTCTTTGGGGGCCCGGCCATTCCCTGGCGCGCCGCCTGACCGTGCGGGGCAATCGGGGCATCGTACGGGAGCGCAGCGTGAACACCGCGCTGGAAATGCTGCGACGCCGCCTTCTGAAGTAAGAATTGGGGATTAACCACAGAGGACGCAGAGAGCACAGAGAGGGGGAGAATTGAAGGAAGAAGGAAGAAGGAGGAGTGATGGAGTGTTGGAGTGTTGGTTGAGGAGGTAACTCTCGCAAAGATCGCAAAGCAACGCCAAGAAGGAATTGTAGGAGGGGGTTTATCCCCCGATTGTAGTGAGGCCATTTGAGAGATCGGGGGATAAACCCCCTCCTACAGCTTAATTTGTTATCAATAAAACATCCTTAAGGACCATTGTTTAAGATACCTGAGTAGATACTAAGGAAAAATCATCGTGATCGTGATCGAAAAGAAAGGAGTGATGGAATGGGGGAGAGGGACACCCATCCTTTCCTAATTCTCTGTGTACTCTGTGGTTAGTTCAGTCTGAGGCGCGGAGGGTGCTCAGGGCGCGATTCCGCCTTGACCCGAATGGCTCCTGACCCGAATTTTATTGCCTAGCCGTTTGCAGTAATCCCGGTTCCTTTCCCATGCCCGCGCCAAATTTTTCTTTCGTTTGTGGAGAGGACGATTTCTGGGTGGGGCGGCGGGCTCGGGAGATCTACCAGAACATGAGCAAGGGCATGGAGGACCCCTCCTTCGGTTGTGAAATCGTGGTGGGATCGGCCGGCAATGTAGCCGAGGTGGAAAAGGCGGTCAACCAGTTCACCTCCGCCATCCAGTCCCTTCCCCTTTTCGGGGACAGGAAAGTCGTCTGGTTCAAGGACATTACCTTTCTGGCCGATTCGAGAACCGGACGGTCGCAAGGAACTTTGGACCAGGTGGAAAGCATGCGAAGGGTGTTGGAATCGGTAAATCCGGAAGCGGTCTCGGTTATCCTTTCCGCTTCCCCGGTGGACCGCCGCAGAATCTTCCCCAAGTGGTGTGCGCAAAATGCGGATTATCATTTGGCAGATACCGGTAAACCGGCGGAAAAAGAGGCCCATCTGCGCGACCTGATCAGGCGGGAAAGCGAACGGTTCGGCATCGACATCCCTTACTCTGTGGTGAATATCCTCATGGGCAAATTGAACGGCAATGCCCGTCTGGCCGTGGAAGAAGTGCGCAAGCTGGCCACCTACCTCGGGGACGAACCGGTGGAGGTGACGGAAGAACTGCTCAACGAACTGGTGCCCAATTTCGGGGAAGGGGATTTCTTCGAACCGGTGGAGGCCTTTTTCTCCCTGAAACTCGAATGGGCCCTCGATTCCCTGCGCCGCTATTTTTTCAATACCAAGGATGCCCGCCAGCTCCTCACCACCCTGCAAAACCGCAACCGATTGATGATCCAGCTCAAAGTCCTGCTCATGAGCGGCCAGATACAACTGGGTCCCCGCGGTATCGACAAGGTGAGCATGGAGCGGGCCGCCGCTTTGCATGCCGAGGCCTACGCGGGCGAGAATGGAAGATCCTCTTTTAACGTCTTTTCCCAAAACCCCTGGTACCTGAGTCGCCTGGCTGAACCCTTGAGACGGCTCACCCTCAAGGAATTGGTGGATTTCCAAAAGGAATTTCTGCGTGGTTTCAGGGAAATCCTCCATCGCTCCAACGAGCAGTTGGAGGTCATGCGCGAGATGGTGGTGCGGTGTTTAGGTCGATAACCGGTTAGAAGCTTGTCTTTTCCGGGGTTGGGGAATTTAACATTCATCCCTGCCCATGATACCGAACACCTTAGCCGAACGCTACGCCTCTGCCGCCATTGGCGATATCTGGTCCAGCCGGGGTCGCATTGTCCTGGAGCGCGAACTCTGGATTGCCGTGATGAAGGCCCAGAGAGACCTGGGTTTGGATATCCCGCAGGAGGCCATCGATGATTACGAGGAGGTCAAGGAGCAGGTCGACCTCGAGTCCATTCGGCAGCGCGAGTTCCAACTCCTGCACGACGTGAAGAGCCGCATCGATGAATTCAATGCCTTGGCCGGACACGAACACATCCACAAGGGAATGACCAGCCGCGATCTGACCGAAAACGTCGAGCAACTGCAGGTTTACAACTCGCTGTCCGTTCTCCGCACAAAGGTAGCGGCCTCCCTCATCCGGTTGACCGATAGGGCTTTGGAGTTGAAAGACATCCTCATATCCGGTCGAACGCACAACGTGGCGGCTCAGCCCACCACCTTGGGCAAGCGACTGGCCATGTTTGCCGAGGAGCTTTCTCTCGGCCTTCAGGGACTCGAGTCGCTGGTCGACCAATACCCCGTCCGCGGTCTGAAGGGCGCCGTGGGCACCCAACTCGATAGCCTGACCCTCTTTGGGGGCGACGAAAACAAGGTTGTCGAACTCGAAAGGAGGATTGTGGCCCACCTGGGAATGGAAAGGGTCTTCACCAATGTTGGACAGGTCTATCCGCGCAGTCTGGACTTTGAAACGGTGGCCGCTTTTTACCGGATCAGTTCGGCGCTGAGCAACTTTGCCAAGCAACTCCGGCTCATGGCGGGACATGAGCTGGCCAGCGAGGGGTTTGCCCAGGGACAAGTCGGCTCATCCGCCATGCCCCACAAGATGAACAGTCGGAGTTGTGAACGCATCAACGGCTTTCATACCCTGCTCAACGGCTACCTCAACATGACGGCGGGGCTGGCGGGCGATCAATGGAATGAAGGGGATGTCTCCTGCTCGGTGGTCCGCCGCATCGCATTGCCCGATGCCGTCTTCGCCTTGGATGGCCAATTGGAGACCTTCCTCACCGTGATCGGCCAGTTGGAGGCCTTTCCCGAAACCATACGCCTGGAAAATGAAAAATACTTCCCCTTCCTCGGCGCCACCAGCATCCTGATGGAAGCGGTCAAAGCCGGGGCCGGGCGAGAGACCGCTCACGAAGCCATCAAGGAGCATGCCCTGGCCACCATCCACGACTTGAGGTCGGGCAGGATAAAATCCAACGACCTGCTGAAGCGACTGGCGGCGGACGACCGCCTTCCTCTCGATTCCGAAAATCTCAATGCCATTTTTCGGAACGAGGCCCGCCTTTGCGGTATGGCCCGCCATCAGGTAAACCGCTTGGCCAAGCGCGTTGAAGATATCAAGGCCCATTACCCGGAAGCGATCCACTACCGGCCGGGAAGGATCCTCTGACCAGTCGTGCCGGTTGTCCGGACCCGAGGTCTGGGCGGAGTAAGGGGTCAAGTCTTGAATCGGTTGGCTCCGCCTGCCCGTGCGCCGCACAGAAGCAGGCAAGCTGGGTCAAGATTACAAGGCACGACCCCGAGGCCAGCGCTCGATGTTGGGACCCGGCCCATGGGTTGAAACGGAACAGTTGCGCCTTTTTTTTCTTTGGCTTCTCTAAAGGGTTGCCAAGCTCAAACAGGGAAATCTAACTTCCCCCCTTAATATCTTTGAAATACCCGATGTCTGAACTAGTGGGAAATTGTCTGGTGGCCCAATCCGGTGGCCCAACCTCCGTCATAAATTCGAGCATTGCAGGGGCTGTCAACGAAGCCCTCAACCACGAGTGCATCGAGGAAATCTACGGCGGGCTCAATGGGGTTCTGGGAATCCTCAATGAAGACCTGATCGATCTGGCCTCGGAGTCCCAGCAGGCGGTCCGAGGGCTGCGGCACACGCCAGGGTCAGCCTTGGGCACCTGCCGATACAAGTTGAAAAAGACCAGCGATTTTAATCGCGTTCTCCAGGTTTTCCAGACCCACAACATCCGCTTCTTTTTCTACGCCGGGGGAAATGATTCTCAGGGAACGGCGGAAAAGATCTCTACCATGGCCCGGGAAAGCGGCTACGAAATGCGCGTCATCGGCATACCCAAAACCATCGACAACGACATCGTGGCTACCGACCATTGCCCGGGTTATGGCAGTGTTATCAAGCACATTTCCACCGTGGTTCGGGAAATGGCGTGCGACCACGAGTCTATGGGGCAGGGGGATCTGGTGTCCATTCTGGAGGTAATGGGGCGCAACGCCGGGTGGATTGCGGCCGGAGCGTCTTTGGCCCAGCGCCGCGACAAGCCCAATGATCCTCCCCACCTCATTTATTTGCCGGAAGTGGCTTTCAGCACTGAAAAATTCCTGGCCGATGTGCGCCGCGTCTTGTCCCGGGAGCGTTATTGCATGATCGTAGTGGGTGAAGGATTGGTCGACGAAGCGGGCAATTACGTGCATACCAGTTCTTCCTCCAGCGACGCCTTTGGCCACGCCCAGTTGGGGGGGGCCGGGGAATACCTGCGCGAACTCGCCGAATCACTCTTGGGTGTGAAAGCCCGCACCGCCAAGCTGGGCATCAGCCAACGGGCCGCTGCCTCCCATGCTTCCCAGACCGACAGTGACGAGGCCTACCTGGTAGGCCAAGCTGCCGTTCGCGCCGCCATCAACGGGATAACCGACAAAATGATCACACTGGTGCGGAGCGAATCCGATAATTATGTTTGTAATACCGGACTGGCCAATCTCAGCGAAGTGGCCGATGCGGTAAAACCCCTGCCGGTAGACTGGATCAATGAAGACGGCACCAGCATGAGCTATCAATTTGTAAAGTATGCCCTTCCCCTGATTCAAGGCGAAGTCGAGGTCCCCGAAGAAAATGGATTGCCCAATTTTGTCCGATTGGGAAAGACCCGTATTTTCCGCCTCCTCGAACCGTATCAGCCGGATTAAACACGGATAATACCGATGGGAACGGATATGGAAATAGCCACAAAAAGCACAAAAGGCACCCGGCTACGCCAAGGCCTGCCATGCTTTGCCTAAAGAGGCTCCGCACGGCACAGCGGCAGGACAAGGAGGGGAAGAGGTTTTAACGGAGAGCGGGTTTTCCAACCCGCTTTATTGAGAAAATGGCGGACCCGCCTCCCGGCGTGACAGGCAGGAATGTCCGCCCTCCTTTAAAATTGTGTGTTTTTGTGCTTTATGTGGCTATAAATCCTGCCGTGAGATCCGTGGTCAACCCCTGGTTAGAGTTGGCGGATTTTGATACTCCTGAAGCTTACTTCGTCGCGGTGGTCCTGCAGGGAGATATACCCTTTATCGGCCAGGCCGAATCCTTCCAGCCCCGCGTACTTGCTGCGGGCGACGAGGGCGCGGAAAATGCTGTTTCCGCGCTGGTATTGCACCACCTTGAACCCGTTTAGCCAGTGCTGAACCATTCCGTTGGGACGTACGATGATCCGGGCGTGATTCCACTTCCCCACTTCAACCGGTACCTTTCTGTGGGATACGAACCGCTCGGAGGGGATGAGGTCGTAAAGTGAGGCGCAAGTACGGTTGCCCACCACCCCTTTTTTGGCATCGGGATGCCTTTTATCGTCGAGTATCTGATACTCCAGTCCCAAGGCCGACTGGCCCTTTTCCGTGGCAAAGTATTTGATTCCGCTGTTTGCCCCGGGAGTAATCTTGAATTCCAGGTCCAGCTCAAACGCGCCGTATGGGTCCTCGGCAATGATGTCGCCGCCTTTTTTCTCCTGTTCCGGTTCGGTGGCTTGCACGGTGAGCACCCCGTCCTCCACCATCCAGCCTTCTTCCGGCGCTGAATTTTTCCCGACATTGCGCCAGCCATCCAGGTTTTCTCCGTTCCAGAGCAACTTCCATCCCCGGGCCGCTTCATCGGCGCTCACGCTGTTGGGAATGAGGTTGCGGATGTAGAGGCCGCGACTGGGGGTCGGCTTGGCGGCCGCGGTATTGATGCGGATATTGCGCCAAGCTATCTCCTTGCCGACCAAATCCTCCTTGTTACCGACCCCATGCACCTGCAGGGCGATGAATCCTTTGCTGGTAAGATCGTCGATGAGGTGGGCCACCGGTTTTCCGTTCAACCAGGTGCGTATAGAAGGACCCACGCACTCGATCTTCACCTGGTTCCAGTCGTTTTGCTTAAACAGGGTTTTGGCTCTTGGATTAAAATCGACCGGGTAGAGCCAGCCGCGCCGGGCTTCGTCGAAAATGCCGGCCGTCCAGGCGCGCGGCCCGGTATCCAACTCGTATTGGTAGCCGTGGACGCGGCCCTCCCGGTATTCGGGAAAGCTCGAACTGCGGAACTGGACGCCCGAGTTCAGGCCTTCATCCACCTTCACTTCCAACTCCAAAACAAAATCCCCGTAGACCTTCTTGGTGGCCAGAAAGGTATTGGGCGACCGAGCCACGGATTTTCCCACTATGGCCCCGTCCTCGACGCGGAATTCCGCCCATCCATTTTTTGTTTCCCATCCCTGCAAAGTTTTTCCGTCAAATAGGTTTTCCCACTTGGCCGCGGCGGTTCCAGGGAAGAATCCCGTCCCGGCCACGACCCAAACCAGGGTGAGGACCGTTGCTCTGAAGAATTTGTCTGTCATGAATCGATGGCTGATGGAAAGGGGGAAGGAAAAAGGGGTCAAACGCAAAATGTTAACATCGCCTTCTGGTTTCACCCGAATGGCTGAAGCGAACCGATCAGATGTTGTAACTACTCAGGTTTCCATAGCCTGGCCTGAGGGGGTGGAACGTGAAGAGGAGTCTCTCGCAAAGCCGCCAAGAGGCAGAGGACGCAAAGGATAAGAGTTGCTGAGTTGCTAAGAGCCGCATAATAGAACGCAAAATGCGCAGAGAGGAGAGATTGACCACGGATTACACGGATGGGAAATAGCCACAAAAAGCACAAATGACGCAAAATAAGGAATTAACGGAGAGGGGGTTTTCCAACCCCCTATTTTCAGGTAATGGGGGACAGGAATGTCCCCCCTCCGTTTAATTTTCCTGTCCATCCATGTTTGTTTTCGATCATGATCCCGATCGAATATTCAACTCCTTCTTCATTCTTCCTTCTTCCTTCTTCCTTCTTCCTTTAAATTTCGCCCCCTCCTACAATTTCGTAATTTGTTATCGATAAAGCATCCTTTCGGGCCATAGTTGAAGATACCTGAGTAGTTACGAATTTCTTTTGTTTGCCCCTCCCCAATCCCATCGATGAGGGAACTGGAGGGGAAGAAAACCGACAATGGCTCAATAACATGAAAACAATCTCCCGTAGAATTGCTTTAAAACAATCGCTCGCCGCGGCCGCGGCTTTCTCCCTGCCCTCGATCGCCCCCTCCCGTGCCCTGGGGCTGAAAGGCAAGCATTCCGGGCCCAACAGTCGCATCAATCTCGGGCTGGTTGGGAACGGGAAGATCATGCACGGCCACCGCCGCTATCACCTCGGGGCCGACGATGTTCAGGTCGTGGCCCTGAGCGACGTCAAAACCTGGGAACTGGAACGGGCTCAGGCCGAGGTAAAGGACCTTCAGGGGGAGGCCTGCCCAACCTATGAATCTTACGAGGACATGTTGGCCCGGGACGATATCGATGCGGTCGTGGTGGGAACTCCCGATCATTGGCATGCCAAAATTTCCATCGACGCCATGAAATCGGGCAAGGACGTCTACGTGGAGAAACCCATGACCCTGACCATTGAAGAGGGAAAGATCATGCGGAAATTATGTCACCGCTACGGTCGGGTCCTGCAGGTTGGCAGTCAACAACGGTCCAACCGAGCCTTCCGCAAGGCCTCTGAACTGGTTCGCAACGGATATATCGGCCGGGTTCACACCGTGGCCGTGCGCCTGGGGGATTTTCCTCCCCCCACCCAGTATCCGGCTGAGCCCATCCCGAAGGGCTTGAACTACGACCGCTGGTTGGGTCCAGCCCCCTGGGAGCCCTACAACGAACTCAGGATCAAGGGGGATTACGGAGGCGGCTGGCGCCGTTTCTGGGATTATGGCTCCCGGAAAAACGGCGACTGGGGGGCCCATCATTACGATATCGTGCAGTGGGCCCTGGGCAGGGATGAGTCCGGCCCCGTTCACTTCGTCCCCAAAGGTTACAAAGGGGAGCCCTACCAATATTACCTTTACGACGACGGAACCAAAATAATTCGGGGTTACGACGGCAAGGGTCATATGATCCGGTTCATGGGTGAGGAAGGAGAAGTCCGGGTCAGCCGGGGAAACAAACTGGATACGGAACCGGCATCCCTGAAGAACACGGTCTTGAAAACGACCGATCAGCGCCTCTACCAATCGGAGGACCATCGCCGGGATTGGCTCGATGGCATCCGCAGTCGCAACCAAACGATTTGTCACGTGGGCATCGGTCACCGCACCGCCACCATTTGTCACTTGGCCGGTATCTCGGAACGCCTGGGCCGTCCCATTGATTGGGACCCGCAAAAGGAAAGAATCCTGGGCGACCCGCAAGCGGCCAAATGGCAAACCCGCCCCCGCCGAGCTCCCTACCACTTGATCGGGTAACCACCCCTTACCGAACGATTTTATCATGAAACGCCTGAGGCAAATTGTGTCCTTCCTGGTTCTGACCATTGGGGTTTCCTCCCCCTCGTGGTCCAACCCTTCCACCGATTACCTATTGGAAATCGTGCGGGGTTTTTCTGAGGAAGATCCTGAAATCCAATACCGGGCTCGCGCCGAACTCGCCGCCTTTGTGGCCCGCCAAACCGCCCCGGGTCAACGTGAAGGAGCTGAGAAGACGACCCAAAATTTGCTCGATTGCCTGCAGGACCCCGTGGTGTCGGATGAAGCAAAAAAATACATCCTTCGGCAACTGGGTCGGGTGGGAACCGCCACCGCGGTCGAACCGTTGAGCGAAACCATGTCGGGGGGCAACGCCCTGCAGTCGGAATTGGCCCGTCAAGCGCTGGAACGGATTCCCGGCCCGGAAGCCTCCAATGCCTTGAAGCGAGCAATCCGCCAGTCCTCCGAGGACGCGACCCGGCAGACTTACCTGCGGTCATTGGGGAACCGGAAAGATCCCGAAAACCTCGGCTACTTTTCCAGAGGACTTGAGGGGGAGGATTCGCTTCTGGCCATCGAATCGATCCATGCCCTGGCCAAATTGGGTACGGCAGAGGCGGCGCGGACGCTGCAGCGGGCTTACCGCTCGCAACCGGCGCCGGAATTGCGGTTGGATTTGGAGCGCGCTCTCGTTTCCCTGACGGAAACCTCGGCGGCGGTACTGATTCAAATTCAGGAATCGGGATTGAGTTCGGCGAATCGGCAGGCCGCATTGACCCGCCTGGTCGAATCGGGGCACGGCCAATCAGTCAGACTCCTCCGGTCCTCCCTGTCGGGTTCCGATCCGGATCTCCGCGCCACCGCCCTTCACCTCGCACTAACTCAGGGAAAGCAGAATCTGGCACGGGAAGAACGGGGAAATTATTCCGCCGACGATTGGAGGGTGATTTTGGGGGGATTGTCCGCCTTTTCGAGAAGGGAGGCCGAGGACCTGGCCCTTGAGGCTGCCGAGGCAGGCAACAGGGATATCCGGATACAGGCCATTCGCGCCCTTGCCACATTCGGCAGCGCACGTTCCATTGACCTGATCCTACGCCACTTCGGCGGCCGGGACCAGGGGATGAAGCAGGCCGCAATCCACGCCGTGGAAAGAATACGGAGCCCCGCCTTGAACGGTCGGTTGCAAAAAATGCTGAACTCCGATACCGAAGCGGATGCCTCCATTGCCATCGAGGCGCTGACCTATCGGGATTTGCCCAACGCAAAAAATCGGTTGTTCAGGTTTGTCAACGGCGAGAACGCCGACTTGGCTCGGCAAGCATTGCGGACATTGACCAGCATTGCCGATGAGGAAGACCTTTACCGGCTCTACTTCTTAGCCAAGAGGACCGACAATGAGGATCTGGGAAAAATGATCGCCGGAATGCTCAAGAGAGTAGCTCCCGAGGTGGGGTCCCTGGAATTGCAGGCCAAAGTCAGGGCCTTGTAAAAGACCACGGATTTCACGGATTGGCACGGATATGGAAGGGACTCTCGCGAAGCTCGCCAAGAGCGCAAAGATTTTTCTAACAATAATCCATTCAGCCCAGGAATGACAGCCTTAGAGGAAATTATTCATGCGGTGTTCCCTCTCTCTCTTCTTCTCGGTTTTATGGCCTTATGGATGTTTTTATTGTATCTATGTTTTCGAAAAGTGGCTTGGTTTTGAAGGTTTAGGTTTGGGGATGTTCCTTGTCGGTTGTTGGATCTTCGTTTTAGTTTTAGGGAAGTGGTTTGGGTTTTAGAACCAAAGCTCCCTGATCTGGGAAAGCAGGTTAAAAACAGAAAATCTTGGCGCTCTTGGCGTCTTTGCGAGAGACTCCTCGTCACGTTTTCTTCCCAGTTGAAAATTCAATCCGTGGTTGGTTCCTAAGAAATTTTCGATCACGATCACGATCACGATCAAGATCAGGATTTTGCGGGGGACAGGAATGTCCCCCCTCCTTTTAAATATCCTGTCACTTCAGGAAATGGCGGATCGGGAATAGATCAAAGTCGTTCGATGAGCTGTCGCCGATAACTGTTCCCCCAATTCGGTATCTTTTCATGCTCGGTCGTGAGTTTACCGGCTTCCTCCGGCAAGGATCGTCCCTGGCTTTTCAAATGATCCAGGGCATTGAGGGCGTGAATGGAGAGGATAAACTCGTTTTCGGGAAAGGTTGCGTATCGCATGAGGGTGGCAATGGCCTTTTCTCGAAGGTCCTCGCGGGAACTGAACCTTCCCATGCACTCGGCCGCGGCCACCGCTACGATGGGTTCGGCATCGTCGAGGGCCTTTTCCAATAGGTGCTCATTGAGGTCATAGGCAATTCCGGGGCCTTCGGCCATGAGTTGCATGAGGATCCAGTAGCGCCGCTCGGGAACCGGGTGCCCCAGATTCCCGGGTAATTCCCTTTCGAGATCGCGCAGTTTCAAAACGACGTTTCCCCAGGTTGGAGCATGCCCCAGTTGAGTGCGGTCGGATTCCGCCGGGGATGTTCCGCTCAAAATGATTTTTCGCAAAATGGGTTCGGGCAGAAACCCGAGATCGCCGGTGGCGGCCATGTGTTCGTCCAGGGCCTGGCTCAACCTGGATTTGATGGACTGGTGTTGGTCAGATTCGGCCAGATTGGTAACGGAGTGGTAATCGTTTTCCAAATCGTAGAGTTCCTCTCGCGGACGCGTTTCCCAGAAGGCGGATTGAACGGCATCCAATTCGCCGTCCAGAAATTTCCGATACCATACTGCCGTGGTCGGAGTCTGCTGCTGGTAGCGGACGAACTGGCCGTGGGGGAGGTGCCGGTAAAAGTTGCGCATGTAAAGGTAGCGTCCATCGGTTATGCTGCGGACGAAGTCAGCCCGTTCGTCCATTCGGCCGCGAAATCCGAAAGAGTAGGGCGGGTCCTCGGTCTGCTGGTCGCCGGCGAAGGCATGGCCGTGGTAGTAGTCCGGGATGGTCACACCGGCCAGGGACAACATGGTCGGTGCGAAATCAATAAATGCCACCAACCGGTCGGAGTTGCCCCCCTCCTCGTAGCCCGTGGGAGCCAGATGGGCCCATTTATTTGGAAAATGCACGATCAAGGGCACATGCAACCCCGACCAACCCGGATACCGTTTGCTGCGGGGCATGCCGGAACCGTGATCAGCCCAGAAAAAAACGATGGTATCCTCGGCCAGCCCCGCTTCCTCCAATTCTTTCATCCGCATCCCGAAAAATTGGTCCGCTTCGGTCAGGCGGTCGTAGTATTGAGCCCAATCCTTGCGCACCTCGGGAGTGTCCGGATGGTAGGGGGGCAGAGTAGCTAAGGAGGGATCGTGCACCGGGTTGGGGTTTTTATTGCGAATCCTGCTTTCGTGCGTGCCCGTGAAATTGAATACGGCAAAAAACGGATTTCCCTCCGGACGGTTATTCCAGTGGGCCTTTCTGGAGGATTCGTCCCAACCCTTGTCATGGGTGGTCAGGTTATAGTCTTCTTTGCTGTTGTTGGTGGTGTAATAACCGGCTTCCTGCAAGTAGAGGGGAAAAAATTTGAGGAAGGATGGAACGGGGGCGCGGGATCGCATGTGTTGGCTTCCCGTGGACGGTGGGTACATGCCCGAGATGATGGTGGTTCGAGCTGGAGCGCAAACCGGAGCATTTGAACTGGCTTTGTTGTAGCGGTAGCCGCGCTCGGCGAACGCATCGATATGGGGAGTGGTGGCATAGGCATCCCCGTAACACCCCAGGTGAGGGCCGTGATCCTCCGTAGACAGCCACAGGATGTTCGGCTTATCCACGGCAACTATTGGCATGCTGGCAGTCCACCAAAGGAAACTGCTTAAGGTAAAGAACTTGAATTTCATGTCCCTTGGGAGTTTGCGGTTCTGATTTGTTTAGGCTCAATTCGTTTCCGTGCCCGACAGAAAATCTTCGTCGTACTGGATTTGCAGCGCTTCCCATCGGGAAACCAGTGTGTTGAGCCGGTCGGGATGAGCCCGGGCCAAGTTGTGGAGTTCGGCCCGGTCCTCGGCAATTTTATAGAGTTCCCACCGGTTGCCGTTATCGCGGCGCATGACGGCTTTCCAGTCGCCCCGGCGCAAAGCCCGGTTGCCGGAATGGGCAAAGAAAAACTCGCGATCTTCCCAATCCGGGTCACTCGCAAAGGCCGGCGTCAGGCTGCGTCCGGGCAGGCCGGGCCCGGTTTCGGGGGTGGCCATTGCCACCCCTGCCAAATCCAGGATGGTAGGGACCAAGTCGATGAAGTGCCCTGGGACGTGGCGCAGTTCCCCTCCCGAGCGAATTCCCTCGGGCCAATGCACGATGAAAGGCGAAGCTATACCACCTTCGTGGTTCCAATGCTTGTGCAGGGATAGAGGAGAATTGGACGCAGTCGACCAACCGGGTCCCAAACACAGGTAGGAACCGGCAGAACCGAGGGGAGCGGTGGGATCGTGCTTATCCCCCCGGTTGATGATTTCTCCACTGGCGCCGTTATCGACCAAGAAAAAGAAAACGGTATTGTCCGCTTCTCCCATGGCCGAGATCTGCCGCATGACGCGGCCGATTTCATAATCCATTCGATCCACCATGGCGGCGTGGATGGCCATTTTGGTGGCCTGAAAGCGTTGTTGCTCGGCCGTCAATTCTTCCCATGGCAAAGCGAAACCAACCTCCCCGGTGTCGATTTGATCGATCAGTTCTTCCTGAGACAAGTTCCACGGCGGGAAGATATCCCCACGCCGTCTGGCCAACCCGGATTGGACCAATCCCATCGATTGCGCCCGCTCCCAGCGCTCCTTTCTCACCACATCCCAACCTTTCAAATAGGCGTCCTCGTACTTGGCAATATCCTGGGGCAGGGCGTGAAGGGGAAAATGGGGGGCGATAAAGGCCAGGTAACAGAAAAATGGCTGCTCCGGGGTTTCCCGTTCATGTTCCGCCAGAAACTCGATGGCGCGATCCGCCATATCAGTGGTCACGTAATAATCGGTTCCCCGGGGCACGGGGGGAAGGGGTTGATCGTCCATCCAATGTTTTTTCGGGCTGAAAAAGCGGTCCCAGGACCGGGTCCAATAGGAGCGGTCGAACCCACTCCTCTGCGGGTCAGCCGGGGTGCCCTTGACGTGCCACTTGCCGGAATGGTAATTGCGGTATCCCTTTTCCTTGAGTCGCAAGGGAAGCATGCGGCTCCAGACTGGCCACTCCTTGCCCTTTCGAGGATCCATTCCCACCTGTTGGGCGTAATAACCGGTCAGGATGACCGCCCGCGACGGCCAGCATCGCCCGGTTGAATAAAACTGGGTAAAACGCAATCCATCGGCGGCCAGCCGGTCCAGGGTGGGGGTTTGGACTTCGCCGCCATAGCAACCCGCGTCGGAGAATCCCATGTCATCGGCCAGGACCACGAAGAAGTTGGGCGGTTTGGCCGGGCTCCAAAGGCAGGGAAGGAACAGGGCAGTTGCCAGAATGATCTTTGTTACCGTATTGAAAAAGCCCATGTTGGGGTCCAAATCACGGGTTTTGGGGCGAATTTTCAAACAAATTCTACTTTCCAATCCGTGAAGCGATAAACCACGGATGAGGAAAAGCCTCTTGTCTCCCCAGGGTCGGGGCCTTTGACTGGGATGAAAATCCATACTCGACAGATTCACCATGCATAAACACTTCCATTCCTTCATCCTCGGCTTGGCTGTGGTATCCTTTCTTACCAGGGCAATGGCAGAGGGTTCTGAAAATTGGTCCGAACTCTTCAACGGAAAGGACTTCGATGGCTGGACCATCCGGGGCGGCGGCGCCACCTACGAGATACGGGACGGCGCCATCGTGGGCACCAACGGCCCGGGCCATAACACCTTCCTTGCCACCTGGAACCTCTACAGCGACTTCGAACTGGAATTCGAGGTCAAACTGAACGACCTCCTCAACTCCGGCGTGCAAATTCGCTCCAAGGCCAGATGGGAAACGGTGCGTGGCAAGGAGGTCGAGACGGTTTATGGCCCCCAGGTGGAAATTGAAATGAAAAACGGTCTTGCCGGCTACCTCTATGGGGAGCGAGCCGGCGGATGGATGACCCCGCAAGAGAAGCGCATTCAACATTCGCATTTCAAAAACGACGATTGGAATCACTACCGCATCGTGGCGGACGGCCCCCGCATCCAAACCTGGATCAACGGGAACCCCGTATCGGATCTGGTCGACCAGGAGCGCTACCGGGATCATCCGGAGGGATTTATCGGTCTGCAGGTTCACAGCATAAACGCCGAAGCGGGCACCATGTCCGTGGCCTGGAGGAACCTCCGTATCCGCGAGCTCAATACCGGGGGTAAGGAATGGATCTCCTTGTTCAACGGGAAGAATCTCGATGGTTGGACGGTCAAAGTTCACGGCTACGAATTGGGGGAGAATCCCGGCAATATTTTCCGGGTGGAGGATGGCCATTTGAAAACCAGTTACGATCAGTTCGCGTCTTTCGACAATCATTTCGGTCACATCTTTTATCGGGATTCCTTTTCCCACTACAGGTTTCGCATGGAGTACCGTTTTTACGGTGAACAAAGTGAGGGAGGTCCGAGTTGGGCCCTGCGCAACACCGGTATCATGGCCCACGGGCAAACCCCCGAATCCATGGGAAAAAACCAGAGGTTTCCGACCAGTATTGAAATCCAAATCCTGGGTGGAGATCCTCCGGCCAAGCGCACCACGGGGAATTTGTGCACCCCGGATACGCATGTGATTTACCAGGGCCAATTACACGAGCAACACTGCACCTCATCCTCCTCGAAAACCTATCCCTGGAACGAATGGGTTCGCATAGAAGTGCACGTCAAAGGAAGCGAGGAGTTCATTCACTTCATCAATGGCAAGGAGGTATTGCGTTACACCCTTCCCCAAAAAGAGGATGGCACCCTTCTCGAAGGCGGAACCATCTCCCTGCAGGCGGAAAGCCATGGGTGTGAATTCCGCAACATCGAAATCATGCCACTTTAGGCCCGCCGAAGCGCGCCAATTAGGAATTAGGAATTAGGAATTAGGAATTGAGGAAGGGCTGAAGGCGGAAGGTATTGGGATTATTCCTGATCTTGATCGAAAAGAAAGGAATGTTGGAATGTTGGAGTGTGGAATGGGGAGGGATCGACCACAGATGACGATGATGAGCGCATCCTGCTTCGCCCAAATTGTGCTTCGCAACGTTACCGCAGTACAAGTTAGGGAAATAGCCACAAAAGGCACAGAAGAGCTGAGGTCATGGTCCAGCATCCAGAATCCAGATACAAGGATCTAGAAACTATCATGGAGTTCACCCTTCGATTTCTCATGGTTTGGGCCGCGGCCTCCTTTGGCAGCCTCGATGCAACTGATCGGCCCAATTTGGTTTGGCTGACCTCGGAGGACAATTCGGTCCATTACATGGATCTCTACTTCGATACCGGGGCCCCCACGCCCCACATAAGGGAATTGGCGCAACACGGACTCATTTTCGATCATGCTTTTTCCAATGCACCGGTCTGCTCGGTGGCGCGGACCACCTTATTGACGGGCGCCTATGGGCCGCGCATCGGAACCCAGTATCACCGTCCTTCGAAAAAGGTTCCGATGCCGGATGAAGGCCGCATGTTTCCCTGGTATCTCCGTCAGGCCGGTTACTACACCACCAACAATTCCAAGACCGACTACAATGTGATCGACAAAGGAGGTTGGGATGAATCTTCCCCTCGGGCCACTTGGCGCAACCGCAAACCGGGTCAGCCCTTTTTTCACGTTCAAAACACCACAATTACCCATGAAGGACAACTGCACTTCTCTGCTGAGGAGATGGCCACGGTGCAGAACCAGACTTCATCTGATGTGGTGAATCCCTTCCCCTACCATCCGGATACCTCCACCTTTCGATACACTCAGGCGCGTTACCATGATCTCCTGATGAAAATGGATGATCATCATGGCGATTGGATCATGAAGCTCAGGGAAGATGGATTGCTCGATGACACCTTTATTTTTTATTTCAGCGATCATGGGGGCGTCCTTCCCCGCGGCAAGGGGTATGCCTATGAAGCGGGGCTTCATGTTCCTTTGGTCGTTTACGTTCCCAAAAACTGGGCCCATCTTGTCGATGCGGAGCTGGGAGGCCGGGTGAAGGGGTTTGTCAGTTTTGTGGACTTTGCGCCAACGGTGCTTAACCTGGCTGGTTTGTCCGTTCCCCCACATATGGACGGAAAGCCATTCCTGGGAAAAGGCGTCGCCATTGATGAGCTAAATCAGCGGGACGAGGCATTTGGTTACGCTGACCGCTTTGACGAAAAGTACGACTTGGTGCGCACACTTCGAAAGGGCAAGTACACTTACATGCGCAGTTTTCAGCCCTTCAACTTCGATGGTTTGTGGAATGAATACCGCTATCGCATGTTGGCTTATATGGAGTGGTGGGAACTTTTTCGGGCGGGCAAGCTCAATGAGGCCCAGGGCCAGTTTTTCAAACCGAGGCCTGCCGAGGCGCTCTACGATGTAGAAGCCGATCCCTACGAGGTCGACAATCTAGCAGACGATCCCGCTTACGCCGATGTGTTGAAGGACATGCGGGAGCGCCTGACCCATAAAGTAAAGTCCATCAACGATTTGAGTATGTTTCCCGAGAGCGTCCTGGTCGAAAGGGCGTTTGGGGATCCGGTTGCATTCGGCCGTGCGAATAGCGGGCGCATCGCAGAATTGGTAGACATTGCCAACCTCAGCCTCAAGGAATTCGGCCAGGCGCGTGAAGGTATAGGCGAGGCTCTCGACTCCAATGATCCCTGGGCGCGTTATTGGGGACTGATCGTGTGCAGCTCATTTGGCGATGCGGCGAAATCATTTATCGACAAGGCCAAGGTGATGGCAGCCGAGGATAGGGAGAATCTGGTTCGGGTGCGCGCAGCGGAATTTCTCGGCTTGGTGGGAGCGGAAGATCCAGCACCCGTCCTTTACGAAGCGTTGCGCAAGGCCGGCAATGAGGTGGAAGCATTTCTCACCTTGAACTCCGTGGCGCTGCTCCAGGACCTGAAGGGTTGGCATTTTGAAATTGATCCCGCAATGTTCCCGACTGCCTGGCGTGCGGCTGAACGTTCCAATGTGAATCGGCGGTTAGGGTATTTGAATCCCTAGTGTGGTGTCCCAGAAATTCCCTTGCACGCCCGTCGGGGTCATGCCGTAGAAAAGTGATGCCTTACTAAAGAAATGGGTCGGGTCTTAAAAACTGTATTCCGTTGTACTCCATGCACTTTTACAAGACGACCAACCCCGTAAGGCATCGCTTTTTACGTCTTGACCCCTTCCCCCGCGACTTCGAAACCCTCAGTTTGTGTGAACGAAATAATGAGACATGACACTAGGAGAGATTAGCCACGGAGGGAAAAATAGCCACAAAAGGCGCGAATCAGGATTTTCCATTGTCGACCGGTTGCGGGCGTGTAAGCAGTTACACATGCCGACAAATTTAGCCATTGATGACGATTTATTGAACAAGGCCCTGAAGATTGGAGGCCATAAGACTAAGAAGGCAACGGTCAATGAAGCCTTGGAAGAGTACGTATTGCGCCGGGAGAAGAAAAAGGCCTTAAAAGCCATAGGCACGGTTGATTATTATGAGAACTACAAGCCGAAACTGTATCGGAGAGGATGATGGTTTTGGTGGATTCCGACGTATGGTCCGAGGCATTTCGGAGGGGAGGTCGAAAAAGCCGGGCGGTCTCCTTGCTGCAAGAGTTTATCGAGAATGACGAGGTAGTGATGATTGGTCCTGTGCGCCAGGAGACGCTCTCAGGGATAAGAGAGAAAAGACAATTTGAGGAGATCCAAAATATTTTACGGGCATTTCCAAGCGCCTGTGCGGCAGGAAGCGCTCTCAGGGCGCCTTTCTCTCCGGGTCCTCTGTGGTTAATTCTACTTTATCGTTTCCGGGCCAGGTAGAGTCCGTCCCCCACCAAAATCAGGCTGGCCTCCACCCGCTCGTCGTCGCGGATTTTAGTGTTCAGTTTACGTATGGATTGCGTGTCCTCATCCTGAACGGATTCGTCAGCAACCAGCCCTCCCCAAAGCGCGTTGTCCACCATGATCAATCCGCCGCGCCGGACCAATTGCAGGCCTTTTTCATAATAGGTGTCGTAACCGCTTTTATCCGCATCGATGAAAATCAGGTCGAAAGCCTCCCGCTTCCCGTTTTGCAGCAAACGGTTCAAGGAAGATTCGGCATCCCCGATTCGCAAATCGATTTTCCCGGCAACCCCGGCTTCCCGCCAATACCGTCGCCCAATCGAGGTCCATTCCTCACTACAGTCGCAGGCGATGATCCGTCCATCCTCGGGGAGGGCTTCGGCCATGCACAGCGTGCTGTAACCGGTGAACGTTCCTATCTCCAGCACCTGTCTGGCTCCCATCAGCGTTATGAGCAAAGCCATGAACTGGCCCTGTTCCGGAGTGATTTGCATGCCGCCCTCCGGCAACGCGGCCGTTTCCCGGCGGAGGCGTCTTTTGACGTCATCATCCCGGAGGGACACATCGAGGGCATAACGGAAGAGTTCGGGATTCAGATTAGCGAAAATTTTGCTCATATCATCAAGGAGACCCCGTGGCTCTTCAATTGCAAGCTCATCAATTGGGCCCTTTGTTCAAGTGACGCCGCAAGAAGTCATGTACCAGGTCCAGCCGTTCCCGATCGAAGAAGGGCGCGCCGCCGTGGCCTCCTCCGTAAATCACCTCGAATTGGACGGGCCGTCCCAGGCGTTTGTACACTCCATGCAGTTCATGGGCCTGGTTTATGGGCATTTGGGGGTCCTGGTCCCCGTGTATCAGGAGAAGGGGAGGATCCGATGCGTCGGCATGAAACACCGGGCTGGCCAGTTTGGCCGTTTCGGGAAATTCTTCGGGGGAACCCCCCAGCAATAGTTGTAGAGCGGGCTCCCGGACACCCAGGCCATGTGGAGTGGACTGTTTGAGTATGGTGGTCAAATTGCTGGCCCCGTAAAAGCTCACGATAGCCGCGGTATCGGACGATTGATCGGTATTCTCTCCCACAGTCCCTTCCAATGCGGCGTGGCCGTTGGTGACTCCGACCAGAGCGGCCAGATGGCCTCCGGCGGAGGCCCCGGCTATGACCACGGGATCCTCCTTGAAGCCGTAGCGACCGGCGTGGGCCCGGAGGAAACGAATGGAAGCCTTGATATCGTGCACATTGGCGGGAAAGGGAGCTACCGGAGTGAGCCGGTAATCCACGCTGGCGATGGCAAAACCGCGTTGCACCATGTCCTTGATGGCTACCTGATCCTTTGATCCCCTGCGCCAAGCCCCACCGTGCACCCAGACGATCAGGGTGGATGGATCGGGCGCATCGGGCAAATAGAGATCGAGCTTCAGGGAGATACCGTCCGCCACGGCATATTCCACGTCCCGAAGGATTTTGGCATTGTCTTGGGCCGAGGCGGAGTGACAGACCACTCCCAGACAGAGAAGGCTGAGCAATCGTTTCATGGTCGAGAGGGAAAGGGGTCAAACCTGAATGGCGCTTATCAAGGGGGGGTTTGGAATTTTCGATCATCCCGGAAAAGGAGGGAGATTCAATCCTCAACCTTTCCCCCGGGCCGGATGGGGGACGAGGGATCCCCCTTCCATTTTTTCTCGAATTGTTTCGGGAAAAGCCACAAGGTGGGGACTCCTTTGGGTTTCAATTTCGAGAAGCGCCGTCATGAATCTGCTGAACTGGGTATTTTTCCTGATTTTCCTATTGGGCGCGGTCATTCAAATCAACGACCCCGACCCTGTCATTTGGATGGCGATGTGGGGTGCGGCTGCCGGAGCCTGTCTTTTGTTTGGTCTGGGTCTGACCGGCTCAGCTTTCCGGGCCGTTCCATTGCTCATCGGTATCATTGCCCTTGTTTGGGCAGCCATTCTGATTCCCGTGGTGGTGAATTCGGCCGGAGACCTTCGCTGGAAGGAGGTATTCAACGTGGTGACGATGAGCAGTATCGCCGTCGAGTGGGTGCGGGAGATGGGGGGATTGCTCATTATCGCGGCTTGGATGGGGGTAATCTTCCATTCGAGTCGAAAGTAGCTGAGGGAGCGGGCTGGCGCCCAGTGGAGAGTGGAGAGCGGGTATTAGGAGGAGTGTTGGAGTAAAGGAATGATGGAATGTGGCGGAATCAGGAATTAACCACAGGTTACACGGATGGGCACGAGGTAATTCATCGTGGTCGTGATCGAATTGAAAGGAGTGATGGAGTTTTGGAGTGATGGAATTGTGGAGAAGAGTTTAATTTGGGATTGGGAATGAGGATGGAAATAATCCAAAAAAACACCACAAGATGGGGGGAGGCGCCAAGGGAACCGATGGGGAATACGGTTATGCGGATTCTCCGATTCCTTGGCGGGATTCCCATCCCCGGACGATCTGGCTGACGATTTCCGGCAAGGAATGGGTGACGTCCCAGTCCGGGTAATGGCTCCTCATCTTCGACAGATCGCTGTAATAGCAGATATGGTCCCCCGAACGGTTTTCCTCCCTGTAGGAGAAAATCTGCTTTTTCCCGGAAAATTCAGATGCCATTTCAAACGCTTCCAGGATGGAGCAGGAATTCCCTTTTCCCCCACCCAGGTTGTATACCTCCCCGCAACGGGGCGCCTTGAAAAAGCAATGCATGAATCGCGCCACATCCTCCGAGTGGATATTATCTCTCACCTGCTTGCCCTTGTAGCCAAAAACCTTGTACTCCCTTCCTTCGACGTGGCATTTGACCAAGTAGGATAAAAACCCGTGCAGTTCCACCCCGGAGTGGTTTGGTCCGGTGATACAGCCGCCCCTCAGGCAGCAGGTAGGCATATCGTAATAGCGTCCATATTCCTGTACCATGATGTCGGCGGCTACCTTGGAAGCGCCGAAGGGCGAATGTTTGCTTTGATCAATGGGGAAAGTCTCGGGAATTCCCCGAAGGAAGGCCGGCTCGGCGAAGTCCCAGCGCGTTTTCAGCTCCTTGAGTGCTATGCCGTTGGGCCCATCTCCATAAACTTTGTTGGTAGACATGTGTATGAAGGGAACATCCACGTTTACCTGCCGGTTGGCCTCGAGCAGGTTCAAGGTGCCTACGGCGTTGGTATCGAAATCATCGAAGGGAATTGCGGCGGATCGATCATGGCTCGGCTGGGCGGCGGAATGCACGATCAGGTCGGGCTTCAGGGTCGCCACCAGATCGAGTATACCGGCTCGGTTTCGTATATCGACTTCGTGGTGTACAAAGTTCGGCAAACCCTTGGAAAGCCGACGCCGATTCCACCGAGTGTCCCCTTGGGGACCGAAAAAAGCTGCGCGCTGGTTGTTGTCAATACCGTGGACATGGAAGCCCCGGGCATGAAGGAAACTGCAAACCTCCGATCCTACAAGGCCGGACGATCCGCTTACCAACACCCGTTTTGCCGTATGCGCCATTTCATCAATCCGGGAAGGAAAAAGGGATCAAACGCAAAATGTTAATATCGTCCTCTAGTTTCACCTGAATGTCCGAACCGAACCTATCAGATATTAACATTTTGCGTTTGACCCCTTTTTCAATGTAATTTCATACGCAGTCTCTCGGTTTCCGCCATAAGGTGCTCCTGAATGGAAAACTCTTCATCCCTGCCGTTGTCACTTATGGTGGCATAGGCGCCGTTGGACTGCAATTCCTTGGCGAACTTGTTGTCATCGAGGTATTTCAAGAGCAACTCCTGCACCAGGCGGTTTTTCAACTTGGGCGAGGTCACCGGGAAAACGCATTCAATGCGGCGGTAGAAATTGCGGGGCATCCAATCGGCGCTGCCGCTGAACACCAGGGGCGGGCGGTCGCCGTTTTCAAAGTAGTATACCCGGCTATGTTCCAGGTAGCGTCCCAGAATGCTGATAACGCGAATATTATCACTCAACCCCTTTACCTGGGGAACCAGACCGCAAATGCCCCGAATAATGAGGATGATTTCGACGCCGGCGATGGAGGCGGTGTAAAGGTTATCGATGGTTTCCTGGTCAATCAGGCTATTGAGTTTGGCCATGATCTTGGCCGGTTTGCCATCGCGGGCGTTTTGTGCTTCCTGGCGGATGAGCTGGTTTATGTCTTCATGCAGATTGAAGGGGGCGACCTTGAGTACATTGAACCTGGGGGAGCGGGCAAATCCGGTCAGTGAATTGAACAGGTCGGCCGCCTCCTTCGTAATATCGGCCCGCATGGTAAGGTAACTGAGATCGGTATAAAGTCGGGCCGTCTTCGGGTTGTAGTTTCCCGTTCCCAGGTGCACGTAACGTTTGAGGCCATCCGGTTCGCGCCGCACCACCAGGCAGCATTTGCAATGGGTCTTCAAATGGGTCAAACCATACACCACGTGGACATCCGCCTCCTCCAACTCCCGGGCCCATTGAATATTGTTGGCCTCGTCAAACCGCGCTTTCAATTCCACCAGGGCGGTGACCTGCTTCCCGTTGAGGGAGGCTTCTTTCAAGGCGTTGATGATGGGGCTGTCCCCACTGGTGCGATAGAGGGTTTGCTTGATGGCAAAAACCTGCGGGTCGCGGGCGGCCTGTTCGATGAATTCGACCACGGGCGTAAAGGAATCGTAGGGATGATGCAGCAGGATTTCCTCCCGCGACAAAACGGAAAAGATCGATTCCGCAGTGTTCAGAGGAGGCCTGATGTAGGGAATAAAAGGCCTGAACTTGAGGTCCGGGCGCGGGACCATGTTTTCGAAATTCCGCAAACGCATCAGATTCAATGGCCCGTTAATGGGGAAGACATACTGCTTCGACAGTTTGATTTGCGACAATAACTCCGCCAAAAGCAAGTCGTGCACACCGTCCTCGATTTCCAACCGGACGGGATCGTTTTTTCTCAAATTCCAGAGTTCTTCCTCAATTTTCGTGAGAAGATTCTCCACCTCTTCCTCGTCGAAATAAAGGTCGCTGTTGCGGGTTATGCGAAATGCGTGAGCCTCCTCGATGCGATATCCCGGGAAGAGGGTATGGGCGAAGATCTTCACCACGTCGCTTAAGAAAATGAAGAGTTGCGCCTTGTTGGAGGTCTCGATTTCCACCACGCGGTTGAGAATTCGGGGCACCGGTATGACGGCCATCCGAATGGGCTCTACCTCTTCTTCGCCTTTTTCCTTTACCCAGGCCAGGAGGTTGAGGGTCTTGTTGCCGATTTGGGGGAAAGGATGGGTCGGATCGATAGCCAGGGGGGTTAAGACGGGATAGACCTCCTTTTGAAAATAGCGCTCCAACCAGGAAAACTCACCCTTGCTCAGGGTCTCGGGAGTCCGGAATTCGATGCGCTTGCGCTTCATGGCCGGGATCAACTGCTCCCGCCAGCACTGGTACTGATCATCCACCAGGGCCACTACGATCGGGTGGATCCGGTCGAGTTGCTCCTGCGGGGTCATTCCATCCACACTGAGTTCACTCACGTTGGAATCGGCCTGCTGAAGGAGGCCCGCTACCCGGATTTCAAAAAACTCATCCAGGTTGGAACTGACGAAGGACATGAACTTTACCCTTTCCAGGACGGGGTATCTTTCATTGGCCGCTTGCTCCAAAACCCTCCGGTTGAAAGCGAGCCAACTCAATTCCCGGTTGAAATAGGGAACCTTGCGTCTATTTGGCATGGATGCTTCGCTCATGAAAACCGGTTATTATGACATACACTTCCCCATGAAAAAAAGCCCAATTCCGCTGCTTCACGCCAACTTGTCGGGATAGGGCACAGTTGCGCCGCTTGCCCCGGACACCATCGGCTGAAAAAAGTTCCCCGGCTTCCCGTTATCCCGGGCGCCTGGAATGAGGGATTAAAAGGCACAAAGGCACAAAGGATTCTAAAGGCTGAAGGCTGAAGGTTGAAAGATGGAAACCGCGGATTCCACGGATAAGCACGGATCGGATTTTCAACTGGGATATAACGGAGGGCGGGTTTTCCAACCCGCCTTGCAAAGGCATGAAGGCGTCAGGGGACGCCAATTAGGAATAAGGAATTATATGAGTTGCTGAGTTGCCGAGAAGGAGGGGCGCCTTTGCGTTGCTTGGCGATCTTTCCGCCTTCATCGATTACGGCGTGACAAGTTGCGAGAGTCCATTTCGATCACGATCACGATCAAGATCAAGATCAAGATTAAGAAACCCAGAACCCAGAAACTATGACTTGGGTGGAATCAGGTCCGGGTAGGATTCGCTCAGGAAACGGAGGATGTCCCGGGTGGAGATGATTCCATCAGGCCGGCCATGGCGGGTGATGGGCAGGTGACGAAAACTCCCGATGGACATCCGATCGAGGGCGAAGCCAATGGGAGCGCCGAGGTCGAGCTGTTCAGGTTGGGCTGTCATGAATTGGGAGATGGGCAGGGAGGCCCTTTCCCCGTAGCGGTCGGCCAGGCGGATGAGCACGTCGCGTTCGCTGAAAATTCCCACAACCTCGTCCTCGCTGCCTACCAGCACGCAACCGATGTGATGCTCGCGGAGGATGCGAATCACCTCCGCCACAGTGGTTTCCGGAGGTACTATGACGGGGGATTTGGGGCGCAGAGCGGCGAGCGAAGTTTCCATGATACTGGCCTCCATGGCGGAGCGGGGGCGAGGCAGATCGAGGTCAGTCAAATCCTGCCCGCAGTTGTCGCAGGTGGCTGCGCCCGACATATTGTCGTATTTGCAGAATGGGCAATCCATCTCGCTATTCCTTCCGGCTCAACCCCCTTCGCGAGCCGAGGGATACCTGGCGGGGTCGGGGGGGAGGTTGTAGACCACAGTGGGGTGAAGTTCGGCCAGATAATAGGCCACTAGCCCGATCGAGATGATTCCAACGGGCCGATCCCGTTTGCCGAGCACGGGAAGATGCCGCATGCCCCCCGCGTACATACGGGCCAGCACGCGGTAGATGGGCTCGTCGAATCGGGCAACCGTCGGATCAGGGGTCATAAAGTTCGAAATGGGGAGCTCGAAGGCCTCTTCTCTAACCAATACCCGCGTCAGGAAGTCGCGCTCGGTGAAAATGCCGGTGAGCCGCCTTCCCTTCAGCACGAGGAGGCAGCCGGACTTTCCCTGGCGCATGCGCTTGACGGCAGCCCGCATCTTTTTCCCCTCCTGGACCTTGACCGGTTTAAAATACCCGACGTCGGCCACGGTTTCGTTCTTCAATGTTTCCCGCAGATGCATGGTTTACCGAAGGGGGATGGCCGGAGTTGTGGTGGTGAGGAACGATGCCGTTCCGCATTCCGTGCTGCCGCTCTGTCGAACTGTATGGAGCATAAGGATGCCAGCATCTGCAGTTTTTGCCATGAAGTCAATGATCTTGGGGCAAAGACGCATAGTATTAAGGAGGGTAATTGGGGGCATTAGGCATGACCCCGACCGGTGTCCATGCCCTATTCCTCTACGAACGCGCTTGACTAAGCGCCAATCCTGACTGACCCCTTGGTCCCTGTAGGGACAAAGGCCGGTTTCGGCCCATTCTATTCTGGCCGGGAACGGAATGCCATGGTAGGAACATTTTCAACTCACTTTCTAAATGGAATGAAACTTGCAAGACATATTTTTGGATTAGCCCTCTGGTCTTTCTTCTGGGTCAGTGGATTATCGGGGGAAAATCGCCCCCACATTATCTTGATGATGGCTGACGACCTCGGTTGGGCCGATGTCAGCTACCATGGCGGCGTCATCGCGACTCCCCATCTGGACGGATTGGCCCGTCGCGGAGCGCAGCTGGATCAATTTTACGTGCAACCCGTTTGCTCGCCTACGCGCGGCGCCTTGATGACCGGGCGTTACCCCATTCGGCTTGGATTGCAATGCGGGGTGGTGAGGCCTTGGGCCAGTCATGGGCTTCCTCTGGATGAGCAGACCCTCCCTTCTGCCTTGCGCCGGGTCGGCTACACCACCGCCATGGTCGGAAAGTGGCACCTGGGGCATTTTCAAAAGGATTATTTACCCCTGCAGCGCGGTTTCGATCATCACTACGGTCACTACAACGGGGCTTTGGATTACTTTACGCATATCCGCGATGGGGGGCACGATTGGCATCGCGATGGCGAACCCGTCTACGAGGAGGGGTACACCACGGACCTGATTGGCCGCGAAGCCGCCCGCATCATCGCGGAACAGGATCCGGAAAAGCCGCTGTTTCTCTACGTACCCTTCAATGCGCCGCACACTCCCCTGCAGGCAACCGAGGACCATCTGGAACGCAACGCCCACATCGAGGATCCGAACCGCCGCACCTTTGCCGCCATGGTCACCAGCATGGACGATGCCATCGGCGCCATTATCCAGGCGGCCAATCGACACCTGCCGCGCGAGAACACATTGATCTTTTTCTGCTCCGACAATGGTGGAATTCCCCGGCTGGGTTCCAACGGCAATTTGCGCCGGGGAAAGGGAACGCTCTACGAGGGAGGTGTTCGCGTAGTCTCCATCATGGCTTGGGACGGGGTGCTCCAGGCGGGATCCATTGTTCGAGAACCCCTCCATATCGTGGACCTTTATCCCACCTTGCTGGAGCTGACCGGCGCGGAAGTCGAGGACCAGAAACCACTCGATGGCAAAAACGCCTGGCCCACCATCTCCCAAGGTAAAGAAAGTCCCCACCAATGGATCCTCCTGAACCTGACCCCTTTTCACGGCGCCATACGGATGGGACAATGGAAATTGATCCACAACGGGGATGTTTTGACCAATTTTACTGCCCCGGGAGAAAAGGAGACCTGGGAATTGTTCAACCTCGGGAAGGATCCGTATGAAAAAAACGACCTCAGCCAAGCGCGCCCCAAGGTATTTCAAAGATTGAAAAAGAAACTCGCCCAATTGGAGGGCGAGGCCCGGCCGCCCAATATTGTGCCCAACAGCACTCCACCGGAATTTACCTCCCCTGAAATTTGGGGGAGCGGGGATTGATTTTCTAATTCGCCGGGAAAGGGAGCCTCAATCGAGTTCCGTCAGCCGGATATTGCGCCACTTCACTTTTATGCCGGCCTTTTCCGTGTTTCTTCCGATGCCGTGCAGTTGCAAGGCGATATAGCCGGTGGCGGTAAGATCGTCGCGAACCTCGGCCACCGGAACGCCGTTGAGCCAGGTCCGGAAGTGATCGCCATCGGCGATGATGCGAAAGTGATTCCATTCACCCTGCCGGAAGGCTTTCTTGGCTTCTTCGTTTTCCCCGGGAGTGTGTAGGAACCCACGGCCCCCCTCTTCGTATACCGCACCGCTCCAGGCCCTTTCAGTGGGATCGATTTCGATCTGATAGCCCCAGAACCGGCCCGCCGGCCAGACCCTTTCCACCACATCTTTGCTTCCATCGGGCTTGAAGCGACCACCCCAACGGATGGTTGTGGTCTCGGCCGAATAGACATTGCTGCGAATCTGAATTCCGGAATTGAGCTGGGGATCGACCAGGAATTCCACTTCCAGTTCGAAATTGCCATACATCTTTTCCGTGGCCAGAAAGCTGTTGGGAAGCCCCAAAGCCGCTTCCCCGACGATGGCTCCGTCTTCGACGTAGAATTTTCCTCCGCCGAAGTTTTGCCAGCCGTCCAGGCTCTTGCCGTCGAAAAGATCGACCTTTTCGGATGCACTGCCCTCGGCGGGACAGCAGGAGGAAAGCAGCAAAATGGCAATGGAATTGAGGAAAAGGGAGAGGATGGTCTTCGGCTTCATGTGTATGATTGGTTGAAGTTTTCCCGTGGGGACGAATCTGATCATTGAAGTCGATGGTGAAATTTTCCGCGGCGGAGTCGATAGGAAAATCTACTTGGGTCGACCAGGGAAATTAAATGATGGATTAACCGCAGATAACGCAGATTACCGCAGATTCGCTTTTGGAGATTGAGATATCGACTCTCGCAACCGTGCTTCGCAATGCTACGCAGGTCAAGAAGCTCGCCAAGGACGCAAAGAGGAGATTAACTGGACAAAGGCGCCAATTAGGAATTAGGAATTCCGTTAATGCGAGGCGTGCCGATCCCTTAGGAAATTTTCGCGTTTTCCTAGTTTTTCTCCCCTCATCCGTGTCTCTTTGTCAGCGGCTAATTTATTCGTGATTATCCGGTTAAAAAAGGCCGTTCAGGTGTAGTGAGTTGCGGTGAAAGGGATCCTTGTGGCAGGCGAAGGGGGATTCGATCACGATAATGATTTTCAGGGACAGGCGAATTTCCTCGTTCCTGATATAGGCGGGTTGGAAAACCCATAACCATGTGCTCCGTTAATGCGAGGCGTGCCGATCCCTTAGGAAATTTTCGCGTTTTCCTTCCTCTGCGATAGTTTTTCTCCCCTCATCCGTGTCTCTTTGTCAGCGGCTAATTTATTCGTGATTATCCGTGTCATCCGTGGTTAATTCCTTTTCCTTTCCATTTTACCTGAACCGACGATCTCCATGAGCCGAACCAAGCGCACCGCCATATCACCCAAACGCAGCGAGGACTATCCCGAGTGGTATCAACAGGTCGTGCGAGCGGCGGAGTTGGCGGAAAATTCTCCGGTCCGGGGCTGCATGGTCATTAAACCCTGGGGCTATATGCTCTGGGAAAATATGCAGCGGGTCCTGGACGACATGTTCAAAGCGACGGGACACAAGAACGCTTATTTTCCGCTTTTTATTCCGGTGAGCTACCTGGAGCGGGAAGCCCAACACGTGGAAGGATTTGCCAAGGAATGCGCTGTAGTCACGCACCACCGCCTGGAAGCGGGGGAGAAGGGGAAGTTGGTTCCGGCCGGTGAACTGGAAGAACCCCTGGTGGTGCGGCCCACCTCCGAAACCATAATTGGGGAAACCTTTGCCAAATGGATACAATCCTACCGCGATTTGCCCTTGTTGATCAATCAGTGGGCCAACGTGGTGCGCTGGGAAATGCGCACCCGGTTATTTCTTCGCACGGCCGAGTTTCTCTGGCAGGAAGGCCACACTGCCCATGCCACCCGGCAAGAGGCCATCGAAGAAACCCTCCTCATGCTGGATGTTTACGCGGATTTTGCGGAGAACTGGATGGCCATGCCGGTGATAAAGGGCGAAAAAACGGAGGGGGAGCGATTCCCGGGCGCGGTGAACACCTACAGTATCGAAGCCTTGATGCAGGACCGCAAAGCCTTGCAAGCGGGCACCTCCCATTTCCTCGGGCAGAATTTTTCTCGGGCCGCCAATATAGATTTTACCAATGAGGATGGGAACCGCACCCTGGCCTGGACTACTTCCTGGGGCGCGTCGACACGCCTCATAGGCGGACTCGTCATGACTCACGGTGATGACGATGGGTTGATCATCCCGCCCAAACTGGCTCCGTCCCATCTGGCCATTCTCCCGGTCATCCATGGCAAAGCCGATCGGAGCGGAATCCTGGAATACTGCAACCGGATAAAGGAGAGACTGGGAGCCCTGACTTACCATGGCCGGAACTTGTGGGTGGAGATCGATGATCGCGATATGCGAGGCGGGGAAAAAATGTGGTCATGGATCAAAAAGGGCATCCCGGCCTGGATTGAGGTGGGTCCCCGGGAAATGGCTTCACGATCGGTCTTTCTGGGGCGCCGCGATCAGGGTCCCAAAAAACGCAAGGTCGTGGCGCTGGATGAGTTTTTAGCGACCTTCACCGGAGTGCTGGATGATATTCAGGACGCCCTCTACCGTCGGGCCCACCAGTTTCGGGAGAGCAACACGGCAACTATCCATTCCAAGGAGGACTTTTACGCGTTTTTCACCCCGCGGAACAGGAAACAGCCTGAAATTCACGGGGGGTTCGCCCTGGCCCATTATTCCGGAGAGGCCGAGGTGGAAGAGCAGATTCAAAAAGATCTTTCCGTGACGGTTCGCTGCATTCCCCAAACGGAAAACCGAGAGGCCGGGACCTGTATCTTTACCGGCAAACCGAGCGCCGGACGGGTGGTCTTTGCCAAATCCTACTGAGGGGCGAAGGGGTCAGGTCTTAAAAAGCGTATTACGCTGCGCTTCATACACTTTTCCAAGACAACTGACCCCAACGGGTTCAAGGGGCTGAGCCCAACGGGGTATTCGGCCAAATTTCCCCCAGGGTGCCGTCTTTTACCCAACCTTCCTGCTTATCGGCCGTGCGGATGTAATGATAGGGCTCATGGGTTTCCAAAACCGTGACCCATGTTCCGTTGGGAAGGTTGTCCAACACATTGGCCGATTCCGTAGGCGCGACCCGAATGGCTGTATCCGGCTGCAGAATGAGGGCGCGATTGAAGTCCTGTTTCCACAGCAATAGACCCGTCATGGCGCATAACAGGAGGGGAATGGATAGATAGAGCGCCAGATTTGGGACGGGCGACAGTTTAGGCGCAAACCAGATCAGGATCCCGGCCAGGGTGGTGATGGCGGAAGCCAACAAGAGCAGCCGCAACCAGGTGCGGAGGGAAAGCGCGTAAGCGAATTCCTGGGCCACGGAATAATCGGGTCGAGACAGGTTGGATTGATCGATTACCTTTTGCAGGTTGGCCACCACCTCGGGGTTTCCCGGATCCAGTGTCAGGGCCCGTTCGTAGGAAAGAAGGGCCGATGGAAAGTCCTGCAGGTGATAATAGGCGTTTCCAAGATTGAACAGCAGGGCCAGACTGGATTCCGAAGAATCTTCCATAGCCTTTTCATAGATGTTCACCGCCTCCAGGTATTGTTCCCCCGCGTAGGCCGCGTTGCCCGCCTGAAATGCTTCCAGCAGCGCCTCGGACCGGGCCTTGACGGGCAGCGATCCCAAAACGAAGGCCGACAAGCAGAATAGCAGTCTGGGCATTACGATTTCCCGGCCAATTGCCGCAATTTGGATTCCAGATCGCGTTCCTCATTTTTCAGAGAGACCTCCAGGGCGGCCGTTCCGGAGTAGCGCAAGGCGTCTACTTTGCGGAAGAATTGCTGAACGGATCGCTTCATTTCATCATCGCCCAGGGAAGGTGCCCAGAGCGATCCGACTTCCTTTTCCGTGATGGCTTCCGGATTACATCCCAATTGGCGGGCCAGGGCGGCCTGCAGGGCCCGGCAACCCTCACGATAAAACGCGAGCGCATCCTCCTCCTGGCGTGCTTGACGCATCCGGCCGCGGTGAAACAGGATCTTTGCTTCCAGGGATTTCAAACGAATCTTTTCCTGGTCCTGGCGGGCCAATTGGCGGGACCGTTTCAGCCAAAAGGCAAATCCGAGAATAAACGCCGGGGCCAGTGTGCTGGCAATCAGGGCCTGGTGGATCCGCGCGAGGGTCGGTGGGATAACCGTGTTTCCAAGGGAAATTTTAATGGGCAGCAAGGTGGCCGCATCATGGCGCTGGTTGATCGAGAAGGGTCTCATGCCCCCGGCAAAGGATGGAGCGGTCAAAGAGGAAGCCGCGTTCCTGGCCGGGGCGATGGAAAGGGGGATGGGCGAAGTACTCAACTCCCGATAGGTCCCGGTCTCCGGATGCAGGAAGGCAAATGCGATCCCGGGAACTTCAGTTATGCTGGCGGACAATGGGATGAGGACGTATTCAAACGACTTGGTTCCCCGGAACTGCTGTTTGTCCAGGGCCTCTTCCAGTGCCCGGGGCGGATAGGTTTTAAATTCTTGGCCGGCCGGAAATTCCGGGGGGATCAATTGAGAAAAATTCCCTTCTCCACTCAATTCTATCCGCAGGGTAATCGGATCCCCTTCCACCAGATCGCGTGATTCAGTCGAGGCCGCAATGGAAAACGTCCCGATAGCTCCGTTGAAGTTTTCCGGACGGCCATCCTCGGGATGGGGTTGGATGGTGAGGACGGCGGGTTGGCTGTCGGCCACAATCTGTTTGTCCTGGTAACGGCCGAACACGTTCCCGAAGATGGGATCGTTGCCAAACAAATTAAAGGGATCCCTGCGGTTGCCGCGCGGGTTTTCCGGAATGCGAAGGGTGTGGGTCGATTTGAATTGCAGGGTCTGCAGGCCCGCTTTGACCGGGGTTATGCCGAGATCCCAGGCATAGACGTCGTAATAGCGGCCTTCTTTAATCCTGCGGGATATATCGGGTTCGGTGTCTATGGGAGTTATGCTGAAAGCGTCTCCCTCCACCTGGGGAAGGCCGCGATTGGGAAAGTTGGCCTGGTTGAGCATGACCATGCGCAGTTGAGTAGGGATGGTTTCTCCCACGAAGACATCCCGATCGGGCAGGTCGAATTCCAGCCAGGCGATTTTCCCTACATCGATGGAATCCGGGGCGCCTTTTACGACTTCCAAAATGAACTCTTCCGTCTGGTAGTTCTTGCCTTCCACTTCCACCGTGAGGGGGGAGATGCGAAATTTTCCCAGTTGGTTGGGTTGAATCTGAAAAACGTGGGTAAGGGTGGCGGTCATTTCACCGTTGACGATGGCAACTTGAGTGCGGGGGCCGCGGTAGGCAATTTGCAGGTAATCATTCCCTTGAATTACCGGAGGTTCCGCCTTCTGGCTTCCCTCCACCACTACGAGAAGCTGTCCGCTCTCTCCCATGGGAAGGGGATTCGGTTCCACCCTGGCGCTGACCGTTATATCCGCCCGTGCGGCTGGTAGCAACGCCAAACAGGCCAATAGCGCTCCCGCAACCGGCCCTGGCAGGATCGATCTGGGTTTTCCTGAATCCATCATGAAGGGGCTAATTAAAATGGGAAACGGTTCCGCTTTTACCAATCCTTTTTCGGGTCCCTCCTCGGATCGGGAGGCTGGACAATGAACAAGGGAAGCTTCTTTTCGTCGTCTTCCATGGCCTCGAGCAGCCGCAGGGCTTCCTCAATGGTCATTTGAACGGGTTGCGGCTCATTGGGAGGAACTTGCTGCTCCTCGGACGGGGAGTCCTCCCCTTCATTCTCTTCCTCCGGTTGGGGTTCTTCCCGGTCATCCTGCTCTTCCGGCTCGGAAGGGTCATCCTGCTCGGATTCCGGTTCAGGGGGTTGCTCCTCCGGGTCGGACTCGTCCTGGTCCTGTTGGTCCTGTTGATCGTCCTGATCGTTGATCTTGTTGATCCTGCTGATCCTGCTGATCTTGCTGATCCTGCTGATCTTGCTGATCCTGGTTGTCATTTTGGAAGCGAGCCACGATGTTGTGATCCCCATCCGCCACGATGGTGGTGGTCAGCTCTTCCTTTTCTTCCGGGCGAATTCCCTCGCCTTCCCAGTTCAGGAATTTGAACCCCTCGTTCGGTTCCGCCGACAAAGTGACCTCGGTCCCGTCCGGATAAGCGCCCCCTCCTTCCACCATGCCGGCCTCTTTCCGGTCGGGTTGGGCGATAACGTTCCAAATGCGTTTCCAGACCGGTTTGATTTGGCGGTGATCCCGCATAGCGACGATGGTTTTGGCCATCTCCGGGTCTTGCACGGTGTCGCCCTCCCACCTTTCGAAGGTGAATCCCGGATTGGGCACGGCTTCGATTTGTGCGTAGGAATCCGGTTTATAGGAATCCTGGCCCAACAAATCCCCTTCCCAGGTTTGCAGAGCCGGTTTGCGCGATTGCTGGATCCGGTCGGGCGGGATTTCCCCCAACGGATCTTCCGCCTGCCCCCGGGCGAAAACGGGGAAGATGGAATGCGCCAAAGCAGCCAAAAGAGCCGCGGCCAGAGATGGCGCCAGACGCTGCTTACTCTTCTTCATCGACGACAAATACCAGTTCCTTGGCTGGTTCGCAGTGCGCCACCACTCGGGTGTCGGCACGCAGGGTGATGGTTGTTTCCGGGTGGTTGACATCAGCTATTCCCGGACCCTCCCACCGGACAAACCGCCAGCCATAGGCCGATTCAATTTTGAGATCCACCGGCTGGCCTTTATCATAAATTCCGGCTGAGGGAGAGCTTCCGGCTTCCTCCGGAACGAGGACCACTTCCAGCTTTACCCGTTCCACCAAAACGGCGGTAACGGTTTTGTTTTTATCGATCGACACTTTGGTCTTCTCCTTATCGGGATCATCCACTCCTTCTCCCTCCCATTGCACGAAACGGTACCGTTCCTTATCCCGCACCGCCGCCGAAATCGGCCTTTTGATGCCCTGATCGAAGTTGCCTGCGCCATTCAGTTCCACCATGTCCGGAAAATTCGATTCCAGTCTCAGGTCGTATCTAACCAGGTTTTCCACCTGGTATTGTACAAATTTCAGGTTGGCTGCCGTTTCCTCATCATCCGGATCGATGACGAGGGCTCCCTGGTAATTTTCCGCGGCCTTGGCCCAGTCCTTGCGGGTTTCGGGCTGCCGGTTCTCAATTTTGCTTTCGCCTCTCCGGTAGTAGGCATTGCCGATATTGTGCAGTATATCGGCCTGTAGTTCGGGATCCTGATCCTGTCCCTGCAGGGCTTGCTGGAACACGGTGATGGCATCGGCGTATTTACCCTGCCGGTAGAGGCTGATTCCCAGGTTGTAACGCAGGCGCATGTCCTCGGGATCCTCCTCGATGGCCGCCCGGTAGCGTTCCTCCGCCTCGACAAACTCCCCTTTCCGCAAATGTTTTTGCGCCTCGAAGACAGATGCCGGGACATCTGTCGGGGCCGCCAGACAGGCTGCCATCAGCAGGCCGCTCACCGTCGAATGCAAAGCCATTCGCTTGGAAGAGCGGCGGGTGCCGACGAGCCATTCCAGGATGAGAAACAGTATGCCCGCGGCCAGGACCCACTGGTAACGCTCAATGGGCAGTTTGTTCATGCGGGAGTTCAATTCCTGGCGGGGTATCTCTTCCAGGCCCAGAGTGTAAACGGTTTCAAGACCCTCCCCCAATGGCCCCAAGGGACTGTAGAAGCCGTTGGATGCGGCTGAAATCTTTTGCAGGGTGGTTTCATCGAGTCTGGTGCGGACCACATTTCCGCGTTCATCGCGCACAAAATCCTGCCTACCATCCTCGTTTATGATGGGAATGATCTCTCCTTCCTGGCTGCCTACCCCCAGGGTGAATACCCGCACCCCACGGTTGGCCGCGCTCCGTGCAACCTCGACTCCGCGGTTCCTCAAATCCTCTCCATCGGTAATTAAAATGAGTATCTTGAAATTGTTTTCCCGATTGAAGGCATTTTCCGCTACCTGGATGGCGGACGCAATATCGGTTCCCCCAACGGGTATGATCCCGGGTTCGAGGATTTCCAAGGATTGGCGGAAGGCGCTGTAATCGAGGGTAAGGGGACATTGCAAAAAGGCCGAACCGGAAAAGGCGACCAGTCCGATTCGGTCCGCCCCCATTTTATCGATAAAATCCAGAACGGCCAGCTTGGCCCGTTCCAGCCGATTGGGTTTAATGTCCTCGGCCAACATGCTGCGGGAAGTATCGATGGCGAAAACCACATCGATTCCCTTGCTCTTCAGTTCCTGCCAAACGTAACCGAATTGGGGGCGGGCCGCCGCCGCCGCCACCAAGGCGATTCCCACCGCCAGCAAAATCGCTTTCAATTGTTTTTTACGAGGGCTGACGCTTGCCGTCAGGGTGGGTATGAGGGAGGAGGCGACCAACTTGGCGATCTGCCTTTGCTTGCTTTTTTCCAGCCGGTAGGCCAGGAGCAGCATCACTGGAACCAAAGCGATGGCCAAAATTACCAACAATGGATAGGCAAACGTCATGGTGGTCAGGGCAGGGTTCGCAATCGGGTATTGGCCAGGAGGTATTCCAGCAGCAGGAAGACCAGGCCGGTCAGAAGGGGCCAGAAAAATAATTCCCGGTAATAGGTGAAATGTTTCAGTTTGATTTCGGTTTTCTCCAACTGGTTGATCTGGTCGTAGATGGCCTCGAGTTCCTCTGTGTCGGTAGCCCGGAAAAAGGAACCCTCGGTGATGCTGGCGATCTTTTTCAAGGTGGGTTCATCCACTTCGGTCCGTATGTTCTGCAATCGGGTACGGCCGAAGGCATCCTGGACCGGAAACGGCGCCGTTCCCCTGGTCCCGGCCGCAATGGTATAGACTTTTACGCGTAAAGCGGCGGCCGCCTCGGCCGCGGTAACCGGCTGGATCGCCCCCATGTTGTTGACCCCATCGGTGAGCAGCACCACGACCTTGGACTTGGCCTGCAAGCCCTTCAAGCGGTTCACGCTCATGATCAGGGCCGAGCCGATGGCCGTGCCCTCCTCAGTGATCAGACCCAGTTTCAGACGCTCGAGGTTTTTATTCAACCAGTCGTGATTGAGGGTGAGCGGGCTGACCAGATACGGCTCCCCGGCAAAGGCGACCAGCCCGATTCGATCGGCTTCCCGCTTCTCTATGAATTCGCCGATAACTTTTTTTACCACCTGCAGCCGGTTAACCCGCTTTGAACCCATTTTGAAGTCCATGGCTTGCATCGACCCGGAAATATCCACCGCCAGCACGATGTCGATTCCACTGGCTTCGATTTCCATATCACCGTAGCCGAGGCGTGGCCGTGCCAGGGCCAGAACCAGCGAGATGAGGGCCAGGGTTCTTAGAAAAGCCAACCAGCGACCAGCCCGGGACTTGCCCCTGTTAGCCAGTCTTCCCGCCAATTGGACGTGAGAATACCGGATACTCCCCGCCTTTTTCAATCCGCCCCGCAAAAAGGGGAGGACCAGAATTACCGCAATCAGGAATAGAAAATAAGGCTGTTGAAATTCGAGCATCAGGCGGGGGTGAGAGAATCCGGGTTCGGATCTTGGCCGGGCCCTATGGGTTTACCCGTCGTTTCAATAAATTGTTCGGCCGTGCCGTATAGGTGTTCCATCTCCTCCATACCCAATCCCCAACGGGCAAATTTCGCCAAGTCGCACTGTTCGGAGAACCGTTGCAGCTCCACCTTTTGGCTGGGGGAAAACAGCGCCGTGTGTTCAGGATTGCTGAAGAACTCTTCCGTCGTTTGTTCCGTGGCGGGCAGTTTGAAGTGGATTTCGATAAATTGACGCACGGCCGTGGACACTTCGGTGCAAAAGCGCTCCGCCGTTGTCGGGTCCAGCCAATGACGCGCTTTGCGCAGGCGATTGAGGGCAATTTGATAAGGGGGAACGGGAGGGAGTTCCGGTGGACGGGTCATGCGCTTGAATAGAATTACGACCATCCATGCCAAGGCCGCCGCGATCAGAATGCCGACTCCCAGGTAGAGCAGAAGCATGGGGTCCAACAGATAAACAGGCTCTTTGATATCGAAAATATCGACCTGGGATGGCGCCGGCTCCTGGCCGGCGAACGGGATCGGCCACAAGACGGAGGAAATCATGCTGGCTGCGTTCAATTTCATTAGCGCCGCTTTTCCCGGTTGAGGAAAAACTCCCTGATTTTGGCGATGTAGGGTTCGCCGTTTTCCACGTAAATACTGTCCACGCCCAACTTTTTCAAGGTGTCGCGGAAGTCGTCCCTCAGTTTGCCGTTTCGGGCGGCGAATTGCGAACGGACATAGGCGCTCCCGGTATCCACCTCGATGAGCTTTCCGGTCTCGGCATCTTCCAAAGTGACGATGCCTACATTGGGCAGCGCATATTCGCGGGGGTCGGAAATGCGAATTACAATCAAGTCGTGCCGCCGGTCCGTCAGGCTGAGCGACCGATACAGCTCGGTGTATTGATTGCGGATAAGCGCCGGCCGAAAGGCATCCCGCACCAGAAAGTCGGAGATTACAAACGTAACCGCCTTGCGCTTCAGAATGCGGTTGAGGTAATCCAAGGCGTTCTTGACGTCAGTGCCGGTGGACTGCGGTTCAAAGAACAGCAACTCGCGGATTATTCTCAATACGTGCTGGCGTCCTTTTTGTGGGGGAATAAAGGCCTCGGTCCGATCGGTAAAGAGCAATAGACCTACTTTGTCATGGTTGCGAATGGCCGAGAAGGCCAGCACGCCGGCCATCTCCGCAGCATACTCGCGCTTACTTTCCATCCGGGAGCCAAAGGCCCCGGATGCGCTCACGTCCACTACCAACATCAGGGTCAGTTCCCGTTCCTCCCGAAACCGCTTGACGAAGGGGTGTCCCATTTTGGCCGTGACATTCCAGTCGATAGACCGCACGTCATCGCCAGGAGTATAGGAGCGGACCTCTTCGAAATCCATTCCCTGGCCCTTGAAAACACTGTTGTAGTGGCCGGCCATGGCATCCGTCACCATCCGCCGGGTGCGGATTTCTATCTGCCGGACTTTTTTGAGAATCTCCAGGGGATCTTTCACCTCGAATAATACCTCATTTCTCCCCGGCCTTTACCATCGGGGAATTTCAATTGGAATTGTGAGGCCAACGGCCACTTGGAAAACGCCTCCGCGCCGTCCTCAAGGGACAGGTAGAGTATCTAAAATCTCCTGCACGATGTCCTCGCTGGTTTTACCTTCTGCTTCCGCCTCATAGCTGACGATTACGCGGTGCCGCAAAACATCCATGGCAATGGTTTTGACATCCTGCGGAGTCACGTAACCGCGGCCCTGCAGAAAGGCCCAGCCTTTGGCGGCCAAGGCGAGCGATATGGTCGCGCGCGGACTGCCGCCAAATTGGATCAGAGAATCGGATTTCAATTTGAAGTCCTTTGGATTGCGGGTGGCGAAAACGATATCGACGATGTACTCCCTGATTTTTTCGTCCACGTAGATTTCGTTCACCACCTCCCTGGATTTGAGAATGTCATGGGGTGAAATGACCGGGGCTACCGGCGGAAGGCTGGAGGTCGTGGCCATGCGGTCGAGAATGGCCCGTTCCTCTTCCCTGTTGGGGTAACCTATATTGAGCTTGAGCATAAACCGGTCGACTTGCGCTTCGGGGAGTTGGTAGGTGCCTTCCTGGTCGATGGGATTTTCGGTGGCCAGGACCAGGAACAATCGCGGCAGGTAGTGCGTTGTCTCACCAATGGTTACCTGCCGTTCCTGCATGGCTTCGAGCAAGGCGCTCTGGACCTTGGCGGGAGCCCGGTTGATTTCATCGGCCAATACCAGGTTGGTGAACACCGGCCCCTTTTTGGTTTCAAAGCTGTGGTCCTTGGGATTGTAAACCAGGGTTCCGATGATATCGGCCGGAAGCAGGTCGGGAGTAAACTGGATGCGCTGAAAATCAGCCGATATGGTCGAGGACAGGGTGCGTACCGACAACGTCTTGGCCAACCCTGGAACGCCCTCCAACAGCACGTGGCCATTGCAGATCAATCCCAATATGAGGCGGTCCACCAGGTATTGCTGGCCAATTATGACCTGGGCCATGACTGTTTTCAGCGGATCGACCCAGGCGGATTCCCGGCTGATTTTTTCGTTTAATTCGAGAACAGAATTACTCATGGATGGCGCGCTTGGAAATCGTTGTCATGGATGAGGGGTAACCGACAAAGAAAAGCGGTCAAGGTTTCGCAGTATTTTGGACCCTTCTCACCCGACTTTGGCCCATACGTCGAGATAAATCAAGGATCCTGCTTCACAATGCTACAATCCTTCGCCAAAGAGGCTTGGCACTGCACGCGCAGGTCATGTTACATGGATCCGGACCAATGGAGCATTTCAGATCCCAATCCGTGTTTTATCATCATTTGAAGGCGGTTGGCACGGAAAATGCTTGATCAAATCACAGAAAAACGAGCATTTTTTCCTTTTTTCAAAAGGGAAATCCCCTATTTTAGGATCCTCATTTTCAAAAAGCATTTGATCACTCCGATTCAATTGACGCGGTCTTGCCGAATGGCGGCCTGGCTTAGTCATGGTCGGGGCTGCTCTTCATTCATCAACTCAGTTCTATCTAATTCCTAATTATGACACCTTCAGAAGTTATCGATCTCGCCAAGTCGAAAGGCGCCAAAGCCGTGGACCTCAAGTTCTGCGATATTCACGGGACTTGGCAGCACTTTACCGTTCCCGTTTCAGAATTGACCGAGGACCTGTTTGAGGACGGTCTGGGTTTTGATGGGTCTTCCATCCGCGGGTGGAGAGGCATCGAATCCTCGGACATGTTGGTCATTCCGGACCCTTCTACCGCCTTTATCGATCCATTCGTCGAGATTTCCACTCTCTCCCTGATTTGCGATATCGAAGATACCATCACCCGCGATCCCTATGAGCGGTCCCCCAGGGGGATAGCCAAAAAAGCGGAGGAGTACCTCCAATCCACCGGGATAGCGGACGCGGCTTATTTCGGACCCGAAGCGGAGTTCTTCATTTTCGATGACGTGCGTTACAGTGCTGGCTCCAACGAATGCCACTACTTTGTGGATTCCGTGGAAGGCACCTGGAATACGGACAAGGAGGAGAATCCCAATCTTGGCTACAAGATTCGCCATAAGGAAGGATACCTGCCCGTCCCCCCTTTGGACAAACACATGGATGTTCGCAACGAGATGATGACGACCATGATCGATTTGGGCCTCGAAGTGGAGGCGCAACACCACGAGGTGGCCACGGCCGGACAAGCCGAAATCGACCTCCGATTCTCCCCGCTTCTTTCCATGGGAGACCAAATGTGCCTCTACAAGTATATTGTGAAGAATGTGGCCTTTCGCGCCGGCAAAACGGTGACTTTCATGCCCAAGCCGCTATTTAATGACAACGGTTCCGGTATGCACGTGCACAGTTCGTTGTGGAGAGATGGCCAGCCGCTCTTTGCGGGCGATCTCTATGCCGGGCTCTCCCAGGAAGCGCTTTGGTACATCGGTGGGATCCTCAAACACGCCCCGGCGCTTTGCGCTCTGAGCAATCCGACCAATAATTCCTACAAGCGCCTCGTTCCCGGTTTTGAAGCGCCGGTCATCCTGGCTTACTCGGCCCGCAACCGCTCGGCTATTTGCCGGATTCCCACTTACAGCCAGAGCCCCAAAGCAAAACGGGTAGAGTTCCGGTGCCCCGATCCATCGGCCAATCCTTACCTCGCCTTCTCCTCCATAATGTTGGCGGGTCTGGACGGAATTCAAAACCAGATCGATCCCGGTGAAGCCGTTGATAAAAACCTCTACGATCTTCCGGCGGAGGAAGCGGTCAACCTCAAGCACGTTCCGGATAGCCTCAAGGGAGCAGTGGATGCCTTGGCCGCCGACCACGATTTTCTCCTCAAGGGAGATGTCTTCACCCAAGACTTCATCGACAACTTTATCGAACTCAAGAGCGATGAATACGATGAGGTCCGCCTCAGGACCCATCCGATCGAATACTACATGTATTACGACATTTAGTATATCGTCTTAATAATATTTGACCACAGAGAATCCAGAGGGGGGAGAGGCGCCAAGACCGCCTCTCCCCCTCTGTGATTAATCTGGTCCTCCCTGCCTTGGCGTTGCTTTGCGGTCTGCGAGAGTCCGTTCCTGAATTGAGCCTTTGACGCCCCTTTTGCCACTGATTACCGCCCACTGACCACTGACCACTGATTACCGACCACTGACCACTGATTACCGACCACTGACCACTGATTACTGACCACTGACCACTGACCACTGATTACTGATTACTGATTACCGGCTACTGATATTGACCCCTTGCCAGCGCGGTCGGGGTAGTCGATTGTCCGATTATGAAGTCTCACAGCGCCAGATTGGGCCAGATGCCCGTTCTTTCCTTAATCTGGAAAATGTCGGCTCCCTCGGTGGTGAGCATGCTGGTGATCGCCAGTTACCACCTGGTCGATGCCGTATTTATCGGCCGTTTTGTGGGACCGGTTGGATTGGCCGCCCTGGCCTCCAGCATACCTGCCATTTTTCTCTTAATGGGTTTTTCCCTTTTTATCGGAGTGGGCGGGGGAACGGCGGTATCCCGGACCCTGGGGAAGGGAGACATGGAAAGGGCCAATTGGATTCTGGGGACCATGCTCTTCATGGCGCTGGTTCTGGGGGTCGTGGCCATGGTTCTGGCCATGACGGGCACAAAACAGCTTCTCTTGATGACGGGCGCCAGCGAGCAGGTTCTGGAACCCGCTTCCCAATACCTCTCCATACTCCTCCTGGGAGGCCCCCTTTCCATCTTCACCGTGGCCATGAATAACCTGGTGCGTTCCGAAGGCAACGCGCGGATGGCCATGTTCTCCATGGTGACGGGAGCGTTGGTGAATGTTTTGCTGGACCCGGTTTTCATCTACTACCTGGGCCTGGGTATCGGTGGGGCGGCCTGGGCCACGGTGTGCGCCAATCTCGTCACTTCAGTTATTATGGCCTGGTATCTTTTCTCGGGAAAAAGTTCTTTGGCGTTCCATTTCTCACACCTCCGTTTTAACGGGTCTATTGCCCGGGAGATATCCGCGGTGGGTTTATCCACTTTGGTCATGCATATCAGTGGTGGTCTCGTTCAAAGTCTCGTCATCCGCATCCTGTTGCAATACGGGGGTGAAACAGCGATTTCGGTTTATGCCATGTGCAACCGGACCGTGATGTTCATATTCATGCCGATATTCGGTCTCCAGGCTGGCGCATTGCCCATCATCGGCTACAACTTTGGGGCCAGATTGATAAAGCGGGCCAAGCAGACCATTTTCTATGGGATGTCGATCTGTACCCTTTACCTCCTGGTCCTCTGGCTGCTCATCCAAACGTTTTCCTCTACCTTCATCGGCGTTTTTACCAACGATCCGGTCCTCCTGGCGGAAGGGGTGTCCGCCCTTGAGAAATTGGCCATCGTCATACCGGTAGTGGGTATTCCCATTATGGTCGTCGGGACCTTCCAAGCTTTGGGAAAAGCAAAATACGCCTTGTTTCTGACCATGAACCGCACGTTTCTGTTGGTCTTGCCCTTGTTGTTGATTCTTCCGCCCAAGCTCGGGGTGGACGGGGTCTGGTATGCCTTTCCCATAGCCGACTCAATAGCCCTGGTCATTAATTCAACCTGCTTCCTGTGGGTTTTGCAGAAATTCAAGGAGCGCCCGGACCCGGGGTTGAATCCTGGGACTGAAGGGCCGTTCCTTCAAACGGAGGAATAATTTTCATTCCCATTCCTCTCTCTTACACCCCTTGATGGCCTCTCGGTGAAAACGTTTCACAAGCCCGGGGGGAGGAAATTTCCAGTTTGCTATCCGACCAATCAGATTCTAATTTCTGCCCCTTCCTTGCCGCACTCCCATGGCTTCTCTCACCATTGATTTCCACCGCCTGGCAAAGTTCGTAAACCTGGCTTTGCCGGTCCTGGCCGTTCTCTTTTTATTCGGCGGGAAATTCCTCTCTTTCTACTTACATTTTTTCACCGTAGCCTTCCTTTTCCTGTCCATCGTAAATTACTTTTTCCTGTACGTGCAGACGGAGCATTCCTTGCTGCGGAACTTTGGCATCGTGGCCCAGGGACGATACCTGATCGAAAGCGTCGGCCCCGAGTTGCGCCAGTATCTGTTTGCCAGCGATACGGAGGAACGCCCTTTCAACCGGGTGGAACGGGCCGAAATTTATCGAAAGGCCAAGGATATCGATTCGGCTTCCTTTTTTGGTTCTCTGAAGCAGTTCGATTCCACGGAGATCAAGATACGTCACTCCATGTACCCGACCGATCGGGAGGATCTCATTCCCTTTTCCCTTACCTACGGGGAGGAGCGGGGCATTAAGAACGCCTATACCATAACAAAGTCCATCATCATAAGCGCCATGAGTTACGGGTCCCTGGGCGAGCAGGCGGTCCGCTGTCTGGCCCGCGGTGCCAAAATGGCCGGAATTCCCATGAATACCGGTGAAGGCGGTTACCCCAAGTACCACTTGATGGAAGGATGCGATCTCATCTTTCAGATGGGAACGGCCAAGTTCGGCGTGCGCGATGAGGAAGGATTTCTCGATGAGGAGAAGCTGCGGGATCTGGCCGGCAAGGATGAGGTAAAGATGATCGAAATAAAACTCTCCCAAGGGGCCAAGCCCGGTAAGGGGGGCCTGCTTCCCAAGGAAAAGCTGACGCCGGAAATTGCCGAGTTGCGCGGTGTTCCCATGGGCAAAGACGTGATTTCCCCTCCCCACCACAAGGAGTGTAAGGACAAATCGACCACCGTATCCTTCATACGCCGCGTCCAGGAGGTTTCCGGACTTCCGGTGGGAATCAAGTTCTGCGTGGGATCCTTCGAGGAGGTGGAAGACTTGGTCGGTGAGATGACGCGCCAAGACATATTCCCCGATTATATGTCCGTGGACGGGGCTGAAGGAGGAACCGGCGCCGCTCCCAAGGCGTTCATGGACAGGGTGGGAGTTCCGCTTTTTCCCGCTCTGGCCCGGGTAAACAATATTTTGTGTGAGGCTGGGGTCCGTGACCGGCTCAAGCTGATGGCCGCGGGTAAACTGATAAATCCCGGTCGGCAAATGCTGGCCTTTGCCCTCGGAGCCCAGGCCGTTTACACGGCGCGGGGATTCATGCTCTCCCTAGGTTGCATCCAAGCCTTGCAATGCGGCGAGAATACCTGCCCCATAGGCATTACAACCCACGACCCCGCTTTACAGAGAGGGCTCGATATCCCTACAAAATCCCTGCGGGTCAGGAACTATGTGCACAATTTGGAACACGATTTGCACGAACTGCTCGCTGCCAGCGGCCGCCGTTCCTTCGATGAACTTACCATGAAGAACCTCTTTATTCCCGAAGACAGCACCCTGGCGCCGCTCCTGGATGCCCAGAGCCTGGCTTCCACTAATAACTAAAGCTATCTTGATTATGATAAAAACCGTAGCCTCCTGGATACTTCGCCTTTTCACTGCCGTCATTTTCACCCAGACCCTGTATTTCAAATTTACCGGGCACCCGGACTCCGTGGAGATTTTTTCCGCGCTCAACATTGAGCCCGCGGGAAGAATACTCATCGGGATACTTGAACTCGTTGCCGCAATACTGATTCTCGTTCCGGGAACGGTGGTTTACGGCGCCATGCTGGCCTGGGGAATCATGACCGGAGCCATTATCGGCCATTGCACCGAAATCGGTTTCGAAGGAGATCTACTCTCCCTGTTTCTCCTCGGTCTGGCAGTTTGGGTCTGTGCTGCCGCCCTGCTGGTATTACACCGCGAACAGTTGCCTTTCCTCAGCCGCATGCTGGAAAAACCGAATTCCTCCTCCTGATGGGAGGGGACACCAGCCCCATTCTACGGAGAAAAAGGGTAGTTTTGACACAAAATCCGTGTTACACGACCTTCCTGTAATGAAAAATGTGACCATAACCCTTCCCGAGGAACTCGCACAAAAAGCAAAGGTTTTTGCGGCGGAGCACAACACCAGTGTTTCCCGTTACGTGGGAAAGTTACTCTCCGAACGGTTGGAAGAGGAGCAAGGTTATCGGGATGCCATGGACCAGTGGTTTTCGGTAAAGCCTTCCCTCATCAATGAGAAAGGCGTCAAGTATCCCACAAGAGGATAGCCTCTTGATGGATCCAATTCCTAATTCTTCATTCCTAATTCCTAATTGGCGCCGCAGGCGCTCCCCCTCTGTTTTCATAGGTCTCGATCACGCCTGCGCCGATGCTGTCTCCCCAAACGTTGACCGTGGTACGGAACCGGTCGAGTAGCCAGTCGATGGCCAGAATCAAGGTGATTCCCTCCACCGGGAGGTCCACCGCCCGGAGGACTATAACCATGGTTACGAGGCCCGCTTCCGGGATTCCGGCGGCGCCGATTGCGGCCAGGGTGGCGGTCAGAACCACCACCACCTGTTGGGCGGGATCCAGGGAAATTCCATAGACCTGGGCGATGAACATAACGGCTACCGCCTCGTAGAGGGCGGTGCCATCCATGTTGACGGTTGCCCCCAAGGGAAGAACAAAACTGGAGGTGCGTTTGGAAATTCCATTCTGGACCTGGACCCCTTCCATGGTCAGGGGAAGGGTTGCGCTCGAACTCGCCGTGGAAAAGGCATTGAGCAAGGCCGTCGCCATCCCCCGGAAGTAGTTGAGGGGATTCCTGCGGGCAAAGATCAGGAGGATTACCGGCAATATGACTATTCCGTGTATACCGAGTCCCAACAGGATGGTGGCGCTGTATTTGCCCACCGCGAGGAGTTCGGGCAAGAACCCGGCGAATCCCTTCGCCTCCCCGATCCGGCCCGCCACCAAACCAAAGATGCCGATGGGCGCGAAATACATGATCCAGTGAACCAGTTTCATCACCGCGCTATTCAACCCGGTAATGATGACGATGACCGGTTTGGCCCGGTCGCCCAGAGTGGACAAGGCGGCGCCGATGAGGAGGGAGAAAAAGATCAAGGGCAGAATATCGGTGTGCACCATGGCTTTAAAGACATTGGAGGGGATCATTCCCTCCTTGCCTGTCTCCTCATTGCCGAGGAACACTTCCTTGATGGTGCCGCCCATGGTCCGCTCCGTTTTCCCCGACATCCTGGAGGCGATGGGCAGGTCGATGCTCAATCCGCTGCCCGAGCTTTCCAGCGCCAGGTTGACGGGACTGCCCTGAACAAACAAGAGCCGTTCGCCATTATCCGTGGTGACGTATTGGGCATCTTCAGACAGCAACTGCCACGATTCTACCGTAACCACCCCTTCCGAAATCGATTCCACCTCCCCCCGCACGTTCTGATCCATAAGGGTAAGGACGTAATTCGGGTTATAGGTCCGGCGAAATTCCCCATCCATTTCAACCGTGCGCATTTGGTCGCCAACCAACCGGTAGTTCAGATCGGATCGCTCCTCTCCCTGCGATAGCCCCTTTCCCGGCCGGATAGCGTTGACCAATACTATCCCGAGGAGGACGGAAATGGCAGTGGTGGCCATGTAGTAGAGCACGGTCCGTCCGCCGATGGGGCCGATTTTTCGGATATCCCCTAAATTGGTTATCCCTACTATCATGGACAGGATGACCAAAGGCACCACTATCATCATGAGCAGGTTCAGGAATACCTCACCGAATATCTTGGTGTGCGTGGCGTAGGACGGCGCGAACCCTCCAAAGAGAACACCTGCCACAATGGCTATGACGATGCCGTAGAGAAGGCTTGTACTGACCTTTGGTTTACTTTTGTTTCTTTGCATGGTCGGATTCATTTTAACTGGTGGAAATGGCTCAATCAGACATCCTCACCGGCCAGTGTCAAACAGCACTTTGAAGTGTACCGCCTCAGGGTCTGGTTTTATTCTTGACCAGGTCACTTGACCAGGTAGGTTGTGAAAATGAAGACGGTAATGATTTCGGACTTCAAAGCTCGTTGCATTTCCATCCTGAAGGAAGCTCAGCGGAAGCATGAACCGGTCCTGATTACATGGCGAGGCCATCCCCTGGCCAGGATCGAGCCGGTATACGACAATCCTCCCCCCCGCAAGTTTGGTTCTCTTAAGAAGCGCATGCGCATTAAAGGCGACATCGTCCGCGCCGATTTTGACCAGGAATGGGAAATTTCCTCATGAGTCTATTATTGGATACGCATGTTTGGATATGGTCCCAGGTGGAGCCGCATCGGATCGGCGGGAAGGCGATGCGGCGTTTGGAAAAAGCGGGGGAACGTTTGTTTGTAGCGACTATTTCATCATTGGAAATTTCCCGTCTCGTTCAGGTTGGATTGCTGGAACTGGAGGGGGATCTGGAATCTTGGATCGAGGATTCGCTCGAAGCCTTGCAGTGTAATTCGATAGAGCTCTCGCACCAGACAGCCGTCGGGGCTTACCAATTGCCGGGCACCTTTCACAAAGATCCCGCTGACAGGATTTTGGTCGCCATTGCCCGGGAACACCAACTTACCCTGGTAACCGCAGATGAACGGATCCTGAATTATGGACACGTCAGTACTTTGAATGCCACCAGCTAGTGTGGTGTCCCAGAAATTCCCTTGCACGCCCGTCGGGGTCATGCCGTAGAAAAGTGATGCCTTACGAAAGAAAAGGGTCGGGTCAAAAAAACTGTATTCCGTTGTACTCCATACACTTTTACAAGACGACCGATCCTGTAAGGCATAACTTTTTACGTCTTGACCCCTTCTCCCGCGCACAAATGGCAGACATCTTAGAGGAATGAATTGGCCTTGAGATACTTGAATTCTCAGAGGGCGCCCTCCATTTACCATAACATCCTGTCCATCCTGTTCATCCATGTTTTGAGTCTTTTGTGCTTAAACTTTTCTCAATAGGCAAAGGCGGAGCGCAGCAGGGCCAGGCTTTTGGGGATGGCGGTGCGGTAGTCCTCCATGCCTTCGAATTCCAGGGAAACCCAGCCCCGATAGTTGTGGGCGCGCAGCATGCGGGCGATTCTCGGGTAGTCCATGTCCAGGGTATACCATTGCCCGCCGCCGTAGTAGGTCTTGGCCTGCACGAAGTAGGCGTGGGGAGCCAATTCCTCCAGTTGCTCGTAGCGCCTTTCCAGGAAATTACCCGTATCGAGGGTGACCTGCATCCAGGGTGAATCGATGGCCTGGACGACGCGAAGAACGCCCTTGGCGGTGAGGCCGAGTCCCCAGTGGTTTTCCAGACCCAGGACAACCCCGTGCTTTTCCGCTGCTGGAATGCACTTTTCAAAGGCCTCGATGACCCAGGGGAAGGCATCCTCCTCCGTGTAACCTTCCAAGGGAGGCTCTATCCCCTTGTTGGCCATCAACTCATCGAAACTAGAGGAGGTGCCCCATCGGCCCGTGTTCACCCGCATGGTGGGTATGCCCAGGCGGGCGCATAGCTCGATCTGCCCGATGGTCAGGTCGATATTGCGCTGCCGCTTGTCGCGGTCCGGGGAAACGAATCCCTGGTGGGTGGACATGGCGCAGAGGGGCAGCCCCAGACGGAAGGCGCGCCGCTTGAGGGATTGCAGGTAGGCGTTGCTGAGCAGGTCGTTCTGTTCAAATTGGTAGAGGAGCAACTCGACCCCATCGAAGCCGAAGTCGCTGGCCATATCGATGCAACGGTGCAGGTCGCGCAAATCATGGTTGCGGAAGCGCCACAGGGAATAGGTGGATAGGGCAATGGGGTTGCCGCGCAGCGTACCCTCAGGCGAGGGAGCGGCATTTCCCAGTGAGGCCGACCCCGCCAAAGGCAACCCTGCCAGGGAGGTTTGAAGAAAGGTTCTGCGGTTCATAAGAGCTGATATAAACGCCTTACCCTCGTCTACCAAGTAGAATTTCCCGCCTGAACCGTCGGAAAGTATGAGAAATTGAAATTGGGCTTTGCTTCATGGATGAAGGTAAAAGGATAAAAAGATGAAGCGATAAAATTTTCCCGGGATGGTGATTGAGAGAACTGTAGGAGGGGCTTTACGCACCGATTGCAATGAGGCCATTTGGAAGATCGGGGGATAAACCCCCTCCTGCAGTTTCATAATAGGCTAACAATAAAACTTCCATGCGGACGATTGTTCAGGAGACCTGAGTCGTTACGGAAAACCTTAAAATTTAATCCCACTACCCTGGAAATATAACGCTATTTACTCTATTTTGAGACATATGTGCTACCACTCACCCCTCTATTCAGGGTAACATTGTGCGACTGAGCCCGAATTACTGGCTAACCCGCATGTATCACAAATTTTCTACTGCGCTACGGAATATCGGCACTGGCGCGGACTTCGTTGGATTTCCTGCCCGTGCTCCGCACAGATGCAGGCCGTCTTTGCGGGGTGTCGACCCAGCTTCACCCGCGAATCTACTCGAAACCCGCACCAGCATTCGCTCTCCGTTCGCTACGAATTTTGTGAGACATCCGGGCTTGGCTTACTTCCGGATTTTACCTTTCCCTTGACCTCTCAAAAAGTAAGACTAATTTTACTTCATGCTTACAAAGGTATCGAGCAAAGGGCAAACGGTTATTCCGGCCGCGATTCGAGAATTGGCCCGGATTCGGCCCGGAGACGAGTTGGAAGTGGGTTGCAGCAATGGCCTGATAGTAATGCGCAAGCACAGGCCCTTGACCGCTGCCAGGGTTAGAAAATTTCTGAAAGCCGGTTATGCTCTCCCCGAACTCAGGGAAGAAGATGAACTTGCAGTGGAGGAGGCCGTGGCCCGTATCCGCCAACGCAGAACTGAATGAACGTAGTGCTGGACACCAATGTGGTGGTCAGCGCTTGTTATTGGAAAGGACCACCCCACCAATGCCTGGTTTCTTGGGCTGAGGGTAAGTTTCAAGCCTTTATCAGTCCTCCGCTTTTAGCAGAGTATGAAGATACCTATTGGGACCTCTTCCCCCAATATTCAGACCGCAGTCCCGTGAATTGGATCACCGCTCTGGCTGAGGCAGCGGAACTCGTCTTTCCGGTCGAGCGGGTAACCGGGGCCACGGCTGATCCTTTTGATGACATGGTCCTGGAATGTGCGCTGGCTGCCGAGGCCGAATGCCTGGTCAGCGGTGACAAAAAGCATTTGCTCCCACTGAATGAGTTTCGTGGCATCCGCATTATAAATCCGATGAATTTTCTAACTTTGGTGGGAAATAAATGATCAAAGCAATGGATGTTTGACCACGGATTAAGTGGATTAACCACAGAGGGAGGAGAACTGGGATTTGGGAAATGAATCTCGCAAAGGCGCCAAGGTCGCAAAGACGTGGATTTGGAATGAAACATGGATGCACAAGATGCACAGGATTTAGGAATTGTGAATTTTGTGCTTTTTGCGGTTAACTTCCTAATTCCCTATCCGTGGTTAATTATTAGTATCCAATAGTCCGTTAAACTATGAAAATTAACCTTAGATTAAAACAGCCGTACCTCTTGGCGCTCTTTTTCTTCCTGGGCCTTACCCTGCTCCAGGCAACCGATCCAAATGAAGACCTTCCCCAGGTCCTGATCATCGGCGATTCCATTTCCCTCGGTTACACGCCCGTCTTGCAGGGCATGCTCGACGGCCAAGTGGATATAAATCGGCCTCTCAACGATGGCGGAGGGTGGATCAATTGCGAGGGAACCAAGCGGGGCGTGCAAATGATAGACGAATGGCTGGCCTCGGGCGATTTCGACCTCATCCATTTCAACTTCGGTTTGCACGATCTGAAGCACGTGCATCCGGAAACGGGTCGCAACAGTACCGACCCGGCTCATCCGCAGCAGTCTGATATCGTGGAATACGAAGCCAACCTCAATGTCATCGTGCGCAAGTTGAAGGCCAGTGGGGCCAAGCTCATTTTCGCCACCACCACACCTTATCCGGATAAGCCGGGAGGACCACTTCGCAGAGCGGATCAGCCGGCCAAGGAAGGGGTCAAGACGTAAAAAGTTATGCCTTACAGGGTCGGTCGTCTTGTAAAAGTGTATGGAGTGCAACGGAATACAGTTTTTAAGACCTGACCCTTTTTCTTCCGTAAGGCATCACTTTTCTACGGCATGACCCCGACTGGCGTCCATACTACATTCCTCTACAAACGTGCTTAACTAAGCGCCATTCGCGTTTGACCCCTTTTTCCTGGGGCTTTCCTCTTTCCTCTTGGCGCCCCCGGCGCCTTTATCGGGTCATGAATTTCCAGGTGATTTCACCGTAGCGCGAGGTCCAATTTCCAAGGGCGGCGCCCTGGGTTCCCATCAAGCTTCCATTGCGGACGACGACCCGCAACTCCGTTTTAGAGAATTCGCCTCCTTCATAATCAAAGGTCTCCCCGTCGTCGTCGTATAGGACATAAGTTCCCTGTTTGGATCCGTAGTGCCGGACTTCCAACGGGATGTTTTTGCCTAAGGCGGCCAGGTTGTTTACGGAGGGCATCAGGGGAATGATTCCGCCGTCTTTGACGAAGAGGGGTATTTTCCCGAGTTCGGTTTGGATGGTGATGGTCTCCCCGTTGCCAACCCTTGTTCCGGTGTAGAAATCGTACCAGTTGCCCCTTGGCAGCGCCACTTCACGGGAGGTTTCTCCGCTAAACACCGGCGCCACGAGAATGGAGGGCCCCATCATGTATTGGTCGGTTCTTTCCAGCCGTTGCATTTCGGCCCGGGCAATAGCCATGCCATTGGTCTGATCATCCGAATCGGGCCCGTTGTCGGCATGGTCCCATTCGAGCACCATGGCTCTGAAGGGTGGTATGCCCTTTTGCTGGTAGTCGGCGAAGGCTGTGTAGAGGTAGGGCAGGAGTCGAACGCGCAGTTGGACTACCTGGCGCACCTCGTTGGTTACTTCGGGAAAACTCCAAGGTTTGTTACCTGAATACCAGGCGTTGAGCAGCAACATGGGGGAAAATGCCACCGATTGAAAGCGTCGCAACCATTCTTCAGGGGTGCGGGCGCTGCGGATTTCCGGGGTCCACAGCACCCCGGCCATGGAGCAATTGGTCAAGGCGGTGACATAGCCTCGGTGCTCGTAGTAATCGCTATAAATGACAAAGCCGTGGGAACTTGCTCCGGCATTCGATCCGCGCACAAGGCCGTAGGTGCGTTGGTTCATGGCCCGGAATTGATCCATAAATAGTTTCTGAAGTATCAGACCGTATAACTGGCGCATTTGAGCCCCGTCGTAACCGGAGGGGAAATTAGCGTGGTCAGGCCAGAGCCAAGCGTCGAAACCGTCCACTTCGTCTATTTTGTATCCGCTCACCCCATGATCCAGGTGATTTCTCTTGTGATGATCCAATAGGATCTTCTGTGCTTCGGGCAGCGTGTAGTCGGGTACTTCACCCAGCCACACGGTGTGGCTCCCGGTGTAGGGTTTTATGGCATCATACAGGGTGGATTTCGGATGTACGTAGGGATTCTCCCAGAGGTTTACGCGGATGCCTTGCTTCAACAGCTTGTAGAGGAAGCCCCCGGGGTCGGGAAACCGTGATTTATCCCAATCAAAGGTGCAGGGATAGGCGGCGCTTTGCCAACCGGGTTCAAGCCCGATGACATCGAGAGGAAAGTCGTATTTTTTAAAGTCGGCCACTTCCTGAAGCACGTCTTGCTCGGTGCTTCGGGTATGCATGCGGTGCCAGAAGCCCAAACCCCAGCGGGGAGGAAGGACACCGCCGCCGCAGTAGAGGTTGTAGCGCTGCACCGCTTCCAAGGGGGTCTGCCCCCCAAAGACGTAGACCTCCAGGCCCGGTCCGTCTACGCTACCCTCTACAGCATCGGAAAGCGGTCGGGCTCGCCAAAGTTCGGACTGGGTAGTTCTGTCAAAACGGGGAGGCAGCCGGCTGTCCTTGCGGTTGGATACCCCTAGGTGCAGGGTCGGACGCCGGGCGGTGTTCAGGAGCACGCCGTAACCGGCACTGGAAAAATATAGGGGCACCGGGGCATGGGTGTAGCCTTTTACCCCTCCGTAATGATCTACCTTCAAATGATAGACCTGTCCTCGGCGGTTGGCGCCCTTGAACTCCAGGCCCATACCGTAGAGGCGTTCATTTTCTTTGAGGGGAAGACGGACATGGGTGTGGGAAGGCCCGCGTTGACCGAGGCAGGCCGCTTTTTCAAATGGAAATCCCACTGTCCCCAGTTCGACCAGGGCTTGCCAATTTGGCGGGGAAGCGAAGTCCAGGGCACCCCATTCCTTTTCTCCCACCTGGGCTCGCCAGACTCCGGGAGCCACGGTATCCCAGTCCAGTCGATCCATCGAAATCAATCGGGTGGGATCCGCTTGCCCGAGAGCCACTGACGATAGACCGAATCCAAGCCCGATCAGGGCGATAAACTTGTACATGGCGTTACAGTTTTGGATTTTATTTGTGGAACCCCTTTGGGATTCGACCGTATGAATGATCGGCAACCCATCGTGCGCTGTGCGACGCTGGGCTCTGGAGTTCAACGCCGTTGGCGTAAAAACCAGACCTTTGAATCGGTTGAATTCCTGGTGGGCGTCCTCCATTTACCATAACTTTCTGTCCATCCTGTTCATCCATGTTTCAATTGTAAGATGTCGCTTCGCTTGGTTACGATCATGATTACGATCAAGATAGAGCCTTTGGTACTGTTACCCCTCTTTGTCCTCTCGCCCGCATGTCTCACAAATTTCGTTGCGATCAATTTCAACTCCGGGTGTTCCCATTAGCGGATTGGGTGGCTTGAACCGGGCGCCTCAGGGCATCTTTTTGAACGGGCCGGCTTCGGTTCCGAGGCGTTTGAGCAGGTCCGGATGTTGGGAGCTGAGGTCAAATTGTTCGGAAGGATCTTCCTCCAGGTGATAAAGGAGAGGAATATCGAGGGGAGGGCTGGATTGGCCTCCATTTTCCGGTTGTGTCTTGAAATGAATTTTCCAGGGACCGGATCGATAAGCTTGCAGGTCATCCCGGCGGAAAAAGGCCATATTCTTTCGGGGGGAGGGCGCCCCCTCGAAAAGCAGATCCCGCAAATCTTTTCCGTCGATCTTTCTATCGCGCGGCAACTCGGCCCCGGCCAGCCGGAGGGCAGTGGTGAAGACATCCATGGTGGCGGCTAACTCCGAAGTGACTCCGGGCTTGATTTTGCCAGGCCACCAGGCGATAGCGGGCATCCGCATCCCGCCCTCCCACGTGGTAAATTTGCCTCCTCTGAGCAGTCCGGACGAACCCCCGCGCAGTTTAACGGATAACCACGGGCCGTTGTCGCTGGTGAAGAGCACGAAAGTGTTGTGGGCGAGATCCAATTCTTTGAGTTCCCGGAGAATCCTCCCGGCACTCCAGTCGATTTCTTCCACGGTATCCCCGTAAAGGCCCCGAGGGCTTTGGCCTTTAAACCCGTCCGAGGCAAAGAGAGGAATATGGGGCATTGTGTAAGCCAGATAGAGAAAAAATTGGGTATTTTTGTTCTCATTGATAAATGAGATCGCTTCCTCGGTGTATCGTTGAGTCAGCAGGGTTTGGTCGGTGGGAAATTCCACCACCTCGTTGCCTCGCATGAGGGGAACCAGGTTGCGCGGTGGTTTGTTGTCCTCAAAATCCAAGGCCCGAACCCGGTCGAGGGACCAATCCCGTCCGAAGATGGCATTTTTGGAAAAAGCCATGGCGGGGTCCACCGCCATGTCATTGCTGTAAGGAACGCCGAAGTAGGTATCAAATCCCTGGTTGAGCGGGAGAAAGGGTTCTTTATGGCCAAGGTGCCATTTCCCGATGCAGGCGGAGGAATAGCCATGTGGCTTTAACGCTTCCGCGAGCGTAATTTCATCCGGATTCAGGCCGGTTTCGTGGTGGTGAAAATAGACTCTCAGCGTACCATGCCGGTGTGGATAGCGACCGGTGAGCAGGCTGGCCCGCGAAGGGGAACAAACGGCGTTTGCAGAATAGAACTGGGTAAACTTCAGGCCTTCTGCGGCCATTCGGTCCAACTCGGGTGTTCGAATAGTTGGGTGACCAAAACTACCCAAGTCGCCGTAACCCAGATCGTCGCAGAATAAAACCACGAAATTGGGTGGAGCTTCCTGAGCTGCAGAATGCAGTGGTTGGTAAAGGCAAATTGCCCACAGAATGGCTGTGGCCCTGGCAATAAATTTGGCCCCTAGCCCCCACATTTCATGAAATTCGCGGGGAGCGAACAGGATTTGGAGGAATGTCCGGCCGCAAAAGGCACAGAATTCACAGGCAGGCGCGGAGTTTTGTTGAAAACCGTAATCGAGAGCAATGGGTGGAGGTTGGTCGGGATGACTGGACTTGAACCAGCGACCTCGCCGACCCGAACGGCGCACTCTACCAGACTGAGCTACATCCCGAAAAGAGTGAAAACAGTTTGTGGAGGTCATACTTGTGTCAAGATAATCCAAGTAAAGGACTTTCCCTGCGGTGAGGTTTCCCAAATCCTCATTCCCCATTTTTCCCCGCAGGGAAAATTATATGCCTTTTCTTGGCGTTCTTAGCGTGCTTGGCGAGAGATAATGGGGGTGTCAGGGATTAGAAAAAGAAGACGGGGTCAGAAATAGCATAATTTCGCCGCGTGGCGAAGTCCTTCGATGGGATCGTCCCAGGTGGGGATAAACTCGTGGGCCACGTATCCGGTGTAGCCGGTTTGGAGGATGGCCTCCAGAACGGGACGGTAGTTGATTTCCTGGGTATGGTCGAGTTCCCCGCGGCCCGGATTGCCGGCGGTGTGGTAATGGGCGATGTAGTCTTTGTACTGGCGAATGCGGCGAATGATGTCTCCGTTCATCACCGAAACGTGGTAAACGTCGAAAAGTAGTTTGAAATTTTCCGACCCGACCCGATCGATGAGTTCGACGCAGAAATCGACGTCGTCGCCAAAGTAGCCGGGGTGTCCTTTCATGGGGTGGGAGTCGTCGCGTGAATTGAGGTGTTCGAGGACCAGGGTGATGCCGTTTTTCTCGGCATGGGGGACAATTTCCTTCCAGGTATCGACACAGCGCCGGGCCGCTTGTTCATCGTCCATGCCTGGGAAACGCATGCCGGTAAAGGTAATGACGTTTTTGCAGCCGATGGTTTTGGCCAAGTCGATTCCCTCCCGCAGGCCGGTCAGGACCCTTTCGCGATACTCCGGATTGCATGGCCCGTATCGGAACCCATGGCCTCCCGATACCAGGGAGATTTCCAAACCCAGGTCCTTAATTTGCGGGTAGTGTTGGGCCGAAATCCCCTCCATGGCAACCAGGCCGATGTCTTTGCAATGGCGACCCAGAGTCAGGGCGTCCATGTGATTCTGAAAGCACCAACCCATGACGGACTGGCGGATCGGGCCGCGGGCGATTTTTCCTGCCGGGGTCGAAGGATCGGCATTTTGGGCATGGGCTCGGCCCGCCATCAGCGCCACAGCGCTTCCAGCACCCCATTTCAATAATTGACGGCGATTCATTTTCATCCTTCCACTATTTTAATTCCGCCGTGGTAGGCAAAGGGGAATTGGCAATGGACCACGGATTACACGGATGAGCACGGATAAGGGAAATAGCCACAAAAGGCACAAAATACACAAGACAAGGATTAAACATGGATGGACAGGATGGACAAGATCAGGAGGAAGGTTAATTGGGCTTTTTGGTTTTTGGGTTTGGATATCGGGGCGCATTTTGCTGGCGTTTCGGTTCAACCTGATTAGGAGAAAGACCATGCGGATGATATTGCTCAGTCTTTTGGGGATCTCGGTTCTGGTGGTGGCGGGCGCGATTTTCATTATCCGCCAGGATAGCGGAGGCGGGACGTTGGGTCGCGAAATAGACCACTATTGGGAGGTGGGAGAATTTGACCTCACCGACCAGCACGGCAAGCGGTATTCCTCGGAGGCCTTGAAAGGGAAGGTTTGGTTGGCCAATTTCATGTTCACCTCCTGCCCGGCGGAGTGTCCGGTCCTCACCCGTCAATTGGATCTGGTTCGTCAGAAACTCGGACCGCGTGACGACGTGGCCTACGTTTCCTTCAGCGTCGACCCCCAGAACGACACCCCGGATCGTTTGAAGGCGTATTCCGAGGCATACGGTTCGGACCCGAACTGGTCCTTGTTGACCGGCGAGATGGAGGTGATGACCGATGTGATCAGATCGCAATTTCTCCAACCTCTCACCAGGGAGGTGGATGGGGATGATCCGGAAAACGATACCATCTATCACAGCAACCTGATACTGGTCATCGACGGGGAGGGGAGCGTGCGCTACTATTACGATGGACTCGATCCAAGGGCGGCTACCTCGCTTTCCCGGGTGGTGGAGGTTTTGCTCGAGGAATCGCGACCGGGTTGATGGGGAGATAGAATAACCACAGAGGACACAGAGAGCACAGAGGGAGAGGCGCCATAATCTGTCTTTTACGCCAAAGGCGTTAAACTCCAAAGCCCAGCGTCGCTTAGCGCACGCTGGGTTACCAATTACCCTGAACCGAACCCCAACGGGGTTCCACAAAAGGTACCGCAGGCACCAATCTTGATCGTGATCGAAAACCTCTGAGGAATTAGGAATGAAGAAGGAACTACGGATAAGTAAGGATTGAATTTTCAACTGGAAATGAACTAAGGGCGGATTTTCGAACCCACCATTGGTTATTCATCTGTGCTCATTTGCGAAATCTGCGGTTAACCAAAAGGAATTGTTTTGTGTCAGGGTCGGGAATGGGCTGGGAGCTTGACCCCGGGGAGTTATCGAAGGCATCCTTCCCTGTTATGGGGAATAGAGGGAACCAAAGCCTGGGTGCAGCATGAAACAGACACGTCGCGAATTTATTAAGGGAGCCGCATTGGCCGGGGGTGTCCTGGCTGCGGCGCCGAACATCATGGCGCAATCCCGCGCGCCCAAATACCGCACTGCTTTGATCGGAACGGGCTGGTGGGGAGGCAACATTTTGGGTGAAGCCATGGCTTCCGGAGAATGCAGGATTACCGCGTTGTGCGACGTGGATGACCGTTATTTGCACCCGACCCGGGAACGCGTCACCCGACTGACGGGAGATGAGCCGAAAACCTACCGTGATTACCGGGAATTGTTCGCCAAGGAAGCGGTGGATATCGTGATCGTCGCGACCCCCGACCATTGGCACCCCCTGATCATGATCGAAGCTGTGGGAGCCGGCGCTCACGTCTTCGTGGAAAAACCGATCGGCCACACCATCCGGGAAGGAAGAGCCATGGTGAATGCGGCCCGCGCGGCCGACCGCAAAGTGCAAGTGGGAACCCACCGGCGCATTTCACCGCACAACGTGTCGGGGCGAGAATTCATCCAATCGGGAAAACTGGGGAAAGTCGGGATGGTGCGATCGTTTGTACACTATGGCGGGGGGCCCGACAAACCCTGAGGAACATCGACCCGCCCAAGGAGCTGGATTGGGACATGTGGTGCGGTCCGGCGCCCCTGCGTCATTATTGTGAAGCATTGCCGGCTGGTTCATTCAGAGCCATCCATCCCAAGGGATTTCGCATGTTTCTCGATTACGCCAACGGCACCCTGGGGGACTGGGGCATTCACTGGCTCGACCAGATCGTCTGGATTCTGGGTGAAAAATATCCCAGGAAGGTTTTCTCGACGGGGGGCCGGCCCATAGCGGGACCGCCGGTTTACAACGAGCGGGAACAAACCGGGGACGCTCCCGACCATCAAGTTGCCTCTTATGAGTTTGAAAACTTTACCGCTACCTGGGAGCACCGGCGTTTTGCCGGCAACAACGCCGAGAAGGGAGAGAATGTGGGTTGCTACTTCTACGGGACCGAGGGAACCTTTCACATGGGCTGGCGTGATGGCTGGGTGTTTTATCCCCATGCCAAGAGCCAACCGGTATTGCGGGAACAGGCTCAATTAAACGATCCGGATTCGCAGAACATAAGGGAACTTTGGGCGAATTTTCTCCAGTGCATCAAGACCGGGGGCAAACCTGTTTGTGACATCGAAGAGATCCATTACTCCACCAATCTGAGCCTGCTCGGCATGCTCTCCTACAAGCTGGGTCGAGGCATCGAGTGGGATGGCCGGAAGGAACGGGTTCTCCACGATGAGAAGGCCAACGACCTGCTCAGGCGCGATTACCGGGGCGAGTGGGAGTATCCCGAGGTGTAACCCGAACCTATCAAACGGATGGGGGACATTCCTGTCCCCGAAAGCGGGGTTTGGGGTGTCCCCAAGCTGTAGGAGGGGCTTTATGCCCCGATTTTTCCAAACGGCCTCAAATTTATTTGGGGATAAACTCCCTCCTACAATTTTTCCTCCCTCCCTCTATGTTCTCTGCGTCCTCTGTGGTTGATATCCTTTAGTTTTCTACCGGTCGCGGGGTGGGAGGCTTGAAGAAAACGGCCATCAGGAGAATGGCCAGAAGGGCCAGGCCGGTCGGGACCAGAAACAAGGTCTGCCAATCCACCGAGCCGTCAGGGAGTTTCAGGTGTTCCATCAATGGGGGAAAGGTAAAGCTGGCCACGACCATGCCGAGGCCCAGGATGAGCAGATTGAACAATCCCTGGGCGCTGGCGCGGACGTCGTGGGGAAAAACCGCATCGACGAATATATAAACGGCGGCAAAGAAGAAAGCGTAGCAAATGCCGTGAAGGATCTGTACCCCGATGATCATCCAGGCCAGATCCGGCAGAAAGGCAAAAGTGGCAAATCGCAATCCATGTCCCAGGATACCGACGATCATGGTCCACTTCCAGCCGAGCTTTGCCAGCACCAACCCCAAAACGATCATGGTGAGAATCTCCGCCACTTGTCCGATGCTCATCACTACCATGCTCAGGTTTGCGGAGATGCCGACTCGTGAGGTGAGAAATATGTCGGAGACGACGAAGTAGCCGTTGTGAATGACGGAATCGATAAAGGTGACTATAAAGAGAATGAGGACGAAAGGCAGGCCCAGCAATTTCCCTGCCTTGATCCAAGCCAGCTTGTCCAGGCCTTCCACGTCCTTGCGAGGTGGTGTATGCGGTAAATACAGGCTGAATACGGCCAGGATATAGGAGATGATTCCGCCCACGATGAAAATCCAACGGACCTGATCCGGTCCCGCCTCGGCGCTGAGCAGGAAAATAAACGGCCAACTGACTACGATCCAACCTACGGTGCCGCCCATGCGGACAATGCCGAAGTCCTTGGCCGGGTTTTTCAGATGGGCAAAGGCCAGGGAATTGGTCACCGAAATGGTGGGCACGTAAAGCAAGCCGTAGAGTAGAAACAGGGCAAAGAAGCCCCAGAAGTGGGTTACGTAGGATGCGGCGATGAGGGCGGTTCCTCCCACGGCGTGGCTGAAGGCGAGAAAGCGTTCAGCGGAAAAGTTGCGGTCGGCAAATTGATTGCTGAAAAAAATCCCCACAATGGAAGCAATTCCGAACACGGCCCCTACCAGGCTCGTTTGCCAGCTACTGAATCCCAGCATCCCCATATAGGCGAAAATCTTGGGCTGCCAGGCTCCCCAGATGGCGATCTCCAGCAGCATCATGACGAAGAGGAGGGCGCGGTAGTCTTTGGCTGGATTTGCTTTGGTCATGTGGGGGAGGGGAGAAAAAGAAAAAAGGAAAAAGGATGAAGGCAGAAGGATCTACGAAGGAAACGAAGGGGTACGAGGCAAATCAACTTGATGGTGATCTTGATCGGCAAGGAACATGGATGAACCGTAATTCGAAATTGACCTGCGAGAACGCATCCTGGCTGGAATGAACTGCAACCAGGGAAATACGAAAGGCGAGATAGGTAATGGTTTCTGAGATGCCGTATGGATAAATGGGGCTAAAGCTCGACCCCGATATTGCTGGAGGAGGGCAAGATCCCGGTTTGTTCCCACTGGTCGGGGCGGTCTTTCCCGACCCTGACGGTGTATTTCCCTTCGGCGTAGACCTTGGGCAGGAAACGGTCGCCCTGAATGCGCACGGAGTAGAGGATATCGCCAGTGGACTCCTCCACAACCTGGACGACAGGGTTGAACAGGTCCTTGAAAACCAGTTCCGGCAGGTAACCGTAAATTTCCCTGCCATCGTTGTCTTCCATCCGGATGGTGATGGGCCAACCGGCATACTGGGCCTGATCGCCCTCGCTCAGGTCGACGAAACGAGGCCAGCATTCGAAGGCGCTGGTTCGGGAGGGCTTGTGAAAGCGTACCAGGCCATAGCCGTCACTCAGGTTGTCATTTCCCTTCCGTGCGGAAACTTCACGGGCATCGTCCATGGAAATAAAGGACGGGTTGGCGTAGGCATGCATGGTGATTTTGTTGCGTAGCCCATCGAAGAAATCACCCGTCCATTCCAGCTCGTTGTCGATGGGTCGGCCGCCGCCGGCGCTTCCGTTTTCCGGCCACCACCAGCGTCCATAGATCGTGTTGACTATGGCCGGGTTGGTAAAGCCGAAGGGACCGTCGCGGAATTTCTCTATACCGTGTTGGACCACCGTCGCCAGGTGTTGGTCTCCGCAGAGGTGCACTGCCCAGGCCCGCCGGATGGCGCGCAGGGCTTTATTGCGTCCCGTCTGGGGCCAGCCGTTGCTGTCGAGGTCGGCCAGCAACCGGCCGGATCTGCTGCCATGGAGGTGAACGGCCCCGGCGAAAGCGGTTTGGGAAAGGACCGCTTTCATCTCTGCGCCCTCCCAGTTTTGAGCCCATTGGCTGAGAAAATGGAGCTGGCGGTCGCCCAATAGTTTCAAGCCCGGCAGGTCTACTGTGGCGGGATCGTAGCTCGAGTCGTTGATGTGATCGGGCCTGGGTCCCATGGGCGGGATTTTTCCTTTGGGTCCACTCTTGAATTTGCGGTCTTCAATGATGGCGAAATCGACTCCGCCAATCCTCAGGTTGGTATAGTAAACTTGAATGCCCTGGCCTATGGGTGTCGGGTCGAAGGGATCGGGAAGGTGCCAGGTTTCCTGATCGTGCACCATCTTCACGTATTCAGCGGGCCAATAGTAACCGCCGGAATTCCCCGCCGGGCTGTCTGCCACAATACCCCCTTCTCCCCACACGTTTCCCTGACCTATGTCGTGGTCGTCCAGAAGAACAACAGTGGGCCGGTCCTTCATGATTTCCTTGAACTGCCAGCCAAACAGAAGCCAGGCAAAGGTGTTTTCCCGGTGGTCGTAGCTCTGATCCCCAGCAAAGAACAGAAGATCCGGATCCTGTAGCTTGAGGTTATTCACGATGGAATCGCGGCCCCCCCTGTCATGGCGCGAATTACAGGAGAGTGAAGCGACTACAATTTCCTGCTTATGGACCGGGTCCTGGCGTATCAGGCCTTCGAATGTCGCGCCTCCGCTGTGTCGAAGGCGGTAGGGCACGTTTTTCGAGCCATCCCAATCCTCTACGCGAAAATGGGCGAACCAGCCTGGATACTGCACGTTTGCAGTGGCCGTTTTTTCCCAGCGGTCGCCGCGTTTCAGTTCCAAGGTCACCTCCCGGTCCTCACCCGGTTTCAAGGGAAACATTTGGGCCGTCATTTTCATGACCCCCGCCTGTTGCGTATAGAGAGCAAATCCGATGACCTTATCCCGGTCGACACGGACAAATTCGTCCATGAATCCCTTGGGCTCACGCTCCCAGATATCTTCGCGGGTGACCGTGCACAGGTCCCTGCCGCGGTCCCCGGGGAAAGCTGAGGAGGCAATTAAGGATTGGGCGGCGAGCGCCGGGAGGAGGAAGAACAAAGGTATTTTCATGCAATAATCGCGTTGGAACGTATTAGATTTCTGCTTTTGAGTGGTCTGGGTAACCATTGGAATAACCGTCGGGTCGGCAACACCATAATTTTGTTTCCGACCCTATCCCTAAAGAGGCTCCCTCCCGAATCTCCGCGCATCCATGGGGTCGGGTGATTAACTTTACCACACCTCAAATCTCCACTTGATCCAGGATGGGAAATGCTCCTAAGCTTCGGGAATATGGGTAATTTTCTCGGAGAAATCCTCGGCACCATGATTCTGATTGTCCTTGGCTGCGGAGTAAATGCGGGCGGAGCCTTGACAAGGACCTTTTCCCATCGGGGCGGATGGCTGATGGGAGCGGTGGGATGGGGTCTGGCCGTGATGGTAGCAATTTATGCCGTGGGGCAGGTTAGCGGCGCCCACATCAATCCTGCAGTGACGGTGGGCTTGGCCGTTGCGGGGGAGTTCCCCTGGGCGGATGTCCCCCTCTACATCGTGGCCCAGATGATTGGCGCCATCATCGGAGCTACGCTGGTTTACCTGCAATATTTACCTCACTGGAAGGAGACTGAGGATCAATCAACCAAATTGGGAGTGTTTTCCACCTCACCCGCGGTGAAACACACACCGGCCAACCTGGTAAGTGAAATTATCGGGACCGGGATTCTGGTGCTTGGCATACTGGCCATAGGAGCAAACTCATTTGCCGATGGCTTGAACCCGTTGATCGTAGGCATGCTGATTACCAGCATTGGGTTATCGCTGGGTGGTACGACCGGTTATGCCATCAATCCGGCTCGCGACCTGGGTCCGCGCATTGCACATGCCATTCTACCCATAGCGGGCAAGGGGGATTCGAATTGGGGCTATGCCTGGGTACCGGTTTTGGGTCCCCTTCTCGGCGGGTCCATTGGGGCGCTCCTTTACGTTATCCTCTGGTAAGGATTTCCCGAATATTTTTTCACCTCATATTTCTACAGGATTATGGAATTTATTCTAGCTCTCGATCAGGGGACTACCAGTTCCCGTGCCATCGTTTTTGACCGAAAAGGCTCCATCAGAGCCCTGGCTCAACAGGAGTTTGAGCAGATCTTTCCGAAACCCGGCTGGGTTGAGCACGACCCCCAGGAAATATGGCGCACCCAACTGGCTGTTGCGCGTGAGGCGCTGCATAAAATTAACGCTACCGCTTCCGATATTGCCGGTATAGGCATTACCAACCAAAGGGAGACCACTGTGGTTTGGGACCGGGTGACGGGGGAGCCCATTGGCAATGCCATCGTTTGGCAGGACCGAAGAACGGCCGATTTTTGCCGTGAATTAAAAGAGGCCGGGCAGGCCGATTTGATTCAGCGAAAATCCGGTTTGGTGATAGATGCTTATTTTTCGGGATCGAAGATTCGCTGGATGCTGGACAACATTGAGGGAGCACGGGAGAAGGCCTCTACCGGGGAGCTGGCCTTTGGCACCATCGACAGTTGGCTGGTGTGGAATTTGACCGGGGGAAAGGCGCACGTCACCGACGTGAGCAATGCCAGCCGCACCATGGCTTTTAATATCGAGACCCTGCAGTGGGATGAGGAACTCCTGGCTTTGCTCGATCTTCCCGCTGCCCTCATGCCCGAGGTGCGCAGCAGTAGTGAAGTCTATGGGATTACCAACCCCGACTTTTTCGGGGGCGGGATCCCCATCGCGGGCATTGCCGGGGATCAACAGGCGGCTTTGTTCGGTCAGGCCTGCCACCGGAGCGGCATGGCCAAAAATACCTACGGCACAGGTTGTTTCATGTTGATGAATACCGGCTCCGAAATGGTGCGATCCAATAATGATCTGCTGACCACCGTGGCCTGGAAAGTGGGCGGTGTGGTCGATTACGCTTTGGAAGGGAGTGTATTCATCGGCGGAGCGGTAGTGCAATGGTTGAGAGACCAACTCGGCATCATCGAGACTGCTCCCGAAATTGAGGAACTGGCACGGTCGGAGGACGACAATGGGGGCGTTTACTTTGTGCCCGCCTTTGCCGGACTCGGTTCACCTCATTGGGACCCCTATGCGCGCGGGACCATCATCGGGCTGACCCGTGGCTCTTCCACGGGCCACATAGCCCGCGCCGCCTTGGAGGGTATTGCCTATCAGTCGATGGACTTGGTGAAAGCGATGGAAATGGATTCAGGTATTTCTCTCAGTGAACTCAGGGTAGACGGCGGCGCATCCCTCAACGGGTTGCTCATGCAATTTCAAAGCGACCTTCTCAATGTCCCGGTGGTGCGCCCGAAAGTAGCGGAAACCACCGCTCTGGGAGCGGCTTATCTGTGTGGCCTGGCCACGGGCTTCTGGGAAAGCAAGGAGCAAATAGCTCGACAGTGGCAGGTCGATGCCCGGTTTGATCCCGCTGGGGATAGCCATGCCGTAAAGACAGGGGTGCAAGGTTGGCAGAAAGCGGTGGGGCGATCGAAAGACTGGGTTGAAAAAGGGTAGGGTGGGTATGAAAAGCAATTCGGGCTCAAACGCAGAAAATAGAATTTTTACTCATTGCCACCTCAACCGAATCGCGTAGACAGGCATAATTCTATTTTCTATGTTTGAGTCTCTCAGGTTCCAACATGCCGCCGCGATATTCGAAGCCACCCCGCAACACCTACCAACTCCTGGTTGCTCTCAAGGGAACCAAGCCTCGCATCTGGCGCCGCTTGCAGGTCTCGCCATCGATGCGGCTCTCCCGGCTGCACGATGTCCTGCAACTGGTCATGGGCTGGGAGGACAGTCACCTCCACATGTTCACCAAGGGCCGGAAGGTGTTCATGCTTCCCAACCCGTGGATGGATGACGGGGACCCGTTCGGAGGGCCTCGCTTTCTCGACGAGCGCAAGTACCGGATCCGCCAGCTTCTGACTCGGGAGAAAGACTGGATCGAGTATCAGTACGACTTCGGCGACAGCTGGTACCACCGGATCACGCTGCAGAAGATCCTGCCTCGGGACCCCGCCGTGCGGTTGCCGGTGTGCGTCTCCGGGAAGCGCACCTGTCCACCGGAGGACTGCGGAGGGATCTGGGGCTTCTACAATATGCTGGCCATTCTCGCGGACCCGGACCATGAGGAGTACGAGGAGATGGCGGAGTGGGTGGGCTCGGATTTCGACCCGGAAGCGTTCAGTGTCGCAGACGTCAACAATAAGCTCCGGGCGATTTTTGGCCAATAAAAGGGCCTTGAAACTCGGTCAATACCAAACATCAAGGGCTGACTCTTTTGCCCTTCCCTTCTTTCTTCTGTTTGCCTGCTAGCAGCTCATCTCGCAAAACGACCCAAAGAACATCAGAGACAGCTTTTGTGTTGATGCCGAACTTGTAGGAGGCTCTACCAACATTCCTCCGCCAATTTTCTGGCAACCTACCAAAAACATAATCCTGGGATAGCGATTCTATTTCAAAAGGCTCCAGGCCCTTGGCCTCATTTTCCAATACAGGAACAGGTTCATTGGCGAACTGCATAGCGCCGATTTCTTTGGAAACTTTTTCGCCAAGTTCGGTTAATTGGATTGGGCTATCTGATCGAATGGTCCCGGATGGTGGCAAAATTTTGAAAATCTGTTTTATGTCGGTTTGAATGGCTTCCAACTTTTCCCCGACATCCTTCATGAAGGTTTTGAAATTTGTGCGGTCACTATTGACGCGTCCAACCCAAACCCCAATCCCAATTAGACTTGCAGCGACACCGAGCCCAACGCTAACGATCAATGGCGTTTTAAACCATTCTCCCAACAATGAGCTACTTTCTGCGAGTGCTGCAAACACGGTCATGCCTTTCTGTCATCATTCGAAGCTCTGGAGGGAACGGGCAAAACGAGGAAGGTGGGAATGGGGTTTGTGGCGCTACTTTCGTTCAAAACAAAGGAGATAACCTTCTTTGGTCAACCACCTTGCGGAAATAATCAGCATTTCCCCTTTTGACGGCCAAAAGGAGGGAATGGCTGCCCGGGCTGGGATCGAACCAGCGACAAAGTGGTTAACAGCCACCTGCTCTACCGCTGAGCTACCGGGCACCATGTGAAAGAACGGCTCACAATCATTGTTTGAAACCAAATGTCAATCCTTTGACAGCCGGGTATTGCGCATTTCCGGTAATTTTCTACTTCGCTCGGGAAACCGGCTGCTGAAATAAGGAAGAAGAGATCGCCTCTCGCAGAGAACGCAAAGCAACGCCAAGGAAAAGGCAAAAAGGGAATAAGGAATGAGGAGTTATAAGAGATGCTGAGTTGCCGAGTTGCCGAGATGCTGAGATTTCTTAGAATCGTGATTTTGATCGTGATCGAAAATGGAACATGGATGGAGGCGCCGTTGGCGCCAATTAGGAATTATGAATTGGCTGTCGCCAAGGCACAAAGACAGAGGGAAAAAAGCCGAAGGGTAAAGGCTGAAGGCTAAAATGGAGTAGTGGGTAATTAAGATTGACACTCGCCAGAACGCACAGTTCACCAAGGGCTGAGGTTGAAGAGATGGACCACGGATTACACGGTACCCAGTACCCAGAACCCAGGGCATACAGTCCCGGGCATACCGTTCTAAATACCAGAACCCTTTAAATCCTGTGCATCCATGGTTCACTTTTTAAGCCCATGCTTCAGTGCCCAGAAAATCCCAGCTTGGCCCAGCGCGCTTTGCTGGATTCAATCCCGGAAACCAGCCTCGAGAATCCAGTAAACAGAATCAGGAATTTTTCTGATCTTTTGATTGATTTCCAATTGGCAAGCGCTACGCTCCCTCTCTTTTTCTCACATCCCGATCCGGCTCCGTTCACACCTCGACCTCAGACCTACAATGTCCAAACCCACTATTGCTGTAAGCTCCCGTGAAGCCTTTGGTCGCGGAGCCAATCGTCGTTTGCGGTCTTCCGGATTCACCCCGGGGGTAATCTATGCCCGAGGCGAATCCCGACCGGTCAGCCTGGACACGAAGTCCTTTGCCATGCTCTGGCGCCAATTGGCGGATTTGACTCCCCTGGTGACCATTCGTGAAGGTGAACAGACGGTGACGGCGTTGATCCAGGAGGTGCAGCGGGACCCCCTCAAGGATACGTTCATTCACGTGGATTTTCTCGAGGTATCGGAAGATCAGGCCGTTACCACACGCGTGGCCCTTCACACGGCGGGGGAAGCCTCGGGGGTAAAAAATGAGGGAGGCACCCTGGAATTCCACTTACACGACGTCGAGGTGCGGTGTCTGCCCAAATACTTGCCCGACTACATCGACATCGATGTGACGGATTTAGAAATAGGCAACAGCATTCACGTGAGCGATCTGCCTGAAGTCGAGGGTATCGAATACACCATGCATCCCGGAACCGTCGTGATCAGCGTGGCTGGCCAAGTGCGAGAGGAAGAGCCCGAAGTCGAAGAAGAATTTGAGGAAGGAGAAGAAGGGGAGGCCGAAGGGGCAGAAAGTTTGGCCTTCGACTCCGCTGGAGCTGACAGGGACCAGGGTTGATCCAATTTAAATCCAAAACCGTTCTTTGAAAATGTCTGTCTCGGTTCTTGCCGGTCTGGGCAATCCCGGGAAATCCTATGCGGAATCCCGCCACAACGTGGGATTCCGGGTGATCGATGCTTTGGCCGGCCGGCACAACCTCGTCTGGAAAATGGAGAAGCGCCTCTTTTCCGAGGTGTCGTCCCTTCGGCGGGGAGGGTCTGTTTGGCGCTTGTTAAAGCCACAAACTTTTGTCAATGCCAGTGGGGGGGCTTTGCACGCGGCCGTTCGCTACTACAAGGTAGATGCGGAATCGGTCGTTGTGATCTACGACGATATACATTTGGAACTCGGGCGGCTCAAAATCAATAGCGAGGGCGGTCCCGGGGGGCACAATGGTGTTCGGGACGTCATCCGGCGTCTGGGAAACCGATTCGTCCGGTTTCGCATTGGAATTGGGGCAAAATACCCGCCCCAAATTGATTTGGCCGATTTTGTGCTGGGCAAATTTAAACGGGAAGAGGCAGATTTGATTCAAAAAAACATGGAGCATTATCTCCAGGCGCTGGCGGTTTTGATGGACTTGGGTCCGGAAACTGCCATGAACCAATTCAACCGACGTGAAAAACGATATGACGCTGACGAAGAGAACCTATAAAACTACCATAATCCTCGATACGCGCGACCAGGATAAACCCGCGCTGGAACTTATCGAGGATGTCAAGACCACCCTGGCCACCATGGACGTAGAAGTCGTGGAAACGATCGACCTGGAACGCCGCGACTTTGCCCGGGTAACCGATGCGAACTTCACTGCAGGACACTATTTCCTGCTCACGGTGGAGGCCCCCACATCCTTTGCCGATAAGGTTGTGGAAAAATTCCGTTTGGACAAAACCGTGTACCGTATTATGGTGCAATCGTAACCTAAAATCTGAACACTTATCTTGTATGGCATCTTTCAATAAAGTAATTCTCCTGGGGAACCTGACGCGCGACCCCGATCTGCGGGTGACCACAAATGGACTGAGCATCTGTAAAATGGGTATCGCCTCCAACCGCGTCTACTATACGCAGGATGGCGAACGCCGGGAAGAGGTTACGTTTGTCGACGTGGACGCCTTCGGTCGTCAGGCCGAGACGATTTCCAAATACATGACCAAAGGCAGCTCCATTCTGATCGAAGGCCGTCTCAAGTTGGATACTTGGGAAACCCAGCAAGGGGAAAAACGCAGCAAGCTTTGCGTGGTGTTGGAGAGATTCCAGTTTACAGGCGGCCGCGGGGATAGCGCCGATGCGGGGGCTTCCGGTTCACACGTCGAGCGCAGCAGCCCTCCGCCGCGACCCAGCAGGGCGCCTGCCGCGCCCGTGAGCAGACCGGAGCAAAGGGATGAAATCGAGGAGGATGACGTCCCGTTTTAACTTGAACGCATTCTGTTGATGGCTACTGCAAATGTATTGTTGATCGAGCAGGTCGAAGGTCTGGGCGCCGAAGGAGACCAGGCAAAAGTGAAGGCTGGTTTTGCCCGCAACTTCCTGATACCCCAAAAGTTGGCTATCCCCTTGACCGCGGCTAACCGCAAGCGGATCGAGGCCTTGAAAAGGGCCCGTGCTCTCCGGGAAACCAACGAGTTCGAAATCGCCCTCGCCCTGAAGGCCAAATTGGAAGACATTCACATTGCCATCCAGGTGAAAATCGGCCAGCAGGGTAAAATGTTCGGAGCGGTTACGGCCCGGGATCTATACCATCATATCGCCGGGGAGGGCGTGGAAATCGACCGCGATAAGATCCAGCTCTATAATCCTATCAAGACTTTGGGCAAGCACGTGACCCGCATCAAACTTCATCCGGAGGTGGCGGTGGATTTTGAATTTGAGGTAGTTCCGGCCCACGACCAAGAGGAATTGGTCGAGTAACCCAGCCAGAAAGAGCGGATCCATGGCCACATCCGTTGGTTCGACCAAAACGCCCCGTGTAAGGCGGTCCACCCGAAGGGGCAATCCTGAGGATGCCGTTTCCAGAGGTGGATTGATCGGACGGACCATGCCTCACAATGTGGAAGCGGAAGAGGGATTGCTGGCTTCCTGTATATTGGATGGCGATGTGGTAATGCCGTTATGCATGGAGAAAAGCCTATCGGCTGAGGCCTTCCACGTTTCCCACCACCAGATCATTTTCGAAGCGTTGCTTTCCCTCTATAACAAGAAGTCGGCGGTGGATGAAATTTTATTGGCCGAGGAATTGTCCAATCGGAATGAACTCGAGACGGTGGGTGGCATACCGGGCATAAACCGGATTACCGACCGGATCGAAACGACGGCGCACGCAAGTTATTTCCTCGATATTGTCCGGACCAAATACCAGCTCAGGCGGCTTATCCGCACCTCTACCCGCACCGTGGAACGCTGTTTCGAGGAGCAGGAAAACCTGGAGGAGTTTTTGCAGGATGTGGAATCGGAAATATTCGATATCGGCATGGACCGGTCAGAGGACGCCTCCCGCGACATGAGTCATACGGTGGATGCGGCGGTGGCCATGGTGCATTCCTTGCTCGAAGGAAAGGGGGCCCTGCGCGGATTGGCCACCGGATTTCACGATCTGGACAAGTGGACCTTCGGATTGCAGAAGAACAACATGATCGTGCTGGCCTCTCGTCCCTCTATGGGAAAAACCAGTCTTGCGCTCAATATAGCCGAGGCGGTCGCTCTACCCAAGGGAGGGCAGGGTGTCCCAACCCTTGTTTTCAGTCTCGAAATGGGCCATCAGGATTTGGGCATGCGCATGCTTTGTGCCCGCTCGCGGGTAGCCATGACCCGCTTGCAGGATGGATTTTGTTCTGCCGAAGAAAAACAGGCTCTGGGAACGGCAGCGGTCGAGCTGAAGAAGGCGCCGATCATAATCGACGATTCGAGCAATCTGACCATTATGGAACTGCGTGGGAAAGCCCGCCGCATCGCTTCCCGCATCAAACATGAGACCGGGCAGCCGGTTGGATTTGTCGTCATCGATTATCTGCAGCTTTTGAGCGGTACCAACACGGTCGTTTCGCGGGAACAACAGATCTCGGAAATCTCACGTGGAATTAAAGGATTGGCCAAGGAACTTGAAGTGCCGGTCCTTGTCCTTAGCCAGTTAAACCGCGACATGGAAAAAGAGAAACGCAAGCCCCGCCTTTCCGATTTGAGGGAATCGGGATCCATCGAACAGGACGCCGACGTGGTAATTCTTTTGAGTAAGCCGAGGGATTCCGATGACGATCACCAGACGATTCAGAACGTGGCCGATTTAATCATTGCCAAACAACGTAACGGGCCGGTAGGAGAGTTGAAATTAACGTTTCGCAAGGAATGTACCCGATTTGAAAATTATGCAGCGCCACTCCGTCACGGGTCAGATTACTAAACTGGCTCTGATTCTTATTTTAGCCTGTCCCCCATTTTCAGCCCAACACCTGAGCGCCCAGGATAATCAGGAGGGGGTGGTGATTGGGGATGTGGAAATCGAGTTTATCGGGGTCCAGAATGTCAATGAGGAAGTGGTTCGCTCCAATATTCAGGTAAGTCCCGGGGTGCCCTATTCCGAGGCCATGGTGGACGACTCCGTTCGCGGCCTCTACAATACCAATCTCTTCGAGTACATCGATGTAAAGCGCCTTGAAGTTCGGGAAAACCTGATCGATCTGATTTTTCGGGTCAAAGCGAAGTACCGGGTTCTGGCCATATTCTTCGACGGAAATTCCCGAATAAAGGATAAACGCCTGGAGAAGGAAATTGCCTCGAAGGTCAATGCCGCCCTGATCGAGCGGTTGGTCAAGGAGGATACCCAAACCCTTTACGCCTATTACCAGAAAAAGGGGTTTACCCAGGCTCAGGTGGATTACGAAATCGATCGCGACCTGGAAACGGGTTTCGGGGAGATCACCTTCAGGATCAATGAGGGTCCCAAGGTGAGGGTCAGCCGCATTTACTTTCAGGGAAACACCGCCTTCAAAAATAAGAAACTGGTCAAGGAGATGGAAACCAGGCCCTGGAACTGGATATCCTGGCTGACCGGTTCAGGCAAGCTCGACGACGACGAGTTCGAGGAGGATCTCATAAAAGTGCGCGATTTTTACCGCAACGAGGGTTATCTGGACGTGGAAATTCTGGAGGACGAAATCCAGTTTGACTACAGCCGTAGCGGAAAACTCGACATACATATTCCCGTCGTGGAAGGCCGTCAGTACAAGATTGGAGACATCTCCATCTCGGGCAACGAGCTGTTTCCTTCAGAGTTGCTGCTCGCGGCCTTGGAGCTGCAAAAAGGCAGCACCTATTTGCCGGAAAAATTGGATGAGGACCGGGAGTCCTTGACCGATTTTTACGGTTCAGTGGGTTATCTCGACGCGCGGGTGGACATTAAGCGGATCCCGAATATCGAGACGGGTGATATCGATATCGAGTATGTCGTCAGCGAAGGGGAGAGGTTCCGGGTCGAGTCCATCAAGATTGAAGGGAACACAAAATCCAAGAGTGTCATCATCCTGCGGGAACTCTCCCTTGCTCCCGGGATGCCCTTCGACCTGTTACGCATGAAGGTGAGCAAGCAACGCCTTGAGAATACGCGCTGGTTCGAGACGGTGGAGACGACGGACGAACCCACCAATATTCCTCAGAGGCGCAACCTGAAAGTGACGGTGGAAGAAGGCCGCACCGGCAATTTCACCTTCGGAGCCGGGTATTCCTCCATTCAACGGGCCGTGGGATTCATCGAAATCACCCAGGGCAATTTCGATATTTTCAATTGGAGGTCATTTTTCCAAGGCGATGGTCAGAAGCTCCGCCTGCGATTGGAGGTGGGTTCCTTATCCGACCAGGCGGTCCTTTACTGGGAAGAACCCTATTTCCTGGACAACTATTTTTTCCAATTGGGCTTTGGTTTCCAGGTATTCAAACAAAGTTCGGAATATTTCAGCACGTTGTATGATGAAACGCGGGTGGGATTCGAGGTATTCCTGCGCAAGCGCCTGATCGAACTCATCGAGGGGCGCCTTTCCTACAGCCTGGAGGATGTGACCCTCGATTTTTTTCAACAGATCCCTTCCGGATTCCTGCCTTACTTCAACGAGGATGAAGTCGTCCCCGACAGGAACGAGATTCAGAGCGAGATTTCGCGCGTGGCTCTGGCCCTGGTTCGCGATACGCGGGACAAAATCCTGTTTACCAACAAGGGAACCCGCCTCATGTTGATCAATACGGTGGGGGGCGGAGTCTTGGGTGGGACACAGGATTTCGTCAAAGTGGAATTTTTGGGATCTACCTGGATACCCATTTTCGAGTTGGGCCAGGGCTTGAATATCGACGTGCGCACGGGAGTCGCCTTTGGTTACGATGATACCCAAATAACCCCCTTTACGGAGCAGTTTTTTCTGGGAGGCCCCAACACCATTCGAGGTTATGATTATCGCCGGGTCGGCCCGGTAGACTTGGGAACACCTTTGACGGACGCGACCGGCGCGGTTTTTCTCGATGAAAACGGCAATCCCCGGCTCAGGTTTGAGCCTACCCGTGAACCCAAGGGCGGCCAGACTTACGGCATGATAACCATGGAGTATTTTTACAGCATCTCGGAACAGGTTCGCCTGGCCGCCTTCTACGACGGCGGTTTTGTGGGAAGGGGAGTGGCCGATTACGGGAAAGGCATGGACTGGTGGAGCGATAATATCGGGATCGGCCTCACCATTACGGTGATGGGAACTCCTCTGCGGCTCGATTATGCCATCCCCATCAATTCGACCGATATCCTGGATCAAACCGGAGGCACCATTTACACCAACGATGAGGGCGGGCAATTCAACTTTAATTTTGGAACTCGCTTCTAATTCGCTTTTGCGCCATTCAACCATCATGAGAAGATTATGCGTCATTACTATTTTTCTGGCGGCTCAGGGCTTATTTATTCCATTTGGATGGGCGGAGCTCAACATTATGACCGTCGATATAGGGATACTCTACGACAATTACTATAAGACCAACGAAGCGGAGGAGAAACTGAAGGTTCGTATGGAAACTGCCAAGGGACAGTTGGAGGAAATGAACGCTTCCCTGGAAGCCGAAATTGAAACCTATAAAACCTTGTTGGAAGAGGCTCAGAACCCCGTTCTCTCAGATGAAGCGCACCGGAAGGCGGAGAACGAGGCCCACCTGCAGATGGAGAAGATTCGCCAACTGCAGCAGGATGTTCGGGCTTTTCAGCAATCTACCCAGAACCAGTTGGCCAAACAGCAAAACACCCAGCGCCAGTTCATGTTGGAGGAAATAAAAACGGTTATTCTGGAGGTGGCCAATCAGAAGGGCGCCGACCTGGTCCTGGACACTACTCCGGCCATCACGGTGAGTTTGCCCTCGGTTCTATTTGCCAATCCCACCTGGGATGCCACCAAAGACGTATTAACCATCCTCAATGCCGATGCGCCCATACCGGCGGAAGTCACCCCGGCAGACTAATAACCACAGAGGACACAGGGAGCACAGAGGTTGGAAGAGGAAAAACTGTAGGAGCGGATTAACGCCGCTATTTCATTTGCCACAATGGAACACCAAGATCGCAAAGGATATTTTTTGTCTTCTTGGCGCCCTAGGCGAGCTTTGCGACAGTAATTCATAATACCCTGTCCATCCTGTTCATCCATGTTTTATTTTCGGTTTGAACCCGGTCTTGTTATGGAGCAGGGTTTAGTGCATAGATGCGCCGCTTCGACCTGAATTTGGAGAAGATCTCCGACTTGGTGAAACCTGTGGAGGTCAGGGGTGAGACAAGCGCATTTGTAAGAGGAATTTCCTCCTTGATGGAAGCTGAGGATGGGGACCTGTCTTTTTTAGCCAACCGGAAGTATGGACGGGAGGTGGCAGATTCCAAAGCATCGGTTATCATTGTTCCGGACGATTTTGCCGGTGAGCCCGCCAAAGACCAGGTCGTCCTTCTCCATCCGCAACCCTCCTTTGCCCTGGATAAGGTATGCGCCTACCTGGAACGCCGGTTATCTCCCTCCCCTGAGCCCGGCATTCATGCCACCGCCATTGTGCACGCCTCGGCTCAAGTGCCCGAAGATGTCCACATCGGGCCGATGGCCATTGTGGAGGAGGGCGCCATCCTTGGGTCTGGGTGTGTCATAGGTCCTCAGGCCTTTATTGGCCGCCATGTGCAAGTGGGAGAAGAAACCGAGCTGAAAACGCGCGCCGCAGTTATGGATTACTGTCGAATCGGTCGCGATTGCGCTTTGCACCCCGGCTGTGTGGTGGGATCGGATGGTTTTGGATACGAAACCGTGGATGGAGAACACTTGCGTTCCCCTCAGATTGGGATCGTCGTTCTGGAAGACCATGTCGACATAGGCAGCAACACCACCATTGACCGGGCCCGGTTCAGTGAAACCCGCATCGGCGCTGGCACCAAAATCGACAATCTGGTGCAGATCGCCCACAATGTGAAAATTGGCAAGGGTTGTTTTCTCGCCTCGCAGGTGGGTATCGCCGGTAGTTCCACCCTGGGGGACTATGTTTTTCTCGGCGGAAGAGCAGGGGTTTCCGGCCACCTTAAGGTGGGAGATTTTTCCCGAATTGGGGGTTCAACCATAGTATTTCAAAATTTACCGGCAAAAAGTTTTGTCTATGGAGATCCCGCCATGCCATATTTTCAGGCGCAAAAATTCAACGTTCTGCGCACCAGGCTGCCCGACCTTTTTCGCCGGGTTGCCGCTATCGAAAAAAACCTGACATCCTATCCATGACCGAAGAGGAAGCGCTGATTCCTGCACAGCAACTCAAAGTTTTTTCTTGTAATTCCAACATCCCCCTCGCACAGGAAATCTGTGACTATTTAGACATTCCCTTGGGAAAAGCCGAAGTAACACAGTTTCCCAATGGGGAGACCTTTGCCAAGGTAAACGAAAACATTCGAGGTCGAGATGTTTTCGTTATCCAGTCGATTTGCTATCCGCCCAACCAGCACCTCATGGAGCTGCTCATATTTATCGACGCGGCGCGCCGGGCCTCGGCCAGTCGGATCACCGCCGTCATCCCCTTCTACGGTTATGCCCGGCAGGATCGCAAGGACCAGCCCCGGGTTCCCATTTCCTCGAAGCTGGTGGCCAACCTCCTGGTTGCTTCAGGGGCCAACCGTATCCTTACTATGGATTTGCACGCCCAGCAAATCGTGGGATTTTTTGATATCCCGGTAGATCATTTGTATGCTTCGCCCGTATTTTACGATTACCTCTCCAAGCGAACCGATACCCAAAACACGGTTGTTATCTCCCCGGATGCTGGAAGCATGAAAATGGCCGCGGCCTATGCCGGGCTCCTCGGGTGTACGTTTGGCATGGTCGCAAAAAAGCGGATAGACCCCACCACGGTGGAGGCTACCACCGTGGTGGGAGAGGTTGCAGGTAAGGAAGTTTTGATTGTGGATGATTTAACCGAGACCGCCGGCACCCTGACGGCGGCGGCCCAAATCTGTTTGGACCATGGGGCTACCAAGGTTCGGGCCTGTGTCAGTCACGGGGTTTTCAGTCGTTTTGCCTATGACCGCCTGAAGGATGGTCCATTGCTTGAAATCATTACCACCAATACCACCCCCATCGATCCCGGGGAATTCGACGTTCCCATCACGGTGGTCAGTGTAGCTCCTCTATTGGCTGAGGCCATCATGCGTACCCACAACTGCGAAAGTGTATCCAGCCTGTTCCGGGTAAAGGGTTTCTAGCCCGCATCTCTCACAGTCCTCGGGGGAAGGGGTCAAACGCAAAATGTTAATATCGTCCTCTAGTTTCACCTGAAGGCTGAACCGAACCGAATAGATATTAACATTTTGCGTTTGACCCCTTCCTTTTCCGCTAGAAATGAATTCTCAGGCCGGTTGAAATTCCAAAACCCGGCAACGGAACCCGATCTTTTGTGAAGGAGGTGTGGGGGCGAATTTCCTCGTCGGTCAGGTTGCGGCCATAGAGGAACAGATCGTAAGCGATATTGCCGCTTTCAATCCGATGGGTGATGTCCGCGTTTACCACTGTATAACTCTCTGTAGGGGTTTCCTCGGGAGCGAGGTGTTTTGCCGAGGTGGTATGCCTGGCGCCCAATCCTAATATCCAAGGTCCCGATTCATAGACCAACCGTCCTCCAATTCGCTGCGGAGGTATGCGCGGAAGGTTGGCGTTTTCGGATTCGTTGGTAGCCCGGGTTTGATCGTAGGTCAGGTTAAAATACAGGTTGTCCTCCGCCTCATCGATCAAGTAGAAGCGCAGGTCCACTTCGAAACCGTAGAATTGGGCATCTACCGCCTCCACCTGGAGAATTTCCAGGCCTCCCGCATCTGCCTCCGGATACAGTTCCTCGAAAGCTTCATGGTCCAAATGTTCCAGGAATACAAAGTCTTTGAATTCGGAGAAAAAGAGGGAGACTTCGCCTACGACTGCCCCTGCCGATTTGCGCCAGGAGGCGTTAATACTGTTGGATTGCTCGATACCCAGATCGGGATTACCGATTTCGAAGGATTGCGTTCCCACGTGAGACCCGAATGCATAGCGCTCGGCCGCATTTGGCGCGCGCTCGTTGTAAGCCAGGTTTACAGCTATGGTATTGTTTGCCTGAAGGTTGACAACCCACCCGCCAGACAGGTTGAAGGTTGTGTCATCCACCCCGCTTAAATCGGGGCTATCGGGAGAAATGGATTGGCTTTCGATCCGTCCTCCGAACTCGGCCGCCCCCCAATCGGTGTTGTAACGTTCCACGGCAAACAAGGCGGAATTGCTCAAGTCGTTTCCGGGAATATAGGCTTCTTCCCCTTCTGCCAGAAAATGTTCGTCTTTAATATGAACTCCCAACGCTCCGGTAAGGTCGCCGATGGGGCGGTGCACGCCCGTTAAACGCAGATCGATCCCGCTTCGTTCAAGTGTTGTTCCAATCTCCCTATCACCCGGCGCCCCTTCGAGTTCATGGTACCGGGAATCGGCGTAGGCAAGGTTCAGTTCGGACGATTCAAAGAAGTCGTTGGGGGCCAACCATTCGGCGCGGAAACTGATACGGGAATTTTCCAGGTCGATGACCACTGATCCCTCGTGTTCTTCTTCATCTTCATGGTGACCCTCTTCCTCCTCATGGTGGTCCTCATCCTCCTCTTCTTCTCCTTCATGACCTTCTTCCTCTTCCTCCTCATGTCCCTCTTCTTCTCCGTGTCCATGGCCTTCGGAATGGCTATGACCAGGCACTCCGTAGAAGGAATTGTATTGGTTGAAAGCAAATCCGTAACTTGCATTTTCAGTGAACCATCCGAATCCCACAGCAGCATTCTCGGTTTCAACGGCGCTGTTCAGCAAAATACCGGATACCTCTTCCTCATGTTCTTCTTCCTCCTCATGGTGGTCCTCATCCTCTTCTTCTTCTTCTCCTTCATGACCTTCTTCCTCCTCCTCATGGTGGTCCTCTTCCTCCTCTTCATGTTCCCGTATGTATTCGGATTCCGCAAATCCGGGAATTTCGTAATCCCCGGCTTCGCGTTTCAGGTAGTTAAAACTCCAGGCGAAGTTGTCTCTTCCCGACTGAACCGAAAACCCACCCGTCTTCTCACCCGCTACGGTTCCGTATCGGAGTTCCGCTTCGGAGGTCGGCTCTGTCAAGCGATTGCGGGGAATGGTTTTGTCGATCACATTTACGATCCCACCGATTGCGGCGTTTCCATAAAGCAGAGAGGCCGGTCCCCGGATTATTTCCACCCGTTCGATAAGGACCGGTTCGATTGCGACTCCATGGTCCGGGCTGGTAAAGGAGGCGTCGAAGACATCGGTGCTGTTTTTCAGGATGCGAACCCGATCGCCATCTAAGCCCCGGATGATGGGTCGTCCCGCGCCCGGAGCATAGGAGGTGTTGTGTAGACCGGGCAGCGCATTAAGGGTAGCTCCGAGGGAAGATTCTCCGGCGCGCCGAAGATTTTCCCCGGACAGAATATCGGCCGGCAATACCAAGTCCTCCTGTTTTAAAGCGAGGGGGCTGGCAGTAATATTGATTTGTTGGAGATCTATGATTTCGAGCTCGCTATCTTCGTCCTGGGCCGAGAGCGCCGGATAAGTGGCCAAGCTAAGAAAAAATAAGGCTAAATGTATTGTGGATCGCATCATAATAAGGCAGGAAGCTGACCTGCACAGGTTCAGATTAAACTTTCGTGGACCTTGGGTCCGGAAGGCCCCCGTGGATAAACGTGGAGCAACCGGGTTTCAGGTCCGGTGAACAAGGACTTATCTGAACCGAAGCGGAGGCCCTCGTGCCAAATGCCGGGCCATGGCAGGTTCTCCTGCCAAATGGGGTGCGGAAGGAGGGAGCGATTCGCTTAAGGCTTTGGAAGAATGGATTTCAGGGGCTCCTTCCTCGCTCGAGATACCCGCAGCCATCAAGGTGATGGCGCAAACGTGTTCCGCCTCTTGAGCACCTTCGGAATCCTCGTGAGATGCACAATGGTCATGCTGGGAATCTGCCCCAGGGTCGACTCCATGCAGCCAATGGTGTAAATTCGGGCTCGAAATGGCCAACTGGGTCAGCAATAGCTCCGATACCAGAACAAGGGAAACCCCTGTCTGGATCATGGAATGGCGCCTTCCCATTCTGATGGGAGCAAAGTTGTGCAGTACATTCACGATGCTTGTCTTTCCTTCCTAACCCCGCTTTCGCCAAACCTTCAAGTCAAATTTTAAAATACTTTGACTCGGTTGCGTTTTTGAACATCCCTAGCCGTCCAAACTCGACTATGAGAAGGTCTGGAAAAAACTCCCCGCGTTGGTGGCTCTTGGCCGTATTTTGGGTATTGGGATTGGCGGGCTTCCTCATCCTGTATTTGGCAGGTGATTCCCATCGTCAGGGCCTGGTGATGGGTTCGATCGGCATACTGGCCGGTTGCGTTATGCTCTCGGTCTTCTGGCTGCTTGCTCTATCGCGATTGCCCTGGCGGGTTCGGTTAAGTGTATTTGGCGGAATTGTCCTGGCTGCAACTCTACTTGTCAGTCAGCTTCGGTTTGAGGGGGTCACGGGCGATCTGAGGCCCATTGTGAAATGGCGCTGGTCGAAGCAGGATGTTCCGGTCGCAACCGGAGACAACATTGCGAACAATTCGGTTATTGGCAGTTTCCCGCAATTCCTCGGACCCGACAGGAATGCGACCGTCCCCGGGGTTCGACTGGAACCCGATTGGGAAACCCATCCACCCGAGCTGATTTGGCGGCAGCCGATTGGGAAAGCCTGGTCGGGGTTTGCCGTTTCCGGCAACCGCGCCGTTACCCAGGAGCAGGATGGGCCGGATGAATTGGTCGTTTGCTATGAATTCTTAACCGGCAAACCCATTTGGGAGCATCGCTACCCGGCCCGTTATGATAATCCACTGGGCGGTATCGGGCCACGCGCCACTCCGACCATCGAGGAGGATCGAGTCTACGCGCTCGGAGCGATGGGAGACTTCTTCTGCCTGGATTTGGAAACAGGAGAAAAACTGTGGGGGCACAACGTGTTGGACAAACACGGGGCTCCTCTGCCGGATTGGGGAATGGCGGGGTCGCCACTGATTTACCAAAATTTGGTGATCCTTAGTGTCGGGGGGTCCGGAGGCCGTTCTCTGGTGGCCTACGACAAACGGGATGGTGCATTTGTCTGGGGCGGCGGCAGTGACGCCGCTCATTGGAGTTCCCCGGTTTTGTTTGAGATTGCCGGTAGGAAACAGGTCCTGATTTTCAACTACTCCGCAATGGCCGCCCACGATGTGAGCGACGGGTCCATATTATGGGAGTATCCCTGGGATACGGATGGAAAGCCCCACGTAGCCATACCGGTGTCAGCGCCGGGGGATCGCATCGTTATTTCCAGCGGTTATGGTAAAGGAGCCGAGATGGTGCAGGTTTCGAACCGAGAGGATGGGAGGCAGGAGGCGCATCGGATCTGGAGATCCCTGCACCTCAAGGCCAAGTTCAACAACTACGTGTTAAAAGATGGCTATCTGTATGGCCTGGATGACGGCAGGTTGACTTGCATTGACGTCGAAACGGGTCGTCGAACCTGGAAGAACGGCCGCTACGGCCATGGCCAGAACCTCTTGGTGGAGGATTTGTTTCTACTGACGGCAGAATACGGAGAAGTTTTGTTAATTGATCCGATGCCGGAGAAAGCCAAAGTGCTTGGGCGCTTTCAGGCCATAGAGGGGAAAAGCTGGAACCCACCTGCCCTGATAGGCCCCTATCTCCTTGTGAGGAACCATTTGGAGGCTGCTCTCTATCGGTTGCCCCTGGCTTCCCCTGCGGGGCAGCAATAAAAGGGGTCAAACGCGAATGGCACTTAGTTAAGCGGGGTTTGGAATTTTCGATCATCTCGGAAAAGGAAGGGGTCAAGACGTAAAAAGTTATGCCTTACAGGGTCAGTCGTCTTGTAAAAGTGTATGGAGTGCAACGGAATACAGTTTTTAAGACCTGACCCTTTTTCTTCCGTAAGGCATCACTTTTCTACGGCATGACCCCGACTGGCGTCCATACCATATTCCTCTACAAACCCCGCTTAACTAAGCGCCATTCGCGTTTGACCCCTTTTTCCTGGTCCCAATCGAAAACGACTTGGAGAACTGTAGGAGGGGGTTTATCCCCCGATTGCAGTGAGGCCGTTTGGAAGATCGGGGGATAAACCCCCTCCTACAGTTTCGTAATTTGTTATCGATAAAACATCCTTGCGGACCATTGTTTAAACTACCTGAGTAGTTACGAATCAGGAATGGAGGGAGAATTTTAACTCTCCACTCTCCACTAATCAGGGGCGCTACACCAATTTCGTTACGCCCGGAACGGCGACCTCGGCCAAGGGGTAATCCCCAAATTCCCAATGTTCCGGGGTTAGATCGAGTTGGGAAGCGTTCATGGCCCAATCCCATTTCAGGGCGCGGCCGGTATAGGCGGCCATGCGGCCGATAACGGCGGTCATGGTGCTTTGGGCGATGCGCACGCCTTCGTTTATGGCTAGGCTCGAGCGGATGGAATTCAGGGTGTCGCGGTACTGTTCAACGGCCTGGTTCGGGGTGGGTCCATCGTATTGGAAGGGGTGTTTGCCTTCGATGGAGGCGTTGATAAAGCTGGCATTCAATCGACCGTCTGTTCCGAACAGGACGAAGTCGTTTCGGGGACTGATGCCGTCCATTTGCGCTCCCAGGTGGGTGATGCGAGCGCCATTGGGATACTGGTATTCCACGGAAATGTTATCCCAAACGTTGGGATAAGCCTCACCGGTTCGGGATTGTCGTCCACCCGTGCCGATCACCTGAACGGGATGAGATCCCATTATCCAATTTACGATGTCCAGGTTGTGGATGTGTTGTTCAACGATGAAATCTCCCGAGGACCAAGTGGTGAACAACCAGCGTCTCAGTTGCCATTCCATATCGGACCATTGGGGCAGGCGAACGGCTTCGCTCTCGCGCCAGTTGGAGAGGGCTCCGCCCAACCGGGTCGATTGTCCGCTCATGGGGTCTCCCATGGCGCCTTCCCGCACCCTTTCCTCCAGAGCCATCAGGTGCCGGGCGCGACGCATTTGGGTGCCTGCAACCACGGTCAGCCCCTTTTCTTCGGCCAGACGGGAAGTTTCCATGAAGTCCTTTACCCCGACGGGATCCACCGCGACCGGTTTCTCCACAAACACGTGCTTTCCCGCTTCAACGGCCGCTTTGAAATGGGTGGGGCGAAAAACGGGAGGAGTGGCCAGGATGATGAGGTCCACGTCGCAGGCGATGACTTTCTTGTAGGCATCGAAGCCGTGGAACATGGCGTCCTTGCCAACCTTGTAAATTTTGTCGAAGGGCAAATTTCTTCGGGCGAAGTTGGCCTTTATGGCGTTCTTGGCCACATCGAGGTGGTCCTTGAAAAGATCACCCATGGCGACCAGTTCAATGTTGGAATCGGCCGTCGCGCAGTCGGTGATCCCGGACCTGCAACCACGGCCCCCCATGCCGATGACGCCAACGCGGATCTTGTCCGAAGTCCCTTTACCGTGTACGGTTGGGACGTGGGCCAGCAAGGAAGCCAAGCCGGCCGCCCCGGTGGTTTTCATGAATTGACGGCGGGAAACGGGTTCGATTTTCATATCATTTTGTGAGTGAAATTTAGGTTTTTGGTTCGGAAAATTTTTTGGTCAACCGGTTGATATATGCCTTATCTATAATGTTTTCCAACGGTGACTCCAGGCCAGTCGTCGGTGCGGAAGGGGGTGACGGGAAGTCCTTCGCGGCTGAAAAGGTTGCAGACGGGATTGTCGGCCCAGGCGTAACGGACCGCAACGGGATGGGAGATTTCGTCATTCCAGACCTCGATTTGGTTTTCGCCCAGGATTTTTGCTTTGGCCCAGGCAAATTGCCGGTCCTCCCCCGCGATGGCAAATCCTTGGGGTTCGCCGGTGTCGAAGGAATATAACCCCTGGCCCACGTGAGCGAATGTGATGGTGATCTTTTTTCCTTCCCTTTCCATCGATCGATAGGTGGGGCTCCGGTGGTGGATATCGAATCCGTAGTCGTTGGCCAGAGCCCACCGGGCCAGCCGATTTGCCACCATTTGCTTGTTGCGCGGGTGAATGTCGCGACCTTCTCCGATATCGATAATGACGGCTTGCCCGACCTTTTCCAGTTTGTCCATGACCATGGTTTGGGCTTCGCGCAGTTCGGCCCAGTCACTTTCTCCCGGTTCGGCTTTTTCCTCCCGGAAATCAGCCAACTGGACGTAGTAGAAAGGGAAATCGCCCTGCTGCCAGAGGTCGCGCCAATGTTGAATCATGAGGGGGAACAGGTCGCGGTACTGATGGGCCCGGGACGCGTTGGACTCTCCCTGGTACCAGATGGCGCCGCGTATTCCGTATCCGATGGTGGGATGCAGCACTCCGTTGAAGATGTTGGCCGGCCGTTGATTGCCCGTCAGGGGATTGCGCGGATTGCGCGGTCTCGGGCCCTGGCGTCCGCCTTGGTTCCACGCCCCGAGGGCCGCTTGGTACTTGGCTTGATCCGCTTCGGGGTCATAGGCGGTCTCGATTTCCTCCCATTTGGCCATGAGTTGGTCGAACCGGCCATCCGATTGCAATACGTCGCGTCGAATCCAGGCCTCGGCGGCCGAACCTCCCCAGGCGTTATCGATGAGCCCGATGGGAACTTCCAGGGTTTGATGCAATCGCCGGCCAAAAGAGTAACCCACGGCGGAAAATTCGGCGATGGATTCAGGAGTTACACGTTCCCAATACCCTTCAAAATCAATTTGGGGTTGTTGGGTTCCCACTTGGGGAACGGAAATAATGCGTATATCGGGGAATTTGGCCGATTGGATTTCCAACTCCGCATCGTCTGATCGCGCCACGGTCCAGGCCATGTTGGACTGGCCGGAGCAAATCCATACTTCCCCCACCAGAACATCTGTAAATGAGACCTCCTGCTTTCCCAGGACGGTCAAGGTGTAGGGTCCCCCGGCAGGAATGGGGGCCAGCGCCACTCGCCATGCTCCCTCACTGTCCGCCTCTGTCTGATGGTCCTGACCGGCTATGGATACGCGGATGTTTTCCCCCGGATCGGCCCATCCCCATACCGGATTGGCCCTGTTTTGTTGCAGGACCATGTGATCCCCGAAAATGGAGGGAAGGGAAGGCGCGGCGATCAGAGAGGCCGGCCAGGCCATCATCAGGAGGAGGGAGAAGATATAACGGGTATTCACGTGTACTTTCGGTGGTCAATTAAAGAAATTCAGGGGTGAGCCAACGCGGTAAAAACAAGATCATTTCGGGGAACAGGATGACGAGGATTAGCAGTACCAGCATGGGCAGCAAGATTATTCCCACATCCCTGAGGGCCTCCACCACCTTGATTTTTCCCAGGGTAGCGGAGATGAGCAAACATAGTCCATAGGGTGGGGTGACCAATCCGAAAGCCAGGGAAATGACCCCGATGATGGCGAAGTGAATGGGATGCATGCCCACTTGATCAGCCAGAGGAAGCAGAATGGTTCCCAAGATGATGATCGCGGGGATGGCATCGATAAACATGCCGAGGACCAGAAAGGAAATGGCGATGAGAAAACCGGTGAGGATGGGTTCAGTCCCGAAGCCGGACAAGGCATTCACCAGGGATTGCGGCACCCGATAATAGGCCAGAAGCCATCCGAAGGCTGAAGCCGTCCCAATGCAAAAAAGCGAAATGGCGGCCAAACGGGCCGATTCATAAAGGACCTTGGGAAAATCTTTAGCTCCGATTTTCCGGTAGATCAGGCTGCCCAGAAGTGCGGAATAAATGACTGCGATGACGGAGGCTTCGGTGGGGGTGAAGAAACCTCCCACGATTCCACCTACGATTATGGTCGGAGTGACCAGGGCCAGGAAGGCATTGCCGAAGGCATGGATCAGCTCTTTCCATGAGGCCCGTTGATAGATGGGGTATTGGCGCACTTTGGCATAAACCAGGACCGTGATCATCATGAACAGGGCGATTAGAATGCCCGGGATAACTCCGGCCAGGAAAAGGCCGCCAATCGAGACCGACATCAGTCCACCCCATACGATCATCAGGATGCTGGGGGGAATGATGACGCCCATTACGGAGGAGCAGGCGGTTATGGCGACGGCGAAACTGGAATCGTAACCCTGCTTTTTCATGGCCGGGATCATGAGCGACCCTATTCCGGCCGCATCCGCTGTCGATGAACCGGAAATGCCGGCAAAGAGCATGCTCACCACAACGTTGATATGACCCAGCCCCCCCGGCAGATGCCCCACCGAAGCCCGAGCCAGTTGGACCATCCTTTCGGTTATACCGGCCGCATTCATCAGATTGGCCGCCAGCAGAAAGAAAGGCACGGCCAGCAGGATGAAGGCATTGTAGGATTTCCACATCTCTGTGAGCAAGAGGATGGGGGTCAAGCGTTCATCGAGCAGGAACACCGGAAGGCAGGCCAGCCCCAGGGCAAAGGACACGGGCAGACGCAGCAGAATCAAGACTCCGAAGATGCCGAACAGGATGAGTGAGACCTCTCCCGCACTCATTTCGGGACTTTCTGCTCGGGGGATTTCATCCACCGGAAATCCCGATGTATCTTTTCTCCCAGAAACAGTAACCAGGTCAAACCGGCCAACGGGAAGGACGCGTAGATGGTAGCCATGTTGATCCCGCTCATTTCCGAGTTTTGAATAAACCCGAACCGGGCAAATTGAAAACCATAGACGGCAAAGAAAAGGGCCATGAGGCCCATTCCGAGGTTGACGACCAGGTTCCTGATGGCCTGGCGCATCCTGGTTCTGGCCCGAGGAAGCAGGTCGACGTCGAAATGCGATCCATCCCTCACCGCGATCATGGCCCCGATCATGATGATCCAGACAAAACAGAAGCGGGCCACTTCCTCGGTCCAGATGTAGCGCGGAATGATCCCCGTATAGCGGGAGAGGATTTGCAGGGCAACGGGAAGGACGATGAGGCCCATCAACAAGGCCAGGACTTGCTTCAAGAAATTATAATAGCCATCCAGGAAGGGTTTCATGGCCTTGCTCGGGGTGATGCGGGTGCTTTCTCTAGCGCACTTGGTTTATCAGCTGCAGGACCTCGGTTGCCCCAATTTCGGCAGCATAGGCCCGCTTCACCGGTTCGGCCCGTTCCAGCAAGGTCTCCCTTTCGGTAAAGACGTGGGTTCTGAGCTTACCTTCCGCTTCCATGGCGGCCAGTATTTCCGCGTCCTCGGAGGACTCCAACTCCCGGCCGAAGGCGCCGGCTTCTCGCCCCGCCCGCAGGATGGCCGACCTCAGGTCTTGGGGAAGCCGACGGAAGGTTTTACCACTAAAGCACAGTGGGCGGATGGTAATGGCATGCTGGGTGAGGGAAATCTCAGGCCCCACCTCATAGAATTTCATATGTTTGATTCCGGTGGCTTCGTTTTCGGCCGCCTCGATCACCCCGGTTTGGATGGCATTGTAAATTTCGCTGTAGGAAATGACGGTTGGGGCGGTGGTAATAGCCTGGAAGATGCGCGTTTGGATGGGCGCCCCCATGATGCGAATGCTCAGGCCTTTCAGTTCCTCCATGTTTGTTACCGGCTTGTTGACGATGAGGTGGCGGGTTCCACCCCCGGCGTAGCCGATTAACCGGACATCGGCCTTGCCTTCTATTTCCTCGGCAATGGGCTGGAGGGCATCCCCTTCGAGTACCTTTTTCCAGTGATCGAGATCACGGAAGAGGAAGGGCATGTCCATGAGTGGAGCCGATTTGGAAAAGGTGGACATGTGGGAAGGGGACACAATGGCAAAGTCGACCGATAATCCTTGGCTCATATAGGCGAAATAATCCTTTTCCAGGCCCAATTCACTGTTGGGGTAGATCTCGAATTCGATGGGCTTGCCGTAGTGGGTTTTTACAAGCTCCTCGAATTTCTTCAGGGTGCGGGTGAAAACGTGATGTTCATCGAATTGCGAAGCACCGCGAAGGATTATGGTATCGTTTTTAGCGCACCCCACAAACCCGGCGGACAAGGCAAGGGGAAGCCACAGAATGGAGAAGAGGTGTTTCATAAGGCTGAAGGCAAAAAGGCTGAATGGAAATTGGATCCACCATGGGGCACGAAGTAAATCATCGTGATCGTGATCGAAATACTGAAAACATGGAACTACCAAAGGCGCAAAGAACCATAATAAATGAATTTAGAATGGACCACGGATTACACGAGTAGGAAATCCAAAAAGGCATTGGTTCTAAACCGACCACTGACCACTGACCTCTGGAGCGAAGCGACTTCCACCGACCACCGACCGAGCGGCTTGGCTGGAATATTTTGTTGCTTCCCGGTCCTGGACCAATGGACAATTTCCAAGCCATGGCCCTCCGCATCACCCTTTCCCTTTTCCTTTGGATTTCCTTAGCCGCGGCCGCGGCTTCCCCTCCCAATATCGTCTACATCATGGCCGATGAACTGGCCTATTTCGAGTTGGGTCACATGGGCAATCCCTACATCAAAACGCCCCACATCGACCGCATGGCCCGTGAAGGGCTGCGTTTTACCAATGCATTGGCCGCCTCGCCCGTTTGTGCTCCCTTGCGCTGCAGCCTGATGACCGGCAAACACGGCGGCCATGCCTCGGTGCGGAAAAATGACGGCGGAACTCCCTTGAGGGCTGATGAGAAAACCATTGCCTCCCTGTTGCAGGAGATGGGCTATGCCACGGGGGGATTCGGCAAATGGGGGGCCGGGGGCAGAGATTCCACCGGGGTTCCTGAGAAACACGGCTTCGACGTCTTTGTCGGGTATTACGACCAGGTCCATGCCCACAGTTTTTATCCCCCCTACCTCATTCGCAATAGCGAGGAGGTGCCACTGAAGGGAAACACCGGCGGCCGGAGTGGGCCGTCCTACTCCCATTACCACATCATGGAGGAAGGGTTGAGGTTCATCCGCGAAAACAAGAACGGTCCGTTTTTCGCCTACTTTCCCATCACTCCACCCCATGGGATGTTCGATATTCCGGCTGACGATGCCGCTTGGCTGCGTTACCGGGGCGAGAGTTGGGTGCAAGATCCTGCCATCGATCAGGATATAAAAAATTATGCGGCCATGGTGACGATGGTGGATAACGACCTCGGCGCCATTCTGGCCCTGCTCAGGGAACTCGGTTTGGAGGATGATACCATCGTCTTCTTTACCGGGGACAACGGGGGGCAGGACCGTTTTAAAAGCGAGGAGAATCCGCGCGGATTTTTTGGACCCAATGTAAACCCGCATACCGGGCTGGCATTTCGCGGGGGCAAGGGAAATCTCTACGAAGGGGGTCTCAAAATCCCCTTTCTGGTTCGTTGGCCCGGCAAGATAACGGACGGTCAAGTGAGTGAATTTGTCTTTTCCCAAGTGGATATCCTGGCCACCCTGGCCGAACTCGCCGGAGCGGAAATCCCGACCGATACGGATGGAAGTTCCATCCTGCCCGAAATTTTCGGGGAATCGGACCGAAAGCACAGCCAGGAAATGTTCTATTGGGAATACAGAGGACAGAGGGCAGTGCGCCATGGGGATTGGAAGGCCATCCAACCGGGAGAAGGCAAAGCCTGGGAATTGTACGATTTGTCCGCCGATATCGAGGAATCCACCTCATTGGCCGCGGCCCATCCGGAGACACTGGCCAAAATGAAGGTGTTTGCCGAGGCTTCCCACCAACCGGAACGGCCCGGAACATTTCTCGACCCTTTGCGCAAAAGGCACGAGCGGGACCGCTGGGCCAAGTGGGGAACTTCCAGAGGCGCGCCAGGGCGCGCCAATGAGGAATGAGGAATGAGGAATGAGGAATTATATGAGATGCTGAGATGCTGAGATTTCTAAGAATCGTGATCTTGATCGTGATCGTGATCTTGATCGAAAATTTAACATGGATTCACAGGATGAACAGGATGAATAGGCTCCTTTGGCGCCCCCGGCGCCAACCCCTCCGTCATCTGACTTCTACGCCAAAGGCGTTAAACTCCAAAGCCCAGCGTCGCTTAGCGCACGCTGGGTTACCGGTCACCCATATGAGCGAACCCCAAGGGGGTTCCACAAGTAATCACCAAAATCCCAATAAAATGAACCCAGCATCAAGCAACCAGGAATTTACCACACCTTATTCCTCTTCTTCCGTCTCTCTGCCCAGAACTTCGATCTCTCCGATGTCGACGCGGGAGTCGTCGGTCACCCGTTTGCTGTTGATGCCCTGGAGGTTTTTCCCGAAGAAATCGGCCGCCACGAAGTTCATGTCCTGGAATGCCTGTTCAAAAGATTGTCCGATAGTCCGAATGCTGTAGCGGGTGGACCAGTGCAGCTTTAGCTCACCCTCTTTGAAGAGCGGATAATCGTATGCCATCAGGATGATGAAATAGCGTTCTTCATTGAGCATGGTTTGCAGATCGTAGGCATCCTGGGTAGAAGTCCGGCTGCTGAAAGCTTCTTCCAGGCCGAGCAATTGCGCCTTGAAAAAGGAGGATCGCTCATTCTCTCCGGCCATGGCCGCGGCGGTATTGAGGTTGAAGTTGAAATTATTGATGGCATCGATAGTGGAAAATTCCAGGGCCGTCCCTCCCTCTCCTGCGCTGGCTATCTCGTCCGTGTAACCCAGATCCTCCAAGGAATCGATGGCAAACATCTCTTCATAGGATGGCTCGTAATCCGTCGCCCCGTAGTGGATGACAATGAGCAAATCTCCCTCTTTGGGATCGCGGTGGGGGTAGAAATTCTGTTTCTGCAGGTGCACGGCCAGGTTTTGGACGATGTCGTCCAAAGTGACTTTTTCCATGCTCGGATCCTTGACATTACCCGGGAAATAGCGGCCCAGGATCAATTGATAGGTCTGGATTTTCTTGTTTTCATCCAAGGCGCGAGCCTTGGTAAACTCCTCGGAGGCGACGGCCTTGATGAGGATCCGATTGGCGGCGTTGAGGCCATTGGCCAGAAAGGTTATAAGGGCCAACGGAGCCAGGATTTGCAGGAAATATTTCATTTTAATCGACAATTTGTTCGTTTTACCAAGTGGGGGGCTGCCAGGGATAACGTTGCAAAGACCAAATTGGTTTCAGTCCGGAAAAGGTCAAGTGGGGATAGTGTTCGTTATTCCAGCGAGTGACATGAACGCAATCGACCCCGGGAAATCCTTCCCGCCACCCGCCTCATCATGGCGGAAATCTATTTTGTTTTTGATTGCGCTACCCTGGGTTTAGGACAAGTTATGGGCAAATAGCATGTGGGAGAGCTTCCGGCGAGAAGCTGAGAATCGGGCACGTTCCGTCCGAAAATCCTTCGAACCTGACGCGTTTAACACCGCCGTAGGAAATTCCTTGCAGCATGTGTGGCTCCGCAAGCGGAAAGCCTGAGGGTGGTTTTGAGGGCGTCACTACCCATAACCATATGTCAAAGAAAAGCGCTCAGGAGGTTTCTCCCAACCATTCCTTATTTCCCAATTCCCAAAGAATTTACCTGCAGGGCTCCCGCCCGGACGTGCAGGTGCCCATGCGTGAGATTACATTGCAGCCTACGCGGCTGCCCGATGGAACCTTGCAGGGTAATGACCCCGTCCGGGTTTACGACACCTCCGGCGCGTGGGGGGACCCCCGATTTCATGGAGACTGCACTCGTGGCTTGCCCAAGTTGAGGGAGGGGTGGATTCTCCAACGCGACGACGTGGAGGCCTATCCAGGCCGGAATGTAAAACCGCAAGACGACGGCTACCTGACCCTTAAACACAAGGAGGCAGCGTCGCAAAAGAACGGCAAGCGGAAGTACATCGAATTTGAGAACAGGCCCAGAACGATTTACCGGGCCAAACCCGGCCGCGGCGTCACCCAGCTTCACTATGCCCGACAGGGGGAAATTACCCCCGAAATGGAATTTATAGCCGTTCGGGAGAACATGAAACTTCAGGCCCACCGGGAGGATTTGGAGATGTCGGACTCGGCCAAGCGCAACAGCCTCAATATCCAGCATCCCGGTCAGTCCTGGGGCGCCTCCATTCCGGAGGAAATTACCCCCGAGTTCGTGCGGGAGGAGGTGGCGCGCGGACGGGCCATCATACCGGCGAACGTCAATCACCTCGAACTCGAACCCATGATCATAGGGCGCAACTTTCTGGTCAAGATCAACACCAACATCGGAAATTCCGCCGTGGCTTCCTCCATAGACGAGGAGGTGGAAAAGATGCGCTGGTCCGTCAAATGGGGCGGCGATACCCTGATGGATCTCTCCACCGGAAAGAACATCCACCAGACCCGCGAATGGATTTTGCGCAATTGCCCCGTTCCGGTGGGAACGGTTCCCATTTACCAGGCCCTGGAAAAGGTCAACGGCAAGGCGGAAGATCTAACCTGGGATATCTTTGCCGACACCCTTATCGAGCAGGCGGAACAGGGAGTGGATTATTTTACCATCCATGCCGGGGTGCTCCTGCCCTACATTCCGCTCACGGCCCATCGCATGACGGGAATCGTGAGTCGCGGTGGGTCCATCATGGCCAAGTGGTGCCTGGCCCATCACCGGGAAAATTTTCTCTACACCCATTGGGACGATATATGTGAAATCATGGCGGCCTACGACGTTTCCTTTTCCATTGGAGATGGTTTGCGACCCGGTTCCATCGCGGATGCCAATGACGAGGCTCAATTTGCCGAATTGAGGACTCAGGGAGATCTGACCAGGCGGGCCTGGGAATTCGGAGTTCAGGTCATGAACGAGGGTCCGGGCCACGTGCCCATGCACATGATAGAGGAAAATATGGCCAAGCAACTGGAGTGGTGCGACGAAGCGCCTTTTTATACCCTGGGGCCTCTAACCACGGACGTAGCGCCCGGTTACGACCATATCACCAGCGGTATCGGCGCGGCCATGATCGGTTGGTACGGAACTGCCATGTTGTGCTACGTGACCCCGAAGGAACATTTGGGCCTTCCCAACAGGGACGACGTGCGCGAAGGGGTCATTACCTATAAGATTGCCGCACACGCAGCCGACCTGGCCAAGGGGCATCCCGCCGCCCAGTATCGCGACAACGCCTTGTCCAAAGCGCGGTTCGAGTTTCGTTGGGAAGACCAGTTCAACCTCTCCCTCGATCCGGAAAAAGCGCGATCCTTCCACGATGAAACCCTTCCGCATGAGGGGGCCAAGACGGCCCACTTCTGTTCCATGTGCGGACCCAACTTCTGTTCCATGAAGATTACGGAGGATGTCCGCCGCTATGCCGAGGCGAGGGGGATGACGGAAATGGAGGCTTTGGAAACCGGCCTGAAGGAAAAGTCCGCGGAATTTATGGAACGGGGCGGAGAGGTCTACCTGAGTAAAACCTGAGGGGAAATGACGATTACGGTCAACGATAAGGTAACGAGGTTAGTTGAGCCGGCTTCCCTGTTCGAGTTGCTGGACCATCTCGAACTCGCGGACAGGAAAGGGGTGGCGGTAGCGATCAACCAGGAGGTGGTCCCGCGGCGGGTCTGGCGTGAATGTCAACTGGCCGATGGGGACGGAGTAACGGTGATTGAAGCGACCCAGGGGGGTTAGTGATTTGGATATTATCGTTCTATCCCCTGAAAATGAGTATCCCGGCGAGCGCCATTGGGTCGGCCGGCTGTTTGCCGCCGGATTGCGGCGGTTTCACCTGCGCAAACCAGGTTGGGGAGATGCCGATTTCGAAGCGTATCTCAGAAAAATTTCCCGGAATTGGCGGCCGAAGGTGATCGTGCATCAATGCCATCGAGCTGTGGAAAAATACCATCTGGGAGGGTGGCATTCCAAGGACCGGGAGGAACAACTGAAATCCATCCCGCCGCTGCGCCAAAGCGTCCCTTTCCCCACCACCCTGAGCCGGTCCATCCACCGGCTGGATGATCTCTACGGGGATCTCACCCCTTGGGACTACGTGTTTTTGAGCCCGGTCTACCGGTCCATATCCAAGGCCAATTACGGGCCGCGGTGGGAGCGAACAGAGCTGGAGACTGCCATTCGCCGGTGCAAGGAGTTGTCGGCTGCCAAGGTATACGCCTTGGGTGGGGTCGAACCGGCCAACATCCCCGACTGTGCCCTGATGGGATTTGATGGCGTGGCCCTTCTGGGCGCCATATGGTCGTCCCATCATCCAATCCGGAGGTTCAGAGAAGCAAAAGAAGCGATCAGCCTGCCCATTCTTCCATGAATCCCTTTTTTTTACAGTGCATTACCATGGACGGCATCGAGCTGTCCCATACGGAACAGGTTACACAACTCTGTGAAGCCGGCGCCAAATGGATTCAGTTGCGGATGAAATCTGCGCCTCCGCAGGAGGTGAAAACGACCGCCGGCAAAATATTGCCCGTTTGCCGGGACCACGGCGTTTTATTGATCATCAACGATCATTTCCAAGTCGCCCTGGAAACGGGAGCCGGAGGGGTGCACCTGGGCAAAACCGATTTTCCCTGGGCTGAAGCGCGTTCCATTGCCGGACCGGAAATGGTCATAGGCGGCACGGTAAATTCGCTGGAGGATGCCCGGGCTGCGCTGGCCAGCCGCTCCCTGGACTACGTCGGGGTGGGGCCGTTCCGGCAGACCAAAACAAAGGAAAAACTGGCCCCTCTACTCGAGGAGGCCGATCTGGAGGAAATCGTCGAATTTCTGGGAGATCTGCCCAAGGTCGTCATTGGCGGGGTGACCCCCGGGGATTTGCCCGTCATCGCCCGTCTCGGCGCTGACGGGGCTGCGGTATCTTCGGGTTTATTGAACGACCGCACCCCCGCCGCCAACCTGAAAGCCTACTTGAATGCCTGGCCGGTAGGTGCAAATGGACCGGCCTCCCGCAAACCTGTTTCAGTATGATGAAAGCAGAACCCCTTACCCTGGCGGACCGGACCTTTACCTCCCGTTTGTTTTTGGGAACCGGCAAGTATGCCTCGGGCGCCAAAATGTCGCAGAGCCTGGCCGCGAGCGGCACTGAGTTGGTGACGATGGCCATGCGACGGGTGACCTTCGATGGAAGCGAAGATCCGATTATGGATTTTATTGATCGGGGCCAATATGACATCCTTCCCAATACGTCGGGTGTTCGGGACGCCAAGGAAGCCGTCTTTGCCGCCGAGTTGGGACGGGAGGCTCTGGAAACCCATTGGCTGAAATTGGAAATCCATCCCGATCCCAAGTACCTGATGCCGGATCCCATGGAAACGTTGAAAGCGACCGAGGAACTGGTGAAACGCGGGTTTGTGGTTTTGCCCTACATCCACGCCGACCCCGTCGTATGCAAGCAGTTGGAAGAGGCCGGGGCAGCCGCCGTCATGCCTTTGGGGGCTCCGATCGGCAGCAACCAGGGATTGGAGGCGAAACGGTTCCTCGAAATCATCATCGATCAAAGCAAAGTGCCCGTGGTCGTAGACGCCGGTTTGGGCGTTCCTTCCCACGCGGCCCAAGCGCTGGAAATGGGCGCCGATGCCGTTCTGGTCAATACCGCCATTGCCACGGCGGATGACCCGGTAGCCATGGGGGAGGCCTTCAAGTTGGCCGTGGAGGCCGGGCGCCTGGCTTATGAAGCGGGCCGGGGAATCCAATCGAGGAAAGCTGTAGCCTCCTCCCCGTTAACCGCATTTTTGAGGGAGAATTGATGTGAGTTTCCTGGAACCATTCAGCCAATTCGACTGGAATCAGGTCTCCGCAAGTATCCGGCGGAAATCCGGGAGAGATGTGGATTCGGCCCTGGCCAAGTCGGATGGAAGGTTGGACCTGGAGGATTTCAAGGCCCTGATATCCCCAGCGGCCGCGTCCCGCCTGGAAGAGATGGCCCAGCGGAGCCATCGCTTGACGGTTGAGCGGTTTGGACGCATCCAGCAAATCTATGCCCCCCTTTATCTATCCAATGTTTGCAGCAACGTTTGCACCTATTGCGGCTTCAGCGCCCTGAACCGCATCCCCCGGAAAATACTGACGGAATCCGAAATGGTTATGGAATACCAAGCGTTGAAGGAAATGGGTATCGACCACGTATTGCTGGTAACCGGTGAGGCGAACCGGCGCGTCGGGGTGGAATACCTGATTGGTGCCTTGAAATTGGCCCGCAGGTATTTTTCCAGCATATCCATCGAGGTTCAACCCTTAGACCAGGATGCATACGAGGCGCTCATACCCTATGGACTCAGTTCCGTTCTGGTCTATCAGGAAACCTACAACCGGGAAGCCTACCGGGATTACCACCTCAGTGGGATGAAGAAGAATTTCGACTACCGATTGGAAACACCCGACCGCTTGGGCCGCGCCGGAGTGAAGAAAATCGGGTTGGGCGCGCTTTACGGTTTGGAGGATTGGAGAACCGACACCTTTTTCGTGGCTCTCCATCTGAACTACCTGGAGAAGCGGTATTGGAAAACGCGCTACAGTATTTCCTTTCCCCGGATTCGTCCCCATGCGGGCGATCTCGTTCCCAGGTCGGTCATGACGGATCGCGATCTCGTGCAGGTTATCTGTGCTTATCGCATATTCAACCGGGAACTGGAACTTTCCCTTTCCACCAGGGAGAGTGAAATATTTCGCGACCATGCCTTTAAGCTGGGAATAACCATCATGAGCGCCGGGTCGAAGACCAATCCGGGGGGTTACCGAGTGGAACCGCAATCCTTGGAACAGTTTGAAATATCCGATGAACGCAGTCCGGCCCGGATTGCCGAGATGTTGCGCCGGGAAGGTTACGAACCCGTCTGGAAAGACTGGGATGCCACCTATGATGGATTCCCCGCCAAGGCCAGCTTGATTGAGGCATGAGCGCTTTGACACCGGAAGAGATTGTTCGCTACCAGCGGCACCTGACCCTGCCCCAATTTGGGGAAAGAGCCCAATTGAAGTTGAAGGAAAGCAGCGTCCTGGTGATTGGAGCGGGTGGACTGGGATGCCCCGCCCTGCAGTACCTGGCGGCGGCCGGTGTGGGTAAGCTCGGTATCGTCGACTTTGACAGGGTGGATGTTTCAAACCTGCAGCGGCAGATTCTGTTTACCGAGGATGACGTGGGAAAACCCAAAGCGGAGGTCGCGGCCAGGCGATTGCAGCGCATGAATCCCTGCATCGAGGTGGAGGCGATGGAGGTGCGATTCGGCGCCGACAATGCCCTGGAAATTTTGCGCCGTTACGACGTCATTGTGGATGGTTCCGACAATTTCCCTACGCGTTACTTGGTGAACGACGCCTGCGTGTTGGCCGGAAAGCCATTGGTTTATGGGGCCATTTATACCTTTCAGGGTCAGGTGAGTGTGTTTAATTTCCGGGATGGACCAACTTACCGCTGTCTGTTTGCCCAACCGCCCGACCCCGAAGATGCGCCAAGTTGTTCGGAGATAGGGGTTTTGGGTGTCCTTCCCGGGATCATCGGAACCGCTCAGGCCTGTGAGGCCATAAAGGTCATTGCCGGGGTGGGGGAACCGCTCTCGGGAAAGCTGTTGATGTGGGATGCCCTGACCATGAAGCAGGAGATAATAAAGATCAGCCGCGACCATCACCTCCCTCCGGTCACCGAACTCCGCGAGATCGAATTTGCCTGCAGCGCCCCGGACCTGCCGGATAGCGCGGAAATCGAGACAGGCGCTTTCAAGGCTTTACTCGACGGGGGTACACCGGTTCAGGTGTTGGATGTACGGCATGGCTGGGAACGCGCTATGGCAAAAATCGATTCCGTGCATATTCCCCTGGGAGATCTGAGTAGGGGCAGGGTGGACCCCCGCGAGGCGGGCCTCGATCCAAAGCGGCCCACCGTAGTGTATTGCCGGAGCGGTTTCCGCAGTCTGAAAGCCCGGAATTTTTTAGCCGATCATTATTCCTTTTCTCAGGTTTTCAGCCTGAAGGGCGGCATCAACCAGTGGGCCAGGGAATTTGATACCTCGCTTCGCGTCCACTAGAAATCCGGTTTACCACGGTGGCCGACCATCCCCCAATTGTTATGACCGTTTCCGGATCGGATGCGTCCGGTGGAGCCGGTTTGCAGGCGGACAATCGCGCTATACTGAGTTGTGGTGGGTTTCCCCTCAACGTGGTCACCGCTCTCACTCTGCAAACTCCTGCCGGAGTGCAATCGATTGATTTCAGCCAACCCGATCTGGTGCGCAAGCACCTGAACGGGCTGCTCAAAGCTTATCCGGTGCAAGCCATCAAGACGGGGATGCTGGGAAGCGGGCCCATTGTAAAGACCCTGATCGAAATAGTTTCCCGGTATCCGGAAATTCCCCTGGTGGTAGACCCGGTGCTGCGATCCACCAGCGGTCGACCTCTCCTGGATGAGGCGGGCATCCAAGAACTGAAAAACGGACTGTTGCCGAAATGTGATCTGCTTACTCCGAACCTGACCGAGTTGGCGGAGCTGACGGGCCGGGATGTCGTTTTATCCGGGTCCGAGGAGAGGAGCGCTGCTCAAGAATTGCTCGAAACCGGTTGTAGAGCGGTTTTAGTCAAAGGTGGGCACCGGGAGGGAGATTCAGTGAGTGATACCCTCTATTCGCGCGATGGAGAACGGGAGTTCCCCGGCCAGCGCGTTGCCACGCCCAACACCCGGGGGACGGGTTGCTCCCTGGCCTCCGGAATTGCCGCCGGATTGGCCTTCGGCCGCGATTTGGCGTCGGCTATTTTCCAAGCCAAGTCGATGGTTCAGAACAACTTGCAACTCCACCAGGAAGATGTTTGGCCGGGCCACGGACCCGCAGTATACTCTGAAATCCGATGAATTTTCGAAACTTCCTGATTGGTATTTTTGTTTCGGTCTTCAATTCCCTCAACGCCGACCCGCGGTTGAACTCCTGGTTCATCGATGACTCGGGCGCCTACGCCCGCGTATACGAGACGCTTGCCCATGAGACCAGCCGCAATGCCGTTACTACCTGGAGTAGGGGGGCTGGAGTTCAGGCCATGCCTACTTATGCAGGGATTCATGAGGTTTCCTACACCGATGATTGGGTGTACATTCGATCCACCAACCTTGCCGGCCACATCATGGGTCCCTGGTACCTCGACGAAGAAAAAACCCGCCTGTTTCCCAATTACCCGGATAATCAGTCCGTAATATATCGATTCCCCCGCAACCCGGTGGATCCCACCACAGTCGGCTCCAAGACTTTGACCGGACTTGGGCCGATCGGTTATTTCGTGAATGGCGTCTCCATGTTTGATGTGCGCGATGCGTTTTCCTACCGGTCCAGCACTGGAAATGATGCGGGAGGTGGGCAAGGAGATGGGGCCTGGAATCGAGATGCATTTGTAAACGAGGGAGTGTCCTTTGATACTGCAGGCGCACACCCCGCAATGGGGCGGTATCATTATCATGTCAACCCGCCCGCCTTGCGCCACCAGATGGGTGACAATGTGGATTATGATCCGGATACCCACACCTACACGGAAAACTTTAAGGGTAAACACTCACCTATCCTTGCTTGGTCCCGCGACGGCTTGCCGGTTTATGGCCCATATGGTTATTCGGATCCACTCGATTCCGGGAGTGAGGTTCGCCGGATGCGTTCAGGCTTTCAGATACGAACGGACATAGCCGCCGACGGTTCGCCCCGCACTTCCTGGCCGGCATGGGCCACACGCATTTATGCGGGTCATCTCTCTTTTGCCAATGGCCCCAACGTCGGCAATCGCTTTCCACTTGGCCGCTACATCGAGGATAACGACTACCTTGGCGATCTGGGACATACCCTGGGGGAAGATTTCGACCTCGATGAATACAATGTCCGCTATTGCGTGACCCCCGAATTCCCGGAGGGAGTCTGGGCTTATTTCGTCTGTATTGATGAAGCTGGCAGACCGGTATTTCCTTATCTTGTCGGGCGCTCGTTTTACGGAGACCCCGTCGGCAGCAACGTTTCTGGAATTCCACATCGCGATGAGTCCGGAGCAACTGTTACCATCCATTTCGAAGGCGGACCGGAAGCTTCCTTGGAGCTTCAATCCATGAATGTCGAGAATCCGGCTGAAGACGAAATAACTCTCGTTTGGTCGGGCGCTGAAGGGGTGACTTACGAGGTGCAGACTTCTTTGGATTTGGGAAAAAACCATGCCTGGCAAGCGGTCGGTCCTCAGGTGGTTGCCGAGGACGATGAGATCCAATATTCCTACTCCTCCGGAGGAACCCGCCCGAGACGGCAGTTTTTCAGAGTGAATGCTGTCAACCTCGCTCCATTTGACGATTCCGGTTTTGCTTATGAAAAAATTGTTCCTCCCGAAATTGGCGGCAATACTTCTTCGATCACCATTTCGATGTCGGGCGGCCCCGCCGACCTGAGCGCCTTGCCCACTTCATTGACCTTTGCCGGCCAGGCCATCGATGTGGCAAATGCAAGGGTCTCCCGGCCCAGTCAAAACGAAATTACCTTCGTTTTTCCCATCGATGGGCTGGGAGTTGGTGATTTCAGTCTTTCCGCTACCTACAGCGGAGAGCCCTCTCAGAATGGAACCTACACTATCAACCCGAACATCCTGTTAATGATCTTGGATGATTGGGGTTTGGATGCGAGTCCCTTGGACAATACGACGCCGGGGGCGCACTTGGCCGACATGCCAAACCTGAAACGCTTGGCCGAAGAAGGCCTGCGATTTACCCGGGCCTATGCCCAGCCGACCTGCTCTCCCACGCGAGCTTCCATCCTTACAGGTAGACAACCCTTCCAGACCAATGTTGGAAGCCCCACCGATGCAAACCTGTTTTCCAATGGACAGGATGAGATAACCTTGCCGGAAATATTTTCTGTGATGGGTGCACCCCACGCATTGATTTCAGTGGGCAAATGGCATCTCGGAGGCAGAAACGAAGGCTATGGATCCCGAGGTGGTTGGCCGGAGTTTTACGGAATCAACAGTGGGGGGGTTCCCGATTATTTCAACTGGCCAAAAAACTCCAATGGAATCATTGCCAACACCACTACCTATACAACGACTGATCAGGTAAGCCATGCAGTTGCCTTTATAGAAGACAACGATGCAGTGGGAAGACCCTGGTTTGCCTGGGTGGCATTCAACGCACCCCACACCCCTTTTCATGAACCTCCCTCCGAACTCGCTCCGGAAGGCGGCTATTCCACCAGGCAAGCAGGTGAATCAAATAATCAACACCTCTATCGCAAAGCTCTGGAAGCGCTCGATACTGAGATGGGCCGGTTGCTGGAATCCATCAATCCAAATAGAACCCAAATTTTCCTGATGGGGGACAATGGAACGCCGCGCCAAGTGGTTCAGGCGCCGTTTGGAAATGGCAATGCCAAGGGTGACTTGTACAACGGCGGGATCCATGTTCCGATGATTGCAAAGGGTCCATTCGTCAAGGTCCCCCAAGGAAGTACCACTGACACGCTCGTACACTGCGTCGATTTGTTTTCAACCATTCTGGAGTTGACGGGTATCGATCCGTCCATGGTTCCCAATCTTGCTTCCGGAAACGTCCGTTCCAATAGCATTTTACCCATTCTCTATGGCGTCGACAATAGCGACAGGCATGTAATAGCCGAGCGATCCGGAGACAGCCCGGGCCGCGCCATCATAGTGGACGACTATCCGGACTATAAGTTGATCATCAACGGAGATCCCGACTCCGATTCGGATACACCAACCTTTGAGTTTTATAATATAGGAGCCCCTGCCAACGACCTGAATGAGCAGGTCCCGCTCGATATCGCATCACTGGCTGGAACGGCATTGGATGCCTATAACCGATGCCTTGCGCTGGATCGTGCCGTGGGCGGAGGGTATTTCCATTAGCATATTCCAAGCCCGCATTTTTCCGTATTGGGGAGGTTGACAAACTAATTCCTTACTATAATGTAAGGAAAAATAAAAAAGTAAGGACATGATTGCCACCATAACCAGTAAAGGACAAATTACCTTGCCGGCGTCTATTCGGAAGGAACTTAAAATCCGGACTGGTGATAAGCTGGATTTTGAGGTGACACCGGATGGAGAAATACTAGGGCGGCCCGTTAAAAATGATCTCTCATCACTGGCAGATGTGCTGCCCCCGGCCAGGCGTAGATTGAGTCTGGCAGAAATGGATGCCGCCATTCGAAGAGGGGTGTCCAAACGACTGTGATCGGCCTCGATTCCAATATTCTGGTTCGTTTTGTCACGCGGGACGACGAGGAACAATGGAAACGCGTAAATGCCTTCCTGAAGGAGAATTGCAGCTCTGAAGATCCGGCCTGGATTTCCAATATTGTTTTATGCGAAGTGGTCTGGGTCTTATCGGGCGGCTATGAATATGGGAGGTCCGACATCGTAAGGCTTCTCAAACAGCTCCTCTTGACCCCCCAAATCAAACTGGAAGAGCACGATGCGGTTCGTGCGGCCACGATGGAGTTTGGGCGAGGAAAAGCGGATTTTTCCGACTATCTCATCGGTTATTTGAACGCGAAGCGCAGGTGTGATACAACCATCACATTCGATAAAAAAGCGGCCGGGCACGCTTTGTTTACCCTGATTTGAGGAGATATCGGAGGGGGGGAGTTCGCGACGCGCACGAATTAGGAATTAGGAATTGATTCTGAGCTTGGCGAACTTGGCGTCTTGGCGAGAACAAATCTGGGAGAGCCATCCAACCCTCCGAAAGGATGATGAATTATTCACGCTCGACTACATGAAATCCGATGAATTGTTTGTTATTGGGAAATTGAACGAAGATGGCTCAGGAAAAAGAGAAAGACGCCGAGTTGAAAGAGCACCTTGATCCTTTCCTGGTAATTTCTTTGGTGGAATTGCAGGAATGGGCCGGCATGACCATATTTGACCGTGGCTGCTCCTATCAGAGCCGTGGGGCCGTTCAGGGTTTGAAGCGCGCTGAGGACGGGATGCTGCTCGCCTCGGTAGAGGGAACCCGGCGCTATACCACCTACGTGGGCATTCAAGGGGAGAAAGAGCTGGAATCCGAATGCACCTGTCCCTACTGGACAACGTGCAAACACGCCGTCGCGGTGGTGCTGGAATACCGGGAATGCGTCAGGACTGGTGTGGATGTCAGGCAAAGGGATTTCGACGATTTGCCGGAAACGGAGGAATCTGCCACGGTTTCCCTGCGTGCCTTCCTTCAAGAGAAGACCAAAGCCGAACTCGTGACGTTGATGGTCGAACTGGCGGAAGCGCATGAGGAAGTAAGCCAATGGCTGGAGGACCGCCGCGCCCTGAAGCTGGGGCGGATAGACGATATCCTTCGGATAGTCCGCCGCGAGATCGAGGCTTTGGAGGAACCGGATTGGATCCACGATCAGTATGGACCGACTGCCCATGTAATCAATCCGGACCGCCTCAAAGCGGCTCTCTCGGGCCTGGTAAAGGCTGGCCATGCCGCCGAGGCAATGCGATTTGGGCCGGAACTGCTGTCCTCATGCAGCAGGCTGATTGAGCACGATCAGGAAGGAGAGACCTTCGATGAAGTCGGCGCCTGCATCGAGGTCCTTTTTGGGGCTTTGCCCGAGGCTTTCCCCTCGTTGGCAGATCAGGTAGAATGGGCCCTGGATATGTTTCTGGCCGACAGGTACGGTCTGTGCAATGAAGGCCTTGAACACTTCTGGATTATTAGCCGTAAGGAAAGGGATTGGACGGCGGTAGCGGACCGGTTGGAACAGCGTCTGGAGGAACAAGGTTCGGCCGGTAAAGGGAATGGCTTTTCGCATGGCTTTAAACGAGACAGGATCTCCGACTGGCTGATTCTCGCCTTGGAAAGGGCTGGGCGTGAGGACGAAATAATACCTTTATGTGAACGCGAAGCGCCGATCACATCCAGCTATGTCCGCCTGGTTGCTCGCCTCATTGGAGAGCGCCGTTGGGATGACGGCATTCGTTGGTGTCTGCGGGGATTGGATGCGGTATCTCCCAAGTATCCGGGCATCGCAGAAGAACTTCATCGGCAGTTACGGACGATCCATGAACGCAAGGGTGATCCTCTCGCCGGGTTGGCCATCGAGGCGGAGGAGTTTTTTGCTTCTCCCAGCCTGAGCGGATTCCAAGATTTATGCCAAGCCGCCCATAAGGAAGGGATCGGTGAAGAAGTCGAAGCTTGGGCGCGCCACTTTCTGGAAACCGGGTGTCGGCCTCTGGCTGGTCGGAAAAACGGAAATGGTGCGGGGGTAGACTGGCCTTTGCCCGCCTCTGAAATCGAGATACCATCCTATTCTCCGGCCACGGGGGCGCCCATGACCGGGATACTGATCCAGTTGGCTATTTCTGAGAAAAAGCCGGAAGAGGTCCTGAAGTGGTACGGCCATGAAGACCACGATTTGGAAAGATCCCAATATTTGGGCTTTTCCCTCGATACGGAAGTGGCCGAGGCGGTCAGGTCGACTCATCCGGATCGGGCTATAGCCATTTGGAAGACAATTGCGCAGAAACATATTGCCCGAGTAAAGGCCAGCGGGTATGAGGCGGCGGCTTCCTATCTCCTCAGGGTAAGGAATGAGCTTACTCGAACCGGCCGCAAACCGGATTGGGAGGCCTATCTCGCATCATTGCGAATACAGAACAGCCGCCGACCGCGGTGTATGGAGGTGCTGGACCGACTGGAACATCCGCCTCGGAGAATCATCGATACGTAACCCGAGTTCGGCCAATTGCACGAAGAATTATTTTTCTTTCGCTGAAAGCGAAACTTTCTCTTCCAAGGCAGCCAATTTGGTGGAAATTTTTCCACTTATTGATACCGTTCGGGAGAAAATTGAAGCATGTTTTCCACCCATATATGATTCAATCACATCAATTATCCTTATTTGATGGGGTCAAATGCACAGCATTACCCCTGAGCGATGAAGTTGAATCCGCAATTCAATTGCTTTCAGAAAACGAGAAGGAAAAGTCGCACGGTTCAATTTACACTCGACCTGAAGTTGTCCATTTTATCCTGGATTTAATCGACTACAAACCCAGTGGACCCCTGCGCTCCAAACGAATCCTTGAACCCGCTTTCGGGGGTGGCGACTTCCTTTTTCCCATCATCGACAGACTGATCGATTCCTTGCAGTTGGAGGGCCAGGGGTTAAGTTACGAGTCCATTGCGAACTGCATTTTCGGAATCGAGATCCATCAAAGGACTTTCATCAAGACCAAGCGAAAGGTCATAGCGCATCTTGTGGAACGCGGATTTGACGAGAATACCGCTCACCTGTTGGCCGATGCCTGGCTCAAACAAGGCGATTTTTTACTCGAACCACTTGAATCAAATTTTGACTTCATCACCGGCAATCCCCCATACGTACGGCAGGAATTGATACCCGCGCCGCTGCTATCCGAATATAAGCTCCGCTACACGACACTATTCGACCGGGCAGACCTCTACATCCCATTTATCGAGCGTTCCCTTAACCTGCTCCATTCAATCGGCACGCTGGGATTCATCTGCTCCGATCGTTGGATGAAAAACCGATACGGGGGACCTCTCCGTTCGCTCGTTTCGAGAGATTTTCACCTTGCCGTCTATGTGGATATGGTTGGCACAAATGCTTTTACTGAAGAGGTATCGGCTTATCCGGCAATAACGGTTTTCAAACGAACTGTAGGTGAACAGACCTGCATTGTCCACCGACCGCCAATTTCCGCTTCAAGTCTATCTGAAATCGCAACTGCGATAACGACAAATAATCCTGGAAAAACTCCTGGTCTCTTCCGTAAAGCCTCAATTCAACAAAGTGGAACAGAGCCCTGGATTCTTGAAGCGAGCGAGCGAATCGCATTGCTGAGGAGGCTGGAGAAGGGCTATCCCACCATTGAAGATGTGGGTTGCCGCGTAGGCATTGGCGTCGCCACTGGCGCCGACAGGCATTTCATTGCTCCCTACGAATCTCTGGCTGTGGAGCCCAACAGAAAGCTCCCACTCGCCACGACCAAAGACATTTCAAGTGGCCAAGTTAAATGGCGTGGACTCGGTGTCATAAATCCCTTCGAAGATAATGGGAGGCTGGTCGATCTCGAAAAGTATCCACTACTCAGGAGCTATCTGACATCTCGAAAGGATGCCATCGCTGCTCGGCATTGTGCAAAGAAGTCTCCCGGTCGCTGGTATAGAACCATCGATCGGATATGGCCTGGTTTGGCCAGGCAGCCGAAGCTCCTCATACCTGACATCAAGGGTGAAGCTCACATCGTTTACGAGAGGGGTGAGTTGTATCCTCATCACAATCTCTATTTTGTGACTTCAACCGAGTGGAACTTGCACGCGCTGCAAGCCGTTTTGCTTTCAAGCATTACCAAATTGTTCATTGCGGCTTATTCGACCCAAATGCGCGGAGGCTATCTCCGTTTTCAGGCGCAATACCTACGCAGGCTCCGTTTGCCGGATTGGAGATCCGTGGATGACGAACTTCGCAATAAACTTATCGAGGCGGGCCTCACCCGCAAACTGGCTGATTGCAATGACGCAACCTTCGAATTGTATAAGCTTTCGCACGAGGAATGGGCTTTACTGGATGATAACGGAGAAAAATAAATTGTGGCATTGGAACTTGTTAATTTTGAAGAAAAGGCCTATGACGCGGTAAAGGCATTTTGGGGAAACCGGGAGGCTGCTCGTCAGAAGCAGGTCGAGTCAGGCAAAGCTGATCAAGGAGAACGAGCAGGCGTCACGGCCGGCAAGAATATGGACGGCTTCATTGCCATGATTCTTGATGTGATTAAGGCAAACGGGATGCCGAATGCCGATACTCATTTAGATCGAGCTGTATTGACCTTGCCTGGGTTTTTCAGACCGACGAAATTATGGGATCTTCTCGTTATTCAGGACAAGGAACTGATTGCGGCGATTGAATTGAAAAGTCAAGTGGGGCCATCTTTCGGCAACAATTTCAACAACCGGGCAGAGGAGGCTATAGGCACCGCTCATGATTTTTGGACGGCGTACCGGGAAGGCGCCTTTGGAGAGCAACCACGCCCATTTATCGGGTGGCTGATACTCGTAGAGGATGCGGAGAAATCTCGCACTTCGGTTCGAGTCGCCTCTCCTCATTTCGAAGTTTTAAGGGAGTTTCAGGATGCTTCCTATCTCGAACGATACGACCTACTTTGCCGGAAGCTAATAAAGGAGCGTTTGTATTCGACTGCTACCCTTCTTACCTCTCCGAGAAACGCCGCACGATCCGGCGACTTTTCTGGGATTTCAAGTATGACCAGTTTGAAAACGTTTGTTACTGCACTGGCTGGACATATTGCTTCCGAAGCTGCGAGATTAAGCAAGTAAACGCCAAAGGGAATAGAAAAAGCCCGCCAAGTGCTGAGCAACCTCATCAATCGGCATGCAGGTGTTTCGGCTGATATGGCCATACGCCTGGAAATGGCTTTTGGCAGTGATGCTGAAACCTGGTTGCGTCTGCAATTGAATTACGACATCTGGCAGGCCCGACAGCGAGAATCCGATATTCAGGTGGAACGGTTCGAAATGGCATAGTAAAATTGGCCACCCTTGACAGCAAGAACTCGAAATCCATCGGAGTTGCGGTTCGAGTCGGGTATTGGGCAAAGGCTCTTTTCAGCTATTGCTAAGGAGAGGTAATCCGGATAACTTGGAATGGTTTAACCCCGTCAAATTTCTGTTGTCATGATTCTCGGCCATCGGCCTAACAGGTCATCCCTCAAAGCTTGTGCGGTTTGCGGCCTTCTGCTCAGTCTTTTTGGCTGCGCCCTTGACCAGACTGGGCCGGTTCTGCATCCCGATCGTCCGGATCGCCTGGTGGTGACGCGGGATGGGTACTCCATTGAGTATTCGGAGGGGCAGGAGGCTTACGTGGAGGCCGTCTTGGCGGAGTTGGTTAATTGGGAAGACTACGTAAATGAAAAGCTGGGGTCCCTTAAAGTGGAGGCTGGGGATGTCGATCTCGCTGTATTTGATGAATTGCGGAAGCGGCAAGCGGGGATCCTTCAGAGTATTGCCGCTGTCATTGGAATATCCGAGCCCACAGACCTAATGGAAAAGGCCTACCAAAAGGTCGTCGAATGGATTGAGCTGGCGGCAACATTGAAGAGCAAGCTGGGAGAGGATTTTGCCCAAGCGTTTCTTCCCCGACGGATTGTAGTGTGGGAGGAAGAGCATCTGAACGAAAGGTTAAGACAGGGAGAAACGATTGACCCGTTTACCTACGATTCCGAGGACAATGGATACTCCTATTCTTATCGATTCGAGTCAATTAAGGCGCAAGAAGCCGAAAGTCTCGTACTTCCCATAATAATGAATGAAGAAAATGAGGATACCTCTCCACCGGAACTGGTGCGGGGTTTTTTCTACGCTATTTTGGGAAGCATTTTTAAGGGGCTGGAGGAAGTTCCTCAAATGATTGGTGAAGATCAAGGGGCAGTTGTTTTGCATGTGGCAATTCATGAAGCGGCCGAGATTGGATTGGTTGGGAGTTACATGGTCAGCCCGGACCGCAGATCCGCCATGGACGGTATGGCCGAGTACGTCACATGGAGAGTGGTTCGGGATCTGGATGGGTTGGAGAGGGCCAATGAAGTCTTCCGGCTTGAATCTCGGATAAAACAATATGAAGAGCTTCAATCGCAGGTGGACCTGATCAATTGGGTGGCGTCAGAATCGCAGGACCCGGAGGAAAAAGGTACCGATCTCAACCGAGCCCGCTACCTGTTCTCGGCTTTGGCCTTTTTTCTGATTGCCGACCGCTACGGCGATGCCGCGCTCACCCGTTTGTGGAAAACGGTAGGGGAAACGGGCCTGGATCGTGCCGATCTGGCGACAGTCAACGATGCCTGCGAAGGAGTAACGGGTCGGGCCTTATACGAATTCTACGAAGAGGTTGAGACCGTTCCCCTGAACCAACTGTTGGAGGGTCTGGAGATCCTTCGATCCCTTCCGCTGCCACCACCGGAGCCGGATTTTCTCGAATTAACGGTCGAGGGCATTCCGATTCGCATCGACCATCGAATAACCATCCACAAGGCGTTTATGGCTGAGGCCGTGGCCAAACTTAAAACCAAGCTGCGCCAATCCCTTGCCGCCGATAGATTTGCCGATGAACTTAAGGACCAGAAAAAGCTCACCGAGGTTCATCTATTGATCAAAGGCTGGAGCCGGGGCAGGGTGGTTCCCGAGCCCGATGTTTCGATTTACATCGAAGGATTGCATCGGACCGATCTCAGGAAACTGAATCCGGAAATCCTGTTTGGAAGGATCGAGATTTGGGATCATGAGGCAGCCTTTGCCGCATTGAAAGCGGGACAAAGATCTAGAACTTTTTCCTTCGGTGAAGAGTATGGCAGCCTCGAACACACTGATGTTCCCTTAGCTATTTCCCGGGACAGCATCCGGTTCAGAAGATGGGTCATTCCGGTGATGGGACCGGACTATGACCCAAGTGTCCTGACAACTGTTTTTCAAGAACAGGGACAGCGATTTGAACCGTTAATGGACTACTACTCCAAGCAGGCGGCGGCCGCTTATATCGGCTCTCTAGCCTACTCGGTTGCGAGGCATAATTTCAACTATATCGGAGACGACCAACAGTGGTTTCATGAAGGTTTTGCTCTCTATTTGGCTTATGCGGCGTTAGCACATCTGTTCGGTGTCGAAGAGAATAAACAATTATGGAACAGGTACTTTCCATTCGATGCCCACGGCATTTTTTCAGAGGATACTCTCTTTAATTGGGACGACCTAACCGTTCCAGTCCAGAAACTCCGAGCGTATTCTCAGTGGTATTTCCTGAGGCTACATATCCAATATGGTGATGAAACGGTGGGCAATTGGTTGAATGCATTGGAGCAAAACCAACAGAAAATTAAAGAAGGCTCCAAAACAGTCCGATCCATCTTGGAGGAACTCATCGGTGAATCCATGGAAGAGCTGTGGCAATCTCAAGATAAACCGGAACTTTGACATTAGCAGGAAGGGGACTGCCATTCGTTTCGATAGACTCACTCACCAGCGACGTTACTTCGGCGTCCAGTTCTAATGGGAAGAGACTCTCGCAGAGCTCGCCAAGCGCAAAGAAAGGGGTTGAAAAAAGAAGATTTTGGCGAACTTGGCGGCTTGGCGAGAGCTATTCCGGAGGAAACCATCCAACTAGGCGGCGGATTATTTAGCCCGGGTCCAAGGCAGCAGTACGAAGCAGCGGATCCCTTATCTGCGCAAAGTGAAAAATAGGTTCATTCAGAAAGGAAAATTTGACAAGTGTCAATTGACGGCTTACATGATTGGGAATAATGATAGTTCGATTTCGCCATCGCGGACTGAGACAATTTTTCGAGAAAGGAACGATATGATATCTCTATGCGAATCAAGTCCCAAAAATTCGCAGAATTCTTGGTTTGTTAGATGCTGCAAAAGGACCTGAAAGCCTTGATTTGCCGGGCTACCGACTGCACCCCCTGAGAGGTGACCTAAAAGGTTTTTGGTCGGTGGAAGTATCCGGCAATTGGCGGATAATCTTCCGCTTTGAGAACGAGAATGTCTACGATGTGGATCTAATCGATTATCATTAAATTAATGAGAGAAAGGATACGAGACATATGACCAAGATGAATAATCCACCTCACCCGGGGGAAATAATTAAAGAGGATTGCCTTCAAGCATTGGGCCTGAATGTAACAGCGGGCGCTCGGATTCTTGGTGTATCCCGTCAAGCGCTGAGCAACCTCATCAATCGGCATGCAGGTGTTTCGGCTGATATGGCCATACGCCTGGAAAAGGCTTTCGGCAGTGATGCTGAAACCTGGTTGCGTCTGCAATTGAATTACGACATCTGGCAAGCCCGACAGCGAGAATCCGATATTCAGGTGGAACGGTTCGAAATGGCATAGAAAAATTGGCCACCCTTGACAGCAAGAACTCGAAATCCATCGGAGTTGCGGTTCGAGTCGGGTATTGGGCAAAGGCTCTTTTCAGCTATTGCTAAGGAGAGGTAATCCGGGGAATTTGGCATTAAGAATTAACCACTGAGGACACAGAGAGGGGAAAAGACTCTCGCAACTTGTCCCGCCGTAATTTATTAGGCCTAAATTAGCAGTGCTATTCAGATTGGGACTTCAGGCCGAGAATGGGGTGAAAGGGGGTCGGCCGGATCAATTCCCGGGAGCAGGCCCATGGGCCGGGATCTAACCACGAATTTAGCCTGGTTCGAAGGCAAATCCGATTTCCCCAAGGCCTCGCGTATGGCGTCGTTGAGGGTCTTTTTAAAACTCTGGCGGGAGCGATGCATCTTATCCCTGATCAGCTTTTCCACGTCCGGGTCAAGGGTGACAGTGGTTCTCATTTCTCGCATCATGCACTCAAAATTTTTGCTGTCATTTCGTAACTACTCAGGTAGTTTTAATGATGGTTCGCAAGGATGTTTTAATGATAACAAATTACGAAACTGTAGGAGGGGGTTTATCCCCCGATTGCACTGAGGCCGTTTGGAAGATCGGGGAATAAACCCCCTCCTACAGTTCTCCAAGTCGTTGAATTTTCGATCGAGATCATGATCACTATCACGATGAATTACCTCGTGCCCATCCGTGTAACCTGCGGTTAATTCCTAATTCCGTCACATTCCATCATTCCAATATTCCATTACTCCCCCCTCATTCTTTGTGTCCTTTGCCTCTTGGCGGCTTTGCGAGAGACTCCTCTTCACGTTCCCCCCTCAGGCCAGGCAATGGAGACCTGAGTAGTTACGTCATTTCATAATTTAATTGATGCTCTGATGCATCTTAAGGGCCGCCGGATACTGGATGCGCCCGCCCGGGCCTCGCAGGCAGACTGGTACGGACAGGGATAAGTGGGATTGCAATAACCGGCCTAAACTTTTGACCCTTGGGTCGTTCCGTTGATAACGTGATCCTTCAAACCATTAGCCAAAATTGAAGGTTCCCAGGATTCACCGTTTCAACCTCGTCTATTTTCTTCTCGTTCCTTCGCTTTTTGCTTGGTTGCCGATCCAGCCGGCGTCAGGCGAAGTATCCTTCGAGAAGAAAGACGGCCATCTTCAAATCAATGTGGACGGCCAGCTTTTCGCCTGGTACGTCTGGGACGATCCGGCCACCACGCGGCCCTATTTCAAGGAGATCCACGCGGCCGGCGGCGAGGTCCGGATCACCCGCAATCATCCCCCGGGGCAAGGCGACTTCGATGATCACCCGACCTATCATCCGGGATTGTGGTGGGGGTTCGGCGACGTGGGCGGGAATGATTACTGGCGCATGAAGGCGAGGATCATTGGCGGCGAGTTTTTGGGAGAACCCATCGGTGGCGAAGACCGCGGCTTCTTCGCGGTGCGCAACCGGCTTTTGAAGAATGGGAGCGATGAGACCTTCTGCGAGCAGATCTGCCGTTACACCATTCTCCGGCGACCCCAGGGTATCCTGATATTCTGTGAGACCGTCCTGCGTCGGGATTCGGGCGACTTCTGGCTCGGCGATCAGGAGGAAATGGGTCTGGCCTTGCGGGTAGCTACTCCCATCGCCATGGCCTCCAATAAAGGCGGCCACATTTTAAACAGCAATGGCAGTGTCAAACTTGAGGAAATTCGCACCAGGCAGTCCGACTGGTGCGATTACAGCGGTCCGATAGCCGGCCGGCATGGAGGCATGATGGTGATGAATGATCCGGATAATTTTCGCAGGCCCTGGTGGCATGCGGTGGATACCGGCCTTCTCATTGCCAACCCGCTGGGCGAAAGCGAACTGAACGGACGCGGGAAGCGACGTGAAAACGTGCTGGTCAGGGCCGGAGAACCCTTTCGGCTTCGGTATGGAGTTCTCGTTCACTTGGAAGACAGTGCCGCTTCCTTCGATCCAGCCAAGGCCTACGGGGATTTTCTGGAAATTCTACCTACCTTGAAATCCGGCGCTGCCCGCTACGACGTGCCGCATTACGGGCTTCCTCGGGTGCCGGACGGTTTCCATTCTTCTATTTTTGCAGGTGAACCCCTGGTTTACAAGCCCACCTCGATGAGCTTCGACGCACGCGGCCGACTGTTCCTCGGGCAAGGGCCCCAATACCCGGAGCATCAGGAGGATTCACCCACCGACAGTGTCCTTCTGCTGATTGATTCCGACCGGGACGGGGTCGCGGATGAAACCAAGGTCTTCGCCAAGGGCTTCAACAGCATTCAAGGATTGGCTTGGAAAGGCGACGACCTTTACGTGGCAAACGCCCCCGATCTGACCCTCGTACGCGACCTGGATAAAGACGATGAGGCCGACGAATACGTGAGGATATACACCGACCTGGGAAACCGGGAGCACGCGCTTCACGGATTGAACTTCGCCCCCGATGGAAAACTCTACATGTCCAAGGGGAACTCCAAGGGCCTCAATCAGCCTGAGAAATACGGTTACGCCGCCCCCCGGGCCTTTCGGGAGCTTTGGGACGTGCGGCATCCTCCCGGCGTTCAGGACATTTATCCGCCTCAGGTCTTCACCAAGGACACCTACCGAAAAAATTACCAGAATTGGAGAGACGATTGGGGCCGGGAAGGCGGCGTCCTCCGGTGCGACCCCATGGGGGAAAACCTGGAAATCGTTTCACGGGGTTTGAGGAATCCCTGGGACATTACCCTGGACAACGGCTTCAACTGGCTGGGCACCGACAATGACCAGACTCAGGGGGACCGCCTCATCATGCCGTTTTTTGGAGCGCATTTCGGCTGGGGACATCGCTACAGCAGCCACTGGTCGGGAGAGGGAAACCTCCCTACCGTTCCGGTCAGCGGCCCCATGTTCCCCGGATCCGGCACAGGCATAATCTATTACGCTCATCCCCACTTTCCTCCCCATTACCAGAACGTTTTTTTCGTCAATGACTGGTTGAACGGCACCCATGTCTACCGGCCGGGTTGGGATGGCGCCCTGATGCAGCCCGAGGGCGGGATTCTGGAATCCTTCGCCAGACGCGGCGGAGACAAACTGTTGTATCGCCCCACCGATCTGGAGTTCGCTCCGGACGGTTCGCTGTATATCTGTGGTTGGGGTGGTGACTATCACTACGATACCGGTGCAGAAGGAAGCTGGATATTCCGTATCACTCATGGTTCGCGGGATGTGGATTGGACGCCGCAGGAGAAGCGAATTCGACCCCTATCAGATTGGACGCTGAGCGAGCTTCTGGCCGATCTCGGTCCCGAAAATATTCCCGTTTGGCGGGTGAATGCTCAGGACGAACTCCTGCGCCGCGGAGCCGGGGTGAGGGAGCCTTTGATCGCCGCCCTCCGATCCGGGCTATTGACCAAGGGCCAGGAGACCTGGGCGGCATGGGCGCTCGGGCGCATGCCGGGAGAAGACCCCGCAGTTGACGCCTTTTTTGAGGGCCTTGCCAGCGGGCAGACGCAAAATTCCCTGAACCTATGTCTTCAAGCGCTACGCATCCTGGGGCACCGGGCTCGAAACCTTCCCGGTGGCGGGTCGTTGCCTCGAGAGGCAGGGGCGGGAATCCACCATTCCCACCCCCGCATTCGATTTGAAACCATCCAGGCCATCCATCAGGCCCAGGACGGGGCTTTTGCCCCGGAGTTGGTTGACCGGCTGGGGAACGAATCCGACCGCCTCGTATTTTATGCTGGTTGGCGGACATTGAGCGATTTGCTTGCGGTTTCCCAACGCAAAGACTTGCTCAACGATTCGCGACCGCGTGTCAGGCTGGCAGCCTTGCTCAGTTTGCAGGAAGACTTCGCTATCAGCTTGGACGAAGTCCTGGAACTGGCGGAAAGCGATCCCGACGAGGAAGTGCAAAGCTGGGCCCTCACCTTTGCCATGAATCCCCTTCCACCGGAGAAAATGCCCGATACCATGGCGAGGGTGGAGTTGGAGCAATCGATTCCCCCGGAGGTGCTGATTGAACGGACCCGCGCTGCGGCAGGCCGTCCCGCTCTACGACGGCTCTACCTGAAAATGATTTCCCGCACCTCATTCACCCGCCGCGATGACGGATTGGAGAAAGTGCAATCCTTCTACGAATCCCTGGATGACGACGAGGACCGGGCAATCGTTCTTCCCGCCTTGGCCTTGTCCATAGACGTGCGTGAATTGTTTTGGGATGCCTTTGGCGGTTCGGAACCGCTTCGTCGAGCCGCTGTGGAGGGCTGGCATCAAATGCAGGACCTTGCTGTGCCGGGGTTGGACTCGGACGAAGAAGAACTGCGCGCTGAACTGGCTGAGGTGGAGAAAAAGGCCCAGTCCAGTGGTGATCCGGGAGATTCCGCCACCTGGCTTCTGTCCAAACTTCTCGAGGTGGGTCCTTCGGACAAGCGGGTAGCCACTGTCGCGGAAGTCCTCGCAGAAATTGCCCTTCCCCCAGGATGGCAGCCGCCTCCCCGAACCGAGGCTCTGCTGGCCGATATTCTCAGCCAATACCCTGAGAGGCTGATTCGAACCAACGTCCTGGTTTTTCTTTCCCGGATTGAACCGGAGCAGTTTACCGATCTCGAACCCATCGAAGAGGCCATCCGCCGACTCTGTTCTCAACCCAATCCACGACTTTATTCCCTCCTGGTAAACCTGATACGGAAAATGGGATTTTCTATTGAGGCGCCTCCACCTCGACCCGCCACATCGGAGGGAATCCTGGCGGCTCTCCCCAGCGCAAATCCCGATCGGGGTCGCGATTTATTCTTCAATCCCGATAGGGGATTCGGTTGCGCTATCTGCCACCATGTGGCCGGGAGAGGCGGGGAATTTGCCCCCGACCTATCCGGGGTGGGCCTTCGTTTGAGCGCTGAAGATACCATAGAGGCCATCCTCGAACCAAGTGCTTCCATTACCGAGGGTTACGCATTGCATGTTCTGGAGACAGTTGATGGCAGGACGAACCTTGGAGCGGTGATCCAGGAAAGCGACGCCCTGATAAAAGTGGTCGATGCGGAAGGAAGACTTGTTACCCTGGAGAAGGGGAAAATTGCGAAACGACAGAAGCTCGAACAATCGGTTATGCCGGCCGCCTACGCCGTCTTCGGCAATGAACAGCTTGCCGACCTCACCTCCTGGCTCCTCACTCTTCGCGACGGGGAGAGCGGCGTTCGCGCCAATTAGGAATTGCCTATCCCAAAGCACGCCAAGAAGAGGAAAAATTAACCACAGAGGCCACAGAGAGCACAGAGGGAATTAAAGGAAGAAAGAAGAAGGAAGAAGGAAAAATCATCCTGATCCCGGTCTTGATCGTGATCGTGATCGTGATCGAAAATGAAACATGGATGAACAGGATGGTTAGGATTTAATGCTGGGATACTCCGGTATGGGGAGAACTAGGAATTGCCTATCCCAAAGCACGCTCATCTTCTCCCTTTTGCGTCTTTTGTGCCTTTTGTGGTTACTCCTTCTCCCCAGTTCCTGATTGGCGCGCCTCTCCCTCACCACTGACACCTCAGGCCCGGGTACGATCTTATCAATGGGTCGGGAGTGACAATGCTACACCTCATCACTTGTGCCGTGGCGACTATGACGCGATCACAAGGGTCGCGGTGAATCGGGGGAAGGAGGCAAGCCTTCAAGGCCAGTTCCATCGTAACCGGTATTTCCGTGATCCCATGATGCTCCATGGCGCGCTGCAGCCAATCGAACGGAGCCAAGGGCAACTGCAGCTTTCCCGAGGAATACTTCACCCCAATCTCAAATCCGGATATGGCCGAAAAGTAGAGCCGGTCCGCATTCTCCCCAATAACACCAGCGGCTCTGGGGGAAATTTGATCCTCATCCCCAACGAGCCAAAGCAGAGTGCAGGTGTCCAGAAGGATCATGAGAGAAAATGCTACCTGACCGATTCCGGCCACTCATCATCCTGGAGTGGTTCAACCGGATCATAATGGAGGACGATCCCACTCAACTCCGGGTTTTTCCGCAGGGGATCACCTGGGTGCTGCCGGGCCGGAACAAGATCCGCCACAGACCGCCCATTGCGGCAAATCCGCACCCGTTCCCCCTTCTCAACAGCGGCGAGCAAATAGGACAGCTTCGATTTGGCTTCGTGGGTGTTGACTATAATCATGTGCCAAATATTTAGCTAAGTTTAGCTAAGTCAATAAAAAACCAGCCCGGAGGATACAGGGGAATTAACCACAGAGGGCACAGAGGGCACAGAGAAGGGAAGAGAATCTCGCTAAGAGCGCCAAGACGCGGAGAAAGAAGAGGGAGTAACCACAAAATGCACAAAAGGCTCAAAAAAGAGGGGGGAGAGGCGTCGATGGGCGCTGATTAGGAATTAGGAGAGAGGAGGAGTGATGGAGTGGTGGAGTGATGGAATTTGGGAGAAGAGTTTAATTTGGAATTTTGGGAATTAATTGTGGAACCCCGTTGGGGTTCGGTCATTTGGTTGATCGGTAACCCAGCGTGCGCTGCGCGACACTGGGCTCTGGAGTTTAACGCCGTTGGCGTAAAAGCCAGATTCTGGACCCTGGATGCTGGGTTCTGGATTCAGCCTTTAACCTTCATAGACCTCTATGCTCTCTGTGACCTCTGTGGTTAATTCCCAATTGGTCCGCCTCTTCCCCCTTTGGGCACAGAGAAGAATTCCCGAAATCGAGCATCCAGAATCCTGAACCCAGAATCTAGAGCCCAGAAATTTGGATTTGCGCAACGCGCGGGAATATGCTTATTTCCTTTTTCACTCCAAACCAAGTACGTCATGAAAATTTGCAAAACCTTCCCCTTGGCTTTGGCCATGATTATTGGCCTTTCCCCCGCTTCCATGATCCTGATCGCTCAGGAAAACCAATCTTCCCAGGAGGAAGAAAGACAGCAACCGAGGGCCCGGCAAGGCGGCAATGAGCGTGCCCGGCAAGGCGACCGGTCCGGAAACAGGCAGCAGTTGACAGCGGAACAGCAGCGCCAACGCCTCAATGAGTTAATCCAGAAGAATGTGTCCGAAATGATCGAAAAGGTGGCGCTTCGAGAAGATCAGCAAGATGCCTTCCTCAAGCTGATGGTCAATTATGAGATGCAAAACCAGATTGGCCGGATGAAGGTTCAACAGGCGCTGAGGGAACGGAATATGGAAGAGCGCAGAAAGTTGGGTCAGATGTTGTGGACTATGTATCGTGCCACTGACAGGAAGGTGAAGGAAATCCTCGATGAGGAGCAATTCATCAACTACAAGGCCGCCATGAGGGAAAAACGTCCGCAGGGAGGTCAAAACCGCGGAGGCGGCGGGGGTGCCAATTAGGAATTAGGAATTAGGAATAAGGAAGCGGATCCACGATAGACCACGAAATAAATCTTCCTGATCGCGGCATGAAGCCGCTCCTGCCGTTTTGTTCAGTCAGCCTCGCTTGACCACTGACCACTGATAACTGAATACTACTCGGCGCCGGGTTAAAGCATGTCCCTTACTGCTTCGCGTTCTTCCCGAAGTTCATCGGTAGTGGCTTTCAATTTCTCCTTGCCGAATGGGTTGAGGGGCACTCCCTGGACGATTTCCCAATTCGGTCCGTCGCTGCGAATGGGGAAAGATGCAATCAGACCGGCGTCGACCCCATAGCTGCCGTCGGAACATACGCTGACGCTGTTCCAGTCCCCTTGGGGGGTTGGATGGTTGAGGGAGCGGACCGTGTCGACCACGGCATTGGCTGCGGAAGCGGCGGAGGAGGCTCCCCGAGCCTTGATGATGGCGGTTCCCCGTTGTTGGACGGTGGGGATGAAGGTATTTTTCAACCAAGCCTCGTCCCCGATGACGGCATCGGCATTCCGGCCTTTGATTTTGGCGTTATGGAAATCGGGGTACTGGGTGGCGGAATGGTTGCCCCAGATGGTCATGTTGGTTACTGCGGTAACTTCGACTCCTGCTTTCTGGGCGAGTTGTGTTTTGGCCCGGTTCTCGTCCAGACGGGTCATGGCGAACCAGCGATTTGCCGGCACGTCCCTGGCGTTGTTCATGGCGATGAGGCAATTGGTGTTGCAGGGGTTTCCGACTACGAGGACGCGCACGTCGGGGGCGGCGTGGTTCTGGATGGCCCGGCCCTGTCCGGTAAATATCTTGCCGTTGATGCCGAGGAGATCGCTCCGTTCCATATCCGCACTGCGCGGCACGCTGCCCACCAGGAGGCACCAGTTGGCGCCCTTGAAACCTTCCGATGGGTCCAAGGAGGGTTGAATATCGGTCAACAGGGGAAAGGCACAATCGTCCAGTTCCATGATGACGCCTTTGAGGGCGTTCTCCGCCGGGGGAATTTCAACCAGGTTCAGGGCTACTGGCTGGTCGGGGCCGAACATGGAACCCGAAGCGATTCGGAAGAGAAGGGAGTAGCCGATTTGTCCGGCTGCTCCGGTGACGGCGACGCGGATGGCATCTTTCATGATTTGGAAGGATTACGATTGCTTGAGGTTAAGGGTGGGAAGATTTGTTTTCAAAAGGGACTTGGCCAAAGTCAAACCGGGATTGAATGCCTGGGGGGATTAACCACAGAGGACAAAGGAAGGGAAAAAGAATCCGGGGCAGGCTCTTGAAAATTGGTTTCCATTGTCGGAGCGGTTTTACGCCGCCAGCCCAGGAAACAGCCTCGGAGCAATCGCGGCGTAAAGCCGCTCCTACAATAACAGATAAAAATGTCTGCGCCACCCTCTTTGCGTCTCTTGTGCCTTTTGTGGCTATATTTTTTATCCGTGTATTCCGTGGTCTCATTCCTAATTAGGGCCAATGCCGCTTCTCCCTCTGAGTTCTCTGTGGTGATTTATTTTAAGAATGTCGCCCTAGTCAAACCGGGATTGAATGCCGGTGTGGAGATTTTGGAGGGCCTTTTCCGTAGTATCCCAGTCGATGCAGGAATCGGTAATGGATACTCCGAATTGCAGATCGGATTTTCCCGCGGAAATATCCTGGCGACCTGGGCCCAGGTTACTTTCCAGCATCACCCCGATAATGGAATTGCGGCCGCCCTGAACCTGTTCCAACACGGAATCGAGCACCTTGGTCTGGTTTTCGTGGTTCTTGCCACTATTTGCGTGGGAGCAATCGACCATAATGGCCTGAACAAGTTCGTTCTCCCGTAGAAGTTTTTCGTATTGGGCAATATGAGGGGATTGGTAGTTGGGGCCTGAGGAGCCGCCGCGAATTACCAGGTGGCAGTTGGGATTGCCCTTGGTGGTTACGGCGGAGGCATTCCCAATCTGATTTATACCGAGAAAGGTTTGGGTAATGCCGGCCGCTTTTATGGCATTGATAGCCGCCTGAATGGAGCCGTCGGTGCTGTTTTTAAATCCGAGCGGCATGGAAAGGCCTGAAGCCATCTGACGGTGGGTCTGGGATTCGGTCGTCCGCGCCCCAATGGCCGACCAACTCACGAGATCCGCTATGTATTGCGGAGTAATGGGATCGAGCATTTCCGTGGCGGTGGGGAGGCCCAGATCGATGAGGTCCTTGAGAAAAGTGCGGGCCAGGTGCAATCCATGCGTAATATCACAGGAATTGTCCAGGTAGGGGTCCATGATGAGGCCCTTCCATCCCAGGGAGGTGCGGGGCTTCTCGAAGTAGGCCCGCATGACGATGCAGAGCCGATCGGACAGTTTTTCAGAAACCTTTGCCAAATTTTCCGCGTATTGAAGTCCGCCCTCTATATCGTGGATGGAGCAGGGACCCACTACGACGAGCAGGCGGTTGTCGTCTCCAAATAGGATGCGTTGAATTTCCTGGCGCGAATTCCACACGAATTGGGCCTGGGATTCGGTTATTGGCGCCAGATGCCGCAATTCGGTCGGAGTCGGAAGCGTAATGGTGCTAACGACGTTGATGTCGCTGACTTGGGTGTGCTTTTGCATGTGGTGGAACCGCTTGAAGGTAAAAATGATGGTTACATACGCCAATGGATTGGAGTTCGAGCCAAAAATTGCCAAATATGCTCCACTTGCACTTGCCAGGCGGCAAATCAGTTTTTTCCTAAATGTGCATGCAGGGGCTTCTGAGATTGAACGGATACTATCCCTACCGGCCCGCGGCCTGGATTCGGGTTACCGGTGAAGATGCCAACTCCTTTCTGCAAAGCCAATTCAGCAACGACTTGAACGGCCTGGAGGTCGGCCAGGTTGTCTACGGTTTGTGGTTGAACCACAAGGGAAAGGTTCACGGCGATAGTTTTATTCTGCGAGTGGGGGAGGCGGAATTTCGTCTCGTGAGTTATGACACCCCGGCCCATGTCATCGGGGAAAAGCTGGGCGCATTCATTGTGGCGGATGACGTGGAATTGGAACTGGAAACGGAGCAGGTGGCGGCCATCAGCTTTTTATTTGATGGAGATGCGGAATGGTCGGAGGCTTTTGCCCGGGAAGGGGATTCAGGTGGAAAAATATGGGGAGTGGAGGGGGATGTTTTTACCTTTCCGGGTCGCCGCCATCACGGCGAAGGGTTCGACGTGGTCGGGAAACAGGCCTCTATCCGAGGACTTCTCGGAAAACTCCAACGGGGAAAGTTCGGGCCTTATCAACTCGAGGAGGAGGACCTGCTAGCCGTCCGGATTCTCCATCGGATACCGGCTATTCCGAAGGACATTGGATCTGGTGAACTGCCTCAGGAGGGAGGGTTGGAGGATGGCGCCGTAAGTTTTACCAAGGGCTGTTATCTGGGGCAGGAAGTGATGTCACGGTTACACTCGATGGGGCAAGTGAGGCGTCACCTGGTTCGGGTGAAGGCCGACCGGGAACTGCCCTACGGGTCAGCAATCCGGTCAGGGCTCAAAAAGGTTGGCTTGGTAAAGACCGGGATCGACTTCCGGGATCATTACATCGCCTTGGCTTTGATCAGCCGGTCGGTGGGAGCAGATGCCGAACTTCAGGTGGACACGGGTGCGGAAACGATTTCCCTCCACCGATTTTAAGTGACGAGTGGTTAGTGGCGAGTGAAGAGTGATTCGTGAGAAATGCGGGCATGGGTCCCCTCAGCCCTTTGCCACCCAGGCCAGGGAGGTGAAGTACTCATCCACCATGGAACCGAGAAACAGGTAGTAGAGCAGGCTGGCCCCGGCCAGGAGGGGTCCAAAGGGTATCTTCTTTCCGAGTATTCCTTCGGGTGCGCCGGCCGGGCGCTTTATGGGAATGACGGCATGGATGATTTGGATGAGGACAAGGGCAACCGTTCCGAGAATGGCCCCTGCGAAAAGGGCAAAGACAGATCCTTGCCAACCGCAGAAAGCTCCGATTGCCCCCATCAGTTTGACATCGCCAAACCCCATGGCTTCCTTTTTCAGCACGATTTCCCCCAGAATCATGATCCATAGAAGGATGGAGGATCCGATCAACGCGCCTGTGAGGGCCGTGAAAAACCCTCGTATGCTACCCAATAATGCGTAAGGGGATTCGATGCCGTGCAGGGCGGGAAAGATGGCTGAAAGTACCAATCCAGCCATGAGGCCTCCGATGGAAAAACGGTCGGGAATGATCATGTGGTCCAAATCGATAAAGGCGGCGCAGACGGCAATATAGATCCAGAGCCAACCGATAAGGGCCAACGGGGGCGGCAACACCAACCAGGAGGCCAGAAAAAGGGCCGCGGTGAGAAATTCGATGGATGGGTAGCGGATGCTGATGGGCGCGCCGCAGCACCTGGCTTTTCCCCGCAAGAAGATCCACGCCAGGACGGGAAGGTTCAAATGCGGTGGGATGGGTTGACCGCAGGCCCTGCAGCGCGAGGAGGGACGAAAAACGGATTGCCCCGCGGGAATGCGGAAAATGCACACGTTGACAAAGCTGCCCATGCAGGCGCCGATGCCGAATGCCAGAACCGGAAAGAACCAGGGCAGGGCGGCCTCGACTTCTACGATAAGGGGTTCCATTTGAACTATTTGGCTAACCCATGGGCCGCGGCCCGAAACATGGTTTCGACGGTCGGGGAATTTCGTGTCCAGATCTTGAAGGATCGCTCGCCCTGGAATACGAGCATGGGCAATCCGTTGGCGGTCCTCAGGCCCAAAGACTCCGCCTGTTTGAGCAGCGCCGTTTTGGAGGGATTGTAAATCATATCGAAAACTGTAGTGGCGGGATGGAGGCCTTTTAAAACTGCCGGCGCCGGATCGTCTTCCTTTAGACCCAGGGAGGTGGCGTTGATCACGATCAAGTTGCGAGAAGATATGGTGAACGGTCCGGCCAGCGGGTGAACTTTTATGGGAATATCGCCCCTGATCCCGGCCAGTTCCTCCACCAATGGATACAGTTTTTCCTCGGTGCGGTTTGTCAGATGGAGTGCGCCCGCCTTGTGGGTCAGGCAAGCGACTGCTGCGGCTCGTGCCGCTCCGCCCGCGCCGATCAGCAGTACTTGCTTGCCCCGCAGTTTCAGGGCAAAGCTTTCCTCTATGGCCCGCGTCATGCCGTACAGGTCGGTGTTATAACCCTGATATCCGTTTTCGGTCCAAAGCAAGGTGTTGCAGGCCCCGCTCAGACGAACCTCGGGTTCGGCCGCTTCTATCCACCGCGCGGCGAGGATTTTATGGGGTACGGTGAGGTTCAAGCCCTTGAAGTTGTTCTCATGAAAGAGGGCTAGCGCTTCCCGGAGGCGCTCGGGTCCGATATCGAATTTAAAGTAATGCCAATCTTTGAAATCCGGATTCCGGTCCGCCAACTCCTGCAAGGCGGCGTTGTGCATTTCAGGGCTGACGGAGTGCTTGACGGGGTGCCCCAATACGGCCAGAGGCGTCCCTTCGAACCGCCAATTTGCCAGATCCCCCAGCCTCAGAATGTCCCTCTCAGGTAGATTCCTTTTCAAAGTGGGCTTCAAACGCGTAGGCAAACGACCCGTACAGCTCCGCCTTGGCACGGTCGTTTAACATGGCGAATTGTTTGGACAGGTTGCGGCAACAACGACAGAGCACCTCTCCAACAGGGCAAGGGCCCAAAAGACCCAGGGTAATATCCATTCGGTTTCTCTCTATGTAGTATACGACGTCCTCAATACTTCTGAAGATTCCGTTATCGAAAACATCGATGAAAAACGGTTTATCCTCGACGAAGCAACCGACCATGAACCGGCCCGGAATGCCCACCGGCTCCAAGGGCATTTCCAGCCTCCTGGCCACCAAAAGGTACAAAATGGACAGGCTGATGGGCAGACCTTTGCGGGTTTTGAAGAGGGAATGCAGAAAAGTATTGTTCGGATTGTTGAAATCGGCCCGGTTGCCCGTAAAACCGTATTCATGGAAAATGACACGGTTGAGGACGCGGCATTTTTCCCGCGGGCTCATGGGAGAGTAAATGAGCGATTGGCAACGGGCCGCCATCTCGTCCAGCTTTTGGATGTACTCGGATACCTCCAGTTGGCGGTTATCGATGCGGCTCAGTAAAATATACCCCGATTCCAATTCATAATTTAGGGAACGGATAAACCGGTGGAACATTTTGACCGGCGAATCCTTGTCCAGGACGGCCAATACTTCATGTGCGTGACGACGCACCGCCAGATTCCCGGACTTGCAACACTCCAGAATGAATTGCCTGCCTTCCTCCCCCAGATTGACCAATTCGACCAGAATAGCCCGGCGCACGGACGGGGTCGGATCGTCCAGCAGTTCTTCGATGGCTTTTAACCTCCTGGCTTTGGAAGTGTCAATTGGCACGCGAACAAGGATGCGGTTATATCGGCTTACAGCAACGACAAATCCAAAATTTTCACTAGCCCGCATGTCCCCTTAATTTGTTCACACAAACGGTAGACATCTTAAAGGAATGAATTGGCTTTTGAGATATTTGAATTCTTAGAGGGATTAACCACAGAGGACTCGGAGAACACAGAGATTTAGAGAGGCTTGGATACTTTGAGTTCCTAAAATCGTGATCTTGATCGTGATCGTGATCTTGATCGAAATGAAACATGGATCAACAGGATGGAAACGATTTAATGCTGAGGTACTTCGGTATGGATAGAATTAGGAATTGGACTTGGCAATGGGGCAAAACGGAGGACGGGTTTTCCAACCCGCCTAAATTCGAACTTTAGGAGGAGGTTTATCCACCCATAAAGGAGCCAATGAGGAATCAGGGGATCACGATCACGATCACGATCAAGATCAAGATTGAGCCTTTGGCGCTTTTGCCCCTCTGTGTCCTCTGTGTTCTCTGTGGTGAATTATTTTAGGGACATGACACTAGGGGCGGGGACCGAACAGGCCGGTGCCCACCCGCAGGCAGGTGCTTCCGGCGGCAATGGCTGGCTCGAGGTCGAAAGTCATACCCATGGACAATTCGGGTAGTTGGATGTCCAGCCGTTCCTCCAGTCGGTCCCGCAGTCCCCGCAATGTCTCGAAAGATCGCCTGGCCGATTCCAATTTCGGCGGAAACGGGGCAATGGTCATCAGGCCTTGGATGTCCAGGTCATCCTGTCCGAGCAACTGATGGATAACCGCTTCCATATCTTCGGTTCGGAACCCGAATTTCCCCGGGTCCTCCCCAGTGTTGACCTGCAGGAGAATGGGGAGCTTTTTCCGGTTGGCCCCGGCCATGCGGTTGAGTCGCTTGGCCAGCTTTATGGAATCCACGCTTTGGATGCGTTGGAAGCGCTTGACCGCCAGTTGCGCCTTATTGGATTGCAGGTGACCGATCAGTTCCCAGTTGGCCGGAAAATTTGCCCGCTCAATCTTGGCCGCCCCTTCTTGAACGCGGTTTTCCCCCAGGGTGGTCAGACCGGCACCAACTGCGGTTGCCGCAACCTCCAGGGGAAACCCCTTCGTTACCGCCATCAGGTTGACCCCATCCGGACTTCGACCGCATCTTTCACAGGCCGAGCCGATGCGATCCCTCAGAACGGCGAGGTTTTCGCGGAATGATCGATTGGCAATAGTCATAAGAAACGCTAAAAATTTGTTGGAAAACCGATTAGATTCAGTTATATTCTAAACTGTGAACATGGCAAATTTCAGGGTATTCTCCAACTTGGTGGAGACCCGGAGTTTTTCCAAGGCTGCCCGGATGAATTCGATTACCCAATCGGCCGTCAGTCAGCAGCTCAAGACGATGGAAAGACACTTCAAGGTTTTGATCATCGATCGAAGCCAAAAGAAATTTCGTCTGACCAGGGAGGGCCAGAAACTGTACGATTCCGCCAAGGATATTCTGCACCGTTATGAGAAGCTGAACTGCGAGTTGCTGGAGCTGAAGAAGGTCATCAGTGGGAATATTCACATTGCCACCATTTATTCCATCGGTTTACACGAACTGCCTCCCTATATTAAACGTTTTTTGCAGAAGTATCCATCCGTCAATGTGCGGGTTGAATACCGGAGGTCCAATCTGGTTTATGATGACATTATGCACAATGCGGTGGATTTGGGGCTGGTGGCTTTTCCCAACCGCATGCGGCAATTGGAAGTGATTCCCTTCTGCGAGGACGATCTGGTTTTGATCTGCCATCCCAAGCACAAACTGGCCCAATATGCCGCCGTTGACATAAGCGACTTGAAGGATGACAAACTGATTGGCTTCGAGTCGGACATACCGACCCGAAAGGCTACCGACCAGATCCTTCGCGACCACAACTTGAATCCTGAACCGATCATGGAATTCGACAATATCGAAACGGTAAAACGTGCCGTCGAAATCGATGCCGGGGTAGCCATCGTACCCCAGGCCACCGTACAGCAGGAAATCATTCAAGGCACCATCGTCCAAGTTGGATTGAAAGGCGGCAACTACACGCGACCTCTGGCCATCATTCATCGCAAGGGCAGGGCGTTGACCCCGGCCATGAAAAAATTTATCGAGACCTTGACCAACCGGATGGGGGTGGAGGGGAAAGATTAGGTAGTCGTTCCTTCTTTTACTTTTCTAACCCGTCCCGATCCCCTATTGCTTGCCCATGCCTGAAAACCCGTTGCTCGAGGTCAAGGACCTGCGTATAACCTTTCGCTCGCGGGATTCCGCAAACCATGCCGTAAAGGGCATCGATTTTTCCCTTGGGAGAGGGGAAACCCTGGCCGTTGTGGGTGAGAGTGGCAGTGGCAAAAGCGTGACGGCGTTGGCCTTGTCCCGATTGCTTCCGCCGCCGCCTGCCTGTTCAATATCGGGTGAGATCCACTTTCGGGGCCGGGACCTTATGACCGTATCCGAAAAGGAATTGAGGCGGGTGCGAGGGAAACGGATCGCCTATATCTTTCAGGAACCATCCACATCCTTGAATCCGTTCTTTACGGTGGGTCACCAGATTGCCGAGGCCATCAAGCTTCACCGGCCGGAGGTGTCGGACGTCAGGGCGGAAGTGATTGAAGCGCTGGACCTGGTGGGTATTCAAATGCCCGAAACTCGCTTCCGGGATTATCCCCACCAAATGAGCGGAGGCATGCAGCAACGCGCCATGATCGCCATGGCTTTGAGCTGCCATCCCAGGATACTGGTGGCGGATGAGCCGACTACGGCGCTCGACGTGACCATCCAGGCCCAAATTTTGGACCTGATGCAACGCCTCAAGGAGCAGCTCGAGATGTCCATCATTCTCATCACCCACAACTTCGGCATCGTGGATGGATTTGCCGACCAACTCATCGTGATGTATCGGGGAGAAATCGTGGAATCGGGTTCGACCGAGGAAGTATTGTCCAATCCTCGGCATCCCTACACCAAGGCCTTGATTGCCTGTATTCCGAAATTGGGGGCAAAACAGGAGCGCTTGCTCACTATTGATTATTCCGCATTGTGAACCCTCTCCTGGAAGTCAGAAATCTAAAGGTCTATTTCCCTGTGGGGCAGGGTATTTTTCGGCGGATATCGGATTATGTGCGAGCCGTGGATGGGGTCTCATTCAAGATTGAAGCGGGGACCACGGTCGGACTGGTCGGCGAAAGTGGAAGTGGGAAGAGCACCATAGGCAAAGCGATTGTTCGCCTGGTCGACCCGACCGAGGGGGGTGTATTCTATCGCGACGAAAACATATCGTCACTGGACGACCACGCCTTCTTCCCCTACCGGAAGAGGATCCAAATGATATTCCAGGATCCGTTCAATTCACTTAATCCCCGCATGACGGTGGCCGGCATTATAGGAGAGCCGCTGGAAATCCATTTCCCGGAGCTGTCAAAAAGGGAACGGCGGGACAAAATTGCCCAACTGTTGACTGAGGTCGGGTTGTCACCCGATCACATGAATCGGTATCCCCATCAGTTCAGTGGAGGCCAACGCCAGCGAATTGGCATAGCCCGTGCCCTTTCCGTTGAGCCCGAGTTTATTATTTGCGATGAAGCGGTCAGCGCCCTGGACGTGTCCGTTCAAGCTCAAATCATCAACCTTCTTCAGGACGTGCAACGGGAGTATAGTCTCACCTACCTGTTTATTGCGCACGATCTGGCGGTGATAGAACACATCAGCGATTTCGTGTTGGTCATGAACCGGGGAAAGCTGGTCGAGAAAGCGACGGCGGAGGAGATTTACACCAATCCACAGGATCCCTATACGCAAAAGTTGCTCGACGCCATACCCAGGATGCCGACTATTTCCGGGAGCTAGCGTCGCGTCCTTGATCGAATTGTAGGAGCGGCTTTACGCCGCGATATTTTCAGCCACAAAAGGCGCCGAAGGCGCCACTGAACACTTTCCTCTTTCCTCTGGAGCGAAGCGCAATCATCCGGCATTTACGCCAACGGCGTTAAACTCCAGAGCCCAGTGTCGCACAGCGCACGCTGGGTTACCGATCAAACAAATGACCGAACCCCAACGGGGTTCCACAATTAATTCCCAAAATCCCAAATTAAACCCTTCTCCCTAATTCCACCACTCCATTACTCCACCACTCCAATACTCCATCAATCATAACCCCTCTCTTAGCGAGCTTTGCGAGAGTTCTTTCCTCCCCACTAACCACTCTTCACTCTCTACAGGGCGCCAGCCCTCTCTGTGCTCTCTGTGACCTCTGTGGTTAATTCCTAATTGGAGCCTTGGCCGCCTTCCTTTAACAGTTCGGGGAATTTGGCTTGGAATCGTTTCAATCGCGGGATGGAAACGGCTTGGATGTAGGGATGGTTGGGATTATTCCTCTCGAAGTCCTGGTGATAGTCCTCGGCCACCCAGAATTTGCGGAAGGGGTATACCTCGGCTGCTACTTTCCTCAACCACAGTTTCTCGTTCAGGGCGGCTATCTTGTCCTGGATGATCTTCTTTTCCTCTACGTTTTGATAGAAAAGAATGGAGCGGTATTGCGATCCCCGGTCCGGTCCCTGACCGTTGACCTGGGTGACGTTTTGCGAACCAAAATACACATCCACCAGTTGGCTGAAACTGACGACTTCAGAGTCGTAAATGACCTCGACCGCCTCGGCGTGACCCGTTTTACCGGTGTTGCTCGATTCGTAGGTGGGATTTTCCGTATGGCCGCCACTGTATCCTGAAATGGCTTCCTTCACCCCACGCACGCTCTCGAAAATGGCCTCCACACACCAGAAGCATCCGCTGGCGAAATAGGCCCGTTCAAAACCGTCTCCGGATTTAACCTGAACGGGTTGCAAAGACCTCTGGTCGGGAATTTCGGCCGATTGACAAGTGGCCTGGATGGCGGGAAGCAGAAGAGTGGAAAGTATCAGGAATCCTTTTTTCATACGGAGATCTAAGCCTGGAATCCCCAGCTTTTCAAAACGAAAAAACGCTTTCTTGCGGTAAGGATGGTGTCTCAGGAGTTTCCTGGCGCGCCCGTCGGGGTCATTCCTTGAATCGTGCGTGTTAATGTACGATTGCCAGGTTTGACCCCATCCTCCGAGACTTGATTTGTTCACACAAACGGCGGACTTTTTCTATTGAGTCGGTCTTTGGAAAAATTGAATTCTTAAAGGGGTTAACCAAAGAACATTATCCTTTTTTTCCTCCATGTCCCGAATCGCACTTTCGTTCTTCTTATTGACCTTGGTTGCCAGTGCCCTTGGGGCAACCGCCAGTGATTCCAGGCCCAACATTCTCTACGTTTACGTCGACGACATGGGTTGGGGGGCCATAGCGCCGAATGGCCAAGCCGAGCGCAAAGCGGCGGGGCTGCCTCACCTGATCACTCCTCATCTCGATCGGTTGGCCGCGGAGGGCGTGAATTTCAGGCGTTCCTACGGCTGCACGGTTTGTTCGCCGGCTCGTTCCTCCCAACAGTCCGGATTTCATCAAGGCCATACTTTTGCCGATCGAAACGATCCCGATAATGCCAAGAAGGCCATGCGCTCGGATGATCTTCTCATGGGCGATGTATTGTCGGAGGCCGGCTACGTTACGGGCTACTGGGGCAAGTGGGGCTTCGGGGGCTCAAGGAGTCAAACCGATCCCGAAATCGTGAACGTCCAAACCCTGCCCACCTCCCACGGGTACCAATACGTGGTGGCGGAGCTGCATCATGTCCGCGCTCATACCTTTTTCCAGCCTACACTCTGGAGTGCCCCGGCCGCTCCCGGCGTCAAGGGCGGGATGGAACTCATTCCCAATTCGATGGACCGGTGGAGGGGACAGGAGGCCTATCCGGAAGAACCGGCCTGGCAAAACCACCTTCGTTATCCCGACACCGCTTACTGCGATGACGTTTATGCCTTCTCCGCCCTGGATTTCGTTAGGCAGCAAGCCCTGAACTACCTGGCCACGGACCAACCTTTCTTCGGATTGCTTGCCGTACAGGTTCCTCACGCCCCCTTTGCCGAAATTGCCCAATTGCCCGGATGGGACCGGGACTACCGCGCCTTGCCTTTCTGGGATTCGCTTTCTGCCCAGGCCAGGCATTGGGCCGCCATGATCACGCGCATCGACGGTCATTTGGGCAATATACTCGCCGCTCTGGAGGATCCCAATGGCGATGGCGACCCGGCTGATTCGGTGGCCGACGATACCCTCGTCATTTTTCAATCCGACAATGGCGGTCCCCAGCACCCGGCCCGCGGTGAATTCGCCGCCAACGGGGGCCTGAAGGGTGAAAAGGGAAAGATTCAGGAAGGAGGCATTCGCATTCCCACCCTCATGCGCCTTCCGGCGAATTTCTCGTCCGAAAGCGTTTTGAAACCCGGGACCAGCACCGATATGGTGATCGATGTCACCGACCTGCTTCCGACCTTCGCCGAACTTGCCGGGGTTCCGGCTCCTTTGGGCATCGATGGTGTTTCCCTGGCCCCCACCTTGCTCGGTTCGGGCCATCAGCGAGTGCGCCAGTTTCTCATTCACGAGGCCGGAAACGGGCAGTCCATCATTCGCGGGGCTTGGAAGCTGATTCGTGCAAAAGCCGGACTCGAATTGTACCATCTGGAAAAGGACCCCGGCGAATCAAATGACCTGGCATCGGCCAAGCCCGGTTTGGTTGAGGAACTCGAATCCCTCATGCTGGGGGAGCGCGTAGCCGAACCCAAAGGATTTTCCAATACCTACCACCATTGGATGGGCGGAGACGGAGACATGGCTTCCGATGCGTCGAATTGGTCCGATTATGTCTACGCCAATGACGGCATCACTTACCTGAAAGACGACGGCGCCCCCCGAGTTTCCTGGACTGCCCTGATGGAGAACACCGGTTCTTCCCCGGCACGGGCCAAGGCCGATTCCGATCTGGAATTCCTCGGTTTGGAGATCCTCGGTAACACCCATGCCCAGTCCTTGCATCTCGGACGGGAGGTAAACCTGACCGGGCGTAACGAAATTCGCCTCTCTGACAAATCCTTCCTCGTCCTCGACGGCGGAAAGGTATCTTCCCTGCGCTGGGTCGATATTGCGCCCGGGGCCTCCCTCATCGGAAGCGGGATCGTCCGGGCCAAGGTTTACAACGCTGGAGTGGTTGCGGTGCCCGGGAAGACCGGCCCGGGAAAACTCGAAGTTACGGGTGATTATCACCAAATGGACCCTTCTACCCTGCAGGTGAAATTGAACGAAAAAGGAAATGGTCGACTCGTGATAAATGGCGAAGCCTCCTTGGCTGGCGTTCTGGAAGTCGATCTGGATGATCATTTCCGACCGGCTCCCGGAAGCCGGTTTACTATCGTCACCGCTCATGCCGTCACCGGCACTTTCAACCATGCCGATAACCGGATTCTAGCCTTTGACGGAACCCCCTTCAGGATTGAATATTCGGATACGGCCGTGACCCTGACCGCCGAATAATTGAGAAAAGCCCGGTGTCGGAACCCCCTTCCCCGTCCCTGTAGGGATTAACCACAGAGGACACAGAGAACACAGAGGGGGAAATAAAGGAAGAAGGAGTAGTGGCGACGAATGCGTCGCCCATTGGATATACCCATCCTGATCTTGATCGAAGAAGAAACATGGATCAACAGGATGGAAAGGCGCGCCTCGGCGCGCCTCACCCTCTGTGTCCTCTGTGTTCTCTGTGGTTTTTTAAGGGACCTCACAGTAGAGGCCGATCCTCATTTAGGGCTGTCCTTGGGATCGAGAGCGTCGCGCAGGCCGTCCCCGAGAAAGTTCAGGGAAAAGAGGGTGGTGGAAAACAAAAGGGCCGGAAGTATGAGCAACCAGGGGTAAACCTCCATTTTTTCGGCCCCTTCCTTGATCAGGGATCCCCAACTGCTCATGGGGGGTTGGACACCCAAACCGAGAAAACTGAGAGCCGACTCGAGCAGCATGACACCTGGAACGGTCAGGGTGGAGTAGATGATGACCGGTCCGAGAACATTGGGAAAGAGATGCTTTAATATGATGTCTTTTTCTTTTGATCCCAGGGTTCTGGCCACCTCCACGAACTGTTGAACCTTCAGGTGCAGCACCTGGCCCCTGACGATTCGGGATAGCGTCAGCCATTCCACGCAGCCGATGGCCACAAACAGCAGGAAGATGTTTCGGCCAAAGTAGACGGTCAGCAGGATGACGAAGATGATAAAGGGCAACGAATAGAGAATATCGACGATCCGCATCATGGCAGCGTCCGTCTTTCTCCCCGCGTAGCCGGCAATCGATCCGTAGGCCACTCCGATCAAGATGGAGACACAGGTAGCGGCGAAGCCCACCCCGATCGACACCATGCCGCCGTAGAGACAACGGATCAATTGGTCGCGTCCGAGGTCGTCGGTGCCAAACCAGTGTGAAAGGGAAGGGGGAGTGGCCCCCAGGGCCAAGTCCTGTTCCTGGTAACTTAAGCCCGTTACCCAGGCTATGACGGGGGATGAGAAGCAGAGGGCGGCCAGAAGGATAAAATATATCAGGCCACCCAGGGCCAACTTGTTTTGGGTCAGCCTCCGCCAGGCGTCTTCCCAGAGCGAAAAACTTTCCACTTGCAAGACGGCCTTCCTGGGGATTGTTTGAGGCCGCGCTCACTTTTCGAATTTCAGTTTGGGATTCATCAGGACCAGGATGATATCCACGATGAGATTGAGCAGGATGATCAGGGTGGCGTAGAAGAGAACCGTTCCCAGCACCAGGGTGTAATCGCGGTTATTGGCCGCGTTGATGAAGTGTCGGCCCAAACCTGGGATCTGGAATATCATTTCGATGATAAAGGAGCCCGAAAGCACGCCCGCCACCACGGGGCCGAAGTAGGAAATGACGGGCAACAATCCCGCCCGCAGGGCGTGTTTGACGGTCACTACAAAGCTGCTCAGGCCCTTGGCCCGGGCCGTGCGAATGTAGTCCTGGTTCAGTACTTCGAGCATGCCCCCGCGGGTCAGCCGGGCCAGACCGGCGGCGTAGAAAATTCCCAGGGTAAGGGCCGGCAATACTTTGTAGGGCAGGTCATCCGCCCAGGAAAAGCCACCCGGCGCCTGCCATCCCGAAACGGGAAACCAGTTCAGCCACAGACCGAATACCAGGGCGAATAACGGACCCAGGACAAAAGACGGCAGGCAGATGCCCATCATGGCGGATGACATGGGTATGTAATCCAAAAGGGTATTTTTCTTCAGCGCTGCCAGGGTCCCCGCCGGAATCCCGATGAGCAGGGCCAGCAGCAGGGCGTATGCCCCCAGTTCGAAGGAAACGGGAAACGATTCGGCTATGAGTTCGTTCACCGTTCGCCCTTCATAGCGGAAAGAAGGACCCAGATCGATGCCCAGGCCTTCCTTGAGATCAAAATCCGCCAGGGCGGACGGGTTGAACTTTTTGGGACAGACGTTCTTCAGATAGTTGAAATACTGGACGTAGAGCGGGTCGTTGAGGCCGTAGTGCTCGTTCAGTTTTTCCAGGACGTGTTCCGACACCTTGCGCTCGGCGCTGAAGGGCCCGCCCGGCACGCTCCGGACCAGGACAAAGGTCAACGTGATGATGACCAACAATACCGGGACGAGTTGAAGGAGCCGAATGAGGGTAAATCTAAACATCCTTTCTCAATACAAATTTGACGCTGGCGGCTGGGCTGGCTCCTCCTCCAGGTAGATGTATTTCATATTGCGGTTGTCCAGCAGTTTGGGATTCCAGTTTTTTACGGCGGGATCCAGGAGAATGGTCTTGGTATAGATATAGATCGGGATGATGGGGAGTTCTTCCATGAGGATAAATTCGGCCTCCTCCAGCAGGCCGAAACGTTTTGAGGTCTGGCCTGTCCGGATGGACCGGGCGATCAACCCATCATAGCGTTCATTAGACCATCCGGTATCATTGTTTCCATTGCCCGTGGTAAACATTTCCAGGAAGGTATAGGGATCCACGAAGTCGCCGATCCACCCGGCCCTGGCGATGTCGTATTCGAAATTGGATTGTGCGTCCAGGTAGACCTTCCATTCCTGGTTGTGGAGTCTCATGTCGATGCCGAGGGTTTGCTTCCACATCTGCTGGATGGCCTCGGCAATGGTTTTATGCTCCTCCCGGGTGTTGTAGAGGATCTCCAAAATGGGGAAATCCCTCCCGCCAGGGTAACCCGCCTCCTCCAAGAGACGCCGGGCTTCGGTCGGATCAAAGCGGAGATAATCCTTAGAGGCATATCCCGGAATTCCGCGAGGCACGAAATAGTGTGCCGGGGTCTGACCTCCCATCAGCACGTTGTCGACCAGGGATGCCCGGTCGATGGACAGGGCCAGGGCCCGCCGCACCCGGACATCTTGCAACGGCCCTTCCCGCGTCAGGTTTACCCGGTAAAAATAGGTGCCCAGGTAGGGATCCGTTCGTATCAGGTGGGGAGCCTCCTGCCGGTAGATGGGGATTTCATGAAGGGGCACATTGTCGGTGAGGTGGAGTTGCCCGGCCTCGAACATCCGCCTTTCCGTATCCGCGCTTTCCACGGGAAAGAAGCGAATGCCGTTCAACTTGACCCTGTCGGCATCCCAGTAGTCCGGATTCTTTTCCACTTCCAGGATCTGGTTGGTCCTCCAGGATTTCAGGCGGAAGGCGCCATTGCCCACAAAGTTGCCCACTGCAAACCATCTTCCATCCCGATTGGTCATACCTCCGTGGGCTTCAATCGCTCGGGGGTTTACCGGAAACCAGGAGTAGTGTTTTAGCATGAGCGGGAAATGGGGCATGGGGCCGGTAAGGGTAATTTCCAGGGTTTTATCGTCCAGGACCTTGAGGCCGACCTCTTCCCATGGCAGGGGTTGTTCCCCCGGTTTGGGTACAGCCCGCGACTCGTAATAACCTTGGGCATTGTCGATGACGAACAGCATGCTCACGTATTCCGCGCCTAATTCCGGGGTCAGTATCCGACGATAGCTGTAATCGAAGTCCCACGCCGTTACGGCATCTCCATTGGTCCACCTGGCGTCGCGCAGGTGAAAGGTGTAAACGTCCCCGGCGGCATTGGTCTCAAACCGTTCAGCCATGCCGTATTCGATGGCGGTGTCGTCACTGGGATGATAGGCCATCAAACCTTCGATCAAACAGGAGATGATCTGGTTTTCCGGTACGCCGGTGGCCACATGGGGGTCGAGTGTTTCGGGTTCGGTACTATTCCCCCGCAGCAGAATTCCCTCCCTTTGTGCCCTTTCCACTTCCTGCAGCTCGGGTCCGCATCCGGCTGTCAGCCCCAGCAAGATAAAAGGGATGAATCCCGCCAAAAAACCGCTCCTCTTCATGGCTCCAAAGATGACGGCCAGCCTGTTTCTTATCCAGAAAAATTCCCTCGGCGCCAATTAGGAATGAGGAATTTGGAATTGTCTCTCGCAAAGCACGCCAAGAACGCAAAGAAATCCGGCTTCGCCGGAACAGATATTAACGGAGGGGGGACATTCCTGTCCCCCTCCAAGTCTTTTAAGTGGGGGACAGGAATGTCCCCCCTCCGTTCTCCCTTTGCGTCCCTTTGCGTGCTTTGCGAGATTCCTCTCCCCCTCTGTGTCCTCTGAGTTCTCTGTGGTGAATTATTTTTGGGACATGCCGGTTGGTGTGAATCCGATAAGCCGGCCATGCGCAAAGCGATTACCTCACCAATCGTATTTGATTTTAACGGCTTTATTCAGCCGTAAGGATTCATTTGCCGCCTCCGCAATGAGTTGGGCCCGCAATCCATCCCGCAACGATGGTGACACCGGTTCGCCTGCTGCAAGCGAATGGATGAACGCATGCATAGCCAAGGCAAAGCTTTCTTCAGCGTTGTCGGCAAGTCCGCTCCGTGCAACCCCGGTTTCGGTATAACAGAGCACCTGGTGGTCGTAAGGCGGTATTGACTGGAGCATGCCCTTTGCGCCAAAAACCTCGATCCGTTCCTCTTCCCCATAGGTAGAACGACGCCCATTTTCGATGACGCAGAGCGTTCCGCTTGGGAAGCGCAGCGTCACCATGGCAGTGTCGATGTCGCCCAAGTCACCTATGGCCGGATCGACCAGACAGGAACCGGCCGCGAATACTTCGCTCGGCTCTTCATTGGCCAACCAAGGAACCAAATCGAAGTAATGGATCATTTTGTCCAGCAGGAAACCGCCCGATACCTTTACGTACTCGGGCGAAGGTGGTTTGTGGTCGCGAGCCAAGATATTGAAAGTTTCTATCCTTCCCAGGTCACCATTCCGGATTCTGGCATGCATGATTTGGAGGTCGGGTATGAATCGCCGACGGAATCCTACAAATACGGGTAGGCCCGCCGCATCCGCTACCCCTACGATCCGCTTGGCCCTTTCAATATCCTGGTCGATCGGTTTCTCACAATAGGTCGGCCATCCCGCTTCGATGGAACGGCGAAGCAGTTCGACGTGGGTATTGGTTGAGGAGGCAATCACTACCGCGTCGACTTTCGCGGAAGACCATACCTCCTCGGGGTTGATTGCCAGGCTTCCGCCAAATGATGCCACGACCCTTTCTGCCGCGGCCGTATCGACATCGCAGACATAGCCCAATTCCGCGTTCGGGTGGTTGGCAATGTTTCGGGCGTGAATGGAACCGGCTCTACCGGCGCCGAAAAGAGCAAATCTAAGCATTTTTTGCCCGAAGTTTTACAGAAAGGAGAAGCCTTGGCAAATGGCTTCGACAATCGTGTCCACCGGCTGGAGCCGCCAGTCCCAATTCCCTTGCCTCTTCCCACCATACTTCCATCTTCACAGCAGATAGCCTCCACCTCGGCGCGGAGCGAAACAGGATCCTGTAGTGGTTCCCCTTTCTAATTCCTAATTCGCGCGTCCCCTATTTTGGACTTGGCAAATGTCCCATGGAAAGGTGCAATTGCCCGCTTCTTGAGAATGCCCAGGTGGTGAAATTGGTAGACACGCATGATTCAGGTTCATGTGCTTAACGGCGTGGGGGTTCGAGTCCCCCCTTGGGCACCATCAACCATCTTCAAACACTTGCTACCAAGTTTGGGGTCCGGCCACCGGCAAAGGCGCGCCAATTAGGAATTGGACTTGGCAATCGGGCAAAACGGAGGGCGGGTTTTCCAACCCGCCTAATAAACACAATGGCGGATCCGCCTCCCGGCGTGACAGGCAGGAATGTTCGCCCTCCTTTCACCTTTCCCACTCGTCACTAACCACCCTCCACCGGGCGCCCCCGGCGCCTCTCCTCTCTGTGCTCTCTATGACCACTGTGGTTCATTCCTCATTTCTAATTGGCCCCCTTTTTACCCCTTCCAAATTGAAAAAATGTCCCTTAGAGCAATTTTCTTTTAGGTGATTTTGCGGCGTCGAGGTTTGTTCTCTTAGAAGAACTCTAATTTTTCTTGTATTCGACGTCTAAAAAATGCTCTCCACTACATGTTCTTTCGGCATGTGGGTTTTGCCGAAGGCTATGTTTTGCGGTGGCCCTTCTCCTTATGTGCTCCGCTAGATTTAAAGCTTCAGGAATCCAGTCATTTGGTTTGTTCCGAAGTACAGGGTCCGATCCATCTATCCGCATCAAACCTTCTGTTTATGCCGAGGGTCTCCAAATGATTCCATTGATTATTCACCTGCCAATGGCCTACCGAACAAACCGACCATGAAGAGAAAGCGCCCTGCCAGACCTACCCTCAAAGATGTAGCGGACCATCTTGGACTATCCGTGGCCACCGTATCGCTGGCCATGCGCGGGCACGAAAGAATTTCGGAGAAGACTCGCAAACGTGTGGAGAAAGCGCTGTCGCAGTTTGGGTATGTCTACCAACGCAGTGGCGCAATCTTGCGAACTTCCAAGATCCATGCCGTCGGCGTGATTCTCAACAACGTATCGGACCCTTTTTACAGCACCTTGTTGGCGTCGATGGAAAGGGCCCTGACTGAAACCGGCCGCATCAGTTTCCTGTGCAACTCAAATGATTCGCTCCTTCACCAAGCCGCCTTCATGCGCAAAATCTCGGAATATAACGCTGACGGTATAATTGTCAGTCCGGCCATCGACTCCACGCCCGAACATTTTAAGCCGGCAATGGTTGAGCTCCCTCCCATTGTGTTTGTGTCGCGGACGATTCCGGAACTTGGATTCGATCACGTGGTCAGTGACGACTACGAATCTTCGCGTCTTGCCATGAAGCGCCTTCTGGACCTTGGGCACCGCAATATCGCATTTGTTGGCGGCCTTCCCGGCATCAGTTGCTTTCGCCAAATGCTAAGGGGCTACAAGGCCGCGCTGGATGATGCTTATATTGCATTCGATGCAAAGCTGGTTCGACCTTGCATGCCCAATCGCAAGGAGGGAACCGATGCGGCCCACTGGATTTCCAGCCTTGAACCCAGACCAACTGCCGCGATCGCCTACAACGACCTGATCGGACTTGGACTGTTTTCCGGGCTGCCGCGAGAAGGCCTTTTCCCGGGCAAGAACTTTGCCCTGATCAGTCATGACGACATAGAGGAATCCAGTTTTGTGACCCTTCCGCTTAGCGCGACGGTAGTGTCCCGTGAAGAAATGGGCAAGCGCGCTGTCGCGGCTCTGGTACGACGCATCCAAAACCCGAGCGCTCCACCACAACACACTGTCTTGAATGCCAAACTCAACATCAGGGGAACATGCAAGGTTGTAGTGTGAGCACGAATGAGCCCGGCCGGGCAGTCGGTCCTGATCTGGGGGTTTTCCATGGTAGAGGATGGCGTTCCCGAAGTCATTATGGAATTTGTGGGTTGTTGAAAACCTGGGTCCGGCCAGGAGGAATGGCTTTCCCTGCCTGGCCGGACCATTTAATTTTCCGGGTTACGGGGGGCGGAGTTTCAGTCAGCAAAAGAATTCAAGACCCTGGAGGTTTACTCCAATTTCCTCCAGGGACAGGTGAATTAGTCCTGGGGGCCGGGAGAGGTCCGGACGGATAATCCCAGACGTCCGCAATATCCCGGTAACCCCAGGCAATTATTTATGAAAGAAAATAATCGGGAAATACAATCGCTCAAATGGGCTTTACCCCCCTGCACCCGGCGGCCTCCAACAACAACCACTCGTTCGTCACCGCTTTGTTCGAAGCTGCCGCCGACCCCGGAGCACGGGACATAATTGACAAGGCGTCTTGGGATTATGCGCAAGGCAATGAAGCCCTCAAAAACACAGGTCCCAAAAAGCATTTTACGGATTTTCGGTTTAAAAACCCCGACTGACTGCTCATGAGAATTTTTCTGCTCGCGATGGGAACTGTCCTGGCGCTCCTTTCTTCTTGCTCTCCGGGCCAGGATCGGGCCTCGGATTGCAAAGGGTGGGGTACCGTAACATTCTGGCAAATCGCGACCCTTGAGATGGTGGCCCCTTGTCTGGAAGCCGGAGCCGACCCCGAGGTGCGGCAAGGGGTTCATGGATGGACGCCGCTGCATTTGGCGGCGGCATATAACCCGAACCCCATTATCATAACCAGGCTGGTGACGGCTGGAGCCGACCCCAACGTCAGGGATATTTCCGGGGAGACCCCGCTGCACTGGGCAGCCAGAAAAAACCTGAATTCCGCAATTATTGCCGATTTGGTGGCGGCTGGAGCCGATCCCAACGGAAAGGAGTTTTACGCACAGACCCCGTTGCATAAGGCGGCCGAAAACAACTCGAACCCCATTGTCATTGCCAGGCTGGTGGCGGTTGGAGCCGACCCCAACGCAAAAGGAATTTACGGCGGAACCCCCTTGCATGGGGCAGCCGCACATAACCCGAACCCCGCCGTCATCAAGGCCCTGTTGGCGGCTGGAGCCGATCCCAAGGCAACGGAAAATTCCGGAGAGACCCCGTTGCATAAGGCGGCCCGGAATAACAATCCCGCCGTTATCAAAGCTTTGTTAGAGGCCGGCGCCGACATCCAAGCGCGAGATGGGTTTAGCGAAACCCCGTTGCATGAGGCGGCCGCTTACACCACTACACCAGCCGTTATCGTTGCTCTGTTGCAGGCTGGAGCCGACCCCAACGCAAAAAGCAAGGACCAGCAGAGGCCTTGGGACTATGCGGAAAATAACGAGGCCATAAAAAATTCCGCCCCCTATTGGCAGTTGAAAGCCTGGGGACTTTAACCGCCACGATTTAAGAGGAATTGATCGTGATCGATAAATCCCTGAGGAATGGGACCACGGATCCTATTTCAGTTCCCGGTTGAAAAAGTTGAGCACGCGCTCAAAAAGAGCCTCTCTGCTTTCGTCCGCTCCCCCAAATCCGTGGCCCCCGTTAACCACCTTGTGCAACCGGTGGGGAACCCCAGCCTTCTGCAAGGCAGCCGCCAACAGCTCACTCTGATTGTAAATAACGGCGGCATCCTTATCCCCGTGCATGATGAGCATCGGTGGGTCCGAGGGAGAGACGTAGGTTATCGGATTGGCTTTCCGGGCCAAGTCCCTGTTTTCCTGGATGGGTCCTCCGAGAAATAGCGATTCGGGCGAATCGGGGGCATCGTGGTCGATCCTTCCCGGGACGTCGTTCATGCGGAGAAAGTCGGTTGGGCCAAACCAATTGCAGACGGCCTGAACGGCGGGAGAGGCCTTTCCCGTAATCGGATGGGTATTGAAATCATCCACGTCATTGGTCACGCCGAGCAGTGCCACGAGGTGTCCCCCGGCAGAGGATCCCCAAGCCCCGAACCGCTCCGGGTCCAAGCCATAACGTGCCGCGTTGAACCGTAGAAAACTTACTGCCGCCTTGCAGTCCTCGATGGCGGCGGGGAAAATCGCCTCCCCGCTGAGACGGTATTCGATCGAAGCCAGGGCATATCCGTGGTTCAGGACACCCACGCAATTGCCGATCCCTCTTTTGCTCCCTCTGCGCCAACCCCCTCCATGAACCCATATGACCAGGGGCAAAGGTTTCAGGGCGTCGGCCGGTCGGTACAAATCCAAGGGAAGTTCACGCTCGCCCACCCGCTCGTAGACGATATCCCTATCCACCACAACGCCATCGGGAAGAACGGGACCTTTGTTCCGTTGACCCGAAAGAGTCGATTGCAGCAACAGTGCTGAGAACAGGACGAGAAGTGCTTTCATATGCCGATGGCGTCGAAGTTCGACCCTCATTTCTCAAGCTCAAAACACCGTGGCATCCTCGTCCTCCTTTTTCAGGGTATTGTTCCATCGGCGTTCGGAGGATGGTGGGGCGCGATCGATCAGCTTGTTGGGTTTGCCCTTTTGTTTTACCAGATCGAAAGCATCGTAGAGTTCGCTTACAGCTGTCATGGCGCGGTAGTTCAGGGTATCCCCTGAGACCGTGATTACTTGATAGAGCTGGGTGTTTTCAGCACCGCGCGTCATCCAGCGGTCTGGCCGGAGATCGTATTGCTTGGGGCCGCTCACCGATACCACGTAAACCGTGCCCTTGGTGGTGTCGCGTACCGTTACACCGCTGCCCAAATTGTTGCCTCTGGCATAGGTATGGTCGTGCCCCTGCAGCACCAGGTCCACCGCGTATTTGTCGAAAAGGGGTTTCCACGCTTCGCGCAGGTCTGCATTATCGCGGCCTTCCGAGGCCGAAAAGACCGGATGATGGAAGGTGACGATGGTCCATTTATTGGGGTTGTCTTGCAGCGTTCTTTCCAACCAGGCCACCTGTTCCTGCTGCCGTTCGCAGGAATTGAGCGATATGATGCGAGCCCCCTGATAGTCGATGAAGTAAGTGGTTTCAGTTAAGCCTTCTGGGCCGTTTTCGGGTAGGGTGAAATGGGGACGCCACAGAGTCGACAAGCTGCGTTGGTCCGCATCCGACATCTTCTCGTACTCGTGATTCCCCGGGGTAGGAATGCTGGGGATCTTTGCATGAATCCAGCTTCCCGCTTCAAACCACTCCTGCCACTCGCTGTCCGCGTTGGCGTGATCGACGAGGTCCCCGGCATGGATAATGAAGTCGGCATGAGGAGCGTCCAGCACCGCGGTCCGGATGGCTCGAGACCAAAGGGCGAGCAGATTATTTTGGGCGTCGCCAAAGTAGATAAAGGTGAAATCGTCCGGTTCGGCCGAGGCGGTGCTGAACTGGTACCAGGAACTCCAGATATCGCCGCTGCCTACCCGATAGGCATAGAGGGTGTCCGGTTTGAGATCGGTGAAAGTGGCGGAATGGAAATGTGCCGCCTTTCCATTCCGTTTCCACTTTTCGGTGCGCGCCTTTTCTCCCCTGGCCCAAGTGGTGAAGTTGGGTGAGGCATCGGCTTCTGCGATCTGACCCTCGGCTGCTGTGATGCTGGTATCGGTGCGCCAAGTGACCGAAACCGTGGTGGCGGGGTCTCCCGACCAGTTCAGGACAATGCGGTCGGGGATTTTTTGGGGAGAACTATCCACCGCGGCACGGTGATACTCGTGGGCAATAACCGGGGCGGTGGCAAAAAACAGAAGGATGAAATAAATTTTAGGCATGTTGGCTTTTTGGTGAGAATGAAGAAACCTTGTTTTGCCTGCCAAAGTACAACGCTCTCCCATTTGGTAAAAGCGAAAAGCGGCCCATACCCAACTAATTGCGGTAAGAATAGGACATCGACATCGTAGGCTATTTCAAAATCGCACTGTACATTCCATCATTCCTTATCCTCCATCACCATCCCATGACAATTTGGTAGAATTGCAGGCTAGCCCGCATGTCTCACAAAATTCGTCGCGAGCGAACGGAGATCGAGTGCTGGTGTGGGCTTCGAGCAGATTCGCGGGTGAAGCTGGGTCGACACCCTGCGAAGTCGGCCTGCAACTGTGCGGAGCACGGGCAGGCGAATCCAACGAAGTCCGCACCAGTGCCGGTATACCGGAGCGCAGTAGAAGATTTGTGAGACATGCGGGCTAGGCTATGGAGACCTGAGTAGTTACATCACACTTTAAATTAGCCTGAACGGTTGCTTCTACTACCTGTCTCCACAGCACTCAGCAGTGCTGGTACACTGGAACTGCTCAAAGAATCCACTTGCTAGAGGCCAGGGTAATTGCACAACCTTTGGCCCGTCCTGAGATACCTCGGATCGACGAATCTACAACCCGTTTAAAAGCAGTTGCCCATGAAGATTAAGAAATTGTTTACCGTTACCGGCCATTCCGCCTGCACCGACGTCGCTCTCCTGGTGATGAGGGTGGTTGCCGGCCTGGCCTTTGTCCTGCATGGCTGGCCCAAGATCCAGAATCCCTTCGGTTGGATGGGACCGGACGCTTTCGCTCCCGGACCGTTGCAAGCTCTGGCCGCCCTCTCCGAATTCGGCGGCGGACTCTGCTTGATCCTGGGTTTGCTGGTGCCTCTGGCCTCCTTGGGCATAGGCGCTACCATGTTGGTGGCCGTCTACCTGCACGCCATCGTTCGGGGCGATCCCTTCGTCTCCACCGGTGGCGCTTCCTTCGAACTCGCCGCCGTCTATTTGTGCCTCTGCATGGTCTTCCTTGCCACCGGGCCAGGGCGCTTCTCGGCCGATAAGAAGATCTTCGGTTAACCCGTTGGATAAGAAAAGGGAAAGGCGCCGGGGGCGCCAATGAGGAATTAGGAATGGGGAATGGAAAGGCACAAAGGCACAAAGGCACAAAGGCACAAAGGCACAAAGTGAGCCGGGCCGGAACCTATGGATATTTGATCATTTGGCAATGGGGAATCGATTTGGTGTGGCGTCCATAAAATAAATCACCACGGAAACATAGAGGTTCGAATATTGAGGGATGTGCGGCCGTTTCATACAAAAATTGACTTGGCGGGAGATTCACGATCTCTACCGCTCCAAGGAACCGGATCCCCCGCCAAAGTTGCAGCCCCGCTACAATGGAGCCCCGGGGCAGGACTTTGCCGCCTGCCGGCTCGATGAGAAGGGAAACCGGGCGGTCGTCCTGTTGCGGTGGGGATTGGTTCCCTATTGGGCCAAGGACCTCAGAACCAGCTCTCGCCTCATCAATGCGAGATCGGAGACCGTCCACCAGAAACCGTCGTTCCGTGCTGCCTTCCGTTCGCGTCGGTGCCTGGTGCCTGCGGACGGCTGGTTCGAGTGGAAGCGGGCCGGGGGCGTCAAGCAACCCTACCATCTCGGTCTTCCCAACCTATCACCCTTGTCCTTTGCCGCACTGTGGGAGCGCTGGCAGAAGGGTGGGGAAATTCTGGATTCGTTCACCATCATAACCACCAGGGCCTCGGCCGGGCTGGCCCACATTCACCATCGACAGCCGGCTATCATCGATCCAAGCCAATTCGATGACTGGCTCGACCCGGCATCGCCGATGCCCCGATTGCTCGACATGGCGCGCAGGTCCCATGCCGGACCCTTCCGGCAACGGCCCGTCAGTTCCAGGGTGAACAGCGTCCGCAACGACGATCCGGATCTCCTGGCCCCCGTTTGATATTTCACCACAGAGGAAGAGGGGGATGGCGCCCAGTGGAGAGTGAAGAGTGGTTAGTGGAGAGTGGGGAAGGCGAAAGGATGGCGGACATTCCTGCCTGCCACGCCGGGCGGCGGGTCCGCCATTGCTTTTTTAGGCGGGTTGGAAAACCCGCCCTCCGTTAAATTCCAGTTGAATATTCAATCCGCGGTCATCCGAGAAATCGGAGGTTTGTTTTTCGGTGAATGTAGAGGTATTGAATAAACAGGTAATTTAAAATTGGTATTATCCTTTGCAAAGGGCCGGAATGTTGTAGGTTTCTGGGCTTTTCCATGGAGAGCGCGATCGAAGAGTTTATAGGCGGTCAGTCGACCATTGTCCTTTTCGTCGTTTTGGCCGGACTCGTTTTTGTCTTGGCCAGGGCGGCGGACCTTTTCGTGGGCAAGGCGGTTGAAATATCGCAGTCCCTCGGGATACCCAGCATGCTGATCGGAGCGACCATTGTCAGTTTGGGCACGACCTTGCCGGAAGCATCCGTATCGGTCCTGGCGGCTCTGAACGGCAACCCCGGTCTGGCCCTGGGGAATGCGGTGGGATCGATAATTTGCGATACCGGGCTCATCTTGGGACTGGGAGCTCTCATAGCGCCTTTGCCCCTGGACCGCCGAATAGTAAACCGGCAAGGTTGGATACAAGTCGGCGCCGGTCTTCTATTGGTCCTGTTCTGCTTGCCCTATTCGCACCTGAATTCCATTTTTGCCCGAGGTGGAAACTTGCCCCAGTGGGCCGGAGTGATCCTGGTGGTTTTGTTGGCCGTTTATTTCTATTGGAGTTACCGGTTCGGTATTGCGGAGGCAGAGGCGCAAAAATCGGAAGGCGGGTCCAAGGAAATTTGGGGTGTGGTCGTTAAAGACCTTCTCCTGATGGCTTTTTCAGTCGGACTGATCTTTTTATCCTCCAAAATTTTGATCTCCTGTGCCGAGGAACTGGCTCATCGACTTCGCGTTCCCCAAAGTGTCATCGCGGCCTCGCTGGTGGCTTTTGGAACTTCCCTTCCGGAACTGGCCACGGTATTGACATCCATCCGCAAAGGTCAGGGCGGTTTGGCCGTCGGCAATGTGATTGGGGCGGATATTCTCAACGTCCTCTTTGTGGCGGGTAGCGCCGCTGCCGTTACGCGCGGCGGCCTTTCCGTGCCCACCGATTTTTTCACCGTGCATTTCCCGGTCATGCTGCTCGTGCTGGTGGTGTTCCGGATCGGGATATGGGTAGGCAAGGCCAGCCTGAGTCGCTGGGTGGGGGCATCGCTGCTCGGGATATACCTGGTATTCCTGGCCGTGAACTACCTGCTCTAGTCCGCATGTCCCTAAAATTAATCACCACAGAGAACACAAAGGCGCCCAGAGGCGCCAATTAGGAATGAGGAATTGGCTGTCGCTAAGGCACAAAGGATAAGGGATGCCAAGTTGCTGAGATTTCTTTAGAATCTTGATCGTGATCTTGATCATGATCTTGATCGAAAAAAACATGGATGAACAGGATTTGAGATTGACTCTCGTCAAGCACGCCAAGAAACGCCCCACCACTTTGCACTGACCACTTCCCTCTTCCCTCTTCCCTCTGGCGCGAAGCGCCCCCCAGCACCCAGGAACATGAAATCAGGGTTTTTTCAGAAGGACGATGCGGTTGGTGTTGGTTCCTTTTTTCAGATTGGATACCCCCCAGCAATTCGAGGTTTTGGTAAAGGCCTGATCGTTTATGAGCACTAATATGGGGACCAATCCCGCCCGCTCCGCCGCCGGGATTACGTGGTCCTCGAGTTTTACTCTCCCATTTCGTACCTCTCCTACTTCGAAGGCGATGTATCCCCCCTTTTTCAGAAGGACGAACATCCGCTTGAATGCCTGTGTCATGGCCTTGCTCCAGGCATCGATATTCCGCAAAATCCAGATGGGAATAGCCTCGGGATCAATATGGTTGAACCAGCACCTCAGCCAATTGTCTCTGGCATAATCGACAACATCCAGAAACGGGGGAGAGGTCACCACCAGTGAAACGGACCCGCGTCCCATTCCCCTTATTTCCGGAGCGGACCCAATGACGATTTTGCTCTTTCTGCCATAGGCTGAAAATCGCGTCAAGTCCTCAAGGGATACGTCCCTGAGCAGTGACTTGCTCTTTTTCAAGATGAGTTTCTTGACGTTCCGGTAGTCCGGAACCTGGCCCCGCTTGGCGTTGATTTCTCTTTGCCTGTCAGCCGTTACCGCTTGATTGGGAGGGAGGGTATAAACGGAAAAGAAACCGGTTGAGTGGCCCGTCAGGCGATTGGTGGCCACCATCCGAATCCAATTGTCGGCGGCGTCCGCTGCATTGCCCCTCTTATGGAAATAATCGCGAAGATAGCACAATTCCCGCAATGTTTCCTCGTGGTAGAAGACTCCTAATTCCTCGGGGACTCCGCCATCGAAGTCCCATTTCAATTTATTCAGACGCTCATCTATCAGGGACAGGCCAGGCGGGTTTAATCTCGGGCCGCACATTACCCTGCTGAGGGGATTTATGTCACAACCTGCGGCAAACCGATTGCTTAGAACCGATTCGATCAGGGTGGTCCCCCGGCCCATGAAAGGGTCTAATACCGTATCCCCTGCGGTCGTTAACCGATCTATGAAAAACCTGGGCAATTGGGGCTTGAAGCAGGCCCGGTAGGAAACTTCGTGCAGGCTGTGTGCCGCCCGTTGCTTTGAAGTCCAGAATTCGTTGACGTAGACGGGGACCGGTTGTTTTCCCACGTGGATGCGGTAGGTTCGGGTCGGTGTGCCAAACGCATTGAAATTTTCAACCCACGATACGAAATCACGGGTGGTTTGGTCCTTTTCCTGAACCTCGATAGCAGGAAAGAATGCCAGGTTAGCGGATGTCATTGGGATACGTAGGGAATTCCATGCCGGGTTTATTTTACCAAGGATCAATCGGATGGGATTATATAGCCACAAAAGCCACAAAAACGCAAATTAACCACAAAGGGAATTTAAGGAAGAAGGGAAAATCATCCTGATCTTGATCGTAATCGAAAATTCCCGAGGAATGAGACCGCGGAATACACGCATGCCGAAGGGTAGCCGGGTTTCCGACTGGTTGGAGGAAAGGTAATAGGCCCTGCCTTGCTTCCACAGTGGAGAATCTCCGGCAAATAACCTTGCAACAACTAATTTCCGGAAGGAGTGTTTGGAATCATTCCAAATCAAAATTTTAAGGAGAAAAACCATGATTACAGATAGGGTGGAAAAAGGTCTGAATGATCAGCTTAACCAGGAATTGGCAGCCTCTTACAGCTATTTGGCCATGTCGGCTCATCTCGAATCCACCGTATTTGGAGGCTTTGCCAACTGGATGCGAGTGCAAGCTGAAGAGGAAAGGGAGCATGCCATGAAAGTTTACCGCTACTTGGCAGACCGCGGAGGCAGGATTACCCTCCGTGCCCTGGATCAGCCCAAGGGGGATTATGATAGCATCGAGGAGTTGTTCGAAACCGCCCTGGCTCAGGAACGGAGCACGACTTCCCAGATCAACCGGCTGTATGAAACTGCTTTCGAGGAGAAAGATTTCACCACCATGGAATTTCTCGGGTGGTTTTTAACCGAGCAGGTCGAGGAGGAAAATGCGGCGGAAAATATGGTCGAACGCATCAAGCTGGCTGATGGTCAAAGCAATTCCCTCATTCGCCTCGATTACGAGGCCGGCAAGCGGGAAGGTTAATAAGGGGTCAAACGCAAAATGTTGAAATCGACCGCTAGGGTTCCCCCCACCATCCAGATTTTAATATTTTGCGTTTGACCCCTTCCTTTTCCGAGATGATCGAAAATAAACGTCTTGGAGAACTGTAGGAGGGGGTTTATCCCCCGATCTTCCAAACGGCCTCACTGCAATCGGGGGATAAACCCCCTCCTACAGTTTTTTAATTTTTTATCATTAAAACATCCTTGCGGACCATCGTTAAAACTACCTGCTGAGTAGTTAATATTCGGCAATAATTGAAAATCAGGCAAACAACTCGGCCGGAGAGGACTCGGCTTGCCTGCATTCCGGTGAAGTTCCGGTGGCGTAACGGAATAATTTCCCTTCAAAATTCTTCAGGACGATTTCATCTTTTGAGACGCGCTCAACGTAATTGGGGTTGATGGGAATTTTGCCTCCACCCTTTGGCGCATCGATCACGTACTGTGGAATTGCGTAGCCGGAAGTGTGTCCCTGGAGACCCCGGATTATTTCAATTCCCTTTTCAATATCCACTTTGAAGTGGCTGCTGCCGGTGATGGCATCGAGCTGGTAGAGGTAGTAAGGTCTCACACGCATTTGCAGTAGCCGGTGGACCAAGTCTTTCATGGTCTCGATATCATCGTTTACCCCTTTCAGCAATACCGATTGGTTGCCGAGCGGGACACCGGCCCTGGCCAGCCTGGCGCAAGCCTCTTTCAATTCCCAGGTGCATTCGAGCGGATGATTGACGTGAATGCTCATCCATACGGGTTCATGCCTGGTCAGGATTTGGCAAAGCGCCGGGGTAATCCTTTGGGGAAGAAAAACCGGAATTCTCGACCCGATCCGGATAAATTGAATGTGCTCGATTTGTTGAAGCCGTCCCAGAAGGCGATCGATTTTGTTATCGGAGAGCAGGAGGGGATCACCCCCGCTAAGCAGAACGTCGCGAATATTTTCATTGGATTCCAGGTACTCGAAAGCCGCCTCGATCTGGGGATGGAAATCGTATCCCTGGCTGTTGCTGACCATTCGGCTGCGGGTGCAATAGCGGCAGTAGGCCGCGCAGCGGTCGGTAACCAGGAAGAGCACCCTGTCGGGATAGCGGTGCACCAGGCCAGGCACGACCAGGTGGCTGTCTTCCGCCAAGGGATCCGGGGACTCCCAGGGGGCCACCGTCATTTCGTCGCCCCGTGGAATAACCTGCTTGCGTATGGGACAGTCCGCGTCCTCCCGATCGATGAGGTTGAAAAAGTAGGGCGTGATGGCCAGAGCGAGTTTTTGGTTGGCAAAGCGGCAGCCTTTCCTCTCCTGCTCGGTGAGGGTCATATGGGATTCCAATTGTTGGAGGGTGGTGATGCGATTCCGCAATTGCCACCCCCAGTTATTCCAATTGTTTTCCGGCAGGTCGGACCAGATTCCCTGACCTTTAAACCAATGGGGCGCGTTTTTCTTTGAGGCCATGAATACGAGTTTTGTTGGTTTGGGGAGAGGCTGCCCATGAGGATGGAAAAGGCAAATCGAAACCATAATTTTCGGCTAAGGGGTTAAGACATGGCCCCTTCCTTCTCCGAATTGGCATGCACGATTGCAAGAAATGACCCCGCCTCCGGTGAGAATAGGATTGCAGGCTCTGCTCCGACTCTTTTGCTAATCCGCTAATGTCGGTCTCAGGTTCCGGAGTTTTAGCGTTCGAGGACGGAAGCGTTTTTCGGGGGGCGGCTTTCGGGGCTACCGGAACCGTTTCCGGGGAGGCCGTATTCAATACCAGTATGACCGGTTACCAGGAAATCCTGACCGATCCATCGTATTTTGGCCAGATCGTCACCATGACGGCCCCTCAAATCGGCAATTACGGGATCAACCCCGAGGATGAGGAATCGGATGGAGCCAAGGTTTTGGGCTTTGTGGTAAGGGATTTGAGCCCTAACACCAGTAATTGGAGGAGCCGGGAGGATTTGGCCGGCTATTTGGCCCGGCAGGGCATCCCAGGATTATCCGGGGTAGATACCCGCACCATTACCAAGCGGTTGCGTGTTCAAGGCGCCCTCAAGGCTTGCCTTTCAACCGAGGGTATCGGTGACGGGGAAGCAATTGAAAAAGCCAGGAGTTGGCCGGGCCTGGTCGGGGTAGATTACGTAAAGGAGGTTTCCTGCAAGGAGCCTTTCCGGTGGGACGCATCGGGAAAAGAAACCATTCCCTTCACCGTAAAGGGCACCCAATTGCAGCCGCCCCATTTGCACCGGCCTCTCTATCGGGTGGTGGCATTCGACTTGGGAGCCAAATTCAATATTTTCCGCAAACTGCGTCATCATGGTTTTGAGGTCGAGGTGGTTCCGGCCAGCACCCCTGCTGAAGCGGTGCTGGAACGCCGGCCTCACGGGGTGTTTTTATCGAATGGACCGGGCGATCCTGCCGCCGTCACCTACGTGCACTCGACCGTCTCCCGACTGATCGAAGAATTGCCCACTTTTGGAATCTGCCTGGGACATCAAATGATTACCCACGCCTTGCGTGCGCGAACCTTCAAGCTGAAGTTTGGCCACCGGGGCGGCAACCAACCGGTCAAGAATCTCGATACGGGCAAAGTCTCGATTACCTCCCAGAACCACGGTTTTGCTTCCACCCGGGCTGAATTGGAAAACCGGGGCGCGATTGTGACCGAGATCAATTTGAACGATGAAACGGTGGAGGGGCTCCGGCACAAGGAATTGCCCGTATTTTCGGTGCAGTATCACCCGGAAGCGTCACCCGGCCCCCATGATTCCGACCCGCTGTTTGATGATTTTTACCAAATGGTGGCAAAATATGCCGATCAGAGCCCGCACTAATCACAAACTTCGTGAGCTAGTGTGGTGTCCCAGAAATTCCCTTGCACGCCCGTCGGGGTCATGCCGTAGAAAAGTGATGCCTTACAAAAGAAAAGGGTCGGGTCAAAAAAACTGTATTCCGTTGTAATCCATACACTTTTACAAGACGACCGATCCTGTAAGGCATAACTTTTTACGTCTTGACCCCTTCTCCCGCGACCTCGAAACTCGCAGTTTGTGTGAATGAATTTACAGGACACCACACTAGCGAACGAAGCCCGCACCAGTGCCGGTATACCGGAGCGCAGTAGAAGATTTGTGATTATTGCGGGTTAGCGGAGTTGACGCTCAAAGCGGGCGGCATCGGCGGGCGTATCGATGCCGATGGATGGATCCGAAGTAATGCCAACCGCTATTTTGTGCCCGTTTTCCAATGCCCGCAGTTGCTCCAGCCTTTCCAATTGCTCCAGCCGGGTAGGGGGGAGGTTGGAAAATTTCTCCAGAAAGGTCGCTTTGAAGGCATACATGCCCAAATGGCGGTAGCAATGCCCTTGGGCCAAGACGTTTGGGTCGAAATCTCCCCCAACGGCGCGGAAATAGGGGATGGGCGACCTGGAGAAGTAGAGGGCATGGCCGGATTGATCCAGAACAACTTTGACCTGGTTTGGATCGGCAAAGTCCTCTCTCCTGTGAAAAGCAGTGGCCAAGGTCGCCATGTCCGCCCCTCCCTCGACCAGGTTTCCCAACTTCAATATCTGATCCCGGCTCACCAGGGGTTCATCACCCTGGATGTTGATGACGTAATCGGCCTTCAAGGTGCGATTGGCTTCCGCCAACCGGTCGGTGCCACTGGGGTGGTCCTTCGAAGTCATGATATATTGGAAACCCCCCGATTCAATTTCGCGAGCCAGACGAGCGTCATCCACAGCAAAAACCAACGGGTACTCGGGCCCTTGATCGCGAATGCGTTCCGCCACGTGAAGGATGAGGCTTTTGCCTTTTATCGGGTGGAGAAGTTTTTCCGGGAACCGCGTGCTGGCTAGTCGCGCGGGCACCAGGATTGCCGTCTGGCTGGCGCCTTTCATGGAGATAATTGGTCGGGGTCAAGCCAGTCCTGGTCAAGGGAAAAGGGTTTGGCCGAAACCACATTCCGATCCGTCGGGTCCATTTCCTGTTTCAATATTGTTTCAATTATTTCCTTGTCAAACCGGGCAGAAAATGGATTAAAACTCCTTCCCCTTAAATTTTAAAAAAGTCTATACACCGATTCAGATTTTACTTAGCTTTAAGGCATTTAGCCCTTTTTATGATCAGGACACTATTCACCATACTCACCCTATCCTTATGCCTGGTCCCGCTCAGTTGGGGGCAATCACAGCTCGAGGAAACCCGTAATGTATTCCAGGAACTCGTAGCGGCCCGCCAGGAGATTGCCGATAAACGGGCCTCCTGGTTGGTAAGAAAACAATCTTTCCTGGATGGCATTGAGCTGGCAAAGTTGGAAATCGAACTTTTGCAGAAGCGGATTGAAGCCACCGAAGAGCAGTCCACCCAAGCGGAAAGGGACCGGATTCGCCTCAATGGGGAGATCGAAGAATTAAAGGAGGCTTCGGCCGTGGTGGCCGGAATCGTGCGCAATTTGGAGCAGCGAGTGTTGGTCCTGGTCAATGCTCTTCCCGTGGATATCAAGGAGAAGCTGAATAGCCTGACCAGGCGCATTCCAGGCCGGAATGTTCCGGATAGCAGGGTGAGGGCCAGTTTGGGAGAACGGATGCAGAACATTGTGGGGTTGCTCAACCAGATCGAAGTATTCAACAACGGGATTCAGGTCTTGACCGAAGTGCGGGAAATCGGGGGCCAGAACGTGTCGGTCGAGGTATTCTATATCGGTTTGGCCAAGGCTTACTACGTAAACCAGGACAAAGGTGTCGCCGGATACGGAGTCGTATCCAAGGAGTCCGGCTGGACTTGGAAGGAAGATACAGCCTTGATCGATCCCATCGCCAGGATGATCCGGGTTTACAAAAATGAAATTCCCGCGGAGTTCGTCATCTTGCCCGCGGAAATCTAACACCCATTAGGACAGGTCTCAAAAACTTTGCCATGAAATGCATTCTTACAGCCCTGCTTGGGCTTCTTGCCGCCTTATCTTCCAGCGCCCAATCCTTTGAACAGGTTGCCGCCAGCGCCAGATCCGATCTCGAACGGGCTGGCGATCAGTTGGAAACCCTGGAGGAGCAAATTGTCAGGGAACGCCAACCCCTGGAATCCGAAGAACGCCGGCTGCAAGACAGCGCCTTCGAACTGCGAGCCGAACTCGGTCGTATCCTTCGCCGCCGCGACAATACGGACCGGGACCTGAGGTCTCTGGAAAATGATGTGGAGGCCCGCAAGGACGAGAACGCGTATTTGACCAGCCTCATGGGAGAATACATTCGCGCTTTCGATAACCGGCTTCACGTAAGTGAGCAGCAGCATCATTCCGAACAGGTAGAAGATGCCAAACTTGCCATAGAGGATATCAACCTCTCCGCGGCCGATAGATTCAACATCCAGTTGGAGGTCATTGATTCGGCCATCACCCGGCTGGAGAATATTATTGGCGGACACCAGTTTTCCGGAAAAGGCGTCTTGCCGGGAGGTTTATTGGAGGAGGGCACTTATTCGGTCCTGGGTCCGATTTATTTCTTTTCCAGCCCCGATCATGACGCATCCGGTATCGCTACGCGGGAGTTCGGCTCCTCTCAACCCACTACAATCAGTCTGGGCGAAGAATTGGATGTGCTCGTATCAGAGTTTTCCCAGGACGGGAAAGGATCCATTCCCGTCGATGTCACCCTTGGTTCGGCCGTTCAGGTGGCAGCCGCCAAGGACACCGTTCTGGAAGTTATCCAGAAGGGCGGAAAAGTCATTTACTTCATCCTGGGGCTGGCCGGCATCGCACTGCTGATCGCCATCTTCAAATTCATAGAAATTTCCGGGGTTCGCCAAGCACGGCCCAAGGACCTCAGCTATATTATCAAGACCCTGAATGAGGGCGATCGGAAAGGGGCCCTGGATTACGCCCAAAAGATTGGGGGGCCGGTGGGCCGGCTGCTGACCGCTGCGGTGGAAAATGCCGACCGGGACAAGGACCAGGTGGAGGAAATTCTCTACCAGCAATTGATCACCACCCAGCCGAAACTGGAACGCTTCCTCACCTTTATTGCCGTGACGGCCGGAACCGCCCCCTTGCTCGGGCTGTTGGGGACGGTTACCGGAATGATTACCACCTTTAAATTGATCACCATCTTTGGGACGGGTGACGCAAAATCACTCTCCACCGGTATTTCCGAGGCATTGATCACCACCGAATTTGGACTGATTGTGGCTATCCCTTCCTTGATTTGCCACGCCCTCCTCTCCCGAAAGGCCAAAGGAGTCCTGGGAAGCATGGAACGAACCGCCATTGGATTCATCAACGGACTACCCGGAAAATCCTGATTCCCCCTTAATCTCATGAAAAACAGAAAGTCGCTCAGCTCAGGTGATGATCAAAACAATATCAACATCTCACCGATGATTGATATGGTGTTCATCCTGCTCATCTTCTTTATTGTAACCACGGTTTTCGTCGAGGAATCCGGTTTCGGAGTAGACAAGCCGGAGGCAACGGATGTCCCGGAGAAACTCGATGAGGATAAGGAATCGGTTACCATATTGGTGGATAAGAACAACCAGATCTTTTACAAGGAAGCCGGCGCCACCGAGGCCATAAGCATCGAATCGATCCGTCCCAGAGTGGGGCAAGTCTTGCAAAAGGACAGGGAGGCCCCGGTTTTGGTCGAAGCCGAAGATGCCGCCAATGCCGGGCTGGTTGTCAGAATAATGGATGAAGCCCGCCTCGGTGGGGCAGATATCATAAGTCTCACCGGGGCCAATTAGGATTCCCATGCTCAACTTTCGTCCTGGCCCCTCCCTTTCTCCACAGGCAGATTAATGGCAAATCTCATGTTACGACCCATCAAGACATTACCACAGGCCCTTTTGATTATCAGCGCTTTGGGCGCCCTGCCAATCAGTTCCGAAGCTCAAAGGCAGAGGCAGCAAACGGATTTCTGGTCCGACCCCGATTTTGTCGAACGGTTTATCGGGACCTATGCCCCTCGCATAACGGTGGAGCCCCGCCTATCCCAGCCCGATAAGACCTTTATGGAAGAATTTTCCACCCAGATGCAGACCAATCGGCAAGAAGCGCGGGCTACTCTCGCCGCCAAAGCAGCGGAAGAAGGATCCAACGCCACCTTCCATTTGATCCTGGGCAATTTTGCCTACCAGGAGAGGAACTTGCAGGAGGCGGTCCGGCATTACGAGGCGGCCATTAGGAAACACAAGGATTTCCTGAGAGCACATGAGAACCTCGGCTTCCTTTACTTCCAACTCGGAAACGAGGAAAAAGCACGGGAGCATTTTACCACTGCCGTGAAACTTGGAGCCGTGGACAAGAATATTTTCGGTATTCTCGGATACCTCTTCTTTGAGAATGAGCAGTTTATCGCCTCGGAGACCTCCTATCGATCCGCCCTGATCTATGAGGTGCAAAACGAGGCCTGGGAGTTCGGGCTGGCCAAAAGTATTCTATTTCAACGCAAATACAAGGATGCTGCCGGTTTGTTTGAAAAACTGATCGAAAAAAATTCCCGGGAGACCGAGTATTGGGAGTTGCAGGCGGAGGCCTACCTGGGGTTGGGAGAAAAACTCCAAGCCGCCTCCAATTACGAAGTGCTCAGGCGCATGGGCGCCATTTCAGCGGAGAACCTGATCGCCCTGGGCGATATCTACGTCGAGAATAGTTTCATTGAGGCTGCCTTGGGCGTGTATAAGGAAGCGATTATGGCCCGTGGCCGGTTGAACGTGGAAAAACCCATCGAAGCGGCTGCCAACCTGATCGACGCCGGATTTTTCGATGCCGCTTCCGAGGTGTTAACCGAAATCAATCGCAGTTACGGCAACAGCCTGGACAGCAAATTGGCCTTTGTCGTGCGCAAGTTGAATGCGAAGATCCAAGCCGCTAACGACAACATGTCCGAGTCCATCGTGCCCCTTCTGGAATCGATGGTGGTGGAAAATCCCCTGGACGGGGATGTGCTGATAATGTTGGCGGACTTCTACGCCCAAGGTGGGAATTTCGAGAAGGCGGAATTCCTCTATGAGCGCGCCCAAAACCTCCGCGATTTTGAGGCCAAGGCCTACTTTCATCACGGCAAGGCGCTCGTCGCCGTAGAGCAGTACCGGGAAGCGGTGCGCGCTTTGGAGCGAGCCCAGGATGTAAAACCGCAGGACCACGTGGAAGAATACCTCCTGGGGGTCAGAAACGTCTACCGCGCCGTGCGGAACTAGCCCCATACAGTTTCAATATGCCATCGATAACAACCCTGATATGAAGATAGGAAAGGTAACCCTGATACTGGCCTTAACCGCCTGTGGAGCCTCCTCCCTGATGGGAGCCGAGGTTTTGACCACGGCTCGATCTACCTTGGAAAAGTGGGTGGAGGCACGCCGGGTTCTGGCCGAGGAAAGAGCCCAGTGGCTGGCGGATGAAAAAACGCTGAACGATGACATCGCCTTCCTGAAGAGCGAAATTGAAGGTCTTCGCAAAACCGTGGCCGATTCCATGCAGGAAATGACCACTGCCGATAGCGAACAAAATGAACTCAGCCAAAGTATTGCAGCCCAGGAACTGGCCATCGAAATTATCAGGCAAGCGGTGCCGGGGATTGAAAAGCGAATCCTTGCCCTCTCCACAATTTTCCCTTCCGTGTTCCAGGAAAAGGTTGCCACCCAGTTGCGGCGCATACCCGATCCCGATTCCGGGAGGCAGTTGGATGTATCCCTGGGCGACCGCGTCCAGAATATCATTTCCCTACTCAACAATATCGAATATTTCAATAAAGTGATAACTCCCAGCAGCGAGCTCAGGGAGAAGGAAAACGGCGAAATTTTCGAAGTGAAGACCTTGTATATCGGCTTTGGCCAAGCCTATTTTGTCGATGAAAATCAAGTTAACGCCGGATTTGGGTATCCGGTCATAGGAAAGGGATGGGTGTGGCAGGACCGTCCCGAAATAGCGGAAGCGGTCGGCTTGGCCGTTTTGGCCGCAGATAACCGGCATCCGGCCGAATTCGTCAATGTCCCGGTGGAAATAAAGGAAGCCGAATAACCGACTGTTACCTATGATCCTGAAAAAGATATTGTTCACGAAAACGTTTATCACCCTGGTTCTTTTGCTTTCGGCTATCCGTGCCGGCGCTCAAAATTACGATACGGCCGCCCGAACCACCGAGGGTGATCTGGAACGCGTCCTGGCCGAACTGGCCCAGCTTCGCAACGACATTGCCGAGCAAAAGATTCCATTGGCCCAGGAAATCAATCGGCTGGAAGACCTGAAAATCGAGCTGACCCATCAGCGCGATGAGGTGGTGGAACAAGCCACCGGAGTAAACCGCATCAAGGCGGAATTGGAGCAAAGGGATTCGGAACTGGACCGGGAAAACGACTACCTTCACACCGCCTTGGGGAATTATATCGAGGAATTTCTAGGCAGCGCCCTTCACGTGGGGGAAATCCAGCTCTACTCCGACGTGGTGGATCGAGCCCGCAACGCCAAGGACAATTCTGAAATCCCCTTGCAGGAACGCTATGACTTGCAGGTGGCGGTTCTAAAAGCTTCCCTGGATCGCCTGGAGAAAATGGTCGCCGGCTACACCTTTGAAGGTGAGTGCGAAGTCGAAGGTGGAGATCTGGTGCAAGGCAATTTCGCTATTGTCGGGCCGATTGGAATGTTTTCCCAGGGTGGAACAGCGGGATTGGTCGATGTGAATCCCCTGGTGCTGCGTCCCCTGCAAATTCGCGTGGAAGGGGCTCCGGAAGAGGCCATGTCCGCCGCCGCAACATCGGGTTCCGGAACATTGTTTCTGGATTCGACGCTCGATCAGGCCCTCGACATCCTGGAATTGAAGGAGACGGTTATTGAACACATCGAAAAGGGTGGGGTGGTCATGTACCCCATCCTCACCCTGGCCTTTGTGGCCTTTGCCATATCGCTATTCAAGGTTATCGAACTCCTGTCCGTGAAAAAGGCCAGCCCGCAGGACCTGGAGACCATTTTGGATCACCTCAGAAGCGGTCGCAGGGAAGATGCCCTCAATTTTGCCCGCGGGGTCAAGGGGCCCAGCGGCAGAATGTTGACCGCGGCCATGGAGAGCATCGATGCCGAGGAAGACCTTATCGAGGAAATCCTCTATGAGCAGATGTTGAGCACACGACCGAAGCTGGAGCGTTTTTTACCCTTTATCGCCGTAACTGCCGCTACGGCTCCCCTGCTGGGTCTGTTGGGAACGGTCACCGGTATGATCAACACCTTCAAACTAATAACCATTTTCGGTACCGGTGATGCCCGGCAATTGTCTTCGGGGATTTCGGAGGCGCTCATTACCACTGAATTTGGTTTGATCATCGCCATTCCAACCCTCATCATCCACGCGCTTCTCTCCCGCATGTCCAAGAGCGTTTTAGGGAGCATGGAGCGTACGGCGGTTGGCTTTATTAACGGATTGCCCCAACGAACCTGATTCGATTCCCGGTATGATCTTTGCCCAGGCACTTAATTTAGAGACTTTCGTCGAGGTTTGGCTTAGCGGGGGCTGGGTCATGGTTCCCCTCGTCTTTCTGGCCTTTATCATTTATTTCACCGCCATGGAAATGGTGCTCTTCTTCCGGCGCGGAAACCATGACAAAGTGCCTGAAGCCCAATACGAGAAGTGGATCGACGATCCCGCCCTGGGCGAGGGCCATGTAGGTGAAATTATCTCTTATGTCAGAGATGAGAGCGCTGATTCCAACGATGAGGTGCGAAATCGTTTTGTGGAAATTTCCACTGCCGCCCTTCCGGTGGTCGACTCCCGGTTGATGTTTCTCAATATTCTGGTGACGGTAGCGCCTCTGCTGGGATTACTCGGAACCGTCATCGGAATGCTCAGCACTTTCAAGGCTCTGTCCAGTGGTTCCGGGAAAACGATCGACTTGGTCGCCGAGGGTATCTCGGAGGCCTTGATTACCACCCAAACCGGTTTGGTAATTGCCATCCCCGGTTACCTGCTCGTGGCCATGATTCAAAAGAAACGCAACCAATATGCGGCTTTTCTTGTCAGACTGGAGAGTCTCGTGTTACAAAAAAATCAGAAATCCCCCGGAGGCGTCTCCCCGGTTGCTCCATCCGGATAGCGCTTAGAGCATGAAAGGACGAAGACCATTATCAGAAGGCGGAAAGCTCAGCGATATCAACATATCGCCCATGATCGACATGGTCTTTATCTTGCTGATTTTCTTTATCGTCACTACCGTGTTCGTGGAAGAACCGGGGGTGGATATAGAAAAACCCATAACGCAAACGCCCCTGCCCCTGGAAAAGAACAGTATCCTGATCGCCATTTCCGGTAACAACAGGGTGGTTTACGGCGGCCAGGAAGTCGGGGTGGAAGGGGTTCGACCCATTGTTCGCCGACTGAACGCCAGAGACCCCATGCCGGTCATCCTGCAAGTCGATAGAAATGCCAGCGCCGGGGTGGTCATTCGGGTTATCGGCGAAGCCAAACTGGGCCGGACCAATAAAATCAGCATATCCTCCGAAATGCGGTGACGAACCCATCTAGCAAATTTCCACATCCAATACCACAATGAAAAAAGTCTTCTCTTCTAATTATCAGGGCAATTCCCTCTCATTTTCCTTGCCCTTGGGTGGGGTTATAACCCTGGCCCTTTTCATAGCCCTCCCCCTCACCCAGATCTTCTCCTCCTTGGACGATATGAATCGAGACGAGGAGAATAACCGCATTCAAATCGAGCCTCCGCCTCCACCTCCACCCGAACCTCCCAAGCCGGAGGAGGAGGAAGAGAAAGAGGAGGATATCGAGATCGAAAAGCAGGAACAGCAACTGACTCTGGACCAGATCAACATGGCCCTTACAGCAGGTGACGGCGGAATGAGTTCTTCCGGAGTATCGGTCCAGGTTTTTGATATTGCCGATAATTTCGATGAGATGGTATTCGAAATTTCCGATCTCGATAAACCGCCTATTCCTTTGGTCAAGATCAGCCCGCAATACCCTCCCGAGCTGAAACGGAACCGCGTCCAGGGAGAGGTCCACCTGATCTTTATCGTAGACGAATTCGGGAATGTAAAACGGCCCAGAGTATCGAAATCTTCCAATCGTGAATTTAATGAAAATGCCATCAAAGCCGTTCGCCAATGGAAGTTCGAACCGGGTGAAAAGGATGGCAGAAAAGTGAAGACCCGCGTTCGCCTCCCCCTTTCCTTTTCCCTGCGTCGCTGATTTAAATGAACTCTTTCGGTTACACGCTGTTTCGCCTGGTCTGGTGCGGCCTGGTCGCATTGGGATTTTGTATCCAGGTCTCGGGGAAAGTCGACATGCGGTTCTGGCGAAAACCCGGATATTTCGATGAATACTACCGGGATTTGATGGCCCAAGGCGCCAAATTGCCCACCGTGAAGTCGGAGGAGCAGGAGATTCTAAGGATCTATCATGACTTCATAGCAAAACAACAGGATGCCAGGGCCCTGGCTTATCTCCAGTCCTCCATCACACGGGATGCCAGCGCGGCCCTCGATTTTACCTTGGGTCTGCATTACTACCGGGTGGACAAGCTGGACGAGTCTCTGACGTATTTCAATAGAGCCGTCCTCAAATGGCCCACCTTCCAAGCCGCGCATAAGCTGATCGGCTATTGCCATTTGCAGAAAGATGCGTGGGAAAAAGCGGCCCAGGCCTTCAACCGGGCCACTCAACTGGGGGAAGACGATGCCCGGACCTTCGGCCTCTTGGGCATGATCTACCTCAATCAGGAAAAAATTCTGGAATCCGAAAGCGCCTATAAGAAAGCAATCGTGGCCGATCCCGACACCCTGGATTGGTACAAGGGGCTGGCCTCCACCTTGCTCAATCAGGAGAAGCATTTGGAATCCATTTCCCTATTCGAGGAAATGATAGCACGGGCGGAAGAGACCAAGGATCAGTCGGACTTCCTCATCCTGCAGGCCAACTCTTTCATCGCCTTGAATCAGCCCCTTGCGGCCGCCGCAAACTATGAAATCGTTCGGCGCATGGGACAGGCGACCTATGAAACCATGAGTCGTCTGGGGGACATTTACCTCAACGAAGAGCAGTTGGAGTTGGCTACGGAAGCGCATGTCGATGCCATAGAACTGGATCCGACTCAGGATCAGGAACGACCGGTCAGGACAGCCGAGGTGATCGTAGCTCGAGGGTTTTGGGATAACGGCGAAACCATCGTAAAAACCATACGGAGGGTATTTGCAGATACCCTGAGTGAGGAGTATCACCTGACCCTCCTCCGCCTCGAAGCCAGGGTGGCGATTGCTCTGGAACGTGGCTCGGACATCGCCATCAAGTTGTTGGAAGAGATTTTGGAAATCGATCCTGAAGATAAGGAAACTGTCCTCCTGCTGGCGAGATACCACTATTCCCAAAGCAGGAAATCCAAAGCCGCCGGTAATGAAGAAGAAACCCTCAAGAGCTTTGAAGAAGCCCGCATTTACTTCGATAAAGCCACCGAAATGGGCGACGACGAGTTCAAACGGCAAGCGTTCATCGATTACTCCCAGATCCTGGTCGATGAAACCCTGTATTGCGACGCCATACCCCTGTTGAGGGACGCCTTGGATTTGGAATACACCATTCGGGTGGAGAACTACCTCGAGCGGGTTGAGCGCGCTTGTCGAAACCAGCGCCTCCGGTCCCGATAGTCCTTTCACCAACCGCAAAGAGCAAAGGCCCGCCCAATTTGGGGGCGGGCCTTTGCTCTTCACACTACCGGCCCTGCGGGTTACTGCCCGAGCTGAAACCGGGAGAATCGACGAATGACGATGTTCTCACCCAATTGGGCAATTTTTTCGGTTACCAACTCCTTGATGGTTTTATCCGGGTCCTTGACGAACGGTTGGTCCGCCATGCAGATCTGGGAGAAATACTTGTCCAATTTGCCTTCGACAATCTTTTGAATGACCTGGGGTGGCTTTCCACCTGCTTGCGAAGAGGCAATATCGCGTTCTTTGGCCACCAGTTCCTGTGGAACTTCATCTCGAGTCAGGTAGGCGGGACTCGCGGCCGCGATATGCAGGCAAAGATCCCTGGCCAGGGTCTTGAAGTCAGGGGTCTTGGCTACAAAGTCGGTTTCACAATTCAGTTCGATCAAAACCCCAACTTTTCCACCCATGTGGATGTATTGTTCGATTATGCCCTCCCGGGCTACCCGGCCGGCTTTCTTGGCTGCCGTGGCAGCGCCTTTCTTGCGCAGGAAAATGACGGCTTTTTCCATATCCCCCTCATTTTCCACCAAGGCTTTTTTACAGTCCATTAAACCGACACCGGTCATTTGGCGTAGCTCGCTTACCTGTTTGGCCGATATATGCACACTCATTGGGTATTGTTAAATAGGGTATTTTGAATTTTGGATGTCCGGCTCAGGGGGTTTCCCGGGGAGAAACGTCCTGGTCCAACATCAGTTCGGGATCGATGGTAACGGTTACTTCCTCCATGTTATCGGCCGCTTCCGCCGCAAGTTGCTGGGAGTAGGTTTCCGCTACCGGTTCAGCCAGGAATGTAAGCGGGGTGCGGGTGGTTTCACGCCTTACCGCTCCGTTCTGGATGGCCTCCATGACGGTTTCCACAATAATGCGGATGGACTTTACCGCATCGTCATTACCCGGGATGGGGTATTCGACGGTGGAGGGGTCGGAATTGGTGTCAACCAAGGCAATTACCGGGATGCCCAGCCTGTTGGCCTCGGCCAGGGCAATGGCCTCCTTTTTGATGTCCACGACAAACATGGCGTCAGGCAGTTCCGGCATCTCCAGCAAACCTTCGAAATTGCGGTGCATCCGGCTCATTTGGCGGCGTATGAAGGAGGCTTCCTTTTTGGGAAGCTTCCCAAGGGAACCCTCCGTCTCCATACTGAGGTATTCGCTGTATTTGGAAATACTGTTCAGGATGGTGGTGAAATTCGTCAGAGTCCCCCCGAGCCAGCGGTTGACGGAATAAGGCATTTCAGTGGCAATGGCCGCTTCACGAACAACCTCCTGTGCTTGTTTTTTGGTGCCAACCAGCAGGATTTTACCCCCTTGAGCCACCTTTTCTTCGATATATTCAGTCGCCCTTTCCAGACAATGGAAGGTCTTTTCCAAATCGATGATGGAAATGCCATGGCGGTGATCGAAAACAAAGGGTTTCGATTTTGGATTCCATCGTTTGGTTTGATGGCCGAAGTGGACTCCGGCGTCCAGCAAGTCCCTAACAGTTAAATTCATTACAATTGCGGGGATCTGATTGGAGGTGATGCCCTATGGAATGGGTTGAGTTGTTGATGAATATGAATGAGTGGGTTTCCAAAAAGGAGGTCAAGCTACCGTTTGGGAAAAGAAAAGCAAGGTGTATTTTCCATTGGCCCAAATTATTGCCCGTGAAAGGCCCAAAAACGAAATCCTGAAAAAAAACCTTGCCCAGAGTTGGATTCTGAAAATTATTCATCCTCTCTCATGTTGCAGGGTGGAGCAGTCAGGTAGCTCGTCAGGCTCATAACCTGAAGGTCCCCGGTTCAAATCCGGGCCCTGCACCCAAATTAAATGGGCCCGTTAGTCGAACCGGGTTAAAAATACTCGGAGACCCCACCCATCCTATCTCCTGTTCAAATCAACTATGGCCCATTCATACAATCGAGGAATGCGTATCCGATTAACGCCAGCATTTTCGGAAACCGTTAGCCGGACTGGTTTCCGATTCGGCGCGTGTAAGGTGGCGGATTCGAAAGGCCCGGAAAATGCCGCACTCACTTCGAGATTGAAGTCCTTGTAGATGGGAGCTGGCTTCGGCGGGTTCAATGGAATTCCCAGCATGTGCAGGACCATGCCCCCGTCATTCGCCTTTCTTGCGACTATGGTTACCTTGTCATTTCCCAACGATACATCAATCGGACGCTTGATTAGGTCCCAGAGTCTATCGATGTGCTCAATCGAGATCACCTTTTCTCCTTGCGATTGAATCTCGGCTTGAAGGGATGGATCCAGGTATTTGAAGTCTTCGGTAAGGATAATCGCGTCGAGTTCGTCGAGACGTCCCCGACCGATCTCGCGCGAATACAAATCGTCCCCGATAAAGAGAAATTCGAAGGGAATGTTCTCGGCGGTTAGCTTATCCACTGCCGATAATGCAACTTTTTTCCCGTATCGGCTGCCGAGATGGCTGTAGATCAGGCCTATTTTCGCAAAAGAATCGTATCCGTCGAATAATGACCGATTGTCCTGGATAAATTTGAAAAGATAGCGGAACTCCTGCGGATTCGGATCGTATCGTCCCGGATTGGTCCACTGCTTGATGGGGGCGAGAAAATTCGAGCCATAGGCGTAGCTTTGGGCAATCCAAGCGCGAGCGAGCGACTCAGCTCTTTTATCTCGGATCATTCGCCACGGGTGAGGTCCGGCGGTGATCAAATTTGGTTTTCCCACTACCTCGCAAATTTTGTAAAGCAGGAGTACTTCATTGTACAATTCAAGATTGTCGCCTTTCAGGAACTGGTCACCTTCGGTTATATAGCCATCTACCTCCTGAATATAGGTCGTCTGCCGCACCTGCAACGGATCGCTTGAGGACAGAAAAGGAACACTTCTCCCCGCATAGGCGTCGGCAGAGTCGGCCAGTTCCTTGTGAAAGGCGTTAATCTCCTGGTACTGATAAATCAGGAAGTCGTTGAAAAACGGGATGCTCGCGTCCGGGCCCTTTTGCCGGTCCTCTTGCACAAAGCGTTCGATCGTCCAACCGTCTTTGAGAAGATGCTCCCGATACTCGAACCGGGCTATATCGGGAATTCCCATGCGAGATAATTCGGAGTCGCTGTATTTGCTCTTCAGATAGGCTCGAAAACCAACCGAGCAATGTCGGCAAAAACAGGATGCCCGCTTTACGTTGTTCGCGGTATTGCGCTGCAAATCAACCGATACCAGATCGACGCCCGCATCGACAGCGACTTTAACCCGCTTCTTCATGGCGGCCCGAGCGACGGGAGAATTGGAGCAAAAGCGCTGATTTCCATTCCAGGGGAAAATGGCGACACTGCCGTCTAAAAGGATTACCGAGTGGTCCTCAATTTTCTCTCCCTGAGCGAGAATATATTCATTGATCTCCCACGTTTGATAATCCCATTGTAACCGGGCCATGACGCGAAGGCCGTCTGCTTGAGTAGCGGCAACGCCTTCCATATACTCCGCCACCGCCTTTGCCTCCTTGACCGCATCCTGAGGGTCATTCGGGTCGTAAGAACCGGGAATGGCCGGTATCGCGGCATAGGCCTGAGCATCCGGGTCGTATAATTTTGAGACATGCTCGAGTCCTTCTGCCCACTTCTCCGAGGAAGTATCCTTGTAGCCCTTTGTCCACACGTCCGACCGACGATTGATGGTCTGAGCAGAAAGGGTTGAAGCTAGGATCATTCCCGCCATCAACCCCGATAATATTCCAGCTATCTTTCCCATATCAAATTAGTCCATTAATTTTGTTCTCACCTCCGGCCGTCCCAAACTGAGCATATCCGGACAGGAATGGAATGTTTATATGTCTTCGATTACCCAATAGTCTAAAACTTCGCGCCTTTGCGCACCACATCTGCAGGTGACAATCCGGAGGCGATAATGTCCCGCCAACCACGTTCGGCCTTATTCCTTTCCTCTGCTTTAACCAGTACTTCGAAGGCGATATCTCTCGGCACCACCACAATGCCATCCCTATCGGCGAAGACCAAGTCTCCAGGCGTGACCTCGGTTCGACCGATTTTAATCGGTTGTTGACACTCAGTGATATGAAAGCGGTCTGCCATCGAAGCTGGAGTCCGATAGCGGCTCCAAACCTTGAAACCGGTATCGATGATTCGGTCCACATCCCGTACCCCGCCATCGATAATAGCTCCGACACAACCCTGCATCATGGAGGCTGCAGTCATCATTTCTCCGTAGTGGGCCGTTTCCTGATCATTACCGGTATCCCAAACCACGATGCTTCCGGCATAGAGGGCATTGATCATAGCCGCTCTTTGCTCGTGCACGTCCTCGGGTTCAGGCAAGTGAGTGGGCATCCCCTTTATGGTAAAGGCGAAACCCGCCACCTTCATCCCGTCTACCAAAGGCAGCAGATTGGATGGTAGATTCTGCTCCCGCTTCCCATATTCATGATGCAATATATCGATCACTACGGCGGTGTAGATCGCTTCGTAGCGCTCCCGCATTTCCGCTTCGCTGATATCCAGTTGCTTTCTCATAGCCTCAATAATTTCCTTGGCTAGTGCCTTACGTTACTTTTTTGGTCCAAACCGTCAGCCCTTGCAAGTCGTCGCTTCGGTTATTGGGAAACCAACGGGACAAGCAATAGGCAACGGCAAACAGGAAGAGGTGCGGCAGCACTCCTATCCAGAAGTCGTCGGGCAACCGGGCTGAAAGGAAGGGGAACCAACGACTCCCCAGGACTGAAGATACGAAAAGCCAAGCCAAAACCAGCAGAACCGTGGCGCTGATCGAAACCGCGGCGACTTTCGAACTCACCCGGGTGGTGAAGATCCCCAGCAGGAACAAGCTGATGACTCCGGTGCTGAACACGGGAACCAAAAACGTATGCAGCTCCAAAATCGTCGATGTTCGAGCGAAATGAATCGCCAAAGCCACCGACACCATGATCGCGGAAAAGAAGACTGTCAGCCAACGTCCCAGAGCCAAGTACTCCTTTTCGGTTCGCTTCACTTTACCAAACCTGCGAAAGAAATCGTTCACCACCGTTGAGGACATGGCATTGAGCGAAGAGTCCAGAGTCGACATGGCAGCGGCCAGCAATGCTGCGATCACGAAGCCCGCCACTCCAGCAGGCACCATTGTAAGGATGAAATACGGATACACGCTCTCCGGCTGCATGGCTTGTACCACTTCGGATGGAAAATGATTGAAAAATACATACAGAGCGGATCCTACGAACGCGAAATAGACCCAAACCGGAATGGATAAGCCCGTTCCCAAAACCAAAGCGATTCGAGCGTCCTTTTCCGTTTTGATCGACAGATAGCGTTGCACCATGACTTGGTCGGTGCAAAAGAACTGCAGAAATGCGAACTGCATGTTCAGAATTATCACCCACATGGTCTTTTCACTTAGGATGAACTCGGTCGATCCCAAATGAAATTTTCCGTCCCCAGCCGCCTCGGCTACGATCTGATCGAAGCCGCCCGGAATGGCGCCGACGATGATTGGCAGGCAAATCAGACCGCCTATCATCAGTGAAATCCCCTGAATCAAATCGGTCCAAATCACCGCTTCCAAACCACCCGCGATCGTATAAGCCGCTACGACGAACCCGAAAGCTATAATGATAATCGTCATTTCCAACCCCACCATTTGTTCGAATACCAGGCTCACCGCGTAGAGAATCACCCCTATTCGAAACATATTGCCGCCGATGAAACCCACTGCCGTATAGACCCTAGCCCATCCGCTGTAGCGCATTTCCAAATACTCATAAGCCGAACGAAACTTGTTCCTGCGAAAGAATGGCATCGCCACAAAGAAGGCCAAGAGCGCCGGAAGGATGTAGAGGAAATGCGCCGGCATGAAACGCCAATCTTCCTTGAAGGTATAAGCCGGCATCCCCAGGAAAGTCATCGAGCTGATCACCGAGGCCATCATGGAAAAACCCACCACCCAGCCAGGCATCCCTCGCCCGGCTAGGAAATAGGTATCCGCTGACTTATTTTTTCGAGCAAAATAAGCGCCTATGAAAACCATGGCCGCCAAATTGATGCATATAATCAAAACATCCTGCCAGCGAAGTAAGCTCGTTTCCATGGGTTACTAAACAAATCAAAATGGCAGATACGGCTCCGATTTCACCGGAATGTGTTTCGTAGGGGGATACTTCCCCAAAGCCTCTTCGTCGATATCCGTTCCCCAGCCCGGCCCGGCAGGTGGCGAGCAGTGGCCTTTCTTCACTGCGAGCGGGACGGTCAGCACCTCATTGTACAGCTCGATCATACTGTGAAACAACTCCTGCATGTTGGCGTTGGGGATGGTGGTCTGTAGTTGGAGACTGGCGACGGTTGATATGGGACCATTCGAGTTGTGTGGAGAAACCGTTACGTAATATACCTCGGCCATGCTCGCGATCTTTCTTAGCTCGGACATGCCTCCGGCGTGGCAAATGTCGGGCTGGATAACGCTGACCGCATTGGACTCCAGGATTTCGCGCAGCCCCCAGCGGGTGTACAACTGTTCGCCCGTCGCGACCGGCACCGATACCGAGCGGGCGAATTCCACCAATGTCTTGGGATTGTCCCAACGGATCGGCTCTTCCATCCAAGCGATGTTGAACGGCTCCAGTCTCCGGGCCACCCGTCTGGCGCTGCCGACGTTCAAATAGCCACGAATATCGATTGCGACCTCCACGTCCGGGCCCACCGCTTCACGGACCGCCTGCACTCGATCCAAACCCATCTGGATCCGCTCCGGAGTGGCCACCTGCGGCCCACAAAATGGATACAGTTTCAAGGCTTGGTATCCGGCTTCCACTACGGCCTTGGCTTCGGCGGCATTTTCCTCCGGAGAACCGTCGCTCTGGGACCAACCATTAGCGTAGAGTTTGATCGAGTCATTGACCTTGCCGCCAAGCAATTCATAGACCGGCACACCCAGAGCCTTGCCCTTGATGTCCCACAAGGCCAAATCGATGGCGCTCAAAGCGCTCGTGGTTACCGGTCCGCCCGTCCAAGTAACTCCACGATAAATCGAATTCCACAATAACTCGATTTGAAACGGGTCCTTACCCACCAGGAATTCTCTAAACGATTCGAGCTCAGCTCTCAACCCCTGATCCTTGTACTGCAAGCTCCCCTCTCCAACTCCGTATATCCCCTCGTCCGTTTCGACTTTTACGAACGTCCAGTTCCAATCGAAATCGCCGGGACGGCCTTTCCCTCCCGCCATTTGTAGAACTCTAAGATCAGTGATTTTTATTGGATCGCAAAAATAGTGGGGAAAATCCGCAGAAGAGCCATCCACGCGGGGACCCGGGGTCAAAACGGTCCAGAGCAACGCGCGCGCATCTCTAATCTCTCAATAGGCCTTAAGGCTGGGAAAAAGCTCTACAGAAAACAGTGCCATGGTCAAGAAGATCGTCCAAGTTTCCATCTTCTCCTCCATTTCACCGCTTCCCGGTTCAGGTGCTGAATGGTGGCCAGGTTGTTTGCCCTATCCGGACCACTTGGTCCATTTCCGTTGAATCCTGTTCTATAAGGCTTTTGTGTGGTCTCGATGAAAGCGGAGGACTTGTTTTCCCTACCGGATAATTTTCCCTTTCGATCGTATTTCAGTTCGGAAGATACTCCTTGGTCCTGGATCCCCCAAATTGGTCGAGCCCTGGGGAACTCCGGGTTTGCTCCCAATCTTCCCGTTCCGCAAGGCTTGCCTTCCGGGGTAGTAATAGAGGGGCGGGTTTTTTTGCACCCGACCGTACAACTGGCTCCCAACCTGGTTATTCGAGGACCCGCCTACATCGGGGCTGGAACCGAGCTTCGTCCCGGGGTTTTCATACGCGGAAATGTCATTGTGGGGGAGGGTTGCGTTCTGGGGAATTCCTGCGAATTCAAGGATTCTCTCCTGCTCGACCGGGTAGAGACTCCTCATTTCAACTACGTGGGAAACTCCGTGCTGGGCAACGGCGCACACTTGGCAGCGGGGGTGATCTGTTCCAATCTCAGGCTGGACCGTCAGGAGGTGTGGGTCAGTCTTCCGGGCGGCAAGGTAAACTCGGGTTTGAGGAAATTGGGTGCATTGGTCGGCGACGAAGCAGAAGTGGGGTGTAACACTGTTTTGAATCCGGGCACGATTCTGGGGAAGCGATCGCTGGTTTATCCTTCTTTGGCCTTCGGAGGTTTTCTGGAGCCGGAAACGGTGGCCGGTTCCAGGACGGAAATCGTCCATGTCAAACGTCGGGGTCAGGACTGAAAATCGTTCATGCCAATATAGGATTTCAGCCCCGCCCCTTTCATTCGTTCGGCAGTGAGATATCCGGGTTGAGGGTTGCGATGACCTGATCAAACAGACCGGGGGCGGCCGCCACACAGGATTTCCAGTGATCGGTATTGCCCTGCCAATTGGAGACGCGGGCCCCGGCTCCGCGCACCACGGGGATAACGGGGAAAACATCCCATGGGTTGACGATCGGATCGACCGCTATGTCCACCTTTCCGGAGGCCAATAAAAGGTAGCCATAGCCGTCCGCCCAGGTGCGGTAGAGTTTTACCTGCCGCATGAGGGCGTTGAAACGGGCGCCATTCTGATATTTCTCCGCCGTCAGGACGTCCGAGCTTACCAATGTCGCTTCCCCTAAACCCGCAATGGACCGGCACCGCGTCGGTTTTCCGTTGAGAAGACAAATCCTGTTGTCCCCAATGCACTTGATTTGCAGCAACGGCTGATGGATGGCTCCCAAAACCGGCTCCCCCCGGTGCAGAAGGCCGATCAGGGTGGTGAACAGGGGGACCCCGGTAATAAAGGCTTTGGTTCCATCGATGGGATCGATTACCCAGGTGTATTCGGCCCCTTCGTTTTCCGATCCGAATTCTTCTCCCACAATGCCATGATGCGGGAACTCCCTTTGTATGAGGGTGCGAATACAGGTTTCGGCCTCCCTGTCCGCCTGGGTGACCGGGGACTCATCCGCCTTTTCCTCGACGGAAAAGTCCCGGTTGAAAAAATAGGGCGCTATAACCGCTCCACTTTGGTCGAGGAGGGTTTCCAAAAACGGTTTGAGGGAATTCGTATCCATCTTGGAGTTGGCTTCGGGGCACTGAACTTGTTAATAGGAAAGCGTAGAATGTCAGAGGAAAGTACAAGCATTGCATCTTCCTGGACTCAATCCCCGATTTTTTGTCTGGATTTCGAAGGGAGCCGCCAAAGTGGAATCGTGGAGTATGGGCTGGTAATGCTCTTGGGCGGCGAGGTCACCGAACTGTCCACTCGTTTATGTCGTTCCACCGCCGCCATTTCCCATTGGGAGACCGCCACTCATAATATACGCGCCGAAGATGTCGCTGAGGCGGAATTCTTTGAAGCGGATTGGGAGTTGTTTCGGGATAAAAGGGCTCAAGGTCCCTTCGCCGCGCACAATGCCAGTTTCGAAAATGGTCTGATCAAGAGTGTTTGGCCATTTACCAACCTGTGCCCCAATTTCATGACCCATTCCATGGATATCGATTGGGGCCCTTGGTTGGATACCTGCTCTCTCTACCGTTCCCTCTTCCCGGGTCTCGAATCCTACAGCCTGTCCGAATTGGTACAAGCGTTTCGTTTGCAAAATCTATTGGACCGCTGGGCCGAGCGATGGTGCCCCTCCGACCGCAGGACTTTTCATTGTGCCCCTTACGACGCCTTGGCTTCGGCTGCATTGCTCGGGAACCTGATCAATTATGAGGCCGCAAAATCCCTCTCCCTGTCCCAAATCCTCCTATGGAGCCAGCCTGGGGAGACCGACCTCTACAGGGATCAACTGGAGCTCTTATGATCCTTCCCGGGACTTTCCTCAGTCGGTTGGCCTTCCTCTGATTCGACGATATCCTCGGTATCCACCACTTTGGCCGTTGCCACGATTTTGTCGTCCACCCCGATGTTCATCAGGCGAACTCCCTGGGTAGCGCGACCGATCACGCGGACATCCTTTACCGGGGATCGGATGGCCTGTCCGCCGAGGGTGAGGATCATTATTTCATCCTTCTCCTTCACTGCCAGGGCGCCCGCAACCCGGGAGGTCCTGATTGCTATGACGCCGATTCCGCCGCGTTTCTGCAGTCGGTAGTCCCCAAAATAGCTTCGTTTACCCAGTCCGTTCTCACCCACGATCAACAGGGTGGCGCCGGGGTCTGCCACAACGGCGGAATTCACGTAATCACCCCCCCTGAGGGTGATGCCTTTGACCCCCCGAGTGGCCCGGCCCTGATCCCGCATATCCGTTTCCATGAAGCGGATGGACATTCCGTTTTGCGTGATGATGAAAATTTCGTTTTCTCCCCGGGTGAGCAATACGTCGATCAACTGATCTCCCGGATAGATTTTGATTCCAATTATTCCGTCGCGCCGGTAATTGGCGTATGCTTTCAGGTTGGTTTTCTTCACTATTCCCTTGCGAGTGACCTGGACCAGATGAAGATCCTCCGAAAATTCCGGAACGCAAATCATGGCCGCGATTTTTTCTTCCTGCCGCATCTCCAGAAGGTTGGCTATGGAACGCCCCTTGGAGATCCGGGTGCCTTCCGGAATCTCATAGACCTTCTGCCCGTAAACCCGGCCGTTGTTCATGAAAAACATGATGTTGTCGTGGGTGTTTGCGGTAAAAACGTGTTCGATGAAGTCTTCCTGGTAGGAACCCGAGCCGATGACACCCTTTCCCCCTCTCCTCTGGGAGCGGTAGGCGCGAACACTCGTTCGCTTGATAAATCCCTTGTGCGACACCGATATGACGCAACCTTCGTTGGCAATGACGTCTTCCATTCTGAACTCGGATTCGGCCGGGAGGATTTGCGTCCTCCGCCGGGAGGGGTATTTTTGCTTCAGGGCCAACAGCTCTTCCTTGATGACGGACAGTAGTTTCGACTCGCTCTCCAGAATTTGTTTCAACTCCTCGATGAGTTGGATGAGCTTCCGGTACTCGGCCTCGATCTTTTCTCTTTCCAACCCGGTCAATTGGTAGAGCCGCAGGTCGAGGATGGCATTGGTCTGGCGTTCCGTGATGGGGTACTTGGCCATGAGGCTCCTCTTTGCCGCATCCCGGTTGCTGGAGGCCCGGATGATTTTTACGATATCATCCAGGTTGTTCAGTGCGATTTTGTACCCTTCAAGGACGTGGGCCCGGTCTTCCGCCTTCATCAGGCGGAATTGCGTTCTACGCGCCACAACTTCCCGTCGATGTTCGATGAAACACTCGATCATCTCCTTGATATTCATCTGCTTGGGCCGGCGTTTGACCAGGGCCAGCAGAATGGCCCCGAAGGAAGATTCGAGCTGGGTGTGTTTGTAGAGCTTGTTGATGACCACGCGGGGTGAATCGCCCCGTTTTACTTCGACCACGATACGGGTGTCCTCGTCCGATTCATCCCTGAGGTCGCTGACTTCCGACAATACCTTGCTGGTAATCAATTCCGCGATTTTGGTGACCAGGGAGCTGCGGTTTACGTAATAGGGTATTTCGGTAATGATGATCTGTTGCTTCCCATTACTCAATTCCTCGGTTCTGACCGTTCCCTTTACCCTCACGATGCCGCGGCCCGTTCGCATGTATTTATCGATGCCCTCACGGCCTGCAATGGCCCCACCGGTGGGAAAATCGGGTCCCGGAATATGGGTCATGACGTCGTCGATGGACAGGGTGGCATTGTCGATGATGGCGCACGCTGCATCGATCAGCTCCCCCAGGTTGTGCGGAGGAATGTTGGTGGTCATTCCCACCGCAATGCCCGTGGAACCGTTCATGAGCAGGTTGGGCAGGGCAGCCGGCAATACGGATGGTTCCGTGGCGCTCTCCTTGTAGTTGGGAACGAAATCCACCGTGTCCTCGTTGATTTCACGAAGGAGATCTTCCGCCATGTTCTGAAGTTTGGCCTCGGTGTAGCGGTAGGCCGCCGGAGGATCGCCGTCTATGGAGCCGAAATTTCCCTGGGGAATAATCAGCGGGTAACGCATCACCCAATGTTGAGCGAGCCGCACCAGGGTATCGTAAACCGAAATGTCCCCGTGCGGATGGTAGTTTTTCAGAACCTCGCCCACCACCCCGGCACATTTATCGAAGGGTCGGTTGTGCAATAAACCCTCGCGAAGCATGGCGTAGAGGACGCGGCGCTGTACCGGTTTCAAACCGTCCCGGGCATCGGGAAGAGCTCGACTGATGATGACCGACATCGAGTAATCGATGTAAGCCGACTGCATGATTTCGGTTATGCTGGTCGGCGTAAGGCGTTCTTTGTCCGGATTCATCGGGAAAGGGTAGGGGGCTGCTCGGTATCAGACGTCCAGATAGGAGGTGTTGAGCGCGTTGTCTTCGATGAAGGCCCGCCGCGAAGCCACGTCTTCTCCCATGAGCATGGAAAAGGTAGCTTCGGCCCGGGCGGCGTCTTCGATATCCACTTTCAACAAACGCCTTTTATCCGGGTTCATGGTCGTTTCATAGAGCTGTTTGGCGTTCATTTCCCCCAGGCCCTTGTAACGTTGGATGCTGAGACCCCGCCGACCCAATTGGCGTATGTTCTCTACCAGTTCCAAAATCGAATGGAGTTCCAGTGATCGCTCCTTCTTGCCACGGCTCGTTTTTTCTATGAGTCTGTAGCGGGCATCTTCCGTCGGGGTGAACCGGGTGATGGATAGGCCGGCCTCGGAGATGCTCTTGAGAATTTTCGACATCTGGCCCGCTTCAAATATTTCATAGACGCTGATGCGTTGCTGAACCGTGGCGCCGTGGTTCTCCCTCACTTCCCGTACGGTGGATTCTTCGTAAAGGCCTTCCGTAATACCGTAATCGACGTAAAATTGGGAGTGGTCGTCGTCATCCATCAGGAATTGGTATTCTTCCCGGTTTCCCGTGCGTATGCGCGCGATGTATTCGGGTAGGGCCAGGGTTTCCGGATTTTTGTGATCGAGGTACTTCACGATGGGGCATCCGTAGCGGGAAACCCCTCCGCTGAGAAGTTCCAGGCGAGCCAAGGCCTCCACAATTTTGTCGATGGTCGCCGATGGATAACGGTGGCCGTCCCGGATGCGGACCAGGGTTACATCCTCCGAACCCAACTCGAGCAGTATCCGGTTCAGTTCGGTATCGTTGTCCACGTATTGCTCGCGCCCTCGTCGCTTGATTTTGTAAAGCGGGGGTTGGGCGATGTAGAGAAATCCCCGTTCGATCAATCCGCGCATGTAGCGGTAGAAAAACGTCAGGTAGAGGGTCTGAATATGGGCCCCATCCACATCGGCATCAGCCATCAGGATAATTTTATGATAGCGGGCTTTGTCGGCGTCGAAGGCTCCGTCCCCTTCATGGTCGCCGATCCCCGTGCCCAGAGCGGAGGTGAGCAACTGGATCGACTTGTTGCGCAGGGCTTTGTCGATGCGGGCTTTTTCCACGTTGATGGGCTTCCCGAACAAGGGGAGTATGGCCTGGATTTTTCGGTTCCGGCCCTGCTTGGCCGATCCACCGGCTGAATCCCCTTCTACGATATAGAGTTCACAGAGGGCCGGATCCTTTTCCGAGCAATCGGCCAGTTTGCCGGGTAACCCGCCCCCGATGAGGGCGCTTTTGCGCACCGTTTCTCTCGCTTTCCGGGCTGCCTCCCTGGCCCGGGCCGCATTCAAACATTTGTCGATGATTTTTTTTGCCAGACCCTGAGTGGTCTCAAATGCTATCTTGAGTTTTTCCCCGGTAATTTTCTGCACGATTCCGTCAACTTCCCCATTGGATAACTTGGTCTTGGTCTGACCTTCAAATCGCGGTTCGGGAACCTTCACCGAGACCACCGCCGTCAGTCCCTCCCGGGTGTCGTCGCCGGTGATGGGAGGATCCTTTTCCTTAACCAGGTTGTTCTTCTTGGCGTAGTTGTTGATGGAACGGGTCAGAGCGGTGCGAAATCCGGATAAATGCGTGCCCCCTTCCAGATTGAAGATGGAATTGGCGTAGGCGTAGATCTGATTGGTGTAGCTGTCCGTGTATTGCATGCTGACATCGACCATGATCTCGCTCTCGGACCCCTCCGGGGCGGCGCTCCCGCCAAAGGTAATGGGTTTTTCTATCACCAGGTTCTTTCGACTTGTTGAGAAATTCCACGTACTCCTCGATCCCGTTTTCAAATTTGAAGGTTTCCCTTTTGTCGATGCGGTCGTCCTCCAACAGAATTTCCACCCCGGGGTTCAAAAAGGCCAACTCGCGCAATCGCTTGGCCAGAATCTCGTACTTGAAATCCCGCGTGGTCAGGAAAATCTCCGGATCGGGAAGGAAGGTGATCTTGGTGCCCGTTTTCCGGGTCGTGCCGATCACCTTCATCTTCTGAGTGGTTTTCCCCTGGGAAAACTGCATGTGATATATCCCCCCGTCCCGGCGCACCTCCACCTCGAAATGCTCGGAAACCGCGTTCACACATTTGGCGCCCACCCCGTGCAGTCCACCCGATACCTGATAGGCGCCTTTACCGAATTTTCCACCGGCATGAAGGTTCACCAGAACCAACTCCAGGGCGGGAATCTTGTATTTGGGATGGATATCGACCGGAATGCCGCGGCCATCATCGGAAATGGAGCAGGATCCATCCAGGTGTATGGTGACCGAAATGAGGGAACAGTAACCGGCCAGCGCCTCATCGATGGCATTGTCCACGATCTCGAATACGCAGTGGTGCAGGCCCCGTTCATTGGTATCCCCGATATACATGTCCGGCCGTTTGCGAACCCCTTCCAAACCCTCGAGTTTTTGGATTTTGGAGGCGTCGTAGCGGGACGCGTCAGGTAATGGAGCAGTGGAAAATGAGTCTTCCGTATCTTTGGACATGGGTATATGAAACATTAAGGGAATAGCGGGGAAAGGCCATCTTATTTTTCCGTCCTCGTGGCCAGTCCCAATAAGCAAAGTTTGGGCCGAAGTTGAGGAGGGAAATTTAAAGGACGAAGGCAGAAGGCTGAAAGGAACCAACAACGGATTTCACGTATAGCCACGGATCAAACCTGGAGGATCTCTCCACTCCACCACTCCATCATTCCCCCATTACAATTATAAGGCGGGTTGGAAAACCCGCCCTCCGTTATTCATCTTCACTCATCTGCGAAATCTGTGGTTTCTTCTCCTCCTTGGCGTTGCTTGGCGATCTTTGCGAGAGGCTCCTCTTCACGTTTCCCCTCCTCTGCCTCTTTGCGGCTTTGCGAGAGACTCCTCCTCACGTTCCCCCCTCAGGCTAGGCTTCGGAGATCTGAGTAGTTACATTTGTTGTCACTAAAACATCCTTGCGGATCATTGTTAAAACTACCTGAGTAGTTACGAAAATTTTTTGCGCTTTTTGTGTCTTTTGTGGTTCCCTTTCGATCACGATCAAGATCACGATGATGTGCCCTTAATCCATAATTCCTTTCTTTCCCCCCTTTGTGTCCTATGAGTTCTCTGTGGTGAATTATTCAGGGACATGGCGCTAGCCAAACCATGGCTCAACTGAATCCGCAAATCGAGAAATTGGGGCGTTTGGAACTCGAGTTCATGAAGCAACCGACCACTTGAATGACCGAATCCGCAGACGCACTCTCCCGCAGCTACATGCTCGAACGGGCCACACGGATGCGCCCCTGGGACCTCATCGTGGTCGGCGGCGGCTGCATAGGACTCGCCACCGCCCTCGACGCCTCGGCACGCGGATATAAGACGCTCTTGGTCGAACGCGGCGATTTCACGGGCGGCACGTCCAGTCGCAGCACCAAACTCGTCCACGGGGGGGTCCGGTACCTGCGCCAGGGTCAGATCGGGCTCGTCTACCGCGCGCTGCGTGAACGGCGTCTTCTCCGGGCCAACGCGCCGCACCTGGTCCACAGCCTGCCGCTTTTTGTGCCGGCGTATCACTGGTGGGAACTCCCATGGTACGGCCTGGGCCTCAAGCTCTACGACACCCTGGCCTTGGGCCGGAACCTCGGCTCCTCGCGCCTGATGAGTTGCCGCGAATCCCTGAACCGACTCCCGACCCTGCGCCGCCGCGACCTCCGTGGCGGCGTCCTCTTCCACGACGGGCAGTTCGACGACGCCCGCCTGGGGTGGACCATCCTCCGTACCGCCGCCACCCTGGGGTGCGTCGCCCTGAACTACGCGGAAGCGGTGGGGTTGGTCGAATCGCGCGGGAGAGTGAAGGGAGTCGAGGTTCGGGATCTCCTAGGCGGGAAGGAGTGGGTCGCCCGCGGGAAGGTGGTGGTCAACGCCGCCGGTCCATACGCCGACTCGTTGCGCCGGATGGACGAACCGCGCCTGACTCGCTCCGTCGTGCTCAGCCGGGGAGTACACATCGTGGTGAGCAATGCCTTTCTGCCAGGCCATGTGGCCCTGCTGGTCCCCTCGACCGACGACGGCCGCGTCCTCTTCGCAATTCCCTGGCACGGCCACGTGCTCATCGGGACGACCGACATCCCGGTGGACGAGCCCTCGCCGGAACCAGTTCCCAGCGCGGCCGAGGTGGACTACCTGATCGACCATGCGGGGTGCTATCTGACGCGACCGATTAAGCGCGCGGACATTCTCTCCGCGTGGGCCGGATTGCGGGGTCTCTCGGCATCCGGTCCCGAGCAGAAAACCGCGGCGCTGTCGCGCAGCCACAGCGTGAGTGTCTCCCGCCGCGGACTCGTCACCGTCACCGGAGGCAAGTGGACCACCTGCCGCGAGGTCGCACAGGACGTGGTCAGCAAGGCCGCCGATGTGGGCGGCCTGTCCCGCGCCCCATCGGTCACGGCGAGGCTGCGATTGCACGGTTATTCCACGCGGCGAAACATCCTCGAGCCCTGGAGGGTATACGGTACCGACGCGGAAGCCATCCGCCAACTTGAGGCGGGGGACGAACGCCTGAAGCGCCTCATGCACCCGAGCCTCCCCTATCGGTTGAGCCAGGCCGCGTGGGCGGCGGAAAGCGAGATGGCCGTTCAGCTTGACGATGTGCTCGCGCGTCGAACCCGCGCACTCTTTCTCAACGCAAGGGCGGCCGTGGCAGCCGCGCCCGCCGTTGCCCGTATCATGGCCCACGAACTAGGCCACGGCGACGACTGGGTCGAAGAGCAGGTGAAGTCGTTCAACGCGTTGGCCAGGGGCTACCTTCCGGCATGATGATCCATCTCGGAAGCGTGCCGTCTAATGCGCACCAATTAGGAATTATAAGAGATGCTGAGATGCTAAGTTTCTGAGATGCTGAGATTACTTGGAATCTTGATCGTGATCGTGATCGAAAATCCCCCAGCAATTACCTCTCGCCAAGAAGAACTAACCACAAAAAGCACAAAAGACTCAAAGGAAGAGAAAGGTTTGGATGCATTCTTACGATCGTGATCGTGATCGTGATCGAAAATGAACCACGGAATGCACGGATGACCACGGATTAGGAATAATCTACTCTCCACTCATCACTCTCCACTTTCCACTGAATCAATTACCTCTCGCCAAGCACGCCAAGAAACGTCCCAGCCCCCAGCCCCATCACCTATCTTTTACGCCAAAGGCGTTAAACTCCAAAGCCCAGCGTCGCGTAGCGCACGCTGGGTTACCGATCACCTTGAACCGAACCCCAACGGGGTTCCACAAAAGCCGCCCCACCACCCAGCACTGACCACTGACCACTGATAACTGATAACTGACCACTGACCACTGATAACTGACCTCTTTCCTCTTTCCTCTTTCCTCTTTCCCCCGGCGCGAAGGGCCCCAGCCCCCGGCCCCAAATCCCTATTAATGTTTACAAGGACACCGATCTCAGGATTTTGTCTTTCCGGTGAAACTCTCCTTGAAAGTCGAATACGCCTGCCGAGTTCTGGCCCAGTTGAGCCGGTCCTACGGTAGCAGGCCCTTTTCCCGTATCGACGAGTTGGCCGAGCAGGAGGAAATCCCGGCAAATTACCTGGTTCAGATCCTCAGCGACCTCCGTAACGGGGGCTTGATCATCAGTCGGCGGGGTAAGCAGGGTGGTTACCGCCTCGCCAAACCGCCCACCGAAATAACCCTGTTTGATATCATCTCGGTTATGGAGGGAGAGCTTTTGGGGGTAAACCTGGGGCCGAGCGGTTGGTCGGGGCAAGGTGTCAGCAAGGTCTGGGCCGAAGTGGTGGAAGCCCTTTCGGAAAAAACCAAGAGTTATACCCTGGAATCCTTCTTGCCCGAGGAAAGCGAGGATATGTATTATATCTAACATCATCTTGATCTTGATCGTGATCGTGATCTTGATCGTGCGAAGCGACATCTTCCAATTGAGACACGGATCCGTCTTGGCTCAAACCGTGCTTCGCAACGCCGGTCAAGAGACTACCATGCTTCGCAATGCTACGCACGGCACAGCGGCAGGACAAGTTACAGGGATGGACACGGATAAATGGCCATAAAAAACACAAAATTCCTGATTTTCCCTTCTTTGTGCCTTTGTGCCTCTATGGCCTGTGGGCAATTCCTCCAAGAATTCAAATATCCCAAAGGCCAATTCAAACCTCGAAAGGTTCGCCGAATGTGTGAACAGATTAACAGGACATAACACTAGCCAAGCCATGGCTCAACTGAATCCGCAAATCGAAAAACTACTTGCCCTGCAGGCTCGCGAGCAGGAGGTCCGCCGACTCGAGCAGGTGCTGCAGACCATCCCGGTCGAGATAAAACGATTGCAGGCGGAAATTGAGGGAGGGAAAGAAAACTTGGCCGATTCCAAGGCGAGGCTACGGAAAATGGAAGTCCGGCGCAATGATCTCGATAACCGGGTTGAAGCAGCCCAGGAACAAATCCTTCGCTACAAGAACCAGCAACTTCAGGTAAAGAAAAATGAGGAATACCAAGCCTTGATCCACGAAATTGAAGGGCTGGAAAAAAAGATCCTCGATTGGGAGGAAGAGGAGATCGGCCTGATGCTGGAGATCGATGACCAAACTGAAATCTACCGGAAACGAGAGGCCGGCTTCGTCTCCTCCTCCGAGCAGATCCGAGGGAAGATCGCCGTGTTGGAAAACCGTGGAGTCGATTTGAAAAACCGGATCGCGCAAGCCGTCCTTCGCTTGCAATCGGCCGGCCGGGGAGTCGACCCGGGTTACTTGAAAGTCTATAAGCCTATGGCAGCCCAAATGAAACTGCCCGTGGTGGTGGGGTTGGAAATGCAGAAGTGCCTGGGATGCCATTTGCGGGTTTCCAATGAGGTAATGGAAAAAGCCCGTAAAGGAGCGGCGTTGACGACCTGCGATAATTGTGGGAGATTGGTTTACTTTGCGAGTTAGCTTTGGATTTCAGGCATTCGCTCGGTTCTTTGTAATTTGAGAGGAAAGTCCGGACACCACAGGACGGAATTCCCCATGAAAATGGGGGCGCCCTGCCTCAAGCCAGGGCGACGGCCAGTGTCACAGAAAATAAACCGCCCAGCGCAACGCGAAGGGTAAGGGTGAAAAGGTGAGGTAAGAGCTCACCGCGCTCCCGAGTAATCGGGGCGGCGGGATAAACCCAATTCGGTGCAAGACAAAGTAGGGGACGGGGTGGTCCGCCCAATCGTCCCGGGTGTGTCGCATCCCGCCTGGCGGGAAACAAGCGTGCTTGTTAGATGAATGAATGCCCATCCCGTTTTCGGGATGACAGAATCCGGCTTACGAGGTCCAAAGCCGACTCCAAATGAGAAAAAGGGGTCAAACGCAAAATGTTGAAATCTAATTAGTTCGTTTCAGTCATGTAAAACCAGAAAGCGATTTTAACATTTTGCGTTTGACCCCTTTTTCCTGTGTAACCTGTGGTTAATTCCTGTTTCCGCCATCAAATTCCATCACTCCATTTTACAATTTTGTAGAATTGCAGGCCAAGCTATGGAGACCTGAGTAGTTGCCTCCAAATAACCCTTGACAGATGAAATCGGCCCTTCATCTTCACCCATTTACCTTAAATTTACCCTATGGCCAACACCCCTTCGGCAAAAAAAAATATCCGCAAGACGGCGCGGCAGACCGCCCGTAATCGCGCCATCAAATCGCGCCTGAAAACCTTGCGCAACGGCGTAAGTCAAGCCGCTTCCTCCGGGGATGCCGAGGCTGCCAGGCAAGCCGCCATCCACTTTGTCTCCGCCGTGGACAAAGCGGCCAAAACCAAAGTCATCCACCGAAATGCTGCCCGGAGGATGAAATCCGCCTGCGCCAAGTACACCTTTATCTGAGCTCGAGCGGCTTTCCTGGCGCCCCAGCAAGTGAGACTACCGGGGAATTTTATGGCGAGATCCGGCGAGTTCATTGGGTTTCCTCCAGGTTTGTTGGGTCCGAAATCGTATCGATTGCCGCTATTGCGCAACCGGGATAACTGGTTTGCCCTCTACAAACCGCCCCGCCTTCTGGCCCGCGCCCATCCCTGGCACAAGGAGTGTGCCGATCTCACTTTTGGGATCAGGTCGCAATTGACCCGGGGCAAGCCGGAGCTTCGACGATTGGGTATAAAGTCGGTCTACTTCGTCTCCGGTCCGGAATACGAGGTGGGAGGCCCGGCCATCTTCGCCAAGAACAAGGAAGCCTCGGACTGTTGGCGCAACGCCCTGGGTTCCGATCAATTCACCTTTACCTTCTTGGGCTTGTCCACCGGTGTCTGGGACCGGGATAAGGGCCGATGCCATTTGCCCGTGGCACGGCATCCCCGGGAAAACCGGGTTGTTATTTCCGGAAAAACAGGAAAGAAATCCTCCACTTTCTTCGACGAACTGGGGAAGCATCCACCTTTTTTACTCTGGAGGGCCAGGTCGAGGAATCCCCGCCTGCACCAAGTGCGCATACACGCCTCGGAGTCGGGATTTCCCATCCTGGGGGACGAGATCTATGGGTCGGGCAGGGTAGACCCGGCTTCGTTCAAACCATCTTGGGCCAGGCGCAGCGTGTCCCGGCTACGGGGGTTGGCCTTGTTCCTTCGGGAAGTACATCTGCCGCCGAAAATGAATGAAAATAACCCCGTCGCAGCCGACTTACCCCGGGGATTTGCCTATTTCCTGCGAAAGACCAGCTTGGCCATCGGGTAATTTTTCCATAATGTTCTTTACTCCATCCGGCAAATTAGCCACTTTCCTCGCCTTGTTTTTTACTGAATTACATGGGAAATCTTAAGAAAAAACGCCGTAAAAAGATCGCCAAGCACAAGCGTCGCAAGCGTTCCAGGGCAAATCGCCACAAGAAGCGTACCTGGGGTTGATTTCGCCCTTCCACCTCGGCCAAGCCTGAAATCGGGCTGCCTCATCCGAAATACCTGCCCGATCATTGGATAGATCGCCCGGCAATTAACTTTTTGGGTTGATCTTCCAGTCTTTTGGGCAAAAGGTTATTCCTATGGCTCGCGCTCGCACAATTGGCCGTACCCTTGTCGCCTCTCCTGAGGTTCAGGCTGAGAGAGATGGAGACCTCTTGCTGGTCAGGCGCGTCCAATCCGGGGATGTAGCCGCATTTGACCATTTGGTCCTCAAATACCGGGAACGCATTTTCTCCGTAATCTACAACCTCACCGCCAATAAGGAGGATACCTACGACCTCTCCCAGGAAACCTTTATCAAGGCCTTTCAATCCATCGGCCGGTTCAAGGCCAAATCATCCTTTTTCACCTGGCTTTACCGGATCGCCGTCAATACCACCTTGACCCACCTGAAAAAGAACCGGTTCAAGAGTTTCCTCAGTTTCGAAACCCTGCACGAAGAGGCCAGCCCTTCCGACGTCCTCGAAGCCCTGTCCTCCAAATCCAGCACGGAAAAGCCGGCCCTGCTCAAGGAATTGCAATATAAATTGAACGAAGCCCTGCAAACTTTGTCAGTTAAACATAGAACCGTAATCGTACTCTTTGAAATAGATGACCTTTCCCATCAGGAAATTGCCGACATCATGCATTGCTCTGTCGGAACGGTTCGGTCTCGCCTACACTATGCCAAGAAACAACTGCAGGTGAAGTTGAAAGATTGGTTGGATTAAAAGTTGATGTCAGAGAATTCGCCCAAGATTAATTTGGAACGCTTGCTCAAGCTCAAAAAAGCGGAGCGGCCCGATCCCGCTTTCTGGGACGGTTTTCAAAAGGAATTCCGTCAACGCCAACTGCAGACCCTGATGGACGGGGTATCCGTTTGGAGTCGCCTGTCTCAGTTTCTGTTGGCCCGCGGCCGTTTGCTGGTTCCCCTTTCCGGCCTGGCCGTGGTCCTTTTTGTCTTTTTGCTGAATTTCCGGGATGATCCGCCTTTGCAAAGTGAATTTGTCGAATCCGTTGCGTTGGCCCAGCCCGCCCCGGATCCCGTGGTGGAACCCTCCGATAGAGAACCGGCCATTCCCCTCCCAACCCGCCGGGAAGACGTGTCTATCCCCGCCATATCCAGCGCGCCTGCCAGTTTTGTGGTGGACGTTATCCCCGCCAAACTGCCCGAAGCGTCGACCTATACCCAAGAATTTCCCACTCCCACTATTCGATCCAATAGCGACTCCCTTGCCGCCTACGTCTCCTACACCATAAGCCAGGATACTCCGATTTACGCGTCGGCAAGCCTCAGTCAGACGATCGGATTCTAGTGTCATGTCCCGTTAATTTGTTCACACAAACGGTAGGCATTTTTGAGGATTGAATTGGCATTTGAGATAATTGAATTCCTCTAGGGCGCTCTCCATTTACCATAACATCCTGTCCATCTTGTTCATTCATGTTTCAATTGGAAGATGTCCCTTCCCTCGGTAACGATCACGATCAAGATCACGATGATGTACATTTAATCCATCACTCCATCATTCCATCATTCCTTTATCTCCCCCTCTGTGTCGTCCCTGTCACGCCGGAGCCTTTGGCGAAGGAGGATGGGTCCTCTGTGGTGAAATATTTTAGAGACATGTGGGCTGGAATGGGAAAGGGCTCGTAAGGATGATCAGGGGTCTTGTCAGGATTTGCGCGCTCCTCCTCATCGCTCCCAACCCCTTGTTTCCCCAGGGCGATGCCGAATTTGGCGCCATTCAGCGGCGCATAACCGAAATTTATGCCGATAATTCCAAGGGAGTCTTCCGCGTTCTGGCCGCGCATCGCACCTATGATGAAAAGGGGGATCTTCAAAATGCCCTGAAATCGGGAACGGGGTGTTTCATCAGCCGCGAAGGCCATATTCTGGCCAATGCCTCCGTGGTCATGAATAGCAACCGCAGTTGGATCGATTACCGAGGGGTCAATTATGCCGCCGAATTGGTCGGTTTCGAACCCTCCACCAATCTGGCCCTCCTCAAGGCCAGCACCCTTCCCGGTGATTTTTCATTTTTCATACCCGAAGCCAACCATCAATTGCCTCAAATCGGTTCCCTGGTGGTCGTCATTTCCTGTCCTTTGAATTTCGATCCCTCTCCTTCGCTTACCATGATTGCCGGGGCCGAAACCAGTTTTGCCCAGCGAGAATTCGCCACTACCTACATCCGGGTCAATAAACCGGTCAATTTGGGCGAAGGAGGAGCCCCTGTCATCGACCTGAACGGACGTTTTTTGGGCATTATGGTTGCTTCGGCTCCAGATGTGGGCTCCGGATATGTGTTGCCGGCGCGGGCGGCTCTTCGGGTGCGCGATGATCTCCTTTTTGCGGGAAAATTCATCAAGGGCTGGATCGGCATTGAAATCGGAGTGCGTTCCAACGTTCGGGAGGGGCGGCAAGTTTACATTACCGAAATCGTTCCGAACTCTCCTGCCCATATAGTGGATATGAGAATGGGCGATGTCCTGGTGCGAATGGGAGATTTTCCCATCCATTCCATTTCCGATGTGCGCAATGCCATGTTCTTCGCCCGGGCCGGACAGTTTCTCGATATTCAGATTCTCCGCAATGGTGTCTTGCTAGACGTTACCGTAAAGGTAACCGAGCGGCCCGTCGAAGCCCCAACCCCGGTCGAAGATTCCCCGGTCGACGAGGTCGACCCGGATAACTAGGGAGAGAAAAAGGGGTCAAACGCAAAATGTTGAATATCTCCTTTTCGTTTTACCTGACTGAAGCGAACCAATTAGATTTTAACATTTTGCGTTTGACCCCTTTTTCAGGCTGCCCTTCCTTTTCCGAGATGATCGAAAATTCCAAACTCCGGATAACTAAGCGCCATTTGCGTTTGACCCCTTTTTCATGGCTCCTTGACTGGGCAGCGTGAAGGTCCACCAACAATCCTTTACCCTGAGAACGACGGGCAAGGGCACTTATGAAATTACCCATTATGTCCTGGAGGCGCTGAGGGCGTCACGCCTGCAAACCGGCCAAGTCACCGCCTTCTGCCGCCACACCAGTTGCAGCCTGGTTCTGATGGAAAATGCGGATCCTTCCGCCAGGAGGGATTTGGAGAATTTCCTGGATCGACTGGTGCCGGATGACGATCCCCATTTCACTCATACCTATGAAGGTCCCGACGACATGCCCAGTCACATAAAGATGGCCCTGACGCGATCTTCCGAATCCATCCCGGTCCAACATGGCCGGCTGCTCCTGGGAACCTGGCAGGGCCTCTACCTTTGGGAGCACCGCGTCGCCCCGCACCATCGACAGATCACCATTACCTGCCTGGGAGAATAAGCCGGGGAAAGGGGTCAAACGCAAAATATTGGAGGAAAAGGGGTCAAACGCAAAATATTGAAATCTCCGATTTTAATATTTTGCGTTTGACCCCTTTTTCAGGCTCCCCCCTTTTTGCGATTTTTGCGCTCTTTCGCGACTTCCCCCGGCGCCTTTGCGAACTTTGCCTCTTGGCGGCTTTGCGAGAGAGTCCTCTTTATGTTTTTTAACCCCCTTTTCCCCATCCGTGTAACCTGTGGTGATTTCCTGACTCCATCACTCCATCATTCCAATACTCCATCACTCCAATACTCCCTTTCCCCCCCTTTCTTCTTAAACGAGCCGCAGTTTGGGGAGGTCTTGACCGTCGATTATCCCTACCGGGCAGTCGTCTTCATCTACCACCAGTATATCGTCAATCTGATTGTCTTCGAACATCTTCAGGGCCTCGGCCGCCATGAAATGGGACGGCACTTTTTTGGGATCCCGCGTCATGAAAGCATCGATGGGTTTGGCAAAGACTTCAGGGTCTTTCAAAATCGCTCTCCGCAAATCCGCATCGGTAAATATTCCGCGTAAGCGGTTGTCATCGTCCACGATGGCAATGCTTCCGGCTTTGGCCCGAGTCATTTCCACGATGGCAGCTTGAACCGATTTGCCGGCTTTGATTTTGGCCAGACGGCTGCCCGTGCGCATGATATCCTCGACCCCCAGGATCAAGGCCGCCCCAAGGGTGCCGGATGGATGATACCTGGCAAAATCCTCCCTTCCGAAATGACGCATTTCGAGGGAGATGAGAGCCAGGGCGTCCCCCAGGGCCAGGGCAGCCGTCGTGCTCGCCGTTGGAGTCAGGTTTAGCGGACAGGCTTCCTCCTCGACATGATAAATCAGCCTGAGGTCGCAACTTTTCGCCAGGGTGCTGCCCTTGTTTCCGGTAAATGCCACCGTTGTCAGCCCCATGCGTTTCAATAGGGATATCAGTTGGAGGATTTCCCCGGTTTCCCCGCTGTAGCTCACCATCAAGGCCAAATCTCCGTTCCGGCACATCCCCAAATCGCCGTGCATGGCCTGAACGGGATCCAAAAAAGCCGAACTCACACCCGTGCTGTTGAAAGTTCCCACCAGCTTGTGGCAGATCCCCGCGTTCTTGCCCAACCCGATCAAGACGAGTTTCCGTTGCCGGTCGATGGTCCCTTGAATCGCTTCCACCACCCGCACGAAGGATTTATCCAGCCCCTCGGCCGTATCGAGGATGGCTTGGGACTCAAGACTTAGAAAATTTCTGGCCCGCTTCAGTATTGATTGAAAATCCACTTGATGATCGTATTATTACAGGTCGTGAGGATGGATTAGATTGCATCATTCCGTCTCTTCTGCAATACCTTCCAATAATGTTTACTGCCGTCCAATACAAGGTGTTGAGGAGAAGCGGTTGGGGAGTCTTGGTTGCTCTGGGTTTGTACATGGCCGGGTGCAGTCCTCTCAATGAGGAAGTGGTGCGGGAGGTTGATTTGCCCGCTTTCAAACGCGGGCAGGACTACCTCCGGCAGGGTCGGCACGATCAGGCGCTCTCCGCTTTCCTGAAAGTGGTCGAGAACCATTCCCTGGCCCCCGAGTCCCACCTCTATCTGGGGCAGCTCTTCCTGGAACACAGCAATGACCCCGTTTTGGCCATTTACCACTTTCGCCAATTCCTGAAGTTCAAACCGGGCTCCCAGCAGGCTCCTCTGGTCCGGGACCTCATCAATACCGCCAAGAAGGAATTCGCCCGTACTTTCCCAGCCAACCTCTTCGAGGCCGAACTGGACCGCATGGACCTCATGGATGTGATCGAGAAGAAGGACAGGGAAATTCTGTCCATGAAAAAGGATCTGGCCCGACTCAAAGGGGAGAACAATGCCCTGAGAGCCAGACTGCAGGCAGAGGGTGTTGAGCAACCCCCTCCCGTTTCTCCCGCCCAAACCCCGGCAGACTCCTTTCAGCCGCGGGTTCCTCCACTTGCCGGAAGCGACCTGCCCCTCCGCAGAGATGTTTCCCCCATACAGCGAGCGCCTGCCGCATTTTACACCGTCGTAACTGGAGACAACCTCTTGAAAATAAGTACCAAGGTTTATGGTTCCCGTGATCGCTGGGTTACGATCTATGAGGCCAACCGCGACCTGCTGGATAATCCGAATGCCCTCAAAATCGGAATGAAACTGAGGATCCCCTGAAACAGGTTGACCCACCATATTCCGGGAGGGGGGATGGCCTACTTTGATTATAATTCGACCACGCCTTTGAACGGGGCGGCAAAGGACGCCCTGTTCGATGCCGTCAATGGCCAATGGGCCAACCCCTCCAGCCCTTACAAGGTTTCTGCACGCGCCCGCCTTGCCCTGGACAAAGCCCGGGAAGATCTGGCTGCCCGTTTGCATCGAAAAAGGAGCGGCATCGTGTTCACCAGCGGGGCTACCGAAGCCAATAACTCCGTCATCCGCTACCTCGCCGAAGTTCTCCCTCGCCGGATGCGGCTGGCTATTTCCGCCATCGAACACCCTTCCGTCATGGAACCGGCCAACCATTTTTTCAAGGGGCGGCTGGACCTGCTTCCCGTTTCACCGGAGGGAATCCTGGACCTGGATCATCTCGGCGCCGTCCTGGCTGCGGGTCGCACGGGCGCGGTCTCGGTCATGGCCGCCAACAACGAGACCGGTATCATCCAACCCTGGGGCAGAGTGGGCAGGCTATGTAAGGAAAAAGGAGTTGCTTACCACTGCGACGCTTCCCAGTGGTTTGGGAAATGCCTGGACTACCAATTTGGAAATTGCGATTTCCTGATCGGTTGCAGCCACAAGTTTGGAGGACCGAAAGGGGTTGGCTTCCTGGCCTTGTCGGAAAACTGGTATGGTTTTCGGGCTGTTTTCGGCGGCCTTCAGGAAGGGGGTCGATGGGGGGGCACCGAGAACATTCCGGGAATTTTGTCCATGGTATCGGCCCTGGTATGGGCCGACCGGCACCTGGAGCGGATGTTGGCCCAAAGTAGTCATCGGGACGCCTTCGAGCAGCGCCTTCTCAGGGAATTTCCCGGCATGAAATGCGTTGGAAAAGCGGCTCCGCGTCTTCCCAATACATCCTTTATCATTTTGCCGGAATTCGAAAACCTGCGCTGGGTTACCAAATTGGATGGAAAGGGGTTTCAGGTATCGACCGGGTCCGCTTGCGCCACCGGCAAGACCGGTCGCTCTCCTACCTTGAGAGCCATGGACTTCACCAGGGGGGAATCCCGACGAACCATACGCGTTAGTTCAAGTCCGCGATCCTCCGCGGAATCCTGGGCCAGTCTGGCCGAGGCCTTTCTCGAAACCTGGCAATCCCTGAAATCAGATGTCTCATCCAGCGGGTTAACCGAGGTCATTTCGATCTGACTTCAATGCGGGTTACACGCATCAAACTCCAGAATTACCGCAATATAAGGTTTGCAGACCTCAAGCTGGATGGCCGCGCTCAGTTTTTGGCAGGCCCCAATGCCCAGGGTAAGACAAACCTGTTGGAATCCGTCGGCCTGTTGCCCGCTTTGCGATCATTTCGCACCCGGAGTTGGAAGACCTTGATCAGACATGATTGTAGGGAAGCAAAATTGGCTTTTTCCCTGACCGATGAACGATTCGACCTGACCGAGGTCTGGATTACCCTCAAACGACAGGGAAAGGAAGTCGTGGTCGACGGGAAAAAGGTGATCCGTTTCCGCGACTTCATCGGCCGTTTCCCCGTAGTGGTTCTCAGTGGCCGGGATATCCAGTTGTTGCGAGGTTCCCCGGGGGTCCGGCGGCAATGGCTCAACCTCCTCCTGGCCTCCGGAAGCGCGGAATATTACGACGATCTCAGGGATTTTCATAGATTGCTGCATCAGCGCAATTCCCTCCTGAAAAGCGACTGGAAACCTACCGAGATGGACGTGTTTGAAAAGATGCTGGCTGAAAAGGCGGCTCGCCTACACGCCTGCCGGGCCTCTGAATTAGTCAAATTGGCCGCCGAAATGAAGCGAATCTACCAGATTATATCCGCCGCCCGGGAAGACCCGGAACTCCATTATAAGCCCGATCTTGACGCGTCTTCCCCGGAGGACTACCTGGCATCGTTTCAAGCGAACCGGGAGAGAGACCAATTATTGAAATTCACCCAGCACGGACCCCATCGCGATGATATCGCCTTTCACCTTGAATCCAGGATGGCGAAAGATTTTGCTTCGGAGGGCCAGCAACGCAGCATGATTATCAGTTTGAAATTGGCTCAATTGCAATACCTGCACCGCATATCGGGGGCGCTTCCGGTGCTTTTAGCCGATGATATTCTGGAGGAACTGGACAACCGCCGCAAATCGAATTTCTGGAAAGCCATCGGAGAATCTGTCCAGGTTATGGCCACCGGTACCGCAATTCCCTCCGTGGAATCACCTGTTTCCTGGCAGGTGTTTCATACAGCCGATGGAAAATTCTTGGAAAAGGAATGAAACCTGGTCGAGCTGTTTATTGGAATTCCCATTGCCCGGCATCGCGGTTTAGCGTCATGTCTCATTGCCCGGCATCGCGGTTTAGCTGACTGCACCAATATGGAACCTTTTGATTTAACCACCCTTTTTTGGATCGTAGCCGGATCTTTTCTGGTGGGTTTGGCCAAGGGGGGAGTGCTCGGGGTCTCCAACATCACCGTGGCCGTATTCGCCCTGATTTTCCCACCCAAGTTATCCGTTGGTATTGTTTTGATTCTCCTCATGATCGGGGATTGGGCTGCTTTTTATTTTTTCCGGCGTCACGCCGTTTGGAAATACCTCCTGCCCATCATTCCCTGGACCATTGTGGGGGTCCTGTCCGGCTGGTTGCTGCTCGACCGGCTCGATGGGGACATGGTGGGGAGGCTTATCGGGTATTGCCTGTTGGTCCTGGTCAGTTTGCACATTGTCCGCAGCTACATCCTCAAGGCTGGAGGCATTTCGGATATCTTGCCGCATGCCTGGTGGTTTATCGGTATCACCGGGTTGCTGGCCGGGTTTACTTCCACCGTGGCCAATTCGGCTGCCCCCGTCATGATGTTGTTCTTCTTGGCCGTGGCTCTGCCCAAGATGGAGTTCATGGGCACCGGGGCCTGGTTTTTTCTCTTCCTGAACCTGTTCAAGTTTCCCTTTCTTTGGTCCATCGAAGTTGTGACCCCGGAAGTCCTTTGGCTCGGTTTGAAAATCATACCGGTCGTCTTGGCAGGCGCCGTATTGGGCCGCTTCATCCTGGCGCATATCCCCCAGAAGGGATTTGAGCTGTTTGCCCTGGCCGTCACCATTCTGGCCAGCCTTCAGCTCGTCATTTAACCATCAGATTCTGGAAAAAGGGGTCAAACGCAAAATGTTGAAATCTTCCTCTACTTCCCTCCACCAATCAGATTTTAACATTTTGCGTTTGACCCCTTTTTCCCCCCATGCGCTATGATTGCCTAATCCTTTTCCAAATTATATTTCAACCTGCCCTTAAATGCCAAAGCCTTCCACCCGCGATTTATGGGCCATGAAATTGGCCGGCAAATTGCCGCCGTCAAAAGCCCAAGCGCCCCAAGTCGGCCGGGTAGGCAGGCGCACTTCCGGAATCATATTGGGTATCGATCCGAGCCTCAGGGCTACCGGCTTGGCCGTGGTAAACGTGGAAAGATCGTCCCCGAAGCTGCTTTCCAGCGCCACATTGAAAATGAAAGCAAACGCTTCCATGCCCGATTGCCTGGCCTTTATTTTCAAGTCCACCACCGAAATGATCGAGGAGTATGCCGTGACCTCGGTTGCCCTCGAACAGACCATTTTCGTGCAAAATATCAAGACCGCCCTGATCCTGGGAGCCGCCCGGGGCGCCGCTATCGCCGCCGCCGCTACTCTGAATAAGCCGGTATTCGAGTACCCTCCTTTGCGCATCAAGCAAGCCGTGGTCGGATACGGCCGGGCCAGCAAGCATCAGGTCACTCACATGGTCAAGCAAATGCTCGACCTCGGCGACGCCCTGGCTTTCGACGAGGCCGACGCCGCTGGTGTGGCCCTGTGTCACGCTTACACGCGTTAGCCCGCATGTCCCTAAATTAATTCACGACAGAGAACTCAGAGGACACAGAGGGGGAGAAAAGATTATGGTTTTAAGTTGTAGGAGCGGCTTTACGCCGCGATTGCTCCGGGGCTGTTTCCTGGGATCGCGGCGTAAAGCCGCTCCTACAATTCGATCACGATCACAAATACCTCATTTTGAGTCTTTTGTGCCTTTTGTGGTTAATCCCTCTTCATTCCTGATTCGCGTCCGCTTCAGGTGAATGTCCTGCGACTGGGCTTCCCCATCTTGATACATGGTCCATCCCTGCACGATGTTGTTATCATCGACGATGGTCAGGACCAGCGAGTGCATGAACGCGTCCTTGTCCTGATCCAGTTCACTGTCCTTGGACAAGGTGAAGTGGAGCGCTCCATCGCGGGCTCCGGTATAGTCCATGCGCGGTTGGTTGCCTAACATGCAGTAGTGGGTGAGGCGCAGCCCTTTCGGCGTATCGTGGTACATGGTGATCATCTCCATGGGCGTGTCGGCGTTGAACGTCTCCTGGATTACGCTTCCACCTGCAGTCAGGCGGTATTCCACGCGCATCTTCATGGTCTCAGCCGGCTCTCCACCTGAGCCTCCTTCACCCTTTTTCGCTGGCATTTCCCCTTCCCAGATGCCGATCAGGGACTTGAGTTGTTCAAACTCGGCGGAGCTTTTTTCATTTCCTCCTTGTACCCGAGCTTGAGCGCCGGCAAAAGCGCCCAATATTAGCGCAAAAACGAGAAAAAGACGGACCCTCATGATGGTTTTCCTCAGTTGTTTCCTGATCAAGTGTGGTGTCCTGTTAATAATTTTTAAATACGTGGAACATTTTCAGGAACAGGAAGGGGTCAAGAAATAACAAGTTATGCCTTACAGGGTCAGTCGCCTTGTAAAAGTGCATTAAGTACAACGGAATACAGTTTTCAAGGCCTGATCCTTTTTCGCATGGGAGGAATTAACCACAGAGAACACAGAGAGCACAGAGAGGAACCACAAAAAGCACAAGAAACACAAAAATTTTTTCGTAACTACTCAGGTATCTTCAACAATGGTCCGCAAGGATGTTTTAGTGATAACATGGCAAGTTCTCCAAGTCGTTGATTTTTCGATCACGATGATTTTTCCTTCTTCCTTCTTCCTTTAATTCCTGGGTTCTGGGTTCTGGGTTCTGGGTTCTGGGTTCTGGGTTCTGGGTTCTGGGTTCTGGGTTCTGGGTCCGCGACCTTTGAGACCTCCGCGAGAGTCAATTCCTGATTTTCCGCCCATTTTCAGCCTTTAACCTCTCCCTCCCCCGACTTTGCGTCCCTTCGCATTCTTTGCGAGAGTCATCTCCTCAAAAGAAAATCTGCGCTGATCTGCGCCATCTGCGGTTAATCTACTTCTCCCCTTTGCCGTTCTTATCCCGTCCATTCTGTATATCCATGTTCGATTCCCAATTTGAAATTTACCAGGAATGGTTTGCTATGATCTCCTCAATTCATAGAAGTCTCATTTCAGGAGAGGTGGCAGAGCGGTTGAATGCGCCGGTCTCGAAAACCGGTATGCCCGAAAGGGTATCGTGGGTTCGAATCCCACCCTCTCCGCCATGATTAGGACAAAGGATTCTAAAGGCTGAAAAGGGGAAACCACGGATTACACGGATTGAATTTTCAACTGGATTTAACGGAGGGCGGGTTTTCCAACCCGCCTAAATTACGCCAATGGCGTTAAACTCCAAAGCCCAGTGTCGCGTAGCGCACACTGGGTTGCCGATCACCCATATGACCGAACCCCAACGGGGTTCCACAACCTTCCATCATTCCATTACTCCATCATTCCCCCACTCCCTTCTTCCTAATCCAAGTCGTTGATTTTCGATCACGATCACAATCAAGATTTTGCAGGGGAAGGAATGTCCCCCCTCCGTTAAATCCTGTCCATCCTGTTCATCCATGTTAGTTATCGATCACGATTTTCTTCGCGCCTCTTCGTGTCCTTCGTGGATCCCACTCTTCCCCCTTCTCTCTTTCCTCTGGAGCGAAGCGACTTCCACTGACCTTCTTAGCGATCTTAGCGATCTTTGCGAGAGGTAATTCAGTGATTAGTAATAAGTGGAGAGTGGAGAGTTGCCAGGAATTCAGCCTTCAACCTTTTCGCAATTCCTCATTCTTCATGCCTAATTGGCGCTCCCGGCGCCCATTTTGCGATTTACTCGTCGGGCATCCCACAAAGACTTGGGGGCATGACTCGGTATCCGATCGAATTTCTAAGCCCGGAAGGGGCGGTGGATTATCTGGAGGTGGATGGATGCGGGTTGGTGCGTATTCATACCTGGTATCATGATTTCTGCCAGGAGCGTTCCACTCAACCGAAGTTGAGTCTCGATAGCGAAACCGTCCCGGAGCCATTAAGCGTGTTCAGACTCCAGCGATTGGACGTGCAACAGGCGCTTCGAACCGAGGATGATTTCCATGGAGTGGTTTTCGAGTACTTGTGTCCGAGGTCATTGATGGGTCCGGGTGAGCGCACCATCCAGGTGTATTGGAAAGGTAAATGCATAGCTTGGCTAGCGGATGCGACCAACATGGAGCCTCCCCATTACCTTCACCTCCTCGAAGGTACCAGCGTATTCTCCCGGGACTTGATTTACTGTTCGGGATTTCCGGTCGATTACCTGAACCCCGAGGTGCTGGCGCTGGCCCGGGGTCTGCCCCAGCCCATTCTGGATTTTGGTTGCGGCACAGGTGTGTTGGTTGCGGCCCTGCGGGAGACCGGCAAGGAATGCGTGGGCCTGGAACTCGATCGTCCGGAAATCCGGGACCACTTGCCACCAGACCGCGTCGATTTTGTGGAACTTTATGCCGGCTCCTTGCCCTTGCCCTACGAGGATGGAGCTTTTGCCTCGGTCATCATATCCGAGGTGCTGGAACACCTCCATGAGCCGGAAAATGTCATGGCGGAGATTGCCCGCATCTGCCAGGGCACATTGCTGGTCACCGTGCCCGATCTCAGCGCTGTCCCCCTAAATCACAAAAACGAAGTCGTTCCATGGCATCTATTGTCGAGCGACCATGTAAATTTCTTCAATTCCCGGAGCCTGAAACAATTCCTCGAGAAATGGTTCCCGCAAGTGGAGCTTTACAAGATAGGACGCCAGTCAACCAATGACACCCAATGGTGGTGTAACCTCATGGCCCTGGCGCGGAAAGATGACTGACTTGGAAGTGGAGATTGCCAGATTAGATGGGTTCAGGCCTTTTTTTGCACCGTGTCCAGGGCGTTGAAACAGGTATCCACGATGGCCCGGCTGGCGGTGGCTTCGACCGTGATGACCTCGGAGGCGCCGGCGCTTTTCAGCAGGTCCCTGTCCATTTCGAAATTGATCAGGGCGATGATGGGAACGTCGGGAGCGGTGGCGCGAATGGCACGGACTACCGATGCGGCGGCGCTGGTGACGTTGATATCCACGACCACCAATCGCGCCCGCTTGCAGTCGAGTTCCTCGAGCACCTCCCGTTGGGAAAGGTCTCCGAGAACAGCCCTGACACCGGCGTCGTGGGCTTCGTGCACCTTGTCGGTGTTCCAGTCCACCGCGATATAGGCCGCACCCTCCCTCTGAAGGGCACGGCAGACTTGCCGGCCAGCCAAGCCATAACCGGCAACGATTACATGCTCGCTGTGCGGTTCCTGGGCATCGATGCCGGGTGGCTCGGCGTCCAGGAGACGGTTCAGCCATGGCACGCGGGCCGCCCTTCCGGCCAGGTGCGGCCCGAAGGCAATGGCCATCGGCGTCAAAAGCATGGAAAGGACGATGGCCATGAGCAGGCTGTGGGAAAGCGGGTCTCCCAGGAGGTCTGTTCCTTGGGCGGCCTTTAGGAGGATAAAGGAAAATTCCCCGATCTGGCACAGGGTGGTGGCCGATAGAATACCCACTCGCAGGGGAAGCCGCAGGATCAGCGCCGTGCCTAGAATAATGGTGAACTTTCCGATGAGAATGAGGCAAAGCAGACCAATGGTTGAGATGGCCTGTTGCAAGACGTCCGAAACATTCAGCAACATGCCGACGGAAACGAAGAACAGGCTGGCAAAGACCTCTCGAGGGGGGATCAGGTCGGACATCGCTTGGCGCCTGAACTCGCTTCCGGCGACGACCAGTCCGGCTAGAAAGGCCCCCAGCGCCAGCGAAATCCCCGCCAAGGATAAGGCCCAAGCCGTGCCGAAACACACGAGAAAGACGGCCAGAATGAAGAGTTCCCGCTCTCTCGCCCGGGCCACGAAAGCAAGCAGGCGCGGCACCAGGTGACTCGCTGCCAACAACACCCCCGCGAGAACCAGGAGAACCGTGCCGATGGTCACGAAGATATCCTGGGCTGAGCCTCCCTTCCCGGCCAAATAGGGAACCGCCAACATCATCGGCACCACGCAAAGATCCTGGAAGACGAGGATACCCAAGGCCAGACGCCCATGCGGGGCTTCCAGCTCCCCCCTGGCGGAAAGGCCCCTCAGGACGACAGCGGTGCTGGATACCGCGACGACGCAGCCCAGGAAAATGGCTGGGCCGGCGGACAGCCCAAACCATGCGGCCAAGGTGGCAGTGCAGACAATGGTGAGCCCGACCTGCAGGCCTCCGCCGAGCAAGATGGCTTTCCACAATTGCCGCAGGCGGCTGAGGGAGATCTCGAGACCGATCCCGAACAGCAGGAGGACGACGCCGACCTCGGCCAGGACCTCGACCTGTTTGGTTTCGCTTACCAGCCCCAGAGCATTCGGCCCCACGATTGCGCCGGTCAGGATGAAACCGGCAATGGAGGGAAAGCCTGCTCGTCGGAGGAGCGTGACAACGACGACGGCTGCCCCAAGCACGATAACCAGATCTTTCAGGATGTGAATTTCAGGCACGGATCGTGGGAGAAAAAGGGGTCAAACGCAAAATGTTAAAATCTGATTGGTGGGGGGAATAGAGGAAGATTTCAACATTTTGCGTTTGACCCCTTTTTCTTGTCCCGCTTGATGGGATCATCGAAAAGGCGTAGCGGCCAAGGTGGAGGGTTTCCTGAATAAATGCATGTAAACGCTCCAAAAGTCAATCCTTCGGGGTAACTACCCAGGTCCAGGCTCCGGCGGTAATGGATTGGACAACAAAGATCTCGATTTTCCGATCTCGGGTCCTAAGGTGTTCGGGCAATGACCTCAAAATTCTCTTTAGTGTTCAAGAATAGTGTCCTTTTCTTCGCCGGCGGCTGGGCCTTCCTGGCCGGGTTCGCGTTGTGCCATGGCCAAAGCGCCAGTGCGGATTGGACGGAAATTGCCGCGGCCGACCGGGACCTCATGGGGGATTATGTCGGCATTTGGTACGATGCGCCGGACAAGTCCTACCAGAAGATCAATCCGACCCTGTCCGCCCAGGTCATCAACGTGGACGTGGGGCATTACCGGGTGAGGTTTGTCCAGAACCTGGACCGCCGGGCGGAAGTATACTTTGAGGTAGATGCCGACCTGAAAGGGCAAAGGATCGTCCATAAGGGCGAGGAATGGAACTTCACGGTGAATAAAGGCGGCCTCGATGGCACGGGAACCATCTACGGAAAGACGGGACCCTTCGAGCTCAAGCGGGTGGTCCTGCATTCGCCGACCCTGGGAAAGAAAGCCCCGGAAGGAGCCATCGTCCTGTTCGATGGGTCAAATTTCGATGCCTGGGAACACCAGGATGGAAGAGCGGTAACCTGGTCCCTTTTGGGAGATGGATCCATGGAGGTGCCTCCCAGGGCGGCCAACGACAAAGGAGAGCCTCGCGTGGGGGGATCGATTGTTTCCAAGCAGAGTTTCAAGGATGTGCGGTTCCACATGGAATTTCGTTATCCGGTCGAACCGGGCAAAAAGGGCCAGGGCCGTGGCAACAGCGGGCTCTTCTTTCAGGGGAGCGCATACGAGGTGCAAATCCTGAACAGCTACGGACTGGAAGGTTACTGGAACGAATGCGGCGCCCTCTATCGGCTCATTGCCCCCAAGGTAAACGCGGCCCGCCCACCCCTGCAGTGGCAAACTTACGACGTGGAATACCGGGCGCCCCGGTTCGACGACACGGGCAAGGTGAAGAAAAATGCCCGCATTACCGTTCGCCACAACGGTGTGCTGATCCATAACGACCAGGAATTGTTTCACCGGACGCAACACCGGGAAGATGGCCGCTTTATCGAGCCGCCCCGGGACCCTGGGCCCATCATGCTGCAGGATCACAGCAATCGCCTGCAGTTCCGCAACATCTGGGTGGAAGAACTGGATTAGTTTAGATAGGGACTCTCGCAAAGCTCGCAAAGAAACGCCAAGGGCGCCGTTGGCGCCAAGGGGGCGAATCAGGAATTGGGTGCGCCTTAATTTTCCCTAACAACAAAAAAAGCTCAATTTTTTGTTGCAAAAGAAAAAATGAGGACTTGGATAGGGGGCATGAATGCCGACATTTTGGCCGTTCCGATGTTTGATTTCAGCGTTTTGCGGGATATGCGCAAACGTTCCGGAATGACCTTGAGGGATTTATCGGAAAGCAGTGGTGTATCCTTGGCGGTCATTTCGAAGCTCGAGCGGAACCAAAGCCAGGCCGAGGTGGAAACCCTTTACAAACTGGGACGGGCATTCGGCATGCGGGCGACCGATCTGTTGACCCTGGCGGAGGCCCCTCTTTCCAACAAGAAGAGGGCCGATTTCTACGAATCGGGTGGCTTTCATTTCCAGGCCGTGCGCTACGGTAATGCCATTTGCATGATGGGCCATGCCCGCCGTGGAGCCCGCATTTCCAAACCGGAAATTCACCGGGACGATCACGAGATTTGCTGGGTCCTGGAAGGTGCGGTCCGATTAACCCTTCCCCGGGAAACCCGGGACCTTGGCGCGGGAGAAAGCATCCAGTTCGACGCCATTCAGGAACATGCTTACGAAGCGCTGGAGGACTGCCGCATCATGATCGTCCACATTCAAAAGGATAAACGCTATTAACATGAAGATCGATTACGCTCTGATCCCTGAGGATCTTGGCCCCGAAACTGGACCGGTTATGGCGGTTGTCGGGAGAGAAGATCGAGTTGATTGAAAGCGAGTACGACTTCGGGAAGGGTTCCCCGGTGTTTACCGTCGACGGGAAGTATACCGCGATGGGCTGGACGGAGTGGACGGAAGGTTTTGTCTATGGATCTTCCTTTTTGCAGTACGACGCCACCGGCGCGGACCGATTTCTGGATCTGGCCCGGAAAAACACGGTGGAGCGCATGGCCAGTCACGTCAGTCACGTGGGGGTCCACGACCACGGCTTCAACAACCTCAGTTGTTACGGAAATTGGTTGCGGTTGATTCGGGAGGGGAAAATCGAGGGTTCCCAGGCGGAAATCGATTTTTGTGAATTGGCCTTGAAAGTGAGTGGCGCAACCCAGGCTGCCCGATGGTCCGCCACCCATGAGGGAGGGGGATACATCTACTCCTTTAACGGACCGCACAGTTTGTTCGTGGACACCATTCGCAGTTGCCGGATACTCATGGTGGCCCACGCCCTGGGACACGTCCTCATGGGGGAGAACGACACTCCCATAAGTTTGTTGGAACGTTCGGTCCGGCACATGCAGTCCACGGCCCGGTACAATATTTTTTACGGGGAGGGCCGTGACAGTTATGACGAATGGGGCCGCACTGCGCACGAAGCCGTTTTCAACTCCAATGATGGGCGGTTCCGTTGTCCGAACGCGCAACAGGGGTTTAGCGGATACACCACCTGGACGCGCGGGTTGAGCTGGGCCATGCTGGGTTTTGCGGAAGAATTGGAGTTCATCGCCACCTTGGAGGAAGCCGCCTTGGACGACTGGGGGGGCAGGGACGCCTTCCGCGAAATCTGCCTGCAGGCGGCCAAGGCCACTTGCGATTGGTTCATGGCCAACACGGCGGCGGATGGAATTCCCTATTGGGATGGAGGCGCCCCCAACCTGCACCGCCTGGGCGATTGGCGGGACGGGCCGGCCGATCCCTTCAATCATTGGGAGCCCGTGGACAGCTCCGCCGCGGCAATCGGCGCCCAGGGATTATTGAGGCTCGGAAATCTGTTGGGAAGGAAAACGGACGAGGGGAGACGTTACTGGCAGGCCGGCTTGTCTACGGTGAAGTCGCTCCTATCGGATCGCTATTTAAGTGAAGATCCCCGGCACCAGGGGTTGCTGCTCCATTCCATTTACCACCAGCCAAACGGTTGGGATCATGTGCCGGAAGGCCAGACAATAGCCTCGGGAGAGTCGAGCCAGTGGGGCGATTACCACATGCGAGAAGTAGCGCTATACCTTCACCGCATGGTAACCAACGAACCGTATTACACCTTTTTCGGATGCCTTCCTCGCGTTTGAATTAACAACCACAGAGGACACCGAGAACACAGAGGCGGGCACTTCGCGCCAATAAGGAATGAGGAATTGAGAAACCACGGATTTTGACCGGAAAAGAGCATCCACCGCCCATCATCGAGACATGACACTGGACAATTTGTGTATCCATACCATCACGACCAAACCTTGGGATCTGGAAACCGCCGCGCGCAAATATGGGGCGGCCGGGGTGAAGGGCATGTCCATATGGCTGGATGCGGCCCGCGGCTTCCAAGGCGCCATGGCCGATGCCGGTCGTATGGTGCGCGATGAGGGGCTGGACATCGTTTCCTATGTTCGCGGAGGGTTCTTTACAGCCCTGGAGGGATTGGATCGCCAGAAAGCGATAGGGGAAAACAAGAAAATCATCGACGAAGCGTCCGAATTGGGCGCGCCCTTGATCGTGCTGGTAGTTGGGGCGACTCCCGGGCAGTCGTTATTCGAATCGCGCAAACAGGTGGCGGAAGGATTGGAAGCGGTTCTTCCCCATGCCCAGGCGGCGGGAGTGAAATTGGGTATTGAACCGTTGCATCCCATGTACGCGGATAGCCGCAGCGCCGTTTCCACCCTGGGGCAGGCCAATGCGATTTGCGATGTCCTGGACCATCCGTGTCTCGGCATAACCCTGGACGTTTTCCACGTCTGGTGGGACGATCGGCTTGAGTCCGGAATAAAGGCCGCCGGCGAGAAGGGGCGGCTCTTCTCCTTCCACATCTGCGATTGGAAGGACCGGCCCGATGACATGTTGAACGACCGCGGTTTGATGGGAGAAGGCGTAATCGACATCCCCCAAATCAGTCGATGGGTAAGGGCGGCGGGATTTTCCGGCTATGAGGAAGTGGAAATCTTTTCCAACCGCTATTGGGCCATGGATCAGGATGAATTTTTGTTAAAGATAAAGGAAGCGTACCTCAACCTTCCCTAACAATTCGGATGAGGAGTGGGAACATGAAGACACATACTGTAGGAATAATAATGAACGGGGTGACCGGGCGCATGGGCACCAATCAGCATTTGATGCGATCCATCGTCGAGATCATAAAGCAGGGCGGCGTTCCGGTGAGCCCGACGGAAACGATCGTGCCCGATCCCATCCTGGTGGGCCGGAATCCGGTAAAGTTGAAGCGGCTGGTCGAGCTATCGGGGGTCGAAAAATGGTCCACAGCTCCGGATGACGTGATGTCGGATCCCGCCTATCCGGTCTATTTCGACGCCCAGAGCACTTTGCGCAGGGCCGATGCCGTGAAGGCGGCGGCCACGGCCGGAAAGCACGTATACTGTGAAAAACCGACTGCGGTCGATACCGCAAGTGCGCTGGCGCTCCATCGATTTTGCGAGGACAAGGGGGTGAAGAGCGGGGTGGTTCAGGATAAATTATGGCTGCCCGGTCTGGCAAAGCTGCGGCGGGTCATAGACTCCGGATACCTGGGCCGTATTTTTGCCGCGACGGGGGAATTCGGTTACTGGGTATTTGAAGGCACGAGCGTACCGGCGCAGAGACCATCGTGGAATTACCGCAAAGAGGATGGCGGAGGAATGATCATCGATATGCTTTGCCACTGGCGCTACGTCCTGGACAATTTACTGGGTCCGGTAAGGGCGGTGAATTGCCGAGGGGCCACTCACATCAAGGAGCGCGTGGACGAGTACGGGGCTGCCTATGCCTGTACCGCCGATGACGCGGCCTACTCCATGTTTGAAATCGAGGGACCGGAAGGTGAAATCGTGGTGAATTTCAATTCGTCCTGGGCCACACGCGTCCGCCGCGACGATTTGTTTACCTTGCTGGTGGATGGAGAAAAGGGATCGGCTCTGGCCACCTTGCGCGATTGCCATGTCCAGCACGCCAACAACACGCCCAGACCGATTTGGAATCCGGATATTGAGCAGCCGATTGATTTTTATGAGGACTGGGCCAAGGTCCCGGAGCAGGAAGTCTATGACAACGCCTTCAAGGCGCAGTGGGAGCTGTTCCTGAGGCACGTCGTATTGGACGAACCGTTCCGTTGGACCCTGCTGGAAGGGGCCAAAGGCGTCCAGTTGGCCGAACTCGGCCTGAGAAGCTGGAAGGAGCGCCGGTGGCTCGAAGTGAAAGACTTAACCTGAAGGGAAAGAATATGAAAACGGCTTTGGTTACGGGTGGAACTCGCGGCATCGGTTTTGGAATCGCTTCCAAATTAGCGGATGAGGGATGGAATTTGGTCATCAACGGGGTGCGGGCGGAGGCTTCCATCCAGGAAACCATGAATGCCCTGCGTTCGAGTGGGGTCGAGGCGGTCTATGCCCGCGGAGATATTGGTAGCGCCGAAGGGCGATCGAGCATTTTGCAGGTGGCGCGCAGCTTTGCCGGAGGTGCCATTCAACTGTTGGTCAACAATGCTGGCATTGGCTCCCCCGGCCGCCTCGACGTCCTCGAGACCACCGAGGAAAACTATGACCTGGTAATGGGGATCAATTTGAAGGGAGCGTTTTTCCTCAGTCAGGCCATTGCCCGGGATATGGCCGAAGCCAAGCGTGCGGATAAATCCTTTTGGGGATGCATCGTGACCATTTCCTCTATCTCTTCCACGGTGGCTTCCACCAATCGTGCGGAATACTGTATCGCCAAAGCGGGGCTCAGCATGATGAGTCAGGTCTTTGCCGCCCGCATGGGGCAATACGACATCCCTGTTTACGAAGTGCGTCCCGGGGTGATCAAAACCGATATGACGGCAGGGGTGGCGGAAAAATATGACCGGCTCATAGAGGAGGGAATGAACATCACCGAGCGCTGGGGTTACCCCGAGGACGTGGGGAAGGCGGTGGCGGCTCTGGCCCGGGGAGACTTTCCCTATTCCACCGGCCAGGTCATCCTGGTGGACGGAGGAATGACCGTTCCTCGTTTATAGGCGCTTCGCGCCAGAGGAAAGAGGGGAAGAGGCGCCCAGGGGCGCCAATTAGGAAGAAGGAAGAAGGAATTAGGAAAAATCAATGAGTGAATCGTGATCGAAAATGAACCCTGGATTCGCCAGGATGAACAGGGGCGAAGCATGCCTCCGGCGCCAATAAGGTGAAGCCTGCCTGTCCGTCGCACTTAGATTGGTGGCTTTGCGCCGTGATTATTCAGTTTCGATGTGGAACCCCTTTGGGGTTCGTAATTTGTTCCCATTCCTACCCAGTGTGCGCTACGCGACACTGGGCTTTGGAGTGGAACTGCTTTGCAGTTCATTCTATTCCAGAGTCTCTACCGTAAGGAGTTGGTTTGGATAACCCACCTTCGGAACTCCTGTTCCACCGAAGCCGGATAATTATTAATTGGCGCCAAGGGCGCCTCTTCGCGATCTTGGCGAGCTTTGCGAGAGGCTCATCCAGAATCTAGGAATTATTTTTTCGCATAGGGAATTTTTGAACCCGTTTCCCTTTGCAATTCTTCGAGCTTGTCGAGCAGCTCCCGGGTCTTTTCCGGATATTGTTCGGAGAGGTCCTTGGATTCCCCGATGTCGTCCTTCAGGTTGTAGAGTTCCACAGTTTCCCACTCGTAGGAATGCACCAGTTTCCAATCCCCAACCCGTATGGCCGCTCCCGGTTTCCAGGTTGATCCATGGTAATGCGGATAGTGCCAGAAGAGCGGGCGGTCCTCGAGAGGTTTACCCTCGAGTAACGGCTTCAAGCTCAGGCCGTCCAGATGGAGTTCGGGCCTGAGGGGCAACCCGGCCAAATCGAGAATGGTGGGAAAGAAATCCATGCTGATGATCGGGGTGTCAATTTTTTTGGCGGTCGCTTCAATGCCGGGCGCTCGGATGAGTGTTGGAATGCGAATGCCGCCCTCGTAGCACCAGCCTTTTCCGGCGCGCAAGGGGAGTTCTGAGGTGGGAGCAATTCTGGCCAGGGTGGAGAGTCCGCCGTTGTCAGATGTGAATATAATGATGGTTTGGTCCTCCAGGGCCATGGATTCGAGGGCGTCGAGGATGCGGCCGACGCTGTTATCCAGGGCTTTTACCATGGCGGCGTATTTATGGTCGGACTGGTTGATCCGGGTGAGGCCGTCGTGTTCCTTGCGGGTTTGGGGTTCTCCACCATTGGGGAGAGCTTTCTTTCTTTCGGCGAAATATTCGTCGTAAACGTCCCAGCCCTGAATGGGAGTATGGACGGTGTAATAGGCCATGTAGAGGAGAAAGGGTTTTTCCTGGTCCCGCGATTCCAGGAAATGGATGCATTCGTCGGTCAGCCGGTCGGTCAGGTAATGGTCGTCGGGTTTGTCTTCGAGCTTGGGATTATTGAAAGGAGCGTAATATCCACCGGGTGGGCCGCCCCTGTGATGGCCCCCCTTGTTGATGTCGAATCCCTGGTCTTCGGGAAAGTGTCCCTCATCGCCCAAGTGCCATTTCCCGGCGAAAAATGTCTGGTAGCCCTGTTCCCGGAGAACCTCCGCAATGGTTACCTCCTCCAGGGCGAGATTGTCGCGGTCTTGCGGAGTGACCAACCGCGGATTTTTGGGCTTCATCCCCTGAATCCAGTCGGTGATGTCGACGCGGGAAGGGTAGCGGCCTGTCATGATGGCGGCCCGGGTGGGGGAGCAGACCGGGTTGGGGGTGTAGGCGTTGGTGAATTGAGCCCCTTCCCTGGCCAGGGCATCGATACGCGGAGACTCGTAAAATGAACTCCCGTAGCAACTCAGGTCCTTCCAGCCGAGATCGTCCACCAGAAAGACGATGACGTTTTTTCCAGGGGCTTCGTTATCGGCGCCAACACCGGGAAGACAGAAAGTGATGGAAAGGGCAATTGTCAGTAGAGATCTCATTGGCTTAAGGCTGAAGGGAGATTGGAGAGGACTCTCGCAAAGTTCGCAAAGAAGCGCAAAGATTTTTCGAAACTACTCAGGTATCTTGAACAATGGTCCGGGAGGATGTTTTATTGATAACCGATTAAGCTGTAGGAGGGGGCGAAATTTAAAGGAAGAAGGCAGAAGGAAGAAGGTTGAATAAAGAAGCCACTTTCGAGCTTCCAGCATCTAGGAACCTGTTGCTGTAGGCAAAGATGCCCTGACGCTGTGCCGTGCGTAGCGTTGCGAAGCATGGTAGCTCTTGGCCGAATCTCTAATTTACCCCTACTTTCCACTTTTCTCTTTCCACTTTCCACTTGGCGCCAACGGCGCCTTTATCGGGGCGTAAAGCCCCTCCTACAGCTCCAATTCGGTTAATTATCTGTGCCTGTCCGTGGAATCCGGTTATGCCGGCTCTGGCCGGTTCTCTAGCTCATTGTAAAGTATGATCCATGTTAATTGACCGTTCAACATGTAGTGACGCCTCGGCGTGTGGCGGTGACAAAGCACGCGAAACGAAGCGGTCTGCCCTTGTGGCAGGCGAAGGGGGATGGAATCCCCCTGATCGCAAAGGTGCGAGCCTTAGCGCAAGCGAACATGATTCGGCCTCGTTACACGATAACCCCCAGCGGCCAACCTCCCGGATATGGCGAAGTCTGCAACCCTCGATCAAGCAACGGTCAAGAGCAGTCGAGGGGCTGGGCGGGGTGACTGATGAAAGCGCGCACCGAAAGAGAACCAGAGCTAACCGGGAAGCCTCCCCGGAGTCGTGCCGCCCACGGTCGGGCGGTGGACAACGAAACATGGGAAAGCATAACCATGTCATCGCCCGGAGCGAGGTCTCAGAGGGGTCCATAGTAGCAAGGAAGCGGGTGAAAGCCCGTGGAGCAAAGGGACCCTACTGTAAACACGCTGCTATCAAAAGGAAGGAGTCCGCTTGAGAGTAAAACTCTCCTCTACGGTAAAGCTGAACCCCGGGCCAGGGCTAAAGCCCGTGGCCGGGGAGTCAGCCAACTACTCATTCCTCTGCGATGGAAGCTCTACCGAAAGGCGAAGAACGAGAGGAAATTTCGCTTTTCCGCCCTATCTGACCGCATGAAGGGTGTGAAATCAAAGCGAAATGAACCTGACTTCGATAGCCTAACGGTGAAGTTTGCAGGAGAGCCGTCAACTGGAAATCTGTATACTCGGTTCGATGAGGGACGAGGCGGGCTTGCCTTCAGGCTGGCCCCCTCGTCTACTCTATTGGTCAATTTCTCAGGAATTTTCGATCACGATCACGATCACGATCAAGATCAAGATAGAACTAGGCTATGGAGACCTGAGTAGTTACGATTTTTCAAAGAAACCTCTGTGTTCTCTGGGCCCTCTGTGGTTGGTTCTCCATCAGGACTCAGGTCGGGGTTCGCCTTGGCCGATGGTATACGTCGCATCTAAAACGGAACGATTTTCCTGGATATGAATTTTGGCCCTGCCGGAACCGGGGGCAGTTTCGGTGAGAAACACACGCATGTCGAGGAGCTGGCCGTCATAGGTTAAATTTACCCAGGTTTCATCATTGGATTCGACCCACTCGTAGAAGCGGACGGTTCCCGTTGTCGTTTCCTCCTGATCGGTTCGGCTCGACTCGTATCTGCCCTGGGAATTATCCCAAAAATCGATAACGATTTTCCCGGATACTTCACCTTCGAGGTCGATATTCAGCGTCAACTTGGTAAGGTTCTTATCGAAGGTTGCCGGTCGGGCATCTCCGGTCCCGGAAGTATAGCTGACGGTATCGAATTGCGCCCCGGACCTGAAATAGGCATCGCCTGTGCCGGAGGCGGCCAAAGGGCTGTCCAACTGCAAATGGATGCCGTCAATGAAATCGAAGCCGAGAAGCAGTTGAATTTTTCCATCCGCTTCAAACCAGTGGTAGATCAACCGGCCGAGGTCGACGAATTCGCTGTTGGAAGAGGTCGCTTTCCAACCTCCTTCATAGTGAATAACGGCCTCGGGGTTCTGGTTTTCCAGTTGATCCCAGAAGTCGATTTCAAATGTCGTTGTGAAGGGATCGCCTTGCAGGGTGGTGTCGTCGATATTGAAAATCAATTTGAGGCCTTCTTTGTCGAGTCGGGTTCTCCCTTCATTTTCACTTCTGAGCGAATAGGTTCCCGTGATATTGACCCCTTCCGGCCTGGAGGTCAGGTAATGCACAAAAGCATTCCCGGAATTGGGGGAGGTTGGGGTAAGGTAGGCTTGCAAGCCCGTGAATCCATCCAGATGCAAAGTTACCTGATGCTTGTCGGCTAAATTCCACCATTGGTAGGAAGCAATTTCGCCGATGGGCCTCATGGTGTCGTTATCGGACCGTTTGAGTTCCCAGTACCCTTGGTGATTGCTCAGCAGGGTAAAACTCAACGATTCGGGCAGAAAGGGGACTCTTTCCGGGTCGACTTGGACCTGATCCAATTGAAGGGTCAGGTTTGTTCCGGAAGTCCCTTGCAGGGGTGGTTCGGGAAGCGGCGGATAGACCAGTTCCAGCATGCGGTAAAAGTGCCGGTCATCAGAAGCGATGTCGTTCCTGATATCGAGGCGTATGGGCAGGTCCTGGCGCGCCACGGCCCTTCGAAAATCATGGGCTATTCTCCAAGTCTTCAAATCGTTGGAATCTTCGATATAGTATTGGTTGCCGCGGTCTCTGAGGAAGGTCCATTCCAGAACCGGGACCGGGGCGGTATCCGGATTGGCGTCGTGGTCCTCCACGGTGAATCTGGTTTCCAATTCGCCCCTGCGGAAAGTGGGGGGTTGCCAGTAATCGGTGGGATTGAAAGCCTGTGCGCTTGCCCCCTGCCGGATTATTCTGACGGATTCGATGGTTACGGGCCAGTCCGTATGGGGTCGTGAACCGGAAAGCGGAACCCGTCCGATTTCCTGGGCAACGTTCAATCCCTCCACAATTTCCCCGAAGACGGCATGTCTCCCATCCAGGACCGACAATCGCCCTTCCTGTCCCGGAAAGGGAACCATGGTTATGAAGAACTGGCTGCCACCCGAATTGAGGTTTGTTCCCTGGGAGGTGGTGGAGTTGGCCATGGATAGCACACCCCCGCCCTCATGTTTCAACTCGGATACTATTTCATCGGGTATGGTCCAACCCGGGCCGCCGCCCAAAGAGCCGTCGGGGGATCCGGCCTGGATGATGAGATTTTCTACTATCCTGTGAAATTCCGTACCGTCGAAAAAAGGCGTATTGCTTTGCAGCGTATGGGTTTGAAAGTCGTACCATTCATAGGTCCCCTCGGCCAGACCGACAAAATTGGCTACCGTGACCGGTGCTTCCTGATAATGTAAGCGGGCGGCAAACTGCTTGGTGGCGAATTCCCTGTTGGATTGCCGAAGGGATACGTTGAAAACGGCATAAATCCCATCCGAGGTGGGGGTAAAGGTTTGGGCGCCGATGGAGGGCCCAAGCAGGAGGATGAGAAAGCAAAATGTAAGGCGCATATGAGGCGCTTCGCGCCAGAGGAAAGAGTGAAGTGTGGAGAGTGAAGAGTGAAGAGGGAAGAGGGAAGTGGGAAGTGGGCGCCTGCGGCGCCAATCAGGAATTAGTAAATTTAACATGGATGAACAGGATAAGGCCCTTCGCGTCAATTAGGAATGAGGAATTGGCTGACGCCAAGGCACAAAGGATTCTAAAGGCTGAAGGTTGAAGGCTAAAGGCTGAAAGGAACCAACCACGGATTTCACGGATGAGCACGGATAATTGCGGATTGAATTTTCAACTGGGAAGAAAACGTGAAGAGGAGTCTCTCGCAAAGCCGCAAAGAGGCAAAGGACGCAAAGGTAAGAGATGCTGAGTTGCTGAGAGGGGGGGACCACGGATTGAATATTCAACTGGAATTAACGGAGGGCGGAGTCGCTTCGCTTCAGAGGAAAGAGGGGTGGAGTGATGGGGTAATGGAAAAATCAAGGACTTGGAGAGCTGTAGGAGGGGGTTTATCCCCCGATCTTTCGAACGGCCTCACTGCAATCGGGGGATAAACCCCCTCCTACAATTCGATCACGATCAAGATTTTGCAGGGGACAGGGATGTCCCCCCTCCGTTAAATCCTGTCCATCCTGTTCATCCATGTTAGTTATCGATCACGATTTTCTTCGCGCCTCCCATTCTTCCTTCTTCCTTTAAATCTCCCCCCTCTTTTCACCTCTGAAATCTGACCACTGACTACTGACTGCTGACCAATGGAGCGAAGCGACTTCCAACACTCTCTCTTCCCCCTTTCCTCTTTCCTCTGGAGCGAAGCGACTTCCTCTGAACGGCTTGGCTGTAAAAGAAATGCATAATGGGCATAATCGCTTCTTATAATTTTCAGTGAGGGGGCCATTCTTTAACCCTCGGGTTGGAAATGCGTTGAAAAAATAAATAACCCAAAAATGATTGGCCACTTATCCGGCAACAAATGTTTCCCGACCCAACATTCTTCTCAAAGGTTCCAAAGATCCGGCCTTTCCTGGTTTTTGGCCTCATTCTGGGTTGGGCGGGCCCTGGTCTGGTCGGCCAGGATATCGAGAAGGGGAAAATTGCCTATATTACCTGCATAGCGTGCCATGGTCCGGAAGGCCACGGCAACAAATTGTTCAATGCTCCCCAGATCGCGGGGCTTCCGGCCTATTACATCGAGGCGCAATTGCACAATTTCAAGCATGGAATTCGCGGGGCGGATCCCCGCGATACGACGGGGCTGCAAATGCGCCCCATGTCGATGACGCTGGTGGACGAGCAGGCCATAAAGGACGTGGCCGCCTACGTTGCCACGTTCACTCCCAAAGTGCCGGAGGACTCCCTGGAGGGCGGCGACCCGGTCAAGGGTCAGGCTGCCTACGCCCTCTGCCTGGCCTGCCATGGCCCGGATGCCCAGGGTGTGGAAGCGCTCAGGACTCCCTCTCTGAAATACCAGAGCGACTGGTACATGTTGACCTCCCTGAAAAAATTCAAGGAAGGCATACGTGGAACCAATCCCAAGGACATTGGGGGAATGCAAATGCGCCCCATGACCTTGACGCTGGCGGACGAACAGGCCATGAAAGACGTTATCGCCTATATCCGTTCCATATCCCTGGAGAATTAACCTTTCAACCCTTCTCGCCTCCATGAGCAAAGATCTCCCCCATAAAATCGCCACCCGAACATTTCTCGTTTTGACATTTTTTGCGGTGGCTTTCGCGGCAGTTGTCTTCATTTTCGTGTTGTAAACCGGTTTAGCGTCCGCAGCAGAGAATAGCCCCATGATCGAAGCCTATTTAGTCCGCGCCTCATCGTTTGCCGGGGATATCGATTTTCTCAACGATTTGATATTCTGGATTGTGGGGATCTGGTTCCTGGCTGCGGAGATCGTTTTTTTCTATTTCATGTTCCGCTACCGGAAAAAGGCGGGCCGGAAAGCTCAGTATGTTTCCGGGGAGAAAAAGCGGCACAAGAGGTGGATTTCCATCCCCCATTACCTCGTTCTGGTTTTTGACGTCGCCATCGTATGGGGCGCCATTGCGGTATGGTACAATATCAAGCAGCGGTTGCCCGAACCGGATCTGACCATTGGGATCGTGGCCCAGCAATGGGCCTGGACTTTCGTCCACCCGGGGGCCGATGGCATATTGCGCACCGAGGACGACATTGCCGTGGTGGACGAACTCCACGTCATGGAGGGCGCCACCTACCATTTCGAACTGGAAGCCACTGACGTGCTCCACTCCTTTTCCGTGCCGGTTTTCCGCCTGAAACAGGACGCCGTGCCGGGCCGAACCATTGTGGGATGGTTCAGGCCGACAAGAACCGGGGAATTCGATATCCAGTGCACGGAAATTTGCGGGTTGGGACATGGGCTGATGGCGGCTCGCATCTTCATCAAGTCGGCCTATGACCACGAACAGTGGCTCAACCAGCGCTATTCCACCATGCCCGGCCAGGCTCTGGCCTCGGCCTCTCCCCTCTGAACCATCCATCCTTAGCGTCTGAAGTCATGTCCGAAGCCCATACTCATCATGAATTGAGTTTTTGGCAAAAGTACGTCTTTTCCACAGACCACAAGATCATTGGCTTCCAGTACATGTTTACCGGGCTGTTCATGGCCTTGATAGGTGGATTTTTCGTTTACGTGTTCCGCATGCAGTTGGCCTTTCCGGGAATCGACGTCCCTGGATTTGGGCACGTATCGGAACTGGCTTACAATTCCCTGGTTACCAACCACGGGACCATCATGATTTTCTGGTTTGCCATGCCGGTATTGATCGCGGCATTCGGCAATTTTCTCATTCCCCTGATGATTGGCGCGGACGACATGGTGTTTCCGCGCATCAACCGGTTATCCTACCAGATTTTTCTGCTCAGCGCCCTGGTCCTCATCGCCTCGTTCTTTGTGCCGAACGGCGGTTTCGGGGGTTCCTGGACGGCATATCCGCCGTTGTCGGCAGAAGCGCAATACAATGCCACGCCCATGGGCGCTCCCATGTGGGTCATCGCGGTGGGGTTGGAGTTTGTGGCCTTCCTGCTGGGCGGGATCAATTTTATCACGACCCTGATGAACGCCCGGGCCCCGGGGATGAAGATGTACGATATCCCCATCGTGTTGTGGATGATCGTCATCGCCAGCATCCTCTTCATGCTCTCGGTCGGTCCCCTTCTGGCAGGAGCCGTCATGCTGTTGTTCGACCAATTGGTCGGGACAGGGTTTTACAATCCGGATATGGGGGGGAGTCCCATACTTTGGCAGCACTTGTTCTGGTTCTTCGGCCACCCGGAAGTTTACGTGGTTCTGTTGCCCGCCATGGGAATCGTGGCCGAGATAATGGCGGTATTTGCCCGCAAGAAGCTATTTGGCTACAAGACGATTCTCTACTCCGTATTTGCCACCGGGATTTTGAGCTTTGTGGTTTGGGCTCACCACCAGTTCATCGCGGGAATCGACCCGCGCATGGCCAATTTGTTTACGGTTACCACTTTAATTATTTCGGTTCCCATAGCCGAGCTGTGCTTTGTCTATATCGCCACCTTGTACGGGGGGTCCATAACCTTCAGCACACCCATGCTGTGGTCCCTGGCCTTCATGGCGGAATTCCTCATTGGAGGGGTGACGGGCATCTTCCTCGGAGCCAGTGGCTTGGATGTATATTACCACGACACCTATTTCGTGGTGGCTCACTTCCACTACACCTTCGTGCCCATTGCCATTATTGGATTTTACGCCGGCATTACCTTCTGGTTTCCCAAGATGTTCGGACGCATGCTGAACGAATATTGGGGCAAGGTCCACTTTTGGGGAACGATCATTCCCTTCAACTTCATTTTCATCCCCTTGTTCATCCTGGGCGCCGCCGGCCAGCACCGGCGAATATCCGGCTATGTCCACTTCCCGGATCTCTATACCCAGGACCTCCAAAACCTGCGCATTATCGCCACGGTCTCCCTCATCTTCATGTTGGCCTTTCAGTTCATCTTCATTGCCAACATGGTCTACAGTTGGATGAAAGGGAAAAAGGCTCCGATCAATCCCTGGAAGGCCAACACCCTGGAATGGACCGTTCCGTCCCCTCCTCCACATGGCAATTTCGCCGAGTTCCCCACCGTTTATCGCGGCCCGTATGAATACAGTCACCCCGACCGGGAAACGGATTACTGGCCGCAAGACGAGCCCGGACCCGACCCGGCCAAATCCTGAATCCGAAGCTATCGATCATTGATATGGCGTTTCAAGTTCCCATAGCGACTTCCCGCAGCTCGACCGGCATTCCGACCTCGAGGTTGGCGGTTTGGTGGGTGCTCGCCTCAGAAATCGTAATTTTTGGCGGGTTGCTCATGAGCTACCTGATGTTTCGGCTGCTGCATACCAGTTGGGGGTATGAAGCCGCGCACACCAACCCCTACGCCGGTGGCTTCAACACCTTCGTCCTGCTGACCTCCAGTTTGTTCGTGGTGCTGGCCCACCAAGCTGCGGAGGTCGGCGATACCAAGCGCTCCTTCCGCTACATCTGGTACACCATAGGAGGGGGAGGGGTGTTCATGCTGGTGAAGGCCTACGAGTACACTTCCGAAATCATGCATGGCTACACCATGCTCAAAAGCGTGTTCTGGTCTTTTTACTACACCGCTACCGGCCTGCACGGTTTCCACGTATTGTGCGGCATGGTCATCATGGGAATCATCGCCCAGGATGTGAAAAAGGGCAAGAACCTCCACCGCGTCGAAGCCATTGGCATCTACTGGCACTTTGTGGACGTGGTCTGGATCTTCCTTTTCCCGCTTCTCTACATCGCCAAATGATGGCAAGCCCAGGAAAGAGATATGTCTGAAGCAGCAGAACATCACGACGATCACTCCTCGGGAAGGTACGTCAAAATCTGGATCATCCTGCTCGTTCTTTTGGCCGTCAGCATCATCGGTCCCACCCTCGGCATCCAATGGCTTACCCTCATCACCGCCTTTGGCATCGCCCTGGTCAAGGCCGGCATGGTTTGCGCCTACTTCATGCACCTCAATATAGAGCTCAAGTACATATGGTACCTCCTCTTTGCCACCTTGCTATTACTGCTGGTTCTTTTCACGGGGTTTGCCCCGGATGTCATGAAGCCTGACGGCCAACGCTGGTTCAGCAACTACGTCGAGCCAACCGAGGAAGAAATTGCCGTCCATCACCCGGAAGAGGAGACTGCCGGGGACGAGACCGAAGCGGCGCCCCATTGATTTTTCGCCATGCCCTCCTCCGCCTTGCCCAGAGCTGAATCGGTTGGATCCGCCAGAACCTTGACGCGGAAGGGTCCGGTCATTCCAAGCAGCCTCCTGGCCATGGTGGCCTTTATTTTGACGGAGGTCATGCTCTTTGCCGCCCTCATCAGCTCCTTTCTCATCATCAAGGCGGACGCCGACATATGGCCGCCTTTGGGGCAGCCCCGCTTGCCCGTGAACGTAACCGCGATGACCACCGTCATATTGCTGGCCAGTGGCTTCATATTCTACAGGGCCAACGTAAGGTTTCGGGCTGGAGACTTTGTCGGCTCCAGGAAATTGCTGGGATTGGCCGTCGTTCTGGGCGGCATTTTTGTCACCGTTCAGGGGTACGAATGGACCAAATTACTCGGCTTCGGCCTCACCGTGACCTCAAGTCTCTACGGTAGTTTCTTCTACGTCATCATCGGTTTTCACGCCTTGCATGCGGTGGCCGCCCTGGTGGCAATGCTCCACTTGTTTCTAACCTTTGGACCCCGTGGACAATCCGAGTCCCGCTTTCTGGGAACCCAGGTGTTCTGGTATTTTGTGGTTGGTATTTGGCCCATTCTCTACTATCTCGTATACCTGTCCTGATCGGTTTGATGAAGCGCAATTCAATAATTTTCCGGGTGGGTTGGATGCTGTTGGCGGCGCTGGCGCAGGCAGAGGCATGCCCGGTATGCTTCAGCGCCAATGAGGAGACCCGCGTAGCCTTCTACCTTTCCACCGCAGCGCTTTCCCTTCTCCCGCTGTCCATGGTCGGCGGAGTCATCTTCTGGATACGCGCCCGGTTCAAACGTTCTGGCGCTGAATCCGGGGTTTGAACCGGATGACCCCCGGGAGAAGCAAATCATCGTGATCGAATTGTAGGAGGGGGTTTATCCCCCGATTGCAGTGAGGCCGTTCGAAAGATCGGGGGATAAACCCCCTCCTACAGCTCTCTAAGTCCTTGATTTTTCCACCACTCCACCTCTCTTCCCTCTTCCCCCTTTCCTCTTCCCTCTTTCCTCTGGAGCGAAGCGACTTCCCTCTCGCTCTGCGCGCTAGTTGCTCCAGTCGAGCATGCGTTTTATGGGCAGGAAGGCATTTTGGCGGATCGATTCTTCCAGCTCGATTTCCGGGGACAGGTTGGCCAGGGCATCCCGCATTTTTTCCACGGTGTTCATTTTCATGAACCGGCAATCGTTGCAGGCGCAGGTGTCTGTGGGACCGGCGATAAAGCGCTTTCCAGGAATTTCCCGGCGGAGTCGATTGAGCATGCCGGTTTCGGTAACCACGATGATGTCCCGGGAGGGATGGCTGCGGCAAAAGCCCAGCATTCCCTCGGTGCTGCAGACTTCATCGGCCATGTCTCGCACGGATTCCACGCACTCGGGATGGGCCACTATGGGGGCTCCGGGAAATTGAGCCCGCAGTCTTTCTAGGGATTGAAAGGTGAACAAGACGTGGGCGTAACAACTCCCTGGCCACAGCTTCAGCCGCCGTCCGGTCAGTTTTGCTACCCATTGACCGAGGTTCTGGTCCGGGACAAACAGGATTTCCTTATCCTCCGGAACCCTTTGCACGATTTGGACGGCGTTTCCACTGGTACAGATGACGTCGCTGATGGCTTTTACGGCGGCGGAGCAATTGATATACGCCACCACGTAGGTATCGGGATGGGCATCCTTATAAGCTTGAAGTTTCGGGGCGGGACAGGAATCTGCCAAGGAGCAACCGGCTTCGAGGTCGGGAAGGACGACGGTTTTGTGCGGATTGATGATTTTGGCGGTTTCCGCCATAAAGTGAACCCCGCAAAACAGGATGACATCCGCATTTGCTTTCGCCGCCTGGTAGGATAAGCCGAGGGAATCTCCCACGTAGTCGGCGATCCGTTGGATGGGATCTATCTGGTAATTGTGGGCCAGGATAATGGCGTTGCGCTCTTTTTTCAGTTGCAGGATTTCCTCTTGAATATGGGTGAGAGGTTCCTCCTGAAAATCGATGGAGGAAACTACCAGCGGATCGTATGCAAGCGCTTCGGGCACGGGATGAATCAAATAAATACTTAGGGGGTAGAGACCTTAAGGGAAAAGGCAAAACGTTATTGAACGCCGATGGGGGCTTTTGAGGTTTGGGGTTTTCCAGAGGTTGTTAATGTGGTGTCCCAGAAATTCCCTTGCACGCCCGTCGGGATCAGACCCCTTCTCCCGCGACCTCGGAACTCGCAGTTTGTGTGAATGAATTTACAGAACACCACACTAACTTTCCTGCAATTTCGCGTTCAGGTCATCCAGCAACCTCTGATAGGAAGGGTGACCGCGCAGGTTTTCCAGGTCCGGATCCTCCTGCACCCATTTGATGTCCCGGTAACCGAGTTCCACCGCCTTGGTCAGAACCGTCAAGGCGTCCTTCAAGCGGCGCTTCAGGGCCAGGCTACAGGCCAAATTATAATGAACCACCGGGTTGCCCGGCCTCAACCGGACCAGTTTCCGGTCCATTTTCAAGCCGTCGTCGATGCGCCCGGCGCGGGTGTAGAGCCCGCCCAGAAGTTCGATGACTTCAACAAATTTTGGGTCCTTTTTCAGGATGCTTTCGTAAAAGGAAATTTCGAAATTATGCTGATCGCTCATCATTCGCGCAATTCTCGCAGCAACCGTTGCTCTTCAAGCGCTCGCAGGAGGCGCTGACCTGAAGCCGCTGATCTTCCACGGATAGACCCAGTTTTGTGGCCACGGATTGTCCGTACCATTCGAGAAAAGGAGCGTCCATCTCGAAGATCTTATCGCAATCCGTGCAAATCACCTGGGCCTGCGATGGTTCCTCTTCACGGGAGGGGCAGTAGAACTTGTAGTTTTTCCCGATATCGACTTCCCGCACCACCCGGCTTTCCGTGAGAATGGGCAGGGTGCGGTAGACGGTGGCGCGGCTGACGGTATGGTCGATCCTGCGGGAATGCTCCAGCAGTTCCTCCGCCGTGAAGTGCTCATGGGATTGCCGGGCAGCGCGGAAAATGGCCATTCTCTGGCTGGTTACGCGCAGTCCCAGATCAGCCAGACGGGATTTGAAGCTTTCTCTTCCGTATTCGACGGCCACAATTGCGACGGGGGATGAATGAATTTGCCTAGACTCTGAGATTAGAAGCGACAAACTGGCCCGCGTCAATGTTGGATGTTTGGGGAATTGCCATAAATTATGCCAAGGACTCCCGAAATCGCCCTCGTTCTACCCCTCAGGGGGTTTGAAAAACTGCTCGAATACCGCGTTCCGGCGGTTTTGCGTGATAAACTGAAGCGAGGGTGTCTGGTGCGCATACCCCTTCGCAACCGGCAGGAGTTGGGGGTCGTCATGGAGCTTCCGGATGAGGGACGGATGGCCCCGGAGAAACTGAAGAACCTACACGATCTGGTCATGGAACACCCGGCTTTGACCCGGGAATCGACCGCGTTGATGTATTGGATGCATGATTACTACGGGGCGGGCTTTGAACGGTTGCTCGAAACCTTCATCCCCGCCGTGGTGAGGAAGGGGATGGGCCGGAAACTGGAAAAGCGGTTGGTTTTGGAAGGGAAGTTCTCATCCGAGGCATGGGAAGCTTTGAAGAAGAGGGCGCCCAAACAAGCCCTGGCCTACCGGTTTTTGGGCGATCAGGTAAAACCGCTCAAAAAAAGCCTGGTGGCAAAACGGCTCAAGGTGAGTCTATCCGTTTTGAACGGCTTGGTCGAAAAAGGACTGATCAGGGAGGTGTTGGAGGCGGTTGAGAGGGTGGCATACGCGGATGAATTCGGCGAAGTTGAGCAGGCGCAAAACCAGGAGTTTCAGTTGACCAATGAGCAGAGTCGGTGCGTCGATTCCATCGGCGCCAGCCTGGGAGATGGAAAATTCAAGGTCCACCTCCTCCACGGGGTGACGGGGTCGGGAAAGACCGAGGTGTACTTGCGGGCCATACAGCCGGTAATACGGTCGGGCAAAACGGTGATTTTTCTGGTGCCGGAGGTGGCTCTTACCCCGCAAACGGTCGGTCGGCTCAGGGCCCGGCTCAACCGGTTCAATTTCAAAACGGTGGTCTGGCACAGCCATTTGAGCGATGGGGAGCGGTTGGACGCCTGGACCAGTTTGGCCTCGGGCGAGACCCGGGTGGTAGTTGGGGCGCGGTCGGCTTTGTTCGCCCCTTTGCGCAACCTGGGGCTCATCATTGTGGATGAGGAGCATGAACCGGCCTACAAGCAGGAGGAGACACCGCGCTATCACGCCCGCGACGTGGCTGTGTACCGGGCCAAACTGAATGATGCGGTTTGCGTTCTCGGTTCCGCCACTCCTTCCCTGGAATCGCTTTATAACGTTTCCACGAAAAAGTATGTCTGCGACCGCCTTTTCAACCGCGTGGACAATCGTCGCATGCCGACGGTTCACGTCGTCGATATGCGGCAGGAGTATATCAGCCACCGCCGCGCCGTGACCTTGTCGCGGTCTCTGGTTTCCATGTTGCACGATCGAGTGGAAAAGAGGGAACAGGCCATCTTGTTCCTGAACCGCCGCGGCTACTCGCGCAGCATGATTTGCCCGCAATGCGGATGGGTTGCCCAGTGCCGCCATTGCAGCATACCCCTCACCTTTCACCGCAAGGTGAACAAGCTGATCTGCCACTTGTGCGGTCAGGAGAATTCCGCCCCGTTCCGGTGTCCGGAATGCAGCTCGGCGAAAATCAAATGGAAGGGCTCGGGAACGCAAAAGGTCGAGGAGATCGTAAAGCAGATCCTGCCGCGGGCCACCGTCGTCCGGATCGACGCCGATACCATGAACAAGAAAAACCTGTTCCGACAAATTCTCAGCGATTTCCGACGCGGCAGGATAGATATTCTGGTTGGCACCCAGATGATCGCCAAGGGGTTGGACTTCCCCAACGTCACCCTGGTCGGCCTCATCGATGCGGATATATCGTTACACCTGCCCGATTTCAGGGCGCACGAGCGAACCTTCCAACTGCTGGTGCAAGTGGCCGGGCGGGCCGGGCGGGGAGATCTTTCGGGGGAAGTTCTGGTCCAGTCCTTTACCCCCTGGGTGGGCCCCATCCAGTTTGCCCGCAGGGAGGATTTCGATGGATTCCTGGAGGAGGAACTCGCACTTCGCAAGGAGCACGATTATCCTCCCTACCGAAACCTTATCCACCACATGTTTCGCGGCCTGAATCCCGAAAAAGTGGAGTTTTACGCGGAGCGGTGGGTGAGGCATCTCGAAGAAGCCGACCTGGGATGGGTTGAAATTCGCGGACCGGTTCCGGCCCCTATCGAAAAAATCAAGGACTACTATCGTTACCAGGTCTGGTACTTCACCAAAAATGTTTCCAAGACCATGCCGGTGTTGCTGTCGCTTCGCCAGGACTTCCCCATGAGTGAAGATGTTTTGGACGTGTTCGACGTCAACCCGGTGAACCTGGCCTGACGGCGTTGGTCAAATAACCGGATCCGGCAAGTGATGGTCCATGCTCAAGGCGGGTTGATCGACTCTGCACTTGCCGACGATCCGGGCGGGAACCCCGGCCGCGGAACGGTGGTTGGGCACGTCGATGAGCACCACGCTGCCGGCGCCGATTTTTGCGCCGATTCCGATTCTGACATTGCCCAGGATCTTGGCCCCGGCACCGATGAGCACACCGTGTCCGACTTTGGGATGGCGGTCGCCCTTTTCCTTGCCGGTTCCTCCCAGGGTAACGTCGTGGAGTATGGATACGTTATTACCCACCACGGCGGTCTCGCCGATGACCAAGCAGGTGGCGTGGTCGATGAGGATGCCGTGGCCCAATCTGGCGGCTGGATGAATGTCCACTCCCCACTGTTCGGAAGTCAGGCTTTGCAGGTAACGGGCCAGACTCCTGCGGTCGGATTTCCAGATGGAGTGGCCAAAGCGGTAGGCCGTAAGCGAATGGAATCCCTTGAAAAAGAGAAAGGGAGCCAGGATTCCGTCGGAAGCGGGATCCCGGTCGAAAATCGCATTCAAATCGGCGCGGATGGCAGTCTGAAAATCTTTCTCCGATCGAGCGATTTGCCAAAACAGGTCAAACAGCGTGATGGAAGGTATATTCTGACAACCCAGTTTTTGAGCGAGATGGAAACTGATGGCCCTTTCCAGGGACATTTGGCTCAAAATTACCTCTTCCAGGAAGCTGGAGAGCAGCTTTTCCCTGGCGGCCGTTTTTTCCGCCTCTTTACGGAGTTGGGTCCAAACTGGATCGTCGGTTGCCATGGTGCCGTTGATAAAAGGATGCCAGGTTTCAAAAAGCAAGAGGGGAAAAGGCGCCTGGAGGCGCCTGGAGGCACAAAGGCACAAAGGCACAAAGGCACAAAGGCACAAAGGCACAAAGGCACAAAGGCACAAAGGCACAAAGGCACAAAGGATTCTAAAGGCTGAAGGTTGAAGGCTAAAGGCTGAAAGGAACCAACCACGGATTTCACGGATGGCCACGGATTGAATTTTCAACTGGATTTAACGGAGGGCGGAGTCGCTTCGCTTCAGAGGAAAGAGGAAAGAGGAAAGAGGAAAGAGGAAAGAGGGGGGTAGCCACAAATGGAAGAGGAGCACCCAGGCAAGAGGAATTAAAGGAAGAAGGAAGAAGGAAGAAGGAAGAAGGAAGAAGGAAGAAGGAAGAAGGAGAGGACTCTCGCAAAGATCGCAAAGTAACGCCAAGAGGAGGAAAATTGGATAAAGGAGGGTGGGTTTTCCAACCCGCCAATTCGTAGAGGAGGCATGCCTCGCTCAAATTCCCATTCTACAGCTTATTCTTCCCGCATCCGTGCCTAAAACCGGTTATGCCGGCTTGGCGGTTCTCTAGCCATTGTAAAGTATGAAGATTGACCGTGTAGTGACGCCTTACAAAGAAAAAATCTGGCCTTCTGGGTTTCTTCGCAAAGGTGCGAGCCTTAGCGCAAGCGAACATGATTCGGCCTTGGCACGATAACCCCCAGCGGCCAACCTTTATGGCGAAGTCTGCCCCTCGATCAAGCAACGGTCAAGAGCAGTCGAGGGGCTGTGCGGGGTGACTGATTACCGAAAGAGAACCAGAGCTAGGGAAGCCTCCCCGGAATTGGACAAGGAAAGATAACCATGTCATCGCCCGGAGCGAGGTCTCAGAGGGGTCCATAGTAGCAAGGAAGCGGGTGAAAGCCCGTGGAGCAAAGGGACCCTACTGAAACACGCTGCTATCAAAAGAAGGAGTCCGCTTGAGAGTAAAACTCTCCTCTACGGTAAAGCTGAACCCCGGGCAAAAGCCCGTGGCCGGGGAGTCGCCAACTTCATATGAAGGAAAGGCGATGAACCGCTTTTCCGCCCTATCTGACCGCATGGAAGGGTTCACAGCAAATGAACCTGACTTCGATAGCCTTGAAGTTTGCTTCTGTATACTCGGTTCGATGAGGGACCGAGGCGGGCTGGCCTATCCGTGAAATCCGTGGTCAATTCCTAATGTGGTTTCCTCTTGGCGATTCTTGGCGATCTTTGCGAGAGGCCCCCAGTATCGAGAAATGCGGGTTAGAGGAATTCCTGGTAATTTTCCACCGTGGCGGGATGGAGTTCCACCCAATGGCCGGGGCGGACTTCCTTGAAGACCCCGGGCTGCCGGGCTTCTGCTTCAGTGCAGGGCATCCAACTGCGGCGGGCAAAGGCACAGCCTTCCGGTGGATCGATGGGGGAGGGCACGTCGCCTTTGAGAATGATCCGTTTACTCTTTTTTCGGGGATCGGGGATGGGAATTGCGGAGATCAGGGCTTTGGTGTAGGCGTGAAATGGATGGTGGTAAATGGCTTCGGCCGGGCCCAACTCGACGATTTTGCCGAGGTACATGATGGCGATGCGATCGGAGATGTGCTTTACCACGGCCAAGTCGTGGGCAATGAACAGGTAGGAAAGTTCCATGGCCTTTTGCAAGTCCAGCAAAAGGTTCAAGACCTGGCTTTGCACCGATACATCCAAAGCCGAAACCGGTTCATCGCAGATTATCAGTTTGGGATTGAGGGCAATGGCTCGGGCGATCCCGATGCGTTGGCGTTGACCTCCGGAAAACTCGAAGGGGAACCTATCCGCCGCACTGGCCGGCAAACCGACTTTTTCCAATAGTTCATCGACTTTATTCCTGCGGAAATCGGCCTCCCCCATGCCGTGCAGGATAAAGGGCTCCTCCAATATCTCTCGTACGGAATGCCGGGCATTGAGCGATTCGGCCGGATCCTGAAAGATCATCTGAATATCTTTTCGATAGGGCTTCAGGGCCTTGCGGGAAAGTTGGGTCAGCTCGGTTCCATTGAATTGAACGGATCCGGCGGTGGGTTTGTTCAATCGGACCACGCAATTGCCCAAGGTGGATTTGCCGCATCCGGATTCGCCCACCAACCCGAGGGTTTCACCCGGTTGGATGGAGAGGGTGACATCGTCCACCGCCTTGCAAACCTTTTTGGCCCGCATGAGGACACCCCCCTTGACCGGGAAGTGCATTTTCAGGTTTTTGATTTCCAGGAGAGGGGTGCGGTCGGCGCTTGCCGCGGCGGACTTTGCTATCGGGTCGAGCATGGGGGATTTGTCCTAAAAGACCCGTACGCAGGGTTCGTCTTCCACCCAATGGCCGTCTTCCACTTTCACGAGATCGGGGCGGACGGTCCGGTAACGGTCGGAATCCATGTAGGATTTGGCTTCGGGGTGCGGGGACCTCGGGGCAAACCGGGCTCCGGTGGGCAGCTCCCGCAAACCGGGAACAAAGCCCTTGATGGTTTGCAGCCGACTCTTGCGGGGATTCTCCAATCGGGGGATGGAATCGAGCAGGCCACGGGTGTAGAGGTGTTGGGGATTTTCAAAAATTTGATGAACCGAGCCCATTTCCACGATGCGGCCGGCATACATCACGACCACGTCGTCACAGGTTTCCGCGATTACCCCCAGGTTGTGGGTGATCATGATGATGGACATGCGCATCTCGCGTTGGAGTGATTGCATCAGCTCGAGGATCTGGGCCTGAATGGTGACATCGAGGGCCGTGGTGGGTTCGTCTGCGATGACCAGTTTGGGTTTGAGGGCCAGGGCCATGGCGATAACCACCCGCTGCCGCATACCACCCGAGAGTTGGTGGGGATATTCCTCAACCCGAATTTCCGGAGAGGGAATGCCAACCTTGGCCAGTATTTCGACGGATCGATTCCAGGCCTCCTTCCTGGAGATGGATTTGGAGTGAAGTTGGTAGACTTCGCTCAGTTGTTCGCCGATGCGGTGCACCGGATTGAGCGCGGTCATGGGTTCCTGAAAGATCATGCTGATCCCGGCCCCGCGTATCCGGTATAGCGCATCGGGTGGCGCGGTGATCAGATCCCGGCCCTCGAACAAGACTTCTCCCTTCAGGATCTTTCCCATCGGGTAAGGCAATAAGCGCATGATGGATAGGGCCGTAACACTCTTGCCACACCCCGATTCTCCCACGATCCCCAGCGTTTTGCCCCTTTTTACCTTGAAGGAAACGCCATCCACCGCAGTCAATTGCCCTTCATCCGTGTCGAAGGCGGTGACCAGGTCCCGCACCTGGAGGATGTCTCTTTCGTCCCGGGAGTTCATAGCTCAATCAGGAATTAACCACAGAGGACACAGAGAGCACAGAGGGGATTAAAGGAAGAAGGAAGAAGTAAGAAGGAAAAATCATCGTGATCGTGATCGTGATCATGATCTTGATCGAAAAATCAAGGACTTGGAAAAGGGGATTAACCACAGAGGCCACAGAGGACGCAGAGAGGGAGGAGGGGAGGTAACCACAATAGGCTCAAAAATCACAAAATGCTCAAAACATTTTAAATTAATTCCCTGACATGCCTTTGCCACTGAACTCTTCCCCCTTCCCTCTTTCCTCTTCCCCCTTCCCTCTTTCCTCTTTCCTCTGGAGCGAAGCGACTTCCACTGACCACCTTTCAGGGTATTTCCTTATAAATGTTGTACTGGTCGAAGACATCGATGACCGGAGGAAAGGTTTCACCGGAACGTCGGGCCGCCCGGGTAGCCTCTTTTTCCTCCTCATCCATCCAATGGAGGTAGTAGGTCAGAAACCGATCGGCTATCCGGACATTGAAATCCTCGGGCCATTTGATCCATCTCCATGATCCGACCCTGAGGAAGGGGCGCACGTAGGCGGGCATGAAACTTCCTTTTTCGTAGACTATTTCCTGAATGCGGAAAGCAATCTCCCTCATTTCCTCGACGTCCTCCGATCCACGGTATTTTTCGATGAGGCGATCCACTTCCGGATCTGCGAAACTTTGGATATTATTGGTGTCCGATTTCGTCTTGCGGTCGGGATTGACCGAGCCATCCGGGAGGAAGGCTCTATCGTAGGCCTGGGTGGAGTGATAGTATTCGAAGTAACGGGGATACATTTCCGGGGAGGTGCCGAAGCCGGCAAATGCCATTTGATGCTTCTTTTCATCGACCTTTTTAAAGCCCGCAGTCAGGTCGAGAATATCCAGGTTTATTTCGACCCCGGCCCGGCGAGCTTCCTCCTGCAGAATGGTCAGGATATCCATGGCGGTATGGTAGGGGGAGGTCAGGGTAATGGATAATTCCCGACCCTGATCATCGACCAGAATCCCCTTGTCGTTGCGTTGTTTGAAGCCTGCCTTAGCGAAGTGTTGCAGAGCTTTTTCCACATTGAATTCACGGGCTTTGATTCGGGGATTCACGAAGGAGCCAAATCCTTCGCTGTTGGAGTTCATGCGCACCATGTCTCCCCGACTGTATTCCTCGATCACCTTCTTCCAGTTGAAGGCGTAGTGGAGGCCGATTCTCAAATTGCGATCCTCCACCATCGGTTGGGCCATATTTATCCAGATGCCGTAGGAGGGTCTCGGGATATCGTTGTAGAACGTGTATTTGTGGATGTAACCACCGGCCACGGCCTCGTGATGGTCGGGCACTTTATCGTGCCAGTGGGGCGTGAGGTTGAGGCTGAATACATCGATTTCGCCTTTTAAGAAGGCTTCGAGGGCTTTGTCGATTTCGCGGATGACACCGATATGGATGACGTCGAAATTAAACCGGTTTCTCAGAAATTTCCTGTCCTTGGCCCACCAGTTCTTGTTGCGGGTCAGCCGGATGAACCGGCCCTTGTTGATGTCTTTCTCGTGTATGACGTAGGGGCCGGTAGTGGGAGCAAACTTCCATTGGTAGGTATCGACAAAGTTTTCATCCAATACCCCGTAATAATGCAAGGGCAAGGGAGTGAATCCGAGGAGGCGCGTGGTCAGATCCGGTTTTGCCTCGGGGATGGTGATGGAAATGGTGTGGTCGTCGTATTTGGTGATATTGGCGAAGTTCCGATTGAAGTAGTTGATGTACCAGGGAGCCTGAAGGTGCTCGGATTGAAAGAAATACAGGGCATACAGAAAATCGTTGGCCGTTATGGGCATTCCATCCGACCAGGTCGCATCGGGATGCAGCCGAAAATACCCGGTCCTGGTTTCCTTGTCTATGGCCCACTCCCTGGCGAGTTCCGGGTAATAGCGGAATCCGTTTTCGGTAATCTCGGTATTATTGGGATGACGGGAACCCAGGGAGAGCGCCATGTGGTCCAGCAGGTAGGCCCGGAAGTAGGTGCTGGCGTCGGGTCCGACGGTGCGAAGGGTCCGGGGAAAATCGCGAACGTAATCGTAAATCGTTCCGCCCTTTTTGGCATTCGGGCTGCCCAGGTCGGGCAGGTCCATGCCATTTTCCCAGGTGAGGTCCGGTGGAAGGTCCTCGGGAGTGGCGAAGCTGAAGAGAGGGGGAAATTCTCCGGCTGCGGCGCGCTTATCGACTTCTTCCTGGCTGATTCTGCCAGCCTCCAGATCCTGGAAGACTTCCGGGCCCAAATACACCTTGGTTTGCATGTATCGGAGGACTTCCGTCGGTATTTCGACCGGTTGTCTTGGGCTGGCGGATGGAGAAGACGCGTTGGCGTCGTCTTCGCTTTTGGATCCTCCGCATCCTGCCATCAGGGCGAGGGCGGCAAGTAAACTTGAAAGGCGTAAATATAGGTTCATTTTTTTCTACCTGTACCGGGTATATTTCTTGGGGTCGAAGGCTTCTCGTATACCTTCCCCGACGAAGGTGACGAGAACGAGCAAAAAGGTGAGGGCGCAGAAGGCCGAGCTCACGATCCAGGGCGCATTGGTGACATTGTCCCGTCCCTGTTTCAATAGTTCCCCCAAACTGGGGGTGGGAGGAGGCAATCCGTATCCCAGGAAGTCCAGGGCGGTTATGGCGGCAATGGCTCCGCTGATGGTAAAGGGAATAAACGTCACCAGGGTGGAAATGGTGTTGGGCAATATATGACGGTAGATGACGCGGGGCGAACCGGCTCCCATGACAATGGCGGCCGAGGTGTAATCCCGGGCTTTCTCCTTGAAGGTGGCGGTACGCATGTAATAGGTCATCCCGGTCCAGGAAAACAGAACCATGATGATCAGGAGAATGGCTATGCGAATGCCCAGATCAAATTCCGTGGGAACAACGGAAAATATGATGATCACGGTGTAGATAAAGGGAATGTTGGCCCAGATTTCGATCATGCGCTGGAAAATCAGGTCGAAGGCGCCTCCCCAATAGCCCATGAGGCAACCCAGGCCGATGCCGATGAGGTAAGTCAAGACCATGAAGGCCAGGGCAAAGAAGATGGCGATGCGAAAACCGTAGACCAGCCGGGCCAAAATATCGCGTCCGGTTTGGTCGGTGCCCAGGTAGTGCTGGCTGGTCCAACCGGGCGGTCGGGGTTTGAGAACGCCCTGGTAGGTATTGTTCTCATTCGGATTGAACGGCACTAATGGCATGATGACCCAGTTCCCGGACCTTTCCCGCTCGAATCGTTCGTCGAGGTCGCGGTACCTCACCGGCTCAAATCCCTCGGCTCCGGTGATCCCGAATTCACTTCCCAGGGCCACCCGTCCATAGGTGGGAAAGGAAAGTTGCCCCTGATAGTAAATGGCCAGGGGCCGGTCGTTGATAAACAGTTCCGCGAAAAGGGAGGCGAACCATAATACACCGATTACCACAAAGGACGCATAGCCCCTGCGAAGGCCTCGGAAGCGCTTGAATTTTTTCTGGGTGGAGGGATCCCAGCGGATGTTCAGGAAACGCCGCCACATCCAGGCCAGCATGAGGAATATGCCCAATCCGGCGTAATAATTGCTCTTCCATCCCAGAAAAACACTGAGAAGAACCATGATCGACAGGGCCAAATTCCGGTTGCGCAGAAATCCCTTTCTGCTTGGAACCGGTTCGGCTGCCGGGTTCTGGGATTCGGACCTCATTGGAATTTAACGCGGGGATCGACCAGGGCGACCAGGATGTCGGATATGATGTTGCCGAGCAGCAGGAGGGCGCTGGATAGGAGCACCACGCCCATGACCACCGGGTAGTCGCGCTGAAAGACGGAGTCCAAACCCAGCCAGCCGAACCCATTTATGTCGAACAGGGCCTCGATGAGAAAGGATCCCGAAACAAAGAGGGTGATGTTCTGGCCGAAGGTAGTGGCGATGGGAATGAGCGAATTGCGCATGGCATGGCGGATAACCGCCCTGTTGAAACTCGAGCCCTTGGCCACCGCTGTCCGCATGTAATCGGCCGCCAGGTTGTCCAGAAGATGGTTTTTCATGAGCAGGGTGGTTACGGCGAAACTCCCCACCAGGTAGCAGATGAGGGGGAGTACGGCATGCAGCACAATGCTGAGGAAGGCCTCGCCGTTGGCGAAAACCTGCCAGGGCATGAGGTGTTGAAACTCGTAACCGACGAATCCACCCATGGGGAACCAGTCCAGGCGAACGGCGAAAAAAAGTAAAAGAAGCGCCCCCAGCACGTACCCGGGTATGGCGTACCCGGCAAAAATCAGCACCGAGGTGACCCCGTCGATGGTGGTCCTGTGTTTGAGCGCCTTGAGGATGCCCAGGGGAATGGAAATGCTGTAGGTGAAGAAAAAGGTGATCAGCCCGTAGAAAGTGGATATGGGGAGCGCTTCCTTTATGCGTTGCAGGACGGGTTCGTTCCATCGGTAGGATTCCCCCAGATCACCCGTGAGAACCTTCCCCAGCCAACTGACGTAGCTGATCAGGATGGGCTTATCGAATCCGTAATATTCCTTGAGTTTTTGCAGTTGATCCTCAGAGAGCGCTTGCTGGCCGCCGATAGTGTAGTTGGATGCCTGGTTGGCCCCGGCCAAACGCATTTGGGCCAACCGTTGTTCCACCGGACCGCCGGGAACCACCCGGGTAATGGCAAAGACGATGAGGGTGATGCCCAGGAGGGTGGGCGGGAGGAGAAGGAATCGCCTTATGAAATAGTCTCGCATTCAAACAGTGCCCAGGTTCGGCAAAACTAGGAAACCGTCCAATGGGGTCAAACCTTGCCCGCATTTCTCACAAAATTCGTCGCGAGGGAACGACAGACATTTTAGAGGAATTAATTGGCCTTTGAGATATTTGAATTCTTAGAGGGCGCCCTCCATTTACCATAACATCCTGTCCACCCATGTTTAATTTCGATCACGATCACGATCACGATCACGATCAAGATAGAGGCTTTGGCGCTTTTGCCCCTCTGTGTCCTCTGGGTTCTCTGTGGTGAATTTTTTAAGGGACACCACATTAGTCGCAGCCGAAGGACCTTCTTCCCGGAATCGGGGTCTTGTTTTTCAATTCCGTGATGAAGTATCGTTAAACAAGCCATGTCCCTTTCCACCAAACTATTCTGGGGTAGCCTCGGTTTGGCCATCCTCGCTCTCGGAGGCGTGCTGAGTGTGGCCTTTCTCAAAACGGGGCTGACCATTCAGAAATTGCTCACGGAAAACCGGCAGTTGAAAGAGGCAATTGCCCTTCTCACCGACGAGGAGCAAATCGGTTACGCCAAGGTGATCCAGCAGGAGAAGCGCAATGGAACCGTCTATACGACGTTGAAATTCGTTGAGACGGCGCGGGACGATCCGCTCAGGACCGTATTTGAAGGGTCGTTTACCCTGGAGGGCGATGTGGCGCATTTCGACGCTTTGATCGTCAAGTTCGACAACCAATTCGTGCGGGAGGGCCGGGGGCGTTCCCTCTTCCTCTGGAGGCGGGTATACGGTGAGAAAATGGCTCCCAGCGAAGGGTTCCCCATCGAGGCTTTCGGTCGGGAACCGGAGCGTTACCGGGGCCTGTTGAACGGGCTCTCCCTTCGGGAAAGGGATATGTTCTGGTCTGAAATCTGGGATTTGGCCCACGACCTCCAGGCCTTGCGGGAGTATGGGATCGTGGCGGTTTACGGTAGCGCGGTGTATACGCAACTCCAACCCGGCCTGGTTTACATTTTCAAAATCAGTCCTACCGGCCAGGTGTTTCCCGAAACCATTCCCGATTTATAGCATTACCGGGCCGGAAGGCTGAAGGGAAAAGGGGATTAACCACAGAGGCCACAGGGAGAGAGGAGGGTGTAACCACAAAAGGCATCGTTGGAAATTAGAAAAGAGGAATAGGATCCACTAAGGACACAAAGGGGCACGAAGTAAATCATCGTGATCTTGATCGTGATCGTGATCTTGATCGAAAAATCAACGACCTGGAAAAGGGGATTAAAGGAAGAAGGGAGAAGTGGAGTGGTGGAGTGATGGAGTGATGGAGTAGTGGATAGTGGAGTGTGGAGTAGTGGAGTAGTGGTACATAATCTTGATCGAAAAATCAACGACCTGGAGAAGGGGATTAACCACAAAAGGCGCCCAGGGGCGCCAATTAGGAATGAGGAATTAGGAATTAGGAATTAGGAGATTGGGATCACGGGATCAAGATCACGATCACGATCAAGATCATGATTTAACCCCCATTTATCACAAAATTCGTCGCGAGCGAACAGAGGTCGAGTGCTGGTGCGGGTTTCGGGCAGATTCGCGGGGGAAACTGGATCCGTGCTCATCCGTGTAATCCGTGGTTTTCTCTTAGCCATGTCTCTGCGTTCTTAGCGCTCTTTGCGAGAGGCCGCAGGAGGGAGAGTTGGTGGTGGGAGGCGGATTCGAACCACCGAAGGGTTGCCCCAGCAGATTTACAGTCTGCCCCCGTTGGCCACTTGGGTATCCCACCGCCAAAGATAAAGAGGGGTAAGATGTTGGGTCCCACAGCCTTTGCCAAGACCTTTTTACTGATTTACGGCCGGTAAAATTACAAAAATCCAGCGTCCTTGAAACTGTAGAAACCCACCTCGCGGGGATCTCCCCCCGGATTCCCGATTATGAGGTGATCGATAAAGTCGATATCCACTATCCGCGCCGCTTCCCTGAGCTTCCTCGTCACCTGAATATCGGCTTGGCTGGGAGTTGGGTCCCCGCTGGGGTGGTTATGGAATACGATGATGGCGGATGCTCCCGATCGAATGGCTTCCTTGAATACCTCTCGGGGATGGACGAGACTGCTGCTGGCCGTGCCCGAGGTGACCTCGATTTCCCGTATCAACCGGTTCTTTCGGTTCAGGCATAACGTCCAGAATTTTTCCACTTCCAGGCCGGCCGTGATAGGCAAGGCAAAGTCGAACACGGATTTCGGGTTGCTGAGCAGGGGCGCTCTTCCCTGTTTTCCCCGGATGACCCGGCGAGCCATTTCCATGACGGCTACGAGTTGCAAAGCCTTTACTTTCCCAATGCCATTGATGGCGATGAAATCCTCCTTGCCCCAATTTATGAGTCGGTGCAGCGAACCGGATTTTTTCAGGAGGTGAGCCGACAAGCTCAGCACATCCCTTTGGGCCGTGCCCGAACGCAGCAGCATGGCCAGCAATTCCGTGTCGCTGAGTTTGCCTGGCCCCAACTGATCCAAACGTTCCTGGGGCCGTTCATTGACAGCGAGGTCCTTTAATCGCGATGAGCCGGGAAGAGGCGCCATGGGCGCATGCTGGTGCAGGTTTCGTGCCGATTTAACAAAAAAGGGGTCAAACGCAAAATGTTAACATCTCATTGGTTCGCTTCACTCATTCAGGTAAAACTAGAAGGCGATGTTAACATTTTGCGTTTGACCCCACACTTTTTTGCCGGGCCTAGTTTCAGTGCGCTCATCTTCTAAATCTGCGGTTACCCCAAAGAAAATTTTTTGTGTTTTTTGGGCCTTCTGTGGTTCCCTCTTCTTCTTAGCGAACTTTGCGCTCTTGGCGAGAGGCAATTCAGCAATGAGTAATAAGTGGAGAGTTGCCAGGAATTCAGCCTTCAGCCTTTAACCCTCAGCCTTTCCTTGCTCTTTGTGCCTGTTCTTGGAGCTTAAAGGTAGAACTTGATGAAGGCTTTTTCGCGCAAGCCCTGGAGCCATTTATCCTGCTCCTCGCGGGCCATTTGGCCGACCAGAATCCCCTCGATCTGGTCGCGGACCTCGGCCAGCGGTTGCACCCCTTCTTCCTTCTTGTCTTCGACTTTGAGGATGAACACTCTATCCCTCACTTGAATGGGCTGGCTGTGTTCGCCCTTTTCCAGGTTGAAGGCAATCTCGCTCAGTTCGTCGCGAATATCGGAACGGTTGATCCAGCCCCAATCCCCGCCGCGGTCCTTGCGCGTATCCTGGCTGTATTTCTTGGCCAATTCCTCAAATTCGGCTCCCGCATCGAGTTCTTCGATGATCGTATTGGCGGTTTGCATGAGGAGGTCGATATTTTCCGAGGCATAGGGCGCCAGCATTATGAGGTTCAGGTGAACCCGTTCCTCTTCGTAAAACCTGTCTCGTTGCGTGTTGTAATATGCCTCGATTTTGGCGGGACTGACGATGGAACGGGAGCGGCGCTGCTGGCTGAGCATGATTTGCACGATAATTTCTTCCCGCAGTTTGGTGCGGTATTCCCGCATGCTCAGCCCTTGTCCTTTCAGGTAGTCCAGGAACTTTTCCCGGTCGTTGTTGAATTCGTTGACCAATACGTCGTCAAAACGGTTTTCCACGAATGACCGGGGCATTTTGTAACCCTTTTCGACAAATTTTTCCTGAAACTCCTTCATGATGAGAACCCGGTCGATGAGGTTCATCAGAACATCCTGCTGAAGCTCGGCCAGCATGGTTTGGAATTCCTGGTTGTTCCTGGCCTTGCGCTGAAGTTGGGGCACCAGGGGGGCGAGGTCTTTGCGCAACTCTTCGTGGGTGATTATTTTCCCTTCCACAATGGCGGCGATGCCGTTTTCCGTGGGCAAATTGTCGTATTGGGAGGGCTGGGCTCCCAATAGCAGGGGGAGAAGCCCCGCGCTCCAGGCGGCGAATTTCACTACTTTTTTCATCGAGGATTAACCATGAAGGGTCACTCAATATAAACAGGGCGGGAATGCTAAGGGTTCCATTCAGAGTCGTCAAGACCACTACAAAAATTAAGAAGGAAGAAGGGAGTGGTGGAGTGGTGGAGTGATGGGAGAAAGGCTGAATGGGAAGTGGATCCACGAAGGACACGAAGGGGCACGAAGTGAATCATCGTAATCGTGATCGTGATCATGATCTTGATCGAAAAACCAATGGCTTGGAGAAGGGCTAAGGAAGGACCTCTCGCCAAGGCCAAGAAGGAAGAAAATTAACGATCATGATTTTGATCCCCATTCTACGGGTTGCCTCGATTCCCAGCCTTCCCACATCCGTGCCTATCCGTGAAATCCGTGGTCAATTCCTGATTTGCGCCCCGGCGTTTTAACCTACCCCTTTACGCATCTTTGCGAGATGAATCGAAGAATTTCCTCCAGTTTCTTAAATGGATCCTTGTGGGAGAGTCGGGGAAACCGGCGACCGGGCATGATGAAGTTCTCCTTTCCCATCCCGGCTATGCGGCACTTCAGGCGGTTGCCTTCGCTTTCGATCCGGTCGATTCCCTGTTCCTCCGCCAGGGTTCGAATTCTGCATACCTGGAGGAGCGCCTTTACCGTGTCCGGATAAGGGCCGTAGCGGTCCACCAGAGACCGGTCGATTTCTTCGATGGATGCGAGATCTTGGGCCATGGCCAATTGCCGGTAGACCTCGATCCTGAGCCGGGTTTCCTTCAAGTAACGGGGGGGAATGCGGGCCTCCAGCATGCGTCCCCGGGTCGCTTCAATTTCAGCCTGTTTGAGGGCTTGGTAACTGTCTCTGGCGGTCGACGGCTTCGGGGCCTCGCCCTCGCCCATGTGAACGAAATCGAGCTGAACGGTGGCGCGGATTCGCAAAGCCGCGTGATCGCCCTTCAGCCGGGCGATGCTTTGCTTGAGCAGTTGGCAGTAGAGATCGAACCCCACCCCGGCTATGTGGCCGCTTTGTTCGGCGCCCAACAGGTTGCCCGCTCCGCGCAGTTCGAGGTCGCGCAGGGCGATGCGGAATCCTGCGCCCAGTTGATTGTATTGTTTGATTGCGGCCAGTCGCCGCCGCGCCGTGTCGAGGACCCGGGCGTGGCGGTGGAGCAGCAGGTAGGCGTAAGCCTGCCGGTCGAACCTTCCCACCCGGCCCCGGATCTGGTACAGTTGGGAAAGCCCGAAACGGTCGGCTGCCTCGATGATTATGGTGTTGGCATTGGGAATATCGAGGCCCGATTCGATGATGGTGGTGGAAACCAGCACGTCGTATTCACCATCCACGAACCGGCTCATGATTCGCTCCAAGGTTCTCTCGTGCATTTGGCCGTGGGCCACGGCGAATCTCACCTCGGGCAGCATTTCCTCGAGCCGGGCGGCCACAGCGTGGATGGACTGGACGCGATTGTGCAGGTAGAAAACCTGTCCCCTCCGGGTGATTTCCCTGCTAATGGCCCGACAAACGGTGTCGGGGTCGTAATTCTTTATGATGGTTTCGATGGGCCGACGGTTAATGGGAGGCGATTCGATAACGCTCAAATCGCGGGCCCCCATGAGGGCCAGGTGGAGCGTGCGGGGAATGGGAGTGGCGCTTAGTGAAAGGACATCGGCGTTTAGACGGAATTCCTTGAGGCGTTCCTTGTGTTTGACTCCGAACCGGTGCTCTTCATCGATGATGAGGAGCCCGAGATCCTTGAACCCGACGTCCCGGGAGAGCAGCCGATGGGTCCCCACGATGATATCGATTCTGCCGCTGGCCAGGTCCTTGAGGATGTTTGATTGTTCGGCCCGGGACCTGAATCGATTCAGCATTTCCACCACCATGGGGAAGGGGGATACGCGTTGGCTGAAGGTGTTGTAATGTTGTTGGGTCAATACCGTGGTGGGCCCCAGGATGGCCACCTGTTTGCCGTCCAGGACGGCCTTGAAGGCGGCGCGAAGGGCCACCTCGGTCTTGCCGAAACCCACGTCGCCGCAGATCAATCGGTCCATGGGTTGCGGCCTCTCCTGATCGTTTTTCGTGTCGATGATGGCTTCGAGTTGATCGGGAGTTTCCCGGTAAGGGAAGGCGGCTTCAAATTCCCGTTGCCAGTTGCCATCGGGGGAGAAGGCAAACCCTTTCCGGGAATCCCGGCTGGCCTGGTTTTGCAAGAGCCGGGCCGCAAAATCCAAGGTTGCCTCCTCGGCTTTGCGCCGGGTTTTCTCCCACCGGCTGGAGCCGACTTTTCCCAGAGTGGGCCGGTGTTTCTTCAATCCTACGTAACGGGTTAGCAAATGCGTCTGATGCAGGGGCAGGTGGAGGATGATCCCGTCGTCAAATTCGAGGGATATGACTTCGCGAGCGCCTTGCCCGGCGCCGAGTCGGCTCAACCCGCGGTAGAGGCAAATGCCATTTTGAAGGTGTACGAGGTAATCGCCTTCAGCCAATTCCGAAAAATCGAGGAGTTTGTCGACTTGTTGGGGTTGGGAGATTTTGCGGCGTTTGCCCGTTGCGAATCGCTTGCGGGGGCGGGCGAAAATTTCGGAATCGGTGACAAATACGATTCCTTTGGCTGGGTGCTGGATGCTGGGCTCTGGGTGCTGGGCGCTGGGTGCTGGATGCTGGGCGCTGGGTGCTGGATGCCTGATACTAGATGCCAGAAACCAGAAACGAGTACCGAGATCAGGAGGGAAATGGCAACGGAACCCGGCGCTCAGGTTACTGATTACCCGAGTGGGGTGGGGGACCCGCCTCTCCTCGTGGCAGGTCCGCCTTCGCCGAAGGTCTACGGGGTGACAGGCAGGATCGTCCCCCCTCTCGTTTTTGGAGGAAAGGGACTTCAGCCCGGGCTCGCTGTCGATCAACTCATTCAACCGGTCCATTTCGCCCGGGGATTGAACTGAGAGGATCAAATCATACCCTTCCCGCTGCCAGTCTTGCAGGCGGCGGAAGAATTTCAGGCGGGATAAATCCGCCAGATCAGGATCAGGATCACGGGGAAGATTAGAGCGGTAATGATCGAGGGGTTCCGTTTCCAGGGAGACCCTTTGGGAGGAGGCGCCGAAGAGTATGCTTTCCTGATCGAGAGCGGAATAGGCCAGCCAGGCGTCTCCCTTGTCGGTGCGGGCTCGGAGGAGTTCGGCCAAGCGGCCTGACGTCACGCTATTGGCCAAGCGGCCTGACGTCACGCTGTTGGCCAAGCAGCCCGAAGGCACGTTTTTGGCTAGGGCGGGATCACGATCACGATCATGATCAGGATCAGGATTGGAGGGGAAAAACTCTGGGCAGTTCTCTTCGCTCAGCCGGGGTTCCCAAAATTGCCACAGGACCTTCTCCGGGAGGTACTGCAGTATGCCGGCGGGGACGGTGGGAAGCGAATGCCCCGGCGGCGGGGCTACGGTGAGCGATTTAACCTGGAAGGCCGACCGCTGCGTATCCGGTTCAAAGGCTCGAATCTCCTCGATCTCGTCGCCGAAGAAGTCCAGGCGAAAGGGCATGCGCTCGTTGACCGGATACAGGTCGATAATACCGCCTCGGACGGCAAATTGTCCGGGTCCTGCCACTTCCGATTCGTGGTCGTAACCGAGGGCGTTCAGTCGCTCGATCAGCCCGGAGAAGGAGCAGGTAGCTCCCGTCTGAAGCGGAATTTCCGCTTCCACAATGGCTGTCTTCCCGGGTAGGGATTGGGCCAGGGCGGGCAAGGTGGTGACGACGATGAAGCGGTTTTCGCGATCACGATCAGGATCACGATCAAGATCACGATTGGAATTGGACAAGCGGCTCAGGGTGCCGATCTGATCGAGTTGGCGGTCCGAGGCTGCACTGCCGTGGTCGGTTCCCTCAGGAATTTCGGGGAGGGGCAGTACTCGTATGCTGGTTGCTGGGTGCTGGGCGCTGGTTGCTGGGTGCTGGGCGCTGGTTGCTGGGTGCTTGATACCAGATGCCAGAATCGAGGAACGAGTATCGAGATTTCTGAGGTTGAGGAAAAATTCCAGGTCTTCCCGGATCCGATGCAGCATCTTTTCTTCGGGTAGGACGACGAGGGATAGGGGAAACCGGGAGTCCTGAAAGGCCCGCGCCGCCAGACAGCCGAAAGCCGGGAAAGTGACTCCGTGCAGGGCGCAAGCCTTTTTGCGGGGTGGGTGAGTAACCACGGATTTCACGGATGGGGAATTAGGAATGGGGAGAGATCAACCACAGAGGACACAGAGGGCACAGAGAGGGAGAGGTGCCCAGGGGCGCCAATTAGGAATTGGCTGACGCAAAGGGTTCTCGATGCTGGGTACTGGATTCTTGATACTGGGGGATTTAACCATGGATTTCACGGATAGATACAGAGCTAACGGAGAGGGGGTTTTCAAACCCCCTATTTTTAGGTAATGGGGGACCCGCCTGCCGGCGTGGCAGGCAGGAATGTCCCCCCTCCTATGAAACATCCTGTCCATCCTGTTCATCCATGTTTAAATTTGGATCACGATCACGATAATTTACTTCTGCATGTCACGCCGTAGGCCTCGGCGTAGGCGGATGCCTCTTCGTGTCCTCTGTGGTTAATTCCTTTAGCCTTCAGCCTTTCTCTGGGAAGACCAGGGATTCGAATTTATCCAGGATTTGGCGGGCCGCCCGTTCCTCGGCTTCTTTCTTTCTCTTACCCGTTGCCTTGGCCATGGACTTTCCCTGGATGGACAATTCGACTTCGAAGGTCTTGTCGTGGGGAGGACCGCGCTCGCTCGTTACCTGATAATGGATGTCATCGCCCACCTTTCGGGCATGCAGGCGTTCCTGTAGTTGCCCCTTGGGGTTGTATTCGAGGGTGAGTTGCGCCAGTTTGCTCAGGCTATCGCCATACCAGGCCAGCACAACCTCCCGCGCGGTTGGGAAATCACTATCCAGAAATATGGCGCCGATGAGGGCCTCGAAGGCGTCTTCCCGGGAGGAGGGCAGGTCTTTGGCTGATTCTCCCGTTTCGTTTGGGCTCACCCGCATGTATTGGGAGAGTTTGAGTTTTCCGGCCATTTTGGCCAGCAGGCTGCCTTTGACCAGGGCGGCGCGATACTGGGTGAGTTGGCCTTCCCGAATTCCGGGAAACGTTCGGTAGAGGTATTCGGTGATGATGAGGGCCAGGGCGGAATCGCCGAGAAATTCCAGGCGTTGGTTGTTGGTCTCATGGGAGTGTGCTTCCGCCATGTAGGAGGGATGGGTCAGGCTTTGAACCAGCAGATCCTCGTTCTCAAACTGGTAACCGATACCGGTCTGGAATTCCTCGAGATCCATTTGCCGTGGTGGAATTAGCTATTCAAGGCGAACCGGTCGATAACTTCCCGGGCCAATGCGGCGTAGGCGACGGCCCCTGGGCTCGAACGGTCGTATTCAAAGATGGTCTGCCCGTGGCTGGGAGCTTCACCGAGCCGAACCGAGCGGGGGATGATAGAGGAAAATACGACTTGGTCGAAGTGGTTCCGGACTTCGGAAACCACTTGGCGCGATAAATTGGTTCGCACGTCGTACATGGTCATTATAATGCCGCCCAGGCCGAGACCGGGGTTGACCCCGGATTCTTTGAATTGGTTGATGATGTCGAGGATTTGGCCGAGGCCTTCCATGGCCAGATACTCGCATTGCAGGGCGATGAGAAGGCGGTCCGCCGCTGCCAACGCGTTCATGGACAACATGCCCAAAGAGGGAGGGCAGTCAAAGAAAACCGCCTTGAACCGGTCGCTTTCCTTGAGCGCGAGGAGGGTATTTTTCAAGCGGAGAAGGTAGTTTTCCGTGTGAGCCAGTTCCATTTCCATGGCTGCGATATCGACCTCGGAAGGGATGAGACTCAGGTTTTCCACGGCGGTAGGAAGGATCTTCGCCTCCGCATCTTCCTGGCCCAGCAAGGCCTGGTAGAGGCTTTGACCCGCTTCCTTTGCAAAACCCAACCCGCTGGTGGCGTTGGCCTGGGGATCCAAATCGATAATCAGGGTGGGAATGTTGCGGGCGGCGACGGCCGCGGCCAGGTTGATGGCGGTGGTCGTTTTACCGACCCCTCCCTTCTGGTTTGCGATGGAAAAGAATTTGGCGGGCATGGGCTGCTGGCTAATCCATTAAGACTGCCCTCCGAATTAAAGAGAGGAAGGGTAAAAAGACCACTGCCTTTTTCCAGTAAAAACAACTTGCTACGTCAAGGGAACTGGTATGTTTTACCGTTTCCCCAATTGGGCGCGGTAGCCAAGTGGTAAGGCCGAGCTCTGCAAAAGCTCTATACGTCGGTTCGATTCCGACCCGCGCCTCCACTAAAAAGGCTGAAGGCTAAAGGCTGAAGGCTGAATGGAATGTGGATCCACGAAGGACACCAAGGGGCATCCGCCTACGCCGAGGCCTACGGCGTGACATGCAGAAGCAAATCATCATGATCGTGATCGTGATCGTGATCGAGAATTCAACGACTTGGAGAGGGAAGAAGGGAAGAGGCGCCCAGGGGCGCTAATTAGAAATGAGGAATTAGGAATGAGGAATTGGGTGATCCCGATCAGGATTAAGATACCAACACCGAGTATCTGGCATTTACGCCAACGGCGTTAAACTCCAAAGCCCAGTGTCGCGCAGCGCACACTGGGTAGGAATAGCAACAAATAACGAACCCCAAAGGGGTTCCACAATAGGCACCGTTGGCGCCAATTAGGAATTAGGGATTGGATCCACGAAGGACACGAAGGTGCGGGAAAATAAAGGAGCGGGGACATTCCTGTCCCCTCACCGCAGGAATTCCTCCAACCCCTGGAGCGTTTTGGCATTGGCTCCCCGATGGGCCGCAATCCAACCCGATGCATTGTTCGATTTTTCCCGAAGCAGATCGGGAGCGGCCATCCAATCCCGCAGTTTTTCTTCCAGACCGGCCGCATGCTCCACTTGTTCGGCCACTCCATGGTCGATCAAGCTTTGCGCTATCCCCTTGAAATTCGTCATCCCGGGGCCGAAGAGGATGGGTTTTTGCAATAGTCCGGCTTCTATGGGGGTTTGGCCTTGGGTATGGGGAGGCAGGCTACGGCCCACAAAGACGATGTGGGAAATTTGCAGGAAATTTACCAATTCTCCCGTGGTATCCCCGATATGAACTTCCACGGGTTCCTCGGGAAATTCCTCGGTGCGGAAATGGAAACGTAGCGGAAGGTCCTTCATTTGCCTGCGGATTTCCTCCCGCCGCTCCATGTGCCTGGGAACGATTAAAAGGCGCAGATCGTTCCGCCATTTTCTGAGTGACAGGAAGGTGTTCAGGAGCGCTTCCTCCTCCCCGGGCCAGGTCGATGCGCCACAAATGACGAAGGGCTTTCCCGGGGAAGAATCATTCCGGAAAAAACCGAGTTCCCTCAGCAGTTGGCCGGCCTCCCCGTCGCTCAAGGCAGGGGGAAGGGCTGAATCGCATTTCATGTTGCCGGTAATGGTGACAGCAACCGGATCGACTCCCAGGTCGACGAATCGCTTTTTGCTCTCCTCGCTCGAGGCCAGGACCTTGGTCAGGCTTTCAAATACCGGTTTGGCCGAGACCTTGAGGCGGGTATAATATTGAAAGGCTCGGTCCGACATTCGGGCATTGATCAGGAGGACGGGCACCCCCCGTTTGGCCGCCTGGTGCAGGTGTTCCGGCCAAAGCTCCCCTTCCATCAGTATGCACCGATCGGGTTGAATCCGATTCCAGGCCCGGCGGCTGAAGCTTACGAAATCGATGGGAAAATACGAGATTTGTTCGGTCAATCGGGTGTATCTCTCCCGTGCCAATTGAAGGCCCGTAACCGTAGTCGTGGTCAGAATGACCTCAACTTGTCGGCTGGGCAAAGATTCCAGCAGGGGACGGATGGCCTGCAATTCCCCCACGCTCACCGCCTGAATCCATACCCTCACCTTTCCGGGAGATTTTTCTTTTGGCCGTGGGACCCGGCCCAATCGCTGCCCCAAACTATCCCTGAACTTGCCCCGCCCCCGCGTCTGCCACCAATACCGGGGAAGCGCTACCAACAATCCTGGCAGGAAAAGAAGGCGGTAGATCCAGATCATCAGGGCGGCAGGGTTTCAGGAATTAGGAACGGATGAGAGATTAACCACAAAAAGCACAAATTACACAAGATAAGGAATAAACATGGATGCACAGGATGGACAGGATAAGAGGCGCCAATTAGGAATTAGGAATGAGGAATGAGATAAACCGCAGATGGCGCAGATGAGCGCAGATTTGTAAAGGAGGGGGGACATTCCTGCCTGCCACGCCGTAGACCTCCGGCGAAGGCGGACCTGCCACGCCGGGAGGCGGGTCCCCCATTACCTTAAAAATAGGGGGTTGGAAAACCCCCTCTCCGTTAAATCCTTTTCGCAAAGCGATCGTGTTCCGCCGAAGCCGGATTCATGTTTCATATTCGATCACGATCACGACCACGATGACTTACCGCTCCCTCTCAGCAACTCAGCAACTCAGCATCTCCTTCCCCCTTTGCGCCCTTTGCGATCTTTTGCGGCTATTAACCTCCTCTTCGCGAAGCGATCCTGTTCCGGCGTAGCCGGACCAAGCGTAGCGTTGTTTTAAAAAATTTCTGCGCTCATCTGCGTCATCTGCGGTTCATTCTCCCTGCCTATTCATTCCTAATTCCTAATTGGCGCCCCCGGCGCCCTCTCTGGTTTTACACTAAGCTTGACCAGTGTTAAAGTACCACTAAAGTATCACTTATGAAGGTTGAACTGGTTACCAATCTCAAACGTCGCGCCACTCAGATCATCAAGGAATTGAACCGTGATAATGAACCTGTCCTGATCACGCAACATGGCAAGCCTGCCGCCTACCTGGTCGATGTGAAGTCCTTCGAGGACTTGGGGAAGAGAACTGAATTGTTGGAGGGATTGGCCAGGGGGGAAGCGGCCATCCAGGACGGAAGAGTCGTTTCTCATGCGGCAGCCAAAAAGAGAATGAGTCGATGGCTCGGATAATCTGGGCGGAACCTGCCCTCCAGGACCTGGACACCATTGCCGACTATATCGCCCTGCACGATCCGAAAGCAGCCAAGCGCCTGATTGGAAAAGTATTTCAGAAGGTGGATCAACTCATTGGGTTTCCTGAAACGGGGACCCGCCCCAGGGAACTTGCAGGAACTCCCTATCGAAAGCTGACTGTACAGCCCATCTTGATATATTACAGGATCGAGGGTGAAAAAGTGATCATCGTTCACATCGTAAGGGGAGAGCGCCAATTCAACCTTAACCGCATTTTATTCCCAGACCCTCCAGCCGGTTCCCCTTTTGATTCCTAGTTTCCGGACACCTGAATTGACCACAGATGACACGGATGCCCACGGAATTAAAACCAGAAATGAACCGCAGATGGCGCAAATGAGCGCAGATTTGTAAAGGAGGGGGGACATTCCAACCTGCCACGCCGGGAGGCGAGTACCCTATTTTCTCTCATCAACTCAGCATTAACCAACCACAGAGGACACAGAGGGCACAGAGATTTTGATAAAAGGGGGTCCTTTTGCGTCTTTTGCGATCTTTTGCGGCTATTAACCTCCTGTTCGCGAAGCGATCCTGTTCCGGCGTAGCCGGGCCAAGCGCAGCGTTGTTTGAAAAATTATCTGCGCCCATCTGCGTAATCTGCGGTTCATCTCTCTCCCAATTCCTCATTCCTAATTGGCGCCAACGGCGCTTCCCCTCTGTGCTCTCGGTGTCCTCTGTGGTTAGCCCTGCCTCGCAATGGGATTCTATCGGGCAGGATTTGACTTGTTACAAAGAGTCTGAGGTCCGATCAAAATGCCTACCCCCCAGATCCGCCAAGTTGGAGAGCGACGCTGGACTCGTTATGAGTATTTCTATGCGACTTAACATAGAAATTAGCATAGACCGGTTTCTATGTTAATTTTTATGTAATTGTGGATACAATGTTGCATAGACGACCAACTGCGCGCGATAGCGGGGCTTGTAAACGGACCTCAACACCCTGATAACTCGACAATGGCGCCCTTTGGCGCCTCTCCCTCTGTGCTCTCGGGGTCCTCTGCGCCTCTTCCCTCTCTTTGCGTCCTTTGCGAGCTTCGCGAGAGTCATTTCTTCATCCTGCCCATCCTGTTCATCCATGTTTTTTTCCTTACTCCCCTGCCTTTCTCTCTCTGTGTTCTCGGTGTCCTCTGTGGTTAATTCCCGTCCATGTTGAATCCTTGCCACCTGCCAACCATCGTGTCCAAATTACCCACTTCCCCGAATTGAACCGAACATGAACGAAGCGACGGCGCGTCTAAAGATCAACAAACTGCTCGAAGCGGGCGGTTGGCGCTTCTTCGCGGAGGGAGACAAACCCGCCAATATCCAGCTCGAATCGAGCGTCACCCTCAAACAATCCGACCTCGACGCGCTGGGCCATGACTTCGAAAAGACTTCCAAGGGTTTTGTCGATTTCCTGTTGCTCGACTCCAGGGGCTTCCCCCTCATCGTTCTGGAGGCCAAGTCCGAAGAAAAGAATCCACTGGTGGGCAAGGAACAGGCCCGTAAGTACGCCCGCTCCTTGAATTGCCGGTTCGTCATCCTCTCCAACGGAAACCTGCATTATTTCTGGGACCTCAAACGCGGCAATCCCCACACCATTACCACCTTCCCATCGCCGGATTCCGCATCCGGATACCGCCAAGTCGAGCCCGACCCGACGCGCCTGGTCCGGGAACCAGTCCGCGATGACTACATCGCATTAACCCAGCGGCCCAATTACGCCTCCGAGGCGGCATGGAAAAACGAAGCGGAACGCTCCGGCTTCATCGAGGCCAACAAGCTGCGCTTCCTTCGCCACTACCAACTAAAAGCCCTCCACGCCGTGCAAGGGGCCGTCAAGGACGGAGGGGATCGCTTCCTCTTCGAAATGGCCACCGGCACGGGTAAGACGCTTACAGCCGCAGCCGTCATCAAGCTGTTCCTGCGCTCCCGCAATGCTCGACGCGTCCTTTTTCTGGTGGACCGCCTGGAGCTTGAGATTCAGGCCTACAAAGCTTTCACCGGTCTCCTCTCCGCCGACTTCCAAACCGTCATCTACAAGGAAAATCGGGACGACTGGCGCCGCGCCGAAATCGTCGTCAGCACCGTCCAATCCCTGCTCTTCAACAACAAATACCAGCGGTTGTTCTCGCCTACCGACTTCGATCTGGTGATCTCCGACGAGGCGCACCGCTCCATCAGCGGCAACGCCCGCGCCGTGTTCGATTATTTCGTCGGCTACAAGCTCGGGCTCACGGCAACGCCTCGCGACTACCTGAAGGGATTCGACCCTGCAATAAGAACGACCCGAGACCCCCGCGAGGCCGAGCGCCGGTTGCTCATGGACACCTACCGCACCTTCGGCTGCGAGAGCGGGCAACCGACCTTTCGCTATTCGCTGCTCGACGGGGTCAAGGATGGCTACCTGGTAAATCCCACCGTGGTGGACGCGCGCACCGAAATAACTACCGAACTCCTCTCCGAGGACGGCTTCGTCGTAACCTTCACCGATGATGGCGGCGAGGACCACGATGAGGCCTACAAACAACGCGAGTTCGAGAAACGCTTCTTTTCCGAAGCCACCAACCAGGTCTTGTGCAAGACCTTCCTGGAAAACGCTCTCCGGGACCCGGTGAGCGGAGAGATCGGCAAATCGATCCTCTTTGCCGTCAGCCAGAACCACGCCGCCAAGCTGAGCCAGATCCTGAACCGGATGGCCGACCGCATGTTTCCCGGCAAATACCAGTCAGACTTCGCCGTTCAGGTCACTTCCCAGGTTGCTAACGCTCAACAGTTCACCATCAACTTTGCCAACAACAACCTGCTCGGGTCGGCCAATTTCCTCCCCTCCTACAAGACCAGCAAGGCCCGCGTCTGTGTCACCGTCGGCATGATGACCACCGGCTACGACTGTACCGACATCCTCAACCTCGGCATGCTTCGGCCCATCTTCTCCCCCACCGATTTCGTGCAGATGAAGGGTCGCGGCACTCGCACGCACGACTTCCGGGAGCAGCTTTTCGACGACGAGATCGAGGAGGCCGTGGTCAACCCGGACAAGACCACTTTCAAGCTCTTCGATTTCTTCGGCAACTGCGAGTACTTCGAGACCGAGTTCAACTACGACGAGGTATTGAAACTGCCTCGTATACGACCTAAAAGGGGTGGGGAAGGGGGCGGCGAAGGGCCGGTTGTCGATCCCGGTACCTTCGAGCACTTGGGCAGCGACATCTTAGCCACGATGGTGGAGGAGCACATTGGTTACGAGGGGATGAAGATCGACTGGATGCTCTTCGAAAGGTTTGCCGATACGGTGCGCGATGACGAAATCATCGCTACGGCCGTCGAGGAGGGTAGGTGGGACCGGGTCATCGACTACGTCAATCGCGAAGTCTTCCACAAGCCCGAGGATTACTACAATCTGGCCAAGCTGCGCCGGGCCGCCGCCGTGGATCGGCGCATCACCCTCCGCGAGATCCTGGAAAAAGTCTTCGGCCTCATTCCTCGCTTCAAATCCAAGGACGAAATTCTGGAAGAGGAATTCGCCAAGTTCCTCGCCGACCAAGAACCCGAAGAGTTCGATGCCATCCCGGCCATCAAGACCTATTTCAAGGCTTATGCCACCAGCGACACGATTCGCCACATCATCGAGAATCAGCACTTCACCGATTTGGCCACCACCCCGGTGTTCTCCATCAGCGACTTCAAAGCCGTACCGAAAAAATACCGCAAACTCATCCCCGAATACGTCAAGGACTACGTCTCCCTAAACCAATTCGCCGCTTAAATTAACATGGATGCACAGGATAGACAGGATAAGAATTTGCTGTATGAGAACCTGACTCACTCGATCATCGGGTGTGCATTCGAGGTGATCAATGAGCTTGGGACCGGATTTTTGGAATCCGTATATGAGAATTCCATGATGGTTTCCCTTTCGGACGCGGGGCTGACGGTTCAGTCTCAGAAGCCTCTCGAAGTCCGTTATCGGGAGAGGTTGGTTGGCGAATTTTTCGCTGATCTCCTGATAGAAGAAAAAGTGATTGTAGAACTCAAAACGGTAAAAGCTCTCGCTCCCGAGCATGAAGCCCAAATCATCAATTACCTGCAAGCCACCGGCATTGAGGTTGGACTGCTCATCAACTTTGGGAATCCCAAACTCGATATCAAACGCTTCACTCGAAGCAATCGTGCTTGAAATATCCCTGTCCATCCTGTCCATCCATGTAAAATTTTCCTTCTCCCCATGCTCGATTCTACCACCAAGCGCCGTATCGATACCGCCCGCGACATTCTCGTGGGCAAGGTGCCCGACCCCAAGAGCCAGGTCGAACAGATCACCATCGCCCTGATCTACAAGTTCATGGACGATATCGACGCCGAGAGCGAAGAGTTCGGTGGTGTGCGGAAATTCTTCGCCGGCGAATTCGCCCGCTATGGCTGGCCACGGCTGGTGCGCTCCGGTTTGGGTGGCCATGAGATTCTGAACCGCTACGCCGAGGCCATTACCAGGATGCCGGAAAATCCCGGCATCCCCCCGTTGTTTCGCGAAATCTTCAAAAACGCTTACCTGCCCTACCGCGACCCCGAGACCCTCCGGGCTTTCCTCAAAATAATCGACGAGTTCGAATACGATCACAGCGAGCGGCTGGGTGACGCCTTCGAGTACCTCCTCTCCGTCCTTGGCTCGCAAGGAGACGCCGGACAGTTTCGCACTCCGCGCCATATAATCGACTTCATCGTGTCCATTGTGGATCCCAAGAAGGACGAGACCATACTCGACCCCGCCTGCGGCACCGCCGGATTCCTCATTTCCTCCTACAAGCATATTCTCAAGGCCAACACCGACGACGAGGGGCACAGCACGCTCACTCCCGACGAACGAGGTAGACTGGCGACCAACTTCATGGGCTATGACATTTCGCCCGATATGGTCAGGCTGTCGCTCGTGAACATGTACCTGCACGGCTTCGTCGATCCGCACATTTTCGAGTACGATACCCTGACCAGCGAGGAGCGCTGGAACGAGTACGCCGACGTGATTCTGGCCAATCCGCCGTTCATGTCGCCAAAGGGAGGCATCCGTCCGCACAACCGCTTTTCCGTGAAATCCAAACGCAGCGAGGTTCTTTTCGTCGACTACATGGCCGAACACCTCACTCCCAACGGGCGCGCCGGCATCATCGTGCCCGAGGGCATTATCTTCCAGAGCCAGAACGCCCACAAGCAACTCCGCAAAATGCTGGTGGAAGACTATCTGGTGGCCGTAGTCTCCCTGCCCGCCGGAGTCTTCAACCCCTACTCCGGTGTCAAAACCTCCATCCTCATTCTGGACAAGGCCTTGGCGAAAAGGACAGACCGCATCGCCTTCTTCAAGGTGGAAAACGACGGCTTCGACCTAGGGGCGCAACGGCGACCGATTGATAAGAACGACCTGCCGCAGGTGGCGGAAGAATTGAGCGAATACCTCGCACGACTTCGGGCAGGCGAAGCTGTAGATGGTTCTCAGTCCACATCAATCAATCGTGTGGCAGAAGATGGGATCCAATACAGTAGTGATGAACCCATTACGCGAGGGCTGGTCATTGAGAAATTAAAGGTAGCAGAGGGCGGGGAATATAACCTGAGCGGGGAGCGGTATCGGGAATTGGAGGTAATCACCTCCAATTATGAAATGGTTACTCTCGGTCAGGTGTGTGAAATTAGAAAAGGAACCGCAATCACACGAAAACAGGTTGTTGAAGGACCGATACCAGTCATTGCAGGCGGCCAAACACCTTCCACCTTTCACAATAAAGCAAATCGTACAGGTGAAACAATCACAGTCAGCGCATCAGGGGCCTACGCTGGATTTGTTAGTTACTTCGATAAACCGATTTTTGCCTCTGATTGCTCTACAATAAAACCAAAATCTGAATTTCTTCTCAGCAAATTTGTGTTCCATATTCTCAAAGCCAGGCAATCAGAAATATATGCTCTTCAGGTAGGAATGGGACAGCCTCACGTTTATCCAAAGGATTTAATAGCATTCCAAATCCCTCTACCTCCGTTGGAGGTGCAGAAGGAAATCGTTTGCGAGATTGAGGGCTATCAACGGGTGATCGACGGGGCGCGGGCCGTGGTCGACAACTACCATCCACAGATTGTGGTCGATCCTGATTGGCCGATTGTTAGGCTTGGTGACGCATGTGAATCAATTATGGATGGGACTCACTACTCCCCGAAAAATACGGACCGAGGAACTCGGTTGTACCTCACCTCAAAGAATGTCCGAGAAAATCATCTTGATCTTTCCAATATCCGTTTCGTGTCCGAGGCAGACCACCAATCCATTTACACACGATGCCCGGTTCGCAAGGGAGATGTTCTATACATAAAGGACGGTGCAAATACGGGTCTTGCAGCGATAAACACTCTGGAAGAAGAATTTTCACTTCTCTCAAGTGTCGCCGTGTTGCGCGGAAAGTCCAGTTACCTTGACAACCGATATCTGTGCTTCTTTCTGAACACGAAGGAGGGACGGACTAGACTGCTTTCTATGATGTCAGGTGTAGCTATCAGGAGATTAACACTAACTAAAATTAATCAAGCAGAGATTCCGCTTCCAACCATTAATGACCAGAAGGAAATAGTAGCCGAGATCGAAGCCGAACAGACCCTTGTCGCCACCAACCGTGAGTTGATCGAGCGATTCGAAAAGAAGATCCAGGAGGCTATTGGTCGAGTTTGGGGAAAGGACAAAACGGAGAGAAGTTAAACTATGCCAAGTTATGAACATAAAAAACTGATCGAGCGTATCGCCCTCCTAGATAAAGTACCTGAAGACCCGGCTGAATACAAACCCTGGATTAAAGCTGATGGACATCTCGAATTATTGCTGGATAACGCGAAAGAAGAAGAACTGATAATCTATGGATGTGGGGACCATACCTTTATTCACGCTGTTGTTGTCAGGGAAGAAAATTTATCTCCCTTAGACAAAAGGGATTTGCTGCGTTGGAGCGGTAATCCATTCAATCCATGTGCGAGTTATTTTGAGGAATATGGGAAAGACAGTGTCGGGATTGATAGAAACTACTATCTTTCGGGTTCTAAGAAGCTCAAAGGTGCACAGCAACTTGTATTTGGCCGTATATTCGAGGGAATAGAGGGCAAGGATGGATTATCTCTCGAGATCCTGCAGGAATACACACATCTCACCGAAATATACTGGCGACCCGAACGGAATGCTCATTGCCGCTTCGACGAGAATGGAGATTTTGACCCTATTGTCTCAATCCGGTTGATGGAGGCCAAAGAAGACGTGACACTCGTTTCATTCAAGCGCGAACCATTGGAACAGTATCTTGCCTCTTCAAACTCCGTTTTGGTTCGCATGTTCGACTTTACCTTATTGAGACGGGTAAAAGGTTTTGAGCTTATAGATTGGCCTAACGGTCCCGAAAAATTGTTTGATGAAAGCGATGACCTTTTCTATGGGCAAAAGGTCGATCCCGGGAAGAAAGCATACACCCGGGGTGTGCAAATCATTCGTCCCAGTCGCCCAAAGACTGAAATTTTTTCATCAATGAAGGCAAGTTGGTATGGATGCCAAGAAAGGCAGTATGTTGAATTTATAATATACGATTGGCGCAACAAATGTATCAGAAAAGTTTCGACTGATCCGGCTGCCACCACCAACTACTTTGGAGCTGACGAAAACTCGCTTCCCTTTGAGCTTTCACCGGCATTTTTTCGGCCGGATGTTCTTTTGAAATACAAAGCGGATAGCGACAAGTATACGGTTGAACAGAAAAATATCTATTGCCGAGGTGGATGGCGGCTACGTGACTATGATGTTAATAAAGCAGGTCAAGTACACGCGTATATTTGTGATCTTCGAGAAATTCCGTTTCAGGAGCAATTGCATTGGTTGAGTCACAATGAGAAACCCAAGGCAGGTATTTCTCAACGCGCTTTTGCGAACCACTTCCTAAACCAGTGGGTCGATCCTGATCCGCTCGAGACGGTTCTATTTTTAATGAGGAGGTGGGTTAGATCCGATTTGAAGGCATGGAAGATTCGCGATAAAGCGCTACTTGAACGTGTCAGCACTCCTCGCACTTCTAGCCCAAGTTCGACAGTTGAGCGGTAAAAATGAAAAAAATCAACGGATGAATGGGGCGAAACTCCTTAAATGACCCCTAAAATCCCCGTAAAACCCTTAAAATCTCCCTAATTTTCAAGGGTCGTGGGTCCAGGGGCGATGTAGTGGAGACCACACCATTGTCAAGGGTGCAGAAAGCACAGATGCTATGGGTCGATGTATTTACGTCGCAACCGTCGCCGCAAAAATGGAGAGGATTACGACTATTGGAGCTTAGTGGAATCGGTGCGCACCGCCCAAGGTCCTCGGCAACGCGTCGTGGCCTATATTGGCAAGGAACCTGGATTGGATGTAGATCAGCGAGTGGGGTGGGAACACATTGGCCAGTTGCTTGATGGGTGGGGTGATGAGAGCGAAGAGCAACTCGAGCTTTTCAGCTTCGAGCGATTGGAGGCGCCGTTATGGGCTCAGGTTAATTTGCGTGGGATCCGAGTGGAACGGGTGCGCCAATTTGGCAAGGTGTATGTAGCATTGGCCCTTTGGAGGCGCTTGGGGCTGCATCGTTTCTTTGCCGAGCATATGCCTAGTGGGCGCGAAGCGGTGGATTGGTCCCAGGTGGCTTCGATCCTTTGCGCGGGTCGATTCTGCCAGCAGGCATCCGAATTGGCCCTGGCCGAACGCTGGTATGCCTCCACCGCTCTTGAAGACCTCATTGGGATCAATGTCGAAGCGGTCTACGACAATCGCTTGTATCGTGGACTGGACCGGGTTTTACCGCTGCGTTCGGCGCTCTTCGAGCATCTGCGTGAGAGCTATGCAAGTATGTTCGGCTCCTGTTTCGAGTTTCTCATCTACGATATAACGAGCACCTATTTTGAGGGGAAGAGTATGGATAACGACCAAGCCCAACGCGGCTACAGTCGTGATCATCGGCCCGATTGCAAGCAAGTGTGTATCGGTTTGGTGGTGAGCACCGAGGGGTTACCTATGGCCTATGAAGTATTTGCTGGCAACCGCGCCGACGTTACGACCCTGCCAGAGATGGTAGAGGTTATGGAAAAACATTATGGAGTAGCCGAACGGATCTGGGTGCTCGACCGGGGAATGGTCAGCGAAGAGAATTTGGAATGGTTGAGCCAAAAAAAGGCTCGCTACCTGGTGGGTAACCCGAAAAGCCAGCTTAAAGACTTCGAGCGCGAATTGCTTGAGCAATCCAATTGGGAGAAAGTGCAAGAGGGCGTTGAAGTCAAACTCGTGCCCTACCCAGATGGGTCCAGCGCCGAAAAGTATGTGCTATGTCGCAGCCAAGGGCGTGGCGGCAAAGAAAGGGCCATGTTTCAGGCACAACGGAAGCGTCTGCGCCAAAAACTCGAACAAATCGATGCAGGTTTAGGCAAACGTCCTCAGAGTTGCGAAACAGTGGAGAGGCGCATTGGTCGGTGGCTGGGGCGAAACACCAGCGTTGAGAGGATCTTCAAGGTAAAGGTGCGAACCGATGCCAAGGGACGTGCCTGCTCCTTGAGCATCGACGAGGACCATGCCAAAGCGGCTTGGCTTGAAAGCTCCCAAGGTGCCTATCTATTGCGCACAAATTGCCCCGAAGAGGATCCCCGAAAGCTGTGGCGCTGGTACATCCAATTAACCCAGGCCGAAGATGCCTTTCGGTGTTGCAAGAGTGATCTGGGGCTTCGACCCCTTTTTCATCGTCTCGAACACCGTGTGCAGGCGCATATCCTGATCTGCTTTATCGCCTTGGTGATGTGGCGCAGTCTGGAGCAATGGTTACAAGCGGTTGGATTAGGAAGCTGTGCCCGGCAGGTTGTTCATGAGCTGGACAATCTTCGTAGCATGGATGTGATCGCTCCGTTGAAAGGAGGCCGAGAAGCGCGCCTGCGAGTTGTGGGAAAACCGGAACGGCTCTGTGCGCTACTGCTCAAAAAAATGAACCTAAGGCTGCCGCTGAGGCCCAAAATAATAGGAAATGTAGTGGAGACTTTCCCTTAATTTAGTACCTAAATCCTTAATAGTCAACAAAAGCATCTGCCTAACTGTCGAACTTGGGCTAGCCGCGACGAGTGGGCAAACGCCTTCCTGGATCTCTCAAAGTTGGTTATAGAAGGATTTCAGGAAAAAGGAATCCGCAAGGAACTTAGAGGAAGGAACATTCCCTTTGATAAAGGCGAGAGAAGCATAGCGCTACTCGAAAGATTCCTTAGGGGACGCGGTAAGATCAAGGATGGCCAGAAACTTTTAGGGTTGAAGACAGTTCAGCACATCCGGTCAAAATTCGTTGCGCATTCTGGTGGTAGTGAGGCGGACGATTTAGCGAATAGTGCTCTGGAAAAGCACGGGACATTTTCCGCTCATTTCGAAAGTGTGTGCGAGACCGTCGCCTCTGAACTGAAGCTGATCGAAGAAGCCTTCAACGCTTCCCCACCAGCCACGATCTGATAGAACGATTTGAGAGAAAGATTTATGGTTTGATTGGCCAGTTATTGGGTAAGGCCGAAGTTGATTCAAGCGAATAAAGAAGCAAATGAGTAAACCAATAAAAAGCATTGAAGAATTTATCGAGTGGACGATGCAATTAGATGGCCAGATACTTCTATATCGTGGCTTGGCTGACGCCGATTGGGAGATAGAGGCGTCGGCGTATCGCAGAATAAAGGAGTCATTGAAGGCAGATCCTGCTCTGGTCACTTTCCAGAACTATAATAAGCAGCTATTAGACAGCGCAGGCTTACAAGGGTTTCGATATCAAAATGGCAGAAAGCTATCTGATCTGGAGCTACTTGCAGAACTGCAACACTACGGGGCAGCCACTTGCCTAATAGACTTTACCGAGAATGCTATGATCGCCCTCTGGTTTGCCTGTCAGGAAGAACAAGATAAAGACGGAAACAAAAAAAATGGAAAAGTAGTCGCCATGGCGACTGGTGGTATCGAAACCTTTTCCACTGTGAGCTATGAGGATCTGAATGAAAAACAAATCGAAGAATTTCTGAATCCTGGTAAACTGTGGAAATGGACGCCCAGCAGCCTAAACATGAACAACCGCGTTGTTGCTCAACAATCCGTTTTTGTGTTTGGAGAAGAAGTGATTTATGAATCTATTGACTGGCATCAAAAGGTTGAAATAGATGCAGGGAGAAAAAGGGACATTTTAACGACTTTGGAAAAATCCTTTGGCGTCAAAGAACAGCATCTATTCAACGACCTCGCTGGATTTGCTCTCCACAATGCACACGACAAAAAATACGATGCCTATACAGCGGAGGATTACTTTCGCTTGGGTCTGAGATTTCAGCAACGAGAGGAATTTGAAAAGGCAAAAAACTACTTCACTAAGACGATTGAACGTGATTCCCGATTTGTCCCGGCATACAACAATCGGGGGGTGGCCAAGAATGAATTAGGCGATCACCTAGAGGCCATTTCGGACTTCAGCAAGGCAATTGACCTCAATCCACAATACGCCAAAGCATATAACAACCGAGGGATTGCCAGGGATGCATTAAAGGACCATCAAGAGGCCATTTCGGATTACAGCAAGGCAATTGACCTCAATCCGCAATACGCCATGGCATACAACAATAGGGGAAATGCCAAGAATGAATTAGGCGATCATGAGGATGCCATTTCGGACTACAGCAAGGCAATTGGCCTCAATCCACAATACGCCATGGCATACTACAATCGAGGGAATGCAAAGCTAGCTTTAAGCGATCATGAGGGTGCCATTTCAGACTTCGACAAGGCAATTGACCTCAATCCACGATACGCCGACGCATACAACAATCGAGGGAATGCAAAGCTAGCTTTAAGCGATCATGAGGATGCCATTTCAGACTTCGACAAGGCAATTAAACTAAATCCACAATTTGCCGATGCATATAACAATCGAGGGCTTGCCAAGAATAAATTAAGGGATCGTGAGGGTGCCATTTCGGATCATAGCAAGGCAATCGAACTCAATCCGCAGGATGCCGAAGCATTTTACACTAGAGGGCTTGCCAAGCACGCTTTTGGGGACCAAACAGGTGCCAAGGAAGATTGGGATAGAGCGAGAGAGATTGACCCAAAACTTGAACCGCCCGGATCGTGATGGCTGCCTTTCGAATCGGTGGACAGCCGAAATAACCCAATGAGCTCGACTCGAACAGCGGACCGATGACGGACATCTATGAGCCCAGGAAGCGAAGCGAGATCATGTCACGCATCCGGGGCCGAGGGACCAAACCGGAACTGATCGTTCGCCGGATTGCCCACAGACTGGGATTCCGTTACCGCCTTCACCGGAAAGATCTGCCCGGTCGCCCCGACATCGTGTTCCCGCGTCATCGGGCAGTCATCATGGTTCATGGGTGCTTCTGGCACCGGCATCCCGGCTGCAAGCTGGCGTCCAACCCCAAGACCCGTGAGTCGTTTTGGAAAAGCAAGTTGGAGGAAAACGTTGCTCGGGACAGGCGGAACGAGGCAGCGCTTCGCGATCTCGGTTGGAGAGTCATGGTGATCTGGCAATGTGAGACGAAGGATCTCGAAGGGGTGGCAGCCCGAATAAAGTCGTTCCTTCTGCAAGAGGAAGAACCTAATGAATGAATCGTTTCCGTAACGTCAGTTAGTTTTTGCGTTCGGATCGCCTGAGCCATTCCGATTTGTTGAGGGGCACCCGGGACATCCTTTCCCCAATCAACTGCGCTATGGATTGGGCGAATTCCGGCTTAAGCTCGCCAATCCATTGGTACCGGTATCCTTCGCCGGAGACATCTTTGAAATTGAAAACCTGTTCAGATCCAGAGGAATGTGTCAGTACGCACTTCCGTTTAGGGTGGGGATCACAGTGCATGATGCTCCAGTCCGATGGATTCATGGAAATGGTCATTCGCCGAAATTCATTATTGTTGATTGGAACCACCACTTGCGGTGTTTTGGACTGCGGACCCGTGAGTGGGAGGAAAAGAAACGTTGATGTCCTGGTCAATCTGACGCTATCACATCTCGGTGTGACGCATAGGAGGATCTCTTGGTCGTCCTCGATCCGCCGGACCACCGTCCCCATCGACAGTTGCCGTCTAGTACCCGGAAGCACCTGTCGAAAATTCATCGCGGACGCGAGACGGTTGTCGAGCTCGTGGCTATCTTCGGAGTCTCTCAAAAATCCGGCGGAGAGAATAGGAAAATCCTTTCCGCCCTTCTTAAGTGGTCCATGCTTCTTCTCGACTCCATGTTCGAGCATTGCAATGGCGTCGTCCTGAGACATTTCCTTATCCGAACCAAACACTAAGCAGTTCTTGTCGAATCGGTCTCTCAGCCAGTGTTTGATCGCCTTGATTCCCGCAGGACTTGGACTTGTCCTATCGACTGCATCCTCCATGATCCCGTGAAGCTCGCTGGCGATCTGTTCCACGATATGCTGCTCCGACTCCGGAGGTTGTGGAAGGCAGGCGCGGTGTGCCAAAAATGCTGGGTCGAGGTCTTTGCCAAAGCACTCCAGAACCCGGTAAACGTTCTCCCGCACTGCGGTCAGTGCGGTCAGAACCAAGCTTGGCAGGAGTCCCTCTACCTTGTCAGCGAAGTCGGCAATGAGCCGTGTTGCCAATTCTTTTTCCTCGACGACGGCGGCTGACTCGGGGATTGGAGATCCGGGCTTGGCGTACAATACGATACGACAGGCTCCGAAGTCGATTGGATCATTGCGGTCGCCTCCGGGGGAAACCTCCACACTAGGCATTTCGAGGTCGGTGAGACCATCTTTAATCGCTTTAAGAATTTTTCCGTGGTCAGGTTCTCCGGTGTAGAATGCAATCAAGCGGAGTCGATTTGCCTGATCTTCCGTGAGGATCCTCTTTAACAATGGCAACGCGTCTGCTCCGGTGGTGGGACTGAGCCGCCAGTCTAGAATGACGATGTCAGCACGAGCCACAGTTTTAGCGAGAGCCTCATAATCGTTCTCCTCATCCTGCGGTGGTACCACGCCGCAAATCATGCCTTGGCGGGCGAATGACAATGTGATCGGGTCGACGTTGAGAGGCCTAAATTGAGGAGATTCAGAATCCACTGATGTCGGGGTGTGCTTCTCAACACTCCCATCGGGTTTCGTCAGACCCCCGTGAACCGGCGGTTTCGCAGACACGGATAGCTCGTCGTCAACGACCACGGCTGTCAGGAGGAAGCGCCGAGCGATCTCTCGACAATGATCCGCAATACTGTTACTCGCCATCGGTCTAATTGTCCTCGTCCTTTATCGGTGTTATCAGGAACGTTGTGCTCCAATCCGGTCCTCGGTCCTCGAGAACCAGGTCATAGCCAACTTCACGTAGCGTTTCTCTTGCGATATACAACCCCATGCCGCGTCCTTCGGGCTTTCTGGTGAACCCGATATCGAAGATGTCATCCCGATCTCGGGTATGGATTCCCGGTCCCGAGTCCGAAACGCGAAACGCCTTGCCGGACGCGTCGAGCTGGATTCGTCGATTAAGGCGTTCGTTCTGACCTGAGAGCCAGTAGATTGCATTGTCCACAAGGTTGACGAACACAGGGTAGAAGGACGACGGATAGCCTTGCACCGTGGCCGTAGCGAAGGCGTCGGTCCGAACCAGTTCAATATTATGCCTGGCCAGCCTCTGGCCGAAGAGGTTGTCGAGGAACTCGTGAATTTCCCAGCCGCGAATGTGAACCGCCTTTCGGTAGAGCCTCCTTTGAAGCGGTGTAAAGAGGGTAAGGTATCCATCGAGATGATCGAAGCTGCCGCGGATGCTCTGATATAACGACATCAATTTGCTGTTGACATCAGCCCAGGCCTTCAGACTGCGTAGCCCAGACCGGACGGACCTGATGGCGGCGCCAAACTCATGACTTATAATCTCGATCGCCATACCGAGTTGTGCGAGTTGGAGGTCGGCGGCCGCCTGTTCCTTCAGTGCGATATTACTCTGTTCAACTGCTGCAAGTTCATCGACAACGGAGGAGTCCCCAGTCACGTCGACGGCCTCCAGTTGAGAGCGAAGCGAGTCCAGGGTACGGGTGGCCTTCTCCAAGGCCTCCCGAATCGGGGCCTCTAGTTCCGAACGCTTCGCGATCAGGCGCTGGTCGTCCAGGTCGGTAAAGTCACGCCGACCGAATTCAGCCATTGCCAGGCGAATGGTGGCCTCGACATCTCGTACACACTGTGTAGTAATGCTACGGGTATTTTCCCAGATTCTCTTGGCTGCCTCATCCACTTCGGCGCGTCCAGCCTTCGTCTCTTTCCGGGCCAATTTGCTGATCTCGCCAAGAGCCGTCTCCATGCGTTCTCTTGCGCTCACATCAACCCCCGCATTGGCCACCTCCTTTGTGACCACGCTTTCAATCGAGTCCCGAATATCCCGTATGCTGTCGACAAGATTCTCGAACCTTTCCTGATAGTCACCCCACTCCCTCTGCAATGCCTTGCTCAAACCGATCCTCGGCTTGGAAACCCGGTAGAGGGTCTCCAATTCTCTGAGGGTGTCCCTTGAATACCGTTCGATAGCGATGATTCGCCTGGCCGCCCTTTTGCGGTCCGGGTCCCGCCCCGCCTTCCTGACGCGCGCTTCAGCCTCCAAGCCCAATGTCATAATCTTTTCAAATGGTTTCTCGGTCTCCATTCGGTCGAAAAAAGCGGTCAGATCCTTTTTGAACTTACCGCGCTTGGCGGTTGCTTTCTTTTCTCTGGTGCGCCGATGTCTTTCTGTCTCCTCAAGTTCCCGCTTGCGACTCGTAAACCGCTCACCGTGAACTCCCTCTTTTCGGAAGAAGTCCGCAGCAACCTGGACAAGAAAGCTCTTCAGGATGCCTCGCAAATCACGATAGGCCTTGTTCTCACGGAAACCCTCGCGACCCGCCTTCTCGCGAAGACGTCCATTGTGGGTCGAGTCGACTTCGACGACACCGAACATCTGCCGGTAGGAGAAATAGTAGTAAGATGCGCTCTTTGTCCGACGAAGTTCGATTTCCAGCCAGTCGTAGTCCGTGTTGCCGTAGGGTTGAATACGCACGCCGTCCCGATAGATGTATAGACCACCGATTTTTCCCGTCTTCTGAAGCATAAGGGCATGCTCCTGGTGTGGAAGAGTGGAATGCCTGGCAACGCCCTCAACCGCGGCAAACCTGATGTGGAAGGGACCACATGCCGTCGGCCGTCCCCTTCCGCCGCTCCAGTTGATTACGTGGTCGCTCACGGATTCGCCATACACAGATACACTACCCTTGAACTGCCCGTATTCGTCGAACCTTCCTGATATCTGGTGATCCGCATTCTCGTAGTCGTAGAGAGTGAAGAACTCGCGTTCTCCAATGAGGTCTTCGCAGGTTCCGTCCGTCCCCCGGTCTCTGAAGGCCGTGCGGATGACTGATTCTCCACAATCCGCAAATGACGGAGCGGTGAAGCCCAGTAGCGCCTTCTGCAGCGGGGCGGCCACATCGGAATCCGGATCCCCGGCAATGTCATATGCCAGGTTTGGGGATGCGGGCAGAAGGTAGAAGTGGGTTCCGTGGCCTTGGCCGAGTAGCGATGGCTCACCCAGGTATTCGGCCATTTCCAATGGATCGACCTTGAACTGCGCCAAGTCCTCGTCGATCCGTTTCCACTCCTCCTCGTCAACATGCTCCCGAAGACGAGCGTTCCGGCGGCGAAAAAAACTGACCATGTCTGCGACCTCGTCGCCATCCGGCAGGCTGCCGCCGGGAAATGTGCGAAGAGGGATCCGGATGTCCTGAAGGTTCAGTTCCTGACATTCGAAGATCCGCCAATTCAGGAAGGCGGCCGTAAGATCGGACAGGACACCGTCGTGATGGGCGCGAGTAAGCACGAGCACCTGAGGAGCGATCGTCGCAATGGCGAGACGACCGATTCCCTTTTCTCCCAGGACGGGCCTTTGCGACTTCGCCGATTTGGGGAGGCGGCGTTCCGCGCGTTTCCGTTGGAGGCTGGTCTCCGTGGCGATTGTAAGCCATCGTTCGACAAATTCGTCCGTCTGCATTCCGAAGCCGTCGTCCCTGAGCACGAACAGCCCGTCATGACGGTAGTAGTCGACCTCTACTCGCTCAGCGTAGGCGTCGTGGGCATTCTTGAACAGCTCGCTGATGGCGGTGGGGATGCCGGCGATCTGCTGTCTCCCCAGCATATCCAGCGTCCTGGCTCGGGCCTTGAAAGTTACTTCCATCGCTGTCAGATCACTCCCGCTTCAGCCAAGTGTCGGGCGACATGGCGTCCAACGACGGTGGCCAGCCTTACCGGTACGGCATTGCCGATTTGCCGAGCCTTTGAATTCAGGTTCCCAGAAAAATGGAAATCCATCGGGAACGTCTGCAGGCATGCGGCTTCCCGGACGCTGATGGCACGATCCTGTTCGGGGTGCCCGAAGCGTCCATTGGAATAGCTGATGCATCGGGTAGTCAGCCCGGAAGCGGGTCGGTCCCAAGACATACGCCCGTAGACGTCGGTGTATCCGGTCATCGCTTGATGACAGGGGAGCCGGAGGTTCTCGGGCCAATTCCGATTGCTGCCGCCCTGGCGAGTCGCACGGATGCGCTTCAGATTGAGCGTGGACAAGCCGGCGGCCCGGTGGTCGGGAACCTCGGGGTCCGTCTCACCGGCAGCAATCTCGGGGAGATCACCGATCCAGTCCCGTACGGTAGAGAATTCGGGGTTGGCCGTTCCCGGGCCATGGGTTTGAGGAGGGAGATCCAACGCGCCGTGTCGACTGGCCAATAAAAGGAACCTGCGGCGGCCTTGTGGAACTCCGTACCGCTTCAGAGGCACTGAATCGTAATCCGGTTCAATATAGCCAGCATCCTTCAAGCCTCCAAGAAAACCGCTGAGCGGCTCGGAGTCAGAAGGTACATTCTGAATCCCCGGGACGTTCTCCACAAAGACTATGTCGGGTTCGCATTTCCGCACAAAGCGCAGAAACTCGAGGAGCAATGGAACCCGGTCGTCCTCGTTCGGTTGGGGACGGGAGGTGTTCTGCTTGGTGAAAGGCTGGCACGGGGCACAACCGCAGAACAGGACGGGATGAGGCCTTTCCCGGTCAACGAGATCGAAGACGAAATCCTCCTCCACTTTCCGAATGTCCCCAGCCTCGAAAATGGCTGACGGGAAGTTCCGCTTGAAGGTTTGCTTAGCGTCTTTGTCGTGATCGAGGGCGAACACCACGTCCATTCCAGCTTCCTTAAAGCCACGGCTGGCCCCGCCGCACCCGGAAAAGAAGTCGAAGACTTTCACTCTCAGATTTGCTTCGGCGTTCGTCGTCAGGGTCTCCATGCCACAACCATATTGAGGAGCCTGCCTCATTCTGTGTCAATCACGGAAAGCAGGGAGCGATTCCCAAGAACTCCGGAAAGGAACCGGAAACATCTGCCACCATCTCTTTCGGCACAACCAAGTAGGTCACAGTCAAACTGGACACTAAGTCCTGGAAAGCTGTAGGCCTTTGATGGAGAAAAATGAGAGGTACTCCTTTTGGAAATTGGAGACGGCCTCCATCGCCAAACAGCCGCATTTAATCCTTTAGGTTGCCAACTCCAAGCGAGTATGCCAAAAACACTTCAATCCTGTCCCTGGTTTCGATCGCCCTTTGGACTCTCTTCAACAGGAACCATCAACCTCAGGGAAACCTCTCAATTGAACCCGGCTAAATCCTGGGGCCCAACAAGGGAATATAACGATGAAAGCTCCTATAAAATTATTTGTCCTCTTACTATTCCCATTTTTCATGTCCTGTGCAGGTATCGGTAGTAATATGCCGTTAAAACTCATGCGCGCAGAGAGCTACTATGCCGATGCGAACCAGATAAAGTTCCTCCAAGCCGTCGGACGGGGGAATGAAGAAAACATGAAGAAGTATCTGGAACTCGGAGCCGATGTGAACGCCATTGGAAAAGAGCAAATGCACCCGCTTTTTTGGGCGATAAGTAAGGGTAATTTGAAAGGCTTCGAGTTTCTTCTGGCCAATGGATCGAACCCTGAAATAGCCAATGTAACTTCTAAAGACGGCAAACTGACCTACACTCTTTATGAGATCGCCTTAACCATTGACAATGGCTCTTACTTGTCCTTGCTGCTTAAATATGGGATGAGTCCAGATCGGCCCATTGCCTTTGCTGGCAACACGGTTATGCGTCATGCTATCCTACACAGCCGGATCAATCAAGTGCGCTTACTAATTGAAGCCGGCGCAAACCTGAATCATCAAAATGATTCAGGTCAAACTCCTATGCTAATGGCGGCAGGTATAAATAAATTTGATATGGTGTATTTGTTTTTAGAAAATGGAGCTGACCCGACGATTAAAGATGTATGGAATTATGACCTTTCAGGAATGATAAAACTATATGCAGATCGAGGAATGGATCCGAGGGGTGAACAATACAAGGGGTACCTACTTGTCGTTGATGAATTGAAATCTCGAGGCTTGATAGAATCGAATTGGAATCCCACCTTACCTGTTAATCAAAAGGCAGTGGATGATCTACGAAAACGGGGCCTCCTCCCCTAGAAAGGAAGTTCAGGCCGACAGCAACAGTGTTAAGCTACAAGGCATTTGGAACGAACCGGATACATCAGTATTTGGGATTCACCATGTATCGAACCGCCGATTCTCGTACCTAAGCAGTGGGTGAAAAATATGGATTCACTGGATCAGTTAAATTTTGATAAAATAGTATTGATAGGTGAGTACGTCACTCCTGAAGGTCCATTTGTCGATGACTATTTTATCTTTATCGTTGATTCAGCCGGACAGGAAATCCATCTTTCCGTGGAAGAACCAAAAACATTGGAATTCTTGAAAAGAGCGAGTCTGGAACTTGATGTAGATTTGAACCTTCAATTAAATAATAAAACAGACTTCACTAGCCGGGTCATGTACCCAAAACATCTTCAGGGAAAAGCCATTTTTGAATATAAAAAAATAGAAAAAGGTATTATCTCCAGGATCACAGTTTTAGGTGTGCACGAATATGAAAGATTTTATTCTACTAGTATTCATGAATATATCAATAGCCACAGGCTGCATTAACCCATAAGATAAGGCAAAAGCGCTTACGTTGTTTCCTGCTTTTTTTGCCGCTCTATTCCCGGCTTTTTGAAGTGCATGAGACCGGCCAATATTCCCCCAATTGCGAAGGCCGGATTTCCTGGGGCAGCATGCCAACGGATTTGTTGGCAACAAAATTGTTGGGAAAATTTGTCCGGACAACCAACAAGAGAAAAGACGTCAAAGCCTCTTTAAGGCGGGTTGGAAAACCCGCCCTCCGTTAGGCTCAGAATGGATTAACCACAGAGGACACAGAGGGCACAGAGATTTAGAAAAAAGGGGGATCTTTTGCGCCCTTTGCGATCTTTTGCGGCTATTAACCTCCTGTTCGCGAAGCGATCCTGTTCCGGCGAAGCCGGATCAAGCGTAGCGTTGTTTGAAAAATTATCTGCGCTCATCTGCGGTTAATCCCCTTTAATCCCGTCCATCCTGTTTATCCATGTTTCATTTTCCATCAGTTTGTAGACCGTTTCGTTCGTCACTCTGGAATCCCGCTTCTTCTTCACAAGGGGCAGGCCTCGTTCGTCGATGATAAAAGAGTTCCGTTGATCTCGCCGAGGCGAACCAGCCTCTATTTCCCTTCTCAAGGCGTGCTCCACCATGGCCTTCAGCGTGGTCCGTCGGCGGGCGGCGGTTGCCTTTGCTTCAGCCAGCAATTCGTCGGGAAGATCAATCGTCGTTTTCATGATATGGGTAACAATATGGTTTTACTGCTATAAAGCAAGTATTCTGTGCTTCTTCCCTCCTGTAATCCTGGATCTGAGGAATAAACCACAGGGCACAGAGGAAGGAGGCTTAATTTGGAAGTGACTCTCGCCACTTGTCACGTCGTAACTCAGTGGAGGCGGAAGATCGCAAAGTAACGCAAAGAGGAGAAATTGGGATGAAGGAGATAAACCGCAGATGGCGCAGATGAGCGCAGATTTGTAAAGGAGGAGGGACATTCCAACCTGCCACGCCGGGAGGCGAGTCCCCCATTACCTTAAAAACAGGGGGTTGGAAAACCCCCTCTCCGTTACCTCCTGTTCGCGAAGCGATCCTGTTCCGGCGTAGCCGGATCAAGCGAAGCGTTGTTTAAAAAAATATCTGCGCCCATCTGCGCCATCGGCGGTTCATCCTCCCTGCCTTTTTATTCCTAATTCCTAATTCTTAATTCCTAATCGGCGCCAACGGTGCCTCCCCTCTGTGCTCTCGGTGTCCTCTGCGGTTAATCCCGTCCATCCTGTGCATCCATGTTCAACTCGGCAAAAGGAGTCGGCAACTGGGTTAAGCTACGAGGTATTTCTTTGTTTTTTGGCGAGGGATTGCAAATGCATGAGTAATTTGCGCATGGCCGCGACCAAGGCGATTTCATAAGGTTTTCCGCGCTTGCAGAGTCCTTCAACGTAAGCACGGATCACCGGGTTGTGGGTGGCGGCGCTTTTGGCAGCCATGTAAAGGGATCTGCGGACATTGGCTTTTCTTCCCCGAAGGGGGCGCTTGCCTGATTTCTCTCCGGCGCTTTTATGAGAGGGAGCCACCCCGGCATAGGCCACCAACTGGTTGCGTTTCAATTGTGAAATATCGCCGAGGTAAGCGATGATGCTCCAGGAGGTTACCGGTCCTATCCCTTGGACCGATTGGAAAAGGCGATCCTGGTCGCCCAACTCCCGGTTATCGGCCAGGAGTTCTCTTATGATTTGATCGATGCCTTCGATTTCCTCATGGAGGACCGCGATCATGCGCTGGATGGAAGCTTCAACCGAAGGAGGACTCTTGGCCAGGAAATGCTCCTCCCGGTTCAGGGCCTCGCTCAGTTGGGCTCGCCGGTCCATTAGCTCGGCTAAAGCCTCCCTTTCCGGAGTAGGGGTAGTGATGTTTGGATGGGGTTTAATTTTGTTAATGGGAAGAAATAGACGTCAGCAACTCAACATAAACCAACCACAGAGGACACAGAGGGCACAGAGATTTAGAAAAAAGGGGGTCCTTTTGCGCCCTTTGCGATCTTTTGCGGCTATTCGGGTTTTCCGGCAATGAAATGTAGTCCCGGGGGTCATCCAAATGGCGTGGCAATACCGTATTAATAGTAGCTGGTAGGGGAAATATGGCGTTGATGGCTGGCAGAGACTCGTGATTTAATTTGAAACGACAAGAAGCATGAAGACCTTTTTCGTTTTCCTCCTCGGTTGGCTTTTTGCCTGGGGCAACCTGGCGGGCGAGGTGGTGGTAATTTTCCAAAACCCGGAAGATTTCCGAGATATAGACTACTATTACGCCGGAAACGAGCAGGGCCAGCGGGTATACCTGCCCGAGTTGAAGGAGTATATTGAGAAATACGGGACGAAACAATTGCGGGAAGGCCAGGTTCTGACCTTGACCTTCACCGATATCGATCTGGCCGGGGAGCACGAACCGTGGAGGGGTGTGACAACCCAAGATATCCGAATCGTGAGGAGCATTTACCCTCCTCGCATGACCTTCAGTTACGAGTTGGTCGACGGGGATGGAAATGTTTTGCAGGCAGGGGAGGAGCGTTTGGTGGATCTGGCATTCGATTTCCGGATACGCACCAACTATCACGACAACTTGTACTACGACAAGGCCATGATCGGGCGATGGTTGCGGGAATTTGCCAGGGACGAAGAGGATTAACCACAGAGGCGCCCGAGGGCGCCAATTGGGAATTAGGAATTAGGAATGAGGAATGGAGAATGGGCTGCCGCCCAGTGAAGAGTGGTTAGTGGAGAGAAGATAAACTACGAAATAAACGGATAGGCCCGGATCATCCAAATCCTGTCCATCCTGTCTATCCATGTTTTCATTCTCTGTGCTCTCGGTGTCCTCTGTGGTTGACCAAGTGGCATTGCGCGGGTTGGTTACCGGGAGGCCAGGGCGGCGGCCATGCGTTCCAGGGCTCGTTGGAGGCGACGGCGCGGGCAACCGAAGTTCAGGCGAAGGTAGCCGGGGGAGCCGAAGGGAGCGCCGTCGGACAGGCCGACCCCGTGTTTTTCGAAAAAGACAGCGGGATTTTTCAAATTCAGGGCTCGCACGTCCATCCAGGCCAGGTAGGTAGCCTCCATGGGGCGCATTTTGATTCCCGGCAGGTTTTTCTCGGCGAAGGAATAGAGATAATCCCGGTTTGCCCTCAGGTATTCGAGGAGGGCTTGGCGCCAGGGCTCTCCCCGGTCGTAAGCCGCCTGGCAGCCCACGTAACCAAAGGCGTTGATTTCGGTGATGATTCCGCGGGCAGCTCTTTTGAACGTCGAGCGTAGTTCCGGATTTTCGATTACGGCATAGGCGCAGCACAATCCGGGCAGATTGTAGGTTTTGCTGGGGGACATGAGCATGACGGTCCGCCGACTGACTTCGGGACCGAGCAAATTGGTGGGCAGGTGGGCGAGGTGGCTTTCCAGGATCAGATCGGAATGGATTTCATCGGAACAAAGGATGAGATCGTGCCGGATGCAGAATTCTCCCAAGGCCCTCAATTCGGATTTGGAAAATACCCTCCCCACCGGATTGTGCGGATTGCACAGGATAAACGACTTGGTGTGGGGCCGGATCGCTTTCTCCATTGCTTCGAAATCGAAGGTCCAACGCGAGCCGTCCCAACAGAGGTCCACCGTAATCAGCTTTTTCCCGGAATAGACCGGGGAGGTAAGGAAGGGGGCGTAGACGGGAGTGGCGGTCATGACGCTGCCTCCGGGTTGGCCGAAGGCCCGACAGAAGAGGTTGAGGGCGGGAACCACGCTGGGTGTCCAAATGATCCACCTTGGGTCGACGACGTAATTGTGTTGTCGCTCGAGATAGTCGACCACGCTCCTTCCCACCTCTGCTCCAGGCACCGTATAGCCGAACACACCGTGGCTGGCCCGCCTTTGCAGCGCCTCCACTATCTCGGGGGCGGAAACAAAATCCATATCCGCCACCCAGAGGGGTATCACGTCCCGCTGGCGGTATTTTTCCCATTTCAGGCTGGCCGTGCCATGGCGCCCGGGGGGATTGTCGAAATTGTAAGTCATAGATAAGCAGGTGGATCATTTTCTGTTGGAATGGTTGGGGAAAGGGAAGGCAATTTTTTCTTGTAAAGCGGAACTCGACGTCAATCCTCCCCCCCTTGCCGAATCAAGTTAACTATGAAAGTGCCCATTGAAGATTATTTTGAAGACATCCTGGCCAAATCGGCCCGTGGATTGGGGATAACCACCTCTCAATTGGCTGACCGGGCCGGATTGTCGCGGGATGCCGTTGGGAAGGCATTGCGAGGCGAGTTCAATGAGGATCACGCCCGCCGCCTGGCCGGCCCCCTCGGTTTGGATGCTGAAGCATTGGTAGTGGCAGGTCGCAAGACCTGGTTTCCGGAAGCGGTGGAGTTGGACGGCCTGGCCCTCTTCAACACCGTTTATGGAGATATGACGGTAAACGCATTCGTGGTTTGGGATCCGGCTACCGGGGAGGCAGGCATTTTCGATACGGGAGCCGAGGCCGAGGCGATGCTGGCATTCATCGAGGAGAAAAACCTGACCGTGAAATCGCTATTCATAACCCATACCCATGGAGACCACATCGCTGCCGTGGACAAGGTTGTGGCCGCGTATTCCTGCCCCGTCTTCGTGGGGGAAGGGGAAAAATCGTCCATAGGGCAATCCTTCTCTGCCGGGAAAGTCTTCCGCCTGGGATCGCTGACGATTGAAACCCGATCGACCTGGGGGCATGCCCGCGGGGGAATTTCTTATTACGTGCAAGGCCTGAAGCGGCCCGTGGTAATAGTGGGAGACGCTTTGTTTGCCCAGTCCATGGGCGGGGGGATGGTGTCCTTTCAAGCCGCCCTGGAAACCAACAGAAAGGCCCTGTTTACCCTGCCGGACGATACGGTGGTCTGCCCCGGACACGGCCCCATGACTTCCATCGGGGAAGAAAAGAGGGTCAATCCCTTCTTCCCGGATTTCAAGGACTGACAAGGGAAGAAAACCAAGGATTACAGGAAAAAACCACAGAGACCACAGAGGACACAGAGGTACTGAGAGAGGATTGATCAGGGAGGGATTAGCCACAAAAGGCACAAAAGACTCAAAAAGAGGGAGGAGAGGCGCCCAGGGGTGCGAAATAGGAATTGGGGTGGGGGATCAAGATCACGATCACGATCAATTAGATCAAGATTGATAAGCACGGATCATTCAAATCCTGTCGATCCTGTGCATCCATGTTCAATTCTTAACCCGCTTTTGCCTTTCCGGAGTTGGACGAGGAGGCCGCGGCGGGGGCTGAAGATCCAGGCCAGGCAAAATATCAGGAACCCGGCCACCACCATGGCGCCGGCTGGCGAACAGTTTAACCAGGTTGCCAGGTGAAGTCCGGCCAGGGCGTACAGGGCGGCAAATGCCACTGACATCAACAGGATATGGGGCAGGCGGTCGGACAGCAACGACCCGGTGACGCTGGGCAAAATGAGCATGGCGATAACCAATATGGCGCCGACCGATTCAAAGGAGAACACGATTACCACCGACAAGGTCAGCATGAGGCCGTAATGAACCCAGCGCGCCGGTATTCCGACTGATGTAGCCAGGACCGGATCGAAGGAGGTCACCAAGGCTTCCTTGTAAAAAAGAAGGAGCAAGACCAGGAGGCCGAACAAGGTGACGGCCATACGGAGAACCGGAATCGGAACTTCCATTCCCCAAAGAGCAAAACTGTCGGCAAAATAGACAAAGCCGATTTCCCCGTAGAGGACGCATTCGAGGTCCAGATCAACCTGATCGGCGTAGAGAGCGACCAGAATGACTCCGATGGAGAACAAGGTGGTGAAAGTGACGCCCAGGGCCGCGTCCGGCTTTACACGGGAGTTGCGGTGGATGAACTCGATCAGCCAGACAGCCAACAAACCGGCCCCGACAGCCCCCGCCATCATCAGGCCGCTGGAGCGGGAGGTCGACAAAAGAAATGCCACCGCTATGCCGGGAAGCAGGCTGTGGCTGATTGCGTCTCCCACCAGAGCCATGCGCCGGAGAACGAGAAAACTGCCCACCAGGCCACAGGCGGCATTGACCAGAAACCCCATGACCACAATCCAAAGGAACTTACCCCGGCCTCCCCCCAAGGGGCCGTAAAAAACGACACGACATCGAATGGAGGAATCAATTCCATCAGGAAGGACCGGCAAAAGATGTATGGGTGAGATCCCGCAGGCTGGGAATGAGTTTTCCATGTGGATCGCGGGTCGGATAATTGAGACTGCGTTCCAGTTGCCGCACGGTGTCTTCACCCAACAGGTGCTCAATTTCCTCCGCATCGTCATGAACGTGGTCGGCCCGATACCGGACCGACTCGGTGAGGTAGAGCTCCCACAAGCGGTGGTTGCGCACGATGCGGCATGCCGTCTCCCATCCGGAGGAGGTGAGAAAGAGCTTTTTTTCCGGGGACCGGTGGTCGGCGGGTTCTGTCGCTTCCAGGGTAGCAAGGCCCCGCCGCACCAATTGGCGGATTTCCCTTTCAGCTTCAGCCGGGGAGAGATTTCTCCGTTCTCTCAATGCCTTTACGGTGATGCCATCCTGGGAAAAATGGTTCTGTTCGCGAACCTGGTAGACGGCTTTGAGGGTATTTTCTACTTGGATGCGCCGGTTGCGGGACTGTTTTCGGATCCATCGGGGAATGATGCCGTAACGATTGCCGAAGAGGAGAGCCAGGGCGAAGAGGGTACTGGCCGCAACGATTATGAAGGGGCCGGTGGGCAAGCTGTTTCCCAGGTAGGAGAGAAATGCGCCGGCAATCCCGGCGCCCATGCCAAACAGGCTGGCGTAGATGAGCATGCGGTGCATCCGGTCGGTCAGGAGGAATGCGGCGGCAGCCGGGGTAATGAGCAGGGCCGATACCAGGACGATGCCCACCGCTTGCAAGGCTATGACAACGGATAGCGCCAGCAAGAGCATGATCAGGTAATGAAAGAATCGGGCGGAAAGCCCCAGCGCCTGGGCAAAGCCGAAATCGAAACTGGTTACGAGAAATTCCTTGTAGAACAGGAAGATGGCGATGAGGGAAAGGGTGGTAATGATACCGATCATCCACAGATCGTCAGCGCCCAGAGCGGCGGCCTGACCGAACATGAACTTGTCGAGCCCGGCTTTGTTTCCTGTAGGCAGTTGCTGGATCATGGTGAACAGGCATATCCCCAAAGCGTAAAACCCCGATAGCACCAGGCCCATTGCGCTGTCCTCTTTGATGTGGGTGGTGGTGTGAATCCAATGAACCACCACCGTGCCCAGCAAACCGGCAAGGGTGGCTCCCACAAAAATGGCCCAGGGGTTTTTGGTCATGGTCCACAGGAAACCCAATGCCACCCCGGGCAGCACCGCGTGGCTCAGGGTGTCCCCCATGAGGGAGAGTTTACGCACCACGATAAAACTTCCCAGCAGCCCGCAACAGGTTCCCAAAAAAAGGGAGGCCGCCAGAGTGTAGCGCACGGAGGGATCCCGCAGGGAAAAGAAGCGGACCAGTTGTTCCCATAGACGGATGTCGGAAAGGTCGCCGATTTTGGCGGCGAAAAGATCTCCGGCGGGCAGGAGTAGCAGTCCGGCCACCAGGGCCAGACCCAAGCCCCGGTATGGATGGGTTGGACGCATCATCTTCCAATGAGCAGGTTTTCCTTCTTCCGGCTGCGGTTTTTTGCTACTTCGGAAAGGATGGTCAGTTTCCCCCCATAGGTGGCCTGAAGCTTTTCGTGGGTGAAAACCTCACTTGTGGGCCCGAAATCCACCATTCGCATGTTGAGCAGCAACAGCATATCAAAATAATCTTGGGCCGTGGTCAGATCGTGGTGCACAACCATAAGCGTTTTCCCTCGGGCCCGCAGTTGGCCCAGAATGGTCACAATGGCGCTTTCCGTTGCCGCATCCACACCGGCGAAAGGTTCGTCCAGAAAGTAGAGATCACTTTCCTGGGCCAACGCCCTGGCCAAAAACACCCGTTGCTGCTGGCCCCCGGAGAGGTTGGAAATCTGGCGCTTGGCATAGGGCAGCATCTGAACCTTTTCCAGGCAGGCCTCAGCGACCTCCCGGTCCACTTTTCCGGGACGCTTCAACCACCCGAGGTGGCCGTAGCGTCCCATGAGAACGACGTCCATGACATTGACGGGGAAGTCCCAATCCACTGATTCCCGCTGGGGGACGTAGCCCACGCGCTTGGCGTTGTTCCGATAAGGTTTGCCAAAAATCTTTACCCACCCGCTGCTGGGAGGGGCCAGACCCAGGATGGCTTTGATCAAGGTCGATTTTCCAGCGCCGTTCGGCCCGACAATGCCGACCAACTGACCGGACGGAACCACCAGATCGATACCGTAGAGCACGGGTTTCTTATCGTAAGCTACCGTGAGGTCGTGAATCTCCAGGGGCGGAGGCGCTTGTGGGGTCATGGCATTAAGTGTGGAAAGGGGTCGGCCCTTTATCGAATATAAGGGTAATACTTAAATCCTGGGGCTGACCCCTTTCTCGCCCAGGACGGGTTTTCCCGTGTTGGCAATGACCTGAATGGCCCGGTCATCCCACAACTCGATCATGTTGAAATCTTTTTCGTTGGTGACCTCGAGATCGGGCAGACCTTGTTTCTCGAGCCAGGCCTTTACCGGGGGAATTCCGTGGGGAACCCCGGCCCTGGCGGTGACGATTTTTACGGTAATGCCCCGGGCGATCCATTCATTTACCCGATTCATCATGGGTTCCACGGGCTGGCCGATGTGATTTACGTCCACCCAGGGGCCGTCTTCAGCCAGCGTTCCGTCCAGATCTACCCCGATCCAGGGGCGGTTGGATGGAGATGAGGCGGCGGGGTTTCCGTCTGATTTCCGGCCATGGCGCATTTTTCGACTCGGGAGCGCCTGAAAAGGATTTGAATTAACCGCGAAAGCATATCCCCAGGCGCTATTTCAGCGCATCCACGATGCGGTAGACATTGTGTTTGATCATTCCTTCGTAGGAGCCCAGGTCATAGGTGTCTCCGTGACGGGTTTCCGTTTCACCGGGAATGCCCATGGCGTCGGAAAACAATTCCCCTCCGATTTTTACCCCGGCGTCACGGCTGATGCTTTCAATGGCGGCCGGAGCCACGGTGGATTCGACGAAAATGGCCCGGACCCCTTTTTGTTTAATGAAATCGACCATTTTGACCATATCGGCCAAACCGGCCTCGGTAGCCGTGGAAATGCCCTGCACCCCCACCACCTGAAACCCGTAAGCCAAGCCAAAATAATTGAAGGCGTCATGGCTGGTTACCAGAATGCGGGCCGGTGGGGGGATTTGGCTGACCGCGTCGATGGCCCAGTCATGGATGGCCAGGTAATCCTTTTTGACCCGGGCGCCGTTGCCGGCAAAAAATTTTGCCTGCGACGGGTCGGCCCGGCTCAAGCCATCCACCACCACTCCGATGGCATATTGCCACAAAGTGGGGTCAAACCAAACGTGAGGATCATAATTCCCGGCAAATTCGGGCGGTTCCAGCAACCGGGCCTCGGGTATGGTCGCGGTGACGGCGTATACCGCCTTTCCCTTTCCAGCCAGCTTTTCCAGGATTTCCCCAATTTTCCCCTCCAGAAACAATCCGTTGTAAAATACCACCTGGGCGCGTTGCAGGTTTTGGATGTCGCTGGGCTTGGCCTTGTAGAGATGGGGATCCACTCCCGGATTCATCATCCCGGTGAGGTGGATCCTATCGCCGCCAATGTCCTCTACCAGGTCCGTGATCATGGTTGTGGTGGTGACAACCCGCGTTTTCTCGTTCAGGGGAAGCCCGGCCAGGAGCAGAGTTAGACTAATAAAAATTCCCATTTTGACTAATCAAAATTGGCATTGCCCGGGAAGTCAACCTGCAACGTCAAAGACAATGTGAACCCCGGATTTCACGGATAGACACGGATGAGGAAGAGACTCTCGCAACTTGTCACGCCGTAATCCATGAAGGCGGAAGATCGCGGAGAGCGTAAAGAAATCAACCGATTCAAAGATCTGGTATTTACGCCAACGGCGTTGAACTCCAGAGCCCAGCGTCGCGTAGCGCACGCTGGGTTACCGATCACCCATACGGTCGAACCCCAAAGGGGTTCCACAAATTAAATCCAAAATTGGGATTGATGAACGATGGGTTTGGGATTGGTTCGATGTGGAACCCCTTTGGGGTTCGTGATTTGTTTCCCATTCTACCCAGTGTGCGCTTCGCGACACTGGGCTTTGGAGTGGAACTGCTTTGCAGTTCATTCCAGCCCTGATACGTTTAAATAAATTAACTTTCTATCAGGCTGTTACAGCGGGAAATATCCGCCATTTGTGTGAAAGAATTAACGGGACAGGACACTAAAGGCTGTCGCCCTTTTCCAGTTTAACCTGTTGATCCGGTGTGACGATCATATCGTTCACGGTCCGGCCGGCCGGGATCATGGGCAAGACGTGTTCGCTATAGGGAACGATCACGTCGAGGACGTAAGGTCCGTCGTGGTCCAGCATTTCCCCGATGGCGTCATGCAACTCTTCTCTTTTATGGATGCGGCGAGCCTTTATGCCGAATCCCTCGGAAATTTTAACGTAATCGGGATAGAGGCCCGGGAGGTTATCCGGACTGCCGATATTTTTGGGATCGCCCAGAATGGTCTGGGCTCTCACCCCTTCGTAGAAGCGATCCTCCCATTGAACGACCATGCCCAGGTGCTGATTATTCAGGATCATGGCTTTGGCATGGATCTTTTCGACCTCCGCTGTGGCCAGTTCCTGGATATTCATGAGAAAGGAACCGTCTCCATCGATGTCGATAACCTGACGGTCCGGGCGGGCGATTTTGGCGCCCAAAGCGGCTGGATAGCCGAAGCCCATGGTGCCCAATCCGAGAGAACTGAGGAAACTGCGGGGATGCCGGAAATTATAATATTGGGGCGCCCACATCTGGTGTTGTCCGACCCCGGTGGTGATGATGGCTTCACCATTGGTCAGTTGGTAGAGCACTTCGACCGCTTCCTGGGGAAGGATGTGGGGGCTCTTCTCGTAGGTAAAAGGGAATTCTTCCTTCCAATTATTGATTTTTTCGTGCCATGCGCTCAGGTCGGGGGCTTTGAACCTTCTTTCAGCCATGAGTTCCAGCATGCGGTTCAGGGCGTATTTCAGGTCCGATTGGATGGGGTATTGGACGATTTTGTTTTTATGGTGTTCGGAACGGTCGATATCGATGTGAACGATCTGGGCATGTTCGGCGAATTTGCTCACCAATCCGGTAACGCGGTCGTCGAATCTGGCGCCGAAAGCGAAAAGCGCGTCGGACTCGGCCACGGCATAGTTGGCCGTGACCGTTCCATGCATGCCCAGCCATTTCATGGAAAGGTCGTCAGTTTCCGGATAGGCTCCCACCCCCATCAAGGTCGTGGTAATGGGGATACCGCTACGTTGAACGAACCGGTAGAGTTCCTCCGAGGCATTGGAAGATATGACCCCGCCCCCGACGTAGAGAACCGGTTTGCTGGACTCTTCGATCAGTTCGATCACCTCGATGAGTTCTTTATCCGCGGCCCTCTTATGGGGATGGTATCCGATGAGGTCCAGGGTTTCGGGAAATTCTGGGGTGGTCTGCTTCTGCTGAACGTCTTTGGGGATATCGATGAGAACGGGTCCGGGCCGGCCGGTTGATGCTATGTAAAAGGCTTCTTTTACGACTTTTGGTATATCGGCCGGATCCAGTACCAGATAGCTGTGCTTTACCGCGGACAGGGTCATCCCGAAGACGTCCGTTTCCTGGAATGCGCTCTTGCCGATGAGGTGTTGGGGAACCTGACCGGTGATGGCGATGAGCGGAATGCTGTCCATGAAGCAATCGGCAATGACAGTGAGGAGGTTGGTTGCCCCAGGTCCACTGGTTGCCATGCATACGCCCGGTTTTCCCGTGGCGCGGGAATAACCCGCCGCCATAAAGCCCCCGCCCTGTTCAAAGCGCGGCAGGATTGTGCGAATTTCCTCCTCCCGCCTGACCAGGGACTGATGCATTTCCATGGATGCGCCGCCCGGATAGGCAAATACCGTATCCACGCCCTGGCGCAGAAGGGCCTCTATAAGGATGTCGGCGCCGATCATGGCCTTTTGTTTTTGCGGTGTAACCGTCGGGTTTTGGGTGGAGCTACTCATAGCATTGGACTCCTATGTATCCGGATATTGAAAATAATCCAGCCGAAACTTGGCCGTCTACTTCAAGAAAACCTCAAAAGGCACAAAGGCACAAAGGCACAAAGGCACAAAGGCACAAAGGCACAAAGGCACAAAGGCACAAAGGCACAAAGGCACAAAGGATTCTAAAGGCTGAAGGTTGAAGGCTAAAGGCTGAAAGGAACCAACCACGGATTTCACGGATGGCCATGGATTGAATTTTCAACTGGAATTTAACGGAGGGCGGGTTTTCCAACCCGCCATACAGAGGAGTGATGGAGTGATGGAGTGATGGGCAGTTGAGTGATTGATGGAGTGATGGAGTGATGGAATTGGAATGGGGGAGTGATGGAATGGGGGAGTGATGGAGTGATGGGTATGAACCGGAGACATCGGTAACAAATAGACCGGAGACATAGGTTACAGTCAAACTGGGCATTATGCCCTGGAAAACTGTAAACCAAATGGACCAAAAACTAAAATTCGTGCACTTGGCCAAGAGTGGACGATTTACCATAACGGAGCTGTGTGAGGACTTTGGCATCAAACGCAAAATTTTAACATCGTCCTCTGATTTCACCTGAATGGCTGAACCGAACCCATCAGGTATTCACATTTCGCGTTTGACCCCTTTTTATGTCCCAGGATGCTGGTTTTATGACAAAGATCCTCGTCCTTGGAGACATCGTCGGCCGTCCCGGCCGGAGATTGGTCATGCAGAAAGTGTCGGAATGGGTGGGAGAGGGCCGATACGACTTCGTAATCGCCAATTGTGAGAATGCCGCGGGGGGGGCGGGGGTCACGGGAAAAATCGCGCGCGGTTTGCTCGATGCCGGTATCGATGGATTGACCTTGGGGGATCATTGCTGGGACCGGAAGATTTTTCTGAAGGAAGTTGACGAGCTGGAGGGGATTTGCCGCCCGGCCAATCTACCTGCCGCGGCGCCGGGTAAGGATCGGCTCATCCTGGAAAAAGACCAGACCAGGCTGGGAGTTTTTACCGTTTTGGGCCGCAACTACATGCGCCCCCACGTCAGGTGCCCGTTTTTGACGGCGGATCGATTGATAGGGGAACTCACCACGGAAGTGGATTTTATTCTGGTGGAGGTGCATGCAGAGGCTACCTCGGAAAAGATAGCCTTGGGCTGGTACCTCGATGGCCGATCGACCGCCGTTTACGGCACTCATACCCACGTGGCGACGGCGGATGCCAGGGTATTGCCCCAGGGGACTGCCTACATAACCGATCTCGGTATGTCGGGGCCCCATGCTGGTGTGCTGGGCAGGGAAACCCAGCCGGTGATCGAACGGTTTCTGGACGGGATACCGAGACGCTTTCCCGTAGCGGAAGGTGACGTAAAGCTGTGCGGGATCGAGTTGGAGATTTCCGAACCCGGGCAAGCCGCCTCCTCCGTTCGTAGCTTTGTTTGGCCGGGCGGCGCCTTGTAACCCGGCGTGCGCTACGCGACGCTGGGCTTTGGAGTTTAACGCCGTTGGCGTAAAAGACAGATGATGACGCCGTTGGCGGCAAGTGGAAAGTAAGGGTAAGTTAGCGGTTCGCCCAAAACGTGCTTCGCACGTCCCAGCGTCAGGACAAGTTTGCCTACAGCAACAGTTTCCTGGATTCCGGAAGCTCGAAAGTGGCTTCTTTATTCATCCTTCATCCTTCTGCCTTCTTCCTTTATTGAGAAAAGGGGTTACCCGCTGAGAAAGGCGGATTCAAATCTTTCCGCTTCCAGGTAGACGCCTATCCTTCGGTATTTCTCATACCGTTTCTCCAGCAGGTTGGAGATGGGAATTCCTTTCAGGTCCTCGAGGTGTTTGAGCAATCCAACGCGGAGGTTGGAGATACTTTGCTCGGGGTCGCAGTGGGTTCCCCCCATGGGCTCTTCGAGGATTTCATCGGCCACGCCAAATTTCACCAGTTGTTTGGCATCCAGTTTCATGGCTTCGGCCGCTTTGGGTGCATGGATTCGATCTTTCCAGAGAATGGCTGCGCAACCCTCCGGGGAAATAGTGGCATAGTAAGCATTTTCGAACACCAGGACCCGGTCGGCTACCCCGATTCCCAAGGCCCCTCCGGAACCTCCTTCCCCGAGGACTGCGGCGATTATGGGCACTTCCAATTGGCTCATATCCCGGATATTTACCGCGATGGCCTCGGCCACGTGACGTTCCTCCGACCCAATTCCCGGCGCCGCCCCGGCCGTGTCGATGAGACAGATGATGGGTAATCTGAATTTGTGGGCGATTGCCATGCATCGCCCCGCCTTGCGGTATCCCTCGGGGTGGGGCATTCCGAAATTGCGCATCAATTTGTGCTTTGTTTTCCGCCCTTTCTGCTGGGCAATGAGCATGACGGGCTGACCTTCGAAAAAGCCGGTGCCGCACATGATGGCCGGATCGTCCCCGAAGCGGCGGTCTCCGTGCAGTTCCTGAAAGTCTTCGATGAGGGGACGAATGTAATCCAGGGCGTACAATCGTTTGGGGTGCCGGGCGATTTGGACCTTCTGCCACGGTGTCAGGTTTTGGTAGACCCGTTTTTTGGTCTGTTCGATTTTCCCGAGAATGGAGGCAATTTCCACTTGGACGTCTACTTTGTTCTTGCGCGATACGGATTCCAGGGCACGCAGTTGCTTGTCGAGGTCTCGGAGAGGCTTCTCGAAGTCGAGTATGAATTCAAATTTCTCCATAACCTGGGAGAGTCTGGTCGGCGTTAAAGATGGGTCAATCACGGGTTTTTAGCCCGGATTAGCGACAAATTTCAGGTTAGCTTAAGTCTTTTGACGCAGTTTTCAGGCAAACAGTTCAAAATTTACCCATTTTTTTGAATGGAAACCCAATTAGGAATTAGGAATTGGATCCACGAAGGGCACGAAGGGGCACGAAGTGAATCACCTTGATCGAAAAATCAACGGCTTGGAGGAGGATTAAGGAGAGGACTCTCGCAAAGATCGCAAAGAAACGCCAAGAGGGATTAATCACAAAGGCACAAAGGATTCTAAAGGCTGAAGGTTGAAGGTTGAAGGCTAAAGGCTGAAAGGAACCAACCACGGATTTCACGGATGGCCACGGATTGGCGGAAGGGGTCAAACGCAAAATGTTAACATCGTCCTCTAATTTCACCTGAATGGCTGAACTGAACCAATCAGATATTAACATTTTGCGTTTGACCCCTTTTTACAGAGGTCAGGGCGGATCGCCTTTCAGCTCTTTTTTCCAACTGATGAGGCGAACTTGGGCGGCGAAATGTTCCGCTTTTTCCACGTTCCCGTGTTCTACCCAGATCCTGGACAAGCTGGTATTGATGTGCAGATCGTCCGGATTGATCTGATGGGCCCTTTCCGCTGCTTCGAGAGCTTCATCCAGGGATTTCCTACTGAGGTGGACCTCGGCCAGGGCCAGCCAGGCGTCAAAGTAACGCGCATCCAGTTCAAGCGCCCGTTTGAGCTTGGAGATAGCGGTATCGGAATCACCCAAGGTAAATTCCAATATCCCCTCTTCGACCAGATTTTGTGGTGTTTCGCCCGACATGACGCAGAAGGCTAATCCATCGGGACTGAAGATCAAGCAGGCATTGTCGTGGGGCGATAGTGTCATGTCCCTGAAAAAATTCACCACAGAGAACACAGAGGACACAGAGGGGCAAAAGCGCCAAAGGCTCTATCTTGATCTTGATCGTGATCATGATCGTGATCGAAATTGAAACATGAATCCCACTTTGCCTCGGGGCTACCATGCTTGGCAATGCATACGCACGGCACAGCGGCAGGACAGATGAACAGGATGTTATGGTAAATTGAGGGCGCCCTCTAAGAATTCAAATATCTCAAAAGCCAATTCTTTCCTCTAAAATGTCTACCGTTTATGTGAACGAATTAATGAGACATGCGGGCTAGCCGTGGTTGGAAGAGTTAGAACGACACGAATTGGCTCAATTCCTCGGGGTCGTGGGTGACCAGCAGGTAGTGCCGGTCCTCCTCCGTCCAATAAGCGGTCGTGGCGTAGGGGTTTTGCTCCAGAACGGGTTCGTCCCGGTCGGGGAGTTCGGGGAAATCCCCGGCATTGACCACGAAAATGTGCGACTTGCCGTTTTTACCGAAACAGATGACACCCACCGGTTTATCCTGGTATTCAAGGGTCATGCACCCCTTGGCGGGCATTTCCTTCATCTGGCCGGGAAGGTTGACAGGCGTGGGCATGTCCCGTTCCCCGAGGTAGGATACCAATTCAGCCCAGTCGCTCGATTTGGAGGCAAATCTGGATGGGCCCTTCAGGGTTTGGCTGGCGAATTCCTGCAGGACCGGGATGGTTACCGGACCGGGTTCGACCCAGAATCGGCCGGGAATGAGGGCCAGCCCCAGCACCAGAACCATGGAGGCCACCGCTCCCCAGACGGAGAACTGTTTCCACCAGGGAAATTCCACCACGTTGTTTTCTCTGACAATGAACTGGGATAAAATTGTATCGGCCAAGCCATGGGGCGGTTCTATTTGGGCCAGCTTGGAGGAAAAGGCTTCATCGAAGGCCTGTTCCTGCCGAAACCAGTTCTGCAGATCGGCATCTTGACCCAGCAGTTGGAGCGCTTCTTCGAGGTCGGGATGCGCGGTGGCGTCCTCCCCTTGCCGGAAGCCTTGTAAAATATACTTTGCCTGATCCTTGGTCATCATGGGTTGAGGGTTGGTCAGGTATTAAGGAAGCGGGACGGGGGGTTTGGTCAGGATTTTCTTCAATTGCGCTTTACCCCGTGATAATCGCGACATGACCGTGCCAATGGGGATTTCGAGCGTCTTGGCGATTTCCTTGTAGGACAGATCTTTCATGTAAAACAAGGTCAGGGGAGCACGGAAGGCCTCGTCGATTTGGCTGAGCGCCTCCACCGCGCTTTTCGCATCGAGCCGGTTGACGATCCTCGGTTCGATGGGGGGCAGTTCGTGTTCGATAACCTCGGCGCTGATATGGGGGAAACGGGATGATCTCCGGCGCGTGCCCAGAAATTCCCGGTAGAGGATGGTGAATAGCCAGGATTTCACCTTGGTCTTGTCCTTGAGAGTGGAACCCTTTTTTGCCCATATCAGGAAGACCTGCTGGGTGAGATCGGATGCTTCCTCGACGTTGTGGGCCAGGGAATAAGCAAATCGATAAAGGGGCTGGTAGTAGGTGTTCACCAGTTCTTGAAAGTCCAACTCTAAGTTACTTGGGATGTCAGTTGGAGCGTTCACCTTGTAACTTATTCCTGATTACTTCCTTGTCCTCGTGCCCAAATACCTCCACCACAGCAAACCGGCCAAACCCAGCAGGGACAAATCGCGAGTCACGTAAAATACATACCTTCCGGCGCTTTCAGCGGTGGCTTTGGAAAAGCAGCCGCAGATGATATTGAGACCCCGCACCCAAGCCTGAGTCAGGGCGATGAGGAAGACGGCCAGCAGAGCTGTGATCAGGAACAGGCTCCCCGGGTAGGCCTTTCGCAACAGGATTCCCAGCCCCGCCAGAACTTCCACCCAGGGGAGGTATAGCGCCAGCCAATAGCTCCAGCGGTAGGGAATGATCTGGTAGGTTTCGGTCGCGGCAAGGAGAGAGCCCGGATCCAGGATTTTCAGGATCCCCGCCACCAGAAAGACCCCTCCCAGCGCCATTCGGGCCAGGAGTTCGATCCAATTCATCGTTCCCGATGATCCAGCCACGTTTGCCAGCCTCCCTTCAGTACATAGACGGAATCGATTCCGAGCGACTCTTTCAAACGAGCGGCCACGCTCTTACTGGCAGAGCAATTGCGGTTGTCGCAATAGACCACCAGGGTCGTATCTCCCGTCCATTGCAAGATGAACGCTTCGAAAAGCCGGTCCCAATGATCTTCGTTCAATAAGATGGCGTTTCCAATGTGGTCCGCGGCATGGGCTTCTTCAGTTCTGGCATCGATCCAGGTGACCTCAGTCAGGGCCAAGGCATCTTCCAGGAGAATTTCCCCTTCTTCCAATTCCATCGGGTCCCATGGGGGCAACTGGGGATGGATCAACCAGGAAGCGCCCATGCCGGCCAGGCTTAGAGCCAGAATTCCAAACACCTGCACACCGGCTTGCCGAACAACTTTCAAAGGACCGGGAGCTACCGAACGATGGCGTAGATTTTCTTGGTGGACTTCATCGGATTGGGAATGCTGGTCTTCACCAGGAAGGCGCCCCGCACGGTCCCCTCGATCTCCGAAATGTCCGGTGGCCGGATGGAGAGTGAATACTTTCTTCCCTTTTCCAAAACCTCGAGTTCGTGATGGAAGCTTTCATTAGTGGAGACGATTTCGAGCACATCCACCTCGTCCTCCAGATGGGATTGAATGATGACGGTCTTGGCTTGAACCGATGGTTCTTTGGCGATGTTCCACATGATCACCCCGGGCGTCGCCACCAGCGTTTTGGGAATCGTCACTTCCAGGGTCAACTGAATGCCCGGGTTGTCCGCCGATGTGGTTACGACTTGAATGGATTTCACCTGTTTCCCTTCCCGCGAACCATAATCGAACGTGGCGGAGATTTCACCCGATTCCCCAGGCTCGAATACCCGTTGGCTGGGCATGGCCGTGGTGCATCCGCAACCGGAGATGACTTCACGTATTTCAACCGCCTCCTTCCCCTCGTTGGTAAAGGGAAACACAGCCGTGTATGCCGTTTCCTCCACGGCGGCCCGGTGGGTGATTTTGTCCACTTCAAAGGATAGAGCGGCGCTCGCATCCATGGGAAGAAGGAGGGTGCCGAGGACAAGGGTGAGGAGGACCTTCATGATGCTTTTCGATTTTCCGGACGGAAAAAAATTTGTCGACCCTTCTTTGCTTCGGGTCAGGTTTTGCCGTATTTTCCCTTAAGGCTTTCCACCACACTGGGGTCCGCCAGGGTGGTCACATTACCCAGGGCGCGTCCCTCGGCAATGTCGCGCAGGAGGCGCCGCATGATTTTGCCGCTGCGGGTCTTGGGAAGATCCGCTGAAAAGATGATTTTTTCGGGCAGGGCGAATTTTCCTATCTTTTTTGCCACCAGGTTGTTCAACTCCTTTTTCAGGGCATCGTTCGGTTCAATTCCCTCTTTGGGGGTGACAAAGGAAACCAGGCATTGCCCTTTGATTTCGTGTTTTACCCCGACCACAGCCGATTCGGCGGTGGCAGGATGCTCCACGTAGATGCTTTCCAACTCGGCCGTGCCAATTCTGTGGCCCGATACATTTACTACATCGTCCACGCGTCCGAGCACCCAGAAATAACCGTCCTCGTCCACCTTGGCCCCGTCTCCCGGGAAGTAATACTCTCCACCCCATTTGCACCAATAGGTATCGATGTATCTTTGGGCATCCCCGTGAATGCCCCGGGTTATGGCCGGCCAGGGTTTGCGAATGGTCAGGAGGCCGGCCTCGGCCGGTTCCCCCGCTTCCGTAACCACGGCCGCGTCGATCCCGAAAAAGGGCAGGGTGGCGCTTCCCGGCTTGGTGGAGGTGACCCCGGGCAACGGGGTCAGCATGATGCCTCCGGTTTCGGTCTGCCACCAGGTATCCACGATGGGACACTTCCCGGACCCGATGGTGTTGTGGTACCACATCCAGGCTTCCGGATTAATGGGTTCCCCTACCGTTCCCAACAGACGCAGGGAACTGAGGTCGTGAGCCTTCGGCCACCGGTCTCCCCATTTCATGAAGGCCCGTATGGCGGTGGGGGCGGTATAGAAGATAGTGGCGCCATATTTTTCCACAATCTGCCAGAATCTTCCGTTGTCCGGGTAATTGGGGGCGCCTTCATACATGATACAGGTAGCGGCGTTGGCCAGTGGTCCGTAGACCAGATAGCTGTGCCCGGTAACCCACCCGATGTCCGCCGTGCAGAAGTAGACGTCCTCCGGTTTTAGATCGAAGACGTATTTGGCGGTCAAATAGGTGTAAACCATATATCCGCCCTGTGTATGGATGATGCCTTTCGGCTTGCCCGTCGTCCCACTGGTGTAGAGCAGGAACAACCTGTCTTCACTGTCCAGTTCCTCGGGAGGGCAGTTCATGGACTGATGCTCCACCACGGCGTGGTACCAATGATCGCGCCCTTCCCGCATGGTTGCGGGCATGGGCTGTTCCGCCGGTCGTTTGACCACCACCACGTTTTCCACGCAATCGACGCCCTCGATGGCTTGGTCGACAATATCCTTCAATCGAAGGATCTTCCCCCGCCGCCAACTGCCGTCTCCCGTGATGACCATCCGGGCCTGGGAATCCAATATCCGGTCGCGAATGGATTCGGCTGAAAACCCGGCAAAAATTACGGAGTGCACGGCGCCGATGCGGGCGCAGGCCAGGAGGCTTATGGCCAGTTCGGGGATCATGGGAAGGTAAATGGCGATGCAATCCCCTTTCCTGATACCCAGTTCTCTGAGCGCGTTGGCAAATTTGCACACCTCCCGGTGGAGGTCCCAATAGGTCAGCACGCGGCTGTCCCCGGGTTCACCTTCCCAAATCAAAGCCGCCTTGTTGCGGTTGGGGCCATTCAAGTGGCGGTCCAGGCAGTTGTAGGACAGATTGGTCGTGGCGCCGGTGAACCATTTGAAGAAGGGCTTTTCGGAGTCGTCCAGCACTTTGTCCCAGGGCTTGAACCAATGCAGTTCCCTGGCCGCCTCTTCCCAGAATCCTTCCGGATCGTCCATGCTTTTGCGGTACATCTCCCGGTAGGCCCGCATGCCGCAAACATGGGCCTTATCCCGAAATTCCCGGCCGGGAGGAAAGGTGCGGTTTTCGTGTAATACTACGTTGATTTTCTGTGTATCCATTTTCCGGCAGCCCGATGTTGAACCCTGGAAGAGATTTGGCAGGGCATAAGATGGGATAATACCCGAATCCTGGTCAATATGAGAATTGAGGGGACTGTCTCCCGCGAAGGCCCGGGGGAATGGAGCCGGGAATCGGATTCGAACCGACGACCTACGCATTACGAATGCGTTGCTCTACCAACTGAGCTATCCCGGCCTGGTTTAGAAGGATCAAAGTGCAGCATAATAATGCATTGTAAAGCCATTTGCCGGCGGAGTCCCATCTCCTATCCCACATGTATCACTACCGAACGAATGCGACATCACCCAATCTGCTTTTTCCCGTTGATTCCCCGCCGGGCTTGCCCAAGGTTTCAGCCCTTATGAGTAAGGCGCTGGAAGAGGGATGCAAGTCGATGCTCGACTTCGGAAAACTGACAAAAGTGGCCTCCACCGCTGCCGCCGTGCTGCCGGCTGTAGCTCAGAATGTCGATTCAGGTGAGGTGCTATTTATCGGTTACGTCAACGAATTGGCACTGCAAACGGCACTGCAGGAAGGGTTGGCCACCTTCTGGAGCACTTCGCGCGACGAATTGTGGATCAAGGGAAAGACTTCGGGGGATTATCTGGAGTTGGTGGATGTGCGGGTAAATTGCGAGCAGAATTCCCTCCTCTACCTCGTGCGCTTGAAAGGAGGAGGAGCCTGCCACACCAAGGGGCCGGATGGAAAGGCGCGATCGGGTTGTTATTACCGTAGCCTCCGCTCCGATGGAACCCTGGAGTTCTCCTGATCCGCATCCTGGATGCGGGAATTGACAACTGCTCCCTGAACTCCGAACACTGGTGCCAGCGGCGCCAAGGTGTGTCACAGGTGTGACAGTTTGAGCCATTTATCAACCTGCCATCGAGATTCCGGGCGCGTCGAAAAATTTGTAAGCTTTTGTTAAAGAGTTTGTTATGTGATTTATGGTCACGGTGGCACTGGCATTGCTTCACTGGTGTTCGTCAAAGTTTTCTATTTACTTCAATCATATTAATACAACCAAAATCAGAACGGAAATGAGTCAGATCAAACCTCTTGGAAACCGAGTTCTTCTCAAAAGAATAGAGGAGGATGAACAAGTAAAAGGCGGGATCATAATCCCCGACACCGCCAAGGAAAAACCACAGGAAGCCGAAGTGGTAGCGCTCGGCACGGGGAAAAAGGGTGAAGACGGAAGCGACCACAAATTTTCCGTAGCTGTTGGCGACCGGGTTCTCACCAGCAAATATGGCGGAACTGAAGTAAAGCTCGGTGACGTCGACTACATCCTGGTGGATGAGGACGACATCCTCGCCATCGTCTCTTAACCAATCTATAATTTAAACCCTTCAACGTTATGCCTAAACAATTGATATTCAGCGAAAGCGCTCGCAAAAAGATACTAATGGGTGTGGATGTCCTCACCCAGTCGGTAAAGGTGACTCTCGGACCCAAGGGCCGGAACGTCGTTATCGACAAGAAATTCGGATCCCCCACCGTGACCAAGGACGGCGTCACTGTGGCCAAGGAAATCGAACTGCAAGATCCCTACGAAAACATGGGGGCCCAAATGGTTCGCGAGGTGGCCTCCAAAACCTCGGATGCCGCCGGGGACGGAACCACCACCGCCACCTTGCTGGCGGAGGCCATTTACAAGGAAGGTCTCAAGAACGTGGCGGCAGGGTCCAATCCCATCTACCTGAAGCGCGGGATTGACAAAGCCGTAGGCGCCGCCGTGAACGAGTTGGGAAATATCAGCAAGTCGGTGGAAGACCGGGAGGAAGTTCGCCAGGTTGCCACCGTATCGGCAAATTGGGACATCCAGATCGGCGATATCATCGCCGATGCCATGGATAAGGTTGGCAAGGATGGAACCATTACGGTTGAAGAAGCCAAATCCATTGAAACGACCTTGGAGGTGGTGGAAGGGATGCAATTCGACAAGGGTTATCTGAGCCCTTACTTCGCCACCGACACCGAAGCCATGGAGGCCGTTCTGGAGGACGCCCAAATCCTGCTGCACGAGAAGAAGATTACTAACCTTCAGGATCTTCTGCCCCTGCTGCAAAAGGTTGCCCAAGCCGGTAAGCCATTCATGATTATTTCCGAAGATGTGGAAGGTGAAGCCCTGGCCGCTCTGGTGGTCAACAAGATCCGCGGCACCCTGAATGTATGTGCCGTAAAAGCGCCTGGATTTGGCGAACGGCGCAAAGCCATTCTCGAGGATATAGCCATTCTGACCGGTGGTAAGCTCATAACCGAAGACTTGGGTATCAAACTGGAGAACGTCCAGTTGAGTGACCTTGGGTCGGCCAAGCGCATCACCGTGGACAAGGAGAACACCGTCATGGTGGAGGGTGGTGGATCGGCCGTTGACATCCAGGGCCGAGTCAAACAAATCCGCCGTCAAATCGATGAAACTACTTCCGATTACGACCGGGAAAAACTGCAGGAGCGTCTGGCCAAGTTGGCCGGGGGCGTAGCCGTCATCAATGTGGGCGCTGCCACCGAACCCGAAATGAAGGAGAAGAAGGCTCGGGTGGAGGATGCCTTGCACGCTACCCGCGCCGCCGTGGAGGAAGGTATCATCGCGGGTGGAGGGGTTGCCCTGCTCCGCATCGTCAAGGCTATTGATACCGTCGAATTGGAAGGAGACGAAGCCATTGGCGCCGCCATCGTTCGCCGAGCGGTTGAGGCTCCCATCAAACAACTTTGTGCCAATGCCGGCGTGGAAGGCGCAGTGGTGGCTCAAAAAGTCAGTGAGGAAGATGGAGCCTATGGTTTCAACGTGGCCACCAACGAATACGAGGACCTGATCAAGGCCGGGGTAGTGGATCCAACCAAGGTGACCCGCACTGCCTTGCAGAATGCGGCCTCCGTGGCCGGCCTGTTGCTGACCACCGAGTGCTTGATTACGGATCTGCCCGAAGAAAAGCCCGAACCGGCTCCCGATCCTCACCATGGTGGCATGGGTGGAATGGGCGGCATGATGTAACCCGGTCAAACCCGAATTCTTTAAAAAGGCCCTTTCTTCCGGAAGGGCCTTTTTCTGTCACGAAGTGAATCATCGTGATCGTGATCGTGATCTTGATCGAAAAATCAACGGCTTGGACCACAGAGCGCTCAAAAGCCGGTAAATTCATAGCTGAGGGACCTACAAGATCACAGAGGAGGCAGGCGCCTTTTGTGGAACCCCGTTGGGGTTCGGTCCTATGGGGGATCGGTAACCCAGCGTGCGCTGCGCGACGCTGGGCTTTGGAGTTCAACGCCGTTGGCGTTGCTGGAGACGCATCCGTGGTGAATTTGGAAGATGTCGTTTCGCTCGGTAACGATCACGATCAAGATCAGGATTGTATGATTTGAGCCTTTAACGCGGGACGGTCAAGGATTGGCCGTTGTGGCGGGAGGCGAGCGATAACAGGTAGGGAACGGCCTGTTTGGCCCACGCCGCGGCATCGGGGTAATGGGATGCCTGGGAACCAAAGCAGCTTCGCAGCATGTCGGTATCGATAATGCCCGGATTCAAGGGAACGCAGGCCATTCCGGTCGGCAATTCCTGAGCCATGGACTTGCTCAGGCCTTCCATGGCCCACTTGGAAGCGCAGTAGGGCGCCACGTGGGGAGAAGTGCCCCGCCCCCAGCCCGAACTGAGGTTGACGATTATTCCCGACTGGCTTTGCACCATGGCCGGGACAAAGGCCCTGATGCAGTGAAAGACCCCTTGGATATTGGTATCGAAAAGATTTTTTACCGCATCTACCTCCAACTCCCAAAGCGGGCGAGTTGCATTGATCACGGCCGCGTTGTTGATCAAAAGATCGGGAGGACCGAATTGGCTTATGATGGACTCAGCCCAATCCTCGACCTCGTGGAAGTCGGCCACGTCCACACGGTTGAATATGTGCTCGGGGAATTGTCGGGCCAGACTTGTCAGATCCCGCTCCGAGCGGCCGCAGCCGAACACCTGATTTCCTCCATTTACAAAACCCTCCACCAGGGCCCGGCCGAGCCCCCGTGTCGCACCTGTCACCACGATTTTCTTACTCATGAGAAGAAGTTTAGAGGAAGCCGTGTGGGATTTAAAGGCAGAAGGAATTGGCTGACGCCAAGGCACAAAGGCACAAAGGCACAAAGGCACAGGCACAAAGGCACAAAGGCACAAAGGCACAAAGGCACAAAGGCACAAAGGCACAAAGGCACAAAGAGTTTAGGGACAGATCACGGATAGGGAAGTAAATTGGGAATTATTGAATGAAAAGGATTTAACGGAGGGCGGGTTTTCCAACCCGCCATATAGAGGAGTGATGGAGTGATGGAGTGATGGAGTGATGGAATAGGGGAATGTGGCGGAATCAGGAATTTACTATCAAGAAAAAGGGGTCAAACGCAAAATGTTAAAATCTAATTGGTGGAGGGAAGTAGGGGAAGATTTCAACATTTTGCGTTTGACCCCTTTTTCCTGGCCTGATTTGAAGTGAAATTGGGCAGTTGGGCCTTGTGCAGAATGCGGTTTTCCCATGCCCTCTAGGGTAATGGAAATCGTATTTTTGGGTACGGGAACTTCCCAAGGTGTTCCCATGATCGGCTGCGAGTGTGAAGTTTGCCGCAGCGCAAATCCCAGAAACAAACGGGGCCGCACCTCCATTCACGTCAAGGTCGGCGGCTATGGGGTACAGGTGGACGCGGCTCCTGAATTTCGCCTGCAATGCATTGAAAACGGTATCGACCGCATCGACTGGGTCGTCATCACCCATGGGCATGCCGACCACATTGCAGGGATGGACGACCTGCGGAGATTTGTCGATTTTCGCCACGGAGACGGGCTGCCCGTATACGGTTCCCGGCCCACATTGGACCGATTGAGGCAAATGTACCCCTACGCGGTGCGGGATCGTCCCGAATTTCCCGGTTATCCCGCTTTTGTGCCCCATGCGGTGCGCCCTCCCCAAACCTTGAGGTTTCCCTGGGGGTCCCTCCACACCACTGTTTTACCTCATGGACGGTTCGAAGTCCTGGGACTTGTTTTCGAGGAAAGGGACAGCGGCAAGAAATTCACCTACTATACGGATTGCAAATGGGTTGGGTCCTCGCAACGCGCGTTGGCTGCGGGGTCCGAGGTCGTCGTTTTGGATGGGTTGCGCGACCAGCCGCATCCGACCCACATGACCATTGGCGAGGCAATTGAAGTGGCGGCCGCCATTGGCGCACCCCAAACTTATCTCATTCACATGGCCCATCTCGTGGAACACGACCGGGTAGATGGAGGGCTCCCCTCCGGGGTCAATCTCGCCTATGACGGGCTGCGTGTGGTCCTTTGAGGGAGGATAGGGAGTATTGGAATGATGGAGTGATGGAGTAGTGGAGTAGTGGAATGGGGGGATGTGGCGGAATCAGGAATTAACCCCCTCCTACAGCTTAATTTGTTAACAATAAAACATCCTTACGGGCCATTGTTCAAGATACCTCAGTAGTAACTGCTGTTTAATGAAACGGCCAGATCATCGGTATGAGGAAAATGCTGCCGGTGAAATAGGTCAGGTTCAACGGCAGGCCGAATTTCAGGAAATCGCTGAAGCGGTAGCCGCCGACCCCGTAGACAAACGTATTGGTCTGGTAACCGATGGGAGTGGAGAAGCTGGCCGAAGAAGCGATGGCGGTGACTATGAGGAAGGGCCGGGGGTCGACCCCCACGGTGGCGGCAATGCTGATACCCACCGGGGCCAGGAGAGCGGCGGTGGCGTTGTTGGACAATACTTCGGTCATGAACGAACACATCAGGTACATGACCGCCAGCATTACGTAGGGCTGCAACTCCGGGGAAACCAGATAGCTTACCGCCGCCACGGCCCTGTCGGCCAAGAGGGTCGAGGCTCCGGTTTCCTGCATGGCCAATCCCAGGGCCAGCATTCCGTATATCAGAAAAATAATGTTCCATCCCACGGAAGAAAATGCTTCCCCGGAATTGATGCAACGGGTGACCAGAAGTACCGCCACCCCCATGATAGCCGATGCCACAATGGGGAAGCTGGTGAAGGTGGTCGTGCCCACGATTCCCAGGATAACGGCGACCACAATGGGTATTTTCTTGCGGCGACTTCTGGAAGCCACATGGGGCTGGTCCAATAAGATGATATCCTCGGATTTGCGCAACTCTCCAATGGCTTGATCGGTGCCCATCATCAGCAGGGTATCCCCGAATTCAAGCGGCAGTGTAGCCAATCTATCCCGAACATTTTTCCCCCGGCGGTGCATGGCCAGGATGATCATGCGAAACCTTTGGCGAAAATCGATTTCCGCCACGGTTTTTCCGGCGATGGAAGACCCGGGACCAATGAAACCTTCCACGATCGAACCCTCCGAGGCGGCGATTTGTTCGAGACCCTCCCCGATTTCGCCGAGAAAATTCACACCTTCCAGGGACCGGGCCTCGGCAATTCCGTGGGGTTTGCAAGCCAATACGATCCGGTCGCCCGCTTCGAGGACGATCTCGTTGAGTTTTTCGGCCAGGGCCCTGCCCCCGCGCAAGATTTCCAGAACGCGAATCCCGGGATCTCTCAGGATTCCGGAATCCAACATCCCCTTCCCCACCAGAGGCGAGCTCTTATGAATGAAAGCTTCGGTGATAAATTCCCTGCGCTCTTCCGGGGAAAGGATTTGGGTGAGAGTCTCCCGCACGGGCAACCGCCTCCTGGAAAAAATCAGCAGGTATACGGTCCCCACGAACAACATTGGCAGGCCCACCATCCCCAACTCGAACATGGCCAGAGGCGGTTGTTCATAGGTTTCGGCGATTCCGCTGATGATAATGTTGGTGCTGGTGCCGATCAAGGTGCAGGTTCCCCCGAAAATAGAAGCGTAGGAAAGCGGAATGAGCAGTTTGGAAGCCGGAATATCCATCTTTCGGGCCACGCTGAGAAGTACGGGCATGAAGATGACCACTACAGGGGTGTTATTGACGAAGGCGGAAAGGAAGGCCACGAACAGAATGATGAACAGAAGCAACGGGATATAGCCCGCTTTGGCCAGACGGTCGAAATAGCCGCTCATCATATCGATCGCTCCACATTTTTCCAGACCGGCGCTGACGATAAACATGGCCCCCACGGTAACCGGGGCGGGATTGGCCAAAACGGACAGGGCTCCTTCCACCTGCAGCAGACCCAGAACCGGAAGCGAGGCAAATACGCAGATGGCGGTAACTTCAACCGGCACCTTTTCCCAAACGAAACTGGCCAGGGCCAGTCCCAAAATGCCGAAAACCATTGCAATTTCCAGGGTCATGAAGGGCTAGACTGCAGAGATTTGGTTAAAAAATCCAGCGATCAATTACCAGAATGACAAAGAGAAGAGGCAGGTGAACGATGGAGGCATTGAACAGGTTTCGCGCCGTTATATCCTTGTCCCCGGCTCGGAAGAATTGCCAGGCCTTCCATCCTATGAATGCCGACACCAGGGTGGACCCGATGGCGTATATCCAACCGGTCAAGGCGAGAAAGATAGGCAAGGCGGTAATGATGATCAGCAACAGGGTGTAGAGCAGGGCGCTCCAACTGATTTTCTTCGCCCCCCCTTTGTCCAGGGCCAACACGCGGAATCCGCCCCGCCGGTAGTCCTCCCGGTAAATCCAGGAGATCGCCATGAAGTGAGGCATTTGCCAGGTGAATAAAATCCCGAAAATAATCCACCCCAGGGCCGAGACCGAACCCTCTGCCGCCATCCAGCCCATCAGGGGTGGAATGGCTCCCGGCAGCGCTCCAATTTCCGTGGCCAACGGGGTAACTTTTTTTAGCGGAGTATAAAGGGTTATGTAGATGAGCATGGTGGCCAGGGCCAAAAGGCCGACGACGAGTTGTGTCCCCAAGCAAAGAACTGCCACACCCCCTACCGAAAAAATCAGGCCCATCCACAATGCCGCAGGCATGCTTATCTTGCCCCGGGGCAGGGGCCGGTTCCGGGTTCGCATCATGAGGGCGTCTTCATCGCGTTCCCACCACTGATTGAGGATGGCCGAACCGGCCGCAGTCAACGTTGTGCCCACTACCAGACTCAGGAAAACGGCAATTTCTCTGGGAGGACGTGCCGCAAAATAACCCAAAAGGGCCGTGATGATCGACATCATGCTCAGCTTGGGCTTGGTCAGTTCGACAAATTCCATCAAGCGCGACTTTGCCGTCCCTGATTCGGATACCAGAGGTGAAGATGGTTTGATGCGCACGGAATTGGTCTCTGTCCTGCTCATGGGGTTGGTTTTTCAGAAGAAGCTCCTCCGACACCCGGCCCGTCCGGAACCCGAGGAGCCGCTTCGGCTTGAGCAGGTTGAAACTGAAAGAATGTGATGATCCAGGAGGTAGCCAGCAAAAATGCCCCGATCAGGACATGGGCCGTGGTGATGAAGGGATTTCGAAAGGTCCATATGATGTAGGCTCCAAGGACAACCTGTGAAGCCAGAAGAGTCAGGCCCACCCCTCCCAGAAGGCGGATTCGTCCGTCGATTTCCCGGTGCAGGGCCAGAGGTATGGCCCAAATCAGATAAACCACAAAAATAATCAGCGCCAGCAACCGGTGAGCAAAGTTGAGGGCGATCCCGAAATTCCAATCCTGGGGAAGAATTCCGCCGTCCGGGGTGAGGGGGAAGGTGGGAATGGCCAAACCGGCGCCGGTATGGCGCATGATGGCTCCGACAATGAGTTGAATGAAAATCAACCCGCAAACGATGAGCCCCCCCGTTTTGATCCTTTGGTTTGGCCGGGCGGGAAATCCGTGTCCGTCCCTGAACCACCAGGAGGATTGAGCGGCGGCGATGGAAGCGACCAGGCATAAGAAGGTCTGGGCCAGACAGCCGTGCACTATGGCGAATTGCAGGCTGTTCAATAAAATGCGCATGCCCCCCGCCAAACCCTGCAGTATGACCAGGGCCAGAGCCGCGAGGGTCAGGTTACGCACCCATGCCCTCTTTTCCTCGATCCGGACCCACACGGTCAGAACGATGATCAGCAGTCCCACAAAGGCTCCGAGCAGCCTGTGGCCGTGTTCGGCCAGCATGGCCCGGTTTTGCAGCCAACCTTCAGGGTTCAGGGAACCATCCGACAACGGCCAGTCGGGAAACACCATCCCGGCCCCGATCGAGGTAGTGAACCCGCCGGCATAGAGCAAAAAGGTCATGACAAACAGCACCGCCAAGCTGAACCATGCCAGCTTGGGCTTGTACTGGGCTGTTTTCCTCCTCTTCAAAGCGGGAATTGAGATCGGGTAGATTTTTGGCTAAGCAGATAGGAGTTGCCCAAAAGGGGTCAAATGTTGATTTTTTGCGCGGGTGCGAAAACCCGCATTTGATCCCTTCCCGGCGGATTTGCTTATGAATTCCTCTCCACGGTCCAATATTTACCTGGTCGGCTTTATGGGGACCGGGAAATCCACTATTGGGCGGCTCCTGGCCAGGGAACTGGAATATTCCTTTGTCGACAGCGATGAACAAATCGAGGAGAGCGTCGGCTTGACCATCCCGCAAATTTTCCAAACCCGGGGGGAAAAAGCCTTTCGGGACCTGGAGCGCCGCTTCGTGAAATCCGGTCACCCCGGGCGGGGATGCGTGGTCTCATGCGGGGGCGGGATGATTCTGCAACCCGGTATTCCGGAGTTGTTGCGGGAAAAGGGGGTGGTGATAACCTTATTTGCCTCACCCGAGACGATTTATGAGCGAACCCGCGGCAACGAGAACCGGCCCTTGCTCGATGTGGAGGATCCCCTGGCCCGCATTCGGGAGCTTTTGGAGGAACGGATGCCGGTTTACCGGGAAGCGGGCATCGGAGTGCTCACCGACGGGCGGAGCTTTGCGGAAATCGTCAATCACATCATGCGGATTTACCGGCGGGAGGGGCCGGCGGTCAGACCGGATCACCTTTGATTGCCAGGGCCTGGTCCGGAGATGCCGTTGCGGATGGCCGTCTTCATGGTGTTTCGAAATTCTTGGGGAGGGCGAATGGGTTTGGCTGATTTGTCGATGAAAGCGTGTGCGGACGATCCGGTGGCCAGAAGAGTCTCCCCACGCCGCACCTCGTATTCGATGTGAAAGCGGACTCGGGGCTCCTCCTTGACGATGCAGGCGATAGTGAGGCGGTCATCAAAAAAGGCCGGGCGGCGATAGCTCACTTTCACCTCCAGGACCGGTATGAAATAGCCCGATGCCTCCAGGTCGCGATAGGCCAGTCCGATCCGGTCGAGCATTTCAATACGCGCCGCTTCAAACCAGATCACGTAATTGGCGTGGTGGGCAAATCCCATGGCATCGGTTTCGCCATAGCGTACCCGAATCTTGCTTTCAGTGCGGATCATGCTCCCAATGTGGAATATTTTTTGCCGATTACGTTTCCAGGACCGCCTCCCGGAGGCCGAACAATCGACCGACAGACGCAACCCAACTATGTTGGTTGACCCACTGTCGGCCGGTTTCTCCCAATTGCCGCCGCATTTGGTGGTCGCGAATCAGGGTGGAAAATGCGTCGGCCAGGGCCTTCGGGTCGCCGGGTTTCACCAACAGGCCCGTCCGCTTGTCTACAACCGCATCGGAGACGCCTCCGACCTTATGGGCCACCACGGGTAATCCATGAGCTGAAGCCTCCAGGTAGACCAATCCAAACCCTTCGACGCTGTTTTTGTAGTTAATGCTGGTCATGGCGAAGATGTCGGCGCGTTCATAAGCCCTCCGGAGTCCATCGTCGTCCAGCGGACCCCACAATTTGACCGGAAATTCGCTTTTCCCGGCCAGCCGTCGCACCTCTCGCTCATAGGAGTTGTGCCGGCTCTCCCCAATTATCCAGAATTCCACCAACGCTTGCTCATTTGGCGGAAGGAGGCGCAACGCCTGCAATATGTGATTCTGGCCTTTGCGCGGGTGGAGGCGGCCTACGGTAAGGATGATCACCTTCTGCCGGTCGACCGCTTTGCGGTGGTCGATTCCGGCAAAGGCCGAGGGCAGGGCGTTGGGGGTGAGTACCGTCTTGGGCTCGGCTTCCGGGAAGCGGGAAATGAGCAAGCGGCGGGTGAAGTTGGATACGGCGCCGATACGTTCTGCCTTCCCGATCAACTTTTTCAGCAGCAGGCGATGATGCGGTTTTCCATGATATTTCAATACCTCCGATCCATGAAAGGTCAGGTAGAGTTTGCCGGGTTGGAAGGCTTTGAAAAATTGCAGGTAGAGCATGGCGGAAATGGGGCCGGGTTCGGGCAGGTAAACGGCGGCCCGGCGCAGGTCCTTTCGTCGGGCCATGATTTCCTTGGTGAGGGTAAAGAGGCAGGACAGGTTCTGGCTGCCCTTCATTTCCATCCTCCGGACCGTAAACGGCCACGGCTTATCGGCATTATTCCCTCCGCATCGGGGAGCCCAGACTTCGACGCGAAATCCCGACTCGCTACTGGCCAGGGCCATTTCCTGGGTAAAAGTTGCGATGCCTCCCTTCCGGGGATGAAATTCGTGGGTTAAAATCAGAAGGGGAAGCCTGCCATTCCCGTTTCTTTGAGGGTAGCGCGGATGCATACAATCCCAAATTAGCATTTACATTTCCCATGTAGCGACAATAGTTGGCCGTTTACAAATGAAATCTGGAATAGAAATAGACACTGTTTCCGTTAATCCGCTTACCTCGGAGGAGCGGGCTGATCTTGAAGAAAGTCTGAAACGATGTAGTGAAGAAACCCGAACCGCGGTGTTCGAATTTCGAAAAACGGGAAGGGTCAGCCTTCTTCCCGGGATTGTTATCGGTTTGATCGAACGGTTTTTGGAGCCGGAAGTCCGGCCTCAATTGCGAAGCTCGGACGGTTCGGTTCGCTTGGTGGACGATTTGAGAATAGATTCTCTCACCATGATGGAGATCGTTGTGTTGGTCGAAGAGGCCTTGGACATATCGATCGAGAACCAGGAGTTGCGCGACCTGCGGACTTTGGACGATGTCAGTACTTTTATCGATGCCAAGACGAAGGGGCTCCCCCTTCCCCAACGCGGCCAACTTTTCGGGATTGAAGCCATCGGCGCGGCCGTGCCGCACCGGCCTCCCTTCCTCTTTTTAAAAGAAGTCAGGGTGGGAAAGGGCTCCGCCACCGGCACATACATCATTACCGGGGAGGAAGATTTCCTGCGCGGCCACTTTCCCGGGAATCCGATTATGCCGGCCAGCATCATGCTGGAGGCCCTGGGCCAGTTGGCCGTATTTTATTTGGTGACGACCCAAAAGAGCGGGAAGGGCTCGGTCGTCGATCCCGGCAAGGTTTTATTTACCGCGGTTGAAGCGGTCCGTTGCCAACGGATTTGCGTTCCGGGCGAGACCTTGACGTTAAGTATCAAACTGAAGCATATCCGCTATCCGTTGGCCATGTTCGAGGGCAAGATCACGGTCGATGGAGAGAGCGCGGCCTGGGCCGAAGACATCAGCTTGACTTTTGATTGGGTGAGTGTTTCCGACTCTGGCTGATCGGGGAACCCTCGAACAATTTACTTGCCTGTCCCCTTGACGCAGGGGAACGATGAGGCAATTTTTGCCCCCACATGGCGCGCGTATTTGTAACAGGCTTGGGTTATATTTGCAGCATCGGGAATGATGAGGAAACCGTGGTGCATAACCTGCGGAACCTGAAACATGGCATGGCCTTGTATCCCCCGGTGAACGTTCCGGATTCTCCGGTGAAGGTGGTCGCCCCGGTAAAGGAATTTGGGGTGGATTCCCTGGATCAGGAGGATTGGATCTACCCCGCCCGCTACAAAATCCGGCGGCAAACCATTCGCAGTTTTTCCCCTCACGTCCTCTACGGCTATTGCTCGTTCTTACAGGCCATTGAAAATGCAGGCCTGGAGGAGGTGGATGTCTCAAATGAGGAAACGGGTATTTATACAGCCTCCGGAGGGTCCATACGCTTTATTTACCACCATTTGCGGCGAATGGAAAAGCGTGGCGTCATGCGGTGTAATCCTTTAAACATCATTTCCTCCGTCGCCGGGACGCTCTCCTTCAATCTGGTATCTCATTTTAAAATCCAAGGGGCCTCCACGGGATTCGCCTCGGCCTGCGCCTCCTCGGGGCACGCCATGGGTTTTGCCTGCGATGAGATTCGACGGGGCCGCCAGAAGCGCATGTTCGTGGTGGGCGCGGAAGATTGTAACTTTGAGAGCGTGGTGCCGTTTTGCGGCATGCGGGCATTGAGCCTTTCCCGGAATCCGGACCGGGCCTCGCGGCCCTTTGACCAAACCAGGGATGGATTTGTTTCCTCGGGCGGAGCGGTTACCGTTGTGCTGGAATCCGAGGAAGAGGTAGAGCGCCGCGGTGTTCCGGTCTACGGTGAAATGGTGGGTTGGGGACAAGCTTCGGACGGCTACAACGTGGCCATATCGCATCCTGAAGGGCGTGGGCTGGAATCGGCCATGTTGCGGGCCCTGGAAGATGCCGGTATCCAACCTGCCCGGATCGGGTATATCAACGCCCATGCCCCTTCCACTCCCATCGGTGATCGTTCCGAGGTGCTGGCTATCCGCCGTGTCTTCGACCCGGAGGAGGCCAGGCCCATGATCAGCAGCACCAAGGCCTTGACGGGCCATGGGCTTTCCCTTTCCAGTGTGTTGGAAGCGGCCCTTTGCATGAGCGCTCTGAGAAATGGATTCGTTCCGGGTTCCGCCCATATCCGGCACCTCATGTCGGAAGCGGAGGGTTTAAATATCATTCGCCAAACCGTGAACACCACTCCCGCCTATATTTTGAGTAACAGCAGTGGCTTTGGAGGGGCCAATACCTCACTCCTTTTCAAGGCATGTCAGATTTGAGTTCTCGCTATCCCCGCGCGCTGGTTACGGGGGCTCGTTCCGGTTTGGGGAAAGCCTTCGCCCTCAGGTTGATGGAGGAGGAGATCGAGGTGTGGGGATCTTCCAGAAAACCGGATGCGTTTGAGAGCCTTCCGGGAGTTGCCCCGGTCCTGGTCGATTTGACCCGGGAGAAGGATTTATCCGGATGGTACCGGGATTTGGACAACCGGGCCGGTGGTTTCGACCTCCTGGTCAACAATGCCGGGTTTGGGACGTTTGGAAAGTTTGGGGATTTCCGGGACGAGGATATCGAAAACCAGTTGCGGGTTCTCCTGGCCGCCCCAATGCAGTTGGCCCTGGGAGCGATGAAGTGCATGAGGGCCCGTAAGCGGGGTTGCATCGTCAACGTATCCTCCATGGCGGGCAGATTGTGGATTCCATTCTCCAGCAGTTACAACGCGGGCAAAGCCGGATTATCCGCCTTTAGCCAGAGCCTGATGTTGGAGGCCCCCGGGGACCCTCCCTGGATCATCGATTTTTGTCCGGGAGATTTCGTAACCCCCTTCAATCAATCCACTGTGCGGCGCGGCGAGCCATCGAACAGGTCGCAAAGTGTCTGGCGTCGGATTGAACAAAACACCGGGGCTGCTCCGCCTCCTCAACGGGCGGCGGAAGATTTGATGGGCGAGCTGAAGCGGTTTCGGCATTGCACTTTGCTCAGTGGATCTTTCTTTCAAAGACTAATGATCCGTTTAGGGGAGCGGCTTGTCCCGACTGGATGCAAGCGCATGGCTCTCCGCCGCTATTTCCATCTCCGGTGAAAGACAATCATCAATTGAGGATTCTGGTATTGACTGCCGCGACGGGCGGGGGGCATGACGCCCGGGCCTCGGCCGTTGCCGCCTGGTGCCGCAGGCTCTACCCGGACGGAGTGGCCCTGAGAATCGCCCGGCCCTTGGAAAGCGCTTCCCGGATAACCCGTTTTGGGGTGGGTCTCTATAATGTAATCCAGAAGTGGGCTCCGCTGTTGCACCATCCCTATTGGTGGTTCGTGGAAGGGCTCGGTTACCTGCAACGGAACCGGGTGAAATTAGGCAAACGATATTACGAATCCCTGCTCAAGGAGTTTACCCCGCACCTGATTTTGAGCGTGCATGATTTTCTCAACCGGGGCTATTTTCAGACGGCCAAATCCATCTTGGGTCATCGGGTGAGGTGCTCGACTTACTGTGGAGAATTTTCCGGGGGATTCGGCTACAGCAGGAATTGGGTGGAGCCAACCGCAGATTTATTCTTTTCGCGAACTTCCATGGCCCAGGACTACGCCATTCGGATGGGTATTTCCCCTCAAAAGTGCCGCGTCAGGGGGCATCTCATGCACCCCAAGGTCTACGATCAGGTTCTGGAGGATGGGGAGCGCCGGAATTTTCTGGTGGACGAACTCGGGCTTTCGCCGGACAAATTTACCCTCTTGCTGGCCGCAAGTGGGATGGGGGCCAACAATCACTTGAAGCTTTTGCAGATTCTGAAGGGATACTCCGGTAATGTGCAGGCAATTGCAGTCTGCGGAAGAGACGGGAATACCGCAAAAAAAATTCTGGAGTGGAAGAAGGAAATCCCGGACTTCAAGGTCCATGTGGAAGGTTATTCCAAACGCATGCATCAACTGATTCAGGTCAGTGATGCGGTGGTCAGTCGTGGAGCCACCACCTGTGCCGAGGCTTTGTTTTTTGAAGTCCCCATCATCTTCAACGGCCTCGGCGGCATGATGCCCCAGGAGCGGTTGACCTATAACTATTTTTACCGCTGCGGCGCCGCAGTGAAGATGTCCAACCTCGAAGACCTCGATTACCATCTGGGGTTGTGGCTCACCCATGAACCAGCCTACGCCCGCATGCGGGAACGTTGCCGGGAAATTGCCGTGATGGAAGATCCAACCATCCTGATCCGGGAGTTGCATGGTCTAGCCGTGGAAGCCATGCAGGAATCGCCATGAAGTTGAGGGTTCTCTACATTTGCACCACCTTTCCCAAACGCAGTGAACAGTTCATCATGCGGGAAGTCGACGCCCTTTCCGAGCAGCCGGTCGAACTGGAGATCGTCACCTTGTGGGGAGGGAACTCATTTTACAAGGGGTTGCCGGTAAGGCGGTTCTCAAAATTGAAATTGTTCAGATTGTTCTGGGTTTTGCCCTTGGCCTTTTTCCTGAAGCCCCGGGTAATGTCCCGTAACCTGAAATGGTTCCTGTCCCGGCGACCGCCTTCCCTGCTCAATTTATTGGAAAACTTGCTGGGATACGGGTTCGCCCTCACCCAATGGTTTGAAGTTGAGAAAAACAAGCCGGATCTGATCCACGGGACTTGGGCCACCTCACCCGCCTCGGCCGCTCATCTTTTGAGTGTATTGACAGGGATTCCATTCTCCATGGGAGCGCACGCCTACGATGTTTTTGAAGATGGGGGAGATTGGCATCTGGCTGAAAAACTCCGTCGGACGTCCCTCCTGCATACCACCAGCCAAAACACATGCCGAGCCTTGTTGCAGAGGGGTTCCGATCCAAGGAAGACCCGTGTGATACTTTCGGGCTTGATGGGGTTTCCTCCTCTCAAGCCCTTGCGGTCCCCTCGAAATCCGCTTCGGGTGCTATATGTGGGCCGCCTGGTGGAGAAAAAGGGTTTGTTTTATCAGATTGACCTGCTCCAATCCCTGAAAGCGTCCGGCGTTCCCTTCCGGGCCCGCATGGTAGGCAGCGGCGATCTGGATGGGGAATTGAAGGGTTACCGAGACCGGTCCGGCCTGCAAAGTGAACTGGAGTTTTGGGGTGAGCAGACCTTTGCCGCCGTTCAGGAGCAGTTCGATTGGGCCGACCTGTTCCTTTACACGGGAAAAGTGAGCGGGAGAGGGGACCGGGATGGCTTGCCCAATGTAATCGGGGAGGCCATGGCCCATGGGGTGGTGGTCTTGACCACTGCGGTGGGCGCTACCACCGAAGCCGTTGAACATGGGGTCACCGGCTTGGTATTGCCGCCCGACGACCCCCGGCCCTGGGTCGACCAGATGGTGCGGTTCCAGCGGGACGATGCCCAAATGAAAACCCTCCGCGAAAACGCCCGCGCCTGGGTAGAGGAGCATTTCGACGCCCGAAGAAACTCTCGGGAACTTTACCTGGCATTTCTGGAGGCAGTTGGAAAGAATGAGCGCCCCAATCCTGAAGCATGCCACTCTATTTCGACGTAACCCTTGCCGGGCGCAACAAGCATTTTTCGGGTCTGCAACGGGTTTCCGACCAGTTGAGGAGAGCCCTTCGAAAAAAAATCGGGGATGAGTTGATCCCGGTGCGGTGGAGCGCCCGGAGGCGCGGTTTTTGCCGGTGGGACACCCGAGCTCCGGTCATCCTCACTCGCGAGGATCACTTTATCAGTCCCGAAGTTTTTTCTCCGGAGGAAAGGCCGGGGTTTTTCCGTGGGTTGGAGGAAAGCGGTTGTTGCAGCGCGATTATCTATCACGATGCCATTCCCTTGAAATGGCCGGAGATAACGTGGCCCAAGAGTGTGGCCAGGCATCCCTGGTACATGAAAGCCCTGGCGCGCTTTCATCACATTTTCGCGGTTTCCCGGAGCAGCGCCGAGGAACTGGGGGTTTTCCTGGACTGGCTGGATACGGCAGCCCCTCCACCGATTTCGGTTTTACCTTTGGGGGCTGATTTTGTCGACCTCACTGCCGGGAACTGGAGGCACTCCCCGGGCAAAATCCCCTTCATCCTTTCCGTCGGCATTCTCGAACCCCGAAAGAACCAAAGCCAGACCTTGGCCGTTGCCAAGCGTCTCTGGGATAAGGGTCAGGAATTTGAACTCCATTTCTGTGGCCGGGTAAATCCCCATTTTGGCAAACCAATGGCTGCGGAAATAAAACGGGCCCAACGTCTGGGGTATTCCGTTTTTCACCACTTTCGCCAAAGTGATGAATTGCTCTTGAATGGTTACGCCAAAGCCCATTTCAGCGTCTTCAATTCCATGGCCGAGGGTTTTGGCCTGCCCCTTCTGGAATCGCTTTGGTTGGGAGTTCCCTGCCTTTGTTCCGACTTGCCCACCCATGTGGCCATGGCGCAGGGTGGTGGATGTCGAGTCGTATCCGGACCGGAGGAGATGGAGGAAACCTGGAAGTCCTGGCTTTGCCACCAAACCGAATTGGAGGCCGTAACCCAGGAAGCGAAGGAGAGAACCCTGCCTCTCTGGGCGGATGCTGCGGAATTCGTTCTAAACTGGATGAATGAGGAGTGAGTCCATTGCGCTGCCTGGTTTTAACCAATACCTTTCCCCCCGATCATGCGGGGGGTTACGAGCTTGGAACAGGGAATCTGGTGGAGGCCTTGCGGCGTTTTTGCGGGTGGAAAATCCGGGTGTTTTCCGCCGTGCGAAAGGAACCGCCGCCGGGAATTCTTCGTCCGCGGCTAACCGGGTTTTTTCCCGGCCTACTGGGGCCGGCCCATCAGCGCCGCCGGATAAAAAGGGAACTTCTATCCCGCCACGAAGAAATTTGCGCGGCCATAGACCATGAGGCGGAACGGGCAGAGGTAATCCTCGTATTCAACCCGAGGCGGTTGATATACTCCCAATGGGCCCGCATTCTCGATTCCCCAGCTCCGGTGGTATTTCTTGTCTCGGATTTCTGGCCTCGGGATCCCTTGGGGGCGGACCTGTTCCATGCGGGTCTGGCCAAGAGAAGGCATTCCATGCGCCCCCGGAATCCGGCATTGGACCTCATTTATGAGCCTTTCCTGCAAGGGGATGCCATCTTTTCCAAGGCCAGAGGCGTGATTTTCGTAAGTCGGTTTCTTCAACAAGCCCACCGCGAGACCTTTTGCGGACTGGAAGACCAGGGGGTGATTCATTGGGGGGTAGATCCGGACCGTTTCCCGAAATCGCCCAAAGACCGTGAACACTTGAAAGTGTTTGGATTTTGTGGACGTGCCGAGCCGGAAAAGGGCCTGGAGATCGCATTGCAGGCCATTTCCGAACTCTTGAGCCGGGATGCGCGCCTGAAATTGCTGGTTGCATCCGATCTGACCACTTCCCACGGTCGACGGCTTCGGCGCAAAATTGGCCGAAACCGCGGGCTTAAAGGCGCGGTTGAACTTCTGGGAAAGGTGTCCCATGAGGAAATGCATGAGAAATTCTTCCGCCGCATAGGATGGCTGATTTTTCCCAGTGTCTGGCAGGAGCCTTTCGCCTTGACCGTGCTGGAGGCAATGGCCTCGGGGGCGGTGGTCATCGGCTCCACAACCGGTGGAACGCCCGAGGTTCTGCAGGAGGCTTGCGGCTATCCTTATGATCCAAGGGATCCCTACGCTCTATCGGAGGCTTGCCGCGAGGCTTTGAACCGTCCCGACCATCATCAGGTTCTGGCGGATCGGGCTCATCGGCAGATCGTGGGGAAGTTTAATTTGCAGGCCATGGCCGGAAAAGTGGACAAATTTGTCCGCGGCCTACTCTAATTGGGATATCCACCCTCCCGGTCAGGGATTTTCTTCGATGGTTTCGATAACTTCAATCTCTCCTATTTTCACTTCCCCGGTGTCGACGCCGGCGCGCTCCTTCTCCAGTCCATCCAAATTCTTCCCAAAGTAACCACCTGCCGCGTTTATGAGATCCTCATGGGCAATTTCGAAATTGGTTCCCGGGGACCGGGTGCTGAATCGGGTGGTCCAAAGCAATTTCACCTCCCCGGTATCTTGCAGTAGCTGGTAGTCAATGGCGTTCACCACGATAAAATACCGGGAATCGCTGAGCGCTTCCCTCAGTTCGGCTTCCTCCCAAGGGGCCGGGCGCCGTTTCCCGAAGAGAACCTTGTCAAAACCGGTGAGAGCCGCGTTGAGCCTCCGAGTGTTGTAGTTCCAGCTATTCATGGTATTGACCAGGTCGACATCCAAATTCCCCTCCGCGTCCTGAAAACCATCCGGGAAAAAAGAGTCCAAGTCATCCTCCCAGTCCGTGGCGCCCCAATGAATAACCAGCAGGAAGTCGCCCTTCTTCTGTTCGATGTGAGGAAACATGTTCCGCCTTTTCAGTTGGTTTCCGATAGTGAGGATGATGTCTTCAAATTCCACGTTGGTCAGGCTGTCATCCCGGACATTCCCCCCGAAGAAGACTCCTTCCGCCACCTGGAAGAACCAGATCTTGTCGGGGTCCTGACTCATTTGGGTGAATTCCGGGGAAGCGGTGGCGCTGATTACGATGCGCCCTTTCGCCATCAAGGAGGGACCGGAAATTCCGGAAAACAAGATTATCCCCAGGAGAATTCGGGGGATTATGGGCTTCATCGGCATGAAGGGTCGGCCTCCTTCAACGCCTCACCCTGCTTGGACGCCTCACCCTGCCTGGACGCTTAACCCCTTCATCCGGGAGTACCGCAGCCCCTTTTTCCCATACTTCATCGCGGGTTATTTCACCGCTACGGATCTTGGCCAGAATTTTCTTCTGGGTGGCGTAGTCGATATTCTCCTGACCTGCGCGCGATTGCATCATGCGCCAAGCTTTGCGGCGTTCCACCACAAAGAGCACCATTTGACGGGAAAGACTCATGTAAATCTGATTTTGTCTGGCGTCTTCCACCCGGATGTAGACCCCGAAGTCCGGCACGTAGGCTCGGGCGTCGCTCCTCAGGTAGCGTTTATTGACCACATCCTTTTGCTCCACGCACCAGATCAGGTTGTCCAGGAAAATGAGGTCTTTGCTCTGTTCTTCCGTTATGCGTTTGAGGTGGCGTCGGAACCGGCCCTCGGTGGCGGCCCAATGCGCCGTGGTGAAGTTGTATCGTTCCTTGTTGGATTTGTAGCGGGCTATCATCCAATCCCGGTTGGGATTCCGGTTGCCCTTGATACTGAAAGTTTCCTTGTAGGTTTCTCCCAGGTCGGGATTGTAGACAAACTCGGGAGCGCCGCGGCTATCACGAATCCAGACGGCTTGGCGGGTAGCCATATCGTCGGCCACCCCGTGTTCCGGCTGACAGGTCGTGAAGCATTTGTGAAAAGAGGTTCCCCGGTATTCCAGGCCTTCCAAGATGGACCCGTACAATTTTGGAACGTCCGCCATGGAAACCTGCGAAACATAAGGGGATCCGTGGCCGCTGACAAAGGATTCCGCCACGTTCTTCATTTCGACCAATTTTCCCTGGGAGGCCGCCCCCAGTTGGTTCATGTCGAACCCGCCGGTCATGGGGGAGGAATCGGAATTCTGCCCACCCGTGTTGGAATAGACCTGGGTGTCGAGCATGAGCATTTTTACATTGGGGCGGTTTTGCAGGATGACCTTGGATACGTTCTGGTAGCCGATGTCCCCCATGGCCCCGTCGCCTCCCACACACCAGACTTTGGGCATTTCCTTGATTTCCCGATCGGTCATATGGGTGTCGGAGAAATGGGTGTAGTCAAAATAGTCCACTTCGTCGAACCGGGTGTCTTTCAGGAGATGGTCGCAGAGCCTTTCCGGGATAACCGAGGTTCGGGCGTTATCCATGATAAAGCTTTCCCCCATCAGCCAGGAAATAGTGGCCCCGTCCTGGAATAGGGAATTCATCCAGGGATAGGGGTGCGGATTATTGGGCGGGGTGGAACCGTAGACGGTATTGCAACCGGTATGAGCCCCCATGGCCATGACCGACATTCCGTTGTCCAGGCCCCCGTCGAGGGTTTGGATGTGCTTGTGGTTGAAAGCGTCCTGGCGCATGACCGCCACAATGGCATCCACCACCTCCTTATCGGAAATTTCCCCATGTCGGGAAAGCCGCACATCGGTATCTTCATCGGTGTCGCCTCCGAGACCCATCAACACATGGGCCGTGGTTCGCTTGAAAAGTCTATGGGATTCTTCGTCCTCGGCTTTTAATTTGGCCAAGAGCAATTCCCCTTCTTTTTCCAGTCGGCATGCTTTGTTCATCAAGCGCTCCGACTTGGCGTGGAATAGAGGTCGCACGTAGGCTTCGGTGACGGAGGCCAGGGCGTGGAGAACCGATTTTTCTCCGCATCCGGCGCAGGCGCCGTCTCCGGATACCAGAGCCTTGTAGGCGCCGGTCATCATCATCAGATTGCGCAGGGTGGCGGGACGGGATTCCTCGGGGGCGTCCACATTGTAAAACCCCAGGTATTTTGTGTTGGTTTCGGGCAGGATATCGAGAAAAGCAGATGCCGTTAATACCCGGGCATTGTTCTCTTCAGTATCCGGTTGCATGCGCAGGGCGTCGTGGTCCCCGCATTCGGTGACGCATTCCCCGCAACCCTTACAGAGGTCGGAAACAAAAATGGAAAAGATGCCCCCTTCTCCGGGAGACTTGCGTTCCCTTGTGCCGAAGACGGCATTGACTTTGTTGTAGGCCAGCGGGAGTTGCTCTACTATGGCCCCGAATTCCCCCTTCGACCGGTCGGAAATGCCGGCAATTTTGTCGATTTCCCGGTTCAAAATGGAAGGCAAGGGTATTTTTTCCTTGGCCTTGACAGCGTTCCGCATGATTTCGCGCGCCGCCGTGTCGATAGCCGGTATGGCCTCGATCATTTTGTTCCGGTCCTCAGCGTTGGAAACATAATGGTTGAAGGCAGTTTCGAGAATGGTTCCCAATTCCTGAGTAGTGGTGGGGAGGGCAGTGTCGGGACAGGCTGTGATACAAGCCATGCATTGGGTGCAATTTTCGGCTATGAAGACCGGTGTTTCCCGGCGCGCTCCGTATTTTGAGGCGGTTGCCCCGGAAGCCGCCGCCATCACCCCGACCGAGGCCAAGGGGGAGGCCGGCTGGTTATAGCCCAGGCCCGAACGGTATTCCGTATCGAAAGTTTCGGTCTTGTACATCGGAATCCGCTCCTCCTGCCTGTCCGGTTTCGGGGTACATCCGAGCGGGCCGCAATCTCCGAAGGAATCGACGTTGGGGATGAGGACTTCGCCGCGCATCTGGGAACGGTCGGGAGCCTCCAGGTTGCCGTAGAGGACCTCGGTCAGGCGATCTCCCCCATGGGTCATCACCTGCATATTGGATTCGACCACGGCCTGCCCGAACTTTCCAAACTTCTTGACGTATTGGGCCCGCACGATTTTGCGGTATTGATCTTCCGAAATGCCGAAATCCTTCAGTAGAGAGGAAAGTCTGAAGAAGGCTCCGAGGAAGGAATTGCCCTGCATGCGGAGCTGCAGTTCCGGCCGGGGGGTCGCCTCTTTTGCAATTTCGAAGCCCGGCAATATGAAGACCCGGATCTTTTTTTCTATTATGGTCCGGCGGGCCGAGGGGGGGATACGCTCCCATGCTGTGGCCGGGTCTTCATCCGATTCCCAAACGAAAATTCCACCGTCCACCATTCCCTCCAACGGGTTGAGATGGGTAAAAGCTTTGGGGTCGCAGCAAAGCACCACATTGACATGGCGCAGGTCGCAGTTCACCCGGGCTCGCTCGGGACTGGCCACGAGGAAAAATTCCGTCGGCGCGCCTTTCTTTTCCGAGCCGTACTTGGGATTGGCGGAAACGTGGATCGCTTCTTCCAAGAGACCGTCTTCGTCCACCGCCCCTTTCTTGTGCGACACCACATCGCTGATTTCGCCGATAATTTCCGAGAGGTTCTTCCCGGTGGTTATCATTCCCCAGCCCCCGATGGAGTGCAGGCGCACCGCGATGGATCCCTCCGGGAGGAGGGAGGGGGTTTCTTTGGAAACGACCCGATAGGGATGGTCGATGCCCAAGGTGAAGAAAGACTCGCCGTCGTCCCTGTGTTTGCCATCCCGGCGCGTGATTCTGCCCGTGGCATATTGCCAGGCTCCTAAAATGTCCTCCGGGCGGAAATCCCGCGAACCCAATCCGTATATTCCGGAAAAGATGCGCGGCATTTTCTCCAGGATGATGTCCCCCAGGTGTTGGTGGGCGAATTCGTCCTGGTTTTCCAGCGCCTTGGTCAGGGCCGTGCGGACGTCCCGGGCCAGTGGATTGTCCCCGGCCATGGGTTCGTCGGTTCTCTCCAGGATTATGACGTTCTTTTTCCCGGCCAGGGCCTTGACCACGGCCGCTTCGGGGAAGGGCCGAAGGACGTTTATATGGACGACGCCCGCTTCTTCCCCGTATTCCTCCTTCACGTAATCGATGGCCGCTTCGATGTTCTCAGCGGAGGAACCCAATGTGACGAATACGGTGTCCGCCTCGGCGGTGTTGTATTCGGTGACGAATCCGTAATAACGGCCGGTCAATCGGGCGAATTCGTCGTAAGCCTCCTGCAGGAAATCGAGAATGGGTTCGACGAAGTTGTTGCGACGGGCGGCCACTCCGTTCATATAGTGTTCCTGGTTCTGCACCGGCCCGATGAGGGCGGGGTTCTTCAGGTCTATCACCTTTGGCACACGGCGCCGTGTAGGACCGAAAAGGATTTTCTGCGACTCGGTCGGGCACTCGATAATATCATCGGGAGCCCCGAGGTATTCCCTCAGCAGTTCCGATTCGTGCTTGAAAAAAGTTCTTTCCAGGTGGGTAGTGAGGAATCCGTCCTGGATATTGACCCCGGGGGTGAGGGAGTTTTCCGTGACCTTTCTTAAAATGAGAGCCTGGTCTGCCGCCTGCTGGGCATCCTTGGCGAACAGCATGATCCATCCCGTATCGAGGGCGGCGTAGATGTCGTCGTGACCGCAGTGAACATTGAGGGCGTGTTTGGTCAGGGCCCGGGCTCCCACCTCCAGAATCATGGTGGAAAGCTTTCCGGGGGCGTGGTAGAATTGTTCGATGCCGTAGACGATGCCTTGGCCGGAGGTGAAATTGACGGTTCTCTTGCCGGTTATGGAGTAGGCAATCGCTCCTCCCTGGGCGGAGTGTTCCCCTTCGCATTCGATGGCTATCTTGGGCCGTCCGAAAACGTTCAGCATCCCCTCGGCGTAGGATTGCTGATACATTTCCCCCTGTTCGGTGCTGGGAGTGATGGGATAAAATATTCCTCCATCGGTAATCCGAGCTTCAGTGAAGTAGCTCACCAACTGGTTTCCGTTGGTGGTAACTCGAATGCCGGGATATTTCGGTTTCGAAGCGATCATAATCAACTGTTCAGGGCGTCTTCTCGATGATGGGTTTACCTTGAAATTGCTGCGCTGGGGAGCGCCGGGAGACTATTACAGATAAACAAAGTTCCTCATAATAGCGGTAAAGTCCAGCAAAATCGCCATTTCTCCCCGTCTGTAAAGTTAAAATCAGGTAAAAATGGGTAAATTATGTTTCAATTGGGTCTCTCGCGTTCAAGGGTGATGGAACCGTTTATTTGATCAGTGGCGGGTTGCCGGAGTCAAGAAAGGAAAGCTTTATTTGATTCCGGAGGCCAGCAAGGTCTCGAAGAACGGTTCGGTTGTTTCCTTGGCCACCACCGACACCTCGACCTGTTCAAAACCGGCGTCTTTCAACCAGCCGTATATCTGGTTTTGGGAAAATCCCAGCCACCGATCGGCGTACATCTCTCTGGCTTTTTCGAACTGGTGTTCCAGGAGGTCGAGGACGATGAGCCGTCCCCCCTGTTTGAGAATGCGGAAGGCTTCGGTCAGGGCGGTGAGGGGATGGCCTGCGTGGTGCAGGGCTTGACTGAGCAGAGCCAAATCGACCTCCTCATCGGCCAGAGGCACTTTTTCGATATCCCCCAATTTGTAGAACAGGTTGGTAAATCCATTTTTCTTGGCCAGTGCCGTGCCCACTTCCACCATGCGCCGCGAATTGTCGATGCAGTAGACTTTTTCAGCCCGGCGGGCCAGGAGTTGGGACAAAAATCCTTCTCCCGCCCCCAGATCGGCGATGGTTATGGGAGGAGTGATTTTCAAGAGAAAGTGCCCGATGGCCTCCCAGGAACGACCGGGACATTTGTATTTGTCGATGTTTCCCGCTACGGAGTTGAAAAACGCTTCCGATAATTTTCGGCGTTTTTCCAGGATGCGTTCGAGGTTCTGTAAATCGGTCTTGGCCTGATCCTGCAGGGCGAAGGATTCACAGACCACCCGAAGCAGTTTTCGCCTCTTCCCGGGCATGGAGCGGTTAAGGACGTAGAAGCTCTTCTTGCCGTCCTTCCGATCGATGACCAATTCACCCTGTCGAAGCAGGCCGAGGTGGGAGGATATGCGCGACTGCCCCATACCGAGGATATCCTGAAGTTCGGCCACGGAAAGTTCTTCTTTTTCCAATAGGCCCAGCAGTCGAAGACGGGTCGGGTCGGATAATAGCTTTAACGTATCGGCAGTGTCCACGTGGTGGAGCGGGGGTGAACAAATTACCTAGCGGTCAATGTAGCGGGAAATGGACTTGAGGTTCCATTTTTCAGAATGGCCCTCTATTTCTATTTCCACCTCCGAGTTGGCTGGCCGACCGATGAGTTGTTGGGCAAGGGGTGTCTTATAGGAGAGGATATTATTCTGGGGGTCGCTGTCCCAAGCGCCCAGGATATGGTAGGTGGACGATTTCCCGGTGCGCCCTTCCACCAACTCCACGGTGCTTCCCATGCCCACCACATCGGTGGGAGCTTGGGAGAAATCGGTCACCCTGGCCGTGGAAAGTTCGCTCTCCAATTGCGTCTTGCGAGCCAAAAGGGTGAATTGGTCCTGCCGCGCCATTTTGAATTCAGCGTTTTCGGTCAGGTCGCCGTGTTCCCGGGCCACCGCGATAGCCAGCTTGTTTTCCGGGATTTTTTCCTTCACCAGGACATCATACTCCTTCTTGCGGTCATCGAAGCTGTTCTGGGAAACATACAGGATGCTATCTTCCGGGGTTTCCACCGAGCTATCCACCAGGCTTTGCACGTTGGGGAAGAGTTTGATGATGCGGGCCAATATCGATTTTTTGGTCAACTCCTCAAATCCCTGATTCATCAACAGGGAATTGGCCAGATCCCGGGCCGTTTCGGGATCGGCTTCGGCCAGGAGGTCGCCAATCAGAGCCCGGTCCTCCGATAAAAGGTCCGCCAAGGGCACTCGGCGGGCCCCGGAGGATTGTAGGGACTCGTAATCGATGGCGAACAGAATAGCCATAAAAAGCCGCGGGTTGATGAGGTCGGCCAGGAGCTTGGAAAATTTGCGCGAGCTGCGGTTTTTTATGGTCCATATCAAGACCGGGGCCTTGAGCTTCTGTTCAACCAACCAGCGGTCGAGCATTTCCTTTATCTCTTGCCGGGGGGCTTTTTCATACAGGTAATTGATGCTCTCAGTGGTAAATTTTCCCCGGCTGTTTTTGAACAGGTCCAGAACGATCTTCGTCCATGATTCGGGTTGGGTCGTTTCAATCAATTCCAGGAGCTTGCCCTGATAGGGGCCGGGCAGTTCATTGGCCAGTTCATCCAGGGCGGGCGCCTCCGCCACCAACTGTTCCGGCAGGGGTTCGACGTCGGTTTCCCGGCCCAGCAGGGTCAGGACCTCATCTCTGACCCAGGCGGCGTGGAGTTTTTCCAGCAGGTCCAACTGGTGGGTTTCCGCCAGGAACCGCGAAAAGTCCTCGATGAGTTCGGAAAGATGCGCCTTGACCGCTGAGTTCGTCCGGGCTGAGGCCACCAATTCTTCCACCAGCTTCAGTTTACGCGCTGCGGAGTTGGTTTTAAAGTAGGCATCGAAAACTTCGTCCTCTCGATTGACCGGTTCGTCGCGAATAAAATAGGGATCGGCCCTGCGAACCGGCATTCCGATACGCGAATCCTTGGCAACCTTTTTTTTAGTGGCCGTCCACCACCTTTTCGCCTTGGGCATGCCTACCAGGATTTTCAGGACTTTGTTGATTTCCTGGTCGGAACCCCTCTGGTCGGGCAGATGGGCCAGAATTTCGAAGATGATATCCGTCTGTTTTTTTGCGATCATGTGCTTGACCGTATCCGGCTCCGTCCTGGAGCGGGCCAGGATATGAGTATCCGGCAATACCTGCAAGGTGTTGACACAAAATGCGGGGTCCATGGAGTGGCCCTCCTTATCCTTGAAGTCTATGATGAGCCGATTATCTTCAGCTCTGTAAGCCTGGATTTGGCCAAAACCCCAACTGCGATGGACGCAGTAGGAGCCCGGTTGCATGGAAAGCAATTTTTCTTTCGCATGCTTCAGCTTTGGGCTTTGCTGGATCAGTTCTAGAACCGCCTCTTCGTTCATAAGTTAAAAAATTTTACGAATATGCCAGGATTTGAAACCTATAGTGCGACACCCTGAGGCTAAATGTCAAAGTTAGATGAATATTCGCCTTCCCCGTCTTGGCAAGTATCCATACGGGTTGTTGAGCGATTTCTCAAGTCTTCCCCGAAACTCGATGAACTTCTCTCCGGAGCCACTCGGAATTTGCCCGAGGGGCAGGTGGCCCGGGTCCAATTTCTTTCCTTCGGAGTAGTTCGCAATCTCGGGCGGTTGAAAGCGCTCATCTCGGAGGTGGTGCAACGCCCTCCCAAACGCCTTTGTCAAGCCCTCCTGCTCGTAACCATCTGGGAATGGCTGAAGTCGGACGACGCCTCCAAACCCAAGGTGGTGCACCATGCCGTAGAGAGCGCCAAGACCCTTCTGGGCGCCCCGGAATCGGCCTTTGTCAACGCGGTTTTGCGACAGTTGCCCAAGGCGGTGGCCCGTGAGCCGGATGCTCGGGCGTCCCTGCCGGCCCTGGCCCGGATGAACAGTCACCCCGAATGGCTTTTGCACCGTTACGGAAAGCGCTACGGACGAAAGGCAACTGCGAAGTGGACCGAGTGGAATCAGCGGATACCCAAAATCTACTGCCATATTTGGGGGAATTCTCCCGGGCTGCCGCCGGCGTTCATACCGACTGATTGGACTGATTTTTATCAAGTTTCGGGAGATTTGCGCATTGCTGCAGGAAATCTCCTCAGGGATGGAAGGGCTTACATTCAGGATCCCTCCACCCGGCTGGGCCCATCCCTGGTCTCCGGTGAGCGGGTGAGGAGCGTCCTCGACCTGTGTGCCGCCCCGGGCGGAAAAAGCATCCACTTGATGAATTGCATGGAGGCTCCGGGTGGCCTGCTCGTTTCGGTGGACCTGCCCGGACCACGCTTCGAACGAATGAAGAGGAACTTGGCCCGCTACCGGGTGAAGGGCATCCGAAAGCGGCAGATTCCGGCCGATGTCTTGCAATTGAAGGCGGAAGACCTTCCTCGGAAACGGTTTGATTGCGTTTACCTGGATGTGCCCTGCTCCAACTCCGGGGTTTTTCAGCGGCGGCCCGATGCCAAATACCGGATTGGGAAAAATTCCCTGGCCCGGCTCATTGGGCTACAGGAGAAGCTGATTCGGGCCGCGGCCCGGTTTGTCGGTCCGGAAGGACGGTTGATTTACAGCACCTGCAGTATCGATGTCGAGGAGAACGCGGGAGTGGTCTCCCGTTTCCTGGCCCGGCATGGGGATCGATTCCGTGAAGTAGGCCGGATTATCTCCCTCCCATGGGAAAGTGGCCATGACGGTTGCGGCGCCTTTGCCTTGCAACGGATCAAATCGGGTCCTTGACCTCTTCCCCTTCCACAGGGGGAAGGAAGAGGCACCGGTAGAGGGGCACAATAATAACAATCCCGGCCAACAGGTAGGCCGCTTTTGCCCCGAAGTACCAATAAACTGCCGCTGCCAGCAAGGGTCCGATGGCCCGGGCGAAGGAACCGGACGAACGGAACAGGCCGAGATTGACCCCCTGTTTTTCTTCTCCGGAATACAACGACACCAGACTTGTCAGGCTGGGATTGACCAGTCCCCCAGCCAAGGCCATCATGGTCAGGGAGGCGTAAAACAGCGGGAGGGTTTCGGAATGGCTCAGCAGCAGAAAGGCTATGACCCCGCACCCCAGACCGTAAAGGGCCATGCGTTTCTCCCCGAATTTTGCCGATAATCGGCCCACCAGGGCTCCTTGAATCAGGACCAGAAAAAATCCGACGTAGAGGAAGATAAACCCGTTTTGGGCGGGGGTGTAGTGAAACCGCTCCGCTGCCAGAAAGGTCAGGGTAAATTCCATGCCGCTGAAGGCCGCAATAAAGATCAGGAACAAACCGTTGACCTGACGAATCCCGGGGTGATCGACCCGGAACAGCGCCACCAGAGAAGCCCACGCCCCCGTGGTGGAGGATCGATGCCGGTTCTTTTCGGTCAGGGATTCTTCGAAACGCAATTGAAACCAACAAAAATTTACCAGAGAGAGGATAAGGGCCAGGAGAGCGGGCGCGGAAAAGGGGTTTATGCCAATACGTGCCAGACCGGGGGCCAGATCCAGGAGATTTACCTTGGAAAGCATGGCTCCCAAGACCGGCCCCACGATAAAACCCAATCCAAAAACCGCCCCGACCAGAGCCATTCCCTTCGACCGGTTGCGCTTGCTGGTAATGTCGGCCACGGCGGCGGTGGCCACTGAGATGTTCCCTGCCATGATCCCCCCCAGTAGCCGGCCCAGCAGTAGTAGTTCAAAGTATCCGCTCAAACTCCATATCAGGTAGCTGACCGCCGTTCCCAGCAATGTGAGCCGGAGAACCGGTTTCCTTCCCATGCGATCGGAGCGCCGGCCCCAGATGGGCGCAAAAATAAACTGGGTGCAGGAGTAGAGGCTTCCCAGAATCCCTCCAAAGAGGACCGCGGTGTAGTGCCCGCCTCCCGTTAGGCCATCCAGCCATGGAACAGCCCATCCCAGAATTCCCGATTGTCCGCTGGCCTCGAAGTAATAGTCCAGCATTCCCGGGAAAAGGGGGAAAATGATAGAAAACCCCACCAGGTCCAGGAACAAGGTGAGCAGGACTACACCAAGGTTTTTTCGGAGGGAAGGCGAAGTGAGCATAAGGAGATAATGTGGCCGGAAGAAGCTGCCGCCGCATCCGGTTATCAGCTCATTCCCTCAATTTCGGGAACCTGTCCTGCAGGGTGGCAAAGACGTTTTCGGGGACAAACTTGGAAATATCCCCCCCGTATTCCGCTACCTGTTTGATGAGGTGTGAACTGATGAAGGTGTAGGCTTCATTGGGCATGAGAAAGATGGTCTCGATGGATTCATCCAGGTTTCGGTTCATCTGGGCCATCTGCAGCTCGTACTCGAAGTCGGAAATGGCGCGCAGCCCCCGGATGAGCGCCACTGCACCGATTTCCCTGGCGAAATCCACGAGGAGGCCGTCGAAAGCTTTCACCTCTGCCTTGGGCGATCCGGCCAGGTTCTCCCGAATGAGTTTCACTCGCAATGCGGTGTCGAAGGCGGGGGCTTTCTCTTCGTTTCGAGCTACCGCGATGACTACTTTGTCGAACAATCGGGCGGCTCGATGAAAGACGTCGAGGTGGCCCAGGGTTACGGGATCAAAGGTGCCGGGATAGAGAGCGGTTGTCATGGGTGAATCTTGAAAAGGGGTTCATTTTGCCGCAGGTTGGCGGTTTCGCAACTTTGAATATTGCCAGTTCAAGGCAACATTGGAATACATGTCGACTTTCTCATTCAGTTGGAAACCCGCCGGCGGCACAACTCATGAACTTGCCCAATTTATTGACCTTATCCCGGGTCCCCTTTCTTTTTTTGATAGCGGCCCTGCTATTTTGGAAGTTTCCCTTCTCCAACAGCCTTGCCTTCGTGGTTTTCGTAATGGCCGGTTTGACCGATTGGCTGGATGGGAAGATTGCCCGGGACAGGGACATGATTTCCGTATTCGGACAACTCATGGACGCCTTGACCGATAAGGTTCTCACGGTGGGATTGTTCATTACCTTTTTGACCGTGGGTCTATTGCCCGACTGGATGATGATCATGGTTCTGTTCATCCTCAGCCGCGAATTTTTGATTACGGGGTTGCGCCTGGTCGCGGCGGCGAAGAATACGGTGTTGCCGGCGGAAAGGGCCGGGAAAATCAAAACCATCTTTCAGATCGTTTCCATCGGAGCGCTCATATTGGCCCGGGCCGTGGAATTCGACTGGCTTCCCTTCACCGATTACCACCTCGAGTGGCTTGTCTCCACCTGTTCCTACGTGGGTTTGGGTTTATTTACCGTGGCTACAGTGATGACGGTGTATTCCGGTTCCTATTACATGATCAAGTACGGTGATCTGTATTTTGGGGGATCTTCAACCCCGGATCGTTCATGAAGAAGCATCTTTGGGTCAGGCTGCTGTCCGATTCGGTAGTCCTCAATGCCGCCACCCTGGGCCCGGTGGGAAAGTGGACTCCGGCGCCGGGAACTTTGGGATCCTTCGCCGGCCTGATCTGGTTTTTCATCGCTTATCTGAACCTCAATTTCCTGGCTACCATGCTGTTTGCCTTGTTTTCCGCTTACCTGGCCATCCAGCTTTGCTGGGAAGCGGAGTTTCGGCTGCAAAGGCGGGATCCCCCCCGGATCGTCCTCGATGAATTCGTGGCCATTCCGTTTTGTTTCCTGGGAATGCAGGACCTCTTGCATTCGGGAATGGGATGGCTCGTCATGCTCCTGGGTTTCGCTTTCTTCCGGTTCTACGACGTATTTAAACCCCTGGGCCTGCGAAGGCTCCAGAACCTTCCCGGCGGGGTCGGAGTTGTTGCCGACGACCTGGCCGCCGCCTTGGCCACCAGCCTCACCCTGAACTTGATCGCACTCATCCTCCTCCTCAGCGGCTACAGGTGAAAAAGGGGTCAAACGCGAGGTGAAAAAGGGGTCAAACGCAAAATGTTGAAATCGACCGCTAGCGTTCCCCCCACCATCCAGATTTTAACATTTTGCGTTTGACCCCTTTTTCAAGCCCGGAGATGTCCTCTAGTTTCACCTGAATGGCGTGAACCCCACCATCCAGATTTTAACATTTTGCGTTTGACCCCTTTTTTCACTGTGGTGAATTATTCAAGGGACATGACACCAGCATCTCCGTTTCCCCAACCAATATGAAAGCCATTGCCGTCATAAACGGACCCAACCTGGACCGGCTCGGGCAAAGGGAACCTGAAATTTACGGATCCTTTTCCCTGGACGATTTGAAATCCCGTCTGGAAAGCGAAGCGACCCGCCTGGGAATCTCCCTGCAGTTTTACCAATCCAACCACGAGGGGGCCCTGGTCGGTTTGTTCGGTCAATTGGCCGACAGCGGCATTGACGGAGTTATCCTGAATGGCGCCGCTTATACCCATACCAGCGTGGCGTTGCGGGACGCCGTGTCCGCATCGGGCTTGCGCGTCATCGAAGTGCACATATCCAACATATACGGCCGGGAAGAATTTCGAAAGCATTCCTTTACCGCTCCGGTGTGCGAGGGGGTCATAACCGGCCTCGGTTTCAACGGCTACTCCTACGCTCTGCAGCAATTGGCAAAATAGTGAGGTGAAAAAAGGGGTCAAACGCAAAATGTTAAAATCTGGATGGTGGGGGGAACGCTAGCGGTCGATTTCAACATTTTGCGTTTGACCCCTTTTTCCACCTCACGGCACGCTAGCCTCTACAAGGGGCAAGCGGTGGAGATAAACTCCCAAGGCAGGGAAAAATTGTCGGCCAACTCTGTGGCGAGGGCTTTGACGCCATAGGTTTCGGTGGCGTAGTGGCCGCACAAGTAGAGGTTTACCCCGGCTTCCTGAGCCTGGTTGTAGGTGTGCTGCCGGACTTCTCCGGTAATCAGGGTATCCGCGCCTGCTTTTTCCAGTTCCGCTACCGCCTCCGCCCCGCTTCCGGTGACCACTGCTATGGTTTCGGGATTATCCGAACCGCATTCGATCGAGGTTACCCCACCTGGGAACTCTTTTTCCAGGCGCGATTTCAGTTCGGTTCGGGAAATACCTCCTTCAGCCAGGAAACCGATGCGGTTTCCCTTGAATTCCAGGAATTTCCCTTTGGCCTTCAGGTTCAGGTTTTTCAGGAGGCAGGCATTGTTCCCCAGTTCATCGTGGCAATCCAACGGAAGATGGGCGCTGAATACGGCCAGGTTGTGTTCCATCAGAAACCGGTATTTTTGATACAGGATCCCGGAAACGGGGTAGGATGTGCCCCAAAACATGCCGTGGTGAACCAGTAGGAGGTCTACTCCCGCCCGAGCCGCTTTGCCGAATGGTTCCATTCCGGCGTCGACCGCCGCCCCGATCCGCGTCACTTGGCCGTTGTTTTCAAACTGCAGACCATTGACGGCCCCGGGGAAATCCTCGATTTCCGCAAGCCTGAGCCTCCGGCTGCAGTATTGGGCAATGTCTTGGAGCGGCACCACGGATCGAGCTTTTTTATCCTTGGGGGCATGTCAACCGGAACCCCCGTCCGTTAGCTCCGGTCGGCGAAGAGGGAATGATTGGGGAATAGGAATGTCCCCCCTCCGTTATCTCCGGTCGGCCCGGGCGCGGAGGGAATCCTTGAATTTTTGATTTCAATGCGTCAATGTCGACAAGTCGGAAAATTTCTCGTCCCACAGGAAAGCCATGGATGAAACCCATTTTAAGGATCCGAAAAAACGCCGGGAAAAAAGGGCCATTTTTTTCATCATGCTGGTCGTGTTGGCCCTTTCCATTTGGCAAAGGGACGCCATTCTCGGCTATTTTTCCTTTCGCGAACACGGTGAAGCACGCATTGTCATTTATGCCGAGCCCGGGACAAAAGTCAGCTTGGTTGAGGAAAAAACGCCGGGGAAGGTGGTGGGCCGAGTCGGGCGCGATGGCAAATTGACCCTGGTGGAGGAAAAGGCCATAGTCGGGTTGAGGTTATCTTTGCAACACCCCAGCTACTTCCCCGAGGAGAAATCTTTCGATTTCGTCGGCAAAGGAGAAGTGGCGACGTATCGCGCCGCCATGGCCCCGTTGCTCGGTAGTATAGAGGTCAATTCATTCCCGGCCGGAGCAAAAGTATGGGTAGATGACGAAGAGGTGGGAACGACCCCATGGACCGGGCAGGGCATACCCCATGGAACGGAAATGCTCATCCAGGTCGGCCAGGACAATTTCGTCAAGCAGTCGCGCCAAGTGAGGATCCTGGGTGGCCAGAAAGAGGAAGTTTTATTGAACCTGAGATCGACTTGGTGCGCCATCACCCTGGTTTCTCCCGAACCCACCTTTTCCATTGCCGGTCTGAAGGTTTTCCTGGATGAGGAGTTGAGGACGGTGGTCGATGGAGAAATCAGGTTTATCGAACCGGGAAAACACGAGCTTCGCCTTGTCGCCAGCGATGGACTCGTCCTGCGAAAAGAGGTAAATCTCAAGCCGGGGCAACACCTCTCGTTGAGCTTGCCGGATTGGTTTGTGGAGGATGAAGTGTAATTTTTTGACGAAGCATTGACTTCTACCCGCCCGCACAAGCATGAATAGATAGTTCCCATATGTCCGAAGCGCTTGAACAACTGGTCCCCGTGCGACCCGTCAAGGCCATCGCCGAAATGATCGAGGCTTGGCCGCACCGGTTGTCCTGGGATGAATATTTCATGGCAACCGCCTGCCTCATCGCCAGTCGGTCGGCTTGCCGACGCTTGAGCGTGGGTTGCGTCGTCGTTTCCGGTGGAGAGGGAAAAAACCGTCTCATTGCGGCCGGCTATAATGGATTTTTACCCGGGGCCTCTCATGTTTCGCGGATCCGTGACGGCCACGAGCAGGGGACGGTGCACGCCGAACAGAATGCCGTGGCCGATGCCGCTCGCAGGGGCACCAGCTTGGCCGGGGCCACCGCCTATGTCACCCACTACCCCTGCCTGAACTGTGCGAAAGTACTGGCCGCCGCCGGTATTTCGGTCATAAAATACCACCGGGATTATCGAAATGATCCGCTGGTAATCGAACTTTTGGCCGAGGCCGGGGTGGCGATCCTCAAATTTTGAAGATGGAAGATATGGGATCATATGTCGAAAATTATTCGGGAACGCTATTGATTTCCCATCCCCGGATGTTGGATCCCAATTTTCGCAGGACGGTGGTCCTGCTTTCGGCCCATTCCAGGGAAGATGGAGCGGTGGGGGTAATCCTCAATCGCCCCACCAATAAGGTCTTGGGGGAAATTGAAGACAAGTTTGCCTTCGGTTCTCTGGCCAGAGTCCCCCTTTACCTGGGTGGACCCGTGGCCTCCAACCAAATCCTGCTCGTGGCCTGGACTTGGTCTGCGGAGGATTCCTCCTTTAAACTCTTTTTCGGGATCGATCCCGACCGCGCCTCCGAACTGATGCATAACCCGCACGCCACCGTCCGCGCCTTTCAGGGCTATGCGGGCTGGTCAGGCGGGCAGTTGGAGGTGGAACTGGAGCGGGATTCCTGGATCGTCTCCCAGGTAAAATCCCGCTTTGTCAATAGATTGGATGGCTATCCCCTCTGGAAAAAGATGGTGGCCGGCCTCGGCCCGCAGTATACCTTGGAGGCGCTTTCCCCCGAGGATCCCTCATTTAATTAAGCGGCTCATTTTCAGTTGACAAGGCGCCGGGACACCTCTTTTTTCCTCCATTCCTTTTCCAATTCGGCTCATGAAAGTAGCATCCTCCCTCAAGTCGCTAAAAAACCGGCATCCCGATTGTCAGGTCGTTCGCCGCAAGGGACGCGTTTACGTCATTTGCAAATCCAATCCGCGATTTAAAGCCCGGCAGGGATAATTTTCCACCTCCCTTGAAAGCAAAAATTCATCCACGGTCGCATCCCGTTTGTTTCGTAGACGTATCCTCGGGGAAGCGGTTTTTCACACGCTCTACCCTGAGGTCCAAAAAGAAGGAGACGATCGACGGGGTAGAGTACTACGTGATCGTGCAGGACGTTACCTCGGATTCGCATCCGGCCTATACCGGGGAAAAGCGCTTCGTGGACAGCGCCGGACGGGTGGAGAAATTCAACAACAAGTTCCGCCGCCTTCGCCGCGGAAGTTGACGCTGGGGCCGCCGTTGGCCGCCCATTGACCTCTGATCACTGATGTGAACGGGGCCGTTCGCATCAGATGGTGTGAATGAACAGACCGCTCCTCAACTTGGGTTCGAACCAGGTGCTCTTGGTCGGCATTATCTTTCCGGCATCCGCGATGTCCATGATTTGCTCGACGCTCACCGGGTACATGGAAAAGGCCACCGGCCCATCCCCCCGGTTCACCCGTTTTTCCAGCTCGGTTGGTCCGCGAACCCCGCCTATGAAATCGATCCGGTTACTTGTTCGGGGGTCCTCAATCCCCAGGATGGGCCCAAGAATGGTCTCCTGCAGTCGGCTGACGTCCAAACCGCGGGCCGGATCGGCGTTTTCCCAGGCGGGGAATTGAAACCCGTACCACCTGTTGTCCAGGTACATGCTGACGCTGCCGACCCGGTCCGGAGAAGGATCGGCCATTTCCCTGAGGGGGACAACCGCTTGCAGTTGTCGCAAAAACTGTTCCTTGGAGTGTCCGTTCAGGTCGTGGACCAGTCGGTTGTAAGGCAGGATTTTCAGTTGGCTGGCCGGGAAGTTGACCGTCAGGAACCAATTGTAATCTTCCCGTCCCGTGTGATGGGGATTGGCCGCCTGACGATCCTCGCTCAAACGGGCGGCGCTGGCGCTGCGGTGATGGCCATCGGCCACGTATGAGACACCTACCTTGGCAAAGGCGTTTACCAGCGGGCGGGCGGGGTCGATTTTCCAAATGGTGTGCCTGACCCCGTCCAAGGCTGTAAAATCGATTAGAGGGGCGCTCTCTTGAATGCGCTCGACCAGGGAGTCAATTTCCCGTTCGTCGCGGTACATCAAAAACACCGGCCCGGATGCGCATCGAGGGTGGCGTTGAGGCGAGTGCGGTCCTCAACTTTCCGCGGCTGAGTCGTTTCGTGTTTTTTTATGCGGTCGTTGCGGTAATCATCCACGTGGCAAACCGATACCAAACCCTTTTGTCGATGACCTCCGACTTCCTGCTGGTAAATATATAGGCTGGGAGAGGTCTCCCGCACCAGGGCGCCCGTTTTCCTCAGCCAATTCAGGTTATCCTTCGCCTTTTCGTAAACGGCAGGCGAATAGGGATCCGTTCCCACGGGCAAATCGATTTCGGCCCGAACCACGCGCAGGAAACTCCTCGGGTTTCCTCGCGACAGCTCCCTTGCCTCCTCTCCGTCGACTACATCGTAGGGCGGCGAGGCCACCTCGGAAGCGAGATCGGGCCTGGGGCGCAGGCCCTGAAAGGGGCGGATATTCATAAGGTCGGAAAGGAACAAATGGGTTATTTCCTGGCAAGGAAAATTGTGCGGAGCAAGCGGTGCCCGCTTCTGCCTTTGACTCCTATCAATCTACCGGCACAATCATGGTTCGTTCTATGGAAGATAGCGCTCGATTTCGCAACACGGGATTAAAACGCCTCTTGTTGGCCACCAAATTTTCCGCGCAGGGTCTGATCGCCGCCTTGAAAAATGAGGCTGCTTTTCGGCAGGAGGTAATTTTGGGACTTGCCTTGATTGCCCTTGCCCTGTGGCTCGAACCGGAATTTGTGGGCCGGGCCATTCTCATCGGAAGCGTCCTGGTGGTTTGGATGGTGGAACTCCTCAATTCCGGAATCGAAGCTGCCATCGATTATCAATCCACCAAAGTTCATCCCATGGCCAAATTGGCCAAGGATCTCGGGAGTGCGGCCGTATTCATCAGCCTGTTGAATGTCGGCCTGGTGTGGGGACTTTTCTTATGGGATAAATTTGCCTGACACAAAATTCCCAATTCCTGCTTGGCTACCCTGCAGGGGTCGCCAAGTAGAAGCGGGATTGTTCTTCCGCGTGGTAGGAACTCCTTACCAGGGGGGCCGACTCCACCATTCCAAACCCAATTTTCAGTCCAAACCGTTTCCAGTGTTCGAATTCTTCCGGGGTGACCCAACGGTGTAGCGGCAGGTGGTTGTGGGTTGGCCTCAAGTATTGCCCAATGGTGATGATGTCGATTTTGGCGCGGCGCATATCGCGCAGGCAGGTGGCGATTTCCTCCCGTTTTTCCCCGAGGCCGAGCATTATACCCGACTTGGTAACGAAGCCCCGTTTTTTGGCGTGGCGTAGTACCTGAAGGGAACGCTCGTAGCGGGCGGTTTTCCGCACCGGCCGTTGCAGCCGTTCTACCGTTTCAAGGTTGTGGTTCAATATGTCCGGGCCAGCGCTCAGGACAACGTCTACATGGTCGGTATTTCCTTTGAAGTCGGGGATGAGGACTTCGATTGCGGTGGAGGGGTTCCGGTGACGAACGGCCCTGATGGTAGCGGCCCAAACCGAGGCTCCTCCATCTTTCAGGTCATCCCTTGCCACGGAGGTAATAACGGCGTGTTTGAGCCCCATCTTCGCCACGGCGTCGGCTACCCGGGCAGGTTCCCCCAGATCCAACTCGGTCGGTCTTCCCGTCTGCACGGCGCAAAATCCGCATGACCGGGTGCAAATATTGCCTAGAATCATCAGAGTGGCGGTGCCGCGGGCCCAGCATTCACCCAGGTTGGGACAATGGGCGCTCTGACACACGGTGTGCAGCTTGTTGGCTGCAACCAGCCGGTTGACCGCATCGTATTCCGGACCGATGGGCAGCTTGGCCCGCAACCATTTAGGTTTATCCGACATTCAATCAGTTCAGGTAGCGTTCGAATACTGAATTAAATGCTTGGGAAACTACAGGTTTTACCGTTTCCGGATCAATGGGAAAGCCAAGTTCCCGTTCCATCGAAGTAACTGCCCCGTCGGTTATGCCGCAGGGAACGATTCCTGCGAAGGGCGCCAGGCACTGGTTGGTCACATTCAGGGCAAAGCCATGGTAGCTGACCCACGATTTGACCGCTACTCCGATTGCGGCTATCTTTCGCTTCCCCAACCAAATTCCCGTCTTCCCCTTTCGGCGGCCAGCCTCCAATCCCGATTCTCCCAGACCCCGGATAACCGCCGCTTCCAACAAGTGCAGGTAGGCGTGAAGATCCCGCAGTTTATCCAGATGGAAAATGGGATAACCGGTAAGTTGACCGGGTCCGTGATAGGTAATGTCTCCGCCCCGATTGGATTTGTGCACGGCGATTCCGCGGTGGAGCAATTGTTCCTCATCCCAGATCAGGTGGTGTTCGGATCCGGGCCGAACCCCCAGGGTATATACGGGATGGTGTTCTGTGAATATGAGGGTGTCCGGACGTTCCCCGGCAATTCTCTGGTTGACGTATTCCCTCTGCTTGCGGAATGCGGCTCGGTATTCGGTGCGACCCCAGTCCTCCACCAGGAAGGACAGAGTAGCCTGCTCCAGTTCTCCTCCCGTAGTCATACGAAAATTACTCAACTCTATTAGAAGAAGAAAAGCGCGCCCAGTATGACCACGGCAATGAGGGTGGTGAGGCCGACGGGAAGCGCTCCTTTTTCCAGTTTGATCATCATGGCGGTCCGCAGACTTTCCCGTTGCCGGGGGTTTTTTCCGGTCAGGGTCCAGTAGCTGCTGAGCAGGAAGATCGCCATGCGGGCCGGACCGGCCGTAGCGAATCGGGACAGGGCTCCGGTTAGCCCAGCCACGAAGGTTTTGTGAGCCACGGCATTGATGCCGTTCAGACCCCGGTCGAAAATTTGGTAGAAGAATTTACCGCCCCGCCGGTAGAGCCAGTCGCTGTCGATATTGACGGATCGGATTTCCGATGGGTAAATCCCGCCGAGCAGCAAAAGGGTGAAAGCCAGGGCGGAGAATATGAGAAGCAAGCTCTGCGCCATGACGTGGGCAAAGGTGTAGGGCTCGTAAACGGGAGCTTCGAAGGGAAGCAGCGGGTAAATCGTTTGGTGGGGGAAAGTGCCGATGGCGATACAGGCCAGAGCGGCCAGCCCCATGGCGATGCGCATGTTCCAGGGAGCTTCCTTTACCCGGATGCCCGAGTCGTGGGAGAAGAAGGCGAAGAAGGGAATTTTTATTCCGGCGTGGTGGAAGACCCCGGCGGATGCGAAGAGCAGCAACAACCAGATGACGGTGAAATGACCTTCCGCAGCGGCCGACATGATGATGGACTTGCTGGCGAATCCGCTGAAGAGCGGAAAGGCGGATATGGAAGCGGCTCCGATGATACAACAGACCCCTGTGAATGGCATGGAGCGGAACAAGCCGCCCAACTCCGTGGCTTTGGTTTTGCCGGTTCGGTAAAGTACCGCCCCGACCGACATGAAGAGAAGGCCCTTGAAGAGGATGTCGCTGTAAACGTGGGCGGCCGCGCCGTTCATGGCCAAACCGGTTCCAATTCCAATGCCGACCACCATGAAGCCCACCTGGTTGATGAGGCTGTAGGCCAGGACTCGGCGGAGGTCGTTTTCGATGACCGCGTAAAAAATCGGGAAGGTAGCCATGGCGGTTCCGATCCAGATCAGGGAAGGCTCGCCGGGAAAACCGCGCAGCAAGGCGTAGATTGCCGTCTTGGTGGTGAAGGTGGCCATGAACACGATGCCGCCCGCCGTGGACTCCGGATAGGTGTCGGTCAGCCAGGAATGCAAAAGGGGCCAGGCACAGTTCAGACCAAAACCGAAAAAGATGAGGTAGCTGGGCAAACCGCCAAGTCCGATTTGCCCGAAACCGGTCGAGCCGGTCTGTTGGATGTGCAGAAGGATTCCCGCTAAAAGGACCAGCCCTCCCAACACGTGAACCAGCAGGTAACGAACCGCCGCACCCAGAGACTCTGCCGTTTTGCGGACGAGGAGGAGAAAAGAGGCCCCAACCGTGAGCAACTCCCAGAATACGAAGAAAGTTATCAGGTCTCCCGCCAGGATGACCCCCAGGGCGCTGCCCGAATACAGGAAGCAGGAGAAGTGCTCCATCCGTCCCCGCACGTGGCTGTTGTAAATGATCCCGATAAAGGTGATGACGATAAAGACATTGAGAAAAATCAGACTGAGCCTGTCTACGCGGCCAAAGATGAGATCGAAACCGAGGAATGCGGTGGTCCAGTAGGTTCCCTCCTCCAGCAGGAGGTAGTTGTAGAAGGCCAGAACCGGCAAAAACAGCATGTAGGCCGTCCTCATCCAACCCCTGAAAAACGGGATCAGGAGACCTCCGAGGAGAAAGATGAACTGGGGAGGAAGGGCGTTACTCATAGTAATCCTCGTCTCGCATGACCAGGGGTCGCAGGATGTATTTGGCCACCAGCACCAACACCACACAGGCTACAAATCCGAACACGGCGTAGAACCCCGGCCAATTTTCCCATTCGAACATGGCGTGTTTATCGAACCGGGCGGAAAGAAATAGAAAATCGATGAGAAACCCGATCACGCAGGCCCCGAATAACAAGGTGATGACGACTTTCGCCGCTTTGGATCGATGTGAAGAATCACTCATGGATCAAAATGGAAGTAGTCATTTAATGGTGAAGACCTCCGGCCCCGCCATCGGGAGATGACAGCAGGATGATTAACAGATAGACCGTCAGAAGAGCAAAAACGACGGCAAAAACTTTTTTAAAACCGGGCCAGGCTTCATGGGAGAGTTCCTTTAAGACCTTGTTCATTGGGAAGCGTAATTAGAGGTTGAGCAGGTGTTGAGCGGCGGCATCGGCCAGGGCGAAAAAGGGTTCCGGATAGATGAACAGGAGCATGGTGACCACCGCCGTGATGGAAAGCGCCACTACGGCGCAGGGATGCGCTTCCTCCACTTTGGCTTGGAAAAGCGAATCCTCCGGCTTGCAGAAGAAGGCCCGGAAGGCGATGGGAAAGAAATAAGCCGCGTTGAGGAGGGAACTGGTCAGCAGAACCACCAGCATGGCGTACTGCCCATCCTGCACCGTGCCCCAAAGCAGGTAGAATTTGCTCCAAAATCCCCCTGCCAAAGGAATGCCCACCACACTGAGAGAACCGATGAAGAAGGCCGCCATGGTCACGGGCATCCTTTTGCCGATTCCCACCATCTCACTGATATACTTTTTTCCCGTTGCCTGAAAGATGGCTCCGGCGCAGAAGAACAAGGTGATTTTTCCCCAGGCGTGCATGGCAATATGCATCATGCTTCCGGTTACGCCCTTGGGGGTGAGCAGAGCCATGCCCAATACGATGTAGGAAAGCTGCCCGACGGTGGAGAAGGCCAGCCGGCGCTTCAAATTATCCTGGGTCAAGGCAATCAAGGAGGATGCCACCACGGTGAAGGCGGCGATCCAGGTCACGATGACCCCCAGGTTCAAATCGCTCAGGTAATCGATCCCGAATACGCCCGAATAAACCCGTAAAATGCAAAATACGCCTACTTTTACCACCGCTACGGCGTGCAGCAAAGCGCTCACCGGGGTCGGGGCCACCATGGCGGCCGGGAGCCAGGAGTGGAGGGGCATGATGCCGGCCTTGGCAAAACCGAAGGTGAGAAGAAGCAAGAGGACCAGCGCCTCCGTCCCACCCACGTGGCCCTCCAAAAAACCTCCAGCCACGAAATCGAGGCCTCCACCCGTTTTGATAAATATGTATATCAGGGAAGGCAGGACAAGGGCAATGGAGGCCGTCAAAAGATAGGTCAGATAGGTTCTGCCCCCGGTGCGCGCTTCCCTGTCCTGGTGATGGGTCACCAGCGGATAGGTGGCCAGTGACAGCATCTCGTAAAAGAGAAAGAGGGTGAACAGGTTGGCGGCGAACGCCACCCCGATTGTGGCCGCCAGCGAGACGGAAAAAAAGGAAAAGAACCGCGTTTGCGCATGCTCCTTCAGCCCGCGCATGTAACCGATGGAATAGAGGGTAGTGAGGATCCAGAGCGATGAAGCCACCAGCCCGAAGATCATGCCCAGGGCATCCACCCGAAAGGCGATGGCCAAATTTGGGATGATTTCCCATAGGGTGAATTCGATGGTCGAACCGGCCATTACCGTCGGAAGCATCGAGGCAATGAGCCCGAACTTTACTATCCCGGCCACAAAACTGGCTCCTTCACGCAAGTTGGCCCGCCGTCCCAGCAGTATGATGGGGATGACTGCCAATAAAGAGGCCAGTATGGCCAGAACCGGAGTAAAGCTGATGACGGCAGGCGGTGTCATCTCAACGAATTGGGCCAGCCAAGGTGAATTGTCCGACGAAGTCGGTAATGATAGAGACGATGCTCTGGTTGAATACCCCGATTAAAAGGACCAGCGAAGCGGTCCCCAGGAGCGGCAGCAACATGGAGGCGGAGGCTTCGGAAAACCTGCCCTGGTCGCTGCCATGGTGATCTCCATGACCCTCCACCGGTTTGACCCCGAACAGGGCGTACTCGAACACCCGGAAGAAGAGGACGGCCATGATAAGACTGGAGATGAGCAATGCGATAACATACCCCCAATGGCCGGAGTTTATTCCCCCTTGGATCAAATACCACTTGCTGAAAAATCCTGCCGTTGGAGGGATCCCGATCAGTGAAAGGGCGCCCACAACCAATCCGGCCATGGTCAGAGGCATTTTGGCGAACATCCCGTGCGTGGCAGTGATTTCGCGTTTGCCGGTTTTGGCAAATACGATCCCTGCGAAAAGGAAGACGCCCAGGGTCATGAAGACGTCGGCGATGAGGTGGTAGATGGCGCCCACCAGGCCGGCCGTGTTGGCCAACCATGCCCCGCCCACCATATAACCCACTTCGGCCACTATGATGAAGGCCAGCATCCTGCGCAAATCCGTTTGGGCCAGGGCCGCCAGGGAACCGGCCAGAATGGCGATGACCGCCATCCATACCACAATGTCGCCCCAGTTGAGCTGAAGGTAGGTGTAGACGGGATCGAATACCGTCAACATCATGCGTATCATCACGTAGACCATCACCTTGGTCACCAGTGGTCCCAACAGGCAACTCGTGGTGGTAGGGGCGAAGGCGTAGGAGTTGGGCAACCATGCGTGTAGGGGGAAGAAGGCCATTTTTATCCATACCCCCACCGTAATCAGGATAAACGCCACCAGTACCGTGGTCGATTGGTGCAGGTTTTCCGCCACCAATACCTCGTGGATATCAAACATGTTCAAGGAGCCGGTTTTGATGTAGAGGTAACCGACCCCGAGCATGTAGAAGGAAGCTCCGATAGTCCCCACGATGGCGTATTTGTAGGCGGCCAGGGTGGCCCGCCTGGTCCCCATGGCGATGAGGGCATAACTGGTGAGGGCTGAGACTTCCAAAAGGACGAAAAGGTTGAAGGCATCTCCGGTCACCACCATGCCCAGCAATCCCGTCACCGCCAGGAGAAGCAGGGTGTAATAGATGGAGATTTTGTCCCCGTTTTCCTCGGGCACCCTGTCCTTCGAGTAAACGGCGGAAATCAGCGCCGCGGTGGAGACGGCCAGGGCCACAAGTGCATTCAACCCATCGATGCGGAATTCTATGCCAAAGGGCGGGGGCCATCCCCCCATGGAATAACGAAGGGTGCCCGCCTCGATCACCTGCAGGAGCGTTTGCAGGGCCGAGGCAACCGAACAACCCAGCCCCAGCACGACCAGCGGAAAACAGGCGCCCTCGTATTTCATGCCCACCATGACCACCAGAACGGCCGTCAGAAAGGGAGCTAGCAGAATGATGGCGGGCGCCTGATCAATCATCTGATTTCAATTGTTCCAGGATTTCGTCCTCCTCGATGGTGCCGAATTCGGTGTAGAGCTTCTGGGTAATGGAAAGCGCCACACCCAGGGTGCTGACCCCCACCACTATGGCGGTGAGCATGAGAACGTGCGGCAGGGGATTGGTGAAACCATCGGGGTCGATTTTCGGAGATCCGGCGTGAATAACCGAGGCCTCGTCTTGGGCCGGCTCTTGGGCTGAGACGGCCACTTCGCCATGATCCTCCTGCGTCGCATATACCTGATGGTGATGCAAAATGGGGATGGTAGCCCCTTCCTTTACCGCCAGGGATATGTAGAACAGGAGAATTGCCGTCTGAAATATGGACATCCCGATCAATTTTTTGACCAGGTTGTTTTTGGAAATCATGGCGTAGAGCCCGATCATCATCAGGACGATGAAGATCCAGTAATTCATGCCGCTGACAATGGCTTCCAACAGCTCCATGACCTATATGCCCTCCTTCATTCGGCCGTTGGATGAGAGGTTTGAATAGAGGGAAAACATGATGGCGGTTACGGTGAAGGCCACCCCGATTTCCACCCCCAGTATGCTGTGGTAGCGCGCCATTACCGGATCCACGGGCAAGATCCGGTGCAGAATCTGGTAGTCGAGAAAATTTTCCCCAAGAAGCTGACACAAAACCCCTATCCCGGAATAGATCAATATTCCGGAACAGGCCAGGATCAGTACGCGTTTTTCCCCAACCCAGTTTTGAGTTGCCTCGAGGTCGCAGGCCAGAGCCAGAAGGATGAAGCTGGCCCCGAAAATGACGCCTCCCTGAAAACCGCCTCCCGGGCTGTGGTGCCCGTGGGCGATGACGTATAGGGCAAAGATCTGGATGATGGGAATGAGCAGCCTGACCGTGGTCTCCACAATCAGATCGGGCTGTTTAGGGGTCAGCCCGGAAATTTTTGCGCCCCTGTGCGGGACTTCGGGCCGGATCCCATTCCCCGGCCCAAAGCGGCGCAGAACCCCTATTACGGCAATGCCGGCGGTGAAAATCACCACCGCTTCAAACAGGGTGTCGTATCCCCGGTAATCCGCCAGAACCGCGGTTACCATATTGGGGACGGCCGTTTCGTTCTTGGTTTCGTTAATGAAATGGCGGGAAAGCCGGTAACTGCTGGCTGGAGATTGGGGATCCCCCCAATCGGGAAAGTCACGGGAGGCCGCCAGCAACAACAGGCCAGTCGCCAAAACCGCTATGAATCCCAACGCCTTCAATCCGATGATCTCCTAGAGGTTCGCAGTACGGTCGAAATCAGGAATACCGCGCTGACCCCGGCCCCTACCGCCGCTTCCGTGAAGGCCACGTCCACGGCCCCCATCCCAGCCCACAAAAGGCACATGAGGAAGCTGTAAACGCCAAAAATCATGGCAGCACCCAACAGGTCCCGGACTTTCAGGGAGATCACGGCTGTGATGACGAGAAAGACCAGAAGGATCAGATCAAATATCCAGAGCTGACTCACGATTTCCCCTTCCTGTCCTTGCGCCTCCACATTTTAAGACCCTCCCTGAAACCGGCCTTGATCAAGGCGTGCGTGCTGGTCGGGCTGGTCATCATGATGAAAATGGCGATCAACAGGATCTTCAGAGCCAATAGAAAATGGGCCGGAGTCGGGTCCTGTACTTGGTAAATCGCCAATCCGAGAAAGATCGTGAACATCGACATGGTGTCTCCCTTTCCCGCTGCGTGCATCCGCGTGTAAAAATCGGGAAACCGAAGAATTCCCACCGCCCCGCCAATGAAAAAAAGCAGACCGAGCGCTATAAGGACCGCAGTAATGGTGGGAATGATCATCACGAATGTTCTTCACGTGTGGCCGCCGCCATTTGTTTTTCCGGATTGACCCGGCCCAAAAAATAGGCCGCGGCGAGGGAACCGATGAAATTCAGCAGCGCGTAGGTGAGGGCGAAATCCACGAACATCTCCACGCGCCCATAGACCATGCCGATGATAACCAGGAGAACCGTCGTCTTGGTCCCGATGACGTTGACCGCCACGATCCGGTCAATGGCTGTGGGACCCACCAGAATCCGGTAGAGAATGGGCAGCATCAAGGCGAATATGGCCACACCTGTAAAAAGGAAGAAGTTCTCCACCGCTTACTCCATCCCCCTTTCAAATACCTCGGCGATCCTCCGTTCCATGGTTCCGTCACGGACGCCGGCTGCCGTCTCCCCGCTGATGGAATGAACCAGTAGCTCATCTCCTTCAATCATCACCGTGATGGTTCCAGGGGTGAGGGTTATCGAGTTGGCCAGGACGTACCTGCCGAAGTCGGTCCTCAGACGGGTCTTTATTTTCACCACGGAGGGTTCCACCCCTTTCAGGTCCCCCGGGGTGAGAGCGAGTTTCAGAATGTGAATGTTTGCCTGAAAGATCTTGTAAAGAATCCAAATCAGGTAACCCGGAATCCGAATGATCTCTCCCAAGCGTTGACGGACGCCCCTGGAACGGTCGAGAAACAAAAAACTTGAAGAAATCCAGGTAACGAAGAGCGCGGAGATCAGGCCCAAAGCGAGGTGGAAGAGGTCGAACTGGCCGGAGAAAATGATCCAAATTCCAAACAGAAGCAGGAAAATGGCGGTGGGATACATGAGAGTCAGTAAAAGAGCGGATTCCGGATCGACTGAAAAATTCTAAAAAAAGCTCTCCTCACTTTTGCTCAAGACTTTTTCTTAAATCATTCCCCCGGATTCTCCCAAGGAGTCCCATCGAGGTCATGAGGAACCAACCACAGATTTCACGGATGAGCACGGATTAAAAACAGAGGGCGGGTTTTCCAACCCCCTATTTTAAGGTAATGGGGGATCCGCCTTCGCCGAAGGTCTACCATGCTTCGCAATGCTACGCACGGCACAGCGGCGTGACAGGCAGGAATGTCCCCCCTCCTTTGGGCAAAGGCGCCCAAGGGCGCGAATTAGGAATAGGTTAAAAGTGAAATATGGATGCACAAGATGGTCAGGATTAGAAATTGTGTCTTTTGTGCCTTATGTGGCTATTAAAATATCCTTTTTATCCTGTTTATCCATGTTCGATTCCTCATTCCTGATTCCTGATTTTCAGCCTTTATCCTTCAGCCTTCATCCTTTTTTACCTCCCCTTTGGCATTGCGGTTTGCCGGACGGTGCTGCAAGTTGACCCGGTTTTCAAAACCATTATGAGCAAGCAAAATCCGGATACCCACGACCTGTTTGCCGTGCGTAAAGCCAAGCTGGACCAGATGCGCGCCGATGGGTTTGATCCCTTTCGCGCCAACTGGGATCAAACCCACACCTCCGCTTCCGCCAAAGCGCTCTATCAATCGGGTCAAGATGACGAAAAGGAGGTGTCGGTGGCGGGTCGGCTCACCAACATCCGCATCATGGGAAAAGCCGCATTCGCCAAGATCCTGGACCGGGATGGACGCATCCAGATCTACGCCCGGCGCGATGCCTTGGGCGAGGATGCCTACCGGGCCTTCAAAAAGCTCGATATCGGGGACATCATCGGAGTTTCAGGTCCCCTTTTCGTGACCCGGACCGGGGAATTGACCGTGCGCGCCCTGGGCTACAAACTCGTTTCCAAGTCCTTGCGCCCTCTGCCGGAGAAATGGCATGGGCTGAGGGACAGCGAACAAATTTACCGCAATCGCCACCTGGATCTCATCGTAAACGAGGAGAGCCGTGAGCGGTTCAAGAAACGCAGCGCCATCATCTCCTGCATTCGCCGTTTTCTGGAATCCCGTGAATTCATGGAAGTCGAAACCTCCACTCTGCACGCAATTGCAGGTGGGGCCGCGGCCCGGCCCTTCACTACCCATTTCAACGCTTTGGATTGCGATTTCCACCTGCGCATTGCCCTGGAACTCCATTTGAAACGTCTCCTTGTGGGGGGATTCGACCGGGTGTTTGAAATCGGCCGGGTCTACCGCAATGAGGGGCTGGACCGCCGCCACAACCCGGAATTCACCATGCTGGAGATCTACCAGGCCTACAGCGATTACCGGGGCATGATGGAATTGATCCACTCCATGGTTCAAACCGTTTGTCATGAGGTTTTGGGCTCCACCACCGTGGTGAATGCCGATGGGGTGGAAATCGAGTTGGCCGGCCCATGGCGCGAAGCGCCTTACCTGGACCTGATCCGCGAAGCCACGGGAGATCCCCAATGGCACAACCGGTCCAAAGGGGAAAAACTGGCAGCCGCCCGGAAGTTGGGCCTGGAGCTCGACCCGGGGTTGGAAGATTTCGAGGTGACCAATCAGGTTTTCGAGAAGCGGGTGGAGCCCCAATTGATTCAGCCGACCTTTGTGACCCATATTCCCCGGGAACTCTGTCCTTTGGCTAAACTGAATGAGGACGATCCAACCGTCCTCGATGTTTTCGAGCTTTGCATCGACGGCGTCGAAATCGCACCGGCCTATTCCGAACAAAACGATCCCTTTGTGCAAAAGGAGATGTTCGAAATGCAGGTGGGGGAGGAAACGCAAAATTTGGACCACGAATTTATTGCCGCCCTGGAGCAGGGTATGCCTCCCGCCGGTGGCATGGGTGTCGGCATCGACCGGTTGATCATATTGCTGACCGGCGCCGCCAATATCCGCGACACCATCCTCTTCCCAGCCCTTCGCCCGGAAAAGCGGTCGGAATGAACAAACCAATAAGGCGCGCCAATTAGGAATTAGGAATGAGGAATTAGGAATTGGAATTGGGTAAAAGGTTAAAGGCTGAAGGAATAGACCACGGCTTTCACTGATGGACACAGATAGGATAAATTGCCACAAAAGGCACAATAATACACAATTCCTGATTCCTGGTTTATGCATTCTGGTTTCCGGGTGCTTATTAACTTTCCTCATCCATGTTTAATCTCCTCTTTACCCCAGTGATTCTGTTCAACCAAAAGTTGTTTGTCGCCTCAGCGTCTTTGTGTCTTGGTGCCTTGGTGCCTCTGTGCCTTTCTCCCTCCCCATTCCTAATTCCTAATTCCTAATTCCTAATTGGCGCCGGAGGCGCCTCCCTGTGCCCTGGTCCCTCTATCTGGCCTTGAAACAGCTCTTTCCCTCCGGGCGGAATGTGTCGTTCTTCTCCATTCTCTCCATCTGTGGGGTGAGCCTGGGCGTCTGTCTGCTCATCGTCGTTCTCAGCGTCATGAACGGATTTCAGAAGGAGATCAGGGATAAAATAGTGGAGACCACGGGTCATCTGCGCGTGGAAGCCGGTTCCGTCATTTACGACTACGATGGGATAATGGAAGGTTTGCTGGAACTGGAATACCGGGGGGAAAAAGTGATCCGGGCGGTTTCCCCCTACGCCTACGGATTCGTCATCGTGCAAAACCGCAGTGTTCCGGTCTTCCCCGCCATCCGCGGGGTGGACATCGCATACGAAGCCGAGATCGTGCCGTTTGAAAAGTTTCTCGTTTCCGGATCCGTGGATGATCTGGATAACGATTCGGTCATCATAAGTTCCGGCCTGGCCCGGAAGATCGGCGCCCACCAGGGGGATGTTCTGGAGCTGGCTTCCCCCCTCATCATTGAAAAAATCAAAGAGGACGAACTCATGCTGCCTCGGGAAGTGCGCGTGGCGGGAGTTTTCGAGACCGGCTGGACCGTAATCGATAACAATACCCTGTTCTGCACCCTGACCCTGATGCAGGAGTTCTATGGCCTGGAGGACGGGATACACGGCCTCACCATCCGGTTGGCCGGCGGCTACGACGAAGAGGTCGACCTCATCACCTGGAAGGTCAATGAGATGCTCGAACAGGGGGCTGATTTTCCCGTGGGAGTGAGGGCGTTTTCCTGGCTGGATTTGAACCGGGATTTTCTCTTCGTCCTGCAATTGGAAAAGTCCGTCATGTTTTTTCTGCTCCTGTTCGTCATTCTGGTCTCGGCCTTCGCCATCACCAGCACCTTGTTGATTACGGTAGTGCGGAAAACCAAGGAGATCGGCCTTCTCGCCGCCATGGGGGCCAAGCCCGCCGGCCTGATCGCCTGTTATACCTTCCAGGGGTTCGTCCTGGGTTTGGGCGGCGCCATGCTGGGAATCGCCTTCGCCCTCCTGGCCCTGGCCAATCGCAATGAAATAGTAGGTTTTGTAGCCAAAATCTTCAACAAGGAGGAAACCCTGATCCGGTTTTATAAATTTACCCACCTCCCGGCCCACTACCAGGCCAATGATTTTGTATGGGTGGTTCTATGTGCCATTATCATCAGCACCCTGGCTGGCCTCATCCCCGCTTTCCGCGCCTCCCGCATGCAACCCGCCTCCGCCTTGAGAGATGAGTGACCCCTTGCCATCTAGCCCGCATGTCTCCCAAATCTTCTACTGCGCTCCGGTATATCGGCACTGGTGCGGACTTCGTTGGATTCGGGACTTTGCAGGGTGTCGACCCAGCTTCACCCCCTCATCGGCTCGAAACCCGCACCAGCACTCGATCTCCGTTCGCTCGACTACGAATTTTGTGATACATGCGGGTTAGGAACTTCCTGGCCTGTCCGCCTTTCTGAATTACCCAAGACCATGGTGGCAATATCCAGCATCCGGCCAACCGCACCGGTCATTGAAACCCGGAAGATCGTAAAGACCTTTCCCAGCGGAAGGGAAGTCATTCAGGTGCTCGATGGGGTCGATTTCAAGCTGGAGAGAGGGAAGACCGCCAGCATCCGCGGGGAATCGGGAAGCGGGAAGACCACTTTTCTGAACATAATCTCCGGTCTGGAAGCGGTGGACAGCGGTCAATTGCTATGGGATGGAAACCGGGTCGACCTCCGTTCCTCCGGGGAGTTGGCCGCGGTGCGCTCTTCCCAGATGGGTCTGATTTTTCAGGCCTATTACCTGCTGCCCGAATTGAACCTCTGGGAAAACGTATTGCTGGCCGCCCGATTGCGGAGAAAGCCGGGAACCCGGGAAAGGGACCGGGCCAAATACCTTTTGCGCCGGGTCGGATTGGCCGAAAGATTCAAGTTTTCCGTGGAAAAGCTTTCCGGAGGCGAGCGCCAAAGAGCTTCCTTGGCCCGGGCCCTCATGAACCGCCCAAAACTTATTTTGGCCGATGAACCTACCGGAAACCTGGATGAAACCACCGGGGATTCCATGATTGAACTCCTGTTGGAGATGGTCAGGGAAGAAGGCTCCAGCTTGATATTGGTTACCCATAACATGAAGCACGCCGCTAAAACCGATGTCAGCTACCGCCTGCATTTGGGTAAACTCCAGCCCGTGAAACATGATGGATAACAACCCGGTCGCCTGCGGAGTGGTGGGGGTTGGCTATTTGGGCCGCCATCACCTGCGCATCTACCAGGAACTGGAGTCCTGCCAATTGGTAGGATTTTGCGAGGTCGATCCCGACCGCGCCAGCGAGGCCGCGGCTCGATTCGGCTGCCAGCGTTTCGGATCCATCGAGGAGCTGGCCCGGGCCTGTCAGGCCGTCAGCGTGGTCGTGCCGACCGACAGACATTGCGAGGTCGCCGTTCCCCTTCTGGAAGCCGGTTGCCACCTTCTCATCGAAAAGCCGCTTTGCGTAAACAACCAGGAGGCGGAAAGGATCCTGCGCGCTGCCGAGAGGAACGATCGCATCATCCAGGTTGGCCACATCGAACATTATAACCCCGTAACCAGCTACCTGAATCGAGCGGTGGAGCGTCCCCTCTTCATCGTGGCCGACCGCTTGGCCCCCTATCAGCCGCGAGGCACGGAAGTGGGCGTGGTGCTCGATTTGATGATCCACGACATCGGTATCATCCTGCAACTCGTCAAGTCTCCCGTGGCCAGAATGGAATCCATCGGGGTGAAAGTCCTCTCACCCTCCGAGGACATAGCCAATTGCCGCCTCACATTTGAAAATGGAGCCGTCGCCAATATCAACACCAGCCGGGTCAGTGAAAAGAAAGTGAGGGAAATCCGCGTCTTCCAAAACAATGGATACCTCTCGCTGGATTTCATGAACCAGATCGGACACTTTGTCAGCCGGGAAGGAGGGCAACTGACCAAGGAGGAAATTCCCATCCAAAAAGGTGAACCCCTTAAAATAGAGCTGGCTTCCTTTGTGCATTGCGTGGCCAACCGGGAAAATCCCACCGTCGACGCCACCCTTGGTAAACAAGCCCTCGAAATTGCCCTCCGCATTACCGAGCAAATCAAAAGGGGCGCCCCCTTATGACCCAAATCCCCCTCTGCCGGATGTCCTTCACAGCCCTTTGGCCGGGGGCGTTGACCTTCTCGTCATAGCCGGGGAGCATTCCGGGGACGAACACGCCTCCGTCCTCGTCCAACATCTCCTGAAAGAGCATCCGGAATTTAAAATTGCCGCCGTGGGCGGTGAGCATTTGCGGGACGCCGGCGCCCAGCTCCTCTACGACCTGACCGATTTGTCCGTAGTCGGATTCTACGAAGTCCTGCGCCATTACCGTTACTTCAAGCGGTTATTCTATCTCGTGGCCGATTGGGTAGTGGAGCATCGGCCCCGGGCCGTGCTATTTGTCGACTATCCCGGCTTCAATCTCCGGTTGGCCCGGGAGTTGTTCAATCGCGGAGTAGGGAAGATGGCCGGCGGCAAAACCGCCCTGTTGTATTACATCAGTCCCCAGGTTTGGGCCTGGAAAGCCAAACGACGCTTCGAGATGGCTCGGCTGCTGGACGGTCTGGCCGTAATATTTCCCTTTGAGGTGGACACCTTCGCCGACACCCCGTTGAACGCGACTTTCGTCGGCCACCCCTTTCTTCAATCGGAACAAAACTGCCGGTTGGTCTACCATCCGGAAGAAAGAATTTTGCTGCTGAGTGGCAGTCGACTGGAAACCGTCCGCCGGGTATTGCCCATTCAACTACAGACCTTCCGCCTCTTGTTGGCCGGGCATCCGGCCCGGAAAGCCCGCCTGGTCTATCCCAGTCAGGCCATTCGAAGCGAATCCCAAAAAATCATAACTTCCTTTCCCGATCTGGAAGATAAACTGGAGTTGGTCAAAAACCAGGAAACCATCGGGGGAAGCGCCGTCATGACCACCTCCGGGACCATGTCGCTACGCTGCGCCTTGGCCGGGATTCCCGGATGCATCGTGCACAAAATTCACCCTTTATCCTATCTTCTGGGAAAAATGCTCGTCGATGTCCCCTACATCGGCATCGCCAACCTGTTGTTGAACCGGCTCTTTTACCCCGAATTTCCCCAATACGCCGCCAAGCCCAAAATATTAGCGGAAGTCTTGCACAAATGCCTGGACGATCCTTCCGTCATCCAAAACACCCAAAGGGAACGCAAAGAACTCATCCGCGTCCTCAGCGAAACCAACGACCACACCCCCTGGTCCTGGCTCGCGAGCTACCTAAACTGACTTTGACCTCAGCCTCAACTTACAACAGAGAAGGAAGAAGGAATTAACCGCAGATGACGCAGATTTTCACAGATTTTAAAATGGAGAGGGAGATAAAGGAAGAAGGAAGAAGGAAGAAGGAAGAAGGAATGAAGGAGTGATGGTACATAATCTTGATCTTGATCGAGCCGCTCCTACATGGGGACACCCCAAACCCCGTGTCATCCGTGGTTAAATCACCCAGTATCAAGAATCCAGTACCCAGCAACGAGAACTCTTTGCGCTCTTGGCGATCTTTGCGAGAGTCAATTTCCTACCTCGATACCAATCGCCCGCAGTTGCTTCTCGATCTGTTCCGCCCAGCCCCGGTTCGCTGCCGGGTTGGCCGGACTGGGGTGCAGGATGCTCCCTACGTCCACCTTGGCACCCACCACGGCGCGGGCCCGAGCGGCCCCGAACTTGCCCACCCCCAGCACAATCGAAGGCCGGATATATCCGGTAATATCCGCCAGGGCGCGGTCGCAAACCTCAAACAGGGGTTTACGTTCCTTGGCCGGCAGCCTGTCCGGAGTGCGGTTGCGTCCGGATTCCTCCAGGAATGCCAGAGGACAGTAATTCCACACGAAAAACCGGGCGAAAAACGCCTCCGGAGATTCAAAACGATCCCGTGCCCACCCCCACAGCCGCTGACCGCTCACCTCGCTGCGCCGGCAGTCGAATCCTTGGATGGGTCGCTTGGGATGCTCGGCTCGCGGGCGGGCTACTCCATCCCTTATGCCCAGCCAGTCCCGCACCAGCGATACCTCCCCGAAAGGCACCCCCGTCTGCGCCATACCCCAGGGTCCTGGATTCATCCCCAACAGGAGGACCTCCGTTCCCGGACGGCAATACCTGTCGAGGTATTCCATATGCGCTTCAGCGGCGTAGATCAAAGGATTGTAGACGTGGGCCACCGGCGGCCCGAAGCGCAGGCCGTCAACGGCCCGACCCAGCCTCCGGGCAATACTGCATGGATCTTTCATCATACCGTGCCGGAATTCCACCCCGCAATGGCAATGGAGTGGATAGTGAAGAGTGAGGAGGTTGAATTAGGAATTAGTAGGAGTGGGGGAATGATGGAGTGGGGGAGTGGAGAGAAGTTGAAACACGGATTTCACGGATAAGCACGGATGAGGAAATAGCCACAAAAGGCACATAAACCGCAAAGGGTTCTCGTTGCTGGGTACTGGATTCTTGATACTGGGGGATTTAACCACGGATTTAACGGTTAGATACAGAGCTAACGGAGAGGGGGTTTTCCTACCCCCTATTTTTAGGTAATGGGGGATCCGCCTTCGCCGAAGGTCTACCATGCTTCGCAATGCTACGCACGGCACAGCGGCGTGACAGGCAGGAATGTCCCCCCTCCTTTTAAACATCCTGTCCATCCTGTTCATCCATGTTTGTTTTCGATCAAGATCAAGATCACGATCACGATTTTGAGGCAGGAATGGGATTGTATTCAATCGCGGATTACAGGCGCCAGGTACAGGTTCCGGTATTTCACCGAAGTATGGTCCCCCTGCAGATGGATGGGACCGGGAGTCATCGGGTCGGTGTGAATCGCTCCTCCGGTGGGGCCCTCTACCGGCTGGTTGTCTATTACGGTGACTCCATTCAGAACCACCGTCACATGCCGGTCGACCAAAGTCAGGTCATAGCTTTGCCACTCCCCCGGTTTTTTTCCGGCGTTCACCGAGGGCGCAATTCTACCGAAAATGGCGCCGATCCCCTGAATCCCCTGCATCCGGCTATCCCGGTCGACGACCTGGGCTTCATACATGCCGCGCAGGTAAACACCACTGTTGTGGTTTGCTTCGATAAGGAAATCCAAATGTAGCCAGAAATCTTCGAATGCAGCTTCCGTTTCCAAATTGCCATAGGCGCCGGTGGAACCGAAATCAGTCTTGGGAGTTTCGTTGACCAACAGGCCGTCCTCAACCCTCCATCCATTCCTTTTTTTTGGATTATGCAGCTTCCAGCCCGTCAGATCCCTTCCATTGAATAACGAAACCGGGTGGCCAAAACGGATCTTCGACAAATCGGGCCTCGGAGGCATGGGAGAAAATTTTTTCCCAGTAAAAGTGATGCGGTCATACGGTTTATCCGCGGTCTCGTTTACAATCAAACCATCCAATTTGCCGTTGTTTATCCCGACCATCACCGTATTCGTGGTGGTAACCGGGCCTTCATTGACTTCTCTTTTGATCCTCAAAGGAAAAGTCAGCCGACCGTTTTTAATTTCCACACCCTTATGGGGCCCGGCGGACAAAACGTGGACCCGCATGTAAACAACCGGTTTGCCATCTTGCAGGTCAACTTTCAGCCAGGAAGGCTCCTGGGTGGATAAATCCAAGGACCAATCTCCAATGAGGCCGGCGGGTAATGAATCTGCCTGAAGGTTCTGCTCAAAAGCAAACAATGCAAGGCAGACCATAAGCCCCATTAACCGGATCGACCGACGATTGGCATTTTCAAACCCGATCGAGGACCGCTGCGATTTGTTCATTTTTTCTCCCCGTTTTTTTTTGTTTGAGTGTTTTAAAATAAGTATCCGGCTATTGAGGGAAATATCAAATAGTCATCCGGTATGATCCGGAGGCAGCGGCAACAGGTGGAGTGGGGGAGTGGAGAGTGAGGAGGGAGGAGGGAGAATAAGGAGTGATGGAGTAGTGGAGTAAAGGAGTGATGGAGTGGAGAGAAGATGAACCACGGATTTCTCGGATGGGCACGAGGTAATTCATCGTGATAGTGATCATGATCTCGATCGAAAAATAAACGACTTGGAGAACTGTAGGAGGGGCGAAATTTAAAGGAAGAAGGAAGAAGGCTAAATAAGGAAGCCACTTTCGAGCTTCCAGCATCCAACCTGTTGTGGGCAAATATGTCCTGACGCTGTACCGTGCGTAGCCTCGTGAGGCGAAGCATGTTAGCTCTTGGGCGAAGCGCCAGCTTACCCCTACATTCCACTTTACTCTTTCCACTTTCCACTTGGCGCCAACGGCGCCTTTATCGGGGGATAAACCCCCTCCTACAGTTTCATAATTTGTTATCATTAAAACATCCTTGGGGACCATCGTTAAAACTACCTGAGTAGTTACAATGAAAAGGAATTAACGGAGGGCGGGTTTTCCAACCCGCCTTGTAAAGGGACAAGCCCTCTTTTACCCTTGTCATGGTACAGCCCGGAAGGTTACACCATTTTCGGTTTTTCAGGAATCATGGTGATTGCCGAACTTCGGGCGGGTTTCGCCATGGGAAAAGGGGCCCGGGAATGAAACTCCCATCCCCATGAACGATCTTCGAATCGCATCCATAATCCTGCAAAGCGACGCCATGCTCCTCACCTTCGACCAACGCTTCCAAGCCCTTCCACAAATTCCCAAGTGGAGCGAGAAGCGATGAAAGGGATCAATCCCCATGGAAATCGGAGAGACTCTCTATGTCGTCGACAGAAAGCCCTGGCGTGAGTGGCTGGAGGCTAACTTCGACACGGCCAGGGATATCTGGCTCATCTATCCCAACAAGGCCTCGGGCCAGCCGCGCATCCTCTACAACGACGCGGTGGAGGAGGCTTTGTGCTTCGGCTGGATAGACAGCATCATCAAGAAGCTCGACCCCCTGCGCGCCGTCCAGCGTTTCTCACCGAGGAATCCCAAGAGCAGCTATTCCCAGCCGAACAAGGAGCGGCTTCGCTGGCTGGCCGAGGAGGGGTTGCTGCACCCGTCGGTACGGGCCTCCGTCGAGCCCCTGTTGAATGAGGAGTTCGTCTTTCCCGCCGATATCCTGGAGGCAATCCAGGCGAACGAACGGGCGTGGAAGCATTACCAGAGCTACTCCCCCGCCTATCAGCGAATTCGCGTTGCCTATATCGACATTGCCAGGGCGCGGCCGGAGGTATTCGAAAGCCGTTTGAAGAACTTCCTCAAAGCCACCGAGAAGGGCCGGCAGATAGGTTACGGCGGCATAGACAAATATTTCTAGTGCCATGTCCCTGAAATAATTCACTACAGAGGACACAGAGGGGGGGATAAAGGAAGAAGGAAGAAGGAAGAAGGAAGAAGGAAGAATAGAAATTGGATCCACCAAGGACACGAAGGGGCGACGTATGCCTCACCCACATTCCTACCTCAAAATCGTGATCGTGATCGTGATCTTGATCGAAAACAAACATGGATGAACAGGATGGACAGGATATTTAAAAGGAGGAGGGACACAGAGGGAAAAAAGGAAGAAGGAATTAACCGCAGATGACGCAGATTTTCACAGATTTTAAAAAGGAGGGGGTTGGAAAACCCGCCCTCCGTTTACATCGCGGCGCGCCTATTTTAAATCTGCACAAATCTGCGTCATCTGCGGTTCCTCTCTGCCCATTCCTAATTCTTAATTCCTAATTCGCGCCCCCGGCGCCTCATGCGCTCTTTGCGCCTTCTTGACCTGCGTAGCATTGCGAAGCACGGTTTGCGGCTATTTCCTCATTCTGTTCGCGAAGCGTTGTTAGAAATGCCGCCTAGTGGCGTTGCTGCTGGTCATGGAGATGTCCAAGGACTGAAGACCTCAACATTGAAGGGCCGGAAATGGGCGAGGTTTCGAGTGGCGACGGTAAGGGCATTAGCTTTGGCTATCCCAGCGACCAGGGCGTCGCCCATATCGACCACGCGTCCAGCCCGCCGGGCGGTGGCGCGAAACTCGGCGGCCCATTCGGCTCCTGACCTGTCCAATGGAAGTAGGCGATGGGCGTACTCCGAAAGTATGGCCGCTTGCATGGCCGACAGCCAATTGCGACGGGTTCCCTGTGGGAGCAATCGCACCCCGTATTCCACCTCATGGATGAGAATGGACGACACCCACACATCGTCCCGCTCGGCTAAGAAGTCCACAACCTGGGGGTCTGGAATGTCCCGAGTCAACTCCGAGATTACGTTGGTATCCAGAAGATAGCCGGTCATTGGTCTTCTTCGTCTATGAAGGGGATCGGGCGATTGGAACTCCGGTCCGGCACCTCGAAATTGACGCCGCGAGGTACGTTCTCTATGAGCCACTGGCCAAAGGGCTTGCGGGGCTTCGATTTTTCCTCCCACGCCGCCGCGGGCACGACGACGAAAGGCCGCCGGGCGCCAATTCGCTGCGGCCCCTCTTCCTCCGCGAGGCGCAAAATCTCGGACAGTCGGGCCTTGGCCTCGGCGATAGTCCAGACATGGTGGGGTTTAGGGTGTTTAGTGGTCATATGCTCTTCAATCGGTTTAAAGTAGTCCAACCTAGACCAGATTGGCTGCGGAATCAAGACTGCTCCTATCGATTGATTGCAAGGTTTTTTCGCGTCCGATTGAAAAAGAATAAACCGCAGATGACGCAGATTCTCACAGATTAAAAAAGGAGGGGGGACATTCCTGCCTGCCACACCGGGAGGCGGGTCCCCTATTACCAAAAATAGGGGGTTGGAAAACCCCCTCTCCGTTAGCTCCTTCTTTGCGCTTTTTGCGATCTTTTGCGGCTATTTGCTGAATCTGCGCAAATCTGCGTCATCTGCGGTTCATCATTCCTAATTGGCGCCCCATATCCATTTCCAACGAATCAGCCAAAGATCATGAATTATTGGATTGACCCCTTTTGCCGGGCCCCTTTTTCCCAGGAACCGGACTACGGCGTCGCTTCGATCAAATATGATCTGGGCGAGCTACTAAAAAAATCACAGAGTTCGGTATGATCAAAAACCTGAACGTCCAAAACTTCAAAAGTTTCAAAGATCTCGAATTAAAATTTGGAAGCCTTAATTTTATAATTGGCTCGAACGCGAGTGGGAAATCCAACCTCTTCGATGTCTTCAGATTTCTTCAGGGAGTCGGTAATGGTTTTACCCTCTCGGAAATCATTGATGGTAAAGCTCGAAGCGCGACTTCCGAAGTTTGGGAACCAATTCGTGGGGGAAGCGGGAAGCTGGCATTTCTCGATGGTCATAGTAATTTGACTAGAATTGAAGTTGTTCAATCGGGAACGACTCCGGAAGGTTGGCACTTTGAATTCAACCCAATCAAGCTGCGGGTTACTTTCGAGAAATTTGGAAAACTATACGATTCCAGCGGCGCCCCCAATGATCCGGATCGCCCCTTCTTCAAGGTGGCCCATTACGGAAAGAATCCCGGGCGTCCTCGCCATTATGAATATGAGCCTAGAAAACCTGTTTTAAGCCAATTCGCGGAGGGCAAGAAGGGAAGGAAGGCTGAACGTGAAGCGGCATCGGATTTTCTTTTGGGCCTGGCCAATATGCAGCGGCTCGACCCATGGCCAGCTCTTCTACGCGAATATTCGAAGGCTCAAAGCATTGAGAGAATGGGGGAACACGGAGAAAATTTCGCCGCCCTCATTCAGAACCTGATTGATGACCCGAAAACCAAGGACGCCTACCTCTCGTGGTTACGTCACCTAAGGCCCCAAGAGGTGAATGACATCAAGATACTCAAGGGGGCTGTTGGAGAACCTCTTTTTTGTTTAGAGGAAAGAACCAAGGAGTTCCCAGCCCCGGTACTGAGCGATGGCACACTTCGCTTCGCTGCTATTGCAGCCGCCCTTTTCCAACCTGACATGCCTGCCATATTGACGATTGAGGAGATCGAAAATGGCATCCATGCCAGCCGCCTCCGACTTCTCGTTGAGCTCTTGCGCACACAGGCCTTGAACACCAGGACACAGGTTTTCGTCACCACCCATTCGCCTATAGTTCTGGCATGGTTGAATGGGGATGAGTATGCCCACACCTACTTCTGTAAACGCGACGAGGAAAGCGGTGAATCGCGCATCTGTCCGCTTACCGAAATTCCCCATTTCGAAGACATCGTAGCCAAGCAGCCTATTGGTGATCTATTTGCGGAGGGATGGATGGAGGCGGCATTGTGAGCTTTAAGGTTCTCGTAATCCCTGAGGATCCCACACATAACAGCTACATACTCAAGCCTTTAGCCGAGAAGATCCTGGAAGACGCAGGCAAGCCCAATGCAAAGGTGACTGTTTTGACAAATTCGAAACTTGAGGGCTACGATCAGGCCGTGAGAGCCATTCAGGAGGAGTTGCCGGTTCGCTATGGATATTTCGATCTTTTGTTGTTTATCTCCGATGCGGACCGAGCAACACCTGAAGCGATGAAGAGCCTGGAAATAAAGTTGGCGGAAAAATCCGTGAACCTTCTTTGCTGCCCCCACACTCCTATCTTATCGCTCACCTCGTGCTCCATCACCGCTTGCATGATGTGCAGGCCAATCCGGGCGCTGAAGGCCTCGATCTCACCGGCCACTTCCCGGACCAGATCCTCCATCAGCCAGCTCAGTGACAATTTTTCTTCACCCTGGCCCTGGGCCGAACTTTTTGGGGTGACTTCTCCTGCTTTTGCTCTACTTTTTTTCATGGGTTGGTTCTCCTTTCATTCGTGTTATTTAGGCCTGCCTAAACCTAGTTTATGGCAGATGGAGAACCACCCCAATTTCAACTATTTCCGAGACATCCCCCATCGGCCAGTTATATGGAAAATTTGGAGAAGAACGAATCCGGTCCCTTCTTAGAGTGGAAGATATGGAGCCGGATGATATTGCGCTCTTGAACTGCGTCGTCGAAACAGCAAAGCAGTACTTCAAAGATCCGGATAGATTCGAACAGGCTGTACGGGAAGATCTGTGAGACACCTGACCGACGGTATTCCAGCCCGCTCTAATTCCCAACCAATAGTTTCCATAGAGGGCGCATTTTGGATGAAATAAGATTCGTGGGCTCCCTACCCTAACGATAATTCCATGATTTGAACCTTTCGGAGAACCTGCAATCAAACGTAGGTACTGAAAGCAATTTGCTTTTTAGCGGCGCAGTCGCCAAGTTGGTGGGTTAACAATGGGATACATTCACCGGAATGAATGGATGGCCTATGGCCTGCTTGGAGCCGCTGCGGTGGCGGTGTCTCTGCCGCTGTATCCGTACATATGGCACACGTTCATGCACATAGCGGGCGCGGTGGTCTTCCTGGGCAACATCATCGTCACTGCCGCGTGGATGTTTATGGCCGGGCGGACTCGGAACATGAACGTCATTCATTTCTCCGCCAAGGCCGTCATCCGCGCCGACCTCCTGTTCACCCTGCCAGGCATACTATTGATCGTTATTAACGGGTTCGTTATGGTGGTTTCAAGCTGGGGTGGGTGGGACGCGTTTCACGAACTTTCCTGGATAACGCTCGCACTGGGGTTGTTCATTGCTTCCGGCATAATTTGGGTGGTGGCGTTAATCCCGGACCAACATCGTATGGCCGTGTATTCAGACCCATCGGCCTACCCCGATTCGCCGCCGCCGCAGTTCTTTTCGGCCCTCCGCAGGTGGTACCTCTGGGGCACCATAGCAATTGCGCTACCGCTCGTCTCCCTGTATCTGATGGTCAACAAGCCAACCTTTGGTTAACACCAGAGTTAGAAAACGCTGTTAGCCAATTAGGGGGCGTCATGTGATTAGCCGTTTGGCGCCATCACCGGGAACGACGTGGTCTGACCGCGACCGCTACGGGCGGAGTATGCTTGGGTATGATCCGGGCACATAGGTTACACTTATTCCAGGCACATTCGCCTTCACGCAAGGTCTACCATGCTTCGCCCCAAGAGGTTCCGCACGTTACAGCGGCGTGAAATGAAGAGGGAGAGGCGCCGGGGGCGCCACCGCAGACTCGAACCGGGAATGGATATTTATTGGCAAAGGTTGAATCATGAATGATTGGACTGACTCCTGTTGGCCGAGCCATTAGGAGCAGAGGAAACAGGAGAAATTTTCTTTACGCTATTACTCCTAAAGCTTGGAATCGAATTCGAACCCTGAGACTGATGAATTTGAATGGGACATACCGTTGAATTTGCTCCAAAAATTCTGGAAATTCATAACAATGGTCATTGTGCCTTTTGGGGCATTGTCGATTGTCGTGTTGCCTGTTTTTGACTACTATTTTCAATTGATGAAGTAGAAGAATTATTTTCTAGATCAGGCGAGAAAGGAATCCGTGTTTTGGTCCTAAAATCTGAAAAGGAACATTTCAAATACGGATTTACTGTTAAAAAAAGCATTACGAGAAAGTATCTATTACTTCCGTCTTCATTTTGGAATTTTAACCTCTATACTTTTGAAAAGTACGATAACAATGATGGAACATTGGTCGTCTCGGAAAAATGGTTTTCTATTTTGGTTGGTCTGCTACGGGGTTTGGATAGCTATCTTTTTCAAATTTTCTATTAAGCACTACGCTCAGGTTTTGAAGAAGTAATCTAGCATTTAACTTTTTGGGGCTGGTTAGTTGCATAATGTTTGGTAGGCGGATGGGGTCAGCCCTAGTATCGAAGTATTTTTTCCTATTTTAAGGTGAGATGCGGTTGTGGAAGGCGATATGAGGCGCCGTTGGCGTCAATGAGGAATTAAGAATTATGAATGAGGAATTGAACATGGATAAACAGGATGGACAGGATTGGGAAGGGGGAGAGGAACCGCAGATGACGCAGATTTGCGCAGATTCTATTTTGGGAAATGGACTCTCGCAAAGATCGCCAAGGTCGCCAAGAAGAGGAAATAAGTAGCCACAAAAGGCACAAAACCACACAAGATTTTTCTAACGACGCTTCGCTTGGTCCGGCTGCGCCGGAATAGAGATGAATGGCCGCAAAAGAACGCAAAGATCGCAAAATGGTTTTTTTGTGGTTTATGTGCATTATGTGGCCAATTAAATCGCCTTCCATCCGTGGTCATCCGTGAAATCCGTGGTCATCCGTGAAATCCGTGGTCATCCGTGAAATCCGTGGTTCTTTTTGAGCCTTCTGTGCATTTTGCGGTTCCCTCATTAATTTATGCCGATACGGTCAACTGGGGAAGTGAGGAAATGAGAGCGCAATGATGGCTGAAAAGGCCAAAATGCTGCAAAATAACCGGATGCATTCACAAAAAGAATACGAAATGCTTATACCAGGCAGCAGGGCCCTAAGTGCTGTTGAAACTTGGGACGAGAGAAATTAGCTTTTAACGCTTTTACCAATCAAAGTTGAAAAATACTCGGTTGACGGATCTGCCCCAAGAATGATTCATATATGCTACGCGTGGATATTTATCCCTGTAAGGATGCCTCCCGAAAACTCTGAACAATCCCTTTGGTTTGCCGATAATCTGCAGCCGCATGAGCCTATGCTGCGTGGTTGGTTGCAGAGCCGTTTTTCCAAGGGCATTGATGTGGATGATATTATTCAGGAGGCATATTTGAAGGTACTGAAGGCACGTGAATCTACTGAACTGAAATCTCCCAAAGCGTTTTTGTTTGCGACGGCGAGGAACCTGGCCCTGGACGTCGTTCGGCGATCAAAAATAATTCAGTTTGATTCTTTAACCGAATACGAGATCTCAAACGTCATAGATGTTAGCGATCCCATTCCAGAGTCGATCGCTCGTAATCAGGAATTAGAATTGTTGACCAAAGCTATACAGTCGCTTCCCGCAAAATGCCGCAGGATTTTCACTCTGCGGAAGGTCTATTGTATGCCTCCGGCGGAGATTGCAGAGAAGCTGGGAGTTTCAATCAATACGGTGGCGACCCAACTGAAGATTGGAGTGAGAAAGTGTTCCGCCTATATGCATGAGCATAGTAACCTATGAGCGACGAAGACAAATACCAGGGAGGTTCGCCGTCATACGATGAACGCAGCATAGATGAGGCTGCGTTGGATTGGCTTATCAAGCAGGATATTGGATTAACTCCGGAAGAACAGGATGCATTTTTCGAGTGGTTGGCAGAAGATCCAAGACATGGTGAATGGCTGGCCAAGCACCAGAAAACCTACAAACAATTCGATTCTCTGGTCCAGTGGAGGCCTGAGCACAGCGAAGAGCCCAATCCCGACTTGTTAGCGACTTCCTGGGTAAAACGACCTTGGTTTAAGACCTTTGGCACAGTAGCAGCGGCCGCGGTTCTATTGTTGGGAGTTTCTCTTTGGAGGCAGGACAGTTCCGATCTCGATTTTCAAGGATTTCTACCTGAGCAGGGAATGATGGCCAGGGAATATCAAATTCACCGATTAAAGGATGGCTCCATCGTAGAACTCAACACGGGAGCTCAAATTAAAATGCAGTACGATGCTGATCTGAGGCGGGTGGATTTGATGTCCGGAGAAGCTTATTTCGAAGTGGCTAAAGATTCTGAACGACCGTTTGTCGTGAATGCGCGTGGAATTGAAGTGAGGGCGGTCGGTACGGCGTTTAATGTCAAGCTGGCTGAGGATTCCCTGGAAGTACTTGTCACTCACGGAAAAGTCTTGATGGATTCCTCGACACTTTTTGCGACCAGCGACTTGGCTGATAAGCCGGAGCCCATCATTTTGAATCCGGAGTTAGAGGCGGGGCAACGTTCTCTTGTTTCATTTGTTACCGAAGTAGTAGTGCCACAGTTGAATGAGATCACCGAAGATGAGGTAGAAGTGGAACTGGCCTGGAAACACCAAGTGCTCGAGTTTATCGAAAAACCGTTGTCTGAGATCGTTGCCGAGTTTAATCACTACAATACCCGGCAAATCTCTATTGCCGATCAGGCAATTATGGACTTGGAGATCACTGCAACATTTCGGTCCTACAACCTTGACGGATTTGTCCGTCTGTTGGAGCTGACGAATCCTATCCAGGCAAAAGTAGCTAGCGATGAGTCGATTACTCTCGTGCGGGATTCGGATTCTCCATAAATCTTTCAAAACAGAAAAAACCCTATCGCTTGCCAACTGAAGGCCGCGAGCTCGGCCCGTAGGTTAGCCCTAATGAGAGAATCTAAAACTTTCTAGCTTAGTTTTTCACCCGAATCGAAAAACCGATCGTCTCTGGAGCAGTAGACTGTTGCTCCATGGCTTTAAATGAACCAAACCGCGCTTTGGCTATTGCCCCACGGCTCAGGCAGATTTTGCCTTTGGCTGGTCTGTTGGGCTGTACTGGGAATGTCATTGCGCGGAGCGGAGCATGTAGCCGTGGAAAAACATGTCTTCGAGATCAAATCCGGGGAGGCTACATCGACCCTACCTCAAATCGCACGCCAGGGGACCGTAGACGTTATGTTCGCCGTGGGAATTGCGAAAGGGGTTCAGACCAACGCGGTCGATGGGACCTATACTCCCTTGGAAGCACTGGAAATAATGCTGGCAAATACGCCGCTGAAAATCGTGGAAGACCGAGAAACCGGCGCCTTTGCGATTACCCGTGTTTCCGAGGAAGCAGCGTCCAAACCCAAGCCTGACCCGACATCCAACCAACTCGAATCAGAACCTAGAAATACTCCAGATATGACTAAGAAAAATGGACTCTTTAACTCCATTGTAAGTGGGCTCGCAGCTGTTCTTACAATGAGTGCCCCTGCCACTGCGCAGGACCGTGAAGACGACGAAATAGTAACTTTGGAAACCTACCAGGTATATGGAGCCGCTCAGGAAGCTTCCGTGGCAAAACAAAGAAATTCCGACATTATCGGAAATTATTTGAGTTCCGATGCCCTAAGCGAATTGCCGGACGATGACCTGGGTGAAGCACTTTCGCGTTTGGCTGGCATCAACGTAATTGGTGGCGAAGGCAATACTGAAGCAGCCGTCACCATCCGTGGAGCTGCCGGCCAATACAATACCATCCGTATTAATGGAGCGGCTCCGGGTAATGCCCGGCTCGGTCAGCGTGTCGACGGAAACAACGACGCGGCCAATTCCCGGGTCTTCGACCTGAATCAGATTCCCGCAGAGATGGTTTCCTCGGTTGAGGTGATCAAGAGTATCACCGCTCAGTACCCTGCCGACTCCATTGGAGGATCGGTCAATGTGGAAACCGCCAATGCATTTGATTTGGGCCGAAGGATTACCCGTTACAAGTTTGAAACTCGCCAGCGAGACCAAGGTGGCAAGAACGGGTGGGGTGCCAACATTGTGCATGCTGATATTCTTGATGCATTCGGTGGCGAGGATAACTTCGGCATGCTCTTCAACATCAACTTTGTGGATGAGGACTTAGTTGGCTGGAGCACCCAGAACCGCTTTATGACGGACAACCAACTCAATGCAGGTGGCTCCTTCGATCCGGCTGATGATCCTTTACGGGCCAGCATCGCCCAACAGACATTGCTCGAGGTGAATCCTAATGCCTCTATTCCGATCTGGGACCGTTTTGATCCGAATGAAGTGCGGACTACAAAAGACCAACTCACCTTCAATGCCAGTTTGGATTTCATCATGAATGACCGGACCTCCTGGTATATTCGCCCCTGGTATCAGGAAGCCAATCAAAGCCGCGACGGTTTTGCCTTCCGTATTGACCGTTTGGGCACTGTGCTTGCCGGTAACTATTGGTTCCTGGATGATTCGGGCAGTCCGATTGGCAACTGGGAGGATTCGGACATGGATGGAATCCTTGGTAGTGCCGACGATACCTTTATCCAGGGAACGGACGGGAGTGGAAACATCATCGTTACTCCTGAATACGAGGCCAATGGAACTGGCAATGGCTCCACGGACGGCCGTATTAACCGGATTATTAATGCACGGGAGATTACCAGTGAATCATTCACTCTGGATATCGGAGGGGAGACCGAGCTGGATAACGGGTTCCTGGAGTATCGCGTTTATTTTTCTGAAGACAAAGGCGATAACAACGTACGCGAGTGGCGCTTTCAGGAGCGCTTTCGTGATGGCCGTGTGAGTGACCACTTGCGGGTACGGATGCTTGATGGCTCTACTCCCTTACCTGAATTTATCGTGTTCGAAGTGGATGGACGTGGAAGCCACGTACCGACCAATGGCGAGGCTAATTACTTCTCAACCGGGGGTACTCCATCGGATGCCTCCCCTCGTTTTCTCTACGAAAATGTGAGTGAGGACATCTTCCTGGCCAACGTGGATTACGAATTCGAGGCCAACGATAATTTAACCATCAAGGTGGGTGGTCGCTACCGGAGCAATGAACGTGAAAATTTCACGACTCAGTTGTTTTTCACCCCCAGCGAAGGATCCAGGAGGGTCTATCCCGTCTCTCAGTTTGCTGATGCCAGCAATGCCGGCGGGTTTACCCTCTGGGACGACCGTTACGCCGATCTCGGTGGACCTTTCCTGGTGCAGGAACCTGTATATGATTTCTTTTTCAGTGATTACCAAAACGATCCGGATGGCTGGGCCTTCAACCGTTCCGATCTTCGTGACGCGGTTGACACCGCCGACTTGAAGGAAAGCGTCCTTGCCGGTTATTTCCAGGGTACCCTGCGCTGGGATGACTGGACTCTGGTGGCTGGTGTGCGGGCTGAAAGCACAGACCTGAATACCACCTGGAGACCGTCCAACTTTATCGTTGATGGCAGTAACATTCCCGGTCTCAGCGAATCCGACAAAGCAACGTTGGCCACCCTGGTCCAGGAGGGAGTTGAGGACATTGGTTACACGGGATCCGCTCCTTTTACCTTCGGAAACGTCGTAGACGATATCAATGCCACGAACAGTTACGAGAACCTGCTTCCCAGCGCTGTGCTGACCTACCGTGCTGGAACTTCCGGCCACGTATTCCGGTTCGCCTGGACTAACACCTTGACACGTCCTGATTATCGGGAGCTGGTTCCATTTAATCTGGAAGAAGCCAACCGGGCCCTGGCGGCTGCCGGAGTTCTTAACTTCACCAACCGCGAGGAAGAGTTCCATATCGGAAATCCTAATCTGAATGAGCAGACTTCCGAAAATTTTGATTTGGCCTGGGAATATTACTTCGGTGAAAACCAGCGGAACATGATTTCCGTAACTTTCTTCAATAAGGACCTGGAAGACTTTCTGCAGCTTGATCAATTCACCCGTGATCGGGAAGTTATCATTGACCTGGAAGATCCCGAAGCGGGAACTGAAATCATCGAAACGACCAACCGGTTCTGGACCAACGCTTCCTCTCGGAATATCGAGGGTGTGGAAGTAACTGGATTTTTCCACTTTGCGGACCTCTTCCCAGACTGGGATTTTCTGCACGGCATCAGCTTTGTGCCAAACTACGCAAAAATTACCGGTGACCAGACGAATCCGATCTATGATATGGATGAGCTGGAAAATGGGAACATTGTCGTTATAGGCCAACAGCTTACCGACAGTTTGACCAACCAGGCTGAGGAGGTCTATAATCTACAGTTATTCTGGGAAAATCCACGGTTGAGTACCCGGCTATCCTACAACTACATCTCACGTTTGCAGCGCAGCCCATCCACCGCCGCCATTTCCGCGCTAACCTTCGACCGTGAGTCCGAAAATCTGAATCTATCTGTTCAGTACCGTCTATTTAATAACAAGGACATTCGACTGTTCTTTGAAGGAAACAACCTCAATGATGCACCGAGTGACGAACGTTACATAGGGAATACACCGGGACTTTACACGACTTCCTATGCGACCATTGGTCGTCGCTACGTTATAGGGGTACGTGGGTCGTTTTAGCTAAGATTTTGAGAAGCCCCGGACAACTACCCGGGGCTTCTTTATCGGCCCGAGTTTCCCGATCCAAAGCATCTACGACTTCTCCGATTGGCCGCTATCGTCGTATTGGCGGTGGCTGGTTTTAAGGTTGCCCAAGAAGATTCATTGTCATGGGAGAAGATGGAGACGCTCCGGCGTGCCATTGTAGTCCCTAATTTTCCTAAGGTTGATTTTCTTGTTACCGACTATTTCAGTGGAAACGTCAGAGAAGAAATCGCTCTTTCACCATGTGATGAATATGACTACAGAAAACCTGAAAATAGGGGAAAGGCCGTAGTTGTATGGAGTGTAATTTATTGAGAGTGGTGAGTGCCCTGCTTCTAGGTTGTTGCACCCTGGCTTTTGGAAAGGATCAAGAATCGAATATTCCGACTTCCTTTTCCTTAAGAGTTGAAAGGCTAACTTCTGGTCCATCGCATCATCTTTTTGGGTACATAGGGCAATCACTGACCGTTCCCTGGAATGCCAGCGGTCGTTATGTATTGGCGTTGAGGACAGATTTTCACGATCGTCTTCCGGGGGCTGAAGATGCAGCTGATGTGGTTCTAGTGGATACGCAAAACCAAAATAGAACCGTAGTCTTGGATCAAACGCATGGCTGGAACCTGCAGCAGGGATCTATGCTTTACTGGAATCCGTTGCAGCCTGATTCTCAATTTTTCTTTAATGACAGAGATCCCGAGGATGGACGCGTGTTTACGGTCCTTTACGATATTAAACAGCGGAAGCGGATTAAAGAATATCGGTTTCATGGAGGGTCGATAGGTAACTCGGGAGTTGCTCCGAAAGGGGGTATCTTTGCTGCCATCAACTATGGGCGATTGGCACGACTGCGACCTGTTACGGGTTATGCAGGAGCCATGGATGAAACTGACGGAGTTCTCGCGCCTGAGAACGATGGCATTTTCATCATCCATGTTGAATCGGAGGAAGTTCGTTTGATTGTGTCCTTCAAAGAACTGTTAGGCCTCCTGCAATCAGCTCCAGCCTGGGAGTTGGTGGGTAAACGATGGACACCCACGCAGCCATCCGAGCGGAGTACCGAGACGCTGGATCTCAGCCAGGCTTCACTTTACATCAACCATACCCTGATAAGCCGAGACAATGAGCGGATCTACTTCTTTGTAAGAGGCCGTGTGGGCACCCGGTCGCTTTGGTTGAACGCTCCCTGTTCGATTAAAACCGATGGCTCGGAACTGAAACTGCACACGACCTCAATAGGTGGGCATCCTGAATGGGCCCAAGGATCACTGATGATTGGTGCAGATGAAGGACGGCAGGTCGTTTACGATGTTGCTCGTCAGGAAATTATTTCAGCTCGTACTTTGGGGAACTCGGCCATTTTTCCTGATCCTGAAGGGGATGTTACTCTATCACCTGACGGCCGCTGGTTCGTCAATGGTTACTCTAGTGAAGACCGGCAATCGATCCGATACGTGGTGATGGATCTTATTAATGGAAGCTACGCTCGTTCAGATCCGTTTGATCGCGGTCCCTTTACTAAGGGGGATTTAAGAACGGATCCATCCCCTCGCTGGAATCGTGGAAGCAATGCGCTTTTGGTTCCAGGATGGACGGAGGACGGGACTCGGCAGTTGCACGTGATACATGTTGAGTCTCACCGTTAAGTGAAAGGCTGAACGACGATTATATGGATCGCTTGATTCATTTCCTGAAACGGACGTTGCGTGTGTAAGGTAGGCGGATGGGGTCAGCCCTAGTATCGAAGTATTTTTTCCTACTGTAAGGGAAGAAGCGGTTTTTGGATGGGATGTGAGGCGCCGAGGGCGCCAATGAGGAATGGGAGAGATGCTGAGTTGCTGAGTTGCCGAGGGGGGGAATGGCCGCAAAAGAGCGCAAAAGGCACAAAGGGTTCTCGATGCTGGGTACTGGATTCTTGATACTGGGTGATACAACCACGGATTAGACGGATAGAACCTGGGGATCTCTCCACTCTCCACTAAATTGCCACATAAAGCACAAAAGACCCAAGGGATTTAAACAACGCTTCGCTTGGTCCGGCTTTGCCGGAACAGGATCCGTTACACGGAGCAGGAGGTAGATAGCCACAAAAGGCACATAAACCACAAAAAAACCATTTTGCGCCTCCTGCGCATTTTGTGGTTCCCTCTTCTCCTAAGCGTTCTTGGCGACCTTTGCGTTCTTGGCGAGAGGTAATTCAGTTAATAGACGGCACCTAGGACGTTTGGGGTTCGACCAAGTGAAGCAATGCAAACGGAGATTTTTCACAATTGCCCTTGACTATTCGCTATTCGCGAATAGCGAATAAAAGGTGAATGGCTCTCAAGCCCCAAGACTTGGTTGTAATTTGTAAACTACTCATCGAAGATGAGAAGGTGCTTCCCTATGCCAGGATGGCTAAAGAACTGGGAATGAGTGCATCTGAAACTCATGCTGCCATCGGGAGGCTAAAGGAAGGGCGCCTGGTAGTGCCAAGTGGACGGAATGTGCAACGTAAGACTTTTCGAGATTTCCTCAAATACGGCATCAGCCACGTGTTTCCTGCCAGAGAATCAGGGCCGTCTCGAGGCATACCGACTGCCTGGGCGGCTCCAGTCTTCGATGGAGTATTCAAAACAAGTAACGAGCCACCCCCAGTTTGGGCACATCCCAAAGGAACCGTGCGTGGCCCCAGCGTAGCGCCTCTTTATAAATCGGGACCCGATGCCGCACTAAAGGATAGACGACTGTATGATTACCTGGCCTTGATAGATGCGGTCAGGCTTGGACGGGCCAGGGAAAGAAAATTCGCGCTCCAGAAATTGGAAGCCTTGATCTCGGACAATGGCTGAAGTTCCGACAGCTGCCCTTAAAGCTATATCAAGAGAGTTGGATGCCCTTGGTGTTTCTTATGTGTTTACCGGAGGGTCGATCGTTGCCTTGTTACTGGATGAACCGGAGGCATCGGTCATGCGTCCCACTGACGATGTCGATGTCATCGTGGAAATCTTGACTCACAAGGATTATTCAAAATTTGAAGAACAATTGCGTGAATTAGGATTTGACCACGACATACGGGAAGGAGCGCCTAAATGTCGATGGATCTATCGAAATCTTACCGTCGACACCATGCCGGTAAAAGGGGCATTTCTTGGGTTGAATACAATATGGTTCGATCATGCGTTATCCAATCCAACGAATTTGATTGTGGACGGCCTAACCCTAAGCGTTATTTCGGCAATCACTTTCATCGCCACCAAATTGGCGGCGTTTTCAGATCGCGGCCAAAGCGACTTTTTCGGAAGCCATGACCTTGAAGATATTCTAACAGTAATCGATGGTCGGGAAACAATCCTTGAAGAAATTGAAAACGCGCCTTCAGATCTCCGTAATTATATTATCGATACAGTAAAAGGTTTCATTGCAAATTCAGAATTTCAAGAGGCGCTACCAGGACATCTCCCACCTGATTCCGGGAGTCAGGCTCGGCTCCCCATTCTCAAAGTAAAAATAAGCCGAATAGCAGAATTAAAAACGGAGGGGTGAGGCGCGCCGGGGGCGCGCCAATTAGGAATTGGGAGAGATGCTGAGTTGCTGAGATGCTGAGTTGCCGAGGGGGGGAATGGCCGCAAAAGAGCGCAAAAGACGCAAAGAAGAGGTTAACCACAGAGGTCACAGAGGTCACAGAGGTCACAGAGAGCACAGAGGGGAGGGGAACCACAAAAGGCACAAAAACCACAAAAAAAACATTTTTGCGCCTTTTGTGGTTTTTGTGGTTCCCTCCTTCTTGGCGAGTGTCGATGCGCTAGGCCAGGTCGAAGCGATCGAGGTTCATCACCTTGACCCACGCGTCCACGAAGTCGCGCACGAACTTTTGCTGCCCATCGTCGCATCCGTAGACTTCGGCGATGGATCGGAGCTCGGAGTTTGATCCGAAGACGAGGTCCACCCTGGTGCCGGTCCACTTGAACTCACCGGTCTGGCGATCCCGTCCCTCGAACACGTCCGGCGACGTGGTGGACGGGTTCCATTCAGTGCTCATTTCGAGCAGATTCACAAAGAAGTCATTGGTCAACGTCCCTGGCCGATCGGTGAACACCCCGTGCTGAGACTGCCCGGTATTCGCATCCAAGACCCGCATGCCGCCAACCAGTGCGGTCATTTCGGGAGCAGTGAGCGTCAGCAGGCAAGCTCGCTCCACCAGCAGGTCCTCCGGTGTGCCTTCCTGCCCCGCCTGCAGGTAGTTGCGGAATCCGTCCGCAGTGGGTTCGAGAACGGCGAAAGATTCCTCATCGGTCCACTCCTGCGAGGCGTCCGTGCGCCCCGGGGCAAAGGGAATCTCCACCTCGTGGCCGGCATTCCGGGCAGCCTGCTCCACTCCCGCGCACCCCGACAGGACGATCAGGTCGGCGAGAGAGACCTGCTTCCCGCCAGTCTGCGAATTATTGAACTCAGACCGGATTTCCTCCAGGGCCTTCAGCGCCTCGTTGAGGCGGGCCGGATCGTTTACTTCCCAGTCCCTCTGCGGTGCCAGGCGGATACGCGCTCCGTTGGCTCCGCCGCGTTTGTCGGTTGCGCGGTAGGATGCCGCCGCCGCCCAGGCGGTCGCAACCAGTTGGGAAACGGACAATCCCGAAGCCAGAACTTCAGCTTTGAGGTCGGCCACATCCTGTTCTCCTAACAACTCGTGATCAACCTCGGGGACGGGGTCTTGCCACAAGAGCGGCTCCGTGGGAACCAAGGGCCCGATATACCTGCTGCGGGGTCCCATGTCGCGGTGGAGCAGCTTGAACCACGCCCTGGCGAAGGCGTCTTCCAGATCCTCCGGGTTTTCCAGGAAGCGTTTGGCAATCGGCGCATAGGCCGGGTCCGCCTTCAGGGAGAGATCCGTGGTGAGCATCATGGGGGCGTGTTTCTTCGACGGATCGTGCGCGTCCGGAACGGTGGCTGCTTCGGCGGCATTTTTGGGAGCATATTGCCATTTGCCGGCTGGACTCTTGGTCAGTTCCCAATCGTATTTGTGGAGATTCTCGACGAAATTGTTGTCCCACTTCACCGGGTTATCCGTCCAGGCCCCTTCCAGGCCGCTGGTGAAGGTATCGCTGCCTTTGCCGGTGCCGTACCTGTTCTTCCAGCCGAGGCCTTGCTCCTCCATGTTGGCCCCCTCCGGTTCGGGACCGACATTGTCCTCAGAGGCGGCGCCATGCGCTTTGCCGAAGGTGTGTCCGCCGGCAATGAGGGCAACCGTCTCCTCATCATTCATGGCCATGCGTTTGAACGTATTGCGAATGTAATTTGCCGCGGCGAGCGGGTCCGGATTGCCGCCCGGTCCCTCCGGGTTCACGTAAATCAGGCCCATGTGGTCGGCGCCGTAGGGGCCCTCGATTTCTCCGTCCTCAGTGTGGCGCTCGTCTCCCAGCCACGTGCTCTCTTCGCCCCAGTCGGTCTCGTCGGCCTCCCACACGTCCGGGCGTCCGAAGGCGAAACCAAAGGTCTTGAAGCCCATCGATTCCAGAGCACAGTTGCCGGCAAAGATGAGCAGGTCGGCCCAGGAGAGTTTCCGCCCGTATTTCTGCTTGATCGGCCAGAGCAGGCGGCGCGCCTTGTCCAGGCTCGCGTTGTCGGGCCAACTGTTGAGGGGCGCAAAGCGCTGATAGCCGGAGCCGCCGCCACCCCGTCCGTCACTTATGCGGTAGGTCCCTGCGGCATGCCATGTCATGCGTATGAAGAGGGGTCCATAGTGGCCGTAGTCGGCCGGCCACCAGTCTTGGGAAGTCGTCATCACCTCCTCGATGTCGTTCTTCAGCGCATTGACGTCGAGGGTCTTGACCGCCTCGGCGTAGTCGAAGTCCTCACCCATCGGGTCGGAAAGGGGAGAATTCCGGCGAAGAACCTTCAAGTTCAATTGTTCCGGCCACCAGTCCTTGTTCGAAGTCATTTCATCCTTTCTGTAAAATATTATGATATTGGCGCAACCATCTGGAATCGTTGCAAACCTGTGGATAAGAGGAGAAAATAAATGGGTTCTTTCGTTCCCAAGCAAGGGGAATTCTCGGTTCTGGGTTCTCGGTTCTGGGTTCTGGGGGTTCTGGGTTCTGGAGCCGGAGATTAACCACAGAGGGCACAGAGGGACTTAAAGGAAGAAGGAAGAAAAGGGGTGGTAATTATCTTGATCGTGATCGTGATCGTGATCTTGATCGAAATAGACCACGGATCCAGAATCCAGGAATAGACTAGGCTCCCTTGGAAGTGATGGAAGGAGTAACTGTTTTATCTACACAATGACCCAAAAAATGTCTCAACGATTGATTTTCCTTTTTGCGGCGGGTTCGGTTTTGTTGTTGGTTGTTGGCGGGAGTTTACCGGCCTCGGCCAATACCCGAACCAGGCCCAATGTCATCCTGATCATGGCCGACGACCTGGGCTCTGAAACGCTCGGTTGCTATGGAGGCGTGTCCTACGAAACCCCGGTTTTGGATCGACTGGCACAGAACGGGGTGCGCTTTGCCAATGCCCATGCCCTTCCTCTCTGCACCCCGACGCGGGTGTCCTTGATGACGGGGAAATACAATTGGCGAAACTGGCATTCCTTTGGGATTTTGAAACCTGAAGAAAAACCTTCGGCCACTGGATGACCGAGGCTGGATACCGCACCTGCATAGTGGGCAAATGGCAATTGCAGAGCTATAATCCGCCCGATTTCATGCCGGAATGGCGGGGCCTGGGACAACGGGCTGAGGAGTCGGGTTTCGAGGAATTTTTTCTTTGGCATTCCGAGCACACCGAGGACAAGGGAAGCCGGTTTCCCGATCCGCGCATAAATGACAATGGGGACTACCTGGAGGATACGGAGGGAAAATATGGGCCCGATTTGTTTGTTGATTACCTGAACCATTTCATGGAGCGCCACCGGGACCAGCCCTTTTTCGTCTACTACCCCATGGCATTGACCCATGGTCCTTTTCAGCCTACCCCGGATAGCCCGGAGTGGAGTGAAGACCGCCACCGGCAGGATGGGCGGTTTTTTCACGATATGGTGGAATACATGGATAAATTGGTCGGTCGCATCGAGGCCAAGGTGATTGAATTGGGGTTGGCCGAGGATACCCTGATAATATTTTACAGCGACAACGGTTCACCCCGGCACGCGCGTTCGAAATTGAAGGATGGCCGCATTGTTCCCGGAGGAAAGGGATATACCAACCTTCGCGGCACTCATGTGCCCTTGATCGTGGGGTGGTCCGGAACGGCGAAGTCGGGTCACGTGGTGGAGGACTTGGTGGATTGTAATGACATTTTGCCCACGATTTTCCAGGCCTGCGGCATCGCTCCACCCCGGGGAGAGGTGTTCGATGGGGAATCGCTCTTGCCTCAAATCAAAGGGCAGGCCGGTTCCCACCGGGATTGGTTGTTTTTTCATCACGATCCCTTGCCGGGAGCGGACAAGGAACGGTTCACCTTGCAGCGATGGGCCATCGACAAGCGCTGGAAGTTATCCGAACAGAGTGGCAATCTCTACGACCTGATAGCCGACCCGGAGGAAACCCAGCCGATCGACCCGGTCAAAGCAGGGCCGGAAGCCGTTGCGGCCCGGCAGAAATTACAAGCCGTCATCGACGGCATGGGAATGGAGTATGACAATTGGGTTCATCCGGATCCGGAATGACCTGGAGAAATGGTGGATCAAGTTCGGGCACCCTCCGGACGGGTTCTGAAGGCATAATCAGGGCTTCGGGTTCAATTCGTGGGCGATGGCAGCCGCGAAACGATCGTTGCCAAGGTCTGTCAGCCGCCATCGCACGGCGGGTAGCTGGGGAAATCGAAATGTACTCGCCGCCTCGCCGCGTCGCATTTCCGCCGGGATCTCAAGCTGGGACATATCCAAAGCAAGCCCCAGTCCAATAGCCTTGATCAAGGCTTCCTTAAGTGTCCAAAAATTGAAAAACAAGCGTATCTTGCGACAGCCATGTGCCAATGCCAACTCAGCTTGTTCGTCAGGTCCCATCACGCTACTGATGAGTAGGTCGAGATGGCGCGGCCTCCTTCGTTCTTCCACGTCCACCCCCAGCCGCCCGGCGGGCGCAAGCGCAATCAAGCCATGGGCGCCGCTGTGGCTGACGTTGAAGCTGACCGGAACCGCGGTCCCCTTCCACACTGCATAGGGTTTTCCGTGATCGGACTCGGCAAAGGCAAGCTGGCCGTTAAGGCAACCAAACTGCTCACAAAGCGCGGCCCGCAGCGCCGCGCGGCACAAAGCGAACCGCCGCCGCGGACCGTCGTAGAGGAAACGTCGCCAACGCGCCTGTTCTTCCTCATCAAGCCACCTCCAAGCCTCCGCCTCACGGGCCTCATGAGGCCTCAAATCGATATGCAGAACTGTGGCATGGCCCACTGTTCTGAAGGGACGCCACCAGCGCTCGGCAATGGAATCCGGCATTTATCGGGACGATACCGGCCTCAATAAAACCGGCGGCTTCCCCTACGGCCATAACGGCCCAACGGGAAAAACCGCCTGTTTTCGAAGGAGGAGCGAACGATTTCTTATCAGGAATCGATGAACTCTACCAATTCCTTGACGCTCTTAAGCCGGATACAATCTTCGACGACAAAAGTAATGCCGAACTCCTGAGAGACTAATTTGGCCAAGGCTACGAGGTCCGTAGAGGGAACACCGGCTTCCGAGAGGCTGAAGTTCAGATCCTCCGGCAGGTCTATGGCCTGCCCATCTACTTCCAGGTTTTCATTAATGAGATTTCTTAAACGGTCTTCCGTTGATGATGACATAACGTAATTCTTTCTTTTTTGGGGTTATGAGAGCTAATTTTTAAAATTTTGGGACTTATGACCGGATATCAGGAATAGTCAAATTTAAAGTTCACGGACAGCACGTAGCGGTAGAGTTTCAGGGCCAATTGGTGGTCCTCGGCATCGAGCTTTGCCTGGTCCTCCGGAGTTGCCAGTAACGTGCGGCAGGCTCCTTCGGCGACCAGGGTGAGCGATGCCTTACAAGGTTGGACCGCGCTAACCGGCTCGATAACGGCTCCCGCCCCGCATTGGTAGAGTATACTGCCGTCTGTCGTTTTGGCGGATGCTTTACCTGCAAGGAGCAACTGCATGCCTCGTTGCCTTTCACCCTCTGTTGTTATCGGATCCTGATCGACATATTCGACCGTTTCGAAACGGTCGCCCAAGGCGGAAATCAATTCTTCGAAAACGATCTGTCGATCCAGGTGTTCTGTCAATTCGGAGATGCTGCTGCGATGTACCAGGTCTTTGAGGGTCGTATCTCTACCAATTTCTTCCTGGTAGTAATCCAACAACATTTCTTCCGCTGCGGCCAAAGCGGCCTCTTCCGAATCCACCCAGGTCACGTCCTTGAACAGGGTTGGAGGGAAATCGCGCTGGATTTCCTGCTCGAGCCTCCTGGAGGTTGAACTGAGGATCGTCTTCAGGTTTTCCCTGTTTGCACGTTGAATGTATCCGCGCAGGCTATCCAGTGCGGAGAGGTCGAATCCGGTAACATTCTTGAAATCGATGATCACGCATACGGGCTTCAATTTCCCTTTCAAGGTCTGTTTCAGTTGGCTTGCAAACGAATAGGCACTGCCAAAAAAGACGTAGCCTCGTAAGCGATAGACGTGTGCTCGCGGACCGTAGACCTTGATAATGGATTGATCGGGTATGGAGCGAAGTGTTCGACTGCGTTTTTCCGCCATCGTGTAATGGGCTTCCACCAACCGGACCTGGCTCAATCGCACGGCGAAAAATACCAGGCTGAGGACCAGTCCCAAGGCGATCGCCTCCAAAAAACCAATGAATACGATGGCCATGCAAATCAGGACCAGCATGCAATACTCGGGAATTTGAAGCCGTTTCCGGCTCTTCAGGAGCCAGTCGGAGATGAGGGGCAGGGCGATGGAAATCAGGAAGCCGCTCGTGGCAGGCATGGGCATCAATCGTAACAAGCCCGAACCAAAGAAAACGAATAAAACGAGAACGACTGCGATGACGATGCTCGTTACCGGGGTATTGGCCCTCAATGCAATGTTCGGCAATGTTGCCGAGGCTACCATTGCGCCCGGAATGCCGCCCCCCGCCCCCGAGAGCAGGTTTGCCGCACCGTGAAGCTTGAACTCCTTGTTCCAATCCAGCTCCATTCCGGCTCCGAGTTCCAATTGAGCGAAACTGACCACGGTGAGCACCAGCAGGACGAGAAAGAGCACGGTTCCGTTTATCAATTGCGTTGCTGCCACACCCAGGTTGACGGCTTCAACGTCCTCCCACGCGTAAGCGGGCCACAGTGTTCCCGACAAATCCACGTCCACCAGGAGCCCGGCGGCTATGGCGTCCTCGATCGATACATTCAACAGTATCAGGCCCAAGTGGAACAAGAGACAGAATGCTCCGAAAATTGCCGGCAACACCCAGAACCGCCTCCATAACTTGGTCGCTGCAATCAGCAACCCGCCCAGCGTCAGGCTCAGGAACCACTTCCAAAAAACGGCGGGGTCGAACAGGGAAGACCAGAATTCGGGGCCCCAACCAATCCCGGCCAGCCGCAGGGCCATCAGGAGGATCAGCACTCCCGAGCCCGCGAGCGCCCCGGCCGACACCGTAAACGGCACAAATCGAAAAAAATTGGCAAATCGAAAGTAGCCGATGGTCCAGAACAGGACTCCGGTCAATAAGGTACAACCGATAATGGAAAATACATAGGTATAATAGAGTTCCTGACCTTGCAGGTTGATCGCATCGGCTATGGCCACCATGACCAGCGCCACCGGAATGGGGGTCGTAGCTACCGGGGCGGGAAACTTGCCGAAGAAAGCGAGAAAAAGGCAAAGGATGGCAGTGCCCGCAAAAAACATTCCCGTGCCCTTCAGCACGTAGGACTCGAGTTCACCGGTAAAGACAATGCTGGCAAGGGCAAACAAGGAAATCGCAATGGTGAAACTGCGGACCAGCCCAACCGACAATCCCTTCATAAGGGCCTGCCGCATGCCTTCACTCGGTGCTATTTTCCTCTTCATGGCGCAACCGCCTGTTTTCAGCTGTTCGAGGCCTAATGACCCTCCGTTGTATGGTTATTCCTCAGGGGATTCCGTCCAGACGAGCTACAAATTCTCGCACGTAATGAGCACACTCATGAGGGTTCTCTATCTGCATCAAGTGGGTCGTCTCGGGAATAAAATCGAAGTCGACTCTCAGCATGTCCGAAAGGTCTACGGTCGGCAGATAGGAATACGGCAGGAGAGGATCCGCCCCGATTATCCTCGTTGGACAAGGCAGATTGTCCAGGTCGGTCTGACCCGCGAAGGCGCGAACGTACTCCACGATCCTGGCTTCGTAGTCGCGGGGGCATCTCAGTTCATATCCACCGCCCTTACTCGATTTGCGTAGTATGGAGCGGGCCATGAGTTCTTTCGCTCCCGGCACCAGTCTCGAGAAGGAGGGAAAAAATTCCAGCAACTCGAGATACTGTTCATACGTGTCAAATCGTTCGGTTCTTTTGCGTGTCACGCGGGCTGTATTGTCGGCGGCGTCGTCGAACTCGGTGTGACTCTTTCCGGGGCGGTACATCGGCGGATCGAATAATATCAGGGCATCGAAGCCCCTGCTTAGTCGCTCGAATGACGAAGTCATGATATCTGCCGAGAACAGAAGAGCAATCAGCGCGGAAAGAGAATGATAGACGCCAATGATCGGTTTCCCTCCGTGGAGGGTGTCGATCTCATGCAATACGCGGTCCAGATCCGTCACAAAGGAAAAGAGATTGTGATCGTCTTGCTTCGAAACTTCATTCCAACCGTGATTTCGAAGATCGTAGACGAAGAGCTCAAAGTCGTTCTCCAAAAGTGACCAGAATGGGTAGTAGAGATCTATGGCCAAACCGTTGCCGTGGCTGAGGACCAGGCGGGGACCTGATTTATTGCCGTATTGGCGCAAGAAGGCGCGGGCCTCTTGGTCAAGAGCGATTTCGCATACCGAGAGCGGTTCAGGCAGGCACCATCTCTTTTTCATCAAAGGGCAATCATCGCGATTGATATCAGGCTGGGTCAAGTTCGGATCCGCCCGGAACCTTCCGCATCACCGTGCCCGGCCCATCCTACCCCTCCTCACAGGTCCGTCGGGGTCATGCCGTAGAAAAGTGATGCCTTGCGAAAGAAAAGGGTCGGGTCTTAAAACTGTATTCCGTTGTACGCCATACACTTTTTCAAGACGACCGACCCTGTAAGGCATAACTTTTTACGTCTTGACCCCTTCCCCCGCGGCTATTTTACCTGCCGGTCGAGAACCGCTTGGATGGTTTCACGAGCTTCGGCGCCTCGCAGGTTTTTGACCACGATGTCTTTTACCTCCACCGACATGGGCGGGCCCTGGTGTAATTGTATGCCGATGGCGCCGGATGGAGCAGTTGATAGATCGCGGTCTCTGACGTCGACTGTCACTACCCCGTTGATTAGGTGGATATGACGTTTATTGACCGCGATAACCTCGTATTCATTCCATTCAGACAAATCGAATAAGGGTTCCTTGCCCAGTTGGCCGGTCACCTTGGGAGTGGTCTTGCCCTTGGCATCCAATTCTTCCGATACGGTAACTTTCTGACCGCGTTGGGCTATGATGCCCCGGCCGGTTTTTTCACTGTAATACATGCCCTGGTATTCGAGCTTGGGATGAACGTCCATTTGCGGTCCGGAGAGTCCATGGGATATGCCCTCGATTTCCTGGGCCCGGTACATGATCCCCGAATTGTTCTTCCCCGCCATCTTGAGTTTCACCTTCAAATGGAAGTTGCCAGGCTCGGAACCCCGGTAGATCAGGAAGCTGTTGTTTTCGATGGAGTGTCCTTCAGTCGATCCCACGATGAGTCCGTCCCTTACTTCCCAGAGCTCCGCTTGTCCTTCCCAGCCATCCAGGTCCTTACCGTTGAACAGCGGGTCAAACCCGTCTTGGGCTCGGAGAACTGAGCTGAAGAAAAAGAAAATGGCTAGCGTTCCGGCCAACAAAGTGAATCCGGTAAACCGAGAATATGTGGGGAGATAACCTTTCATAATAGCTGATAGCAAAAATACGGTATATTTTTCATGATCAATCAAGCCCGTTCTTCCTCCTTTCGCCGGTTGCGGCATTCCAAGGCCCTCCCATCCGTTCAGCCGCCAAGCTGCGATGTTTGGCCCGATATCGAGCGGGCCCGGCAACTTTTTTCCAGACAGGGAGAAATTTGAAGGGAAATTTATGCCTGCTAAGTTACTTTTCTCGTTGATATTTGCGTTCGGTTGAATTCTCTATTCAGGAAACAAGGAGATTTATGGCCTACATAGTAACAGGTTTATGTATCGATTGTAAGTATACCAGCTGCGTGGACGTCTGCCCGGTGGAGGCCTTCCACGAAGCACCAGACCGGCTTTATATCAACCCGGATACCTGCATCGATTGCAACGCATGCGTCGATGAATGCCCGGTGACAGCCATTTTCGCAGAAGATGAATTGCCGGACGAGTACGAAGAATGGATCGATTTGAACGCGGAAGCCGAGGATTATCCGGTAATTCCCATCTCACAGGATCCGTTGCTTGGACCCAAATGTATCGACCCTGACGCAGCCTGATGGGGTGCATGGGCGCTTAGCCCGCATGTCTCAGTATGCCGTGGTGCATAGTGGGCTTGACCACTGATAGGCGCGGATTTTTAGCCAGCTTCTTTCCGGAGCGCCATCCAAGTGCAGATTCCCATTCCCAGGATTACAAATGAGAAGGGGAAGCCCGATGCAAGCGCTGCTGTCTGCAACGCCTTCAACCCGCCTCCGAGTAAGAGGGCCATTGCCACAAACCCTTCTGCAGAGCACCAGAACACCCTTTGGATTACGGGAGGGTGCAGCTTCCCGCCAGCCGTGATGGTATCGACTACCAGTGAACCGGAATCCGAGGATGTGATAAAAAAGATGATTATCAGGGCGATACTGGTGATTGAAGCGAGTTGCGTGAAAGGGAGGCGCTCAAACATTTTGAAGAGGGCGATCTCATACGACCCTGCCGCGACGCTCTCCATCACGCCGGTGTAGCCATGGGCGAGGAATTGGTAGATGGCAGTGCCACCAAATGTACTCATCCACAATAGAGAGATCAACATTGGCAGGATTAGCACGCAGAGCATGAACTGGCGGACGGTGCGTCCCTTTGAAATGCGGGCGATGAACGTTCCAACAAACGGACCCCAAGAGATCCACCATGCCAATTGGAATGCCGACCAGTCATGGATGAAGTAGGTGTCCGTGCGCCCAACCCAATTGCTGAAGGGCACGATTTCAACGATATAGGCGCCAAGCCCTCTGAAAAAACTGCTGAAAATCAGGCCGGTAGGGCCGACCACCATGACGAACAGGAACAAGACCACGGTTATGCAGATGTTGATTTGACTGAGCCGTTTGATACCCACATTAATGCCGGTTAGGACAGAAGCCGTAGCGATGGCGGTAATCAGCATGATTAGAGCCACCTTGGTGGTGTTGGTGTCGGGGATGTCGAACAGGTAGTTGAGCCCCGATGTGACCTGTTCCGCGCCGAGCCCAAGGGAAGGCGCGAGCCCGAACAAGGTCGCAAAAACAGCGAGGGTATCGATTATGTGGCCGGGCCAGCCCCAAATGCGATCACCCAGAAGGGGATAGAACGCTGAACGCAACGCGAGCGGGAGCCCCCGGTTATAGGTGAAATAAGCGAGGGCCAGCCCAACGACAGCGTAACCCGCCCATCCATGGAGTCCCCAGTGGAATGTTATGGCCGCAAGGCTGATATCCCAGGCCGCTTGAGCATCCGGATCATTGAGGCCAGGTGATGGTTGCTGCCCATCGTAAACATTGGTCATGTTGAAGGGCGGGCTCTGAAAATGGTGTACGGGCTCGGCTACACCGAAATAGACCAACCCGATGGCCAAGCCGGCTGAAAAGAGCATGGCTATCCAGGTTGCGGTAGAGTAATCCGGCGCCGCATTCTTCCCACCGAGGCGAATCTTGCCAAGGGGGGAGACGATCAGGCACAAACAAAACAGCACGAGAAGGCTGGAGGAAAGCAGGAACACCCAGTCCAAGTGCGAAGTCATCCAAATGCGGAGATTCTCAAAGACAACTGTCGCCTTTTCCTGAAAGGAGAGCGTCACCAGGACGAAAACGACGATGGTCAGGCTGGAAGTCAGGAAAACCGGCGCGTTGATATCCAGACCGAATTTCCGGAGGTTGCCCTGGCCGACCTGGTAACGGATTCCCGGGTCGGGTTGCGATTGTTTTATTTTGGCGTTCCTATCCATATCCACTGCAATTCTCAGAAGGGGCAAAAGGGCAAGTCCGATGATTCATGATGTCTGGACCCCACGGTGGGGATTTTTAGAAGATTTTCCGCCGGTATTGGATGCTGGAATGGCCTCTTTCAGCGGTGTACGGCTACCCATTGAATGACATTGGGCTGACCTTGGAGAAAGCCGAGCGATGCCAGAAAGCTATCGGCTGCGGTCAGTGTTGCGACGAACAATTCTTTGTCCGCAGTCTTGTCCCGGTTCCAATTGAAGAATCCATGTTGGGCGCCGGGATAGACATGCAGCTCGGATCGGATACCCAGGCCCTGCAACTTCCGATGGTAGGTCTCCGCGGTTGAGACCGGCACGAGATGGTCCTCATCCCCCAGGAAGACAATGGTCGGCGGATGGTCCTCATCGATGTTATGCATTGGTGAGAATATTTCCCAATAGTCTTTAACCCTGTCGTAGCCATACCCATCGGGTCCGTTGTCATAAACGGGATTAAATAGAACCAAGGCATCGGGAACGGGGCTGATTTGGGAATTATCGCCGGCATCGAATTGGTCCAGGGTAGCGGTCGCCGCCGCTACATGCCCCCCGGCGGATCCTCCACCAGCCGCAATTCGATTGGGATCGATTCCCAGCTTCCCGGCATTTTGCCGCACATAACGCATGGCCGCCTTGCCATCTTCCACGCATTGGTAGGGCAACACACCATGACTATTTTTGGTGCGGTAATCCGGACAGATGACTACCATTCCCCGGGAAGCCAGGTAATTGGCCTGAATAAAAAACTGGGCGGCACTTCCTCCATTCCAGCCGCCCCCGAAATACAGGACAATGGCGGGATACGGTTTGCCGGTATCGTAGTCTTCCGGAAAAAACAGGTGCAAATTCAGGTCGGGAATCTTTCCGGGTACCCTCTTGAAGACGATCGTTTCATCGGGGCTGAAACCTCCACCCTGGGCATCGGTTATGGCAGCCCGGCTGGACAGCGGCAGGAAGCCCATGAAGAACAAGAATAGAAAGCTCTTTTTCACCCCATCACTTCTAATCTGGCAGCCAGGCTCAAGGCGAGCAGATTTGGCGAGTCCGCCTCCAATCGTAATTCCAATCCGTTGCCTTCTCCGAAAGCGGATGTCCCATACCGTCACGTAGACAACCATGCGAAATACCATTTTCACCACCTTGCTTCCAATAGCGCCCGCAGGTTGCCAGGCCAGGGAATTGAGGGTGATCCGGCAGGAGAATCCCGTCCGTAAAGATGGAAAAAGAGGGCAATAATCTTCTTTTCCCCACCCATACTTGCGCCTATGGTGGGCAAAAATTTCCCCCACGCATATTGGCCTATTCATGAAAATTCTCTCCTCTATTTTTCTCTCCGCAGGTCTGGCAATCCTGACCCTGTGTCTGGCCGGCTGCGGAGGCGGTTCTGATTCTGGCGGTGGCGACGATGCCCGTTACGCCTTCGTTTCCAACGGGGTCGATCCGTTTTGGACCATAGCGGAGAGCGGGGTCAGGGCGGCAGCGGCCGACCTCCAGGTCCACGCCGATGTATTGATGCCCGCGGCGGGCGCGGTGGAGCAGAAGAGTATGTTGGAAGATCTGGTGACGCGCGGTACCACGGGAATTGCCGTCAGCCCCATCGACGCGGTGAACCAGACGGATTTCCTCAATCAGGTGGCGGAGCAAACCATTTTGATCACGCAGGATTCCGATGCCCCGGACTCCAATCGTCTCATCTATATCGGGATGGACAATTACGACGCCGGCAGGGAATGCGGCAAGCTGGTCAAGGAAGCCTTGCCGGATGGGGGATCGATAATGATTCTGATCGGAAGGATGGAACAGGACAACGCTCGACGCCGTCGCCAAGGGGTGATCGACGAGTTGTTGGATCGTTCCCACGACCCGAATCGATTCGATCCGCCAGGAAGTCAAATCGTTGGAGAAAAGTTTACCATTCTGGGCACCTTGACCGACCAGTTTGATCGCGCCAAAGCCAAAGCCAATGCCGAGGACACCCTGGCACGGAATCCGGACATAGCCGGAATGGTGGGATTGTTTGCCTACAATCCACCGTTGATTCTGGAAGCGCTGGAACAGGCGGGCCGCCTCAATGAGGTGAAGGTTATCGCCTTTGATGAGGCCGATCGCACTCTGCAAGGCATCGTCGACGGAGAAGTGTATGGAACGGTGGTGCAGAATCCGTTTTCGTATGGTTACAGGTCGATCGAGGTTTTGAAGGCCATCCACGAAGGCCGGGAAACGGGCGCCGATGAAAACGGGTTTATCAATATCGAGGCCCGCAAAATAACGAAGGAAAACGTGGAGGAGTTTTGGGCGGATTTGAAAAAGAAGCTGGGCAAACAGTGAAAGCGGCGTCCCCAAAGCCGCTCCTGGAAGTCCGTGCCATGGGGAAGAGTTTTCCCGGTGTGCGAGCCCTCGACGATGTGAGCCTGAAGCTGGGCAAAGGCGAAGTGCTGGCTGTGCTGGGAGAAAATGGAGCCGGGAAAAGTACCCTCATGAAAATCCTGGCAGGGGTGCAACCGGCGGATGAAGGCCAGATCCATATGGAGGGAAAGCCGGTGGAAATCGCCGGGGTGAACGATGCTCTGGAGCAGGGGATCGCCCTCATCCACCAGGAGCTCAACATGGCCACCAATCTCAGCGTTGGAGCCAACATCTTTCTTGGCCGGGAGCCGCGAAAGCGGGGATTGATCGACGAAGCGGCCATTCTGAAAAAATCGAGAGGTTACCTGGAACTGGTAGGGCTGGAGGTCGATCCTCAGAAACGGGTCGGAGACCTTGCCATCGGCAGGCAGCAGTTGGTGGAGATAGCCAAGGCGCTCTCCGTCAAAGCACGCGTTCTCATCATGGACGAACCTACTTCCAGTTTGTCCCAGAAAGAGACGGTAACCCTCTTCGGAGTGATCAAGGATTTGCGGGACCGAGGGGTGAGCATCATCTACATTTCCCACCGGCTCGGCGAAGCCAAGGAACTGGCTGATCGCGTCATGATTCTGCGCGACGGGAAAAATGCCGGTGACCTGGCCAAAGATGAGATCAATCACGACGCCATGGTCCGGCTCATGGTCGGGCGGGAAATTTCCGAGTTTTACCACCGGACCATTCACAAACCGGGAGAGGTGGTGCTCGAAGCTCGCCATTTGAGCACTCCAGCCCATCCGGAACACGAATTGAACTTTGCCCTCAGGGCGGGGGAAGTGGTCGGCATGGCCGGTTTGGTGGGAGCGGGACGCACTGAATTGCTGGCGGCCCTTTTTGGGGTCGCGCCGCTTAGAGGCGGGGAAATTTACCTTGGCGGCGCCAAAATCGATTTACAATCGCCCAACGATGCCATTCGATGCGGGTTGGCCTTGGTACCTGAAGACCGCAAGCTGCAAGGCTTGATTTTGGAGATGACGGTTCGCCACAACCTGGGCTTGGCCATCCTGAAGCAGGAGAGTGCCTGCGGCCTTTTTCTCAACGAGGTGCGGGAAGGCGAAATCAGTCGGCGAATGATGGCACAAATGCGGATAATAACCCCGAGTTCCCGCCAGGTGGTTCGCTATCTTTCCGGTGGAAACCAGCAAAAAGTTGTATTGGGAAAATGGCTCGCCCTGGAACCGCGGGTCCTGCTGCTCGATGAACCGACTCGTGGAATTGACGTGGGAGCAAAACAGGAGATCTATGGTTTGATGGAGGATTTGGCCGCGCGCGGGGTCGCCATACTGTTTGTTTCCAGCGAAATGGAAGAGGTATTGGGAATGTCCGACCGGGTATTGGTCATGCACGAAGGCCGGTTGACGGGGGAACTGCCCAGAGACCGGCTCAGCGAAGAAGCCATCATGCAACTCGCCATCGGCAATACCAAAGCCGCTTAGGTATCGCTTTAACCACAAAATATGAAACTTGCCGCATCAGGGAACCTTTTCCGCAAGTTTACCGGAGCACAATCCGAAGGGGTGAAGCGTATTTTCGGGATCTTTCTACTGCTCCTGGTGGTTTACGTGGCCACTGCCATCCTGAATCCTAATTTCATTGGCGCCTACAACCAGGAGAACCTGATTCGCCGCACCTCGCTCTTTGGAATCCTGGGAATCGGAGTGGCCCTGGTCATCATCACCGGTGGAATCGATTTGTCCCTGGGTTCGGTGGTATGCCTGGTAGGTGTCGGCGTGCCCTGGCTGATCATGGATCAGGGATGGCCCCCTTGGCTGGCTTTGATCATGGCCTTGGTCGTGCCCCTGCTGATCGGGCTCTGTCATGGTTTGCTGGTGACGAAGTTGAAACTTCAACCGTTTATTGTGACCCTTTGCGGCCTGCTCATTTATCGAGGGGTTACCCGAGGTTTTACGGGGGATCAAACGGCCGGGTTCGGCAGTGAACTGAAAGGACTGCGGTGGATTGCAAATGGGGAGGTGCCCTTATTTCCCGGGTTCGACATTCCCTTCCCGGCCATAATTCTTATGGTAATTGCCATACTGGCAGGGATTTTTCTCAACCGCACCATCTATGGCCGCTATCTGCTGGCGCTGGGAAATAACGAGGAAGCAGCCAGGTTCAGTGGGATCAACACCGATAGAATGATCACCCTGGCCTATGTCATTTGCTCCGGTCTGGCCGGGCTCGCCGGGTTGCTCTTCGTCCTGGATCTGAACTTGGCACAGCCGGTCGATTTTGGGAATTTCTACGAATTGTACGCCATCGCCGCCGCCGTGTTGGGCGGATGCAGTCTGCGGGGAGGCTCGGGAACCATCCTTGGGGTTATCATTGGAACGGCCCTGCTGAGGGTTTTGCGCAACATGATGAATATGGCCTTTCTCGGTTTCCAGAGGGCGGAATTCGCCGTGATTGGGGCGGTCATCCTGGGCGGGGTTATCGCGGATGAATTGGCAAAACGCGCCGTGGCCAGAAAGCTTAGCGCACAAAAGGATCGGGAACGGGGGTTAAAGGTGGAGAGGCTTCCGCATGAAGGCGGTTCTTGACTTTTGCCCCCGGTGCATCCATCGGTTTCAGGAAATATTTTGGAAAATATGAGATACATCATGACCGGCCTATTTAGCAGGGTTCCCGCCGTATTTATTCTCATTTTACTTCTGGTAATTTCGCTGATCGATGGGACCTCCCTGAATATTACTTCCAAATGGATTCCATTCCTGGGCCGGTTTCACCCGGTATTGCTGCACCTGCCCATAGGGCTGTTTGCCGCGGTGGTTTTGCTGGAACTCTTCGTCCTGGTTCGTCCGGTCTCGCGCATTCCGCAAAAAATTCATTTGCTTCTCACCGCCTGCTTTTACACCACTGCGCTGTCCGCAGTATTCGGTGTATTCCTATCCTGGGAGGGCGGTTACGAATCCCAGGCCTTGAATTTCCACAAATGGAGCGGTGTGGTTACCACCTTTCTCATTTTCTTCCTGGACCTGTCCTTGAAATCGCGCAGAAGCGGGGTGGAGCAACTGCCCACGGTCTATTTTGGCGGTTTGGTCGCCACCATTCTTGTCATGACCATAACCGGCCATATGGGTGGGTCGATAACCCACGGTTCCGGGTTTTTGACCCAACATTTGCCCTTTGGCGAGGACGAGCCCGAAGAGATGACCCCAACGGGCAATGCGGTATTTGAAACCCACATACAACCCCTGTTAAAGGATTATTGCCTGGATTGTCACAATCCGGAAAAGGTCAAGGGGGAGTTGCGTATGGACACCTACGAAATGCTATTGGCGGGTGGATTGAATGGCCCCGTTCTGGTAGCAGGCAATAGCTATGAAAGCTCCATGATCCATCGGTTGCATTTGCCCATAGAGGAGGAAGAGCACATGCCGCCCCAGGGCAAGCCCCAACCCACCGATGAGGTCATCGAACTCCTGTCCTGGTGGATCGACCAGGGCGCCAGCGCAACTGCCATGTTAGATGAAATGGAAGTTCCCCCGGAAATTGCCGTTCATTTTCTGGAGCATGAGGTTCTGGAGTTCAAATCGCGGGAAGAGATGGATGAAATTCTCCATAGGTTCCCCAAGCCCGAGGGAATGGATGTTTATTTCCTGGCCCAAGAGGATCCTCGGATCGGGGTCCGGGCCAAACAGGGCACGGATGAAAGCGTGGAGGATTTGTTGGCTTTGAAGGAAAACCTGGTCGAGCTCAATTTGGCCAACTCCCAAATTACGGATCACGCTCTGGAATCGGTTGGAAAAATGACCAACCTCACCCAATTGCATTTGCAGAACACGGCCGTAACCGACGGCGGTCTGGAGCATTTGGCAAATTTATACAAACTCCAATACCTCAACCTCTACAACACGGCCATTACCGACAGCGCCCTCAAGGTATTGCGCCGCCTGAAGGCCCTGAAAAACGTCTACCTTTGGCAGACTGAAGTATCCGAGGAAGGGGCGGCTGGTTTGCACGACTCCCTCTACCGAGCGGTGGAAGCGGATCGATTGAAGAGGCAAATCGAGGATTTGCGCCGGGAGCGCGACCGCTTGCGGGTGGAAATCGTTTCGGCGCTCGATATCGATTTACAGGCCCTGGAAGAGGAGGCGGCCCCAGATGCGATAAGCATTGCCGAAGTGATGTCCGATTTTCACGAGGGGGAGACCTCCATCGCCAATCAGGCCAAGAGAGGGGAGGCTGAAGTCGATGATCTCAAAAGGATGTTGGAAAATTACCTCGCCCTGGTCGATTTGAGCCCACCCCAGGGTCCGCCTGACAGTTGGAAAGAAAAAACCACCAATCTGGTCGAAGCCACCCAGAGCCTTATTGCGGGCGAGGAGGGAGCGATCGAGAATTACCGACTGGCGGTGGACTGCAAAGCCTGTCACTCCGTGCACCGCGGAAACTGAGGCAATGCGCCGCGAGCCCTGTCGCGGAGGGAGAAGCAAAAGGGTCGGCCCGGAATAGCGCTTAGTTAAGCACGTTTGTAGAGGTCAAGTATGGACGCCAGTCGGGGTCATGCCGTAGAAAAGTGATGCCTTACGGAAGAAAAAGGGTCAGGTCTTAAAAACTGTATTCCGTTGCACTCCATACACTTTTACAAGACAACCGACCCTGTAAGGCATAACTTTTTACGTCTTGACCCCTTCCTTTTCCGAGATGATCGAAAATTCCAATCCCCGCTTAACTAAGTGCCATTCGGGTCGGCCCGTTTGCCGGTTACCAGGGCGCTTTGTCGATTCCCAGTTTCTCAAGGACCTCGGGAGGAGGGCCGTGGAAGGCGGGGAGGGCCACGTTGCCGACGTAACCGACATCCTTAGTACCGATATCGGTGGTGTAGTAACCACCAAGGGTGAGGTTGCGAAATCTGGAGAAGAAGCGGGCGCCCTCTTCCAACTCCGCCGGGGCCTCCGGAGCATAGCAAATGTCGTCGCATATGGCGGTGGCTTGTTCGTCTGTCAGTTGGTGGAAATCCTTGTTGAAACGGCGTTGGGATTCGCGGTCGATCCAACTCAGTCCCTCGATGATCATTTCCCGGTCGGCTCGATGATTGGGGTAGGGAGCGCTGATCCATTCGTCGATAAAATCGGGCACGTGGACTTCGGTGGCACTGGGTGAGGTTTGGCTGGTGCGGGGAAGAATGATGTCGGCCAGCTTTGCCGTGGCGCGCAATTGTTGCGGTGTCATGGTGCGCTCCCAGGGGACCTCTCCCGCCAAAAGGTTCGGATCGGTTCCGTATCCCTTGAATGGGGGCTGGTGGGTCGAGGCCGCCGACTTCTCATCCAAAAATTGAACCGCGACGGAGGCTGTGAGCATCCATTTTATTGCTGCGCGGCGATCCATGCGCTGGCGCGAAATAGGGGTGTCCATCAAATATTTCCCTTTCTCATTTCTTCCATCATGTATTCGGCCGAGCGCCAAGCCAGGGCCATAATGGTGAGGGTTGGATTCTTGTCCGCATTGGAGCAGAAGGGGGCTCCGTCGGTGAGGAACAAATTGGCTACGTCCCAGGTTTGGGAATAGGAGTTGGTCACCGAGGTTTTGCGATCTTCCCCCATAATGGCCCCGCCTACCTCGTGGATGATTTCGCCCGGTTTATAGATGGCCTTTTTCCCGGTAGGATCGACCTCACTGATGACGGTTCCACCCTGTTCAATGATCAGCTCGGCAAAGGTTTTATGCATGTGGGCGGCTTGACGGAGTTCCGCGTCAGCCCACTTCCAGTGGAATTTCAGGACGGGAATTCCCCAATTGTCCTTTACGTCCGGGTCAATTGTGACGAAGCAGTCCTCATTGGGAATCATTTCCCCCCTTCCGGAATACCTGACAAAAGAACCGAAATAGCGGCGGGCGTCTTCCTTGAGCCGTTTGCCGTAGCTTCCGCGAGTAAAATGTTCCAGGTTGTGGAAGGTATCGACGGAGGGCGCTGCCCGGGTTCCGCCGGTTTCGATGTGGTAACCACGGGGAAAGTCGAGTTTGCCGGCGGCTTGCTCCTCGTAAAGCCACCAGGGTGCGTAGACATGGCCGCCCCCCGCGCCATCCTCATTATGGGGAGGCAGGTTTTCCAGGGCAGGTATCTGTCCGCTAACCGCAGCGCCGGTCGTATCCATGATGTACTTTCCCAACAGGCCTGTAGAATTGCCCATGCCCTCCGGATGGCGGGAACTTTTGGAATTGAGCATCAGGCGCACGGTTTCCATGGCGCTGGCGGCCAGTACCACGATGCGGCCCTTCACGCTGTAATCCCGGCCGGTCGATTTATCGACGAAATTTATGCCGGTGGCCTTACCGGAGCGGTCGGTGTCCACTGCCCGGGCCATGGCGTTGGTGATGATGTCGAGGTTGCCAGTGGCCAAGGCGGGCGGAAGGTGCACGGTGGTGGACTGATAATTGGCTTTGATGGAGCAGCCACGAATGCAGTGGGTTGCCCAGAAGCAAGCCAGGCGCCGGTCCATTTCCCGCGACAGGATCTGTTGAGCCTTGGGATTTTCCGGATGCAGCCACTTGGGGATTTTGTCCGATTTGAGCCTTTCGCTCAATACCGCCCGATGGATGGGCACAATGGGAATTCCCAGTTTCTTGGCATGCTTTCGGACATAGATTTCCGCTGCCCGCGCCTTGGGTGGAGCCAGCAACACGCCCTCAGGAGAATCGGGGGTATTTTCCAGGCCTTCATTGCTTCCGTAAACCCCGATGAGGGATTCCACCTTGTCGTAGTAAGGGGCTACGTCCTGATAGGAAATCGGCCAATCGAAACCGAGTCCATCCCTGGAATACGGCTTGAAGTCGTAAGGACCGTTGCGCAGGGAGATTCGGCCCCAATGATTGGTGCGTCCTCCCAGCATGCGTGCGCGCCACCAAAGGAAGGTGTCTTCGGGGCGATCCTGGGCGTTGGTGTAGGGTTCACCCGGCAACTGCCATCCTCCATCTACGGAGGCATCGTAATAACCAAAAGGCTTATCCGGGGTGCGCACTGCTCGGAGCGGGGCACGTTCATTGGTTTGGAACATGGGCGTCTCGCTAACCGGATCGTAGTTGCGGCCGGCCTCCAGCATGAGGACCCTGACCCCTTCCATGGCCAGGGTATAGGCAGTCTGGCCCCCGGCAGCGCCGGACCCGACGATGATGACATCGTAATCGGGCTTGGTTTTGCCGGCGTTGATATGCGGCATAAGGGAGGGCGAAGCTGATTAAGCAGGTCCCAATTCAGCTTCAAGGAAGTTTCCCGCGTCTAAGATCTACGTAGCGGTTCTCGCGAACCCGGCTCATATCGACGGGGTAATCCTGGTTTTCCAGAAGTTGTTCGTCGGTCGGGGTGGCGGAGAGCACCCCATTGGCCGGCACTTCCATGTGGGCGATCCAGGCGATGGCATTGAGAACCACCTTGCGGAAGTTGTCGTCCTGCCAATTGTCGTGAAAATGCCCCCCGGTAAATCCGAAACCTCGGCTGCCATTGGCGTTTACGGATACCCACATCAGGTGTTGCGGATCGCGGCGCTTTACCGCGGCGCGGGCATCGGGAGTGGAATTGTGGTGGTGATCCTTTTCCGGAATGACATCCAGAGGCGGCACCGCCGTGAGAATGGGAGTCACACCTTCCATCCCGTCGCGGAATCGCATGTTGAAGTACCATTCGTCCTGGATGCTGAAAGGTTGAACGCCATTGGCAACGGGATGATCGGGCAGGGTTTTGAAGTGGGCCAGCCAATGGGGGTTGACCGATTTGCCCAATTGAAAGTAGCCCCCCATCCAGCGCAGAAAGGCATCGCCCGGCTCGCCGTCGATGGTTTCCACCGCGTAGTGCAGGCAACCCACTCCGATCCCTTTATCGGTAAGGGCATCGATAGTGTCGACATGGCCGTTGGCCAGGTGTCTCTTCCCTCCATCACAATAGATAACCACCGCGTCGACTCCTGAAAGCCAACCGGCATCGGCTGGCCAACCCGGGTTCTCCTCGTCGTAATAAACCTCCGCGTCGACCCCGATGCCACTCTCCCTCAGGGCTTTGGCCAACAGTTGGGAGCCGGCATTGTGTTCGTGGTTATTGAACCCGTGGCTCATTTTTCCCGCCACGAAAAGGACCTTGGCCTTTCCGCCGGAGGCGGCTCCTGTAGGGGCGCAAAAGACCAGGAACAGAGGGATGGACAACGAGAGAGTGAGAAAGAGTTGGGACATGGGGAAGGCGCCGTTGGCGCCAATTTGGAATTATGAATTTGGAATTATGAATTGAGGAGGAAAAGGGACAAAGGCACAGGGGCACAAAGGGTAGATCCCGCTTCGCCTAAACCGTGCTTCGCCAAAAAGGCTTCGCAATACACGCGCACGGCACAGCGGCAGGAATGGTTACAGGAAAGGGCATGAAGTAAGTGATCTTGAAGTTGATTGTTATGTAATAAAACCTGAGCAAACCAAGCGAGCTATGCGAGAGGAAAATCCAGAAACCAGGACCCAGCATCCAGCACCCGGAAAAATTGGCAGATTTATTGCTGTCTGAAAGGAAGGTTAGGCTTGAAACGGAGACCAAAATCACTTGAATCATTAAACTAATTGCATGGAACTTCGGGAAATTTCAACCTATTTGGGGCTGGAATGTTTTGCCATCGGACCCTCGGCTACTTGGCAGGTGGGTGAGGCCGGCGGGCGAAACCGAGGGTCGGGTTTTTAACTATATTTGAAATGATGAATGCCACCAGGGATTATCCGGGTTTATACCGCCCCGAGTTCGAGCGGGACAGTTGCGGAATTGGCTTTGTGGCCAATCTGAAGGGCAGGAAGTCTCATCAGATTGTCAGGAATGCCCTTTGCATGCTCTGTAATATGGATCACCGCGGAGGCACCGGTTACGACGTGGCCAGCGGTGACGGCGCCGGAATTCTCATTCAGATCCCGCATGATTTCCTGGCCGATGCCTGTGCAGGGCTGGGTATTACCTTGCCGGAATTAGGCGGATACGGGGTGGGAATGGTCTTCTTTCCGGCTGAGGCCAAGGTCCGGGAGGCCTGCAGGGATCTGCTGACCCAAAATATTCACCGTCTCGGCCTTTCCCTTCTGGGCTATCGCAGGGTTCCCAAGGACAACAGCATGCTCGGTCAAGCTGCCTTGGATACGGAGCCGCAAATCGAGCAGGTATTCGTGAGCAAGCCCGAGGAAATGAGCAACGACGAATTCGAACGGAAGCTCTACGTTTTGCGCAATTACACTATCCACACCGCGCACGATTCGATTGAAGGGGCCAGTGAAGATTTCTACATCATTTCGATGTCTTCGCGGAACATCACCTACAAGGGGCAGTTTACGACTTATCAGGTCGACCAGTATTACCTGGACTTGCAGGATGAGCGCATCGTGTCGGCAATCGCGATGTTTCATTCGCGTTTCTCCACCAATACCTTCCCGTCCTGGAAACTGGCCCAGCCCTTTCGCTATCTTTCCCACAACGGTGAAATCAACACGGTGATGGGGAACATCAATTGGATGCGGGCCCGAGAGGCCATACTGGAGAGTATTCATTTTACCCCGGAAGAGCTGAAGATGCTGCACCCGGTAAGCGACCGGGCCATGTCGGATTCGGCCAATCTCGACATGGTCATCGAACTGCTCGTCTTGAGTGGCCGCCCCTTGGCTCACGTGATGATGATGGTCATCCCGGAAGCCTGGCAGACCCAAGAAGATATGGATCCGGCAAAAAGGGCCTTCTACGAGTATTACTCCTGCATCATGGAACCCTGGGATGGTCCGGCCTCGATTTCCTTTACCGACGGCAGGGTGGTCGGCGCTACCCTGGACCGCAATGGTCTGCGTCCATCGCGTTACCTCGTGACCGATGATGACATGGTCGTCATGGGTTCTGAAACCGGTTCGCTGGAGATCGATCCGGCCCGGGTGGTGCGAAAAGGTCGCCTGCAACCCGGAAAAATCTTCATAGCTGACCTGGATCAGGGGAGGATCATTTCGGACGAGGAAGTGAAGGCCGATATCTGTTCGCGCCAACCCTATGGCGAATGGCTGGCCAAGCATAAGATAGCCCTGGAGGAGTTGCCTTTGCCCCTGGAGGAGCAGCGCCAGTCCAAGGAAAGCTCGGTGAGAAAGCGGCAGAAGGCCTTTGGGTATACGCAGGAGGATCTCCATATGATCCTCAAGCAAATGGTGGAGACCGGGAAGGAACCCTTGGGATCGATGGGGGCGGATAATCCGCTGGCCATTCTTTCAGACCGGCCTCAGCAATTGTCGAATTATTTCAAGCAGCTTTTCGCCCAGGTGACCAATCCACCGATCGATCCGATTCGGGAGAAGATGGTCATGTCTCTGCAGAGCTACGTGGGAGGATCGCTCAACCTCTTGGATGAGACGCCCCGGCATTGCCACAAAGTGGAAATCAAACAGCCGCTGCTATCCATCGAGGAGATGCAGAAGATCCGTTATATCGATCACGATCATTTTCAGTCCAAGAGTATTGAGTGCACCTTCCGGGCAATCGGAAAACCCGGTGTCTTGAAAGCCGCCCTGGATCGTATCTGCCGTTATGCCAAGGACGCCGTGCTGGACGGCTTCTCCATCATCATATTGACCGATCGGGGAATGGACACCGACCACGCGGCCATCCCGTCGCTGTTGGCCACGGGGGCGGTGCATCATTACCTGATACGCCAAGGCCTGCGGGCCAAAGCAGATATCGTAGTGGAGGCTGGAGACATTCGGGAAACGCACCACTACGCCACCGTGCTCGGATATGGCGCCGCCGCCATTCACCCCTATATGGCCTTGGAGACGATCGAGGATTTGAGGGAGCAAGGTATCGTAGATCCCCTGCAAAGTTTTGAGGAGGTCTTTTACAAATACAGGAAAGCCATCAACGATGGTCTTCTCAAAATCTTTTCCAAAATGGGGATTTCGACCCTGCAATCCTACCAGGGCGCCCAGATCTTTGAAGCGCTGGGAATCAGCAACGCGGTCATAGGCGAATATTTCACCGGCACCGTGAGTCGTATCGAGGGCATGGGACTGGATGAGATTGCCCGTGAAGCGCTCACCCGCCACCGCGCCGGTTTCCCCTTGGAGGACAATCTGGTTGGAAGTGAGATGCTCGACTCCGGGGGTGATTATGCCTGGCGGCTCGACGGTGAGCGTCACCTGTTCAATCCGACCACCATCCGCCTGTTGCAACACTCCACCGCAACCAACAATCGGGAACAATTCGACGAATACGCCCGCCACGTGGACGATCAGGTTCGCGATGCCTTCACCTTGCGCGGTTTGATGGAATTCGACCCGGATCGTCCATCCATTCCCATAGAGGAGGTTGAACCGGCGGAGAACATCTTCAAACGATTTGCCACAGGGGCCATGTCTTTCGGGTCCATCTCCTGGGAAGCGCATACCACCCTGGCCAAGGCCATGAACCGCATAGGAGGGAAGAGCAACAGCGGGGAAGGCGGAGAGGATCCCATCCGCTACATTCCGGACGAAAATGGCGACCTCATGATGTCGCGCATCAAGCAGGTAGCCTCGGGACGTTTCGGGGTGACCTCCTACTATCTGGCCAATTCGGACGAACTGCAAATAAAGATGGCACAAGGGGCCAAGCCCGGAGAAGGCGGGCAATTACCCGGCCACAAGGTGGATGCCTGGATCGGCAAGGTCCGCTCTTCCACCCCGGGCGTCGGGCTCATTTCCCCGCCGCCTCACCACGATATTTATTCCATCGAGGATTTGGCTCAATTGATATTCGACCTGAAAAACTCCAATCGCAAAGCCCGCATCAATGTCAAATTGGTGTCGGAAGCGGGAGTGGGCACCATTGCTGCCGGGGTTTGCAAAGGTTATGCCGACGTGGTGTTGATCAGCGGGCACGATGGTGGAACCGGGGCATCCCCCTGGAGTTCGATCAAACATGCGGGATTACCTTGGGAACTCGGTCTTTCCGAGACCCATCAGACTCTGGTCCGCAATCGTTTGAGGAGCCGGATTGTGGTCCAGACAGACGGGCAATTGAAGACCCCGCGGGATTTGGCTGTGGCTGCGCTTTTAGGCGCGGACGAGTGGGGTGTCGCCTCCGCTGCATTGGTTGTGGAGGGGTGCATCATGATGCGCAAGTGTCATATGAACACCTGCCCGGTCGGTATAGCCACCCAGAACCGGGAGTTGCGAAAACGTTTCCACGGAAAGGTGGAACACGTCATCAATTTCTTCACTTTCCTTACGGAAGGCCTGCGTGAAATCATGGCTGAATTGGGATTCCGCACTGTCGATGAAATGGTGGGCCAGAGCCAGTGCCTGAAGTTTCGCGACGACATCGATCATTGGAAATACCGCAATCTCGACCTTTCCCCCATCCTCTACCGGGAGTCGGAGCGGGAAGGAGATGGTCTCTATCAAAGCGTTGATCAGGAGCACCTCATTGACGACATCCTGGACCGCAAGCTTATGAAGGATGCAACTCCTGCTTTGGAGGATGCCCGGCCGGTGAAGTTGCGATATAAGATCGTGAATACCGACCGCACGGTGGGGGCCATGCTTTCCAACGAAATATCCAAACGTTACAACGGCGAAGGCCTTCCTTCCGGCACCATCGACGTGAAGTTCAGGGGATCAGCCGGACAAAGCTTTGGTTGTTTCGCGGCCAAGGGCCTTCGCATGCGGCTGGAGGGAGATTCCAACGACTATTTTGGCAAAGGTCTGTCGGGAGGAACCCTGATTATTTACCCGGACCGGAAAGCGCCCTTCCGGGCCCGCAAGAACATAATAATTGGAAACGTGGCCTTCTTCGGCGCCACTGGTGGAGAGGCCTACATCCGGGGAAGAGCGGGGGAACGCTTTTGCGTGCGCAATTCCGGGGTAACGGCCGTGGTGGAAGGAGTTGGCGACCACGGGTGTGAATACATGACGGGAGGCCGGGCCGTCATTCTCGGTGAAACGGGACGGAATTTTGCCGCGGGCATGTCGGGTGGAGTAGCTTACGTCTTCGACCGCTACGGAAAATTCGCAGCCCGTTGCAACAAGGAGATGGTCAGGCTGAGCCAGGTGGAGAACCCCGCCGACATGGAAGAGTTGAGGACCCTGATCGAGAATCATCTGACCTACACGAATTCCAAGGTAGCCTGGGAAATTCTGACGGGCTGGGAATTCAATCTCAGCCGGTTTGTCCGCGTCATGCCGGTCGAATATGAGCGCATGTTGAAATATATCGACCAGGCCCGGGCCACGGAAAAATTCGATAACGATTTCGACATCGCGGTGGAGGCCTTCGATATGCGGATGCGCGAACTTGCCGCCAGATAGGAACCGGAACCTTCCAGCAAATGGGAAAACCGACCGGATTTTTGGATTTTGACCGCATCCTTCCCCAGGATCGCGACCCGGTCCTTCGGGTGAATGACTGGGATGAAGTGCATTCGCAGATGGCTGTGAGCGACATTCAGGTTCAGGCCTCGCGTTGCATGGATTGCGGGGTGCCGTTCTGCATGGCGGCCGAGTCCATACACGGACACGGTATTGCCGGATGCCCGGTCAACAACCTCATTCCGGAATGGAACGACCTGGTTTACCGCGGTCTTTGGAAGGACGCACTGGCCCGGCTGCTCAAAACCAATAATTTTCCGGAGTTTACCGGCCGGGTTTGTCCGGCTCCCTGCGAGAGTTCATGCGTTCTGGGCATCAACGCGCCACCGGTTACCATTAAACACCACGAAGTATCGATCATCGATCGCGGCTTTGAAATGGGCTGGGTCAAACCCCATCCACCCGAAGTACGCACTGGCAAAACGGTGGCGGTTATCGGGTCCGGGCCGGCCGGACTGGCTTGTGCGGCTCAGCTCAACGAGGCGGGGCATACAGTGACCATTTTTGAAAGGGACGACCGTCCGGGAGGATTGCTCATGTATGGTATTCCCAACATGAAATTGGAAAAGCATGTGGTGGAACGCCGCATCCAACTGATGAAGGACGAGGGCATCCGGTTTGTTTGCAACCGGGAGATCGGCCTGGACGTGCCGGCCACCCAACTGCAGAGAGACTTCGACGCCCAGGTTATTTGTACCGGCGCCACCGTTCCGAGAAACCTGCTGGTGAAGGGACGGGATCTAAAGGGTATTCACTTCGCTATGGAATACCTGACTTCCACAACCAAGAGCCTGCTCGACAGCAACTTCGAGGACGGCCGATACATTTCCGGCAAAGACAAGAATGTCGTGGTGATCGGCGGTGGTGATACGGGCACCGATTGCGTGGGCACCGCTCTTCGGCACGGTTGCCGGCACGTGCGCCAGCTCGAGATCATGCCGCAACCGGCCGATCAACGGAGCGCCAATAACCCCTGGCCCCAGTACGCCCGCATCCTGAAGATCGATTACGGTCAGGAGGAGGCCATTGCCATCCAAGGGGATGATCCGCGCAGCTATTTGATGATGACCAAGAAATTTGTCGGTGACGAAGATGGAAATGTCAGGGAGATTCACGCCGTCAAGATCAAGTGGGTTCGCCAGAAGGATGGCCGCATGATACCCGTCGAACTCCCCGGCACCGAGGAAATCATTCCGGCCGACCTGGTTTTGCTGGCCATGGGATTCCTCGGTCCCGAGGGCGGTCTACTGGAGCAGTTGGGGGTGGAAAAGGATACCCGTTCCAATGCCCAAGCCGAGTATGGAAAATACCATACCAATGTGGACGGGGTGTTTGCCGCGGGGGATGCCCGCAGGGGGCAAAGCCTCATCGTCTGGGCCATTAATGAAGGCCGCGGGGCGGCCCGTGCCGTCGACACCTACCTGATGGGGAAGAGCTACCTGCCCTGGTAGGGGGCGCTTCGCACCGAGAGGAAAGAGGAAAGAGGGAGCAGGAGCACCGGGGGCGGTTTTTTCTTTACTTTCTTGGGAATACGGGCGAGACCATGCTGGTATTCCCCCAGTCAATTACACAACGCACGTTCAATGAAGCAGACATCTCACAAGCCATCACGCAGACAGTTCATCGCAACCGGGGCAGCCGCTTCCGCCTTGTCCATTTTCGGCCGGCAACCCCATGCCTTTGCCTCCGATCCGGGAGCTTCGGACAAACTCAGGATCGGCCTGGTTGGTTGCGGCGGGCGCGGAACAGGGGCGGCCCGGCATTGTGTCAACGCCGCTCCCAACGTCGAACTCTATGCCATGGCCGACTTTTTCCCGGACAAAATCGCAGCGGCCGAAGCAAAATTGACAAAGAAGATGGGTCCCAATCCCGCTTTGGGGAAAAAATTCAATGTGACCCCCGACCGTCAATTTTCCGGATTTGACGGGTACAAGAAGGTCCTTCAATCCGATGTCGACGTGGTTATACTGGCTACTCAACCGGGATTTCGTCCCCAGCATTTCGAAGCTGCCGTCAAAGCCGGGAAGCACGTTTTCATGGAGAAACCGGTCGCCGTGGACCCCGTGGGTGTCCGCAAGGTGATAGCCGTCTCCGAACTGGCCAAAAAGAAGGGCTTAACCGTCGTGGCCGGGACTCAACGCCGGCACACCCCCAGTTACCTGGAGACCATGGACCGCATTGGCAACGGCGACATAGGCGAGTTGCGCGGTGGCGATTGTTACTGGATCTGGGGTCGAAAGATCGGGCAAAATGCCCAAAACCCGAAATGGTCGGAAATGGAATTCCAAATCCGCAACTGGTATTTCCATTGTTGGGGATCGGGCGACTGCATCGTCGAACAGCACATTCACCAACTCGATGTGATGAACTGGGCTTACGGGGGTCCCCCCAAGTCTGCCATCGGTATGGGTGGCCTCATGATCGAACACGATTTTGGCAATATCTACGACCACTTTGCCATCGTTTATGAATATGACAACGGGGCCCGGGTTACCAGCATGGCCAGTCAGATACCCGGTTCCACCGCCCGGGTCGGGCAAAACATCGTCGGCTCCAAAGGCAGGGCGGATGGAGAGCGCATCGAAGGGGAAAATCCCTGGAAATACTCCGGTCCAGCGGTCAACGGCCAGGAACAGGAACACAAGGACATGATTGCGAGCATCCGCGGAATGGGTCCCTATCTGAACCAAGGAAAGCGCGTGGCCGATTCTACCATGACCGCCATTCTCGGGCGCATGGCGGCCTATACGGGCCGGGAGATACGCTATGATTGGGCCTTGAACAAATCCCAATTGGATATCAGCCCCGCCCGCTACGCCATCGGGGATAACCCCATCCCCGCGCGTCCCATTCCGGGTGAAGAGCAACTGGTCTGACCCGAATGGCACTTGGTTAAGCGGGGTTTGGAATTATCGATCATCTCGGAAAAGGAAGGGGTCTGACCCCGACTGGCGTCCATACTTGACCTCTACAAACGTGCTTAACTAAGCGGCATTACGCCGCGATTGCTTCGAAGGCCGTTTTGTGGGATCGCGGCCTAAATCCGCCCCTGCAACTTAAGGGATTCGCAATTACCCCTTTTCCGGCGCAAAAGGGCAGGATGGGGAATTTGCCGACTCTATCCGAGGAGCTCCTGCTGGTGAAACTCCGACCAATCCTCGTAGTTGTTGAGATTGACCGCATCCCGGGCTGAACAATTTTCGTCGTCGAGTCCGGCCAATTGGAAGATTTCTCCGCGGGTGCCATCATCGTGGCAATAGCCTGTGACGGCGGCATTATGGGCATCAACATCCGCGTCTGCCTTCATGTTGTCTGCGACCCAGGCTTCGAAGGCGAAGTAACTCGGTTTTTCCGATTGGATGTAATGGATAGTGGTATCCTTGTCCAATCCCAGGGCGTCCAGAGTCATTTGATCGAATCCGGCCCCGCAGGCGGGGTAATCTTCACGTAATTTGCCTACCCCGTCCAAAGAAACTTTCTGCCAGAATCGAGGGAGGTGAAGCACTCCGAGTGGGCCGGCCAAGCCGGAACTGATGGTAGGGATGATCTTGCTCATGATGAATAGGTATTTGTTTAGTGATATGGGTGTAAGGTCCAGAGTGCACTGGAGCCAAATTGGAACAACAATTTCGTCATATGGTTGCTACAGGTTCAGGGCAAGTACAATGTGTAAGCCCAATCCCTCGGGTCGAAGCAGGTCATCTCTTGTGGGCAGGAGGTTCAATTGCAGGTTTGCCATACGGGTACACTTTTCATTATGACATCTCACCATGTGTTTTATTAGATTGAGTTTGGTCATAGCCCTGTTTTCCAGCCCCTTGATGGCCGCCGATCGGCCCAATGTTTTGCTCATCATCAGCGACGATCAGGCCTGGAGCGATTACTCGTTTTTGGATCATCCTCATGTAAGGACGCCCCATATCGATCAATTGGCCCGCCAATCGGTCGTCTTTTCGCGTGGCTATGTTCCCACCGCCTTGTGCCGGCCTTCCCTGATGACCCTGGCCACGGGGCACTACGCGCACCGCCACGGTGTAACGGGCAACGATCCCTCGCCAAAGTACGCCGAACGGGATTCGGAACTCTACCAACAGCGCAGGCATGAGCTCATTTCCTACATCGACGCATTCGATACCTTGCCCGAATTGTTGGGTGAGGCGGGGTACCTAAGCCATCAAAGCGGCAAATGGTGGGAGGGCAACTACCGCCGCGGCGGATTTACCCATGGAATGACCCGCGGTTTTCCTCAACCCGGGGGGCGTCACGGGGATGACGGCCTCAAAATTGGGCGGGAAGGGCTCGAGGAGTGTTTCGACTTCATCGACACGGCCACGACGGAAGAAAAACCGTTTTTCATGTGGTACGCCCCTTTCCTGCCTCATACCCCGCATAATCCCCCGGCTCGCTTTCTGGAAAAATACGAGGGGGATCATCCAACGACAATTGCCAAGTATTATGCCATGATCGAGTGGTTCGATGCCACCTGCGGCGATCTGATTGGCTATCTGGAAGAAAAGAACATCCGGGATAACACCTTGATCATCTACATCGGCGACAATGGTTGGATTCAACACCCCCAAAGACGTGGATACGACCAACGGTCCAAGCAGACACCGTACGAGGGGGGCATTCGCCAACCCACTCTCTATTCCTTTCCGGGGAAATTTGAACCGGCCCACCGTCAGGACCTGGTCAGCAGCATCGACATATTTCCCACCATCATTGCAGCCACCAGGGCAAGAAAGCCCTCCCTTGCCACTCCGGGCCTGAACTTGTTGCCGTATCTGGAGAGCGGTTCACCGATTCCTCGCGAGGCGATTTTTGGCGAATCCTTTGCCCACGATATTGCCGACCTGGAAAAGCCGGAAGCTTCCCTTCTCTTCCGGTGGTGCATCCGCGGGAGGTGGAAACTGCTACTGACCTACGATGGAGAGGTCAACCGGTATAAATCGACCCATCCCAGGGAGGAGAAGCGGCCCCAATTGTTCGACCTCGTGGCCGATCCCTGGGAAAAGGTCAACCGGGCGGCCGACCGCCCCGACCTCGTGGCCGAAATGGTCCAAATGATCGAGAATTGGTACCCGCTGAAAGAACGAAAGGCCCTCACCAAGTTTGATTGAACTCGACTAAATATGGAGTTGGTCAAGTTGAGAGGTACAAAAGATGTTAAGAGTGAATAAAATTAGTAAACCATGCTTTAATGAGGCCAGGGTATCATGGGCAGGGGCAATTCCCTTTCAATTTCCAGGAGCCGGTTGTACTTGGCCAACCGTTCCGACTGGGTGATGGATCCGACCTTGGTTTGATGGCCGGACCAGCCGACGGCCAAGTCGCTGTACCAATCGTCTTCGGTCTCACCGCTTCTGGCGGAGATGGTCACCATCCACCCGGCGTCCCTGGCCAACCGACAGGCTTCCAGCGCTTCGGTCAGGGAACCGATCTGATTCACCTTCAGCAACAAGGCGTTACAGGCATTTGAGGAAATGGCCTTTTGGATACGCCGTGGATGGGTGCAGAGCAGGTCGTCTCCCAAGGTCAAGGTGGCGGGGGAAAGCTGGCGGCACAATTCCGGCCAATGCTCCCAATCCTCTTCGGCCAAGCCATCTTCCAGGCTGACGATGGGGTAGCGGCGCGCCCAATCCCCCAACAGTCTGATCATTTCCGGGCTATTGAGGGTTTTGCCATCGAGATGGTAGACCCCATCCTTGAAAAACTGGCTCGAGGCCACATCCAAGGCCAGGGAAACGTGGAGGCCGGGGGTAAGACCGGCCCGTTCTATGGCCTGCATGGCGAGCTCCAGCATCTCTTCTGCCAGATCGACCGGAGGGGCTAGTCCTCCCTCATCGGCGGTCAGCCAGGGCGCATCGAAACGGACGGCCAGCAATTCGACGGCGGCGCTGTAAACGGCATGGGTTATTTCCAGACTTTGCCGGATACTTCCGGCCGAGGCGGGAACAACCAGCACATCCTGAATGGCAACCTGCCGGCCTCCATGGATACCGCCGCTGAAGAGGTTTACGGTGGGTCGGGGCAAACGGGTGATCGGTTGCCCCAGCATTTTGGCGAAATACCGGTAGAGGGGCGCTCCAACCTCTAAAGCGCAAGCCCGCGCGTAGGCAATGGATACGGCCAAAATGGCGTTGGCTCCCAATCGCGATTTATCGACGGTTCCGTCCAGATCGATCAGAGCCTGGTCCAACTCGGCTTGAGAAGCATAGGCCTTGTCGGCCAACTTTCGGTTGATTTCCCCGTTGATATGGGAAATTGCCTTGAGACAACCGTATCCACCGAAGCGCGACGGATCGCCATCCCTCAGCTCTACCGCTTCCGCCCCTCCGGTAGAAGCGCCGCTGGGGACTGAGGCGGAGGCGGAAGCTCCACTCCGTAAAACACAGGTGGCCTTTACGGTGGGCCTGCCTCTGCTGTCCAGAATTTCCAGACCTTCTATGGATCGAATGCGTGGCATGGTTTAAAGGTTGTCGGTGAACTGCCTTATCAGATCTTGTATTGAACCGGGACTAGTCTGCATCAACTCTAATGCGGTCTCGCGTTGGCGCCCCGCTTCCCCGGCGTTCAAATATTCGAGCGGAGATCTGCCGCTCACGCGGGCCAGGAGGCAGGCCATGGCATGTTTTACACAGCGGGTCTCAAATCCCTTCCGCCAGGGGACCGGGCCGAGTTGAAGGCCGTAAGCTTTCCAGAAATTTTGGGCGGCTCGGGCAAAATCCTTGCGCCGATGCATCAGGTGATTGGCTTTGCTGAGCAAGTGGGTCAGGGAAAACCCGATATCGAATGCCGGATCTCCCCAATGCATGACTTCGTGGTCCAGAAGAATGAGGTTCCCGTCATGGACGAGAATGTTCTTGGGGCTGTAATCGCCGTGCACAACGGTATCTTCTCGCAGCAGGGTCTCGGCAATCAATTGTCCCAGAAATGCCTTGGCTCCAGCTTCCTTTTCTCCGGTGTAGGCATAGTAAGGTTCGAGTCTGAGAGAGTGAAAGAAGGACCGGTCAGCGAATTCTTTCGCCGCATCCTCCCGGTCTCCCAGCGCCCTGCGATGCAGAGTGGCCAGCACGCGGGCAAACTGGTGGACGTGATCCTGGGACAATTTGCCGTCGAGCAGGAGGGTTTTCCAGTTCTGATGCGGGCAGGGCACCGCTTGCATGGCCAGCATGTGGTTTTGCCTATCGAGAAAAACGAGCGGGACGGCATGTTCTTTGGGCAACCACTTCTCCAGCCACTTCAGGGCCAGGGCCTCCCGTGCGATGCGTGCGGGGTCGCTGAACCAATCTACCTCTACCCGCAATTTGGATAGGGCTTGCTTGAGCACCCAGGCCTGGCCATTGGATCGTTGCAAAAGGACCGTCCGGTTGGAAACCCCTCCCTCCAGGATTTTCAGATCAGGCGCCTCGTCCTCCTCAATCCGACCCGTTTGCCGCAAGTAAGTGAGCAGGGCTGCCTCGTTTTCGATGTCCTGGCAATGGACCATGTTTCAACGGTATGGGCCTGGTGTGCCGTCTCTTAAATTAATCACCACAGAGAACCCAGAGGACACAGAGGGGGGATATAAAGGAAGAAAGGAATGATGGAGTATTGGATAAAGGGCACATCATCATGATCGTGATCGTTACCGAGGGAAGCGACATCTTCCAATTTAAACACGGATGAACAGGATGGACAGGATAAGGGGCGCCAATAGGAAATTTCTGGGACACCACACCAGGGGGAACATAGATGTCAGCCCGGACGCGGGAAAAGGCTCAGGGGATCACCACTCGCCCTCTTGATTAAACTTGCGTCGAACCGCCTTGGCGAAGGCAGAGCCAGCCTGGTTTATGCTTTCCAGGATTTCTTCAATCGATTTCCCCTGGACGGACCGGGCTGCCGGAATCACGGTATCGCACTCATTCCGGTCCATAAATACCGAGGCTTCCAGGAGTCCTTCTTCGTCCTCCGGCGGGATGGCCAGAAATCCGTGTTTGTCGGCGTGGATCAATTGCCCGGGTTGAATGGTGGCCCCGAAAACCTCCACGGGACAGTTCCACCGTATCGGGCAACTGTAGGCATGTCCCACGCACAAGCTGCGGGCCAGAGCCTTGAAACCGGCATTCTTCATTTCATCCACATCGCGAATAGCCCCATCGATGATCGTTCCCACACAACCCAGAGCCCGGTGGATATTGCTGGTCACCTCACCCCAGAATGCCCCGACCAGGTCGGGTTTGTCCAAATCCTGCACCACCACGATCTTCGGTCCGGCAACACCGGCTACGTATTTCCGAAATTCCGCCCAGGCCTCGGCCTTGTTTTTCACGTGCTCCTTATTGGACGGTTCGAAAACCACCGTGGTGGCGTAGCCGACCATGGGACCCATTTCCGGCATATAATCGGTCGTGGGCTCCCGGTTGAAACCGCCCGCGGTGCGGTCCATTCGGGTGATTTGTTCCCAGCCATTGTAAATGGTCGGCGTATTCCAACGCTTGAGTTGCAAGAGGGTAGAATGTGGCAAAGGCATGCGATTGAGTTAATTACATTAGGCCGGGATTCGAGTCATCCCCTTAAGAATGGGCCCCTCTGTCCGGGATTCAAGCCAGCATGGCTTCGATAACATGCCCGTGGACATGGGTGAGGCGGCGTTCGATCCCGTTGTGGTAGAAAGTGAGGCGTTCGTGGTCGAGTCCCATGAGGTGGAGCAGGGTGGCATTGAAATCGTAGACGGTCTTGGGATTGACCGCAGCCTTGAAACCGAATTCGTCGCTTTCCCCGTAGCTCACGCCCTTGTTTACCCCGGCTCCGGTCAGGAAACAGGTAAAGGTATCGGGGTTGTGATCGCGCCCGGTGCCGTTGGCCTGTAAAAACGGCATGCGGCCGAATTCGGTGCACCAGGCCACCAGAGTGTTCTCGAGAAGGCCGCGCCGTTTCAGATCGTGGATGAGGGCGGCGGTTGGTTGATCCATGATTTCAGCCTGCATGGCATGGGTTTTCAGGATATTGCTGTGGGAATCCCAATTAGTGATCCCATTTCCCCCCGATGGATCGCTTCCATTGAACAATTGTACCACCCGCACGCCCTTTTCGATCAGCCGGCGGGCCAAGATACAATTTTTGGCGTATTCGCGCTTGAGGTCGCTGCCGCTTTCCGTGCCGTATTCCCGGTGAATGGATGGGGGCTCTCCCGCAAGGTCCATGACTTCGGGCACGGAAGTCTGCATTTTACCGGCCAACTCGTAACTGGCGATGCGGGCGGCCAGATCGGCGTCACCCGGGAACAACTCCAAATGATGGGCATTCAATCGCTCCAACAGGTCTACGGATTGTTTATCGTCCACCGCGGAAAGGTTGGATGGACGCTTCAAATTTGCCGGAGGATTCTTGGCGCTGAAATCCGTACCCTGGAATGCGGCTGGGAGAAATCCGCTGCCAAAATTGTTCTTGCCCGAACGGGCCAGGCCGCGGGGGTCGTTTATGGCCACAAAAGCGGGCAGATCCGAATTCTCGGAACCCAGGGCATACGTCACCCAGGCTCCAAAGGCAGGGAAACCTTCCATGGTAAAACCCGTATTGAAAAAGTTTTCTCCCTGGGGGTGAGAACTGGTGTCGGTGGTCAAGGAATGAATGAAACAGAAGTCGTCCACCTGTTCGGCCAGATTGGGGAGAAGATCGGAGACCATTTTACCGGTTTGCCCGCGTGGCTTGAACTCCCAAAACGGTTTGGCGATATTTCCGGTAGGGCCCTCGAAAGTGACCTCCGGAATGGAGGGCGGTTTTTGTCCGTGATATTTGAAAAGGTCGGGTTTGTAGTCGAAAGTATCTACGTGGCTGACGGCTCCGGGGCAGTAAATGACCAGAACTTGTTTGGCGGCGGCGGGAAAATGTGGCGGTCGCGCCGCATAAGGTTTCTTGGGATCGATGTGGGGGCGTATCGGTGTCTTGCCGCCAAAGTTCATCAAATTGTCTTCTGCCAATAACTGACTCAAAGACAGGGCTCCCATGGCCAAGCCGGTCTGACCCAAAAAGTGGCGCCTGTTCAAGAGGCGGCGACCATGGCAAGATATTCTTTCCTCGGGGTTCTTCATGGCAAAAAAGCGAATTCGTTGGAGTTCATCAATGAACGGCTGACCAGATGCAGACCGCCATTTTGAGCTACGGCAAGGGAGGCGTCCAATTCAATTTCCGAGGGATCGCGGCCCAGCAGCAGGTCGAAGATCCGCTTTGTGGCATCCAAGGCACCTCCGGATGTTTCCGCTTTGGCGCGTTCGGCGATAAAACCGGCTTGTTCCATGGCGAAGGGTGAGTTCAACAGATTAAGTGCCTGTAAAGGAGTAGTGGAAATGGGCCGTTTGGCGCGGATCTGTCCGCAATCGGGAAAATCGAATGCGGTAAAGATCTGGTCATCTACCCGTCGCATTCTTTCCTGATAGATCATGCGACGCCAGGTTCCCGGACCGTGATTATCAACCACCTCCCACTGGGCGTAGGTCTTCTTCTCGTTGTGGATGCGGTAACTTGGCCCGCCCAGGGTTGGGTCCAGTTTCCCGGAAGCACGCAGAATGCCATCCCGTAATACCTCGGCTTCAACGCGGCGCGGGGGAAAGCGCCACAAGTAACGGGAGGATGCGTCGAGGGCGAGTCCATCCTCTCGCGGAGCGCTGGATTGGCGGTAGGCATCGGTCAGCAAAATCTGCCGGATGAGGCCTTTGATGGACCAGGGGGTTGCTCCGGATTTTTCGGGTTGGACAAACTCCCGGGCAAGCCAGTCGAGCAATTCCGGGTGGGTGGGGGGAGCGCCGACGCTGCCAAAATCGGCCGGAGTTGCCACGATACCTCTTCCAAAGATATGGTTCCAAACGCGATTGACCAACACGCGGGCGGTCAAAGGGTGGTCCGGATCGATCAGCCAGTCGGCGAAGCGCATCCGCCTCTCCCCATCTGGGCTGGACGAATCCAGGTTGAGGTTGCCGTTCAAAATGGCAAATCCAGCCGGATCAACCACATTGCGCGGGCTTTCCGGACTTCCGCGGTGGAGAATGTGGGTCACCGCAGGTTCGATAAACTGCCCCACGAAACTTGGCTTGATACCCTCTTCCCCGAGTTTATGGATGATATTCCCGATACGGCTGACCGCGGTTGATAGAGCCGAATCACCTTCCAGCGATTGCCTGATCCGGGTGGTGGAAGCCAGTTTCTGCCAGGTTCCATCCGGGCCGAGGGCTTCGACGAGGTAATCGGAGAAGCCATACGACATATAATTTGCCAGATAATCGGTTTCTAAAAAGTAATGCTTGTTGGAGCTGATGACCATCCGATCGATCAGGCGAGGTTCGGAAAATTCGAGAATTATCCGAGGTTGCTTCTCGCTCTCCGGCGGAGAGGTTGAGCGCCAAACGTTGGTGTTGAGAGTCCCATCGTTGGCATAGAAGACTTCGCCCCGGATTTCGGTCATGGAGTCATCCGTTTTCGCCACCGTTCCCCGGGAGGACAAAGCCAGGTTTTCTGACGGGTCATCCGGGCCGTAGAGCTCGATTTCCTCAATGCGGACCTTCTTGGACAGAAAGGTCAGACGGATGGCGTTTGCATTGGTTGCCGGAAAATACATTTCCTTCCAGCCCTTCCAGTCTTCTTCCCAGGCGATACCATCGGCTCTGAGGACTTGGCGCAGTTGGTGGAGAGAACGGCGGAGTTCCCCTTCCCTTATCCGGCGGGGATTGCCTGCCTCGAGTTCCGCATACCGGCTGCCGAACTCGACCCCCTGGAAGATGGCGCTTAGAGAGTAGTAGTCCTTGATGGAAATGGGATCGAATTTGTGGTTGTGGCAACGGGCGCAACTCACCGTCATGCCGAGCATGGATGCCCCTACCGTCTGCACGATTTCATCCAACCGGTCGGCCCGGGCTTGGCGAATGGCGGATGGTTCGCGTCCCACGGTTGCGGTGGGCACATGGGGTCCCGCCACGAGAAAACCGGTGGCATTACCCGCGCTCAATTGATCGCCAGCCAATTGCTCGCGAATGAAATGATGATAGGGCCTGTCCTCATTAAATGCCCGTATCACATAATCGCGGTATTGCCAGGCGTTTTTGCGGTAGAGATTGGCCTCCGAACCGTTGGTTTCAGCCCAGCGAATGACATCGAGCCAGTGTTGGGCCCAGCGTTCTCCGAAATGAGGGGAAGCCAATAGTCGGTCAACCAGGGCAAGGAAGGCCGCGTCCGCATCTTTGGCATGGGCCAGGGAAAAGGCATCGATTTGCTCGGGGGTTGGTGGCAATCCGGTCAATAGGATGGAGGTGCGGCGCAAAAGCGAACGGGAATCGGCCGCCGGATTGTAGGTGAGGCCCATGTCAGCCAGTTTCTCCACCAGGAAGGCGTCGATGGGGCTGCCGACAATGGGTTTGGCGGGTATTCCCGGCCGAACCACCGGCAACAACGACCAGTGGTCCGTTTTCTTTACTTCCGGATCTCCCTCCGGATCATCCGGAATCTCAGCTCCTTCCGCGATCCACTTTTCCAATTGCAAAATCTTCTCCTCGGGAAGAGCTTCCCTTTCGTAGGGCATCCGGTACGCCTCATCCGACTCGCGGACCAACTCAATCAGGTAACTTTGTGCCGGATCTCCTGGAATAATGGTCTCAATGCCGGATCCCCCTCCACCGAGCAGGGTGGACTTGCGGTCCACGCGGAAATCGGATTCCTGTTCCTCGGGTCCGTGGCATTCCAGGCAATTTTCCCGCAGAATTGGCTCAATATGGAGCCGGAAGTCGATGGAATCTTCCGCTACCGCACCGGCGCAGCTAATTACCAACGATAAACCAACAGAAATTTTCATGCGGTCAGGCATTTTGTTCGCACAATTCTCATGGAGGGATAGTCTCATTCATCCCATCTGGTCAAGAATTACCGAAAAAGGGGTCAAACGCAAAATGTTAAAATCTTATTGGTGGAGGGAACTAGCGGAAGATTTCAACATTTTGCGTTTGACCCCTTTTTCTACGACCATGGTGTTAACAACTTTACCTGTGGGAAATACGTTTGATAACGGCCAAGATCTGCAGTGGCGATTTTACACCCCAACAACTGAGCATGAGAACCGATGAAGAAATCCGGTAGGGGCATCCGCACCGCTCTGCCTTGACCCTCCTCCTCCCTGCGAAGGGGATAATTCCGAAATGCGGTTGCACAAATGGGTGCGGCAGCAGCCGGTAAATCGAGGCGCTGCACTCCCCAGGAGCGAACCCGCTGCAAAACCGATTTTGGATCACTGTCCCCAACACAGAGTTCGGCCAGAATGACCGCATTGACAAAGGCTTCCGACCTTGCCACGGCATCGGCAATGGTGCGCCTGGACCAGACATGAAAGGGCGAATCCGGCGAGAATGCGTAAATCAGAACGTTGGTATCGACTAGAATCACAACTCGCGGGTCAATTTTCGGAGTTGGTCCCAGGTGGTCGCTGGTTTAAGCGGCGCTGACTTCATGGCTTCCTCCACTTCCGACACAGTTTTGTGCTTCCCCTGAGGCGGAAGTGCAACCAGCCGGGCTAAGGAGTAGTGACCGGGTTCTTCTTCTATGACCTCATAGACCTCTCCAGGCCGGCTTCCGGGAAGGGTGATCCGCCTTTTGGCATCCGTTCGCACAATCCTCATGGTGGGATCATCCCACTCTTTCCCATTGGGTCAAGCATTATAGACCGATATGAGGTCGTCCCTGAAATGCACAAGGGTGGACAATTTCTGGACAATGGGGACCGCCGGAAGAAAATAGTTGAAATGAGTGACGAGGTGGAAAACCACATAAGGTCGTTGCGGGAACGGGTGAGCTACCATGACGAGCGCTACCACCGGCATGCCGAGCCGGAAATTACGGATCGCGAATACGACCGCCTCAAGCGGGAACTGGAGGATTTGGAACGCGCGCACCCCGAACATGCCCGCCCCGATTCTCCGGCGCAAGCGGTTGGCGATGACCGGCTTGAGGGTTTCTCCTCCTACACCCATCGTTCCCCCATGCAGAGTTTGGACAACACCTACCGGTTTGGGGAGCTGCGGGATTTTGCCAACCGGTTGGAACGTCTTCTGGGGGAGGGTGAGTTGGAGTTCGTGGTCGAGCCCAAAATTGACGGGATGGCGGTCAGCGCTACCTATGAAGCAGGAAGGTTTATCCGCGCCGTCACCCGCGGGAACGGAACGGAGGGCGATGATATAACGGCCAATTTCGCCTTGATGCCAAATTATCCGAAGTCCCTGGCTGCCCCTCACCCCGAGGTATTGGAGGTGCGGGGAGAAATTTACATGACTTTGGAGGAGTTTGAACGGATTAACGGCCAGCGCTTGAAAGAAGGGCTTCCCCCATTTGCCAATCCCAGAAACCTCGCCGCGGGAACGGTTAAAATGTTAGACCGCAAGGAAGCCAGGAGCCGGAGGTTGACTTGGGTGTCCCATGGTTTGGGTTACTGCGATCCGGGCTACTACGATACTATGACGGATTTTTTTGGGGATCTCAAGCGTTGGAACTTTCCCCAAGTGGAGAACCACTGGGTCGGAAGGGGAATCGACACTTGTATTTCCGCCATCGCCGAGCTGGATGGACTACGCAAGGGCTACGCCTACTCCACGGACGGGGCGGTGCTGAAATTGAACCGTATCGGGTGGCAAATCCGGGCGGGCAGCACAGCCAAAGCGCCGCGGTGGGCCATCGCCTATAAATTTGAGGCGGAGCAGGTGGTAACGCGGTTGCTCGACATTTCCATACAAGTGGGAAGAACGGGCGCCTTGTCTCCGGTGGCGATTCTGGAACCCGTTCAGTTGGGGGGAACGACCGTTTCCAGAGCAACCCTTCACAACCGAGATGAAATAGCTCGAAAGGACGTTCGGATCGGCGACTTCGTGAAAGTCGAAAAAGCCGGTGAAATCATTCCGGCAATCATTGAGGTGGAGACGGATAAACGCGCCCCCGGACTGGCCCGGTATGTATTTCCCACGCATTGCCCGGCCTGTCGAACCGAGGTGATTCCGACCGAGGGGGAAGCGGCCTTGCGATGCCCCAATACGATGGGTTGTCCCCCTCAGATTCGAAGGCGAATCGGTTTCTTTGCTTCCAGGCAATGCATGGATATTGAGGGTTTGGGCGAGGCTGTGGTTGACCAGTTGGTGGGTCGGGGGCTGGTGGCTTCCCCCGTCGATTTGTATGGTTTGGAAAAAAAAGATTTGCTCGGGCTGGATAAGTTTGCCGAAAAGTCGGCCGACAATCTGCTGAAAGCGCTGGAGGCGAGCAAAGGTAAGGAGCTTTGGCGGCTGATTCACGGCTTGGGAATTCAACACGTTGGTGAAGCGGTTTCCAAAGTGTTGGCCAACACATTCATGGACTTGGAAAAGTTGGCCGGAGCCGAGGCGGATCAACTGACTGAAATCGAAGGGATCGGCCCCATCCTTGCTCAAAGCATCGTGGCTTTTTTTGAGGATCCCGCACAAAGAAAAATGGTCCATGGATTGATTGCCGCGGGATTGGCCACCACTCTCGCACTCCCCGAGCGGTCCGGATCAAAGCAAGCGTTAACCGGCAAGACCTTCGTGCTTACGGGCGCATTGCCCAATTTGAAGCGCAAGGAAGCCAGGGAACGCATCGAGAAGGCCGGCGGAAAGGTTGCGGGAAGCGTGAGCAAAAAAACGGCCTTTTTGGTAGCTGGTCAGAAGGCCGGATCGAAGCTGCGTGCAGCTCAGAGACTGGGGGTAGAGGTTTTGAGCGAGCGCGAGTTCCTGGAACTCCTGAATTGAGAACACCCATATGACCGAACCCCAACGGGGTTCCACAATGAATCAACATTCCATCCGGCAGACACCTTAGAGGAATGAATTGGCCTTTGAGAGAGTTCATTCCCAAATAACCACAAAATTCCTATTTGGCGCCCCTTATCCTGTCCATCCTGTTCATCCATGTTTTAATTGGAAGATGTCGCTTCGCGGTAACGATCACGATCACGATGGAGCCTTTGGCATTTTACTCCTCTGTGCCCTCTGGGTTCTCTGTGGTGATTAATTTAAGAGACGGCACACTAGGGAGCGGGGTTGCCGTCGGTTGGGGAGCTGACCACGACCTCGTTGTCAAAATAAATGGGAACCGGGTCAGTGGTAGTTGCAGCCACGGGCCGGACCACGAGGCTTTTCGAGGAAGCGGAAGTGGCCGCGGGGGCATTGAGGGCACCCAGGGCTTCAGACGCTTCGATGGCCCCCGATACCGTGGCCTCGGCGATTATCGAGGCCAGATCTCCCCCTATCTCCTCCTCGATTCTCGCCACGAGACGGGCCGCGACATCGGCCGAGTACCAATCCGCGGCCAAGTGGACAATGCATAGCTTTGCCGAGATTTTGGCGCCGTAATGGACCGTTTCATAGTCGAAATCTTTCAGTTGGTTCAGGATAGTGCGATGAACGCCCAACAGTTCATTGGCATCCATGGAATCGGGCCGGAAGAATTGGGATAAGCACTCTTCCAGGGCTTCCTCGTTTCCCGAGAATTCGGAGATGCAATCCACCACCTGCGTTGTTGCGGCCAAATTGACCGGGAAGGAAAAAAACAGGAGGGAAATAACAGCCAAGGGGATGGACGCTTTCGACAATTTTCCTCTGATATCCCGGATAAGATGTTTCACTTCTCAGCAGGTTAACTTCGACAGTTTGGCCGAAGAGTAAAGCTCAAAGCTGCGAAAACCGCGTTCAGTAGCCGCGGTTCTGCAATAAGGCGCTCAATTCTCTCTGAAATTTCTCCAAATCTCCCTCTGTGGGCTGGTATCCATCCTTCTCGGCATTCAACACGAGTCGCCCAATCTGGTCCAAAGCCCACTCCGCTGCGTTTCCATCGGAAAAGGTCACCTTTCCACCGGCTACGGTTCCGGGCCGGTTGATGCGATGCAGGCTGACCTTCACCTTGCCTCTTTCGTGCGCGGGATCGCCAAAGTCCTCCCCTTGCTCTCGTTTCCGAGCCCCTTCCAGTTCCCCATGAACCGCTTGGGAAAGGTCGGAATCGACCGTCTTGGGCTGCGAAATCAAATCCAGGTTCAGATCGTCCAGCAGAAAGCGGGTCTCCATGTAGGTAAGGGAAATGCCGAATGCTTCGCTCAGCCGCCGTTGAATATCGCCCAACTTGAGCCCATCGGCCACCCATGCGGATATAACCTCTTTCTGGGAGTCGCTCAACTCCATGTCAACCCTTGGATTTTGCCAGTTGGGTCTTGAGGTATTCCACGCTACGGCGGGTGGACTCATCCTGGTCCATGATGTTTTCCACCGTTTTACAGGCGTGAATGACCGTCCCATGATCCCTGCCACCAAAGGCTTCACCAATTTCCTTGAGGGGATGACTGGTAAGGATTCGGCTTAGGTACATGGCAATTTGCCTGGGAAATACAATGTTGGCCGGTCGGCGCCGGCTCACCATGTCGGAAAGACGAAGGTTGTAAAAGTGGGTGACCCGCTTCTGAATTTTCTCTATCGTCACCTGATTCTGAGCTTCCTCCTGCAGGATATCACTGAGGAGATGCTCCGCCACCTCCAGATTTACCTCCTTGTCCATCAGGGCCGTGTAACTGGCCACCCGGGTCAAGGCCCCCTCGAGACGGCGAATATTCCGCGACACGTTTTCGGCAATAAATTGAAGCACATCCCGTGAAAGTTGAGTGCCGAGCAAATTGGCCTTATTGGTCAAGATGGCGATTCGGGTTTCCAGATCGGGAGCCTGCATGTCGGAGACCAGTCCCCACTGAAACCGCGAGACCAGCCGGCTCTCCAATTTGGCAATTTCCCCGGCCGGCCGATCGCTGGTCAGGAAAATTTGGTTTCCGGATTCAAAGAGGTCGTTAAAAGTGTGAAAAAATTCCTCCTGGATTCTTTCTTTTCCACTGAGGAAATGGATGTCATCGATCAGGAGGACATCCACTCTGCGGTAGCGCTTGCGAAACTTTACCAGGGTATTCTCCTGAATGGCCCGAATAAATTCGTTGGTGAATTTTTCCGTGGAGACGTAGGCCACCTTGGCCAAGCGATTTTTCTTTGAAATGAAGTGCCCCACCGAGTGCATGAGATGGGTTTTGCCCAGACCGGTGTCACCGTAGATGAACAAGGGATTGTAAGCTCTTCCCGGGGCATTGCTGATGGCCACTGCTGCGGCATGGGCCAAGTTGTTGTTTTCTCCAACGACGAAATTCTCAAAGGTATTTTTCGGATTGAGGATATTGCCGATGGTGGAGGGTTCCGGAATCCGGTCCACCTGGGGTATTTCTTCCCGGGTGCGATCCGTTATCCTGGTAGGCCGGTCGCGTTCCAAATCCAATTCCTTCCGCCGGTTATTCGATTCCAAGACCTCCAAGGAAACCTTGATGGGCTGCCCCGCCACTATGCGAATCTCGTCCGAAATAAGGTCCAGGTAGTTATCCTCGATCCAGATGGAGGAAAACTCATCGGGCACGCTCAGGACGACGCTGGTATCGGTTTGCTGAAGGCAATAAATGGGCTTGAACCACATGTTGTAGACATCGCCCTCAAATTTGCCTTTCAGTTCGGGTTTTACGACATCCCATAGGGTATCAGCTTTGGAAAATTGTGACATAATTTCCAATTCGACTCGTAATTATTCACAAGTCGTTAGGACCCCGCATGCGGATTGGTAGGTTAGAGAGCGCATGAGTGGGTCCGAGGCAATTAAAGCGTCATTTTGCATTCGGTTAGGAAAGAGAATTACCGTGAATAGAATATGGTGCTTTACTTAAATTATTGATTGGTAGCAGGTTATAGGAAAAGTGCAGATCGAATTTTAAAAAAAATAAAGGGGCAAGGTCCACATTGAAAGTTTCAGCTTTTGGATGCTGCCCCCGTTGATTAGTGAGAATTGGATTTTTTACCTCATTTTCAAGAGGAACTTTTCCACAACTTATTAACGATGGTTTGCCAGTAACTTATCCAGGGAAACTTCTTGCAATTGAAAGGGAAATTTTTCAAAGCCGGAAGCTTGTCATTACTAGTAGCTTAGAGAATCGGACCGGCGTTTGGAGCCCCATTGGAAGGCCCGATTTGGACAAGAAATTTTTAAGATCGACGCCATTTATTAACATTAAAATTTTTCGAGCGGGCTCGATGAGCGATATGAGCGATGAGCCGTTCGTTGAGTTCCTTGGCTGAGTCGTGGCCCAAAAATGCGAGCTGCCCTCACCAAGGCGGCCGCAAGAGTGAGCTGCCCGGGCTCTTTAAACCTCTCGCAGAAGGTCTCGACTTTGCTACTTTCCACCAATTTGGGTTTTGCCCGGAGATTCATCGGCGGTCTTCACAAGTTGAAATTTTCACCCAGATAAAATTCCCGGCTCACTTCGTCATTGGTTAAAAAGTCGCTCGTTCCCTCTCGAAGGACTTGTCCATTGTGGAGGAGATAGGCGCGATTTACAATCCTCAGGGTTTCGCGCACGTTGTGATCGGTGATCAGGATACCGATTCCTCGTTTGCTCAATTCGAGGACGATTTTCTGAACTTCCGCCACGTTAATGGGATCAACTCCGCTAAATGGTTCGTCCATGAGGAGAAATTTGGGTTCGGTGACCAGAGCCCGGGAAATTTCCAGCCTGCGTCGCTCTCCTCCGCTCAGGGTGTAGGCTTTCTGTTTGGATAGATGGGTGAGCCCCAGTTCATTGAGGTGATGGTCGATCCTCTCTTTGCGCAATTTTCTCTTGATGGGCAAGGTATCGACAATGGCCTTTATGTTATCGTATACGGACAGGTTCCTGAATACGGAAGGTTCCTGGGGGAGATAACCAATGCCCAGTCGGGAGCGCCGGTGCATGGAGTAGGGAGTCACATCGACGTCGCCTATCAACACCCTGCCTCCCGATGCCGGCACCAGGCCGACGATCATGTAAAAAGTGGTGGTTTTACCGGCGCCATTGGGACCGAGCAGGCCCACAACTTCGCCCGACGATACCTGGATGCTTACTTTGTCCACGACTTTTCGGCCGGAGTAACTCTTATCCAGGTCCAGGGTGGAAATTGTTACCGTTGCGGCCATTTCGCTCAATTCTGATCATTGGATTCGGTCTGGTCGGCCGCAGCATCCTCGGGAACTGCGGGACCGGGTCCCAAATCCGGTAATTGGGGGAGGGTGACCTTCACCCGGTGTTCGCCACCTCGAACCAGGGCGCGGCGCTGACCGTGAAACCATTCTATTTCCGTTCCCGAAACCGTTCCCTGGGCATCCGTTACCATGGGACGGTCGGTCAACAACACTTTTCCCTCTTCGGGAAAGAATTCGGCCCGGCCTCCCGAGGCGAAACGGCCTTTTTGTTCCACGCGAACGTTGCCGATGGCAATGATCTCAGTCACGTTGCCAATCTTGCCAATGGTGTCGCTGGGGTCACCTCGCTTGACGGAAGTAATATGCAGTTCATCGCAAGTCAGGCGGAGGTTGGTGCCGGTCACTTGAACCTGGCCGGTGATGTGAAATTCGGACTTTTCATCCCCACTCAACATTTCCAGGTGATCCCCGGTTATAACCGTATCGGTCGTCACCACGGCCTCCTGAGCCCGGGCCAAAGGGAGCAGGCCGATAAGGGCCAAAAGGGGAATAATCAATTTCCTCATTTGAAAAAGGGTTCCATTTCGTAATCCAGAACTACTTTTACGTTTTCACTCACCTGAATGCGGCGGGCTTCCTGATCATACCTCCATTGTTCCCCTTCGATGGTGAAGGCTTCAGAAACCACTTTGACTCCCCGGTCTCCGAACAACAATTTGTTATGGCCGAGATAAGTGGCGTTATCTCCCACCATGCGGAAGTCCAGCCGGTTTTGTTCCTCGCCCGTATAAACCTCCAAATCCAAACCCTTCATATCGACTTGCCCTCCCTCTCGGTGGGCGGCGGAGTCCCCGGTCAGGAACCATATCCTATAACCCAGATCATTGAACATGGTGACCCTGAATCCTTCCACTGGAGCGTCGGGCAAGATCTGCGAACTCAAATAAATTCCGCTGGCCAAGGCCAAGGGAATCAGGGCGAACCACGGTTTGACCGGGAAGCGGATTTTGGGGTGCATCAGGATTTGTGGGACAAAGCTAATACGCTATCGTTCCGGCTTTCAAGTATTCGGTTGCACACCTCGCGAACCGCCCCTTTGCCGCCACCCTTTTCAGTGGTCCAGTCGGCCGATTGCAATGCGAGAGGGGTTCCATCCGCCACGGTAACCCCAATGCCCGCATACTCTATGGCGGGCACGTCAATCACGTCGTCCCCTACATAGCAAATCGCTTCCGGGGCCAGTTTCAATTGGCCGGCCAGTTCCTCCAGGGCTTTGCCTTTGTCTCTCCTGCCCTGGATGATGTGGTTGAAGCGCAGTTCGGTCATGCGGGAGGTGGTGGCGGGCGACAAGCGGCCCGAAATGACGGCGAGGATCAACCCCGCCTTTCTCAGGCAAACCAGGCCCAGGCCATCCAGGACGGAAAATTGCTTCAATTCAAATCCATCCGGTCCCGTGAAGATGGTTCCATCCGTGAGCACCCCGTCCACGTCGAGGGCGAGCAGCTTGATTTTTCGCCACTCCAAATCGGATGGGGGGGTGGGATGTGAACGCTTTTCTCCCATGACTCAATCGAATTGCTCCAACCAATCGATGATTTCCCCCATGATGGAATCCTCTGTGGGAAGGTACATTTCCTCGAGTGACCGGGCGAAGGGGACGGGGGTATCCAGGGCCCCGATGCGCAGGGGCGGGGCTTCCATTTCAAAAAAAAGTTCTTCCATCATTTGGCTGACGATTTGAGCGCCGAAGCCTGAATTGAGGCGGGCCTCGTGCGCTACGATCAACCGGCCCGTTTTGCGGATCGATTCCCGAATGGGATCGAGGTCGACCGGTTTCAATGCGCGCAGGTCGATCAGTTCCAGGGAATATTCATATTCATCCTCCAAGTAGGCGCAGATCTTTTCGCAGGTCCCGACCATCTTCCCATAGGTCACGAAAGTGGCGAAATGACCTTCCCGGACCAGGCGCGATTTCCAAACCCGGTGGTGGTGGCCGTGGAAGATAACGTCATCCCGCAATCCGCGGTAGAGGCCTTTATGCTCAAACAACAATACCGGATCATCCGCCTCATAAGCGGCCAGCATGGCGTCAAATGCATCCTGTACGGTACTGGGATACAGAACCTTGAGGCCGGGGAAATGGATATAGAGCGCCTCCAACTCCTGGGAATGGAACGATCCGAAGGTGAGTCCCCCCCCGCAGGGGAAGCGCAGCACCAGGGGAAGCTTGGCCCCGGAGCGAAAATAAAAGGTTCCCGCGTTAAGGCATATTTGGGTGGTGGCGTCGGTGGCAAAATCGGCAAACTGAAATTCTATGATGGGACGGTGACCGTTGAAAGCCAGGCCGATTCCATATCCGACGGTGGCCGATTCCGCCAGAGGTGTGTTCAATACCCTCTCCCTGCCAAACGCATCGAAAAGGCCATCGGTAACCTTGAATGCGCCTCCATAGGTGGCAATGTCCTGGCCCATGACAATGGATACATCGGAGTCCTCCAGAATCATTCTATGGGCGTGGTTCAAGGCCTGGGCGAAAGTCAGGTTTTTGAATGCGGCCTCTTTTTTCTTCCATCGCACGGGAGTAAAGGTATGGGAAAACGATTCTCTTTCCAGGTCCTGCTCCGGGATGGGAGGCTGAGCCAGGGATACCTTGATGCAGGTATCCAAAAAAGCGTCGATTTCCCTTTCGGCCTCCACAATGGCTTCGGGTCCCAAGGACCGGATCAACCTTTCCCGCAGGATAGGGTTGGCGTCTCTGCGGTTCCAACCTTCCATAATATCCTCCGTGAGGTAATGGCAGGTGTCGTAAGCGGCATGTCCCTGCAGGCGCAGGGTCTTGACTTCGACCACGGTGGGTTTGCCCGACCGTCGAACCCTGGCAAAGATCCGGTGGAATGCGGTAAGAATTTCTTCCGTGTGGGAAATCTCCAGGATGGTGTAATCCATACCGTAACCCGTGGCCCGGCTGGCCAGGGATTCTACCGCACATTGTTCACTGATGGGCGTGGAGTAGGCGTACTCGTTGTTTTCAATGATAAATACCATGGGGATATTCAATACGGAGGCCAAATTCATGGTCTCGTGGATATCTCCGGTGCTGGAGGCCCCGTCCCCGATAAATCCGATCCCCAGGGCAGGGTGACCCAAACGTCTCTGGGAATCGATCGACCCCAGGACACTGGCAATGATGGTCCCCAAATGACTGATGATCGGCAGGCTGCGGTTGAGCGGATCTCCGTGGTGAACATTGCCTTCCCGACCGAGGGTGGGGCTGCCCGAATTGGCCATGTACTGACACAGGTGATCGCAGAGATGATCACTCCAGATCAAATGGGATGCCAGATTGCGGTGAGAAAAGCAAACCACGTCTATCTCCCGGTCCAACAAGAGGCCGATGGGGGCGGCCAAGCCCTCGTTGCCCTGGCCCCCGGCCAGGGTTCCGTAGACCAATCCTTGCCGGAACAGGTCCCGCAACCGGTCATCGGTCCGGCGAGCCAGATACATCCAATGGTAGACCTCTTTTAACGCCCCCTCGACGTCTTCCAGATCTCCCGGCAGCAAACTGCGCTTTTGCAGGATATCCGGCGCTTCAGGATAGGGGATGTCGGGGCGATAATGGGGGTGCATGCTCTATCGAATCTGGGAACCCTGCGCCTTGTTCCGAGCGGAAGCAAAACAATAAAAACAGCGCTTATTCCACCAGTTCCAGGACGGCCTTTATCCACCGGGATATACCGGTTTCCACGTCGGAAATCCTGGGTCCGAGCATGTAGGCTGGGGTGGAAACTATTTTCAAACCTTCATCGATGACAAAGGCTTCGACCGGGCAATTGACGTGCCTGGCTCCATTCGCCTCCAGGGCGGCCGCGGTATCCTCATCATTGCCGACGGTCAGGTGGACCCCTTCCTCGCCAAAAACCTTGGCGGCAATGGCGGGGGAAATGCAGGCAAATCCGATGGGATGGCCCGCATCGTGAAATTGTCGGAGAAAATCGGCCACGCTCTTTTCCACGGTGCAATCGGCGCCATCCACGGCAAAAGAGCTCAGGTTCTTGGCCGCGCCGTAACCACCGGGTAAAACGGCTGCATCATAATCTTCCACCTTCAGCTCCGCCACCCGCTTTACCGGACCCCGGGCAATGCGGGCGGATTCCAGCAGGACGTTGCGGGATTCATTTTGCATGACTTCTCCCGTTTGATGGTTCACCACATGGAACTGATCTACGTCGGGCGCCGCCACCGTCACGTCTGCGCCCGCCTTATCCAGCGCCAGGAGGGTCAACACCGATTCGTGAATTTCCGCTCCATCGTAGACGCCGCAGCCCGAAAGAATAAGAACAACACGTTTCATAATGAGACAACCTTAGGCGCTGATGGGGAAAATGTGAAGTCGCGTTTTTCAATCAGTTGAAAGCGCACCCCGGACGACAAACGGTTTCGGTGGAGACCGGCCCCAGGGGGCAACCTCTGACGACATAAATTTTCTGCGGCATGACCCCGACGGGCGTGCAAGGGAATTTCCGGGACACCACAGTAGCAGGGAGTTCCTCCAACCGGCTCGAAAGTAAGGCTGTCCAGTTGAGAATTTGGTCGGGCCGAGGAGATTTGAACTCCTGACCCCTTGCACCCCATGCAAGTGCGCTACCAGGCTGCGCTACGGCCCGAACCAGAATAAAGAGGGGAGAGTCTGGGTTACGAAGGAAGGGGGTCAATTCTAAATTCTCGGTTCTCGGTTCTGGGTGCTGGGTTCTCGGTGCTGGGTGCTGGGTGCTGGGTGCTGGGTGCTGGGTGCTGGGTGCTGGGTGCTGGGTGCTGGGTGCTGGGTGCTGGGTGCTGGGTGCTGGGTGCTGGGTTTGCGCAGGTTGGCGATCCTTGCGAGAGTCAAATTAATTAGTTGTCAGAGAAAAGGGATCAGAGTTCAGTGACGAGAAGCGCCTCCTCTGAGGTTTCATTTTCGATCACGATCACGATCATGATCAGGATCACGATGATTTTTCCTTCTTCCTTTAATTACTGGTTACTGATTACTGATTACTGGGTGCTGGGTTCTGGGCTCTCGGTTCTGGGTTCTGGGTACTTAATCGTGATCGTGATCGAAATGGACTCTCGCAACTTGTCACGCCGTAATCCGTGAAGGCGGAAAGATCGCCAAGCAACGCAAAGGCGCCTCTCCCTATCGGCAACTCAGCAACTCATATAATTCCTAATTCCTAATTCCTAATTCCTAATTGGCGCGAAGCGCCTTCAATGGTGCCTGGAGAGGGAGTCGAACCCTCACTCCCAAAGGGAACCGGATTTTGAGTCCGGCGCGTCTGCCAATTCCGCCATCCAGGCCCATAAGGAGGAGCATTCAAGGAGGGTTCCGGGATGGCGTCAAACGTTGATTTATTGCCAGAGTTCCTACTTCCTCTCACCACCTTGGGCCCGGTGGCGGGCGCGCAACCGGAGACCCTGCAATCGAATGAAACCGGTTGCGTCGTCGGGATTGTAATCGCTTTCAACTCCTTCCATGGAAGCCACGTTCTGGTCGTAAAGAGAGACGGGGGATTTTCGCCCAACGGTAATGACGTTTCCCTTGTAGAGCTTGAGCCTCACCGTTCCGGTAACGGTTTCCTGGCTTTTGTCGATCAGGGCCTGAAGGGCTTCCCGCTCGGGCGAGTACCAGAAGCCGTAGTAGACCAACTCGGCGTATTTGGGAATCAGACTGTCGCGCAAATGCATTAGATCCCGGTCCATGGTCAGGGTTTCCATCTGGCGGTGAGCCTGCCATAGGAGGGTGCCTCCAGGGGTTTCATAAACGCCCCGGCTCTTCATGCCGACGAAGCGGTTTTCCACCAAATCGACTCGGCCGATGCCGTGCCTGCCCGCCAGTCGGTTTAATTTGCGGAGCGCTTGGGCGGGTGAGAGGGTTTCGCCGTTGACCTGGGTGCAATCGCCTTTCTCAAAGGTCAATTCTACATACTCGGGCTTGTCCGGAGCGTCCTGGGGATCGACCGTAAGTTTGAACATGGATTTGTTTTCCGGAACGGTTGGATCGAACCAGGGATCTTCCAGTATACCCGCTTCATAGGAAATATGTAGCAGGTTGCGATCCATGGAGTAAGGCCTGGAGGCCGTGGCCTCCACGTCGATTTGGTGTTTTGTACAGAATTCGATCATCTCCCGCCGCCCTGGAAAAGTTTGGCGGAAGGTTTTCATGCGCCAGGGCGAAATCACTTTCAGGTCGGGCGCCAGCGCAGCATAAGTCAGTTCGAACCTGACCTGATCGTTGCCTTTTCCGGTGGCTCCGTGGGCCACGGAATCGGCTTGGGCAGCCCGGGCAATATCGATTTGGGCCTTGGCGATGAGGGGTCGGGCTATGGAAGTGCCGAGGAGGTATTGGCCCTCGTAAACCGCGTTGGCCCGGAGGATGGGAAAAACAAAATCGCGAGCAAATTCTTCCACCAGATCCGTACTGAAATGGGCGCTTGCTCCGGTCGAGACAGCCTTTTCCTCCAAGCCGTGCAATTCTTCCTCTTGTCCCAGATCCGCCGCGAAGGTGATGACCTCTGCTTTGAAGTGATCTTTTAACCACCGCACCAGCACGGAGGTATCCAAACCCCCGGAATAGGCTAAGACGATTTTCATGGTAAATACGGGATGAGTTAGCGTTTATTGGATTCGGCCAGCACGGCCAGGATGGCCTTTTGGGTATGCAACCGGTTTTCCGCCTGATCAAACACAATGGAAGCCGGACTGTCCATGACCTCTTGCGTTACCTCGAAACCCGGGTGGGCCGGCAGGCAATGCATGAACAGGGCCTCCGGTTTGGCTCGGGCCATGATGGATGCGTTGACCTGGTATGGTGCCATGACCTTGTGGCGGTCGGATGCTTCGCCGTCTTTGCCCATGCTCACCCAGACGTCGGTGTAGATTACATCGGCGTTTTCCGCGGCTTCCATCGGATCGGTATGGAAGGTGTAGGTCGGGGTGAATCCGGAAGATTCGATGGCGGTTTCGATTTCGGGTCCCGGTGCGTATTGCCTTGGCCCGGCCAGGGCGACTTCCATTCCGAAGAGCGATCCACTGAGGATCCAGGAATTGGCCATATTGCTGGCCGTGTCCCCAAAAAAGGCGATTTTCCTGCCCTTCAATGCATTCAGGAAGCGCTTCCCGTCCGACCAGCGTTCCAGCAGGGTAAAGGCGTCGGAATAAACCTGACAAGGGTGCAGGAAATCGGAGAGGGCGTTGACCACGGGAATACTGCCATGGGCTGCGAATTGCTCCAGCAGGCTATGTTCGTAACAACGAATGACGAGACCGTGCAGGTAGCGGGATAGAACACGGGCGGTGTCTTCAATGCTCTCTCCCCGGCTGAGTTGAATCTCATTCTGATCGATGTGCACGGGATGGCCCCCCATCTCCTGAATGCCCACCCGGAAGGATATTCTCGTGCGGGTGCTGGCCTTGAAGAAAATCAAGCCCCAGGACTGATTCCTCAAAACGGACAGCTCCCGCTCTCCCCGGGTTTTTTTGAACTGTCGGGAGAGGGCAAAAACCTTTTCGACTTCGAAATCCTTCAGGTCGCTTGATTTCAGAAAGTGTTTCATCATTCCATGGGCTTAAGGTTTCGCGGCCTTGGTCTCGCTATGAGCGGTCAAGGCGGTGTCCAATGTTTGAATGGATTTCCGCAGGGATGCTTCGGAAACGGTCAGGGGGGGAAGCAGGCGCAGAACGTTGCCGCTCGCCGCCACGGTGAGAAGGCCGACCTGCTGGAGAAGGTTTCGAAGATCGCCGGGATTCTCTTTCAGCTCGAGACCGATGAGAAATCCCCTTCCCCTTACTTCCACAATCAGTTCGTGCCGCTTTTTCAGATCATTGAGCTGCTCAATCCACGGGGCGCTCAATTTTCTCACTCGCGACAAGAGGTTTTCTTCGTCGATCGTTTGCAGAACGGCCAGGGCGGCGGCGCATCCCAAAGGGTTCCCGCCAAAGGTGCTGCCGTGACTGCCAGGGGTAAAGAGATCGGCGTAGGCATCGGATATCCAGACTGCGCCAATGGGAAAACCGCCGCCCAATCCCTTGGCCAATCCGATGGCATCGGGGGTAATTCCGGCGATTTCATGGGCCAGGAAGGCGCCCGTTCTCCCCATGCCGCTCTGCACTTCATCCATGAGCAAGAGGATTCCATTGTCCGTGCAAAGGGTTCTCAAATCCCGTAGAAACTCCCTCGTGGCCACGTGAATTCCTCCCTCTCCCTGAATGGGTTCGATGAGGATTGCCGCCGTATCACGGTCGATCAAAGCGGCATAACTGTCGATGTTGTTAAATTTCGCGACCGGGAAATTCGGCAGGAGCGGCTTAAAGCTATTTTGGATCTTGGGTTGTGGCGTGGCGCTCATGCCCCCGAAGGTCCTTCCGTGAAATGCGTTGCTGGAAACTATCACCTTGAAGGGGTTTGTTCCCCTTTTTTTCGCGCCGAACAATCGCGAGAGCTTGAGGAGGGTTTCGCTCGCTTCGGTTCCACTATTGCAGAAGAATACCCGTCCGGGGGCGATCTTCTCCACCAGGGTCTCGGCCAGTCGGGCTTGGGTTTCGTTCCGGAACAAATTGCTTACGTGGATGATCTTTTCGATCTGTCTACCGATAGCCGCTACCAGTTTCGGGTGGCAATGCCCGATGGAGGTGGTGGCTATCCCGGAAGTGAAATCCAGGTATTGACGGCCTCGATCGTCCCACACTTTCTCGCCCTCTCCCCTGATGAGGGTGAGGTTGGGGGCGGCGTAATTGTTCAACCAATACCGGTGATACAAGGTTTCTATCTTATTTTCCGAATGCACTTTAGGGTAGGTTTGAGGCTAGTGGACAATTTCCGTTCCAACTCCTTTATCGGTGAAGATTTCCAGCAGTATGCTGTGGGGGAGGTTTCCGGGAACAAAGTGGACGCGGTGAACCCCTTCGTGCAGGGCTTTGATGGCCGAATCGACCTTGGGGAGCATCCCTTTCCCTATGACCCCGTCTTTCTTCAGTCGAGGCACTTCACTTTCCTTCAGGTGGGAGATGATGGACCGGCCATCCCGTGGATCTCTCAGGAGTCCGGGCACATCCGTCAGGTAAACCAGCCGCCGAGCCCTCAGGGAACAGGCCGCGTGTGCCGCGGCGACATCGGCGTTTATGTTGTAGAGGTTGTTTTCGTCATCTCCGCCAAGCGGTGAAATGACCGGGGTGTATCCCTGGGAAATAGCCCGCTTTATGAGGCGGGTTTTCACGTATTGAATGTCCCCTACGAAACCGATATCCATTTCTTGGCCGAGGTGGTCCCTATCCAGTTTCCGGCAGGAGAAAAGCTTTTGCCCGGCCAAGGCCAACGGTTTGCCCTTTTTGGCCTGTATGATCTGGCAGATATCCAGGTTTACCGTTTGGTTTAAGGTCTTTTCTACGATGGAAATCGTTTTTTTATCGGTGTAGCGCAGGCCGTCGATAAAGACCGGTTTAATGCCGGATTCTTCCATGGCAGCGGAAATGGCCTTTCCTCCCCCGTGCACTACCACTACCTGAATCCCCACCGAGGCCAGAAACACGATGTCGGTTGCAACCCGGGATCTGACCGCGGGATCGGGGTCATCCATGAAACTGCCACCGTACTTGATCACGAATATGCTGCCGCGAAACTCCTGGATGTAGGGAAGGGCTTCCAGCAATACCTTGGCTTTGGCAATGATTTCAGCTTCGGACGGTGTGGGGATGGTTTTCATGGCAGGTTTACAAAAGCCCCGCTGTTTCTTTGAACCCGAGCCACAGGTTCATAATCTGGATAGCCTGACCGGCTGCCCCTTTGGTCAGATTGTCCAATGCGGAGGTAATGATAAGGTTGTCCGTTCTCTCATCGCAAGTGGCGGAGATATCGATCCGGTTGGTGTGGACCACATGCTTGGTATCGGGAGTCTGTCCCGAATCGAGCAGTCCGACAAACGGCTTGCCTGCATATGTCTTTTGCCAGATCTCGTAGACGGTTTCGGTAACGGCGCCGGATTTTGGGACCGTTATGGTTGTGGCGATGCCCCGGTTCATGGGGATGAGGTGAGGGGTAAACTGAACCACGACGGGCATCCCGGCGGCGAGGCCGAGTTGCTCCTCAATTTCCGAGATGTGCCGATGGTTGGCCAATCCATAGGCCTTTACGCTTTCATTTCTCTCACAAAAAATGAAATCTTCGGCCACCTTTCTTCCGGCGCCGCTGATCCCGCTCATGGAATTGATCACGATGCCTTTACAGGGAAGGATACCCTCATTGAAAAGCGGCAATAGCGGGATCAGGATGCTGGTTGGATAACACCCCGGCGCGGCGATGAGTTGGTGGTCTTTCCAGGCGTCTCCGGAAACCTCCGGAATAACGTAGGAAGATTTGGACAACCAGTCGGGATGCGGATGGGAGTGGCCGTAGTACTGACGGTAGAGGTCAGCCGAGGAAAGCCGGTAGTCGGCGCTCAAATCGACGACTTTTTTCCCCGTCCGGCACAGGGGGATGGCATATTCGCTCGCCACCCCGTGCGGCAGAGCCAGGAAAACCAGATCGAGGTGCGGATTTTCCGCCAATTCAATGGGGTCCGAGGCCGTGAAGATCAAGTCGTCCGCCCGATTTTTCAGGGCGGGGAAAACCTCCCGGACTTTCTGCCCGTGCCGTTTGCGCGAAGTGACGGCTGTCACTTCAATATCGGGATGCCGCAACAGCAGGGTAAGGAGAACCTCTCCCGAATAACCGGAAGCGCCTACTATGCCGATTTTCATGGGAAAAATTTGTATTTTATGGGGTTGAATTTGGTAATGCGGAAAACGCGGAAATCAGGAAGCCCTCCATGACCGTGTCCAGGGAGGGCGTAAAAAGAGAGAACTCGCTGGTCCCCGGATTCTAGCGCTTGGAAAACTGGAAGCGTTTCCGCGCGCCGGGTTGGCCTGCCTTTTTACGCTCACGTCGGCGGGGATCTCGACGAAGGTGACCCGCTTTTTTAAGGGGCGTTCTCAATTCCTCGTCGTATTTGAGAAGGGCTCTGGATATACCAAGGGCACAGGCTCCCGCCTGACCATTGACACCCCCGCCCCGGACTTTGGCCACGACGTCGAACTTGCCTTTCATGTCCAGTGTTTGAAAGGGGCCTTCAACCGTTCTCACCGCTTGATCCAGGCAGAAATAGGCATTCAACTCCCTGTTGTTTACCGTGATATTACCCGCCCCTTCCTGAAGGCGAACGCGGGCCGTGGCGGTCTTGCGGCGACCGGTTCCGAGAAATATATCCTGAGCGCTCATGTCAGAGAGTTTGAAGTGGAATGGGCTCTTGGGCTTTATGGGGGTGTTCCGATCCGGAATAGATCTTCAGTTTGCTCAACATCAGGCGACCCAAGTTGTTTTTGGGCAGCATTCCCTTGACGGCGTGGTGGATGATGAAGTTCGGCCTCTTTGCCCGGAAATCGGCCAGGTTCCGATACTTTTCATTTCCGACCCAACCTGTGTAGAACATGTATTGCTTTTGGTCTTCCTTCCTCCCCGTAACCACAACTTTATCCGCATTGGTAACGATGACGAAATCTCCGGTATCGACGTGTGGGGTGTAGATCGGTTTGCCCCGGCCACGCAAGGTGTCGGCTATCCTGACGGCCAACCGGCCCAGGGTTTGGCCGGTCGCGTCCACCACGTACCACTTCCGTTGCACCGTCTCTTTCCTTGCCAACGTGGTTTTCATGTGATTTTCGAGAAAAAGGAGGGAAAATGCAGAGTCGTCAACGCTTTGTCAACCATGGAAGGGAAGCAGATGAAAAAATAAAAAGCCTGTCCGAGGAGACAGGCTTTTCAGTTAAAAATTGTCGTCCGATTAGAATCCAACCGTCAGGCCTGCTCCTCCCCAGATCTCACCCTCCGGACCGCTCGATCCATCGGTGGCGCGAATTCCGACATAACCGGAGCTGTTGTCACTTATGCTGAAAACCACATCGGCGGATGCTCCGAAGTAGGAGTAGCTGGCGCCTTCCACATCAACCCAACCCATGAATGCGGCAACGTCGAAGCTGGCATTGTCATCCAATTCGAAACTGTGTCCTACGGAACTTTCCAGGGTCAAAGCTTCCAGATCCAGATCGTAATAAACGTATACCGATGGGGACAAATCCGTTTCGAATACGAAGCCGGTAAAGAGTTCAAAGGTGTCGGTGTTCGACCCCGATTCAGGGTAGTAATAGATCGTTCCCCCGACGTCCATGGAGATGCCTTCACTGACGTCGAAGCCAAATCCTCCGTAAAAGTCGACTTCGTTTTCGTAGCCGCGAATCAAGGGCTGGTTGGTCCACAAACCGAGATAGGCGCTGTCGAATTCGAGGTCGACCGAGGCTACCATGGATTCGTCCGCCAGCTTGAAGCCGCGGAAGATGTACTGGGATTCATAGCCTACGGAAACCGATCCGGTAATGTCCTCGGCCTTCAAGGAAGAAAGCGCCGCAAAGGCAGTTAGTATGGCAATTAACTTTTTCATAGCTTAATTTTGATTTCAGGTTCGTTTTTTCTGTTCGGCTCCAGTAAGACAATCATCCTGATGCAAGACTGGCACAGAACGGTTTCATTGGAATAAGGATTATTGTCCGGGCAATAAGGCACAGATTTATTTTCATGACAAGGGCAAATTTAGCATATCTCGTGCCAGCTTTGGCAGGTTAATGGATTTTTAGCATATCTCGTGCCAACTTTGGCAGGCCGATGGTTTTTTAGCATATCTCGTGCCGACTATTGCGAGTTGATCATTTTTGGCTTTGGGAGAGGCATGAAAGTTCATTTAATTCACCTCATCCCGTTATTGGGCCATTGGGCTGGAAAAAAGTTCCCCCCATAAAATCCGATTATCCTTTTTCGAGGCAAATTTTTCTACCGCACTGTGCACAGGTTTATCAAGTATTCGGGCATTCTGGGTTTTTCGGGCGTTCTTCTGGGCGCTTTCGGCGCCCATGGATTGAATGCATTTCTGCAAAGGGGCGACCGGGTTGATACTTGGGAAACGGCGACCTTTTACCTCTTGGCGCACAGCCTGGCCCTGCTGATCATAGGATTCATATCCCACAATCGGACCGCCGACCGTCTGCTGAAGCTCGCAGGCTGGTTCTGGTTGGGTGGCTCCGTCATTTTTTCGGGATCCCTCTACCTGCTCTGCCTGAGTGGTATCTCCTGGCTCGGCGCCGTCACCCCCTTGGGCGGTATTTTGTTTCTGGCCGGCTGGGGCAGCCTCTTCCTGGCCGGCCTCAAATTTTCCAAGGCTTCCCTTGCAAGGACTAAAGACAGGTAAATTTCCCGTATCCCCAAACGTCCAAAAAGTATTGGATGCGGTAGCGGAGGTGGGAACTCCCCGCATTTCTGGTGGAGCGGTTCGCGATTGGTTGCTGGAGCGCGAGCCGGAAGACCTCGACGTCGAGGTCTTCGACGTTTCCTGGGAAAACTTGATGGCGGTGTTGAAGCGGCTGGGGAAGGTGAACGAAGTGGGCAAGGCTTTTGGCGTGGCCAGACTTCGCCTAGAGCCGGGGGAAATTGACTTTTCACTGCCGCGCCTGGAGTCGAAAACAGACCCCGGTCACAAGGGATTTGTCGTGCGATCCGAGAGATCTCTCGACCTGAAACAGGCAGCTGCCCGCCGGGATTTCACCATAAATTCCATGGCCTACGATTGGAAAGACGGTGTGGTTTGGGATCCCTTTGGCGGTAAACCGGATCTGGAATCGCGCATTTTGAGACACACCAGTGCAGCGTTTGTGGAAGATCCGTTGCGCGTTCTGAGAGGGTTTCAATTCTGCTCGCGGTTCAACTTGACGGCAGCTCAGGAAACCATCGAACTCTGCCGAGGGATAAAACATGCCTACCACGAATTACCGGTGGAGCGCGTTTGGATGGAGTGGGAGAAATGGGCTACGCATTCGGCCCGGCCTTCCTTGGGTCTGCAGTTTTTGAAAGCGACCGGGTGGATCACCCACTACCCCGAGTTGAACGACCTGATCGACTGCCCCCAAGATCCGCTCTGGCATCCCGAGGGGGACGTTTTTGTTCACACCTGTCATTGCCTCGACGCCATGGTGGAACTGGAGTCCTATCGAGAGGCTGATAAATCGGAACGCCTCGCTCTCATGTTTGCCACCCTGGCCCACGATTTCGGCAAGCCTTCCACCACTGTGCAGAAAGAAAAAAAGGGAACATTGCGGTGGGTTAGTCCGAACCATGATCAGACGGGCCCTCCTTTGGCCGAGTCCTTTTTGCAGTCGATAGGCGCTCCTCCCAAAAGCCTGATACCGCGGGTGCGGGCGCTGGTGAGTTGCCATATGGCGGCCATCCAAATCCAGCAAAAACCCAGCCATGCCCAAGTCCGGCGTCTGGCCAGGAAGTTGCATCCCAGTTCACTGGCCGAATTGTTTGCCGTTATCCAGGCCGATCAGGCCGGCCGTCCTCCCCGTTCCCCCGGGCCTTCCCAGGGGCTGCTGCAACTCCAGGAAGTAGCGGCGGAAGAATGCCTGGCCAGGCAGGCCCCCAAGCCCGTCGTCATGGGACGCCACCTCCTGGAAAGAGGCCTGGAACCGGGTCCACAATTCAAAACGATTCTGGATGAGCTCTTTGAACGACAACTGGATGGGAAATTCTCCTCTCTGGATGAGGCCCAGCCCTTCATCACTAAAATATTGATAGAAAGGAAGAAAGATGAAGCGGCAGAGTCGCCAGAGTGAAGAGTGAAGAGTGCCGGAGGCGCCAATCTTGATCGTGATCTTGATCGTGATCTTGATCGAAATTGACTTTTTCGAAGCTCGCCAAGGCCGGCAAGAGGGAGCCACTGAAAAATATAAGAAGTTAAAAGGAAGAAGGTCCGGAGTGGAGGGCAGAATGCCTCCCACCGAAACCAGTCCAGCCGGTTTCGACTCACCCGCCTAGGGGGAGTGATTTTTCCGGAGGGGTTATTGGAGTTCAACGCCGTTGGCGTATCTCGATCAAGGTGGCGCCTCCAGCGTTCGCCTTTATTCCTGAAATTTTCTTTTTTATTTGAAACGAGACTAATTCTCAGCAAGGTGTCGCCCCATGACTACGGCCATCGATGTCGCGCGTATACGCAGGGACTTTCCCATTCTCCGGACCCGGATCGGGGGACGGCCCCTGGTCTATCTGGACAATGCCGCCACCACCCAAAAGCCTTCCGCTGTTCTCAGCGCCTTGGAAAAGCACTACAAGGAATCGAACGCCAACATCCACCGCGGGGTGCACTATTTGGCGGAGCGGGCCACCGATGCTTATGAACTGGCCCGCGAAAGCGTGGCCCGTTTTCTGAATGCGGCCCGAAGCGAGGAAATTATTTTCGTACGCGGCACCACGGAGGGAATCAATCTCATTGCCCAATCCTATGGGCTTCCTTTCCTGGAAGAGGGCGATGAAATTCTCCTGACCACCATGGAGCACCATGCCAACATCGTTCCCTGGCAGTTGGTAAGCGAGAGCGTTGGGGCCAAACTCAGGATCATTCCGGTCACGGAATCCGGGGAGTTGGACATGGAAGCAATTGAGACGTTATTGAGTGAAAGAACCAAAATAGTGTCGCTGGCGCATGCCTCCAATGCCCTCGGTACGATCAATCCGGTGAAGGAGTTGGTGGACAAAGCGCATGCCTGCGGGGCGATAGTTCTGCTGGATGGGGCCCAGGCGGTGGGCCATTTTCCGGTCGATGTCCAGGACCTCGATTGCGATTTTTATGTCTTTTCCGGCCATAAGCTTTTCAGTACCACGGGGTCGGGAGTCGTTTATGGCAAATATGAACTGTTGGAAAGCATGCCGCCTTTTCAGGGGGGCGGAGACATGATCAGCAAGGTTACCTTTGAAAAGACCACCTACAAGCGACCGCCGGGTCGTTTCGAAGCCGGGACGCCAAATATTGGTGGCGCGGTGGCCTTGGGAGCGGCCATTGATTATTTCACCGGACTGGACCGGATGGCCTTGATGGAATACGAGGATGATTTGCTGCAGTATGCTACTGGATTATTATCCGGTATTGAAGGGCTGAGGATTTATGGTCGGGCTTCCGAAAAAGTGAGCCTCATTTCCTTTACCTTGGAGGGGGTCCATCCCCACGACATAGCCACGGTTCTGGATTCGGATGGAATTGCCATCCGAGCCGGGCATCATTGCACGCAACCGCTGCACCGGCATTATGGCATTTCCGCCACGGCCAGAGCTTCTTTCGCCTACTACAATACGAGGGAAGAAGCGGAGAAGCTGACCGCGTCTCTGGAAAAGATCAAACAACTCTTCGGCTGATGTCTGAACTTACCGAGCTCTATCAGGAAATTATCCTCGATCACAACAAGTATCCCAGGAACTACGGTTCCCTGGCCGACTTCACGGGAAAGGGGGAAGGCAACAATCCGCTTTGTGGGGACGAGGTCACGGTCTACTGGAAAATGGGGCCAGAGGCTATTGAAGCCGTAACCTTCCAGGCTCGAGGGTGCGCTATTTCCCAAGCCTCGGCCTCGATGATGACCCGGATTCTCAAAGGGAAATCCGTGGGTGAAGCTCAGGAATTGTTCCAGCTCCTCCGCAGGCATCTCACCCAGGCCTGCGGGGAGAAGGAGTTCCCGGAAGAATTGGGAGATTTGGCCGCCTTGGCCGGCGTGAGAAGGTACCCCGCCCGCATCAAGTGCGCCACCCTGGCCTGGCACGCCCTCTTCGACAAAATTTAGGGGAAAAGGGGCGCAAAGGCGCCGGGAGGCGCCAATTAGGAATTAGGAATTAGGAATTAGGAATTAGGAATTGACTCGTTACAAAACGCTCAGGCCAGCACCCAGCGCCCAGTAATCAGTAATTAAAGGAAGAAGGAAAAATCATCATGATCATGATCGTGATCATGATCGTGATCCAAAATGAAACATGGATACACAGGATGAACAGGATTTTGGGATGAGGAATGAGGATGGGGAAATAGCCGCAAAGGCGCCGGGAGGCGCCAATTAGGAATTAGGAATTGACTCATTACAAAACGCTCAGGCCGGCACCCAGAACCCAGAACCCAGAACCCAGAACCCAGAACCCAGAACCCAGCATCCAGAACCCAGAACCCAGAACCCAGAACCGAGTACATTTTTAAATTAGGGGTTGAAAATATTGGATTAGGGGTTGTATTCAGGTGGTTCAAATTGGGCGCGGACTCGACCGCGACCCGCTAAAATACATCATCTATCACTTTCAACCGAGGACTTGATCCATGAGACGAGTACCTGATGGGGAAGCTCATTCCCTCTTTGCGCACGGTTTGCGCCTCTTGACCTGCGAAGCATTGCGAAGCACGGTTTGCCCCCCTGTCCGAGTCCATGCCCAGCATCCAGCCACTAGCATCCAGCATCCAGTATGAAGAGCATTCTCGAATTCAGGCGTATGCGAGAGCATGGGGAGAAGATCTCCATGATTACCTGCTACGATGCATGGTCCGCCAAAATCATCCAATCCACCCCCATCGATTGCATTCTCATCGGGGACAGCAGTGCTATGGTTATGCACGGTCAGCCCAGCACGGTCTTCATGGAAGTCGAAACCATGGCTATGCATACGCGGGCCGTAGCCAGGGGAGCGCCAGGCAAGTTCCTTATCGGAGACGTTCCCTTTCTAGCCCACCGCAAGGGCTTGAAGCCGCTGATGGATGCGGTGGAACAACTCATGAAAGCGGGGGCCCACGCCGTGAAAGTGGAAGGCGCGGCAGGGCACCTGAGTCACATCGCCCACGTGGTAGAGTCAGGAGTCCCCGTCATGGGCCACTTGGGGCTTACGCCTCAGTCGGTCAACCAGTTGGGAGGATTCAAAGTGCAGGGAAAGGGGGAGGATGCGGCCCGGCGGATGATGGACGATGCCCTGTCTCTGGAAAAGGCCGGCTGTTTCGCCATGGTGCTGGAGTGCATCCCGGCGCCCCTGGCCGGGGAAATCACCCGGTTGCTCACCATTCCGACTATTGGCATAGGCTCGGGTCCGGATACCTCCGGCCAAGTTCTCGTCCTGCAGGATCTCCTGGGGATGGACCCCTCTTTTAAGCCAAAGTTCGTCCGCCGCTACCTGGACGGATACACTCAGATGCGGAACGCGTTGGAGCATTACCACCTCGATGTGAAGACGGGCGAATTCCCCGTGCAGGAGGAAAGTTTCGTATGATCTCCGTCATCAGGCGCATCCGCGACTGGGACCCCCATTGGCAACGTTTCGTTGCGGAGGGGCTATCGGTGGGCCTGGTGCCCACCATGGGCGCCCTGCACGGGGGTCACCTCGCACTGATCCGCGCGGCCCGGAAAGCCAACGATATCGTCGTGGTCAGCATTTTCGTAAACCCGACTCAATTTGATGATCCCACCGACCTGAAGCGGTATCCGAAATCCTGGGACCGCGACCGTGCCGTGGCGGAAGGAGCAGGAGCCGACTTCATTTTCTCCCCGGCCGGGGAAGCCATGTATCCGGACGGCTATTCCTATCGCGTTTCTGAATGCCGGCGCTCCGGAACGATGGAGGGCCAACACCGACCGGGACACTTTGACGGCGTGCTGACGGTCGTTTTAAAGCTTCTCAATATAATCAGGCCCTCCCGAGCCTATTTTGGGGAAAAGGACTACCAGCAACTCCGGCTTGTCCAAGGCATGGTGCAGGCCCTGTTCATGGATGTGGAGATCGTATCCGTGGCCACCGTGCGCGAGCCGGACGGATTGGCCCTGAGTTCCCGCAATGCTTTACTGACCAGGAATGGCCGGTCCCGCGCCGCCGCTTTTCCGCGGTATTTACGCGAAATGCCTTCCGCCGCTGAAGCCAGGGCCCAACTGATTTCCGAAGGATTCGAGGTGGAGTACGTCGAAGAAATAAAGGGTCGGCGGTTTGGCGCTGTCGTCGTCGAGGATGTGAGATTGATAGATAACGTCCCCCTGCCGCTGGATTCCTCTCCTTCTCCCCAATCCCCAAATTCCAATTCCTAATTCTTGATGTCCCCCACTAAGGTTTTATTCAAGCTCTCCGGGTCGATTGCCTGTTACAAGGCATGTAACCTCATTTCCCGATGGGTTCAGGAAGGGAAGGAGGTGCAAACCGTTGCTTCGGCCGCAGCGCTGAAATTTGTGGGAGCTTCTACCCTGGAGGGTCTGACGGGAAAACCGGTTTACGGCGACCTTTTCGAGCCGGGCAGGCAGATGGCGCATATAGACTTGGTCAAGTGGGCCGATTTTTCCCTGCTATGCCCCGCTACGGCCAATACCCTCAACAAACTGGCCCATGGTTTGGGGGACGATTTGTTGGGAAGCCTGTTTCTGGCCCACGATTTTACCAAGCCCTATTTCGCAGCCCCGGCAATGAACACTGCCATGTATCGACATCCGGCCACGCAGGAGTCCCTCGGGAAACTCAAATCCTGGGGGGTTCAACTCCTTCCCACCGGCAGGGGGAGGCTTGCCTGCGGGGACAGGGGACAGGGTAAACTGCTGGAACCCGATTTGGTTTGGGAATCGGTTGAACGTTACTTTGCCAACCTGAATGCACCCGGTAGAAAACCGTTGCGCATTTTGATTACTTCCGGCGGGACGGAGGAACCCATCGATGGGGTCCGGTCCATAACCAATAGTTCAAGCGGTCAAACGGGAGCTTGCTGCGCCGACTACTTTTTTAAAAGGGGCGATGAAGTCACCTTGCTCAAGGCCGAGCGTGCCGTTTCCCCCGAGAACCCCGTCCAGGTGGCAGATTTCACCTCCTTCGATAATCTGGACAACCAGATGAAGGAAATCCTGGGGAGGGCTCATTACGACGCCGTCATTCATATGGCCGCGGTCAGTGATTATTCCGTTGATCATCTATTGGTCGATGGCCGGAAGGTCGCTCCGTCTGCAATGCGGAAAATTTCCTCCGGGCACGAATTATCCCTGAACCTGGCCCCGAACCACAAGATTGTGGACCGCCTTCGTCACTACAGTCTGAACCGGAACGTGATGGTGGTGGCTTTCAAGCTCACCCAAAACGCCTCCGGAAAAGAGCGGGAGCGGGCCGTAGGCGATCTCCTCCGGCATTCGTTGGCCGATATCGTGGTGCACAACGATCTATCCGAGGTGGATCCCGAGAATGGAAAGCATGTGGCCGCAATCTATCAGGGGAATGCTCTGACCGAACGCGTGACCACCAAGGAAGCGATCTTCCAATCGGTCGAAACCCTTTTGTCTACTTCCCTGGCCAAGCGGTAAAGGCATCATGTTACTCTGTCTCGACATTGGCAACACCACCATCCACGGGGGAATATTTCAGGGCAAGGACCTGAAATTATTTTTCAGGAAAACTTCTGAAGTCCGCATTTCCACTGACGAAATGGGGCTGTTTCTTCGCACCATTCTTCGAGAAAACGGGGTCGAACCGGAGGTCGTTCAAAATATCGCCCTGTGTTCGGTAGTTCCTTCCCTCCTTCATTCCATTCGCAACGCCTGTTACCAGTATTTCGACACGGAACCGTTTATCCTTCGGGCCGGAGTGCGGACGGGTTTGAAAATAAATTATCGCAATCCCCTCGAGGTGGGGGCCGACCGCATAGCCATCGCCATTGCGGCGGCCGATCTGCATCCCCGCGTCAACCTGATTGCGGTGGATTTTGGAACCGCTACCACTTTCGACGCCATAACCGCCAACCGGGAGTACCTGGGCGGGGCCATTCTGCCCGGAATCGCCATATCCATGGAATCCCTGGAAACGAAAACCGAAAAATTGCCCTCAGTGGAAATTGTGGGGCCGACCTGTGCGGTGGGACGATCCACCGTGGAAAGTATCCAGTCGGGGTTATATTACGGTCAGGTCGGGGCGGTAAAGGAATTGGCCGGGCGATTTGCCCGGGAAGCCTTTGGGGGAGAAGCCTCGGTTCTGTTGGGGACGGGTGGTTTCGCCCGCCTGTTTGCCGGGGAAAACCTCTTTGACGCCATCTATCCCAACCTGGTTCTGAATGGGCTCTATCTGGCCTTTCACCTCAATAATTGACCGATTGATCGCCATGAAAATCACCTTGCTCAAATCGAAAATCCACTGTGCTACCGTCACTGAAGCGGACCTCACTTACGAAGGATCGATTTCCATTGATACCGAATTGTTGAAAGCGGCCCATCTCCGCGAGTTCGAGCGGGTGGATATTTACAACTGCAACAACGGCGAGCGGTTCTCCACCTACGTAATACTCGGTGGACCGGGGCAGATCGCTCTCAACGGCGCGGCGGCCCGCAAAGTTGTTCCCGGGGACGAAGTGATCATCGCCAGTTACGCCCAGTTTTCCCAAAATGAAGCGGACCGCTTCATCCCCAGTGTCGTGCTGGTCCATAAGGACAACTCCGTAAAGTCGATCAAGCGGGAAAAAATCCGGGAACTCCTCACCGTTGGCCAGCCCTAGTGTAGCACATCCAAATATATCACCACAGAGAACACATCCTCCTTCGCCAAGGCTCCGGCGTGACAGGGAGGACACGGAGGGACCTGAAGGTTGAAGGCTAAAGGTTAAAGGCTGAATGGTAATTGGTTCCACGAAGGACAAGAAGGGACCCGAAGTTAATCTTCGTGATCATGATCGTGATCTTGATCGAAAAATATGGAGAAAATAGCCACAAAAGGCACAAAAAACACAAATTTCCTATTTCTTCCTCCTTTTCGACTCAATGTCTTGTGGTTAAACCCTACAAGGATTCAAATATCCTAAAGGCCCATTCAAACGAATTGATGAGACATGACATCAGCCCTAGCCTTGGTTTCGGGCTGGTATTAGGCGGGGGATAGGTGTTTCCATTTCACATGCAGGCAACCCTCATCAAGTATCTGTTGGCTAGTGACGCACCTGTGGACGAAGTATTGGTGCAGGGCTGGGTGCGGACGCGACGCAATGCAAAAACCTTTTCCTTTCTGGAAATCAACGATGGCTCATGCCTGGAAAATTTACAGGTAATTATAGACGCCTCCCTGCCGGATTTCAGGCAAATAGAGAAAGCGAACACCGGAGCCGCCGTCGCTATTGCGGGGAAATTGGTGTCATCCCAGGGCAAGGGCCAGGCTTGGGAGGTCGTGGCCCGATCCCTCACCATCATTGGCGAAGTAGCTCCGGACTATCCCCTGCAAAAAAAGGGCCACTCCCCGGAATTCCTTCGGGAAATTGCCCACCTTCGTCCCCGTTCCAACTTGTTCGGTTGTGTATTTCGGGTGAGGAGCCGCCTGGCTTACGCCATCCATCGGTTCTTTCAGGAACGGAACTTCCTCTACGTGCACACGCCCATAATCACGGCCAGCGATTGCGAAGGGGCCGGTGAATTGTTTCGCGTTACCACCCAGCCTCCTCCGGGCAAGGGCGATGACGGCGCCGGGGAACTCCATCAGGAGTTTTTTGGCAAGCCCACCTACCTTACCGTCAGCGGGCAATTGGAAGGTGAAATTTTTGCCACAGCCTTGAAAAACATATACACCTTCGGCCCGACCTTTCGCGCGGAAAATTCCAATACCAGTCGGCATGCCAGCGAGTTTTGGATGATTGAACCGGAAATGGCGTTTTGCCGCTTGGAGGGGTGCATGGACCTGGCCGAGGCGTTTGTGCAGTTTCTCGTGCGGGATACCCTGGAAACCTGCAGGACCGAGCTTGAGTTTTTCGCCCGTTTCGTAGACCGGGGCCTCATCAAAAGATTGGAGTCGATCGAAAGTCGGTCCTTTACCCGTCTCAGCTATGGCGAGGCGGTAAAATTACTGCAGGCCAGCGGGAAGGCATTCCAGTATCCGGTCCAATTCGGGAGCAACCTGCAGGCGGAGCACGAGCGATTCCTGACTGAGAATTATTTCAAGGGTCCGGTCACGGTTTTCAATTATCCTCGAGAGATAAAGCCCTTTTACATGCGCCTCAATGATGACGGCAAAACCGTGGCCGCGATGGATGTGCTGGTGGCTGGAATCGGGGAAATCGTCGGCGGCAGCCAGCGGGAAGAACGGGCTGATTTCCTGGACCGCAATATGGACCGCCATGGCATTTCCAAGGAGGAATACTGGTGGTACCGGGATCTCCGGCGCTACGGAACCGTCCCCCACAGCGGATTTGGTCTGGGATTCGAAAGAATGCTGATGTTGGTCACCGGCGTGTCCAATATCCGGGACGTCATTCCCTTCGCCAGGACCCCTGGAAGCGCCGAATTCTAAAGGTTAATTAAGGGACAAAGGATAAGAGATGCTGAGATGCTGAGAGGGAGAGGAACCGCAGATGACGCAGATTAACGCAGAGGGGAAGGGAATGAACCTCAAAAGGCACAAAGGGACAAAGGAGAAGAGATGCTGAGATGCTGAGTTGCTGAGTTGCTGAGAGGGGGAAACCACGGATTTCCCGGATGGCCACGGATTGAATTTTCAACTGGGATTTAACGGAGGGCGGGTTTTCCAACCCGCCAATTCGTAGGGGCGAGGCATGCGTCGCCCACATTCCCAAAAATCGTGATCGTGATCGTGATCGAACTGTAGGAGCGGCTTTATGCCGCGATAATCTTAGCCTCAAAAGGAGAAGCGCTAATGAGGAATTTAATAAAGGAGGGGGGACATTCCTGCATGCCACGCCGGGAGGCGGGTCCCCCATTACCTTAAAATAGGGGATTGGAAAACCCCCTCTCCTTTAAATCCTGTTTATCCTGTTCATCCATCCTGTTTATCCTGTTCATCCATGTTAATGTCCCGCTGGTTAACCTTTGTGCCTCTATGTCCCGTGGTTAACTTCATCCTTCTTACTTTTTTGAATCCGAGGGTTCGGCGAACGGGATCGCATTTCCCAGCGCTTTGGCCAAGACCGCCTCTGCCACTTTGTAGCTGTGGAGGGCTTCTACCTGGTTAAGGCGCGATTCGGTGAGGGCAACCTGAGACTGCAACACGTCCAATTGGGTTCCCCCGCCCGTTGCATAGCGTTCATTGGCCAACCGCAGGGATTCAAACGCCTGATCGATTGTCAGGGATGAAGCCTTGGCAAGCTCAACCGCTTCCTGTAAATCGTGAAAAGCGCGCCGTACTTCCACTTCTACCTCCAATGTTGCTTCGCCGAGATCGAGTCGGGCCTGTTCCAACCGGGACTGGGCTTGAAGAATCCTGCCATCCATTTCCTTGCCGTCCCAAATGGCCCAACTGCTCTGAACTCCCAGCGCCCATCCCTCCAGGGCATTGCTGAATCGGTTGGATATGGCCGATTTGTTGATCTGGTAGGATCCTACGAGATCGACCTCCGGCCGTTTTTCCGCCCGCTCGATTACGATACCTTGTTCCCGCGCCTCTGCAACCAACTCGAGTTGCCGCAACTCGGGCCGGTTTAATTTGGCTATTTCGAGAGCGGTTCGAAGTTCCAAATCGATCGGTTCAAATTTGAGACTTCCATCGAATTCCGGAACCGACTCCAAATCCTCCGGGATTCCCGCAAAACCGAGGGATTTTCGAAGCTCCTCGACAGCAATGCGAAAGTCGTTGCGCGCACGAATCAGCTCCGGTTGCGCGTTGGCGCGTTCCACCGTCGCCCGCAAGACTTCAAATTGCGACACGGTTCCCGCTTCAAGCCGGTTTCTGGCATCCTCAATCTGTTCTTCCAGCAGCTTTACGTTCTCTTCCTGAACCGCGATGCGCTCACGCGCCAGCAAGACATCGTAAAACCGGATCTTCACGTCCAGCACCGCCAGGTTGATGGTTGCCTTCAGGTCGTAGAGCACCGCTTCCTCCACCAACTCCTGCAGGCGAAGAGACGCTTTCATGGCGCCGCCTTTGTAAAGCGCTTGGCGAACCCGCAAGGCAATGTTCCAATTTTCCCTGCTTCGATCAAACAGGCCACCGAAGTTTTCTGAAAGACCCGGGTCCAACTGGAAATAATCGGCCTCCACACTGACATTTGGAAGCGCCCGGGAGCGAATCTCCACAACCAGCCCTTCCTGCTCCCGGATCCGCTGTTGGGCCTGCCGTATGGAAAAATTGTTCTCCAGGGCATAGGCCAGAGCCGTTGGCAGGTCCAAGGTGTCCGGAATGGGAACCGTAATCCGGCCGAAAGCGAGCAGGGCCGCCAAGTTGAAAATCACTATCCGCAGGCAAATTCCCCAACCCCTGAGCCTCCTTGTGTTGAGTAATTTCCCTGGCCCGTCTTTCCGGAGCGCAGCAGAAGAAATTTGAGACATGCGGGCTATGATCATGGACAATCAGTCAGCTTGGGGAGTTGGATCCAGACGGATGACCGCTTCCAGTGTGCCTTTGTGATCTTTGGCGATCAGCATGTAAATGGATGGGATGATCAAAAGGGTGAAGAAGGTCCCAATCGCCATACCTCCAACGATAATGAGTCCAATGCTGTTTCGGGCTTCCGCCCCGGCCCCCGTTACCAGAACCAGGGGAAAGTGACCGCACACTGTGGCCATGCTCGTCATCAGCACTGGCCGCAACCGGGTCAGGGCGGCCTCGCGCACAGCTACCAGTTTGCTCAAGCCGCTCCGTTGGAGATCGTTGGCAAATTCCACAATCAGTATCCCGTTCTTCGACACGATCCCTATGAGAGTGATCAATCCCACCTGCGAGTAAATATTCAGGGTGGTGGTCCATCCGTCCGTCCAAAATGGGATATCCGGGCTGGGCATTTTCAAGAACATGAAGATTACCGCCCCGAACATGGCCAGCGGCACTGATCCAAGCAGTATGACAAACGGATCCCGGAAGCTGTTGAATTGCGCGGCCAGCACTAGAAAGATCAGGACGAGGGCCAGGCTGAAAGCCGGAAGAAACTTGTTGCCTTCCGTCCTCAGTTGGCGTGATTCCCCAGTGTAATCGACCAGGTAGCCTTGAGGCAGAATTTTAGCCGCTTCCTCTTCCAAAAGTGACAGAGCTTCGCCGAGAGGTGAAATGGCAACCCCGCTGATCTTTACGGAATTAAACTGTTGAAATCGATTCAGCGATCTCGGAACGGTATTGTTTTCAACCGTGGCAATGGAACTGAGAGGTATAAGCTTTCCCCCGGGCCCGGTTACGTAAATCGAGGTCAATTGTTCGGGATTCAATCGGTTTACCCGCTTAATTTGAGGAATCACCTTGTAGCTCCGTCCATCTATGCTGAAGCGGTTTACATAATTTCCTCCAAACATGGCGGAAATATCATTGGCCACATCCGAAAGGTCCAGTCCCAGGGCCGCCACCTTGTCCCGGTCCACAATTATTTCAGCCTGGGGTTGGTCCACCTTCACATCCACGACGGGGGGAAAGGCGAATTTCCCGCTTTCAGCCGCCTTTCTGGCAATTTCCTGGGCGAATCCAAGAATGATTTCCGTATCCGCAGTCGAGGCGATGACGAATTCAACCGGGAAAATCCCTCCTCCGGGAAGAGCCGGTCTGAGTAATGGCAAGACCTGTACACCCGGCACCGCGGCCACCTTCCGTTGCACCTCGGGATAGATTTCGAAAATGGTTCGATCCCTTTCATTCCAGGGCACGGTGACCATGCCTCCCATTGCTATGGCGTTGCTGGTAATCTGGAAGGTTTGTTCCGTCTCGGGAATATCCATCCACAAGCGGTTTATTTCATCGGCTGAGATGAGCAATTGATCAACCGTGCTGTTGGATGGCGTTTCGAGAATCCCGAAAATAACGCTCTGGTCCTCGGTGGGGGCCAGTTCCTTGGACACCATGGTGAACATCGAATAAGTTATCAGGGCCAGGACAATCCATACGATGTAGACCAGCGGCCTCACTGCCAGGGTGGTGTCCAAAACCCGGGAATAGAGACTTTTAACCTTATCGAACCTGCCATTGACAAAGCGCTTCAACCACCGGTCCTTCTCACTTGGTTTCAGCAACTTGGCCGACATGACGGGCGACAAGGTCAGCCCCACCACACCCGAGATCAAAACGGCGCCGGCCAGGGTAAAGGCAAATTCGCGAAACAACGACCCGGTTAAACCTCCCTGAAATCCAATGGGCGCGTAGACCACCGCCAAGGTGAGCGTCATGGCAATAATCGGACCTACCAATTCCCTCACCCCCAGGATGGCCGCTTCCAGCGGGGATTTGCCCAAATGCAGGTTCCGGTCCACGTTTTCAACCACCACGATCGCGTCGTCCACGACCAGTCCGACGGACAATAATATGGCCAGGAGGGTGAGCAGGTTCAGCGAAAAACCAAAGAGTTGCATGAGAAAAACCGCCCCGATCAAGGATACAGGAATCGCTACGACCGGTACCAGGGCCGATCGCGCGGACCCCAGAAACAGGAATATGACAAGCACCACGATGCTCAGGGTTTCCGACAAAGTCTTGATCACCTCGGTAATGGCAGTTCGAATATACTCGGTAGCGTCATACCCGATACTTGCGGAAATTCCGGGAGGAAGGTCATTTTGCAGGGCCTCCATTTCTTCGGTTACCGCACTGAGCACATCGATTGCGTTGGCATTCGGCAGAACGTGGATGCCTATGAAAGTGGCGTTTCGACCCGAATACCTTACTTCCGTGTCGTAGTCCTCCGAACCCAACTCCACGTCGGCGATGTCCTCCAGTCGCACAACGGCATTGCCTTCCTGCTTGATGACCAGCCGTTTGAACTCCTCGATCGAGCGCAAATCCGTGTTGGCGGTCAAATCCACTTGAATGAGGGCGCCTTTGGTTCTGCCGGGGGCCGTTAATACATTATTGGCCGCCAAGGCCCGCCTGATTTGGGACGGACTGATATTCATCGCCGCCATCCGGTCCGGTTTTAACCAGATCCGGGCAGCAAAGGTTCCACCTCCCAACACCTCCGCCCGCTGGATACCTTCAATGGCGGATAGACGGGGTTGAACCACCCGGATCACAAAATCGGTGATCTCGTTCTGCTCCAGTACTTCCGAACTGAAATTCAGGTAAGCCGCCGCAATTTGACTGTCCGCCGGGGTAATGTTGACGGAAGGCAATTCCGCTGAAGGAGGCAGGTCATGGCGTATTCGGTCAACTTTGGAACCGATCTCGGCCAATGCCTTGGTCGAGTCGTAGTTCAGCTTCAACCTCACCGTAATGATGGAAACACTCTGGGCGCTGGTAGATTCAATGTATTCGATTCCATCCGCTTCCGCGATGGCCTGTTCAATGGGGGTCGTTATGAACCCGCGAACCAGTTCCGCATCGGCTCCGACATATACCGTAGTGATGGTTATGGCCGCATTTTCATTTTTGGGGTATTCCCGGACATTGAGCGAGAAGATCGCCTGCAGGCCCGCGATGACGATAACCAGGTTGACCACCGTGGCCAATACCGGGCGCTTGATGAATATCTCCGTGAAGGACTTCATGGGCTAAAAGGGGTCAAACGCAAAATATTAACATTTTGCTTTATTTTATAGCGTCCTTTTACGATTCGAGAACGAATGTTAATATTTTGCGTTTGACCCCTTTTGCTAGCGCCGAAAATTTGTGAAATCTGCGGGCTAGTGTCCTGTCCTGTTAATTTGTTCACACAAACGGTAGATATTTTAGAGGAATGAATTGGAATTTGATAAATTTGAATTCTTGGAGGGCGCCCTCCATTTACCATCACATCCTGTCCATCCTGTTTATCCATGTTTCAATTGGAAAATGTCGCTTCGCTCGATCACGATCATGATAACGATGGGCATACCCAATGGGCGACGCATGCGTCCCCTCTACTCCTTCTTCCTTCTTCCTTTATCTCCCCCCTCTGTGTCCTCTGAGTTCTCTGTGGTGAATTTTTTTACGGACATGACACTACGAATCCTCCGGTTGCGGATCGATCTTCATGCTGGGCGCCAGTTTATTATTGAGTTCCACACGCATCCCCTGGCGAAGCTTGAATGCGCCCGTCGAAACAACCGTGCTGCCTACTTCCGGTCCCGAGGCTATGGATACGAAGTCCCCCCGCGCGTCCCTCACTCGAACAAATTGCTGCTCCACGAATTTCCTGCCGTCCTTTTCCTTGATGACGAAAACGGAATCCCCGTAGGAAGCATAGACGATGGCAGTGGCCGGCAGCACCTTTTGCGGTTTCTCCTCCGGCAAGACCACCGAGACCTGTCCGAACATTCCCGGCAATAATTTACCTTCCGGATTATCCAGGGTAGCGCGCAGGCTTATGGTTCGCGTGCTAACATCCACCTCGGGATCTATAGCCGTTATGCGGCCTCCGAACAGGGTTTCCGGGTGGGAATCGACCTCCACCTCAACCGCCATGCCCGCGGCAACCAGGGATACCCACTTTTGCGGAAAGGCAAAGTCGACGAAGATGGGATCGAGCGATTGCAGCGAAACTATGGGATCGCCGTTGTTGATGAACTGGCCCAAATTGACCTGACGGATGCCAAGCCGGCCGCTGAAGGGCGCGGAAATCCGCTTTTTGGCAATCATTGCTTCCAGGTTCTCCACCTGTGCTTCAGCCGCGAGAAACGCCGCCTGAGCGGAATCCAGCTCGGCCTCGGCCACCGTATTGCTCTGACGCAACTTTTTGGCGCGGTCCAGGTTGATGCGGGCCAATTCGGCCTCGGCTTGGGCCGCTGCCAGTTGGGCCTCCTCGCTGGAAGTGTCAAGCTCCACCAGTAACTGTCCGCTTTCCACCGATTTACCGGATTCAAAATGAAGATCGTCCACCTTTCCCGCCACTTCAGTGCTGACCAGGACTCCCTGAACTGCGGTCAGGCTACCCACGGCATCCAAGGTCTGCCTCCATAATTCCTCCTTGACGATGGCGCTGGTAACATACTCGGGCGGCACTTCAAAATTTTCCCCGGTGGCTATCAATGCCTTGATTTGAATCACCTTTGTCCCAACGAGAAATCCGACGACCGCACCCAACCCGACCAAGGTAAAAAAAACAGCGATTACGACCTTCTTCCACATGGCTATCTTTGTCCGGTGACGGGATTTTCCTCCACCAGGGTTTGGACGACACGTTTCATGTCGCCGGTTTTCTGGTAGATTTCGCGTTGGCGTTCGGCTCCGTTCGGTTTTTGGGTCAGCTTGAATACGCCTTCCAGTTCCTTGCGGCAGTTGAGGCTATCCGCGGTGGGCAGGAGGAACTCCACCAGATGGTCGATCAAATCCCGCGCCTTGGTGGCCTGGTGGGTGGAGGAATCCACCAGGGTGGAGTTGAGGCCGTAACGACAAGCCTTCCACATGTTCTGCTTTACCATGACCGGATGGGTGTCGTGCTGGTATACCCCCTCGTCAATATTGTCCGAGAGCCTGGCCACCAGGCATTGGATAAAGGCTGTTATTCCGACCACTTCCTCCAGGGTTTGGGGCATGTCGCAAACGCGAACCTCCACCGTGCCAAAAATGGGATGGGGGCGAATGTCCCACCAGATCTCCCGGGTTGTGTTGATGAATCCGGTTTCCAGGGAATGGTTCACGACCCAGAGGTACTCGCTCCAATTCCTCATGAGAGGGGGCAACCCGGCCACGGGAAGGGTTTCCATGATTTTGCTCCGGCAGGAATGCAGACCGGTATCCCGGTTGCACCAGAAGGGGGAATTGGCCGAAAGGGACAGCAACGGAGGGAGGTAGCGAAGCAAACGGTCCACCAGCATGATGGCCTTGTCCCCCGTATCGACCCCGACGTGCACGTGCATGCCGAAGGTCAGAAGTCTACGCGCCGTATCCTGCATTTTATCCACCAACAGGTGGTAGCGTTCAATGGGGGTGATCTTTTGCTCGCTCCAGACTGAGAAGGGGTGCGTCCCGCCCCAGAACAGACGCATGCCGTTGGCGGCGGCAGCCTCGTTCAGAATTTTGAGTTTTCGGGTCAGGTCCTCCTCGACCTCGGCCACGGTATGGCAAATGGAGGTGTTGATTTCGGTGTAACATTGCATCAACTCCGGCTTGATCCAATCATCTTGCACCGGCCCTATGGTATCCATAATCCGGGTGATTCCGCTTTTCAGAGCCATGGACCGGTCGTCGACCAGTTGGAGCTCGAGTTCCACCCCCAGAGTTGGCCTATCGTTTCCCTTGAAATTCAGCGTCGCAGTCACGGTTCAGGTGTGCATGGAAAGTTGAAGAGTGGATAAGGCAAGTATTTTGGAACCGAGTGGCAAGGCTCTTTCATCCAAATCGAAATTTGGTGAATGGAGGACCTTTTCGCTTTCCCCGGGTGTGCCCACTCCCAGCCGCATCATGCAGACCGGCGCTTTCGTTTGATAATGGGAAAAATCCTCGCCCCCCATGCTGGGCCCTTCCAAATCCTCCACTTGGCCGCTTCCCAGAACCCTTTCCCCGGCTTGGCGGCAGACCCGCGTGGTATCGGGGTGGTTAATTACGCTGGGCAAGAGAAAGGTTCGGGCAAATCGAAGGGTTGCCCCGGTGGCGGATTCCGTCTCGGCCATAATATCGCGGATGCGCTCATTGACCCGCTCCGAGGAGCCGGTCCGGGTGGTACGAATGGTGCCCCGAATTTGGCAGGTTGCAGGAATTACATTGGGACTGGCGCCGGCCCGAAAAACGCCGATGGAAAAGGCCACGGGATCTTCGGGGTCGCACTCAGGGGGAAACTCCCGGTAGAGGGCATTGATCAAGCGCACCCCGGCCGCAATGGGATCAATGGTTTGTTGGGGCCGGGCGCCGTGCCCGCCTTTCCCCTTTATGTCTATTTTGAATTCTTCACAGACGGCGGTCAGAACACCTGCGCGGGTGGCGGCTTTGCCCACGTGGAGACTGGGGTCGACGTGCAAGGCTACCACGGCGTCGACCGATTCCATCGCGCCGATTTCCATCATTTCCTTGGCCCCGGCGCCGGTTTCCTCCGCCGGTTGGAAGATCGCCCTCCAGGTGAGCAATCCCGGGCGCTTTTCGTCAAACGCGTCCAGGGCCTTGACCGCGCCCACCAACATGGCGGTGTGGGCGTCGTGGCCGCAGGCGTGCATGAGTTCCTGCTCGGACGATCGGTAGTCAACCGTCTTTTCATCCTGCAGGCGCAAGGCGTCCATGTCCGCCCGCAGGGCAATGCGGCGGAGGCCATTCTGATGCCGGGAGTCTGCGATCAGACCCCGATTGTTGGGAGCGCTGCGAATACGGATACCCCTTTGGTCCAGAACCTGGGCAATTTTGGCAGTTGTCCGGTATTCCTCACCACTGGCTTCCGGGTGTCGATGCAGGTGCCTTCGCAATTCCCTCGTTTCCTCTTCGAATGCCCCCGCCAATTCCAGCAGGGTTGCCTGGTTGGTTTCGGATATGTCCGGCGGCATGGCAAATGGTGGGAAAATAGGAGAAAGGATGAAGGTGGGGGTCGAAATGCGCTATTCTACAATCGTGATCGATATTTAACATGGATGGATGGGATGGACAGGAAATTTTAAAAAAGGAGGGTGGACATTCCTGTCCGCCATTTTGTTTGGAAGACGGGTTGGAAAACCCGCCCTCCGTTGATTGCTACCCCGGCGGGGTCGACCGCCCTTCCTAATGCTTGTTCCGCCTACGCCGGTATGGGGTCGCTTTTCGATCAGGATTAAAGCAGTGCCCTTGGTGGTCTTGTCCAGCTTCCGCCTTCAGGGATTACGGCGTGACAAGTTGCGAGGGTTAATTCTATTTTCGATCACGATTAAGGTGGGCGCCCCCACCGGCTCACCTTCGGGCTGGCGCCCTTGGTTTGCCGACTTCCCCTCAAGGGGGGAGTGATGGGTTTGCGGCGTAGCCGCACAGGCGCATAGCGCCTCCACCACTCTGTGCCTTAGTGCCTTTTCCAAGTGTAAAGAACCGGTTGCAACCGTGACGCTGAAGTCACGCCGGTAACAATCCGGAAACAGGGTGAAAATAGGGTTGTTTATACCCTGTTCAACCCGCATATCGGTCGACGTCTAATATCATCAGACTCATCCGATTTTTGGAATTATGCGGCTAGGTTATTTCGCCCTTCATGCAAGTCTTATGAACATCCTGCTCTTGACTCCGAGGCTTATGGGACAGGCCGAGACCTCGCCCGATTTGTCGGCTGCCGGGCAAACCGGAACCCTCGCAGGCAGGGTGATAGACATCGATTTTGCCGACGGTTTGAGAGGGGTAAGCGTCAAGATCGAGGGAGTGGAATCACAGCCTGTATTCACGGATTTGGAAGGGCGCTATCGCGTTGCGGACCTTCCCGTGGGCAGTCACACCGCAATCTTCGAGAAAGAAAATTATCAGACCTTCCGCGTTTCCGAGGTGACCATCCGGGAGGGCGAAGTGTTTACCCTGGACGTTCCCATGACGGCCGTCTCGGCCGACTTCGAATTGGCCGCATTCGAAATAACCGCCTTCGAGGTCATGGCGCAAAATGTCGCTCTTTTGGCCGACCGGCAGAAAGCGGCCGCGGTGAGCGATTCCCTGGGAGCCGAGTTCATGAGTCGGGCCGGAGCCAGTGACGCGGCCGAGGCCATGTCGAAAATGGTGGGCGCAAACATAGTGGATGGAAAATTCGCCGTTATTCGCGGATTGGGCGACCGCTATTCCAACACTCTGATGAACGGCGCGGTTCTTCCCAGCAACGATCCGGCGAAAAAGACGGTTCAATTGGATATCATACCAGCCGACCTGTTGGATAAAATCGTGACCACAAAGACCTTCACCCCGGACAAGCCGGGCGATTTTACCGGAGGCTCGGTGGATATCACCACCAAATCGTTTCCGGAGGAATTGGTGTTCAATGTATCGTTGGGCCTGGGTTACAACGAAGCCACCGGGAATGACATTCTTGGCATACCGGGGCGCGACATGGATTTCCTGGGATCTGCCGATGACGCCCTGCCCGAAATCATCCCCCCGACCCCGGGGGAATATGGATTGGCCGCCCGCTTTGAAACCTCGGAGGAGGCCAGAACCCTCTTTCGATCCCTGCATGCATCCGGTTGGTATCCCGTCATGAAAAAAGCCGATCCGGATCTATCCTTCGCCATTTCGGCGGGAGATTCCATCGATGTCGGATCGGAGGGAAGGTTGGGTTACTTTTTCAACTTCACCCGATCGCATGTCTATTCCCTGGTGGAGAACAAGCGGGTGGAGAGATGGATCGGCAGGCCGGACAACCTTTCCGCCAAGAACGGATTCGACCGAACCGATTCGGACGAGGAAATCAGCTACGGCGCCCTGGCCAATATCGCCCTGCTTCCCAATCCCGACCACGAAATCGCCTACAACTACGTCCTGAATTCCAAGAGCAATGACATCGTCCAATTCGGGGATAACGGCTTTGAAAATGTTACCACCGTCAATGAGCCCGGAAACCCCGTAAGGCAAAGGAACCTGCCCGAGGGCCGCACCGAGGCGAAGGAATTTCTCACTACCACCCGGCTCAAGCACACCGGGAAAGAGCTGAGCCTGCACCAGTTGAAGGGCAAACATTTCTTCCCCGGTTTGAACGACGCCGAGATGAACTGGACGGCCAGTTTTTCGGAAACTTCCGAGGACAACCCGGATGAGCGGTCCTTCAGCGCTATCAAGTACCTCTATCCGGATGGTTCGTCTGACCGGCTCTTCATTACCGAGAACCCCCGGTTTCCCTTCAAGTCCTACGACTCCCTCAATGACGAAAAGGAAAACTATACGGTCGATATCAGTATTCCGTTGGATTTCAAGTCCCTCAACACCGCCGAAGTCAAGGTTGGCGCTTTTCTATCGGAGGCCACTCGCGATTCATTGGGCCGGTTCTTTTCCGCCAGGGGATACTTGAGGATACTCAGCAACGTCCCCGAATCCCGCATCAATTTTTTTGATAACTTCCAGGACAATCAGTGGATCGACCAGAGCTTTCCTCTGGGTCCTCCCTTCCGCTACCAAACCCGCGGGCAGCTCGAATACAACGAACTGAGCACTACCTCGGGCAACGCCAAGTCCTATGTGGGCTCCGAGGGTATCGAGGCCTTCTACCTGATGACCGATTTCGAGCTGACCACCGGCCTGCGCTTCATCATCGGGGCCCGCCACGAGGCTACCGATATGGACGTGGCCACCATCGATGAGTTCGTCAACGCATCGCTACGGGGCAGAAACGGCTCCATCGAAAGCTCCCAATGGTTGCCCGCATTCCATATCGTGCGTCCGTTGGGACGCGACGGAGATGTAAACCTCCGCTTCGCCTACGGGAAAACCCTGGCCAGGCCGACCTTCCGCGAATTTTCCCCCTTCCGTCTGGAGGATGCCCAGAGTGGAGAAATCATATCCGGCAATCCGGATCTGGAAATCACCCTCACGGATAATTTCGATGCTCGCTGGGAATGGTTTTTTGCCGAAGGGGACCTCCTGGCCGCCGGTGTCTACTACAAGGATTTCTCCAAGCCCATCGTACAAACCGTCCTCAGCGGGGTAAATTCCCGTCCCTTCTATTCCTGGACCAATACCGAAACAGGGGAAATTGCAGGGGTGGAGTTCGAGGCGAGAAAATCCTTGTGGAGCCATTGGTCGGTCGGGGGTAACATCACTTTTATCGACTCTGAACTGTCTCCCCTGTCGGAGGGCTCCAGCAGTAACTCGGGCACGGTATTCGAAGCGCAGCCGGATTGGATTGCCAACCTCAACCTGGGATACGACAACCAGGACACCGGATGGGCCGCCAATCTGTTTTACAACTACGTGGGGGAGACACTGCGTTTCATCGGCGACGAGACCCCCAGTATCTTCGAGGCGGACAGGCAATCTCTGGATGCCAACGTGCAGAAGACGTGGGGAAAATTTTCCGTCAAATTCTCCGCCAAGAACCTGCTCGATGAGGCCACCGAACTGTTCTACAAGGGAACCGAAGCCAGACCCTGGTACGAATTCTACAAGACGGGGCTCTCCTTCAGCCTGAGCGGATCCTACAAGTACTGACCCCTATTCCTTCAAAAAATAGAAACAGAAAAAACCTGAAACCGATTCAAATGAAAAACCTGAAACCGAATCAAATGAAAAACCTGACAGTACAATTCGCATTAGCCTTCGCTCTGGTCGGGGCCAATGCTGCGGATGTCCCGGTGGCGGAGAATATCACCACAGACACCACCTGGACAGCCGACAACGACTACATATTGAGGAAGCCCATTTTTGTGACCAATGGCGCCACCCTCACCATTGAACCGGGAACCTATGTTTACGGCACCGAGGACGTCGCAAACGGTACTTTCGGTTCCCTCGTGATAACCCGCGGGTGCAAAATCATGGCACAAGGCACTCCGTCCGCACCCATCCACTTCACCGCATTGGAAGAACGCGACGGAGTAGCCTTGCAAGGAGGCAGAACACGCGAAATCACCCTCGAGGACAGCGGCTTTTGGGGCGGATTGATCATCCTGGGCAACGCCATTCTCAATACCCCGGACAATCCGGACATCGGCGGATCCACCATTGGCACCTTCGAAGTGGAGGGCTTCCCTGCTGGAGGAGATAACGCAAACATCCAGTACGGTGGCAATAATGATGAGGACGATTCCGGAGTTCTGTCTTTCGTTTCCATCCGTTATGGTGGATTCGAGTTTGCCCAGGACGAGGAAATCAACGGCCTGACCCTTGGCGCCGTGGGAAACGGCACCACTATTAAATTCGTCGAGGTTTTCAACAACCAGGACGACGGAGTGGAAATGTTCGGGGGAACTGTCGACATGAAGTACATGGTGATGGCCTTCAATGAAGACGAGTCTTTCGACTGGGATCAGGGTTACCGCGGACGCGGCCAATTCTGGTTCGCCCTGCAGAAGGACGTGGGTGCGGGCTCGAATTACGGGGCTGAAATGGACGGCGGCGACGGCGACGACAAAACGCTGGAACCCTATGCCATTCCAGTGATTCTGAACGCCACCTACATAGGGTCTGGCGCTAATGGAAACAATCCCCAAAGCAACGCCGCCTGGAGGATGAAGGACAATACGGGAGGAAAGTACTACAACAGTGTTTTCGACGACTTCAAGGAATACGCGATTCGTATCGATGACGACACTACCATGGCCCAGTACGATGCCGGAAACCTGGCCAGCGGCGGAAACGTATTTGGATTGTTTGGCGACTACGATGGCACAGTAGGTTCCCTGGCCAGAAATGGCTCGACCCAGGAAATGGGAATGCTCAATGGGGAGAATGACAGCAACGCCATTATTGGAGACGCCCTTGTCGTTGACGCCGTCGACAGGGACCAAGGCGCCCTCGTTCAAGTCGATCCGCGCGTAACCGACGTATTGAGCCCGGTATGGGATACCGCAACCATGATCGATGTTCCGGAAGGCCACGAAGACTTCTTCTCAGTGGTGGATTTCAAGGGCGCCTTTGGAACGTTCAATTGGGCCAAAGGGTGGACCTATCTGGACCAGCAGGGTTACATGGCGACCTCCGCTGAGGACAACAAGCTCGACGCTGAATTCATCAACGTATCAACCCGCGGTCTGGTGGGAACCGGCGCCGGCGAAGAAATGAACGTGGGTATCATATTGCGAGGAAACGAGCCGCAAACGGTTCTTTTCTTAGGAAAGGGTCCCAGTCTTAGTGCCAGTAGTGTTGCCAATGCCATGACCGATCCCCGCATTTCCATTCACGATGTGGGAAGTGGGGGAGTCAAGATTGCGGAAAACGACAATTGGAAGGACTCTCCCAATGCGGGGTTGATTGAATTGTCGACCATACCACCCTCCGACGATAATGAGGCTGCGGAAGCGCTGACCTTGTCTCCCGGAAGTTATACCATGCTCCTGTTCGGTGAAGGCATCGGTCAGGGGGAAATCTATATCTATCGTTAATTTTATTTAGTCGGGTAACTACTCAGGTATCTTAAACATCGTTCTCGCCAAGCGGCTAAGAGGCAGAGTTCGCAAAGATTCGTAACTATTCAGGTACCTTAAACAATCGCCCAAGGATGTTTTAGCGATAGCAAATTTCCTGTAGGAGGGGGGAGTCGCTTCGCTCCAGTGTTCAGTTATCAGTGGTCAGTGGTCAGTGGGCTCCGGACGCCAATCATGTTCTTGATACGCCACGACTTGAACTCCAAAGCAGCGTCGCGTAGCGCACGCTGGGTTGCCGACATCCACACCATCGAACCCCAACGGGGTTCCAAATTCCAACTGTGGCCCCTTTGCGTCCTTTGCCTCTTGGCGGCTTTGCGAGAGACTCCTCTTTATGTTTTTTGACCCCTTTTTCCCCATCCCATGACAATTTGGTAGAATTGCAGGCAAGGCTATGGAGACCTGAGTAGTTACTTAGTCGGCATAGTATCGGTGGCCCGTCGCTTTCATGCGGCGGGCTACTTTTTTATCGACCTTCAGCCCACATTGAAAAACTGTGGCCCCCTATGCCTGAACCGCGCTTTCTAACCCCATCGCAATGTAAGGACATCGCCGGACGATTCGGCACCCCGGTCTATGTTTACGATGAGGCCGGCCTTAAGCAAAGCGCCCGCGAGGTACTGGATTTTCCCAGGCCTTTCGGGTTTACCGGACGCTATGCCATGAAAGCGTGTTCGAATGCGGCCATACTGCAGGTATTTCATCAAATGGGGTTGGAATTGGACGCCAGCAGCGGTTTTGAAGTGCGTCGGGCCATGCGTGCAGGTATCCCGGCAGAGAACATCAGTTTGAGCTCGCAGGAATTTCCGCAGGATTTTATCGACCTGATCCGGGCTGGAATCAGTATAAATGCCTGTTCCCTCAAGCAGTTGAGGGCGTTGGGGGAGGCTCTACCCGGACACCGCGTGGGATTGCGCATCAATCCCGGATTGGGATCCGGCAGCAGCCATAAGACCAATGTTGGAGGACCCTCCTCCAGTTTTGGCATCTGGCACGAACTGCTGCCCGAGGCCAAGGAAATCATTGGCCGGTTCCATCTGGAGGTTTTCCGCATCCATTCCCATATTGGTTCGGGCAGTGATCCGGCCGTATGGCAAAAATCCGCTCTATTGACTTTGCAGCAGGTGGAACATTTTCCAGCCGTGACTCACCTGAATCTGGGAGGCGGCTTCAAAGTCGGTAGAATGCCCGGCGAGGTATCGACGGATCTTCCGGAGGTGGGGGCTCCCATCAAAGCGGCGCTGGAGGCCTTCGCCCGGCGGACGGGGCGGGAATTACACCTGGAGATCGAACCCGGCACCTTCCTGGTGGCCAATGCCGGGTGCCTGTTGGCCTCCGTTGAGGACAAGACTTCCACAGGAGACGAGGGACACGTCTTCCTCAAACTGGATGCGGGAATGTCCGAAATCCTCCGGCCCACCCTGTATGGGGCTCAACAGCCCATGACGGTGCTACCAATCGGCAACGAACCGGTCAGAGACGTGGAATCTGTCATTGTGGTGGGCCATTGTTGCGAATCCGGAGATCTTCTGACCCCCGATCCCTCGGACCCTGTCCGGCTGAAGGAACGGGCGCTGGTCCGGGCCGAAATTGACGATCTGGTTGTCATAGACGGCGCCGGGGCCTACTGTGCGGCCATGCAGGCCAAGAATTACAATTCCTTCCCCGAGGCTCCCGAGGTCCTGTTGCGGGAATCCGGGGAACTTGCCCTCATCCGAAAACGGCAAACCCTCGATCAGATTTTGCAGAACGAGGTTCCCCTGTAGCGGCTTTATTGCCAGATCACCAGGTCGGCCTGCCAGTTATGGACCGATAAACCGCGGTAGTTGCCCACTTTTACGGCCCGCAAATTGACTGCGGCTTGGGCTTTGTAGGGTTTGGAGTGCTTCTTAAAGGTGTCCTTGGCCTTGTCCAAATTGGAGGTTTTGGCGGTTATGACCGCTACTACGACGTAGGGCCGGTCTTCCGGAGCTTTGTGGAAGTATTCAAATTTGTATTTCCCGACCTGTGTTGCCGATACGTCCGGAACCGGTTCCACGATCGCTTCTGCCGTTTCACCGCATCCGGAAAAATACAATGCGGAAACCAGCGCCAGGACAGCTATTAGAATGGGTGTTTTCATGCTAAATTAGAGGGCAGGTTATTCCCGTTAATTCCCCTTGTCAAATCCGGCGATTCAAATTGTGGGTCTCAACGTGCGCTTGAAGCAGATCGATGGCCCGCTTGGCGCCATCTTCACGGGCTATGGTGTCCCGGACCTCCCGGGCCTTTTCCCGAAATTCGCCTCGGGTTTCCAGCAACTCGACAGCGGCGGGCAGCTTTTCCGGCCAATGGTCCCCGGGCAGGACTACTCCCGTGCCGAGACGCTCGATTTCAGAACCCCAGAAACTCTGGTCGGCAATGTGCGGGACGATGATGTGCGGCTTTCCCGCCATCAGCGCCGAAGCCGTGGTGCCGGCGCCGCCGTGGTGGACGACGCACGAGGCGTGGCCGAAAAGCTGGTCGTGGGACATTTTCCCCACTACCAGGATCTCGGGCCTTTCCATCTCCACCGACAGACCGGACCAACCGGTTTGGATGATGATCTTCTTGCCCGCCGGCCAATTCCGCTCAAACCTGCTCATGATCGAGGCCGTGTCATCAAATGCCACGCTTCCAAAGGTCAGGACCGGTACGGTCTCGCCGCGGCAGAAATTTCCCATGCGCCTTTCCTCAGCTGGGCAGGCTTCGGCCTGCCAACGCAGAAAGCCGGTAAATTGAAACCGGGGGTGCGTGGAGCCTCGGCTGTCCATGAGGGATGGGGAGACCGCCACCAGGACCAGGTTGGCGGGATTCAGGATAAAATTCCGGGCGGCCGGGAGGCTCTTTTCTTCGAGTATGTCTCCGATGGTCCGGTTGATCGATTTATCCACCACGAAATTGACCAACCGCCACAGGCCCATGTTCCAACGGGCCTGGAGGGATTTTGGGAAACCCCGCAGGGCAGGGGTCAGACCGGGGGGATAGTCCGGTGATGGTATGGTGTTGTGGCAGAGCGCTATGGTAGCAAACGGTTTGCCCTTGCGCTCGGCCAGGGCCCGGTAGTGCGGAAACAAATACGTACTGCATAAGACGTCGTGGGTTTCCAGCGCTTCCTCGATGCGGTCGATGACCTCGCCCAGAAAGGGGAGGGCTCCCCGGTAAATTTCTCTCAACTGTCTGATCGGATGCTTGGCCCGGTGCAATCTTCTCATGAATTCCGTGAAGATCTCCTGTTCCCAATCCGGGGGCAGGTAATAGTAGTCGAGATTTGCCCGCAGGATTTCCCTTTTGAATAGCGGGGCGGAAGCGAAGGTTACGGAATGCCCGGCTTGTGCCAGAGCCCTTCCACAGGCGATGACCGGATAGATGTCACCGGTCGATCCATGGGAGGTCAGGAGGATACGCATAACCGGGGCGTAAGAAATGGTCGGCCTTGAATGGCGCTTAGTTAAGCACGTTTGTAGAGGAATAGAGTATGGACGCCAGTCGGGGTCATGCCGTAGAAAAGTGATGCCTTACGGAAGAAAAATGGTCAGGTCTAAAAAACTGTATTCCGTTGTACTCCATACACTTTTACAAGACAACCGACCCTGTAAGGTATAACTTTTGTAACTACTCAGGTTTCCATAGCTTAGCCTGCATTTCTGCCACATTTTCCTGGGATGGTGATTGAGAGAACTGTAGGAGGGGGTTTATCCCCCGATTGCGATGAGGCCGTTTGGAAGATCGGGGGATAAACCCCCTCTTACAGTTTAATAGGTTATCAATTATGGAACATCCTTGCGGACCATTGCTTAAGATACCTGAGTAGTTACTAACTTTTTACGTCTTGACCCCTTCCTTTTCCGAGATGATCGAAAATTCCAAACCCCGCTTAACTGAGTGCCATTCGGCTCAGCCATCGCCCATGGTGGCGAGGTACACCTTGATTCCTATCCAGAGCAGGGCTACGAAAAGGATGGTAAAGAGCGTGACCCTCATGACGAAGGGACCCGATTTTTTTTGCTTGAGCGGCGATAGCCGTGGTTTGCCTTCAAGTTTCATTGCTTCCTCCATGAGCGGTCAAGAAAAGGGCTGACCCTTTTCCTAGCCTAACGTCGGCGTTTGTTGATGAGAATGGGCAGGGTGTCGGCCGGCACGTATCCCCGGTTTCTGCCCCGCCGAACCGGTCTGGATTGGGGTTTATCTTGCAGCAGGGTGGTAAAGCCGTAGTCGAAATCGTCCAGCTTGACGCGCTCGATCTCCTGGTCGATAAAGGCTTCGATGGCCTTGACCTCGGCGATTTCATCCGAACTGAACAGGGTCAGGGCATCGCCTTCCGCGTTGGCTCTTCCCGTTCGCCCAATCCGGTGGACGTAGTTCTCGGGGTTTCTGGGCACATCGTAATTGACCACGTGCGAGATTCCGGTAATATCCAGTCCGCGACCGGCCACGTCTGTGGCTATGAGGATCTCGAACTTTCCCTTCTTGAAGCCATCCAGAGCAAGCCTCCGTTCGCGTTGGCTACGATCGGAATGCAGCGTATGAACGGCGTAGTTCCGAGTCTCCATTTTTCGGGCCAACACTTCTGCGTCCAATTTGGTTTCGGTGAAGATGAGGACACTTTCGTAATCGGCATCTTCCAGTAATCGGATGAGTATATCGATTTTTTGGCTGCGCGCCACCGGATAGAGCTGATGGGTCACGGTTTCGGCGGCGCTGCGGCGGCGCCCGATATTCACGGTATGAGGATTTTTCAGAGTCCACCGGGCCAGGCTTTCAATGGCCGAGGGAATGGTGGCGGAAAAGAAGAGGGTCTGACGTTTGCGCGGAGTCAATCTTACAATTCGCCTGACATCGGGCAGAAACCCCATGTCCAGCATCCGGTCCACTTCGTCGAGCACGACGAGCCGGATGTCCTTGAAATGGAGGTTCTTTTGTTGATAGTGATCGAGCAGACGACCGGGGGTTGCCACGATAACGTCGCACCCTTTGGCCAGGGTCTGGCACTGCCGGGCATATCCGACCCCTCCCTGAATGAGGGCATTGCGAAGGTTGGTGAACCTTCCGTAATTTTGAAATGACCTGTTGACCTGGTCGGCCAACTCCCGGGTGGGTTCCAGGACGAGACAGCGAAATTTTCCGTGTTTGCCCAATTTGGAAATGATGGGCAAGGCGAAGGCGGCGGTTTTTCCCGTGCCGGTCTGGGAAGATCCGATAAGGTCCCTCCCTTGCAAAATCCTGGGAATGGCCTCGTTTTGAATGGCGGTCGGCTCGGTATAGCCGGATTTGACCACGGCGCGGACGACGCGGGATTTGAGGCCCAGTTTGGCAAACGGGTGGCGGGCTAAGGATGCTCTGGCCCGTTTGGGCCGTCTTTTGTTAGAACCTTGCATGGCATTTCATGGCCTGGGGGTGTGTCTTCAAAGGATATGAAGGAAAATCCGGAAAACTGAAGATCATTCAGGACGAGTTCAAGCTTTGATGGCCCGCCGGGTTCATTCCTTGGTCAAGAAAAGGGGCAGAGAAGCCCTTGAATTTTGGTATCCTGACCCTTTTTCTTCCGTAAGGCATCACTTTTCTACGGCATGACCCCGCTTAACCAAGCGCCATTCAGGGCTGGCCCTTTTCCTGTGGGTTATCGCTGGATCCGTGGGTCGGATAGCATCCTGGCAAGTAATTTATCCTGGTGAACTCCTTCCAGGGCGTAATGGATTCCGATTTGGTTATTCCGGCGGTCTTTGGCTGCCTCCTCCGGGGTGTTGTAGGATCCGAATTCATGGGCGTTGGTTACCACTTTGGCAAAGTCGGCGCCGTATTCAAGGGTCAGCAGGTAGCTCCATAATACATGGCGGTAGGCGTCCTCGGGAAAGTCGATTCCGGACCAGCGTAAGGCCCGGGACTGTTCCTCCGTCAGGCGCCGGATTTCAAAAAGCCTGGGAGCCTTTAAAGGATGATTGGCCACCAGATCGAGATCACCCCTGGAGAGACGATCGGCGAATTTCGGACCCACTTGTTCCAGGTCTTCCCGATTCAGCACGATGCGTGAAGTGCCATCGGAGGTCCGGGTCCGAAATCGCTGCTGAAGTTGATAGGCTCTATCCCCTATCTCGACTTCAAAATACATCGTGCCCTGGAGACGCATGGACGCGGTGGTTTCTCCCCGTTGGAGAAAATTATTGAAGTCATGGTAGACCCGGCGCAACGAACCCTTCAAATCGAGCAGGGAGGCATGCGTTTCGTATTCCATGGCATGCACCTCGATTTGGCGCATCTTGTAGCGGTCGCTCAACAGGGGCTTGGCCGGACTACCTGAGGCCAGCCGGAGATTGCGGACCATGGTTTTCAACGTTCCCTCGGGCAGCCCCTGCCACCTCCAACCCAGGTATTGCGCGGTGATGCGCACAGGCTGATCGGTCTCGCTCATGGTTGCATCGCATTGCAAACCGACCAGGCCAAAACCCATAGTTCGATGGAGGTCGAGATCTTCCAATCGGAACCCCCGGATCTGAAAATCCCCCTCCCATGGCAGGATTTCATTCTGAAGATTGCTCAACTTCTCTCTCAGCCCGGTCAGAATGTAATGGTAAAGGACAATGGTTCCCACTGCCCCAAGGGCGAAGCAGACACCGAGAATTGGAAGCAATCTTACGCGGAACAACATGAAAAACCGGGAAATTCCTAGTTTACCGGATGCCATTTTTCCAGCCCCTTTTCACTGGAAGGCAATTTTGTCCGTCCCGGCCTAATTTACCGCAGAGCAAGGCGCCAACGGCGCCATCGTGATCATGATCATGATCTTGATCTTGATCGTGATCCTGACCCTTTTCCTTTTCTCAGGAAAGGCTGAAGGTCACCGTGACCCCCGCCATGACGATGGCCACCATGGACATGAGTTTGATCAGAATATTCAAACTGGGGCCCGAGGTGTCCTTGAAGGGATCGCCCACCGTGTCCCCGATGACGGCGGCCTTGTGGGCCTCGGAACCTTTACCGCCAATGTTCCCCTCTTCGATGTATTTCTTGGCGTTGTCCCAGGCTCCGCCCGAGTTGGCCATGAAGACAGCCAGCGAAAACCCGGCGGAAAGTCCGCCGGCCAGAAGTCCAACCACAGCGGGAACTCCGAAGAGGATCCCGATCGCGACCGGCACGAGAATCACCAGCAGGGACGGAACCAGCATCTCCTTTTGGGCGCCGATGGTGGAGATTTCCACGCAGCGGGCGTAGTCCGGTTCGCTTTCTCCCTCCAGGATACCGGCGATTTCGCGGAATTGGCGGCGCACTTCGTTGACCATTTGGGCGGCGGCGCGGCCGACCGCGTTCATGGTGAGGCCACAGAAGAGGAAAGCCATCATGGCCCCGAGCAGCAACCCGATGATCACTTTGGGGTTGAGCAGGTGCACCTCGAAACTTTGCACCATATCGATCAGGGAAAGGCCGCCTATCCCTTCCATGGAGCTGACTTCGGTTCCGTCCGGGAACACGTAGCCGCCGGACTTTTGGATGGCGTTAACGATGCCGAGACGGATGGACTCGAAGTAGGAAGCCAGTAAGGCCAATGCCGTCAGCGCGGCCGAACCGATGGCAAATCCCTTGCCGGTGGCGGCGGTGGTGTTGCCCAAGGAATCGAGGGCATCGGTGCGTTTTCGCACTTCCGGTTCGAGGCCGGCCATCTCGGCGTTTCCCCCCGCATTGTCGACAATGGGTCCATAGGCGTCGGTTGCCAGGGTGATACCCAATGTGGATAACATTCCCACCGCGGCAATACCGATGCCGTAGAGCCCGGCATTGATGTTGGACAACTCCAGGCCGCCCGAGGCGAAAAAGAAGGCCAGGGCGGTTCCCACGCCAATGGCGAGCACGGGAATGGCGGTGGAAATAAAGCCCACTCCAAGGCCCGCGATGATCACTGTGGCGGGTCCGGTTTGAGCATTCCGCGAAATGTCACGGGTGGGCTTGTATTCGGAAGAAGTGTAATAGGCAGTCGACTTACCGATGACTATGCCGGTCAGGAGCCCGACCACTATGGCTCCCCACACCCCCAGGTAGTTGGGAAAGTTCAGCCAGCGAAGGGCCAGGAACGAAGCCGCAATGATCAAAACCGAGGAAATGTTTATGCCCTTCTCCAGTGAGGCCAGAAGTTCCTTCTGGGTGGCGCCGGCTTTGGTGCGAACGAAAAAAGTTCCCGCAATGGACAGAATGATCCCAATGGCCGCCACCAGCATGGGCGCCAGGGTGGCGGAATATTGATGACCCGGGTCCGCATTCACGTAGGCGGCGGCCCCCAATGCGCCGGCCGCCAGAATCGATCCGCTGTAGGATTCGTAAAGGTCGGCCCCCATCCCGGCCACATCGCCCACATTGTCGCCGACATTGTCCGCAATGGTGGCGGGGTTGCGGGGATCGTCCTCGGGGATACCCGCCTCAACCTTTCCGACCAGGTCCGCTCCGACATCGGCGGCCTTGGTGAATATGCCGCCCCCGACCCGGGCAAACAATGCCTGCAAGGATGCGCCCATACCGAAGGTCAGCATGGTCGTAGCCATGATCATGGTCTTGTAACGTGGATCGGGAGCCTCGACAAAGGTGTCGAGGATCACCCACCAGATGCAGATGTAGAGAAGCGCCAGTCCGACCACCGAGAGCCCCATGACGGCGCCGCTGCGAAAGGATATCCTCAAACCGCTGTTGAGAGAGACAGTCGCGGCCTGCGCCGTGCGCCCGGAGGCCCAGGTAGCGGTCTTCATTCCGAAATAACCGGCCAGACCCGAGAAAAATCCCCCCATGAGAAAAGCGGCCGGCAACCAGACGTTCTGCACCCCGAGTCCATAGGAAAGGATGGCAAAAACCAGGGTGATGATGAGGAACACGACCGCCACCACCTTGTATTGTTGCTTCAGGTAGGCCATGGCTCCCTTGCGCACGTGGGAGGCGATTCTGATCATGAGGTCGGTTCCCTCTTCCCCTTTCATCATGGACCGGAAAAAAATCCAGGCAAATACGAGAGCGATGATGGATGCGATGGGGATGGGCCAGAAGATCAAGGAATTCATTAGGATTTGGTATGCGATTGGCTAATTGGGCGAATGGGATGGCACGAAATCTGCCGGATGTCTACCCGCCGGGCGAGACATCGGGGCAAAGTGGACAATAGGGGAGTCTCCCTGTCAATATCCTCCTTTGGCATTTTAAACCCGCATTTTTCACTAAATTCGCCCGATACCAACAGCCAGATAGAATGTTAATTTATTGTAACTACTCAGGTCTCCATAGCCTGGCCTGAGGGGGGGACGTGAAGAGGAGTCTCTCGCAAAGCCGCCAAGAGGCAAAGGACGCAAAGAATGAGGAGGGAAGATTTAAAGGAAGAAGGAAGAAGGAAGAAGGCTGAAAGGAACCAACCACGGATTTCACGGATGGCCATGGATTGAATTTTCCACTGGAAATTAACGGAGAGGGGGTTTTCCAACCCCCTGTTTTATGGGTTATGGGGGACCCGCCTCCCGGCGTGGCATGCAGGAATGTCCCCCTCCTTTATTCAATTCCTCATTCCTCATTCCTCATTCCTAATTGGCGCCCTCGGCGCCTTTTGTGGAACCCCGTCGGGGTTCGGTCATATGGGTGATTTTCGATCACGATCAAGTTCGAAAGAATGCATCCAAACCTCTCTCTTCTTTTGAGTCTTTTGTGCTTTCTGTGGTTAGTTCTTCTTGGCGGGAGGTAATCTCAAATCCTGTTCATCCATGTTAGTTTTCGATCACGATCACGATCACGATCACGATCACGATCAAGATTTTGAGGAATGTGGGCGAGGTATGCCTCGCGCCTACGAATTGGCGGGTTGTAAAACATGTGGGTTGAAAGGACAGAGAAGAACTGACGTTTTTTCAGGGGGCCATTGCCCTTGACCAGGCAAAGCGTCACTTTGCATAGTTTTGCATGGGCCATTCCGGGCCTGCTCTTTGTTCCCCATCCATCGACCACCCATAATTTTTCCCATGTCAGAAGCCTTTCCCGATATACCCAGGATCTCCTATGAAGGAGCGGATTCCCGGAATCCCCTGGCCTTCAAGCATTACCGTCCCGATGAGGTCGTGGGCGGCAAAACCATGAAGGACCACCTTCGGTTCGCCGCCGCTTACTGGCACACCATGCGCAATGAGTTGATGGATCCTTTCGGAGTGGGCACATCCCTGAAACCCTGGGATGATCGTAGCGATTCGCTGGACAACGCGCGGCGCCGGGCCGAAGTCTTCTTTGAGTTTCTCGATAAACTCGGCTTGGAGTTTTACTGTTTCCACGACCGTGACGTGGCTCCGGAGGGCGCCACTTTGGCGGAATCCAATCGGAACCTGGAGGCGTTGGTGGAGACCTTGCAGACCTTACAGGCCCAATTGGGCAAGAAATTGCTTTGGGGAACGGCCTGCCTCTTTACCCATCCGCGCTATATGCACGGGGCCGCGACATCCTGTAACGCCGATGTGTTTGCCTATGCCGCCTCCCAGGTGAAATCCGCCATGGATGCCACCCAGGCCCTGGCCGGGGAAGGATACGTATTTTGGGGTGGCCGAGAGGGTTACACCACGCTCCTGAACACGGACATGAAGCGCGAACTCGATCACCTGGCCGCCTTGTTGCACATGGCCGTCGATTACGCCAAGGAAATTGGCTTCAAAGGTCAGTTCCTCATTGAGCCCAAACCGAAGGAACCGACCACCCATCAATACGATTCGGACGCGGCGGCCTGTTTGAATTTCCTGCGCCAATACGACCTGCTCGATCATTTCAAGCTCAACCTCGAGACCAATCATGCCACCCTGGCCCATCACTCCATGTGGCACGAGATGACCGTGGCGGCGGGCGCCGGCGCCCTTGGATCGGTCGATGCCAACACCGGACACCCTCATCTGGGATGGGATACGGACCAATTCCCCACCGACATTTACCTCACCACCCAGATAATGTTGGAAATCCTCCGCATGGGAGGGTTTGAAAATGGCGGATTGAACTTCGATGCCAAAGTGCGCCGGGAAAGTTTTGAACCAGTCGACTTGTTCCACGCCCACATTGGGGGGATGGATGCCTTTGCCCGCGGCTTGAAAATTGCCCATGCCATTATCCAGGACGGGCGTTTGGATGAATTTGTGGAAAATCGCTATTCGAGTTGGGATTCCGGAATAGGCGCAGAAATTGAAAACGGGGAGGTGGGATTTGCCCAATTGGAAGCCTACAGTCTGTCCCATCCGGAGCCCACTGTGGAGAGCGGCCGGCAGGAGATGCTGGAAAACCTGATCAACGAATTTATCTGACTTCGAGGGGGTAGGGTGGTGTCCTAGAAATTCCCTTGCACGCCCGTCGGGGTCAGACCCCTTCCCCCGCAACCCCGTTTGAAAATGAATTTTCTGATTGGAATCGATGTCGGCACCTCCAGCCTGAAAGCCCTTCTCCTGGATGAGGAAGGCGCCGTGGTCGAAAGCGCCAGCGAGTCCTATCCCTTTCATACCCCAAAACCGCTTTGGTCGGAGCAGGATCCCGCCCATTGGTGGAAGGCGACCTGTCTGTCCATAAAGCGGGTAATGGAAGCGGGCAACGTCTCTCCCGAGGCGATTGCCGGAATCGGCCTGACGGGCCAGATGCATGGCCTCGTATTGCTGGACCGGGAGGATCGGGTGCTGCGCCCCTGTATTCTTTGGAACGATCAGCGCACCGCCAAACAATGTGCCGACATCACCCGAAAAGTGGGAGCGGACCGGGTTCTCCAATTGACCGGCAACCCGGTCCTGCCCGGATTTACCGCGCCCAAGATTGCCTGGGTGCAGGAGAATGAACCGGAGGTCTTTGCCCGGGCCGCGCGCTTCCTCCTGCCCAAGGATTATGTGCGTTTCCTTTTGAGCGGGGAGCATTTTTCCGATGTTTCCGACGCCTCGGGCACTTCCCTCCTCGATGTCGGAAGACGGGCCTGGTCGGAAGAGATGTGCCAAGCCATCGGGTTGAAGAAGAGTTTTCTTCCGGAAGTGACGGAGTCGCCCGTAGCCAGCGCCAAGGTATCGGCCGAAGCGGCCAGGGCTACCGGATTATTGGAGGGAACACCGATAGCCGCCGGCGGCGGGGACCAGGCCGTTCAGGCCGTGGGCTGCGGGATAATTGGCGAAGGCATCGTTTCGGCCACTTTGGGAACCTCGGGGGTTGTCTTTGCCCATTCGGACGCATTCCGGGTGGAGCCGAATGGACGCCTGCATGCCTTTTGCCACGCCGTTCCCCATAAATGGCACCTGATGGGGGTCATGTTGTCGGCGGCGGGCAGTTTCGAATGGTATAAGAATACCCTCGGGGCATGGGAGGAAATGGAGGCGAAATCCGCAGGCGTGAACGTTTTAAAATGGCTCGACCAACAGGCGGAAAAGGCTCCGGCCGGGAGTGAAGGGCTCTTGTTCCTGCCCTATTTGACCGGAGAGCGGACTCCCCACCCGGACCCCCAGGCGCGGGGCGTTTTCTTTGGGTTGACCCTGCGTCATCAGAAACCTCACCTGACGCGCGCCGTGCTGGAGGGAATCACCTATGGCATGAACGATTCCCTGCAACTGATGCGAAACCTGGGATTGGAAATTTCCGAGGTAAGGGCTTCCGGCGGGGGAGCCAAAAGTCCGTTCTGGTTGCAGATGCAGGCGGATATCTACCGGTCCCGCGTCATCACTACCAACGTGACGGAAGGAGCGGCCTTCGGGGCGGCGGTGTTGGCCGGAGTCGCCTCGGGCCTATATGCCGACCTCGATTCAGCCGTAGCCAAGGTCGTTGAGAAAACCGGTGAGACCAAACCCGGTCCCCACCAAGCCGTTTATGCGGACTTTTATCCCGAATACCGCGCCCTCTATCCCGCCCTCAAGGACCGGTTTGCTTCCCTCGGTCGGGTTGTGGAAAAGACCTTGACCTGAATGGCGCTTAGTTAAGCGGGGTTTGTAGAGGTCAAGTATGGACGCCAGTCGGGGTCATGCCGTAGAAAAGTGATGCCTTACGGAAGAAAAAGGGTCAGGTCTTAAAAACTGTATTCCGTTGCACTCCATACACTTTTACAAGACAACCGACCCTGTAAGGTATCACTTTTTACGTCTTGACCCCTTCCTTTTCCGAGATGATCGAAAATTCCAAACCCCGCTTAACAAAGTGCCATTCGACCTTGACCCCATCCCTTACGGAAAAGCGGCCTTGAGAATTGCGAGGTCGAGTTGGGGATAGAGAACGAAACGACCCAGGAGCTTGGAAATGCGGCGGCGCGCTTCTTTGCCTGTGCCGCGGGATATTTCGTATTTTACCTTGCTGGGTTTCCCGGCATTTCGGCCCTTGGTCAGCATCCTGGGCCGGGTATTGGAGAGGATCAGCTCGAAGATGGCGGCAATTTCTTCCATCTCTTCGATCCCCATCCCAAGGCTGGTAATGGCGGGGGTGCCCACCCGCAGTCCCGAGGTGTACCAGGGGCCGTTCGGATCGAAGGGCAAGGCGTTGCGATTCAGCGTGATGCCGCATTCTCGCACCGCGTTTTCAGCCTGACGACCATTCAACCCGAAAGTAGAGACGTCGATCAGGAGAAGGTGGTTGTCGGTGCCCCCGGTGGCGATGCTGAGGCCTCGCTCGATCATGGCTTGGGCCAGGGCGCGGGAGTTTTCCAGGATTTTTGCGGCGTAGGCCTTGAATTCGGGCTGATTGGCTTCGGTAAAGGCGACCGCCTTGGCCGCCATGATGTGGGGAAGCGGCCCTCCGATAACCAGGGGACAACCCTTGTCGACATACTCGGCAAATTCCGACTTGCAAAGTACCACTCCCCCGCGCGGGCCGCGCAGGGTTTTGTGGGTGGTGGTGGTGACGACATCGGAAAACGGCATGGGGTCATAGTCACCGGCAAATACTCCGCCCGCCACCAATCCGGCGAAGTGAGCCATATCCACCATCAAGACGGCGCCGACACGGTCGGCGATTTCGCGCATGCGGCGAAAATTTATCTTGCGCGGGTAGGCGCTATAACCGGCCAGGAGAATGAGGGGCTCGATATCCAAGACCTGTTTTTCCACCTCCCGGTAATCGAGGAGCCCGGTTTGGCGGTCTACCGCGTAGGAATAACTGTCGAAAAACTGGGCCGACACGTTTTGCCGATAACCATGGGTGAGATGGCCGCCCGAATAATAGTCCATGCCCATCAATTTCTGGTTGCCCATGGAATGGCGAATTTTGTTCCAGTCTTCCCGGGAGAGCTTTGCCGGATTGGTTTCCCCCAGTGATTCCAGAGCCGGAACGCCCACGCGGGCCTGAAGGATGGCCCAGAATGCTATGAGATTGGCATCGGCCCCGGAGTGGGGTTGCACGTAGGCGTGCTCGGCCTCGAAGAGTTGACAAGCTTGACGGCAGGCTTCCCTCTCCAAGACGTCGACGTTTTCGCACCCGGCGTAAAACCGCGAACCGGGAAAGCCTTCGGCGTATTTATCGGTGAGCAGGTTTCCCATGGCAGCCTGCACGGGCAGCCGGGTGAAATTTTCACTGGCGATGAGTTTCAGGTGGTTGCGCTGGTCTTCCAGTTCGCGCACGATGGAACGGGCGATGGTCGGGTTGACCGAGGCTATCTGTTGCAGATTGGCCAGGTAACCGACAATGGCCGGGTCGGCGGATGGACCGGCCTTTGCCAGATAACCTTGCAGCGGGGTTTGGCTGGGATTGGGCATGGGGAAGAAAGAAAAAGGATGAAGGATGAGGCGCCGGAGGCGCCAATTAGGAATTAGGAATTAGGAATTGAAACATGAATGAACAGGATGGACAGGATATTTTTGAGTAACTACTCAGGTCTCCATAGCCTGGTTCTATCGTGATCTTGATCGTGATCGAAAATTCCTGAGAAATTAACCACGGATTCCACGGATAGGCACTGATAATTAACCGATTAAGCAGTAGGAGGGGGTTTACGCCCCGATTGTTTTGAAGCTGTTTGGAAGATCGGGGGAAGACCACCCTTACTTCCCTCCCTCTCCCTCTTTCCTCTTTCCTCTTGGCGCGAAGCGCCCGTCCACGCCTTTCAATAGATGTCCGCGATGGCGGTGAAACCGGGATCGAAGAGCCGCCGAAAGGTCTTGATGGCAAAGGGGTCGGTCATTCCAGCCAGGTAATCGCAAATCAACCGGGCCAGTTGGGGGCGTTGCGAAACTTCCCGAAATTGCTTCTCCAATTGGGTCGACAAAAAGCGAAGGGAGCTTTGATCCCCGGCCTCGCAACTTTCCAGGAGGGTCTCGAAAAGACCACCCAGCATGCGGTCCACCTTGTATTGCAATTGTCCGACGCGTTCGCTTTGGAAAACGATATCCATGGAAATGGCCTTATAGAGTCGGCATTCCTCCTGCAGGGCCGGGTCAATGGTCAGACCGAAACGATAACGATGGGTTTTTTGGGCCATGAAATTACTTCGCTCGACCAGGCTGGCAGCGCGGATAAACTCCCCGATTTTCCTCTCCAGCATGGGTTCAATATCGCCTTGTCCTATGGTCTCAATGAGGGTTTCCATCCTCTGGGCGTCCTCCGAATCGAGATCATTGGCCTCGGCCCACCTTTCCAATTTGCCTATGGTGATAAACCCCATGCGGATCCCATCGGCCAGATCGTGAAAGCAGTAGGCGGTTTCATCGGCCCAATCCATTATTTGACACTCCAGGCTCCGGAAAGCGTTCTTTTCCCGAGGGGTCTTGCAGGCTTCCGACAGGTCGCCGCCTTCCAGGACGAAGTCCAGGCAGGGTTTCTGGTCATCGTAGAGAAAATGATTGTGGGGATGGATGCGTTCTGAATAGAGGGACTTGTATTTCAGGATACCATCGAGAAGAGCACGGGTGGGCCCCATTCCGCTGCGTCCGGAGCCGTGTGAATAAATCGTTTCGGTGAGCAACCGAAGGGTTTGGGCATTCCCTTCAAATCCTCCATACGGTTTCATGAGGTTATTGAGGGTTCTTTCCCCCTTGTGTCCGAATGGAGGATGACCGAGATCGTGGGACAGGCAGACAGCCTCCACCAGAACCGGGTCCACGCAGAAGCCGTCGTCGAACCATGAACTGGTCTTCTTCAGGTAGCCGCAAATGGACCGCCCAATCTGGCCCACTTCGATGGAGTGGGTCAGCCGGGTGCGGTAAATATCGTACTGGCCGGATAGGAAGACCTGCGTCTTGGCTTGCAGCCTGCGAAAGGCGGAGGTGTGAATCACCCGGTCGCGGTCGATCTCGAAAGGGGTTCGATAGGGAACCGGTTCGCGCGCGGGCAGGCGCTCCCAGTCGAATTCACTATAGAAGGCATTGCCCATAATAAGGGAAAGGGGGAAAAAGGGGTCAAACGCAAAATGTTGAAATCGACCGCTAGCGTTCCCCCCACCATCCAGATTTTAACATTTTGCGTTTGACCCCTTTTGCTTTTCGTTCACTGCGCGAATCGGTTTATGGCCGCCACCAGGGCTTTGAGGGAAGCGAGTTCGATATTGGTATCCACCCCGATCCCCCAGTAGGCGCCTTCCTCATAGTGTTGAATCTGAACGTAGGCCGCCGCTTTGGTGGCGGATCCCTGGCCAATGGAATGTTCGGAAAAACTCAACAGGCTGAACGGTTTCAACCCTATTTGGTCCAAGGCGTTGCAGAATGCGTTGATGGGGCCGTTCCCCCTGCCTTGAATCGTTTTGGGTTCATCCTTCCAACTGAGCGAAATCTCCAACCGTATTTCACTTGTTTCCTCGTAGCGTTGAACGGTCCTGACCCGGAGCAACTTCATGGGAGAGGAAACCTGGCTGTATTCCTCGATAAAGGCTCGATGGATTTCCTGGGGGGTCAGTTCCCGGGACAACCTGTCGGCCAGTTCGTAGACCATTTTGCCCAACTCCGGCACCAATCCCTTTGGTATGACGTATCCGAATTCCTTTTCCAATACGAAGGCCACTCCGCCTTTTCCGGACTGGCTGTTGATTCTGATAATGGCGTGATAGTTGCGGCCGACATCCTTGGGATCGATCATCAGGTAAGGCACCTGCCACAAGGCTCCCTCGGATGCATCCATGTGATCCATGCCCTTGCGGATAGCATCCTGATGGGAACCGGAAAAAGCGGTGAAAACGAGGTCCCCGCCGTATGGATGCCGGTCGTGCACCATCATGCGGGTACACCGCTCGTAAACCGCGCGGATACGGTTCAGGTCGGAAAAGTCCAAGAGGGGGTCGATGCCTTGCGAGTACATGTTCAAGGCCGCTGTGACGATGTCCAGGTTCCCGGTGCGTTCCCCGTTGCCGAACAAGGTTCCCTCCACCCGGTCGGCTCCGGCCATCAATGCCAACTCGGTTGCCGCCATTCCTGTGCCACGGTCGTTGTGGGTATGCAAACTGATTAGAATTTGGTCCCTCCGGGAAATATTTCGGCAGAACCACTCGATTTGATCGGCGTGAACGTTGGGGGTAAACAATTCCACCGTGGCGGGGAGGTTCAGTATCACCTTCTCCTCGGGATCAGGGGCCCAGGCGTCCATTACCGCTTCACAAACTTCCAGGGAGAATTCCAATTCCGTATCGGAGAAACTCTCGGGGGAATATTGGAAATCGATTTTGGTGTCCGGGACGGTCTGGACCAATTCCCTGACCATCTTCGTCCCATCCACCGCCATGTTTTTGATCTCTTGCCTGGACATGCCGAAAGTGACGCGGCGCTGGAGCGGATTGGTAGAGTTGTAGAGGTGAACGATGACCCGCCTGGCGCCCTCCAGGGACTGGAATGTTCTGGTTATGAGATGCTCCCGGGCCTGAACGAGAGCTTGCACGGTGACGTCGTCCGGAATCAGGTCGTTGTCGATGAGGTGCCGGAAAAATTCAAACTCTGTTTTACTGGCCGAGGGAAATCCGATTTCAATCTGCTTGAAACCGATGGAAACCAGCAGTTTGAACATTTCCAGCTTCTCCTCGATATTCATGGGAATGGCCAGCGCCTGATTGCCGTCGCGCAAATCGACGCTGCACCAAATGGGCGCCTTGGCGATGGTCTTGCCGGGCCATTGCCGGTCCGGTAATTCGACCGGTTGGAAAGGTTTATACTTGTTTATGGGTTCTTTTTGCATGGACCTGAAAAATGGGTGGTTGTCGGCTTATGGGTGGAACGTTCCCGAATTCAATTTTTTGTTACTTGCCGGAAATACGGGAACCCGGAGGTATGAATCTGTGCACTCCCCTAGGGGAGAAGCAGCCATAGGCCGTTCAAAAAGAGACCGAGTGATGGGCAAGTTGCCTTCATAATCGAAGCTATGGATTGCTTTATCCCCGCAAATGGGGTGTCGAGTCAAGCCAACTTTTTCTCCCTGCCAAATCCGAGCATAATCTCTCGCCAAGCTCGCAAAGAAGCACCAAGGGCGCCAATTAGGAATTAGGAATTATAAGAGATGCTGAGAGGAATCTCGCAAAGATCGCAAAGGGACGCAAAGAGGAAGTCGCTTCGCTCCAGGCGGGCTAGCTTATCCTTACTTTCCTCTTTCCTCTTCCCTCGCTTCGCTCCAGGCGGGCTAGCTTATCCTTACTTTCCTCTTCCCTCTTCCCTCTTCCCTCTTTCCTCTTGGCAAGCGGCCGATCGGACTTCAAATGCAGGTCGCGTTGGGGATAGGGAATTTCAATGCCGTTTTCCTGAAAACGGTCCCAGATTTCCCGGTATACCATGCTCTTGATATTGGTCACCCCGTTGGACGGGTCCGGAATCCAGAACCTCAGCTCCAAATCGACCCCGCTATCCCCAAACTTCTTGATGTGACATTTCGGAGCCGGATCCTCTAAAACGCGGGGGCAGGACAAGGCCGCATCGAGACATAGCTGCACGGCTTGGCGGAGGTCGCAGTTGTAGGAAACTCCGACGGGGGCCCGGAGCCGTATATTGGTGTCCGAAAACGACCAGTTCTCCACTCGGTTTGTGATGAGATCCTCGTTGGGGATGAGGTGCTCGAGCCCATCCCTGGTAATGACCGATACGTAGCGGGCGCTCAGTTTGTTTATCCAGCCATAGGTTTGGTGGAGCGATATGACGTCCCCGGGCTTGATCGATTTATCCAGCAGGAGAATGACTCCGCTGATCAAATTCGAGATGGCCTTTTGCAGGCCGAATCCGAGACCCAATCCGATTGCGCCACCGAAAATGGCGAGGGAGGAAAGGTTGAGGCCCACTGTGGTAAAGCCGATCAGAAGGGATATGCCGACCAATCCGATTTTAGTGATTTTGGAGAATAATACCTCCAAAGAAGGGCTTACATCGGGCAAGCGATGCAGATGGGCATCGACCAATCCGGATATCCGGAAGCTGATCCAAAGCAGCAACATGACCACAGCCGTGCCCTGCAGGAGGCGAAACAGGTTGAATTCGAATTCACCCACCTGGAACCCGATGGATTTGAGCATATCCGCGGTCAGGCTGAGCAGGCCGGCCATCTGCAAAAGGGTCGCCGTGATAATGATGAAACCCACCACACGGCGCCAGAAGATCTCCTCGGTCAAGCAATGCAATACCCTCAACAGGAACCAGGCCACCCCCAGGCTGAAGGCCGGAGCCAGCAAGATCTCATTAATCCCCTGCTTGGCCAAACCACTCTTCAACACGGCGCTGAGCAGCACGAAAACGGCTGGCATGGTGATATAGGCGCAAGCCGGTACCAGGGTGTCCTGAACCCATTTCAGGGGCACTTTTTCGAGGCGCCGGTAGAGGGTGCCTTTGAGAATCATGGACAACAGGTAACTGACTGCCAGGATAACGATAAGGGCTCCTATATCCCACTGGAAGTCGCCAGATTCCAGGTAGTCCCTGCCGGTCAGGTACCAATTGTAGAACGGTTGAGGCATCCTGGAAGTTTTGAAAATGATTCAGTTTCGTTCCAGCCCGAAAATCGTCGAAGGTGAATAAATTAAAAAATTTGCGAAAGGGATTGAAATGGAGGACCGGGTTTTCCACCCTTTTTCCTTGGCCGGGTCCTACGGGTGCGCGACAGGCGAACCCCGCCAGGACCGGAAGGTAGCAACGGTAGTCATGATCTTGCTGGCCGTAGGTAACCTGGCCCCTTCATTCCCCTTCCTCTATGGCAACCGGTTACCAGGTCATCGCCCGCCGTTGGCGTCCCAAGCAGTTCGATGAGGTGGTCGGCCAGGACCACATTATCCGCACCCTGAAAAACGCCATTCGGCAACAACGGATCGCTCACGCCTACTTGTTCGTAGGACCGCGCGGAACGGGAAAGACCACTACCGCCCGCATCTTTGCCAAGGCCCTCAACTGCGAGGAGGGACCCCGCGTATCCCCCGATGATAATTCGGCCGTTTGCCGGTCCATCATGGATGGCAGTTGCATGGATGTCATTGAAATCGATGGAGCTTCCAACAACTCGGTGGAACAAATCCGTCAACTGCGTGAGGATTGTCAGTATTCTCCCGCCCAGTGCTCATTCAAGATATACATTATCGATGAGGTGCACATGCTCTCCGTCGGAGCCTTCAATGCCCTTTTGAAAACGCTGGAAGAACCCCCCTCACATGTGAAATTCATTTTCGCCACTACCCAGGCCGAAAAAATTCTGCCGACCATTGTGAGCAGGTGTCAGCGATTCGAATTCCGACCCATCAGCGAAGAAAAGATTTGTGGTCAATTGAGCCTTATCGCAACGGGCGAAAAGATCGAGATCGAAGACACCGCCCTCCAATCGATCGCGCGACTGGCCAACGGCGGAATGCGGGATGCCCAATCCACCTTGGACCAACTCATTTCCTTTTGCGGGAAGACCATTACCGAGAACGATGTGCTGGAAGTCTACGGGTTGGCTTCGCGCAAGGAAATCCATCATCTGGCCTCTCTTCTGGCCGAGGGCAATTACCAAAAAATCCTGGCCTCGGTGGGTCAATTGGCCGATTCGGGCAAGGACCTCTACCGAATCCTCATAGATCTGCAGGCTTATTTGCGGGAATTGCTCATCGATGGCATTCGCGGCGGCGGGGAAACGAACCGACTGGGACCGCCCCTGCGCGTGGAGAGCCTGATGCGTATGAACGACGCTCTCCATCGCGGCAAAGAGGATGTAAAAATGGGATTGTCGCAAACGGTGAATTTCGAAGTAACCCTTCTTCGGGCGGTGGAAGAGAGCCGTACCCGATCCATCGATTCCCTGATCAAGGAATTATCCGGAATGGCCAGGAAGGCGCCCCAGTCCACGGATCAAGGAAAAACAGTTGATCCTGCCGGTGAGCAGGGTTCTCCGGGACCCGCCCCCCGGGCCGCACGGAGGCGGGATACGACGGAATCATCGGCCCATCCAAGCCCTCGGAACCGGGAAGATCCTGAGGCCGTGGAAAAGGCGGTTCAGGCCTTGCCGAAAGATTTGCAGGGGGCGATGGATGACCTCTTCCGCGTCCAATACACCCATGTCAGCCCCCTCCCTCCTCAATCCTGATCAAAAATAACGGAGTGGGGACATTCCTGTCCCCGAAATCAATCCTGATCGAAAATAACGGAGGGCGGGTTTTCCAACCCGCCTGTTAAGAAAATGGTGCGGGGAATGCCCGCCCTGCTTTTATCGAAAATGTCCTGTTCATCCATGTTGATTTCCCATCAAAATCAGATTCAGAATAATTCTTCCTTCTTCCTTTAATCCCCTCTGTGGTTAATTTTCGATTATGAAGGCAACTTGCCCTTGGGTCCTGTTTCTGGGCATTTTTTCCTCCTGCACCAATCCCTCGGAGGAGGCTGTTTTACCCTTTTCCGCTTGGTGTCCAATCCAGTTGGGAGAGGAAACCATCGAGGTTCAGGTGGCCCACCGGTCACAGGAGGTCAGCCGCGGGCTCATGTACCGCGACAACCTGGAGCAGAACCGCGGCATGCTGTTCTACTACGACTCCCCTCGGGAGATGAGCTTTTGGATGCGCAACACCAGCATTGCCTTGGACATTGGGTTTTTCACCGGCGACGGCGTCCTTCGGGAAATTTACCCCATGTACCCCATGGATGAACGATCCGTAAAATCCCTTCGGGATGACCTGATCATAGCCATTGAAATGAACCAGGGCTGGTACGCGGAAAATGGGATCGGAGTCGGGACCAAGCTCGATTTGGAAACGTTGAAAGGGTGGCTGCTGCAACGGGGGGTGGAAGCTTCCAGGATACCCTTTTGAGTCTTTTGTGGTTCCCTCTTCTTGGCGCGCTTCTTGACCTGCGAAGCATTGCCAAGCACGGTTGCGAGAAAATTCCTCAGTGAATGCTTACCACTCTTCGTGCCCCTTCGTGATATTGGTGGATCCAATCTAAAAAAATCTCTGTGATCTCAGTGTCCACTGTGGTAAATACCCTCCTCTCATGGCCAATACCAAAAAGCGCTTCAAAACGGCCGATTGCCTCTACGCCGACTCCGAGCGGAATTCCGACCAATTGTATTTGAGCAATTTCTGGGCCCCGGATCCCTTTTTGTCCTTGAAGATAGGACGCAGGAAAATCGGAGTATTGAGCGATCTGGAGTATGGCCGGGCCCGGTCCGAGTCATCCTTTACCGATATCCTGTCCCTGAACGAAGTGCGGCGATCCACCTCGGAATGGCTGGGCAAGAAACGGGTTTGCGTGGCCGATCAAATTGCCTGGCTGGTCCATGTTTATGCTATCGACCGTTTGCGTTTGCCCGGGGATTTCCCAGCCCGACTGGTGGAGGATTTTCGGCAGCGCGGGCTGGCCTATAAAATCGAAAGAGGGCCCTTTTTCCCATCCCGCCAGATCAAATCGGACGCCGAAGTGGAAAAGATTAGGGAAGGAAACCGTTGTTCGGCTGCCGGCCACCGGGAGGCCATGCGCCTGATCGGTTCCAGCACGATAAAGGGGGAACAGTTGTATTTTGGAGACCGTCCGCTCACCAGCGAATGGGTTCAGCAAGCCATTGAAGTGGCTTGTCTGAAGGCCGGAGGCATCTCGGCCATGACCATTGTGGCCGGAGGAGATCAGGCTTGCGATCCCCACTGCCGGGGATCCGGGCCTCTCAGGGCAAACGAGTTGATAGTGGTGGATATATTTCCCCGTATGAGCTCCCATGGTTATTTTGGCGATATGACCCGTACCTACCTGAAAGGACGCGCCTCGGATGCCCAACGACGATTGGTCAAAACGGTCCGGTCGGCGCAAAAACTCGGCTTTTCACAAATCCGGGCCGGGATCAATGGCAGAACCATTCACCGGAGCATAACGAAATTTTTCACGGCCGAAGGATACGAAACGGGTAAGGAGAACGGGGTTCCGCAGGGATTCGTGCACGGCACGGGTCACTCGCTCGGGCTGGATATTCACGAGTTGCCCCGCATCTCCACGGTCAATTCCCGGCTCAAGGCAGGTCATGTCGTCACGGTGGAACCCGGCCTTTATTACCATGGCCTGGGGGGTTGCCGAATCGAAGACGTGGTTCTGGTCACCAAAAGCGGGTACCAGATGCTCTCCGATGCCCCTCACCAGTGGGAGTTTCAGTAGGAAGAAAAACCACAGAGAACCCAGAGTAACACAGAGATTAGAAGAATTTGGAACTTTGTGTTTTTTGTGCCTACCTGTGGTTCATAAAAAACAACGCTTCGCTTGATGCCTTCCGCCTTCATGAATTACGGCGTGACAGGTCGGCAACAGGATGGAGCTCCGCTCCAACAAGAAGAAAAAATTTTGCTCCGGTGCTGTGCGATGCGATTCGCGTAAATAAGGCCAGTTTTTAATGTCGTGAAGTTCGATTCGCGCAAATAAGATCAGTTTTTATTGTTGCGAAATGAATTTCGTGAAAATAAGAAAATCCTTATTTACGTGAATTTCACCAAAAATTAATGCATCCGAACCAATTTAGCGCAAATAGCCCCGGCAGTTGCCGAAAGACCTTGGAAGGCTATTTCGCCTATACTCCAGGACCGCTTCCCCCGGGTCTCCCGTTGGATTGGGAACTGATTGGCCTCATTAGCGAGGCCAATCAAGCGCTGGGAGAACTCTCCGGGGCTGGACAACTTCTCCCCAATCCCCACTTGCTGATTCGGCCCTACCTGCGGCGGGAGGCGATCCTGAGTTCCCGGATTGAGGATACACACGCCGACATGGAGCAATTGGCGCTCTTTGAGGAGGTGGAGGGAGAGGGCGAGTCGGTGGCCGATGTCCGCGAGGTAGCTAACTACGTTCGGGCGCTCGATTACGGACTCCGTCGGCTTGCTGAGCTTCCCATATCCACTCGTCTGATCAAGGAACTGCACGGAATTCTGCTGAAAGATGTCCGGGGAGGAGAGAGCGTCAAGACACCGGGTGAGTATCGCCGAAGCCAAAACTGGATCGGACCCACGGGTTGTAGTTTGGCCGAGGCCACCTTTGTGCCGCCGCCCCACCACGAGATAGACCAGTGTCTCTGGGATCTGGAAAACTTCATTCACGGCAATCACCCCGAACCAGCGTTGGTCAAGGCTGCCTTGATACATTACCAGTTCGAGGCCATTCACCCATTCCTCGACGGCAATGGCCGTATTGGGCGCTTGTTGATCACGCTCTACCTCTTTCAACAACGCTGTCTAACCCAGCCCGTGCTCTACTTATCGGGCTTTTTTGACGAAACTCGCAACGATTACTACCGTCTGCTTCTCGCCGTAAGCCAGAAGGGCGCTTGGCGCGACTGGATCGAGTATTTCCTTCGGGGCGTGCGCTTACAAGCCCAGCGCGCATGTCTGGATACGCAAAAAATTCTTGAGCGCTACGAATACCACCAAGGCAAAATCAAGGAAGGAAAGCGAGTTCCTCAGGAAGCCGCTCGTATCCTGGACCACATCTTCGCAAATCCCTATATTTCTATCCCCCGCCATGCGAAACGGGTCGGTGTCTCCTACCATGCGGCGCAGCGAGGGGTCGAATTCTGGATTGATAATGGACTGCTGGAGGAGGCCACTGGCCAAAGACGCAACCGCATCTTCGTTGCCCAAGAGGTTTTCAAAATAATGGCCTCTCCGTCGCTCCCTATTAACGCCAACGAACCCCCGAGCCCTTAGCCCGAGTTTTACTTTTTTGAGGCGCAGCAGCAGAGGTAGGGGTATTGCTGGCTAGTCTGCCCCATCCCCTTTGCGCTTCTTGTGCATTTTGTGGCTACTCAAAAAATTAGTTTTTCCTGTTGGGGCGTGATCCGTGGTTTTTCCGAATTTAAACCCCGAGCCGATCCAAATTGTCTCCTTTTACCCCGCTCCTTGGTTCTTCCAGAATGGGTTCTTTTCGAATGTTTTTCAACCTGATCCAGAAAATGATCGCTCCAACTGGAATGGAAAACATAAGGATCCATGGAGCATAAACGCTTGAGGTTACAGCTCCGGCTCCCAAAAGCTGAATTGACAGTGGTTTGAAAAATACCTCCCCAGTCGTCCAATTGAGTGAAAACTGCACAAAACCAACCAGGATAAAAATAATCCACGGCCACTTTCTTTTTTTCAATTTCGCTCGGATACAGGCGAGGAGAGTGTACAAAATGAATAATGGACACGCTACGCAGACAGTAAGGAAGAAATAGTGAATACCCTTCTTTCCTTGTAGAGAAAACCTGTGTGTGTCTTTTAACGCCCGGCCTATCGGATACACTTGGAAGGAAAATATTTCCGTGCGATCAGAGGAAGGTTTTCGAAACCCGATAGTAACCTTTAACCCTCTCTGTTCAAATTCATAATGGTAGGTAAATAAATACGTTGGAGGAACCTTGATAGACCTCATAAATTGGTTGTTTACGAGTTTGATCGAATTAGGCGCTTGCTCGGGAATGAGCCGCCCTATCTGGGAGAACAACGACATTTCATTTCCCTTCGTTATCTTGGGATCCAAATCCCTAATGATCGGCTCGTAATCGCCGTTAATGAGGAGGTCGATGTAATATTCAGCTTCCTCCTTGGCATCGGTTGTAAGAGCTCTATTTAGAATTTGGAAAAAGAGGAGTGCCGCCAGAAGGGCAAGCAATAACAAACTGAAAAGGACCATTTTCATTTTTAGCACATGGGGTTGTTTAGCGTTTGGCCCTAAGGAGAGATCCTCAATCCATTGGAAAAAAGCATCTTGATCGGACCCCAAACTTCCTGTCGAGTCAAGCGAGACACTTGCCGAACCGAGTTCATGGGGGTTGTTGGCTTGGTTCTGGTAAGGGTTCTTGCCTGCTGGGAAACCGTAACCTGCCCAAACCATATTTAAATGCTAGGACTGACCCCATCCACCTGCCTCTCTATCTTTGCGCTTCTTGGCGAGCTTTGCGAGATTCCCAATTTAAAATCCTGTCCATCCCGTGAATCCATGTTTCAATTCCTGATTTATCCCGACCTCTTTTTGGTTTCCCCGCGCCGGTAGATGAAGCCGAGGATCAGGCCGAACAGGCCGAATTGAAGCAATAGATAGACGGTCTCCATCCAGATGAACGCCGACACTTCCGGCACCTTCTGTTTGGCGACGAAGGCGAGCACGTGGGAAGTCCAGAAAAAGGAGCCGACGATGAGAACGAACTTGAGCCCTCGGTGGAAGCTGCTTCCCTCGACCCTGAGCATCGGAAACAGAATCGAGAGCAGAATGCCCTGAAGTACAATGGTGAGCAAACCGACCAGGAAGTTTGGCTCTCCCTCGAAGTATCCGAATGATTCGTATCTCTCTTCGAACAGGAGCACGTGCCAGCTCACGGCAAGGGAGAACGTACAGATTGTGTAGGCGGCGGCTCCGAGGATCACCTTCTTGGCACTCATGGTAACTCTTTGGGACTTGAACGAAAGGGGTGGGGTTTAAGATGTTGATTGGTCATATGCTCTCAAATCGGTTTAAAATAGTCCAACGTAGGCCAGATTGGCTGCAGTATCGAGACTTCTCCTATCGTCTGATTGCAAGGTTTATGCGCGTCCGATAGATAGGTTGGACCGTTGTATTTGTTCATAAAGAGAACCGGTTGGCGGGTAGCTGACGGTTTTCAATGATGGGTTTTCGTATTCCCAGGTTGTTCTTCTTCATGCCTCCTGACCCCTTTTTGCCCCTAGCCTGAGGAGTCTCTCGCAAAGCCGCCAAGAGGCAAAGGACGCAAAGGAACAAAGGAAGGCGCCCAGATCTGACGTCGGTTGCTTTCCCCCAAGGACTCCCCTTTCATCCATCTATACCAAACATCACGGGCTGACCCGAATGGCCCTTTCTAGTGAAGAAAGAGCCGTTAGTCGGCAATGGTTTGGAAGAGGAAGTCTATGGCTGAGGAAAGGGGGTTGAACCTCAATATATTGTGCCTTCTTTTGCTTGACACCCACCAGTGGTAGAGTTCCTCTTACCCAGTTGGTAGTAATCTTTCAGGTTAGTTATCTGTTTCGCATTAAATCCTAATCGCTGAGAGAACTCCAACCACACAACAATGAGGGGGCTACGCAAGAACCGAAAAAAAAATTACAGTACTGAAGAAAAATCCATCCCAACTGCTGCTTCAAGTCATCGGGAAGCAATAACTCAAACTGTCAAGAGAGGTGCGCGTGGAAATGTCCAACTTGCCTTCGGGCATTTCGTGACCAGGCAAGACAAAAGCCTGAGCAAACTCGACAAGATCTAACTCTCAAACAATATATTTTTCCTGTTAATTGGTCATCCGACCAGCTCTTACCAGTGATGTAGACTGCCGCACATTGGTTCAGGTTGGGACCAACCCTATCTTTCGCCGGGAACCAAGGGAACCCCATGCTAAGGTTTTGCGGTTGACCACATTTTGGTCCGGTTTACCAGGGCATAATGACCAGTTTGTCTGTAACCGATGTTTCTGGGTCATACCTGGAGCGGCCAACTTAATGTGAGACTCGTGCGTTGAGCTTACTACCGTTATGGGTGTGGGGAATCCCATCCCAGATTCTGCCATCTAAAGTTCTCCCACTTGTTCGTTTTCCAAACCGGCCCAATTTCTCAGACCATCGGCTGTCATCTAAAATTGATGATGGTTGTGTCTTGGATGAGACTGCATCAACCGGCGCCCAGTCGCCCCATTGCTTGAAATGGAAGGGGATGTGATTGCGCTGGCATTGATCGCGTAAGTCCCGGAACCAGATGGGCTCAGATGGCCGAGCGTTCGGACCGCTTTCACCACCTGCGATCACCCAATTGATAACTTCCGCCTGTAACCATGGCTCAAGATTGATCGGCCCGCGTAAAGGTTCACAGGAGAGAAAACGAATCCGAGACGGAATTTCGGCCAAATAGGGTATTCTCTTCTCAGCCCATGCCTGTGTTTCGACAGTCGCTCCAATCCAAACGTTAGTTGGCCAGTCATCACACCAGGGAACGAGTCGCATTACCAGGTGCGGTCGCTTTGTGAGAAGCAGCCAGTCAAGATTCGGTGTTTCCAATATCATGTTCCAGAGTCGCTTGCGCCATGGAGTAAGGTCGGCTCTCCATTCGAAAACGTCTGCCATGGAGGCGCAAAAAACCCGGCCGGCACGACCCGATTTCTCGGCAATTTGATTCCATCGGTAAGGTTGCCGCCAATAAGAGTCGCTGAGAAATCGACGTGGTGATCTCTGCCCCCAAATCTTGTAGCCGGTTCGTTTAGCCCAGGTTTCAGCATAGCAATTCCTGCAGGCCGATGACACCTTTGTGCAACCCCACCAGGGATTGAAAGTATGGTCCGTCCATTCAATTTTGGAATTTAAGGCCATCAACACATAGTGAACATTTGTTTATATTAGTCAAGAAATTTCCCAATTTTCCGATCGCCTGGCCGCTTGGTTATGAGGTTCTTTCGTGCGGCATGGCTACGGACACCCCGCAGAGTGAAACTACCGGTCTTGATGAGGTCCCGCCAACTTGTCCGGAACGGGGCGAACTTCACTAACCAAAAATTCTGCTTGATCCCATTGGTCGGTTAATCGACATTGTTCATGTCAAACCTACCCCATGTAGGAGGTGCATTAGGGCGCGATTCACAGTCGCGCCTTGTTTTTTTCCAGGAAGCATATTCGCGGTGAATCTGCTGGCTGGGGCCAACAATAGGCGAAACCAGACGTCGTTTGCTTCCCCCAAGGACCGTCACCTTCTCTTCTCCCATCCACAACCGCTTCTCACCTTACAGTAGAAAAAAATACTTCAAAACTAGGGCTGACCCCATCCGCCTGCCCTTTCAAATTACATGACCTTATTGCCTTCCCCAGACGGGCAGAAGGGGAAATTTCGGGTTGCCTTCAGGGAGATAGAGAATAAGGTTGGGCATGAAATCCTTAGGGTGATCGACTATCCACTCTGCCTCGCTGCCCATACATCTTCTCTCCTAACATGATTCTTCTCAAGCGTGCGTCATGGCTGCGAATGTACGACAGGGGCGGGGAGTCCGTGTTTGGGGAAGTGATGGGGTTTTGTATTTTTCTGAGGTCTCTCTCTTTTTGGTTAACTTATTTATGAATAATTCTGTTACTGAGGCGAAAGGTCCGGTCATTCTAGATCCGGTAATCCGAGAAGCTTTGGTGGAAAAGTATTTGAGGTCAGATGCTCGAATAAGGAAATCATTGGTCATTCACGAGCTTGGACTGGCGCACGCCAAGAGGCGAGTGGACGTAGCTGTTATTGATCGAGAGATTCATGGTTATGAAATAAAGAGTGGGAAGGATCGCCTCGACCGTTTGAAAGGTCAGTTGCAGGTCTATACCAAGTCGCTGCATAAATTGACATTGGTTGTGGCAACCAAGCATTTGAAACGCGTCGATGAAATTGTTCCCGCTTGGTGTGGTGTGATCGAGGTACTTGTTGACCCTGAGGGTCGCGTTAACCTCAAAGAAGTGCGGAAAGCGGAAAGGAATCCATCTGTAGACCCATTCATAGTGGCTCATCTACTCTGGCGGGACGAAGTTCAGGACATTTTATCGAAGTATTGCGCTCCACCCGAAATTCTTCGGGCGCCACGGGCCAAACTTTACAAGTTGCTTGTGGAAAAGACGGCCGAACCCAATTTGACCGAAATAATTAAGGCCGCTATGACGGACCGTACCACTTGGCGAGATTGTCCACTACTGACGTGATATGGTGGTTGATTGTTATACACTTCCACATACTTAAACTACTCGGACCCTTTTGTTTGGTGGCGCACAGAGCAATAAACTCATCACCAAAGGAAAAGTGGGGTCCGCGGAATTGGAAATCGCGATTGTTTACTATTGTTTTACAGTGATCGTGCATTTGCTCCGGATTGTCGCGAAAGGAGCCACCCTTGCAGGTAACCCAGGTTTCTTCTGTTGAATATACAATTTTGCCTGCTGGTTTGATTATACGCATATCCCTAGGAGTAAATTCGGGGTGAACGACTGTGTAGTCACCGAAAACAGGCCTACGCATTCCATTCGGCAAAGTAGCGATGAGGGTTTTATAGAACAACCAGTCATGCCGAGGGATTTTGTCATTTCCCTTCGCAATTTCCCCGAAACTTTTTGGAAATGCGGTGGAGAGTATTACCAAATTTCGAAAATCCGATAGGTCACCAAGGCGGTTTAATGCGTTGATCATATTCCTGGCAAATACCTGATAGGGCTCAAAATTCGGAGATCTAAGGTCGATAAAAAGATCCGCTTTTTCGAGCGGTAATGAAAGCTTATGGGCCAGTTTGACCACCTCTTTCCCGGGGGCTCTTGCCATTAAATTTTCGAGGCGGACACGGATTCCAGCGCCAAGTCCGTCTTGGCCAATAGCTCTGGCTGCAGCGGCAATGGTATCCGAATCGCTTGAAATCGACACAACTGGAGCAGCACGTGCATAGCACTTGCGAAGGCCATCAAAAATGTAGTCAAAAACATGACTCCCATTGTCCATTCGACCCACGGCAATTTTGTCATGCAAGGCCACCCAAGCAGGCCGGGCACCCCACTTGTCCTTAAACCGTTGGATAAAGGGACCCACATGTTCGTCCACGGTTTTCTTGTCTTTCCTTGTATCGAAGTCGAATTCGACTTCTGGAATGCAGACCAAGGGCATTGTTCTATCTTTGACTCGGTCATTCAGACGCAAGAGTGCTTGATATTCGCCTAGTCTCCAACTCAGGACTGGCACATACATGTTTTCATTGAGGATCATTGTACGCCTCTTGAAGCTGTGCCCTTACCCCTTTTTGGATAAGATTGTTAAGGATCGTGTAGTTTCCCTGCTCCTTTCGAATCCGTCCGGCAACAATGCTTGGGTCAATATTGAGGTTCTTTGCGTCGATCCGAACGGCCTCTTCAGATAAAGCGAATCGGGAAAGACACTGGTCCCATTGATCGTCGGGAATTAGTGCGTTAAGAGCAAATTTGTCTGCTTCCCCTTCGATTTTATCCTCGGCTTTACTAGTCTCGTCATCGAAGAAGTCATAGCGGATGCCCCCGAAAAGGTGTAGGAAAACATGGCCCAGTTCATGAAACAGAACGAACCAGAAATTGTCTCTACGATCATGACGCAACGTGAGAGCGATCACAGGGTGATCACTCAGAGCGAGCATTGCGGCACCATCAAGGTAGGTGCCTTGCAAGTGCTCCTCGGTCACAAGGGCAATGCCATTGCGGGCTAGTAGGTTACGGGCACGTTTTGGGCCGTCTTTTCGCCGGGTCAGCGCGACAAGTTCTGGAAGCCAGCGATCATCTAACTCGAACGGTGGTATTTCACATTCCTCTATCCGTGCTCTCGCACGCTCAAGCACCCGGGCTTGCCAAGCAAGGAGGGCGTATTCATTGGGCGGGTTCTCGCCTCGCATTTTTTTACGGTGAAGAGCAGAAGCAAAATGTGGGCCGGCAGCTTGCAGAAAATATTTTTTAGTGGCCTCTATGAGATCGGCTCCTCGGGGAAGATCGAACCATCGCCTTTTCAGCATTTCCTTAGATGGAAATTCTTGCCAGCACACGTTGTCGGCTTTCTCCCATGAAATAACCACACCTCTATGGGCTGCCTCGGTCTCAAATAAACCGGCCGTGTGAACATTGAGTATATTCGCAGCCTCAATAAGCACTGCCAAGCTGGCCCCCATGTATTCAGACGCTTCATGGCGTTGTAAATGCTGCGGCTCAATGCCCATGGCATTGGCCAAATCAGACTGGCTCAATCCACGTCCAATTCGAGCTTGAATCAAGGTAGACGGAAGGGTTTCAAGCGAATGAGACTTCGCCACAGCGATCTCTCCGGATTTCAAGAGATCGTAGTGGGTGAGGTCGGCTTCAAGTTCGGCGATCTGGCTTTTAAGTGCGTCAATTTCAAGACTTCCAACCCACTCGTCCTCTGTTTCCAGCGTCGTCGCAGCAACTAGCGCCGCTTTGAATTTTTCAAGCTGATCGGTTGTTATACCATACTGTTCCTCACTGTAAATCATTGCCTTAAGGGTATTAAATCATTGGGTCTCTTGCAAGATTTACCAGAATGATTCCCTTTTGCTCTCCAGAGAATCTATCAAGTTGGAAAAATTCAAGAAAGGTTCGGCCGACTGGGTCTGCCTTGGCGTTGGAAGGAAAGAAATCCCCACCGTATTTAGCTTTCTGAGCGCTGCGGTTGTTACTGAAGTCCTTGAAAACGGGGTCCAATAACTGGGGGTCTACGCCGTGAGGGTCCCAGCAAACATCGTAGTCGCCTGGTTTCGGTTTCCCTGTAACAAAGCTGCCATCGAGGTATAGATGTTGACACCTCGCGTAAGCTAGGGATTTGGAAGCTTCTACCAACCCAGAAAACAGATCGCGTCGCCAATTGTTTGATGCAAATCGACTTTCGATGGAAGTTAAATCTGCCCGGTGAATTCCTGGGGAAAGAACGGGCCACGGCGACCCCATTTGGGCGATCAGTTCTGGTATCATAATTTGGCTCTGAATCCTCCCCCAATTTCGTGGAAAGAAACCGCGCAGTTTGAAAATGCATACCAGAAATGGCAAGGCCCCACAGACCCTATGAAGAGGAGATTTAACCCCGAGCAGTTGAACACCTAATATAAAGTGACGGTGAGATCGAAGACCTACGTTATCACGCACATCAATCGAATCTTGTGGTAATTGGTTTGGGATCTTTGGCTGCGATGGGGACAACGCCAAGTTCTGCGAAATGGGCGTAATCCGGGGAATCCAGATGGGAAGATTGGATTGCCATTGGCAAGGGCATCTTTACACAATTGTTCGGTTTTGCCGCCCTTTTCGGCGTGGGCGATGAGAAGACGGTTCGCCCTGACCGCATGTGACAATGAGATATCATTCGCCGCCTCATAGCTACGGACACCCGCAGAGTGAAACTACCGGTCTTGATGAGGTCCCGCCAACTTGTCCGGAACGGGGCGAACTTCACTAACCAAAAATTCTGCTTGATTCCATTGGTCGGTTAAGCGACGTTATTCATGTCAAACCTACCCCATGTAGGAGGTGCATTAGGGCGCGATTCACAGTCGCGCCCCGTTTTTTTCCAAGTAGGATTTACGCGATGAAGCTGCTGGCATGGGCCATCAATAGGCGAAACCTGACGTCGCTTGCTTCCCCAAGGACCATCGCCTTTCCTTCTGCCATCCAAAACCGCTTCTCACCTTACAGTAGGAATAACCACTAAACAACTAGGACCGTACCCTTTTGCCTGCCTATGCTGCGCCTCAAGAGACTATGCACGGCACAGCGCAGGTCAAGAAGGCACAAAACACTCAAATTAGCTTAACCCCCTGGGAGCGCGGACAGGTCGGTGCGGGTTGCCCGTGCTTGTCACGGACATTACCCCGCGCCACAGGCGCTCACTCCCTGATTCCCTATTCCTGCTCCTTCTTTTTGTTGGACCCGTTGTCTGCGTGCCGCACAGGCAGGCTGACCAAATGGTACTCCGGAAGACCCGAACTTGGCTACCACCATCAAGATTCAAGACTTGACGACTACTCTTCAGTCCTATGTTACTAACTTGAACAAGATAGAAATTGAGAGTAAGTGCTGTTTTGACCTTGAATTGGCCACTGGAATTATTAATTGGATTGGTTGCTGAGTAATTCTATCCCTAGTTCTGCCCATAAGAAATCTATGACTACTATGCGGGAAGACAATGAGTTAGGGTACAAGAATCCTCCATTGATTCAGCGAATTATTGTACTATACTTTAAGGAAATGGATGAACCATCATTCAGTAAGGCGGTTAGCTCATGGCGGGACAAAATCAAGAATGATTTTCCAAAAATCAAAAGAACAATAATTGGACTTTGAAAATTAAGACATTTGTTTCAGGTGTTCCCATGATTCAGAATGAAGCACCTATTCTGGATTTCCACTACATCTATTCAAATAAACCTGACGAGGCTGAACCAATCACGCAGATCCAGTGTAGACCAGATCGCGTAGCTTTTCACTTCCAATTACACAACGGCAATATTGGATCATTCCAGAATCTATTTGAAATATTTCAGAAGTACATTGGGTTATGGTGTGACCATTTTATGATCAATACTTTTACAGGTGTTGCCCTTGAGTATTATAATGCAATTAATGAAACGCTTACCAATGACTTTTATAAAAATGGCGTACTTGACCTTAGGTCAGTTTTCAGGCATTTCAGCTCATTTGAAGGACACCATGATTCACTCGTTCCTCCATTTCGAATTGAACTGAGTTTTCGCTTCGCTTTAGAAACAGAATGTATTGTACATCTGCGTATTATTCCCGATAATGAAATAAACAACGGCTTCCTTGTAAGAATTATCGGTCTCACAAAAAGAGATGATAGGCAAATTGATCTTCAAACAGCTATTTCTGAGATAAACATGTCCCATGAATGCGTTTTAGATGTGTTTCATGAAACCTTTGCTGAAAGTGCTAAGCAATCCTTTGGAAAAATATGATCGATTTTACAGATGATTCCACACTCCTTGAGAGAGACTCTTGGTCAAACGTAGAAGAGAAAATCTTCGTCGAAGGTAAGCATTTGGGAGGTCCATCACTTTTTTCGGAGTTCAATATTCAGCAGACAGTATTCCAAATAGAAAAAGATAGGTATTTATATTTAACTAAATGCCTTAGGCTAAAGCCTGATTTTTTGGAGGGCACGTTTAAGGTTGTGGATTGGCCTATAGAAATTAAGCATGAAGAATTCGCTGATAGGTTGGCTTCAGTAGTGATTCGAACTTACATGAGTTACTTAGCCAAAGCAGAATGCGATGAACTCACAGAATCAGAAAAGAAAGTTTGGATACAGATTTCTTCTTACGTCAATTATAGACAATTTTGCCATGATCAAGATCCCCCGCGATATATGGAAGGAGTTGTCGACCGGAATCTAGAGGACAGAATAGTTGTAGTTTGGCATGACGGATCAAAATCTATGTTGAGTAAAGATTCTGATATATCAGATTTGTCATGGTTAAATGTCGGAGATCGATTTAGCTGTTGGGTAAAGTTTGATTTAAACGACAGCGTCGAAAAATTTGAGCGAGTTAACCTTATTCCAACTGAGCCTGATAGTGGTATAGAAGATTTTGAAACTTGGATTAATTCTTGATCGCCATGACAGAGGCTTCTTCTTTGAAAGTGGATTTTTGGGATGTAGGGCAGGGAGATTCATCAGTAATACAACTTCCCAATGGGAAACTGATTATTATTGATGTCGGAGATAAGTATAGCCCCATCGTTTCTTGGTTATTGAAAAGGCCTCGGAAAATTTATTCCATAATAATCTCACACAATGATTCGGATCACGTTGGCGGCCTACTTCCTCTCCTTAACATTCCTGGAATAAATCCGGAAAAAATATTTCTGATTCATGATCGAAGCAATTGGAACAGGAATTTATTGCAGTGCCTCAAGCGATATAAGGATATTGTTCGCGGAATTCAATCAAATGATGTTGTTTGGCGTGATGACACATTAGGCTTGGAACTAGTTGCTGTACATCCATCCTTTTATGATGAGGTTGGTTATTCCGGGACAAACCGAAAATCAGCAATTTTATTGCTTCAAAGCGCTGATCAGATCTTCTTTGTGTGGCCAGGAGATGCAAGAATATCGACAATACATGAGAAATTAGGATCCAGATCCACCTATCTCCTGGTGGGTCCACATCATGGAGCGCCTGAAGATCGAAGACTTTCCCAATTTTGGAGTAATGTAGATGCTATTGACCAGAGCAGGTCATTCATTTCTGTTGGTACTCATAATCGGTATCATCACCCAATTTCAAAATACATACAGAGGTTACGGGATAAGCCTTGTAGAGTTGTTTGTTCGCAAATCACTCGGATGTGTGATCGTTATTCGGTTAACAATAATCTTCCTGTTTTGGATGGTTCGCAACTTCTTGGATTGGTTTCCTCTAGAAAGGGCGTTCCCTGTAGAGGTTCAATGAGGTTTTATTGGAATAATGGAGAATTTATTCCAGATGATTGGGATAATATCCATTTGGAAAAGGTTAGAAAACTCCATAGTGCAAAATGTGTTTCTTAGCACCCCCATTCAAATCAAGATTAACGCGGGGGGAGTAGTCGTCTCGGATAATAGCTGAAAAAGGCGAGGACCCTGAGCTAGTTTGCGTGGGAGAACACGAAATCCACCTCGGCGTCGCAACCATCGAAGGGGGTTGCTGAATTGATTGGGGTGGATTAAGTGTCTTCCTGGTTGGCCTCTTCCTCCATAAATGCGTCTACCATCGGCGTGACAGTCTCTATAAATTGCCGGAAAGTATCGGCGATGGCTTTGGCGAAGTCGTCATCCAATTGCTCGGATTCGTGAAAAACTATTATGGAGTTCTCGCTTTTAACTTGGTCCTCGTGAATGCGCAACGCCTCTATCTTGGCTTTCAACTCTGAATCAGCATCCCTGTAATCGACTCCTACCCTTGCTTTTCTCTGGCTGACTCCATCCTCCACGGGATCCAAAAAAGCACCATATGCAAAGCCCCAATTCTTCCATGGAGGATGCTTATACCAAAACCTGTAGTAACGACTGCGAGTACCGGCGGCCCATCTACTGTGCTTATTTGGCTTAACTTCATCTGGCAAGTCACTCAATAGGATGTCCCGAATCTGCCTGAAGAAACGCGATACTTCATCGCCTTTATTCCGGGCAAAGGTCCGGCTTAGCTTTTCTCCCAAGCCTCTGCCGCTGCTCACGGGTATGTTTTTTGACCCAACCTGGATTATGTATTCCTCCTCCCCGGGCAAGGGGATGATGGTGTTGGCTTGTAAATACAGAGCATTTGCCGCCTCGTCCCTGTAAGGTGTCAGTTGAACGCACATAATCAGGCTTTCGTCAGCGAACCTTTCGTTGAGCCAGAGAACGGCAGAGGTGGCCTCCGGTGCGAATCGGTGGCTTGCCAATATGATTCGCTGTTCCCGATTCAGGGTCTCCAAGTCGTCAGCGTCCAAATGCTTCAACAGACGATCCTCAGCATTTTCTTGAGAAATGTCCGCGTAATCAGCCAACATGCTGATAATAGCATCTGCGCCAGCGTGACGCAGGTAGCTTGTGTATTTGATGGCCTGCCAGTAGGCATCCGTTCCACTATCATCCCGTTTCAACTCGATGACTACGAGAACACCCTGAGAGTCAACAGCGAGCAGGTCCGGCCTCTCACTTGTTCTGTCGAAGCCACTGAACTCCTTGGCCACGATAAGCAGGTCATCATCAAGAATGTCCAGGTGTTCCGCTACCCACTCCTGGATGTCGCTCCGTTCCTTCAATCCTAATTGAGTGAAGTCCACTTCCCTCACCGATGTGGACTTGCGAGTTTCAGGATCAATTTTAAATAGCTTAGGACCGTTGCTCATTGTGGTCTTCCATCGAAATTAGCGGACACAATTGCTTTGAAAATTATCAGGTTAGGTTGAGGTTTTGATTTTGGAAGAGTTTTTTGGGAGCACTTTGGGTGGGACTTTTACTGCCTATAACGCCCTCCTCTTCATCTCCGTTGGCTTTTCCCGCAGGGGGTGCCAATGAGCGGTGGTCGGAGTTCGCAGCAACATCGGCCAACCTGACTATTCAGCCGTGACACCATGGGGTAGCTTTTGGCACTTTTGTATTAAATTCCCAAACCTTAGGATGAACGCGAACAAAATACAGAGAGCCGTACGACGCCCCGAAGACAAACAAGCGCTTAGGCAGAAACCCTCTGACCCCGCCCTAGTCGTGGATAGTGTGACGGCTGCAATTGAAGGGTATTTCCACCTACCTGCAGTGTGGGTCGGAAAGGAGCCGCCACAAGATTCGGTCTTGAACCTGAATGAACAAGTCCACCATGAAGTTGTGCTAACTAAAACATTGGAGTGCGGAATCGATGTTCGGGTGCAACGTGACTGCACCTTCTGGTTCGATTTCGCGATGTGGCCACTCGCGCCGCAAATCGAGATTCCAGGATATCGCATCCCGAATACAAGCAAGCCGTATCGACTTCCACGCAGCCACAGTGAGGCAGAAAAAAGAGCCGAAGCTTATGCCGTAATCCGTGCCAAAGTAATGAATGTCCACCAAGCGTGCCTAACATCGTTCGATGCTTCGATGAGGGGATTCCCCGTTACGGCGTGGAACACGGAGAAGGCAATCAGTTGGCGTGCACTCCGGCACTACTACGACGATGTTGAGGACCTTCATGCTCTTGCCCGCAATGTTTTCAACAATTCGTACAAAGTGCACCGCGATAGCCCTCTTCGGCGTTGGGTAACAAAATTAGATGTCGTGGAACGCTCACTTGAGTTGCTCGACAAAATTCTTTTACCCGGGGATCCCAACTTGATCCAAATCGTCGAAACAATCTTTATGGCGGCATGTCGCAACCGAGACAAGCGCTTTGGAGAGGCCCTGACGCTGAGTTGGAGCGTTTGCGAGCAGATTATGTTCCGTATGTGGGAGAAATTCCTGAATGACCCGAACAAACAGCCCAGCGGTAACAGAATTTTGAAGAAACGACGAAAGAAATTGCTCGGACTTACAGCATCAAACCTCCTGGAAACGCTGGAACTAACAGGCGTTCTAGATGATCATGTCTATCAAAAACTGGATACCTGTCGTCTTGCGCGCAATAAGTGGATTCACAAGTTGATCCTTCCAGAGAAGAAGGAAGCCTATACTTGTATCCAGGCCGCAGAAAGTCTACTTCACCAACACTATGGGATACCACTTCATTTGCAGCCTGGGGGACGCGGAGGAGTTCCTTCATGGAATATGTGGGTATGGGATCAAGTAGTTCAGCAAGAGCGCAAATGCAATTAGATGAACCTTTATATCTCACGTAAATTTCTCCAAATTGCTCCATTCCTACATCTTATCTGGAAACTGTCCCCACGCCGATTTCGAAGACCACACGGGTATTTGAAAACCATCCGTGGTAGTGGTTGGAGATTGGTGAGCGTGCGTTTTTTGAGTCTAATTTCGGGCGATTAGACTATTTTCGTTCTTCAGGAAGATTATGACATCACCTTTCATTCTTGCTGAACTGCTAATCGATCAGAAGTATCAGGGTTCGAAAAGTGCAAAGAACAGATCAAGCTGAAAGGTTTCTTGAGAAACTGGCGAGTGTACCGCTGACATGGGAGAATGTCTTTCGAAGTCCTCAATACACAGTCAAATCGGACAAAGAAGTAGTTGACCTGTTACTCGTGTTGAGAAACAGGGGAATTTTTGTTTCGATGAAATGTCAGCAGAATCCTCAAAAAAGGACCGGCGAGAAACTTGTTCGATGGGTTCAGAAGAGCGTGAAAGCCGCACTGAGACAGGTGGGGGGTGGTATTAGGACATCCAAAACACGAGATTTTTGGTGCAAGCACCAGAGACGAGGAAAAGTGTTTTTCAAGCCCAACCAGATCGAACCTGTCCGAGCGGTTGTAATTGTCGAAACGCTTGAGGTAGTAGATCTAAGCGAGGATACGCCCATTGAGATTGATTCGGTTCCAGTATCGTACTTATCCGTCAACGACTTTTTGAACATAATTATAGAACTCAGAACAATTAATGATCTCATTCGGTATCTGGATGCACGGTGTTCAATTTGTCCAGAGTTGCAAAGAACCGTTGGAATCGAAAGGGCCGTTTTCATGTTTTATCTCCTTTACAGGGGGAAGCCTCCTAAGGTGGACGGGACACAAGACATTCTTCAGGAAGTTCACCTGCGAGGAGATGAGGTCGAGAGACTTTTAATCAGGAAAAAGAACGAGGACTTAAAGGCTGCTCCTATTGAAAGGGCCTCAAATGACCTGTCCAAGAGGCCAGAGGATTACAAAGAAGGATTGGATGAGCAAATTATTGGCCAATTCGACTCTGCTTCCAAAAGAAGGAATTACCTTTTGATGCAGGACGAGCTTTGCGATCTGGTTTTAGATGAAAGACGACAGCTTGGGGGATTGCTATCTAAAGTAACTCAGAAGACCAGAGAACACCATTCGACAAAATTAATTTTTCCTCTAGTTGCCCGTTTAGATTCGAAACCAGATTTCCTCTATGTCCTTTCTTCATCCAAAGGGCTCTCTAGGAAGGAAGTGTTTAAGTGGTGCTTGGACATACTTCAAGGTGGGCTAGCCTACTATGAAAAGACACGGGGCATGGCAATCAACTATGTTCAAGGCCGCGACAGCTACGAGGTCCTATTGATCCATTCTTTCAAAGCAACACCTGAATCAAAGCTCGTTGGAAATAGGCACTTCGCAAAGCTGAAGGTGTCAACGACTCCTATTGAAAAAGTGTAGGATCCCAAAATTTCTAGGAACAGGATTGAAGTGTTGCTTGGCAAACTCGCTTTGGGTTTGCAAGCCCAAGGATCAAATGTGGTTGGTTTGCCGATGTTGGATGCTACGGAAATCAGGTGATACAAACGGTACTCGGCAAGTACCCGGGCTTGGTAGACTAATTGGCCTGAAATGTCAAGAGTACAGAACTGACATCATTTGCTTCAGTCCTTTCATCTATCGACCGGCTTGCCTGGCTGCTTTTTCGATCCAGTTGCTTAGGTTGTCATAACCACTGTCATTGACCCAGTCGTAGTACGAACAGCACGGAAAAGAGAGGTTTTTGCTTTTAACCGGTTTCCAACCAAACTGTTCCCTAAAAGGAGACTTCCCCTTGGCCTCCGTAGAAACTTTTTGATCCCTAATATTGTGGATATACACACCCAAAAGGCCCATCTTCCCCTCAATACTTTGTTCTATTTCGTACTTAACCCACCTGCTCAAGTATGTTTCGCTGCCAATTAGTACACAGGTTACAGAAGCTCCTTTCATCTGCCTGTCTATCCATAGCTCTATGGCGCGGTCCGTGCTTCTTTTGAGTGTTTCGATCTTGGCACTGTCTACAAAACCCGCAGACGTATAGCTGCCTTTGGAAACCCAACTGTGACGTACTTGATTTACGCGCCAGACATCATCCCAATCAAAGGAAAAAAATACGTGCCTCACAATTTGCTCCTACAATTAATCCCAAACAAAAAAGGGTAAACAAAACTTCCACTCCGTAGAAAATCAAAAGAGTTACGGAAAACATGGAAGATCTCCAACTACATTTTGGCTTATCCCGATGCTTCATGACATCCATCTTAAATTCTGTATCGGATTGAACCCTGATTTCGTCATAAACTTTTCGAAACAGTCTTTCCTGCCACAGAAAGTATCCGTCCAGAATCCAAAATCCAAGGATGGGAAACAAGAGTACCAATATCAGATAAGGGTTTTGAAGGTCATGTCTAGCGATCAAAACCATCGCTGCGACAATGATAGTCATACTCCAACCCTTTAGTAGGAATGAGTTGCGTCCCAAACGGTTAATAACGTTTTGGATCAATTCCAAATGTTTTACGACTTTCTCTATACCATTCATGAACTTATTCTTATTCTTTTCTTGGTTCTTTCTGCCATCAGTCTAGCCTTAATGGGTGACATCCACGATTGTTTTATCTGATAGCGATAGCGGTTTCGATCCAATCCGATAGATGATCTTTGATATAGTTGTATACGTAAGTGCTTTTTTGATATGGCGGGTCGTACGCCTTCACGATTGAGGAGAGTTTCGATCCATTGAGGGTAAAATCATCGAATGGATTTCGCCCTTTAAATGATTGATATCCGGCTCTATCTTTCAGCTTGTGGATGTATACACCTAGAAGACCCTTACCGTCATTCCATGATTTCTCAATCTCGTAATTTATCCACTTGCGTCCGGCGGTATTTGAACCAATGAGCACGATGGCTACCGATTTGCCCTTCATTTGTCCATTGATCCACCTCGCTATGGCTGCATTTCCACCTCGTTTGACGACTTCCCAATCGTTATCAGAAGCCGGACGATTGCCTTCGATAACGCCCATATTGCGTATCATGGAAGCCCTCCAATTATCGGGTTTGTAATGGAAACTGTAAAACGCTCGACGTGCCATGTTATTTCTCCATAAATCTTGGTGTATTACAAAATTTTCGATAGCCTAATCACCTGTTTTTTGTTTTTAAAGCATAACTGGCCATAAAATTATGAGTCCTTCAGGGTGATTTCCAGAAATCTCTTTGGGATGGGGAGGAAGCTTCCGGTGGCATACTTGTCCACTAACCATCCCAAGTCTAGGCCATCAATCACAGCATCAATATCCACCTTGGCACCTTCCCTTGTTAAGGATTCGAGGAAGACGTCAAGTCGATCGACTTTTTGGGTTGGCCCAAGTGGAGCGGACACTTTCGATCCAACAACGTCACCCCCTGTCCCCACATCACCCCCTGTGCATTGGGGATGAAAAAGACATCGCCAAGGAACAGCACGCCTGTGCCCATGTAACGAGTAGAAGTTATTTTTTCGGTGGGAGGTGTCGTGGACTGGCCTCACAACTTCCAAGGGAACGAGGGTGCACCCCATCTGGGAAACGTCCAAAAGTTGTTGCTGGCAGCAATTCCAAAAGCACTTTGCTGTATCGTCGTCTACGTTGTTGTAGAAGCAGTATAGTGGTTTCGCGCCCAGCCAGCGTGCAAAATCCTCAAGTGCGTCGATCTGATACTTCGTTCCCGCCCGATACTTCAGTGTCCCATATGAATATGCTTTCGACTGATCGAGCTTAAGCTTCTTTGCCTGGACAACGCAAACCTCATATCTAGCCGCAGGTCTTCGGATCACCCACATCCAGTCGAATCCACCATGCCGCTCCCTTTGTTTGGAGACTCGTTTGACTTTTACCTGAATTGATTGATGTCGTGCGATTTTCAGAGCCGTCAAGTCCGATATCGTGTCTTCAGAAAAGCCAAGGCCCAGCCGCCTGGCGTCCGCTAACCACCCCCATACCAATTCCGCTAAGGATTCAAACAATTCAAGTGTTTCGGTGCTGTTATGCATCTCTTTTTCTTTTTGATTCTAGGATTCGGTAAGAATGCCAAACCTTAAGTGGACGGCAATCAACAGATATTCTGTATGGCCTTGAACAAACGAATGTTCAACCTGACACTCTGACCTTTTTTATCTTATTAGACTAGGCATAACTTTGTAGAAACAGCGCAATTACCTTCTAGCCATAAGCAAACTCATCACAGAAACCCCTCTCCGGCATGGTCGGAAAAGGCATCGGCATCGCGGATGTATTTCATCACGGTTGTCGGATTGCGATGGCGTGTAACTTCCATAATTTTGTCCAGACGGGCGTGATGTGCAGCGGCACTGGTAACAAAGCCGGCACGTAAGGAGTGCCCGGCAATTTCGCTGGGATCCAAGCCAATTTGAGCGGCATAGAATTTAACGATTCGGGGGATATCGGAATGGTGCAACTTCTTCCCTTTCAATCCTCCACCCCGTTTTAGCGTTTGAAAAAGGTAGCCTGAATCGATTCCTGATGCATCGAGCCATTTTTCAACCCGCTCGATCGGTTTGATTCTCTTGCCTTCAGGGATCGCAACTTTTTCGCCCATTCCGTTCTGGTCGGTTTTTGATTTTCGAATTTTAATAAGCATTTTGACACCAGACTGATCCTTGTGTGAGATCCGGGAGAATGATGAGTCATAAATCTCAATGTCTTCCACTCTGAGATTACAGATCTCCGACCTGCGTAAAGCAGCGGAAAACCCGATGGCAATTATGGCGGCGTCCCTCAGCCCCAATGTGGTCTTTCCACTAGATAGGCAAGCCATGATCATGGTCTCTATTTGATCTTCTCTTAGAGCTTTGACCTGTCTTGGTGCCGTGCCTCTCAAACGCTTTAAACCACGTAACACATTTATCACTTCCGGATCGCGTGTAGGGGACGGTAGCCCCGCATCAATGTGTCTGCGGTTGATGGCACTGTGATAAATCGCAACCGTTCCCATAGAAAGGTATTTCCCCTTTGTTCCAATGGGCTGGGTCGCATGTTCTATCAAAAACTCCACGACCGCTTTTGGTTCAGCCGGAAGGGTTGCGTAACCCTGTTTTCCACAGAATTCAGAGAACCGCTTCCAACCTTTTTCGTAAGCGATACGAGTGTTTTGTGCCATGGCGGATTCGAGAATGAAGTTATAGATGTTCGCTTTCATTTATGCTCCTTGTGTTAGGTTCGTGTTTGTTAAAAAGAGCAAAAATATGCGTAAAAATATTCAGTTATTCCATTAACTACGGAATAAAGACAGGCTATAACAAAGCCTTTATCATCGATAATGACACTAAGGAGGAGCTAATTGCTCAGGACGCGAACAATGCTAAAATTATCAAACCAATCCTGCGCGGACGGGACATCAAGCGCTACCGAGCAGAGTGGGCAAAACTCTGGCTTATAGCAACATTTCCCTCTCTCGCAATCAACATTGAAGATTTTCCAGTAGTGAAAAGGCACCTGCTGTCTTTTGGAAAAGCACGATTAGAACAATTGGGCAGAGTCCTTCCTAACGGCAAAAGGTCCAGAAAAAGGACACCGCATGCATGGTATGAATTACAGGATACTTGTGCTTACCACGCAGAATTCGAAAAAGAAAAATTAGTATGGATTGAATTGGTCGAAAACGGGCGCTTTGCATATGACAACAGTGGAATATACTGTGAGGCAACTTCCTTCATAATGACCGGCGATTGCATCAAATATCTCTGCACCGTATTGAATACAAAGTTGATACGCTGGTTCCTCCAACAGACCGCCCCGACATCTGGTATGGGAACTTTGCGCTGGAAAAAAGTATATGTTGAATTAATTCCCATTCCCAAGTTGTCTGCTGGGGAGCAGCAGTCGTTTATTGAACTATTGGAACGCGTTCTGACAGCTAAAGAGATCGATCCGATTGCTAATCTATCGGCAATTGAAGCCAAGATTGATCTGCTTACATACCAATTGTACGAACTGACGGCGAGCGAGATTGCCGCAGTAGAACAAGAACATACGTAACGGATATGCCAAAGAATCTGATTTACTCATGTTTCGTTCGCAATGTTATCGATTCGATTTCCCTCAAAGTGAGGCCGTATAGTTCATAGACCAGCTGATCTATTTCTGCTTCCTGCACACGTATATTGGCTATTGGGTCAGAGGCTTTGGCCTTTAAAATTTGGTCAACCAACCGGATGAACGGCCGCTGCTCAGCGATGGTGATTTGGGGGATGGGCAGACGTTCGACGGTAAACCGAACCCATCGGGGAACACCCATTCCAGAGTTCAGCGCAGTGTTCTTCAGAAACCACGTTATTAGTTTGGAATTGAGTACTGCGCACAGGTACTTGACTGACTTCCCGGAAAGAACGTATGCCGTATTTGCGCAGAACATTTCGCTTTCACTGTAGACAAACCGCCCCCTTTCAGTCAGATCCATCCAGAATAGCTTTTCCCTAGCAAATTCTTCGTGGTAAGCACAATTACGAAGATTGTAGGGCGTTTTGCCTTTGTCGTAGCGTTTAAAAAGTTTTGGATAGAATTTGTCTAAATGGGTTTTGATGGCTGGGTAATCCCCAATATCGACAGCGGGCACATTCCCGTATCCGTTATGAGCATCAATCAGCCACAAACCTGCCCAATCTGCTCGGTAGCGCTTGATGTCCCGCCCACGTAGCACCGGCTTTAAAATATCGATGGAGTTTACATCTTCAGCGATCAATCGCTCCTTAGTGTCATTATCGATGATAAAGGCTGCGTTATAGCCAGTAAGAACTCCTCGATAAATGGAAATATCCCATTCTTTCAGTGGCGTTCCCTTTGCCTTCATCTTATCCATAACCCTTTGTTCCAAAGGGGAAAGGATGGTCCATGGCGCTTCTCCATCCGGGCGTGCTTGTCCCCACAGGCTTTCGTCGGGCGGAAAGGCTTTAATGGGCAACTTGTCTATATCTACGGCAGGGAACGGGTTTCCGCTCCCACCCTCACGTAGGAGAAGAACGCTGGTATCAACGATAGTGTTTTCAAATACGTCCTTTCCCATTTCGAGTAGCCTCAACGGCGTATGCCGTTCGGCGAAGTAGCGGCGGAGGGCTTTGCCGTATTGCGCCTTCAGCCAACTGTTCGAGATGATAAAGGACAGGAAACCGTGGGCAGGTGTGAGCAGTTCACAACCTCGTTCGCAAAAGAGTTGGTAGATGTCACCTGTGCTTGCAAATGTAACATAACCAGCGTTCTTGTAAAGACGACCTAATTTGCCGCGTTCCTTCTGCAACTGAATGTATGGGGGGTTGCCTATGACGATATGGAATCCATTCCTTAATTTCTTTCCAAACATCCATTCTGGGTCAAAGAATTTAGCGACGCTAGTAGCGTCGTAGGGATTCCATGCGACTATTCTACGTGCAACCGAATTGTCTTTAAATATTCCTTTGCTAAGCTCAAACGCCAGTTTTTCACGGATTTCTATATCCTTTCTCTGAAGAGATAGTTTCTGCGTTCGTGTCGTTGCAGAGAAGTGTCGATGGCGCACGTCTTCCAAGTCTTTCTCGTGTTTCAGAAGAGTCTCAGATGTATCAAGGCCCAATTGCTCATTGCCTTCCTTCCAGGGCATTCTTATCAATGTGTTAGCAGCGGCGAATTTGGTCTCGAGGTTAGGCAGTGGTCGGATGCCGTAATTCATTGCCTTATTTCGGTTGGCGCGCTGGTCGCAGACCAAAGAGATAAAACAACGGAGCTTGGTGATTTGAATCGCAATTGGTTGAATATCGACGCCATAAAGACAGTTCTCGATTAGGTAAAGCTTACGACCATAGTCGAGTTCGTTGTCTTCAAAGGCTCGTTCAATCGCATCAATTGCGGCCTCTCTCGCCTGCACATCGTCAATTTCAGAAGCCTTTTCAATTTGCCGGCGCATCCACTGCTTATTATGCGGGTCCAATTTCTGCAGTATGAAAACAAGCTTGTGAAGAGCCCCCATCGGGAATGCCCCTGAACCGCAAGCGGGATCGAGTATCTTGCAATTGTCTATCGCCTGGATGAGGACACTTTTCTCCTCATCAGTAAAGGCATGTTCGCACTCGGTGTAGCTGAAGAGGATATCGAGGCCATCGTCGGCGTTAGCCTCCAGGATGCCGGGCAGGCGCTTGCACAACTGAACCTTGAGGTAGCACTTGAGCGATTCGGTTATCATGTAGTCCACGATTGGGCGTGGGGTATAGAAGGATCCGGTCTGCTTTCGAGCGGTGGTCTGGGTCTCGGGATTGTAGCTTGCTAGGAGATTCTCGAAGACCTGACCCAGAAGTTCTGGGTCAAGCGCAATTTCCTGCTCGATAGGAGTATTTTCAACTATTGTAAACTTGTAGCCGCTAAGAATGTGGATGAGCCCGCGCACCTTCTGGTTGCGGCGTTTCTTGTCGGCATAGACGGCACTTAGATCGACCAATCGGGGTTCGCCGAAAAAGAGCTCATTTGGCACCGTTGGATTCTTGTTCTTATTTCGGGAGAAGCCATCAAGGTATTGCACTTTGCCCTTTTCATCCTCGCGGTCGAGGCACTCAAACAAACCTCCATTTAGAAAAGGAATATCCTCGAAGAGCTTGAGGGCACTTTTGGGATTTACGAAGGCATCGGCGTAGCGGAACAGGTTTTTGACGCCGTATTGGCTGCGGTTTTTCCAGAAGCCGTCATCTGTGGCAAACTTACGGAAGGGTTTGTCCTTGCTATCTCTGCCCATGGATTGATTAAGCGTGGCAAAGAACAAGTTCTGAAGAATCCCATGATAGAATGTGCTATCCTCAGCTTTAAGACTTTTTAGGACGCCATTCAGTTTTTCTGGTTGGAATAGATTTTCCGGGATAAGCCCCTTTTCTTTTATGAACCAGCAGAAGATCAAACGCGTGAGCAAACGGATGAGGCTTGTTGCATTGCGAGTGTCCCGGTTATTTTCGACGTCGTTGGGGAATTCCACCTTTTCGAACGCCCAGAAATACCAATCGGACAGCTCACGGTAGAAGCGTTTGTTGAGCAGTTCGACGTTGAAGATCTCCTCCCAGGCGGAGTGAAGAGCGTCAAAGCTGTCGATCAGTTGGGTTGAACGCAGGTTCTTTACCGAGAACGAGTCGATGATGTCGAGATGTCCTCTATGGGGCTCAGCAAGTTTGATGCCGTGGATGAGGGTGACCTTGCCGAGAACGTCCTTGTGCATCTCGCGCTTGTTGCGACGCCGATTGATGACCGCGATGGAGAGCTCATCGTTGTAGGTGTAGAAAACTATGACCGGCATCGGGAAGACCCGGTTTATCTGTCGGGTGATGTTCGAAAGGTCTGTGCGTGAGTAATGGGCTCCCTTTAGCTCAATGGCAAAAAACAAGTAGGATTGCAGGAGTTGCGGTCGGAGCACTGTCGCTTTGAAGAGGCTTGTTTGGCCGCTCAACTCCTCATCCGTTAGTTGGAAAAGAATATCCGCCTTTTCCCAATCGCCAAATTTTGCTTTATCCTTATTTAAGGTCACCCTTGATTCGCTTTCGGCAATTTGGATAAATTGAGCGGGATCAGTCTTTGGGACGGGCATGATCTTGTCGCTCTGGTATCCAAGCGAAGCAAGGAGTTCAAGGTGGCCGTCCCTAAAATCTGCGGATGGCAGAGCTTGTAGCTTTTTTCGGAGAATTCGGCGGCTGTCGACTGGCATGGGAAAAGCTTAGCTACTTAGTCATTAGTCCATGATCACGAGCCAGGTGAGTAACTCATACTCGTATTCGAGTTCGGTCGGGGTTTCGTCGGCTTTGGGTAGTTTGCCATCTCGACCGGAGAAAAGGCTGGCGGCGGCACGCCGTGTAAATGTGTGCGCGATCGATTCGAGGGCCTTCTTGATCAAGCCGTCGTAATGGCTCATGTCGTTACCGTTGGAAGTCCGTGCATCAAAGAGGTCGCAAAGCCTTTCCTGCGCTGAGGGAAGCCCTGCGGCGAGATCGCGGAAGAGATTGAGGACCTGTTTCGGCTGAGCGAAGTTCAATCGGACTGTTCCATCGTCGTGGAGATAGATGAGGTAATACCGGCCAAGGGGATTTATCTGTTTAGCAGTCTCAGAGTCTTTCTTTTTTTGATGCGGCCCCTGTTTCCGGTGACGCAAGCAGAAGATGACTCCCGGTTGCACCACGGGTTGGTCGTCCTTTGTCGGGACAACGGCGTAGAGTCCCGGTTGCGCTGCTTCGAGTTCAGCCCGCCCTGATTCAAGGTATTGCAGCAGGCTTATGCGGAACTCATCCAAAGTAAAATCTGAGAGGGTGAGATTGTCGTCGAAGTCTTCGAGATCGAGAATCTCGTTCTGCATCCTCTTGAGTTGCTGGTTGCGGAACAGCAGATCCTTTGAAATCAGGTCTTTGACCTTTTCGTTTTGGAGCAGGTTGTCTTCCTGGGTCGCGGAAAGGTCGACCAGCGCCATGCGTGCTTCGACACGGTGCTTGACGTTGAGGTAGCGATCCAGGTCAGCTACCGGCCAAAAGTTCACGAGCCTGACGCTTGGATTAAGAGACCCGATACGATCAATCCGACCAAACCTTTGGATGATTCGGACAGGGTTCCAATGGATGTCGTAGTTAATCAGAAGGTCGCAGTCCTGAAGGTTTTGCCCTTCCGATATACAGTCCGTTGCAATCAGGACATCGATTTCCTCATCTTGCGGGAATCGCTCTTGCTCGGAGCGTTGCTTCGAGATCGGGGAAAAATTGGTCAGAATGTCGTCGAAATCATTCGAGAATGGAAAAGTGCTTCGGTTTCCCCCTGTGCCTTTCACCAACGCGACGTGGGCATTACGATCTCGAATGTCGTCTTTCAGTTGATCGTATAGGTAACTCGCAGTATCCGCGAATGCCGTGAAAACTAGGACCTTCCGGTTTTTCTTGCCGTTGGAGTTGGCGCTTGGGTTATCGAGTTTCTCAAATATTTTTTCCCGGAGCTTCGCAAGCTTGCCGTCGTGTGTTGGGGTGGTTTTTTCCGCGCGTTTTAACAGATACCTCAGTTGGGCTCGATCATGCTTGATGGCCTTGCGCCACTCATCCGTGTCTATGTGTCCGAGATGGAATTTGCGCTTACCCCCCACAAGGAAATCACCGGGTTCCAATTCATCGTCATCCTCGACTTCCGGATCGAGCACATCGTAGTCGATCTCGGGTCGCTCTTCCTGAAAGGCTTCAAACTGATCGAATTTCGTTTCGAGTCCATCGATCTTATCAATGGTCCGTTGCAAGGTCAGCCGGAACGAATCAATCGAGCTCTCCAGCCGCTTCAGGAAATTAACCTTCATCATGCTGATAAGGATTCGTTCACGACCTTCCTGGGTGAAGCCGTTCATCTGCTCATCGACATAGCTTTTCCGGACTGCTTCAGGAAGGTCTGGTCGAAGAAACTTCGTTGGGTGGTAAAGCGCTAGGGAAAGCTCTGAAATCTTTCCATCGAGTTCCTCGAATGAAATTTGTTTGCGGCGCCGGTCAATAGGTGGATGTAGCGAGAGCGGCTTGGGTCTTTTCGGGAATCCACCTAAACGCTCCATTTCATCTTTATAGTAGCGAGCGATTTGTTTCCTTGATCGGGCAATGCTCAGGCCATCGAGAAGCTTGAAAAAGTCGCCTCCGATTGTTTGCAAGAGATCCTTGTTGGTCCTCTTTTCCGCAGGTTTTCTGGCCCAAATTGTAAAGTGCTGCTGTGCCTTCCTTGTGGTTTCCTTGACAGACGGAATTTTCAGGGACTTCGCGAATGCCAAGTCGGGTTTCGGATCGCGGGCGACGTCCCCTCCGGCTATAAAGGACACTTGGTTGCGCAAATCCGAGAGTTCGTTGTTGACCGGGGTGGCGGACAAAAGAAGGACTTTGGTATTACTCCCCGAAGTGATGATGTCCTCCATCAATCGCTCGTAGCGGCTGCGTTTGCGTGGCTCTCCTTCTTCCTGTTTCGCACGCACGTTGTTGCGAAAGTTGTGCGACTCATCGATGACCACCAGATCGTAAGCGCCCCAATTCAAGGTTTCCAACTGAAGTCCGTTTACCTCACCTTTCTCCCGCGATAGATCGGTGTGGTGAAGCACGTCGTAACGGAATTTATCATCGACGAACGGATTGAGTCTGTCCGGATTACGGTAAATCGTCCAGTTACGGCTCAGCTTCTTGGGGCACATCACGAGAACGCGATTATTTTTCAGCTCGAAGTATTTGATTACTGCGAGAGCCGTGTATGTTTTCCCGAGGCCGACGCTGTCAGCGAGAATGCAACCATTCAGGTCGCGGATCTTATTGATCGCCGTTTTTGCGCCATCTTTTTGGAATTCGAATAGCTTTTTCCAAATTCGAGTGTCCGGCAATTGGATATTGGTCAGGTCAATATCCGCATCGCGTTCGCCATCGATGAACTCTCGGAAAATGTGAAAGAGTGTCAGATAGTAGATGAACTCCGGCGACTGGTTGGAGTAGAGGCGCGCGAGTTCTCTCAGCACATCCTCCTTGATGTCCCTTGTGAGATCGTCCCTTGACCACCACTCATTGAACCAAGCCAACAGATCCTTCCGGTCGCGATTGTCTTCGACAATTATATTCAACTCGACGTTGTTTCCCGATTCCCGCAGTCCGAGCCCGGGAACCGTGAAGTTCGAACTGCCGAGCATTGCATGGTCAACGGCGCCGTTCTGGATGTGATACAGCTTGCCGTGCAATAGCCCTGTTTGGTTAACCGTTCGGATCTCAGCACACTTCTTGACCCAATCCGCGCATTGCTTTGCAAGATTTCCCTGAGACAGTTGGTTGGTCAGTTTGAGTTGTCCTTCCGTTAGCGAGAACTCCCGCGATTCTTTCGCATCCTTATCCAACTGATTGATGAATTGCGGGTCGCCGAAAAGGAATCTAAGTTGCGAAATGGTATCGAGATCTTCCTTTAGCGCGTGGTAGGCATGAATCGTAAAGTAGGCGGAAACCACTGATAAGGTGGTTTCGTTTCCCAGGTGGGATCGGAGAAAATCGCCCGCTTTACCGCGGGATACATTATCCCTTATCCCTGAATTTGGGCCAGGAGTAGCAACCGACCTGATCAGTGTCTGTCCTGCTTTGCCGTGTTTCTTCCTTGGTCGTGCTCTGGCCATGTTGCTCGGTAAAATTGTTCATGAAGACAATAGGAGCGAGGAAAAGAGCATCAAGCGCCAAGGGCACAAAGGCGCCGTTGGCGCGAATTGGGAAGGGACCAGGAATGGGGAAATAGCCGCAAAAGAACGCAAGAGGCGCAAAAGGGGGGAGGCATGAGCCGAGTCGGCTCAATCGGGAAGAAGTCTGGGAATAAGGTGTGAATAACATTGATCCTCCCTCAAAAGATGTCCTAAAATGGCCGTTTTAACGCTTAAAACGGTAAGAAAACTTGGAAATATGATTGATCTGTATGGAGGACGAGATCCTCGCGAATTGCCGGCTTATGGTATACCGGAGGCAGCTCACTATTTGCACATTCCAGTCGCTACTCTAAGGACTTGGGTGCGTGGGCGTTACTATCATACTCGCCAAGGTCGCAAATTTTCTGAGCCTGTGATCGATCTGCCGGATGCAGATCACTACTTGTTGTCTTTTTTCAATCTTGTTGAAGCGCATGTGTTGGGGGCTATTCGCCGCCAATACAAGGTGTCTTTCCCAAAAGTAAGAAAAGCTTTGAGCTTTCTCAAACAAAACTATCCCTCGAAGCATCCCTTCGCTGACCAGAGCTTTGAAACGGATGGCTTGGATCTCTTTCTCGGACATTTCGAGCAATTGGTTAACATCTCCAGTGAAGGGCAACTCAACATGCGTGACATGTTAAAGCCCTATCTCCAGAGGATCGAACGAGATGTATCGGGTCTTGCACTCAAACTATACTTGTTTACTCGTGGAGATCTATCTTTGGACAAGGATGGCAAGGCTGCAACCGCGCCGAAAATCGTTGTTGTCGATCCACGCTTCGCGTTTGGCCGCCCAGTTTTAGTTGGTACAAGCATACCAACCAAAGTGATCTACCAGCGCTTTGAGGCTGGAGATTCGGTTGATCTACTTGCGGATGACTACGGCAGGAATCCGTTGGAAATCGAGGAAGCGATCCGCTGTGAGCTCTACCGAACCGCAGCTTGAGGATTTTGTCTTCTTTCTCGATCAAAGCTTAGGGGGTCAGGTAATCCGAGATGCGCTTTGTGAACAGGGATTGTCCGTAGCCCTGCTGAAAGAGCATTTCCCCATCGATACCCCCGATGAGGAATGGCTTCCCGTTGTGGGTGAATGGGGGTGGCTGATTTTTACCCGCGGATTTCGCGGATGAGCACGGATGGAGATGGGAAATAGCCGCAAAAGAACGCAAAAAGCGCAAATGGGAAAGCGGGGAAAGATGAACCGCAGATGACGCTGATGAGCGCAGAATTTCTTTTGAGGAGATGATTCTCGCAAAGCTCGCAAAGGGCGCAAAGAAGGGGAGAGGGTAATGCGCCGAGGGCGCCAATTAGGAATTAAGAATGAGGAATCGGTGGCTGCCGCTGACGGCCTTCATACTGCGATTTCGATAACCTTGGCTTTTTCCGAGTCTGAGACGTCACAAATTTCCACCGACAGGCAACCTTCGATGGCCTCGTACAAGTTGGTCAATAACTCTTCAAAGGACTCCCCTTGAGTAGCACATCCGGGGATTGAAGGCACTTCCGCCCAGTAACCGCCTTCATCCGCTTGATACATCACAACTTTCAATTTCATGGGTTCTTCTCGGTTAATTTGATCAATCTTTCGCTCCCGTATCTTTCCAGGTCTGTCGCAATTGTGGACTATATTTAGAGAAACACGCTCTCCACAATAGTAGGTCAACCATGAGCAACGAATAAATCTCCCTTTCAAAGGATCGCATCGTGAAGAGGAGGGGCCTCTCGCAATGAACGCAATGGACGCTAAAAAATTAACCGCAGGGCGCAGAGGGGGAGGCGCCGTTGGCGCGAATTAGGAAGAGACCAGGAATGGGGAAATGGCCGCAAAAAGCGCAAAAGGGAAAGAGGGGAAAGATGAACCGCAGATGACGCAGATGAGCGCAGATTTTCTTTTTAGGAGATGACTCTCGCAAAGCTCGCAAAGGGCGCAAAGAAGGGGAGAGGAGGAGGCACCGAGGGCGCCAATTTGGAATGAGGAATGGACCACGGATTTCACGGATGAGCACGGATGGAGATGGGAAATAGCCGCAAAAGAACGCAAAAAGCGCAGAATTTAGAAGGACCATAAAAATGTCTGCTCGGCCCTTTGTGTCTCTTGAGCTTTTTGTGGTTCCTCAAAAAATTAGTATTTCCTGTTGGAGCGTAGCTCCATCCTGTTGCCGGAGGCATCCAGTCACGAAGTGACGATGTTAAAGATTTTTCAAACAACGTTCCTTCCAGTCACTTGATCCACCTTCGCCGGAACAGGCTCGCTGGCGCGGGCAGGAGATGGGAAATGGCCGCAAAAGAACGCAAAAAGCGCAAAGGGGAAAGAGGGGAAAGATGAACCGCAGATGACGCTGATGAGCGCAGATTTTCTTTTTAGGAGATGACTCTCGCAACCGTGCTTCACCATAAGAGGCTGCGCACGACACAGCGCAGGTCACGAGGCTATGCACGCCGGGAGGCGGGTCCCCCATTAACTAAAAATAAGGGGGTGGAAAAACCCCCTCTCGTATTTCTTCTGTCCAGACCTGTTCTGCTGAAAGCAGATCAAGCAAAGCATTGTTCAAATCCTTTGTCCCTTTGGCGGCAGCCAATTCTTAATTATCCCCCTCCGTGATCTCGGTGTCCTCTGTGGTTAGTAAAATACTTACCAGAGGTTAGAAGGATTGGGAACGGGCGGCCTTAGAAACGCTGCAAGGTTACATTGAGGTCGCTCAAACGCACTACTTCGACGGCGGTCCGCGATTGGCTGGTATCGCCTCCGTATACGACTACCTTGGCCGAGATCTGGGGGAGAAGTTTGGCTACGCGATTCAGGGAGTCGAAATAAGCGGAGGTGATGGTGGAGCCGGCCTTTATCTCGATGGCGCCAATGCCGCGACCGGTTTGGTAGAAAAGGTCGCATTCCAGGCCTCTGGAATCTCGGAAAAAGGAGAGGTTGGATCGGTTTCCCCGGTTGAACCTGTGCTTGAGGGTTTCCGCCACCACCAGGTTCTCGAAGAGGGATCCGCGCAAAGGATGGGTAGCCATCTGGTCGGCGTGTTCGATGCCGATTAGATAACTGGCCAGCCCGACGTCATAAAAGTAGAGCTTGGGGGATTTTATCAGCCGCTTGCGAATATTGGCGTGAAAGGGCGGTAATTGGAAAACGATGTAACTCGTTTCCAACACGGTGAGCCACTCCCGCGCCGTCGTGTGGGATACCCCGGCGTCCGCCCCCAAGGAGCTGAGATTGATTAACTGACCGGTCCGCCCGGCGCACAAGCGGACAAAACGTCGGAAGCTGGATAGATTGCGGATTTCCCCCAGTCGGCGCACGTCGCGTTCGACATAGGTCTCGAAATAGTCTCCCAGAGCTTGCCGCGGATCGAGTTTTTGATCATGGATTCGGGGATAGAAGCCCGAGTAGAGCAGGTCATCTACGGCAGTGCCGCCGCCCGTTCGCTCCAACTCCTCCAATGAAAACGGAAGTAGGCGGAGCAGGGCCGTCCGTCCGGACAGCGATTGGCTGATGGCTTCCGAGAGCTTGAAGTTCTCGCTGCCCGTCAGGACAAATTGGCTGTTATGCCCCCGCTCGTCGGCCAGAACCTGTAGATAGGACAGCAACTCGGGAACATATTGGACCTCATCGATGATGGCGCCTCCATCGAGTTGTGAGAGAAACCTTCGAGGATCCGATTGGGCAAACTCCCGCAGGTCAGGCGCTTCCAGGTTGACGTATTTCAGGCGGGGAAAGGCGGCACGGCAAAGCGTTGTCTTGCCGGATTGGCGGGGTCCGGTTACCGTGACAAAGGGGTATTGCCGAAAGAGCCTGACCAGGCAGGCCGTGATGTCGCGCTCAATCATGGCCATGAATCCACCGGGATTCTGCACAAATTGCAAGTGTTACTTTCAGATTGTGCAGAAAAGAGAGGAGAAATAGCCGCAAAAGAACGCAAAAAGCGCAAAAGGGAAAGAGGGGAAAGATGAACCGCAGATGACGCTGATGAGCGCAGATTTTCTTTTGAGGAGATGATTCTCGCAACCGTGCTTCGCAATGCTACCATGCTTTGCCTCACGAGGCTCCGCACGGCACAGCGCAGGTCAAGAAGGACGCCAACGAGGAATTTTGTGTCTCTTGAGCTTTTTGTGGTTCCTCAAAAATTAATATTTCCTGTTGACCCCTTCGGCCCCCGTATACGCACATAAGATGTCCAAGGTCCTTGGGTCCGTTTCATCAATACCGCCCAATACCAAGTGGATACGTCGGACCAGGTATTGCTCTGATTATCGCTGATCATTTCGAGGACCTCGAACGATTCATTTCCTTTGGTTGCCCTAAAAATCCTCCAAATTTGCTCATAGGGATCCTTGACCAAACCAGGTTCTCCAATGGAATATCCCATGCCTTTGAAACAATCCTTGGCGGGATGAAGTTTGCGAGTGGCAGCTTGAACTCGTCTAAGGATCAAGCGTTCATCACCCGCCTCAAACTGCGCCGCCTGCCCTGGAAAATTCTGGTAAAAAGCCTCTTCCCCTTTCGTAAGTGGGATGGGAATCAGTAGCTTTCCCATAAAGTGGGAAGGCCACTCCAATTCAGCGGGGAGTTCCCGGTGAAAATCGATCTGAGATTGCAGCAATGGGCGAACCATCCCAAATAAGGAAATCCCAAAAAGTAAAATGACTGAAATTGATTGCTGCTTTTTCACAAATGCGAGGTTCCCGAAATTGACCTGTTAATCTGCTGATCGCAGAGTTCGTTCCGACACCCTGGTCTCCGTTATTTTTGCTAAAAATCCAACTGCCAGGACGAACAGAAGGATTCCTACGCTTTCATGGGCAAAGGCAGGTGCTTCTACGATTCCGGTCTCAATAAAGAAAAGCACCAAATTCCTCAAAATATTAGCCAACAAAATTACAAGGAAACTTCTCACACCCAGCAAAATGCATTGCCGAAAAGTCATCTGGTAGACACAGGCCAGCAGGTAAGAAAGGTAAGCTCCAAACCAGAGCATGTACACACCTGCACAGGGTCGATCGACGACCACTTGCTGGCTGTTCCACAATAGGATGATTCCTTCCCTTTGAACCCCCATTCCAACTCCATTCAGGAGCCACTTGGTTACTTCCCCAGTCAATACTCGCAACGGAAATCCGAGATAGAATTGAAGCGTAGCTATCCAGGGCAGTGATAAACACAACAATCCCATGATCCCCGCAGGAGTTCTCATGCGTAACAACACCAGCGCGATGGTCCCCACTGCAAACAAAGCCCTCAATAACGGCACCCAATTCATTATAAGAACCTGGTAACACAGTTGCGAAAGAAATACCAAAACCACCAAATCCGTTGGCACTTTCTTTTTGAGTCTGGCCCATGGAATAAAGACCAAGCAGCTGGCCAAGGCCAATACTCCCCATGGCTCATCGGAGCCATCTGTCATACGACGAAAATACCAGACCCACACCGGCCAATAGCTGGCCAAAATTAGGGGCAATAAGAATCGGTAAGACAAGGTGAGACCCAATCGATGAAAAGCTACCGGGCTACCAGGGCCGGTTTAAGATGCCGCCTCCAGACTATCAAAAGCATTATGGCGACAGCAAATCCCAGAAGGTAGGTTCGTGGCTCAGGTGTGCTTGGCACATGGGAGGAAAATGCATTTTTACCAACTCCTTTTGGCTGAAGGGCAGCTTGTTGAACCTTGCTCCTCTTACCTGTCAAGTTTCTCGGCGTTTCCTCCACTGCCACAAAGGAAGTAAATCGTGTGGCCAGGTTATAAGTTAAACCCAAGTTGGTTACTTCCATTTTATATTCGGAGCCTCGGTCCAGAAAATCGAAATCGCTCAGACGGGAAATTCTGTTTCGGACCCAAAGATAGCGAAGTGCCGAATGATCGCGATCTCCGACTGTTGAAGGAATAGGAACGGCTTGCTCAATCTCGCCGGCCCCATTGACTCCTCTCATGACTACTTCCCCGCGAGCTTTACCCTTCCATTTTCCGAAAACAAGAATGGGGCGTTCGGCAAACAGATCCGGAAAGGTTTTCGGTTCTACATCGTAGGTCGACATACCTCGAAACGCCACTTCGATATTGGTCATTACAGGAGCACTGATGTAATTGACAAACTGACGGGCTTTCGGAGCGGCATCATAAGTGTCGGTTGCCACAAATGACTCCCCCTGTCCTACCCGGGCCATACCCTCAATGATATGCCGGTTGATTGAAGAACCGATACCAAATGCAAACAAATTGGCATTCCCCAGGTTATTTCGGATTATCTCAAAGGCTTCCAATTCCACATCGACGTATCCATCCGTTAAAACCACGATTGACCTGGAAACGTTTTCGGAATTTGGCAGTTTCAAAGCCCGTTTCATTGCCGGCAACAGCCGGGTGCCACCACCTCCTTCCTGCCTGTCGATTAGATCCCAGGCACGATTGATATTTTCAGTCGTGGCCGGAATTGAAGTTTTAGACAAAACCTCGGAAGCAGCAGCAAAAAGTAGGACGTTAAAAGAATCTTGTGGTCGCAATGTTGCCAAAATGCTTTTCATGATTTCCTTGGAGATAGCCAATGGAAAACCGTGCATCGATCCGGATACATCCAGGATGAACACATAATCCCTGGGCGGAATCATCTCCGGAGTCGGTCGCTCTGGTGGCTGTGCCATAAAGAGAAAAAAATTCTCTCTCTCTCCTTCATAAAGTAACAGGCCGGATTGTATCTGATTCCCCGCCAACCGATACTCAAGGATAAAGTCTCGATCGGCTGCACGCTGTTCTTCAGGACTCAGGCTCAATCGGCAGCTATTTTCATTTTCAAAGGCTGTCACAACCTTATGGGTCCGGCAGACTACATCCTGAATGGGCAAACCGGCATTTAGGGAAATCATTAGATTGAATGTGGATTGAACGGGCGTTTCCTTGGGAAGATATGGATTTTGCACCCAGATTTTTCCCGGATCAGTTTCCCTGGCCGAATGTTCCGAATACCTCGGACCAACAACCGTAGGAAATACATAAGTATAGACGTTTTGTTCGGGCACTAATATCTCGGTGAATTGAACCTCCACCTTGATCACGTCGCCGGGCAAAATGTTAGCCAGATTCATCGTAAACACATTGGGCCGATGCTGTTCCAACAAACTGGTAGTTTTCCCTTCCTCCTTGGCTTCCTGATAGATTTTGCGGGCCTTCGATTTTTCCTGCACCCTTGCGATCAGCACCCGTTCACCAATGATCATCTTCATGCCGTGAACCGCTGCACGGGTTGACAATGGGAAAGTATATACTGCCTCGATGACCGAAGCTCCCAGATTCTGGTATTCCTGAACCAGACTCACCTCGGCTATCACACCAGATATTCGGACATCGACATCAGTCGATTTCAAAGGAAGGGGATCCACCGATTCATCTCCGCCCGGAATAAAAAAGTAGGGAGCGAGAGTTCTATCGTCTTCCAGGAAAACGGCAGATACCAGTACCGGTGTCAGCAAGGTGAAAAGAACTGGTAGCAGGGCAAAAGGCGGTGCATGAAACTTCATGCAACCAAAATACCCGGCCTATTTGAGGAAAGTTTGAGCGAAAGATGATCTTTCGGTGAAATTTGTGCGAACTTTGAACAACAATAATGCCCTGGCACCACCTTCAGCCCGATTCTCCACCTTTACGCTACCACCGTGCAGGTCTACGATCTCCTTAACGAAGGCCAAGCCCAAACCAGAACTTTTCTTGCTTGATTTGGGTCGGGGCATTGAGAAAAACCGGTCGAAAATTTTACCAAGCGCAAAGTTTGGAATACCGGGGCCTTCATCCAAAATTTCCAACTCGTAATATCCCTTGTTTCTAGTGAGGTTGATCGTCACCAATCCCAACTCAGGTGAAAAATCGATGGCATTCTGTATGACATTTCCAATCGCACGGGTCAGGAGGAAGGAATCTCCCACAATTTCAGCATGATCTTCCAAATTGGTTTCTACACGAAGATGGTGAGTCTCGAAAGCGGCTTCAAAAGCCTGTGCAACCTGAGCTACGGTTTTCGTCAGGTCCAAGCTGGCGGTTTCTTCGAGCCTTTGGAGTTTTTCAACGGCTGATAATTCCAGCAGGTGGTCCACGATCTTGTTGATTCTATTGGCTTCAACTTTGATATTTTCCATGAAACGGTCACGCTGTCCGGCTGGCATGGTTTCATTGATCAATTCAGCCGCTCCTTGAATGGCAGATACCGGACTTTTAATTTCGTGAGTCAAAGACTGGATGTATTGTTCAACGTATTGTTTTCCTTCCAACTCTTTGTGCATGGTTTGAAGTGCATCTGCCATATCTTGTAGTTCTTTTACTTTTCCTAATCGGGGAAGATAAGTGCGCTTGCCTTCCGCGGCCTTGCGAGCGTATTCGGTCAAACGTCCGATAGGCCGCAATAACCAGGCCGACATCAATAGTGAAAGCACCAGAGCAATGCTTCCGGTGATTATGGCGGCCACGATTATCTCATTGCGCGCATCCTCCATGAAGATCGTCGCCCAGGTAATCGGCTTTTGCACTGTCAATAAGCCGGCCAACTCTTTATCGACAATCACGGGAGCCGTAACATGAAGTTGAAGTGTCTTCGGATCGTTTGGGTCAGTTCGGGTTGCCCGGGCTCCATACTCGCCCCGCAAGCTTCTGGAAATGTTTCTCCATCCGGAAAAATCCATGCTAACAAGATCGGGTCTAGCCGAATGATACCGGACAATCCCTTGAGCATCGGTAACGTAAACTTTCAGGTCCACCGACTCTTTAGATGCATCATAGATTAGCGAAGTGAAGGGTGCCTCGTAGACTCTTTGAAATACCTCATGCAATCCACCAAATGTTGCCCGTCCGCTCTCCAAATCTTCAGCCAAATAGGCGGCTAACACTCTGGAGGTATCTACCAGGTTTTCTTCAACCAATTTCAAGTAGTTTGGCCGAATTCGGTTGGTGATCCAATAAGCCAGTAATGACAGGCACAGGACCGTCACCAACGCGAAACTCACGACAATGCCAAATCGAATGGGTATTCTCATGACAAGCCCTCGGACAGTGAGTATCCCAATCCACGATGCGTAGTAATGACTTCAACGTCCGGGAAAAATTTCTTTAGCTTTTTGCGAATGTTTTTCACATGAGTATCCACCGCACGGTCTACACTGGCAGAAGGATCGTCCCAGGCGGCATGCATGAGCTGATCTCTGGAAAATACTCGACCCGGAGAATCGAGAAAGGTCTTCAATATCCGGTACTCGTAGAGGGAAAGGGACAGGGCCATTCCGCGGCATAATATTCGCTTACGCCAGTCATCGATGTCAAAAACGCCGGATTTTTTTATGTTTTCACGGCGGGAAACGTTCCCTTCAGATTGCCGATTGATTCGTCGAAGAATAACCTTGATCCGCGCTGCCAATTCACGCGGACTGAATGGTTTCACCACGTAATCATCACCACCGATCTCCAAACCAACTACCCTGTCAATTTCATCACTCCGAGCAGTTACAAAAAGGATAGGTATGTTGCTCTCACGCCTTACCTCCCGGCAAAAATCAAACCCGTTTCCGTCCGGCAGCGAAACATCCAACACCAACACATCAAAATCCCCTTCCCTCAGGTGAACTCGCGCTTCGGCCAAAGTATGAGCGCTGGCGTGTTTGATCCCTTCGGACTCCAACGCATAAACGATGTTATCAACGATCGACGGCTCGTCATCGACCACCAGTACCTTGGTGTAACTCATGGCGTCAGGAAACGATGCCTGTCATTCAGGAACAAGCTATTTTCTTTCAAAACCCGAACCGGTCGCCAGTCGGGGTCAGACCCGAATGGCACTTAGTTAAGCGGGGTTTGGAATTTTGGATCATCTCGGAAAAGGAAGGGGTCAAGACGTAAAAAGTTATGCCTTACAGGGTCAGTCGTCTTGTAAAAGTGTATGGAGTGCAACGGAATACAGTTTTTAAGACCTGAACCTTTTCTTCCGTAAGGCATCACTTTTCTACGGCATGACCCCGACTGGCGTCCATACCTGACCTCTACAAACGTGCTTAACTAAGTGCCATTCGCGTTTGACCCCTTATTTCAACCTTCCGGGGCATAGAGTTCGGGATTCAGCTTCGGATCGTTGTACATCTTGAACTGATAGTAGACCCGAAAGCTGCGGCTGCCCTCTCGCGCCTCTTGCATCAAGGTGTCCAGACATTCTGACAGGTCCTTGCGCTGCCGGGTTAGAATGGCCAGTTTGCGGGAGCATGTTTTCCGGTGATCTTCCGGAGCATCCGCTCGCTCAGCCTGCAATCGCATGTGATGGATTTTCAAGGCGAGGATGGAAAGGCGATCGATCATCATGCCGGGCGTTTCCGAGTTGAAGGCGCAATCCGTTTGGGGAGGGTTGAGAACCCGGACCAGCCAGGCATCCATTTTCTCGATAAAATCATTTCGTTGCTGGTTGAAGGAGTCGATGGCTCGCTTGGCATGGTAGACATACTCGAATCCCCTGTCTTCCCGCCTGGCTTTATCCTCGGCCTGCCAGAGTCGAAAATTGCGCAGGTGGTTTTCCTCTATCCAACCGATCAAGTCCCGGGTTTCGGTTCGGTAATCCTCATCTTTCTTCCACTTGACGAGAATCTCGTCGTGGAGTCCGGTTATTTCCTGGGCGGAAGGGATATGCGGTCTGTTTTTCATGATTGTTTAGAATTTGGAATAGTCTCTCGCCACTTGTCACGCCGTAATCCATGAAGGCGGGAGCTCGCCAAGAGGGAAAGAGTAGGCGCTTATCTGTGTTTATCCGTGAAATCTGTGGTTAATTTTCGATCATGATCAAGATCACGATTGGCGCCCGCCTTTGTGCCATTGTTCCTTATTCAAATTACGTAACTACTCAGGTATCTTAAACAATGGTCCGCAAGGATGTTTTTTTGATAACAAATTAAGCAACTGTAGGAGGGGGTTTATCCCCCGATCTTCCAAACGGCCTCAATGCAATCGGGGGATAAACCCCCTCCTACAATTAGATCACGATCATGATCACGATTTATTTCTCTCCACTCTCCACTGAAAACTGAACACTGAAAACTGGCGCCCCCGGCGCCTTGTCTTTGCGTCCTTGGCGAGCTTGGCGAGAGACCCCCTTTCCTACATTTTTTCCAATGCGCGGATGCCGAGAAGGTGTAAACCGGTTTGAAGAACGAGTGAGGTGCGTTGGCAAAGCATGAGCCGCCTTTGCCGTGGGCCCTGTTCATCGACATTCACTTTGTCGGCGTTGTAAAACGTGCTGAAGGCACCCGCCAGTTCGTAAAGATAAGTGCACAGGTGGTGAGGTTTGAGGTCGGACAGGGCCTGGTCCAGGGCATAGGAAAAAGCGGTGAGCTTTCGGGCCAACCCTATTTCAGCTTCGGTTTCCAGAGGAGCAGGGTGGGGGAGGAGAGTATTTTCCTCCACTCCCATTTTGCGGAAGATGCTCTTGATCCGGGCCACGGCGTAGAGCAAATAAGGGGCGGTGTTGCCTTCCAGGCTGAGCAGTTTGTTCCAGGAGAATACGTAATCGCCCGTTCTGTTTTGCATGAGGTCGGCATAGCGCACCGCCCCCACTCCCACGGTTTCGGCGATGTCTTGTTTTTCCCTGGGCGTGAGTTGGGGATTCTTCTTTTCCACGATGCGCAAGGCCCGTTCGACCGCTTCGTCGAGGAGGTCATTCAGCAAAATCGGGGCCCCGCTACGTGATTTCATCGGTTTGCGGTCATTCCCCAATATGGAACCGAACCATACGTGGTGGAGTTGAGGCAGCTTATAGGCCTTTTTGGTGAACCAGTCCGCCACGGTGAGGAACAGTTGCTCGAAATAGTCCCTTTGCCGCGAATCGGTTACGTAAATGATTTCGTCGGCCTCAAAGGTCTCCATCCGGTAGAGCGCGGTGGCCAGATCGGTACTGGCGTAATTGCTGGCTCCATCGGATTTGCGGTAGATGAAGGGTTGCTCCTTGAAGCGGGCATGATGGGGAAAGAAGACCACCCAGGCTCCTTCGCTTTCCCGGCCCACACCGGTTTCTTCCAGTTCCCTGTATACCCGACCGACCTTGTCGCGGTAAAAGCTTTCCCCCAGTTCGTGATCGAACGTCACTCCCAGACGCCGGTAAATTTTCTGGAATCCGGTGCGGCTGATCCGGTTGATCGCTTCCCAGCAACTCCGGTTTTCCGCATCATCGGATTGCAGTTTTACCAGTTCCTGACGGGCTTGTTCCAGGGCTTCTTCGCTTTCCTCGGCCAATTGGTTCCCCTTTCTGTAAAGCGATTCCAGGTCCGCCAATGGATTTTCACGCTCCGCCCCGAGGTCGTAACCGGTGGACTTGATGGCGAGGATCAACTTGCCGAAGCCTGTGCCCCAGTCGCCGATATGGTTATCTCCTATGACCCGGGCGCCACAAAAGGAAAGCATGCGCTTGATGGTTTCGCCGATCACGGTGGAACGAATATGGCCCACGTGCATTTGTTTGGCCGCGTTGGGGGAACTGTAATCCACTACGATTTTCCGTCCCTTGTAATGCCTGGCCGCCGCTTCGCACAATTGTTCCCGGTCTTGAAAGGTCTCGAGCCAACGAAAGAGAAATGGGGGTTGGAGCTTGAAATTGATAAATCCCGGCCCTGCTACCGAGACCTCCGCCACACCGGGATCCAGTCGACCCGATTTGATCAGCGCCGTCACCAAGGCTTCGGCCAAGGGTCTCGGGTTGAGGTTCTTGCCTCGGGCGAATGGCAGCACCCCGTTGGCCTGGTAATCGGCGAATCGCGGATCGGCCTGACGGATTTCGGCGGAAAAGGTTTCGTCGAAGGTTATCAGCTCCGTTGCGGTAATTTGAAGGATCCGTTCCAGGCCCTTGGCAATGTCGAACCAGACTGTCACTCGGAGCCAAGGGGAAAGAGCCGAGGGGAAAGAGTAAAGCGGAAAGTGGGGAGGCGCCGGGGGCGCCGGGGGAGAGTGAAGAGTGAAGAGTGAAGAGTGAAGAGGAAAGTGGGGAGGCGCCGGGGGAGGTTCATCTTCCCTCTTCCCTCTTCCCTCTTCCCTCTTCCCTCTTTCCTCTGGAGCGAAGCGACTTGGCGCCTGGGGTGCCTAAAACCCTGCCAAAGAGTTTATGCTCGACAGCGATCCCCTGGCGAATTATTAATGGAATGCTTACACTTAAGAGCGAAAACTGACCCGTACTACTGTTGTTATGTATATGCGATCTATGAGAAAGAAAATCCTGGCGCCGAAGAAATTCATTAAGCCTTCTTTCGCCTATTTGGTGGAAAAGAAACGGGATGGAGGGGAATTTTCCCAGGAAGAAATTCGTTATATCGTCGATTCCTTGTACGATGGGAAATTGCCTGATTATCAAATGGCTGCACTTGCCATGGCGATTTATTTTCAGGGGATGTCGGCTCAGGAAACGGCCACCTTGGCCGAAGAGATGATGCTTTCCGGGGAGATCATCGACCTGTCCAGGATTACCCGGCCGAAAATCGATAAATATTCCACGGGGGGAGTAGGGGATAAAACCTCGCTGGTGTTGACTCCGTTGGCCGTGGTGTGCGGCGTCGTCATGCCCATGATGGTCAGTCAGGACGAAGAGTTTCTCATCAGCAGCCTGGATAAATTGGATGCCATTCCAGGATTCAACAGCGTGGTGAATTTGGAACAGTTTTCCGACCAACTCCACAAAACCGGTTGTGCTATTGTGGATCAGAGTCCCGAAATTGCGCCGGTGGACGGCAGGCTCTATCACCTGCGTCAGAATACCGCTACCATACCCAGCCTGCCCCTCATAACCGGCAGCGTACTGAGTAAGAAATTGGCCGAAGGGGCCGAGGGACTCGTCGTGGACGTCAAATGGGGCAATGGCTCCTTCATCAGGGACGTGGAACAGGCTCGCCAGTTGGCCCGGTCCATTACCCGGGTCGGTCGTTCACTGAATCGGCGCTGCGTAGCTCTGGTAACGGACATGAACCAACCTCTGGGGGATACGGTGGGAACCTCACTCGAGATCAAGGAAGCCATCGAGCTTTTGCGGGGTAAGGGACCGGAGGACCTGCAGGAACTGGTGTTGAAACTGGGGATGGAAATCGTCCGCCTGGCTGGAGTTGCCGGGTCCACCCTGTCGGCAAAACAAACGGTGCAACGGCATCTGGCGGATGGTTCTGCTTTGGAGAAACTCAAGGATTTGGTGGCGGCCCAGGGAGGTGACCCCAGTTACATCGAAGATACGGACAAGTTTCCCGTGGCCAAGCATATACGCAAACTCCCCGCCCCCAAGCGCGGGTATGTCCATACCATCAACGCCGGAATGATCGCTCGCGGGGTCCAATTGCTGGGGGCAAATCGGAACAATGGCAATAAACACGTAGATCCCGCCGTCGGGGTTTCCGAAATAAAAAAAGTCGGCACCCAGGTCAAACAGGGTGAGCCCTTGATGATGATCCACTACAATGACGAGGCCAAGCTGGAAAGCGCCCTGGACTATTTCAAACAAGCTTATCGCCTGGCTCCCAAACGCCCCAACCCGCCTCAACTCATCGTGGAACGGGTGGCTTGAAACCGCCTGCGGCGGCTAGAGGAAAGAGGAAAGAGTGAAGAGTGAAGAGGCGCCCAAGGGCGCCAATTAGGAATTAGGAATTATAAGAGATGCTGAGTTGACGCAGGCGCTTTATCTGCGCTCATCTGCGAAATCTGCGGTTAATTGTAGAAGATTTGTGCGAAATGCGGGCTAGACACGTCCGGCGTAGGACTTCTCCGCGGTATTGATCTTGACGCGGTCGCCCGTTTTAATGAACAGCGGCACCTGTATGACCAGCCCGGATTCGGTCTTGGCCGCTTTCGTGGCCGCGCTGGCTGTATCCCCGCGCAGGCCCTCGGGCGCTTCGGTAATCTCCATTTCCACAACATTGGGCAAATTCAGGTCGATGGCCTCGCCGTCTACGTAGAGGATGTCGTACATGTTTCCCTCGACCAGAAATTCCTTGATGGGCGCCACCACTTCGGCGGGAATTTCAATGGTGTGGTAGGTTTCCAGGTCCATGAAGTAGTAGCCGTTGCGGTCCTGATAGCTGAACTCCAGCTTGTTCACCTCGGTATGCATGAACTCCACGTTTTCGTTGGAACGAAATTTGATGGTGGAACTGCTCCCGGTTCTCAAATTGCGCAAGGTGGCTTGAACCCAACCGGAGCCGCGTCCCCTCGTGCGGTGGATCATGTCCAATACCAAGTGGGGATTTCCCTGGTAATTCAATACCCGGCCTTTGCGAATTTCTGTGGAGGATGCCATGGAATGCGAATTTTAGCTGTTTTGGTAGATTTGCAAACCGCTAATGTCAATCGCCCAAAGCGGTCAAAATTGGGCTTCCCATTTCAGTCAATCTCTTAAGGATACCCCTTTATGAAACAGAGGTCTATTCTGCGAGAAGTGACCGCAAAGGGGAAAGCCGTTCACACCGGCGAAGAAGTTACCCTCACCATCAAGCCCGCTCCAGCCAACCACGGGGTGGTATTTCGCAGGGTGGACCTCTACGGCAAACCGGAGGTGAAAGCCTCCATCGAAAACGTCTCCGGCCTGGTGCGCAGCACCACTATTTCAGACGGATATACCAAGGTGGAGATGATCGAGCATCTATTGAGCGTCCTCAATGGCCTGGGCATCGATAACCTCCTGGTCGAAGTGGATGGAAACGAGCTGCCGGTGTTCGACGGTTCGGCCCAGTCCTACCTCAATATGATTTTGCAGGCCGAGGCAATCGCCCTGGATGAAGACCGGGATTTCTTTGTCTTGGAGGAACCCCTCTCCGTCTGCGAAGGAAACCGCTCCTTGGTGGCACTGCCCTACGACGGCTTTAAAATCACCTGTACCTCCTCGGACCAAAAAGCGGTCCACACTCAGCACCTTTCCATCGATATCGATCCGGATGTCTATTCCACTCAGATCGCCGGAGCGAGGACCTTTACCATTTATGAGGAGATCGAACCTCTCCTCCGCATGGGCAAGATCAAGGGTGGCAGCCTCGATTGTGCCGTGGTCATCAAGGGCGATAAAATCCTGTCCAAGGAACCGCTCCGCTTCCCCGATGAAATGGTACGACACAAGATTTTGGATATTATCGGGGACATCTTCTTACTGGGGAAACCCCTCAAGGCTCACATTGTGGCCCTGCTCCCCGGGCATGCTCTCAACGCAAATCTGACCCGTACCATCCACCGGAAAATGGTGGAAATGTCACCCGCTCAGAGGCGGAAAAAGCCGGCATCTCCGGCTGAACGGCAAATCGTATCCGGTGATCAGACCGAACTGGATGTCCGCCAGCTTCTCAACCTGTTGCCGCACCGCTATCCCTTCCTCATGGTGGACCGGGTGGTCAAAATCAATGAAGAAAATACCGAGCTGAGGGCCATTAAGAATATCACCATTAACGAACCGTATTTTAGCGGGCACTATCCGGGCCGGCCCATCATGCCGGGAGTTCTCCAAATCGAAGCCATGGCCCAGGCAGCCGGCATCCTCATGTTGATTCGGTGTGGGGGCGAGGGGAAGGTTCCCCTTTTCATCAATTGCGATAAGGTCAAATTGCGCAAAGTGGTGATTCCGGGGGATCAATTGTTGATCGAGGCCCTGATCACGAAAATCAGGGCCAATAAAATCGGGATGGCGCGAGCGACCTGCAAAGTGGATGGCCAGGTGGTTTCCTCGGCCGAACTGATGTTTACTCTCGTGGCTGAAGACGGTCGATAACCATGCCTGTTCATCCTACTGCCGTGGTAGCCAGCGGGGCCGGGCTGGAGGAGGGCGTCGAGGTGGGAGCCTACGCCTACATCGGCCCCGAGGTCAGGATGGGCCGGAACTGCCGTATCCATCACCACGCTACTGTGGAAGGACGTACCGTTTTGGGGGAGGGGAACGAAGTTTTTCCTTTCGCCTGTATCGGGACGAAAACCCAGGACCTGAAGTTCAGGGGAGGCGCTCCCGGCCTGCGGGTGGGCCATCGCAATGTGTTCCGCGAATTTACCTCAATCCACGCCGGAACCGAGGATGGGGGATTCACCGAAATCGGTCATGACAATGTGTTTCTGGCCTACTCTCATGTGGCCCACGATTGTAAAATCGGGAACAACCTGATCATGAGTGGACAGAATGCATTGGCCGGTCATTGTATCGTCGGCAACCACGTCAACATTTCCTGGGGATCGGCCGGCCATCAGTTTTGCCGGTTCGGGGACCACTGTTTTGTCGGCGGCATTTCCAAGGTCGTCAAAGACGTGCCGCCTTACATGCTGGTGGATGGACGGGACCCGGAGGTGAAGTACTACAACAAAATCGGCTTGGAGCGATGCGGATTCGGGCCGGAGGATATGACGGTGGTCAGGTTTCTCTTCAAAACCTTTTACCGAAGAGGTTTGAACCGGAAGCAGGCCATGAAGGCCGCCCTGAACTCAGACTACTCCACTCATCCGAAAGCCAAAATGTTCCTCGACTTTATCGCCGACAGCAAACGCGGGGTATATTGATAAAAGGTAACTACTCAGGTCTCCATAGCCTGGTTCTATCTTGATCGTGATCGTGATCGTGATCGTGATCGAAAATTCCTGAGAGATTGACCACAGATTCCACGGATAGGCACAGAAAATTAACCGAATTCGAGTTGTAGGAGGGGCTTTACGCCCCGATTGCTTTGAAGCTGTTTGGAAGATCGGGGGATAAACCCCCTCCTACAGCTTAATCGGTTATCAATAAAACATCCTTGCGCACCATTGTTCAAGATACCTGAGTAGTTACGATTAAAGTAAGAAGTAAGGCGTCCAGGGGGCCAATTAGGAATGAGGAATTGGGAATAGGGGTGAGAGATCACGATCACGATCAAGATCAAGATCACGATTAAATGGGAATGGAATGGTGGTTGAGGAGGTAGAACACCTTGGCGATTTTTGCGTGCTTCCGCCTCGTTTCCTTCTTCCTTTCCCTAATTGGCGCCCCTGGGGGCCAATTGGGTCAGGGCGACCATCGCTTCAGCGCCTCGCGCAGCTTTTCCAGGTACTCATAGGAGAAGAGTCCGGTTGAGTGGCCGTCAGTGAAGGCAAAACGCAGTGCGTAGTTGCCCATTTGCTCCCAGCCTATTACTTGCACGCCAGGGTGTTTCCGAGGCCCGCTCCCCCCCGATATATTCCCGAAGATATCCATCTCCCCTATGTTCTCGGCGCTGGGTGAAAATTCCCTCAGAAACTCCATGGGAAAGTAATCTTCTTCCCCATTTTCCCAGAGAATGGCGATCTCGTTTCCGATAATCTGAATATCCTTGGGGCGTTTCATGCCATGAAATGGGGCTTCCTCACTGGGAGTGTATCACCACCGTTTTCATTTCCGTCATTTCCTCGATGGCGTACTTGGGACCTTCTTTCCCGAAACCGCTTCCTTTCATCCCGCCATACGGCATGGCATCGGTTCGCCAGAGAGGACCCCAATTGATGTGGATGTTTCCGCTTTTCACCTCGCGGGCAAATCGCATGGCCGAGTCGATATCCCTGGTAAAAATTCCCGCGCTAAGTCCGAACTCGGAATCATTGGCCATTTCAATGGCTTCATTCACGTCTTTGACTTTGACCACGGCTACGGCAGGGCCGAAAAGCTCCTCCCGGCAGACGCGCATCTCGGGGGAAGCATTGTCGAGTAAGGCGGGTTGCAAATTGGCCCGGTCGCGGTTTCCCCCGACCACAAGGTTGGCTCCATCCCCGACTGCCTCGTTTAACCAGCTTTCCACCCGGATGGCATCGCTCTCCCGCACCATGGGACCCACGTTTACCGACTCTTCCAGTTGATTTCCGGTCGTCATTGCCTCGATCTTGGGGACCAGGGCCGACATCATTGGCTGGTGGGCCTCCTCCTGCACGATGAGACGTTGCGTCGAAATACAAACCTGACCCGCATTGGCGAAACCCGTCATGGTAGTGGATTGCGCCACGAAATCCATATCCGCATCCGGCAACACGATGAGTGGAGAATTGGATCCCAACTCCATGGTTACCTTCTTGGCCCCGGCTACCTGGCAAATCCTTTCCCCTACTTCGAGGCTACCGGTAAAGGTGATTTTCCTCACCCGCGGATCGGTGCAAATGCCCTCGCCGACCGTGGCGCCGCTACCGGTCAGACAGGAGATGGCCAATGGATGCAAGCCGGCCTCCAAAAGGATTTCCACCAGTTTGAGGGCCATGAGGGGGGTATCGCTGGCCGGTTTCAATACGACAGCATTACCTGCGGCAAGGGCCGGACCCACTTTGTGGCAAACCAGGTTGAGCGGAAAATTGAAGGGCGTGACGGCGGCGATGACCCCACATGGTTCGCGCAGGGTCAGACCGATCTTGCCTCGAACATCCTTGCCCCCGTCCAGTGGCAAAACTTCGCCGCTAAGACGTTTTGCCTCCTCCCCGCTGATCTCCATGGTCTGGATGGCGCGATCGATTTCGAATCGGGCCTCGCCCAGCACCTTTCCCTCTTCCAAACTGAGGGTCCAAGCCAAGTCCTCCAATCGCTCGCGCAGGAGGTCGGCTGCTTTTCTGAGAATCTGGTAACGCTCATAACCCGTGGTCGCGGCCATGATTTTGGCCCCGGCAACGGCCGCTTCCAGAGCGAGGTCCACGTCGCGAGCGCTGGCCTTGGGAACGGTGTCGATGACACTGCCATCGAATGGATTGATGACTTCAATGGGTTCGTCTCTGCCCTGCCACTCGCCGTTGAGAAAGAATTTCATTTATTTGCCTTGAGTTGATTTGAATTCCGAATGAATCCGCCTTGCCTACTACATTAGAGGTCCACCATCAAGATAAACCATGGAGGGGAAGAGAATTAGGAATTAGGAATTAGGAATTAGGAATTATAAGAGATGCTGAGTTGCCGAGATGCTGAGATGCTGGGATTTCTTAGAATCGTGATCGTGATCGTGATCTTGATCGAAAATGAAACATGGATCCCGCTTCGCCCAAACCGAGCTTTGTAATGCTACGCACGGCACAGCGTCATAACATGTTTGCCTACAGCAACAGCTTCCTGGATGCTGGAAGCTCGAAAGTGGCTTCTTTATTCAGCCTTCTTCCTTTAAATTTCACCCCTCCTACAGCTCGAATTCGGTTAATTTTCTGTGCCTATCCGTGGAATCCGTGGTCAATTTCTCAGGAATTTTCGATCACGATCATGATCACGATCAAGATCAAGATAGAACTAGGCTATGGAGACCTGAGTAGTTGCAAATTGGGAATGATTCTTGCCCCTGGCTTCGAATCGAGTTAAGCGGTAAGGGAAAGCAATGATCATGCAGAAGGATTATGCGTTTGAGATGGCCACCTCAGGCATCCGATTCGGTCCGGGGATAACGGCGGAAATCGGAATGGACCTCGTCGATGCGGGGTTGCACAAGGCCCTGGTCATCACAGATCCCCATTTGGCCGGCTTCCCCCCAGTGCAAAAGGTTCTCACATCGCTGGATGAAAATAAAATTGCCTGCCGCCTCTACCAAGGAGTCTGCATTGAACCGACCGATCGCTCCATTGAAGATGCTATCCGATTCGCCCGAGGCGGGGAATTCGACTGCATCGTTGCAGTGGGTGGAGGGTCGAGCATCGATACGGCCAAGGCGGTAAATTTATTCACCACCTACCCGGCGGATTTCTTGGAATATGTCAATGCCCCGATCGGTCGAGGCAAACCGGTGCCGGGTCCCCTTAAGCCCCTTTTCGCTATTCCCACCACTTCGGGAACCGGCAGTGAGACCACCGGAATTACCATTTTCAACCTCAGTTCTCTTAATGCCAAAACGGGAATCGCTCACCGCCAACTGAAACCCTACCTGGGGCTGATCGATCCGGAGAATACCCGCACCATGCCCGCTGCGGTAGTGGCTTCTACCGGTTTGGACGTCCTGAGCCACGCGGTGGAATCCTACACCGCCATCCATTACCGGGAGCGCCCCAGGCCCGAACGTCCCCTTCTTCGCCCCGCTTATCAGGGTTCCAATCCCCTGAGCGACATCTGGTCCCTGGAGGCGCTCAAAATGGTAGACGCCTATTTATCCGGGCCTTCCGGGACGAAAGCGACCTGGAAGCACGCGGCATGATGCACTTGGCCGCCGCCATGGCTGGAGTGGGTTTTGGCAATGCCGGGGTCCACCTCCCCCACGGCATGTCCTATCCGGTTTCCAGCAACGTGCGCGCTTTCGTCCCCGAGGGCTACCCGTCCGATCATCCCATCATTCCCCACGGCATGTCGGTCATTTTGAATGCGCCCTCCGTATTTCGTCTCACATCCAAGTCCAATCCGGCGCGTCATTTACGAGCCGCCGAAGCCCTTGGAGCAGAAGTCTCCGGCGTTGCCGAGGATGAGGCGGGGGAGGTCCTGGCCCGGCGCATTATCGACTTCATGAAAGACCTGAAAATGCCGAATGGTCTTGCCGCGGTGGGTTACTCCGACCACGATATCCCCAAACTGGTTCAGGGCACATTGCCCCAGCATCGGGTCACCAAATTGTCCTCTTATGCGGTAAACGAGGAGGTTTTGTCCGCACTCTTTCGCGATGCAATGGCCTATTGGTAACCTGTAAAAGACGACAACTCGATAAAATGCCGGTTTCAAAAGCAGCAAAATTCAGGTCCATTGCGACCCGACTCGTGCCTCCTCTTTTCATTCTGGCCGTCGGTTGGTTCGGATACGCCACCCTTTCCATTGAACCGGAGGAACAGAAGAGAGCCCGGGGGAAACCCCGCGCTATCAAAACCCAGGTTGTGGAACTCCTGGTGCAGGATTATCCCACCACTATCGAGACGCAGGGCGATGTGCGCCCGCACAACCAGATAACCCTCAATTCGGAGGTGTCGGGAATGATCGTCCGCATCAGTTCCAGTTTCGAAGATGGGGCATTTTTTACCAAGGGCGAACTCTTGCTGGAATTGGATACGGCGGATTTCAAGGCGGCTCTGACCACGGCAGAGGCTCAAGTCGCCAGGACAACAGCGTCACACGCCCTGGAACAAGCCCAAGCCAACCAGGCCAGGGAAAGTTGGGAAAAACTGGCCTTGGACGAGGACCCGGATCCACTGGTTCTGCGCATCCCCCAGTTGCGCCAGGCCGAGGCCAATGTGAAGTCGGCTGCCGCTCAGTACGAGCGGGCCCAGCGCGACCTCGAACGCACCCAGATCCGCGCCCCTTTCGATGGCCGAGTGAGGCAGCGAAACGTCGGTATCGGCCAGTCCATTCGCACCTCCACCAATTTGGGCACCATCTTCGCCTCCGATTACGCGGAAGTGCGGTTGCCCATTTCCGGCAATGATTTACCCTTGTTGGATTTACCCGAGGCGGCTGACGATCCTCCGGTTCACGTCGACCTTCGGGATACCCTCAATCCGGAGAACGAAACCGTTTGGGAATCCAGTATCATCCGCACTGAAGGCGCTTTGGACCCCGCTACCCTCGAGCTGTTCGCCGTTGCCAAGGTGGACGATCCCTTCGGCCTCAAAACGGGCAAGCCGCCCTTGCGAATCGGACAACCGGTCACCGCCACCGTTTCAGGCAAGATCCTCCGGAATGTCATGGCCATACCCAGGATTGCGGTAAAGAAGCTGGACCAGATTTACCTGGTAGATCCCGAAAAGCTGACCTTGCGCCGAAGGACCATCAAACCCATTTGGGCGGATGCCGACCACATCATCATTCGGGATCCGGAAATTGCCGATGGCTCCCTCGTCGCCACCACCCGATTGTCCTATGCCCCCGATGGAGCCAGAGTGGAAATCCTTCCGGATATCAACCCCGATGCCCCTACGGAAACCACAATGTTGAAACAACCCCTTCTCTCCAAGGAGGCCCTGGGGAAGAAATAATTCGCCTGCCATGATTAGCTGGTTCACCCGCAACGGCATCGCGGCCAACTTTCTCATGGTTGGCATTTTGCTGGGAGGCATTTACACGGCATTCTATAAGATTCCGCTGGAAGTGACGCCATCTCTGACCTGGAACATGGTGCGCATGGAAATGCTCTACCGAGGAGCAACGGCCAAGGATGTGGAAAAAGCCATTCTCATCCCGGTGGAAGAAGCCCTGGAAGGGGTGCAGGGGATTGAGGCGTTCCATGCCGACAGCAGTAGCGGCCGGGCCAGGTTCTATATCATGTCCAAACCGGGTGTCGACCTGCGCGGTTTGATGGATGATGTCAAAGCTCGGGTGGACACTATCAACACTTTCCCTCGAGAGACGGAACCCCCCCGCATATTTATCCCCGAATCGGCCAATGTACGGGAAGTGCTCACCATCGCGGTAATGGGGAATTTGAGTGACCACGACCTGTTGAAAGCAGCTAGACGGGTACAGGATGATTTGCTGGAGTTGCCGGGCATAAGCCGCACTCGCCTGCAGGGAGATCGCCCCCGGCAAATCGCTATCGAGGCGGACGAGGCCAAACTCCGGTCCTACAATCTCAGCTTTCAAAACCTGGCCGACGCCATCCGGCGGTTCTCTGTCGATATGCCGGCTGGCGCCATTCACAACCTTACCGGCCGACTCACCCTCAGGACTCGGGGGCAGGCCTACACAGAGGAAGATTTCGCCAACATTCCCATCCTTTCCTCCGAAGGCGCCCGCGTACTCATTGGCGACGTCGCCACCGTGGTCGATGGGTTTGAGGGGGGTACCAAATACGTGGAATTCAACGAAAAGCCGGCTCTCTACGTGGAAGTCATGCGAACGGGTCAGGAAAGCGCCATCGATGTTTCGAACAAGGTGCGGGAATATGTCGATACCGCCCACGAACGGTTCCCCGATGGGGTGGAACTCCATATCTGGAAAGACCTTTCCGAGAGCATTCGCGGTCGTTTGAACACCCTTGCCACATCCCTCATGCAGGGAGGCATACTCGTTTTGGCCGTTTTAGGCATCTTCCTTCGCCCCCAAGTCGCCTTCTGGGTCGTTTTGGGAATTCCCGTCGCCTTTGCCGGAGGGATAATTCTCATGCCCTTTTTGGGGATCACGGCCAATATCATGAGTCTGTTCGGGTATATCCTGGTCCTCGGAGTGGTGGTGGACGACGCCATTATTACCGGAGAAAATGTCTATGCCAGACTCAAGGAGGGGGGAAACCCGGTTGAGGCCAGCATTGACGGGACCCGAGAAGTTACCGTGCCCGTAACCTTCGGCGTAATTACCACGGCGGTGGCATTTTTGCCCCTGCTCTATTTCGACGGGGTATGGGGTGATTTCGCCAAGCAAATTCCGCCCGTAGTAGGCCCCGTTTTGTTGTTTTCTCTGCTGGAATCCAAACTCATCCTTCCCGCTCACTTGAAACACATCCGGATCGGGGCTGGCACCAACCGGTTTTCGCGGTTCCAGGCCAAAATCGCCAACAGCGTCGACACATTTGTCCTCAAAGTCTACACGCCCTCGCTCAGGGCCGCGATAGCTCATCGGTGGACCGTTCTTGCGGTGTTTGTCACCATGGGTTTATTGATGGCCGGCTACTGCCTGGGGGGCCGCATCGGGTTTACCTCCTTCCCCTCCGTAGATAACTTGCGGCTGATCGCTACCCTGGATCTGCCGGACGACGTTCCCCTGGAAGTAACCGACCGCTACATTCGCCGCATAGTGGCCGCCGTGGACCAGTTGAAGGAAGAATTTGTCGATCCCGGCAGCGGCGAACCCCTGGTAAGAAACGTCTCCCTGGTCAGCGGCGCCGCTTACCCTGGAAAAGGATACCGACAGTCCGAAGGTTTTGTTCAGGTCGAGGTGATCCCTCCCGAACGCCGCAGTCAACCAGGTCCACGCAACAGCGTCATCGCCAACCGTTGGGCCGAAATTATCGGACCTATTCCCGAGGCCAATCGCTTTCGCGTTTATTCCGAATCCACCTTGAAACAGGCAGGGGATTACAACGATGAGTATTTGAATCTGGAACTGCGGGGCCCTTCCTCCGAGGAGAAGGCCCAGGTAGCAAAAGAGATCCGCGATCTTCTATCCGATTACGAGGGCATCAGCACGGCTTGGGCCCGGATCAATTTCCGGGCCAACGAGCTGGAACTCTCCCTGAAACCGAGAGCTACCGAACTCGGGCTGACTCAACAATCCTTGGCTCGCCAAATCCGTCAGGCATTTTACGGGGAACAGGCCCAGCGCGTGCAGCAGGATGTGGACGACATTCGCGTCATGGTGCGATTGCCCCGGCAAAAACGACAGTCCCTTTACACCTTCGAACGCCTCAAGGTGCGCACCCCACGGGGAGGGGATGTTCCCCTGACCACCGTAGCCGATGTAAAATTTACCGTGGCGCCGACCAGTGTGGAACGAAACGACGGAGCTGAAATTATCCGCATCGGAGCTCAGCCCCTGGACGAAACGGTCGATATCGTCGGTATTTCCAAGGAAATTACCCCCCGGCTGCAAGAGCTTTGCAACCAGGTGGAGGGCCTGTCCTTCCAATTTGTGGGTTACGTGGCGGAGGCGGAAGAATCGAAGCGCCGCACCATAATCGGTTCGGTGGCTCTCATCTTCGTGCTCTACGGGCTCCTGGCCATTCCCTTCAAATCCATGGTTCAGCCCTTTTTCGTGCTCATCGCACTTCCCTTTGGGATCATTGGCGCCCTCTTGGGCCACATTATCATGGACATCACCCCGTCCTACCTCTCCATCTTTGGCATGCTGGCCATGGCTGGCGTGGTGGTTAACGATTCTCTCGTCATGGTGCACTTCACCAACCGGCGCAGAGACTCGGGCCTCTCCCTTCGCCAAGCCGCAGTGGCGGCTGGAGCCCGCCGCTTCCGCCCCATCATGCTGACCTCCCTGACCACCTTTGTCGGGCTTCTGCCCCTGATGATGGAAACTTCCTTGCAGGCCCAATTCCTCATTCCCATGGCGGTATCGCTGGGCTTCGGAGTCGTATTCGCCACTGTCATCACCCTTTTTCTCATCCCCTGTTCCCTCTTGGTGGCCGAAGATTGCCTAAGCCTATGCCGCCGCGGCTGGAGATGGTACATGCGGCCGTTCGGCCAACCTTGATGCTGGGTGCTGGGTTCTGGGTTCTGCTGGGTTCTGCTGGGTGGGTTCTGGGTTACTGGGTTCTGGGTTCAGGTTGGCGACCCATGCGAGAGTCAAAATAATTAGTTGTCAGAGAAAAGGGATCAGAGTTCAGTGACGAGAAGCGCCTCCTCTGAGGTTTCATTTTCGATCACGATCACGATCACGATCAGGATCACGATGATTTTTCCTTCTTCCTTTAATTCCTGGGTTCTGATTCCTGATTACTGATTACTGATTACTGGGTTCTGGGTTCTGGATGCTGGGTGCTGGGTGCTGGGTGCTGGGTGCTGGGTGCTGGGTGCTGGGTGCTGGGTGCTGGGTGCTGGGTGCTGGGTTGTGACTTGGGCGTCTCAATGAAAGTCAATTCTTAATTCCTCATTCCTAATAGTCGCCGGAGACGCCTGTTGTGGAACCCCGTTGGGGTTCGATCATATGGGTGATCGGTAACCCAGCGTGCGCTACGCGACGCTGGGCTCTGGAGTTTAACGCCGTTGGCGTATCAAGGACAAGATTGGCGCCTCCGGGGCCCACTGACCACTGAACACTGATTACTGATTACTGATTACTGATTACTGGGTGCCGTGTTCTGGGTTCCTTAATCTTGATCGTGATCGTGATCGTGATCGTGATCGAACTGTAGGACCGTCTTTACCCCGCCATATTTTCATCCACAAAAGACTCAAAAAGAAGCAGGCGCCTCCCCCCTCTCTCTTCCCTCTTTCCTCTTTCCTCTTCCCTCTGGAGCGAAGCGACTTCCTCTCGCCAATGACGCCAAGGTTTTCCTACCCAGTGATCGCAGCCTTCTGCCTCCTTCTTTTAAATTTCGCCCCTCCTACGGGGTAAGTTTCCGAATATCACAGTAGGCCGCGATTATTTCAGCCACAAAAGAACTCAAAGATTTTTTTTGATTTTTGTGCCTTTTGTGGTTTCCTCATCCCCTCACTGAGCGCTGCAAGCGCCCTACAGGTCATATCGTAATGTGAAAGACACCATGAGCATTCAAGTACCGGAAAAACACGAATTCCAGGCCGAGGTTAAGCAGTTATTGGATATCGTCATCCATTCGCTTTACACCAATAAGGAGATTTTCGTTCGCGAGCTGATTTCCAACGCCTCGGACGCGCTGGAAAAACAGCGCCACATCCGGATTACGGAAAGGGAAATATTCGATGACCAGCTGGAATTGGAGATCAATATTACCACCGACGACACCGCCAATACCGTTACCATTCAGGATTTCGGGCTGGGCATGGGACGCGACGAACTGGTGGAAAACCTGGGGACCATCGCCCACTCCGGTTCAAAGGAGTTTTTACAAGCCCTTTCCGAGGGGAGTGACGCCGGTTCCAATCTGATCGGCCAATTCGGGGTCGGCTTTTATTCCGCCTTCATGGTGGCCGAGGAGGTCAAGGTCTATTCCCGCTCCTGGAAGAAAGATGAGGAAGGGCACGTCTGGAAAAGCGACGGTTCCGGCTCCTACACGATAGAGCCGGTCGAGGGCCAGCGCCGTGGAACCAAGATTGTCCTGGCCCTGAGAGAAGACCAGAAATCCTTCGCCAAGGCCGATACCATCAAGCGCATTATCAAGGAATACTCCTCCTTCGTGCAGTTCCCCATCAACGTGAACGGAGACCGGGTCAACACTCAGGAAGCCATTTGGTTGAAGAACCGTACCGAGGTAGAAGATGAGGAATACAATGAGTTTTACAAATTTGCCTGCAAGGCCTTCGACGAACCCATGCTGCGCCTGCACTTCAATGCCGATGCTCCACTGGCCATAAATGCCCTGTTGTTCACGCCCTCCAGCAATATCGAAGCCATGGGATTCATGCGCTCGGAGAGCGAAGTCGGGCTCTATTGCAGGAAGGTGCTGATCGACTCCGAGCCAAAGGGTTTGTTTCCCGAGTGGTTGCGCTTTCTCAAGGGAGTGGTCGATAGCGCCGACCTGCCCTTGAATATTTCGCGGGAAACCATGCAGGATAGCGCCCTGGTCAGAAAATTGAATACCGTTTTGACCAAGAGATACCTGCGGCAATTGGCCGAAGAAGCGAAAAAACGACCGGAGAAATACGAAACATTCTGGAATACCTTCGGCGCCTATCTCAAAGAGGGCGTGACCAGCGACTTCGCTCACCGGGATGCATTGACCAAGTTGCTGCGTTTTGAATCCTCCCTCACCGAGGCGGGAAAACTTACCAGCTTTGAAGATTATGTTTCGGGCATGAAGGAGGATCAGAAGGAAATTTACTACCTTTACAGTGACAACCGAGAGGCCATCGAGTCCGGGCCTTACCTGGAGGCCTTCAAGGCCAGGAATCTGGAAGTTCTCTATATCTATCATCCCATCGACGAATTCGTCATGAGCCGCCTTGGTGAGTTCGATGGAAAACCCCTCGTTTCCGCCGATCAGGACGAAATAAACCTGGAATCATTGACTCCGGAAGACGACGCGGAGGCTTTATCCGGCAAAGATGTGGATGACCTGTGCGGTTGGTTGAAAAACAGTTTGGGTGACAAAGTGGAAAGCGTTCGCCCCAGTGACCGGCTGACCGACAGTCCAGCCTTGGCATCCAACGTCGATAAGGCCATGACGGCTTCGATGCGCCGGATTATGAAAACCATGAACCAGGACCTCCCGGACATGGCTGCCAAAGTCGTTTTGCATATCAATCCGCGTCATTCCCTGATCAAAAACCTTTCCGGTCTTCGACACCAAAACGAAGAACTGGCCAAACTGGTGGCGGAGCAGGTAATGGACAATACCTTGGTAGCGGCGGGGCTCATGGACGATCCCAAACCCATGCTCAACCGGGTTTACCACATCCTGGAAAAAGTATCGAGATTGTAAAAAGGGGTCAAACGCAAAATATTGAAGTCCGTTTGTTTTGCATCCATGATAAGCCGATTGAGAGGCTGGCAGGACTTTAATATTTTGCGTTTGACCCCTTTTTACAAAAGACGCAAAAAGTGCCTAAAGATCGCCAAGAAAGTGCCTAAGGGTGCCTTTCCACCGGGCGCCAGCCCCTTCTCAGCATCTCATATAATTCCTAATTCCTCATTCCTCATTCCTAATTGGCGCCCTTGGGCGCCTCTTCCCCACTTTCCCCCGCAGGCGTCTTCGGAGGCGCAGAGTATTTAAAATGAGTTCGACGGATTTACCCGCCGTCATGTGTCCCCCTTTCACTTCCTTCCAGTTCACCGGCACCGGAACCAGTTCGAGGCCGGCTTCACGGGCGCGGTAGAGCAGCTCGAGGTCGAAGGCGAAACCCGATTCCACCAGGACCGACTTGTAGTCCTGGAAAAAGGAGCGGGGTATAACTTTGAATCCGCATTGAGTGTCTTCAATGGGCAACCCAAAGAGGAATTTGACCATGATGCGAAAAAGGGTTCCGGTCAGTCGGCGCAAGAGATGGCGCTCTACCCGGGTATCGGCATCCTCGATGCGGCTTCCGGCAAACAGTTTGCCGCCGGACCGTGGATCATCGGCTATCCGGCCCAGGACCCTTACCACCTCCTCGGGGCCGACCGCTCCGTCGGCATCCGCAAATGCCAGGTAATCCCCTTTTTCCACACTGGCCCAGCCCTGGTAAACGGCCTGCCCCTTGCCCCGATTGGAATCGAGATGGAGCATGGATAAGAGAAAGGGAAACCTTTCGCCGTGCAACTCCATGAGATTCCGGTATCGCTCCCGGTGGTAGCGGTCGGAACCGTCGTCTACCGGCAGGATCCTGACCTGAAGGCCGGATTTTGCAATGGCCCGGCAAAGTCCGGGCAGAAACCGGGCCAGGCGTTCCCCCTCGTTGTAGCAGGGGAGCGCGAGCAAAAAGGTAGCCGGCCGGGATTCAGAGGTCACGCTGCAGCGGTTTTGTGGAAAATCTTGGTTCACTCGAATCTAATCCTGCAAAATTTTGGAGGTATTCCAAGGAGAGGGGTAGGATTACCCTGAATTTTTCTTCAGATGGAACCACTGTGTGAAATTGGGGTAAAATTTTATTGGTTCCAGCGGCAAGATTGGTCAGTGTTAATTAATAACCAAGCGCATTTTACCAAAAATATGTCCAATCAAAACAACTCGTCTACCTCGTCCGGCTGGTGCGACAGCCAATGTTGGTCCTTTCTCGGCTTTCGCCTTTTTCTGGCCTTCCGCTGGTTATTTGCCGGGCTGGATAAATTCGAACTGGATGGCACCTATAGCTTTGCCAACTACTATGTTAACATGGATCGCATGGCCACCGGAATTGCCGGGTCATCCATCCTCCCGCTTTGGTCGACCAAGCTCTTTGCCCTGCCTTCGGGTTACCTGATGCTGTTGTTGGGCCTTACCATTCTGCTGGGAATAAAGATGCGCCTGTCCCTCATCGTTTCCCTCTTTCTCTACCTGGGGTTGACGGTGGGGATGATGGCGGTCAACGAAAGTTCCGGAATCGCCTGGCTGGCCATCCACCTTCTCATCTCGGTTATGGCGCTTCAAATGGCCAACTCGGCCAAATGGGTGTTATGGAAAGACTAACTTGAGTCATCATTTGTTATGAAAAACGTATTGGCAAACAGCGTGGACCGCCGGAGTTTTCTGAAGTCCGGTCTGGCCGGAGGCGCCGGCTTGATGCTCAGCAAAAGCCTGCCGCATTTCGCCGTGGGGCAGGGGAGCAAAATGAACGACCTGAACGTCGCCATCATTGGGACGGGAGCTCAAGGGCAGGTCCTCATACAAGCTTGCAGTAATATACCCGGGCTCAATTTTGTGGCGGCCTGCGACATTTGGGAAAAATACAACCTGCGTCGTGGGGTCGGCATCCTGCGGTCCCAGAAGCACCAGACCAAACCCTACACCGATTTCCGGGAACTACTGGATAAGGAGCAGGATATCGACGCCGTAATCGTGGCCACTCCGGATTTCTGGCATGCACCCATGACCAACGCCGCCTTGCAGGCGGGGAAACATGTCTATTGCGAAAAAATGATGTCCAATACCCATGAAGGCGCCGTATCGATGGTGAGAACCGCTGCGGAAACGGGTAAACTATTGCAGATCGGACACCAAAGGCGAAGCAACCCCCGCTACCTTTACGTGAAGGAACAACTGTTGGACGGGCAAAGCCTCTGTGGCCGCATCACCAATATCAACGGACAATGGAACCGGGCCGTCAGCGAAGATCTCGGTGTTCCCCGCCGGACTGAGATCGACGATGAAACTCTCGAAAAGTGGGGCTACAAGAACATGCATCAGTTCAGGAATTGGCGTTGGTTCAAGGGGTTGGGTGGAGGACCGATATCGGATCTCGGGGCCCACCAGATAGATATTTACAGTTGGTTTCTCGGGGCCAATCCCAAGGCGGTTACCGCTAGCGGCGGGGTGGATTACTATACCTCCCATGAATGGCATGACAACGTCATGGCCATTTACGAATACGATACCGCAGCCGGACCCGTCCGCGCCTTTTACCAGGTATTGACCACCACGAGCGCCGGTGGCGGCTACTTCGAGTACTTCATGGGGACGGAAGGAGCCGTCAAGATGTCGGAAAACCCGAAATACACTACCGTATTCCGGGAAGCCAGAGCGCCCGACTGGAGCCCCTTCGTGAGCCAGGGTTTGATAAAGCCTAAGGGGCAGGAAGAAGTGAAACCTTGGGAAAAACCGAAGAACACCGCCGTCGACGTGCGCGAAACCGCCGCCCTGGATGCTTACGAGATCCCGGTCGCGCTGGACAAATACATCCACCAACCCCACCTGGAAAACTTTTTCAACGCCATACGGGGCGAAGAGTCGCTCAATTGCCCCGGACATGAAGCGCTTCAAACAGAAGCTGCCGTCCTCAAGGTCAATGAGGCCATTGATGCCCAACGCAGGTTGACCTTCAGCCCGGATGACTTTAACGCCTAAAGATATGAAAAAACCAATGTATCCACTATTTCTCTCAGTCTTAACCGGGGTCTTCCTCCTTTCACTTTCCTCCGCTCAAGCAGCGGAAAAGGTTTTGCAGTTGGAACTCCCCAAACCCAAATTCTCCGGGACGCCGGTCCCGATCAAAGGGTTCCCTCACTTGGAAAAACAACGGCAGGGAGCCCGTCCTGAATTCAAGGTTCCGTCCGACGTGGAACTGGTCTCCGAGGGAAAGGAAGTCACTTCCAGCGACGATTGGCCCATTATCGGGGAACTCGAGTTTCTTACCGACGGCGATAAGGACGCGGACGAAGGATACTACGTCGAACTGGCTCCGGATTTGCAGTGGGTGCAAATCGACCTGGAAACGTCACGGGAGATTTTTGCAGTCGTGCTTTGGCACTATCATTCCCAGGCCCGAGCCTATCACGATGTGATCGTTCAGGTCTCGGACGATCCGGAATTCGGCAGTGGCGTCAAAACCCTGTTCAACAACGACCACGACAATTCCTCCGGATTGGGTCGCGGTAACGACAAAGCTTACGTCGAGACCTATGAGGGAAAATTGATCGATGCCAAGGGAACTGAAGGGCGCTACCTCCGATTATATTCCAGAGGCAATTCAACCGATACCATGAATCATTACATCGAAGCCCAGGTCTTCGGCCGATAGGTAAAAAGGGGTCAAACGCAAAATATTGAAGTCAGTTTGCTTTCCATCTACGAAAAGCTGATTGAGAGGCCGGCGGACTTTAATATTTTGCGTTTGACCCCTTTTTGGCTACCCAACGGGTTTCCACAAAAGGCACTTACCGAGCGAATGCGTCATCTTCCAAATGCTCAAAACATTTTCAATTCGTTCCCTGTCATGCCTTAGCCTTCCCCACTGACCACTGACCACTGAATACTGAATACTTTCCTCTGGAGCGAAGCGCCATCATCTGGCATCTACGCCAACGGCGTTGAACTCCAGAGCCCAGCGTCGCACAGCACACGCTGGGTTACCAATCACCCATTCGATCGAACCCCAACGGGGTTCCACAAAAGGCGCCCGTATCAAAGCTTCTTCAAAAAGATATTTCTGAACCACACGTTATGGCCGTGGTCCTGAAGGCCGATATGGCCGGTTTTGGGCAACTTGCTCAATGCGGTTTTGAACTTGTTCTTGCTTCCGTCGGGATTCATTTCAGCAGTGGTCCATTTGGACAGGTCGGCTTCCACGACTAGCGTCCCATTTATCCAAATCCGCACCGAGTCGCCTTTGGCGCGAATGCGCATCCTGTTCCACTTCCCCACCGGCTTGGACGGGTCACTGGAAGGAGCCACCGCGTCGTAGAGCGCTCCGTTGGCGTGTTTTTCACGTCCCGGCCCCAAATATTCCATAACATTGGAATCGAGGATCTGAATCTCAAATCCACCCTGGACAGGATTTTGGGGATCGCTTCGGAAAAATACACCACTGTTACAAAGCCGGGAAATCTTGTACTCCAATTGCAGAATAAAGTCCCCGTAGGATTCCTCCGTCCAGATGTATCCGCCACGATAAGAGCGACCCAATGTGCCTTGTTTGGAGTCTGCCTTCCAGGCTTTTTGCGGTTTATCAGGGACAGTGAACCACCCATCCATGGATTCCCCGTCGAACAAGGCTGCAAATCCTTCAGGAGGTTGCGGTTCGGCCACCAATTGGACATGGGAATAGAGGCAGGAGAACAGGGTGACAGGCAGTATTATGTTTCGTAATGTTTTCACGATAGGCTCGATTGATTGAAGGAATAGCGCAAATTTAACATGGATGAACAGGATGAACAGGATTATTTCCCACGATAAGCGCGGTCAACCCTCCCCCGGCGCTTTGCGTCACCCTTGGACAGGGCAAAAAGGGGTCAAACGCAAAATTTTAAAGTCAGGTAACTACTCAGGTATCTTAAACAATCACCCCATGGATGATTTATAGATAGTAAATTACTAACCTGTAGGAGGGGGGAGTCGCTTCGCTCCAGTGTTCAGTTATCAGTGGTCAGTGGGCGCCGGAGGCGCCAATCTTGTTCTTGATACGCCAACGGCGTTGAACTCCAAAGCCCAGCGTCGCGTAGCGCACGCTGGGTTGCCGATCATCCACACCATCGAACCCCAACGGGGTTCCAGGGAAGAGGAAAGAGTGAAGAGTGAAGAGTGAAGAGTGGAGAAGGATAAATCGTGATCTTGATCGTGATCATGATCGTGATCGAAATCCCCCAGGAATTACCTCTCGCCAAGATCGCCAAGAAACGCCAAGAGGGATTAACCACATGAGGCGCCGTAGGCGCCCCTCTCCCCCTTTGTGCCTTTGTGCCTCTGTGCCTCTGTGCCTTTGGCGTCAGCCAACTCCACATTCCAATACTCCATTACCCCATTACTCCATCTTCCCCCCCTCATTCTTTGCGTCCTTTGCCTCTTGGCGGCTTTGCGAGAGACTCCTCTTCACGTTCCCCCCCTCAGGCCAGACTATGGAGACCTGAGTAGTTACAAAGTCAGTTTGCTTTCCATCCATGATAAGCTGATTGAGAGACCGCCGGGACTTTAATATTATGCGTTTGACCCTTTGTGCCCTGTGCATATCGCCTTTATTGGCAAATTTAACTCCAGACCTGCCACGAGGTTTCCAGTTGCCGAACGATCTTTCCATGAAACTGAACAAGTCCACTTTGCTCGGGATATTTTCCGGCTTTATTCTATTATTGGCCAGTAGCCTTTCCGGTCGGGAGGTGGAAGAAAGTCCGGTTTTCGAATTGGAAAGGTTCATCACCGAGGCCATTGCCCAGGAGGATTCGGATTCGCTCTTGGCCACCGACCGGCTGGTCGACTCGGCTTTCTTTGCCGACATGGACCTTATGGATATTCCGAGATCGGTGTTGGTTCTCTCGCCGGAGACCATCGAGCAATTCCAGATTCATAATTTTGAGGACCTGCATAAGGTTGGGGCCGGTACCGAACGCTACAACTTTTACGGCATCGCCGGGGCGCCGGTCCTGCGCGGTTGGCAGGGAGGGATCTATTTCAACGGAATGCTGCGAGCCTTTCAACGAAACGAAATGCCCGCTTCCTTTTGCTCGCTGGAGGCCATGGAGGTCATGAAGGGCCCAGCCCCAGCCCAGTATCTGCCCAGCCACGTGGGAGGTTTCGTCAACATGATGCCAAAATCCCCATTCTTCGATACCTCCCGCGGTTCCATAAAGTTCGAGTTGGACTCGAACAACCTGTACCATGTCGAAGTGGACAAGGGCGGGCCGTTTCTGGCTTTCGACAAACCGGCTGCTTATCGTCTTTCGGTAACGACTCAGCAAGCGGAAAGCTGGTGGGATCGGGTGAGGAACGATTTTGTTTCCGTCTACGGATCGATCAAAATGAAATTGTCCGATGATACCTACCTTTACGCCGGGGCTGAATATTACGCGTTTGATTCCAACGAAAACGCCGGTTGGAACCGTCCATCCCAAAACCTGATCGACCATGGAGAATACGTTATCGGAGAACCGCTCAGCCTGGTTCGCAGCAAAAATGGAGGATATCCCGACCGGGGATTGCTCGGTGGAATGTCCTCCGGCCGGGCGCCTTTGCTGAACAAAAACTACGGTGACTTCCGGGCCTTGGTCGTTCCTCCAGCAGTGATCGATGCCGCTGTTTCGGAGGGGACTGTCTCGGCTGCGCAATTGGCGGCAATGAAGGATTTGAGCGATCCGTATGTCCGGGCCGCCACCTACGCCGGATTGCCTGAGGACATCATTCAGACAGAGAGCGGTTATTTATATACTCCCGAATACTTTTGGGCCGGCGGCCCGGTTTTCACCACGTCCGTCAAGGGCAGCCAGGTCCTTTCCGACCAGGAGGATTTCGCTGATTCCGAGGACCTCATGGCATTTATGGATCTGGAGCGGTTTATCTCGGATAACACCACCCTGGAGAACAAATTCTTCTTTGAAAAGATCGGCACCCGGAAACTCAGTTCCTACCAATACGCCACCAGGACGGATCAATGGGTTGTGGACGACCGCCTGTCTTTGGCCACGCAATTGGATCTGGGCGGGAAAGCGGAACTGGTTCTGGACTACGGTTTGCAAGCCAGGTTCACCCAGGCCACCCAGTTGCAGGATTTCTGGACGGAGCCCTTTTCCCGCCGGGATGTTTCGCGCGGGACCATCAGTGACAACACCAGGTTTCTTTCGGGCGACCAGATCAACCCGATTTCGGGCCACAACTTTTGGGGTGGAGGATTTGGCGCCGCCGCTCCCGGAGGCCATGCTGCTCAATCGGACCTGCTCCAACTCGGTAGTTTCGCCTCCGCCCTCCTCGATTGGGATGGCCCGCTTCTCCTGCTCGTCAGCGGCCGGTTTGACAGTGTCGACTTCAAGGTAAAGGTGCCGGAGGCTCCAACGGACATAGCCCAAAACCAAAGGGAAGGAGAGGACAGCTTTTTCAACTGGAGTATCAATCCGGTGGTAAGGTTATCCAGTGCGGTGAGTCTCTACGCCTCCCACCAGAAGGCGGTCACCTATGCGCCCCTGCAGGGGGGACCCATCCTGGACGAACGAAATTTTGGTGATTCCGGGCTTACGGAAGGGGGCATCAAGATCTCTTTTCCGGAAAACCGGTTTTACGCCACCGCCGCATACTATGAATGGGAGCAGTCCGCCTTCAACGACCGCACCAATACTTCCGATCCCTACGCCTCGGAAGGATTCGAGCTTGAAATCACTTTTTCCGTCAATGAACACACTACCCTGATTGGTTCCTACAGTATTCGGGAAACCCGCCGCAACAGCAGGCTGGGTTTCCGCACGATGCCCTTCTCCCTGGCCGACCCCACCGGACAGGGTAACGATGAGATTGGTTTGGCTCTGGAAGGCGGAGCATTGTTGTCTCAGTTTTCCAACGCCTTTGGCGGATTTACCCCGGAAGGGGCAAATCCCTCCCACAATGCGGAATTGATTGTCCCCGGTATCCCGGAGGAAACCGCCAAGCTTTTTGTTACCACCAATTGGGGAGACCGGTGGGGCTTCGCCCTTGGGGGCATCTATAGTGGAAGCTACTACCACAATTACGACCATACCCTGCGAGTCGACCCGACCTTCGTCCTCCACGCCAACATCTCCTATGAGGTCGAAAAATGGGAAGTCCTTCTGAATTTGGAGAATTTGACCAGTGAAAATTACTTTGTGGGATCCGAACCGACCTTTGCCGGCAACGCCCTTATTACAAAGGCGCCGGAGTCCGTGCAGGCTCGGCTCAGCCTGACCATTCCCTTTTGAAACAGCCCTTGGACCGTCCATCCGTCTTGGAGAAAGACACGGAGGGGAAGAACTAGGAATTAACCACAGAGCACCCAGAGATTTATTAATCGTGATCGTGATCGTGATCGAAATGGACTCTCGCAAAGATCGCAAAGAAACGCCAAGATGCCTCTTCTTCTCAGCAACTCAGCATCTCTTTTCTTTTGTGTATTTTGTACTTTTTGTGGTTCCCTCTTCCAATTCCAAATTCCTAATTGGCGCTCCCGGCGCCTCATATCCTGTTCATCTTGTTCATCCATGTTAATTCTCTTTCCACTGACCACTGACCACTGACCACTGGAGCGAAGCGACTTCCAACACTCTCTCTTCCCTCTTCCCTCTGGAGCGAAGCGACTTCCACTGACCACTGAAAATTACCCATTCAAACCACACCTTCCCTGGAAAGCATGAAGAAATTCCTCAAAATTACCGCAATCCTATTGGGGGTCGCCTTTATCGGCATTCAATTTAAGCCGGTTGACCGCGCTAATCCGCCCGTGGAGGCCGACTTGGACTTCGACGGCCCCGAGGAAGTAAGAGCCATTCTGCAAGCCAAGTGCTACGATTGCCACTCCAACGAAAGCGATTGGCCCTGGTACGCCTACGTGGCCCCCGTTTCCTGGTGGATCGCACACCACGTGGAAGAAGGCCGCAGGGAAGTTAATTACTCGGAATGGGGAAAATACTCCGAAAGAAGAAAGGAGGAAAAAATCGAGGAAACCTACGATGAAATTTTAGATGACTTAATGCCGATCAAAAGCTACCGCATTACCCATCCCGATTCAAAAGTCACCGAGGAGGAATTCATCATTATCGAGAAATGGCTGGATGGAGAACTGTGATCCGTCGAGATCCGAAGGCACAAATGCGCCCAAGGGCGCCAATTAGGAATTAGGAATTAGGAATTAGGAATTAGGAATTAGGAATGGATATCCAGCGTGGAAGAAAGGATTGGGCGTCAATTGAAAAAGGAAGTCTTCTCCCTTGTCTGCGTGCGGACGCACAGGCTGGCCAACCTGGCAATGTCACGACCCAGAAACTAGAATCTAGGAACTAGAGATTGACTCTCGCAAAGAATCGCAAAGTTATTTCTAAAAATGCTCCCTATGGTCGCTTGATCCGGCTTGGCCGGGAGGCGGCTTGGAAAACCCGCCCTCCATTATTTGTATCCTGTCCATCCTGTCCATCCATGTTTAATTTGTCATACATGCCAACCGTGGTTAAATCGGATATTTACCGGCAGAATATTTTTGCATTGGTGGGTGGACAATGCACCGCGGGGAATTAGTATCTGCCACCATGAGCGCTTCTGTTGAAGAAGATTCCGTTCTTTTCAAGGCTTCGGCTACGGTCCTGTTCGATGCCGTTTTGCACCAGACCCAGGACCAGATTTACTTCAAGGACCGGAAGAGCCGCTTCATACGGGTGAGTGATGCCGTTCCCGCCAAATTCGGGTTGAAGTCCTCCGAGGAACTGATCGGCAAAACCGATTTCGATTTTTTCTCCGAGGAGCACGCCCGCGAGGCCTTTGAGGATGAGCAGAGGCTGATGAAAACCAAAGAGAAGCTGGTCAACAAAACAGAAAAGGAAACCTGGCCCGATGGCCGGGTGACCTGGGTTACCTCGACCAAGGTGCCCATTTTTTTGGGATCGGGTGAACCGGCCGGGCTCATGGGGATCACGCGCGATATTACAGCTCAGGTGGAAGCCCAAAAGGCTTTGGAAGAAAGCCGGGAGCTACTCCAGCAAAAGAATGAAATCCTGGAAATGGACTTTCAGAACGCCGGACGGGTGCAGCAACTCCTTATTCCCGGGCCCCTGCCGGACCATCCCGCCGTCGAGATTGCCGTTATGAGTTTGAGCATGGGGGATGTGGGTGGCGACGTGGTCACTTTTCCCCTCGTTACCCGGCGGCACCTTTCCTTTCTCTTGGGAGATGTCAGTGGCCACGGCGTGTCGGCCGGTATTTTCACCATACTGGTCAAACACGTGGCTGATTATACCATGCCCTCCGAATTTGCCCACCCCGATAAAGCTCTGATTATTCTGGATCAACACCTGAAAGGCCTGATTCCCTTCGGGTTTGTCACCGCCGCCGTCGGCGCGCTGGATCTGAGCGACAGGGAGCGGCCCGCTCTGACCCTGGCCAATGCCGCATTGCCTCCGGTTTTATGGTTCAGGGAAGCGAACTCCACGGTTGAAGTGGTCCATGTTCCCAGTGAAAACGTCTTGGGCTTGGGGATTTGCCAACACATTGAAAACCTGCAACTCGACCTCGAGAAGGGAGACTGTCTGCTCCTCATGACGGATGGGGTAATAGAGTGCCGCAATCCTCAAGGCCATGAGTTGGGGACGGAAGGGTTGCTGGAAGTCTTCAAGCTGCTGGCCCGAAAGCCCGTCGAGGAAATCGTCCAAGGGGTGAGGGCACACCTCGCCCGATTTTGTGGGGGAGACTTTCCCCAGGACGATACGACTGTCCTCGCCCTGCGATTGAAGACTGAGTTTTGAACCCCTGGCTCCTCCCTTAATGCAGCAGTAGGAAGAATTTGAATGTCAATTGCTTGCAAGATCCCCATTTTCCCTGCATCCTGAAAAGCCCTATGTCTGAATATCCCCACATTTTCCGAGTACGCCAAACTTTCGAGCGCCCGTTGGTCGAGGACATACCAGCCGAAGTGGATGCCCAACTGCGGAGGCTCTCTCTCCATAAAAGCTTACAACCGGGTCAGAGTGTGGCCATCACCGCCGGCAGCCGGGGGATCTCCCGTATCGACACAATCATCAAAGCCATAGTCGATCACTTCAAGGGGCTTGGCGCCGCGCCCTTCATCGTTCCGGCCATGGGGAGTCACGGGGGCGGCACCGCCGCCGGGCAGCGGGAAATTTTGGCTTCTTACGGCGTGACGGAAGCATTTTGCGGGTGCCCCATTAAAGCCAGTATGGAAACCGTTGTCGTTTGCCAATCGACGGAAGGATTCCCCGTCCACTTCGATAAATTTGCCTGGGAAGCGGATCACGTTTGTGTGGTGGGCCGCATAAAGCCGCACACAAATTTCGTGGGCGACATCGAGAGCGGTTTGATGAAAATGATGTTGATCGGGCTGGGCAAGCACAACGGCGCCAAGGTTTACCACCGCGCCATTCTGGATTACAATTTCGGACAGATTATCCGCAGTGTGGGTAGGGAGGTGCTCGCCAAATGCAATATCATCGCCGGGCTGGGTATAGTGGAAAATTCCTATGACGAAACGGCCAAGCTTTTGGCGGTTGGTCCGGAGGAGTTGGAAGATCGGGAAAAAGAGTTGCTGGTCCTGGCCAGACGCTGGTTGCCCCGATTGCCCTTCGAAACGGTCGACATCCTCCTGGTGGATGAGATGGGCAAGAACATCAGTGGAACGGGTTTGGACACGAATGTGATTGGACGCAAATTCGGCTGGCATTCGGCCGGTCCCGGTGAAACCCCGAAAATCGGGAATATTTGTGTGCGCGGCCTGACATATGAAACGCATGGAAACGCTGTTGGGATGGGCATGGTGGAATTTGCCCTGACCCGTGCCGTTGAGCAAATGGACATCGAAATAACCCGCATCAATTCCCTCACCGGGGGAGGAGCGGCCAACGCCATGATTCCGATTAATTATGAAACCGATCGGGAAGTTTTGGACGCGGCATTTCCCTTGATCGGATTGACCCCTCCCGCCCAATCCAGGCTGATGTGGATCCGCAACACCCTGGACGTGGCGGAACTGGAATGTTCGGTGATGTATCTGGATGAAGCCCGGGAACGGGATGATTTGGAAATCGTCATTGAACCGCGCCCTCTGCCGTTGGACCGGTATGGCATGCTGCCCGAAGTCAAATCGTTGGAGCCGGTAGCGGTTTGAAGCTGACTGCCTCCAGGATTCACAGGGCCTTGAAAGAGCAGGGCATCACCCATGTGGTGGGGTTGCCCGATAACCTTTCCCGCGTGTTTTTTCGCGACTTGGTGGAAGATCCGGAAATGGAAGTGATCAAGGTCTGCCGGGAGGGAGAGGCTTTTGCCATAGCGGCAGGACTTTTCATCGGGGGAAAGCAGGCGGTTGTGCTCATTCAGAATACGGGCCTCCTCGAGGCGGGAGATGCGTTGCGGGGGACTTCCTGGAACATGAAGATTCCTCAGGTGATCCTCCTTTGTTATAGGGGATTCAAGTCCCTGAATGGGGAGATGGAGCACATTGATTCAGCCGCCTTGTTTACCGAACCCACCCTGGAAGCGTGGGATATTCCCTACGAGATCATATGCCACGACGCAGACCTTGCCAAGCTCCCTAACACCTTCGCAAAGGCGCGATACACTTCAAAACCGGCCGCCGTAATTTTGGCCGCTACCATGGTCTAACCATGCTCGACAAGTACGCCTGCCTGGAAAAATTGGCCGCCGGCCGAACCGATGAAATTGTCATTACCTGCATGGGCACGGCCAAGCCTTGGGAGAAGTTGTCCGATACTGCCCTGGACTTCGCTTCGGTGGACAGCGCCATGGGTCATGCCGCCGACTTGGGTCTGGGGATCGCCATGGCACAACCCGATCGCAGGGTGATCGTATTGAATGGGGATGGAAGCATGCTCATGTCTCTGGGCACCCTGGTGACGATTGCCCAGAGGCCGTGCCAAAACTACGTCATGGTGATCATCGAAAACGGAACCTACGAAGTGACGGGTAATCAGGAGGTTCCCGGGTCCGGTTTGGTCGACTATGAAGCCATTGCCCGTGGAGCGGGGATCGAGCAGGTTTATACCGTGGAGGACGAGGACGAATTTGAGGCGCGATTGCCTTTGATTTTCCAGGGCAACGGTCCGAGCGTTTTCATCTGGAAAGTGGAACGGGGAGATGAACCGGTGCCGACCTTTCGGAAAACCTTGGCCGATCGCGTAAGGCGACTGCGGCGCGCTTTGTTGTCAAGTTGCTGAGGGAGAAGGGGTAAACCACAGAGGCCACAGAGAGCACAGAGAGATGCTGAGATTTCTTAAAATCGTGATCTTGATCGTGATCGAATTGTAGGAGCCGCTTTACGCCGCGATATATTCAGCCACAAAAGGCTCAAAAATACACAAAATTCCTCATTCCTCATTCCTAATTCCTAATTGGCGCGCCAGCGCCCCTCCTCTTTCCTCTCTGCGCATAGCGCCCGCAGGCGCCTCTCCCTCTCCACTCTCCACTGGGCGCCAGCCCCCTCTGTGCTCTCTGCGTCCTCTGTGGTTGATTCCCTATCCCCAAAAGAATGCGTTGCTATTATGTTCCTGCTTCCTAAATTATCCGCCATTTTCCGGACCATGGCCAGAAACGCCCGCTTGGTTCCGTTCCGAAATTTGCCCTAAACCCTTTTTCACTATGAGATTTATCTTATGCCAAGGATTCAGCCTGTTGTTTTTCATGCTTTGTTGTTCGGGGGATAGCGCTTCCGAGCCCCTTCGATGGTTGGTTTTCGAGGGGATGAATGGCCCCGGCCAGGGAAAACACGTCGTATTGATCAGTGGCGACGAGGAATACCGATCCGAGGAAGCCCTGCCTCAACTGGGCAAGATCTTGTCCGAGCACCATGGTTTCAAATGCACCGTTCTGTTTGCTCAGAAGCCGGAAACTCCCGGAATTATCGATCCCGACTTCAGGGAAAATATTCCCGGATTGGAGGCTTTGCGGGAAGCCGACCTGATGATCATAGCAACACGCTTTCGCGCCTTGCCAGACGAGCAAATGCGGGAAATCGACGACTATCTCACCTCCGGTCGTCCGGTCGTTGGCCTGCGAACCGCTACCCACGCCTTCCGCTTTCCGGCCGATTCGAAATGGGCGCATTACAGTTTCAACTATTCCGGCGAAAAGTCCGCCTGGCACAATGGATTTGGGGAACTTGTCCTGGGCACCTCCTGGATAAGCCACCATGGTTGGCACAAGAAGGAAAGCACCCGCGGCATTCCCGCGGGAAATCATGAGATTACCAATGGAATAGGGGAGGGCGATATTTGGGGTCCTTCCGATGTCTACGGGGTGAAATTGCCCCAACCGGGTGATTCCCTGGCCGTAGTTTTAGGCCAGGTGCTGGCCGGAATGGAAAAGGACGACCCGCCCATTGGCCCCGGACCCTACGAAAGGGTGCCCAAGTATGGTCAACACCCGGGTTTTCACAAAAATGATCCGATGATGCCTCTGGCCTGGACCAAGAGTTTTCAATTGCCCGGTGGCAGAAAGGGCAAGGCATTCGCCACCACCATGGGAGCATCGACCGACCTGGAGGCGGCGGGCACACGTCGCATGATCGTGAACGGGGTTTACTGGTGCCTTGGCCTTCCCGTCCCCGAAGGCGGCAGCAAGGTCGACATCGTCGGGAGCTTTAATCCAACCGCCTACGGTTTTAAGGAGAAGGGCTACTGGGAGGCGCAAAATGTGAGCGTCCAGAGTTTTTCCAACTAATCCTTTCCATGGGATACGTCACGAAGGAATTTATGAGAAAAAATCTTCTTATTCTACTCGCCGCCCTCCCGCTGTTTTTCGCGGGCCGGGCCGATTCGCTTCCCTTGAGTGTGAGGGAAAATGACCGCATCGTCCTGCTAGGCAACGGTTTGGGAGAACGGATGCTCAACTTTCCCCATTTTGAAACCCGTTTGCACCGCCTCTATCCGGAGGCCAACCTCGTCATCCGCAACATTTGCCGCCCCGGTGATACTCCAGGCTTCCGGCCCCATCCATCGCGCAAGAGCCAGTGGGCCTTCCCTGGCGCCGAGGCCTTTCGTCCCGAGTACCAAACCCACTTGGGAATCGGCCATTTCCCCACTCCGGATGAATGGCTCGGCAACTTGAAAGCCGATACCATCCTGGCCTTTTTCGGCTACAATGAATCCTTCGATGGACTGGATCGGGTGGAGAATTTCTACGGGGAACTCGACGCTTTCGTCCGGCATACCTTGTCGCAAAAATACAACGGCGAAAGCGCGCCCCGGCTGGTCTTGATTTCTCCCATCGCCTACGAGGACCTGTCGGGCCGACAAGCCCTTCCCGACGGGGTGAAGGAGAACGAGCGGCTGGCAGCCTACACCGATGCCATGAGGCGGGTCGCCCACCGCCGAAACGTGGGATTCGTCGATTTATTCAAGCCCACCATGCGGCTCTATGACCAGAATGAGGAACCCCTCACCATGAATGGGTTCGCCTTGACCGATACGGGATACCGAAAGCTTGCCTCGATCCTTGCCAATGCCTTGTTCGGCCGATCTCAGATACAATCCAAGGCCACGCGAAACCTGGTTTACAAAGCTGTTCAGGAGAAGAATTGGTTCTGGTTCAACGACTACCGCATGTTGAACGGAGTGCACGTATACGGTCGACGCTACAAGCCCTATGGAAATGTCAACTATCCCGAGGAAATAGAGAAAATCCGCCAAATGACCGAACTGCGGGATGCCCGAATTCACCACGTGGTTCAAAGCAAAACGCGAGACCTCGCCGTGAATGATCAGCGCACGCGGCCCCTCACCCCGGTGGAAACCAACTTCAACCAGCCGATTGAATTTCTGGACGTGGATCGCGCCTTGGACAGGTTTGTTCTCTCCGAGGGTTACGCCATCGATCTGTTTGCTTCCGAATCGGAATTTCCCGACCTGAAGAATCCCGTCCAGATGTCCTTTGACAACGAAGGGCGCCTCTGGGTGGCCGTCATACCATCTTATCCCCATTACCGGCCGGGTGACGTCAGGCCCAACGACAAGTTGCTCATTTTCGAGGATACGGACGGAGATAACCGGGCCGACAAGCAGATCGTTTTTGCCGATCAGTTACACCTGCCCATCGGCTTTGAACTGTCCCCGGAAGGGGTTTATGTGGCGCAGGAGCCAAACCTGGTCTTGTTGGTCGACGATGACGGGGACGATAGGGCGGACCGCACGGAAATACTCCTGCATGGATTTGACTCTCACGATACCCATCACGCCATTTCGGCCTTCTGCGCCGATGCCTCCGGCGCCTTCTACATGAGCGAAGGCCGGTTTTTGCATTCCCAAGTGGAAACGCCATACGGCCCCGAGCGCTGCACCGATGGCGGAGTATGGCGGTTTGATCCGAAGTCCTGGCGCTTGGAGCGGTTCATGCAGACCGATGTATCCAATCCCTGGGGAATGGCCTTCGACGATTGGGGGCAGAACTTTTTATCCGACGCCTCCGGTGGGCAAAACTGGTGGTCGCTTCCCCTTTCGGCCAAAGTGCCCCACGGTTTTGAAATCGCCAAGGTGAACCAGTTTACCACCCATCGGGTCCGCCCAACCTCAGGATCCGAATTTATCTATTCCCGGCATTTCCCCGATGAGGTCCAGGGAGATTTTCTCATCAACAACACCATCGGATTTCTCGGAATCAAGCAGCACACCATGGTGGAGGACGGGGAAGGTTTTACCGGTCGATTGCGGCAGGATCTGGTATATTCCACCGATCCCAATTTTCGGCCCGTCGACCTCGAATTTGCCCCCGACGGTTCCCTCTACCTCATCGATTGGCATAATCCCCTGATCGGTCACATGCAGCATTCCGCCCGCGACCCCAACCGCGACCACGACCACGGGCGCATCTACCGCATCACTTACCCATCCCGGCCCCTGGTCCAACCGGCCAAGGTCGCCGGCGCTCCCATCCCCGTCCTCTTGGAGAACCTGAAGTTGCACGAATACCGTACCCGTTATCGCACCTGGCGTGAGCTGAGGGGCCGCGATACCGATGAGGTCCTGAAAGCGGTGAAGAACTGGGCCGGGAAGCTCGACAAAAACGATCCCCTCTACCAGCGTCACCTGCTCGAAGCCCTCTGGGTGACCTGGGGCCAAAACCGAGTCGATCCCGAATTGTTGAGGCAGTGCCTGGAGGCGGAGAGTCATCAATGCCGGGCCGCCGCTGTCCGGGTCATGCGCTACGCCTACCGGCAAATCCCCGATTACCTCAGCCTGTTCTTGAAAGCGGCTGGAGACACCCATCCCCGCGTCCGTTTGGAAGCCGCCGTGGCCGCTTCCTGGATGGCCGACCAGGCCGGGGCAAAGATCGCCATCGAAGCATTGAAACACCCGCTGACCAAGTGGATGGGTCCGGCCTTGGAAGGGGTTCTGCTGACCTTGGATGGCGAAATCCGCGCCTTGCAAGACCTGGAGCAATTGGATCGGACCATGCACCCCACACTACATTCCTACCTGGCGGGAGACCTCGTGCTCTACGACCCTAAACGCGACGCTCCCCCGAGAATCCCCCAGACCAACCTCCCCGCGGACGATCTCAAACTCCTCCAAATAGGCGCCGAGGTCTATCACCGCGATGCCCACTGCGTCACTTGTCACGGCGAGAGAGGCCGGGGAACCACCGAAGATATTTATCCGCCCCTCACCAACAACGAATGGGTCAACGGCGATGATGACCGCCTCATCAAAATTATCCTCAAAGGCCTTTGGGGGCCCATCGAGGTGGGTGGAAAAATCTACGATCCTGCCACTGGCGTTCCCCCCATGACCGGTTTTGAGCATTTGCTTACCGATGAGGAAATCGCCGGGGTTATCACCTATACCCGCATTAGCTTCGGAAACCCCAAAGGCCTGGCCAGGGTAGTCAGACCGGAAGACGTGGCCCGCCTCCGGGAGGAGATCAAGGACAGGAAAACCTTTTACATGGTGGATGAGATCCTGGCCGAACATCCCATGGGCAACTGATCGGATTCGCATCCAGGATTTGGAAGATCTACTCCTTGATACGGAAGAAAAAGTTTATTCGGGTTTGCTCCAGGATTGCCTCCTGCGTCCTCGCTTTCTCGACGGCCCAACTGGCATTGTTGGGTGAAATTCATGACAACCCGGAAGTCCCCCAACCGGGAAAACGATCGGTCGTCGTGACGGAAATCTCCGACCCGATTACCATCGACGGCCTGCTCGATGAACCAATCTGGAATTCTGCCCCGAACATCGGCGATCTGGTCCAGAAAGAGCCCGATACCGGGCAACCCCCATCCGAATTGACAGAGGTCATATTGCTCCGTGACGCCGATTATCTCTACATTGGGGTAAGGGCTTACGATTCCGAGCCCGACAAGGTGATTGGCACCCAGATGATTCGCGATGGTCTTATCAGGGCCGATGACCGCATCGAAATCATTTTGGATACCTTTCGCGATCAACGCAACGCCTTCTACTTTGCCACCACTCCGGCCGGAGCTCTCATCGATGGATTGGCCTTCGGCAACCAGGATCTGAATACCGATTGGGATGCTATTTGGGACCTGCGCACCACCCGTAGCGATAGCGGTTGGGTGGCAGAAATGGCCATTCCCTTCAAGAGCCTCAACTTCCCGGCAAATAGCGAAGTGTGGGGATTCAACTTCTCCCGCAATATCTTCCGCAAACAGGAGGAGGATTATTGGTCAGGGGCCCGCTTGGAAACGGATTTTTTGCAAATTTCCGAAGCTGGAGAGATTTCCAACATGACCGGACTCAACCAGGGTATCGGCCTGGATGTGCGGCCGTTTTTGGCCTCTACCTGGCTGAGCCGGGATGGTGAAAGTGACGATATCGACCTCGAGCCCGGCCTGGATATATTCTACAATATCACCCCGAGCCTGAACCTCACCGGCACCATCAACACCGATTTTGGTGAGACCGAAGTGGACGAGCGTCAGATCAACCTTACCCGTTTTTCCTTATTTTTCCCCGAGAAGCGGTCTTTCTTCCTGGAGGATGTAGGTGTATTCGATTTCGCCAGTACGGGCCCGGTTCCCCCGGGCGGAATTCCCGAGGCGGGAGCCGACGTCTACCCTTTCTTCAGTCGGAGAATCGGGCTGTTGGATGGTCGGGAAGTTCCCCTCGACGTGGGCGTCAAGTTGACCGGAAAAGTCAGCAATACCGATATCGGATTTCTCGGTGTCCGGACCGGCAGTACTGCTGTTGTGGAAGACAAAGACTTCTATGTGGGGCGTGTTAAACAAGACTTGTTCGAGCAGTCCTATGTGGGGGGTATATTTACCCGGGGGAACCCCAGGCCCGGACAATCCAGCGTTACCTACGGGGCCGACCTCAGCTTGGCGACTTCCCGGTTCCTGGGGGGGAGCCGCAATTTAGTATTCAATGCCTATGGATTGAAGAGCGAGAATGAAGGCGTATCCGGTGATGATATGTCCCATGGGTTTTCAGCCCGTTACCCCAACGACAAGTGGGATGGGATGCTGGTTTACAGGGAAATTCAGAAAAACTTCGATCCGGGTATTGGATTTGTGCAGAGGAACAACGTGCGCATGTACCGCGTGGCAGGCAGCTATAATCCGCGGCCGAAGGACTTCTGGAATATGCAACAGATGTTTCACGACATCTACTACACCCATTTCGAGCGTTTGGATAACGGGATGACGGAAAGCTCAGAACTCTATATCTGTCCGATCGACTGGCACTTTCGCTCCGGGGATTCCATTCACCAATTGGGCGATTTCATTCGCGGATTCGAGCGCCTCTTCGAGCCGTTCGAGATTTCTCCGGGAGTGGTTCTTCCGGCGGGCGAATACCATACCACACGACACAAGGCTAACGTTGCCTTTGCCAGCAAGCGCCCCTTGTCCGGTAGCCTGAGCGTGGGTTGGGGGGAATTCTGGTCGGGATCCTCCGAAGACGTAAGCGCGAGGCTCACCTACAAATTACCCCCCTGGTTCACCTTTACCGCCAGCGCCAACCAAACCTTCGCCAGCCTGCCCCAGGGCAAGTTCACCGCCCGCATCCTTACCTCGACCGTCCATTTTGCCGCTTCCCCTCGCCTCACCTTTTCCAATTTGGCTCAATACGATAACCGGTCTCGCAACCTCGGTTGGCAGAGCCGTATGCGCTGGACCCTGAAACCGGGTAACGATCTCTTCCTCTCCTTCAACCAGGGTTGGATCAGTGAGGATACGGGCAGCCTGCGCTTCCGTACCGGGGATACCAAGCTGGCCGCCAAGTTCCACTATACCCTTCGGTATTAAACTGCCTTCGCAACCTATTACAGAGGACAGGTAAATCGTGGCTAATAAAGGGAGGACATTCCTGATCCATTATCAACGGCTCAAGAATGAACTGCAAAGCAGTTCCACTCCAAAGCCCAGTGTCGCGAAGCGCACACTTAGAATGGGAAAGATAAACGAACCCCAAAGGGGTTCCACAAAAGGCCCCGAGGGCGCCAGTGTTTAGTTATCAGTGGTCAGTAGTTAGTGGTCAGTTGGCGTCGACGGCGCTTTATCTGCGCTCATCTGCGAAATCTGCGGTTAACCCAGAAAATTTTTTGTGTTTTTTGTGCCTTTTGGTTATGCCGGCTCTGGCCGGTTTCTCCAGTTCATTGTAACGTATGAACCATGTCAATAGATCGTTCAACATGTAGTGACGCCCCGGCGTGTGGCGGCAACAAAGCACGCGAAACGGAGCGGTCTGTCTTGATGGCAGGCGAAGGGGGCTGGAAACCCTCAAATCGCGAAGGTGCGAGCCTTAGCGCAAGCGAACATGATTCGGCCTCGTTACACTACACCCAGCGGCCAACCTTCCAAAAGTGGCGAAGCCTGCAACCCTCGATCAAGCAACGGTCAAGAGCAGTTGAGGGGCTGGGCGGGGTGACTGATGAAAGCGCGCACCGACGGAGAACCAGAGCTACCCGGGACGCCTCCCCGGTGTCGTGCCGCCCACGGTCGGGCGGTGGACAACGAAACATGGGAAAGCATAACCATGTCATCGGCCGGAGCGAGGTCTCAGAGGGGTCCATAGTAGCGAGGAAGCGGGTGAAAGTCCGTGGAGCAAAGGGGCCCCACTGTAAACAAGCTACTATCAAAATAAGGAAGGAGGCCGCTTGAGAGCGAAACTCTCCACTACGGAAGAAGCGGACTATCAGGCCTGGGTTAAAACCTATGGCCGGGGAGCGAGCCGAAGCCTCAATCTTTTGCGATGGAAGCTCTACCGTAAGGCGAAGAACGAAAGGAAATTTCGTTTCTACACCTTGTATGACCGCATTTGGCGCCGCGACACTCTGTTTACAGCGTGGCAACTGGTGGCCAAAGAGGGCAAGGCGGCGGGAGTCGATGGTGTCACGGCACGAGCCGTACTGGCCAGGAAGACGGGGTGGATAAATTCCTGACCGAAATCCAAGATCAGTTACGCACCAAAACCTATCGTCCAATGCCCATCCGACGGGTGTATATCCCGAAGGGAAAAGGCCGACACCGGCCTTTAGGCATACCCACCCTGCGCGACCGCGTTGTGCAAATGGCCACCGTGCTGATCCTCGAACCGATCTTCGAGGCGGATTTCCTGGAATGTTCCAAGGGGTTCCGCCCGGGGCGTGGGGCGCACGATGCTACCGAGCAGATCGTGAAGAACCTGAGGGCGGGTCGGTGTGCTGTATACGACGCAGACCTGGAAAGCTACTTCGATAGCATTCCCCATGACAAGCTGTATGCCGCTGTGCGCATGCGCGTGGTGGACGGCAGCGTTCTGAAACTGCTCCGGATGTGGTTGAATGCGCCGGTAGTGGAAGAAGCCCCGAAGAAAGGCGGGAAACGCCCTCCCGGCAAGCCGCCGAGCGGCTCGGTGGCAAAAGGCACGCCCCAGGGAGGAGTGATCTCGCCGCTGTTGGCGAACATCTACCTACACTGGTTCGACAAGTTCTTCCACAGCGGGGAAGGCCCCAGGCAATGGGCCAACGCCCGGTTGGTTCGCTATGCGGACGACTTCGTGGTGATGGCGCGTTACCAAGGAGCGCGGCTGTCAGACTGGATCGGGGATACCCTGGAAGGCCGCATGGGCCTGAAAATCAACCAGGAGAAAACCCGAGTGGTCAACCTTCGCAGTCCAGACGAGGCTCTGGACTTCCTGGGATTCCGCATTCAGAAAAGAGCCTGTCAATGGAGGAAGGGGCACTGGTATTACCACCAGCAACCCTCACCGAAAAGTCTGCAAAAGCAACGCGACTGGCTCTATGGCCAGACCGATAGCAGCCGGTGCCATGTTCCGATCAGGCCCCTGATCGGACACATCAACACGCACCGTCTGGGCTGGGGTCATTACTTCAGGGCGGGGCATCCCCGCAGGGCTTTCCAGGCACTGGATCACTTCGTGCGTCGCGCCTGATCAAGCACCTGAAACGACGCAGCCAAAGAGCCTACAAGAAACCCATCGGAGGAAGCTGGTATGCCCATCTCAGGAAACTTGGATTGGTCTACCTTTTATCCACACGAAATAAACCAGAACCTCGATAGCCTTACGGTGAAGATTGCAGGAGAGCCGTCAACTGGAAATCTGTATACTCGGTTCGATGAGGGACGAGGCGGGCTTGCCTTCAGGCTGGCCCCCTCGTCTACTCTATTGGTTTCCTCTACCCTCTTGGCGTTCTTCCGCCTTCATGGATTACGGCGTGACAAGTGGCGAGAGTCAATTTCCGGGTGCTCGATTCCGGGTGCTGGTTTCCCTGCAGTATTTTCTTTGTGCCTTCTTTTAGCGTCCTTGATAAATCTTCAATAACGCTTGGGTTCCGAAATCCTCCCCTCCCTGGGCCGCCAGTTTCTGGTAAAGGGTTTTGGTCAGCTTCAGGCCGGGCAGATCGAGGCCCATTTCCTCGGCCGAATCAATTGCGATCCGCATGTCCTTGATGAAATGTTTTACGTAGAATCCCGGGGCGAAATCGCCTTTGAGCGCGCGCGGAGCCAAGTTGGATAAGGACCAACTGCCAGCGGCGCCGGGTTCTATGCTCTTCAGTACCGTGAAAGGGTCCAACCCGGCCTTTCCGGCATAGGCCATGGCCTCCGAAATCCCGATCATGCCGCTGGCGATGGCGATCTGGTTGCACATCTTGGTGTATTGTCCGGAACCGGCCGGACCCTGCAGCACGATATTCTTTCCCATGATTTGGAAGATGGGCTTGGCCCGTTGGAAGTCTTCCCGTTCTCCTCCTACCATGATGGAGAGCTGGGCGTTGCGCGCCCCGAGATCTCCGCCGGAAACGGGTGCATCCAGGGAACCGATCCCATTTTCGGCCGCCGCCGCCGCAATTCGCTTGGCCAGTGTAGGGCTCGAGGTGGTCATATCGATCACCAGGGAATTCCTTGCGGCCTGGTCCAGAATCCCTTCCGCGCCGAAGTAGACCTCCTCCACGTCCCCGGGAAAACCGACGATGGTTATGACAATGTCTGCTTTAGCTGCAGCTTCCCCCGGATTGTCAAACCAGGTGGCCCCGGCTTCCAATAAACCTTCTGCTTTGGATTTGGTGCGATTGTAAACGTGTAGCGGATGCCCGGAATTGAGTAAGTGCCCGGCCATGCTGCGGCCCATGACCCCGGTTCCGATGAATGCAATGGTCTCTTTGCTCATGTTGGAAATTTGAAAATTTGGCGGAAAAAGAGTGAAAATTAAAGGTGGGGAAATTTAATTGGCCAACCAATTATTGTATTTTCCCGAGTTGCCATGCCATTATATCGGGAACAATCATCCTCTTCGGTCCTCTTACGAAACAAGTCCACATCATGAATAAAATACTTTTCCCCCTTTTTCTATTCGGTCTTTCTCCCTTGGTAATGGCGGAAGGTCCATCCACCGTTGAACAAGCCAGGGAGGCCCTGCAAGACGCCGCCATCGACCGGGAAGCCGACTTTGCCGGGGCCTATGAGGCTGCTGAAGCCGCCGGGGTAGGGGAAGCCGACCTGCTCGAGAGCAAGGTGTTGCATTTGCTCGGCCGCGGCGACCTGGACGCGGTATGGCCCTCGTTCCCGCCATGGAGACCCATGCCGAAAAATTTCGGGTGGGAGAGGATGGATTCTTTAACGACCTGACCCAGGTTCGCGGTCTGATCGAAAATCTTAAAGCTCTCATCGCCCGCCAAAACGAGGACTGGGAAGCGTTCGAAAGGCACGTCAAAGAGGGCTTCTGGAAGGCTCCCAATCTCAGCCAGGCCTTTGGGATGGCGGAATTGGTATCCGAAACCAGAGCGGACCTGGCCATGAAGAAGGCCATGGCGGAATTGAAAATTCCCATGGAGATGGTAATTGCCAGTGTCGACGGTTCGACCACCACATTGGCCGAGTTGTCAGAAGGCCAAAAGGCCGTCCTGGTCGATTTTTGGGCCAGTTGGTGCGGACCCTGTATCGCCCTGATGCCCGAATTGAAAAACAAGGCCGAGATCCTTCCCTCCCAAGGCGTTTCCGTGGCCGGTATGAACACTGACCGCACCGACCCGTTGGAAAAAGCCAGGAAGGTTCAGGAGGAACACGGCATGGACATGCCTTGGTTGATCGAGCCCGAAACCAGCCCCTTCTCCCGGGCTCTCATGGTTGATTCCATTCCGCGCATGGTCCTCATCAGCCCGGATGGGGGCGTGTTATTCAACGGGCACCCCATGGACCCCGAGTTGATTTCCACCCTGAAATCCATCGGGGTCTCCCTTTGATTCCCCATCAGCGACAAAGGAATTAATCCGCTTTCCGCTTGATATTGCCGGAAAAGCGGACACTGTTCTTCCCACTTATTGTTCTTTGGAGTTTAATGCCATACTCCGAATTTTTCAACTCAACCGATGGTTGGCCGATCATTTTGGGGGTGTTCCGGAATTCGACCTGGAATCGGAGCATAGGGCTGCACGTCGATGATGATAGTTAGCATCGTTAAAATGCTGTCGCACACTTATTATAAGTGCCTATGATGAAGCATTACCAATGGCCGCGTAAACCGGTCATCGTCTCTACTCTGACGCCTGATAGGGGATAGGGACGCCGTTATTGGGCATAGCTCCCGAGGGGTATCCAGCCGGGGGCCGTATCATCAATCTGGCTACTGGCGATTCGCTAGCGGGTCACGCCGCGAGCGTTTTGTGAAACCAAAAGCGTGACTAAACGTGTAGATGTCGTATGTGAAGGTTCCAGGGACGCGGGTTCGACTCCCGCCACCTCCACCAGCCTTCGCTGATCGCAGCATCGCGGAGAGTGATCGGATCGACAATCGCCGTAGACCCAGGGCGAATTACGGTCCGCAATAGAAACCCTGCCTGCGAGACTACGGCTTGGCATGCCACAAAAGGTATGCAAAACCTGAATCAGGTAATTAGAGGCGTCTCCGGCGCAATCATCCGGCTTTTACGACATTCGAAGGATGCCTGAAACCTATTATTCCAAAGCATTCTGGTGAGTCGCGTATCGACACGCTCGCAGACATTACCCGGATGCACGACCGCTTTGGCTGTCTGTTTGCGTAAGCACAACGAAGGGGGCGTTCCCCACACTACGAAATATAAGCCCTGGCGAGTGGAAACGGCCATCCGGTTTTCCAGCAAGGACAAGGCTAAATTATTTGAGAAATATTTAAAATCCGGATCTGGGCGGGAATTCGCCAGACGCCATTTCTAAGCCGGCTAGATCCAGAGATTGCTTCGCTCGCAGCAACGCGGAGAGCGAAGTCGGACATGCCTGAAGGCGGGTAGACCAAGGTGTTCAAAACACTTGGCCGAACCCGCGAGATCACACCCTTTTTCTTATTTCCAGGGAGAAAATGCCCTCACCGGGGAACTTGCTGAAATTTATTGAGTTTTTTCTTGCCCAGCCCTTAACCCGGCCCATTGTTCCACCTTTCCATTGTTTCTTTCTTCCTTAGTCTAATAAGGTTGATCGTTGGCCGTCTTCGGGCGGCCTTCCTTTTTCCCGAATTCAGACCGTGGTCGCTCTGGTCGCAGTAGAAAATTTGTGAGACATGCGGGTTAAGTGTCCCCATTTTCTGCTGCCTGTTGTTCACGAGGCGCTGCGGCGGGAATTTTTTGAAACCAACGACTCTTTTCACGGCGTTGTTCTTTCCGTAGTCCGCAACTTTAATGAAGGACAGAATAGAACTTGTTAGAGCCCTTTGATGAAGAAGAAAACCAGCCTCGATTCGTGTGATTTGTGCAACCCTCTTTCGCGTCGCAATTTTTTAAAGACTTCCAGCGTGGCCGCGGCCTCCGTAATGCTGCCCATTGGGGTTGCCACCCGCTCCCTTGGGGCGGAAGCGCCCAAACTCCCGAAATCGGAAACCCTGGTTAAAACCCTTTACTCCAGTTTGAGTGAAAAGCAACGCAGGACGATTTGCTTTCCTTTCGAGCACAAGCTTCGCCACGAAATCGAAAACAACTGGTTTATTGTGAGAAGGAGCCGCATCGGCAAGTCCTTTACGGCAGACCAGCAAGCCATGATTCGTGAGATATTCATGAACATGCACAGCGAGGAATACGCCGATCAGGTTATGAAGCAGGTGGAGGAGGACAATGGCCGTGCCGGTTTTGCGGATTGCTCCATAGCCCTGTTCGGGGAGCCGGATACGGGAAAATTTGAATTTGTATTGACGGGCAGGCACACTACCCGGCGCTGCGATGGCGACTCGGTGGAAGGCGCCGCATTTGGCGGTCCCATATTTTACGGACATGCAGCAGAGTCCTTCTACGAAGAACCCCACCATCCCGGCAATGTCTATTGGTTTCAGGCCAAACGGGCCAATGAAGTCTACCAGATGATGGACGGGAAACAACGCGATCAGGCTCTACTCGGAAAATCGCGCCGGGAGCGTGGAAAAAAGACGGTGGAGTTGACCGGAAAGATGGAAGGGTTGGCCGGAATCCCCATGACCGAACTCACTTTCGATCAAAAAGCCGAGGTGCGAAAGGTCCTCGATGATCTGCTTCTGCCCTTCCGTAAAGTCGATCGGCAGGAGTCGTTGAAGCTCATCGAAAAAAGCGGTTTCGATAACCTGCACCTGTCATTTTACAAGGATCAGGATGTAGGCCGGGACGGGGTTTGGGACGTTTTCCAGATCGAAGGCCCGCACATGGTCTGGTTTTTCCGGGGCGATCCGCACGTGCATACCTGGGTGCACATCAAGGATCACGTTTGACTCGGAATTGACTCTCGCAACCGTGCTTCGCCGCCGCAAGAGGCTACGCACGGCACAGCGCAGGTCAAGAAGCTCGCCAAGACCGCTAAGAGGGAACCACAAAAAGCTCAAAGGATAAGAGATGCTGAGATGCTGAGTTGCTGAGTTGCTGAGAGGGAGAGGAACCGCAGATGACGCAGATTAGCGCAGATTTAATTTAAACAACGCTTCGCTTGATGCCTACGGCAACAGGATGGGGCTGCGCCCCAACAGGATAATTTTAAAATGTTTCTTGTTCGCGAAGCGGTCCTGTTGCGGCGTAGCCGGATCAAGCGAAGCGTTGTTAATTCTTAATCGATCTTTTTCTTCCAACTCTGTGTCCTCTGAGTTCTTGTAGGTCTCCCAATTTACCGGCTTTTGAGCGCTTTCGAGAATGGGCCCAAAAAACTGCGGAGGCGCTTTTGAGCGTGGCAGGTTATGAGTGAAGGTGCCAGGAGTCGCCCTGCTTCAAGGATTTGCTAAGTTTCAATCTCAGTTGTCAGTGGCTGACCGTTATATCGGAGTTCCAGCGCAAGTTCCTTCAATCAAGATCAAACAGTTATCTGAGCCCCATGCGGGGGACCCGCCTCCCAAGAGCGTGGCACTACATAGCCAGGACTTGGATGAGAACCCAAAATCACCCCATTGCAGCTTAAGCAATAACCCCATCGGCTTTAAGGCCTTGGTTGAAATCGCCGGTCCAGTTGGTGGTTTGCGAAGCAAGCGGTGGAAACGAACGCTCTATGATCCTTCATCTTAAAAGCAAGTAGCTTTCAGGTCAATCCCAGGCTCATCCGCAACTACGCGCGTAGCAAGGTCTTAAAGCCAAGACTGATCCCATAGATGCCTTGATGATTCTGGGTTTTGCCCAGGAGAAACGCCTGCAACCAGGCGCTGTCCTCCATCCCTCCCAAAAACTGGCCGCTTGGCTGGATCGAAGAAGTCACCTCACCGAGCAGTTGGCACTCCGCATCAAAACAGTCCCGTATATCAAAGGCGATTTGAGTGGATGATCAAACGCATAGTCCATTTGTTGATAATCTCCGAGGCGGCGTTTGCGGATCACCAGCTCTCCGGCCTCTTCAATCGTTTCCGGAGTCGGCCCTCACGGCCTGGACCCTGTTGGCCTACCTCAGAGGGACAGCTCAAGCGCAATCAGTTGTCGCCCTCGCTGGTATAGCTCCCTACAAAGGGACACCGGCAGGTTTCAAAGGCAAACGCAAGATTGAAGGGGGACGAGCGAAAGTCCGGAAATCCTCTGTGGCAGCCCAGACTGCGGCCATCCATAATCCCGTCATTAAACCATATGTGGAAGGATTAAGAGCCAGAGGTTGTTAAATGCGCTATGGTTGCGGCCATCGATTTCATCCACCTTCACTTCCTTATGACTCAATGTAAGCCTTGCTTCGTGACACAGTTGCTCTGTGGTGACTTATTTGCCGGACGTCACACTCGCCCGCATTTCTTACAAATCTCAGAACTGCTTGCGCAAGGATATGCCGAAGGTGCGGGGTTCGGGCAGAAAGGAAGAAAAAGTTTGCGTGGACCCCGGGCCCGTTCCGGAACCCTGGATCGGAGCATCGAAGGCAATCAGGATATAATCCTTGTCAAAGAGATTCTTGGCCCACAGCTCGATCCTCCAATTATCATCGAGCTGAGCAAGCCCGACACGACCATTGACTACGGCGTAACCCTCTTGAAATTTCTCGATATCAAGGTCGGCCCCGGTGTTGTAGCTGCTCATGTAACGCAGATCGAGATGGGCAAAGGCTCGCAAGGAATTGCCTAGATAACGTTCGTAAGTGGCGGCGCCCGTATAGGTCCATTTTGGGGCGTTGGAGAGCTGACGACCGGCCAGGTGTGTATTGGAAATATTCGCCCCGTACCGTGTATCCGCATAGGTGGCGCCTCCCCGAAGGGTAAATTCGTTTGTCAGCCTGGCAGTCGCCTCCAATTCGACCCCTTTGGAGGAGACCGCTTCTATATTCTCCAGGACAAAGCTCGTGCCCGTAAAGGAAACCAGTTGGTAATCCTTTAAATCCATGTAAAAGAGCGTGGCATTCACAGTGGCTCGCTGATCAAGGAGACCGAATTTGCCGCCGACTTCGAAAGAGTCGATCAATTCCTCGCTAAATTCGAGGTCCGAAGCCGATGGAATGCCGCCCACGAGAGGATTGGCCAGAACGGCCCGATCGAGATTGAAACCGCCCGCCTTGAAACCTCGGGAGAAACCGGCAAAGAGCAAGTGGTCTTCACTCAAGTGATAGGCGCCGCTGACCGTGCTTGACCATCTCTGCTCCGAGAGACTGTCGCTGTATTTTCCGTCCATGAAAGGATTGACGAACGGCAAACAGGCCAAACCAGTAACAGTGGGGGCCGCTTGCGGTGGCAACAGACCCCCGGCAACCGCTCTTCCCAAGTTGGCCAGAAACGCGGGACTACAAGCGTTATTCAGGCTTTTTATATCCGCATCCATGTTCTTCGTCTCTTCCGTGTAACGCAGACCCAGGGTAATCTCGAATTCCTCGGTCAAACGGAAGGTGTTATGGGAAAAGAGCGCCCAACTCTCCACCGATTGCTGGAAGTTGTCCTCAACTACTCCGTGACCCTCCGGGAAAACCTGTCCGGGCGGCAAGTTGGTCAGGCCCGAATAAAACCCGCTCAGGGGATTGCCCGAAACAAGTCCGTTGACGTATGCTTCGTAGTATGGACCGTAGCGAAGCGCGTCACGATAGTCGAGGTCCTCGCGAATGAAGAACAGCCCGACCATCCAGTCCGCCCAATCTGTTTCCGACTCCACCCGAAACTCCTGGGTAAAGGTCTCGAACCCCTGAAAATACCCGCCCCTGTCTCGAAACGCGATATCGAGGTTGGTGTAGTCGATGTCCTGGCTGCGCGACGACTCCCAGTCGCGGAAGGCTGTGAGCGAGGTAAAAGACGCGGCGTTGGTATCCACCGTAATTTCACCCGAAATTCCCCATTCCTGGACGTCGTCGAAGTAGCCCCTGTTGGGATTGACCGAGACCTTTCGGTCGAAGGGATCTCCCAGCGGGGTGCCGCCCAAGGCCTGAATCAGACCGAGTGTCGGCCCTGGAACCAGGGTGACGGCGGCGCAGCATTCCTCGTTCCGATCGGTAAAATCGGCAATGATGCGGATTTGGGTATCATCGCCCGGTTCAAAAAGGAGTTGGCCACGTGTGAACATGCGATCCCGATTGTTGTAATCTTTGCCCGTCACGATATCCTCGAGAAATCCGTCTCTTTGATTAAACACGACATCGATGCGACCGGCCATGGTGTCCTCGATTATCCCCCCGGTAACACCGGCTTCCAGGCGAAGGTTGTTATAGTTGCCGAAACCGACTTTACCATAACCACTCTGTTCAAACGATGGGCCCTTGGTGATCACATTGATCAATCCCATCAAAGTGTTCCGGCCAAACAGGGTGCCCTGCGGACCGCGCAACACCTCGATGCGCTCGACTTCCCCAAGATCATTCAGGGCGACGGTGTTGCGGCTTCGGTAGACACCGTCGATAAATACACCGACGGCCGATTCGAAGCCTGGGTTTTCACCGTTTGTGCCGATGCCGCGGATGCGGGCGAGGGTTCCCGTGCTCTCGGCTTGGGAGGTGGTGACAAAAAGGCTCGACGAAATCGCCATGAGTTCCCGGATATCGGTCACGCCCGAATATTCCAGGAGATCTTCTGAATATGGGGTCAGGGCCATGGGCAGTTCCTGGGCATTCCGTTCCCGCTTGGTGGCCGTTACCACGAATTCCTCCAAGTCTATGAATCCCAGGAACGCTTCCTCTTCCTCCTCTTCCAGAGCAACCGCATGGGAGGAAGGCATGGTCGCGCCGATTGAAATGAAAAGGCAGATCAGGAGATTCGAGGGGTAGTTTAAAAACTTCATATTCTTTATTCGGTTGAGTTGTCCCATGCCGGAGTATGAGAAGCGCTAGACCCGGAGGGGTCAAGACGAACTTTCCGGGAGGGGATAACCGCAGACACAGAGAGGGAAGGCTCCCAAAGACGCCAAGAGGGACTAACCACAGAGACCACAGAGGACACAGAGATTTCTCAAAATCGTGATCATGATCGTGATCGTGATCGTGATCGAACTGTAGGAGCGCCTTTACGCCGCGATATATTCAGCCACAAAAGGCACAAAAAACAAAAATTTTTCAAAAATTTTTCTTTGGGTTAACCGCAGATTTCACGGATGAGCAAGGATAACGCAAGGAAAACACTTCAGTAGGGAACACCTTTGGGGCTTTACGCCCCGATTCAAATAGCCACAGAACGCATAAAAGACACAGGCGATTCAATAGGAACAAGGGTCACGAAACCAGCATCGAGCACCCAGCAATTCCCAATTGGCACACCAGCATCTAGAAATGGTATTTCATGACCAGGCTGACCCCAAACATTTTGATGTCTCCCGTAGTGATCCAGCCCGATACGGGTTCGCTCAAGTCTTTACGGATATTGGGTTGGTGGCTGCGCAGAGGATCCCAGACGAATTTGTCCCCGCTGAAGGAGTCGAAGGTGGTCCAGCGGCCCTTGACTCCAAAAGTGATCGATTCAGAGACCGCGTAGTCCAACCCGAACAGCGCCTGGTAGCCGAACAAGGTGTCGGAGAGCTCGGTTTGGGCGCTGCTGGTGCTCCCGGCAAGATTCCGGCGGATTTCATCCACATTGGGCAAACCGGCCCCGGTGGCAATGGCGTTTACATCGGGGTTCCGCGCCCACACGCTGGCGTAGTCCATATCGGTATATCCCACTCCTACGCCAAACCCCAGGTAGGGGGTGTAGCGGCTGCTATTGGGAAAGTCGAAGTATAGATTGGTAAACAGATTATGAGCGGTAAGGTTGCCTATGCGGTCGATGGCGGTGCGAATTTCCTGGGCCAGCTTGTCGTCCTGAACCCCGGTGGCGCCGGGTATGGGGGAGGTCTGGTCGTATCCGGTGTCCCGAAAGAAGTATTCCAGTTCAAGCCTTAACCGGCCCCACCCGCGGCCTGGGTTCTTGCCCCTTATATCATAACCGAGCGCCGCCCCGGCCAGAATGCCTTCCGCGCTATCGAACCCGTTTTCCCAGAAATTGCCGATTCCACGATTCGGACCCGTACAGTTGTAGTTTTCGTAACCTGCAGTTTGAGTGACCGTGGCGAACATCGGGTTGATGAACTCGTCACACACGCTGGCCCTGTCGTCGGATGTGCCCGTCATATCCAGGCCTGAGGCGAAATTGGCGCCCAACTCGCCACTCAGGTAAAACCCCCCTTCTGCCGCCGCCGAATGCTTTGAAAATCCCCACAGAGCCAAGATCAGGAGCGCAGTAGAAGATTTTTGAGACATGCGGGTTAGCAATTTGGTGTCCGGAAAGAAGGGTACTCACTTAAGCGACTTCCTGAACGTATGACTACCTCTGGAAAAAGGGTCAAGACGATCAAAAAAATGCCTCAGATGTTCCTTCCTCAAAATCTTCAACAATGCTGGGTTCGAAACTGGGTTCTGGGTTCTGGGTTGAATGTAGGGGTAAGCTGGCGTTCTGAGCCCTTCAGGACATCCTGGGTTCTGTATCCTGGTCGAAAGAGGCTCTGGCCTTCTTCCTTTAATTCCTGAAGGTTCTGGGTTCTGGGTTCTGGGTTCTGGGTTCTGGGTTCTGGGTTCTCTTGGCGCCACTTTGCGTTCTTGGCGAGAGTCAACCCCAAATCCTCCTCCGTGAAATCTGGGGTATCCATCTCTCCCAATTCCTCATTCCTAATTGGCGCCAACGGCGCCTTTATCCGTGCTCGTCCGTGAAATCCGTGGTCCAAGCCTCTGTGTTCTCTGTGCCCTCTGTGGTTAATTCCTCATCCAGGATTTTTCCGATATCGGGCACGGTTTTGCGGCGAATTCCACTGGGCAGGCGCTCCAGGTAGGGATCGACCGGGATGGTTTCATGGTCCTCTTCCTCTTCCTCAAGCCAATATTCTTCCTCGGCATCGAAATATAGGGATATTCTCCGGGGTTCGGATTCCAGAATCAGCTCGGGGTTTTTTACCCTTCCCCGTTTCATCGGTTCAAACAGGCAGGGGTAGTATTCATCCTTGTAACGTTGAATGAAGTCCCTGACAAATTGCCGGCTGACCGACTCGGGCTCATGGACCAGAACGACGTCGGAAAAATGAATGCAGGCGTCGTAATATGCGAAGAGGCTGGGGTGGCGGCCGAGCATGCGGCAATTGACCACGGTGATGATCCGGCCCAGCTCTTTGTTGGCCTGTCCGAGCAGATCCTTCAGACTTTCCACTTGATCAACCGGGTTCATGGCTCCGGCGGCGATGAGAATAGAGGTGGACCCGGCCCTCATTTCCCCGGGGGGCAGACTTCTCAGATCGGTTTCAAAATAGTTCAATTCAACCCCCGGCAGGGCCGAGATCCTTTGGTCGTACTGGGTTGGTGGCTCCAGTTTGGAAATGACGACTTCGAACGGATCCGATTCCGACGTCAGGTCCTTGATCAAATCAAAGACCGCTGCTCTTCGACCGGAATGGGTGGCGCCTAAAATCAAATAGGCCGGGGGTTCCATTAGTCCCCAAATTGAAAGGTGCGGGTCTGGGCGCTTTGCCGCATCCAGTGATCGAGCAGAACCAGCGCTGTCATCGCTTCCACAATCGGCACGGCTCTGGGCAAGACGCAGGGGTCATGCCGCCCTCTTCCCCGGAGCACCGTTTCGTTTCCTTCAATATCGACCGTGGACTGGGGCTTCAGTATGGTGGCCGTGGGTTTGAAGGCGGTGCGAAAGACGAGTTCCTCCCCATTGCTGATACCGCCCTGGACCCCTCCCGACCGATTGGTCGATGTGCGGATTCTTCCTCTGCGGTTTTCAAATGGATCGTTGTGCTCGGATCCCTTCAACCTCGTGCCGGAAAATCCGCTGCCGATCTCGAATCCCTTTGTGGCCGGCAGTGACAACATTGCCTTGGCCAGGTCGGCCTCCAATCGGTCGAAGACCGGTTCGCCCAAACCGGCGGGCAGGTTCTTCACCCGGCATTCGATGATTCCACCGACCGAATCCCCTTCGCGGCGGGCCGATTTGATCAATGCGATCATTTTTTCGGCCGTGGCCGGGTCGGGGCAACGGACGGGGTTGGCCTCGACCGCCTCCAGACTGGGAAGGCTTTCACTGGCTGGCGCTACGATGTCCTTGATGCTCGATACGTAGGCCCGGATCTCGACTTGTCCGGCCACCAGCAAAATCTTTTTGGCAATGGCTCCGGCGGCGACGCGGCCTGCCGTTTCCCGCGCCGAACTTCGCCCGCCCCCCTCGTGATTGCGTATGCCGAATTTGGTCAGGTAGGTGAAATCGGCGTGGGAGGGCCGGAATTTCTTCTTGATTTCGGCATAGGCCTCCGGCCGTTGGTCCGCATTTGGAATGTACATGCCGATCGGCGTGCCCAGGGTTTTTCCCTCGTAAACCCCCGAGACTATGGTAACCGAATCCGTTTCCTTGCGCTGAGTGGTTATTTTGCTCTGGCCGGGCCGTCTGCGATCCAGTTCAAACTGAATCTCTTCTTCGGTGATGGGCAGATTGGGCGGGCATCCGTCCACCACTACACCGATTCCGCCGCCGTGGCTTTCCCCCCATGTGGCGATGGTAAACAATTTGCCGAAAATATTGGGCATGAACGGCAGTTAACAGAGCCAGGGTTGGCGCGTCAACTTTCCGTTGGCCAAAGCCTTTTGACCTGCGCAACCAAATAACCTTCAGTAGTTTAATGCCGAAAACCGCTCCAACCGGAATTCGCCGGTTTCTCCGTCCCTTGACTATCCACCCCCACACTACGGGCTTGCACTGGAAAGGGTCCCGACTACTTTTCGCATAATTCCCATGCCTTATTTGGAGCCCGGGTGGCGGAATTGGTAGACGCTGTGGACTTAAAATCCATTGCCCGTGAGGGCGTGCGGGTTCAAGTCCCGCCCCGGGCACCATGCTGAAGTAAATCATCGTGATCTTGATCTTGATCGAAAATGGACCACGGATTTCACGGATGAGCACGGATCCAGGAATTGACTCACGCGACTTGTCACGTCACTGACCTGAACCAAAGATAATAAGATCACAACAGCGGCAAAACCCACTTTATGAAACGATTCTTTCCCCGACTGGCAGGAAATGCCGGCATCCCTAAGCTCCGATTTGACCTTAATGGAGCCGCGATATTATTTGGACTCGGACTATTCTGTTTCATGGTTCCTGTGTCGATGTGGGCCGCGCGGCCCAACATTCTGCTTATCCTCACCGATGATCTTGGTTGGCGGGATCTCAGTTGTTACGGGAGCACCTTCTACGAAACACCGAACATTGACCGACTGGCTTCCCAGGGAATGCGTTTCACCGACGCATATGCCGCGGCGACCGTCTGTTCTCCCACCCGCGCGGCTTTGCTCACGGGCAAGACGCCCGCACGGCTGCACCTAACCGATTTCCTCAGCGGTCTCGAGTTCCCCCATGCCGCCCTTACACCGCCGGATTGGACGCGGTATCATCTGCCTCACCGAGAAGTCACCCTGGCCGAGATGTTGAAGCCGGCCGGCTATGAGACCTTCTATTTCGGCAAATGGCACTTGGGCGGCGAGGAACACTTTCCCGTCACACAGGGATTCGACCACAGTGCGGCGGAAGGCGCGAGTGGTTGGCCTGCGGCGTATTTTTATCCCTGGCCTGCGGTCAGGAACCTGGAGGGGAAGGAAGGCGATTACCTGACCGACCGCTTAACCGATGAAGTGATCAAGAGCCTGGAAAAGCCCCATGATCGGCCCTTTTTCATTTTCTTGTCGTATTATACACCCCATCGTCCAACCCAGGCCAAGGAAGAACACATACGGAAGTACGAAGCAAAGCTTACTCCCGATCAGGTCCAACGAAATCCGGTTAATGCCGGGATGATGCACAGCCTGGACGAAAATGTCGGCCGGATCATGCAATCGCTCGACGACCTGAATCTGGCGGAAAACACGCTCTTGATTTTTACTTCCGACAACGGCGGCAACCACTATGCGGATATACCCCAGAAGACCAATAATGCCCCGTTGCGGGACGGAAAGGGTTCCGCCTATGAAGGCGCCTACCGCGTGCCGCTCATAATCCGGTGGCCCGGGAATGTCCCGGCAGGAATTGAATCCGGCGAGCCGGTGAGCAGCATCGATTTCTTCCCCACCTTTCAGGCGTTGGCCGGACAAGAGCGGTCCCCGGAGCAGAAACTCGACGGCGTCAATATTCTCCCTCTACTGTTGAAGCAAGAGTCGCTGAGGAGGAAAGCCCTCTATTGGCATTATCCCCATTACCATAACGGAGGAGCATCGCCCCACGGAGTCATACGCAAGGGGCAGTTCCGGTTGATCGAACATTTCGACGGAACGCGGGCGGAGCTCTATGATATCGAGAGCGATATCGGCGAGACCGTAAACCTGGTCAATTCCATGCCGGAAATATCGGAGGAATTGTTGGCCGAGCTTCGCCAATGGCGACGCCAAGTCGGCGCTCAGATGCCTACCCTCAACCCTAATTACGATCCCGACCGAGTGCACGAATGGATGTTCCACCGGCAATAGGCTGGGTGCTGGGTTCTTAATGCTTGATGCTGTGATGCTGGATGCTTGTGCTGGATCTGGCAAACAGAACCCAAAATGAGTTATAGAAATTTAGATATCTGGAGACTTGCGCGTAAAGCTGCCGTGGAGATTCACAAAATGTCACTTTCCGAATTACCCAGGTTTGAGCTGTATGAGGAGGGGAGCCAGATCCGTCGTTCCTCTAAGTCGGTCGTTGCTAATATCGTAGAAGGCTATGGCCGCCGCCGATACAAATCCGAGTACATTCGTTTCCTGATTTTCGCGCTCGCCTCCTGCGACGAGACACGTGAACACCTGGAAATTTTGCGGGAAACGGGATCACTTGGGAACGCAGATTATCAAGTCGTCTAGAATCCATTATCGATGAACTCGGTCGCAAGCTTAACCGCTTCATCCAAACTGTGGAGTTAAAGCACAACCCAAGCTCAGCATCGAGCATCTAGTATCAAGCACCCAGCATCCAGCACCCAGAACCGAGCCTAATCCCACCAGGGCTCGCCCGCTGCTAACCGACTTCGCATGAAATCCTCATTGAGATCCAGGCCGAGGCCCGGTTTGTCAGGGACGCGCAGGATTCCATTTCTCACAGCCGGCGTGGTATCGTTGGACATTTGCTCAATGACTCTGCCCGGTCGTCCGAGAGAGCTCTCGGAACGGTAGAAATTCTGCATGGCCATTGACAGGTGTGCCGATGCATAGGTCCTGACCAGGCTGCCGCGGTTGTGCAAGGCCACGGGGATCCGCGTAATTGCCGCGTAATCCGCAATTTTGGAAACCCCGGTTATGCCGCCTGCATAAGCAATATCCGGATGAATGATGTCAACGGCCAGGTTGTCCAGAAAGGGTTTGAACTCCCGGAGCGGCTCCAGTTTCTCTCCGGTCAGAATGGGAACCGGGGATTCCTGCCGAAGCATCTTCCATCCCTCGGAATAGCGAACATCCAGGGCATCTTCTACGAAACTTACCTCGAACGGTTCCGAGGCTTTGCAGATGGCGATGCCGCTCGGCGTGTCGAACTCCCCATGACAGGCAACACCGAGTTCAAACGCGTCTCCCACCGCCTCGCGTAGGGTGGAAAGTCCGCGTTTATACTTTCTAATTTCCGCGCCGCTAACGGTAGGATGAAAGGGTTTTCCAACCGGGAAGGCCTGGTCGATATTGAACTTGAAGAAATCGAAACCTTCAGGCTTTTCCTTCATTTCCTGAACCCAATCGCGGCAGGAACCCGGGTCGTGCATGTCGTTGAGAAAATCGCAGTGGGAATACATCCGACATCCATCCCGAAAGGGGCCGCCGAGCAATTTATAAACGGGTTGACCGGTAATTTTGCCTGCCAGATCCCAGAGCGCGGTGTCGATACCACTGAGCGTTGCATAATGACCCATGAACGGATGCTGCAGGGAGGTCATGCGGTAGAAGAGACGCTCGATGGCCAGCGGGTCCGATCCGATGAGTCCCGCAGGTCCGCCCTTCATTTTACTGGAGCCGGGATATTGCCCCGCCGTCATGTGCTTGAGAAAACCGCGTACAATCGGGCCGCTCGCGCCGGCCTCACCATAGCCTACCAGGCCCGCGTCGGTTTCGATTTTGATCAGACAGCCATCAAACAAGAAGTCGAGTTGCATGGCCTTGACCGCAGTGATCCTGACCTGTCCTTCATAGGGAGCCGCTGCAGTCCTGAGACCGAATAAGGACGCGCCAAAGGGAAGGGCAAGGGCAAGGCGCAGAAAATCTCGTCGCGATTGAATACGTTGCATTAAATTCTGGGTTCTGGGTTCTGGGAGGAAAGAAACCACAGAGAGGGAAGAAAGGAACCACAAAAAGCACAAAAAACACAAAAATTTTTCTTTGGGTTAACCGCAGATTTCGCAGATGAGCGCAGATTAAGCGCCGTTGGCGCCAAGTGGGAATTAGGAATTGGGGAGAGGGGAGTGATGGAGTAGTGGAGTGGTGGAATTAGGGAGAAGGGGATCACGATCACGATCACGATCACGAGATCACGATTTAGAACCCAGGGGAGGCCGCCCAGTGCCCAGAACCGAGAACCCAGAACCCAGTGCCCAGAACCCAGCACCGAGAACCCAGCACCGAGAACCCAGCACCGAGTTCATTATCCTGCAAATTCCAGGCCACGCATGGTTCCGGTGGAACTGGCAAATTTGTCGGATTTGATGCCCATCCGTTGTAGCATGGATACAAAGAGATTGGGCAGCGGGTAGTTGCGCTGAGTGTCGAAAGCGAGGTGTTGTCCATGCTTGAATCCGCCGCCGGCAAACAGGGTGGGTAGATTCAAGCAGGTGTGAGCGTGTGCATTACCCAAGTTGGATCCGTAGAGAATCATCGTGCGATCCAACAACGTTTCTCCGTCTTCCTCAAAGGTCTTCATGTCTTCGAGCAGGTCCGCGATAAGCTTCATATGCCAGGTGTCGATAACCTCCAACTGCCCTAGCTTTTCCTCGGACTTTCCATGATGCGAAAGATTGTGGTAGCCGTCGCTGACGGTTTTTCCGTCGACTTCGATGGCGGGGGAATTCACACTGTCGAGGAGGAGCGTAATGAGGCGCGTCGAGTCGGACTGAAATGCCAATCTGGAGATTTCATACATCACCCGAACTTTTTCCATGTAGTCGCGGGGACTGCTTGGATCGATCGGCATGGGAACGTCTACTTTCGGCTTAGGCCTATACTCCCATTCCTTGGAAGCCTCCATTCGTTTCTCCAGGTCCCGAACGCTGCCGAAGTATTGCTCGAGCCTCTGCTGGTCCGCTCCTCCCAAATCCCGTTGAAGGGACTTGGCTTGATCGCCCACCGTATCCAGGATGCTTTGACCCAGTTCCAGCTTACGCACCTGTTCCTCTGTTTCTTCCGGGCTGCCCTGAAAAAACATGCGCTTAAACACATCGGAAGCCGATTGTTCGCAGGGAATCATCACTCCTGATCCCGTCCACGACAGACTGCGGATACCTGTGCTTACATTGACTCCAAGAGTAAATAAAGGGAAGCGGGTTAGATGGCCAATTTCCTCGGCCATTACCTGGTCGAGTGAAATCGTATTGCGGAATCCCCCACTCGCCGGGTGAGGCGCGGCGGTGAGGAAGCAATTATCGGCTGGGTGACCTCCATCCACATCGGGATGCGATACTCCACTGAATACCGTGAAATCGTTTCGGTGCTCCTTGAGCTCATTCAAGTAGGGAGAAAGCTGATACCCGACCCCTGTTTCCTTAGGAAAAAAGTGCTCCGGGAGCAGACCCAGGTTGTTACAGATTGCCAGCATGCGGCGTGGCACGACTGTTTGACTAGTTGATACCTTGTTTGAAACGCCTGCAAAGGCGGGTCGCATGGCATCGAGCATGGGAAGGGATAATGCGATGCCCGCATTACGTAAGAATTTGCGGCGTGAAAGGGCTTGCCGTGTGGAAACGAACGGGGTGGAGGGGGGCGTCTTCATCTGATCCGCAACTATTTTTTAAGAAATAAGGTGCTATTGACAAGTCTTAAAATGAGCGTGCGCAGGCCGTAGTTATCGGGTTCGCTCTTTCTTAAAATGGCTTCGACCTCCTGGCGGTCGGAAAACCGGATGGGAGCGCCGGTGGCGTAGATGGCGAGTTGGTTCACCAAGTTACGGGCCAATTGCTCTTCGTCGGTCAAAAGGTGCTGCTTCAATTCACGGACGTCATGAAACGTTCTACCATCGGGAAGTTGTCCCCCGGCATCGACCGGCAATCCTATCCGGTAACGAAATGGATCTCCGTTGTGCCCAACGCCTTGAACCGGTTCTCCCTTCCCTTGGCTCGTCGTCCGATAGCGATCGCGCCAACCACCCATGACATCAAAATTCTCCAGAGCGAAGCCTGCGGGATCGATCTTAACATGGCAGGTATTACAGCTCTCTTGTGAACGATGAAGCGCCAACTGTTCCCGGATGGTTTTGCTTCCCCGAATATCGGATTCGATTGCTTGAACCGTGGGAGGAGGTGGAGGAATGTGGTAACCAAGTATGCGCTCCATGATCCAGACGCCTCGAGTTACCGGAGAAGAAGTCGTGCCGTTGGCAGTCACTTTAAGAACGCTCCCCTGGGTCATCAAGCCGCCTCTCGGGCTGTCTTCGCTCAGTTCGACCGGCCGGAAATAAGCGCCGCGAACGCCTTCGATTTCGTAGAGCGTCGCTAGGCGTTCGTTAATGATAAGGAAGTCCGAGTCTATCAAATAACTAACGCCCAAGTTGTCTTTGATGAGCTTCCGGAAATAAAGCCGGGTTTCTTCCTCCATCGACTCTACGAGCGCATCGTCCAACTGGTATTCGGGATAGAGTTCCAGATCCGGGCTACTATCGCGCATTTTTCGTAGATCCAACCAGTAATTGAGGAAAGCGTCGACGAATCGGCGAGATTTGGGGTCGTCAAGCATACGCTCTACCTGCCGATTAAAAGTTCCGGATTTAAGAATTCTTCCATTGGCAGCAAGTTTAAGAAGCTCGTCGTCAGGAGCGGAGTTCCATAAAAAATAGGAAAGCCGTTCCGCCAATGCGTAGCCACCAAGCCGTCCCTCAGAGGCCTGATGATATATAAATCCTGGCGATGCAAGCACGGCAGTGTAGCCGGCGATCATGGATTCGGTGAAGTTATGCCCGTTGGCAAGCGCGTCGAGAATCAAACCCAGGAAGCGATCGTGATCCTCTTTGCTTACCGTGCCTCGATAGGCGTGTTGGAGAAAGTTCTTAAGCAAGCGGTCCGCGTCCTTGGATGGGCGTTGGCTTTCGGCAAAAACGTGCGCTCTGGGTGGCTGCATATTATTGGCATTGTAGATACCAAGGAGAATATCTTGCGTCTCTCCCACAGAACTCGGCCGTTTGTAATTGGGATACTCCTCTATATGGTAGCTGTCCGTTGCATTGGCTGGATTCGAAACCGTCTTCAAATTCCCAAACAGCAGTTTATGCCCGGGCGGAGGCCAGCTCTCGATCAAGGGGCCTTCAACTTCCATCCATTGGTAGGCAACTCCGGGCATTCCGTCTTCTTCTTCAAAGGGATTCTTGAAGTGGGGCGGACGCGATCGGACCAACCGAGCGGCGTCGGGGCGGATCGTTTCTCCCGCCTTCAGCCAGACTTCAATCTCCTGCACGGAGGGTTCCGGTCCAAAGTCGAAGTTACCCAATCTCCTCAAGATTCGAACCGGAAAATCGGAGTAGATGGTGATCGGTTCAGTCCTTCGGCCTTTACTGACCTTCGAGAAATCGGGGGACATCCAAACCGTGTATCCTGCGAACTTTAGACGATAGCGTCCGGAAACCGGCGCTCGAAATTCGTCGAACTGAATCTCCACGTGCTCGTAAGCGCTCATGACCGTGACCACGGCTTCTTCGTGCCTGCGAGCGGGATCCGAATGGTCGCCCGGAAGCGGACGGATCCATATTTCTCTTTTGTCGGTCGGTTGAATATTCAAATCCTCACGTATCTCGTATCCTTGTACCGGATACGTTCTACGAATTGCCGGTCCGTTACCTCTGGTGAACTTATACTGATCCCAGGAGTAGTAGCGCCGTCGGAGCAGTTCCGGCGTATCGACCTGCTTGATCACGGCTTCCCGCAACGCGCTATCGCTCACGTTAAGATACCGGGATAATTGGATGTGCGAAACGTCGAGCGCTTCTCCCGATTTATTGTAGCCATGCGCCACCCGATCCTCCGGCAGCGAATCCCTGATCGTCAAATAAGGAAGAGAGAGCAAATCGCGCACCGAGTTTTCATACTCATAACGATTCAGGCGTCGTTTGACAGATCGACCGATATCAGCCTGCATTTTTTGCTCGGTGTCGATGATTTCAGCCGAAACCAGCTCCAGGAACTCATCTAAATGCGACTTCCCTGGCCGCCGCTTTTCCTTGGGCGGCATCTCACCGGCCTGGGCGCGGTCGTGAGCCTTGATCCAAGTTTTGAGGGTATCGGGAGTGATTGGCTGTTCAGCCAGGGACCACAGATCCAGATCTCCCTTCATCTCCACATCGTCATGGCAACCGGCGCAGTGCTGATCGATGAACTGAGGGATTTTGGGCGGCAATGTGTCTACGCTGCCGCCCGGCAAAACCTCGGCGCTGTCGGCGAGCGATAGCGGTCCGGCAACGAGGCCAAGGAGGATAAACCCCTTCAAAGTATATCCATGCAAAATGCGGGCTATTGTGGTGTCATTTAAATTCATTCACACAAACTGCGAGTTTCGAGGTCGCGGGAGAAGGGGTCTGACCCCGACGGGCGTGCTGATGTACGATTGCAAGGTTTGACCCCTTCCCCCACAACCTCTCTCACAACCCGGCGCAACAACATCGAGGAAAAAAACATGGCTCTACGACTGCGGGCGACTACCTACCAATCTTATATCATCCAAAATGACCTCACTGTGGCGGTCGCCGAAAATAATTGAGAAGCGACCATTCTCGACCGACTTGGTTTCGTGCACGTAGCTAAGTTCAAATTTTTTGAGATCGCCATCAATTGCGACCGATTCAGACGTCCACAATACAGGATCGCCTCCAGCATGCCCTAACTGCACCTGCAATTGGGTATTTCCATTGTTACACTTGGCATAAAAGGAAATATCGTAGGTGTTTCCTTCGCGCAGCTGGATCATGTAAAAGCCTTCGGAATAGAACCTCCAGGTGGGTTTGGTTTCCTGATAGATGATCGGCTCTTTGGGGTTGGTGAACATCACCATACAACGAAGTGCCGTTGAACCGTCGACCCCCTGACCATCAGCCGTTCCCAGGGTAACCTGGGCGTTGGAGTACCAATGAAAAGTATCCATCATGAAAGTGGAATTGTTGATCTGATTGGTCGGGAGTGTCATTATTTCCGGCTTTTGTCCGGTCAGGGCTTCGACAACGTCCGCCGTTTTTTCAAGCCCCCACTCCGAGTCGTAGAGGCCGTAGGGCCAAGCATTGTTGAATACACCGCAGTAGTAAATCCAATCGATGTCTCTCTTGGCACACTCCTTGGTCACAAAATTTACCAGTTCCAAAACATCCTCACGCGGGTTGACCAAACGGCTTCCCCATTCGCTCAAGAGGACTTTCTTGTTGTGGGTGCGGGCCCACTGATGGGCCAATTCCACTTCATGGAGGACTTGCTCCTTCCAATTGGGAAACAACTCGTTCAGCGATCTTGGCACATTGCTGTGTGAAAATCCGGGTGGCTTGTAATTGTGAAAAATTCCCCAGATATTTTCGTCGTGCTCAAACCCAGTGCCATCCGGAAGGCGATAATTCAAATACTCGGGAGTGACGTACTTGACCAGCATGTCCGGGTGGTTGAAGTTCGGGCCTCCCACGGCGATTACCCGGGTCGGATTCGTTGCCCGAATGGCCACAATGGCATCACCGAGCCACTCCATTACTTCGACATCGTACTTCGGTTCGTTTGGGTGTCCCGCCATCAAGGGTTCGTTCATGATCTCGAACACCAGCTCTTTCGGATACATCTGGTAAAGTTCACCAAACTCTCTCCAAAATTGGACAAAGGACTCTTTTCCAAAGACCCTGCCTGTGAAGCCGACAATCACCACGGTCAGCCCTCTATTGATGGCCCCATCAATCGCTTCCCGGTAATGAATAGGTTCAATACCCTGTTTGACGAAAAACCGAACGCTATCAAATCCGGCCGCCTTGAATACGTCGTAATAGGCGGGGTCGTAGCCGATCTTATTCACCTCGGTCGTTAAAAAATCGAGATTAACCCCCTGGCCTATTTCCGGCCAGTGCTCGGATGCCTGACTCAAGGCCAGGCTGAATAGCGAAATTATTGGAATTAAAACTGCGTTTTTCTTCAAGGCAGGGAGAGGTAGAGATTACTCATGCAATCCATTGCAAATCCTCCGTGATATCCCGATTTCGTCAAGAATATTACAAAAGGTAAAAGGGGGCAGGTAGTTTGATGGGGGAAAAAGGGGTTCGGTCATATGGGTGATCGGCAACCCAGCGTGTACTACGCGACGCTGGGCTCTGGAGTTTAACGCCGTTGGCGTAAAAGCCGGATGGAGGCGCCTCTTGGCGTTTCTTGGCGCTCTTCCGCCTTCATGGATTACGGCGTGACAAGTGGCGAGAGGTAAATCCTGGGAGATTTTCGATCACGATCAAGATCGTAAGAATGCATCCAAACCTCTCTCTTCCTTTGAGTCTTTTGTGCTTTTTGTGGTTAGTTCTTCTTGGCGAGAGGTAATAGATTCAGTGGAGAGTGATAAAGGCGATAACATGGCCGGAGCGATTATCAATTACGATCAATTGGTCGTTGAGGATTCCGATTAACCGATGGAGGCTGTTAAGGATTTTGCAATCCGGTTGCGTTGTGATTGAATGAATCGATTTTATTAGATCCTATCCCATAACCTATGAAAAAAAGTTGTGCACTATTCCTGGCCTTGGCCGTGGTCCTTGTCGGATGCGGTCCCCGAAACGGAGAGAACGAGACCGAAAAATTTCGGATAGCCGTCATACCCAAAAGTACCAATAACGTGTTTTGGAAGAATGTCCACGCGGGAGCAGTAAAGGCGGCCACCGAGCTTGACGTATCCATCGATTGGCAGGGACCTGCCAAGGAGACTGACCGCCAACAACAAGTTTCCACCGTTCAGAATTTCATCAGCCGCAAAATGGATGCCATCGTTCTTGCGCCGTCGGATTCCCGGAGCATGGTCCGGGTGGTCAGAGACGCGGGCAAGGCAGGTATACCGGTGGTTATATTTGATTCCGGCTTGGACTCGAATGACTATATCAGCTTTGTCGCCACCGATAATTATCGGGGCGGTCAATTGTGTGCGGAGAAACTGGCCGAGGTAATTGACGGTAACAAAGTGGTGATCCTGCGCCATAGTGAGGGTTCCGCCAGCACTATGAAGCGCGAAAAGGGTTTCCTCGATCGTATCCAGGAGCTTATGCCCGATATTGAACTGGTTTCCACCAATCAATATGGAGGGGCCAGTGTGGAGAAAGGGCTTCAGGTGGCTCAAAACCTGCTAAATCGGTTTAGTGAGATCGACGGAATTTTTTGTCCCAGTGAACCGACTGCGCAGGCAATGTTGCGCGCCTTGCAAATCTCCGGCAAATCGAAACAAATCAAGTTTATCGGTTTTGATGCCAACGGCGACTTAATCGATGGCCTTGAACAGGGAGAGATTCATGGGCTGGCTCTTCAGGATCCTTTTAATATGGGTTACCTGGCTGTAAAAACGGCTGTCGATCATTTGAAGGGACAATCCGTGGAGGAGCGCATTGACACCGGAGTCAATATGATAACTCCGGACAATATGAACCAACCGAGAATGCAGGAGCTGTTGAATCCACCCGTGAAAGAGTGGTTGGACGAATGATTGCCCGATGCAAAAGAGCAGCCCCGTTCTGACCCTCTCCAATATCAGCAAAACCTTCGGCCCGGTCGAAGCGTTGAAAAACATTGAGTTGGAGGTTTATGGTGAGGAAATCCTGGCCATCATTGGAGAAAACGGAGCCGGAAAAAGCACGCTGATGAAAATCCTGAGCGGGGCTTATCAGCCGGATGCCGGTGGTTCGATGTGCTTGAACGGGAAGGACTACTTTCCGGCCAATCCCGCTGAAGGCCGCGATGCCGGTATTTCCATGATTTATCAGGAACTGAACTTGGCATTGCACTTGTCGATTGAAGAAAATATCCTGCTGGGGATTGAAAAAGCCCGCATGGGCTGGATCCGTTCTCAGAGAGAGAAAGTAAAGGAAATATTGGCCTGGTTGGGGCACACCGATCTGGTACCGGAAACCGTGGTTGGAGAGTTGAGCATTGGCCAGCAACAGTTAGTTGAAATTGCCCGAGCTCTCATCAGCGATGCCCGGATCGTCATCATGGATGAACCGACCAGTTCCTTGTCAGATGAAGACAGCAAATCCTTGTTCAAGGTTATCCGCCAGTTGAGGGATAAGGGAATGGCGGTCATCTACATCAGTCATTTTCTGGAGGAAGTTGCAGACATCGCCGATCGATATGTGGTCCTTCGGGACGGAGGTTTGGTGGCCACTGGTGAAGTCGCGGAATCATCCCTGGAAGAAATGATCGAACATATGGTGGGACGAACGGTGGACGAGCTTTATCCGCGTAGGCCTCATGTAGTGGGAGAACAAATACTGGAGGTGAAAAACCTGACTGTTGATTCGGGACCCGAGGAGGTTACTTTCGCACTGCATCGCGGGGAGATTTTGGGAATCGCCGGACTGGTCGGTGCGGGCCGTTCTGAAACGATCCGGGCAATCTTTGGCCTGGAAGAAGTTCATGAGGGAACGGTTCGCCTGTCCGATCACCCACAGTTGAATGCCTCTTGGATGACTCCTCCGCGGGCCCTTGCTTCTAAACTGGATTACTTGAGCGAAGACAGAAAAGAGGAAGGATTGGCTTTGAATCTCTCCATTGCTACAAACGTCACGTTATCCCATCTTAGGAGATACAGCCGCCTGGGAATCCTCCGGTTGAAAGAGGAGGCATCGACTGCAACAGCCTTTGTCAATCGACTCCGCCTCAAATACAGCGATATCAACCAAAATGTTTCCAACTTGTCCGGCGGTAACCAGCAGAAAGCAACTATCGCACGATTATTGCATCACGACAGCGATATATTTTTCCTCGACGAGCCTACTCGCGGTATCGATGTGGGGAGCAAAGCTGAAATCTATGCGATCATCCACCAATTGGCGGCCCAGGGTAAATCCATTGTTATGGTCAGTTCCTACCTTCCCGAATTGTTTGGGGTTTGTGACACCCTGGCAGTCATGCATCGCGGGTCTATATCTCCGGTCAAACCAGTCGAAGCATGGGAAGAGAAAGCAGTCATGCTGTTTGCCACCTCGGGTAGAGCTGAGGTTGAAACAAAACATGAATTAAACTTGGGAAAATCCAAGAGCCCATAAAAGTGAAGCGAAACATCCAATCTTCCCTCGTCCAGTTCGGTCCCTTTTTTGGCCTGCTCTTTGTCATAGCCTTGTTTGGAATATTGGGGTTCACCCGTGATGATTTCCACGAATCCTTTTTTTCGTTTTATAATTTCAAGACCATACTCACCCAGACGGTCATCATAGGCATTGGTGCCCTGGGAATGACCCTGGTCATTATTTCCGGCGGGATCGATCTCAGCGTGGGTTCCCAGGTGGCCTTGGGAACGGTGGTCATCGCCCTGGTCCTGGGCGACCCGAATGCACAGGACCTGGGAATCTTATGGCCGCTCCTGGCCGCTATGGCGGCGGTCGGCGCCTGTGGATTGATGGGCTGGTTTGGTGGATTTGTCAGCGCAAAATTCGGCATCGTCCCCTTCATCGTAACTCTTGGGACCATGCAAATTGCCCGGGGGATTGCCAAATGGCTTGCGAACGAGCAAACGATCGCCACCCCCGATAATTGGATGCAGGAATTAATGAGCATCAATCCTGAACCGTCCTGGCTCATTTTTGCACCCGGTATCTGGATGGCCCTGTTTTTGTTGCTGGTACTGACTTTGATACTTCGTTACACGGTCTTCGGCCGTCACGTGTTTGCGTTGGGCTCTAATGAAAATACAGCCCGGCTCTGCGGGATTAATGTGACCTTTAATCGCATCCTCATTTACACCCTCTGCGGACTGTTTGCCGGAGTGGCAGCAGTTATGCAGTACAGCAATCTGAGCATCGGAGATCCCACCTCGGCCGTGGCCATGGAACTGGATATCATCGCAGCCGTCGTCATAGGCGGTGGTTCTCTGCGGGGAGGTGAAGGAAGCGCAGTCGGATCCATCATCGGAGCCCTGCTCATCGCCGTTTTGAAGAACGCCTGCGTTATCATTGGAGTGCCCACCTATTTTCAGGAAATCATTATCGGAGGTATCATCATCGGAGCGGTACTGGTGGACAATTTGAAACATCGCATGAAGTAAATCCAAATCGCACAAATCTCCGCCACTGAAGCGGCCGGATGGGACTCCGTCGTCCTGGCTGCCGAAAACGTTTGGCTGGGCCATGGCGAAGAATCACTATCGAATCGGGAATGCAGTTCACCAACTCAACGCCGGCGTCATTGATATCGACTGGGAGGCGAGACGATTTATCTTGAGGATCATCGACAAGACATCCAAGGACCTTGAAGTGCAGGAAATCCCCTTTGATCAATTGCAGTTCGATTAGTCGATCTGTTGAAAGTTAAAAGACCAGCCCCCATGTTACACAAAATTCTACTCATATTCATTGTGCTGAGCGCATCAATTGTAGTCGCACTCTCACACGATAATCTTGAGACCTCTGCCATCGAAGCAGAAAAAACAGAAGGGATTGCTGAAATCTCTACAAAACCGTCAATCGTTGCTTTAGCGACTGTTATGAAAAATTTCCGCGCATCGCTAAGCAGTGAACTCCTTGACGCAGCATCCTACCCACTCGGACACAAAGAATCTTACTCATGGACGAATACTCCGCCAAGTATGGGCGGCGATCGCGGCGGCATCCGTTTTGGCAGATTGTCCGCTGAACAATTGACACAATTTTATGAAGTTCTGGACGCATTTTTAAGTGATGACGGCTATACCAAAGTCTCTCTGATTACCAAAGAAGTTGAAACGCATCTCAGCAAAATCAGACCCGGCTTTTGGGACCCGAATCTTTACCATATTGCTCTGTTTGGTAACCCGGAGACAGATGGATCGTGGGGTTTCCAGTTGGATGGCCATCATTTGGCGCTCAACTTTCTGGTACACGGCGATGAAGTCACAATTGTCCCCGCCTTCATTGGATCCGAACCGGCAACCGTCAACGGCATCGAGGTGCTTGCGGATGAGAGAGGCAAAGGGTTCGCCTTAATGAATAGTCTCAATGCCACGCAAAAAGAGAAAGCAATTCAAACGGGTCGTCGTAGACTCCAAGTCGGTCCTGGCAGATCTGAAGATCCGTTTCTGAATTACGATTACTCCGATTTTGTGGGGGTCGGTCTGAAAGCATCGGAGATGAACGCTACTCAAAAAGAGAACCTGCGGAATCTGATTAAGACGTATGTCTACAATCTTGAAACCGAATTTGCGGATGTCTGGATGGCGGATATTGATACCGGACTCGACCATACTTATTTCGTCTGGATTGGTGGCACGACCACGGATGATCCCATCTACTATCGCGTTTTCAATCCCGCGGTTTGGATCGAATTCAACAACGAAGGTGGTGTCGGTGGTGGACGTAGGCGCGGTGGAAGCGGAACCCGCGAGGGCTACCTGGATCACATCCACTCTATTACCCGAGCACCGAACGGAAAAGACTATGGCATTTTCGCCTTGAATCAGGGTCCTGAAATGCTCTTGGAACATTATGCCCTCAATGATCACCACGGAATTACAAACATATTATTTGATTATGGCATTTCAAATTTGCAAGACAGAGAAATTATGGAGGCACCTCAGCGGCTACGCCGCTAAAAGGCAAATTCCTGTCAGTAAATCTCTGGGAATGAAGGCAGTAACGCTGTTCATAATTCTCATAGCGGGGATTGCCTTATCGAGTACGGAAGAGGCGTATGCTGTGAATGCGGACAAGAACCTTCCGATGGGGAATGCCGAGGATATAAGAATTGAGGGAGATGTAGTTCACTTTGCTGCGCAAAAGCAGGGAAGTCCGCAGTCCATGTGGTTCGGTTTTCGAATAAAAGGAGCCAAAGGTAAAAAAATTACCTGCATTTGGGAGCGAACCAATGAAGTGCTTGGCAGTGGTTCCCTAGGTGCTGCTCTACCTGTCTACAGAGCTTTTGATAATGAACCGTTCAAGCGCATTCAGGCATCGGCATGCGAATATCAGCCAGAACATAACAGATTTGTCTTTGACATCCCTTGCGAATCGGACGAAGTGCATGTCTATTACTGTTATCCTTATGGTCCGACGGAATTAGATGCGTTCTTCTCGTCTATCCGGGATAGCGAATTTGTGCGGATTTCAACGTTGACAAAGAGTGAAGGTGGAAGGCCCTGTAAACTGCTGGAAATATCCGACAAAAGGGGAAAAGGCAAAAAGCAAGTATGGTTTACAGCCCGAGCACACTCTGGTGAAGTTACCGGATCTTTCGTGCTTGAAGGTATCGTAAGGAATATCTTAGCCGATCCAAAGATTCTGCAAAAGGCTGACTTCTATTTTGTCCCTTTTGTGGACACCGATGGCGTTTGGCTTGGCTACTATGGAAAGAATAGAGAACCCCGGGATTTTAATCGCGACTACTGTTTAGATCCCATCAGACCTGAAATTGATGCTATAATCAAAGCAGTCCGTTCAAAAAGCTCTGGTAGGGTTGATTACTCGTTTGATCTCCATGCTCCGACGCCGGGAGGCCCAGTTTATCTTGTCCCGCCAAAGCTTTCGATAATCAGCGAGGAGGAGTGGAGGGAATGTTATAAATTTGCAGCGACGCTGGAAGAATTCTCCCCTGAAAGCTGTCCTGCAACGTTCAGCGAATTCTTAAGGCGCGCCAGGCCCGCAGCCATGAATTGGACAAATGTCAACTATGATACGACCAACACGACATTCTTCTATAGAGCCTATGGAGCTTTTTCGTTTATTCTCGAGACCGCTTACCATCGCGGCGAGGGTATGAGCGGGAAAGTCCTGGAACCAGACGATTGGCGAAAACTGGGGCATGGTTTGACGGAGGCTCTGAGAGCGTCGTTGGATGGTAAGCTGAAAGAGATTGGCGAGATAGAAGACAGAGGCATTGATATTTTGTCCGAATGGCACCTTGTCCAACTGCCGAGCAAGGTGAAGCTATCCGAGGTAGATGAGACTCTTGAAATAGAATCTGTGGAAGGGGAGACAAAGGGTGATTCATTCGTTTGGCTGGCTTCGAATGCTGTATGTGAGACGGTCTCATTGAATTATGAATTGGAAGGGACAATAAGACAGTGCCAACTATCTCTGAAAGAGGTAGGCGCATCAAAGGCTCTTCCAACTGGAAGAATTGAAACCTACAACATAGAGCTCGATGCTTCTTCGACATCCTTCAAGAAGCGCGCTGAGAACATGAAGAGGTTTCGCGTTCTGCTTCGGATAGATGGATTAAATGGCAAGCTTCGGATTAGGTTATCCAGCAACTAACCGACTTTTTAAGTGCCGATTAACTACTCAGGTCACCATAGCCTAGGCTGCATTTCTACCAAATTTTCATGGGATGGTGTTTGGGAAAGCTGTAGGAGGGGGTTTATCCCCCGATCTTCCAAACGGCCTCATTGCAATCGGGGGATAAACCCCCTCCTACAGTTTCAAAAAATCATCCTTGCGGGCGATTGTTCAAGATACCTGAATAGTTACGAACATTTTTTAAATTGGAGTGCCTTGTCATTCCAATAATTCGCTGAACCCCAGCCTTGGCGGTTGCGCCGCTAAAAAGGAAATTCCTGTCAGTAGTAGCCATCAATAGCCCAAACTACTTGCTACCAGCCACCGGCGGCAGGGGCCACTTGTCGCCAGCCATGAAGCCGCCATCGACGTAAATGCACTGCCCGGTGACGTAATCCGAAGCTGGCGCGGCGAGAAAGACGGCTGTGCCGACCAAGTCTTCGGGCGTCCCCAAGCGGTTGAGCACAACCCGCCCCTCGCCCCAAGCACGCATGGTTTCGTCGGCCCACATCTTCTCGGTGAGCGAGGTGATTATAAAGCCCGGGCAGATGGCGTTGACCTGGATGTTGTGCGACCCGAACTCAATGGCTTGGCCCTTGGTGAGCTGGCCGACGGCCCCCTTGGTCGCGGTGTAGACCGACACTTTGGCAAGGGCGTAGCCCGTGGTCAGCGAGCCGATGTTGATGATCTTGCCGCCTTGGCCGCGCTCGATCATCTGGCGGCCGACCTTCTGGCTGAGGAAGTACAGGCCCTTGAGGTTGACGGCCATGATCTGGTCGTAGTTTTCCTCCGAGACCTCGACGATGGGCTCGCGGATGTTCATGCCGGCATTATTGAACAAGATGTCAATGGGACCGCATTGCTCCAAGGCCGCATCCATGCCCTCCAAGTCGGCCATGTCCAACTCGACCGCGCGGGCCTTGCCGCCGGCGGCCTCAATGGCAGTGACGGCTTCGTCGAGTTGGCTGCGGGTGCGTGCGGCGCAAATAACTGTGGCTCCGGCCTTAGCCATGCCTGCGGCCACTCCGCGACCAATGCCGCGACTGGCGCCGGTGACGAGGGCGACTTTTCCCGCCAGCGAAAATAGATTCACAATACACTCCTTTGTTGTTAGTGGTTTCGATAATTAATGACAATCGAAACTGGTGTTCCAGCAAGGCTTTTCAGTTCCTTACCGGATCTTCACCAGGATCTTTTCGATGCCTTGTTTAGATAGTTTTCTTGGGTTGTTGGATAAGCGTTCCATGTTTACCTGATCGGCGATCCAGGTGACTTCATCTTCGGCCAGGATGCCTGCATCGCGCAGCTGAAGAGGAGCGCCAACCGATTCCATCAGCGATTGGATTCTCTCTGCGCCACGCTCCGCGGTTGGCTGATCCAGAAGTTCAAGCAGAAAAGCCATGCGGGCTTGTACCTGGCCAGCTCCTCTCGGGTCAGTGCAATCGGTCGAATCAACTGATGCATTGAAATTGAGAATCTCTCCGAGGGTCAGGGCCACGGCCAAGCCGTGAGGCAGTCCAAAGCGGGTCGTGATCGCATAGGAAATGGCATGCGGTGCTGTGGTTTTGCTGATGTTGATGGCCTTGCCCGACAAATGAGCCGCCCGGCACATTGCCATACGAGCTTCAGGCGTGGGATGCTGCACGCAGTGCGGGAGGTTCGCCAGTACCAATTGGACCGATTCCGATGCATAACGAATGGATTCGTCGGTAGCTCCAACTGCCCAGATCGACTCGACAGATTGACAAAAGGCGTCCAAACCGGAGGCCGCGGTGACGCCCGCCGGCAGGCTGTGAGTGAGCCGAGGATCAATTACCGCATGACGCGGCAGCAGACGCGAATCGGCAACCGAATACTTCTGGCCATCGACGTAAGCCACCGCGAAATGTGTAGCCTCGCTGCCCGATCCGGCAGTGGTGGGAATGGCGATGAGAGGTGGTCCATTCTTTTCAATGTCACAATGGCCGGTGATCATCTTTCCGGGATCAGCCTGATGATCGGCCAGAGCGCCAATCAGCTTGGCCAGATCGATTGCGGTGCCACCACCGACCGCGATCACGACATCGGGGTTCGACCCGCAAAACTTTTGAATGCCGCGCTGAATGTCCTCAAGTTTTGGATTTGGTTTGAAACCCGATAATCGCTCCACGCCGCAATCAGCAAACAGAGGTTCAAGTTCGTCTGCCGCTCCCGACCGATGGTAAGCAAGCTCGTCCGCCACGAGAAAGACCTTCCGTATTCCTAACTGGTCGAGAATGGCCGCGACTTTTGCAATCGCACCTTCTCCAAAATGAACATCCTGAATCTGTGATTCTATCTGCATCGCCGATGTTCACCAAGGGAGTGAATAGGTCTTCACCGTCGTCATGACCTTCATCGCTTCGATGACCCCTTCCTTGATCCCCAGCCCCGAATCCTTAATGCCGCCGAATGGCGACAACTCGATCCGGTATCCCGGTACTTGATTGATATTTACCGTTCCCGTTTCCAGAGATTGGATGGCCTTGGTCGCCGCCGCCAAATCGTTGGTCACCACGCCGGAGGAAAGCCCGAAATTTGAGCTGTTGGCCAGCTCGATGGCATCATCCAGGTCTCCTACGGTAAGAATCGGAGCCAGTGGCCCGAAGGACTCTTCGCACACCATTTCGGTCGTCCGTGGCACATCGGCAATGACTGTCGGCTCCAGCAGTGCTCCGGTCCGTTTGCCTCCGATCATCAGCTTGGCGCCCTCATCGACCGCTTGCCGAACGCGGCGTTCCAGGAGTTGCGCGGCTTCTTCGTCAATCACCGGGCCGACACGAGTGGCTTCGTCGGCGGGATCGCCACATGGGTATTCGCTTGTTTTCTCTACCAACCGCTGGGTGAATTCCTCGACAATGGGCTCTTGAATCAACAAGCGTTTCACAGCCGTGCAGCGCTGCCCGCTATTGCGGTAACAGCCTTCGGCAGCCAGTGTGACTGCCAAATCCAGATCGGCATCTTCGAGAACGATCAGGGGGGAATTGCCACCTAGTTCCAGACAGAGCTTTTTGTAACCGGCGATGGAAGCAATCCGCTTCCCGACGGGCGTTCCGCCGGTGAAGGTTACCAGTTGCACACGCTCGTCGCGGATCATCGGCTCCACCACCTCATCGATCTCACCGGCAAAGACACTCAGCATCCAGCCCGGTAATCCTGCTTCGTAAAACAATTCGGCGAACCGGATCGCGGTCAGTGGTGTCTTGATGGACGGCTTCACCATGATGGGTGTTCCCGCCGCGATCGCCGGTGCGACCTTGTGCGCCACTTGGTTCAAGGGGTGATTAAACGGGGTGATCGCCGCTGCGAGTTTCAGCGGATCGCGTTGCGTGAAAATCTTCCGTGATTTGCCCTGCGGCGAGATATCACAGGAGAAAATCTGTCCGTCGTCCCGCAGCGCTTCGATGGCAGCGAACTGAAGGACGTCTTGAGTCCGGCCAACTTCGTATCGTGTCTCACGCATGCAGAGCCCTGATTCGAGCCGGATCAGATGAGCGAATTGCTCAGCTTGATCGGTCAACAGGTTCTTCACCTTGTTGAGAATCTCAGATCGCTCGTAGCGTGATAGCGGTTCGGACCCACCCAGTGCCCCGGTGATCGCATCTTCGAGTTGGGATCGGTCTATCACCGATACCGTGCCGCTCAGTGAATTATCGTATGGATAGTAGACGTCGAATTTCCGATCGGTGGTGATGGCTTCGCCGCAAATATAGGATGGCAGATCAAGAGGCATCTTTTGAGGTTAGTTATTGGATCGAGTGCCGTTGCAAACAAAGTCGAAGATCTCGAAATTGCGTGGGTCTCCAGCGGCTTTGGCCTGGTATCGGTCGTTCAGCGCTTCGGACAGCAGCATGGGAACCATTTCTTCGTAGCGTCCCCCATGAGAACGGAGAGAGCCGTCCAGCTTGGACAAGTCGTGGTGTTCCGGCGTCCGGCCGATGACCGCATCCCGGGTGGACATCACGAACAGGTCACCGATTCGATCGGCGGGAAGTTCGAGCTTGGAGGCGGCTGCCTCCCGGTCGTGAACCTCGGCGACACCCGGCAGATTAAAGATCCAACGGCCGATGGCTGAACCATCGGCCCCGTTGGGAAGATACACATTCACGGCTCCACCCAATGCCCCATGATGCACAACGTAGGGGTCTGTAATCGGACAGATGACGCGACAACCCGGACCGAATTGCTTCTCCAATTCGGATTCCAGATATATCACATTGATCGATCCATCCGCCCGGCACTTGGCGTTCATCCCGTGATCCGCAGTGGCGCCGACGATCGCGCCCAGTTCGATGAGCCGTCCAAATTCTTCATCGATAGCAGCGTAGAAGTCCAGCGACTCAGGCGACTCGGGCGGAAACTTGTGCTGCATATAATCGGTCAGTGACAGGTAAAGAAAATCCGCCCGGCCCTGTTCGAGCAATTTGACTCCAGCACGAAGTACATAAAGGCTTGCTTCGGCGGAATAAATTGGTGGCGCCGGGCCGACCAAGCCGACCGCGTCCAAGATTCCGTTCACTTTTTCCGTGACCTCGTCAGCTTTTTCAGCGCTGAAGGCGATCCCGTCCATGTTCTTGGAGAGCAACTCGCGAAGCTTATCTTTGGCGGTCACCATTGCCACCTTGCGCCCCGCTTGGGAAGCCGCGGCCAGAATCGAATCGTTCCGGAGAAACTTGCTCGAGTTGGTCATGACCTCTTCCCCGGTTTCCGGGTCGAGAATATAGTTTCCCGCGATTCCCGTCTGATTAGGGGGTGTGCCAGTCACGATGGCGCAGTTGTTCACGTTGGTGAATGAAGGCAAAGCCGCTCGCACCATGCCACGATAGCCCTTCGCGGCCATCCTCTGCACATGAGGCATGCGATCCCGAGCCATTGACAGGCTGAGATATTCATCCGCACAACCATCGATGCAAATCACGGCGATCGGTCGGCCAGGAACATCCAAGACGATGTCGTTCACCAAAATTTCGGCCGGTTCAGGGTTCATCTACTAGTGGGGTGTCTCATTAATTCGTTCACACAAACTGCAGGTTTCGAGGTCGCGGGGGAAGGGGTCAAGACGTAAAAAGTTATGCCTTACAGGGTCGGTCGTCTTGTAAAAGTGTATGGAGTAAAACGGAATACAGTTTTTAAGACCCGACCCTTTTCTTTCGTAAGGCATCACTTTTCTACGGCATGACCCCGACGGGCGTGCAAGGGAATTTCTGGGACACCACACTAGGGGTAAGGAGCTTTTTGATAACTTCATTGCATTTGCAGGAAGAATGACTCAGGCTACACAAAGAGGATTTAGAGTCAACATCCGGTCACGTGTCTTTTCCTGACAAATCCAGCCCATACCCGGAGCCCTCCGCAACCCGGTTCCGGAGAGCCCAATGGCGCATCCTCCTTGCGACCATGTTCTGTTACCTGTTCTTCTACACAGGCCGGCAGACATTCGGCTTTGCCATTCCCGGGATTCAGGAGGAGTTGGGAATCTCGAAAACAATGCTCGGCTGGGCGAGCACGGCCTTATTGTGGGCCTACGCTATTGGCCAGTCGATCAATGGAAATCTCGGCGACCGTTTTGGTGGCCGGCGCATGATGAGTCTGGGCGCGTTGCTGTCATGCGGGCTGAACTGGGTGGTCAGCTTTGGCTCAAACCTATTGACCTTGATCGTGCCTTGGACGGCTAACGGATATGCTCAGTCGATGGGCTGGGCGCCTGGAAGCCGGGTTCTGTCAAACTGGTGGGGCCATCAAGAGCGAGGCAAGGTCTATGGACTGTATGTGTTCGCCGCGGGTCTATCCTCCGTGTTGGCGTTCTCCACATCCACGTTGATTCTGGAACTCGATCTGGGATGGCGCTGGATCTTTCGACTACCGGTACTTCTATTGTTTCTGGGCGGAATCGTCTATTTCGTGATCGTACGTGATCGGCCAAGGGATCTGGGATTTGAGCCCTCGCCCGGTCATAGCGATGATTCGCCATCTGAATTCGAAGTGAAAGATGAAGAAGACAACGAATCGTCATGGAGCCGATACCGGCATGTTTTGTCGAACCCCCGCTTCCTGATTGCCTCCGTGGCGATCGGCTTCCAAAGCATGGCTCGGTATGGGCTGCTGATTTGGGTGCCGGTGCATTTTCTGGGGGAAGATTGGAAGAACTCCGACACCATGTGGGTCAGCATTGCCCTGCCTATCGGGATGGCGTTCGGAGCTCTGACCAGCGGCTGGATGTCCGACCGGTTGTTCCATTCCAACCGTTCACGAGTAATCGTATTGTTCATGGCATTAGCCGCCTTGGCATCGCTGGGAATGTTCTTTCTTCCGAGAGAAAGCTCACTTGGTATTGCGCTGCTATTTATGACCGGATTTTTTGCCTACGGACCTCAATCTGCTTTTTGGGCTCTCTGCCCTGATCTGTTGGGCAAGACTCGGGCAGGGACGGGGACGGGCATCATGAACACCTTTGCCTATGTCTTCGCAGGGTTTGGCGAGCCTTTGATCGGTTGGATTATTGAAGTGAATCACAACACGAGCCTGGTGTTTGCGGTGGTTGCCGTGGCCTGTGTCTGTAGCGCGCTCATCGCTATTCCCATTCGCAGGTGAAAATACAATGCTGGAAAGAATGGCACGATGAACCTGGTGGAACTTGCTCAGCGGATCAAGAATCGCCGTCTTGACCAACGTCAGACCATTGAAGATGTCGCGGCTCAGGCTGGATTGACGCGCAGCTGGCTCTCGAAGGTGGAGAACTTTCGCGTTACGCCATCTCTTCCCGCATTGGGAAAGATCGCCAAGGCATTGGACATATCCATTTCCGAGCTGTTTGAAGGGCTGGATGATACCCCGGAATTTGTTCTCATCCGCAGTGACGAGCGAATGGTCATTCAACGCAATCCTTCACCCACAAACACATCCCTCTATGAATCGCTGGCCCACAAGCGAATGAACCGGACGATGGATCCGTTTCTGATCACGATTCCCGGCGGAGTGGCCCGCGAAAAAGCCATGGCGCACGAAGGAGAAGAATTTCTCTATGTTCAGTCCGGGTCAGTCCGGTTCGAATACGATGGGGAAGTGGTTTCTCTGCGGACCGGTGACAGCCTCTATTTTGACGCAAATGTTCCTCATCGGTTGATCAACCCAAATAAGCGACCGGCCGAAGTATTGTGCGTGTTCAGCGAGCCTTCGCACGATCCTCCCTTCCCACCAGCCAGAAAAATAGAAAGCCAAGCAAAGGAGAAATAAAAATGGCACAAAAATATGTTCTAGTTATAGACGAGGGAACGACTGGCACCCGCGCGTTGATTGTCAACCGGGACAGTGAGATCAAAGCCCAGGCGTATACCGAATTCACACAGCACCATCCTGCTCCCGACCGTGTGGAACATGACGCGGTGGAGATCTGGGAAAATACTGTAGCGATGATGCACCAGGCGATGGCCGAGGGTGGCGTTACCACTGATGAGATCGCCGCGATTGGGATCACAAACCAGCGCGCCACAACTGTTTTGTGGGATCGCGAAACGGGAGAACCGGTTGGCAAGGCGATCGTGTGGCAAGATACCCGCACGGCCGATTTTGTCGAGGAGATCCGAGGGAAATGGGCTGAAAAAGTATACGCCCGTACCGGCTGGGCCCTAGCCCCGGTTTATTCCTCGCTCAGCCTGCACTGGATGCTCAACAACCTGCCCGGTATAAAGGAGCAGGCCGCTGGGGGTCGACTTGCTTTCGGTACCATCGACTCGTGGTTGATCCACAAGCTGACTGGTGGCAAGGTACACGCTATCGCTGCGTCCAACGCATCGGTCACTGGATCATACGATCTGCTGAATAATGAATGGTATGGTGAGTGGCTCGACTTCTTGGGCTTGCCCCTGAGCCTTTTCCCCGACGTTTACCCTGATTCTGGTGAATTTGGAGTCGCGGATCCTTCCGTTTTGGGTTCGGCGGTTCCCATCACCGGGGCGATTGCCGATCAGCATGCGGCTCTATTTGCCCAGGGTTGTGTCGAACCAGGTATGGTCAAATGTACCCATGGAACCGGTACCTTCCTTGACATGAATATCGGTCACGAACCCATCGTGTCGCATAATGGGTTGAACACCATCATTGCCTGGCGAAGGAACGGGGTGACCACTTATGGATTGGAAGGTTACTCCGCAGTCACCGGTGCGGCAGTGCAATGGCTGCGCGATGGTGCGGAAATGATCGCCAGCTCAAGCGAAACCGAAGCCATTGCTACCTCTGTGACTGACAATGGTGGCGTTTATTTCGTGCCTGCCCTGGCCGGGCTCTCAGCACCCTACTGGGATTCTTATGCCCGTGGTATGATCATTGGCATTACTCGCGGGACAACCCGGGCCCACCTTGGTGCGGGCTACACTGGAAGGGATCGTCTTTTCGACCAAAGACTTTTTGGAAACGATGCGCCGCGACTCTGCCGTTGATATTGAGACGATGAAAGTCGATGGTGGAGCGTCTCAAAATGATTTTTTGATGCAATTCCAAGCTGACATGCTCAACGCCGATGTTGTGCGTCCGGCAGAATCCGAAGCGACCAGTCTGGGTGCGGCCTATATGGCCGGATTAGCGGTTGGTTTCTGGGACAACCCGCAGGACTGTTTTGCCGGCCAAGCCACTGACAAAGTGTTCACACCACAGATGTCTTCCGAGCAACGAGAGGAACTTTATGCTGATTGGACGAAGGCCGTTAAGCGCAGTATGGAGTGGGCCAAATAGCGGTAAATGCCTGCATGGGCACAAGGTAAAAGAAGGCATTCTCGGTGAAAAGGTCTGAAATCGGTGAATTAACCGGTCAAACCTTCGACTTGCTAATCATCGGTGGCGGGGCAACCGGAACATCTGCGGCGCGTGATGCAGCTCTACGAGGATTGTCGGTTGCACTGCTGGAAAAGAACGATTTTGGCTCCGGCACCAGCAGCCGCTCGACTAAGCTATTTCACGGCGGCTTGCGTTATCTGGAGAAATTTGATTTCGGCTTGGTTCGTGAAGCTTGCCGTGAACGTGAATTGATGCTCGCCCTGGCCCCGCACCTGTCTCATCCCCGCCCCTTCATCTACCTGCTCTATCAAGGGTATCATATGATGTTCGATTGGCTGCCCGCTACCCTATTCATGTTGAATGCCGGGCTGACCCTTTATGATACCTTCTCGGGAAATCCGCGGGAACGACGCCACAAAATGCTCAATAAAAAGAAGCTGCTTGAGATTGAGCCCCATCTAAACTCCAAGGGTTTGAAAGGCGGCGGCTTCTATTACGATTTCCTTACCGATGACGCCCGTTTTACCATCGAAACAATGAAAGCTGCCTGTGATGCCGGAGCGCTGGCCGCCAACTGTATGGAGGTGAAAGGCCTGGTTCAGGACAACGGGCGTATATCCGGGGTGGAAGCGGTTGATCTGATTACCGGCGAGGAGGGGGTGATCAAGGCTAAACAGGTTGTCAACACCACTGGTCCCTGGACAGATGAGATCCGCTTTATGGAACAGGGCATCGAGAACAAGATGCTGAGCCCCACAAAAGGGATCCACATTGTGCTGCGCAAAAAGGATTTTCCCCTGAACCACGCTGTTTTCCTGCAATCTCCGCGCGATGGCCGTACCGTATGGCCTATACCCGCGTTGGACAGCGATCTGGTTTACGTGGGCACCACAGACACCTTCTACGAGGGATCGTTTGACCATGTAACAGCCACTCACGAAGATGTCGACTATCTGTTGGAAGCGGCAAATCACATCATGCCCGGCCGTAACCTGGGCTACGGGGATATTGTAGGTACGTGGGCTGGACTGCGCCCGCTGGTAAAGCCGCAAGGCGACCTGGCTGCCAGTTCAGTATCGCGGGAGCATGAAATTTTTGTGAGTCCCAATGGCTTGCTCAACATTGCAGGCGGGAAACTAACCACCGCTCGGGTGATGGGCTACGAGGTCATTGACAAGGCCATCGAACTGCTGGGGGAAAACTTTGGAGTACGGGGCGTTCCCGCTACTACAACTGCAACAGAGCCATTGAGCGGAGGCGATGCAGAAAGCATCGAACGTGCTAAGCAACTAGCTCCTGGTGTCAACCTTCCGGAGGATGTAAAAGACCGGCTCCTTAAACAATACGGCGGAAACTTTACCAAAATAGCGGAACTAGTGAACCGGGATCCTGACGCGGCTCGCAGTATGGGCGGCCACAAGCTGATTGCTGCTGAGGTTCGCTATGCCGTAGAGAGTGAAATGGCTATGACTGTGACCGATTTTTTCACCCGTCGGGCGACGCTTTTCTTCTGGACGCAGGATGGGGGATTGGATACGGCCAATACCGTAGCTTTAGAGATGGCGAACTTATTGGGTTGGAATGAAAATCAACGGGTTCGACAGGTCGAAGACTATCGTAAATGGGTGGCAGAAAATCGATTTGAACCTGCAGCTTGACTGCCGGATTCAGGACCTGACATGAAAAATAATATTGGAAGCAGTTTGAAGGAATATATCGAAGCGGCTTCTGTTGATCGTGCGGATGCGGCTGAGTTGAATTGGATAACAGATTTACAAGATTTACTTGGCTCTGAGTCTGTCATCACCGATGAAGACGTCATCACTAGACACAGCTATGATGTTTGGCCTGTAACCGCAAAATGGCGCAGTCAAGGAAAACGGCCGTTTGCCCCCGATGTTGTTATTGAAGCCCGCAGCGTCGAGCAAGTAAGTAAAATTCTGCAATGGGCCAATGAGAATAACATTCCGGTGACTCCCTGGGGCGGCGGTTCCAGCGTAACCGGTCAGCCCTTGGCGACAAAAGGTGGCATCATGCTTGATGCATCAAGCATGGATCGTGTCATCTCCCTGGACGAAGAATCCCTCCTGGTCAAAGTGGAAGCCGGTATATTCGGTCACAAATTGGAAGCTGAATTGAACAGTCGGGGGTATACGCTGAATCATTCGCCCCAATCCTTGGATCGTTCAACAGTCGGCGGCTGGATAGCTACACGCGCCGTGGGGCAGTTCTCATCTCGTTATGGCGGCATCGAAGATTTAGTAGTCGCCTACACTGTCGTCTTGGCAAACGGCGAAATTGTAGAGACAGTGAACGCGCCTCGTGCGTCTGTCGGGCCGGATTTACGCCACATATTTATGGGGGCCGAGGGGACTATGGGTGTTATCACCGACGTAACGCTCAAAATTTTTCCCGTCTCGGATTTCCGGCTGCTCGAAGCCGTTACCTTTGACAGCCTGGAAGCTGGCGTAACCGTCATGCGGCAATTAATGCGGCAGGAATTAAGGCCTTTTCTGGTTCGCTTTTATGATGTGGCTGAATCCCGGCATGCCATGCAAGATAGCTCATTTGATAAATGCGTGATGTTCCTTGGTTTTGAGGGTGGGGAGAGCATTGCCCTCGCCGAATATACGGCAGCAATGGACCTCTGTGCAGAAGCGGGCGGACAGAAAATCGGCTCTGCTCCGGTAGAAGCATGGATGGATCGCCGTTATGATTTTTCTACGGTTGAGAATCTGCTAGCCGAGTCAGGTGGTCTGGCCGAGACTATAGAAATCGCCCACTTCTGGCACGGGATTTTGGATACCTATCATGAGTTGAAGGAAGCTTTGTCCCCTTACGCCGACGAAGTTTTGGGCCATTTCTCGCATGTTTATCCGCAAGGCACTTCGCTCTATATCATCTTGCTAGGCAGAGTAGCTGACGACGCCGTGGCTGAACAGTTGCTGTTGAAAGTCTGGGACACGGCGATGCAGATCTGTTTGAAGAACGGGGCGGTGATTTCACATCATCACGGCGCAGGTTTAGCCCGCTCGCCCTATGTCCGGGAGGCGCTAGGCAGCAGCTACACGGTTTTACAGCGTATCAAGGATGCCCTTGATCCAACCGGGATCATGAATCCGGGTAAATTGGGCCTGGAATAAACTTACTTCCATGGTCATGGGGCATCCGTAGCTACGAAGTGGGGGAGGTGGAACTCAAGGGAACACTTGATTCTCCAGGATTCCCACCTGCTTCAGAAACCTCCGCACGGCCACGGCACACTCCTGCGGTTTTTCGAGTTGCAGGAAATGTGTCGTGTCGGGGATGAACTCATGGTCCACTGGCGCGTTCCCGTAGTCGAACGTCGGGTCGCTCGGGTCCTCTGCGGTGGGGTCCGCGGCTACGATTTTGACAGGACACCTCATGGCGTCAAAGTCGACGGTCACCGCATACGTCGAGGCATGGTCCCAGATTTGCGCCTCGAACTCGGCGGGACACCTGAGCTCGAACCCTTGGCCGGTCGCCGACGCCTTGAGGGTCGTTCTCGCCACAAGTTCGAAGACTCCCCCAACGGCCCGCTGAAAATAGGGCAAATAGGTATGAAGTTCCGCCAGTTCCTCCCTGGACCGGAACCATTGTGTCCTCCGCCTGAGCATGTCGGCTGTGCTCATAGCCCGCGATTCGAACGCCCGGTACATGGAGCCGCTGTTGCAGAGGGGCGGGGCGAAAAGCACCAAGGCGGAGTAACCGTCTCCCCGCGACGGCGCATGAAGGCATGCCAGGGCTGAAATGGAGTGAAACACCCCAACTGTAGGCTTCTCGCCATAGCGACGGCCGATCGCCTCGAGAATGCGGTCGTGGTCTCGTGCAAAGGTATCGACGCGGTGGTCCGTCTGGGCGCCGACTTCGTTCCAACCGTGATTCCGAAGGTCGTGGACAAGCACGTCGAAATCGCGGCTCAGGAGCGACCAAAACGCATAGTATAGGTCGATGGCAAGGCCGTTACCGTGGCTCAGCACCAGCCTGGGGCCCTCCGGGTTTCCGTGGCGTCGCAGCATGATCACGGTGTCGTCGTCCACCTGGACTGGGAGAACCGACAACGGCTTTGGAATCTCCCAGACGGTTGCGAGAGATCCTTTCATCGTTAGGGACGGGTGCCCACCAATTTTATATCATCCAAAATGACCTCGCTATGGCGGTCGCTGAAAATAATGGAAAAGCGGGCGCTCTCTACAGACTCTGTTTCGTGCACGTAAGTAAGCTCATATTTTTTGAGATCCGAATCGATCTCCACTGGCTCAGACGTCCATAGGGCGAGATCCTTACCGGCCTCTCCCAGTTGCACGCGCAGAGTGGTCTTATAAGTCGTCTTGGCATGGAAAGAAATGCTATAAGTGTTCCCCTGGCGAAGCTGGAGCATGTAAAATCCTTCGGAATAGAACCTCCAAGTGGGCTTGGTTTCCTGGTAGATCATTGGCTCCTGCGGCCAGACGAACATCACCATGCAGCGAAGCGCGGTCGACCCGTCGACCCCTTGCCCGTCAGCCGTACCGAGGGTAACATGTCCGTTAGTGTACCAATGCTCGGTATCCATCATGAAGGCGGAATTATTGATCTGATTCGTCGGCAGCGTCATCATTTTCGGCGCTTCTCCGGTGAGGACTTCCACCAAATCGGCCGTTTTCTCGAAGCCCCACTCCGAATTATAGAGGGCAAAGGACCAGGCATTGTTGAAGACGCCACAGTAGTACATCCAGTCGATATCTCTTTTCGCAGCCTCTTCCTTCATGAAACCCAATACTTCCAAAATGTCTTCACGAGGGTTGTGCAAGCGGGTTCCCCATTCGCTCAGCAGCACTTTCTTGCCATGCGTCTGAGCCCACTGGTGGCCAAGATCCAGTTTATCGAGGATTTCTCCTTTCCAATCGGGATTAACCTCGATCACCGGTTTCGATTTATGAGCTATGCGACCAGCCCTGCGGATTGTAGCAATGAAAAATTCCCCAGATATTCTCGTCGTCCTCAAACCCGGTGCCATCCGGAAGGCGATAATTCAAATACTCGGGAGTGACGTACTTGACCAGCATGTCGGCATGGTTATAGCTTGGGCCGCCCACGGCGATCACCCGTGTCGGATTGGTTGCTCGAATAGCCACAATGGCATCACCGAGCCAGTCCATAAGTTCAACATCGTACTTGGGTTCGTTTGGGTGTCCCGCCATTGACGGTTCGTTCATGATCTCGAAAACCAACTCTTTCGGATACATTTGGTAGAGATCGGCAAAGCTTCTCCAATATTGGACAAAGGACTCTTTTCCATGGACCCTTCCCGTGAATCCGGTAATCACCACGGGCAGTCCTCTATTGATGGCGCCATCGATGGCTTCCCGGTAATGCAGGGGATCAACTCCCTGCTTGACGAAAAACCGGACGCTATCGAATCCGGCCGCCTTGAATACGTCGTAATAGGCGGGATCGTAGCCGATTTTATTTACCTCGGTCGTGGAAAAATCGAGATTGATCCCCTGGCCTATCACCGGCCAGTCCTTTGCCGCCTCAACCCTTGCCATAACGAGTATCCAGATTACCGCGATTAATAATGCTTTGTCTTTCAATTTAGTTGGAGTTTGATGAATAATTTATGCAACCGATTGCATATATTCTTTCAGACCCTGCCGGTGTCAAGATTTGGCCTAGTGTGGTGTCCCAGAAATTTCCTCGCACGTCCGTCGGGGTCATGCCGTAGAAAAGTGATGCCTTACGGAAGAAAAGGGTCAGGTCTTAAAAACTGTATTCCGTTGCACTCCATACACTTTTACAAGACGACCGACCCTGTAAGGCATAACTTTTTACGTCTTGACCCCTTCCCCCGCGCTCTTCGAAGCCGATCCGCAACATGCGCCATCTCACAGAGTCTGTGCCAAGGTGAACGCTTCTGATATGACACTTTGGATCAATCGCGGCACGACACAATCGCCGACCCGTTCGATTTGCACTCCATCGAACCCGGAAGATTCCTTGAGTTGCAGGTAAAGGTCTTCCCTGGAACGTCGACCAATTACCGGAACGACCCAATCGATCCCTTCGATCCATTCTTCGTCGCCCGGCACAAGCAGGTATTTATTCCATCCGGTTGGGTCGCTGGGGCTGAAAACCGCGGCGACTTTGACGCGATGGTTGCCAACTTCCAGAAGCGCCGTGCTGGGACGGAGTTGAATACCCTTGATGGCAGCGCGACGGTAGAAAAGCGTCCGGGTGCCGGCCTCTATGTCCTCACCGATTAAGGAATGGGAAGCGATGACCTGAACACGACAGTTGTGCTCACTGAGGTACTCCGCCGTTCCGGCCGCTTCCCAATGCCCGTTGTCATCGACCACGAGCACATTCCCGCTCGGTTCCACTTCCCCCGAAAGGATTTGGTCGGAAGACACGACAAAGTCTTGATCCAGGCCCGGGATGGACGGCAGCACTTGTCTCCCGAGGTCGCGCGCGTGCTTCGCATCGTCTCTTTGCTGGTTCGGAAGGTTCGGTTCCGATCCTGTTGCAATCACGATCACATCAGCGGCAAGCTCCCGGAGCGACGCCGGAGTCGCTGTCACACCAAGCTGGAGATCGACTCCCCGATCGACCACAGCCGCCTCGAGATAGCGTGTCACCTCACCAATGATTTCGTGCTCGGGTTGTTTTGCCGCGAGGCGAACCTGACCCCCCAACACGCGGTCGCGCTCCAAAAGGGTAACCATGTGGCCGCGTTTCGCCGCAATTTCCGCAACCTTCAACCCGGCCGGACCACCGCCCACGACAACAACGCGCCGCGCAACTTCGGCAGGCGCCACAAGGCGTTCGTTGACCTCGCGTTCAAGTCCTGCGCCCGGATTGTGTATGCACCGAATCGCTTTCTCCTGACCGACCTGGTAAATGCAGGCATCGTTGCAAGCCACACAGAGGCGCACGAGATCCGTACGCCCCGCTTGAAGCTTGTTGGGAGTCTCCGGATCGGCAATCAACTGGCGGGCATGGCCGATCAGGTCGGCCACTCCCGTCCGCACCATATCCTCCGCGCGTTGGGGCGGTGTGACGCGACCGAATGCGATGACGGGAAGCCGGGTGCCGCGTTTTAGCGCCGCATTGAGCTTCTGAAAGTCCTCGGGGGCCACGGCAGCCGGAGGGATTTCCATCCAGTAACTCGAGAAAGAACCCGCATCGGAATTCATGTAGTCGACAAGCCCGCTTTTCTCCAGGCATTCCACCATTTTCATCCCGTACTCGAGCCCGTAGCCAAAGGTGGTGAATTCGTTCAGGCAGATACGAACTCCCACCGGACAATTATCACCGGTTGCTTTCCTGATAGCTTCGAGAACCTCGAGCGAAAGTCGCATGCGGTTTTGGAATGAGCCGCCATAACGATCGACACGATGATTGAAAAAGGGCGAAGCGAATGAGCGGAGCAGTCCGTCGTGGGCAACTTTGATCTCGATTCCGTCAAAGCCGGCCTCCAGGGCGTTGCCGGCGCTCCTGGCAAACCCATTGATCACGGCGTCGATGTCGTCCTCGTCCATTGCCTTGGTACTGAAATGGCTCGACGGTTCCGGCATCTGTGTCGGCGCCCACATGATATGCGGAGGCTGTTCCAGTGAAGTATGGCCGCCGTGCGTGAGCTGGCTGAAGATTTTCGTACCGTGAGCATGAACGGCTTCCGTAATGTTTCGCAGCAGTGGTATAGCGGCAGGGTCCCAGGCATTGATAAACCTGCGGGACATCTTACCCGTAGGATGGATGGCTTGGCTCTCGAGGATGATTAAAGCGACACCGCCGCGCGCGCGTTCCTCGTGGTAGGCAACATGACCATCCGAGGGCATCCCGTCGAGAGTGCCCAGAGCGGTAAAGTGGGGTTGAAAGACAAAACGGTTACGTAGCTCAACATCGCGGATCCGGAACGGGTTGAATAGATTCGGAAATTTCATTTCTTGTCTTGTGGTCATATTCCCAGGTCACCAACGGGTTCGTATAAACGTAGACTCGACGCGCCACCAAGTCTAGCTCGACCTCGCCTCCGGGCTAATGTCGCGTTCGGTAGTGAGATATCCAAGGTAGGAGCGGCTTTACGCCGCGATCCCACGAAACAGCCTCCAAGCAATCGCGGCGTAAAGCCGCTCCTACAACTTAGAATCTTTGACGATGGGCTCCAAGAGCTTCTCAGTAGCCTTCAATAGTTGCTCGCGTTTGCGTTTTCGATCTGCCGCCAACAGGGGATTGCGGCACACAAAACTCGATGATCTCTAGGGGCAAATGTGAGATATTGCCTAGGGTTTGGTGTTTAACTTTCTTACCCTGCCTGTAGGTGCGGCGCAGAAGGTAGCTATGGTAAGTTTTGCCATTTTTGTGCTTTTTATTATTCTTGGCTACATTTCTAAAAATAAAAAAAGTCGTTAACCTATTGAATAACAACCGATTAACCCCTAAATTTGGCTCGAAAATGGATTCAACTTTGGACTAAACGCCCTAACAAATTATCTCCGCTACCTTTTGAAAATAATTGCCGTTGACTATCATGAACGATTATAATATGACTACTAATAACAATTGTTTTAAAATTAACGGAAAGAGCACACGCCTTTTAGTAAGCATACAAAGAGAACGTAGCAGATATGCGTTCCGAATAGGAGAAGCCAAAGAGAGCCAATCCCCCTAAATTAATCTAACCCAAATTATTAACTGCAATCTGGCTGATCTCCAAGACGGCAGGGGTGAGAACTAAGGGCGCTATCCCTTCGAATTGATTTTGCGTAGGCAATTATTCGCTGGCCTACAAACCCATAACCACCGATCCTACATGAATAGAACACATCGAGCCAAGACGAAGGCGGCGCTAATAGCATACGGCCTTCTCGGCGCTTCGTTCACAGGCTGGGCCCAGAACGACTCGACCGAGAATCAAGAAGTCTTCGAACTCTCGCCCTTCATCATCGATGCCTCGCTAGACGAAGGCTACTACGCCTCCCAGACGATGGCCGCCGGGCGACTCAACCAGTCCCTGAAAAACACAGGAGCGGCCATCCAGGTCGTCACTAAGGAGTTCATGGACGACCTTGGAGCCACCGGCATCGAGGAGCTACTCCAGTACACTACTAGCTCCGAAGTCGCTGGGATTCTGGGCAATTTCACTGGAGCAGAGACAGGAGCCACAGGCCAAACCAGTACAGGAAACGCCAGACGCGATCCGGATGGCACGGCGCGAATCCGCGGGCTGGCCGCTCCAGACCGTACGCGAAATTTTTTCGTCACCGACATTCCCCTGGACTCCTACAATACCGAACGCGTCGACATCAATCGCGGGGCCAATTCCTTCCTTTTCGGCCTGGGATCTCCAGCCGGATTGGTCAATAGTGGAATGGCCCGAGCGCGTTTCCGCGATGACACTGAGATAAGCACTCGGATCGGATCTGGTGGAGAAAATCCCTCCTACCGCGGGTCATTTGGAATCAATCGAGTTCTCATCGAAGATAGGCTAGCCTTTCGCGTTAACGGTCTAGTGGATCGCACCCAATACCGTCAGCGCCCAACTTACGAGAATGACGACCGCATCTACACCGCCTTCACCTACCAACCTTTCGGAAGCTCCAATACCGTCATTCGCGGTCACATGGAACTCGGTGAAATTATTGGCAATGCTCCCGACGTGCTCTTGCCCCAGGAAGGCCTATCGACTTTTCTAGATCGTCCCGCCCAATTCGATACAACCTATTTCGCTCGCAATCGCTGGAACCGCGAAGGCATTGAGCAGGATGATTTTGACGACCTATCGGACGAGGAACAAGCGGCATACTTAGCATCAGGTTTTCCCATCCGCCTCGAGGATGATCCCAATACAGTGGATGATGAATCGAGAGGCTACGATGGCATCGGATGGAGCAATGGCGCTTGGGGTTTTGTCTGGGACGGGAGCAATGGCCGAGATCCCGGTTTCGCCTACACCGATCAGATTCGGGGTAATAGTATCGATCGCAGAACGGATAGAGCAAGGGACCAAGACGAAATCTTAAATTACTGGAGCGTACTCATAGGCAGAAACTCAGGATCGCCTCGAGGCATATATGCCGGAAACCTAAGTGACATAAAGGGTACGGGCTGGCTCGACCAAGGGTTCACCAATTTGGATACCTTCGATTTCAGCCGCAACAACCTTGGCTGGGACAACGATTTCTACTCGCGCGATTTGCTCAATTACAACCTGGTGCTCCAACAGTCCTTATGGGAGGGGAATGGAGGATTCGAAATCGCCTTCGACTACCAAGACCTTTACCGCGATAGCTTTACGGCATTCAACGCAGGAAACGCAGTGGTCACCTTTGACACCAATCAGACACTCCTTCTTCCCCAGGACCCCAATTACATCGAATCCGGCAATTACGACCCATTGCCCAATCCGAATTTCGCACGGCCGATGATTCTGACCAAAGCTGGGAGACGGGTGAATGACGAGCAGAGGCAGTCCCTTCGTTTCACGGGATTCGTCAAACACGACTTTGCCGATAGTCTGAACAATGACAATCTGGCCAAGATCCTGGGCAACCACACCTTGACCATTCTCGGGGACGAAAACGTTTACAAAGAGCGACTTGTCAATTTCTCAGTCAACGCTTTCGGAAATCCGGATCCCGTTCTGTCTATCGGGGCCGCCGATGCCCAGTTTGTCGGAAACTCAGTCCGCCAAGTGCCCAACAATGTATATATTGGTCCGCCTCAACCTGGAGCGCTCGAGCCCGGCTGGTCCCTCAGCGACTTCACTCTCACTCCAGCTGATTACGACCTGCGCGGCGTAATCGGCCAAAGCTTCCCGAAGCTATACTGGGACCTTGGACCCGACTACACCTATGAAGCCGTCTTTGAGGATCGAAGGGCGGGCACCGGAAACGAGCAATTTTTATGGGGAACCTTTACCCCTGGCGAAACACCCGACAAGAACGTGCGCCGATTACAAACGACCACGTCCTCTTTGGCGGTCAATTCTCAGTCCGAGATTTTCAACCAACTCCTGATCGTCAATATGGGTTACCGCCAAGATACCGTTGAAACTTATATCAACACCGAACCCATCCTCCTTGGCCGCGACGAGATTCCGGATATAAGCCCAGAAAATTGGGACGTGTTCGATGGCAACTTCATTGAGAAAAAATCGAGTATCTTCGGTTACGGAGGAGTGCTTCGCTGGCCAATGGACCTTATTCCGCTGCCAAAATCGATTGTCGATATCACCCTACATTACAACGACACCCAAAATTTCGTGCCGGAATCAACTCGAGTCGACCAATTTCGCGAGCCACTACCGTCGCCTACCGGCACGAGCAAAGACTATGGCATTAGCTTTTACCTGTTCGACGACAAGTTCGTCGCTCGTATCAATTGGTTCGATGCAAATTTGTCGGATGCGACCGCAGGAGTGTCTGGCGTATTTAACAGCCTTCAGACTCGTGTATTTCAGTATTGGGGACGCTTAAGCAGAAACCTTCAAGAAGTCACGGGGCATACGGTGGCCGAAATTGATGCCGATCGCTCGCTCCTCGTCGTCGATCCGGACTTTGCGGACCAGAATATCGTGATCGACCCCGAAACAGGCCTCGACGACGAGTTTGATCTGCCTTTCGATGAAGCAGTGCTCCGAAAATGGGGGAACCTGCAAAGGGCGTGGGACGCTCTCGCTCCGCTGACTTCCACGGTGCAGGATCCTAGAATTATAGCCGCCTATAATCTGCGCTTTCAATCTAATGGTGACGTGGAATCGCAGGGCCCCGGCAATGTCGCCGATACGCAAACCGTCCAGGCTAAGGGCATGGAAGCCGCGTTCATATTCAATCCGAGCCCAAGCTGGCGCATGGCCTTCAATGCCGCTCAGCAAAAGGTCTTTATAGACGATGTCGCTCCAAGACTGGGCAAACTGGTTGACGAGTTGTGGGCGCCTTATCTGGCAGAGTTTGGCGACCTCGACTGGGGCGATCCCACCGAGCCGCCCCAGGGAGCCAATATCCGAGATCAAACCTATGACCGGCTTCTCGACTATTATGCGGTCAAAGGCGAAGAAGGAAAACCCACCTCCGAGCAACGGGAATGGCGCTTCAATTTCGTCACCAACTATACCTTCCTAGAAGGTAAACTTAGGGGCTTCTCTGTCGGAGGCGCTTCCCGCTGGCAGGACAAAGCCGCTGGCGGGTTTCCCATCAAGTGGGTTAAAAACGATGGCAGTGGTGAAGGTGTACCTCTCGGTGAAAACTCTCATATCGAGCCCGATGTCTTGAATCCATTTTTCACTGACACGGATCTCGCGATCGATCTCATCCTCGGCTATAGGATGAAGATCTTCGGCAAGGTTGACTGGAAAATGCAGGTCAACCTTCGAAATGTTCACAATTGGGATAACACCGACGTGGACGCCATTCGCTTCCAGCCGGACGGTTCTATCGCACGAGTTCGCTTCGCGCCCCCAAGACAGATCTTGTTAACCAATACCTTCAGATTCTAGTCGGATGAGCAATAAATTTAGAGCAAAGGCCGCCCCATTTTGGTCTGCTCATCTCAAAGAACGCTTCCTCGATTGGATGATCCTCCAAGGGTTCGCCAATTAAAAGACTGATTCAGTTAAACTCAGGCCATGGTAAAATGACCTCGACCACACAAACGGTGAATTCGTGGGACCCCAAATCTTGGCTACATTTCTAAAAATAAAAAAGGGCGTTAACCTATTGAATAACAACCGATTAACCCCTAATTTTGGCTCGAAAATGGATTCAACTTTGGTTTAGCCTTTATTACACCTTCTTCCCCTTATGCTTTCGGCAGACAATTCCGGACGTATTCAGCCGAGGCGCGCATCTGGGAGGAGATATAGTCGAGCCCCCAGCCGGCGGTGCCGTGGCACTTCAGGCTGGCGACGCCCTCGTAGCCACTGGCGGCCAGGTCGCGGAGCAACACTCGCCAGTCGAGGACGCCATCCGGTCGAGGTATCTGCAATTCACCTGGGCCGAAGTCGAGGCCGTCCTTTCCGCGCTGGTAAGCGGGGTCGATGTCCCACACATAGTAGTAGAAGAGCTTCTTGCGTTCCATCAGGAAGCGCACGACGTCGCCTATGGTCTCCTGTTCCACCCATAGATGGGGAGGCGCTACGCAGACGCCGAGAAAAGGTGAGTCGATGTCGGTGACGAGCCGCTTGATCTGCGCTAGTGTGTCGACCCCTTCGTCCCAGCGATCTTCCTCGTGTCCGCCACTCTCGAAGTCGGCCGTGAAGGGCACGGTCAGATGGTTTTCGACGGCGATTTTCACACCCGTCGCTTCGCAGGTTTCCAGGAGAGGCGGTAGGAATTGGGAGACGAAATTGGGGTAGTGTGCCTCGCAGTCGAATATGACATAGGGGATCTCGAGTTCAGCGGCCATGTGAATGCGCTGGCGCATCTCCTCCCGGGTTTTGCCGTACATGGTCAGCCCGGTCGGGGTGATGCCGTATTTCTTCAATGTCTTCTTAATAGCCCCTATGTCATCGCCGGGATTGACGTGGTGCGCCAGAGGTGGCGCCGAGGTCCACAGATTGATGTGGGTGAAGCCCATGTCCGCGAGCTCCCGCAGGGACTCGTCCAAGGAGTAGTCGTGGTAGGGGACGATTTCCGCTCCTAATGTATACATACGGTGTTCCTTTTATTACCTTCTTTCTATCCACAATCCTTATCGACCATGACCGAGCCTGGAATCGCATAACCAAAATTCCTCGCCGCGGGTTTAATCCAAAGATGGTACGGGTGGATCTTCGACACCTGTGAGCACATCCAGCGCGACCTGGTTCCATCCGTTTTGGGTATGAAGGATCGTAAAATTCCAATCATCGTTGAAACCCACACTGTAATACATGGAACCGATTTCGAAGGACACGCAAGTATCATAAATGAACTGGAGATAGGTTCGGAAGTCATTGTTAGTATGCAAAGGTGGTGCAAAAGCGCCCCATTCCGTCAGGACCACGCGTTTGCCGTAGGTCTTTGACCAATCCCGCGGAAATTCCAGGGCTTCCGTCACTTCATCCTGCCATCCAGGGATGTTCCGTAAAGAAACCGTATTGTGGGAAAAACTGTACGGATAATACATATGGACGATACCCAAGAGATTCGTGTCCTCTTCAAATCCAGTTCCATCTTTCAATTCATATGTCAGGTGTTCCGGTGTAACGTATTGGGCTAATTCTTCCGCCTCGTTCAATGCAGGACCGCTGAGTCCAAGAATTCGGTCCGCGTCTATCGCTCGGATGGCAGGAATGACCGCGTTAATGTATTGGATAGCTTTTTCATCCGTGAGGCCATTGGGCCATTGTATGCCAGATGGTTCGTTCAGGAGTTCAAAAATCAGTTCCTTTGGATAATCTTTAAAGCACTCAGCAAAATTTTCCCACAATTGGACAAACTCCCGCATTCCCGGGTCCGGATCAGATATCCAGGCGGCTTTTCCCCACATGCAAAGAACAATCGTAAGATCCCTTTCCAATGCATCATCTACGATGTCTTTGTATAACTCAGGGGGTGCCCATGCGCTAAAGAACATGCGAACGCTTCTAAATCCAGCTGCTTTACAGGCATCGAAATAGGCCGGCTTATACGTGTTCTTTCTGGGAATAGGCCCTCCGGGTGGGGCGAGATCAACATTGATGCCTTTTGCAAGCTTGCCAAAAATAGCTTCAGATTCGCTGTCCCAATACTGTGCCGTCGCGATTAGGTCATGGGATGGCATAACGAAGGAAGTCACGGCATCGGTAACTTTCACGCCATAAGGATTAGAAGGTTTAAATAGCCAACGATTGAAGATCTGCCCCTCGGGAGTCACATTGGCATCGATCTGCACGGTCGAGCCGCCCGTATACTCCTTGATAATGGTACCACTTTCATTGATGACCGTGAGGCTCTGAGGTTGTCCAGGCACGTAATGAGCGATTGCTGTCACATCATGCGGAAGCATGTTAAATTCGGCGGTGATGCTGTTCGAATCCACATCAGGTGGTACGGAAGGAGTAAACTCCCACCTCTCAAAAACTTTACCGTCAGGAGGTGGATTGGCATCAATTTGCACAGACTCACCCCCAGCATGTTCAAAAATACCGCTGTTGCTGTTCCGGATAACAGTTAAGCTATGAGGTGGCTGCAGCCATAAGCTTACATTATCAATAGTAACATTCTCATCGGTCGTCCCCACGTTGAAATCGAGGCGAGCGTTTCTATCCCTGATTGAAGAAGTGAAAGTGTAGATGAAATCGGACATCTCGGTGGTTAACGCGACATCTTGTCTAAATATGTGCCTGTAAGAGGGGGGTCCGGTATTCAGGAAAACATCCATATTTCGAGGAGCTTCCGCTTTGGCGCTGAAGCGCAACCTGTATTCAGCGCCTTCTACGATATTCAATCCATCTTGAACCAATTGGGGTTCCCATGCATTTGCCCCTACGGAGGAAAGCGAAATGACTGCTTCTCCGTTCGTGACCTCATAACTGGCTGAAGCGGTATTTTCCAATAACTCCCATGAACTGGTCCCCTGACCGAAATCACCATTCACGATAAGGTCGTCCGCACCAAGCCCGGAAATGGAATCAACCTCGACCCTGAAAAAGTTACTTCCGCTATTCGCTCTCAAATAATAGGTCCACTCCCTTACCATTCCGAGGGGTGAATCCCAATCCGACTCGAAAGAACGCACGATGTTATCGGCTGATGATCTGGCATCACTCAAAGCACCTCGTTCCCACTCAATCAGGTTATCGCTCCAACCCAGTTGGATGCTGACGGTTTTGGGATTCAATAATTCACGTACTTTCAACTGATTCGAATTGTGAATAATCTGAATCACTTTGTCATACACTGCGGGATCTCCCCCGGTAGCATATTCCAATAAGGCATTCAAACCGTCGCCATCCCTGTCCAGAACCGCATCGCCAGGATCCAAAGGATTCATAGCCCAAAGCAGTTCAACTCCATCAGGCAGCAAGTCATTGTCGTCATCACTATCAATGATGTCAGATATCCCGTCTTCGTCGAAATCCGTTGGCGATTGTCCTGATAAAACGGATACGGACAAGGACAGGAAACCAAAGAAAACAAGCGGGATTTCAATTGATTTCATTTTCATGGCGATGCATTGAATCCCTAAGGTATTTCCCTGTGGTTCGGATAACGGAGTGTTGCCAAAATCTATTTGCCTTCGCTGACTTGGGATTAACCTCTCCTATTTACATACAAATAGTAGGCGCCAACGATTCTCTCACCATTGGCATCGTCAAAATAGGTGAGGATCGAGGTTTCTCCAGCTTCCAGTTGGAAGGTGAACCGGGCAGATTTGTCCTGCGGAGTGACAGGGGCAGACTGTTCCTCGTCTCCGACAATAATTCTTGCAGAAGCGATTGAAAGGGCCGCTCCAGGAGGCAGAACACCGTCAAAGACTCTGGTTTCAGGTATGGAATCGTTCAATCCGTAACCTGATTCAACCGGCCAACGCCTCAACTCGAAATCGTAGAGACCGGGTTGATCGACCAGCACGTGCCAATAGCCACTTTTTGCTGAACCGGCTCTGACTTGTTTCTGCATATCGATAAACACGTTATACCAATCGCAAGCAGTTAGCATCGTCGGATTTTCCTTGGGTGAACCAATGACGATACGGTGGATTCTGTGTGCGTCTTCCTCGACCCCTTCCCACCAGGCATTCAGATGGTTCCTCATGGCCTCGACCACCTCAGGGTACTGTGAAGCAACATCGGTGTTCTGGCTTGGATCTTTGGACACGTCGTACAATCTTTCGTTATTCAGGAATCTCCACTTTTTCCACAGGACCGCGGCGTTATTCTTTTTGGGAACGGCTCTATTGTCCGGATTGTCCTGATCGGGGAAAAAGACCGTATTATTTGTCCTTGTGTAATTGATAACCAACATGCGGTCCTCAAGCGCTTCGATTTCTCCCTTGATGAGTGGCAGAAGGTCTACGCCATCAAGATCGGTCAATGGCTCCTCAACACCGATCAAAGAGGATAAGGTCGGCAGGATATCCTGCGCATGACAAAGCTCATCGATTACACCGGGCTCACCGATGAATTTTTCAGGACCATGGAAAAACAGGGGTACACGGTGACCGCCCTCCCATAATTCCTGCTTTCCCCCAATCATGCCAGCATTGTAGTAATGCCTGCCAAACGAGCTGCCGTTATCCGTGAAGAAGATGATGACCGTGTCTTCCAGTAAATCATCCGATTCGAGGTAATCCATCAACTTGCCTATGTTCTCATCGATGTTGAGGGCCATGGCGAGAAAAGTGACCAGGGCCTCTTTGTTATCATCCCCGTAGTAAGGGTTCAGGTTCGCCTCCACCATCTTTTTGAGAACGGCAGGCTTTGCTTCAAGAGCCTCCCTGGCAGGTCCCCTGTATTTATCTGGAACGTAGGGCGGCCAATGGGCCGCGTTCAAGGGAATGAATGTAAAAAACGGCTTGGAAGCATCTACCTGCTTGCTCATCCAATTAATGGCTTCGTCGAAGAAAACATCGGTGCAGTAGCCGTTGAAGCGTTCCCGCATGCCGTTGCGAAGGTAAATGTCATCGAAGTAATCGTTGTCCCAAAAATCGGCAACGCTGTTGACATGGGAGGAAGGGAACCAGATGGCCTCGTCAAAACCCCGGTCCTCAGGTCGATAAGGATAGTTATCACCAAGATGCCACTTGCCAAAAAGTCCGGTTGCATAGCCAACTTCCTTGAAAACATCCGCCATAGTCTTAAGGGACGCATCCATCAGGCTTCGGCCGCTACTGACATTCATGGCGCCGTTGCGCATAGCGTCCAGACCGGTCAAGAGTTGTGACCGCGTCGGCGTGCACATGGGAGCAACATGAAAGTCGGTGAAGCGAATTCCCCCCTCGCCCAGGGCGTCGATGTTGGGCGTCTTGATGACCGGATTCCCGTTGATTGAGAAATCTCCATAGCCCTGGTCATCGGTCAGGACCATGATGACGTTGGCTACCTTAGCCGGCAGATTCAGGGGAACAATGAATGCCACTACTGCGGCGGCGAGGGAAGCGCCCACGCGCCTATGGAAACCCCCTTGCCTTTCTGCCGTTCTGCCTTTGTGCCTCATCTAATTCCTCCCTTCAAATTATTGCGTTTCATTTACACCGTCAAAACTGGACACATGATCAACACGGTAGTTCTGGGTCTTGAACGGGTCGAAATTGGGATTGGGAGACGGTTTATTTGCATCGACGTCTTTCCTCCAGGCGTGAAGCTTTTGACGCAGCGAATGTGTCAGGTCGGGATAGGTTTCAGCGAGGTCGTGATACTCACCGACATCATTTTTCAAGTTGTACAATTCGACGCGGGCCTCCTCGTAGTAATCGATCAGTTTCCAATGGCCCGACCGGATTGCCGAGCTGGGTTCCCATCCTCCTTCATAATGGGGGTAATGCCAGAACAAGTCCTTCCTGCCCAGCGATGTTTCACCGTGGAGCAGTCCGGTGAAGCTGATGCCATCGAGGTGTTGTTCCGGCATCAGGGGAACGCCTGCCAATTCGAGGATGGTGGGATAGAAATCCGTACTGGTGACGGGAACGTGCGACACGCTTCCAGCTTCCACACGGCCCGGCCAACTCACTATGAACGGTACGCGGATTCCGCCCTCGAAAAGGAAGCACTTGCCAGCACGTAGAGGCGCGTTCGAGGTCACTTCGCTGGCCCCTCCATTGTCCGAGAGAAAAAACACAACGGTGTTCTTATCCAGGCCCGTGCTTTGCAAGGCCGCGAGAACATCGCCTACAGCCAGATCCATGGCTTCGATCATCGCCGCGAAAACGGAATTGTTCTGTTTCATGGCAAAATCAATCCAGCGCTCCTGGCGCCATTCATCGGCAGGCTTATCCTTCTTGAAGTACTTTTCCTTCAAATCCTGCCGAGCCATCCACGGGCTGTGAACGGAGTAAAAGGAGAGGTAGGCGAAAAAAGGCCGGTCGTGATCCTGTTTTAGAAATTTGATGGTTTCCTTTGCCAGTCGGTCCGGAAGGTGTTCCCCGTCAGGTCCATCTTCAAGGCGCGGATTGCCATAAGGAGAAAAATACTTTTTACCCCCGATCGGGGCGCCCCAGGCACAGGCTCCCACATTGGTTTCGAAGCCTTGATTTTCCGGCCAGTAGACCTCCTTCTTTCCCAGGTGCCATTTCCCAAAGATGACCGTCTCATAACCTGCCGCCTGCAAACTTTCCGCCAGAGTGACTTCTTCCAGCGGAAGCGCTTCATCGTAGGGCGCACTCCGTAGGATTGTATTCCATTTGTATTCCTCCGGTTGGGGAGCCCCAATCCAGTTCGTCATATGTAACCTGGCGGGGTGTTTGCCGGTCATGATGCTGGCGCGGGTCGGGCTGCACATCGGAGATGCGACATATCCATCGGTAAAACGCATACCCCTACTGGCCAGCCCATCGATGCTCGGCGTTTCATAGAACGTGCTTCCATTCACCCCTACGTCAGCCCAGCCAAGGTCGTCCACCAGGATAAAAAGAAAGTTTGGACGTTCGCTTGCCCCGGCCAATGTGAGAATCCCCGCAAGCAGGGAAAGGATCACCAGTTTCATGCTTCTACTCATCCCTTATCCGAATTCCTAATTCTCTTAAATCCTGTTTTCCATAACGTGCTCGACCAGGGAGTCCATGCCTACCGTGGCCAGGCCGATTGCCGTATCGCAGCAACCATAATAGATATACAGCAACTCGCCGACCTCCACGGCTGCTGTTGGAAAGATAACATTCGGGATATAGTGCCCGACCTTTTCATAGTAATGTTCCGGTTCCATGAGAGGGGTCGCGCATCGGGCGATCACTTTGGTCGGATCATCGATATCCAGCATCATGGCGCTCAAACGGTAGCAAACCCGGTTGAGTTCCAGGATCTCATTTTCAACTCCGTGATAGGTGGTCAACCAGCCGTATTTCGTCCTGATGGGTGGGGTTGATCCACCAATTCGGTTTCCTTCCCATTCATAAGCGGGAAGGATAATCGTCTCCGGTTCGGACCAGCTCTTCAAATCGTCAGAGTAACTTATCTTGATGCCGGGACTTTCCGTGAATTTGACCTGGGTATCGACGAACCCGCTGGGACGACGCAGCAAAGCGTATTGCCCATTTATTTTTTCCGGGAACAGGATGTTGTTTCTGTCATCGATCTCCCCTTGGGTTACCCAACCGACAAATTCCCAGTTAACCATATCCTTGGAGCGGAGGATCCCGGAGCGGCTCTGGTTGTCCTTGGTTTTTCCGCTGAAACCGGGATATTCATGCTGGAATGAATTCGGCACACCCACGCCGGTGGTGTTCGTGTCGTATGAATACGGCCGGAAGGCGAAAGTCATCAGGTAATCCCGGTCGATTTTTACGATTCGCGGATCCTGGACGCTGCCATACTTGAAACCCACCATTTCCCCGGTGATAACAGGATCATCGAATTTGTGCTCCCAGTGAATGCCATCCTCACTTTCCAGCATACCGAGGAAACACTGGAATGGATGCAGACTACCCGCTGCCCGTTCAAACATGGTAAATTTACCGTCTTCATAGAAGACAGCAGGGTTCATTGTTGCCACCATCCGCCAGGGTAATCCCCCGGGAGCAACCACTGGATTTTCACTACACCTATCTATCTTCAATTTCATCATTACCAATTTCCAATTTCCAGTATCCAGCATCCAAAATCCAACATCAAGCCCCCAGCATCCAGGAATTGACCACGGATAACACGGATAAACACGGATGGAGGCGCCGTTGGAGCCAACTGTGCCGCTTCGCGCTCTTGGCAAGCTTTGCGAGAGTCATTTCCAGCACCCAGAACCCAGCGCCCAGCACCGAGAACCCAGAACCCAGAACCCAGCAACCAGTACCGAGCATCCAGCACCCAGCGCCCAGTAATCAGTAATCAGTAATCAGTAATCAGTAATCAGTAATCAGTAATCAGTAATCAGAACCCAGCACCCAGCATCCAGAACCCAGCATCCAGCACCCAGCGCCCAGCACCGAGCATCCAGCATCTAGTCCCCAGCATCCAGTTTGTATTCGTATTTCATCGGAAGCGGCGCTACGAAATCCGATTCCACATCAACAAATCCTCCCGTCTGCATCGACTCCAACAATGCGACGACAACATCGATCACATGCGCCGCCTGGGTGGGGCTCGACCGGTTTGGCCGCTTCTCGATTATTGCCGCCGCCATATCTTGAACGCCTCGGGAAAATTCCGTATGCTTTTCGGCCCCCACACCCGTGTGGGTCACCTTCCGGTAGGGCTCTCCGTATTCTCCAAATTCGACCGGGGCATGGAAATTCTGGAAATCTCCCAACTTGAGCCGCCCTTTGTCCCCGTGAAACTCGAGTGACCCGCCCTGATAAGACAACTTGGCGTAGAAATTTGCCGACAGGCGACACGTCACCCCACTGGCCAACTCAAGGATTCCCAGGTAATAGTCGGGTGTGGTTATGGAAAAGGATTCACCGTTCATGGTCGCGTGATCCTTCTTGAGGATCTTGCTGTATCCCAGCACACGCCGGACCGGGCCAAAGAATGCGGTCATCAAAGTCAGCGGATATACGCCCACATCCCAAAGTACGCCTAAATCATAGAACGGCTGTGGATTGGGATGCCATACCTCGATAAATCCATGGTTGACCTCCGCATAGGCAAGCCTGACGGTGCCCAGCTTCCCGCTTTCGATGAGGCTCCATGCCGCATCCTGAGCTTCACCCATGTAAGTGATAGGAGAACTGCTGAAACGGAGCCCCTTCTCCTCCGCCAACTCGACCAGGCTCCATGCCTCTTCACTGGTCATAGAAATGGGCTTTTCCGTATGGACGTGCTTCCCCGCCTCAAGGCATTTTCGGATCACTTCCGCATGGGCGCTATGGATCGTCAGATTGACAACCATTGCAACATCGGGATCGCCAAGAATCTCATCCAGGGTGTCATACACCTTGCCGCCATACTCTTGGACACACTCTTGTGCGCGGTTAATATCCAGATCGGAAAATCCCAGAAGCTTCACCTCCGGATATTTCAACATATTCTCGGCATAGCTTGTGGAAACGTTTCCGCATCCCACAATTGCGGCGCCAACCTGTGTGTCTTTTGTGTTCAATTCTATTCCTCCTTATTCCAATCACCATCCCAGGCGGAAAAGGAAGGGGTCAAGACGTAAAAAGTTATACCTTACAGGGTCGGTTGTCTTGTAAAAGTGTATGGAGTGCAACGGAATACAGTTTTTAAGACCTGACCCTTTTTCTTCCGTAAGGCATCACTTTTCTACGGCATGACCCCGACTGGCGTCCATACATGGCCTCTACAAACGTGCTTAACTAAGTGCCATTCGCGTTTGACCCCTTTTTCCCCGAAAATTTCATACTTTTCATTCCTGATTCCCAATTTAACCTTTCTCCTCATGAAAAAACCATTCCTTTTCTCGATACTGGTTTCTCTTTTCTGGCATCTGGTATCCAGCATCAAACACTTGTCCTGCGAAGCCTTCAGGCGAAGCATTGTAGCATTGGGAAGCACGGTTTATGCCTCTGTGTTTTTGTGCCTCAACCTTGCCACGCACGGCAGTGCCGATGAACGCCCCAATATCCTCCTCATATTTACCGACGACCAAAGCTCGCGAACCATCAGCAGCTATCCGGAATCCTACGAGTGGACGCATACTCCGAACATTGATCGTCTGGCGGATACCGGAATCCGCTTCGAACACGCCTATATGGGCACCTGGTGCATGCCGGCCCGGGCCACCATGCTTACGGGTCTGCAACCGCACGATGTCCCCAGTCTGAGGATGTCAGGACCTTATCCGGGCGCTGAATACGATCCCGAGGAACTTGAGTTCTGGCCAAAGTACTTTCGCAAGAATGGATACTCCACCGGACAAATCGGCAAGTGGCACACCGCCAATGACACTGGTTATGGAAGAGACTGGGATTACCAGTACGCCTGGATACGGCCTGTCCCCAGGGAAGGAAATTATCGGGAATACTACGTCCACCAGACCATCCTGGAGAATGGAAAGAAAATAGGTCCTGTCGATGCCTATGCCACGGACAATTATACGGACCGGGCCATAGAATTCATCAAGGGTGACCACCGCAATCCGGATCAACCGTGGTATCTCTGGCTTTGCTATACAGCAGTTCATGGACCCTGGACCCCGGCGGACCGGCATTTGGACGATTATGAAGGCGTGGAAATTCCGCAACCGGCAGACCTCTATCCGCCAAGGCCGGGGAAACCGGAATATGCCTCGCAACGTGCTGATTTCAAACCGGATGAACACGGCGTTCCCCGCTATAGTACGCATTATGGCGTCGACCAGCAGGACGGAGACACCCTCCACAGTGGAACGCGGAGGTATCACCAGTCCGTCATCAGCATCGACGAGAATGTGGGTCGTTTGATTCGCCTCCTCAAATCGACCGGGCAGTTGGAAAATACCCTGGTGGTTTACATCTCAGACCAGGGTCACGCCTGGGGACAACACGGTTTCCTGCAAAAACTGGCCCCATATGCCGCAAACATCCGCGTTCCCTTCATCGTTTCCATGCCGGGAACCGTCGCCTCGGGCCAAGTCTGCACCTCGCCCATCGGTGGTATCGACCTCGTTCCAACGTTTTTCAAATTCGCCGGAATGGAAGCCCCCTGGGAGTTTCAAGGACGCGATCTCACCCCCCTCTTTAAACGACCTCAAAGACATTGGGATCATCCCGTGTTCCTGACTTTTACGGCACGGTCTTATCGCCCGGATACACACACCATTCCCACCATCGACCAGGTTCCCAATGGGATTCCATGGTATGGTTTTGTCATCAAGGATCGCTACAAATTCATTCAATCCTGGATCGAAGATGAAATCCCCGAGTTATACCACATCGACAACGATCCGCATGAACTGAACAACTTGGCCCTGCTCCCACAGTACCGCCACATCGTTGAAAAACAACATGATCTCCTGAAGGCGGAACTCAAAAGGACAAACGCCCGATTTTTGGAATCCCTGCCCGAAATGCGTGGATTTTGAACCAGCATCCGGAACCAGAAATTAACCACAGAGGCGCCTGCGGCGCCAATGAGGAATTAGGAATTGAAAGAGGGAACCACAAAAGGCACAAAATACACAAAGGATAAGAGATGCTGAGATACTGAGTTGCTAAGAGGGAGAAGGGAAGTAGATGAACCGCAGATATTTTTAAACAACGCTTCGCGAACAAGATTTATAGGAGAGGGGGTTGGAAAACCCCCTCTCCTTTTTGCGCCTTTTGCAATCTTTTGCGGCCATTCATCCCCTATTCCGGCGCAGCCGGACCGTTTCGTGCCGAAGCCCTTGGATCTAGCATGATCAAGCGAAGCGTCGTTAGAAAAATCTTGTGTGGTTTTGTGCCTTTTGTGGCTACTTATTTCCTCTTCTTGGCGACCTTGGCGATCTTCCGCCTTCATGGTTTACGGCGTGACATGTGGCGAGAGTCAATTCCCCAAAATAGAATCTGCGCTCATCTGCGTCATCTGCGGTTCCTCTCTCCTAATTCCTCATTCCTAATTGGCGCGCCTCGTCCCGGGCCCAAAGGGTTTTCCTTTGCCATTGACCTTGAGATTTCTAATTTCACTAGTCGTCAGTGCTGGAACATAAACAGCCCTTGAATGGTCGTGATTAGATTCATGAGGCAGTGAATTGCAATTGGCACGATTAAGGATTGGGTACGGTGTCGGGCGAGGCCGAGAAAGATGCCGAAAACGATTAGCGTGGCGAAGTGATAAAATCCGTACGAAAGATGGACTAAAGCCCAGAGAATCGAGGTGAGAAGAATCGTTCCAGTGATGCCCAACTTCGAGCGGGACCACCCGGCAAAGAGGAAACCGCGAAAGAGAAACTCATGGAAAAGTGGAATCATGAGGATGAAAGCGAACCAAAATAACGGAGGATTATTCGATATGGAAAAAAGCTCAGAAATGAATTCGGGATCAAAATTCTGCGAATAAACCGCAGGATTGAATTCGGGAACCAAATCGCGTCCAAGGAGGAATGCGAGACCGTCGGAAACAGCGACGAGGCCGACTGCTAAAGCCAGCCATCCGAGTAGCGATCTGTAGTTTGGCGGGCGCCTCAGGGCTAGATAATCAGGGACGTTAATTCCCCTGCGCAGACGCGTAGTCAATACGATCAATGCAGGACAAAGGATGCCTGCGGCGATTATCCCGATCGAAGAGGAAAGCCTTAATTGGTCCACCACCTTTTCGATTTGTCCTTCGTTGAGGCCCTGGAACTCGTCCATGATCGGCACCATGAACAAAATAACGACCACTAATATAATCAAGAAGAACACAACGCAGACAAAGGAGGCAAAACCCGCGGTGGCCCAGAATCCCCAAGGACTTCCATCGTTCATTGTTTGAGGTTCCGAACTCGAAGACAATTTATGCGATCTGGCGGAGTCGACTGGGGTAGGGGCATCGTCGTCGTTCATAAGCTTATCTGTCTGTTATTTTAATAATTTTCCGGGTCGATGTAGATTGTTGCTTTATGCTATTCCAAGTTAAAAATGTCGATCCTCAGGTTGGTATTCGATGCGAGAGATGGACCTGGGAAATGCATCTCGCCAAGCACGCTAAGGACGCTGAGGAAGAGGAAACCATAAAAAGCACAAAAGGCGCAAAATGGTTTTTTTGCGGTTTATGTGCCTTTTGTGGCTATTTACCTCCTGTTCGCGACAGCGATCCTGTCCCGGCGCAGCCGGACCAAGCGACCAAAGGAAGCGTCGTTAGAAAAATCTTGTGTGTTTTTGTGCCTTTTGTGGCAATTTATTTCCTCTTCTTGGCGACCTTGGCGATCTTTGCGAGAGTCCATTCCCCAAAATAGAATCTGCACCATCTGCGGTTCCTCTCTCCCAGTATCAAGAATCCAGTACCCAGCAACGAGAACCCTTTGCGCCTTTTGCGATCTTTTGCGGCCATTCCCCTCCTTCGGCAATTCAGCAACTCTCCCAATTCCTCATTCTTAATTCCTAATTGGCGCCAACGGCGCCTCATACCCATGACTCGATAAAGTGAATTGTTGCTCTTGACTAATTTTACTCAATAGAGTAAATAATGCCGAATGAGAAGCTATGAGCGTTCCCAAGTCGATACTCTCTGCCGCCGCTTGGCGGAGGAACCTCGTCGGTTGATCGCTCTTTTCGGGCCACGCCAGACCGGAAAGACCACTATAGTGAATCAGGCCTTGCGGCGGATCGACTTCAAGAGTCGCTACCTTGCCGTAGACAGACCCAACCCCACCGGACTACCCATTCCCTTGGAATCGGCCGAGACCATCTACATGGCGCCACAGGCGCGAGATACGGAATGGTTGGTGCGCAACTGGGAAGAGGCTCGGCTTGAAGCCCAACGATCAGGCAAATTCGTCTTGGTTTTTGACGAAATTCAGAAGATCCCTGGATGGTCGGAGACGGTTAAGGGACTGTGGGACGCCGACCGTATGAGCGGGCACCCTTTGCATGTGGTTATTTTGGGGTCGGCCCCTCTGCTCATGCAATCCGGCTTGAAAGAGAGTCTTGCCGGCCGATTCGAGCCCATACGGGTCACTCATTGGTCTTTCGAAGAAATGGCTGATGCTTTCGGCTTCGATCTGCCCAAATACATCTACTTCGGGGGCTATCCAGGCGCGGTTCCCTATGTTCGATACCCGGAACGGTGGCGCGACTATATCTTCGGTGCGCTTGTCGAGCCCAACATCGAACAGGACCTTATTGCCATGACCCGTATAGACAAACCGGCGCTCCTGAGACAACTCTTCGAGCTGGGAACGGTCTACTCCGGGCAGATCCTGTCCTACAACAAGATGCTGGGGCAACTTCAAGACGCCGGCAACACGACCACGCTGGCGCGCTATCTTCACCTGCTCCGGAGCGCCGGCTTGCTCGCCGGGTTGCAGAAATTTTCCAACCGGCCGCACCTGAGCAAAGGTTCCAGCCCAAAGCTCAACGTGCTCAACACGGCCCTGATGACGGCTGGTTCCGGATACTCTTTCGATGAAGCCAAAGCGGATCGCACCTTCTGGGGGCGCCTCGTCGAGAGCACCGTCGGCGCACACCTGCTGAATACCGCCGGGTCGGATATCCGCGTTCAATACTGGCGTGAAAGTCCGTACGAGGTCGATTTCGTACTGCAACGGGGTCCCCGGAACATTTCCATCGAGGTGGCGACCAGCTTTAAGGCATTGCCTTTGCCAGGCATGGATGTGTTCAAGGAGCGATTTGGTCCGATTCGTTCGCTTCTTGTTGGGGAAAAGGGGGTTCCACTTGGCGAGGTTCTTACCGTACCCGCCCATCACTGGTTCGAGGAAAAATGAAGACGATCGTCCCACGCACATGTACCGAGGTCCTGGACAAGGATTCGACCCAGAACCTGGAGACGGTTCCGGAGCGCCTGGAATCGTACCGGGAAACCCCAGCCTACGTGTTACTGGGCGATCCTGGAGCCGGCAAGTCTACGGCGTTTGATACCGAGTGCAAAGCGCTCGGAGAAGAAGCCTGTCTAATTCCTGCCCGCAACTTTCTAACTTTCGATCCGACCATTCATCCAGAATGGTGCGGTAAGACACTCTTCATCGACGGACTCGACGAAGTTCGCGCTGGGTCTCCTGACGCCCGAAGGCCGTTTGATGAGATTCGTTGCCGTCTTGAATCTCTCGGAAAGCCGCGCTTTCGGCTCTCCTGCCGAGGAGCGGACTGGCTAGGACGAAACGACCGGAAGCACTTACAGGATATCTCTCCGGATTCCAAGGTGATCGTCCTGCGCCTCGATCCACTGACAGATCGGGATATTGAGAAGATACTTGAAAACCAGAGGAACATTGGAGGTGTCGAAAAATTCATTTCAGAAGCCCGAAGGCGCGGAGTTTACGGACTACTCACAAACCCCCAGAGCCTGGACCTGCTGGCAACGGTCATTGCAAGCGGTGGAGGCTGGCCGAAAAGCCGGCTGGAGACGTTTGAGAAAGCCTGTTTGCAATTGGTTCTTGAGCACAACAAGGAACATCAGGCAGCGAGCCAATACAAGGGCCCATCTGATCCCAAGCAGCTTCTGGACGCCGCCGGCCACCTCTGCGCGGTGCAACTCCTTTCAGGCGCAGAGGGATACTCGTTGCGCCCTAACGAAGAGGACGAGGTTTATCCTGGTATTGCCTCCTGCGCCTACGATAACCCCAATCTGCTACGACCAGCGCTCTCCACGAAATTGTTCAAAGGAGCGTCTGAAGGCCGCTTTGTCCCTGTTCACCGCCACATCGCCGAGTTCCTTGGCGCAAGGTACCTCGCCCGAATCATTGACGAGGGACTTCCTTGTAGACGAATCCTCGCTTTGATCTCAGGAGAGGACGGAACTCCGGTTTCCCAGATGAGGGGCCTTTCCGCTTGGCTTGCAGCCCATTCCAAAGCTGCCCGGTCAGACCTCATGGAGCGGGACCCGATAGGCGTCGGGCTTTACGGCGACATTCGCCGGTTCTCAACCGAAGAGAAAAGAGCGCTCCTGAAGTCCCTGAAGAAATCACTGAACCGCGAGCTGTATCAGCTCGGTTCCGTGTTTCAGACAGCTGAGGTCTTTGGGGCCATCGTAACGCCCGAAATGGAATCACAGCTAAAGGATGTACTAATGGATTCCAGTCGAGAAGAGGAGCATCAATCCTTTGTCAATTTCCTTCTCCGTGTTCTACGTGAAGGTTCACCTTTGCCAAAGCTTTCAGGGATTTTGCTCGAAATTGTCCGGGACGACACCTGGTGGCCAGGAGTCAATTCTGTTGCCCTTTACGCTTACATCCACAACTGCCCGGACAATCCGGAGAGGACTAAGGCGCTTAAAGCGCTACTCGCTGAAATCCAGGCGGGGCGGGTCCCGGATCCGGACAATTCTCTGCTTGGGCCCCTGCTACATCTGCTCTATCCCCTGGAAGTGCTTCCTTCCGAAGTATGGAATTACATTTCCGAAACCAAAAGGTCAGCATATATCGTTAACGATTTCAGGCGGTTCTGGGAAAACCGACTTCTCAATGCTGCCTCAGATAAACAGGTGGCAACCCTCATGGATGGATTGGGGGAAAAGCTGTCGGAGTTGCTTCGAGCGTTGCGAAGCCACCATCTGGGAGACCTTCCCCTTCGGCTATTGGCTCGGGGCCTCGAAACTTATGGAGACAAAATAGAAACAGCGCGCCTCTACGATTGGCTCGCCGTGGGTTCACCTGAAGAAATTATTGGGTTTCCAAGCTTGGCTGAAGACGCCCTGAATAATATACGCTCGTGGCTGGAAAAACGTCCCGAGGTCCAGAAGGCCGTTATCATGGAAGGACTAACTAGGTGCCGCAATTCAGACAAATCATGGAACGGTGCCTACCAAGTGCTGGAGCAACTGTATGGCGCCAGTTTTCCGCCCGACTTCGGCTTGTGGTGCCTAAATCAGGCAGTCACTTTGGTGGACACCAAACCAAAAGTGGCCGAATTCCTGTTCGATAGAGCCTTTCAGTCGCTTACTGACAATAAGATCAATCAGGGGTTGTCGCTTGAAGTCCTGCGAGAAAAATCTCAGAGCGAAAGAACTTTGAGCGCAAGGCTGGAGCAACGGCTGTCTCCTCCACCTAACCAGCCGGAATTTTCGGAGAGCAATAGGGATTACATCGAAGAACAGCGGCAGGAAAAAGAGCGATGGATTGACTACGTCCGGTCCAAGGAGATGGCGCTGCGCGAGAATCGTGCTCCACCCGCCCTGCTGCATCAAATGGCTCAGGAATATTTTGGAGACTTTTTCAAATTCAGCGCCGACAAAGGACGGAGGGCCATCTCGAAACGGCTCGAATGCGATTCGGGACTGATCGCCGCAGTCCTTACGGGTCTTCGCGGTGTCGTTCAAAGGGAGGATGTTCCCAATATGGAGAAAATTCTTGCCCTTGGAGATCAAGGCAAGATGCACATTCTCGAACGGCCTTTCCTGGCGGGATTGGCAGAGATTGAAAGGACAACGCCCGAGGACTCATCGCAATGGGACGAAGACCACATTCGCAAAGCTATAGTTTTCTATTACGGTGTTGCGCATGCGGATTACCGGCCCCAATGGTATGACCGACTTCTAGAGACTCGTCCCGAGATCGTAGCCGAAGTGCAGGTTTGTTTCGCTGTTTCCGAGTTCCGCAGAGGACGCTTGAGTATCTACAAGCTGTGGGAACTCGCACATGACCCACATCATGCTCAAGTTGCTCGGATCGCGAGTCTACCATTACTTCGCAGCTTTCCGACTCGCTGTAATCTTCAACAGATCCAATCATTGGACCATCTGCTCTGGGCTGCAATTCAACATGGCGATCGAGAATTGTTCCAAGAACTGATCAAGAAAAAGTTGTCCCTAAAGAGCATGAACCCGGCTCAATGCGTGCACTGGCTGGCAGCGGGATTCATGGTTGACCAAGAACGTTACCAAGACCTTCTTCATGATTTCGTTGGTTCAGGGCGTGCCCAACAACGAATTCGGCAATTGGTGGAGTTCTTTTCCCCATTAAGTCGCATTAAGCCTTGGATGGAATACCTCGATATTTCGGCAAAGGAACACCTGATTCGCATTTTGGGAAGCGCTTTCGAACCTTATGATTGGAAGAATGAATCAGGGTTTGATTGGAACCCGCCAGGAGAGGTGGACTTTGAACTTATCCGGCCTCTCATAAACAGCCTCGAAAATACGGCCGATCAGGACGCGAGCCAAGCCCTGAGGAGACTAATTGAGGATCCTACTATATCCCGGTGGCACAACTTACTATCCCGGGCGCAAAGCGCCCAACGAGTGATGCAGAGGGACGCCAGCTATCACCATCCCAGTATCGAACAGGTTTGCAATACCTTGGAAGGATCCACCCCTGCCAACGCGCCCGACCTCGCGGCCTTGGTGTTAGACCGATTGCAGGAAATCGCTACTGAAATTCGCCAGGGAAACACCGACGATTGGAAGCAATATTGGAATGAGGGAAAGGGAGAAAAACCATCAACACCGAAGCATGAGGATACCTGTCGAGATGCGCTTCTTTCGGACTTAAGGCGTGTGCTCCCGCCAGAAATAGACGCCCAGCCGGAGGGGCAATACGCAAACGATAAACGGTCGGACATCCGGGTTTTCTTTAGTGGCTTCAATGTACCTATCGAGATCAAGAAGAACAACCACAGGGATTTATGGAAAGCGATCAAGAATCAGTTGATTGCGAAGTATACTAAGGATCCAAAAACAAACGGATATGGCATTTACCTCGTGTTTTGGTTCGGCCAGAAATATACCCAAAGAGAGCCGTCCGGGACTCGCCCTGCTGACGCCAAAGAATTAAAAAGGAAACTGGAAGCGACGCTATCAAGGGACCAGTCACTCAAGATATCCGTCTGTGTAATTGATGTGCAAATACCTGATTAGTCCCCTCTTAAAGGTAACCCTTGGACCCCTAATTTAACCCCAATCTAATGACTGATCTCCCGGTGGTTGGTTGTGCTTAATTAGCGCGCCCAGCGCCCCTCCTCCCTTCCTTTTTGAGTCTTTTGCGCCTTTTGTGGTTCCTCCCTCCCAAAATTCCTCATTCCTCATTCCTAATTCCTAATTGGCGCGCCCTAGCGCGCCTCTCCACCTTTTTGCCTCGCCCCATTATTCGCGTTTGACCCCTATTTCCTCCTTCGAGCACAATGTCGCGCATTGGGTTTCGACATATCAGGTGGACCGATGAATAGAGATGAAATTCTAAATACGTTGCGAGCGCACAAGCCGATTCTTTCGCGACGCTTTGGCGTCACGGAACTCGCCCTGTTTGGCTCCTTTGCCCGCGATCAGGCAACGGACGCCAGTGACGTTGATATCTTGGCGAGGTTTGACACGCCGCCCGATTGGCAACGCTATTTTGGGGCGCAAGGCTATCTGGAAGACCTGTTTGGTCGGCCAGTGGACATGGCAACTGACCAGGATCTGCGCGTCGAGATACGGCCCTACGTAGAACGGGAGGTGATCGATGTCTAATACTGATCAAGGAACGCGAGAATGGCGTTTCTACATTCAGGATATGATCGAATGTAGCGAAAAGGTACTGTCCTATACTGAGGGGATTAATCGAGATGCATTTATCGCGGATGGGCTCACTTATGACGCAACTCTGCGAAATCTCGAACTGATCGGAGAGGCAGCCACTCACATTCCGGATGAGGTGCGTGAGGCATATCCGGAAATTCCCTGGCGCGCCATTGTGGGGACACGCAACCGTTTGGCCCATGGTTATTTGGGCATTCGGGACGACGTCATCTGGACAATCATTCAGGACGCCGTTCCAAAACTTTTGCCCGAATTGCACAACCTGTTGAACGCGACTAACCAGGACTCTGTATAAAGGAAACAAAGGAGAAAACTGGCGCGCCCCTTGGCGCCTCATGTGCCTGGAATATGTGTAACCTATGTGCCTGGATCATACCCAAATCAGCCAATAATCATGATTCATTGGAATGACCCTTTTGGCGGAGCCACCCTACAGTAGGAAAAAATACTTTAAAACTAGGGCTGACCCCATCCGCCAGCCCCCCAAAATAGAATCTGCGCTCATCTGCGAAATCTGCGGTTTCTTTCCTCCCAGCAACAAGCATCCAGAACCCAGCATCAAGAACCCTTTGCGCCTTTTGCGATCTTTTGCGGCCATTCATCTCCTATTCCGGCGCAGCCGGACCGTTTCGTGCCGAAGCCCTTGGACGAAGCATGATCAAGCGTAGCGTCGTTAGAAAAATCTTGTGTGGTTTTGTGCCTTTTGTGGCTACTTATTTCCTCTTCTTGGCGACCTTGGCGCTCTTCCGCCTTCATGGTTTACGGCGTGACATGTGGCGAGAGTCAATTCCCCAAAATAGAATCTGCGCAAATCTGCGTCATCTGCGGTTCCTCTCTCCCAGTATCAAGAATCCAGTACCCAGCAACGAGAACCCTTTGCGCCTTTTGCGCCTTTTGTGGTTCCTCCCTCCCAAAATTCCTCATTCCTAATTCTTAATTCCTAATTGGCGCCAACGGCGCCTCCTACCCATTCCAATGACCCAAAAAACCTTATTTTTAGCGTGGCAGGACCACAAGCCCAGCAGGGCGTGGTTTCCGGTCGGTCGGCTGGATGCTGATGTCGAAGGTTCCTCCTATCGCTTCCGCTACATCCGCGGCGCGGAGCGAGCACGGGAAGAGGCGGGATTTCCTCCGTTAATCGAATTCCCCGATTTGAACCGAGAATATCAATCCTCGGAGTTGTTCCCTCTATTCCAAAACCGGGTTATGAATCGGGCCAGACCTGACTATGCCGACTATCTACGCAGACTTGATTTGCCCGAGGAGGCCGATCCTATTGAGATCTTGTCCTCCAGCGGAGGCCGCCGCGTAACAGACGCTTACGAGGTTTTTCCAAAGATCGAGAAAGACGAGTCCGGGAGGTTCTCTTGCCGGTTCTTCTTGCCTGACTGGCGACATTTCCACAGAGCGGCTAGAGACCGTATTGACCGCTTAGACCAGGAAGAAGAACTATATGTCACACTGGAATTGAGCAATCCTGCCACCGGGTTGGCCCTGCAAATTCAGACCACGGACTACTGTATGATCGGATGTGCGCCGCGTTATTTGGTGGAAGATTTATTTGCGGCGATCCCGGAAGGTCCCAGTAAATTCGGGGCGAAGGTGGTGCGGATTAATCCTCAATACATTCTGTTGAACCAATGCGTCTTAATTGAGATGTACGGCCGCTGGGATAAGCACGAACCAATGAGCAGCCCGGATTTTACCCTCTTGGTCACTTGATTTCTTAACCGAGTTCAGGACAGATTCTATCCCTCCTGTGGTCGTATCTGCAGGAAAATATGAAGCGATTGGCTGATAGCGGACGGTTTTCAATGACGCGTTTTCGCCTACATCAGCTTGTTCCCTTTCATGCTACCGGACCCTTTTTCCGCTTTCAGAAAAAATAAATCAATGAATTGGAACGGCGACTTTGCTCTTTGTTGCGGAAAAGGAATAGTCGAAAGTTTTGGTTTCGTCTCCAATTTGTGCGGTGATTTTGACATCCACTGTTCTGCCTTCACTCCCAGCTTCATATAGATCCGTTCCGCTAATTTCGCTTATCAAAACTTTATGTTTGATAAACAATCCCGATGAATCCCTGAAGTGTTCTGTTGTAAAATTAACCCTTAGGGTGGATTCTATATTCAATTGAGGGATGCTCGCACTGACCACATCCACTTCCTTCCCCGCAGTCTTTGCGAATATCTGCAGCCTCAGGTCATAGGACCCAAAGTAGCCCTCAACACTTTGAAAAAAATAAGGTGCAAGCAAAATATCATTGAAAAGATAATCGGCAAATTCTGGAGATTCAATTGCATAAGTCTTTAAAAACATCGCTAAATTTGAGTCCTCCAGGTCAACCACCTCAAATTCGCTACATCCACCTAAAAATAGTCCACAGACCAAAGATAAAACCGAGAAAGTCTTTTTCATGTTATATTGAAAAAGCCCGTAGGGCGACTGGAACCAGGATCAGGATTGAAGTGCATTGTGGCAAACTCGCTTGGAATTGGCAAGGCCAAGGATCAAATGTGGCTGGTGAGTGAGGATTTTCAATGACGCACCATCCTCTTCCTCAACTTGGCCCATTTTATATTACCTGACTCAATTTGCCTCGCCACAAAATATTTTTTGCGTTCTCTGCGTTCATTGGCGGCTAATTATCCTCATCCGTGCTTATCCGTGGAATCCGGTTATGCCGGCTCTGGCCGGTTCTCTAGCTCATTGTAAAGTATGATCCATGTTAATTGACCGTTCAACATGTAGTGACGCCTCGGCGTGTGGCGGTGACAAAGCACGCGAAACGAAGCGGTCTGCCCTTCTGGCAGGCGAAGGGGGATGGAATCCCCCTGATCGCAAAGGTGCGAGCCTTAGCGCAAGCGAACATGATTCGGCCTCGTTACACGATAACCCCCAGCGGCCAACCTCCCGGATATGGCGAAGTCTGCAACCCTCGATCAAGCAACGGTCAAGAGCAGTCGAGGAGCTGGGCGGGGTGACTGATGAAAGCGCGCACCGAAAGAGAACCAGAGCTAACCGGGAAGCCTCCCCGGTGTCCTACCGCCCACGGTCGGGCGGTGGACAACGAAACATGGGAAAGCATAACCATGTCATCGCCCGGAGCGAGGTCTCAGAGGGGTCCATAGTAGCAAGGAAGCGGGAGAAAGCCCGTGGAGCAAAGGGACCCTACTGTAAACACGCTGCTATCAAAAGGAAGGAGTCCGCTTGAGAGTAAAACTCTCCTCTACGGTAAAGCTGAACCCCGTGCCAGGGCTAAAGCCCGTGGCCGGGGAGTCAGCCAACTACTCATTCCTCTGCGATGGAAGCTCTACCGAAAGGCGAAGAACGAGAGGAAATTTCGCTTTTCCGCCCTATCTGACCGCATGGAAGGGTGTAAAATCACAGCGAAATGAACCTGACTTCGATAGCCTAACGGTGAAGTTTGCAGGAGAGCCGTCAACTGGAAATCTGTATACTCGGTTCGATGAGGGACGAGGCGGGCTGGCCTTTAGGCTGGCCCCCTCGTCTACTCTATTGGTTAATCCCTCATTCCTTATTGGCGCTCGCCAAAGGAGGGTAAAAGCTTAAAATTTGGATACAATTGGTTCCAGGGCAGCCTTGAGCGCCTGGATATTCCCTTCATACCATTTGAACAGATCTGGCCAGGTATCCTTGTCGCGGAAGTTCCATGCCCTGCGGATGAAAATTTTCCGAAATTTCCTATTTTCTCCTTCATGCCAAAGAAGTGGTTTCCCGAATGATTGCTCAATCTCTTCTTCATGCTCTTGAAGTTTTCTAAATCGTTCCTCGGCGAGTTGCCCACGCATGCAGAATTCAGCACGCACCTCTTCGTCCCATGAATTGGATTCGCTGCTCCAGTAAGTTGCTACGCTGGCGAAATGCATACCTGGCAACCAGGGATGAATAATCCAGTATTTTGGGCTTGGAGAGGAGATGGGTATATCCGATTTGCTCTCAAGATCGTCTTTGAAATTTGTCCACAATTCGAGCTGGAGCTTTTGACCCTCAGTAAGCTCACGATTACCCGCTCTCGCCTTTTTAACTTCCCGGACCCAATCGTTTGGCTTTGCAACGATATTGAATCGAGGTGCTACCGGGGAATCGCCTATTCTCCATAGCTGGATCTCGATCGCGAAAAATTGAAGATCATCGCCGGAAATGTGATTCAGCCAATCCACGGCCGCCCTGTGTTCCTCGGCAAATTGTTTGGCTATCCAAACAATGGTGACCGCATCGACCCCCGCTGCATAGGTGAAAATTTGGCCGAGGTGGGAATGATCCGTTTTTTCCAACTGATTTTCGATCAATACTTTCCTCTCATTGAGGACATCATCACAAACGATGTCCGCACTGTAGCTGCCCACCGTATGTTCGGTTTCAATCAATTCGAGCTGTAGGCCCAGAGCATCTCCCAAAATATTAAGGTTCTCTTCATTAGCCAACCATGGGGTGAAGTCTCTTGCTTCGTTTTTCCAGATGGTCCGGAGTTCGACTTTTTCCAAACGGCTGAGTGTGTTCGGTGATGTCATATTTTTCCTGCAATAGTGAAAATGGGGTAAAATCCTTGGCTGGACCAATAAGGGGTGAAAGGCGAGAAGAAAAGGGAATAGGCTTGATGGTAGCTGACGGGTTTCAATAAGGCGTCTTCGTTTACCTCAGCTTGTTCCCTTTCATACTACCTGACTTCTTTTGCCGAACCACCGATTTCACGGATAAGCACGGATGTTTAGCCACAAAAGGCACAGAAAACTCAAAACTCGCCATGGTAACCCCGTTTCGACAAGAAAACTAAAGGCGGTCATACCTGCCTGCCACGCCGGGAGGCAAGTCCTCCTTTACCTAAAAATAGGGGGTTGGAAAACCCGCCCTCCGTTAAGATCCTTTTTGAGTCTTTTGCGCCTTTTGTGGTTCCTCCCATCTGTTCGTGAAGCGATCCTGCAGGCAGGTTATCGTCAACAACTCAAAACACTAAACAACTAGGACCGCCCCCTTTTGCAGCTTCTTCTTGACAGAAATGGGAGTAAGGCCATTTCTGAGATCCCTGTGGTCGCTAAAATTAAGTCTGTATCAACTAGGTTGCGAAAATTCCGCAGTTGGTATTGTGGTGCACCTTCTTTGATTGTGGGACTCTATGGAGGTGTTGGAATGTTGCACGACCTATTCGGATGGTTTTATTGGGCATGGGGAAACCTCGATTTTTTGGGGTTTATGTACGTCCAACCATCGGTATTGGGGCTTTTAGCGGGGGTAGGTATTACAGGATTTTCCTTTTTCATTGTGGCCCGATGGGGTGATTCTGTTGCTCAGTGGGGGAGAGTCGTTTATAAATTCATCAGACACTTTAGAGGCATTTCGAACCATATCCGAATTACTGTATTGGGAAAAGTCCGAGTTAGCTATGCAAGCTATAGAATAAACAGTAATGGGAATGATGAGCCTAACCCTCGGGACATTAGCACCAAAAAGTTTTCTAAAGGGAAAAATGGCGTGATTGATTTTGAGCTTATGCCATTCTACGATGAAATAGGGTTAATCATAAAGTTGCCATCTCGTTATAAACTACAGTTTTTTATTTCTGGACCTACATTTAATTGGGAGGAAGAGATTACGGAAGATCACTATTGCCAATATAAAATAAAGATGAAGCGATACTCGGGAGAGTGGCGTAAGTTGTTCGCCAGACATTCCTATCATGAGTCTAAATTTTTAGAAATCCCTATTAAAGTCGTTACAAGATCACATGGCATAGGAGGATGGGATGAGTTTTATAAAAAAGAAGTTGGATTGTGCCCCAAATCTCCTGAGTTATTAGCAATGAGAGGCGAATTTGCAGCAAAACGCCCCAATCCGGGGCGAATTCATCCTGATAGTCCTTTAAAGATTCTTTATGATTAAAATAGGAATTTTCACTTGAAGGATAACGTAGGCTATTTTTCGCACTCTTGTATTGGGGCCGTTGTGGGTGTAAACTCTATAGAGGACCCTGAGCGAGGTTTCGTGGGAGAACACGGACCCAGCCTTAGCCGCCCTGGTGGAGGGTTGCACCCAATACCTTGGATTCAGTGGCAGCGAAAGTGTAGTGCCCCCACTTAAATCAAGATTGAATTAATGAGAATTAGATTCTGATTGATGAGTGAAATTGGCCCTCAAATTATTGGAGTGTCTTGAGGTTGATTTCCGAATGAGGATGATTTTGGTTGTAGTGATCGATGCAATTTAATTGGCATGACATTAGGGCCCTGAACGGTTCGCAAGCGAACGGTTTTGAGGAATTGTGCGCTCAATTGGCCCGTGCGGAGAGTCCTGCTGGAGCAAAGTTCACCCGAAAAGGGACTCCTGACGCAGGAGTTGAGTGCTATTACACCTTTGAGGATGGGAGCGAGTGGGGATGGCAGGCCAAGTACTTCCATAGACTTGGAAGATCACAATGGCCGCAACTCGACGAATCCGTAAAAACCGCCCTTGATAAGCACCGTAATCTGGTTCGCTACTTCGTTTGTATTCCAATAGACCGACCGGATCGTCGCAAAGAGGGACAGAAATCTGCAATGAAACGCTGGGCCGAGCGGGTCAATAAGTGGAGGGGATGGGCACAGGAGCGAGGCATGTGCGTTGAGTTTGTCTGGTGGGGTAGTTCGGAGCTTCTTGAGCGGTTATCTCAAAATAAACATATCGGCCGCGTGTATTTCTGGTTTGGTCAGCGTGGCTTCGACGATGATTGGTTCAAAGCGCGGCTTGACGAAGCAGTAGAAGCCGCTGGCCCTCGATATATGCCGGAAGTCCATGTCGATCTGCCTTTTGTCAGCGACCTGGAGCTATTTGGGCGAACTGAATCCGCCTTCAACGAGGTAAAGTCTCTGGCAAGGAAAATTCGGAAGGAACTTCAAATTGCTAAAGGTTTGTACTCAATCAAAGAAGGTCCAAGCGTGACCTCTGCCCTTGATGACCTCTTTGAGGCAGGAAAGAAAATTCTAAAATCGTTTTCATTATTGGAGTACACACCCAATGGTATCTTGTCATTTGACAAAATTACGGGGAAAATTGAATCTGCAAATTGTTTAGCAGGTAAAGCGGCGAAAATTCTATTCGATCTAAGACTCGAATACGATGCAAAGTATGAAAATGAGGATAACTACTCACTCTTCCGAGACAACCCATTTGCACAAAGACAGATCCGTATTAACCGGCTCCAGTCTAAACTTCATGAAGCACTTTTAACTCTTTCCAATGCCGATAAATTTACTAATAACAAACTGCTGATCCTCAATGGCAAGCGCGGGACAGGAAAGACCCATTTGTTGTGTGACTTTGCCAAAAGGCAAATCGCATCCAAAGCACCGACAGTTCTGCTCATGGGTCAACGTTTTGTCGCAAAAGATTCGCCTTGGACGCAAATGTGCCAACAATTAGATCTTCCGAGCGTAAGTTTGGAACAATTCGTTGGCGCTCTGGAAACTGCTGCCCAAGCCGCTAGATGTCGTGCCCTGGTAATTATTGATGCTCTCAATGAGGGACAAGGTCGCTCAATCTGGCCAGACAATCTTGCGGCTTTTTTGTCTAAACTTGAACAGTCGCCGTGGATCGGGGTTTTACTCTCCGTCCGGTCAACTTACGAAGAAGTTGTAATTCCCGAAAAAATTCGAAATCGTGCAGTATTAGTGACGCACAATGGGTTTGCCGACAAGGAGTACGATGCTGCTCGAAAGTTCTTTACCTACTTTGGTCTGGAATTTCCCTCAACTCCGATTTTGCAGCCAGAGTTTCAAAATCCCCTTCTTCTCATAACTCTTTGTCGTGGGCTTAAAGACAGAGGGGAGAGAAGGCTCCCAAGGGGATTTCATGGCATTACATCAACCCTTGATCTCTATCTAGAAACGGTCAACGAGCGTCTTGCTGAATCACTTGATTTTAATCCGAAGGATTTTCTTGTCCGCAGAGCCTTGGAGAAGATTGCCAGGCAAATGGTCAAAACTAAAAATCGCTGGTTAACGAGATCAATTGCTGAAGAGATAGTAAACCAAGTATTGCCTGGCCGTAATTTCAGAGAATCGCTGTACCGCGGTCTCGTCATCGAAGAAGTTCTAATCGAAGAAAGATATGAGACAACTGAAGACTCTCGCGAAGAGGTCGTGTGTATATCTTATGATCATTTCACTGATCATATCATCGTAGATTTTCTTCTTCGTACGCATCTCGACACCAATGACCCAAAGGCTGCTTTTAGTAAAGGAGGAGGCTTGGCGTTTATCAGCGAAAGAGGAGGATATGCCAGATTTGGTCTGGAAGGTCTTATTGAAGCACTATGCATTCAAGTACCCGAGCGCACGGGTCAGGAACTAGTCACACTCGCTCCCAGGCTACTTGACCGACGAGAAATTGGCGAAGCCTTTCGCCAGAGTATAGTATGGCGAAAAGCGGATGCTGTTTCCGAATCAACCATCCAGGTATTGAACAAATTCATTAAGACCCAAAGAGATTGGGATGAAACGTGGGACGTATTCCTGACCATGGCGACTCTAGAAGATCATCCATTCAACGCCCAAAGGCTGCATCAGAGGCTTATGCAAGATTCAATGCCTGAGCGTGACGAATGGTGGAGTACTTATCTTCATCGGGCTTGGAATTGGTACAAGTCGAGTAGCGCCGTCAAGCGTATCGTAGATTGGGCTTTGGGGGTGACGGAGGACGCTAAACTTGATGAGAAGACTGTTGAACTGTGTTCAATCGCGCTCGCCTGGATGCTCACTACCTCTAACCGGTTCCTTCGGGACCGAGCTACCAAAGCCTTGGTTTCTATACTGACCGGCCGGTTTGAAGCAACGACTCAACTTGTTGAACGCTTCTCAGAAGTGGACGATCTATATATTGTGGAACGCGTTTATGCGGTGGCATACGGCGTTGCGATGCTCAGTCACGATGCTATTGGAGTGGGGAAGCTAGCATCAATGGTATACGAGAAGATTTTTGCTAGAGGCACGCCACCGGTTCACATTTTGCTCCGCGACTACGCGCGTGGCGTCATTGAACGTGCTATTCATCTTGGTTCAGATCTGAAGGAGGTGGATGTTAACCTGATCAGGCCGCCGTACAATAGTACCTGGCCGAATATACCGGGCAGTGAAGAAATCCAACTACTGATAGGATATTTGAAAGAAGACTTACAAGATAGAGATTTTGGCAAGTTAAAAATAATATACTCTGTAATAGAGGATGGGGACTTCGCATGCTACATTATCGGAACAAACACCCACTCCACAAACTGGCTGTCGCTACGTCTTGATGAAGCCCCATGGCGGTCAATTGAAGCACAGGAGGAAGCGTTAAGTCAGAAATTAAGCGACTCAGAAAAATAGTCTGGGAGAAATTTAAAGATGCGGATCATAAACGCAAACTCTCTCGAATTCGAAATCTTGAATTATTGTTTAAGTTAGGTAAACGATCACAAGATCAGAACATACAGTCTGAAAAGAATGACAAGACGGAGCAAGCCGAGCAGACATTCAAAAACGCCCTACGAACCCTACGGTCAAAGTTGGCACCAAACCATTTGTCAGAATTTGACGAGATTCTGACATCGAAAATCGAAGGCTATGAGACACAGGTGCCTCTATTTGATCTTAAGCTAATTCAGCGTTATGTCCTGTGGCGCGTATTCGACCTCGGTTGGACAACAGAACGATTTGGCAAATTCGATGAATCTGTTCGAAGTTATTCAATTGGACAAAAAGAATCAAAGCCAGAACGCATAGGCAAAAAATATCAATGGATTTCCTTTCAAGAGATACTTGCTTATATTGCCGATCATTTCCAGTTTTACCAAGGAGAATTCCTTGATGAAGATAAAGATTGCCAAGCATATAAGGGACCTTGGCAGGACTCATTGCGCGACATTGATCCTTCCTGTTTGCTTCCATCAGCCACAGGAGGTACATCCTTGGATGGACATAATCCAACGTGGTGGGTGCCAGTGTGTTATGAAGATTGGGATGAGGAATTAAGGCATTGGGATTGGATCAAGCGAAAAGATAAAATACCAGATTTGATTAGTTTCCTAAGCTTTGAACAACCCTACAATGGTAGGCGCTGGCTCAATTTAAGCGGGAACTTTAGTTGTCGGCAACCACATCCTGCGGATGTTGATCCTTACGATGTTGAACTGCGATATATCTGGTTCATTTGTCAAGGTTATTTCATTCGGGCCAAGGATGCAGACATCTTTATAAACTGGACAAAAGGTGTTGACTTTTGGGGACGTTGGATGCCCGAACCGCACGAGATGTATCGTATGTTTCTCGGTGAATATGGATGGGCCCCGGCCTTTTGGCACTTCAACCAGCCCTTCCATGGTTTCTGCGGTTGGACCAATCCAGGGAAAAACTGTCCCACCTCTGTCCTACCAGTCCATTTTAAATATATTGGGGGAGGTCTTAATTTCGACTGTTCTGTTGATGAGTCTTACCTGCTGCAATTGCCTTATTACGAAATCGTTAAACAGCTTGGCCTAAAATGGACTGGACAGGGTGCCAACTTTGTTGACCAAGAAGGCCTCCCGGCTGCCCTTGATCCTACTGAACATGATGCCGATCGAACCGCGTTGCTCATTCGCGAGGATTTACTTAGACAGTACCTTTCGAAAAAAAGTCTGGCACTTTGTTGGACCATCCTGGGAGAAAAACGGATCCAAGGAGGGGATCGGTTCCTTGCGGCGAATACGCGATCATACCATGGTGCCTTGAGAATTTCAGGAGCATATAGATATACGGACCAGGGCCCAAAAAAGGTATCTTGGAATTCTTCCTTAGTTACGGCTAAATGAAAAGGACGATAACCCAATAAAATTTACGAATTCCTTCCAAAAATCCACTTGGAAACCGCGATATAGCTCCAATCTACGAATGAGAGATTTCCCTTTTGCTGATTGTGCTTCAGGAAGACCTCACCGTTGCGACGGTCACAAAATAGAAAAAACGCATCACGATTCATTCCCCGTGTGTACACCCATTGTCGGCGTTTATGAGGTGGTACTTTCGTATTCCGCGATCCATCTTTCAGCCTCTTCTTTGGTAAAGGACCCGGTAATTGCACCGCCGTCCTTGACGATGGATTCCACTTCTTTCGGATGCAATTCTTCCCCGAGATCCACTCCAGATAAGTCACTGTCTTGATCAATTAACGATCTAATTCGGTTCGAGAATTCTCGCGACATACCGAATTTTGCAGTAGTGACACCCTGAAGCTGTGTACCTCCAAGGTTTGCTCCCCGCAGTTGCGTCTTATGAAGAATACTCCCTTGTAAGTGCGCCTGCATAAGATTTGCTTCCTGCAAGGAGGTTTCAAAAAGTACAGCCCCTTGCATGCGCCCCAAGTACAGGAATGCATCCCTTAATTTTGAACTTATTAAATTCGCCCCTAGTAGGTTGGCCTCTTCGAGATGGGCACCGTTTAAATTAGCTTCAAAGAGCGCAGCATTCCCAAGACGGGCCTTGTTGAGATATACACCGCTCAAATAGCTTCCCTGTAAATTAGGCCGGAGATCCTTGAAAATCTCATGCTTCTCCACGAAAAGCAGGGTCAACAGATTTTGAATTTGTGGCGAAGGTCTTGATCCATATTTTTCTTGATAATTTTTTTCACCTGTCGTGCTGCGAATGTGAGAGCATAAGATGTCGAACACTATCTTTCGAAGGTCCTCAGTGCCTCGCGCCAGATTGAATAATTCGTAGGCACCGCTGAGACGCACGGAATCCGACTCGTGTCCTAGGTGTTCAATAGCGTTCTTCAGGCGATCCTGTTGCTGGCCCTCTTCGGTATACAAGTTGGCTTGGGCTTGGGCTGTGGCGGTGTCCTCCATCGCTTTAGCGCGCTTATTTGATGCTAAGACTTGCAGGACGAAAAGGGTGCCGCCCATGCCAAATCCTAAAAATTTCAGAACCTCGTTTTTTCTAGGTAAATCCAACAGCCCACAGATCCAGTTTTCAAAGGGTTCGTTGAACAAGACGAACACGAAAACCACCAATAACAGCCCAAACAGACCCCAAAGATAGATCTCAAATCTCAAGAAGAGTTTCATTTCAGGTCTCCAATAGGGAACAGCTGAGAAAAGGCAATTCACCTTTTCCTTGCAAAAATTATTGGTGAGTCTCCAATCACATCAAAATTCCCGATTGGACAAGCCAGCAATAGCAACCTAAAGGGCTGATTATTTTGAGGGTTCCTTTAACGAGCCGATATCCATGAAGGGCGATTTGCTGTCAGGCAGCGGTTAAAGTGTACCACCTTCAGGGGCATCCACGGGTAAAGCCGAGGGATGTCAAATTACCTGAAAGTGGAAGCACAAGAAGCGATAAAACACCTATTGAAGATTGGCCGCTCCCTGCGTTGAATTGTCCAGGAACTGGGCGTGCACCCGCCTACGCCATGGCATGCAGGAGCACAAAGGGAGAGGCGCGCCAATGATCTGTCCGATCCAAAGTGTACCATTTCGCGGGCCGGGAAAGTTGGTCGGCCGAGCCACTGCTAAGCGTATCGGTAGCGGATCGAAAAGCAGTTGGATTTGGGTTTGAGCGCACAACGGATCTATCAGGATCTAAAGGTGGAATGCCGTTTTAAAAACAGCTACGCCAGCGTTCAACGCTTTGTCAAAATGCTCAAAGAGGAGCAACCCGCGCGGATCTGGCGAATGGAATGCGAGCCGGGGGAGGAGGCTCAGGTGGATTTCGGGCCTCAATGGCACGAACGACTTCAAGTGGCACGTCCCGAGATCGTAACCCAAGTGCAGGTACGTTTCGCTGCCTCCAATTTTCGGACAGATTCTATCCCTCCTGTGGTCGCATCTGCAGGAAAATGAAGGGTACAGGTTGGCTGGTAGCTGACGGTTTTCAATGACCCGTTTTCGTCAGCCTCAACTTGTTGCCTTTCATGCTACCTGACCCTTTTTGCATCCCCAAACGGCATGAAAGGAACCAGAGTAAACCGTTCAGTGTTGTCAAGAGGGGAGACCTGATATCTTTTCCTTCCATAACTTCAAGTAAACCCACCAAATTTATTGGGATATTCACAAGTTGTTATTATATAATAACTTATGTTTAAACACGTTAGGCGCATTTTCGGCGCCTAAAAAGTACAAATTAAATAGAGCACCATGACATCCTTTGATTCCGTAAAAAAGGCCCTCCAAAAGTGCGGGCCCTCTCGTTCAAATCTCTTAGTCGATGAATTGACAAAATCATCGAATATTAGCCCCCAAGCTGCACGGCAACGTTTGTCCAGGTCGCGTTCTCCGATTGAACGCCTGGGGAATTCTCTCCTTCCCCGAGGAGAGTCATTTTTCTTTCTACGCGATCAGTTTGGAAGTGAATGGTATTGGAAAAACCTATTGCGTGATCTTCGGGCAACAGGCGCAATTTACGCTTTAGCCATCGATGCACTAGATGCTAGAGGTGGAGTCCTGCCTAAAGGTGAATTCCCTACGATTAGTGGCGCTCCAATTGCGCTCAGAAAACAGGTCCTCTCTAGCAAAGTGGAAAAGACGCTAGTTGAGTTAGGTATTATGGACCACATAGAAATTGAAGGAATGGGAAGCTGCTTCGAGGCAAATCCCGCAGCCTTGGTAATGCCTACGAGCTCCAATCGGATTAGAGGTCGTCGTGTGGCCGAAAGTTGCCTATTGGATGTACTTCGACAATGGCTGCGAGCAAACCGCATAGGTAGTTTCCACAAAATCGCCATACGAGGAGAAAACCATCCACGGATGGTTGGTCAATTCCAGTGGGACTTAACCGCACCCTGCTATCTAAACTTTTTCAGAACTCAAAACTCGGCACATGGTTTTGTAGTCGCAGATGTCTTTGCAGAAGAAAATCTGGATATTCATCAAATTCAGTATTTTATCCGTAAGGTTCATACCTATCAACGAACATCAAATAGTGGGGGGATTCTGCCAATACTATTAGCGGATGGATTTTCCATCGATGCTATAAAGGAAGGGGGCAAGGCTGGAATCATGTTAGTTACACCTGAAAGTTTATTTGGTAGGCATGTGGCTGAGGCTTTAAGCCAATTAATCCAGACACTGGAGCACGTTTCATATATCGTTGCGAAAGAACCCGATAAATTCTTCGAATTGGTGGACAAGGTTTCCAAAATTGAAGGGCGTTCATTAAACATGCGGGGAATATTATTCGAACTCCTTTCAGCCTATATCGCTGGTCGAATTTTTAATGGACATCGAATAGACATTGGAGTTATCCATACAAACTCAAAAAGCGGCAAGCGAGGGGAAATGGACGTAGTTTGTATGGGACACGATACGGCTCATGTGATCGAATGTAAGGGCCTGGGACCAAATGGGAGAATTACACTTGAGGATGCCATCAAATGGCTTAAGAAAATACCGATAGGGATAGATTTTATAGCTCAAAGATTTGGATCCACTAGACACAAAGTAACCAACCTATTATGGACGACGGGCCAGTTTGATGATGATGCTCTTGAAAAGTTAAAGGAGGAAAAACAAAAGCGAACCCGACATCCCATCGATTTCAAGGATGGTTTGGAAATACGATCTCTGGCAATCGAGAACAAACTTAAACGCGTTGCTGATGCATTGGAGGAACATTTTTTGAAGCATCCACTATCCGACGTTAATCGTCCAACCAGGAAACAATTAAATATCATTGAAGAACTTAGAGATGAGATTGCAAGACAGACTAACCAAACAGATTTGATTCCTCCCCTAACGGAAAAAGCAAACCGCACGGAAGCAGCAGAATTTATAGCAGAATTGATAGAGAAATCGAAAGAAATAAGGAATGCTTGCAAATAGAAGCCGAAAAGTCGTTTAGCTGACTGAATTCAATAACGTGTCTTCGTCTACTTCAGTGTGTTCCCTTTAATACTACCTGAACCATTTTGCCTCGCCTCCAATCAGGCTAATTCACGAGGTCCAAGCACAATTCTATCCCGTCTCCTTATATACTATAATTGTAATACGAAGAGGTTTCATAGTCATAAATTGAAATCATTCTTCCATTTACATTTCCGTTAAAGTGATTGCCTGTGTGATAGTCGTACCCATTAAATTGAGGCCCACTCATGCTCAAATTGATATATGCGTTATTTCCGTAATCATATAGGTTGCCAGGCGGACCAGAAACATAACAGCTTCTATCATAGTCGAAAATATTTATATTGTTTGTATCGACATTGCCGTTAATGCTTCTATATGTCATTTTAGAGTAGTCGTAAATATAGGAACTTGTGGCGCCACAAAGGCCTGCAGCAATGTAGGCTACGCATGCTCTAGAATCGGATTTCACTATACTCTCCTTCGGATCCCCTTATTTAAATTACTTACCTTTTATTGAAAGTTTTTGATTAACAGCATTGATGTAATCTTCTGCTACCTGTAATAGTAGATCGGACATTTTATCCAATTTAATTTTAGTCCTTGAGTTTCTGAGTTTTTGCCCTTGTTTGATATCAAATCTGACATCGAGTTCATGAATAATTTTGTTCCTTATTACGAATATTTCACGAAGCTCTTTATTTTTTGGTTTACTATCTCTATATGAATTCCTAATGCATGTGCTGCTTTGAATAACTCTTCAACAGATTGCAAGCTGCTCCCAATAAGGTGTTGAGTGTAATCTCCAATAAGTTGTTCGTAGGGTGATGTTGACACAAGTATCTTAGCAATTAAGTTTGAACTATCTTTATCATCCCTGAGTTGACGTCTTGTGTGCTCTTTTAGCCCAAATTGGACCGCAGGATCTTTTTTTGCAAGAGATTTAATTGAGCCTTTTATCAGTTCTTTTATCACTGAATCCAAGCCAGCAGCTGCAAATATCAATGATGCCCTTATTAGATCTTGTTCACCGACTGTAGGGGGGCCAGAAGCATTTCTTGCAGTTCTGACAGTATCAAAGGCTTCTCTAAAATGTTTAATCGACGACTTAGCTTGTTTTAAAACAAGTTCTGCCCTATCAGTTTCCTCAGGTGTTACTTTCTTTTTTGGCATTATTCCTTCCTAATTCTATCTGTTTGTTGGGGCACGGTGAAGTTGTACTGACCGCTCGATTTTATAATTATTGAAGTGCTTTGGTCTATTCGAATGCTTGAATCCAGTGATTCAACCTGAATCAATCAAATCAGAATTTTCCCATTGGTTGATAGTGCTCAGTGGTTGAGGGTGGTACTTTCTGGTGTAGAGAAGCCATAGGATAGGGCGATCGGAAACAGCAACAGGATTGAAGAGTTTTTTGGCAAACCCTCTTGAGGTTAGCAAGCCCAAGGAGCTATGCCAGTGGCGATAGTGCGGTTCCTGCTTGCCCAAAATCACCTCCGCAGATCATCTAAAAACTCGGAGGAAGGGTTAACGCCGGTTACCATAAGGTGGTCACGGGCGCGGGTACAGGCAACATAGAGCAAGTGCCTTTCGGTATTGTACACGTCTTCGAGGTCCGAAAAATCAGCTACTGATTCGATCCGTTCCTGAGAGGGGATGATCTCATCGTCACAGGCCATGGCCGCGACGGCGCGAAATTCCAGTCCTTTTGCCTGATGCATCGTGCTTATGGATACGCAGTCATTGCGCTTCTTGTTTCGTTCATCCAGGATCTGAAAATTGAGTCCCGCAGCACGTACTGCCGCTTGTGCTCGGTCCAGTTCAAACCTCGAGCGCACGAACACTCCAATTTCACTGGCGCCTACACCTTGTTCTTGGCATTCCAGCAACCAAATTCCGATAGCCTCAGATTCCTCCTGCTCGTTCTCGAAGAGTTGTATTGCTGGCGGTTCGCCATTGAAAGCCGAAATAGTTCCGCGCCTATCCTCGACGTTGCCGTCGACATCGGCGAGTTCGGGGCCCAACAAACGGTCTGCCTGCATCCGGATCTGATGTGATGTTCGATAGTTGAGTTTCAGAGTCTGAGATCTTCCCCGAACATCGACACCGAGGGCTTTCCAGGAAAAGGGAGTCTGGAAAATCCGTTGGCCTAAATCTCCAGCGAAAAAGAGGCTATTTGGCCGATCGCCACCCAAAGCGGAAAGGAAACAAAGTTGGGCGACACCAATATCCTGGGCCTCATCCACGATTGCGAAATCGAAGGGTGGAATCCGACGATCTTTGAGGTTCTCAGCGAGCAGACTAAACATTCTTGCCTGGGTCACCAGACCTTGATCTCGAAGTTCCGCCCTGACCTGTTCAAAGATAGTCCATAGCGTTAAACGCTGCTCTTCCGGCAGCCGAGTCTTTCTGCCAAGCCTCCTCACATCGCGATAGGCTTCCCAAGTATCCAACTGCCAGGCATCGACGACATCTTTCCACTCGCTCAACAAGAATCGGAGGCTGAATTTGTGCCCACCCGCTTGACCGGAAGCTTTCGCAAGAGATTCCTTAACCTGCTCCTGGGAAACTATCTTTGGGGGGCCGAATTGTGCCCGGTAAAGTCGTTCGCCAACTGCATTGATTGAGGCATGACCTCAAGGCGTTCTGCAAGCCGTGGTTCGTTGTAGATCAACCGCCTGACCTTCGCTCGCAACGCACCGGCCAAGGTGTCCGAAAAGGTGGTGAGGAGGACTCTGGAGTCTGGGTTGTCGAGCGAGTTAGAAACACGGTGCGGTGGATAGCCACAACGGTTTTTCCCGTACCTGCGGAACCGGAAATCCGAAAGGGGCCGCCATAGTCCTTTTCCACAATCTCGCGTTGGGAGGGATGAAGGAAAAGCGCCCACTTTTCCCAAGGATACTCTAGTGCACACGCTCCAGCTCTTCGCGGGAGTCCTCACGGTGAAATGAAATCGTCTCTGGGCATCCGGATGCTCGAAATGGATCTGGGAAGGAAACGGTTTCGACAGAATCCGGCGGTTCAATTGTTGCACTGTAGAGAGCGCCTCCTTCGGCAACGGCTAGTTCTTCATTAGGAGCATAATCTTTGGCGATGGCCCTTGAGGGAGGAGGGGTTCCTCCTTCGGCCAATTCAAGGAGTGCCTCTGAGGCTTCTTCCGGCAGATGATCAACCAAATTGATTAATTTGTCCTCATCTGCCTTGCGCACATCGTTCACCCATTCGGGCGGCACACCGTAATTCAGCAATTCTTCTTCGGTAATATTCAGCGAAAAGCAGTGGTTTGGGGGGAGCTTCTTCCTCCTTTTCCACAAAAACGTGCCGTATGATTTCCTTGACCTTCTCACGCACTTTCACGATCTGGGCCGCACCGGTCCTGGGATGGGTTTCAATCTTGCGCCGTTCTGCCCAATGATAGGCATCATCATGGTGATCCACGTAACAAACCAGCAAACTGCTCCTGGTCCGATGCAGGATTATGCGAATGTCCCGACTAACCCGAATAGACCAGAAATTTTTATCCAGAGCCCCATCCAACCTGTGGAACCGCAGCCCCGGCTGAGCTGGATTCAATTGCAGGTCGAAGACCTTGATCTTGGCCGCCTTCTGCTCGTTGCCGGTAAGTTTGGCGAGGCTATCGGTGAAAGTGTCGGCGATGCGGAAGTGCATCTTAAGTCTCAACTTGAACAGTTGAGGCAATCAGATTCTCAACTTCGGCGTAGAGGTCCGCATCAATCTCTGGCGCTTTGATGCTGACGACAAGGGCATACCGTGCTTTTTGTTCGTACCTTTCGAGTGCGGGGCGAGTTTTCCACCAACCTGACGTGGGATAAACTGCGATAGCGCCTCGGCTGGCGAGATCCACTGCGGACCCTCGCCATATATCGCTGTGAAGGGAGCCTTTGTGGCGTCCCTGTATTCCAATCAACCAAAAAGAATCCTTTCCGCTTTGGCGGGCACCTTCTTCCTCATCTTTTGCTAAAAGATTGATCCGTTTCCTAAAGTCATCTGTCGATTCATACGGGCGCTTTACATCAAATCGGAGACCATGAGATTCATACCGGTACCGCGACTTGACACCGCGTCGGGACGGGTTGGGCTCAATGAAATAGGATAGCGTTACCCGCATTTCGACCGGCGTTGGTCCCAAGCTCTCCAGCGCATCGATAGGCCAAGGCAAGTTGTGGAGATGCATATCGCGAAGGGTCGGCTGCCCAGGTGTTTCTCGCTTGAATGGCTGCAGGCTTTGCTCAACCACCATCGTCAAGGAATTGTTGATGCTCCATAAAGCGCGGTCAATATCCGGCACGCCAAAACCACACCGACGAAGCAATTTCAAATAGTCCTCCTTCGTCGGTATTTTGTCCTTAGGAAGGAACATTTGCTTCATGGCTTTCGTCCATTCCGCTGAGTGGACGATTAGGGCACGGATAGTCTCAGGCCACAGTCGGGGATAGGCAGCCATAACTTGCGCCGCTAAACGGGATGCGAGTGCGGTAGCCGCGCTAGTTGCATTGGTCGTCGTAAATAGCCGGTCAACTGGAACGTTATGGGTTGTCAGCAAGCGGAGACTGGGTAACGATACTGCGCTTAGTAAGTCTTTTGCCGCATTGCCTCCTTCGAGGACGATGTCCGGTTTCAATGGCCAATGCGGCTGCCATACTAGAGAGGTTGTACTGAAGGGACTCAGACCTCCCTTGGGAGCGACTGGCAAGAAACCGTCGGCATCCGGCTCGGTGATCCGGACGAGGTCGGTATATGCCCCAATCGTAAGTGCGTTCCATGCTTGGGCGGGATCATGCACTCCATCAGATTCATTTGAATAGGGGTATTGAGACCAGGCATTAAGGTCATCGATATTGCCAGCGGACACGACCAGCAGACGGGGATTCTCCCCGTATCCATCGACATCTGCTGCCAGCCCATCAATCGCTGCCGACCATGCCGACGGGCGTCCGCGATCGCGATTGTCCCGAGCGGTGACCGCCAGCCCGAAGACCCTGAGCCGTAAAGGAGCGGTAATCTCTGGCCGCGCCACCGCTTCTTGTGTCAGATAACCGTGATGGTGAGGATCTGTCCCAGTTGCACTATCCGAAGGTAGCAGCTTCACCGATTCGAGACGGTGAGTGATCTGAACCGGTCCGTTTCCTGCAAGGAGATCGGTCAAGTCACCTATAAGAGCCACCCCTGCCATCTCCGTCCCGTGGCCAACCTCGTCATTGGTCCCCCATGCAGGCTCGACTACATGCAGATCATTTTGATCAAGAGCTGGAGAAAGTAGGGGGTGAACACGATTGACTCCCGTATCGAGCAAACAGACATGGGGCACACCTGCCCCGCCAGATGAATAGTGGGTTCGAGCCACAAGGTCGTCAAGCCATTCATGCTGCTCATCTGGACGCAAAGAATCGAAGAAGTCGGCCGTTTCCTTCGCACGTCGTAATTCGGCAATGTTGTTGAGAATCACAATGGATCGCCGCATCTGCTTCGGCGTGGCCCGGATCAACAGCACTATGCGCTCAGGGAAAATCAGTTCTTCTTCTGCAACTTCCATGCCCTGGGCTTCAGCTCGTTCACGAAAAGGCTTGGTGCCAGCTTGCTTATGTTGGGCCACCCTCTTATCGGACGAAGACCGACTACGAGGCAGCCACACCTCCCACCAGAGGGGCACCTCTTCAGCTGCAGGAAATGCCTCGGTGTCGGTCCATAGTGCCCGAAGACTCGCCGCTCGGATCTGCTTGATCGCGTCAATTAGTCTTCTGTTATCACGGGGATTACCAAGACTATCTTTCTTCTCCGCCAAGTAGTCACGAATGAGATACTCGAAATGATCCAGCTTTCCGTCAGGTACGAAGACCGTGGCCAATGTCCGTTTCTCCTTATGACGAACGTTCAACAATTCGATCCCTGAACGCTCCCTCGCTAAGCTTTCAAAAGCCAACTCCACATCCGGGAAGCTCTCGAACTCGATTTGAATTCCCAGACCCTCTTTTAATCCAGCGGCTTGCTGAGTTTGCCGAGTCACATCCGCTGCTTTTCGAAGCACCTTGATTTGTTGCTGCAAATCACCTCCGTGTCTGATTCTGTCTCGCTCTGGGATTACGGGTTTGGGGAACGGATAGCCCTCTGGACGAAAGGGTTCTGTTTCAGTTATCCCTTTGAGGAAAAAATGCCGATATCTTTCAGGTCTGTTCGCCATACTAGGAATGTAATCCGGCCACTATGCTTTCTTATTGGCTGACCTGTCGGCTATGTTTCTGCGCTCTATCAACATCTTACGGATTTCGACCTCTTTGACCCACTTGCGTCGATCGATCACGGCATCTTTCAAGACCTCGTCTGCAGCACGTGTAATCTCGGCGTAACTCAATCCTACGGCCAAACTGGCAAGAGTCTGCCAACTAGTTCTTTTTGGAGAATTTACGGCAAGCCGTTCTTTCAGTAATTGAACAATCCGCGACTCATCAGGAAGCTCGTAGTAAAGAACGTCGTCGAAGCGTCGAAAAAGTGCTGGGTCAAGGAGATCAGGATGGTTGGTTGCCGCAACTATGAGACTATGCGAACGGTCCTGCTCGATCATCAGCAGGAAGCTGTTCAGGACTCGACGAATCTCGCCCACGTCGTTAGTGAGACCGCGCTGTGACCCGATGGCGTCGAACTCGTCGAAGAAGTAGATGCCACGTGTCTGGTTTGTGGCGTCGAAAATTTGGCGCAGCTTGGCTGCGGTTTCCCCCATGTACTTAGTGATGAGTCCGTCCAGTCGGACCTGAAGAAGGGGAAGTCCGAGTTCTCCGGCTAGGACAGTAGCCGTCAGGGTCTTCCCCGTCCCGGGAGGGCCTGTCAGAAGCAACTTCCTTCTGGGAGAGAGACCATGTTCCACAATTCTACCGGCATGGCGTTGCTCACGAATGATGCGCTCTATCTGGCGGGCCAGAGTATCGCCCATAATCATCGAACCAAGCCGAGCCTTTGGGTAGGAAGCTTCCAAAAGGTTCGCCAATTCGCCACCTGGACGACTAATCGGTACAACTGAGGCTAGTCCACGTCTGCTCTTGGCTTGGTCAATCATGGTCCGCAATTCTTCGGCGACCTTTCCGTGCCCCAACTTTGCTTCGTGAGCGGCGACCTGCATGGCCACCGAATAGAAGCGGTCGTCGTCGCCTTCAAAGTGAGAACGGAGCAGGGCCTTGAGCTGCTCGGATCTAGCCATGAGATATCTTCAAAGTTTGTAAGGTAGAAGTCACACCCTAAACACTTTCATCACCTCGTCTCCAAGGTGGTTGATGACTTTCACAGCGATCCGGCCGGAGGTTGGTTTGTCGAAGGGCCGGGAGGTATCGCTGCGGAGGGTTTCCCAGGCTTCGCGGTTGATTTCAGCTTTGAGGGTTGTCTTGAGTGCCTTGTAGGGGTCTCGGGCGCCGAGGAAATAGGCGTGGCGGACGAAGAAACTTTCTCCGTTGTAGTCGGTGTCGATAAACCAACAAGCGATGCCGTCGGCGCTATCGCTTCGGATTTCGCCGGTATTGGGGTGGAATACATCGACCCCGTTGACCTTGACCTGAATCTGCCCGTCCTCTGCATTGAGAATGTCGATATCAGGTTCGCCGAAGATGACAAAGAGGTTGCCCTTGCCGGTGTTTTTGAGGTCGTCGGCCATGTGGAGATCGGCGTTCATGCGCGCCTTGAGCACTGGTACACGGCCAAGTTTGTTAAGCTCCGAGGCGTGGGCGTCGTAGTTGAAGGCGCAGGCGATGAGCACGTCAAAGTTGGCGTCGGCGGCTTCACGCACAGCTTCAACGAGATCGGGGCGGGAGACGGTTCCGAATTCAGGGCCGATGAAGATTCCGGCGCGTTTTTCGGTGCCAGACTTGGTATCCCCTTCGACGTAGGTTCCCTCACCACAGATCAGATCGCCCGGCCAGGGGGTTAGCGAGTTAAACTTGATCTTGTCCTCCTTGTGCGCCTGCTGGACGCCGGAGGTCTTGAGTTGCTCCAGAATCATTCCGGCAAAATCCTGCTTTTCTCCATAACCTAGCTTGGCCTCGGCGATGTTGTCGATCAGTTCATCATTCTCATCAACACCCAATAAGCGGTGCGGCGAAAGGCTGTCTACGGTGAACGGGCCGGCAACGCGGACTTTGTTTTTGTCCTGGTATGGTTTGTCGTAGAGGTATTCGAAGTCAGACTTGGCTGCGATGGAAGCATCGATCTCCTTTTGCCGGGCGATGCGCTGTTCCCACCACTCCTTGTGAATCCTTTTGACCTCATCGGTCCACGCATCGTCAGCCTCGCGGGGGATTTGCCATTCCTCCCAGGATGTGGTGAGCGCGCTGTTTAATTGTTTACGTAACGGTTCCAAACGCGTTTGGAATTGATCCCAGATCACGTCGATCTCGGCGTTATTGGCGATGTCCCTTAACATAATATGGGGGACACGTTCGTAGACAAAACCCTGGCGGATGTCTCCATAGGTTGAATCCTCAGAGGGTGCCTTGCGTTCGATCTCTGCCTCTTTCAAACGTCCATCGCGACTATCAGAGAGCAGGTAGTAGGGGTAACGGGCGCCCATAATGCGGGTGCGAGCCAACGCGAGGGCAACCCTGGAAGTATCGATAGTAATCCAGCGTCGACCCCACTGTTCGGAGACGTAGGCAGTTGTTCCGGAACCACACGTGGGGTCTAAAACGAGGTCGCTGGGGTCAGTGGCCATCAAAATGCAGCGTTGGATGAGCTTCTCAGCAGTTTGAACTACGTATCGTTTTTCTTCCGTGAAACTCCCGGTCAACATATCATCCCATAAATTCGCAATTGGAGTAACTGGGAAATCCTTTATTCGCCGGACGTATCGCGGTGCTCGCCCACCTTTTGTCAGACGTGAAGCCGCGATAAGGCGAATTATTCCTTGGGCATTTGTTTTCCATCCTCCACTCGATGGACTAAATGTTTCTCCTTGAAAGACAATCGGCTGTTGGGTCGATTGTCCTCCAGACTGTGATATAAAATTGTCAGATGTCACAAGGTGCCATCCTGCGTGAGAAAAGTCCCGTTCATAGTCTTCACTCTTTTTCAGCGTGCGGACCTTACTACCGTCAGGACTTTGAATGCGATTGTATAGGGCGGCTCCTGCCTCACCTGCTCGCTTTTCACGAAACGGTTGACGATATTTCAATTCATCGTAATTTCGCGCAGACCAAAGTATGTAGTCGCAGGTTCCAGCCATATACAGAGAGGTTGCGCTAGTCGTTTTAGTTATTACGATTTCTGCTACAAAATTCTCCTTCCCAAACACCTCTTCCATCAAAGCCCGCACCCTATGCACATTCTCGTCGCCAATCTGCACAAAGATGGAGCCAGAGTTAGCCATCAAGTCGCGGGCCACGGTGAGGCGGTCGCGCAGGTAGGTTAAGTAAGAGTGTATTCCGTCACGCCAAGTGTCCCGAAATGCCTTAACCTGCTCCGGCTCTCGGGTAATGTGTTTCCGGTTGCCGTCCTTAACGTCGCGGCTGGTGGTTGACCACTGGAAGTTGGAGTTGAACTTGATGCCGTAGGGTGGATCTATGTAAATGCACTGCACCTTGCCGCGCAGACCTTCCCGTTCCGCCAGCGACGCCATAACCTGCAAGCTGTCCCCGAGAATCATCCGGTTCGACCAGTTGGCGTCGTGATGGTAAAACTCGGTCTGCGCTTGGGGGCTCGGCAATCCGTTGAAATCGGCGAAGAGGTCGGTTTGGAAACCCGAGCCAGTAGCGGCTTTTTCCGCCTCCGTTTCCTTACTTCGGCGCATCAAATCGTCGATCAACACCTTTGGATGGACCTTCTCCTGGATATAGAGAGGCGGAGCCTGTACGATCAGATCGGACCATCCCTTTTCGTCCTTTCCACGCCATACGAGTTGGGGATCGAGATCGCGGTTACGGCGTTCGTAGGCAATCCGGATAGGGCTCCGGTCGTCCTCCTCCATCACTGCCTGATACTCGGCGGTGGGGATGTTCTTCCGCGATGCATCCCGATGCTGAATGGTGGCGACCTTCTTTCTCAGCTTTCGTTTCCTCGTTCTCCTTCTTGCCATATCTGCATCCTTTACTCAGTTGGCTTGTAGATCCTCAGACTGGAATGCGCTGAAGAACCTTGCGATTGAAGTCCTCGTGAGAGTCGAGCGAGGAGATCATGTCCCCACCAACATCCGAGAGTCTGGCAAGGTCCATTCTAGGGATCTCGGGTTGGTTTTTGAAAACGAGGATTGACTCGAACCTGAGTTCGATCCTGTGGAAGTGAGACAGCATAATGGTTGTCAGCCTTGCCTTGTCCCGGTTGGGTATCCCATACAAGAACAAGGGGATATCGTTTTTTCCCTCGATTCTATAGTCTACCCAGTACCCCTGAGCTTTTGCCGGATAATCCTCAGCAATTGCCATCAATTTTTCAGCCTCTGGGTTATAATCCCTCTGTATCTTGGTCGAGTCGATAAGATGGGAGAGAAGATCATCCAGATCGTCGTAGAAAGTCGAGCCGACATTCGATCGGGAAAGAAACGTCAGGTCATAGACCTTGGTCAGAGCCTGCCCAAACCTGAAGATAGCCTCCGGTAATCGGTCGGGAATCGTATCGAAACATAACGCCCCGCCATCCTTGTCCCATTGCAAACCAGTTTCATTCATGATGCCTTCGAGAAGCATCCCCCTGGTTCCGTCCAAAAACCTGTCGATGTTGTGGTCATAGCTAATGTGCATGAGCGTATGGCCGCGGTCGGACAGCCGTAATCCACCCATTGGCGTTTCAGAAAGATGAATCGGGTAGTGATCGCCATCTGGAAACTGAAAATGAGTGCGCAACATCATCGCGCCATCGGGACGATTTTCGATTCTTACATCTTGGCAAAGACGTTCACAGAGGAGTTTCCGGAGATTGTCAGGAATTAGAGTCATGTTTCCTCTGTCTCCCTTTTGCCATTTCGCAGATTAATTTATTGCAGGATGAGTATTTTTAATACATTCGGCGATCATATCGCCAATGAGCGCGGCTTGGTCGGAATTTCCTGGGGGAAGGCCCAAGATTTCGCTGTGCGAGGGATCGGCTTCAAATTTGCCATCCGCCTTGAGAGGCATGTGATAGAAGTTTATCGTATCCAGTTCTTTCCGGACGTGTTGTTTTGTTTCTCCGACATTCAGTTCTGCAAGGCAACCGCGTTTTCTCATCTCCAACCGCGCCAGTCTCCTTACTTCGGCGAGCTGCCCAGCCTTTGAAAGGTCCTCAAAGCATTCGAGCCAATTGATGGACAAGCCGGTATCATCAGGCCGATGCGAGCGAAGGCAAAACACCGACCCATCCACTTTACCATTTGTTCGGATGCTGGTGGGTTTTACATAGCGGACGACATGATCCTCGTTTGGAAGGTTATCCCCGATCATAATCCAAGGAGGGCTTCGAGAGCAAAGTTTCTCGCCTGCTTCCTGACCCCTTCAAAGGTGTCTCGCCCCGCCACCCGCGAGACATGGGAGCTTCCCTTTCGCCTTCGAAAAATGACATATTGCGCCATGCCTCCTCCGAGAAACTGGAGTCCAAAATGGCTGCCTTCTTCGCCCTCCCAAACGGCCCGCAGGTTGCCATTGTCCACGAGTGTCAACTCTCCCTTGGTGGCGAATGGGACTGATTCAGTAACAAAGGACCAGAAGTCTCGCTCTGATTCCCTGTTAAGGGTGAACCCATCCAACTCAGCATCACTAATCAAAGATTCTATACGAGTCCAATATTCGTAGCGCGCTTCCCGGGCATTACTCTTCCTTTCATTAAACTCGGCAACCAAAAGGCTCAACAGGTCAATCTGATCGCCCCAAAAATCGGTCCAAACGCTTATCGTTTCCTTAAAAATGTCTTCGAAATCATAGTCGGAGTGGACGCTGTGGTCATGCGTTGCTTTTCTGGGAGGTGATTTGGAAGAGAAACGCTTTGTCCTCCATTCATTCGGGTCAAAATCAACAGATGAGGTGGAATCATGCTCGGCCAAATGGACAGGGTAGTCCATGTCAAGCGTACTAGTTGGCATTGAATTCATTGTCTTTCCTTTATTGGTTTCCAATAACGATTTTGAATATCTTGGCTGGTAATATCCAAAAAGCAGCGGGTGATGGCGGCATGGGAACGCCGGAACCATTCGTCTGCCCTGGACTTTTCAACTTGGCCGAGACGGCCTCTCGCCCGGATTTCAAATATCAAAAATGGGGCATTTTGTGTCTGCCCGCTCCGTATGGCAATGTTGAGCTGCATTTCTGGTGAGGGCCGGTAAGCGAAATTGCAATTGAACTCGGAGGAATCGGAAGGGTTGTCGCCTGAATTCAACATGGAGAATGAGGGAAAAACTTTGGTCGTGTCCCGCGGCCCCGTCCAATACTCAGAACGTTCCAAGGTATTGATGTAGGCCAGTTCACAAAGATCAACGGAGAGGTTTTCCACATTGGTTTCAGTACGGACAAATTCGGAAAATAGGCCAAAGTACTTATCGAAGGCAGGTTTGATTTCCCGATAGAACCGTGGATATTCTTCATTCCTCAGCCGCCAATTGAACATGAAGGCATTTTTCTGAACCTGTATTACGTTGGCATCATTAGCTGAGATGAACCAGTATCTCGGCATGGGAAATGGTTCCCCTGGGCTGAAGTCCGGGGGGATCCCCACGGGAACTTGCGGGGTCGCATTTGGAAAATTCTTTTTGATTTTTCCCCAGAATAAACCGATGTGCTCACTTCGCAAATCGGTTAGCGGCGGATTGAAGTAGGTTGAAACTATGACCTCGCTGACTGGAGGGTTTTGGAAGCGTATTGAAGGGGAATTCACTGCTGATATTTACGCCTATGCCATTCAAGGTGTGGGAATTTGGGCAGGATGTAATGCCGTTCCAAAGGAAACAAGTCTTTATTGGATTCGGTTCCCATGAATTTTTTGACCTTGAAAATGCCAACCATACGAGAGGGCAGAGGCCACAAAGGAGGGATGGAGCGCGGTGGCGAGTGGAAGCTGGGTTCCGGATACTGGGAATAAACCCACGATTACCCAGAAGAACCCGAATTTAGTTTGCAGGGGTGACGCATACGTCGCCCAATCCGTGAAATCCCGTGTCTTGGCGTTCTCCGCGAGATTTAATTCTGTGATTCCAAAATACCATAGATGAGTTTTTTTCGGATGGACTGCAGTTTCATCATGGGTTTTGTCGCTCATATTTTCCGTTTCGTGAGCGACTATCGGGTTAGTTTAGCATTTCTTTTCCTGATTCGGGGACAGGAATGTCCCCGCTCCATTAATTCTACACCGTTGCCGGAGCCGCTACGGAGTCGATCATTTTATTGAATTCCGCTTCCACTCTGGCCTCGAAATCCGACTCGATTTCGTAGACTTCGGTGAACTCGGCAAAAGCCCAGCGGCCGTAGCTGCAGTGATTGTTCACACCGGGTACCCAATAGGTGTCCATGGTAGCCTTCTTCTCTTTGGCATCCTCTCTTCGGTAACCTTTGATTTCGACGATGAGGTGCAAGGGATCCTTTTCGCCGTGACCGTCATCGACGCATACGATGAAGTCAGGGATGTAAGTCCGTGTCTCAGAACCGTAGCGATATGGGACTTCCAATCCGAGGTTGTGGTTCTTGACGTAGGTTTTGACCCGCGGATGGGATTCGGCCACGCGGCAAAATTCGGCTTCCCAGTCGCTGTCGAGGACGACCCAATTGACGTGGCAGCGGCGGGAATCCGTTTCATAGCGACTCGTCTTGGAGGTGTTGAAATTGACGTGGTTGGTAGAACCGATCGGGTTGTAGGGATCGAGCACAGCCTTGACTGGACGATTCCCGATTTCCGCCCGCGTGATGGCGGCCTGGATGCGTTCGCAGGCAATGTCGGCCAACTCCTGGTACATGAGCTGAGCAGGGTAGGTCCCTCCCTTACAGACGAGGTAGCGGTCGAGCCACTGTCTGGTGATACGTTTGAGCTGCCCGAAGAGGTGAAGCTCCGGGGTGTCGCCTGGGTCGCGGTACTTTGTATAGAGGAGACGGTGGGTCAGGTGAAAGAGAATGGTTGAGGAGCGGAGGTCGTCGGTGTGTTTCAGGTCGAGATCAACCCCTTCGCCGACTATCCCCTGGATCAATGTCTTCGAAGGACCAATCAGATCAGGCGTCAACTCCAACACCGAGTCCTCGTTGAAATCCGCTTGCAGTCTCTCCTCGGGCAGTTCCACCCGGTACCCCGCCACCCGGGGAAAACGAATCTCCAGCAGGTCTCTTTCGGGTCGCACGGCTCGCACCTGAACGGTCTCTCGCGGCGGCCTCGGCGGAGCAACAACCGGATTAGCCGTAAAGTCGAAGGGAATGCCCAAGACATCCGCGTATTCCACGTCGAACAGGCCGTCTTCGTTGAGATCGTAGGACTGCCGCCGCAGTCCCCGGCCAACGACCTGCTCGCATAGTAACTGTGTCCCAAAAGCCCTCACGCCCAGCACATGGGTAACCGTATTGGCATCCCATCCTTCCGTGAGCATGGATACCGAAACCACGCAGCGAATGGAGCCTCCCAAGCGCCCCTGCTTTCCCACGGTGTTCATAACCTCGCGTAGCAAGTCCTGGTCGCTGATTTTCTCGGCCTGGCGGCGGTCCCCGGTTCGCTGGATGATTTCCCGGCGAAAGCGGTCGATTTCGTCGGCGGCCATCTTGCGGAAGTTCCTGTCCAGAGCATCCCCGGATTCCAGTTGTTCACTGTCGATTAGCAGGGTGCGGGGCCGGGAGAATCGATTGCCATGCTCGTCAAAATTACGAAAAAGTTCCAGTCGGCCGTTTTCGAACGACTCTGAACCATCCTCGTTCTTGCGATAAAAGCCGGAGATGTAATCGTAGACCAACTTGGATGTCGAAGTGTTGTTGCAGACCACGATGAAACACGGGGGAACCGAAATCCCCGCCCTTTCCATGAGCTTGAAGGTCTTCTCGTAATGCCCGTAAAGGGCTTCCAGCGCTGTCTGCAATTCCACGGGTAGGCTGAGGGGGTCGAGAGGAATCTTGCCCTTGCCTCGTCCTTTCTTTGGCATTTTGGGACGAATGTGTTCCCAGAGATTGCGGAATTTCGGCATATCGCCGCCCGGGATGTTGTCTGCCACCGGAACCCGGGGCAGCTTCACGATGCCGCATTCGATAGCGTCCATGAGCGAGAAGTCAGACATCGTCCAGGGAAACAAAGTGCCTTCGGCATAGCCCGATCCGCGCAAAAAGAAAGGGGTCGCGGAGAGGTCCATCACGCGACTGATGTCGAGTTTTTTGCAGACGATTTCCAGCCCAGAAATCCATAGCCGGGCAGCTTCCGTATTCTTTTTCGCTTCCTTTCTGTCGTCTCCTGTAAGTTTGCCTTCATCCCCCTCTCCCGGTTTCTCGCGGTAGCAGTGGTGCGCTTCGTCGTTGAGAACGAATATTCTCTTTACTCCCATAAGCTCAGGCATCACTCGCTGGAGCATCTGTCCGCCGGTTTCCTCAGTCGCCAATTCCTCTCCTCGTCCCTGAAGGAGGGAACGGCCGCCCTTGGAGAGCTTCATCCGCTCTCGCAGCTTGAAGGCGTGGTAGTTGGTGATGACGATTTTGGCCTTTTCGAGTTCGGGAAGCATGTCGTTAGGAACCAATTCCCTCTTTTGATAATAGCTGTCAGGATCGTTCGGCTGCAGTACGCGCAGGCGGTCCTTGATGGTGATACCAGGGGTGACCACGAGGAAGCCGCGGGTGAAGCGACGGCTTTGAGGATGGCGGACTGCGTTGATGGTCTGCCAGGCGATCAGCATGGCCATGACCATGGTCTTCCCGGCTCCTGTAGCCAACTTGAGCGCCAAACGGGGCAAATCGGGATTGGCATCGATATTGGCTTGCGCCAAGCCTTCGAGGAATTGCTTTCTTGCCTTGCCAAAATTGGGTGCAACCTCAGTGAGCCATATGGCGGTTTCGACTGCCTCAACCTGGCAGAAAAAGGGACGAATACTGCTGAATTGGTGGTGTCTCCAGTGTTGAAGTAGCCGCCCGGTTTCCGGGGTCACCCGCCATTGGCTCGGATTCGGAAGGTTGCGCCACTGCTCGACCTGCTGGCGGACGCTATTGATAGTCTGTGTCAGCTCGTATTGTTGATCCTCATTCCCGAGCTTTCGCGCCGTTTCATCAAACACGATAGTGGTCTGTGAATTCGATGATCCCTTTCGTTTCTTTGATCTTGGGAAAGCCGAGATGAATTCGGCCTGCCGTCTTTGTTGGATTATCCTCTGGGTAGGTTGACCACTCTCATCCAGTTCCCAATGTCGGGTTGGACGCTCGTAAGGAGAGTTGAGGATAGGCTGATCGAAAAATGGATTACTCAAGTTGTTACGCTTAGAAAGTATACATTTAGTACTAGTTACGGCCAAGTTTGGCAGGCTTTCCCGGCCAAGCCGGTTAAACCTCCGACAGCGGTTCAGGTTCTTTTGGCGGGGTCAGGGTGTCAACTTTTTGTTGGAAGGGCTAATAAAAGGGCTCAAACGCCGATTAAGTCATAACTGAGAGAATCTCGCAAAGCTCGCCAAGAACCGCAAAGACGGAGAGAAAAGATTAACCACAGAGGGCGCAGAGAGCACAGAGAGAGAGAGGAACGACAAAAAGCACAAAATGCGCAAAGGAGGATTTAATGGAGAGGGGGTTTTCCAACCCCCTATTTTAAGGTAATGGGGGACAGGAATGTCCCCCCTCCTTTATTAAATCTGCGCAAATCTGCGTAATCTGCGGTTTATTCCTTCCCCCTCTTTGCGGTCTTCCGCCTCCAAGGATTACGGCGTGACATGTGGCGATCTTTGCGAGAGGCAATTCCCAATTCCATTGACTGATTACAGGATTTTACGGTTCCATCGGGGCAAAGTGGGAGTGATTTGTCCCCATGGCGAAATAGGAGAAATGGAAGATTATGCCAAAACCAGAACGAGATTCCGGTAAGACTGTTGAAGAACCGTGGTCGGAATACCGACTTGAGGATGGAACCATTATAGCTCCGCTTGAACCCCATGTCATAAAAGAAATTCCACGGGAGTTTTTGGATCGGTACGAATTATTACGGCCAATTCCAATTAAATTTGAACACGAGGAGCCTGAATCGTGCGTGGCCGCCTTTAAGGAAGCCAATATCTCTATGACTGGATACAGTAAATCCAATGCGCGAGATGAGCTTGCCTATACCATCTTGGATTTTTTGGAAGTATTTCGAGATGATCCGGATTTTACCAAGGATGTGAAAACCGTCCTTTACTATATAAGAGAACGGCATGTTACAGAGAAATGATGCTCAAAAAATTGCCAGGAAAATCGATGCTGAACGTGTCAAAAGAAAAAAGGCAAAACACATGTGGTTCAAATTCAGCGTCAATGGAAAAACCTACAGATTTTCTATCAGACACGGCAGAAAAAGTGATCATAAACACCTGATCAACGATTTAGGTCTTCCATTGAGTAGGCTTCAACAACTCGCTCAATGCTCCATGTCAGCTGAGGAGTATTTCAGCATTTTAAGAGAAAATTCCTGACTGGCCGACCCTGTTTCACCTGCGAATCCAACGAAGAGAGAGGAACCGCAGATGACGCAGATTTGCGCAGAGGGAAAAAGGCGCCCAAGGGCGCCAATTAGGAATTAGGAATTAGGAATTTTGTGTGGTTTTTGTGCATTTTGTGGCCAATTAATTCGCTTCCCATCCGTGGTTCATTAAATCTGCGTCATCTGCGGTTTATTCTTTTTCAATCGGACGCGAAAAAACCTTGCAATCAATCGATAGGAGAAGTCTTGATTCCGCAGCCAATCTGGTCTAGGTTGGACTACTTTAAACCAATTGAAGAGCATATGACCACTAAACACCCTAAACCCCACCATGTCTGGACTATCGCCGAGGCCAAGGCCCGACTGTCCGAGATTTTGCGCCTCGCGGAGGAAGAGGGGCCGCAACGAATCGGCGTCCGGCGGCCTTTCGTCGTCGTGCCCGCGGCGGCGTGGGAGGAGAAAAGGAAGCCCCGCAAGCCCTTTGGCCAGTGGCTCATAGAGAACGTACCTCGCGGCGTCAATTTCGAGGTGCCGGACCGGAGTTCCAATCGCCCGATCCCCTTCATTGACGAAGAAGACCAATGACCGGCTATCTTCTGGATACCAACGTAATCTCGGAGTTGACTCGGGACATTCCAGACCCCCAAGTTGTGGACTTCTTAGCCGAGCGGGACGATGTGTGGGTGTCGTCCATACTCATCCATGAGGTGGAATACGGGGTGCGATTGCTCCCACAGGGAACCCGTCGCAATTGGCTGTCGGCCATGCAAGCGGCCATACTTTCGGAGTACGCCCATCGCCTACTTCCATTGGACAGGGCAGGAGCCGAATGGGCCGCCGAGTTTCGCGCCACCGCCCGGCGGGCTGGACGCGTGGTCGATATGGGCGACGCCCTGGTCGCTGGGATAGCCAAAGCTAATGCCCTCACCGTCGCCACTCGAAACCTCGCCCATTTCCGGCCCTTCAATGTCGAGGTCTTCAGTCCTTGGACATCTCCATGACCAGCAGCATCCCCGCTAGGCGGCATTTAGGAATTAGGAGGGAGGGAATTAAAGTAAGAAGGGAGAAGTAAGAAGGAAAAATCATCTTGATCCTGATCCTGATCGTGATCGAGCTGTAGGAGGGGCTTTACGCCGCGATTGCTTTGATGCTGTTGTGTGGATCGGGGCGTAAAGCCCCTCCTACAGTTTTTTCTTAGCGCCCCTTACCGATCTTTGCGAGAGGCAATTCCTAATTGGATTTAACGGAGGGCGGGTTTTCCTACCCGCCATGGAATGGCCGCAAAAAGCTCAAAAGGCGCAAAGGGGTCGAGGGGCGGTCTACAACCATTTTATCAAGGCCGACAGGTTCATGAAACGAACCCGCATGCCTTTGCTCTTGCGGGTGAAGGTCCGGTCGACGTCGTGAGCGAGGATGATTTTATCGGTCTCCGGATGACTGCGGTGGAAGGCATGGAGGGGGAAGCGCCAGAGGCGCCAATGAGGAATGAGGAATTAGGAATTAGGAATTGGGGGCCAATGGTTTGAGCTACAGGTCTGATACATCAACATCAGCCAATTTCATCAGGTGTCTTTGAAGTCCGCGTTTGAGAGATGCACTTCCATGAACCGGGACGGAGATCCGGATAGGAACTCCCGTCTTGACATAGATGAAGTGGCTTCCATTGATGCGTTTTAGTTGCCATCCTCGCGATTCGAGCAGCTTACAGAACTGCTTGCCGCTGACGGCCTTCATACTGCGATTTCAATAACCTTTGCTTTTTCTGAGTCAGAGACGTCACAAACCTCCACTGACAGGCAACCTTCGATGGCCTCGTACAAGTTGGTCAACAACTCTTCAAAGGACTCCCCTTGAGTAGCACATCCGGGGATTGAAGGCACTTCCGCCCAGTAACCGCCTTCATCCGCTTGGTACATCACAACTTTCAATTTCATCTTTTTTCTCGGTTAATTTGATAAATCTTTCGTTCCAGTATCTTGCCAAGGCTGGCGCAATTGAGGACTTTATTCGGACAAATGAGCTCTCCACAATACCAATAGTAGGCCATCCATGAGCAACGAATAAATCTCGCTTTCACAGGATCTCATAGCGAAGAGGGTGAGACTCTCGCAACCGTGCTTCGCAATGCTACGCAGGTCAAGAAGGCGCAAAATGATTTTTTTGTGGTTTTTGTGCATTTTGTGGCCAATTAATTCGCTTCCTATCCGTGGTCATCCGTGAAATCCGTGGTTGTCCATCATGGCCATCCTCTATTTCCTGATCTCAAGGTGAATCGCCTCTTTTCCCATCCAAATTTTTCCTGCCTTCGATGGGGTGCGCTTTGCCTGCTGTTCCTGGCCAGTCTAGTCCAGGTATTCGGGCAAGGGGGGAAATCAACCTTGAACAGGAACCTTTCCAATCTGTGGGACGGCACCTGGGTGAGGGAACACCTCGAGGAGAAGCAGGATCATGTTCTTCAGTTGGAGACCTTGACCGCCGCCTTGTCCGTATACGAAAGGGAGTTCCATAATCGCAGCGCGGTGGAAAGGGAATTGCAGTTGGCGGAGATCCGCTCGGTGCTCGATTCCCCGAGTCCCTCCCTCCAATGCGATTTTCCCGAGGTCTTCGATTATTTGTCCACGCTGGGCGAAGAAATTGTGGAGGAGTATACCCGAATTCACGAATCCTTATTCGATCGCGATACGGAATGGGAACGATTGCGGTCCCAGGTATTCATCGACTTTGCAGGAGAGAACCTCCGATCGGGGGAGCTATTGGCCCGGGCCATCGATTATGTTTTGGGAAGCAAGGCGGAGATCGGTGAAGGTGAACTCGAAGCATCGGTTTTTTCCGTCATGGAACGGGGAATACAGGACTACCTCTTTGCCTTTAACAATGGAACCGCCACAAATCGGCGGCAAATTCATACTGCGTGGCAACAGGAACCCGTCTCCTTGCTGCCGCCGGGAAATTGGGGTCTTTCGGATGCGGCCTCGGAGGCCTATAAGGTATTCCAGGCGAGTTATCTGGAACTGGTGGCCGATTTCCAAATCGAACTGGAAAAGGCCTTCAAAAACCCAAAGTTCGTAACCCGTCTGGGGATCAGCACCGCCGTGGCGGACATCCTGCAATTGATCTCTGAGAATTACTTTGAATTTGCCACCTATTCACGGTGGTTCAGCGAAAACGAGAAATTGATGAACGAAGCCCTCGTCATCGTCGACATGCGCACCCGGGCAACCCCGCACGAAGTGGTAAACCTGGACCCCGTGAGCTTGAAGCCCACCGATTTGAATGAGAACCAATTTTCCTCGGATATCATAGATGAGATCACGGAAAAACGCCGTGAGCTTTTACTTCGCTACCTCAAAATTCGGGAGGAGGTAAACGGGGAGATCGAAGCGGATATAATTCGCCGGAAGCAGGAACTGAGTGCGGAGGATGAGGAAGTTCTCTGGAGAGAGTACCAGAAAATGAGGGACGGGATTTAAAGGCAGAAGGCAGAAGGCAGAAGGCAGAAGGAACCACAAAAAGCACAAAAAACGCAAAAGGAACCACGGATTTCACGGGAAATGATCTCGCAAGCACGGATGTCACGGAAATGGAGGCGGAAGACTCACCAAGAGGACCAATACATTACTGATCACTGACCGTTTAATACTGAACTCTGCCCTCTGAACACTGACCACTTGGCGCCAACGGCGCCTCATGTGCCTTTTGTGGCCAATTAATCGCGGTATAATCTGTCTTTTACGCCAAAGGCGTTAAACTCCAAAGCCCAGTGTCGCGAAGCGCACACTGGGTTACCGATCACCTATATGACCGAACCCCAACGGGGTTCCACAAAAGGCCCAGGGGCGCCAAGAGGAAAGTGGAAAGGGAAAGGCGCCAAATTAGGAATTTTGGAATGGAATGTGTGTTTTTGTGCCTTTTGTGGCCAATTGAATCGCTTCCCACTTTACTCTTTCTACTTTCCACTATCAATAAAAGCATCCATGCGGACCATAGTTGAAGATACCTGGGTGGTTGCAAAAATCCTTCTGATGGGATGGGTTGGAACCCTGTGTGGATTTTTGGGACCGCTTTTTGCTCAAAGCTCCTCGATTGAATTCATCGAGGACAAGGAATTGCTGGAAATCATGATTGAGGATACAGCCGCCGAGTTGGCCCGCAACCAGGCCAGTCTCGACCAAACCAAGGCGGTTTATCGGGGCTTGGAGGAATCCGAAGCGACGGAAGAAGAATTCCGCCCCAGGGTGGGGGAGTATATCCGGTATTACGAGACCGTGATCGCCAGCCAGGAAAACTACCTGTTTCAACTGCGGGAGCGAAGAAAGGAAATAGAACTGCAGGAGCTTCAAATATTGCGGGACCTCTCCAACTTCGGGAGTATCTATCAGGACCACCGGAGGACGAACATGCTGAACTCGATTCTGCAACCGCGATCATCCGTGGCCCGGTTCGGGACTACGGGAAAGACGCGATTGGAAGACCTGGACAACCAACTCTTTGAAGCCATAGGCAGCTTGCAGGAACGGCTCGATGAAGAAAACCTGAACCGCCAGGAAGCCAGGGATGTAATGGTGGATCGGGAGGCCAATGTAAGAACGCTGGTGGAAATGCAAAAAGTCAGCCAATCCTACTACGATGAAAGGTTCGTGTTGTATAATAAGATGAACCAGACTTACGAAATGATACGTACCTGGCGGCCAGCCCTGGCCAAATTGTTTAAACCACCACCTCAACCAAAACCGCCCGATGCTTATAAAGACGCGCTTGACCGCATGCAGACCGAGAATTGATAGCCGAATAATCCAATCGGCAGCCTCAAGCCGGTCCTCTTCTGCTTTATCTAATTCAATGGTAAAGGTTTTCACTCCACTCTGCGCGGCAGCTTGGATTTTATCGGGCTGCGCGACTCCGAAAACCGCGTTGGATTATATCGATGGGACCGAGGTTCCCCACGTCCCGCTCATGGCAATGAACCCGGAGGATCCGGCGCAGGAGCCATTCAATGTGGCGATCAATCTGTTCCAGCCGGGGGTGGACCTCTACGAACTGGAGGAGGATGGGAGCGGCCTGTTCGCCATCGGCGATTCCGGCGTGCCAAAAATCGACCACAAGGCGATCGATCCGAAAATCCGCCGTCTTGAAACGCACTTCCTGCCCGGTACCTTGAAAAGCGTATTGGACCGAAGCCAACAATGGGGACAGGTCTTTGTCAGTCCCGGGGAGGTTCAATCACCCGACCTATTCGTCGATGCCACCATTCTGGCATCCGACGGCCACTCCATCGCCCTTCTGGTTCAGATCAGGGATTCTTCCGGTCGCATGTGGTATAACGACACCATAAAGTATCTGACGCTCGATTCGGATTACCTATCCGCCCGTTGGCCGACCAAGGACCCCTACGACGCCATTTTCAACCACGTCGCAAACCGGTTGGCAACTTACCGCAATAATTTGACTCCCGAAGAACAAAAGCAGATTCGCATGGTCAGTCAGATGCGGTTTGCCTCCGACTTGGCGCCGGATGCATTTGGCGATTACCTGGCTCGCGACGAGGAACAGCAATTATACGTTCAGCGCTTTCCGGCTGAAAACGACCCGACCTTTCAAATCATCCAGCAGCTTCACGGAACGGAGCTGGATATGTTGACCCACATTGAAGAATATTATGACAACCTTCAGGAGGGTTCTTTCGATTCCTATAACACTTGGCGCGAACAATTCAGGCAGTTGTCCATTGAAATGGAACAATACCGCGTGAACGCTCAAAACCAGAAGACCACGAGCATAATCATCGCCAGCCTGGCCATTGCCACCGCCGCCGCAACCGCATCCACCGATTCCGAATACAACCCTAATCGGGGGTCGGATGCGGCCGCTATCCTGGCGGGCGGCCTGGAATTGAGCGTGGCCATCTACGAGGCGGCCAAGGAAAAGATTGCGATTGCAAACCTTAAAGCCAAGGAGCTGGCCGAAATCAGCGAGATTGCCGGGAAAGGCCTGCAACCCAAAGTCATTGAACTGGAGGGACGCACCTATCAATTGACCGGAGATGTCGACTCCCGCTTCCGCCAGATCCGGGCAATAATCCGTGAACGTTACCTGATTGAAACGGGTCAGGAAGGGAGAGGCGCCGTTGGCGCTAAATAGTAAAAATAGCCGCAAAAGAACGCAAAAAGCGCAAAAAAATGAGGGAGAGAGTAACCGCAGATGGGATTAATAGCCACAAAAGGCGCCGTTGGCGCTAATTAGGAATTAGGAATTAGGAATGAGGAATTGCCTCTCGCAAAGAACGCAAAGGGGCGCTAAGAAAAAAACTGTAGGAGGGGCTTTACGCCCCGATAAGGGCACCGTTGGCACCAAGTGGAAAGTGGAAAGTGGAAAGTGGAAAGTGGAAAGTGGGCAGTAATCAGTGGTTTTTCCTCTTTGCGTCCTTGGCACATCTTATTCTGTCCATCCTGTTCATCCATGTTAGTTTTCGATCACGATCACGATCATGATCACGATCACGATGATTTTTCCTTCTTACTTCTTACTTCTTACTTAAATTCCCTCTGTGCCCTCTGTTCTCTGTGGTTAATCCTTCTTCCTTCTTCTTTCTTCCTTTCTTGGCGACCTTTGCGATCTCTGAAGACATCTGAAAACTGACAACTTTCCAAATGAAAAGTGACAGGCATGGAAAGGGCTTGGGTGCTCAGGAAATTTCGCTTCCACCGGCCGAAAATCCGCCGCCGCCATCCCGAAAACCTCCCGCGAAAGGGAAACCGGGAAGGTTATTTGGAATTGTCCTGATGGGGCTGGTGGGACTGGGAATAGTCCTCATTTTCCAATTTCGCCCGGATACGGATGAATCCGCCGAGGATGCTTCCAGCCAGATCGAGGAGTCTTCGGATCGACCTTCGAGCGAACCGGAATCCGCATCGGCGCTCGCAGAAGAACCGTTTACATGGCCCTCGATCCCGAATCGCTTGCAAAGCTCCGCGAGGAAGCAAATCAGGCGTTGTTGGATCAAGCCGATGCGGATCATACCCATGACTTTCAACGCAACCTCTTCGGAAAGGCCGCCTTCCTGGTCGATGAGGCCAATGCCTCCATGGACCGGAAATCGTTTCAGGCCGCGCAGGAAGGGTATGAGCAGGCCCTGGCCACCATCGAAACGCTTCGGGAAAGCTACCTGAAGGCCGAGGAAATAAGCCGTCTCAAATCCAGTATCGAAAACCTGGATGCGAGGCTCCAAACCCAAGCCGCTTCCTTGTGGGAAACAGAGGCATCCACCATGGTTCAATCCGGCTTGCTCGAGGTGGATGCACACCTGAAAAACGGCGAAATTCAAATTGCCCTCAGTCTGCTTGGAGAAATCGAGGCGAAACTGCGGTCATTGATGGAGCAGGGCGAAAAGGAATTTGAGGAATCGCTAAGGGCGGGTCTCGATGCCCTGAATTCAGGTGATGGCGATAGAGCCAAGGAGTGGTTGACGACCGCACAAGCTCTTCAGGCCGGACGATCCCTTCGTCGCACAACAACTGAAACGCGCCGAAACCATCAACCAGGTATTCGCACATTTTGAGCAAGGTCGTAGCTATGAGGACCAAGGCCTCTACTCCTTGGCACGGGTCGAGTATGGGAAAGCCTTGGACTTGGATCCCGATTCGGTGAACATCAATTCCCGTCTGCAAGCCATTAACCAAGATCTGAACCGGGAGATCTTCGCATCCACCGTACGGGACGGGATGGCTGCCTTGGCCGCTGGAAATGGCGATTCGGCGGTGGAACTTCTGGAAAAAGCTACGGCTCTCATGCCCGGGGACATCGAAGTAAGAAATGCATTAAAGGATGCCAGGGAATTACAACGACGCCAACGGGTGGAACGACTCGTTGCCACCGGTGAAAGGGAACTGGAGAACCGCGCCTGGTTGGCGGCCCGGGATGCCTTTGATGAAGCCCTCGATTACGAGCCCGCCTCCCAAGCGGCGCAGGACGGCTTATCCCGGGCCCAAGCCCAAATCGAGCTGGAGGCTCAATTAAAGGGGATCTTGCTGGAAGCGGAAAGCTTCGAGCGCAACGGCGAATTGGAAAAAGCCCTGATCGTCCTCCGGGAAGGCCGCCAAATAGCGGATCCCTTGGGGGCGATCACGGAGAAAATCGAATTTCTCGAGAAAATCCTGGCCGAGCAATCCAAACCGCAAAAGGTGACCATTCTTTCGGATAACCTTACCAATATCCATATCTACCAAGTGGGAAAATTCGAACCGACCCACCAGTTGAACCTCGAATTGCGACCCGGAGAATACACCGTTCTCGGATCCCGTCTCATGTACCGGGACGTTCGTCACATCCTCAGGGTGGAAGTCGGGGAAAGCCCGGAACCCCTCGAGGTGATCTGCCGGGAGAAATTGTAATGGTGAAAGACATTAACCACAGAGGACACAGAAACCACAGAGGAAGAAGGAACCACGGATGCCACGGATAAACACGGATATGGATAAATAGCCGCAAAAGAACGCAAAGACCGCAAAAAGGAGAGAGGAACCGCAGATGACGCAGATTTGCGCAGATTTAAAAAAGGCGCGCCGCGATGTAAACGGAGGGCGGGTTTTCCAACCCGCCATAGAATGGCCACAAAAAGCTGCATCAAAAGGTTCTCGTTGCTGGGTACTGGATTCTGGATACTGGGTGAATCAACCACGGATTATACGGATAGCCACGGATAGAAACTGGAGGATCTCTCCACTCTCCACTAACCACTCCTCCACTAACTAAAAACTGCCCTTTTTCCATGCGACCTATGCGATTTCTGCCAGAGGCCTTCCGGGGACCCCTGATTTTTGCGGGCATAATCGTGCTGGTTTCCATCGTGGGGTTCTATTGGTATTGGAACCGGTCGGTTCCGGTTGCGCTCACCATTTCTCCCGCTGAAGCCAGCCTGATCCTCAACGGCAGGGACGTGGCCATGGGTGAAGATGGGGTGCTTCATGTAAAACGGGGCAAACACGTTCTGGAAGTGGTTAATCCGGGATATGGCGCCCACAAGGAAACTCTGGACCTGAGGTTTGGTAAACCCGAGCCATACGCCATCACCTTGCCGGAGTTGCCCGGGTTGCTTTCGGTAATCACCCAACCCGACCAGGCTACCATCAGCATCGATGGTACCGTCGCAGGCCGCGCTCCGCTGATCGGCCATGTATTGGAGCCGGGAGAATACGAAATTGCCGTCCAGGCGGAGAATTACCTTCCTCACCGGGAAGAGGTAACTGTCCATGGCAGGCGGCAAAGAACGCGCCTGGAAGTTTCCCTGACCCCCGCATGGAGTCAGGTCTCCCTCAATACATCCCCTGAAGGCGCTACCCTTTACGTGAACGGGCAGCAGGTGGGGATGACGCCACTAAGCATGGAACTCCTGCAGGGACGATACGATTTGCGGTTGGAAATGGAGGATCGGGAAACGCAGCAATTTTCCATTCGGGTACCGGCCAATCAAACCATCCAACTGCCGACCCGGGCCATGGAGTGGAAGCACGGCAGCCTCGAATTGAAGACGATTCCGGAAGGAGCCTGGGTGACCGTCAATGGGGAACCCTTGGGGCAAACACCCGGCACATTTTCGCTTCCTTCGAAAACGGAACTCAATTTTGCGGTTTCGCTCCTCGACTACGAGGAAACATCCTTCAATTTAATCCTCAATCCGGATCAGACCATTGGGCAAACGATTGAGCTTTCCCCCTTGCTTGGGGAACTGCGCATAGAAACCAAACCCACCCGGGCCGATGTCTACCTGGATGGGCGCATACAAGGGCTCTCGCCGCTGACCCTGGAACTCCCCATAGGGGATTATGAACTGGAGTTGCGCAAAGCCGGGTATACTTCCCAGACGCATAAACTCCGCCCTCAGGCCAATAAAACGGCCCGATACTCCTTCGAATTGATGAGCGCAACCCAGGGCGCTAAACTCACCGACGACCAGATCCTCAGAGCCCTTATCGCGCAAAAGGACGGTATTCAAAAGGAGGTTTCGTCCCCCTACGGTTATCGACTGATTCTGATCGAGCCGGATACTTACACCATGGGACTGCCCGAGGAATTTTCAGGTCGGGGGTTTGATGAAACGCCGGTGGAAATGCGCATTCGCCAACCCTTCTACATAGGCCTCCATGAGGTCTCCAACCGGGAATTCAAGAGGTTCAAATCGAATCACGATAGTGGCATGGTGAGCGGAGTCTCGCTTCAATCCGGTGATCGACCCGCGGTGAACGTTTCCTGGGAAGAGGCCGTGGAATATTGCAACTGGTTGAGCGACATTCAGGGATTGAAACCCGCTTACCGGCAAGTGGCAGGCAAATATGAATTGATCGAACCGCGTAGCGATGGTTACCGCTTGCCCACTGAGGCGGAATGGGAATTTGTCGCTCGTTACCACCAAGGCTCAACTGAGATGATCTATCCCTGGGGAATGGAAATGCCGCCTCCTGCAAATAGCGGCAACTTTGGCGGGTCGGAAGCCAAAGTCATGATTGGCCAGTCTGTTCCAGGCTACAAAGATGGATACCTGGCCACTTCTCCGGTGGGATCGTTCAGCGCCAATTCCCTGGGTTTGTTTGACATAGGCGGCAACGTTTCCGAATGGTGCACGGACTACTATTCCTACACTTATCCGAACTCCCCCCGCCCATTGGTGGACTATGCCGGGCCCGACAAAGGCTCCCAACGGCTCATTCGAGGTTCCAGTTGGAGATCGACAACAGGCACTGAACTACGAAGCACCGGCAAGCGCTACGGGCTGGACGGCGCGGATGACGTGGGTTTTAGGCTGGCCAGGTCCTATCCCATTGTTGTGGAATAGCCTATCCAGGTTCATGATTCACTTGCCCAAATACGTTCCACTTCTTCTGGGATTCACCTGTAGTTTGGCCGTCACGGCCCTCGCCCAGGAAGAAAAAGACGACCCGCTGGACAATTTTGACGGCAGCAATAAGGAAATTACCGTGGCTGATCCGGAGGCCGAGACGGAAAAAGGGGAGAGTGAATCCGGTTCGGGAAAAATTTCTCTGGGGGAGCTGTCGGAAGATAAGATCAAGGAAGGCAAAATGGCCGAATCCCTCGAAAATGAATTGGAAGCGGAAAATGCCGAGAGCGACCAAACGGAGGAAATGATTCAATCGGCGTTGGCTACGATGGATCGCCCCCTCTCCGCTACCGGCCTGGAGCTCAATCAGCCAGAAGTATTCCCAGCCGATATCTAATCAATCGATCGTGATCCTGATCGAAAACTAACCACAGAGAGCACAGAGAACACAGAGGGGGAGAGAGGAACCACAAACCGTGCTTCGCAATGCTACGCAGGTCAAGAAGGCACATAAACCACAAAAAATCCATTTTGCGTTTTTTGTGGTTCCCTCTTTCTTGGCGTTCTTGGCGATCTTTGCGAGAGGCCATTCCCTCTGTGCCCTCTGTGTTCTCTGTGGTTAATCCTTCTTCCTTTATTAAATCTGCGCTCATCTGCGTCATCTGCGGTTCCCTCTTCCGGGCTGACCTGGCTGGTGAGACCCTGATCTTTCCGCCCGCTGCCCTGGGTGATCTGTCAAAATTGGGACCCGACCGTATCGAGGTCCGCTGGAAGCCCAGATCCATTCCGGATGGATATTTCCCGGTCGTGGAAGGCTATTACGTGGTATACAATCATGAGAACCTGTCCCTTTTTTTTGGCCCGGTCCCCGAGGAAGAGGATGCGATTGGGACCCAAAACGAGCTGACGAAGATCAGGAGCGACTTGATAAGGAAAAATCCGGCCCTATCCAGTAGCACGGTTGGCCGGATACATATCGATTTCGGAGAGGATCTTCCGGTTAGTGAAAATTTGCCTCCCCCTGCGGGCTTTAAGCCGGTTCGGGTACTTTCCGGCAATTCCACCTTGGAATTGGGGCAGGCAAAGGAAGGCGCTGAATCGGAAAGCGCCCCGACAGATGGTCCCCCGCCAGAAGGCCCCGCTTCCTCCACCTATGGCATCGCCACAGAGGCCGACACCCCGGAAGGCATTCCGGAGGATGGGTCTGACAGCGCCCAAAATGGACCCCCTCCGGGTACCGAAAATAACGATAGTTCACCTGAACCCTCAGGGGATGGATCACCGGCGGAAGAAACGAGGAATGATTCCGGAGAGACTGGAATTCTGAAAATACTCTCCCAGGGAGCGGGCCCACCCCAAGAAAACCCCGGGCCCGAAGCCGCAAGCACCGAGGTCCAAAGTCAATCGCCGCAATCTCCCGAAGGAGAGCTGGCCGCGACCGGGAATCCAACTTCCCCGACCCCAAGCCAAACCGAATCGTCTGAATCGGGGAATCGGCAGGTCCTCCAGGGCAAACCCAAGAGCCTGAAATTGAACCGTTGCGGCTAGATGCCCAATCCGCAGCGGAAAGTGCCCAGCCCGTTGCGGAAAATGCCGAACCGGCTGCCCAACCCTCTGTTGCCCCGGAGACCGTGGCGGAAAATGCCGAACCCGCTGCGGAAAATTCCCCGGAGACCGTGGCGGAAAATGCTCCGGAAACCACTGCGGAAAATGCCCCGGAAACCGTGGCGCAATCCAATGCGCCGACTTCCCCGGTCCCAACAAAACCGAGTCGTCTGAATCGGGGGAATCTGCCGGTCCTCCAGGGCAACCCCAAGAGCCCGAAATTGAACCGTTGCGGCTAGATGCCCAACCTGTTGCGGAAAGTGCCCAACCCATTGCGGATAATGCTGAACCCGTTGCGGAAACTTCCGAACCCGCTGCCGAAAATGCTCCGGAGACCGTGGCGGAATCCGATGCGCCAACGCCGGCCAACCCGGAAAAGAGCGAGTCGGAAAGCCTTCAGAAAACCAAGGACGACTCCGTTCATATCAATCAGTTGCTTAAGGGAAGGAGAAATTAACCGCAGATGACGCAGATCAGCGCAGATGGGATTAATAGCCACAAAAGGCACATGAGACGCCGTTGGCAAAGGAAGAGTGAAGAGTGAAGAGTGAGGAAGAGGGGAACCACAAAAAGCACAAAAGCTCAATGGCAAGAGATGCTGAGATGCCGAGTTTCGAGATGCTGAGAGGAGAGGCTCGCAAAGCTCGCTAAGACCGCAAAGGGTTCTCGATGCTGGAAGACTGGATTCTTGATACTGGGGGATTTAACCACGGAACACGGATAGCCACGGATAGAAACTGGGGAATCTCTCCACTCTCCACTAACCACTCTCCACTATATTTCATGCCGTTTTCTCTGTTGATTGTTTGCTTGGCGTTCCTGTTCGCCCCTGGGGTTATGGCAACGGATGCTTCGTCCGACCCGACCAAAAACGCTGAAAAATCCGAAATGCTATACCGCCGGGGATTGGCCGCATACCAGGCCGGAGACTATCCTGCGGCAGAGACTTTTTTTGAAGAAATCCTCGCAATCGACTTCTCGCCGGATGCCGCAGTTTACTTGACCTACCTACGCAAGGAGAGGGGTGATTTCGCCGGGGCCCTGGAAAGCCTGCAAACCTACCTCGACAACACGAGTGACAGCGATTCCGACCTCCAAAGCTATATTTCCCTCAAGTTGTTCCTGGAAGCCCGCCTCGCATCGCAGGCAAACGAAAAGCAACTGTCCTCATACCGCACCACAACCCTGATCGGTATCCTCATAGCCATCATCGCCTTGATCGTTTCCATAGTAGCGCTCAGGAAGAAGGGAACTAACCAAGGGCACAGAAATTAACATGGATGAACAGGATCGCTGTCGCGAACAGGAGGTAGATAGCCACAAAAGGCACATAAGGCGCCGTTGGCGCCAATTAGGAATTAAGAATTAGGAATTAGGAATTTTGTGTGGTTTATGTGCCTTTTGTGGCCAATTAAATTTCTTCACGTATTCTGCCTTTATCCTTCTTCCTTCTTCCTTCTTCCTTCTTCCTTTTTACTTCTTCCTTTCCTTCTGGTTCCCTCTTTCTTTGCGTTCTTAGCGATCTTTGCGAGAGGCCATTCCCCATCTTCGCTACTCAAACAAAGCCCGGTAAGCCTCGACCACTTCCTTCGGTTTCAATCCCTTTGCCCGAAGGTGTCCGGTGGAATCGATCAGTAAAATCAATGGGGATTGTCCAATGCCAAGCAGTTGCATTGGATGATCGGTGGATTCCTGGTTTTCCGAGTAGTTGAAGATATGCGGCCAACCGGCCATATCCTCATTGAGCATGGCCAACGCATCTTCCCGCGATTTGTCCAGGTTCAATCCCATAAACCGCGTGTTGCTTGAATCGAATTCGACCAGGCGTTGATAATTCAAGTCCTGGGACCAGGAATGCAGTTCGGCATTCCAAGACCCCCAAACCAGCATGACGGTGTTCTTGCCGAGGAGGTCTTCAGTGGAAACGAAACCGTTCCATTCATGAACCCCTTCGACCAGCAAATGTCCGGTAAATTCGGGTAATGCCTCACCCGGCTCGACGAGCAATTGAATCTCTTTCGAGCCCGCTCCTGTAAAAATTTTAACAGCGGTGTGATCCGATGCATTCATCATCAGCCAAAATACAACGGCCAGGAAAACCAGCGCTCCCATCGCCGCCAGCAACCAACGCAATATGACGGGGTTTTTCCCGGGCGAACCGGTCAATGCGACCAGGGTCCGGACATGCCGGTCTTCCGAAATTGCCTCCGGCAAATTGGAAGTTGGATGGGTGGCTTGCATCGAACCGATAACCACTTTTTTTCCCGCCAAGAGGGAACCTTCGGTCGAGACGGAATGGTCGGTCGATCCTTCGTCCGAATCCGAGACCCGAGTTTGGAACGGTCTGATGATCCCGACCAGTCCCATAAGGTCATAATCCGGAATCCAACCCGGAAACGGTTCTGGCCTGGCCGGCGGATCTTGCGGTTCTTCTGCCATTAGCGATCGGTGATTCCCACAAACGCGCCTCCATTGCGTACGGCAAGAATACGCATGAGGTCGGCAAAATTTTTTCCAGTTTGGCCGGAAAAGGCAAAATCGGTGTAAAACCCGATACCGTGTATCCGGATCAGATGGTCCCCGTTATCCAGCTTCGGGTTATTGCGTTCCACAACCGATAGGAACTCGGTTGGATTTCCTGAATCCATTTCATCGCCGAAGACGAAGATGCTGATTTTTTCTTCCCCGTCATTGAAGTCGGTAATCGCGGTTAAAATGCCCGGTCCCGGATTACTGCCACTGTCATTAAACCAGTCGAGGTAACGATCCAGTATTCTCCTTCGTTGACTGGGCGAGTCGCTCAGCCAAGTACCTTTTGTCCCGGAAAACAAATATACGCCATCGGCATTCATGATCTGAATACCTTTCAAGTTCGGGAATGCAAAAAGCGTTTCTTCCAGCTTCCTGGCCACCAGGCGCTCGTGTTGATCCATCGACCCGGAAGTATCGATGACAAAAATGACGTATTCGCTATCCGCCGGTATTCCACCCACCACATCGGTTGGTTTCTGTTCCGGCATACGGGAGAGTTCCAAATCCTGGAGGGCCCGTTCCAGGCTTTCTTCTTCCTCGACCTGTTTGCGAGCGCGGGCGTCGCTGGCGGCATACTGCCCCTCTACCTCGTTGAGGAGTCGTTGCAATTGAGCAATCCTTTCTTCCCATTCGGATAATTGCTCCAAGGCTCGATCCAAATCCAGATTGGTTTTCAAGGTGTCCCCGCGAATCTCGAATATGGCATTTTCCCGATCTTTCAAAAGACCTTCGAGTTCGGACTCGACCTGTTCAAGTATCTGGGGATGCGATCCGCGAAAGATGACGAAGAGCAGGATTATGGCTCCGAAACCACAACTTATACAGTCCAGAAAGGACAAGCTGAAGGTGGCAAAAGCGCCTCTCCTTTTACGTTTCATACCAATCAGGGCCAGCTTTCGGCTGGAGAAAAGAAAGACCCGTCATGTCGGCGTGCCAGGTTCCAATAGCTACTGGCCGCCTCGGGGTCCCCTTCGAGATAGAACAGGATTACGTTGACCGGCACCCCCGAGGGGATAGCCCTTTCAGCCATTTTCAATGCCCTCAGGCGATCCTCGCCCGACACTTGGCCTGACGGCAGAGCAAACGAATCCCCTTGGGTGGGGAGACCATCGGTAATCACGATAACATTGTCGGGCTTTGGGGAAAACCCCTCGATCCGCCGAAAGGCGCGCTCCAGATTGGTGCCTCCCCCGGGCACGACTTGACGAAGCTCGTCGAGAACATCTTGGACGGTGTCGGGGGAAGTCGCCAGCCAGTCATTTCCCTGTCCCGTCAAAACAGGTTCCGTCGTTTCGCTAAAGGTAAATAACTGGAAGAACTCCGTTTCGACCATCGTTGCGAGCAGCCACTCGGTTGCCTCCAACACACGGCCCCATTTTTCGCTGCCTTGCCGCTCCGCGGGATTTGCCGCTTTCATGGCCAATATTTCGGGTAAGGTTTCACCGGTCATACTCAGAGACCGGTCGACGAGTATTACCAGTCGCCGGCCATCGGTCCTGAGCCCGGTCAGGTATTGTTGGCGATTGTTTCCCTGGCGGCGAAGCAAGTCCATGCCGGGGTCTGTGGCGGTGGTTCCCATTTGGGCCATGAGGGCCTCCTTTTTCGCCTCGATGTCCGCTTTGAGTTGGTTGAGGTGTTCCAGCTTGGCCAGGGTTTCATTCTCCAAGCGCAAGATTTCTTCCTTCAGATTTTGGGTCTCCCGGATAACCTCATCGGCCAAGCCTTGGGCGGTTACGATTTGTTCCTCGGTTTCCAACAAGGTGTTTCGGAGATTGGCCAGGTTTTCCCTCCCATCCGATAACTCTTCATCAAAAGTATCGATCTCCCCTCTGAGGTCCGCCGTTTCCGTGTTGCGCAAGCTCTGGTCGTTTGAAGCTGTGAGAACGAACAGAAGGATCACGGCCCCAAAACCACAGGTAATGGCATCCAGAAATGACAGCCCGAAATTGTCCTCTTCCGTCCTACGCATTGTCCCTTGCCATTCCCACAATCATGACCTGCAAGATTGGCGCGCCCAAAGTGATCACATCGCCAACTTGGAGGGAAATGGTTCCATTTGAGTTAAAGGAGTCTCCATTTATCCAGGTTTGATTGCCCTCTGCTCCGGATAATTCGATCCCTCCATCCTTCCTTCTGCGAAGCAGGGCATGGCATTCGGCAAGGCCTTCCACCGTTTCGGCCACGGCCAAGCCCGAGGCAATGGATTTGCCTTTCCCAATGGCAAAGTCGGCTTCCCCGAATTCCGGTAATTCAAGCAACCGCCCCTGAAACAACAGGTGGGTGGGATGGGTCGGACCGAGGATGCCATCCCTCCCGGAATGATATACCTTGCCCTGAGGAATCGATGCCGTCTCGCTTTTTCCTTCCCGGCTGGCAGTAAATTCGACCGCAGTGTGAAACAAGGGTTGATCGACGGCGGGGTCATCTCTCAAGGCATCCCTGAATGCCAAAGCGCCAATTGCCGCTTGTCCTGTTTCCATCATCCGGGGATCGACCCCGTAGTCCTTGTTTATTATGTCCATCAACCCCGGGACGTAGCGGATTCTGGGGGAGAGGAACACCGCGCAATCCCTTGCGTCGACGGCTTGGCCGATGGCCCGGCCCGCCAAATCACTGAATCCCTTCAATTCGTTACCCACCATTTCCGCCAATGCCCCGCGATCGGTTGAAATAGCTCCCTTAGGGGTCCGGAGTTTACACCCGGCATTTCCATTGGGGTCCGATAACCAGGCTGACAACTGGTTATAGAGTTCTTGGGCGTATTCCGGCCGAGCCGAGGGATCAAACCGGAATTCGTCGATAAAACGCTTGGCAAGTCCCATCACCAACCGGTCGAGAATCTGTCGCAGACCCAAAGCCCGATCCTCTGCCACTTCGCGGCGTTCGAGGCCGGAATCCGTGGAAACGATATGGACCGCCTCCGCCGTGTTCCAATGGATATCCATGACCACAAACGAGTTCGCATCCGGAACTCCGGAAGCCGAAAGAAGGGACGCCAACGAACTATCCAGGATATGCTTTACCCCAATGCCGACCGCTTCGGAAATCTGAATCAACCACCCCAGATTAGACCGCTTGAAATGTCCAGGGACCGCCAACACGACTTCTTCGAACCGACCCTCGAGTTCTCGGCACCTTTCAATTACCGCCGTCAGGTGGGTTTGGGCCAACTCCGTATCGCTGGGCCGGGACTTGCGCCGATTCCGCATTGAGGGATCTTTGCCGGCCGTTGCCAGGCGGTGCCAATATTGATTATCGACGGCGAGTTCCGAGGTCAGGAATTGTTCAAAGGCAAGCCTGCCAAACACCACCTCTCCCTTCCCCGTCAATTGTGCGAAACCGGAAAGTTCCATGGTGTCGGAACCCAAAGGCAGGAGTTCGGCAGTCGTATCGCTCCATCGAGCTGCGGTCACCCCCAGGTCACTGATCTCGATTCCCAATAACCCTTTGTTTCTCATCCGGATTGCCAGAAAATTCAGCCGATATGGAGCTTGGAAACCACCCCGTCATTAACCTTGTTCTCCACATCCAAAACCAACTGTTCCTGCATGCGCTGAACTTGGTAGACCACGAACATCATGATCAGGCTGAGGAGCAGGGCGACCAGAGTCGAATTGAATGCCGTGCCGAGACTCGCCGTCACCGGGGAAATATCCCCTTCCAATGCGGCCTGGGCCTTGCCCAGGGCAATGCCGATACCGCGCACCGTTCCCACAAACCCTATCGATGGAATGGCCCAGACAATGTAGCGAATCATGCTCATTTCCGAATCGAGGCGCAATAATTCGGCTTCGCAGGTGTTTTTTACCACATTGGTGATTTCTTCCAGTGAGTTGGCAAAGCGAAAAAACTCCATGGTTCGGTAGATCGTACGAAAGTAGAGGGTCTGGCGGATAGCCTCATTGCCCCGCTCCAGTTTCCAGAGCACGGGTTGGGCATCCTCCTTTTTGAGGCGATCCTCTTGGCCGAGTTCCAGAAAATCGACCTCCAATCCCCGGTTCTCCACCATCGAATCCCTGATTTTCAGGGCCAGCAGGAATAACCCCCAGAGTAACAAGATAAAACAGAACTGCTGCTCATAATCTTTGAGCACAATCCAAAGGGAAAATGGACTGTCCCCCGATTCAGCCGAGGCCAGAGCTCTTTCCTCCAGGTCCGATGCCGCCGCCGGCCGGATGACGAATTCGTAGAAGGCCGTTACCAACAGGATGCTAGCGGCCAAACCGACCGATTTCAGGGCAAAGGATCGGGGGTATTTTTTCAGGAACGAAGCCATGGGAAAGATACCTTAAAAGGAAGAGGAAACCACAAAAAGCTCAAAAGGCGCAAAATGATTCTCGATGCTGGATACTGGATTCTTGATACTTGGTGATTTAACCACGGATTTCACGGATAAGCACGGATGAGGAAATGAATCTCGCAACTTGTCACGCCGTAAACCATGAAGGCGGAAGCACGCAAAGATCGCTAAGTTGGCCATGAGGGGAACCAACATGGATGAACAGGATGGACATGATATTCATAAAACAGAGGAGGGCCATTCCCTGTCTGTGAGCGGCGCACAGGCAGACTTTCCACTTTCCTCTTTCCTCTTTCCCCTGGCGCGAAGCGCCCACCTTCTTCCTTTAATCCCCCCTCCTTTTGATTCCTTTAATAAATCTGCGCTCATCTGCGTCATCTGCGGTTCCTTTTGAGCCTTCTGTGCTTTTTGTGGCCAATTGAATCGCTTCCCATCCGTGGTTCCGTCATTCGGTTTCGAGGATTTCGATGAGGCTCGTCGCCTGGATCTTGAAGGAACCCCTGCGTTTGGGGGGCTCGAGCAGAAGAATGACCCGCCGGTTTTCCTTGTATTGCAGATCCTTCTCATAGACGAAGCGGGACCCCTGCTGGGTCTCGATCAGGAATGCCACCGGGATACCCTCAGCCATAAAGGGCGACAGGCTGAAAGCCCTGGAAGCGCCGGTCCCGAAATACAGGGTTTCCCGGCCGACTTTTCCGGCCAGTCGAACCCCCGTGGCATTGAATACGCGGAGACTGTTTGCGGGGAAATCCCGCGGGCCGGCATCGATGAGGTAAACCTGAAACTCCCGGCCGCTCCCGGGATTTTCCCTGTTGGCGGTGAAAACCAGGATGCCTTCCTCCAACCCGGAAGGGATGACTACCCGGGCGATGGTTCGCCGGGTCAGGTTTTGGGGATTCGTCGCGGTTGGAGCGGAAATTTCACGGAAAAATTCCAATTGGGACGGGCCTTGGTAGTCATGAATGGGCCCCTTTACGTATTTGCCCAAACGCAGTGTGGCGACTTCCCCATCGCCGTTCTCGAATTTGATTTCGTTCCAGTTGCCGTTTCCCACCCGGTAGGCCCAGAATTCGATCGACCTCGACGGCTCGGCGGCCGGTTGGCCTGCCAGGCCTAATCCTGGCCAAACGCTCACGAAAATGAGGAAAATCAGATCTGGGATTCGTCCAACCACTTGAAGTGCTTGATGGTAAACTTCCGTCCCAGCCCGGTGGCTGGTCCCTTGATGTCAGCCCCCGATTCCACCAATTCGGGAGTGCGTTGAACCCAAGCCTCGCACCAGGCCCTTCCTTCCAATTTGCCCGTTACGGGGTTTACGGAATCGCCATAGGCCCGTATGCGAAAGGTGTCCGAGCGCGCTTGCAGGAAGGGTGCGATGGTATTGAGGATGTCGGCCTGATTGAGGAAGGCCGGGGAATTCAGGGGTATGCGGGAGGACCGGGCCGCTTTGATGTAGGGGGATTCGTCGATGGTGTTGATGGAAGTCCGGTCAATGGCTTTTTGCAAAATTCCGCGGTCGAGAAAATCCGCCATGGAGGTGGCCGGTTCCCCTTGCCCCCGGATGACCCGGGCAATGGCCTCGGCCAACTCCCGTATTTGACCGTCGGTAAATTCGCGCATGCCCACCGTATGGGCCGCGGCCCATTCCGGTTGCTCGGGTTGCAATCCCGATTTCCACCAGGAATTTGCCCCGGGGTGGGGGTAGTTCCGGCGCTGGTCCGTGGGATACCTGTCGTGCCGGTCCGCCCCGAAGGGAAGCCGGAAAAAAGGATTTTCCAGGAGGTCTCTGGTCTTGGAGGATCTTCCCGATTCCAGGATGCGAAATTTCCAATCTTGCCGGTCATTGCCCGAGAGGATCATTTCCCACACATCGGCCGAGGTGCAATTGACGTTGAAAGCGGCGAAAAGATAGGCGTGTCGGGCCAATTCCCTGGCCCCGAGGAGTTCGGTCCCCGTCGGGTTTCCCCTGATAAGGATGTGCGGGTTTGAAAAGGGCCGCCGATACAATCCCCTGGCCATGGAGATTAGGCGATCCGTTTTCTCCGGTATCCTCGGAATGGTGGAAAAATACAGTTCGTCAAAGGCGCGGTTCTCGCGAGCCCCGGGATTGCCCAGGTAATTGGGGCCGGTCTCGGGAAAATTCAGGTGCCGCAGGGATGCGATCGATAACGGTTCGACCGTCGGAAGGTCGAAAAACCGGAAATAGCTGCGTCCGGGCCTTCCCCTGCCTCCTCCGAAGAAGAATTCGGGCCGGTCGGAAAAGTCGTCCACGCTGCGTCCGGAGTAAACGTCCGGATCGAATTCGATCAGGGGGTGCTCGAAAGTAAAGGTGGGACCCCTCGGGTCTACTTCCGAGGACCAACGTTCCAGCTCCCCAAGACCATTGGCCCCGACAATGTCTTGTTCGTCCTGAAACCGGAACCAGAAGCGCAAAAGCATTTCAGTGTCCCAATCCCCGGATTGGTGATTGAGGTCCCGGGTTCCCAGGGAATCGGTCAGGAGAGGGGCGAAAGGTATGTCGATGAATTCCTGCAGAAGCTCTCCGGTCGAGGTGGTCAGTCTGATGGTCACAAGGGCCCCGGGCGATTGAATAATGAACCGGTCGTCGCCACCATCGCCCGGAGTCAAATTGAGGAATTCAATCCTGCCGGGACTGATTTCGGTCTGATAAATATGGCGAACTTCTCCGGGAGCAAAGGGCCGATAGAGGTCCACCGGTATTTCATCCAATCCGGCGTTTTGAAGGTCGACGGTGTATACGGCTCTCGGGTTGGCCGGTGTTCCCGGAACCGTCCAATGCTTAATGGAAAGGGTGGGGAGCCCCTCGATTTGCAGAACCAGGTCCGATACATCTCTCGGGGTCGATTGGATGGGAAGGCTGGCTGAATTCCAAAGATCGGTCCGCAAGGCCCAATGCAGATCGATGGGCCCATTCCCGTTGTCCGGGAGAGAAAACCCGATGCGAAGGGCGAACTCCGTGGCGATCAGGGGAATGGAAAATACGGGGCTTCCCGTTTCGCCTCCGCTCGTCCCCCTCAAAGTCAGGAAGTCGTCCGAACTGGGACGGTGGCGCAGAAAATCGATTACTCCGGCTCCGATGGGGAGGGAGGTCTCGGAAACGAGGTTGAATTGGGAAAGGTCTTTTTTCAGGCCGCCGCGGCTGCCCGGCAAGGTATTGGCCAGAACCCCCAGGGAAACCGGAGTCAATTGGTGGAAACTGTCCGCCAACCCATTCCTGGAAATGCCGTCGAGCGCTTCCAACTGGCTGAAGCTGAAGGTTTGTTCGAGGGAATCACGAGTGTCCTTATCGTCCGGGTCAAATCGGTTGAACCAGTGATCGAGCTCGGTAACGCGGTTGATGATCTGTCTGCTGCGGGATTCCTCCAAAGTAGAAAGCGAATCGGGAAGCGGGGTTTCCTTTTTCAAAGCGCTGGCTTTCACACCTTCGTCGGATATCCAGTAAGCGAAGTTGCCCGTGACTTTCTGTTCCCCGGGGGCAAACCCCGGAATATTGGTGGAGCGGATGGGCCGTTTTCTGATGGCGATTTTCCCACCCTCATCGCCTTCTTCGCGCTCCCTATCCGGGTCGACAGAACGATTGACCAGCCAGACCGAAAGGTCTGAGGCATCCGGGTCGGGGATGTTCCGGGTTATGAGCAATTCGGAGGGATCATCCAGGCCATCGCTGACCAGCCAACCTCGAAAGTTGCCACCGGAGGCATCCCAAACCCCGGTCCAATGTTCCCCCCCGGCCGGAAGATCGAATTTCCCGCCTACCATACTTCCGGTTGCCGTTACCCTCTGATCGGAGCCGGCCAGTTGCTGCAATTGGCCCAGGGCTATGTTGAAACCCATCAGGGCATGCTGCCGTGCCTTGCTCCATTGTTGATGATTGAAGGATGTTTGGGTTTCGATGCGCAGGGAAGTGGCCAGTGTCACCACCAACAGCATGAGAAAACTCAACAGGGAAAGGATGAGCACCAAGGCAAATCCCCCTCTTGGGTCATTCCTTGAATCGCGGAAAAGAAAGGGGTCAATACGTAAAAAGTTATGCCTTACAGGGTCGGTCGTCTTGTAAAAGTGTATGGAGTGCAACGGAATACAGCGTAAAGGGGTCAGGCATTTATTTTCAACATGGGGACATGTCAAAAATCAACGACTGACCCCGTAAGGCATCATTTTTCTACAGCATGACCCCGACTGGCATCTATGCTTTTTTACTCTACGAACGGACTTCCTTTTTTTCAAGGCGCGCCCGATTTGAAATGAATGCGTTTGGAGTAGACCTTGGAGAAACGGTTGACCGTCTCCCACCAGAAATCGGATTGGGTCGAGGGAATCAGGCCCCGTTCGTAAGCGTTGATTTGCCTGGCCCCTTCCTCATCGAGAATGCGGACGAATACATCGGCCGATTCCGGTATCCCATCACGGGGCACGCGGAATTGCCTGACCCCGGTGGTCGTGGGAAAAAGCGGGTCATCCCGGCCCTGTGAGTTCCGGCGGTAGAAGACCAGGCCAAAGTCCACCACGTCCCGAGCCAACAGGCTGGAATCGTTGCGCGGTGTCGTCACCTCTCCCGGTTGGCCTTCGTAGCTTCTTCCGTCAAATTGGTCGATGAAGTATCCCTCGTCCTCCTTTACCTCCTCCAGGGTGTAGTCCGATCGCACGATGGAGCGGTAAAGGTTGTAACCTTCATCCAGCGCTGATGATCGACTATGCGGTTTTCGGCGAATCAATTGATAGGCCACGGCATTCACATCTCCCCCGTCTCCCGTCCCGGCCGCATCGGTGGGACTGGCGAAAAACCGCAACCAGGCGCCGGCCACGCCGAAGCGGTAATGGGACGGGCCGAGTTCGGGGTTGGCAAAATCTATCTCCAATGAAGTGGCATCGCCGGGTTTTTCGTTTTGGGAAGAATCCGCTCTCTCCCAACGACCTGAAGTTGCCCTGGTTTCCAGCAGATCGCAGGCCAGCCATACCCCCCGATCGTCCCGCAGGATAGCCGATTCCAGGTCGGTGGTCAGGGTGCTCAACACGATGCGGGCCTTGGCATTGGAAGAAAGGCTGTCCCGGCTATGCTTCCAGGCATCGAGGATATTGGCCGAAACGGTGAGAAACAAACCGATCAGGATTATGGATACGGTGCTGGCAACGAGTAATTCCAGGACGGTGAAACCGCGGATATCCGGGTGTTTTGCCGTCAACCCGCATGTCTCACAAAATTCGTCACGAGCGAACGGAGATCGAGTGCTGGTGCGGGTTTCGAGCAGATGAGCGGGTGAAACTGGGTCGACACCCTGTGAAGTCGGGAATCCAACGAAGTCCGCACCAGTGCCGGTATACCGGAGCGCAGTAGAAGATTTGTGAGACATGCGGGTTAATGTCCGGTCCGGGTTACGGCGGTGTTGAAAATACCCAGATTCGAATCGAGCTGGTTGTCCAGGAGTTGGCCGCCGGGCGCCCGAATCAAGCGGTCGATGCGGATCTGGAAGGCAACGAATCCTGCCGTGCCGTCCCTTGCTGCCGGGGACAAATCCAAATTTCTGGTCAGGCTAATGGCGAAATGACGATCCGCCTCGGGCAGCTTCTGTTCCAGTTGGGGATCGGCGTCTGAAACCAAGGCATCACCCGACCGGTTGGCGAAGAGGAGAACCTGCTGATTCAGGATGGAAATCACTTCATCGTATTCGAGAGATTGAATTTGGGTGGAAACCAGATCGGCCACCCGGTCCACATTGCTGTATGCGATTACTTCTCCCGTCCGGTTGAGAAAGGGTGTGAAAATCCCGAATACGATGAGCAGGGCCACGGAGAGAATCCCCAGCGCCAGGATGACCTCGATCAAGGAGAATCCCTTAACCCTCATGTCTCACAAACTTTGTTACGAACGAACGGAGGTCGAGTGCTGGCGTGGGTTTCGCGCCGATGTGCGGGTGAAGCTGGGTCGACACCCCGCAAAGTCGCGCATCCAGCGAGGGCCGCGCCAGTGCCGGCATACCGGAGTGGAGTAGAAGATTTGTGAGACATGTGGGTCACTCCGCTTCAAAGCGCTTCCTCGTCCTCAAGGGGGAATTGCAGGCCATAGCTGTTGAAGGTCAACCCCGTCATAGCTGCATTATCGGAAAATTCGGGTGTAAAATCGCGGCTGTCCCCCGTCGCCAGCACCACCTTGTTGTGCAAGCCGCTCATCCTGCCCGTACCCTTGAATTCGTAATAGCTCCACTTGGGTCCGGAGCCGCTGGCTTCGGGGCTGCGGGATGGGAATACCAGACTCATGGATTGTCCGTTATGCCGGGAAGTGGGTCGACTCTCGTGCCAGTCCAATGCTTCCACACCGGCTTCTGGAATGAAGTAAATGCCCTCGGGCAAGTATTCGCCGGGTAGGGCGGTTTCCCATTGACGGGATCCCGACCGGGTTTCGACCACCACCCCAAAGTAGCGCAGGTATTTTTCCCTATCGTCTTCGTTTTCGGGAGAAGAAGTGTGGATGAGCAATCGGGCGTTGCTTTGTTTGAGAATGGCCTGTGTCCGGGCATTGGCGAAAGCCTGACTCAGCATGATTTGGGCCGTTTCCAGATTGGAAGTGTTTCGATTTTGGTTCAGGGCGCTGAAAAGTATCCCGGCCAGGATGGCAATCACCGCGATCGACACCAGGATTTCCACCAAAGTAAACCCCTTGGCGCGTCGGCAAAATAAATCGGACTGACTCATTTTCCCGTCGGGGTCAGTCGTTGATTTTTGACATGTCCCCATGTTGAAAATAAATGCCTGACCCCTTTGCTCATACGGCCTGGTAATGAATGCTATCCGCTACCTCCCTGGCCGTATCCTCGCCGATGAGGAATTTCGCCAAGGCCAATCCGAATTCCACCGCCGTTCCCGCGCCCCGGGAAGTGATGATGTTGCCGTCGACCACCACGGCAGCATCCTCGATGATCTCCGGCAATTCATCTGCCACGGTAAAATGGGCCGTGTAGGATCTTCCCTCCAGCAGCCCGGCATCGTGCAAAACGGTGGGGGCGGCGCAGATAGCGGCGAGGGGCTTGCCATCGGATGCCTGCTTTTGGAGGATTTCAATGAGCGCCGGGGTATTGCGGAGGGCATGGACGCCGGGTCCGCCCGGCAGCACCACCAGATCGAAGGATTTGTCGGAAATGGCGGCGAAATGACAGTCTGTTTTCAAGGTGATACCGTTGCGGCCCGTGACCTCGAGTCGGCCGGTTTGGGAAGCTACGGTGCATTCCACCCCGCTTCGCCTGAGGATGTCCAGGGGCGCGACCGCCTCCAGTTCCTCCAGCCCATCGGTAAAGACGAATAATGCTGATTTTCCCATGTGGGTATCTTCAAGCCCTGCAGGCGGCTTTTTCAAGGGCGCTCGTAGTATAGCTTGATGATTTTTTAAAATTCCTGCTCCCTTGGAGAATGGAAAACCGGTCGGGAAGGAAACACCTGTTCATTTGTGGATTGGGTTATCTCGGTTTGCGAGTGGCCAGACAGGCCCTCCGGCACGGCATGCGGGTTACCGGGCTGACCCGTTCGACCGAAAAGGCGGAAACCCTCCGGACCGAGGGCTTTCACGTGGTTGCAGCCGATCTCGCCGAAAGGGGTTGGCATGCCGAGGTTTCCTCATCGGTGGACTATGTCCTCAATTGTGTCGCTGCAGGCGGCGGCGGTCCCGCGGGTTACCGCCGGACCTACCTCGAAGGCATGCGTTCACTGGTGCAATGGTGCGGTCAGGGCTTCAACGGCCGGTTGATCTACACGAGTTCCACCGGGGTCTATCCCTTCAGCCACGGGAAATGGATCACGGAAGAAACCCCTTTTGAACCTCCGCCCGGAAAAGGGGAGATTCTGCGTCGGGCCGAGCGGGTCCTGCAAACCGATGGACCGGATGGATGGACCATTCTGCGATTGGCCGGGATCTACGGCCCGGGCCGTCACTACCTGCTCAATCAGGTCCTTTCCGGCGCATCGGAATTGGCGGGTGAAGGTGAGGCATACCTGAACCTCGTAAGAGTAGAGGATATCTGCGCCGCCATATGGAAGGTCTGGCGGGCCGATAAATCCGCCTTGAACGCCATTTACAATGTGGTGGATGACAGCCCCGTCCTTAAACGCGAAGTTGTCGAGTGGTTGGCGGAAAAAACCGGACGGCCGACTCCGGGGTTTAATCCGGATAAGTCAATCCGTCAGCGGCGCCTGCCCGACGGCAAACTGCCCCACCGGAAGATTTCCAACGCCAAGTTGAAGAGAGCCGCGAACTGGCGGCCCCAATACGCCACCTATCGCCATGGCTTCGAACCGCTGATCCCTAATTCCTGATCGAAAACTAACCACAGAGGGCACAGAGAGCACGGAGGGAGAGAGTAACCGCAGATGACGCAGATGAGCGCAGATTTAATAAAGGAGAGGGGGTTTTCCAACCCCCTATTTTTAGGTCATGGGGGACCCGCCTCCCGGCGTGGCAGGTCCGCCTTTGCCGAAGGTCTACGGCGTGACAGGCAGGAATGTCCCCCCTCCTTTATTAAATCTGCGCTCATCTGCGTCATCTGTGGTTTATTCCTTCCCCTCTTGGCGTTGCTTGGCGTGCTTTGCGAGAGTCAATTCCCAATTCCTGACTCTTCTTTGATTTCGGCTATCAACTGATCGAGGGAAAGGTCTTCGGGCGGAAGATCGTTTTCGGTCAGCCATCGATGGTTGAAGATACGCGACATGTACCGCTGGGCCCCGTCGCACAAAACCGTTACGATGGTTTGTCCTGCTCCTCCTGCTACAGCCAACTTCAAGGCGCCACCTACGTTGATGCCGGAGGAGGGACCCAGGAAAAGGCCTTCTTCCAGGGTCAGGTGATTGAGCAGGGCCATCATGTGCCGGTCGTGAACGCGGTAGGCCTCGTCGATTTGAGCCCTGGCCACATTGTCGGTCACGCGTCCCTGCCCGATGCCCTCGGCAATGGAATCGCCGTCGTCAAAGTCGAGGTGACCGTGTTTGAACCAGGACCACATGGCCGCTCCGTAAGGATCGCAGCAAACCGTTAGAATATTCGGATTCCGTTCTTTCAAATAGCCGGAGACGCCGGCCAGCGTTCCCCCGGTTCCAATGGCGGCCACGAAGGCGGTGACCTTTCCATCGGTCTGTTGCCAGATCTCCGGTCCGGTGGTGGCATGGTGGAATTCGGTGTTGGCCACATTGTCGAACTGGTTGGCCCAGAAGGCGTTTTCGGTTTCCTCGGCCAGCCTTTTGGCAATGTGATTGTAATTGCCCGGATCGCTGTAGGGCGCCGCCGGCACGGGTCTCACTTCCGCCCCCATGGCCCGGAGCAAGTCCATCTTTTCCGGTGACTGGGTATCGGGGATTATGATTATGGTGCGGTAGCCCAAGGAATTTCCCACCAGGGCCAAACCTATACCCGTATTGCCCGCCGTGCCCTCCACAATGGTGCCTCCAGGTTGAAGGAGCCCCCGGCGTTCCGCGTCCTCGACAATTCCCAGGGCGGCGCGGTCTTTTACCGAACCACCTGGATTCAGGAACTCGGCCTTGCCCAGTATTTCGCAGCCGGTGGCTTGGGAAAGCTTGTTCAACCGTATGAGCGGCGTGTTGCCGATGGTGTCGCAAAATCCGGAAGGAGATTTCATCCTCCAGAAATGAACCATAGGCGAATAGCTCACAAGATATAAGGAAAAATCATCGTGATCGTGATCGAAAACTAACCACAGAGGACGCAGAGAACACAGAGAGAGAGGAACCACAAAAAGCACAGAAGGCGCAAAATGGTTTTTTTTGTGGTTTATGTGCCTTTTGTGGCCAATCGCTTTCAACTTTGTGCCTTTGTGCCTTTATTTTTCTTTGAACCGCACTGAAAAAAAGAAAGCCTTGACTTGTCCAAGTTGCCTTAGAAACTTGGCTACGTGATCAGGGTAAAAACCGGGCAATTCAAGAACCATCTCAGCAAATACCTGGGCATCCTGAGGGCTACCGGGGAGACGATTACGGTGTACGACAGGAATACCCCTGTTGCGAAGGTGATACCCATTAAAAAGCAGTCAGGGAAACCGCCTTCCATTTGGGAATTGCGGCAATCCGATGAAAAGTTGAACGGTCCCTGGACCGAGGATTTCGATCTTCCGAAACGGAAATTGGAGGAAACCGTAAAGCTGAACACTCCCTTCGAGGATTGATTGCATGGTCACTCACCTCATTGACACTTCCATCTATACCCAGCCCCTGAGGCCCCGACCCTTAAAAAGCGTCATTGAGAAGTGGACCAGGCTTGGTGACGAGGCTCTGTCCATATCCGTTATATGCGAAGCGGAACTGCTTTACGGTCTCAGGTGGAAGAACTCACGAAACCTTTTTTTCAAATATGAAGCATTTCTCAAGGGACGGCTTACGGTTTATCCCGTTGATGAAACTGTGGCCGGGCAATTTGCTCTGTTAAAAGCACAGCAACGAAAAATTGGCAGGATGGTGGCCGATCTGGACTTGTTGATCGCTGCCACCGCCATCGTTCAAAAACTCTCCCTGGCAACCCTCAATACCGCACATTTTTCCCAAATCAATCGGCTCAGGATCGAGGACTGGAATTAATCCGCATTTCACGCTACCGCGAAAGGGACATCACACAATTTTGATCCTGATCGAAAACTAACCACAGAGGACATAGAGACCACAGAGGGAGAGAGGAACCACAAAAAGCGCAAAGGGTTCTCGATGCTGGATGCTGGATTCTTGATACTGGGGGAATCAACCACGGATTACACGGATAGCCACGGATCAACCCTGGAGTATCTCTCCCCTCTCCACTAACCACTCTCCACTAACTAATAACTGCACTCTCCCCATTCCTAATTCCTAATTCTTAATTCCTAATTGGTGCCAAAGGCGCCTTTTGTGGTTCCCTCTTCTCCTTTGCGCCCTTTGCGTTCTCTGCGAGAGTCAATCTCCGGAAGCGGAATAACCCTCCTTATTTTTATCTCCATGGCGGGAGGGTCATACAAGATCTTGGGTTGACTCCGAGGGGTATTCCGATGCATGTACTTCATACACTTTTTCAACACAACCCAAACGGTAAGGCATAACTTTTTACGTCTTGGCCCTTTCCTTCTTCGAGGCGGCCAATCGTTCAAAAAGTCGTTTAGCTCAGCACCGCTCAGGTATGCCTCTTCCAACAAGATGAATACGAAGCGGGCAAGCCCATCGACCGACCGGTTAAAACGATACGAATCCATTGATAGATGAAATAAAGAAACTAACGGGCTTGATGACTGTCCTGACCGGGCTGCTGGGGTTCTTGCAGCCGGCCTGGGCGGCCGATGGCCGGGTCGTCAATCTCTCCACCCGGGCCTTGGTGGAAACGGGAGAAGAGGTCATGATAGGGGGATTTATCATCGAAAATGGCTCCCGGCAGGTGCTTATCCAGGCTATTGGCCCGGAACTGTCAAATTTTGGTATAACCAATGCGCTGGCCGATCCGGTTCTCACGGTCATCCAAACAAGTGAGGGCGAACCTCCTCGTGTTGTTCTCGATCCTCCCCTCGAAATCGTGGTCAACGACAACTGGGAGGATAGTCAGGGGCAAATGGTATCCGACATTTGGGGAGGCAGTCCAAACCTGACGGGCGGCAGCCTGAGCTCCGCAGCGGTTCTCACCCTCGATCCCGGAGGGTATACGGCCAGGGTTGAAGGAAAGGACGGAAATACCGGCGTTGCCATCGTCGAGGTTTATGATATCGAATCTGCTGGCGGCGATGGCCAAGTCGTCAATCTCTCCACCCGCGCCTCCGTGAAGACGGGAGAAGAGGTCATGATAGGGGGTTTTATCATCGAGGAGGGAACCCGGCGGGTGTTGATTCAAGCAGTCGGCCCGGAACTGTCAAATTTTGGAATTTCCAATGCGCTGGCCGATCCGGTTCTCACTTTAATCAAAACCAGTGAAGGGGAACCTCCTCGTGTTGATCTCGATCCTCCCCTCGAACTCATGGTCAACGACAACTGGGAGGACAGTCAGGGGCAGTTGGTATCCGGAATTTGGGGAGGCAGTCCAAACCTGGCGGCCGGCAGCCTGAGTTCCGCAGCGGTTCTCACCCTCAATCCCGGAGGGTATACAGCCAGGGTTGAAGGAAAGAACGGAACTACCGGGGTTGCCATTGTCGAGGTCTATGGAATCGGTTCGGATCCTGACCGGGTGGCGCTTACGGCGTTGTTCAATGCAATGAACGGCGCAAACTGGACCGATCAGACGAACTGGCTGAGTGACCTGCCCCTGGACCAGTGGCATGGGGTTGAGGTAGACGAGTCAGGCCGGGTCATCCACCTTGATCTTTCCTCAAACCAACTCAGCGGTAATATCCCACCCGAGTTGGGCGACCTCGCCAGCTTGAAAACCCTGAGTCTCCACACAAACGAACTCAGCGGACCCATTCCGGCCGAATTGGGCAATTTGGCCAACTTGCAAATCCTGTGGCTCCAACGAAACCAGCTGAGCGGAAATATTCCACCCGAACTGGGCAACCTGGCCGGATTGCAGGAATTGAGTCTCCGTACAAACGAACTGACCGGAACCATTCCGGTCGAACTGGGTAATCTTGCCAGCTTGCAAGCCCTGTGGCTTCATCAAAACCAACTGAGCGGAGATATTCCAGCCGCGTTGGGCAACCTGGCCAACTTGCAAATTCTTCGTCTCCAACAAAACCAGCTGACCGGACCCATTCCGGCCGAACTGGGTAACCTGGCCGGTTTGCAGGAATTGAGTCTGCACACAAACCAACTGAGTGGAAATATCCCAGCTACATTGGGCGACCTGGCCAACTTGGAAATCCTATGGCTCCAACGAAACCAGTTGCGCGGCAATGTCCCGGCGGAGTTGGGCAACCTGACCGTTTTACAGGAATTGAGTCTCCACACAAACCAACTGAGCGGACCCATACCGCCCGCGTTGGGCAATCTCACCAGCCTGCAAGCCCTGTGGCTCCAGCGAAATGAACTGAGGGGAGCAATTCCGGCGGAGTTGGGCAACCTGACCGGTTTGCAATCCCTGAGCCTTCACACAAACCAACTGGGTGGATCGATACCCCTGTCTTTTATAGGGTTGCCGATCAGCATTTTCAGATACGACAACACCGATGTGTGCGTTCCGGCCGACGCGGGGTTGCGGGAATGGCTGGATTCCATTCAAACCCTCATCGGCACGGGGGTGGATTGTCAGGGATCGGAGAGTTCGGACCGCGACATTCTCGAAGCTCTCTACAACGCGACAGACGGCTCCAACTGGACGAATAGCGCCAATTGGCTGACTGAGGCGCCGCTCGGGCAGTGGCACGGCGTCACGGTTGACGGAAATGGCCGCGTGATCGAGTTGGATCTTTCCGCAAACCAACTGAGCGGACCTATCCCGGTTGAACTGGGCGGCTTGGCCAACTTGCAAATCCTATGGCTCCAACGAAACCAGTTGCGCGGCAATGTCCCGGCGGAGTTGGGCAACCTGACCGTTTTACAGGAATTGAGTCTCCACACAAACCAACTGAGCGGACCCATACCGCCCGCGTTGGGCAATCTCACCAGTCTGCAAGCCCTGTGGCTCCAGCCTCCACACAAACCAGCTGGGTGGGTCGATACCGTTGTCATTTATAGCGTTGCCGATCAGCATTTTCAGATACGACAACACCGATGTGTGCGTTCCGGCCGAGCAATGGCTGGATTCCATTCAAACCCTCATCGGCACGGGGGTAGAGTCAAGGATCGGAGAGTTCGGACCGCGACATTCTCGAAGCCCTCTATAACGCGACAGACGGCCCCAATTGGACGAGCAGCGCCAATTGGCTGACTGATGCGGCGCTCGGGCAGTGGCACGGGGTCACGGTCGGAAATGGCCGCGTGATCGAGTTGGATCTTTCCGCAAACCAACTGAGCGGACCTATCCCGGTTGAACTGGGCGGCTTGGCCAACTCAAATCCTATGGCTCCAACGAAACCAGTAATGTCCGCTTGGGCAACCTGACTTTTACAGGAATTGAGTCTGAGCGGACCCATACCGCCCGCGTTGGGCAATCTCACCAGTCTGCAAGCCCTGTGGCTCCAGCGAAATGAACTGAGGGGAGCAATTCCGGCGGAGTTGGGCAACCTGACCGGTTTGCAATCCTTGAGCCTTCACACAAACCAATTGGGAGGATCGATACCGCTGTCTTTCAGGGAGTTGCCTATCAGCATTTTCAGATACGACAACACCGATGTGTGCGTTCCGGCCGACGCGGGGTTGCGGGAATGGCTGGATTCCATTCAGACGCACATAGGCACTGGGGTAGACTGTCAAGGATCGGGGAGTTCGGACCGCGATATTCTCGAAACCCTTTACAACGCGACAGACGGCTCCAACTGGACGAACAGCGCCAATTGGCTGACCGATGCGGCGCTCGGGCAGTGGCACGGTGTCACGGTTGACGGAAATGGCCGCGTGATCGAGTTGGATCTTTCCGCAAACCAGCTGAGCGGACCTATTCCGGCCGAACTGGGCAATCTGGCCATCTTACAAATCCTTTGGCTCCAAGGAAACCAGTTGAGTGGTAATATCCCGGCGGAGTTGGGCAACCTGACCGGTTTGCAGGAATTGAGTCTCCGCACAAACGAACTCACTGGAACCATTCCGGTCGAACTGGGTAATCTTTCCCGCTTGCAAGGCCTGTGGCTCCAACAAAACCAACTGACCGGGAATATCCCGGACGAGTTGGGCGACCTCGCCAGCTTGCAATCCCTCAGTCTTCACACAAACGAACTGGGCGGAAATATTCCCGAAGAGTTGGGGAGCTTGGCCAACTTGCAATTCCTGCGTCTCCATCAAAACCAGCTGAGCGGAGCAATTCCGGCCGAACTGGGTAACCTGGCCGGTTTGCAGGAATTGAGTCTGCACACAAACCAACTGACCGGAAATATCCCAGTCACGTTGGGTAATCTGGCCGAATTGGAAATCCTGTGGCTCCAACTGAACCAGCTGAGTGGAGCTATTCCGGTCGAACTGGGCAACTTGGCCGGTTTGCAGGAATTGAGTCTCCGCACAAACCTGCTTACCGGAACCATTCCGGTCGAACTGGGTAATCTGACGAACTTGCAAGGCTTGTGGCTCCAACAAAACCAGCTGACCGGAAATATCCCGGACGAGTTGGGCAATCTGGCCAACTTGCAATCCCTCAGTCTCCACACAAACGAACTGGACGGAAATATTCCCGAAGAGTTGGGGAGCTTGGCCAACTTGCAATTCCTGCGTCTCCAACAAAACCAGTTGAGTGGAGCTATTCCGGTTGAACTGGGCAACCTGGCCGACTTGGAAACCCTGGATCTCCACACAAACCAACTGACCGGAACTATTCCGGCTGCGTTGGGCAACCTGAATAACTTGGAAACCCTGATTCTCCACACAAACCAACTGAGCGGGTCGATACCGCTGTCTTTTTCAAAGTTGGGGATCAGCATTTTCAGATACGAAAACACCAACGTGTGCGTTCCGTCCGACGCAGCGCTACGGGAATGGCTGGGTTCCATTCTGACTCACACCGGCACGGGCCAAGACTGTGAATGATCCTGATCGAAAACTAACCACAGAGGACACAGAGACCACAGAGGGAGAGAGGAACCACAAAAAGCTCAAAAGGCGCATAAGGCGCCGCTGGCGCCAATTGGGAATTAAGGATTAGGAATTAGGAATTTTGTGTGGCTTTGTGCCTTTTGTGGCCAATTAAATTGCTTCCCATTTTCTGCCTCCATTGATTTCGACCTGCGGGCTAGGGGTGAAAGTAAAAATCAAAATAATCAATATTCTTCTTAACACCAGGTCGAAGATTCACGATAAACGATCCCTTTCCCATGAAGTCATTTCGTGCCATTAACTTTTTTCTATTGTCATTTTGCCTGACAGTTTCGGCTTCTACGGTCGATTGGCCGCAGTTCCGGGGGCCGACCGGCCAGGGAATCTCCAAGGCGATCAATCCTCCTCTGCAATGGGGGTCTGAGAAGAATGTGGTGTGGAAAACTGAGATTCCGGGTCGGGGCTGGTCATCGCCCGTAGTCGTCGACGGTAGAATTGTCCTAACTTCCGGCATGGATGAGGCGGTGGATGGATTTCACGAGCTCAAGGTCATTCAGGTGGATGCGGAAACGGGGAGGATCGTCTGGGACAAAACGGTTTTACGGGTCAGTAAAGTGGAAGGCGCCGATAAACACTCCAAAAACAGCCTGGCAAGTGCGACCGCCCTCATCGATGGAGGTGTAATCTATGCGCATTTCGGCCCCATGGGCACCGTCGCTCTCAACTTTGAGGATGGAGAAGTAGTGTGGAAGCAGAAAATTGAATACACATCTCAACATGGTTCCGGGTCATCGCCCGTGCTGGTCGATGGCCTGCTCGTATTCAACACCGATGGGGTCAAAGCGCCCAAGGTAACCGCTCTGCATGCGGATACGGGTAAAATCGCCTGGCAAACGGCTCGGAGCAATAGGGTAAATAGAAATTTCTCCTTTTCGACTCCTCTGGTCATCGACAATCGTGGCCGCAGGGAAATTATCAGCCCCGGCAGTGGCATGGTTGGCGCCTATCGACCCAGTGACGGCAAGGAACTCTGGCGGGTTACTTATCCGACGGGTTTTTCCCTGACCCCGCGTCCTATATTTGTAGAAGATAGAGTGTATTTGAGCACAGGTTTTATGCGACCAAGCCTTTACGCCATTCGTGTTGATGGAGCCACGGGGGACCTGACCAACAGCCACGTTGAGTGGAAATACCACAGAAGTATGCCCAAGACTCCCTCTCCCATTTTTGCCATGGGTGGTGTGTTGACCCTGGAGGACGACGGCCGACTGCAATGCCTGGACGGGCAGACGGGTGAGTTGCGCTGGAGGCAGCCATTAAGGGGTAAATTTTCCGCATCTCCGGTTTTGGTCGGAGACCTGCTCTATTGCATAAGTGAGGAGGGCCTTTGTGTAGTGATTCGCTTGATGAAAGACGGGTGCGAAATCTTATCGGAAATTGATTTAGGGGAACGGGCCTTAGCCTCTCCGGCATTGGTGGACAATGCATTGTATATTCGCACGCATCCACACCTCTGGAAGATTTCGCAGTAGGCAAGTGGGATTAGCCCTTAACCCGCATGTGGGAACCACAAAAAGCACAAAAAGCACAAAAGGCGCATGAGGCGCCGTTGGCGCCAATGAGGAATTAGGAATGAGGAATGAGGAATTGAAAAAGGAGAGTGGAATTCCTGTCCCCTGCAAAATCTTTAATCGTGATCGTGATCTTGATCTTGATCGAATATGACTCTCGCAAAGCTCGCAAAGGGGCGCTAAGAAAAAAACTGTAGGAGGGGCTTTACGCCCCGATAAAGGTGCCGTTGGCGCCAATTAGGAATGAGAAGAGTTGCTGAGATGCTGAGATGCTGAGATGCTGGATTTTTGATACTTGGTGATTTAACCACGGATGACACGGATAGAACATGGAGGATCTCTCCACTCTCCACTAACTGACCACTGATTTATTTCATTCCCTGTGTCCCACAATGGCTGCATCAGTTGGACCTACTACTTTCTCAAACGTTTTTGGAAATAGTTCTCAAGTGATTGCCGCGTTTCGGGGGAATCCGAAAAGCTGTTCATGGTAAGGTTATTTATTTTAGGAAGCACACCATAAGCTTTGCCCCACAACAGGTTGACGGATTGGTCCTTGGTTGGCGCCATAACCAGTCCGCTGTCCGGGTCCGTATAGAGACAACCTGATTCTTCGGCAGGCCTTGACCGGATCCATTCCTTGGCGGATTTTAATGCGTCACTCCATTTTGGTCTGAATTGCTCTACAGTTGTTGGCTGGCTCAAGTCCAATCGCCTGAAGGCGTCCGGTTCAATATAGCCCTTTCTGCGGAGCATTTCGAGAAGCATTCTGGGATTAAGGCCAGGATCCTTTCCTGTGGCTGCCCAAATGAGCGCCCCCAAAGGAAGTACCTTTTCATGTAAGTAGAGTGCATCCAGGAAATCACGTGCTTCCTCCCTGCCGATTAATGTGAGTACCTTGTTAACGGCCAAGTCTACTGGATGGAGTACCCATCCGATATCCTCCAATGGAACAACTGGAAAAAATCGCCAGACAGAATCTCGTGCCCAATCAATCAAGAGCCGTTCGGAGCGCTTGCTTACGTGAGCGCGAATAAATCCCGGTTGCGATAGCAGGAGTTCAATCTTGTATCCATGGTCCTCAAGGATTTCTGAATCTTTCCGGTAGGCCGTTGCCACGGCTTCCACTGTGTCATGAAAAAGGTCCAGGTCATGACTGAAGCGCATTGCCTTGGGAGACATGTGGATTCCCGTGGCCCCGGCGAGGTGGCTCTCCGGCCCCCGATTCCCGGATATCAGGGAAAGAGTCTCGGACTGAATGTTCGTTAGCGGCATAGCTTTTGTGCCCGTTTCCAACCCTCGAGACCTCCATGCTTTTGCAATTGGTCGATTACCCATGGAATATCGCTTTCCTTAATTTGCAGCCCCTTTGGGCTACTCCAAAAGCAGCGTGAGTGGAATTCCCGATAGGCTTTACCTGTTTCCCGGATCCTTACCATGTTCCGCGCCTGGTCCGCCCCAAGTTTACGACGACTTTTTTGTCCTCCAATCCGTCCGATAGCGGCCATATAACTGGATATTTCCTTGCTTATCATAAACTCGAAATATCATAAGCGGCTTAAGATTACAAGGCAAAATCAGAGAGGCAATGAGATGATTGAACGGAGTCAAGAGGTCTGCATCGATCCTCCGAAATTGAGGCCCTGATTTCCCCGATTAAAACAACCAGGGTCGCGCTTGTTTGATAGCGAGGTTACCCTCGGCGGTGACCTTGTATTCTATCTCCATGGCAAATCGCTCCCCGGCGGGAGGGTCGTACAAGAGCTTGAACCTCTCATGGATCGTTTGCAGATGGGATCTCAGTTGATCGAGGTGTTGCCGGCTCATCAACAACTGGCCCGGGGGAACCTGATTGGAAAAGCGAACCACGGTGTAGTTGTTGGGGTTGCCGGCATCGAGAAGAATCTCTTCTGGAATGGACTGGGCTTCCGGGTTGGTTACGAGGTCCTCGCCAATTTGCGTGTTGAGATAATAATTACCGGTAGTCTGATAGATGGGATCATCGCTCACCGCGACACCGTTAACCTGTTCGTAGCTGAAATTCGGGTGAAGCAGCACTCCCATGGCCGCTGCAAACTGGTCGATGCGATAAAAATCACGTGCTTCAAAAGCGCGAAAGTTCCAGAGACTGGCGTAGACCTGTTTGATAGATTTTGAAAGGTGGCCCTCGTGAGGATGATGCGTATAAGAGTCATAGAGACCGGCGCCGCTGAAACCCGGAAGGTCTTCGTTGTTGGTACTGGAACGACAACGAATGGATGTCCCCTCCGGAAAAGAGAGTTGAAGGGCTGTCAGCTCATCCATCATCCATCCGGGCATGCGTCCGTCTTCGACCGTCTCCCGAAATGCATCCAGCATTTCGATGCGTCTATCCGCATTGGCAATGAAGTCGGGATCTTCCAGCATGTCGGACACTTCGGTGTAGAAGTCGTTGAACTTCATGAACTCATCGTAGAAGTAGAAGGGCAGGCCAAAACCATCCGGAATGAGGCCCTCTGGAAATCCAAAGGTTCTCAATGTAGCCAGATTGGCGGCTTTAACTCCAAAAGCATCGGAATCGTTGAATCCAAACCCCGAAAGCGCCCGAAAATCCGTAATGGACAGGTTTCGATCGGGGACTTGCGGACCGGTCGGGCGCAGGTCCTCAAAGTGGGCATTTACTTCCTCGATGGTTGCCTCCCGGATATCATACCCATCCTCGCGAACGTTGAAGTAAACATAGTTGCCGATCAGGTCGGTAATGACTTCGTCCTCGAGCGCGCCCGGAATGTAGGCATTGGGAACGCCATCCTGAATGGCCCGAAGATTGACATGGGAGAGCGGTGTCTGGGCAACCGTAGTAATGACACCGGCTACCCTCGGCAGTTCATTGGGCAAGGTATCATAGATGACGAGGTCCCTGGTTGTTGGACGGTCATTCAGGTCCATTCTTCTCAACAAGCCATAGCCCTCCGCAAGGTTGAGCGGAATATAATCCACTCCGGCAAACAGGTCTCCTTCCAAGAGGATGGGGATACGCGAATTATCGTAGAGATCTTTCTCCCGCCAATAGAGTGGGAGCGCGGCGTTGGGCATGGGATAATAATAGAGATTGTTCTCCACCACGGGCATATTCTTCGCCAGCAATTCGTGGCCCATTTGTACGGCCTCAAAGGAATAGGAATCGTTGGGTTCGAATTCGAAACGATAGACACCCGTGCCTCCATCCGGCCTGGCAAGATGCGGGTGATAAATTATTTCTCCCCGCATTTGACCAGCTATCGGCCGCCCCATCCCTCCCCACGGGAGACCTACTGCGGTGGCAAATCGTCTGTGAGACCGGTGCCTTACCGTATTCATGAAAAGCGCAAAAGGATTATCCGTGTCGGCATCTACTATGTAGAATTTAACGAACTCCAAACCCTCCAAATGAGTGTCTCTGAGAACTTCCATTCCCTGGTAGGATAGCAGGGCGAAGGTTTCATGATCCGGTATCGAGTTCGTGCCATGTTCGAGGCTGACCGGAAACGCTGGATTGAGCGGCGCTCTCAAGCCATTTTCCTGTTCCAACAATTCCTTAACGTCGTCCACACCATCCCCATCGATATCCCCGGGCTCACTCCGCAGGTATTGAGCAACGCGATAGTAGGAGCCTTGCGGGTGGATACCCAGCGGTTCCGTTATCGAGGTGGAACCCGGCTGTCCCAAATGCATGGAAACCGGGACCTCGTTTTCAAGGTCGTCCAGAGAGCCGCTCAGATTGAGCACATAATAATACGCTTCGCCAGAGCGCACCTCCAGGCGAATGCGGTTATCCTTACCCAGAGAATGTCCCTCTATGACGAGTAATTCAGGGTCCTGAGCAGAGGCGGCTGAAAAAGCAAACAGGATGAACCCGATCCAGAAGAAGGGTGGAGTGGTGGAGTGATGGAGTGATGGAATGGTGGAATTGTGGAATGCCGGTCAAGCAGCAGTGACCGTTGTTTTCTTTAACGAAGAAACCGGTAACTCGGTTTCATTCAGGCCCGTTTATTCGTAAAAGGGTGGCGAAGGACGCTTACCCGAATACCGTCACCCACCTACAGATGGTTACTTATTGGATGATTTCATGACAAAATTGAACCGTCGCCGAATCCTGAAATATTCGGCAACCGGAATACTCATGGGGATAATTATGCCCCTGTTCGGAAACCTGGCCGGCCAAGGCATCAGCATCACGGAGTTGATGTATAATCCTTTGGATGGCAACGGGGTTTCCGGAGCAGAATTGGAGTTTATCGAGATTAAAAATGTCTCGGATGGTCCGGTTGATCTATCGTTAGCCGCTTTTACCGACGGGGTGGAATTCACCTTTGGGCCCAACAGCATCATTGCAGCAGGAGATTACTGGGTTCTCGTTTCCGACTTCACGGCATTTTCCGAGCGATATCCGGGAGTCGCAATCAAAGGGGAATACGGGGGGCAATTGAGCAATGGCGGCGAGACGGTCGAGCTACGGGATAGAAACGAATTACTCATTGAAGCCGTCGAGTACGATGATGAAGGCCCTTGGCCGGAAGAGGCGGATGGTGAAGGGAAATCGCTCGTCAAAAGGGATGAGGCAACTATCCCGGATTCGGCGGCAGATGCCTCGGCCTGGAGAGCGAGCTTCGCTATCCATGGATCTCCGGGAGAGGCGGATCCCACACCACCTTCGCCCGACATTTTTGTAAACGAGGTCCTCGCCCATACGGACCTTCCGCAATTGGATGCGATAGAGATTTATAACCCCGGTCCGGAAGCGGTTGACGTAAGTGGCTGGTACCTGAGTGATGATCTTAGCGATCCGAAAAAATATCGGATTCCCGAAACAACTATCATTCCGGCAGGAGGCTATCTATTTTTTTCGGAAACGGAATTTGCCGCCGAAGCGCAGGGGGATGCCGGCTTTCGGTTCAGTAGCCACGGTGAATCGGCATGGTTGATTTCAGCCGATCTGGATGGCGGTTTGACCGGTTACACCCACGGATTCGAATTCGGCGCTTCCGCCACCGGAGTCTCATTTGGCCGTTACCTCGATTCACGGGGAATGGAAATCTTCGCCCCTTGTGAAACGGTAACCTTGGGAGCTGAAAACTCGGATCCCTTGATCGGGCCCGTAGTAATCAATGAGATTCTCTACCGACAAGGGGATAACGATATCGAGTTTGTCGAAATCTTCAACCTGAGTTCCGAGGCCGTTCAGCTCTTCGATCCGGACCATCCGGACAATACTTGGAGAATAGATGGGATCGGTTTCGACTTTCCGATCGGGGTAATTATTCAACCTCAGCAAAGCATGGTCATCGCCAACGTGGAACCCGAAACATTTGCAATTGAATACGGCGCCTACTTCGGGGTCCCTGTCTTTGGCCCATTTGGAGGCGGTATCAGTAACTCGGGTGAGCGAATCACCCTGGAAAGACCCGGAGCTCCGGAAGAGACCGGCGAGGGAGAGGTATTCGTGCCCTACATAGCGGTCGATTCCGTTCGCTATGAAAACCAATCGCCCTGGCCGGTAGCAGATGCGGGATCGAGCATTGAGAAATCGTTCAGGCATTTCTTCGGGCAGGAGCCCAATAACTGGCAAGTCGGTCGAACTCGCGGCGGCTCACCGGGAATTGCCCAGGATCTGGACTATTCTACCTGGCAACGGCTCCATTTCAGCACAGAGGAAATCAATACTTCAAACCAAGTGGGCCAGGAGGACGATTTCAATGGAGATGGTTTGCAGAACATCTGGGAGTATGCCTTCGGTCTCGATCCACGCACCCATCAATCGGGGGCCAATGCCTCCAGTCTGGTCGTGGAAGACTCGGGAAATGAGTACCTGGCGATTCGATTCAGAAAACAGACCTATAGTGAGGATTTGATTTACCGGCTACAGGAGTCGAACGACCTGCAAGAGTGGATTGATACAACCAACCCGGTTCAAGTGCTCAAGTCAGACAATGGAGATGGAACCGAATTGGTTGTGCTTCGCGGCGTAACCCCAATAGCTCCGCCTGGAAAATGGTTCCAAAGGCTGAAGGTAACGATGGCGCCGTAGGCGCCAGAGGAAAGAGGGAAGAGGGAAGAGGGAAGAGTTCAGGGATCAGTGGAGCTAAGGGAGAGGGGGTTTTCCAACCCCCTATTTTTTGGTAATGGGGGACAGGAATGTCCCCCCTCCTTTATTCAATATCCTGTTAATCCTGTTCATCCATGCTTCTATTGGAAGATGTCGCTTCGCTCGATCACGATTGAGGGCGCGCCCGCTGCTTCTCCCTATTCAGCCTTTAGCCTTCATCCTTCATCCTTTTTTTGGCGCTTTGGGGATGATTCCGAGTAGGAAGGTGAGGGTGACCCCGATGAGCATCGGCCATTGCCAGGCCAGTTCGATGTAACCCTTTTCGGAAAGCAGCAGAAAAATGGCTGTGCAGGCGCTGCCGCTGATCATGGCCACCAGGTTCCAGCGGTCGCGGCCTCTTCTGCTGAGCAGCCCGACCAGAAAAACGCCGAGCAATCCGCTATAGGTCACACCGGCAATTTTAAAGGCCAGCCAGATGAATTGCCCGCCGCTCTGCAAGGCCCAGGCTATGCTGACCAGGGTAAAAGCCACAACTGCCATAAATATCCGGGCCACCCAGACCTGCTTTCGGGCGTTGTCGCTGGCCCCCAGAAAGGGTTTGTAGAGGTCCACCACGATGGATGAGCTGAGAGCGGCCATGGCGCTGTCCAAGCTGGACATGGCCGCGGCCAGCACGCCGCATAGCAGAAGGCCGCGCAGGCCGGCGGGAAGAACGGTGGAAATGAAGTGCGGGAAAACCTTGTCGGAATCGATCACGGCCACGCCTTCCACCAGTTTTGTAGGCAGGGAGCCGTCCGGAATCTGCTGGTAATAGGCGAACAATCCCACGCCGACCATGAGAAACAAACCCGCCGTGGGAAGCGCTATGAATCCGCTCGCGATGATGCCCCTTTGCGCTTCCCTGACGTTTTTGCAGGTGAGCATGCGTTGGGTGAAATCGTGGTCCGTACCCTGCATGGCCAGGGTGTTTACAAAACCGAAAACTACCGCCAGGAGGAACCAATTGCTGTCCAGGAATATACCTTTTTCCGGAGTCCATTGAAAAATCTCCAGGCGACCGGTTTCGCCGCCGGTTTGCAATATGCTGCTCCATCCCACCTGATCCTGCAGCACCCACAACATGACCAGGCCGGCGGTCAGGAATACCACGGCCTGGAGGCAATCCGTCCAGATCACCGCCTTGATGCCGCCAATGCCCGCGTAGATGAGGCAGAGCAAGGCAAACCCGATCATGGTCCAGCCGAAGGGGAGCCCCAGGATGACGTGCAGCCCGGTGGAAGCGATCATCAGCCGCACCGAAGAGGCCATGACCCGCGACAGGAGAAAAAAGCTGGCTGCGGTGTAGTGACTGCTACCGCCAAAACGGGTGGCGAGGTATTGGTATATGGAAAGGTAGCGCAGTTTGTAGAAGGCGCCCAGAAAGAGAAAGGCGATGACAAATCGGGCCAGGAGGGAGCCGACGCCCATTTGCAAATAACCGAGGTTTTCCGCATAACCGACCCCGGGGGTCCCCAGGAAGGTGGCGGCGCTTATTTCGGTGGCGATGAGGGAACCCAGCACCGCGAGCCAGGGCACCTTTCGGCCGCCGGCCACATAACCCTCCATGCTCTCATCTCTTCGACCGAAGCGGATGCCCAGAAACACCACGGATCCAAAGTAGACAAGGATGATGAGCAGGTCGGGTAAGCTGAGGGAATCCATGACTTGAGGCTCCCTCACAAGTCATGGATTCCCGGCCGAAAGGCAAGGTTTGTTGAGAAAAAGGGTAATGGAAGCGAGGCCATGGGCAAGGGAGAAGGTTTTTCTTGTTGGAGCGGGCCGCGCTTTTTTTCTATGTCATTGGGCATGATTAAACCTGCGGCCTTGCAGCGCGGCGACCTCGTTCGCTTGATTGCTCCTTCCAGTCCGCCCGTGGATGAAGCATCTCTGCGCCAGGCCTTGAAGGGGCTGGAGTCGCTCGGTTATCGCATCGATTATTCCCCTGGAATTTTTCGAAGACACGGATTTCTGGCCGGGATGGATGAAGAGCGGGCCCGGGACCTCGAGGAAGCTTTTGCAGATCCCGAAGTAAAAGCCATCTTTTGTCTGCGCGGTGGATATGGCTCCGGCCGGCTGCTTTCCCGCATCGATTGGGAGAGTGGTATGTTCCCATCCCAAGGTGTTCCTGGGCTTTAGCGATATAACGGCTATCTCCTGCGGTTTGTGGGTGGAAGGCGGATTGGTCACTTTCTCCGGCCCGGTTGTCATGTCCGATCAACATCGGGGAAACCCATTATCTGCTTCCTGGGAGCATGCGCGGTCCTGTTTTGGATCTACCAAACCCATGGGCAGTATTTTTTCGCATTTGTTTTCGCGCCAAGGGGTGAAGGTTATTTCCCCCGGATCGGTTCGAGGCAGGCTGATAGGCGGAAACCTGTCCATTTTGTGCTCGCTGCTGGGAACTCCCTGGCAGCCTGATTTTGCCGGCGCCATTCTTTTTTTGGAGGACGTGGCCGAGCCGACCTACCGGATCGACCGGTCCCTCACTCATTTGGGCAACGCGGGGGTGTTATCGGCGGCTGGTGGGATCGCTTTGGGCGATTTCAGTTATTCGGAGGATCGTAGAAGGGATGATGAAAGTCGTGGGGTTCAGGTTCTGGATGAGGTATTGGCCGACCGTTTGTCCGGTTTGGGCAAGCCGGTGGTTGCGGGGTTTCCCTTTGGCCATATCAAGCCAAAGGCGACCTTGCCTTTTGGCTGCATGGCCACCCTGGACGGTGAGCGGGGAGATTTGGTCATCGAGGAGAGCGCGGTGCAATGATCCTGGGTGCTGGGTTCTGGGTGCTGGGTGCTCGGTGCTGGGTGCTGGGTGCTGGGCTCTCGGTGCTGGGTGCTGGGAGGGGAGAAACCGCAGATTTCGCAGATGGGCGCAGATGGAGTAAAGGAGGGGGGACATTCCTGCCTGCCACGCCGGGAGGAGGGTCCCCCATTACCTAAAAATAGGGGGTTGGAAAACCCCCTCTCCGTTAGATCCTGATCGAGCTGTAGTAGTGGCTTTACGCCGCGATATCAATAGCCGCCATAGAACGCAGAGAACGCAAAAAATAGAAGAGTTCCTGGGTGCTGGGTGCTGGGTTCTGGCTTCCTTGATCGTGATCTGATCTTGATCGTGATCGAGCGAAGCGACATCTTCCAATAAAAACATGGATGGACAGGATGGACAGGATGAGGTCCTGGGTGCGCCAAGAAAGGCTGAAGGATGAAGGAAGAAGGAAGGTAACTACTCAGGTCTCCCTAGCTTTGCCTGCATTTCTGCCAAATTTCCATGGGATGGTGATTGAGAGAACTGTAGGAGGGGGTTTATCCCCCGATCTTCCAAGCGGCCTCACAGCAATCGGGGGATAAACCCCCTCCTACAGTTTCGTAATATGTTATCACTAAAACATCCTTGCGGACCATTGTTTAAGATACCTGAGTAGTTACGAAGGAAGAAGGAAAATTCATCGTGATCATGATCTTGATCTTGATCTTGATCGAAAATGGAACATGGATTCACAGGATGTAAGCGACTCCGGCGCCAATTGGGGATTGACCCTTGCCAAGAACGCAAAGTTCGCACCCAGAACCCAGAACCCAGGAACCCAGGAATTAAAGGACCAGAAGAACCGACTCCGGCAGGGGATTGACTCTTGCCAAACGCAAAGTTCGCACCCAGAACCCAGAACCCAGCCCAGAACCCAGAACCCAGAACCCAGGAATTAAAGGAAGTGGAAGAAGGAAGAAGGAAGAAGGGAAAATCATCGTGATCGTGATCTTGATCGAAAATGAAACCACAGAAGACTCAGATGGGATTAATAGCCACAAAAGGAACAAAAACCCAGAACCTAAGAACCCCCGGCGCCTTACGCCCAGAACCCAGAACCGAGCACCCAGAACCCAGAACCCAGACGTGATCAGAATCAACGAGAACTTCCTGAAGCTGAAAGCTTCCTACCTGTTTGTCGACATTGCTGAACGGGTACAGGCGTTTCAAAAGGCAAATCCCCATCGACAGGTCATCAAGCTGGGTATCGGCGACGTTACCGAACCCTTGCCGCAGGCAGTATTGTCGGCATTCCATGCCGGGGTCGACGAAATGGGCGATCGGGCCACCTTTCGCGGCTATGGTCCGGAACAAGGTTACGCTTTTTTGCGCGAGCGCATTGCCCAAACCGATTTTCAGCAAAGAGGGGCCGATATCTCGGCCGAGGAGATCTTCCTGAGCGACGGAGGCAAGTGCGATACGGGGAATTTCCAGGAACTTTTTTCATTGGAGGCCAAAGTTGCCGTCCCGGACCCGGTTTATCCGGTCTACGTCGATACCAACGTGATGGGGGGTAGGACCGGTCCTTTTGAGAACGGCCGCTACGAGGGGCTGACTTATCTCGAATCCAGACCGGACAATGGGTATTTTCCCGATTTGCCGGAGGACCCGGTAGATTTGATTTACCTGTGTTTCCCCAACAATCCGACCGGGGCCATGGCCACCAGGGATCAGTTGCGCCAGTTTGTGGATCTGGCGCGTGAACAGAAGGCCATCATCCTCTACGATGCGGCTTACTGCGCCTTCATACGCGATGAGTCGCTACCGCATTCCATCTATGAAATCCCGGGCGCCAGTGAGGTTGCCGTAGAGTTTCGCAGCCTGTCGAAGAATGCCGGCTTCACCGGAACCCGTTGTGCCTATACCGTGGTTCCCAAGGGGGTGACAGCAGCGGACAAGCAGGGAAACGAGGTCGAATTGCACCAATTGTGGATGAGCCGCCAGAGCCGGAAGTTCAACGGATTGTCCTATCCGGTGCAGAAAGCTGCCTCGGGGGTGTATACTGAGGAAGGGCAGAAGCAGGTCCGGGCTCTGACGGACTTTTACCTGAAAAATGCCAAATTGATCCGCCGGAAAATGCTCGGACTCGGATTCGATTGCATAGGGGGTGACAACTCCCCCTATATCTGGGTCAACATGGAGCGGGATTCCTGGAGCGCATTCGATCTGCTTTTAAATGAAGCCGGGGTCGTGTCCACCCCGGGCGCCGGATTCGGCAAATGCGGTCAGGGGCACATCCGCCTTTCCGCCTTTAACAGTTTCGAAAATGTGGAAGCTGCCATGGAGCGGATCGCCCGGGCCCTTGGTTGAGAGCGGGAATTTAACCGCAGATTACGCAGATAAGCGCAGATGGGAGTAACCACAAAAAGCACAAAAGACGCAAAGGGTTCTCGTTGCTGGGTACTGGATTCTTGATACTGGGTGAATCAACCACGGTTTACACGGATAGCCACGGATAGAAACTGGAGGATCTCTCCACTCTCCACTAACCACTCTCCACTAACTAATAACTGCCCTCTCTCCCATTCCTCATTCCTAATTCTTAATTCCTAATTGGCGCCAACGGCGCCTTTTGTGGCCAATTAAATCGCGGCGTAAAGCCGCTCCTACAGATGACACCTCATCGGGGCCTTTCGGGAAATTTCATTTGACAAGGGCTTTTAAAGGGCTTTTTTAAGCCCCTTCCATGTTGGCAATTCTCCATATGCCCTTTTCCCGGACCACCCATCTTCTTGTGGCAGCTTACTGCATTGGGACCAAAAAATGGACTTCGGGAACGGGCGTGAATCAAACCAAACCTTAAAGCATCGGTTAAAAAATTTTTCAGAAGGCCCGTTCCCCCAAAGGAACGGGCCTTTTTACTACCCAAACCAATCACGAGTTATGAATTCCGAAAGTATCATGGCGAAACTTGAACCGCTGGGATGGCGGCATGCCCCCGACATACAACGCGCCGTCAAGGATCCGGGCATGAGGGAATGTTCCAATATCCCGAGGGGATATTTTATCAATGGCGCTCAATCCCTGATTCGGCGGGGGTTGCAACAATCCAAAGCCAGGGATGGCCACATGCTGGCCCTCTACGCGGAGGAGGACCTCGCCGGGGTCTTCAATATAAAATTTGAGGATAATGCCAGTGGCTGGGCCCACCTGTATTTCTGGCTGGAGGCGGAGTGTTGGAGATCGGGCCGGGCCAAGGAGTATCTTGGAAATGTCCTTCAATTTGCCCGTACAAAATTGAAGGGTCTGCGGCTGCGGACTTCCATTTACGAAGGCAACACGCTGTGTACGCGTTGTTTGGAAGGGGTCGGTTTCGAGCGGGTGGCCCGCGTGAAAACCCGCCCATCGGTCCCGAACGGAGAGGAAACGGAATTGATTTTCGAATTTCCCGGCCGCGAATAATGCAACCGAACCGCCGCGGCGTTGGCAGGTGAGGAAGGAAAAGGCGATGCAAGTCGATTATCTCATCGTGGGGCAGGGGATAGCCGGGAGTTTACTTGCGCTGAACCTGCTCGAACGCGGCCGGACCGTTCTGGTTATCGACGACGGGCACAAGACGGCGGCTTCGAAGGTTGCGGCGGGAATGATCAACCCGGTTACAGGTCGCCGGATGGCGCTTGCCTGGAGGTTTTTGCAGGCCTGGAATTATTTGTGCGACGATTACCGGAAGTGGGAGTTGATTCTCGGTTCGTCCCTGTTCTACCGAAAACCCATCCTGCGCTTTTTCCAGTCGGAGGAGGGGCGCGACCGGTGGGAAAAGAAATACCGGGAGGGGGTATTTGCCGGGGTTGAATTCAGGCAGGGGAATTGCCGCCTCTCCATTGAGGGGTTGAAGCCTTCCTTGGGAAATTTCGAGGTGGAGCAATCGGGTTACGTGGACCAGCCGGCCTTGATTGAGGGAGCGAGAAGGTATTTGAGGTCGCGGGGCAGCTTGGCCGAGGATTCCTGGGAAAGGGAGGATTTTGCAAGAAGCTCCGACGGGGTGAAATGGAAGCGATGGAAGGCGCGGAAAATCCTCTTTACCCAGGGTTTTCGAAATGGCTCCAATCCCTTTTTTCGAGACCTCCCCTTTCGCAATTCCCGAGGGGAAATACTGGTCTTATCGGGGACCGGGCCGAATACCCAAAAGATTCTGAACCGGGGGAAATGGCTCATTCCCCGGCATGAAGGGAATTTTTGGGCTGGAGCAACATACGATCTGCGAACCGTGGACCGGCAGACGACCGAGGCCGGACGTGAGGAAATCCTTTCCGGGCTGAAAAACATGGGAAACTGGGAATTTGCCGTGGAGCGCCACCGTGCCGGGATTCGGCCGGCTCTGCACGATTTCCGACCTGTTCTCGGCCTGCATCCCTGGTATGCGGAAATAGGTATTTTCAACGGCTTGGGATCCAAGGGCTCGCTTTGGGCGCCCCTTTTGGCGCGTGAGCTGACCGACCATCTCGAATGGGGCAAGCCCTTGCATCCCCAGGCCGATATCGAACGTTTTCGAAAATATTTATGAATACTTTCAGGTCCGTTGCTTTGGCCCATCGCTTCGCCTCGAAGGTGATCGACCCGGGGGACCGCTGTGTCGATGCCACGGTGGGAAACGGCCATGACACCGTATTTTTAGCCCGTCGGGTGGGTAGGGCAGGCCGTGTTCTGGGATTCGATGTTCAGGCAAGGGCCATCGTTTCCACGCGGGACCAATTGCGAAGCCGGGGATTAGATGAACGCGTCATTCTGCAACTCGAGGGACATGAAAATGTGGGGCATCGGTTGAAAACTTTCGGTTGGTCGGGGATCAGGATGGCCATGTTCAACCTGGGCTATCTGCCGGGCTCGGACAAAAGGATACTCACCCATGGCGATACGACCCTGTCCGCTCTCGGGTCATGCTCGGACGCTCTCCTTCCCCGGGGCGCCATCTCAATCGTAGCCTACCGCGGACACCGGGGCGGGGGAGAGGAATACCATGCGGTATGGAATTGGGCCAGGAAGCTCGATTCGTCCCGTTACAAGGTAATGCGCTACAAGAGAGGATCGGCCGCTGCTCCGGTGTTTATCTGGATTGAAAAAAACAGATTAACCACAGAGACCACAGAGGTCACAGAGGGAGAGGGAACCGCAAGGAAAGGACAAAAGGCGAAGGATGAAGGAAGAAGGATGAAGGAAGAAGGATGAAGGCACAAAGGGTTCTCGTTGCTGGGTACTGGATTCTTGATACTGGGTGAATCGACCACGGATTACACGGATAGTCACGGATCAAACCTGGAGTATCTCTCCACTCTCCACTAACCACTCTCCACTAACTAATAACTGCCCTCTCCCCATTCCTAATTCCTAATTCTTAATTCCTAATTGGCGCCAAAGGCGCCTTTTGTGGTTCCTTCTATTTCTTGGCGAGCTTCCGCCTTCAAGGATTACGGCGTGACAAGTTGCGAGAGGGAATTCGATCACGATCACGATCACGATTTTAGATTTTGCAGGGGACAGGAATGTCCCCTCTCCTTTATTCAATTCCTAATTGGCGCGCTCTCCCTCCTCCCGGTTCAGGAGCAAGGGCAGGTATTTGCGTTGGGCCAGTCGCCAGAACGTTACGAAAAATGCCGAAAGAGGAATGGCCAGGATCATGCCCAAGAGGCCGTTCAGGGCAATTCCCCAAAAGAAGACGGAAAAGATGATGACGGCGGGATGAAGACCGGTTTTGCTTCCCATTATGTTGGGGGTCAGGATCCAGCCTTCAATCACTTGTACCAGGACTATGACGGCGAGGACTGCAAGGACGAGGCTCCAGCCGCCATCCATTTGGAAGAAGGCCAAGGGAAGGATCGTTGCCACACCGAGGATGGTTCCCAGATAGGGAATCAGGTTGAGCAGACCCAGGGCCATGCCGATAAGGAAGCCGGAGAGCAACCCGCAGATGGCAAACCCCGTTCCCAGCAGGATTCCCATGATGAGTGAAATGAGAAATTGACCGCGAAAAAATGCCACCATAATGGAGGCGAATTCACTCACCAGAAAGAGAGCGTCGTCCTGTTGATCGCGTTTCAGAAATGGGAGAAAGTTCCTCAATCGCGGAAGGACGGCATGGTCGAATTGAAGAAAGAAGAAAAGGTAAACGGGAATGATGGCCAACGCCACGGTCCAGGACAGGAAACCGGCCAATCCCTGACCCAACACTTTCAAAGCGCCTCCCGAGCCGGCCAGGATGTTGCGAAGGACATCATCCATTTGTTGGCCGAGTTTTCTCAGGTTATCCGCGTTGAAATTGTCCTGAATAAAGGAGAGCCAGCCGGGAGCCCGCTCGTCGAGCAGGGCAATCAGCTTGTCGTAGACATGTGGGATGGCTGCGTATAAATCCATGGCTTGCAACACCAGGGAAGGAAGGACCAGCAGGGCTGCGCCCAGGACCAGCAGGATGACCAGCAGGTAGAGGAGGACGATGGATAGAAGCCGGTTTAGACGGGTTATCCGTTGCAAGGAGGTGACCACTGGTTTGAGGAGCAGGGTCAGAATGGTAGCTGTTGCCAAGGGCCAGATGACCGTGGAGAAAATTCCGAGGAGTTTTCCCGCCACCAGAATGGTTCCGACAGCCAAAAGGAAAAGCAGTAGCAGAGCCAGACCCGTGATCGCCGCCGCGACGATTCTTTTCTGATAGGATGATAGCAGAGGTTGGGGAGAGTAAGGGTCGCTCATCGAGTCAGGAACCGACCTCCCCATTCAGCCCAAGTCTGGTTTTGACATCGGGTCGTTGTTCCAGCGCATAGAGCAACTCATCCGTGCTGAAGTCGGGCACTACGAAATCGTCGTATTCCAGGGTAGGGGTGAGAGCTTGACCGCTGACCTCGACCATCCGTTGAAAATCCTTCCGATTGGAGAGCACGTTGCGGATATCAACCGAGACCCCATGTTGTTGGAAAAATGCCATCGCCGCCCGACACCAGGGGCAACCCGGTTTGATAAAGAGAATGGGATCGGGGCTCATTTCATTGGGGAAATTTCCCTTAGGGAGTTTTATCCCCCGATAGTGAAAGGAGGTTTTTCAAAAAAGCAACCGGAGGTTGATTCTTGTAGCATCTTTTCCATGGTTCATAGTGATACTTTAGCCCGCACCATGCGGCTAGCTTCCCCAAGATGACCGCCAGACCCAAACTGCCCTCATCGATCTTCATAAAAGGCGCTTCAGAGCACAATTTGCGCCATATCGATGTGTCGATCCCCCGCGGGCAACTGGTCGTCATCACCGGGGTGAGCGGATCCGGCAAATCCTCCCTGGCTTTTGATACCCTCTATGCGGAAGGTTACCGCAAGTACGTCGACAGCCTTTCCATCAAGGCCCGGCGTTTATTGGAACAAATCAAACGTCCCGAGGTGCAATACATCCGCGGATTGTCCCCCGTGATCGCAATCGAGCAAAGAAGTGGAGCCGATAACAATCCCCGTTCCACGGTGGGTTCGGTGACGGAAATCGCCGACTACGCGCGGTTGTTATGGGCGGTCAAGGGAGTGGCCCGTTGCCCCGAGGACGGCGCCAGGATCGTGCGCCGTTCCCTGGAAGATTGTCTGAACCGAATCGAAGAGGAACCCGGGGGAAGTCGCATGCTGATTTTGGCGCCCTATCTCGATCGGAAGACTTCCCTGGCCCGTGAGGAAATCCCCAAACTCCGGCAACGCGGTTTTTCCCGGGTGCGGATGAACGGCAAAATCCAATTGCTGGACGAGCCGGACCTGATTCCGAGGGGCACGAAGCGGATAAAGCTCGATCTGGTAATCGATCGGGTGGTGGTGAATCGAAAACAGCGCAGTCGGATTGCGGACTCGCTCGAGTTGGCTTTTCGGGAGGGAAACGACCAGGCCCTTTTGTTGTTCCAGAACGGTAGCGGCGATACCCTGCGCGAGGTTCCCTTGAGTCGCAACCTTAGTTGTGCCGAATGCGGGAAACCTTACGAGGCCATTACCCCGCGCCACTTTTCCTACAACCGCCGGGAAGGAACTTGCCGGAGGTGCGACGGACTGGGAAGGACCCTTCAGTTTGTTCCCGAATTATTGGTTCCGGATCCGGACAAGTCGGTGCGCAAGGGGGCGATAAAGCCGTGGAGAATCGGCTCGCGCAAGATGATCATTGGGAGAAATGCGCTATTGAAGCAGCTTGCCGAGCAGGTTCCCTTCGATCCAACGATGCCGTGGCGCGACCTCGATGATGAAGTAAAGCGGCTCATCTTCTGGGGATCGGGTGAAAAGACCTATCTCTTCAAATTGAGACCTGGCAGAAGCAAGCCGCAGCCGGCCCCCTTCGAGGGGGTCATGCCCGAACTGGCTCGAACATTCCGCCAATCGAGCAGCGCCGGTTACCGGGCCCGTTTGATGGCCTACCAGGTCAGTCAACGCTGCGAGGATTGCCAGGGGAGACGGTTGAATTCCAGGGCGCGCAACGTAACCATTGCCGGACTGAGTTTCGATCAATTCATGGCCCGGCCCATCGACCAGGCACGTGACTGGCTAACCCGGCAAATTCCCGGTTGGAAGCGGGTAGAACCCCATGAGGAAATTGTCAAAGGCCTGGAAAAGCGGTTGGGCTTTATCAATGAGGTGGGCTTGGGCTACCTGAACCTGGACCGTGAATACAGCACTTTGAGCGGTGGCGAGGCCCAGCGCGTGCGCTTGGCCACCCAACTGGGCATGGGGCTGATCGGGGTGATTTACATATTGGATGAACCGACCATCGGACTGCATCCGCACGACAATGCGAAACTCATTCGGATGTTGCTGGAACTGAGGGACCGGGGAAATGCCGTAGTGGTGGTCGAGCATGACGCGGAGACCATCAAGCATGCCGACACCATCATCGAGCTGGGCCCGGGAGCCGGAATCGAGGGCGGGAATCTGTTGTTTGCGGGAACCCCCGAGGCATGCAAACAATCCCCCAAATCGAGAACAGGTCCCTATTTATCCGGCGCCATGGCCGTGCTCAAGAATAGTCCTGTGCGGGCTGCCGATGGGCGCATGGTCGAGATTCTGGGAGCGCGGGAACACAACCTGAAGTCCGTCGACGTTGCCATCCCGGTGGGGTTGCTGACTTGCGTGACCGGGGTATCGGGTTCCGGTAAATCGACCCTGATCAACCATATCCTGGCCAACGCCGCCGCTTTCAAGTTGAACCGGGCCAAAACCATTCCGGGCAAACATGCCCGCATCCTGGGCCTGGAGCATTTTACCAAAGCCGTGCGGGTGGATCAGTCCCCCATTGGGAGATCGCCCCGTTCCAATCCGGCTACCTACATCAAGCTGTTCGATCAACTCCGTCAGGTGTTCTCCAGATGTCCCCTTTCCAAGGTGCGGGGCTACAAACCCAGCCGTTTCAGCTTCAACGTCAGGGGCGGGCGGTGCGAACGCTGCCAGGGAGCGGGAATGATAAAGCTCGATATGCAATTCCTGGCGGATACCTACGTGGAATGCCCGAGTTGCAACGGAAAACGCTACAACCGGGAAACCCTGGAAGTGAGGTTCAAGGGATATACCATAGCCGATATTCTGGATATGACGGTTCGGGAAGCCATGGGGGTTTTTGCAAGATTTCCCAGGGTTCGTCGAAAATTGGAAACTCTGGAAAAGGTGGGATTGGGTTATATCAAACTGGGTCAACCCGCTACGACCTTGTCGGGCGGGGAAGCTCAACGCATTAAACTATCCCTCGAACTCAGCCGCCGGGAGCATGGCGCCTCCCTCTATATTTTGGACGAACCTACCACGGGACTGCATTGGATCGATATCCAGTTGCTCATGGATTTGCTCTTTTCCTTGCGCGATAAGGGCAATACGGTGATCATTATCGAGCACAATCTCGACGTCATCAACCTGGCCGACTGGATTGTAGATCTCGGGCCCGGGGGAGGCAATGATGGGGGCAACCTGATTTATTGCGGTCCTCGGGAGGGTTTGGAAGGTTGCAAAACCTCATTGACCGGTAAAATGATGAAGGCATCCGACAAACTACGGCCATGAATATGGTTTTGGAATCAGTAGGCAGGATCGCTCATCCCGGAGGATGGATGGCAAAGTGGTTTGGCAGAGGGATAGGGTTCCTTATCCTTGCCATTTGCGGGACGGCAACGGCCAGGTTGAATGTGCAATGGCCCACTGATCATCCCCCCCGCGATCTGCGGAATTCCTTATACTCCCTGCTGCAGCCAACCGAGTCGAACGATATCCAATCCGGCAACTTTGGTTGCGTGCGCTCGGGGGGAGCGCAGTTTCACGAGGGCATCGATTTGAAGGCTTTTTCCCGGGACGCCCGGGGGGAGTCCACCGACAAGGTTCGTTCGATTCTCCCGGGAAGGGTGGTCTATACCAATGGGCAACCCCACAAATCCACTTTCGGCCGCTACGTTGTGATTGCTCACACGGATGGGGAAATGACCTTTCTGAGCCTTTATGCGCATTTGCGTTCCATAGAACGTGGAATCGTCCGGGGGTCCCGTGTCGCAGCCGGACAAAAAATTGCCACCATGGGCCGCTCGGCATCCTACACCATTCCCCGACAACGGGCTCATTTGCACTTCGAGGTCAGTTTGCTGTTAACCGATCGCTTTCAGAGTTGGTATGACTGGAAGGAATTCCCCGACGACAACCTTCACGGAATCTACAACGGCATTAATCTCGTGGGTATCGATCCGGTGGCTTTTTTTCAAGAGATGAAATGGGGCAAGGGGCTAGGGCTTCGCTCCGTCCTGGAAAAAGAGGCCACCGCGTTTTCCATCGCGGTGGGGACGCGGCAAGTTCCGGACTTCGTGCGCCGGAATCCGGCTTTGCTGAACGGCTCCATTCCCAGGAGCGGTTTAGCGGGTTGGAAAGTCGATTTTACCTGGTATGGGGTTCCCAAAAGGTGGACCCCGTTGATTTTCAAAGGCGATCTCATCAACCAACGGTAAGGTCGCCCTGCAAGGTTATGATTCCAAGCTGATAGCAAACAAGCGATGCAGGGATTTGCTGCGATTTCGCAATGGCAAACCCGCCATCGGGCCCGAGTTGGAAACCATCCTCCAGCTATTGTTCGGTTTCCGCTGACCCTTTTCTCTTCCACAACAACTCAATCACATGAAAAAAACGATTATCGCCGTCACCCTTCTTTCGCTTTTCTCCAACCCTGTCTTCGGGCATGGCACCGCCGCGGATCCACCGCCCGATGAAGGCCGAAAAATCACGTTTCCCGACACTGCACAATACAAGACCCTGGTCCTCGATCCGCATACGCACACGGTTTTTTCCGATGGCCACGTTTGGCCGCGCATTCGGGTCGGGGAGGCCCTGAGGGACGGCTTGGATGCTCTTGCGATTACCGATCACCTCGAGTTTCAACCGCATCTTGAGGACATCCCTCATCCGGATCGGAACCGCTCCTACATCGAGGCCAAAAGTGCGGCTAAGGGAAAGTCCCTTATCGTGGTTCCCGGAGTGGAAATCACACGCCTTGCCCCTGCCAGTCATATGAACGCCCTATTCATCAAGGACGCCAACCTCTTATTCCGAGCCCCGGTCCCATCCGAACCATTTGATTCAGGTGACTACAGCAGGAAAGCAGAAGATTGGCCCGCCCAGTTGGCCGTTGAAGCCGCAAACGAACAAGGTGCATTCGTGTTCTGGAATCACGCTTATTGGACCCGAGATTTTCCTACCGGGATTGCCGTCATGCCGGAATTTCACCAGAAAAACATCAAAGCGGGCTTGCTCCACGGCATTGAAATCGCCAATGGCCAGAATTACTCGGAGGAGACCTTTCAAATGGCCCTCGACCACAATCTCACCCTCATTGGTGTATCCGACGTTCATCGCTTGATCGACTGGGATTACGAACCGCACAAGGGAGGGCACCGTCCGGTAACTCTGGTACTGGCAAAGGAAAGGACCTCCGAGTCCATCAAGGAAGCCCTTTTCGACCGACGCACCGTGGTCTGGTTCAAGAACAGCTTGATGGGCCGACCTCAACACCTGGGCCCGCTGCTTGAAGCTTCATTGTCGGTAGAAGACGCCAGTTACGGTAAGGGAGAAATCCTGAATGTATCCATCTCCAACACTTCGGACGCGGACTTCCACCTCCGCAACAAAAGTAAGTACAGTTTCTTCCGTAACACGGACTTGATTACCGTCGGCCAACACTCCACTGAAACGATCATGGTGAAGACGGGGAGTAACATCAGCGAAGCCGAGCTCGAATTCGAAGTCTTGAACGCCTTTATCACACCCAAACAAACGGCCTCCATTACATTGAAGGCCGTGGTGAAAGGGGATGATTGATACGATAGACCCCCTGTGTGGTTACCGATCGGCCGCACCCCGTTGGCGCACGACCTCGAACAGGCATATCCCGGTGGCTACGGAAATGTTGAGACAGGGGACGGTTCCCTGCATGGGTATTTTTACCAGCTCGTGGCAGTTTTCCATGGTCAGGCGACGCAATCCGCTGCCTTCCGAACCCATGACAATTCCCACGGACCCGGTCAGGTCGAGATCATAGAATTTCCGAGTGGCCCGGTCGGAGGTGCCAACGAGAAGGAGTCCGGCCTCCTTCAGCTTCTTCATGGCCCGGGCCAGGTTGGTCACCTGGATGACGGGAATGGCCTCAGCCCCTCCGCATGCCACGCGGCGGACGGTCTCCGTGACGGAGGCCGCTTTATTTTTGGGAGTGACCACAGCGGTGACCCCCACGGCGTCAGCCGTGCGCAAACATGCCCCCAGGTTGTGAGGGTCCTCGATGCGATCGAGAAGGAGGACGCAGCCGTCGGATCGGTTGGCTATTTCCTGGCAAAGTTCCTCCAGGGACATCCGAGGCACGGGCGCATGCAGATCGGCGTATTTGCTTTTACGCAATCGTATTCCGGATCTGGAGCGACGTCGGGGCATGCAATGGCCTCAAGTTGTGCCACCCCGGCCGCAAAGGGTCAATTCCGGAAAGCTCGACCACAGATGGAATGAAAAGGCACAAAGGCACAAAGGCACAAAGGCACAAAAGGCACAAAGGCACAAAGGCACAAAGGCACAAAGGCACAAAGGCACAAAGGCACAAAGATTATAAGGAATAGGAATGATTGGCCACAAAAAGCACAGGATTCACAAGCTGAGGATGGGATGTGGAAGCGTGACATGCAGAGGTAAATCCTGATCTTGATCGTGATCGTGATCTTGATCCTGATCGTAAGGTAGGTGGAAAGGTTTGGCGCTTGCTGCGGGAAGGGATAGGGGCGAGGATGGACCGGTCGTGAGGTCCAAGCCAAATCGCCGCCAGTTTCTCAAAACCTGCGCCGCCACCGGAGCCATGTGGGGATGGGGGGATTTGGGCATTCATCCCAAAATTCCCAGTTTGGGTGCGGCGGAATCAAGGTTGCCCTCGAATTTCGTGCAGTTCCGCCCGGAAATCGAGCCCTTGGTGCGCTTGTTGGAGGAGACCCCCCGTTCCCGTCTCTTAGAGGAGGTGGCTTTCCGTATCAATGCGGGCACCCGATACCGGGAAATTTTGGCGTCCCTGTTTCTGGCCGGGGTGCGCAATATTCAGCCCAGACCGGTCGGATTTAAATTTCATGCCGTGCTGGTGGTAAACTCCGCTCACCTGGCCAGTTTGAATTCTCCCGACTCGGACCGTTGGCTCCCCATATTCTGGGCTCTGGATTATTTCAAATCCTCCCAGACCCGGGACCAAATGCAGGGAGACTGGACGTTGTCCGAGGCGGATGAATCGAACTTGCCATCTTCAAGCGAGGCAAAGGGTCGATTTATCGAAGCCATGGACCGGTGGGACGAGGCCAAATCCGACTTGGCCATAACCGCCCTGGCCCGAAGCACGGACCGGGGAGACCTCTTCAATCTATTTTGCCGCTACGGCGCACGGGATTATCGCGATATCGGGCACAAGGCCATTTATGTGGCGAATGGGTGGAGGACCTTGCAAACCATAGGATGGCAACACGCCGAACCGGTTCTGCGATCCCTGGCATATGCCTTATTGGAACGGGGCAGAGGCAACCCGGCCGAGAATGATTATTTAGCCGACCGCCCCGGGAGAAGCAATTTGTCCGCCTTGAAGCAAATTCGCCAAGGCTGGCTCGGGGGAGAAACCAGGATCGAAGCCACACGCGATCTATTACAGGTGCTTCGCCATGGAAACTGGCAAGATGCCAGCGGCAAGGTGATTGAGCTGCTCAATGGTGGGATCGATCCCCAGTCCATCTGGGACGCACTGTTCCAACACGTCGCCGAAATGATGATGCGGCGGCCCGGCATCGTTGCATTGCATGCCTGTACCAGCACCAACGCGATTCACTTTTTGTATCAGAACACCACCAGCGACGAGATGAGGCGGTTTCTCATCTTGCAGAACGCGGCCTTCCTGACACTCTTTCGCCGATCCGGCGGGGTAGGGGACGGAGTCTCCATTGAAAGTTTCGACCCCGCCGAAGGCCGGCCCGGCATTGAGGATATCTTTGATAGTCTGGGTAGTGACCGGCTGGAAGCAGCGCGGAAGTCGCTGGCGTTTTTGCAGCAGTCCGGGGACCCGCGCGCGTTTGTCGAGGCCGCACAACGCATGATTTACCTCAAGGGCAGAGATTCCCACGATTACAAGTTCAGTTCCGCCATGCTGGAGGATTTTCGCCACCTGTCGCCTGGGTTGAGGGCGAGGTTCCTTTCGGCTCTCGTATTCTGGCTGGATGGAAGCGACCGGCCGGACAACAAATTGGTTGCCCGAACCAGGGCGGCGTTTTCATGAACGGAATGGATTGAAGGCCTATGCTCGAAGTTAAACGTTTCCGCGACACCGGTTTACTCTGCGCCGTCAGCTTTCTTCTTTTGGCGGTTGCCGTGATGGGAGGCGCCGAGCAGAGACCGAATGTCCTCATGATTTGCATAGATGACCTCAACGATTGGGTCGGTTATCTGGGGGCACACCCGGATGCGCGGACACCGCAAATGGATAAACTGGCCGCGCAAGGCCGGGTGTTTTCCAATGCCCATTGCTCGGTGCCGGTATGTTCGGCTTCGCGGGTCAGCATCTTCTCCGGTCTGCATGCCACAACCCACGGCAGTTATGAGATTGGACCCGATTACCATTCCATCGAACGCTTGCGAAACGTTCCCACCATGCACCGTTATTTCAAGGATCATGGTTACATCACCCTGAGTGGCGGAAAAGTGCTTCACAGCGGTTTCAAAGGATTTGTCGCCGATGATGTCGATCAATCCATTGGCGGTCGGTCGGGTGGACCGAGACCTGCGCGTCCCATAAACTGGCAGCCCCAGGTTTGGGATTGGGCCCCTTTCCCCCAATCCGACGAGGAGATGTTTGATTATCAACTGGCCCGAGCGGCGGCGGAGGCCTTGCAGAAGGACTACGACCAACCTTTTTTCATTTCGGTGGGTTTTTCCCGCCCTCACGTGCCCCTGTATGTTCCCCCCAAGTGGTTCGATCTCTTTGACCGCGATACCCTCGCTTTGCCGCGCGCCCCCAAAGAGGATTTGGAGGACATCCCGGACAACTTCAAATCCATGGATCAGGTGGCGCCGACCCATGGCATGATCCTGGAGGCCGGATTGTGGCGCGGATTTGTCCACGCCTACCTTGCCTCGGTCAGTTTTACCGATCATTGCGTGGGAACCGTCCTGGCGGGGCTACGCGACGGTCCTCACGCTGGACAAACCCTGGTGGTCCTTTGGAGCGACCATGGATTTCACTTGGGGGAAAAGCAACATTGGGCCAAACGCACCCTCTGGGAGGAGTCTACCCGCGTCCCCTTTATCATAGCCGGCCCGGGTGTCGAGCCGGGAGACCATTGCCGGGAGGCGGTCAGCCTGCTCGATGTCTACCCCACGCTCGTGGAAATGTGCGGATTACCCGGGAATCCTCTGCTCGAAGGCATCAGTGTCGTGCCGCAGATTGAAGATCCCGCAACCCCCCGCTCCAGCCCGGTCATTACCTCGAGTTACCAGGGCAATCATGCCATCCGCAGTCGGGATTGGCGTTACATTCGTTACCGGGATGGCGCCGAGGAACTCTACCATCACCAAGTCGATCCCGGGGAGTTCACAAACCTCGCTGACGACCCGGCCTTCGCCGCGGTCAAAAGCAGGATGGGGAAGTGGATCCCCCGAAACGCCGCCCCGGAAGTGATCCCCCTGGAAACGCGCCTCGTAGAACGGGAAAAGCGAAAAGCACGCTTACTGCAAAACCGACCGGTAAAAAAGGAATGAGGTGAGATCAACCACAGAGGACACAGAGAGCACAGAGGAAATTAAAGGAAGAAGGAAGAAGGAAGAAGGCACAAAATGGGAAGCGATTTAATTTGCCACAAAAAAACATTTTGCGGCTTTTGTGCTTTTTGTGGCTCCTCTCTCCCAATTCCTAATTCCTAATTCCGTCACATTCCATCATTCCAATACTCCATCATTCCTTATCCTCCCTCCAGCGGCGGTGGCCCCAGATATACTGGTCGGGCGCCTGTCGAATGGCTTCTTCCAGGTATTGGGTCAATTGGATCAGTATGGAACGGATGTCCTCGTTTTTATTGCCGCTGGGAGGGCATTGAATGAGGTGAGAGGTGGAAATTTCGAATTTCCGGGGGCCGATCCTCCTGCAGGCCCCGAAGCATAGAGGGGCCCGGGTGACCAGGTGAAGCATGGCCACTGTCTTGAAGGTGGCGGCGGGGTGTCCGAAAAAGTCGATCATCATATTGTGGGTTGCGGCGTGCTGATCAAAGAGCAGGGCCAGGATTTCCTTGTTTTCCAGCACCTCCAGAAAGCGCGCCGAATTGCTGTCGCGCTTGGGAATGGGGCGGAACCGGTGGGAGGATTTCCGGCTTTGCACCAGCTTCTCCATGCGGGGATTGTTCATTTGCCGGGTGATTCCGGCCACGGGCTTGTAACGGGAAAGAAAATGAGCCGCAATTTCCCAATTTCCGAAGTGTCCCGAGGCCATGATCAGGCCCTGGTCCGGGTTTTCCAGGGCGGCGAGCACATCCGGCTTTATCTTGAGTTCGACGTGATCCCGGAATCTTTCACTGGTGAGAAACTGGTGGGACCGGAGGGATTCGGCTATCACGAGAGCCATGTGGCGAGTGGCTCCCCTGGCCATGGAGAGGGCCCGCTTCGGGTCGGTTTCGATTCCGCTGCGAACAATATTGTCGCGCGCAACCTTGCGCCGCTGGTGGTCGAATACCCACCAGAGACTGGCGGCGCCTTGGGCCACCAGGCAGGATATGGCGAAGGGCAGGGTATCGACGAGCAGGAGTAGAATGCGGGCCAGCCAGTACTCGATAAAATGACGGATGCTCTTCAAGCGCCTCTATCGATCAGAAGTGAAGCCATTTCCCCAATGTTTCTTACCGAGGTGATGTCCCTTGCTTCCAGGCGCACCCCGAGCTCTTGTTCGACATCGTAAAGAAGGTCTAGAATGGTGAGCGAATCCAGCCCCAGGGAATCGATAGTCGAGTGGGGACCGTACCTGCTCCAGTCGATTTCCTCCATTGCCGAGGTTTCCATGATTTCCCGCAACTTCCGGATGATCGCTTCCTCTTTTGGTTTTTCGCTCATGGATAGGTATCAAGTGGTGGGGCCCACGATAATCACGCCGTTGGCGCCGCCGAAACCGAAACTGTTTTTTATGGCAGGCCCACGATTTATGGACACGGGTTCGTTTCCGACGAGGTTCAAGTTACAGGCCGGATCGGGATTTTCAAGGTTGAGATTTGGCGGCGCCATGCCGCGTTCCAGAGCCAGCATGGAGATGATCGTTTCCAGAATTCCGGATGCTCCAAGGACGTGTCCGATATAACTCTTGTTGGCCATGACCGGAATCCGGTCGGCGGCAGAGCCAAAAACGGCGCGCACCGACTGGCTTTCCGTGGCGTCGTTGCTGTGGGTCGCGGTGCCATGGGCGTTGATCAAGGCGATTTCCCCCGGCTGGAGGCCGGCGTCGTCCAAGGCCATGCGGATGGCCTTGGCCTGGCCTTCCACGCTGGGGCGGGTTATGTGCGATGCATCCGAGGATTCCCCGTAACCGAGGATTTCCCCGCGAATCCCGGCCCCTCTGGCCAAAGCGCCATCGAGGGTTTCCAGGACAAGGGCTCCGGCCCCTTCCCCGAGGACGGTTCCCCGCCGATCTTCGGCAAAGGGACGACATGCTTTGGCCGGATCTTCGATACGGGAAAGGACCCCGATATTGTTCCATACTCCGAAGAAGAAGGGGTCGAAGAATCCGTCAGCACCTCCGCACAGCACCTTTTCGGCGTAACCGTCCCGTATCATGCGGAAGGCCGTTCCCATGGCATTGGCGGCCGAGTTACAGGCCGATACGACCACGTAGTTTGACCCGGTCAACTTGAACTGCATGGAAACCCCGGCTGAAATGGCATTGTACATGCATCGGGGCACGGTTGTCGGGCGCATACCTCTCGGGCCTTTCTCAAAAAATTTGGAAAAGGCGTTGAAATGGCTTTGAGCGCTTCCCACCCCAGTTCCGAACAGGACCGCGACATCCTGTTCCGACCACGGTGGTTTCCGGTTAATGAGCCGGGCTTGGGCAAGGGCATCCCAGGCCACTACCACGGCCAGATCCAGGGCGCGGTCGATGGGGCGGCGGCGCAACTCTTTTAGTTTTCCCTCTATCAGTCCTTCCGGCACCTCCGCCCCGATGCGGATCTTGTAACCGGTGGTGTCGAAGGCCCGCAAATGTCCGATCCCGCTTTTTCCCGCCATGAGGTTTTTCCAGATTACCCTTTCCTCTATGCCCAGGGCGCAGGCAATACCCATGCCCGTCACCACAACGCGGCGCGGAGAAAAGGGATGGGAGCTGGATCGGTCAGGCATGGCTCTATCCGTACATGAACTGGCCTCCGTCCACGTGAATCACTTGCCCGGTAAGGTAGGAAGCTTCCTCGGAAAGGAGAAATGCCACCACGTTGGCCACATCCTCCGGCTTGCCCAATCGCTTTAGGGGAATGGCCAGATTCCTGATGTTTTCCTCGGTCAATCCCTCGGTCATATCCGTATCCACCATGCCGGGCGAGACCGCGTTGCACCGAATGCCGAAGCGGGCCGCTTCCAGGGCAAAACTGCGGGTCAAACTGATGAGGCCGGCCTTGGAGGCGGCGTAATCAGCTCCCATCATCCGCCCGGGTCCATGGGCCGCCAGGGATGCTATATTGACGATCGAACCGGATCGGGCCCGACGCATCAATGGATAAGCGTTGCGGCAAGCCACGAAGGCGGATTCAAGGTTCAGTTGTTGGGTTGCCCGCCAGTCCTCCAACTTGAGACCGCGGAAAGCTACGGCGCGACCGGCTCCGGCGTTATTTACCAAACCGTCGAGCCGTCCCTCTCGCCGAAAGACGGATTCGACCAAACGGCCCGCCGTTTCCGGCTCGGATAAATCGGCCGAAAGGGGAATAGTCCGGTCGGGATGGATGGCGGAGCAGACCTTTTCGACTTGGGGGAGGACCCTGCCGTGAACGGCGACGGTTGCTCCTCTTGCCACCAGCGTCTCCGCGATGGCTCTTCCAATGCCTCGGGTGGAGCCGGTAACCAGGATTACTTGTCCACTAAAGGTTAAGGCCATACGTTTGTGAAAGGGCAGTTGGTCGGAATCTTCATCCCTTCCTTCTCCGCTCCCTGTTCCTAGAATTCGGCCTCGGGGCTCTCGAAGTAGTGGACGTTCTTTTCGTTCACGTTGTATTGGTGCTGGGCTTCGCTGAATTCCTTGCGGACTTGTTTGGCGTACTCCGGGTCCAGGTTGTCGAGGTGTTCCAGCGTTTTCCCCGCCTCGGTCAAAAATGCCTGGAATTGCTGATGCCGGTACTCTTCTTTGGCGCGCTCTTCCTGGGAACGGCCGATCAAGGGAATGGTCCAGCGGTTCAAAATATTGTTTTCAAAGTCCGTGTAATAGGATTCGGTGAGGTAACGGCCTCCGGATGCAGGGTCGATCTTTTCGAGGTTTTTGATTTCCGACATCCGCATGAGCGGTGAATAGAGTTCGCTCACGCGATGCTCCTTCAGATCCACCGTATCGAGTCCCTCTTCTTCCTCAGTAGTTTCGCTTCCGGCTCGGCCCCGGATTTCCTTGTTCCTCTCCATTATCATGGCTTCGATGGCGGCTTGCCGTTCCGCCTCTTTTTGTTGGGCCGACTTTAGTGGGGTATCATTCCGGACCTCAGCCTCTTTGGCTTCTGGCTTGGGCTTTTCCCATTTGTATTTCGAGATAAGATAGTCGGAGATGGTGGAGGTCTTGAATCCCTCTTCATTGGGTTCTCCCTGGGCCATAAGCCCCAATGGAATGAGCGGGATGAGTAGTAATTTCACATGCGCTGGCAATTTCATGGGTAGGGTAGGGGAAGATTAGGACAATCTATAACGACCAAATTTTCAAGAGCGAGATTCAAGAAAATCTAAATTTTTCATGCCGGGTCAGGCGGTGCCTCGGTGGATGGAGACGATGCCCAGGGTCATGGGAAGGGCGAGGATGTCTTTGAAGCCCGCTTTTCGCATTTCCAATGTTAAACCTCTTCGGCGCGGAAATTCCATAATGGTGCCGCCCAGGTAGTCGTATGCCTCCGGCCGGCCCGTTACCCAACCGGCCAGAACGGGGAGCACATATTTCAGGTAGGCATGGTAGAAGGGGCGAAACCACCGGTAGGGTTGGGAAAACTCCAGGATGAAGAGTTTCCCGCCCGGGCGCAGGATGCGTAAAATTTCCCCCAGACCTCGGGAACGGTTTTCCAGGTTGCGAATCCCGAAGGCCACGGTTACGGCATCCACTGAATCGCTTTCCAGGGGAAGGTCGAGGATATCGGCCCATTCGAAGCGGACGGCCGGAACGGGATTCTGCTTCAAGCGCTTGCGTTCGGCTTCGTCCAGCATGGGTTGGCAAAAATCCAGTCCTCGCACCTCCGTTTGAACTCCCAGCTTCCTTTTCAAGGCAAAGGCCACGTCCCCGCTTCCCGTTGCCAGATCGACCACGTTGCTCGGATTGGCCCGCTTAACCTGTTCGACCAAGGCCCTCCGCCACCAGAAATCGATTCCCCAGCTCAGGAGATGATTAGACAGATCGTAGCGTTTGGCGATCCGGCCGAACATCTTGCGAACGGCATCTGCTTCAGGCATGGGAAGAGGAGGATTTCTTTTGCTTGAAGCTTTCCACTACCCACTTGGACAGTTCCGCATCCGGATTTTCCACTGCCTCAGGGGTGATGAGAAAGCGGGTTTTGCCCGAGTTGCGCGCCACGATTTTCAATCCGTGTTCGTAATCCTTGAACAACTGTTCGCAGAGTGAATTGGTGGAGCGGTCTTCATCGACTGCCATAGCCACCAGCTTTTCGCAGGCCTCTTTGGTGAATTCGAGTTCGATGCCGTGTTTCCGCCGAAAATTGCGCTGGAATTCCTCTACCCGTTTAAACAGGAAGACGTTCAAGGCTTCCGGATTATTCATGAGCAGGTCGGCCAGGGCCTTGTTGGGGTCCTCTACCGTTTTGGTGGTGACTTTAAAATTGTGAATGAGAGTGGAGGAGAGTTCGAACTTGAAATCGCGGAAAGTTTTTTCCAATACCGTCATGAGTCCGCGGGCCCCGGTCTTTTCCTTGGCGGCGAGCCGGGCGATTTGCAAAATGGCCTCATCGGTAATGGTAAAGTCGATGTTGTAACCCTTGAAATCGCGCCGGTATTGATCGAGAATGCTGCCCTCGGAATTCTTGAGGATTTCGGCCAGATCTTCGGCCGACAGGGGTTCGCAGGCCACGCGAACCGGGAGGCGCCCAATAAATTCCGGTTCGAACCCGAAGTCGATGAAGTCCTTCGTTTGAGAGAGCTTGAGAAAGTGGGAATCCTTTTCTTCCTTTCGCTCCTGGGAAAATCCGATTTGGCTGCGGTCGAGCCGCTTTTTCACGTTTTCGGCCAGTTTGTCGAAGGCCCCGGAAACGATGAATAATATATTTTTGGTGCTGAGGGTGCGCTTCCGACTCTTTCCTCCGCGACTCATTTCCATCATGGCCTTCATTTGCCCCATCATATCGTGCGGGCTGAAAAGGTTTACCTCGGCATCTTCCATGAGTTTGAGCAGGTTGATTTGAACGCCGCGTCCGGAAACGTCCTTGCCCGCCAGGGTGCCGTGGCCTGAAATCTTGTCGATTTCGTCGATATAGATAATGCCGTACTGGGCCAGCTCGGGGTTTTTATTGGCCAATTTGTAGAGATCCCGGACCAGGTCTTCCACGTCTGCCCCCACATAGCCGGTTTCGCTGAATTTGGTGGCATCGGCCTTGACGAAGGGCACGCCAATGAGCTTGGCGATGTTGCGCATGAGGTAGGTTTTCCCGACCCCGGTCGGGCCTAGAAGCAAAATATTCTGCTTATGGTATTCCTTGTCCGCCAACTGGGGGTCTTCAAGGCACTGGCGCACTTGATTGTAGTGATCGCAGATAGCCACGGAGAGCACTTTTTTTGCTTCGGTCTGGCTGATGACGAAGCGGTCCAGGTAATCGCGAATCTCCTTGGGTTTGCGGTTGAAGGCTCGGATCCGACGCAAGACCTCGGTTTCCTTGGGAGCGCGCTCCGCTGGCGTCTGGGTCGGGGCTGCCTGTTGCTGGGAGACGTAAGGCGTTACCGTAATATTGGGATTCCCCGCCTTCAAAATTTCCTGCAGTTGCTTTTGAATCTCCTCGAATGGATTTTTTGTGTCTTTGTCACTCATACACTTGTAAAATTACCGAATAAATTTTTCTTTGCCATTGACGAATGAAAAACGCATTCTTTCATTAAAATTCCATAATTTTGAAACTGAGCGAACTACCTTATGCCAGACAATTTGACGAAGCGAGACATCGTTCTGGATATTTACCAGAGAACCAATTATCCACAGAAGGAGGTAAAAGAGGTCGTTCAATTGACTTTGGATGTAATCGCTCGTTCCTTGAGCCAGGGCCAGAATGTGGAACTGAGAAATTTTGGCGTCTTCGACATTCAGATCCGCAAGGCGCGGGTTGGCCGCAATCCAAACAAGCCCGAAGTAGACGTGCTCATTCCAAGGCGGGCTGTGGTCAAGTTCAAAGTGGGAAAAGACCTTAAAGCAAAATTGAAGGAATTGAACCTGGACGACCTCTGATCCTGAAAGGGGGGTTGTCCAGCGGTCTTCCGCGCATTATTCCCGATGTTTAAAACCTTGCCTGGATTCAGGGATTTCTACCCTGAAGATTGTGCCGTGCGCAACCATCTCTTTCGGGTTTGGCGCCGCGCCGCGCTATCCTTCAACTTCAAGGAGTGCGATGGCCCCATCCTGGAAACCCTGGCATTGTTCAAGGAGAAGTCGGGTGATGAAATCGTCTCTCAACTCTTTGCCTTTACCGACCGGGGTGGAAGGGAGGTGGCGCTGCGACCGGAGATGACCCCCAGCCTTGCCCGCATGGTGGCGGCCCGGGCCCAGGCCATGAAGCGGCCCATCAAGTGGTTTTGCATCGGGGAGCATTTTCGCTACGAGCGCCGGCAGAAAGGACGATTGCGTTCCTTCTATCAATTCAATGCGGATATATTTGCCGAAGCCGGTCCCGGCGCCGACGCCGAGATCATAGCGGCGCTCATTCACACCCTCAGGATGATGGGTCTCGGCAGTGACGATTTTGTCGTCCGTATCAGTGACCGGGAATTGTGGATTCTCTATTTGAGAAGCCTGGGATTGGGGGAGAAAACCATCTTGGCCCTGCTCGGCCTGATCGACAAAAGGGAACGTATGCCGAGGAATGCGGTGCTGGAACGGTTGCGGCCAGTCTTCCAAGGCTCCGCGGAAGATTTCCTGTTCAAAGTGAAGACCCTGACCCGGGCGAGAGAGATGAAGGACCTTTCCACGTTTTTCAAAGCCCACGTGTCCGGAAGCGAATTGCGCGATGCGGTGAAAAAGCGTTTAGCGTCCTGGACCGAATTGCTCGACCGGCTGGAAAACATGGGTTTGGGCGACTGGATTCGCATCGACATGGGGGTTGTGCGGGGCCTTGCCTACTATACGGGCTTTGTTTTCGAGGCTTTCGACAGGGGTGGAGAACACCGGGCCATCGCCGGAGGGGGCCGCTACAACCACTTGGTGAAAAAGTTGGGCGGTCCCGCTATGCCTGCGGTGGGCTTTGCCATGGGGGATGTGGTGATAGGGGATATACTCTCCGAAAAGGGGTTGCTGCCCAATCGGGCGCAAAGGCCGGATCTCTTTTTCATAATGGGAAAAGGTGAACCGGCGGCTGTGGCGCTGAGCCACCTTCAGAACCTGCGCCGGGCCGGTTTAAGCGTGGAATACCCCCTTCGTCCGGTGGCCTTTGGCAAACAGTTCAAGGCAGCCCATGAAAGCGGCGCCGGCCTGGCCGTCATTTTGGGAGAAGATGAAGTGGAAAAAGGGGTGGCCAAGATAAAGCATCTGGGGAGCGGGGAAGAAGAGGAAGCGTCCTTGCAGGAATTGGTTGCGATATTGAGCGATCGTTGTCGCTAAGGCACAAAGGCACAAAGGCGCCAGGGGCGCCAATTAGGAATTAGGAATGAGGAATTAGGAATTGAATAAAGGAGGGGAAGGGATGAAGAAGTGACTCTCGCAAAGCTCGCCAAGGGCGCAGAGAAAAGGCACAAAGGCACAAGGTGAACGAGACCGGATAATATCGAAGTTTAAAGGAAGAAGGCAGAAGGAAGAAGGCTGAATAAAGAAGCCACTTTCGAGCTTCAGGAATCCGATCATGATCAAGATCACGATCAAGATCACGATTGGCGCGAAGCGCCTGCTTTACACCTTTGTGCCCCTGTGCCTCTGCGCCTTTCTTTATCGTTGCAATTGAAATAGGGGATCGGTGTATTCATCCGTTTTTCCGGACCATAGCGAATGAAGATCGTAGTCGCCGATAGAATTGCTGCCAGCGGGGTGGAGTATCTGCAAAGGCAGGATGATTTTGAGGTGGTGGAGGCCTATGGGTCTTCCCCGGAAGAGGTATTGCAACTGGCCCGGGACGCTACCGCCTTCGTCGTGCGCAGTGAAACCAGGATAACGGCCGAAGTCATTGAGGCCGCCCCCGAATTGAAGGTAGTGGGGCGGGCCGGGGTCGGTGTGGACAACATCGATATTGAAGCCGCTTCGCAGAAGGGAGTGGTGGTCATGAATGCCCCCGGGGGCAACACCGTTGCCACGGCGGAATTGACCTTTACGCACATTCTTTGCGGGGCTCGACAGATAGCTCAGGCCGATGCCTCCATGAAGGCGGGAAAGTGGGACCGCAAGCTGTTCGGTGGGGTGGAGGTGTTTCACAAGACCTTGGGAATTTTGGGATTGGGGCGGATCGGAAGCGAAATTGCATCCCGAGCCCAGGCCTTTGGCATGCGAGTCCTGGCCCACGACCCTTACCTGGCTCCGGCCAGGGCCGAGGAGATGGGGGTGGAACTGATGGATTTGGACGCGGTTTTTGCCGAAGCTGATTTCATAACCGTTCACATGCCCTTGACCGAAGGCACTCGCAACCTGATCGACAAGGCTGCCTTTGCCAAGATGAGGAATGGAGTGCGCATATTCAACTGCGCCCGGGGTGGCATCATCAACCAGGAGGATTTGATGGAGGCTATCCAATCGGGAAAGGTCGCTTACGCCGGGCTGGATGTTTATGAAAAGGAACCTCTCGCCGGAAACAGTGAGCTGCGCGGGATTCAAAATTTGGTTTTGACCCCCCACTTGGGCGCCTCGACGCGGGAAGCACAGGAGAGTGTGGGCCAGGAAATTGCCCATAGTCTGGCCGAAGCATTGAGGGGAGGGGTCTTTCGCAATGCCATCAACATGCCCTCGGTGGACCGCAAGACCCTGCAGGCTCTCGGGCCTTACTTTCACTTGGGGGAAAACCTGGGCAATTTCCTGCAACAGATTGCTCCCGACCAGGTGAAGAAGCTGCGCATTACCTACTACGGCAGGATCGTGGCATTGGATGCCAATCCGTTGACCCGGAATATATTGAAAGGTTACTTGAAGAACATCAGCGGGGAAAATGCAAACTCGGTAAATGCACCCATTCTCCTTCAGCAACTCGGCGTGGAAAACGAAGTGGTCAAATCCAACGAAGCCCGCGATTACTATGATCTGATTTTTCTGGAGGCAGAGACCGGGGATGGAAGGCGTTACTCGGTGGAAGGCACCGTAATCGGCAAAGCCATGCTGCCCCGAATCGTCGCCATAAACGGTCGCTACGTGGAAGCTCCGCCCGAAGGGTACCATGTTGTTGGTCGAGAACCGCGACGTTCCCGGTATTGTCGGCGCAATCGGAACGGTCCTGGGCCAGGACGGCGTCAATATTGCAGCCATGTCCCTGAGCCGGAATCGCCTCGGCGGCCTGGCCTTGAACGTGGTCAATCTGGACAGTCGTCCCAGCGATGAGGCTTTTCAGCGCATCCTTTCGAGCGACTCGATCGAATCCGCCCTGGTGGTTGTTTTATGAACGATGGAATCAATGGAGGCGGTTTTTGAGCAATGAATCTCATTTGGCAAATAGCGTTGTTTTGCGGCGTGGGATACCTGTTGGGTTCCCTTTCCTCCGCCACTATTGTCGCCCGAAGGCATGGGGTGGACATCTTCAAGGAAGGCAGCCGGAATCCGGGCGCCACCAACGTAAAGCGGGTTTTGGGAAAGGCTGCCGGAAATACGGTTTTCGTATTGGATTTTCTCAAGGGCACCGCCGCCGCATTGATTCCCCTGCTGGCGGCTTCCCCCGACTACCGGGAGATTCTGGGCATCCTGGCCCTTTTGGCGGCCATTCTGGGACACAGCTTTTCCATTTTCATGCGATTTCGGGGTGGTAAGGGTGTAGCTGTAACCATGGGTGGGATGATTGCGCTTTCCCCCGTGGTGGTGCTAATCGGGATCGCCGTGTGGCTGATCACATTTTTTTCGCTTCGTTATGTTTCCCTGGCCTCAATCCTGTTTGGCCTCAGCTTGCCCATTTCCAGTTATTTTCTGGGGGCTTCGAACTGGGTATTTGGATTTTGCCTGCTGATTGCCGCCCTGATCGTCCTGCGTCACAAATCGAATATCGTCCGGCTGAAAAAAGGAACGGAAAACCGTTTTCTCAAGGACGGACCGCCTCGGTAACATGGAAAATCGGCCGGTAGTGCATTTGGGGATACTCGGTTTGGGTGTGGTCGGGCAGGGAGTGCTCAAACATTTGAACCGAAACCGGAAAGTCTTGGAAAGGCGGCTGGGGGTGCGGCTCAAGGTAAACCGAATCGCGGTGCGCGACTGCCGTAAGAAAAGAGAAGTGCGGGTGAACCGGGAATTGCTCACGGAAGACCCCTGGGAGGTGGTCAACGATCCCCAAGTGCAAATCGTGTGCGAGCTCATTGGGGGAACGGATTTGGCCCGGGAACTGACCGTGCAGGCCCTGGGCAATGGAAAAATGGTGGTAACGGCCAACAAAGCGCTCCTGTGCGAACATGGAAATCACATTCTCGACGCCGCTCGCAGGAGTGAGGGGCACATTTTTTTCGAGGCCAGCGTGGCCGGGGGAATCCCCATAATCAAATCGATCCGGGAGGGTTTGGTGGCCAACCGGTTCCCCACCATTCACGGAATATTGAATGGCACCTGCAATTACATCCTCACCCGCATGCAGAATGAGGGAAAGCGGTTTGAGAAAGTATTGGCCGAGGCCAAGGAACTCGGTTTTGCCGAAGCGGATGAAAGCCTGGACGTGGACGGCATCGACGCCGCGCACAAAGCGGGCATACTCACTTTTCTGGCCCACGGGAAATGGATACCCATGCACGAAATGTTAATCGACGGCATCCGCGAGGTTACGGCGGATGACATGCGCGCCGCCGATACCATGGGGTACCGGATCAAGCACCTGGCCTCGGTGGTGGGCGATTTTGAGCGGAATTCAGTTTTTGTGGGGGTATATCCGGCCCTGGTGCCGAAGGAGCACATACTGGCCCGCGTCGACGGTGTTTACAATGCGGTGCGCGTAAGCGGCGACGTAGTGGGAACCACGGTGCTGATCGGGCGGGGCGCCGGTCAGGATGCCACCGCAAGCGCCGTTATCGGGGATATCGCCGATGCCGTGTTCACCCTGAAAGGGGCGGAAATGCACCATCTGCCCGATGACCGGAATGATCCCCTGTTTCCGGGGCTTCCCCACTTGGCCGTGGCCAAGCGGGAAGAGGTCAAATCGGCCTTCTATCTTCGGATGAAGGTTCGGGATGAACCCGGTGTGCTGGCCGCAATCACCTCTTTGATGGCACGGGAAAACATCAGCATCGCCCGAGTCGTCCAACAACTTGAGGAGGATAGTGAAGGGGGTCCCTCCGAAACCGCCTCGGCCGTCATCACCCTGACGACGCATCGCTGTTCGGAATCCTCCCTTTCCAAGGCCAAACGGGCCCTTTCCGGTCTTGAGATTGTCCTGAGCAGGCCGTTTGTTCTCAGGATAGCATCCTTTACCAACTAGTGGCATGGCGCGCATTGTACAGAAATACGGAGGGACCTCGGTCGGCACGGTAGAGAGAATCCGCAAGGTGGCCCAACGGATAAAGTCCACCTATGACGAAGACAACGAGGTCGTGGTAGTGGTATCGGCCCGCTCCGGTGTCACCAATGATCTGATCGCCCGGGCCAAGAGCCTGAACCCCGAACCGGTCGAGCGGGAAATGGACATGCTGCTGGCCGTGGGTGAGCAGGAAACCATCGCCTTGATGGCCATGGCCCTCCACGCCCTGGGCGTTCCGGCAGAATCCAGGACGGGAGCCCAGGCGGGAGTCATCACCGACCGGGCCCACACCAAGGCGCGAATCAAGCGGATTGAAGGAGGGGACATTCCCCAATTGCTGGAATCAGGCAAAGTGGTCATCGTGGCCGGATTTCAAGGGGTGAATGTAGACGGGCAAATTTCTACTCTGGGCCGCGGAGGATCGGACTTGAGCGCGGTGGCGCTGGCGGCCGGCCTGAAGGCCGATCGTTGTCAGATCTTTACCGATGTGGAAGGCGTTTTTACGGCGGATCCTCGCATTGTGGTCGACGCGGTCAAGTTGGAGGAGATCAGTTACGATGAAATGCTCGAATTGGCCAGCATGGGCAGCAAGGTGATGCAGGCTCGGGCGGTGGAATTTGCCAAGAAATATGGGGTCATGTTCGAAGTTCGATCCAGTTTTAACCAGAAACCCGGGACGATTGTGAAAGAAGGAGTTGCTTCAATGGAAGATGTGTTGGTGCGCGGAGTGGCGCTCGACAAAAGTCAAACCCTGATGGTGGTCAGTGATTTGCCCGATGAACCGGGAACGGCTGCCAAGCTTTTTTCGGCCTTGGCCGAGGCCAATATTCTGGTCGATATGATCGTGCAGAATATTGGAAGGGAGGGGAAAGCCAATATGACCTTTACCATTCCCAAGGACGACGCCCGCAAAGCGGAGGGTGTGGTGAACCGCGTTTTCAGGGACATCGGGGGTCGCCTGAACCGTTCCGCCGACATCGCCAAACTGTCCGTCGTCGGCATCGGCATGCGAAGCCATTCCGGCGTAGCCGCCACCCTCTTCACGACCCTGGCTGCCGCCGGTGTCAATATTCAATTGGTCAGCACCTCCGAGATAAAGATCTCCGTGGCGATCGATTTGGATAAGGCGGACCTCTCCGCCCAGGTGGCCCATAAGGCCTTTGGCCTCGAAACCGTTGGCCCATGAAATATATCAGCACCCGGGGACGAACGGACCCGGTCTCCTTTAGCGAAGCGGTAGCTATAGGACTGGCCCCTGATGGCGGCCTCTACCTGCCGGAGTCGTTGCCCGATCTGGGGGAGGAGATGAAGGGATGGGAGGGATTGACCTACGAGGAAACCTGCCTGTCCTTCCTCAAACACTTTGCCACCGATGTGGATCACGGGGCGCTGGCGGACCTGGTCGAGAAATCCTACCGGCGATTCGCGGTGGAGGTTCGCGCGCCTGTCCGGCAATTGGACGAAAATTTGTGGGTATTGGAATTGTTCCACGGCCCGACCCTGGCTTTCAAGGACTTCGCCTTGCAGTTATTGGGGAACCTTTACGCTCACCAGATTCAGAGGACGGGGAAGCCGTTGAATGTCCTGGTGGCGACCTCGGGCGATACGGGAGCTGCCGCTATCCACGGGTTGGTGGGAAAGAAAGGGGTGAAGATCTTCATCCTCTACCCCAATGGGAGGATTGCTCCCCTGCAGGAGCGACAGATGACCTGTACCGGTGCGGACAATGTTTTCCCATTGGCTATCGAGGGAAATTTTGACGATGCCCAGCTCGCCTTGAAGGAAACCTTCAGCGATCAGGGCTTCAAACGCGAAGTCAATTTGTCGGCGGTGAATTCGATCAACCTGGCCCGCCTCCTGGCACAATGCGTTTATTACATTTTCAGCTATTGGCAATTGCCCGAGGCGGTGAGAGACATGGCTCAATTTGTCGTGCCAACCGGAAACTTCGGCAACGTGCTTTCCGGCTGGATGGCGCAAAAGGCGGGGCTGCCCGTAAAGTCATTTCGGGTGGCGACCAACCAGAACGATATTCTGCACCGGTTGTTTTCCACCGGTCTCTACCGGGCCCACCCCGTAAAGCCAGCTTGGCCCCTTCCATGGATATCCAGGTGGCCTCGAATTTTGAACGATTTCTCTTCTACTTCCTCGGTGGCAACGGGAATGAGGTCCGGTCGGTCATGTCCTCCATACGGGAGTCGGGAATCTACTATTTCGAGGGTTTCGACACCGATACCCTCAGCTCCAGCAAAACCGACGACCATGAAATCAGAAAAATAATTTGCGCGGTATTCGAAAGGTATGGTTACGTGATCGATCCCCACACAGCCTGCGGCTTCACTCAAATGAACGGCGATCACCCTCAAATGATTCTCTCGACCGCGCATCCGGCAAAATTTCCGGATACCATTGCCGCGTGTACGGGCAGTGAGCCCACCCATCCCTCATTGGAACGCCTGAAATCCAAACCGGAAACCAAGTACGAGGTGCCGGCCCGGGCCGATGCCATCAAGACCTTTATTCGAGAGCACGTTTAATCCCAATGAAACAGGAGAATCCCATTTTAATATACGATACTACCCTGAGGGACGGCACTCAAGGGGAGGGAATATCGTTTTCCTCCACCGACAAGATCCTCATTACTCAGAAACTGGATGATTTTCAGGTCGATTATATCGAAGGGGGATGGCCCGGTTCCAACCCCCGGGACATGGCCTTCTTCGAAGACGTTAAATCCATTTCCCTGAATCACGCCAAAGTGGCCGCCTTCGGATCGACCCGCCGGGCCAACCTCCATGTGGAGGACGATCCGCAAATCAAGCTCCTGCTGGATGCGCAGACCGAGGTGGTGACGATCTTCGGCAAAACCTGGACCTTGCACGTGACGGACGTTTTACGGACCACTTGTGAGAAGAACCTGTCCATGATCGAGGATTCGGTCCGATACCTGAAAGAGGCCGGCCGTGAGGTCATATACGATGCCGAGCATTTTTACGATGGCTACGTGGAAGATCGGGGATATGCCATGGAGACACTGGCCGCAGCGATCGCGGGTGGAGCTGATTTTGTCGTATTGTGCGATACCAATGGGGGTAAACTCGTCGCCGAAGTTCAGACCATCACCCGGACGGTCGTCGAAAAATTCCCCGGCGTTCCCATCGGGGTGCATTGTCACAACGACGCCGGGGTGGGGGTTGCCGTGAGCCTGGCCGGGGTTGAAGCGGGCGCCACCATGGTGCAGGGCACCATGAACGGCTATGGAGAGAGGAATGGAAACGCCAACCTCACCACCATCCTTCCGAACCTGGTTCTGAAAATGAACCGCCGTCTCCATTGCGGCCGACACCTGGGCGGGCTCAGGGAATTATCACTCTATGTCGACGATCTGGCCAATGTGCGTTCCGACACCCGGGCGCCCTTTATCGGCGCTTCCTCATTTGCCCACAAAGGGGGGGTGCATGCCAACGCGGCCCTGAAAGTGGCCCGGAGTTACGAGCACATTCAGCCGGAACTGGTCGGCAACCGGCAGAGGATTTTGATTTCCGATATGTCGGGACGAAGCAGCCTGATGATGAAGGCCAAGGAAATGGGCATGGAGGTCGATAGCAAATCCCCGGAAATGATAACCTTTCTGGACCAGTTGAAACGCTTGGAACACAGCGGTTACCAATACGAAGCCGCCGATGCCTCCTTCGAACTGCTCTTGTCAAAATTCTTAAAGAACCACTTGCCCTTTTTCACTCTCCACGGCTACCGCGTGATCGAGGGCAAGAACGAAAAAAACTCCAATCTGGTGGCGGAGGCCACCGTGAAATTGGAAGTTGCCGGTAGTCTTCACCACTGCGTGGCGGAATCCACCGGTCCTGTGAGCGCGCTCTACAAGGCAATAAGTTTGGGCTTGAAGGACGCTTATCCCGCCGTGGAGAAGGTGGAACTGCGGGATTTCAAAGTTCGCATTCTCCAGTCCGAGAAAGGGGTGGATGCCATGACCCGCGTTTTTATCGAATCCACCGATGGAGAGAGCATCTGGGGAACGGTGGGGGCCAACGACAATATTGTTGCAGCAAGTTTGGAGGCCCTCTTGGATTCCCTGGAGTATAAATTATTGAAAGACAAACGTGGAAAGGAGGGAAAAAAAGGGAAAAACGCGGCTGATTAGAGGTGGACCACAGGGGCAAATCTACCCATTTTTGCCCGGAAATTGCCCTCTTTTTGCTGAAATGCAGGAATTCCTGCTATCAAATAGGAATTTACTAATCCGAATTTAGTCGTATATTTATTTGCATACCTTCAATGAGGAAATCAATACCTTGAATGCAAGCGCTACTTAGCATGCCCTTCCCTCGAATCAAATTCATCATGAAACGCCTTAAGCCCGCCCTTATAACCCCTGTCATTTTATGGCTTGGTTTTTTCACCAGCCAGGTAGATGGAATTGAAGCGACCACAAACCCCGTTGGTGTCATCCAGATTTCGGCCCCGGGCAACTCCGATACCCTCGTTTCCCTTCCCTTGATTCAGCCCGCCGTTTTCAATGGCGTCGTCGGGTCATACAGCGGCAGCGCTGTCACGGTTTCCGGTTCACCGGGATGGACGGAAGACGCTTGGGCGAGCGGTCATTATGCCTTTTGGCGTTCCGGGGAACTGGAGGGGCATTATGCAACCATTCTCGGCAATACGGCCGATACCCTGACCCTGGATACCGATGCTGAGATGTTGGCGGTCGTTGCTGCGGGAGACAGGGTTTCCATTCACCCGTATTGGACGCTGGGCACGCTTTTTCCGGGTGGTGAAGGAGTGAATGCCGCCACCTCCCACGTCATGCGCGACACGGAGATCATGTTTCAGGATCCCAATGCAATCGGCATCAACCAGGCCGCCGACAGCATTTATTATTACCTCGACGGGGAGTGGAAGAAAGTAGGTGGAGACCTGAATGAAGACTACCGGAATGCCATCATTGTACCAGACGGATTCTTCATCGTTCGGCACAACACCGACAATGCCACCACCATTACCTTTACCGGGGAGGTCATCATGGGCAAAATCGCCCTGCCCATTCTTTATCAGGATGTCTCCGAGCAAGATAACATCATAGGATTACAACGGCCCATTGAAATGACCCTGGACGAGTCGGGTCTTGGACCCAACCTCGGACCCGGGGATGCCTTGTACGTCTGGGATCAAACGGTGCCACGGAGGAACCGCATGTTCTCCAATGCGGACAAATACACCTACGATGGCAACTGGCGCAAAAATGACGGTTCGGATGACGTGGGGTCCGAGCAGGTCTTTCTACCGGGGTTTGGATTTGTCATTCGCAAAGCCATGAACACTGGAATCGACGAGGTTATCTGGGTAAACGAACCCAATTACGGAAATTAATCGTGCAGCCCATCCCGAGCCAACTCATCAACAAAACCGCCCTTCACCAATCCGTATGATCGACAATTTATCGAGAATTTCCTTCGGGAAATATGGTTTTCTTTCCTTGCTGGGCGTCTGCCTGTTATCGGCCCAAATCCAGGCCTCGGTCAGCTTCACCATTTCAGCCGAGAGATTGCAGGATCCCGCCGGGATCGATATGGCCGAATCGGGAGTGCTCGTTCTGGTAGCGGATACCAGTGGAGATGGCTTTCAGGGGCCCAGTTCCACTTCTTTTGTGAGCGGGGACGATCATATGATTGGGATGTGGGACATTGCCGCCGGGGGCGGTAATACTCCCGGCGCCTTTCAGGGAACCACCGGAGCGGTATCCTTTTCCGGAGATTGGGGCGAGGGAGATCCCCTGGCCATTTACTGGTTTCCCACCCTGAGCCTGCCCAGTGAAGCGCCGGGTGAGGCCGTTCCCTATGGCATGTATGCCAATGGAACCATGGATGGCACCGATCCATGGACGACTCCGGCGGACGGAACCTCGGGGCACAAGCTGATCTTTCTGACCACCGATGCCGATAACCTCCTTCCCGATGGGGGATCCTCCGATAGCGCTGACGGCTTGGCTTCCAATGTAACCTCCGGCACGGCTCCCGCAGATCCTTCCGGTGTCGCCGGAGAAGCCTCTCCCGGAATGATAACGCTTACCTGGACGGATGCATCGGATGACGAGACCGGTTTTCGCATCGAGCGTTCCGTGGAGGGAAGCGATGTCTGGGAACTGGTCGGTACCGTTGGGCCCGGGGTCACCACATTTGAGGACACCACCGTGGCCGACAACACGAATTACCTCTACCGCGTCAGAGCAGTGCGAGGCGCTTCCTGGTCCGGAGCCTCCGCTTCGGTCCAGGTTGGAACTACATTAAACCGGGTTAGGTTTTTCAATCTTTCCAATCGCGCGATCGTGGGAACAGGTGATGAACGCTTGATCGGATCGGCAACGGCTGTCGGTGAACCGGGTACCCAAGTGGAAGTTCTGGTGGTGGTGCGCGGCCCCTCACTTGCGGCACTACTTCCTGATTACACCGGGAATTTGTTGGCCGATCCCATGATTACCCTGGTCAATATAGGAACGGGGGAGGAAGTCGCCATGAATGACGATTTTGGCGATTGGAATAATGGTGAAATCGAGACCCGCTTCGCCGGATTTATCACGGACCCCAAGGAAGCCGGGGCTATCTTTACGATGGATGCAGATCAAGCTTACTCTGCCGTTGTCGAGGGCGTGAATGGAGGCACCGGTTTGGCCAATATCGAATTTTATGAGATTGGCGGAACGGGAGCCCGGCTTCGCAACCTGTCCAATCGAGCCTCGGTCGGAACGGGTGATGAACGCTTGATCGGATCGGCAAGGGCTATGGCAGACCCCGGTACCCAGGTGGAAGTTCTGGTGGTGGTGCGCGGCCCCGCTCACTGGCAGCACAACTTCCGGATTATACAGGAAATATGTTGGCCGATCCCAAGATAACCCTGATTGATTTAGGAACGATGCAGGAAATCGCCAATGACGATTTTTAGCGATTGGAATAATGGCGAAATCGAGACTCGCTTCGCCGGATTCATCACGGACCCCAAGGAAGCCGGGGCTATCTTTACGTTGGATGCAGATCAAAGTTATTCTGTTATTGTCGAAGGCGTAGATGGAGGCACCGGTTGGCCGGAATCGAATTCTACGAACTGCTTCCGGGGCAGTAAGCCGCATCGCCCTCCCGCTTTTGCGAGGGCGGTTTCTGTACTCGATCATGATTACGATCACGATCAGGATCAAGATTTGCCCCTTTCCGCCGCCTAAAACTTCCGGACAACCGTTAGCTTTTTTGCGGCCTTTTCCAGGCTGAAAACTGCTGTTGGAATCCAGGCGAGGCGGTGATAATACCTTGCCGTAACTACTCAGGTACTTTAAGACAATGGTCCGCGAGGATGTTTTAGTCATTACATATTATGAAACTGTAGGAGGGGGTTTATCCCCCGATCTTCCAATCGGCCTCAGTTGGAATCGGGGGATAAACCCCCTCCTACAGCTTTCCCAAACACCATCCAATGAAGTTGAACAGGTTAACCAGGTTTCAGTTTATTCCATCTATTATTTTTTGCCTTGCTTTGGGCGCCCTCCAGGGACTGGCCAGACCCAATGTAATTATAATTCTCATCGATGATCAGGGGTATTACGACTTGGGTTGTTATGGAGCTACCGAGGTCAAGACTCCCAACATCGATCGAATGGCGGTGGAGGGAATCCGGTTTACCGATTATTATGCGGCCGCCCCCATTTGCAGCCCTTCGCGGGCGGGGTTGCTGACCGGGTGCTATCCCCGGCGAGTGGGAAATCATATCTGGGTACACCGGGCCGATTCGAAATCCGGTATTCATCCCGATGAACTCACCTTGGCCGAACTGTTCAAGGACAATGGATACGCCACCGCCTGCATCGGGAAGTGGCACCTCGGTTTTCGCGAACCCTTCCTGCCGCGCAGTCAGGGCTTTGACCACTACTTCGGCTTACTCCATAATCTGGACCCCGTAGAAGTGGTCTATTTCGAAAATGAGGGCGGGGTGCCATTGCTCAGGAACGAATCCATGGTAAAGCGTCCACCCGAACCGGATGAACTGACCGAACTCTATACCGATGAGGCCATTCGTTTCATGAAAGAAAACAGGGACCGCCCCTTTTTTCTCTACCTCCCGCATACCATGTTGCATAACCCTCTCGGAGTGAGCGAACCCTTTCGAGGTACTTCCCAATGGGGCGAATACGGCGATGCCATCCAGGAGCTGGACCATAACGTCGGGCGCATTTTCCAAAGTTTGGAAGATTTGGACCTGCAGGAAAGGACTCTCGTTTTGTATGCCTCAGATAACGGTAGAGGACCGGGCCGCCATTCCGGACAACCGATTCGGGGAAGAAAGCTTTCGACTTATGAGGGTGGTATCCGGGTTCCAGCCATCGTCTGGGGCAACGGGTTGGGTATTCACGGGAGCCGAATCTCCAGTCAGGTTGTTCACGCCATGGACTGGTACCCGACCCTGGCTACTTTTGCCGGTATCGAAGTGCCGGAGGGAAGGGCGCTCGACGGCCGGGACATCGCGCCGCTCCTCAGAGGCGAAACGACCACGGTTCCCGATGCCGATGCAGGATTATCCCTGAACGCCTCCATCCCTCTGCGCCGCCCTTGGAATCCTCCCGGAGAATGGTCGGGGATGATCAGCAGGGATGAATACCTGGACGCATTTTTCTACCACGGCAGCCAGGGAGCATTGGCTGCCGTGCGGTGGGGAAAATGGAAACTCAGGCTGAATCCGGGACTCGAACTTTTCGATCTCGAAGCGGACCCCGGTGAGAAGTCCCCGGTTCGCAATTCCGCCATCTCCCGAAAACTCCGCGGCATGGCCATACTCTTCCAGGAGGAAATGCGGCGCGATGCCCGACCGGCGGGAGATTCCTGAATGCTGGGTGCTGGGTTCTGGGGCCAAGAAAGGCTGAAGGATGAAGGCTAAAGGATGAATAAGAGTTGCTGAGAGGGTGAATAGCCGCAAAAGAACGCAAAAAGCGCAAAACATTTTCAATTAGTTCCCTGACATGCATTAGCTTTCGCCACTGGGTGCTGGATGCTGGGTTCTGGGTGCGAACTTTGAGGGCTTCCGCCTTCATGGATTACGGCGTGACAAGTGGCGAGAGGCAATCTCAAATCCTGTTCATCCTGTACATCCATGTTTTATTTTCGATCAAGATCAAGATCACGATCACGATGATTTTCCCTTCTTCCTTCTTCCTTTAATTCCTGGGTGCGAGAAACCAGAACCGAGTATCGAGAAACCAGAAACGAGTATCGGACTGCCTCCACTTGACTTGGCGACAACTTCAAACAATAATGAGCAATCAGTTTGTGATTACCCATTAAGCAAGCAACCATGACTACAGCAGCAATACCAAAGGAAAAGGCGCTTGAGCCGTCATTCGCCAACGCGCTCCCGCATTTTTTGCCAATCACGGTCTTTCCGCTGATCGTCGCGGCGTCAATGTATGGCGGTTGGTGGCTCATCGGTCCCATGATATTTTTCATGACGGTAAATCCGCTGGATTTTGCCTTTGGCACCGATGAACGGAACATGGACCCGAAAAAGACTTCGGAAAAGCAGGTGTTCTGGTACAACCTTCCGGTCTGGCTTTGGGCATTCCTTTGGCCGGCAACCTTTGTTTTCGTACTGTGGCAGATACTCATGGTCGGGCAACTGGCCACCTGGGAGAGCGTTCTGTTGATCCTCATTCTGGCAACCGAGGCCCAGTCGATCTTCATTGTCGGACACGAACTGATACACCGACGCTCTGCCTGGGAGCGATACCTCGGGGAATTCCTGCTCGCCTCGGCATCCTATCCACACTACGCGACTGAGCATTTTTACATTCATCACGCTTACGTTGGTACGCCGCTGGACGTGGGATCCGCCCCCAAAGGGCAAAGCTTCTGGCACTATTTCCCCCGCGAACTGGCCAGCAACCTGTTCGGGTCCTGGAAAATGGCCAGCAACCGCATGGCCCGTCGCGGCCTGCCAACCTGGCACTTCAGGAATCCCTTTTGGCGCTACGGGATAGAAACCGCTCTCTGGTACGCCTTCATCTTTGTCGTAGGTGGATGGTGGGCTGTGCCGATCTACATGTTCCTATGCCTTGGAATCGTTTTTTCCATGAAAATCAGCAACTACCTCCAACATTACGGCCTGAGCAGAATCTGCCTGCCCAATGGCCGGTTCGAAAGGGTTCGACCAAGGCATTCGTGGAGCGCAAACTACAAGTTCAGCAAGTGGATGTTCTTTAATTTCCAGCGGCATCCGGATCACCACGTGATTGCAAGCCGCAATTACCCGCTGCTGCAACATTACGGCGCCGAGGAATCGCCGCAATTGCCCGGCAGCTACAGCACGATGTTCAACCTCGCCCTGCGACCGAAGCGCTGGTTTGCGACCATGGATCCGCTGATCGATCAATGGCGCGAGCGCTTCTACCCCGAAATCAAGGACTGGAGCGCTTACGAAAGCCAGGTTGCCAAAGCGCGGCCCGAAGCATTCAGCGCAATTGTCGAAATTTTTGAATCAGCGCCTCGACTGGCCAAGGCGATCGAACGAAATCCAGGGCTGCTCGACCGTTTGCAGGACCGGGAATTTACCGACCTCGAAATACCAAATGGATTCGGCCCGGATCCGGAATTTGAGACCATCGCTCGTAGCGGCTTGGTGCGGGTTTACTGGATGCATGAATTCGGCGTTGCCGAAATGAAAGACCAACTTTCTCAATATCCCGTTCAGGATGCTGTAGACGCCGCTGAAATCGTGCGCATCTGGTCGAACGACAAGGTTTTCCAGGTTGGCATGCACACCCTGCGCTGCAATCTGTCGCCCGCCGAGGCCGGTATAGCCCTGGCCAATATCGCGGAGGCCTCCATTGCAACCATTCTCTATGCCGTTGTGGACGATGTAGCCGACCGCATTTACCATTTGGATGACGGCATGGTGGCAGTGTTTGCATCGGGTGAATTGGCCGCGAGAGCCGTGGCCCCGCGCACACCTCTCGACCTGTTGTTTCTACACAAAGAAAATCTCGAAGATCATAAGACAGATCTATTTCGCCGATTTCGCGAGGCCCTCGGCATTTTGGCGAATGACAGTCTGTTGTTCGAACCGCTTTCTACCAACCGAGAAGAAATTGCCGAATACGCGCTTTCGGACATGGCAAATGGCAACGGAACCGGGGGTTCGACGAGTGAACTCCTCAACCTGGCCCGGGCCCGGTGCATATTCTCAACGGGAGATCCCGACAACGTAGCGCGTTTCGAAGCTGCCCGCCGTGACATACTGATGCGGGGTTCGGCCCGGGAATCCCTGGTTTCCCAACTGGGTGAAATTTCCAACAAATCGTTCACAAAGGGCATTTCCCTTATGGATTCGATGAACCGGGGACTGCTGAATATTGAGCATGCGGCCCGGTTTCTGCAATTGACCCGATTATCGGAAAGGCGGGAATCCCCGCTTCCCTGTGATGCAGTTGCCGTGTTCCGAGAGGCAAAGGAGCACGGTGAGATTGCGGAAGATGTTGCTGAACGACTCGTCCGGGCGACTGAGAAATTGCGCAGTTTACGAGGCATTCATCGGTTGATCATGGATGATGACGCAAAAGCTGAAGAGGCATCTGAAAAAGTGAAGTCGATCCTGGCTCAGGCTTGCGGACTGCCTGACTTCAGCGCATTAACCGATGCTGTGCGCGATTCGGCTGCGGAGGCAGAGAAAGGGTGGTCGGCTTTGACCGGACGGGTTTGAGAACGGGACGATCATCCGCCGCACTGGGTGTCCTTGAAGTGGAAAGTGGAAAGAGGAAAGAGGAAAGTAGGGGTAAGCAAGCGCTTCGCGACACTGGGCTTTGGAGTGGAACTGCTTTGCAGTTTATTCCAGTCCAGTGACCGTTATAAGAAATTAACATTCTATCCGGCTGTTTTACCGGAAAAATCCGCCGTTTGTGGGACTAAAATTACAGGACATGACATTAGGTGAAAACGGATGAGAGGGGGGCTCAGAATCCCATTATCATGGACAAGGATCGGTTAGTGCGACCGGTGCTGACTCCACACCTTCAATTCCGCTCGATCGGGAACGGGCAGACGCTGCTGGTCTCCGAGACCTTCAATACACTTTTGCACGGTCGGATTTATCCGGACCTCCTGGCCCTGCTCGATGGTCGCCGAACACATCATGAGATTATAGAGTCCCTGGCCGAAACGCATTCGGAAAGTGATGTAACAGCGGCTCTGGCAGCCCTTGCCGGGAAGGGTTATATCGTCTCGGGCGATTACGAAATGGAGCAAGGCAAGGCCGCGTTCTGGTCCTCCTTGGGGACACCTCCGGACCGCGTCGAAGAAAAATTGCAGGCGGCGAAGGTGGCAATTCACGGTAATGATGACAATCGGCTCGCCAAGTGTCTTGCAGACCTCGGGGTCACGATTGGTTCCGATCGGCCAACCCTTTCCGTCTTCGTCTGTGACGACTATCTCGGCAAAGGGAATGATGTCATCAATCAGAGTCACCTCGCCTCGGGAGCGCCCTGGGTGCTGATTCGTCCCAAGGGGATGCAGCCCCTGTTCGGTCCCGTATTCAGACCAGCCGAAAATGGTCCCTGCTGGGCTTGCCTGACCTACCGTATGGCCAATAACCAGGAAGTCCATACCTTCATCCGGAACCATTTCGGCGAAGCGGCTGCTTTTCAACCGGTTGCGGCCGAACCCGCTGTATTGGATTTCGTCTACGGAATGGCCGCCACCGAGATCGCCAAGTGGCTGGTTCTCGAAGGAGCGGCGCCGCTTCACCATAATGCTATTTCATTGGATATCATCAACATGAGAATAGCTACCCATCCGGTGGTGCGGCGACCGCAATGCGAGAGTTGTGGAGACGAGTCGCTGCGAAGCCCGGATCGCCCGACACAACCGCTGCAACTCCAGCCAAGTCCCAAGGGTCCGCGAACCAGCGGGGGCATGCGGACGGTAGAGCCGGTACAAACCCTTGAAAAGTATCGACACCTCGTCAGCCCGGTTAGCGGTATTGTCACTTGGGTCGAACGCATTTCAACCAAGGCCGACCCATGGCTGCATGTCCACTGGGCTGGCAGTAATCTCGCCTTGAGAATCAGGAACCTCAGCTCTCTGCGAAGGAGTTTGAGAAGCAAGAGCGCCGGCAAGGGAAGCACGGCCGAGCAGTCCGAAGTGAGCGCTCTTTGCGAGGCCGTCGAGCGTTATTCCGGGGCCTTCCATGGAGATGAGATTCGCTGCCGCAGCAGTTTCAGGGATTTTCATCGAGCTGGTGACGGCAAGGCCATTCACCCCAACGATGTTCAACTATTCAGTGATTGGCAACTCGACCATGCCGAAGCAATCAATGCCCGCGGCCATCCTTACAATGTCGTTCCTCCTCGATTCGATCCCGACCGCGAATTGGAGTGGTCGCCCGTTTGGTCGCTTACCGAGAAACGGAATCGCTATTTGCCAACGGCCATGCTCTATGGCATGACCCCGGAGCAACGAGGAACCGCTGGACTTTGGGCCGATTCCAACGGCTGTGCCGCTGGTAATTCACGCGAGGAAGCCATTTTGCAGGGATTTCTGGAATTGGTCGAACGCGATGCCTTTGCCATTTGGTGGTACAACCGCTTGTCTCTACCGGGCGTTGACCTAAACCGCTTTGACGATGACTACTTGGCTGCCGCCTCCGACTACTATGGCAAACGAAATAGAGACATGTGGGTGCTCGATTTGACCGGGGATCTGGGCATACCCGTTTTCGTTGCCCTGTCCCGTCGGACCGACAGCGATACTGAGGATATCATATTCGGTGCAGGCGCCCACATCGATCCGCATATCGCGGTTCTGCGGGCCGTTTGCGAAATGAACCAGTGTCTGACCTGGGTTCCCCAACCCGGCCAGGATTCCGGCAGCTACGGGGTCGATGATCCCATGTGCTTGTGGTGGTGGAAAAATGGCAGATTGTCCGATTGCCCCTACCTCGCGCCAGACGACAAATCAGCGCCGCGCGGCCGATCGGACTACCCGTTTCCGGATACTGAAGATTTCAGGGACGACGTGGAATGGTGCCGCGCCTTGATCGAGGCCAGAGGCATGGAATTGTTGGCGCTCGACCAGACCCGGCCCGACATTCGCATGCCGGTCGTGCGCGTAATTGTGCCTGGACTGCGCCATTTCTGGGAGCGATTCGCACCGGGTCGCCTCTACGACGTGCCGGTAGAATTGGGCTGGCGAAAACAGGCGATTGAAGAGGCGGACCTGAATCCCGTTCCCGTTATCGCCTGAGAACCACAAGCTAGAGTGACGTCCCTGAATTAAACTACCACAGAGGTCACAGAGGACACAGAGATTAAGAAAAATGAGCCACGGATTACACGGATGAGCACGGATGGGGTAATAGCCAAAAAAAACACAAAATTCCTAATTCCACACTCCTTATTCCTAAATGGTGCCTTTGCACATCTCAGTAACTCTTATTCTTTGCGTCCTTCGCGAGCTTTGCGAGAATCCATTCGCAGTTTCTAATTCGCGCCTTTGGCCCTTTTTCTCCTCTGTGTCCTCTGGGTTCTCTGTGGTGATTAATTTAAGAGACGGCACACACTACTTGCGGTTGGCTTCCGGGAGTGTCCTGCGGGTGATTTGATCTAGAATGAGATCCCGGAATCCGGCTACAGGATAGGCGCCTTCCCGGCTTTTTGCCACGCGGGAACGAACGGTTACGGTTCCTTTCTCCACTTCCCTTTTTCCGATGACCGCGGCAAATGGCACCTTGTCCAATTCCGATCTGCGGATTTTTGCGCCCAATTTTTCCGATGCTGCGTCAACCGTTACCCGTATCCCGGACTTCTTCAGCTCTGCCTCCACCGTTTTGGTGTAGGGGAGCACGTCATCGTTGATGGGAAGGAGCCGGACTTGTTCGGGTGCAAGCCAAGTCGGGAAATTTCCTCCGAAGTGTTCGATAAGAACGCCGCAAAATCGTTCCATCGATCCAAAGGGTGCACGGTGTACCATGACCGGACGGTGCGGCTGGTTGTCCGAACCAATGTAACTGAGGTCGAATCGTTCCGGCAGATTGTAATCCACCTGCACGGTTCCGAGCTGCCATTCCCGGCCGATTACGTCCTTGACCACAAAATCGATCTTGGGTCCGTAAAATGCGGCCTCGCCGGTTTCCCGGGAAAAGGGAACGCCCATGTTTGAGGCTACCCCGAGCAGGGCCTCTTCCGCCTTGTCCCAGTTTTCGGGGGATCCCACGTATTTGGAGGATTCATGATCCCGCAGGCTGACGCGCACCCTGTAATTTTCCATTCCCAGGACCGAGAAAACCCTTTCTACCAGGTCCAGGCAGCCCTGGATCTCACCCGGCAATTGTTCGTCGGTGCAAAAAATATGGGCGTCATCCTGGGTAAATCCCCGCACCCGGGTCATACCGCTCAACTCCCCGGATTGCTCCCAGCGATAAACCGTTCCGAACTCGGCCAGGCGCACCGGAAGATCGCGATAGGAGTGGTGTTGCGAAGCAAATATCTTGATGTGCATGGGGCAGTTCATGGGCTTCAGGAGGTAGCCCTCGATTTGCCCTTCCTCCAGCAAGTTGCTCAATTCGGCACATGTTTTGCCTTCGTCCGCCAGCCCGGCAAGCGACTGCCGGGAGATGACCGGAGGGTATTGAGAGTCCCGATAATAGGGAAAGTGACCCGATATCCTGAAGAGGTCCAATTTGCCGATGTGGGGGGTGAAAACCTGATCATACCCCTGTTTGCGCAGTTCCTCCGCAATGAAGGTCTGCAACTCTTGGCGGATGATTGAGCCCTTGGGCGTCCAAAGCACCAGTCCTTGCCCCACGGTTTCGTCGATGTGGAAAAGCTGCATGTCTTTTCCAATTTTGCGGTGATCGCGTTTCCGGGCTTCTTCCAATTGGTCGAGGTATTGTTGCAACTGGGCTTTGCTCGGGAATGCGGTCCCATAAATGCGCTGTAGTTGCTTGTTTTTTTCATCCCCCCGGTGGTATGCGCCGGCCACATTGAGCAGCTTGAAGGCTTTGATCCTTTTAGTATACCTTACGTGGGTGCCGGCACAGAGGTCGACAAACTCCCCATTGCGGTAGAAACTGATGGCTTCACCTTCGGGAATATCGCCCAGGCGGCCGAGTTTATACGTCTCCTGCCCCATTTCCCTTATCAACTCGACCGCTTCTTCCCGGGAAGTTTCCAACCTTTCGAATCGCTGGTTTTCCTTGATCACCCTTTTCATCTCCGCCTCGATGGCTCCGAGATCTTCCGCCGTAAACCTGTGATCGAGGTCGAAATCGTAATAAAACCCCGTCTCCGTGGGCGGTCCGATATCCAACTGTGCCTCCGGGAATAAACGGAGCACTGCCGTGGCCAGTACGTGGGCGGAGGAATGCCGTAATTCTTCCAGGGGTGACATTTCTTTCATTGTTTGGATGGAGTCAGGTTGAATTTGGGATGAGGTCGTAACCGTCTTTGCGGTCCCTGACCTGCCATCCGCTGGCGTGGAGGCGATTGCGCAACAAATCCGCTTTGGCCCAGTCTTTATCCTGTTTGGCCTGCCAGCGTTCCCGCGCCAGGCTTTGCAATTCCTCCGGAACGGTCGCGGGCGTTTCCTCCGCCTTCCGGTACAGATCGATTCCCAAGGCGTAGAAAATTCCAGCCAGGGCCTCGAGGTTATTTCCAAGGGCTTCCACACCCGGGTTTGCCTCGTCCAGCCGCGCCAATCCCGTGAAGATACCGCCCGTGGCCCGGGATACATTCAGATCGTTGGCCAAGCCTCTCCAGGCCTCCTCGAAGAGGCCCCACTCGGTGGGAAAGGGAGGAGCGGACAGGGCTTTGAATTCCTCCCTGGAAATTCCGCTGGCATCCAGGCAGGCGCCGATGGATTTCTCCAACCTCATCAAAGCGCTCCGACTCGATTGCAAGGAGGCCAGGGTAAAATTCAACGGTTGGCGGTAATGTCCGGAAATCAGGGCGTAACGCACTTCCATGGGGGAATACCCTTTCTCAGTCAAATCCCCCAGGGTGTACAGGTTGCCCAGGCTCTTACTCATTTTCCGGCCTTCCACCTGCAAGTGAGCGTTGTGAAGCCAGTGCCGGGCAAATAGTTTTCCCGTGGCTCCCTCGCACTGGGCGATCTCGTTTTCGTGATGGGGAAAACACAGATCTATTCCCCCCGCGTGCAGGTCGATGCCGTCCCCCAGGTATTGTCGGCTCATGGCCGAACATTCCAGATGCCAACCCGGTCGGCCCGGCCCCCAGGGGCTATCCCAGAAATTGTCCCCATCCTCGGGCTTTCTCGATTTCCAGAGGGCAAAATCCGCCACCGATTCGCGGTCGTATTCGTCCGCCTCGTTGCGTAAACCCGCGCTGGTCGTCTTCCGGGTGGAAATTTCCCTTTCCCGCAAGCGGGATAGTTTTCCATACTCCGGGTAGGCGGAAACCTTGAAATAGACCGATCCATCCCCCGCCACGTAGGCCAGGTCTTTTTCAATCAGTTGGCTGGCCAAGTCGATTTGCTGTTCCATGTGATCGGTCGCACGGGGTTCCCGGTGGGGCGCAAGCATGTTGAGGGCTTCCGCATCCCGGTGGAATTGCTCGATCCAGTGTCCGGTAAAGGCGCGTAGGGTCTTCCCCTCCGATTGCGAGCCCCGTATGGTTTTATCGTCCACGTCGGTCAGGTTGCGAACGTGCATGGGGTTCAGCCCGACTACTTCCAGGGTGCGTCGCAGCACGTCCTGCACCAGGAAGGCTCTGAAATTGCCGATGTGAGCCGGACCATGAGCCGTGGGACCGCAGCAATAAAAGCGAAAATGTTCACCGTCCTCCGCCCAAATGGGCTGAACGGTGCGGGTCATGGTGTCATAAAGCTTCAGTTCCGAGGCCATTCCCTTTCCAGGCAAATTCGATTGCGGGATTGTAAAAATGGAGCACTATCAGGATTTGCCTAATTCGAATCAATCCCATTGTTTCAGGTCTTCCATGAATCCCCATTTCGAACTTCACCTCCCGAGGCGGCCCCGTCGATTGCGGAGATCTCCGGCCATTCGAAATCTGGTCGAGGAAACGACCCTTACCGTGAACGACCTGGTCGCTCCCCTGTTTGTAAAGGACGGCTCCGGCCCTTCTGAAGCCATAGCTTCGATGCCGGACCTGTTCCGGCTCAACATGGACGGCCTGCTCAGGGAGTGTGAAGCCCTGCTCGCCCTGGGTGTCGGGGCCGTGGGCTTGTTCCCGCAGGTCGATCCCGGTCTCAAGGATTCCAAGGCGACCGAAGCGACGAATGAGAATAACCTCGTTTTGCGGGCGGTGAGGCTGGTTAAGGAAAAGTTTCCCGACATGGTGGTCATCACCGATGTGGCTCTCGATCCCTACACCGACCACGGCCACGACGGGGTCCTGGATGAATCGGGTAGGGAGGTATTAAATGACCCCACCGTCGGCATCCTTTGCCGGATGGCACGGCAGCAGGCTGAAGCCGGGGTCGATTTCGTGGCTCCATCCGATATGATGGACGGTCGGATCGGCGCTATTCGCGATGCCTTGGATGACGCCGGTCATACCCATACCGCGATCCTCGCTTACTCGGCAAAATTTGCCTCTGCCTACTACGGCCCTTTCCGGGAGGCCATCGGCAGCGCCCAAGCCGCCGGCACCCACAACCTCGATAAGAAGACCTACCAACTGAATCCGGCCAACCGGCGGGAAGCTTCCCTGGAGAACCAACTGGATGCGGCCGAAGGGGCCGATATCCTCATGGTAAAACCAGCGGGACCCTATTTGGATATCATACGCGATTTGAGGAACAATTCCGAACTTCCCATTGCAGCTTACCAGGTTTCCGGCGAATACGCCCAAATCCACGCCGCCGCCAAGCTTTCCTGGCTGGATTTGAATAAGTGCCGGGACGAATCGCTTCTCTGCATCAAAAGAGCCGGCGCCGACATCATCCTGACCTATTTCGCCAAAGCCGTAGCGGCCAGCTTGTAGGCGCCGAGGGGCGCTTCGCGGAAAAAGGGGTCAAACGCAAAATGTTAAAATCTGATTGGTGGAGGGAAGTAGAGGACGATGTTAACATTTTGCGTTTGACCCCTTTTTCCCCTCCCAGTTTGTGTGAACAAATTAACGGGACATGACACCAGGTCGAGGGGCCTATGGTCGATTCATGCCGCCGTGCTGCTGTTTGGCGTGGCCGGGTTGTTCGGAAAAATCCTCGCCCTCTCACCCCAGGTCATCGTTTGGGGCAGGACCCTCTTTGCCAGCCTCTTTTTGTGCCTCCTTTTGCCGGTCCTGAAAATCGGGTTCGGCATCAAACGGCGGGTTGACCTGGTGGGGTTCATTTTCATGGGCGCCGTTCTGGCCCTGCATTGGGTGACTTTCTTTCACGCCATCCAAATCTCCACCGTGGCCATCGGACTGCTCACCTTCGCCACATTTCCCATTTTCGTCACTTTTCTGGAACCCTTCTTCTTTGCCGAGCGGATCCGCTTATTCGACCTTTTCATTTCCGTAATCGTCTTTCTCGGCTTGGCTCTGGTCCTGCCCGAATTCGATCTTTCCAACCGCTTTACTCTCGGGGTCTTGTGGGGGACCTTTTCGGGATTCACCTTTGCCCTTTTGTCGGTCATGAACCGCGTATTCGTGGCCAAGTACCCGGCCCTTAAACTGACCTTCTACCAAAACGCCGTGGCTTGCCTGCTTCTTTTTCCCATCGTGGGCGGTACCGTCGGGATGTTGTCTGCCGCAGACTTCGGCCAACTCGCCTTACTGGGTGTGGTCTTCACCGCGTTGGCCCACTCCCTCTTCGTTCGGGGCATGCGCACGGTAAAAGCTCAATTGGCCAGCATCATCAGCAGTTTGGAACCCGTTTACGGCATCTTATTGGCCCTCGCTTTGCTCGGGGAAGTTCCCTCGTTGCGGGAGATCCTTGGCGGAGGGGTGATTTTGGCCGCAATCGTTTCGGCCACAAAAAAAAGGGGTCAAACGCAAAATGTTAATATCTGATTAATGCCCTTCAGCCATTCAGGTAAAACTGGAGGATGATATTAACATTTTGCGTTTGACCCCTTTTTCTACAGCCTGGAGGACGATAGGTGTGACTGAGACATAGGTTACAAATAATCCGGACACATCGGTTACACTTTATGAAATTCATTCAGGTGGCTGAGTGTCGAGTGTTTTTGGACGATGGGGGGCGATGTAGGCCGTAGGCCGATATCGCCCCCCATCGTCGTATCTTAACGTTCCAAGCAGTATGTTGCTGTAATGCAGACGGATGCTGGTGTCGCTGGATTGACTTAAGCCTACACGGCAACCGGCAAAGTGTTCACCGACATAATAGCTCTTTCCTTCAAAAGCAATAAAACCGCTACTGGAAACGGTCTTGACCAGGTAGTCTTTGGGATAGCGTATTTTGTCGTTTTCACCCATGCGTTTTTTGGAGGCTTGGTACACTTCGGCCGGCCTTTGCATGCCCAGTGCTTCATGAGGTCTTTCATGATTGTAAGTATGCACCCAGCGTTGGAAGCGTCGTTGTTGGGCCCGCAGGTTGGCCGAAGGCGGCCGGGTGGCTTCGGCTTTCAGATCGCGGTGCATGCGTTCGTGAGAACCATTGTCCTGTGGATGACCGGGCCGAGTGAACTCAACGGCGATCCCCTGCTCAATCCACCACACGCTCAGCCGGGAGAGACGTCCCAGCCCCAAGGCGGCCGAAAAGGGAGTGCCATGATCCACCCGGATGATGGCTGGAAGCCCGTAAAGACGGGCCATGCGCTTGAATCCACGGTAGGTGGTGCCGAACTGTTGATTGGGCTGGGCCCGGCAGCCTATCATAAAATGGCTGTTCAGATCTTTTATCGTCAAAGGGTCACAACGCGTTCCATCTCCCAGCTTGAACCAACCCTTGAAATCGATCGTCCAGACATGGTTGGGATACTCGGCCTGGGTCAACTGGCAAGGTTCAACCGCGTAAGCTCCAGGTCTTCGCCGCCGGGGCTTGATCATGCCGTTGCGTTTTAGAATGGCTCCAATGGTACTACAGGAAGGAGCTCGTTGCATGGAATGCTTCTTCAAAAGCAAATCTCTGAGTTTCTTAGGTCCCCAGGTCGGATGCCGCCGCCGGTCCTCCAAGATGAGCTTTTCCACCGCCTTATCGGTTAAGTTGGCATAACGGTGCGGACATCGGCTTTTCTCATGCAATCCGGAGGCTCCATCTTGTTGGTAACGACGCAGGTACTTGTGGCCGGTCTTGCGGCTGATACCGAAGTCCTCACACAGTTCGGTTATGGTAAATCGTCCACTGTTGGCCAAGTGCACGAATTTTAGTTTTTGGTCCATTAGGTCTACAGTTTTCCAGGGCATAATGCCCAGCTTGACTGTAACCTATGTCTCCGGTCTATTTGTTACCGATGTCTCCGGTTCATACCATATTAACATTTTGCGGTAACTACTCAGGTATCTTGAACAATGGTACGAAAGGATGTTTTATTGATAACTGATTAAGCTGTAGGAGGGGGTTTATCCCCCGATTTTCCAAACAGCCTAAAAGCAATCGGGGGATAAACCCCCTCCTACAGTTCTCCAAGTCGTTGATTTTTCGATCGGGATCATGATCACCATCACGATGAATTACCTCTGCATGTCACGCCGAAAGCCTCGGCGTAGGCGGATGCCTATCCGTGGAATCCGTGTTCAATTTCTCAGGAATATTCGATCACGATCATGATCACGATCAAGATCAAGATAGAACTAGGCTATGGAGACCTGAGTAGTTGCCCATTCGCGGTTGACCCCTTTTCTTCAGATCATGACCTCGATGAGGCAGGGGCCCGGTTCTTCAATTCCCCGGCGGAAGGCGTCGATGAAGGCATCCAACGTAGCGACGCGTCTGGCCGGAACACCCATTCCTTGGGAAAGCGCAACCCAATCCAAGTCGGGGTCATCCAAGCGCATCATGGCAGAGGACTCCGGTCCGGCTTCCTTTCCGCAAAGGTTTTTTATTTCGTACTCCAATATCCGGTAAGTCCGGTTGGCGAAGATGACCGTGAGGACGTTTAACGACTCCCGGGCCTGGGTCCACAAGGATTGCAAGGTATACATACCCGATCCATCCCCTTCCATGACAATTACCTGGCGGTCCGGGTGACCGATAGCCGCCCCGGTCCCTACAGGCAGGCCCTGTCCAATGGAGCCTCCAGTGACGTGAAGCCAGTCGTGGGGAGGAGCCGTCTGGGTAAGGGGGCCGGCCATTCGGCCCGCCGTGATGGCCTCGTCGCTTATTATTGCATTCTCGGGCATTAGAGCTGCCACGGTTGTCCAGATCGTTTCCGGAGAAAGGTCACCCTTTGGCAGGGGCGGACGCCGCAAGGGCGCCAGATCGGGGGAGACGTTGGATGCTCCCAATGCCTCGGCCAGGGCTTCGAGGGCGGCCTCGATATCTTCGTGCACGTCGACCAGAAGGTGTATTTGGGCATCGGGGGGCGCCAACAGGCTCGGTTTTTTCGGGTAAGCAAAGAATCCAACCGGTTCCTTGGCTCCGACCAGAACCAGATGGCGGGTTCCTCGTAAAACCCGAATCGACTGATCTACGGCATAATGCAGCCTTTCAAACACCGGCCTTCCGGCACCTCGCGAAATCCGTGAGCCATACCAGTTTCCGATCAGGCGCGCGCCGCTTTTCTTGGCAATGCGACTGGCCAGTCCACTCAGTCTTTCATCGCGCATTGCCTGATCCCCCAAGAGAAGGACGGTTTTTTCCCGCCGCCGGAGCAGTTTGGCCACGGCGGAAATTCGTTCCGGGGCTGCGGCAGAGGGTTTTGGGGGTGATGGCGTGCTCACCGGTCCCCCGGCCGGGTCCCAGTTGGCGTCGGATGGAAGGATGAGCGTGGCAATTTGCCCTGGCGGTGTTCTTGCGGCCACGATAGCCTCGGACGCATCGGCGGCCGCGGTTCGAGCGTTTCGGGTCGTTCGGACCCAATGGGAAACGGGCCGAGCCAGGGCTTCGATATCGGAAGTAAGCGGAGCGTCGTAAACCAGGTGGGAGGTGGCGTGCTGGCCCACCAGGTTAACCATCGGAGTGTAGGCTTTTTTGGCGTTGTGGAGGTTGGAAATTCCATTTCCCAAACCCGGTCCCAAATGGAGTAGGGCGGCAGCCGGTTTTTCCGTTACCCGCGCGTAACCGTCGGCACATCCGGTTGCCACTCCTTCGAACAGGCACAACACCGAATGCATGCCCCTTATCGAATCCAGGGCCGAGACAAAGTGAATCTCGCTTGTCCCGGGGTTCATGAAGCAGGTGTTCACCCCGCCTCCGATCAGGGTCCTGATGATCGATTCGGCGCCGTTCATAAATAAAAAAAAGGGGTAACTACTCAGGTCTCCATAGCTTGGCCTGCAATTCTACCAAATTGTCATGGGATGGTGATGGAGGAAGGAGGATAAGGAATGATGGAGTAATGGAGTATTGGAATGATGGAATGTGGCGAAATCAGGAATTAACCACAGTCCACTTTCCACTTGGCGCCAACGGCGCCTTTATCGGGGGATAAACCCCCTCCTACAGTTTCGTAATTTGTTGTCACTAAAACATCCTTGCGGACCATTGTTAAAACTACCTGAGCAGTTACAAAAAGGGGTCAAACGCAAAATGTTAAAATCTGATTGGTTCAAGTTGCAGCCATTCATGGCTGAAACTTGAGGCCAAGTAGATGTTAACATTTTGCGTTTGACCCCTTTTTTTCTCTCAACTTTTGCTGATGACCCTCTCGTATTCGGGGAAATACCGGCCGATTACAGGTAAATCGAAAGAGGAAAGAATGCTTGTGTTGGGTTCGCGTCGGAGGAGGAATTCAAACGATCGGCGGATCAAGTCCTCTTTAGTTCCGCCAGACGCACTCAGTCTTCCGAAATCGGAATCAGTCAAGGTGACCCGATGGGTGGTCGTGGTTCTGCTGTAAACCGTTACGGTGAAGGCATCTCCCGCCTCGGGATCGATCTTTATTTCTGCCATAACCTCCCAGTTTGGAGATGCGCCCAATGGATTCAAGCCTTTGGAGCAGGAGATTGGGGGGGCGCCTCTGGCGTCTCGTCTTCCTGGTCCTCGTCCCACCGCATGGTATCGTCCTCCGGGATAACTTCTTCGGCCTCGGTCAGATCGGGAATGTCCCGGGCAATATCTTCCTCATCCGAAGGATCTCCTTTCTCCTCGGGGTCATCATCGTCCCGGTCGTAACCGTCCGGGACGTACTCCAGAATGGAAGTGATTTCGGTGAAGTGGTGCAGCCCTCTGCCCTCGTAATAGAGATTGGTCATTTCGTCCCGCAATGCCTCTTCCAATTCCGACCTCGTCACGTTCTTTTCGAATTCGATCAGTTCGTTGAGCTGCTCGATGCGAAGCGTGGTGATATGGTCGAGAAAATCCGCGTAAGGGCCGGTTTCATCGTTCACGACGTCGGGCAGGGCAAAGAGCGCGGTCTCGTTTTCCAGCATCGCATCGGAACTATGGGTCATGCGGATGCGGTTTTCGCCCAGATCTTTTTCGATGCTGAACCCGATGAAAGCTCTTTCCACCAACTCCATATCGAGGCCGAAATCGCGCAAGGGGTCCATGAGATCCATCAAATAACTCCACTGCCTCGGGTCGATAATTCCCAAACCGTCAAGATCCCAATGAATGGGATCGCTCACTTCCTTGACCCACCAGTTGAAGTCTTCCCCCGGTGAAGAAATCAACCATTTGAGATCCGGAATTCTGGCAGGCATATGGCTAATGGTTGGATGGTCCCGGAAGGCGATCTCCCGGTGGTGAATGAGATAAAGGGAATTTACCCCTCTTTCAATTTGAGTCCTTCCCGGCAAAGACAAGATTTTTTTTGAAAATTTCTTTCCCAATTGGGAGATTTTTCCCTTTAAGAGGATGCGCACTTTCCATGGGTAAGTTTTACGAATCGGTCCTCCGCCCCTATCTGTTTCGGCTGGAGGCGGAAAAAGCACACGAGAGAGCCGTCCGCTTATTGCAATTTCTGGGGCGGTTTCCCTTGCTCTGCCGCATGATGGAACGGCGCAACCTGAGGCCGCCCCAAAGCAAACCCGTTGCGCTGTTCGGGCTGCAATTCCCCAACCGGGTGGGCCTTGCCGCCGGGATGGATAAGGATGCCAAATTTTGGCCCGCGGCTGGCGCCCTGGGCTTTGGTCACGTCGAAATTGGAACCGTGACTTATCACCGTCAGCAAGGAAATCCTCGGCCCCGACTCTTCCGTTATCCCGATCAGGAGGCTATCATCAACCGCATGGGTTTCAACAACGAAGGGGCCGCTCTCATCGAAAAGCGGTTGGGAAAGCAGATTCGAAGATACCTCAAGCGGATTCCTCTCGGGATAAATATTGGGAAATCGAGGATAGTCCGACTTGAGCAGGCGGCGGAGGATTATCTGAAATCTTTTCATCTATTGGTTGAGCACGCCGATTTTTTCACCGTCAACGTTAGTAGTCCCAACACCCCGCATTTGCGAAAGCTGCAGGGATCCCAATATTTGCCAACCCTTTTGGAAACGTTGGCCACTGCCAATAATGAGCGTGCCCGAAAACTGGGAACTCAACCCATCCCCATGCTGGTGAAAATTTCCCCCGATCTGACCTACCGGGAAATCGACTCCATTATGGAGACGGTCCTGGACCTGAATTACGATGGGATCATTGCCACCAACACGGCGTTGAATCGGCCGGTTCAATTGAGAAACGGATCCGAGCCGGGCGGGTTGAGCGGGAGGCCGCTGCAAAAACGCTCCACCGATATAATTCGCTACATCAGCAAAGCCACCGGGGGTAGATGTCCCATCGTCGGGGTCGGTGGAATTACCGATTTCACATCGGCTGGGGAAAAAATGGATGCCGGCGCTTCCCTGATCCAGATCTATACCGGATGGATTTACCGTGGACCGTTCTTTGCCAAGCAATTGGCCCGGTCCTTGGCCCACAGTCACAGGGAGTGGATTTGATGCGGCGCCGATGACGCCAAGTGGAAAGTGGAAAGAGGGAAGAGGGAAGAGTGGAGAGTGGAGAGGACTCTGGCAGCCGTGCTCCGCAATGCTACGCAGGTCAGGAAGATCGCAAAGAGGCGCTAAGATCGCGGGGCCTACCTCTGTGGTGGTTTATTCGGGGATTAAAATTCGTGACACTTGAAAAGAGTTCCTAATAATCGCCATGAATTGAACACGACAACCTCAAAACTCAGCGTATCAGGACCATGAAAAAACTCAATATCGGTGTAATCGGTTACGGATTTATGGGCAGAACCCATTCCAATGCCTACCGTCAGGTTTCCAAGTTTTTTGAAACGGAATATGAACCCGTCCTCAAGGTGGCATGTGCCAGGAACGAAGAACGTCTCAAATCGTTTGCCGATAATTGGGGGTATGAAAGCTGTGAGACGGATTGGCGCAAGGTCATCGAACGCGACGACGTGGACGTCATCGATATTGCCGCTCCCAATAATGTGCATCGGGAGATTGCCATTGCCGCGGCGGAGGCGGGCAAGATGGTGCTCTGCGAAAAACCCCTGGGTCGCAACCCGGAAGAGAGTCGGGAAATGGTGCGGGCGGTTGAAAAAGCCGGTGTTCCGAATCTCGTCTGGTTCAATTACCGCTTTGTCCCCGCAGTCGCTCTGGCAAAAAACATTGTCCGAAGCGGCAAATTGGGGCGCATTTTTCACTATCGCGCCAACTTTCTTCAGGATTGGACCATCGACGCCGATCTACCTCAAGGTGGCGAAGGATTGTGGAGATTGGATGTGAACGCGGCGGGAAGCGGGGTTACGGGGGATCTTCTGGCCCACTGCATCGATACGGCCATGTGGATCAACGGGCCCATCGCATCGGTAACGGCCATGACGGAAACCTTCATCAAGGAGCGCATGCACCAAGAATCGGGAAATGTGGAAAAAGTTGGAATCGATGATGCTTGCGCTTTTTTGGCCCGCTTTGCCAACGGTTCCTTGGCCATCTTCGAGTCCACCCGCTACGCCCGCGGGCACAAGGCGCTCTACACATTTGAAATCAACGGGGAAAATGCCTCAATTGCCTGGGATCTGCACGATCTGCATCGGTTGTCCTATTTCGATTATGCCGACGACAAAGCTGTGCGCGGATGGCGCAGCATCCATGTCTCCAACGCGGGTGGGGAGCACCCCTACATGGACAAATGGTGGGTCCCCGGTTTGAATATCGGGTACGAACACAGTTTTACCCATGGAGCCTATCATTTTCTCAAGAGCCTTGAAGGCGAAGAGGGGGAACGAGCCTTTCCCACATTTGCCGATGCCCTGCAAACCGACAAGGTTTGTGCCGCCGTCCTGGAGTCCGGCAGCAGCAGCAACTGGCAGACGGTCTAACGGGTCCGGGTTTCCTTTCTCAACATGACGACTTCCCAAATCGCCCGGGATGCCCTCGCTCAAGGCCAGGGCATTCTTCGTCTGGCTCCCAATTGGGTCCCCCGTTCCTTTTGTATTCCGGGAAGGCGGTTGAAACTCCATCCCGATGACTACTATGCCCTGGGGGGGGAGAGGGGTGGCATCGACGAGCGCTGGTTTTCCAGTACCACCCCGGCCGACAACGGCCCCTTGACCGGAGAAAACGAAGGTTTGAGCATGGTCGTATTCCAAGACGGTTCTGCTTCCCGGCAAATCACCCTTCGCGATGCCATCGACGAACTCAAAGGAGAGATCATCGGCCCCCGCCTGTGGGATGGGTATGGGAAATGGCCCGCCTACTCCAAGTTTTTCGACAATAAGGGACCCCTTCCTCACCACATCCATCAACCCGATGAATACGCCGCCAAGGTGGGTCAATTGGGCAAACCGGAGGCCTATTACTTTCCGCCCCAGATGAACAACTACGGGGGGGATTTCCCTTACACTTTTTTTGGTTGCGAACCGGGAACGACCAAAGACCAGATCCTCCAATGCCTGAAAAACTTTACCAAGGGCGACAACAAGATAACCAACTTCTCCAAAGCCTATCGGTTGGATCCGGGAACCGGGTGGGATGTTCCGGCCGGTATCCTCCATGCCCCAGGCAGTTTGTGCACCTTCGAACCCCAAAGGGCATCCGACGTCTTCGCCATGTATCAATCCGTGGTCAATCACCAGGTGGTTCCCGAGGAATTGCTGTGGAAGGACACCCCGGAAGATAGACGGGGCGATTTCGATTACCTTATCGAAGTGCTGGATTGGGAAGCCAACGTCGATCCCAATTTTGTGGAAAACCATTTCATGGAACCCATTTCGGTTTTCTCCTCCGCCCGGGAGATCGAGGAAAACGGTTACGACGAAAAATGGATCGCATACCGCAATACGGCCTACAGCGCCACAGAGCTTACCGTGCTTCCGGGCCGGACGGTAAACGTAAAAAATGCCGCATGTTACAGCATGATCATGATGCAGGGACACGGCGCCATGGGGACTTGGCCGATCGAAACACCTACCATGATTCGATTCGGGCAATTGACCCACGATGAATACTTTGTAACCGAATCGACCGCGCGGGCCGGAGTAACCATTCACAACCCGTCCCCCACCGATCCCATCGTCATGCTGAAAACCTTCGGCCCGGAAAGTCCGGATTGGGTCGCGTCTTTCGCCTGAAATACCTCTCCCGGAAAAAGGGGTCAAACGCAAAATGTTAATATCTGAATGATTCCCTTCAGCCATTCAAGTAAAACTAGAGGACGATATTAACATTTTGCGTTTGACCCCTTTTTTGTGGCACCCCGTTGGCGCCGAGCTGACGCCCAGTGAATAGTGGAGAGTTATTTGTGGAGAGAGATAAATCCTGATCCTGATCCTGATCGTGATCTAAAAAAAACATGGATAGGCAGGATCGCGTTGCGAACAGGATTTAACGGAGGGCGGGTTTTCCAACCCGCCTTTTTTTATGTATTTTGTGCTTTTTGGGGTTGCTCCATATCTGCGCCTTCTGCGTTTCCCTCTCCTCTTTCCTCTTTACCCTGGCGCGAAGCGCGCTGGTCAGATCTCGATGCTTCCGCTGTACACGAAAGTGGCCGGACCGGTCAAGGTCACCTCTTCGATGGAGTTTCCTTCCACCTGGAAATCGACGGACAAGGAATCACCTCCAGCTACTTTCAGCCAGACGGGCCTGGCCACGTTATGAACGAGATGGGCCACGATGGCCACTGCCGCCACCCCTGTTCCACAAGCTAGGGTTTCGCCTTCCACTCCGCGTTCATAAGTGCGCACCATTACCCCGTTGCCGTTGACCTGGGCAAAGTTGGCATTGGCTCCGCGGGGGGAAAATTCCTCGTGGTAACGCAGTTCAGAACCTTCCGCCACGATATCGACCTCCTCCACGTTTGGGACAAACCTTATCACGTGCGGAACCCCGGTGTTGGCGTAGTGCAGAAGGGCGGGTCCGGTGAGGAGGTCCAAGGTGAAATTGAGCCGCAAATCCGAGGCCGGGGTCATTTCCACGCTGTATTGCCCGTCCTTTGCCCTGGATGTAAGGTCGCCCGCATCGGTGCGGAAGTTCAGGCACTGGGGATCTCCCACCTCATGGGCCAGGGCAAAAGCGGTAAAGCAACGGGCGGCATTCCCGCACATCTCGGCTCGGGAACCATCGGCGTTGAAATAAATCATTTGGGCGTCCAACTCCTCCGAGGGGGCTTTCCCCAGGAGAACCAGGCCATCCGCCCCAACTCCGAATCGGCGGTGACAAAGGTGGGCGATTTGATCCGTGGACAAACGAACGGACCCATCCAGATTTTCCAACATTACGAAGTCGTTTCCGGCTCCGTGCATCTTTGTGAAATTAAACCTCATTTGGTCGCGCCATGAAAACGGCTTTTTCCGTTATTTCAAGCATGGAAAAGGCACAAAGGCGCCTGAAGGCGCCAGTGTTCAGTGTTCAGTAATCAGTAATCAGTGTTCAGTAATCAGTAATCAGTGTTCAGTAATCAGGCGAAGTTCAGTGGCGAAGTCTATGGCCTGATCCCTTTTTCTTCTCAATCAGGTGAATTTTTGGCTGGGCATAAACGGGAAAGCAAAATACTCAATTATTATGGCTACAGGAGTTGTTTCAGTGGCACCATTCAAACATCAAAACCATAAAATGATATGAGCAATACCTTCCCTAAACTTCACAATGCCACCTGGCCGGGGGTAGTCGGCAAAGGATCGGACGAAGAACCCTTCATAAGCCTGGACGAGATGATCGCGTTTACCGCCAATGCGGAGGCCGACGGCCGTAAATTCGATGGGGTCGATTTGTTTATTTCCGAGCCGCACGTATCGATCGACTCGACCGATGACGACCTGAAAGCCCTGACCGATCAACTGAACGGTTTCGGCCTGGTAGCCGGTTCCATCGTGGCCCCGGTTTGGGATGTGACCGGGGGCGGTTCGGCCATGGGCAGCCAAGAGGATCGAAAAAAATTCCTCACCCAGGTGCGGAAGGCTTGTGGGGTCGGCGCGAAGCTGCGTGACATGGGTGTGCGCCCCTATGGTATCGTTCGCATCGATTCGGCCAACGACGTGGAATCCTGGAGCAAGGACCCCGAGGGCAACACCAAGCTGATCGCCCAAACCTTCAAGGAAGCTGCCAACATCGCAGCCGACCACGGCGAGCGGTTGGCCGCTGAAGGCGAAATTTGCTGGGGCGGCATGCACAGTTGGAAATGGATGCTGCGGACTTTCGAGCTGGCCGATGCCGGGGATTCACTTGGATTTCAGGCCGATCTCGCCCACTCCATGCTCTATCTCCTGGGCTACAACGCCGAGGAACACCGCATCGTTCCGGAAGACTTTTCCTGGGATGACGAGGAGGCTTTCGCCGCCGCCTATAAGGAAATGACCGATGCCCTGCGGCCCTTCACCATCGACTTTCACGTCGCCCAAAACGATGGCACCGTCCATGGCACCGGCTCTCACGACAAGACGGGCAAACACTGCCTGGCGGACGATCCCAATGGAAAACTCGATATTACCTCGGCGGCCGGTTATTGGCTCACCGAGAACGGCCAACCCAGAAAACATATTCAGCACATTTGCTGGGACGGGTGCATGTTCCCCAACGATACCCTCTACCAACCCGAAACATGGAATACCATCCTGGCCGCCATGATCTCCGTCCAGAATGCCCACGGATGGGGAAATTGAATTAGGAATTAGGAATTAGGAATTAGGAATTAAAAAAAGGAGAGGGGACATTCCAGTCCCCTGTAAAATCATAATCTTGATCGTGATCTTGATTCTGATCGTTACCGAGCGAAGCGACATCTTCCAATTGTCTCTCGCCAAGAACGCCCTACCAATATCCGTTGGTTTATCTTTGCCTTGGCCTCCCTGACTTCCTTCATGCTGTATCTGCACCGCTACACCTGGGCGGAAGTGACTATGGGTATCTGCATAATTTCGCGGATTTCGGCAAAGATCTCCGCCGTTCTCCCGGTTGCTTCAGCTTCCGATACGGCACTTACAGGATCGTGATGGGGTCCATTAGCCATGTAAGGCCTCCATCAAAAGAATTCAGGTTTTCGCATAACCCGCATTTGTAGCCATCCGGTTAGAATTGCAGGTTATGCGCCCATCTTTTCTGCCAGTTCAATGAAGTCGGAGGCTTCTATGTCAACGCTTTCATCTGCTACGAGATCGGCTTGTATTCTACCGTTTCCGAATTCGTCTGGCCGAATTACAAATCCAGTCCTCAAACCGTTTTTGCGTGCATGTTGCAGGTCGGAGAGATGGGCTGCTGCTACCATTACTTCATTCGGTGAATAACCCAGGCGCTCAACCGCACCCAGGTAAACTTTGGAATCGGGTTTGTAGGACCTGAAGTCTTCACCTCCCAGGATGATGTCCCAAGGGAGGCCTGCATGTTTAGCCATATTGACCAATAGACCGGTGTTACCGTTTGAAAGCGTGCCAATGATAAACTTTCTCTTGAGGCGCCTTAAGCCTTCCACCGAATCCGGCCACGGCGTAAGTCGGTGCCATGCATTGTTCAAATGGATCCTTTCTTCATTGGACAGGGTTCCCAAACCAAACTCGCAAATTAAAATTTCCAAGCGTTCCAGATGCATGGCGTCGGCCGAGACCCACTCCCGTTTCCCTTCCACTACCTCCCGAGTGCCGGTGTAATACCCGTCTCTCCAACGGTCCGCAAAAGCTCCCCAGTCAGCTGATACTCCCAACCTTTCGCCAACATTCGAGACTTCTCGAATAATGGAACTGCGCCAGTCCACCACGGTTCCAAAAACATCAAAGAGAATGGCTTTTACCTGAATGGAATCCATTTGAAGTCAAGGTTTGACCCGAATGGCACTTAGTTAAGCGGGGTTTGGAATTTTCGATCATCTCGGAATAGGAAGGGGTCAAGACGTAAAAAGTTATGCCTTACAGGGTCGGTTGTCTTGTAAAAGTGTATGGAGTGCAACGGAATACAGTTTTTAAGACCTGACCCTTTTTCTTCCGTAAGGCATCACTTTTCTACGGCATGACCCCGACTGGCGTCCATACTTGACCTCTACAAACGTGCTAAACTAAGCGCCATTCTGGACTGACCCTATTCGTCAGCGGTGGCGTTCCCAGAGGTCCTGGGCTTGCACGCTGCTGCGTATGCGCCAGTTGAGAAGGGCATTGAGGAGTTCGGATTTCTTCTCGGCGTATTCGGGTTCGTCCCAAAGGTTATTGAATTCCTCAGGGTCCTTTTTCAGATCGAACAATTGGCCGTAAGTTGCGTCGGCGAAATGGACCAGTTTCCAGTTGTGGTCGCGGATCATGGTCTGGAAGAGGTTGCCGGTGAAAATTCCGTCTTTGGCCTGTTCGCAATACACGTAGTCACGCTCCTGCCAGGCTTCCCCTTTGACCGCGGGCAACAGGCTTTTGGCTTCCATGGATGAAGGCGGTTCTATTTCGGCCAACTCCAAAATCATGGGACCCAGGTCCATGAGCTGACAGAGCCCATCGACGCATCGACCCTCTCCCGAAATGTATTTTCCAGCTGTTGAACCGGGCTTGGCCCATACGATGGTCGGCACGCGGGTAATTTGATCATACATGGTCCATTTTTGACTGTGCCCGTGATCAGTCAGGCAGTCCCCGTGGTCCGATGTGAAAATCAGCACCGTGTTATCCAGGTAATCCTTTTCTTCCAGGGCTTCGATGATTTGGCCGACCTTTTCGTCAATCATGGTGACATTGGCGTGGTAATATGCCCGTTGCCTATGCCGTTGCTCATGCGTGGGATGGAGATCCCATTGCACGGAATCGTGGTCTACCTCCACGTTGTGCCGACGCATTTCCTTGTAGGCCTCCGGCTGGTTATCCATGTCGCTTTCCAGCAATGGCTGGATCTGCAGATCCTTTTTCAGGTAGGATTCGGCGTAACGAGGGATGGGGTCATAGGGTGGATGGGGCCCGGGGAAGCCGATTTCAAGGAATAGAGGAGAGGATTTCGGCTTGCTTTTCAACCACCAGGTGGCGAGATCGCCGACAAAGAAATCGGAGTGACTGTCTTCTGGCAACTCCCATTCGAAGGCTCCCAATCGCTTGGCGTAATCGGATCTTTTCCGGTAGCCTTCCCTCTGTTGCTTGACCAATCCACGGAAACGCAAGGCCTTATCCCATTCATCGAAATAGTAGCGTTCTTCCAGGTAACGGTCCTTGTTTTCTACCACATAGCGTTCATGAAACCCCATGGAGGTGTGGTAGGGATAGGTGTGCATCTTTCCTATGTTGACGCACTTGTATCCGGCTTGGGCCAGGTCTTCCACCCAACTGTGGCGCCAGAGGTCGGCATTTTTCAGAACGCCGTAAGTGTGGGGGTAGTAGCCGGTAAACAGACTGGCCCGCGATGGTGCGCAACTGGCCGCGGTGATGTGACAATTGGTAAAGGTGACCCCTTCCTGCACCAGCCGGTCCAGGTTGGGAGTTTCCATGTAATCGTGACCCAGAGCACATATGGTATCCATACGCTGCTGGTCCGTAATGATAAAAACGATATTGGGGCGAGTATCCGTTTCGCCGGAAGATAGAGGGGAAGGTGAATCAGTCACGGTAAGGGGCGGCGCTACGCGCCAATTAGGAATCAGGATTTAGGAATTAGGAATTGGATCCACTAAGGACACGAAGGGGCACGAAGAAATAATCAAGAGCATGATTGGAAAGGAACAGGAAGGATGGGGGAAGAAGGATGGGGGAGGTTGAGTGGTGTAGTGGGGGGATCACGATCACGATTAAGATTATGAGGGATCAGGGGCTGAGCAGATCCGGCAGGAAGTGGGAAATAATGGGAAAGTAGGTGATCAATAAGACTCCCACCAACAGGACAAAGAACACCGGCAGGGAGTATTTCACCACGTCCAGTATGGGCTTGTTAAACCGGTAGGAGGAAATAAAGAGGTTGATCCCGACCGGTGGGGTGAGAAATCCGAGTTCCAGGTTGGCCAGGATGATGATCCCGAGGTGCATGGGATGAATACCGAAGGCTGTTCCCACCGGAAGCAACAAGGGAGTGATGACGATGATGGCGGCAAAGATATCCATCAAGCACCCGATCACGATGAGAAACAGGTTGAGAGAGAGGAGAAAGAGGAATTTAGACTCGATACTTTCGCTCAACCAGATGGCCGTGTTGTCGGGAACGTGCTCGGTGATCAGGTAGTTGGTAAAACCCATGGCCGTACCCAGGATGAGCAGGACGCCCCCCACCAGTAATCCGCACTCCGACAAGGACTCTCTCAAGGAGGTTTTCAATTTCAGTTCCCGATGCACGAACGCTTCGATGACGAAGGCGTAAAATGCGGTTGCCGCGGCGGCGTTGACGGGGAGGGCGAATCCGCCGAATATCAGCACGATTGGTATGATCGGCAAGGCCAGTTCCCATTTGGCCTCCCAGGTGGCCCGGAGCGCTTCTCTCATGCAAAAGGTTTCTTGCTGCCCCCCGGATTTGCGTACCAGGTAGACCGCCCAGATGCAGGTGAGCAAAAGCATGAGAAGGCCCGGAATTATTCCCCCTAGAAACATTTCGTTCATACCTACCCCGGACACGATCGAGTACACGATCAGGGGTAGACAGGGCGGAAAGAGAATACCCAGGGAACCGGCTCCCGTGAGCAACCCGATAGCCTCGTTTTCCCGGTAACGGCCTGCAATCAGCACCGGGAGCAAAATTCCCCCCAGGGCGAGAATGGTCACTCCCGAGCCTCCCGTGAAGGCGGTAAAAAACGCGCAGGCCAGAATGGCCACAATGCCTTCGCCGCCGCGGATATGCTTGGCCCAGGCGTGAAAGAAATTGACCAGGCGCTGGGAAGCTTTGCTGTAGGCCAGAAAAAACCCCGTCAAGGTAAACAGGGGCAAGGTGGCCAAAAGCGGATTGGTTACCTGGTCGTAATGATCGAGGGACACCGAGGCGACGGGATCTCCTTGCCCCCAGAAGAGCAATACGGCGGCGCCTCCAATGGCCACAAAGATGGGCGTGCCAAGGAGAGTGGCCAATCCCAGAACGGCCAGGTAGGGCCAAACGATTTTCGGCGCCTCCGACGGTTGCTGCCAAACGATGACCATCATTACTGCCAGCAAACCGGCCGTTAACAATCCCTTCGGAAGCGTAGTCGCGTTTCGCAGGAACAACCGCAGGGCAATGCCGAAAAACCCGATGGGAAGAAAGGCCTGAAACCACCAGAACGGAATGCCTATGGGCAACTTTTCACCAAATTCCCGCTCCGCCGCCACAAATTCGAGTGAGGCTAATCCCAGCCAATAGGATAGGCCGATCCCTACAAATCCGGTAAATAATTTAATCCAGCCGCGGTATTTCTCCGGCAAAAGATCCCGGATGCTGGCGATGGCCAGGAGTTTGTCCTCCCGTGCGGCTATCAACCCCCCCGCCATTCCCAAAACCAGGGTAATGTGCCGAATCAGGTTTTCCGCCCCTGCTACACGGTATTTTCCCAGGACCCCCTGGACCACGGACAACTCCGATACCCCGATGAGCATCAGGGAAAATAAACAGCAATAGAGAATGAAATTCTCCAACTGGTGAACCCATTTCAACCATCCATTTTCCCTGGAAAGGAAAAATGAAATGACCCGTTTCATGAGAGGTAATCGCCAAACTGCCAGGCTATTGAGCGGAACCCTCTTTCCTGAATTCCTTCAGTTTCCCTATCACGGTGTCGTAGACGTCTTCCGGCACGATTTCACCCCTGATATTCGATTGGTTGAGGTCCACTTCCTTCCTCCAGGAGTCCCATGCATCCTCCGTCAAGGTATTGATGACCAATCCCTGTTTTTCCACCATGGCTTGAATGGACTCTTCGTCCTCTTTGCGGCTGGCTTGCCGGATCCTTTCCCCCATTTCCTCCGAAGTCTGCTTCAAGTAGGCTTGAGTTTTCGGAGGCAACCGGTCCCAGGTCCGCTTCGTCACTACCATAGCGCCCACAACCGGCACCCACTTCATATCCAGCATGAAACCGGTCTCGGTGGAAAGTTGGGTGGCATTGGCTAAAAATGGAGGAGCCGGAACCGCTTCGATCATACCGTTTTTCAGGGCCAGCAACGTTTTACTGGGATCCAAGGTGACTGGAGTATAGTAATTCTTAAGCAACTCGGTGGCCTTGGGCGTGCCCAGGGATGCGCCTACACGCATCGATTTCAGGTCCTCGATATAGGTAATGGGTTCCTTGGAGAAAAACCGGGCCCAACCGGCATCCCCCCAAAACAAAACGACGTAGCCCTTGCTCAGAAACAGGCTCTCCAGGTTTTCCTTCAGGGCCGCTCGGACGAAATCGACCTCTTCCCAGTTGCGAAATTGCATCGGCATCAATTGCAGGGCGGTAACGGACTCGTCGATCTGGGCCAATCCGATTGCGGAGAGCATGGCACCTTGCAATTGGTTGATCCTCATACGTTTGACGATGGCAACTTCACCGCCCTGGGTGCCGGCGTAGATATTCATGCGCACGGGTTCTTCCGGAGCTTTGGCCCATTGGGCGTTCAATTCCTCCAGGAAATTGTGAAAGGATGTTCCGCGGGGAGCTACCGTGGCCACCTTGATGGTGACGGCTTCCAAACAGGCGGAGGCCAGGAATATTCCCGATAGGAGGATAAGCAGTTTACAGCGGGAGGTGTCTTTCATTTTTGCTAAGGGGATCGAGGGGAGGCAAAAAGTAATCATCTACGTGATCCAGAAGCCATTGGCCATACTCCTGCATCAGGATATTGGATAAGGTAATTTCCGGTTTAGCGTGGGGATCGATTCCCAATGCCGTTTTCAAAACCTGGATAAACTCCTCTCGTCTTTCCGTCGGCACGCAAACCGAGGTGGCGTATGAAATGTAGGGGGCCGCATCGAGTCCTCCCGAAAGGGCCACCGCTTTCCGGAAGTGGTCATAAGCCCGATCCTCCGGGTTGCCCTCTTTGGCCAACCGCACCATTTCGTAGCTGATCAGGAGGCTGTGGATGGCGCCGTTTTCAAAATTTTCATCCAGTTCCAGGACGCGATCCACCAGCACGTCGATTTTGGGCAGATCGGCCAGGAGGAAGGCATCCGTCTTGTCCACGTTTACCGCGCTGGCCCAGGAAGCCGCAGTCCAGAAAAGCAATCCGACCCCTCCGGTGTCCACCTGCTGCGCAGCTGCCCGCGGGTCGGCCCTGAAGGATGACCCGAATCCCGGAAACTTGGCCTCAAGGCCCCGCAATCCATAATCCCTGGCCCGGAGAAAGAGTTTCTTGCTCCGAAGTTCCAAATCCCGGGCCCGGTAGTAGTCGACCGACCTCATCTGTACCGCGTCCAAATAAACGAAGGCGTGGGCGTACTGGGTGAAGCCTTTCGAAGTTGCCAGCAGCAAGCCCGTGTGTTCGGGGGTTTCGGCCAGGACCGACTCCATCAACTTGAGCCCGAAGGGCAGGGCATCGGCCACCAGATCGGGATCCTCATCCGAGGTAAAGGTGGCGCCGGTTTCCGCCAGGATATCGCCGACCTGTTGCATCGCCATTTCCCGCACGGAACAACCACCGCAAAGGAAGAGCAGCCCCACCGAAATCATCCAGGACCTCGGCCAACAAGGAGATTGAAGGGGCGATGTTCGCATTTTTAAACGGTTCACGGTCTCTACTCAACCGGGTGTTCGATTCTCAATTGCACCATTCTTCTTGGGAATAGGGAAGGAAACCACGGATTACACGGATTGACACGGATAATTTTCAATCCTAATTTCTGGGTTCTGGGTTCTGGGTTCTGGGTTCTGGGTTCTGGGTTCTGGGTTCTGGGTTCTGGGTTCTGGGTTCTGGGTTCTGGGTTCTGGGTTCTGGGTTCTGGGTTCTGGGTTCTGGGTTCTGGGTTCTGGGTTCTGGGTTCTGGGTTCTGGGTTCTGGGTTCTGGGTTCTGGTACATGCTCTTGACGAACTTTGCGTGCTTGGCGAGAGTCAATCCCAAATCCTGTTCATCCTGTGAATCCATGTTCCATTTTCGATCATGATGATTTTCCCTTCTTCCTTCTTCCTTTTTCCTTCTTCCTTCTCGGTGTGACCCGTGGTCTGATCTTCGAGCATTTTCGTTCACATCAACCCCCACAAGCCATCATGAAACATTTTACATCGATACTGCTATCCTTGTTCCTTTGTTCCGGGCTCCTCGCGCAGGATTCCACCAACTTTCCCACCCTGGGAAAAATCGTCAAATACCACGACGACCTGGATAAACTTCTGGACGCCGATACTCCGATACAGGTGATCACCTCGGGATTTACCTGGTCGGAGGGACCTGCCTGGAACAAGGAGGGGCAATTCCTGGCATTTTCCGAAATACCCAGCAATACCGTCATGAAATGGGTTGAAGGAGAAGGCGTAAGCGCCTGGTTTTCCCCATCGGGTTACACCGGTATTACCGATTACGGCCGGGAGCCGGGTAGCAACGGATTGATGTTCGATCCTGAAGGCCGTCTCATATCATGTGAACACGGCGACCGGCGTCTATCGATCATGACCCATGACGGGGGCAAACGCACCCTGGCAGACAACTACAGGGGCAAACGATTCAACAGCCCCAATGACGTGACACGGGCCTCCAATGGAAACCTGTATTTCACTGATCCGCCCTATGGCCTGCCAGATAGGTTTACCGACCCTCGCCGGGAAATGGATTACTGTGGAGTCTACCTGCTGCGCCCCTCGGGGGAGGTGGTTCTGCTCACCAAGGAGATCGAACGCCCTAACGGAATCGGACTTTCACCCGATGAAAAAACCCTCTATGTGGCCCAGTCACATCCCGATATCCCAACCTATACTTCATTTCCCGTTAAGTCAGACGGAACCATCGGTGCAGGCCGGCTCTTCTACGATGCCTCCCCTCATCAGGGCCCAGAGGTAAAAGGCCTGCCGGACGGATTGGCGGTGGATGCGGAGGGCAATATTTGGGCCTCCGGGCCTGGGGGCATTTTCGTTTTCAATCCGGAGGCAACGCTGCTCGGCCACATTCTGACCGGCGAGGCCACCAGCAATTGTGCCTTCGGCGGAGCAGACGGATCCATGCTGTTTGTCACCGCCGACACTTACGTCCTGCGCGTGCAAACCAAGACCAAGGGTTTGGGATTCTAGCCGTGATCGAAAATATACCACGGATGACATGGATCAGGAGTAACCACAAAAAGCACAAAATACACAAAGGTGAGGCGCCGTTGGCGCTTAGGACGGCTGAATGGAATTAGATCCACCAAGGACACTAAGGGTCACCAAATAAGTCCTGATCGTGATCAAATATATAACATGGATAAACAGGAGTTACAGGATAAGAGGCGCCGGGGGCGCCTCTTTGCGCTTTTTGCGATCTTTTGCGGCTATTCCCCATTCCATTACTCCTTCACTCAACCATTCCTCTCCTCCCTCTGTGTTCTCTGTGGTGATTTTTTTAACGGATGCGGGCTAGCCTCGCCGATACTTGTCCACGGCATCCTCATCGAAGGTGACGCCAAGACCCGGCTTGGCGGGCACTTGGTAAAGCCCTTCATTCATTTTGACGGACTCTGCCATCAAATCGTCCTGGATGACGTGGGTAATGCTGACCGCGTACTCGATTCCCGGAAAAGCCGCCGCCTGATGTGCCTGGAAGACCTGGGCCACACCGGTAAAAATGCCATGCTGAACCCATAAGGGAATTCCGGTAACTTCGGCCATGAGGGCCCTCTGGATAAGCGTCTTTCCAATGGGGCCTCCCACCACCAGGGCTTGCACCAGTTTTTCATGGATCATGGGCATGGGATCCGTTGGAATATGTTCGGCCAAATCCAAGGGAAATCGACCTTTCAACTGACGAAACGGTTCCAGGCCGTAGCGTTCGCAAGGGGTCTCGACGGCAAAGTATTGAGGAAAACGGGCCAGTTCCCGGCCCATTTTCAGGGAATGTTCCACCGTTTTCCAGGTGCTGTTGGTGTCGACCCAAATGCGGACGTCCGAAGGTATGGCCGAAGTAATGGCCTCGGCCTGGGCGACCGGGTCTTCGAAGGGGCGGGCTTTCACCTTGTGAATCCGGTAGCCCAGGTCATATCCCAGCTTGGCTTCCGATGCCATCAAGTCGGGCGGATAGCACTGGCACCACCAGGTCTGGGCGATCTTCTCTTTGGGCTCGGCCGCGAAAAGGCGGGAAACCGGCAGACCTGCTGCCTGACCCATCAGATCATACACCGCCATCAGAATGCCGCCCAGGCTCTCGTCCAGCATGAATTCCCATGGGGAACGACCTACGAGTTTTTTGCAGATGGCTGCAGCCCGCGGAACGCTGCCCAAGGAGTCCTCCACGTCAAGGAGGGCATCCCCCAGGCCCACCAGGCCCTCATCCGTGTAAAGCTTTACCAGAGTCGAGTCGTAATAGTCGCGGTTTATTCCCTGCTTCCTGTAGACCTCGGCAAAGACCTCCCGTATCCGCTCGTTCATGGGTACCCGCACCGGAATCACTTCAAACCGGGTTATCCGCTGACTTGCCGCCGTTGGGGAGGTTGCCGCATAGGCGCGGCCAAATGCCGGTTGGACGGTCCCCATCGCCCCCATTGCTCCAAGGGCGGTTAGAAAGTCGCGTCGGGAATACCTGCGCATGGCGATGACCTTGTCGGATCGATTACCAGCTGTCAATGGGTGACCAGGAATGGCAAAGCATCTTCCTTCCTTAATTTTCAGGCCATGACGCCAGGACAGGACCGGGAGACGTGAAATTAGGGTTTTCTAACCCGGAAAGTTTCATAAATTTCTCAATCGGAACATTTATGTTGAGAATTGAACAAATTGATAAATACCACCGTGAGGGTTACCTTGGGGTGGAAAACGTGCTGAGCCCAGCCGAGGTGGAATTACTGCGCCGGGTGACAGATGACTTTGTGGAAGAGTCGCGATTGGCTGCTGAAAGCGATGATGTGTTCGATCTCGAACCTGGACACACAGCCCAGAACCCCAAACTGAGGCGGTTGAAGGATCCGGCCGAGTTGCACGAGGTCTACCGGAATACGCTAAGGAACGACAAAATTCTCGATATCGTTTCCCAGCTTATTGGACCATCCATTTGGACCAACGGTAATAAGCTGAACATGAAATCCGGTGGTTTTGGCAGCCCGGTGGAATGGCATCAGGATTGGGCTTGGTATCCGTTTACCAATGACGACCTGTTGGCCGTCGGGGTTTGCATCGATGATATGACGGAAGAAAATGGCTGTCTTCTCGTCATCCCGGGCTCGCACAGGGGACCGATTCTGGATCATCATTTGGACGGGATTTTTGCTGGTGCGGTCACCGAGGATGGATTTGATGATTCCGCTGCGAGGAAAGTCGAAATCAAGGCCGGCGGGATCTCCATTCATCATGTTCGGACCCTGCATGGGTCCCTCCCCAATCTGTCGCCCCATCCCCGGCGGTTATTGTTGTTTCAATACTGCGCAGGCGATGCCTGGCCATTGAGCGGTATCGGTTGGGGTGCTTACCAAAAGAGTTTTCTACGCGGTGAGCCGACCCATCAACCGCGAGTAGCCGAGGTTCCAGTGCGCATACCTCTGCCGCGTCCGAAGCACAGTGGTTCCATATACGAAACTCAACGAGTATTAAAGAAATCCACCTTTGGAAGGTGAGAAAATGCGCAAGGGAATAAACCGTAGAGGGAATAAGACCACAGAGGGATTAAAGGATGAAGGAAGAATGGAAATTGAATCCACCAAGGACACGAAGGGGCACCAAATAAGTCATCTTGATCGTGATCGAAATTACCTCTCGCAAAGCTCGCCAAGGACGCAAAGAATGAGGGAACCACAAAAAGCGCAAAATGGTTTTTTTGTGGTTTATGTGCCATTTGTGGCCTCTTATCCCGTCCATCCTGTCTATCCATGTTTAATTCCTAATTGACGCCAACGGCGCCTATCCCATGGCCAGTGAACAATTGAAAGAACTGATCGCCCTCCGGTGGGCCGACAAGCCCACCGAAGGGAAGTCCCTCGAAGCGCTTCGCGGCGGCCCTTTTACCGGTGGTCTTGAACCACGACCCGGGACAACGGTCGAGCCAGCCGATGCGGACGGTGTATACGGGGAGTGGGTAACCTACGGAACCCCGAGGTCGGAGAGTATTTTCCTCTTTATGCACGGTGGTGGATTTTGCCGGAGTTCCGGACCTGCCAGCCGTATGATCGCCTCAAATCTGAGCGCAGCTTGTGGCTGCCGCTGTTTCACCGTCGATTACCGGTTGGCGCCCGAACATAATTTTCCAGCAGCCATTGACGATACCTATACGGCCTACCAATGGCTCTTGAAACGGGGAATCCCTCCGAAACGGATGGTGGTCGGCGGCAGCTCGGCAGGAGGAGGATTGACCGGGTCCCTCTTGGCCAAACTCAAACATACCGGCCACAGCCAACCGGCAGCGGCCGTTTTCCTGTCGCCTTGGACCGATCTGACTCAAAGGGCCTCCACCTACCGCACCAACGCCGATTTGGACTGTTCCATTTCCAAGGATCACCTGGACCGAATGGCCGAACTATACCTGGCCGGGGCGGATCCGAAGCATCCGCTGGCTTCTCCGGTATTTTCCGACCTCTCGGGGTTGCCTCCATTGCTGATCCAGGTCGGGAAATTGGAAACCATGTATGGGGATGCCGAGGCCTATGCCGAAAAAGCGGGTAGGGCAGGGGTGCCGGTGGAGTTCGAGGCCTACGACGACGTTCCCCATGCCTGGCATAACAGCGACCATGTGGTGCCTGGAATCCCGGAAGTACATGCCGCCTTCGAACGGATCGGCGAATTCTTCAAGGCCCACACTTAAAGAAGGTCGAAGTGGATGACTCTCGCAAAGCACGCAAAGAAACGCCAAGAGAGATTGGCCACAAAAAGCACAAAAGGAGAGGCGCCGTTGGCGCCAATTAGGAATTAGGAATTAGGAATTAAATGGCAGGCGGATTTTCCAACTCGCCTTACATCGCCAATGCCGGGTTGGAAAACCCGCCCTCCGTTATTTATCTGCGCTCATCTGCGAAATCTGTGGTTAACTCAAGGAAGGTTTTTGTGTGCTTTTTGTGGTTACTCCTTGGCGGGTTCAATTTCCGTCAACTGTTGACCTTCCGGATCTTGTCCGCTAGCTTGGGCAATTTAACCCGAACCCTCCGTAAAAAACCTCCCATTCGATTTGAGCAAACCGGCTTACAGATGCAGCATGCGGGACATCGCCAAGGAAGCGGGCGTCTCGGTATCGGCTGTTTCTCTGGCCTTCAGGAACAGTCCTAAGGTTTCAAAGACGAGACGGGCGGAGATTGCAAAAATTGCCAAGCGCATGGGATATGTAAAGGATGGCCGGATCTCGGAATTGATGGAGCACTTGCGCACTAATCGCTCGGATCGAAAGTTCTCCAAACTCGCTGTGCTGGTTCCCGAAATCACCAGGGCGAAGCAGGCTTCCTATCCGGTGATGGGGCAGTTGATGGAAGGCTTGGAGACCCAAGCAGGGGAGAGCGGATACGATTTGGATGTATTTTATCTTCCCGAACTGAAAGCGAGTCCGAAGCGCTTGAGGAACATCCTTATTTCTCGAGGAATTCAGGGAATCGTCGCCATGCCTTGGGTAAGCGGAGTCGGTACCCTCGATCTGGATGTGGATGCCTTCTGCATTTCAACTGCGGGGTATAGCATCATCGATCCCATGGTCAACCGGGCATGCACCAACTACCTGCAGATGATGGACGAGCTCATCGAGCAGGCCTGCCGCCTTGGTTACAAGCGAATTGGATTTGCCATGACCTACCCGCGGGGTGGAATCGGCCACAAGCTATTTGCCTCCTCATTTCTTTACTACTCGACCCTGATCGAAGCATCCCAACGCATTCCCATATTACCCAAGAGCGAGATCAATTCCGAGAACCTCGACAAGTGGATGAAGGAATACGATCCGGACGTGGTGATTGGGGATGGAATGGTGTATGAACTCCTGGTTGATCTGGGTCGACGGATTCCGGAAGACCTCGGTTTTGCCACTCTCGACACGGCCAAAGGCCCTTCCGATGCTTCGGGTGTCGATCACCGCCATGATGTGGTTGGGAGAGAAGCCTTTAAACTGGTGCTCTCCGATATCAATTTAAACAGCAAGGGCGTTCCGGAATCGCCTAAAATCGTGCTGGTCGACAGTCACTATTATTCGGGATTCACCCTGAGAAGAGTGGGAAGAATGCTGGATGTGCGGCTTCGCTCATCCACCCACCACGATTCCAACAGGGGATTGACTTTAGTGAAATGAGTGAGATCCCGGGGAGAACTGAAAGGGTAGAAGATGGGAATCACGATAAAATATTGTATCTACAGTTTAGGCCTGTTGACGGGTCTGGTGGTTTCAGGCGCGCCATTGGATATCCGTTTTCAACAGCATTTGGATATACCGGAACTATCCACTGGTGAACCGGCTGCTGGGAAGCGGGTTAAGGTGACCTCCTCCGAGTATGCTGGAACGGAGGTCTTCCATACCTTGTATCTACCCGCAAATTGGAAACCGGACGGGGACCCGCTTCCCATCATCTTCGAATATACCGGCAATTATTTTCCCAGGTCGGGTTCGACTGGAGAGGTGGAGGATGCTGCTCTGGGTTACGGTCTCTCGGGAGGCAGATTCATTTGGGTGTCTCTGCCTTACATCAGTGATAACCATCGGGACAACCAGGTTACCTGGTGGGGGGACGAGAAGGCCACGGTCGAGTACGCCAAGGTGAATGTCCCCCGCATCATCGAAGCCTATAATGCGGATCCGAAGCATGTTTTTCTTTGCGGCTTTTCGCGCGGAGCCATCGGCGTAAATTATCTGGGTCTTCATGATGATGAAATCGCCGGACTTTGGACCGGCTTTATCAGCCATGACCATTTTGATGGAATCAAGGAGTGGAGAAACACGACTTGGGGGACACCCCTGGAAACCTATCGGGCAGGGGCGGTTCAACGATTGAAACGGGTGGCAGGCCGCCCTTACCTTGTGAGTCAGAACGGTGACAGGTACGGTAGCGAAGCATTTATCCGGTCCGTTTTACGCGTTGCGGACAACTTTACCTTCAGCAATATAGATACCTCGGAGATTTTTGGAACTTTCCCACATCCTCTGGCCAAGACCGCGCACACCGATAGGTGGCTCATGCTGCCGAGCGCTTATCGTTCCCGGACCTGGCAGTGGTTGAATGACGTAATAGAACTATCAAAAAAATGCGATTAAACCCGATCCTGTTACTGATTAGCGGGGCCGCACTCTGTATTCAGGTTTCCAATGCGGAAAGACCAAATACGGTGCTAATTCTGGCCGACGACCTGGGGATCGGCGACGTGTCGGCCTACAACGAGGATTCGGCTTGGGAAACTCCGAACATCGATCGATTGGCTGCCAGCGGCATGATTTTTACCGATGCCCACACCAGTGCGGCCATTTGTACCCCTACTCGCTACAGCATCATGACGGGTCGCTATAATTGGAGATCCACGCGCAAACAGGGTGGGGGTAATGGTTATTCGCCACCGTTGATTGAAAATGAACGCGCCACCATGGCCGAGCTGTTTAAGGAACAGGGTTACCACACTGCCATGATAGGAAAGTGGCACCTTGGGTGGGACTGGCGCCTGGTTGGAAATGAGCGAGTCAAATACGATGAATTTGTGCGTCCGGTGATTGATTTCAGTCAATCCATCAGGAATGGGCCGAAAGACCATGGATTCATCTATTCAATCGCTATAGCGGCTTCCCTGTCATCGCCGCCCTATGTGTGGGTGGAAAACAGCAGGCCCACCGCCAATCCCAGTGAGATCTCAGTGAACTACGACGAAAAGGCCTTCTGGCGAAAGGGTCCCAAGGCGGACAATTTCAGTCACGTCCACGTCCTGACGGAAATCGCCGATCGGTCCGTTAATTACATCGGTGAACGAGCTGGGGGAAAGGCGCCTTTTTTCCTGTATGTCCCATTGACAGCCCCGCATGCGCCCATCATTCCAACTTCGGAATGGATCGGAAAAAGCAAGGTCAACGCCTACGGAGATTTTGTGCTCCAGGTGGACCATGAAGTGGGCCGCATTCTGGATGCCATACTGGAGAATGACCTGTTGGAGAATACACTGATATTTTTTACCAGCGACAATGGACAATCCCCCAGGGCTGATTTCGACGATGACGAGCTGCCTTTGGCGGGTCACCGCGGCAGCTATATCTATCGAGGAAAGAAGTTTGATATATTCGAGGGTGGGCACCGGGTGCCTTTTATTGCCAGTTGGCCGGGTAAAATAAGTAAGGGCAGCCGGTCTGACGAGGTCATCTGCACAACGGATTTCATGGCCACGGCAGCGGAAATTCTCGGAGTCGAAACGGGCGACGATTCGGCTGAGGACAGTTACAGTTTTCTACCGGTCCTTATGGGCGAGGAATATGCAAAACCGTTGCGGGAGGCTACGGTGCACCATTCCAGCAGCGGGCGCTTCGCCATTCGTCAGGGCGATTGGAAATTGATTCTTTGGCCCGGTTCCGGGGGATGGGCATTTCCGGCATCTGCAGAGGACATGAAAGGACTTCCGCGCTTCCAACTCTATAACCTGCGGGAAGATCCGGGAGAGCAAAACAACCTGGTATTCCAATACCCGCGAAGGGTAGGGGAAATGAAGGCTCTTTTGACCAAATACGTTAAGGAGGGGCGCAGCACACCCGGGATTCCCCAGGAAAATGACGGCCCTGCTTACTGGGATGAATTGGAGTGGATGAAGGCGCCATAGGCGCCAATTAGGAATTAGGAATTAGGAATTAGGAATTAGGAATTAGGAATGAAAAGGCAGGGAGAATTGACCACCATGCTTCGCAATGCTACGCACGGCACAGCGGCAGGACAAGATATAGCACGGATTGAATTTTCAACTGGAAATTAACGGAGGGCGGGTTTTCCAACCCGCCTATTTTTGTGCCTTTTGCGGTTTCCTCTTAGCGTTCTTTTGGTGAACCCAGTAACCAGCATCCAGAGCCCAGCATCCAGAGCCCAGTAACCAGCAACCAGTAACCAGAATTAGGCTTGCAAAATTCCGCTCCTTATCCCAAGACAATGTTTGTTCAGGTTCCCCGATTATTCTGAAATGAAAAAGGTATACTTCAATTTCTCCAGGTCGCTTTCCCGGCGGACCTTTCTCAAGGGCGCCGGCGCGTTTATGGCGCTGCCATGGCTCGAGGCCATGACTCCGGCCTTTGCCTCCTCCATTGCCCACCAGCCCCCGAGGCGATTCGTAGCCGTGACCCTCGCTTTGGGTTTACACGGCCCGAACCTGAACCCCACCCGCGCCGGCCGCAACTACACACCCTCCCTCTACCTTTCAGAAGTCAAAGACCTGCTCGGGGATATGACCGTTGTCACCGGTTCCTCGCATCCCGGTGTGAGTGGAGGCCACCAGGCGGAGGGAAGTATCCTTACGGCTGCCCCTTATTCACGCAATGCCGCCTTTAAGAACTCTATTTCCTTGGATCAGTATCTGGCGAAGTATCAGGGCCATCACACGCGCTTCCCGTCGCTGGTGCTCAACATCAACGGAACCACAAGTACTTCCTATACCGAATCGGGAAGTATGATTCCGGCGGAAGAATCGCCCTCCAAGGTCTTCAACCAGCTATTTATCCCCGATACGCCTGAAGAAAAGGCGCGGCAGGTGGAACGCTTGAAGCAGGGCCGGAGCATCATGGACGTGGTTGCTTCCGATGTGAAACGGGTGGAGAAAGAGCTGAGTTCGGGAGACCGCCAGAAAATGGACCAGTACTTTACCTCGGTCCGGAATTTCGAGAAGCGCCTGGGTGAGGCGCAGGAATGGGCTCTCAGACCCAAGCCTGAAGTGAACGTGAAAGCACCGGTCGATATTGAAAGCAGGGATGCGATTATTGACCGCAAAAGACTTATGCTCGACGTCATGTTTCTGGCCCTTCAGACCGACTCGACCCGCTTCATTACCGTTCACCTAAACGGGGAGGGAGGGGCCGTGCCCCTCGAAGGGGTGAATGAGGGGTACCACAGCTTGAGTCACCACGGGCTCGATGAAGACAAGATTGAGCAGCTTACCCTGGTAGAAACCGGGTTGGTCCGAAAGTGGGGTGATTTCCTGCGCAATCTCAAGGGATCTGAGGAATCGAACGGAACCCTGTTGGATAGTACCAGCGTCCTCATGACTTCCAACCTTGGAAACGCGAGTTCCCATGACAATAGGAACATGCCGGTGGTCCTGGCAGGAGGGGGCTTCAAGCACGGTCAGCACCTGGCTTTTGACGAGAGCAATAATTACCCGTTGCCCAATCTGTTCCTCAATATCCTGCACCGTCACGGAATGGAGGTCGATCGCTTCGCGACAAGCACAGGTGAGATGACAGGTCTGGAAATGACCTGATCCGGAGCCCAAGGCGCCGGAGACGCCAATGGGGAATTAGGAGAAAGGGGAACCACAAAATGCACAAAAGACCCAAAGGTGAAGCGCCGTTGGCGCCAATTAGGAATGAGGAATTAGGAATTTAAAGGCGGGGAGGAATGACCACCATGCTTCGCAATGCTAGGCACGGCACAGCGGCAGGACAAGATATAGCACGGATTGAATTTTCAACTGGAAAACCCGCCCTCCGTTATTCATCCGCGCTCATCTGTGGAATCCGTGGTTTCTCTCTGCGTTTCTTAGCGATCTTTGCGAGAGTCAATTCTTCATCCCGTCCATCCTCTCCATCCATGTTTAATTCCATCTCGTTGTTTTTAGCGGTCGGATTTCCTGTATGGGGGATGGGTGGTGATACGCTTCAGCTTCCTCCTGCCGTAACCGAGTTCTTCAATTTGAACTGTTACGAATGCCACAATGAGGTGGATAAGGAAGGTGAACTCGACCTGGAGTCGCTCGCTTTGAATCCAATCGATCCCTCCGCCATGAGTTTATGGGCCTATTTGCACGATCGCGTGAGAGACGGGGAGATGCCGCCACCTGAGGAATCACTGGTCGAGCCGGCCGAACGGGCCGCATTTCTCGAAAAATTTGAAAATGTCCTACACGAAATGTCTCGTGAGCGATTGCTGGCGGAAGGGCGTGTCAAATCGCGCCGGTTGAGTCGTATCGAGTATGAAAATACCATCCACGATCTGCTGGGTGTCAGGATTCCCTTGTTGGAAATGCTTCCGGAAGACCTTGCCATCGATGGCTTCAGCAATATCGCCGAGGGACAACAGGTTTCTTATCATTTACTGCAAAAATACCTTGGAGTAGTGGACCTCATGCTGGAGGAATCCTTCGACCGTGCCATCAATCCTCCGCCGGTTGCGGAAGATCCATTGCCCATGGACATGCAGCCAACGGTGATCAATTCCGCATTTGGCTCCATTTTCCATTGGGAGGGGAAAAAGCTTTTTCACACCGGGGAAAACAAGACCTACCGCTACACGGACGGCGAGTGGATGGATATGAATTTGCCTCTGGACCTGGAGGAAACCGAGGCGAGGAATGCTGAGATCATGGAGACCCTGACTGCCGGTCCCTTCAAGCGGGTCTATGGTCCTAAGGAATTGGGGATCGGGACCGAGCGAATTCAGAATGAACGGCAGGGGATTTACCACGACGGGTTTGTCTACAGTTTCCCGACCACGCATGGTTTCCATGGAAGGATGGCTGGAACCGAAGTTCCCTCAACCGGTTGGTATCGCCTTACGGTGAGGGCAAAAGCCCACAATCCGCCTCAAGGCCGCAATGTATGGGGGCGAATCCATACCGGTATCCTGCGCGCCAAGGCGCCCGCGGTTTATTGGGTGGGGAAATTCGAGGCGACCCGGGAGGTAAAGGAATTCGTCTTTGATGCATGGATCAGAAAGGACCACATAATCGGAATTCAGCCCATCGACAAAACGATCGATTGGGTATCTTCCACAAAGATCGCCGACCTGTCCGTCCTGGACGACGGGTCCTCCGGTATAGCGGTCGAAAGCCTGGAAATAGAACGCATATTCCCCGGGCTTGAGCCGCAGGAACTCAAGAACAGGCTATTTGGGGATCTCGCGGTTCAGGATGGGGACCTTGTCAGCGAGAATCCGGAGAGGGACCTGAAGGCGCTAATAACGAGGTTCGCTGAGCGAGCGTTTCGCCGGACGGTGAGGCCCTCGGACTTGCTTCCTTATTTCCGTTTTGCGTTGGAAACGCTCGAATCGAGCGGGTCGCTTTTGAAAGCGGTCAAGGCAGGGTATCGGGCCATACTTTCTTCTCACCGCTTTCTCTACTTTTCCGAGGATCCCGGAAAACTGGATGACTACAGTGTCGCTTCACGTCTCAGTTATTTTCTCTGGAGCACGATGCCGGATGAAGAACTCCTTGAAAATGCCAGGAAGCGTAGCTTGACCCAACCCGAAGTTTTACGAGCTCAAGTCGAACGCATGTTAAACGATCCCAAAGCGGAAGCATTCGTGCAGAACTTTGCCGACAGTTGGCTCGAACTCAGGGATATCGATTTCACCACTCCCGATGCGAAGCTCTATCCGGAGTTCGATAACATCCTGCTCCACTCCATGTTGGATGAGACCCGTGCTTACCTTCGTCATATGATAGAGAAAAACCTGAGTGTTTCCCATGTGATCGATTCAGATTTCACCATGCTCAACGAGCGTTTGGCAGAGCACTACGGAATGGACTTCGGAACCCAAACCGGTTTGCGGAAGGCCCCTCTCGATCCGGAACAACATCGCGGCGGAATTATCACTCAGGCCAGCGTGTTGAAGGTTACCGCGAATGGAACCACCACCTCACCCATCATACGCGGTGTCTGGCTCATGGAGCGTATTCTGGGCCAACATATTCCGCCACCCCCGGACCAGGTGCCCGCCATAGAACCCGATATTCGTGGAGTTACCTCCATCCGGGATCAACTCGATAAACACCGGTCGATTGAATCCTGCATGGCTTGTCACAAGAAAATCGATCCCCCTGGATTTGCCCTGGAAAATTACGACGTGATCGGTGGTTGGCGGGAACATTACCGGGCCATAAACCCAAAGGGAAAATGGAATACCGGACCGGCCGTGGATGCCAGTTATCATTTCCCGGATGGCAGGTCGTTCAATAATATCGAGGGTTTCAAAGCGCTTGCTCTCTCGGACCTCGATCAGATAGCCGGAAATATGGTGAGACAGGTCATTACCTATGCAACCGGCGCGGAAATCACCTTCGCCGATCGCCGCGAGATCGATCGGATCGTGGAAGGATTAAGCGAGGAGAATTTTGGATTCCGTTCCTTGATCCATGCCGTAACACAGAGTAATATCTTCCTTTCGAAATAGGCTGTGCGGCGAGGCGCCAATCAGGAATTGAATCCACGAAGAGCACCAAGGGACACAAAGTAAATAATCGTGATCGTGATCGTGATCGAAAATAGACCACGGATTACACGGATGGGAACGGATAGGGGAAAGAAGTGCAAATTACTGGATTCTGATTACTGACCACTGATCACTGAACACTAAGCCGGCGAGGCCGGCTTCATCACTTCGTCCGGAAGGTATCACTGGTGACCAGCGCCAGGAGCAGGTCCTTGAACCCGTTCCCATCTTGCCTGTTCCGGTGAACGATACCTTCGATCTCATTGCGCTCGGAGTAATTGGGGACGCGTCCGGTTGCGTAGATCATGAGCTTTTCCGCCAGACATTGAGAGAACATATCAATGTTGTCGCCCAACCAGGCTTTGAATTCAGTGATGTCGTTTATGTGGGTGCCATCGGGAAGGACGCCGGTGGAATCGATCGGGGCGTTCACTTTGGGCCATACTTCCCTCCAATTGCCCACCGGATCGAAATTCTCCAAAATGAATCCCACGGGATCGATGCGGCGATGGCAGGTGGAGCAGGCCTTGTCATCCATGTGGGCAGCGAGCATTTCTCGCGGAGTTTTGGCTCCTCGAATATCGGGAGTGAGGGCAGGGACATTTTGTGGCGGCTCGGGTGGCGGAGTCCCCAGAATATTTTCCAACACCCAGACGCCGCGCAGAACCGGTTGGGTATCCACTCCGTTGGCGGTGGCCATCATGATGGCCGATTGCCCCAGCAATCCCCCAAAACGTCCTCCTCGGGGCATGGGAATCCGTTTTAATCCGGGGTCCTCCTGTCCATATTCCCTTTTGACTTCCGAAATGCCGTCATCAATGTACTGGTAATTCTCTTTGGCAAATTTCAAGGAAGTGTAGGTGAAATCGGGATCGATGAAATCGGTCATCGGTAAATTGTCCCTGAGCATGGCCGCGAAAAAGTGCTCCACTTCACCTTTGGCCGTGGCGATCTCCTCTCCGCTGAAATTGAAGGCGGGATCGGGCATGATTTCAGGAAGCAGTTTCAAATCGAGCCATTGGCTGGTGAAGCTCCGGATCATGGCATCGGATGGGCGTTCGGGGAGCAGGCGGAGCGCCTCTCCACGCAAAACTTCCGGATCGGACAGTCGCTTGGCATGGGCCAGCTTCGTGAGTTGTTTGTCCGGGGGAGCCTGGGTCAGGAAATAGGACAGGCGGCTGGCCAGGTCAAAATCGTCCAACTCCCCGGGACTTACCACGCGGTAAAGGAAGCGCGGAGAGATCAGGATGTTTCGAATGAGCAGGTGCATCGCATCCTTGAAGGAGTTGCCTGCTTCCCAATGACGCTGCGCGATGCCGACATAAGTTTCGATGGTTTCCTTATCAACGGGTCGACGGAAAGCCCTGGGTAGAAAACCGGTCAATATTTCTCGCGTGAACGACTCATCGGATTGGCCTGGCTTGCGGTTGCCGGTAAATTGTTGTTGCAGTTTTTTGGCCAGCATTTCACGGGGGCCGTCCACGATCCTCAATGGCCCTTCGATCGTTGCCTGGTGGAATTCCAGGGCAGGACCATTAGTGAAATAGTAATGACACAAGACGTCGGCAAGGTTGAACATGCCTGAGTTGGAATCGGCGATTTTCAGGAGTTCGACGGTCATTTGGTTGTCCATGGTCGCGTTGCTCATGTCCAAATCGGGATTGGCCAGCGCCTTGGTAATGATATTCCAACCATTAAGTCCCCGAAGCACGGATACTCTCCTTGCTTTGAGGTCCCCATTTGGGAACACGGCGTGTTGCCAGGCTGCCAACCAGCGTGAATCCCGTGACCACCACTCGCGCATATGTTTGGCGAACTCGGTGTAGCCGTGGTCCATCTCCGCATTGGCCCAGCGGAAGAGCAAGGTCTGGCCTTCGTAGAGGTCGGCTTCGAAGGTGATTGTGTTTGGCGTCGTCGATGGCACTTCCATCACTTTCAGCAGGCGGAAGATTTCGGCTCGGGAGCGATCGCTGGCACTGAGCTCGCGTGCGCGTATTTCGAGGAGTAAAGGCTCATCGGAGACGGGCTTGTGCTTGGCGGCGCTAACGGTAATCCGGTAGACCCCGGATGCCATGATTTCCATGCGACTCGGCCAGGAGCAACTGCGAAAAATTTCCTGCCCTCGTGAAACGAGAAGCAAGGCATCGTCCTTCACCTTTGCCGCGGAGAAACTGAGCACCATATCCTCGGGACCCGCTGTTCGGGTAGTGGATGGAGGAGCAATTTGAGCAGGGGGATAGACTGTATTGGCAATTGCCTCGGCCACTTTGGCATAGGCGTCCATGAGAGGGGGGGATAGGACCAAGCCTTCACCAACGTTGTTGAAACCGTGATATTCCGAGTCTTTGGGAAATCCCAGCGGCAGTTCGAAATCGGGCAGGCCGAAAAGATCCCGAATGGTAGAGCGGTATTCGTCGGCGCTGAGCCGCCGGGGCATCGTGCCGCCGAGGGGAGTGTTTTCGAGAAGGTGTTCATCGAGCCAGGACATGAGGATTGCGCGTTCTTCATCGCTTGGCTGATCCTCGTCCTCGGGTGGCATAAGGCCTTCCTGAAGCATGTAGAGGGCATGTTCCCAAAGATCTCGATTCTCTTCCCTGGTCCAGTCGACAGTGTAGTGGTCGAGGTTTATGTCGCCCTTCATTTCCACTTGATCGTGGCAATTGAGGCAGTAGCTGGAGAGGAGATCGTAATGCGTATCCGAAATAGGCGTACCTTCCGAAGCTCGAAGGCCTTGGGCTGCCGAGCATGTGAACAGCAGAACCAAAAGAAACTTGTTACCCATCAGGAAAACAGGTGATTCAAATTGCGGTTGGCGTTGGAGAACTCGTTTGTCTCCACACCTAGCCTCTGCATCAATGAAATATACAAGTCACCCAGAAGCGGCGCATCGGTCTTGGTAGCATCGATGGCGATGTGGCTTCCGTGCTGGAATCCGCCACCCGCTACCAGGGTGGGCAAATTGCCGTTGGAGTGACGACTGGCGTCGCCCATACCCGTTCCCATTAGAACAATGGTTTCGTCCAGTAACGATTTGCCGTTGGGCCGCTTCTTTTCCTTCAGTTGATTAAGGAAACCGTTGAAGCAATGCATGTGCGCCGTCTCGATGGCGATAAGGTCCCGGATCATTTCAGGATCGTTTCCATGGTGCGAGAGGCCGTGATAGCCGGACTTGAGTGCTTGCCCGTCGAAGGAGAAAACCTGTCCCAATCCATCTATGAAAAAGGACAGCACCCGGCTGGAATCGGTCTCGAGGGCCAAGGCCATCAGGTCGTACATGAGGGTTTCCGCCTCCATCAGGAGGTTGGGCGTAATCGGATCGGAATCCGGGAGCTTGTAATCTGTTGTTGGAAGCGGCTCGTTAATGGAGGCAATTTGATGGGACATGCGTTTTTCCACCGAGCGCATGGAATCAAAATACTCTTCCAGCTTATCGCTATCGCTGCCGGGTAAGGACTTTTGCAGGCGAAGAGCATCTTCCAATACCAGGTCGAGTGAACTCTTTCCGCTGCGGAGCATGTATTCCATGCGAGCCTTGTCCGCCTCCGACATGAACAACCGCTTGTAGAACACACTCGGCCGTTGGATCATGGGCAGGCCAATTCCCTGCCGGGTGAAGCTCATCGCCTTGCTGCCCTCCCCCGTGCCTGCGGTGAGCTGCACCGAGGGGAAACGCGAATTCTGCCCGATCTGGTCGGCCACCATCTGGTCCATGGAATAGGTGTTCGGATTGTTCCCGCAAAGAAAGTTGCTCCAGGCCCCGTGGCCATTGGGCGCCCGGTGGTCCAGGCCCGAGAAAACGGTGAAGTCTTCCTGGTGGTCGGCCAGGGGTTCGAGAATGGGGGGAAGCCGATATCCCTTGCCAACCTCTTTGGGAAAAAATCCGTTCTGGTGCCACCCCAGGTAGGTGCCGATTGATACGAGATTGCGGGGTCGGGTGGAAGTTGCCAACTTTGCAATCGGTTTGGCAATGCTTTCCAAGGATGGAAGGGCGATCAATGCCCCGGCCGCACGCAGAAATTGACGCCGTCCAATCGTGTGGAGACCGAATCGTTTTACTCCGGGTTTCATGACTTTCATATTGGCTTTGTGTCTTTGTTGAGAATTATTCGATCGGGAAAGTTTAGCAATATCAGTTAATTAGAGATTTTTTACCCAGAATGCAAGCCGGTAAAGGGAGTAGGTTTGGTAGACAGTTGACCCGCAGTCCCTTGAGGAATTAAGAAACCACAGAGAGGGCGCTTCGCTCCAGTTTTCAGTTATCAGAGTTCAGATTTAATCTCGCAAAGCACGCAAAGAAACGCAAAGTTGGGCGCTTCGCTCCAGTGTTCAGTGGCGCCTCCGGCGCTTTATCCGTGCTCATCCGCGTAATCCGTGGTTTTTCAATTCCTAATTCCTAATTCCTAATTGGCGCTCCTGGCGCCTACCCATGACTCCTGAAATCATAGCCGCCGAGTTCGATGTTCCGGGCCGCGTGGTTGCGCTCCTCAGCATCGATACCGGCAACGTGAACGATACCTATCGGGTGATTAAGCGCACCTCCTATTCGGAAGGGCAATTTGTCCTTCAGCGCATTAACCGGGCCGTCTTTCCACGACCGGATCTGGTCATGGCCAATATGAAAGCCATCACCGATTTCTGTCACCTGCGTTTGGAGGAAGAGGCCGAAAGGGCCGATCGAATCTGGCAACTGCCCCGGGTCATTCCTACCTTGGACGGAGCGGATTATTTTGTCGATGAGAAGGGGGGGCATTGGCGGGCCCTGTCCATGATTGCTTCAGCCACCTCACACGAAACCGTGGTCAACGTTGAACACGCATATGAAGCGGGGTACGTTCTGGGGCATTTCCAGAAAATAATTTCCGCGTATCCGCCGGACCGGTTAGCCGATACGCTTCCCGGATTTCACGTTACGCCGCGCTATTTGAAGCATCATGATGAAGTCGTTCACAGTGCGGAGGCGAAGAAACGGTTGGATTCCTCTCTGGAGGCACGTCGCATTGAATCTTTCGTGGAGGAGCGCCGGGAGTTTGCCTCCGTATTGGAAGATGCCCGTGAACGGGGCGAACTGAAGCTGCGCACCATACATGGAGACCCCAAGATCGCCAATATCCTGATGGACGATATCACCGGGAAGGGAACGGCCATCATCGACCTCGATACGGTCAAGCCCGGGTTGATCCACTACGACTTCGGGGATTGTGTCCGTTCCGCCTGCAATCCTTCCGGGGAAGAGGCCAAGGATCTGAGAAGGGTTGTCGTGAATATTGAAGCCTTTTCCGCTCTGGTGAAGGGTTATCTGAAACAGGCAGGAAGCTTCCTGACGGATTGGGACCGCAGGTATCTCTACGACTCGATCCGCCTCATCACCTTCGAATTGGGATTGCGCTTTTTCACGGATTACCTGGCCGGGGATGTGTATTTTAAAACCAGGTACATGGGGCAAAACCTGAACCGCGCCCGGGTGCAGATGAAGCTCTGCGAGAGCATCGAGAGACGGGAAACCAAAATGCGCGGGGTATTAGAGGGAGCCTGAAGGCGCCTGCGGCGCCAATTAGGAATTGAGAAAAGGCTGAAGGTTGAAGGCTGAAGGCTGAATTCCTGGCAACTCTCCACTGGGCACTGGATTTTGACTCTCGCAAAGAGCGCTAAGGGCGTTAAAGCGCCTTTTGTTGAACCCGTTGGGGTTCAAGTATTTGGGCGGTCGGTAACCCAGCGTGCGCCCCGCGACGCTGGGCTTTGGAGTTTAACGCCTTTGGCGTAAAAGACAAAGAATGGAAGCTGGTTTTTGACCTGGGCGTCTTTGCCAGAGTTAATTCCTAATTCCTAATTCTTAATTCCTAATTGGCGCCGCAGGCGCCTAGTGGCGGAGAGAGAGGGATTCGAACCCTCGGTAGAGTTACCCCTACACATGATTTCCAGTCATGCCCGTTCGACCACTCCGGCATCTCTCCGGTAAGAGTGGAAGGGGTAGAAAATGGCGGAGCAGTCGACAACGTCAAATCCTAATGTTGCCTGCGGGTCGGGTCTTGGGGGAGAGCGTGGGGGAAGCTGCCAAAGGAAACGCTCACACCGGTCCAGAATATATTTTCCAGCCCGGTGGTGGCGGCGAAGTAGAAGGAGGCTTCCATCTCCTGGGATAGCGAGGTGGTAGCGGAGAGTCCGAATTGCAGATTGTTGAAGGTTTCAGGTTCCTCGGGAATATAGCCTCGGTTGAAGCCCAACAGGACGTAAGGGGTAAGGACAAACCTTTCCCTTACAATGTCGCTTGAGGCAACCAGCTCGATAAAGGTTCCCCGGGCTTCGGTGGAATAAACGAAGGCCGAGGAAAGATCGAACTGGTCAAGCAACCCGAATCCCAGCTGAAGATCAAATTCATGGTCCGAAGCATGGGGGCCTTGAAAATCCAACCAGGTATAGCCGATAGCGCCATCCATTTCCCCAATGGCGAAGCTGGAACCCAGTGATAGGTTCAACTCGGTGTAGGGCGTTGCAAGGCTCTCGGCGAACCAACTGGAAAAGTACCATGTATCCATGATAGGTAGAGGGGATGGCTTATCCATATCCACTGCAATGGAAGCGATGCCGCCAGCCTCGAGGTTGTCGCGGCCTTCCGACACGTATCTGCTATCCCAGGCAAAATTCGAGGAGAAGGTTTCAGCGGGAACCGTTTCCGGAGCGGGTTCCGGGAGGTCGGGGCTTTGGGAAGATGGTTCGGTCTGCGCATGCAAGCTGGAAAGGATGAAGGCTGAAACCAGAATCCGGAAACTGGAAACTGGAAATTTAGAAACCACAGAGGACATAGAAACCACAGAGGACATAGAAACCACAGAGGACACAGAGAGCACAGAGGAAAATTAAAGGAAGAACAATTAACCTCTCGCCAAGCTCGCAAAGGACGCAAAGAGGGAACCACTAAAAAAGGCAGAAGGCAGAAGGATAAAGGACAAATATAATAATATTTCTTGTTCGCGAAGCGATCCTGATCTGGCGCAGCCGGATCAAGCGACCATAGGGAGCGTTGTTAGAAAAAACTTTGCGTTTCTTTGCGTGCTTTGCGAGAGGCCATTTCGATCAAGATCACGATGGGCGCCTCCGGGTTGGACTATTGGCGGCCAAGGAGGAAAGAATCACCCAAGGAAAGGCTCACCCCGGTCCAGAATATTTCTTCCAGGCCGGTCGAGTTGGCGAGGAAGAAGGTAGCTTCCACACCGTCGAAGAGTTCCGTAGTAGCACTGAGGCCGATTTCCAGATTGTTAAAGGTATCAGGTTCCTCCGGAATAAACCCGCGGTTGAGGCCGAACAAGAGGTAGGGGGTGAAGACCCATTTTCCCTTTTCAAAATCGGTCGAGGCGACCAGCTCGATAAAGGTTCCGCCGGCATCGGGGGAATAAATGAAGGCGGAGGAAAAGTCGACCTTGTCAAACAATCCGAACTCAAGTTCAAGCTCGATTTCATTTTCGGCAAACTCGTGGTCGTGACCTGCAACAACGGACTCCTCGTGCGCGTGGCCTTGAAATGCCGACCTGGCATATCCAACAGCTAATTCCACCTCCTTGATGGAGAATCCGTAACCGAGCGCGAGATTCAACTCGGCAAAGTCCGCATCAATGCCCTCGACATACCTACTGGAGAAGTGCCATTCGCCACCGATTTCCAGGGGCATCGACCTATCCGCAGTAATGGAAGCGATTCCGGCATCCTCGAGGACGGTGCGGCCTTCCCTTACGTATCTGCTGTCCCAGGCAAGGCTCAAGGCGAAGGATCCGTGGGAAACCGTTTCCGGACTGGTTTCCGGGAGACCGGAGATTTGGGAAGATGGTTCGGGCTGCGAATACAAGGTGGAAAGGATGAGGTAGGGGACCAGAGCCAACCCGGCCAGGAAGGATCGTTTGGCCCTGAGCCAGGTTCCGGACAATCCAGGTAGAAAGGACATGATTGAGAGAACTGTAGGAGGGGGCGAAATTTAAAGGAAGAAGGAAGAAGGAAGAAGGCTGAATACAGAAGCTACTTTCGAGCTTCCAGCATCCAGGAACCTGTTACTGTAGGCAAACATGTCCTGACGCTGTGCCGTGCGTAGCCTCGTGAGGCGAAGCATAGTAGAATTGCGAAGCATGGTAGCTCTTGGGCGAAGCGTTAGCTTACTCCTACTTTCCCCTTTCCACTTGGCGCCAACGGTGCCTAAATCGGGGGATAAACCCCCTCCTACAGTTTCGCAATATGTTTTGAAAAAAACATCCATGCGGAAGGTTCTTTATAATAACTGGATAGTTAAAAAATCAAGACCCTTGTGGGCTCTCCGGAGTCGGCAATGAAAAAATGCGGATTTGCGCTATCAGGTCGAGGGGCGGCATGCCGGAATTCGGGTTTGAAATGACCGATGCATCCTTCAGTTTGAAAGAAACTAATGCCGGAAAACCCCATAATCTTCTTCGATGGTAATTGTGGTTTTTGCCATACTTGGGTGAAATTTGTAGCCGAGCGCGACGCGGATGGACTATTTCAATTTGCTCCCTTGACCGGGGCCACGTTCAGGAAATTGTTTTCGGTTGAGGAAGCGGATGCTTTTCCGGATAGCATCGTCCTGCTGACCCCGGATTCCGGAAAGCTGTTCTATTCTGACGCCGTCATCTACACCCTGCTCCGGCTGGGTCCTATCTGGGCCGGGACGGGTCGCATCATCCGGGCGACACCCCGATCCATGCGGGATTTCGCCTATCGCGGCATAGCGGCGGCCCGGCGAAAGCTGTTCAGGAAACCGGCTGGGGAGTGCCCCGTCGTCCCACCGGAATTGAAATCGCGGTTCCTCCCCTAATAAAGGAAGAAGGCTGAAGGCTAAAGGCTGAATGGGAATGTGATCCACCAAGGACACGAAGGGGCACGAAGATAAGGCGCCGTTGGCGCCAATTAAGAATTAGGAATTAAGAATGAAAAGGCAGGGAGAATTATCCACCATGCTTCGCAATGCTACCATGCTTTGCCTCAAGAGGCTTCGCACGGCACATCGGCAGGACAAGATATAGCACGGATTGAATTTTCAACTAGAAATTAACGGAGGGCGGGTTTTCCAACCCGCCTTATAGAGGCATAGAGGCAATGGCGGACCCGCTTCCGGCGCTTTATCTGCGCTCATCTGCGAAATCTGCGGTTAACCCAAAGAAAATTTTTTGCGCTTATTGTGCCTTTTGTGGTTCCCTCTTTTTCTTGGCGACCTTGGCGAGCTTCGCGAGAGGAAATCTATGGGGACCAAATGGCTAACCACTCTGCACTAATTTGGAGTGGGACCGCGCACTTGCATGGATAGGGAGTAAACCGACTGACGGGCCGTGATAAACAGAGTTTTGCTGTCTTTTCCTCCAAAACAAACATTGCTCGGACGCTTCGGCGTCTCGATTTCCTGCAGAAATGAACCATCGGGCCGGTAGACTTTCACTGCAGTATTGGTGAGGTAAATGTTTCCTTTTTCGTCGATGGTCACGCCGTCCGAACCTTCCAGGGCGAACAATCGCTTATTGGTCAAGGCGCCATTTTCTCCCACGTCGTAAGCGTAGGTCTTGCCGCCGCCGTGATCGGCGATGTAGAGGGTTTTTCCATCGAGCGAACCGATCAGGCCGTTGGGCCTGACCAGATCATCGGTGGCCTGGGTCACGTTCTTCCCCCCGGGTGAAAGGTAGAAGACCTGTTCTCCATCCAATTCCATGTCGTCGCGGTTTTGGCCGTAGCGCGGATCGGAGAAATAAATGCCGCCGTCCGCGTCTATCCACAGGTCGTTCGGGCTATTGAATTTCTTTCCCATGTAATTATCCACCAGGACTTCCATCTTCCCGTCCGCATGAATTTTGGAAACTTTGCGCCCTCGCCCCTGCGCCACAATCAGGTTTCCCTCTTCATCGACCCAGCAACCGTTTGCCCCCTGGGAGTCTTCCAGAAACACGGAGACCGCATTGCTTTGGGCATCCCATAAATGCACCCGGTTATTGGGAATGTCGGTAAAATAGACGTTGCCTTGGCCGTCGCGGGCGCCGCCCTCGGTAAAGGTGAAGCCGCTGGTTATTTCGGTCACCTCGGCGCCAGGATCGACAATTTCCGAGGCGCAAAGGGAGATGGAAAACAGTGGAGTCAATGCTCCGGCGAGAAAACGGTGACAAACGGTTGAATTCATGGCTTGTATTTTGAGAGGGGTTCGATCACCTAACCTTGGGGCATTCCAATGGGGTGGAAAGGAAAAAATCAGTGGTATTCGGTTCTTGAATTTGGGCTCGGATTTGAAAAAGTTCTTGAGCGCGGGTTTCACCCTGCGCTAGCTTGAAAAGTCCATCGTGCTAACTCTGTTTGAATCATGACCATCTTCCACCGCTTATATAAATCACTTCCCTGTCTACTGTTGTTGACGCTGTTTCCAGCCCTGTCCTTTGGCATGAGCCATGGGGCGGAGGCCTTGGATACGGGGGACACTGCTTGGATGCTAACCGCAACTGCCCTGGTATTGTTCATGACCCTGCCCGGTCTGGCCCTGTTTTATGGGGGATTGGTCCGGTCCAAAAACATCCTGTCGGTGTTGATGCATTGCTTTGCCATCGCCTGCCTGGCCTCCCTGCTGTGGGTGGTTGGGCTTTACAGCCTGGCCTTTTCCGGAGGCAATGGCTGGATCGGCGATCTCGAACATCTATTCCTGAGGGGCATCACGGTGGATGAACTCAATGGCGGCACTTTTCCGGAGACCGTGTTTGTCATGTTTCAGATGACCTTTGCCATCATTACTCCGGCCCTCATTGTCGGCGCCTTCGTCGAACGCATGAAATTCAATGCGGTTCTTCTGTTCACCGCTCTGTGGCTCCTCATCGTTTATGTCCCGGTGGCCCATTGGGTATGGGGCGGCGGTTGGATGATGAATGATGGAGTGCTCGATTTGGCCGGGGGTATCGTAGTGCATGCCACGGCGGGAATTTCTGCGCTGGTTCTGGCCAAGATGCTGGGACCCCGGGCGGAATTTCCCAGAAGGCTCCATCCCCCGCACAATCCGGCTTTGGTTATGGTGGGAGCCTGTATGCTTTGGGTCGGATGGTTCGGATTTAATGCGGGCAGCCAGGTGAGCGCCGGGTCGGCCGCGGGAATGACCATGTTGGTAACCCATATTTCGGCCGCAGTGGCCAGTTTGACCTGGATGATCGTGGAATGGTTGAAAACCGGGAAACCCGGACTGGTCGGTATCGTGACCGGCATGGTGGCAGGATTGGCCACCATTACCCCTGCTTCCGGAAACGTCGGTCCCGTCGGAGCCATTTGCATCGGATTTCTGGCCGGTTTTCTTTGCTACATCATGTGTGGATTCATCAAGGAAAAGCTGGGGATCGACGATTCCCTGGACGTATGCGCGGTCCACGGTGTCGGCGGAACTCTCGGCACCATAACGGTGGCCATCTTCGGTACCGCTGCTTTCGGCGGCACAGGAGTGGACAACATGGTGGCGCAGTTGATTATCCAACTGAAGGGAGTCGGCTTCGCATTGGCCTGGTCTGCCTTGGGAACCTTTGTCATCGTGGTGATATGCCGGGCCGTTACCGGTCTCCGCGTATCCGATGAAGAAATTCAAGCCGGTTTGGATCAGGCCGAACACGGAGAAACCGCTTACACCTTGGAATAGGTCTGCCCCGTCAGCCTGTAACTGAAAAATTCTATACCCGAAAGTTCGTATGAAATTAATAAAAGCAATCGTCAAACCGTTCAAATCCGAAGAGGTAAAAGAAGCTCTTTCCGGGATGGGCGTAGCAGGAATGACCGTAACCGAAGTCAAGGGCTTCGGTCGGCAAAAGGGCCATACCGAGATCTATCGAGGCAGCGAATACACGGTGGATTTTCTCCCGAAGACCATGATGGATATCGTGGTGGAGGATTCTCAGGTTGAAGAAGCTGTAAACGCTATCGTCAAAGCGGCCAATACCGGGAAAATCGGCGATGGAAAGGTCTTTGTTCTGCCGGTGGAATCCGCTGTCCGCATCCGAACCGGTGAAACCGATGCCAATGCCTTGTAAAATACCCAGGCAAGAGGACGTCCACTTTATCCCAATCCTAAATCTATCTCATTCATGAAAATACGTTTACTCACCACGCTATTATCCCTGGTTATCGTTTCGAGCGGCCTCAATCTCGCCGTTTTGAAGGCTGATTCGCATGAGGGCAATGCCCCCGAAGATGGCACCGAACTGAGCGGCCATATGGAAGAAATCAGTAAAACATTTCGCCGGCTGCGTCGTCAGATCAGGGATTCTTCAAAGAACGCTGATTCGGCCGCATTGGCGGGGGTAATGCTGAAGCATGCCAAGGCTGCGCTCGATCTGGAACCGGCCTGGACGGCAGATCAACCCGAGTCCGAGCAAGCCGACTTCGTTGCCGGATTCAAAAAGGAAATGAAGGCCTTCGTCGGGATGCTGGAAGATCTGCAGGCCGCTTTTCAAGCTGATGATACAGACAAAGCTGCCGCCGTGGTAGCTAAATTGCGCGATCACCAGAAGAAAGGCCACGACGCTTACAAAAAACCGGATGACGACTAATGAGGTAAAAAAGGCTGAAGGTTAAAGGCTGAAGGCTGAATGGAAATCCACGAAGGGGAACGAAGTTGTAGGAGCGGCTTTACGCCGCGATTGCCTGGAGGCTAAATTTCTGGAAACTCTCCACTCTCCACTAACCACTCTCCACTAAAATGACCCGTTCCATCTTGATTCCGGCCCTCATCTGGTTGAGCTTCTTATGGATGGCCAGGACTGAAGCTCACGATTCCCGAGTGTATGAACTGCGCACCTATTATGCCCAGGAGGGCAAACTGGATGCGCTTTTGGATCGATTTGGCGACCACACCTGCCGGATTTTCCAAAAGCACGGTATCGAGAACATCGGTTACTGGATTCCCGAGGAAAATCCCGACAACGCTTTGGTTTATATCATCGCCTTTCCCAGTCGCCGCGACCAGGAATCGATGTGGAAGGCTTTCATAGACGATCCGGAGTGGAAAGCGGCCTACCAGGCATCCATCGCAAATGGAAAACTGGTCAGGAAAATCGATAGCCTGTTCCTGAGGGCCACAGACTACTCCATGCCGGTAAAGCGGGTGCAATCCGAACCGGAGCGCTTGTTCGAGTTGCGCACCTACAAGGCCAGTGAAGGGCGCTTGCATCACCTGGACGCGCGTTTCAGGAACCACACCATCGGCCTCTTCGCCAAACACGGTATAGAAAACCTGGTTTACTTGCATCCCATGGCGGACCAGGAAGGAGCTTCGGATACCCTGATCTATCTTATTGCCCACAAGGACAAAGCGGCTCGCCAAGCCTCCTTTGCCGCGTTCCGCGATGATCCCGATTGGCGAGAGGCCCGGGCCAATTCCGAGAAAAGAGCCGGCGGCAGCCTCACCGTCAAGGGCGGGGTGACCTCACAGCTATTGCGTCCGACCTATTTCTCGCCCATGAAGTAAGGGAGAGGCGCCTCCGGCGCCAATTAGGAATTAGGAATTAGGAATTAGGAATGAAAAGGCGGGGAGAATTGACCACGGATGGGGGCGCTTCGCGCCAGTTTTCAGTTATCAGAGTTCAGTGATCAGTGATTAGTGGTGAAGGTGGATGCGTAATGTTCGGTTCATTTTGGATCAAGATCAGGATTGGTGCCAACGGCACCTTTTGTGGAACCCCGTTGGGGTTCGATATCACAACTGATCGGTAACCCAGCGTGCGCTCCGCGACGCTGGGCTTTGGAGTGGAACTGCTTTGCAGTTCAATCCAGCCGGTATGTCCCACTTGTAGGTTGATCCCTAATTGGCCTTCCCCCCTCTCAGCAACTCAGCATCTTTGATTCTTTGTGCCTTCTTCCTTCATCCTTCTTCCTTTAAATCCCTCTGTGTTCTCTGTGCCCTCTGTGGTTAATTCTTCACCACATCGATTCTGCGGAATTCCAGCAAACCGTGTTCACCTTGGATTCCGATGTGGCCGCTGAGGTTCTTGATGCTGCTACAGGTGGTGATGAGGGCGCCATTGAGCCTGATTTCCATGGTCTCCCCACGGCAGGTAATCTCGTAGGTTTGCCACTCACCGACCGGCCGGTAGACACGTTTCAGGGCCTCGATGTCAGATTCACTTTCGAAATCCGGCGCTCCGTAGGGGATCATGTGGGCCAAGGGATACTGGCCTTCCAGAGTATCCATACACTGCACCTGATACCCGTTGTCGGGCCAGCCGTTTTCATCATCCTTGCTGGTTGGCCCCGTGCGGACAAAGATGCCGCTGTTGGCCCCTTTTTCCAGAAACCGGAATTCCATGGTCAAGGTAAAATCGGCAAAGGTCCGTGATGACCGTAACCAGCCAACCCCTTTATTCAGTTTGATGACTCCCTCGGCCACGGAGAATTGGCCGTTATTTTCAATGACCCATCCGTCCAGGTTTTGGCCGTTGAAGAGAGCAATGGTATCCGGGGCTTTGGCCTGGAGCGAACAACCCAGAGCGAGCAGAAGGGCAAATACCGGCAAAATTGCCGGTGCGGAGAGATGATTCATGGGAAAGGGTTATCCGGGGTAATCGGAAACGAAGATGGCCTTGACCTGGAGATAATCGCGCAAGGTTTCCGCACAATTGACTCCGGCTCCGGGTCCTCCTGAGATGCCCTGACCGCCGTAGGGTATGCCGGGGGCTACCGTATTGTGGCAGTTTACCTGGCCGGTTCCGTCCCGGAAACTTTTGGCGATCCGTTGACCGAGTTCCAGATCCTTGGTCCAAACACTGGAACCCAGACCGTAACGGGTGTTGTTGGCGCACTGGAGGGCCTGCTCGATCGAATCGACCGGTTGGACGTTGACGAAGGTGTGGAAAATTTCCGCCGGGTTGCAGTCCGACCACGTTTTTGATCTCAGCAAGGTTGGTTTCATGTAGTAACCATCGTAACCCGGCACGGAGGCGCGACCTCCCCCGAGTATGGGTTCTGCACCATTGGCCCTGGCCAATTCGATGCCCTGCAAAATCCGTTTCGGTTGCCGGGAATTGATGACCGGTCCGAGCTGAGTGCCCTTCTCGGCTTGATTCCCAATTTTGAGACCCTTGAAAAACGCTTCCGAGGCATCCACAAAGTCGTCGAATATGGGGCGCTCCGCAAATACGCGATGAATAGTGCTACAAGTTTGCCCGAAATGCTGATTGGCGTTGCGTCCGATCAGGCGGGCGACCAGTTCCGGATCGGCATCGGCGCAGACGATGGCGGAACCGTTTCCGCCCATTTCCCGTTTGACGCGGGTGCCGTGTTTGTCTGCTGCCCGAAGGATGCTCTGTCCCACCCCAGGCGATCCGGTAAAGGCAATGAATCGAACCCCCGGATGCTCGGCGATGAATTTTCCGGACAATTCACCGCGTCCCGGCAGCACGTTGATCACCCCGGGCGGAAAACCGGCCTCCTCGGCCAGTTTTGCCAGGTAAAGCGCGCTTAGCGGAGTTTCTTCGCTGGGTTTGACGAGGACGCAGTTGCCGGCTATCAAGGCGGGCATCATGAACCATGCCGTCAGTACGACCGGATAATTCCAGGGAATGATCCCGGCGACGACGCCCCACGGTTCAACGTAGGTATAGGCATCGAGACTTCGCCTGATCCGCGAGACAGTGCTATCGCCAAAAGTAGTCTCACTGGCCACTCCGATGAAATACTCGGCCGTGCTCCGAACGGCGTACATGTCCCCCCTGGCCAGTTCGGATACTTTTCCGCCATTCAAAATTTCGCAGGCGAGAAAGACATCCTTATCCCGCTCGAACAATTCGACCAGTTTCATGATCAAGGCGGCGCGCTCCTGCAAAGTGGTGTTTTTCCAGCCCCCTTGGAAGGCGCGGTAACCGGCTTCGACGGCGAGGTTGACCTCATCGTAGCCCATTTCCGACACCCTGGCCAGGACCTCTTTGGTCCCGGGATTAATGACGTCGAGAACGGCGTTCATCGAACCCGGGACCGAGTTTCCTCCAATCACTCCGCCGAGCGGTTTCCCGCCGTTGTAACAAAATTTTTCGAATGCTTCGGGCGCGGTAAAATCTTCTGCGGTGAAGGCTTGAATATCCGCAGGTGCTTTAGTTGCAGTAGCCATACAATAGTTCTCCTTTTAATGATTTGATTTCCTGAAATAGTCTGACCTCAATCTGGGCATCGGGTCCCATGAGGGTCAATTGAAAAGTCTTCTGAACAGCGGAGCGGTGGACAATGTGATCGCCAATCCGTAGGGAAATCCCAGGAACCCGTTAGTTCAGGGGTGGGACGTCCGGGCTAATCCGGGAGCGGTCAGGCCAGTATCTCCTGCCACACTTTACCGTGGACGTCGGTCAGGCGCAAATTACGGCCGCCGTGCTGGAAGGTGAGTTCATGGTGATCCACTCCGAGCAAATGAAGCACCGTGGCCCAAAGCTCATAAATATTGGAGACCTTGTCCACTGCGTGGTAGCCGAATTCATCGGTGGCGCCGTAGACGGTGCCGCCCTTTACCCCGGCGCCGGCCAACCAGGCGCTGAATCCTTGGGGATTATGGTCGCGGCCCACCTCATTGGAGGGGCTGATTTGGGCAAAGGGGTTGCGCCCGAACTCACCTGTGAAAACGAGCAATGTGGAGTCTAACAAGCCGCGTTGTTTCAGGTCCTTGATCAAAGCGGCGATGGGCTGGTCTACCTGAAGGGCCATGGCGGTGTGGCCTTTAAGGATATTGCCATGCTGATCCCAGGGATTTGCCTTCTGAGTGCCATCAAAGGGGCAGCAGGATAATTCGATAAAGCGGACCCCGCGTTCCACCAGACGCCGGGCCATGAGGCATTGGCGTGCGTACTCCGACTTATAAACCAGCCGATCATTGACCCCGTACATTTCCAAGGTTCCTTCCGATTCCTGGGAAATATCGGTGAGTTCGGGTACCGCTTCCTGCATGAGAAAGGCGGTTTCGGCGTTTCTTATCGATGCCATCACTGCGTCGCGCGCGGCGCTTCGGTCGGCGAAGCCGCGATCGAGATTTTTGATGATATCCAAAGCCTTGCGCTGCTCGTGTTTGAGGCGGGAGGGTTGAATATTCGGCACCGTTCGGTTGCCGGAAATATTAAAGATAGATCCCCCGGTGGTGGCCGGCAGAAAAGCGTTTCCATATAGGCTGACCCCCCCATGGGGAACGCCGGCGGTGTCGGTTTGAAGCACGATGTACCCGGGTAAATTTTCGTTTTCGCTACCTGCTCCATAGGTGACCCAAGCCCCCGCGCTGGGATGGCCCAGGAAAGGAAAGCCGGAATGCATGAAGAAATTACCCTGGGCGTGCTCGCTGAAATTCGCCGTCAGTGATCTGACCACAGCGAGGTCATCGGCGAGTTCGGCGATATGGGGAAACAGATTAGTCATCTCGATCCCCGACTCGCCGTATTTCTTGTTATCCCAGAAGGATCCCAGAATATTGCCCACTTGATCGAACTGGGTTCGGGCCAACTGAACCGGCATGGGTTGGTTGTGCATTTCCCGCAAAAGGGGTTTGGGATCGAAAGAGTCCACATGGGAAACCCCGCCGGACATGTAAAGGAAGACGACCGATTTGGCTTTGGCAGGGTGGTGCAACCTGGGCGTGTAGCTGGTACGGGCGGAAGCGTTGTTGATCAGACTCGACAGCGCAAACCCTCCGATTCCCTGGGCGGTCAGCTTGAGGAATTCCCGGCGGTTATGATGCCTAATGGACATAGGCGAATTCTTGAGTGTTCATCAGGGCAAAGGCAATATTCTTCAACGCTGTATCGGGATCTTCCAAACTGGCGTAGTATTCCGCTAGTTGTTTTTTTTCTATCTGGGTGGGCTTGCGGGCGAAGGCATCGATAAAGAACGCATCGAGTAGGGCTTCGATCGGCCCATCATCGACTCTTTTTTGAATATTGTCGGCCCAATCCTCGGCTGCTTTCTGCACGAATTCTCCATTCATCATGCTCAGCGCTTGCGCCGGAACGTTGGTGACATCCCGGCGGCTGACCGTTGTGGTTGGAATGGGCAAATTGAAGGTGGCTAAAAAGGGATGGAGTTTGTTTCGCTTGATATCCACATAAACACCACGTTGAAAATTGTCCCTGGCCAGGCTGCTGACCGAGTCCATGATGGCTTCCGCCTCCAGCCGCCTGGGAGTGAAATAGGACAAGTATTGGTTGTCCGGATCCTTTTCATTGGTCCCCTGGGGTGCGACGCTGGCGGAGCGAAAGGCGCGACTACTGACTATCTGCTTGAGCGCATTTTTGATGGACCAACCCTTTTTTTCAAATTCCAGGGCCAGGTAGTCGAGCAGTTCCGGGTGGGTGGGTTTTTTGCCCAGCCGCCCCAAGTTGTCGGTGGTGGCGACGATACCCCTCCCAAACACATAGGCCCAAAGACGATTGACCAGGACGCGGGATTTCAGGGTGTTGGCCGGGCTGACAATATCTTTGGCAAGTTCGAGGCGTCCGGAATTTTTCTTGCTGTATGACCGGTTGGAAAAGACTTCCAGAAACTGCCTTGGAACGATTTCGGCCGCTTGTTTGTAATCCCCGCGAACCAGGAGCGGCTGGTCGGTCACATCTCCTTCCAGCATGGCCGGGGCTCTCGTGGGAAAGGGAATTTCATTCTCCAGATCGCGGTATTGTGAAATCAAGGCGGCCAGCCTTTCCGGTAAGGCATCGAACTTGTTGGGAAGGAAATCAAACCGGACGAAGGCGCTCAAAAACTGGGCCTGCGCATCACTGATGTTGGTTCTCTTCCAAGCCAGGATCGATTTCCTGAGGGCTCCTTTATAGGCGGTGAGGAGGGAGTCTCGATCGGTAACGGTGGAGGGGTCATCCAGCACGGTGAAGAGCGGGGCCCCGAGTTCTTTCATATTTACTTCCCCGGCAATCACCTCAGTCAGGCCGAACCAGGAACGTCCTTCTTTGTTCTTAACCGGTTTGTCCCCGCTGGTGGAGATCTGGTAATGGACCTTTTCGCCATTCCAGAACGCGTATTTTTTCAACGGAAACCACTGCATAAATCCGGTATCGGGGGTCTCGTAGGGGTGGAGACCTTGCTCCAGCGGGTAATTACGAACAGACATGCGTATTGCCCCGTCGAGTCCAACCGCCCGCATAAAACTCCAGTCCCCCTCGGCCACGTGATAGGGGGAAGCCAGAGTGCCATTGTGCTTGTCGGAAATCAAATTGCTGTAAACACCTCGGGGATATATGCCGTTGATGGCGTAAATCCCTTCCCCGGCGACCGCGAAAGAGCCGGCCGGACTGACCTTGGGTCCCAGACCATTTCCTTCCTGATACCAGGAATCCAAAGTTTTTTGATCACGAAGATCCGCATAGAAGGTAGCCTTCTTTTTCGCCTCTTCGAATTCCTCGAGATCCTTTTGGTGGTTTTTGATTTGGTCGCTCCATGCCGCAGCCAAATCTTCAGCAGGCTTGTCTATCCAATGCTTTACCAGGGCAAACGGATGGTATTTACCTATCTGTAAGGCCTCCCTTTTCAGCCTTAATTGACGGAGCAGTTCGGGGTCAGATGGCAGTTCCTTCTGACGCCTATGGGGAACCTTTTTTAATTCCTCGATCAACTCCTTATCTTCTTCCGTTTCCTGGAACGAGAAGGACGCCAGTTTTTCCACTGCGGAATCGACGTGTTCCAACCAGTAGTCCGCCATGCCTCTCCGAATGCCGGGCTTCAACCCGGCCAGGGTCCATTTGTGGAGGGCCTGCTTCTGGGGGGCGTCAATATTGCGGCTTCCCGGGCGATTGCTGATCATGATGCCGTAAAACCGGTAAAAGTCCTTTTGGCTGATCGGATCGAACTTGTGGTTGTGACAACGGGCACAGGCTACCGTGATACCGAGCATGGCTTTGGATATGACGTCGATCTGGTTTTCCGTGATTGTGATTTGCTCCTGGTAGGCATCCACCACGCCAAAGCCGTAGGGCACCATGCGAAAATGCGCCGGGGCGATGGCCGATTCATTGATTTGCAACTCCCGGTTTATCCGCGGCCTGGGAAGAAGATCCCCCGCGACATGTTCCATCAACAAATCGTCATAGGGAACATCCGCATTGAGGGCGCGGATGATATAATCGCGGTAGGTAGAAGCGTAAGGAAGTTGCGGGTCTCCTTCGCTACCGTGGGTTTCGGAATACCGGTACCAGTCCATCCAGTGACGGGCCCAGCGCTCCCCGTAAGCCGGGGAGTCGAGCAGCTTTTCCACCAGGGCTTGATAAGCCTCTTCCGACGGGTCCTCGACAAAGGCTCTCACCACCTCGGCCTTGGGGGGAAGCCCGGTCAGGATCAAATGTAAGCGGCGAACGATGGTTTCGGGAGGGGCCTCCTCCTGAGGAACGAGGCCCTGATCATGCAGCGCGGAGAAAATAAAGCGGTCAATCGGATTCCGATTCCATTCCCGGTCGAATACCTGGGGAGGGGGGGGCCTTTGCAACGGTTGGAAAGACCACCATTGACGACGCCTTTCCAGCAATTCCGACCAGGGAACCGCGTTATCCAAGTCCAGTTGGGTTGGCTTTCGCAGACGCGGATCGGGAGCCCCCATTCGCACCCATTCCTCGAAGTCCGCGATTACTGCCTTCTCCAGCTTTGGTCCGTTGTCGGGCATTTCGAACCCGTCCTGATGGCGAATGGCCCAAATCAAAACGCTCTCATCCGGCTTTCCCGCTACGATCACCTCGCCCTCGTCGCTTCCCGCCAGAAGGGCGTCACGGTAATCCAGGGCCAATCCGGCCTCGCTTTTGTTTACGCTGTTATGACACTCGTAACAATTCTGCGCCAGGACTGGCCGGATCTTGTTTTCAAAGAATTCCACTTGCCCGGGTGGCAACCCGAAAACAGGCCGAATGGCCAATGCAGCCAGAATGAAACAGACCCGGTTTTTCATATTTAAGTCTTAGCAAAAGGTCCGGGTAAACGCGTTTGTTTGCCCAACGGGTAATATCGCCAACTTCACTGTCTTCGTCAATCCTTTTTGAAGCCAACTGTCGCTCCCTTGCCCGGGAAGCAATTAGTTGGGGGTCAAGGCATCCACTCTTCCGGCCATATCGAAGTCATTTTGGGTGAGGCCCTTGGCCGTGTGGGTCCACCAGGAGAGGGTCACTCGTCCCCATTCCGTTACAATCTCCGGATGGTGATCGTGCTCTTCCGCCAATGCCCCCACCTGGTTGGTAAAGGCCAGGGCCTGGGCGAAATTCTTGAACCGGTAGGTTTTTTTCAATTGGGGGACGTCGTTTATTACCACGATATCCCAACCGGGGAGTCTGCGAAGTTCGGATTGAAAATCTTTCATGGTACGGTAAGGCGCCTCCGGCGCCAATTAGGAATTAGGAATTATAAAACCACAGAGGACACAGAGATCACAGAGTTTTTTTCGTGATCATGATCGAAATTTAACAGTATATTACACAGATGAGCGCGGAGAGGCAAGAGCGCCAAAGGCGCCAATCAGAAATGTTTCAATAGCGCCTCTTTGGTCGCTTGATCCGGCTGTGCCGGAAAAGGATCGCTTCGCGAACAAGTAATTTATAAAATTTATCCTGTTGGAGCATAGCTCCATCCTGTTGCCGGAGGCATCAAGCGAAGCGTTGTTTTTATTAAATCCGTGCTTATCTGCGTAATCTGTGGTTAGTTGTAGAAAATTCTTTGTGCTTTTTGCGGTTCCCTCTTTGCGAGAGTCCCCTCTAAAACCTCTTTTCTTCCCCTTTGTGTCCCTGTGCCTTCTCGCCCTGGCGAGATCCAATTCCTAATTCTTAATTCCTAACTGGCGCCTTTTTGTCTCAGCTTTATGTCCGAGGTTTCCTATTATGAAACGGAACAAGCGGCTTCCGAGTACCTGCTCTTGCATTATGGCAGCCGCAACGAGGTTTTGCCCTATACTCATGGTCCTTTCACTGCGTTGAACTACCCGGTGCGATGCGTTATCGAGTGTGTGGACAGGGGGTTGCTCCCGTCCAACGCGAGAAGTTTGGACCTGGGCTGCGCGGTGGGTCGTTCCAGCTTTGAGCTGGCCCGCATCTGTCACCAGGTCATCGGGATCGATGCCTCAAAGTGCTTCATTGAAATTGCCAACAGGCTGAAGGAAAAGGGCGCCTTGACCTATCGGCGCAAGGATGAGGGAGAATTATTCACCGAACTGGTGGCGCGCGTTCCCGGTGGAATCGATCCGGACCGGGTTACTTTCAGGTGGGGGGATGCCATGAGTTTGTCGGAAGATCTGGGATTGTTCGACGTGGTTCTGGGGGCAAACCTGATCGATCGTCTGGCCGATCCGCGCAAATTCCTGGGGTTGCTTCCGGGATTGCTCGGGCCCGGGGGCCAACTGATTCTCACCTCTCCCTATACGTGGTCGGAGGAATACACCCCGCGGAAAAACTGGCTGGGAGGCATGCGACGGCAAGGTGCCGGGCAAACCACCCTGCAGGGTCTGATCGAGGAATTATCGGAATATTTCGTCCTGGTGCGCGAACTGGATTTGCCCTTCCTGATTCGGGAGCACGCTCGAAAGTTTCAATGGAGTGTGGCCCAGGCCACGATCTGGATCCGCAAAGGATAAAAGAAAAACCACAGAGACCACAGAGATGGAAGGCGCCGTTGGCGCCAATTAGCCCAAGTTCGACAGTTAGGCAGATGCTTTTGTTGACTATTAAGGATTTAGGTACTAAATTAAGGGAAAGTCTCCACTACATTTCCTATTATTTTGGGCCTCAGCGGCAGCCTTAGGTTCATTTTTTTGAGCAGTAGCGCACAGAGCCGTTCCGGTTTTCCCACAACTCGCAGGCGCGCTTCTCGGCCTCCTTTCAACGGAGCGATCACATCCATGCTACGAAGATTGTCCAGCTCATGAACAACCTGCCGGGCACAGCTTCCTAATCCAACCGCTTGTAACCATTGCTCCAGACTGCGCCACATCACCAAGGCGATAAAGCAGATCAGGATATGCGCCTGCACACGGTGTTCGAGACGATGAAAAAGGGGTCGAAGCCCCAGATCACTCTTGCAACACCGAAAGGCATCTTCGGCCTGGGTTAATTGGATGTACCAGCGCCACAGCTTTCGGGGATCCTCTTCGGGGCAATTTGTGCGCAATAGATAGGCACCTTGGGAGCTTTCAAGCCAAGCCGCTTTGGCATGGTCCTCGTCGATGCTCAAGGAGCAGGCACGTCCCTTGGCATCGGTTCGCACCTTTACCTTGAAGATCCTCTCAACGCTGGTGTTTCGCCCCAGCCACCGACCAATGCGCCTCTCCACTGTTTCGCAACTCTGAGGACGTTTGCCTAAACCTGCATCGATTTGTTCGAGTTTTTGGCGCAGACGCTTCCGTTGTGCCTGAAACATGGCCCTTTCTTTGCCGCCACGCCCTTGGCTGCGACATAGCACATACTTTTCGGCGCTGGACCCATCTGGGTAGGGCACGAGTTTGACTTCAACGCCCTCTTGCACTTTCTCCCAATTGGATTGCTCAAGCAATTCGCGCTCGAAGTCTTTAAGCTGGCTTTTCGGGTTACCCACCAGGTAGCGAGCCTTTTTTTGGCTCAACCATTCCAAATTCTCTTCGCTGACCATTCCCCGGTCGAGCACCCAGATCCGTTCGGCTACTCCATAATGTTTTTCCATAACCTCTACCATCTCTGGCAGGGTCGTAACGTCGGCGCGGTTGCCAGCAAATACTTCATAGGCCATAGGTAACCCCTCGGTGCTCACCACCAAACCGATACACACTTGCTTGCAATCGGGCCGATGATCACGACTGTAGCCGCGTTGGGCTTGGTCGTTATCCATACTCTTCCCCTCAAAATAGGTGCTCGTTATATCGTAGATGAGAAACTCGAAACAGGAGCCGAACATACTTGCATAGCTCTCACGCAGATGCTCGAAGAGCGCCGAACGCAGCGGTAAAACCCGGTCCAGTCCACGATACAAGCGATTGTCGTAGACCGCTTCGACATTGATCCCAATGAGGTCTTCAAGAGCGGTGGAGGCATACCAGCGTTCGGCCAGGGCCAATTCGGATGCCTGCTGGCAGAATCGACCCGCGCAAAGGATCGAAGCCACCTGGGACCAATCCACCGCTTCGCGCCCACTAGGCATATGCTCGGCAAAGAAACGATGCAGCCCCAAGCGCCTCCAAAGGGCCAATGCTACATACACCTTGCCAAATTGGCGCACCCGTTCCACTCGGATCCCACGCAAATTAACCTGAGCCCATAACGGCGCCTCCAATCGCTCGAAGCTGAAAAGCTCGAGTTGCTCTTCGCTCTCATCACCCCACCCATCAAGCAACTGGCCAATGTGTTCCCACCCCACTCGCTGATCTACATCCAATCCAGGTTCCTTGCCAATATAGGCCACGACGCGTTGCCGAGGACCTTGGGCGGTGCGCACCGATTCCACTAAGCTCCAATAGTCGTAATCCTCTCCATTTTTGCGGCGACGGTTGCGACGTAAATACATCGACCCATAGCATCTGTGCTTTCTGCACCCTTGACAATGGTGTGGTCTCCACTACATCGCCCCTGGACCCACGACCCTTGAAAATTAGGGAGATTTTAAGGGTTTTACGGGGATTTTAGGGGTCATTTAAGGAGTTTCGCCCCATTCATCCGTTGATTTTTTTCATTTTTACCGCTCAACTGTCGAACTTGGGTTAGGAATTAGGAATTGGGAATTGGATCCACGAAGGGCACGAAGGAGCACGAAGTAAATGATCGTGATCGTGATCGAGCGAAGCGACATCTTCCAATTGAAACATGGATGTACAGGATAAGAGGCGCCCAAGGGCGCTATGAGAAGGCACAAAGGGAGAGCGAGGGGGTTCAGTTGTCGATCTGATACACCTCGACAAGCGCCACTCCGGTCGTTCCATCCTTTCCTTCCACCTTGGCGGTATAGTTGCCGGGCTCCAGAGTGAGAACGGCGGCCGAACTCGTGCTGCCGACAGTCACGTTTGGACTGCCTCCCCAAAGGTCCCTGACCAACTGCCCTGAGAGTCCTCCCAGTTGTCGTTGACCATCAATACCGTACCATCAGCGGCGGTTATGGTGAGCACCGGATCGGCCAGGGCTCCGGCAACGCCCCTATCCGTCAATTCCGGCCCAATTGCTTCGACCAGCACTTGCTGGAGGCTCTCTTCGATAATGAAACCGCCAATCATGACGTCATCGCCCGTTCCCACCATGGCGCGGGTCGAGATATTGATGAACTTGCCCGTGACAGTGTCGGGAGGGTCAACAAATGTTAGAGGCGCGTCACCTGGAATTGGGACGGGCAGCGGAGCTTCCAAGGTAAGCACCCGTCCGGCAATGGAAGCAATCTTACCCACTGTCGTTCCATCCTCAAGCTGGACCAGCTTGCCTACTGTAATATCGGCAGTAGGATCCGCGGCCAAAGTTATGGTGTTGGATCCAACCACTTCACCTACCGCACGGGGTGTGGTAGTATCAATAATGACTGCGACGACCAACAATGGGTCAAGGGCGGGATCATCCCCCTGAGCAGGGTCATTGAAACGCAATCCCAAAATTTCCGTGTCCGGAGCCAGGTTATTGCCCTCCCCATCCAACAGGTCTTCAACTTTCCAGCCGAGACCGACGATCTTTTGGCCAACGCCTGGGGCGCCCTCCAGGGTTTCCAGGCCGGTGTCACCCCACTCCGGTCCGTCTCCAGCCGCCAGCTTGACATATTGGCCGGTTGTGCCGTCCGGGAATACCGGTTGTACCCACAAATCATCATTTCCGCCCTGTTCAATCATGATAAAATCGACGCCATCACCATTGGTGCTGGTAAAGGTATCCAAACCGCCGAACCTTCGGGTCTCCCATTCCGGCGAGGAGGCATTGCGTCCAGCGCCATTATTGATGTTCCAACTGTCTATGCCGGTAATCGAATTGTTGTTGACCCCGTTATCCCTCGTCGTGGTGAGTCCCTCCACGGTAGCGGCCGTGTCCACGGGTGAGCCGTCCGCATTCAAGGGCACACCGCTTTGACCAACAAAGATGTCCATGTCGCGAACATAGGTTTTCTCGTCAGAGGGAATGGGAATGCTGCCGAGCATGATTAACACGGGACTCCCGGTGTCATCGACAACAATGTTGTCCGGGTCGACGAGTGTGCCGACTCTGACGACGGCGTATTGCCCGCGCCAATCGTAGAAATCGTCTCCACGGAATCCGGCATCCACCTGAGCAATGACGATCTGATCAATGGCGTATCCACCTTCACGACCCTGTAGGTTCAGGAGGTGGCGGCCCTCGGGTAGAGACACACTAAGTGGAGATCCGTCTTCCAATTGATTTACCCAGGTCCAACCATCAAATCCTTCCGGACTGTCGTCAAAGAAGGATTCTCCCATCAATTCTCCATTTATTCCGAGCCAAACGGAGTTGGATCCCTCACCTCCGCGTCTTCCCCAATTCGAGGGCACGCCGCGACGGACCCAAATTTCGTATTCTCCTCCCTCAAGGTTAACTTCGTAGCTAACTCCTCCACTCTGATTCCAATCCTGTTCCGGCTGGTTCTCCGAGTGAAACTCAACCAGGTAACCGTCTCCGGTATAGCCCTCATGATCGGTATGAATAAACCAATCGCCATCACTCATAGCTGAATAGTTTTCAGCCTCTATGACCGTGTGGCCGTTACCATCTTCGGTAAAAGTATGGGCCGGTTCATTGAGTCGGTTTTCGAACCACACGACACCGACTTGGGTACGACGTAGCGAATCATAGTGTTCCTCGCAGTTGCCAATGATGTCCAAATCTCCGTCACGGTCCATGTCGAGGAACCGCAAATGATCCCATTTCTCCCCCCGAAAGTTTTGGCCCGTTTGATTTCCATTTGACCATTTGATTACGTGAGTTACCCAATTGTCCGCTGCCGGTTCATCCCCGGTATATTCCATCCAGAAAACAGAGGCCTTGCCTTCTGGAAAATCCCCGAAATTATGGATAAGCATCCCCACAATGTCCAACTGACCGTCTCCGTTGAGGTCGGCTATCTTTGTGGGCCGATTTAACCATTGGGTATAGGCAGGTTTGGGGATTACCATACGTTCCCAGGTTACAGGATTGAGCCCTGTTTTCCTGAAATAGAAAACCTCACGTTCCACTTGAACACATAGATCAGTGAGACCATCTCCATTCAAATCTCCCACCCCCACCTGTGGCTTGGCGAAGAACTCATCGCCTCGGTAGATAACGTGCCTTGGCCATGGGTCCAACTGGGCCGCGGTTCCATTTCCTGGGTTCTCATACCAGAGGATCATTTCTTCTGATTGAGGTGTATTCCAATCGGCGTTTGCCACAACGAAGTCATTATCTCCATCCTGATCGATATCGGTGAAGACGAATCCGTGGCCGCTCATCAGCGCGTCATCGATATAATGAAATTCCCAGGCTGATGGGTTCCGTCGAACTTCAGGATCCTGAGGAGCTTCCAACCAGTAAAGACCCGCCCATACTCGGGGGTTATTCTGGAGCCGACCACCCACGACTATGTCCACCAAACCGTCCCTATTTATGTCGTGAGCTTCTATGAAGAGAATGTGCCCTCTATTGGCAGTCTGGGGAAAAACACCGCTGTCCGTCCAAGCCCCGCTGTCCATCGATAAAGCGGGGTCCGGCCCCCAAAACACCTTGACTCCAGGGGGTTGGCTTCCATCTGCGCCACCACCTCCAACGACATCCATGTTTCCATCGCCGTCGAAATCTGCGATATCAGAATATTCCGGATTGCCACCTCGACCTATTTGGGTAATGGGCCACAGCGCTTTATCATTTCCCTCACTTCCAGGATGAAAGACAACGGTATAGGTATCGGGCCCTTCATGCATGACCGCATAGTCATTAAAACCATCGCCGTTAACGTCACCCGGACTTAGCGAATTATGGTTCCAGGAAAAATTGTCGATATGGTGCATCGGCCATGGAGGGTGATCCACCATTACAACCATATCCGCATTGCTGGACTGTCCGGCGTCGTCAACCGCTTCCAAATTTAGGACATACTCTCCCATAAGCGGAAAAGTCGCATGGGTCACCAGGTTGGATGCGTCTTCGAATTGCACCTCGCCCGGTCCACTTGATTGGCTCCATGCAACACTGCCGTAGTCCCGGCCTATTTGTCCTTGGCCGGAAAAATCATCGTCTACCACATTTGCGGCAAGCAGGAGTTCCATGGATGGCGGGCTGAGGTTTTGCACTGGGGGGACTTGGACCATTGGAGGAAAATTGATGTCTTCCGATGATAGGGTAACTCTCTCCTTGGGAATGATTTCCAAACTGCGGGAGCTGCTGGTCCAAAACAGTCTGGCAAATGCAGCCCCGGAATCGTGCACATAGTTCAGCTTTAGCAGGTATGATTGTCCGCTGGACAAAAGGATTTTGCCGGAGTGAGTTCTCGATGTGGGAGAGCGTGACCCATCCACTAACAACACATCGTCGATCCATAGGTTAACAAGTCCGTCACTGTTTATCAGAAAAGTGTATTCCTCGGAAAATTCAGGCGTCAGGGCGCCTTGCCAAATAACGGAAAAGCCATCTCGGTTGACCTCTTCCCCGGGAGATTGGGTCTGCCAGTTAAAATCGACTTCAGAATCAACCCGGACAAGAACGCGTTGCGAGAAATCCTGTGTATTGAAATAGGAACCGAGAAATCCGTTTTGGGAAGCAGTTTGTCCGATCAGCGAAGGCGAACCAGCCAAGTAAGAGCCGACAACGATAATTTTCCCGATGGCAAGCCAGGGGCTGGGGAAGGGCCAACGGATTACACGGATGAGCACGGATGGGGGGAGGCGCCCAAGGGCGCCATTTAGGAATTAGGAATGATGAGAGAAAAGGCTGAAGGTTGAAAAAGGGAAGGGACAAAAGATAGGAGATGCTAAGATGCTGAGTTGCTGAGAGGAGGAAAAATGCGGGTAATAAATAGCTGGGCAGGATTAACTCCTGCCCAGCTATAAAAAGGTAATTGTCGTTTATGTTGCGACAGAGCGAGAGCGTTTAGTCGATCTGATACACCTCGACAAGCGCCACTCCGGTCGTTCCATCCTTTCCTTCCACCTTGGCGGTATAGTTGCCGGGCGGGAGAGTGAGAACGGCGGCCGAGCTCGCGCTGCCAGCAGCCACGTTTGGACTGCCTCCCCAAAGATCGATTACCATCTGCCCCTGGGAGTCCTCCCAGTTGTCGTTGACCATCAATACCGTACCATCAGCGGCGGTCACGGTGAGCACCGGATCTTCCAGGGCTCCGGCAACGCCCCTATCCGCCAATTCCGGCCCAATTGCTTCGACCAGCACTTGCTGGGGGCCCTCTCCTACAATGAATCCGCCAATCATGACGTCATCGCCCGTTCCCACCATGGCGCGGGTCGAGATATTGATGAACTTGCCCGCGGTTGTGTCGACGGGATCTCCAAAGGTTAGTGCGGAATTACTTGGAACGGTAACTCCCGCTGGCAGCGGAGCTCCCAAGGTAAGCGTATTGCCAGAAATGGAGGCAATGGTGCCCAAGGCAGTTCCGTCAGCCAGGTAAACCCCCGCACCTACTTCGGCCTCAGATGGAGGAGCCATTGTCAGGGTAAGGGTTCCGGACCCAGCGGATGCACGCGCTACCCGAGGCGTGGTATCTATTTCTTCCGTGCTACGGGTCTTGCCGTGGGGAGGGGTGGAAAGGTTGATACCGGTATAGTCAATCCAGACGTCATCCATGTATACCTGGGTGTCATAATTCGGATTGGGCCGAACCCAGTTGACCATGTAGAAGCCCGGATAGTCCGCATCCGTGATTCCCTTGCTGTTGGGCATGTGGTCAATGACTTTTTCAACGTTATCGTCGGCGTCGACGATGGCCCAGTGGTTTTGTCTCTGCACGCCATCGTTTTGCCTCTGGTATTCCATTCGAATGTCATTTTCCGTATCGTAAATGATCCACATTTCCATCCAGACACCGGGCTGATACTGTTGCTGTCCCGTTAAATCGCCACGGCTGTGGAAAGTCTTGCCGCTATCCTCCGGGCCAAGGTATTCATCGGTATTCACAGGTGGGGCATTCCTTTGAACTTCACCCGGTCCGCTGTAACCGAAGTGGGGGAGGGAAAACTCTCCAGCAATACGCCACCAGGTCTGGTGGTCACCATACCCGTGTCTTATCGTGTTATTCCTATCCGCAGGAGTTTCACCCACATTATAGGGAGGTAGAAATTTCAGGACCTCATCCCGGCTGGCCATGAAGATTCCGCACTCATGACCGCCGTTCTTGTTCATCCACCAGCGGAAGTAGAGGGTGGCTACCGTGCCGTCCGCGATGTCCTCAGGAAGGAGAACGAAGGCGGTTGACATGCCCCCGGTCGTATTGGGGTGTTCGACATGCAAGGCCATGTTGCCTTCATCGCCAGCCCAGGGCTGAGGATCGGCTTCGGCTCCGACAAAACCCGGAACCTCGGCATCTACATTCCATATCTTGCCTCCGACAACGTTATTGTCGAGCCCTTTGAAATCAGCAAACGCGCCATCGGGATCCTCAAAGTCCGTGACTAATTGCCAATTTCCAGTGGGTTGGTCATCACTTATGATAACCGCGACGAGCAAACAGGGATCCAGCCCTGTATCCGGCGATTGAGTCGGGTCGTTGAAGCGTAGGGCAAAGATTTCGGTGTCCTGGGGTAACGGGTTCCCATCTGCACCCAGCAGGTCTTCGACTCTCCAGCCGACACCGAACTTCCCCTGACCTTCTCCAATTGAAGTGGCAGGGCTTACCAGGCCGGTGTCACCCCAAAGCGCGGCCTGCTGTTCATCTCCGATAATCAATCCAGTCCATTGCCCGGTAGTGCCATCGGGAAAAACGGCTTGGACGACCAGGTCATCATTGGCGGCATTTTCAATAAGGATGAAATCAGGACCGGCTCCATTGGTACTGGTAAAGGTGTCCCTACCGCCAAAATTGCCGGTTTGCCAGGCCGGTCTCCCCCCTTGGTCATCAGGATTGTCACTGAAGGACCTTCGGCCCGCAACGGTAACCAGATTCCATTCATCCATGGCAGTGATGGAATTGTTATTGACCCCGTCATCGACCGTGGTGGTGAGGATTTCGAAGGTCACGGAGGCGTCCACGGGGGTGCCGTCAGGATTTGTGGGCACACCGCTCGTTCCCGTAAATATATCCACGTCGCGCACATAGGTTCTATCACCGACGATGGGAATACTGCTAACCTCCTGGAATAGAGGGGGATCAATATTGTTAATAATGACGTTATCCGGGTCGACCATAGTGCCGACTTGGGAGAGTCCCTGTTGCTGAATAACCGCGACGAGCAAACAGGGATCCAGCCCTGTATCCGGCGATTGAGTCGGGTCGTTGAAACGAAGGGCAAAGATTTCGGTGTCCTGGGGTAACGGGTTCCCATCTGCACCCAGCAGGTCTTCGACTCTCCAGCCGACACCGAACTTCCCCTGACCTTCTCCAATTGAAGTGGCAGGGCTTACCAGGCCGGTGTCGCCCCAAAGCGCGACCTGCTGTTCATCTCCGACAATCAATCCAGTCCATTGCCCGGTAGTGCCATCGGGAAAAACGGCTTGGACGACCAGGTCATCATTGGCGGCATTTTCAATAAGGATAAAATCGGGACCGTCATCATTGGTGCTGGTAAAGGTGTCCTTACCGCCAAAATTGCCGGTTTGCCAGGCCGGTCTCCCCCCTTGGTCATCAGGATTGTCACTGAAGGACCTTCGGCCCGCAACGGTAACCAGATTCCATTCATCCATGGCAGTGATGGAATTGTTATTGACCCCGTCATCGACCGTGGTGGTGAGGATTTCGAAGGTCACGGAGGCGTCCACGGGGGTGCCGTCAGGATTTGTGGGCACACCGCTCGTTCCCGTAAATATATCCACGTCGCGCACATAGGTTCTCCCGCCGACAATGGGAATACTGACAACTTCCTGAAATAGAGGGGGATCAATATTGTTGATAATGACGTTATCCGGATCGACCATCGTGCCGACTTGGACAACCTCACCTTGCGCCATAAAAGATCCGAACCAAAAAGTAAAGCCGGAAAAAGCGAGGAGTTTTGCTACACTTTTGTTTTGCATAAGAATTTAACGGGTTGATTGATTGATTTAAAAGCCATGTTTTGCGGGGTTTACAATACAAAAATCCTAAAAATCGACACTCAGGGAAAGGCGGGCTTCGCGAGGTTCTCCCAATTGAGCGGCGTTGATCCAGAAGAATTCGTCTGACAGGTTGCGAATATTGAGGCGCAGGTTGAATTCCCTGTCCGATGCCTGCCACCGGTATCCGGCAAAGAGCCGATAAATGGTATACGGTTGAGCGTGTATGTCTCGGATACGATCGTATTGATCGCTACGGCGCCAAGTCTTGGCACTGGCGTAATTGAAACCGCCGCCAATGGAGAAGCCAGATAGAAATCCCTCGGGGAAATCATATTTGGTAAAGGCGCTGTACTGCCGATCCGAAATATTGGGAATGGGGCGGGAAGTATCCTGATTGGGCTCCGCCGTTCTGGGACTGATTTGGAGTGTATCGGTAAAAGCGGCCGCGAGCAGAATTTGCCAGTTGGGCATGGGAGTGAGGAGCAGGTCCATCTCGTAACCCTCAGCTTGTTCATCGCTTAAAATTCTTTGCCAGGCTCCCCATCGGTCGGGCGATCCCGTGCTGGCAACCCGGTTATTTCTCTTGGCGTCAAAGTAAGCAAAGGTGCCACTGATTCTATTATCGAGCAGGTTCAGCTTCAGTCCAACCTCGGAGCTTTCACCTTCGAGGGGAGGTCGTGGCAGTGAGTCTTTCGGATCTACGAATTGGTCTCGCCAAAGGCCGAACTGGGGAATAGTGGATTCGCTGTGGGAACCGTAGAGGCCGAGGAAGGAAAAAGGTTGAAAGAGAAAGGCTAATTGGGGGCTGTCCGAACTTTGGGTTTGCTTGGATTGAACGATGCTGTCCAAGGTAAAAAGAAAACGGTCGTTTATTACCGAATAAATGTCCTGAGTGAATTCATCCCGCCTCATGCCGTATACGAAACGGATACGGTCGTCCCAGAGAGTGGAGTTCATGGTAATCCAATAGGCTTGACCCTGAAATGATTGTTCGACCGTCATTCGGTCCTCCCACTCCAAGAGGAAGGCGCGGGGCTCGTCTTCAAAGACGGGTCTCTTGAATTCCCTCCCACCGGGAAGGACTATGGTTTCAATGACCGGCCTGCCTAATTCGTCCCGGACGGGGAACTGACGGAGAACATCCGCATTTTCCACACCTACGATACCCCGCCAATTTACATTTTTCCAATCCTGGACGTTGTTCACCTTAACGCCATTGGTTTCAAATTGCATGGCGTCCCGATTGTCGCTGTCGTAGGAAAACCCCACCAAAAAGGAGTTACGCAAAAATCCCAGATCAAAATCACCCGTGAGGGTGAACTGGAGCGCGTGGTTTTCGATATCTTCAAGGTCATGGCGGCCCGATTGGGAAACCGTTCCCGTAAATGGGTCCCATGGTCCTCCGGTACGAAGGTGACTCATAGGCAATTCTTCTACCGGGGGTGAAAATCCGACCTTTGGGTCCTGAAGGTCTCCCTTTAAATTCTCATCGATAGAATCAATTTCGTCGAGCTCCAGGGCGTTGTAGAGGTAGGCCAGATTCATGTTCCAATTGAAGAACACCTCCCGGCGGTACTCGAAGGTCAACAGGTTGCTGGCAACCTCCCTGAAATCATAGCGATTGTTGAAAGTGAATTCCGGCAGAGCGTAAAAGACTTCGAAAATGAGCTGATCGGCCTCCTGGGTTTGCAGTTCGGGAGGAGTGAACCACTCTACCCCATCGATAAAACTCTGCCCGAATCTTTCTTCGATGAGATTTTGTGCGTCCGCCGTCTCCGTTCCGGGCGTGCCGCCGTTGGGAATCAGTTTGAACCTGCTGAATTCGTATTCGAAAATGAGAGATTCTCTCTCCGACAGTTTCAGGTTGAGGGACAGGTCATACAATTTACGATCCTCTGCGGTTCGATCCTTGGGACCCTCACTCTCCTGAAATCCCCCGACAAAACGGTAGCCGATGGCATTCTCCGTCCCTTGACCTGGAGACATCCTGGTAGTCGACAATGAGTCGATAAGAATCTCTTGCTTCAAGGCCAACGCCGGCATCTATGGATCCACGCTTAACGAAAAGGGGCCGTTTGGTGATGTAGTTTACCTGTCCGCCCGGTCCCGCGATTCCGTAAAGGGTTGAAGCGGGACCTTTGACCACCTCGGTTCGGTCGACGTTAATAGCCCAAATGGGCTGACGATAGCGGAAAAAATTTCGATACGGGGCGCCGACTTCAAAACCTCGAATGGCTATGTTGTTATCCCCTCTATCACCAGAGTCGTCCCCATGTATCCTGGTTACGCTACTGGTAAATTCAAGCATTTCACCCTGGGTGTAACTATCCGTATCCTGGATAAACTCAGAGGTGATTACATTCAGTGATCGCGGGAGATCCTTAATAGGGATCCTGGTCCTCGTTCCGGAAATCGAAAGAGTGGCGCTGTAGCCCTGGCCGGTTTCTTCGGCGATGGTGAAGGGGTCTAAAGCATAAATCTCTTCTTCCGTCCTGATCCGGATCCTCCTGACCAACCAGAACAAGCCCTGAAAACAAAACCAGAGTTGTGATGGCGCGTAGGAAGGGGTCCAGGAAATGACCCCGACAGGGAGAAATCGAAAGTCGGAGATCTGCCATAGTCAGGTAGTTGTTAATGGAATAGCCTGATTTGGTCCCTCTGTATTCAAACCAAAGGAAGCGACTGACTTTGAGACTGCCGCATTTCTTGGCAAAATGTAAAGGAATGGTTTTTGCCTCCCTTCCTCCACGGCTTGATACGGTTCGCTGTTTCCGAGAAAAGGGGGTCACGTGTGCCGACTCATGGGAACTTCGAGAAATCATGATACCTTTCCGAAATAGGTATCCAGGCAGGGAATCAGATGGCTTTGAGCGGCTTTTCTAGCGTTTTCCCGGCTGCCCCTTAACCACAGCGTCGACCAAATCCTCATGACGGGATAGAGCGGAAGACCGAACCTCCTGGCTTGTGCCAAATTCTTCCAGGAATTTGCAAATGTAGGGACACAGGGAACGAAAGAGAAAGTAGAGGAAATCGTTTTTGGCCATTTTAGCCAAGTGAACGTGGAAAGCATTATCGTATTCAGCAAAAGCTGTCGCCGTGGTGATGGCAGAGGCAGGGAAATCGAGAAAGGAGGAGAGTTCTTCCTTTTCTTCCCCGGTGCCATTATTAGCCGCCAAAGCAGCAATCTCACCTTCCAAAAGAGCTCTTGCTTCAACGAGTTGCCTGTACAAATGAGGAGGTTTTTCCAAAAAAATTGGAATGAGAGCGTCACTCAATCCGGATTCTCTTACCCTTGATTCTACAAACACACCCTTTCCTTGCACGGAACGGACCATTCCCAGCGCCTTGAGACGTGCAGTAGCCTCGCGTATGGGCAAACGGCTCACCCCCCAAAAGGTTTCCCAACTCCTTTTCACTGGGGATCTTTTCTCCGGGAGCCCAGGCTCCATCCAGTATATTTTGCCTGAATTGGGCCTCAATGGCATCGACCGTAGATACCGTCTGGATTACCATACTTGTCATATAAGTATCCTACGTTTCGGCTGACAAGAAAAATTGCACTCTTCAGATAAGTCACCCCCATCGACTCTCATGATGCCAGGGCTACTGAGGGCGATTTTAGTTTGAGGCACTAAGGATAAGAGATGCTGAGTTGCTGAGAGAGGGGAACCACAAAAGGCACAAAAGACGCAAGAGGGAGAAACCACGGATTTCACGGATGGGAACGGATGGGGAAATAGCCACAAAAAGCACAAAATAAGGATTTAACGGAGGGCGGGTTTTCCCAACCCGCCTTATACACACAATGGCGGACCCGCCTCCCGGCGTGGCATGCAGGAATGTCCCCCTCCTGTTCCTCTTTGAGTTCTTGGCGTTCTTGGCGAGAAATAAACCGCAGATGGACGCTGATAAGCTGCTGAGGAATTGACTCTCACGAAGCGCGAAAGGTCCTAGGGCACAGAGGTTCAAAGGGTTGGGTTTTCAAACCACACCACGCCCAGGAGCGTTTTTCGCCCTCCTCCCTCCGCGGAGTAATATTCTTCGCAGTTCCCGACAATATCCAGATCACCGTCACGGTCCACATCGACGAAACGCATGTGGTCCCACTTTTCACCTTGCCAGGATTTGGGCGCAGAAAACCCGTCGGACCATTTTATAACCCGCGTAATCCAATTATCGATTCCAGGCTCATCACCCTGATATTGCATCCAGAAAACGGATGCTTTCCCCAAAGGAGTGTAACCGAAAATTGTGAATCGTCATGCCTACGATGTCCAACTTTCCGTCTTGGTCCAGATCAACGACCTTGATGGGCCGGGTAACCCAGCGGGTAATTTCGGGTTTAGGGATTTCATGGATATTCCAATGATCCGGATCGATTTGCTCCATGTAGAAGACAAGGTTGTCGGATTGCGCGACGAGGTCGACTTTGCCGTCCCCGTTAAGGTCTCCGACCCCTAGTTGATTCTTGGAAAAAAACCTGATGGTCCGCATTATCATTCTCTTTTTCCAAGGCCGCCCGATCCGACCGGATGGAGATCCGGGGTTTTCGTACCAGAATACGGCTTCTTCATACTCCGTCGTATCCCAGTCGGCATTACCGACCGCGATATCCGAATCTCCATCGGCATCGATGTCGACAAAGACAAATCCATGGCCGCTTTGGAGATCCGGATCAATAGCACGCCGCTTCCACTTGCCGAGTTTGCGCCGGTCCTCTTTTGCCGCTGGAGCCTCAAACCAAATAAGGCCGGTGAAATTTCCATCGGTTCCCATTCGACCTCCCGTAACGATGTCCAAGGCGCCGTCAGCATTGATATCGAAGGACTCCAGAAAGAGGTAGTGCCCTATTTCGACGGATTCCGGGAGCGGGCCTCCATCCTGCCAAGCGCCGGACTCCTTTACATGCTTTTTCTCCGGCCCCCAAACAATGAATACTTTCGAGTTTTTTCCATCAGCATAAGCAATGTCCAGATTTCCATCGGAATCGAAATCCCCGAAGTAGCCGTACTCGACATTATTACCTTGCGCTACGACGACCTTCTCCCATTCGGAATAAACGGCTTCCGCATCGCCGGGGTGAAATACAATGGAAACAAGGTCCGGGCCTTCGTGGATAACAACATAATCGTCGAAACCATCGCCATTCACGTCCCCGGGGCTCAGTGAATTATGGTTCCAATACTGCCTGTCGATGTGATGCATGAGCCAAGGTTGGCCCACAAAGGATTCCTTTGCGTAAAGAGCCGGAAAGCCAAGGCACACGATTAGCAGGCCAAGAAACTTGAATGGAAATCGATGCACTTTAGCGGACTCGGTTTAAATTTGGAGGTAATTGAAGCAGTGAGTAGGTCGCGGGGGAAGGGGTCAAGACGTAAAAAGTTATGCCTTACAGGGTCGGTCGTCTTGTAAAAGTGTATGGAGTACAATAGAATACAGTTTTTAAGACCCGACCCTTTTCTTTCGCAAGGCATCACTTTTCTACGGCATGACCCCGACGAAGGTGCGAGGAAATTTCTGGGACAGGACACTACCGAGGGCGATTATACCGGCTCATTGCCATACCTGGCTACCCGCAAGTCGGCCTGGGCTTTATGGGCCAGGAAACGCTCGTATTGGCACAGGCGAGAGCAATATTGGCCGATCTTGGCGCTTGCTTCATCGGTCAAGACCCGTTGGTAAGTCACCGTCTTGATAAATTTACCCACCCAGAGACCGCCGGTGTAGCGAGCCGCCAGTTTCGTCGGCAACGTATGGTTGGTTCCAATGACTTTGTCACCATAAGCTACATTGGTGCGGGGACCGACAAAAAGGGCGCCATAGTTGGTCATGTTGTGGAGAAAGAAGTCATCATTGGTGGTCAGGATTTGGACATGCTCACAGGCAACTTTTTCTGCTTGGACGAGGGCTTCGGCATGGTCCCGGACCAAAATGATTTGTCCGTAGTCCTGCCAAGCGACGGCAGCGATATCGGCCGTGGGAAGGGTCTCCAACTGGCGGGCGATTTCTGCTTCCGTTTCCCGGGCCAACTTTTTGCTTGTGGTAATCAAGATGGCTGGGGAGGTAGGGCCATGCTCGGCTTGCCCCAGCAAATCGGTGGCGACCATCTCGGCATCGGCGGATTCATCGGCAACGATTAAAACTTCGGTAGGTCCGGCCAACAGATCGATACCGACCTGGCCAAAAAGCTGCCTCTTGGCCTCCGCCACATAGGCATTGCCGGGGCCGACGACCATGTCTACGGCGGGCATCGTCTCAGTGCCTAACGCCATCCGTGCGATGGCTTGAACACCCCCCAGGATGTGAATTTCATGAGCGCCTCCCAGATGCATGGCGGCGATGGTCTCTTGGGGAAGGACTCCGTCGATGGGAGGGGTGCTGGCGATAATCCGTTTCACCCCCGCTACGCTGGCTGTCAACACACTCATGTGGGCAGAGGCGATCATGGGATATCGCCCACCCGGCACATAACAACCGACCGAGTTCACCGGGATGTTCTTATGCCCCAGGATGACACCCGGAAGTGTTTCGACTTGGACATCCCGAAGGGCTGCTCGTTGCACTTCGGCGAAATTGCGAACCTGGGCCTGGGCAAATTTCAGATCATCAATGGTTTGTCGAGGCAAGCTGCCGGTAATCTCCTCTATTTGCTCCTGGGAGAGTTTGAAATTCGGTGGATTCCAATTGTCGAACTTTTCAGATAGCTCTCGTACCGCTTCGTCGCCGCGATGGCGAATATCGGCCAAAATGCCCCGTACGGTTTCCTGGACTTTTTGATCGGCTTCAAACCGATCTTCAGCGCTTTTTCCCTTTTTTAAAACGGTTGCCATGGCATTAACCCGCAAATTGCATGAATCTTCTATTGCGCTCCGAAAAATCGGCACTGGAGCGGGCATGCGAAACCTTCATCGGGTCAAAAATAGAAACGTTGGTTGACCCTTCCGGCCTCGCGGGCGTCGACCAGCTCCTTTGTTTTGGGATCTCCGGTAACTTCGGCGCCGATTACTTCCCACCAGATTCCGGATTCGGGAGTGTAACGGTATTTTTCGGTTGGCACTACGATCATACAGGATCCTGTTTCGCTCCGCGCCGCGGTCAGAGCCTGCCTGATTTCCGTTTCGTCGGTTGCCCGCCAAGCCTTCAAGCCAATGCTTTGGGCATTTTGTACGTAGTCCACATCGATGAATTCCCCATCGTCCAGCAATTTGGTTTGAGGATCCCGGATTTTGAACTCATTGCCCAGGCTATGCCCAACCAAGGCTTTCTGATGCCCGTGGATGGATTGAAAGCCGCCGTTGTCAACCAGTACCACGGTGATCTTGGTTTGTTCCTGTATGGCGGTGACCAGCTCCATGGGGTGCATTTGATAGTTGCCATCCCCCATGAGGACAAAGACTTCCCCTTCCTTTCGGGCCATTTTCACTCCAATGGCGGCAGGAATGTCAAAACCCATACAGGAGTTTCCAAACTCCAAATACAGGGTACGCCCATTGCTGGAGTCGAAGAGCTTGGTTAGATCGGCAGGTATGGTCCCGGCGGCTGCAACCAGTGAATCGCCGGGTTCCATGCTGTCATTGAGTATGGTTACCAAATGTCCCTGGTTGATTGCCTCTCCGGGGTGCTGGACGTTTACCTCTTTGGCCAGGAGATGGTTCCACTTCTGCTTTTGGATGGGGATTTCCCGCGTGTATTCCGGGTCGGGCCGTATGCCGGCGGCTTCCCCGGCTTGGGTCAATACGCGCAATGCTTCCCGGGCATCGGCCATGATGGGCAATGAGCCAAGCTTGTAGGCATCGTGGCCGCACACGTTGATTCCGATGAACCTGACTTGCGGATTTTGGAAAGCGCTGTTCGAACCCGTGATGAAGTCTTGCAGTCTGGTGCCGATGCAAATGACGAGATCGGCTTTGGCGCAGAAATGAGCTGCGGTTGCGGTGCCAGTGTGACCTGCTCCGCCCACTAACAGATCCGAATCGTTGCGGATGGCGCCCTTCCCGGCATGGGTTTCAGCGATGGGTATGCCGAATTTTTCAGCGAAAGTAGCCAATTGGTCCCAGGCTTCGGAGTAGTGAACGCCTCCTCCTGCAATGATGACAGGTCTTTTGGCAGCTTGCAAAAGTTGGATTGCCTCCTCGATTCGCTGAGCGTCCGGCTGCCGGCGTTCGATCCGCCAAATGTGCTTCTCAAAGAAGTTGACCGGGTAGTCGAAGGCGTAGCCCTGAATGTCCTGGGGCAGCGCTATGGTGACGGTCCCGGTTTCGGCGGGGTCGGTAAGAACCCGCATGGCTTCGGGCAATGAGAACAAGATCTGTTCCGGGCGTGTGATCCGATCGAAGAATTTACTTACGACCCGAAAACAATCGGTCACGCTCACATCCATGGAGGTGGGGTGATCGAGCCCCTGCAGCACCTGTCCCTGGAAGCGGGTAGCGTAGTAGTCGGAAGGGAAAAGCAGCACCGGAAGCCGGTTGATGGTGGCGGTGGCGGCGCCGGTGAGCATATTGGTGGTGCCGGGCCCTATGGATGAGGTGCAGGCCATGGTGGCCAATCGCAAGTTGGCCCGGGCAAAACCACTGGAAGCGTGGACCATGGATTGCTCGTTGCAAGGCTGGTAAAAGGGAAGGTCGCGGCCGTATTCCACCAGCGCTTGGCTGAGGCCCGATACGTTGCCGTGACCCAGTATCCCCCACATGCCTTGAATGAGACGTCTTTCAATTCCATCCCGCTCGCTGAATTGCACCTGAAGGAACTTTACCAGGGCTTGTCCCAAGGTGAGGCGGATGGTGTCTTGAGCAGTATAATATTTCATAGAATTGAATTTGGGTGTTTACTGTTGTTTGTCGTCAGGTAACTAGTCAGGTATCTTGAACAATGCTCCGCAAGGATCTTTTATTGATAACATATTAAGCTGTAGGAGGGGGTTTATCCCCCGATTAAGGCGCCGTTGGCGCCAAGTGGAAAGAGTAAAGTGGAAAGTAGGGGTAAGCAAGCGCTTCGCTCAAACTGTGCTTCGCAATGCTACGCACGGTACAGCGTCAGGACATGTTTGCCTACAGCAACAGGTTCCTGGATGCTGGGAGCTCGAAAGTGGCTTCTTTATTCAGCCTTCTTCCTTCTTCCTTCTTCCTTTAAAAGTGGTGTGACTTCTTCCCACCGACCACTCTCCCAGGACCGGACCATGGCAGCGTTTACCTCGGCTACCTGGAGAGCATGTTCGAATCCCGGAGTGTGTTTCCGATCGTTGATGATGGATTGTAAAAATTCGTATACCTCAATGACCTTCAGATCCTCATACCCAATACCGGTACCCGAGCCGGGAACAAAGTTTCCGTGATGGGGGTATTGGTCCCCTGCCAGAATTCTCATATAACCATCGTCAGCATCGTCGCCGCCGGGGAGGTAGAGTTGCAACTCGTTCATCCGTTCGAAGTCCCAGCCAACCGCGCCTTTGGTCCCATTGAGGCCAAAGCTGAATTGGCATTTCGGTCCGAAAATTGTCCGCGATGCTTCGAATGTCCCCCGGGCGCCGTTGGCGAATTCCACCAAGGCTCCAACATAATCTTCATTGTCAACTTCTCCCATCGGGTCTCCGGGCCGACCCAACGAATAGTGCGTCCCCCTGCCCGGTACCGGCAAGGGCCTTTCGGTGATGAAGGTATGTGACTGGCTGCAGAGGCGCTTTACCGGCCCGGCCATCATGTGGGCCAAGTCCACCACATGGGACATCAAGTCGCCCAACACACCGTAGCCGGAGATATCGGAGTCGAATCTCCAGGAGAACTGTCCCATGGGGTTGCTGCCATACATGGAGAAAAAACGCCCCTGATAGTGGGTCACCTCGCCCAATTTGCCTTCCCGGATCAGGTTGCGTGCATGTTGCACCAGAGGGGTCCACCGATAGTTGAATCCCGTGCCGGTGTTGATGTCGGCGTTTCCCGCCGCTCTTGCCACCAAGGCGGTTTCTTCCGGTGTCCGGCCCACGGGTTTTTCACAAAAGATATGTTTTCCCGCCACCACGGCAGCGCTGACAATTTCCGCATGCAAGTGATTCGGAGAGGTAATATTGACCACCTCGACGTCCGGATTCTCAATCACCTCGTTCCAGTCGGTGGTGGCTTCCTCAAAACCTAGAATCGCTTTGGCCCGGGTAGCCCGTTCTTCTACGGAATCGGCACAGATGACGAGCCGGGGCATCAGGTCTGCCTGGGGAAACCTCAAGGGCACTTGCAGGTAAGATCGGCTATGGGTCTGGCCCATCCATCCCATCCCGATTACTCCAATTCCTATGGTTTTTGGCATTTTCCTGCTCCTTTGGTTATGGGACGGTATTCTTAAACAACTACCAACCGAGTTCCTCGCGTAAAAAAGCACGGTTGCTCTTGGCGCAGGCCAGGGCGTCTACACCCTTTCCGAGGATAATGTCCTGTTCCACCGTGCCCCAGCCTTGATAATCGATTTCGTTCAGTATCCTGGAAATCCCCTGCCAATCAATGGTTCCTTTTCCCAACTGGGGAAAGACGCCCGACTCGACCCCGTCGAAATAGTCGCCCTTCCGCGCCAATACTTGGTCACGCGCCTCGTTGTCACATTCCTTGATATGGATGTACCAGGTTCGGTCGCGCCACCTGTCGAGCACGGCGACCGGATCCCCGCCGCCGTAGGCGATATGAGCCATATCGAAGCATAGACCGACAACCTCAGGGTTGGTCCGCTGCAGTAGCCCATCGATTTCAAATTCGGTTTCCAGGTATCCGCCCACGTGCGGATGCACGGCCGATTTCATGCCATATTCTTCGTATACTTGCCGGGCGAAATCATCGATGTTTGCGGCGGCAAGATTCCAATCGGATTCACTAAACGAATCCTCCACCCGAACCCGCCCGGCACGGCGGGCACGGTCGGCATCGACGAAAAGGGTGTCCGACAGAACGACGTAATGACAACCCATCGCCCCCAGAACCTGCACGGTTTCCAAAGCCTCGCGGTAGACGTTTTCATCCCGTTTTCCTTGAAGGATGTTCAGGATGACAAAGGCGGAGATCAATTCAAGGCCGCGACCTTCCAGTTCTCCGCGAAGTTTTTCGACCTCAAAAGGGAGGTATCCATAGGGTCCAAGCTCGGTACCGTTATAACCGGCCTCTTTCATTTGGTCGAGCACCATTGAATACGGCGGTACATTCGGGGTGTCTTTCATTAAAACGCCCCAAGAAACCGGGCCGGTGGAAATTTGCATGTTCATTGAGCTAGTGTGGTGTCCTGTAAATTCATTCACATAAACTGCGAGTTTCGAGGTCGCGGGAGAAGGGGTCAAGACGTAAAAAGTTATGCCTTACAGGGTCGGCCGTCTTGTAAAAGTGTATGGAGTACAACGGAATACAGTTTTTTTGACCCGACCCTTTTCTTTCGTAAGGCATCACTTTTCTACGGCATGACCCCGACGGGCGTGCAAGGGAATTTCTGGGACACCACACTAGACTGGAATAGCGCCAAGTTAATTCTCGGAATGAAGGGGTCAAGCCTTGCGCTAGTGTGGTGTCTCATTAATTCATTCACGCAAATTGCGGATATTTTCCGCTTTAACTGCCGGATGGAATGTTGATTCATTGTGGAACCCCGTTGGGGTTCGATCATATGGGGGATCGGCAACCCAGCGTGCGCTGCGCGACGCTGGGCTCTGGAGTTTAACGCCGTTGGCGTAAAAGCCGGATGGGGGCGCTTCGCTCCAGAGGAAAGAGGAAAGTGTTCAGTGGCGCCTTCGGCGTTTTTTGTCATTTGTGGTTAATCCTTATCGGCGCTCATCCGTGTAATCCGTGGTAAATTAAGCGTGGAGGAAGGGAACCCAGCATCCGCCATCGCTTTACATTGGGCATTGGTATCGATACATGTTGTTGCAGTATGGGAACTCATATCATGGTGACCGGGTCTACCGGAAATCTCGGCGAAAAGGCCGTCAAGATCCTCAAGGCGAGCGGGAACCGGGTTTCGAGAATTGGCCGCAACACGAACAACTGTCCGGATGTGATCCCCGCCGACCTGACTAATTTCGATTCGGAATGGGCCAAGCACTTCGGAGGCGTCCAAACGGTACTGCATCTGGCGGCGGATCCGAAGCCTCTGGCCACCTGGGATTCCGTGCAGGTACTCAACATGGATCTCAGCCTCAATGTGCTTCGCGCCGCGCAGTCGCATGGGGTCGAACGGTTTGTGTTTGCCAGTTCCAATTGGGTTCTGGGTGGATACAGATTCACTGAGGCACACCTTTCTTCTACAACCCCACCCCGGCCGGTCAATCCGTATGGCGCATCCAAATTGTTCTTCGAACGTGTGGGGATCGAGCAAGCCGGGCATTCCGGCATGGCTTTCCTGTCTCTCCGCATCGGGTATTGCCAACCCGGCGACAACCAACCGGGTCGGCACATGGCATTCGGTCGCTGGGGACAACAGATGTGGTTGTCGAATGAAGATTGGGCCCAGGCGGTCGAATGCGCCTGCCTGAATCCGTTTCAGGGCGCTGCCGTGGTCAACATCATGTCGGAAAATGCGGGCATGCAATGGGACTTGTCTGAGGCTCGCGACGCGATTGGATACATTCCGAAATCCCGCTCTACTCCCCGGCTCGGGGCTTTGGGAACCCTCAAAGACCTTTTGGCCCAGGCGCGAGAAAGGGTTCTCACACCCACGGCAGGCAAACCACTATTCGGAAAGCGGTGGTAGGAATGAAAAAGAAGGTACTCGTCATTCAGCCCCTTCATGAGAAAGCGCTGGCCCTGCTGGATGGACGCGAAGATGTATCCTATGAAATCGTCACTGATTTTTCAGAAGAAAATTTGCTCAAACGCGTTGGCCCCGCCGATGCCATTACGGTTCGCGACGCGCCAATGAGCCGAAAAGTGGTTGAGCAGGCAACATCGGCAAGGGTGATTTCGCGGCACGGAGTGGGCTTCGACAATATTCCGGTCGATTTTTGCACTCAACTGAACATCCCGGTTACTATCGTTGGCCCAGTCAATGCGGTGTCGGTGGCCGAACATACGATTTTCTTGCTCTTGGCGGCGGCCCGGGCGGGGATCGAACTGGATAGCGCGGTTCGGGAAGGGCGATTTGCAGCCCGCGCCAACACGCCCGGTTTGGAGTTGAACGGCAAGACCCTTTTGCTCATCGGCTTCGGGCGCATCGGTAAGGAAGTAGCCCGTCGCGCTGCTGCGCTGGGTATGCGAGTTCTTGTATTTGACCCCTATGTCGCTGGCGCCCGCAATTTATCAGTCACATTTGTCGAATCTTTGGACGAAGGGTTAAAAGGAGCGGACGCAGTCAGCTTGCACGTGCCGCTTACGGATGAGACACGGGGCATTCTCGGGGAACGGCGGCTGGCGCTTCTTCCCCGAGGAGCCATAGTTGTAAACGCCAGCCGAGGCGGGTTGATAGACGAGGACGCACTGGTCCGCCACATCCGTTCAGGCGCCTTGCACGGGGCCGGAATAGATACGTTTCAGATAGAGCCGCTACCGCCGCAATCCCCACTAGTGGCGGAAAAACGCGTCGTTCTCAGCCCCCATTCCGCAGCCCTTACCAAAGAGGCGCTTATCGGGATGGGAGTGAAGACCGTAGAAAATGCGCTAGCTGGGTTGGATGGCACTCTCGACCCCGAACTGGTTGTGAACAAAGAGGTTTTGGAGGGTTTCTGAAAGCTGCGCTCGCCGCCGAGTTTCCAACGGCAGAGCAAGGATGCTCTTGCCCTACCAAGGCCGAATAAATCGTAGGGCTATTGACTAAGGATGCATGCGGCAGAGCAAGGATGCTCTTGCTCTGCTATCTAACGTGGGTAGGGCGATGGCATCCTTGCCGCGCCGCTAACGTGGGTAGGGCGATGGCATCCTTGCCGCGCCGCGCGAAAAATTATTCACGCCAATAATCATATGTCCACGGCCATTCCGAGTCCTTTGTACAAAGACCTTTCCTAACTGGATTCTGGCGTATGTATTCGGCCTTAGAATACAAATTTTCCCAGTTTCGGATCCTGTGATCAAAAAAATCACGCTGCCATTTGAGTCGGCATTGTTTTGCCAAATAACCTTTCCAAGATGAAATAAATTTCTTCATTTCAGTCCCCTGGGGAAATGACACTAGTAAGTGCAGGTGGTCAGGCATCAATACGAGTAATCTGCAAAACCAATTCTGATTTCTATTGTGAAACTCCGCCGACTTCAGGATTATGATTCCCACTTTCGGGATAGTCAATTGGTTAGTCTCTCTTTTAAGACAATTTATAGTGATGAAAAAGACCTCCGATTCTCCCACCCAAGGCGGTGGCGTGTGGAAAAGTTTCTTTCGATTGGGCAGATTGGAGGACATGTGACATTCGATAAGTTTTATCGATCATCATCGAAATGCACGCGGCAGAGCAAGGATGCTCTTGCCCTACCAAGGTCCGAATAACACTGGGTCCTTGCCGTACCGCCATGATCCATGCGGGCGAACAAAGTCCGAAACCGCCGAGGAAAGATAGATGGGGGTTGATCGTTGACAGGGATATCGCCGCGGGGTGTCTTGAACTGTGCCTCACTGCGCTTTGCATAGTAGAATAGCAAAATTGAAGCCGATTGCAGCAGGCCTGAAATCCAAGCGGTCGTCAGGAAAGCTCAAGTTGGCGCTTCTGAGCACGGTCGGTCTACTCGCAAGCATGTTGCCGGTTTGCGGTGTCGACGGGCGGACCGGGGAAGCCTCAGCTTCGGGGCTGCACTGGGTCGATTGGTTGATGATCATCGTCTATGCCTTAGTGGTGGTTTGGATAGGCTACATTTCCTCCAAACGTAAAGGGACGACGGCGGATTACTTCATTGGTGGCAAGGGTATGGGATCGGCGGTCATTGGCATCTCCATGTTCGTCACGCTCTACAGCACCATCTCATATCTCAATGGACCAGGCGAAATGGTGCGGTACGGCTGGGGCAAGGTCATTGGAGACATCGTCGCTGCTCCATTCGGCTATTTATTTGTGGTCTTCGTCCTCATTCCCGTATTGACGCGGAGGAGAGTCATCAGCGCTTATCAGCTTTTGGAAGATCAGCTCGGTCCGCATGTGCGTACTCTGGGTGCAGTCATATTCATCTTCATGCGCATGGTTTGGATGTCGGTCCTAATCCATTTCGGCTCCGTGGCGATCGTGGTTATTCTGAACCTCGACCCGAGCGCAGAGCCTGTAGTCAAGATCGTAACCGGAATCATTGCCATCACATACACTACCATGGGAGGGCTCCGTGCCGTCATGATTACGGATACGATTCAATTTTTCATCCTCTTTACGGGCGTGATCGCCACCATCCTCATCGTAACGCTACACTTCAAGGGGTTTTCCTGGGTGCCGACTGAACGCCTGCCCCATTGGGTGGATCAGCCCTTGTTCAGTTGGGATCTCACCGTGCGCGTTACTATCATTGGTGCGATCATCCAGTCTTTTTTCTTTGATATCATGTCGCCCGGGTCCGACCAGACGCAGATCCAGCGCTTCATGGCCACCACGGACATCAAACAAGCACGCCGTGCCTTTCTTGTGCGCATGGTCGGATTGCTGATGACGACTATTCTCCTCGCCGTCATGGGTTTGGCCCTCGTGTCCTTTTACCAAGCCAATGCCGGTCTCCTTCCCGAAGGCAAAAACTTCCTGAACTACGGGGACCAGATCTTCCCTTACTTTATCGCCCACGAGCTACCCATTGGAGTGTCGGGCCTGGTGGTGGCCGCGCTCTTCGCCGCCGCCATGTCGAGCGTTGACTCCGGGGTCAATTCCATCACTGCCGTATTCATGACGGACTTCCTCGACCGTTACCATCGCCCGCCCGAGAGCGAAGAGGCACACAAGAGAATCGCCAAGCGCCTGGCCTTTACCATCGGAATCATTGTCATATCCGTGAGCATGTTGGTGCCCTGGGTACCGGGAAACTTCGTGGAGGTTACGGCGCGCACTATCCAGGTTTTCATTCCCATCCTCTTCGGCATCTTCTGCATGGCTTTTTTCATTCCTTGGTCGACGCCGTTCGGAGTTATCCTAGGGACCTGCTATGGTGTCACCACCGGGATAATCGTACCCTATTGGGAAGTCTTTACGGGCCAAGAGGCCCTTAGCTTCATTCTCTACGTCCCCATCATCTTCTTTTGCCAATTCATCCCCTCTTGCCTTTTGAGCTGGCTTCCCAGCAAAGGGAAATCTCCAGGTATGCTGCTAGGCATGGCCGTGGGGTCCTTGCTGCCCCTCGCTCTATTTATTCTCTGGGTCGCGTCAATTTAATGGTCTCGGGCTGCATGGTCATGCCTACCGTCATTTTGTCCCAGATGACATCCGGATAATCCGCCGAAACTTGGGTGGCGATTTCGTCCCACAAAACCATGCGGTGTCGCTGGGCGTTGGTGCCTGGTTTGCATGTCCAGTAAATTTATTCACACAAACGGCGGATTTTCCGCTGCAACAACTGGATAGAAGGTTAATTTATTTTAGGGACATGACACCAGCGTCGCCGGCCATGCCTATATTACGCATCCGATAGTACCTCATCACTCTCCCATTAGATGGTAGGGCAGCCAAAGTACGAGCTCCGGAAAGGTCGCACACAGACCTAGCACCAACAAGTTGGCTAATAAGAAAGGAAGGGCGGCGGGGAAGATGATGCCGATTTTCAATCCGGAAACGATGGCACCCACATTGAGGCAATTTCCCACAGGGGGTGTGCATGCGCCGACGGCCAGACCGGTTACCAGGATCACTCCAAATAGAATGGGAGAAATGCCGGCCGCTGTGATAGCCGGAAGAAAAACCGGGGTAAGCAACAGGATGGCTGGGCTGACATCGATAATAGTTCCGGCGATCAGTATAATGGCGATGATAATGACAAGGAGTAATAGAGGTGCCAGGTCTTTTCCTTCTACCAGGCTTGCCACCACCTCGGGCACCCGTTCCAAGGCAAGCACCCAGATAAATACCTGGGAGAAAGCGATGATCATCATGATCATGGCGCTGGTTAAAATAGAAGCCCTTAGTACTTTGTAGAACTGTTTTAGTTTCAGGCGTCGGGTCAGAAAAAAGCCAACCAGGATTGCGTAGAGCACGCCGAGTCCAGCCGATTCGGTCGCCGTGGCGATTCCCAGAACCACGACCCCCACCACGAATAGGGGCATTATCAAAATGTATAGACTGCGCACCAACAAAGAAGCGGAAAAAGTTGCTGTTTCTTTTGGAAAGCCCTTTCTATGAGCCAGCCAGAGCGTCAGGCCGAGTTGGAAAACCCCCACCAGAATACCCGGGACAACCCCGGCCAGGAATAGTTTGCCAACCGAAATTTGAGCCGTAACGGCAAATAGAATCATCGGTACGCTCGGAGGGATAATCATGCCCATAGTCGATGAGGCAACGGTCAGGCCAGTAGCGAAATCTTTCGGATAACCGCGTTTCTGCATCTCAGGGATGAGCACGGAACCGATCGATGCGGTGTCCGAAGATGAGGAACCTGAAATGCCGCCGAACAACATACTCGACCCCACATTTACCAGGCCGAGCCCGCCACGAAAACGCCCTACAAACATAAGGCAAAACCGGATAAGGCGCTGGGTGATACCGCCTTCATTCATCACCTGACCCATGAGGATGAAAAGAGGCAATGCGATCAGTTCGTAAGACTCCATGCCGGAGTAGAGGCGCTGCGGCAGCACATGAAGGAGGTCCGGCTGCACGACCACAAAATAAACGAACGCGGAAAGGCCCAAGGAGTAAGCTACCGGTAGACCAATGATTAGAAAAACAAGCAGGCTGATTAATAGTAGGGTCACGGGCTTGTCCCTTTCTGCTTCGAAGATGAGAAGGCCTTCAGGAGACAGTAAACCGTCGCGATGGTAGAGCCAATGGGAACACTGATTTGCGCCACCCAGCGGGAGAGCCCGGTGCTTGGCATCAGGTAACCACCGGTGATTCCTATCCAATGAAAACTGAACCACACCATGGCGCCGTTGATAAAGGCGACGAGCAGCAGGCAGATTCGAGTTATGGTTTTCTGGGTCTTTTTTGAAAATGCATCGGTGGCAAATGAGAGAGAAATGTGTTCTCCTCGTCCAGCCGCCAGTGCTCCTCCGATCGCCGTGGTATAAACGAATAAAATTACAATTGTTTCGTTCGCTCCTACTATTGAAGTGTTTAAAACGTAACGCAGAAACACCTGCAATATGACCACGACCAAAATGGTGAAAAGACAGACCGCGATCATGCCTTCGAGCAGGTTGGCAAGATTCTTTTCCGTCCTTCTCATGAATCTCCGCGAGCTGCAACCCGCGCCCGATCTACGTCCTCTCGGGTGAAAGTCCCTTGTTCGATAAAGTAGTCGTAGACAGGCTGAACGGCCGCCCGGAAAGGCTCGAGCGCTTCCCCTTCTACCAGATTTGTTTCAAGATGGGCTGAAAGTTGATCGATGTAGTGCTGCTCACTCTCTCTATTCATATGGTCGCTCAGCGCAATAGTCTCCCGGGAAACTTCATTGAAGATCTTTTTCAGGTCATCGGAAAGATTTCGATACCAGGACAAGTTGACCATGAGGGGATCCGGACCAGTTGCGTAATTGGTTATGGTCAGGTATTTGGAAACTTCATAGACCTTAAAATCCCAGATATTGGACACAGCGTTGTCCTGTCCATCAACGACCCCCGTTTGCAGCGCTTGATAGACCTCCGAGTAAGGCAACTCCTGAGGATTGGCGCCAAAGGCCAGGGCGGTTTGGACATAGGCCTCCATCATAGGTACACGCATTTTGAGGCCTTTCAAATCATCCGGGTGTGTGATCGGCCTTACACTGTTGGTGTGTGCACGAAAACCTTGAGAGATGCCAATGGCGGGAATGTGAAATCCGTTTTCAGCCGCCTCCCGGTTTATTTCTTCCACAAAGTCGCTATTCATCAACCGAATCGCCTGGTCCCAATTATCCACCAGGAAGGGCATTCCCAGGAGATTGTATTTGGGATTGGCATCGCTGTAAAAGCCACCGCGTGTACCCTGCAAAGCCCCGGTGGCGACGAAGTCCATGAGTTCGCGTTCATGGCCCAGTACGCCTCCAAAGTAGAGTTCTACTTCGATACGGCCTTCGGTGCGCTTTTCCAATTCGGTTTCAAAGAACAACATCGATTGACTGCGTATGGCTCCTATGGGCTGTTCATTGGCGTAGCGAAACAAAATAGCCTTTTGCTCCTTGGAACAGGATGTCCCAAGGAAAGTGAGCGACATGGCAATAAACAGTGAAATCTCACGAATTCTTTTGTGCATTCGAGAGGTAACTACCGAGTAGAAGAACCGTAGAGTTGAAATACTCAATTCTATCCGAAAGTGCATTTAAACAATCCCACGGAAGCACGGAATCCGTCCTCAAAAGTACCGCCTTCCGGGCAGTAAACGCTTTCCAAGGAAATTACACCCTCGTAACCGTCTTCCCTTAAAGCCTGAGCGATAGGCTGGTAACTCGATGCCAAATGTCCGGTTCCCATCTCGCAGAACTCAACGGTTGCTTTGGGCATGTTTACGATGGCGTCCTTGACGTGGAAATGTCCCAGTGCTCCACCCCTTAGGGCTTCATAGGCATCGGGAAAGGGCTTTTCATTCGCATAAAGACCGTTTCCCGGGTCCCAAAGAATCTTCAAGTATTCGCTTCCCATTTCTTCGACGAGTTTCCGACCGAGCCAGGCGGATGGCACCATCAGTCCGTTCCCGTTTTCCAGGACCAGAGTAATGCCTTCCTTATCAGCTAATTCCACCGCGGGAGCGAGGAGTTCCTTCAGTTTGTCCCAGGCCCCGGTTGCCACCACCCAATTTTCTGCACCGCCTTTGCCAAACAAAATCATTTCGCGACGAAAGCACATGATACGCACGCGTGGGCAATCCAGTTCCTGGGCCATGTGGATACAACGTTGGAGGGCGGCCATGTGTTTGCCATGCATTTCATCTCCTATCTCTGTCTCACCAACCAACAAGCCGGCAAAGTTGTGACGCGAAATACAAGATACCTTAACGCCGTAATTCTTCACCAATGCCTTGGTCTGGGCCATTTGTCCGGCATCCAGGTCACCGACTTCCTTGTCCCAGAGATATTGCAGTTCCGCATATTCAAGCTCGAATTCTGTCATCACTCTCAGCGCGTGCTCCAAATCGCGACTGATGCCATCGGTAATTACTCCTAATTTAGACATAATTGTTTCGTCCCTACCACTTCACTTCCGTGTCGGCGATCTGTTCCAGCAACTTCACGACCGACCAGTTGTCTTCATCGGGAAACATGGAGATGCCTGCCTGAAAGAGTTCGTGTGCAGAGCTGGTTGTAAACATGGATACACCATTCTCCCTGGCCATGTTCATGGTAATGCCCAAATCCTTGTACATGGTCGCGATCTGGCTGCCGGTTCCTTTGAATTTTCGGTCCATGATCAATTTGGCACACTCCTTGAGTATCGGGCTACTCACTCCACTGGCGCTGAAAACCTCATAGAGCACTTCTCCTTTAACGCCCGCTTTGGATGCTAGCACCAAGGATTCAAAAATCGCCGCAAATGTCGATCCGATCAGTGCTTGCAATGATGCTTTCACTGTCTGGCCGATGCCGATCTCATCTCCTACATGGAACACATTTTCGCCCACGGCCTGCATCACATCTTGCTCCTCCTCCCAGACTTCTTTTTCACCCGAGGCCATCATAGCCAGGGTGCCCGCTTCAGCCCCGCCCTTACCACCGCTCACGGGAGAATCGATCATATTCAACCCGGCTTGGAAAATGGCTTTGGAAACTTCCCTGGCTTCACTGGGTTGAATAGTGGCCGATACTATGATGGTGCTACCCGGCTTCATTGTTTCCAGTAAGCCGTCCTTACCCGATACAACGTCCGCCACCTGCTTACCGGTCATCACCATGATGAAAACCGTGTCGGCATTGGCACCGACTTCGCTGGGAGAACCGGCTCGTTTTCCGCCAGCTTCCTCCAGCATATCCATGCGCTCTTTGCGAAGGTCGTAGCCCGTTAGTTCGAAACCCCTTTTAATAATATTGCGGGCCATGCCTATTCCCATGTCGCCCAGTCCAACGAGTCCAATTCGCTTCATTGCCTAGATTGTTCCAGGCGCATCCAATCAATCAATTTAAATTCATAATACTGATAGCTAAGCCAGCACCTCTTTGATAACATGTCCGTGAACATCTGTCAGTCGACGATCCAAACCGTTGTGGTAATAGGACAGTTGCTCATAATCGAGGCCCAGAATGTGGAGGACGGTTGAATAGAACTCCCAGATAGTGGTGGGGTTTTCCACAGCCCGCCGTCCAAAATCATCCGTCGCCCCGTAGCTGGTTCCTCCCTTTACTCCTCCACCCATCATCCAAAGCGTAAAGCCGTCGGGATTATGGTCCCGGCCTACGGTACCGATTTGTCGCGTGGGCATGCGGCCAAATTCAGTCGTCCAAAGCACCAGGGTGTCTTCCATCAGCCCACGTTGCTTGAGATCGGTCAGGAGAGCCGCGGTCGGCTGATCGAAAATTGGCAGGTGACGTTCATAGTCGGACTTCAGGGTTTTGTGGGCATCCCAATTCAACAATCCGTCGGCTCCACTGGATCGCGATGCGCAGTAGAGGTTGACATAACGCACCCCCCTTTCGAGCAACCGCCGCGAAAGCAAACAGTTCCGGGCATAGGCTGCTTTAAGAGAATTGGGCGAGTCCGTGCCGTAGAGTCGATGGATATGCCCGGGTTCGCTTTTGAAGTTACTGACTTCCGGGGCGGAAAGCTGCATTTGTGCGGCAAGTTCGTAGGCGCTCATACGGGCCTGCAGGTCACTTTCTCCCGGATGGGATGCAGCATGCCTTTCATTAAAATAGTGCAGCAAATCCCGCGTACTTTGCTCTTCCGGTTGGCCGATACCTTCCGGCAGTTGAATATTCCGGATCGGCTGATGCGCGGCCATTTTGATAGCCTGGTGTTTGGCGGGAAGAAAGCCGTTGCTCCAATTGGCCTTACCATTTGGGGGTTCGCCACGAATGTCCGGAATGGCCACATAGGTGGGTAAGTCGTCCGCTAAATTTCCCAGGGCGTAGCTGATCCAGGCACCGGCACTGGGGAACCCTTCCGTCGGATGGCCGGTATTGGCAAAAATACAGGCAGGGCCGTGAGTATTCGACTTGGACTGCATGGCATGGAAAAAGGCCATGTCGTCCACATGTTGTGACAGATGCGGGAGCATGGAGGATATCATTTTCCCACTTCGACCCGCAGGCTTGAATTCCCAGGGACAGCCCATGATGGTTCCGTTTTTGCCCTGGAAGGACATGAAGTCCTCTTCACCCGGTAGAGGTTTGCCATCGTACTCCTGCAGCAGGGGCTTGTGCTCCCAAAGGTCGATTTGGGAAGCAGCGCCCGGACAAAATATCTGCAGGACCCGCGCGGCCCGCGGCTTATGATGGGTCAGGCCCTTACCGGGTTGCCAGAATGAGGAACTCGTTTGACCGTGCAGACCTTCCAAGCCTAGTAAGTGACTCAGCCCCACCCCCATGAGCCCGGTGGTGACATCTCCCAGGAAACGTCTCCGCGAATACTGCTCCAGGTTTTCTTTCATGGTTTCAGTTTATATAAATCAGTTCACTCGAATTAAGGATGGCTCGGCAAAGCGCTCTTAATCCGTGTTCCCTGACTACTTTCAGGGACTGCTTCAATTCACCTTCATCGGCCTGACGGTGGTAGGCGATCTGAAACACCGCCTGCACCTGCTTATCCAAGTCCTCCGGAACCTGCTTTCGCACGCGCAAAGCAAAATGGTCGGCCGCGTCCCTTGTGAAGCTGTGATTCATCATGGTGAGCGCCTGCAACGGAGTGGTTGTCTGCGTGCGGCGAGGAGCGGAAAGGGTGCAATCCGGTTGATCGAAGTCCGTCATCAAGTCCACCACTGAGGCCCGTGCATTGTGATGGTAGATGGCCCGCCGATAGGTTTCGGGTCCATGGTTGTCGAGGGGAACGTAAGTCGTCACTGTATCCAGCATGAAGTCGTAGAGACGAAAGCCTGGGCCTCCCATGGTTGTATCCAATTGTCCTGACAAAGAAAGAAAAGTGTCCCGGATTTCCTCAGCCGAGAGGCGCCGTGGCGGAAAACGCCAGAGCAAGCGGCTATCCGCATCCACCTTGGCGCTGTTTGTGTTCCAGGCTGAACTTTGGCGGTAGGTTTTTGAGAGCATCAAAAGTTTATGCATGGCCTTCAGTTGCCAATTGTTCTCGATCAGTTTAGAAGCCAGGAAATCCAAGAGTTCGGGATGAGTCGGTTCGCCGCCCATGTAGCCAAAATCATTCGGTGTATCTACAATTCCGATACCGAAATGATACTGCCAGATTCGGTTCGCCAGGACCCTGGGCGTCAAGGGGTTCTCCGGATCAGTCAGCCACTTGGCCAGGGCAAGACGCCTTTGGGATTCGTCGACATTTCCCGCTAACCGATAAGTCGGCATCACTCGGTCCAGAGTGGACAAGCTGGCCGGAACCACCTCGTATCCACGTCTTTGAGGACTACCGCCGATAAAGGTGTAAAAAGGGCCTTGGGCATCTTCGGGCAATCGCGTTCCCAGAAAAGCCGTCGGAAGGGGTTCGATGCTTTCAATCTTTTCTTTCAATTGATCGATTTCCCTTCGGATATCCTTCTCGGTTTGCTTTTCCCTTTCCGTCTTGCCCAAGCGGATCAATCGGAAGTCCAAGTGGCTCATGAACTCGGGCTGTACAGCGGCATTGGGATTGGCATATTTTTTCGCTACCGGCTTACGGTCCCGTCCATGGGCCACTTCCTGCCACGATTGACCATCCAGTGAAACTTCGATGCGGTATTCAGCTACGAAAAGGTATTTGGTGTGGCCGGGAGCGCCTCCTATACGGGCACTGGAGAAAACGACCCGATCAACCATGGTAGGTACGGCTAATTCTATCGTGAGCTCGGCGCCATCCGCATAATACTGGCTGTCATAATCTCCATCGATGGCTTGCCCAGCGACGTACAAGCCTGGTAATTCTTCAGATACCCGCGACTCTCCGGTTGCCCTCCCTCCGTTTGTGGCAAGAGCCACATTGCGTGGATTATTCTCGGCCGACCATACTTCAAATTCATCGATCTTGTGCCCCTTGTTTGTAAAAAGATTCAGATCTTGCGATTCGCAGACGAAGCGGACGAATTTGGCTTCTACCGGGTTAAACCGCTCCTCCGTTCCCCGACGGTCAACCGCCGGCCGGGTCCACAGCTTTTCAAAATTGGCGATGCTTTCCCGAGATCGCTGTAGAACAGAATCTCGCAGTGCCACGAGTTCCATTTCCAAGTCGGCAAGCCGTTTTTCGAGCGGTCGAAGCAAATCGGCATGCGCTTGTTTGGCTTCCTGATTCGCCCAAGGTACCGAACCGTGACGGATACCGGCAAACGTTGCATACAGACCGTAGAAATCTTCCTGGCTTACCGGATCAAATTTGTGGTCGTGACAACGGGCACAACCCAGGGTCATTCCCAGGAATGCCTCCCCGGTAGCATTGATCATTTCGTTCAGGTGATTAGCCCGCGTCTGAGCCGCCTGGGCAGGCTCCTGGTTGGGAGCTCTCTCAAACGGTCCGGCGGTGAGAAAGGCGGCTCCAATTTCAATGTCAGGATTTCCTCTCCCGAATACGTCGCCGGCAATGTGCTCCCGAATAAAAACATCGAAAGGTTTATCTTCATTGAGGGATCGAATCACGTAATCGCGAAACGGCCAGAGGTCGTAGACGAAAAAATTATGCTCGTACCCTCCGCTCTCGGCAAAGCGGACCACATCCAGCCAATGCCGCCCCCATCTTTCACCATAGTGTTCGGAAGCCAGTAATTGGTCGATGAGTTTCTCGTAGGCTTGTGGATCTGAATCATTGACAAAGGCTTCCACCTCTTCCGGGGAAGGCGGTAGGCCCGTCAGGTCATAGGTGGCGCGGCGTATCAGGTTTCGGCGATCAGCCGGTGGATTCATCGATAGTCCTTTTTTCTGATGTTCAGCGGCAATGTAAGCGTCGATGGATTCCAGTTTCGGTTCTGAAATGGGCTGGTAGGCCCACCAGGATTTATCCGCCTTGGATGCTTCCTTCAAAATAAAGCCATCGGGCCACTCGGCCCCGGCATCGATCCAAGCCGCCAGAAGCTCCGACTCGTGCCCGGTGAGAGGATCGCCCTCTTTCGGCATTTCGGGCGGATCACCTTCTGCAAGAGGCAAGGTAATCCAATACAGGGTACTATCCGCAGAGTTGCCGGGTTTCAGGTAATCTTCGTCGGCGGTAATAATATCCTGAAGGGTCGCCAGGGAAAAATCGCCTTTCATCAGGTTGGGATTATGGCAGCTCAGACATTTCTTTTCGAGGATGGGTGCAACCTCAGTGGGAAAGTCAACTTCCTGACCAGCCAAAACTCCTGGGATAAAAAACGCCAACCTCGCAAGGATTAGCAGGGATTCTCGAATGGAGGAGCGCTGGGCCATGGAATCAACAGTGTGGCAGATCTGCTATTTTAGTCTAATTCCGAACAGTAGGAAATCGTTAAAGTCGAGTGAAGCTCGGAATTTGTATGGAAACAGCCGACCGCCAGTGAGAATTGAGCCCAAAGTTGCGGACCCTCCTATCTCGATGCTAGATGGATTACGGGCCCAGGGAAGAAGGGGTCAAACGCAAAATATTAACATCTGATTGGTTCGCTTCAGCCATTCAGGTGAAACTAGAGGACGATGTTAATATTTTGCGTTTGACCCCTTTTTCCTCCAATTCATTTATTTGGAGCCATGGTACCGCTCGTCAGCAGCCTTTGTTACGGCCCGCTAGGTTATTGCCAGATGCCGCGGACCTGGTGGAAATCATTGTTAAAAGCATACGGACTTCTCGATCCCGAATTTCCGCCTTACTCTCAAATGCTGGACCATTGGTGGATGGAGGGTTTCGGAATAGACGACAAGGAGATGCTCGAGTATGTAACCTCCGAAAAACCAAATTACTTGGATTTCGAAAAATGGGTCGAGGAAACAGCGCGACGGAAGCCCAATCCGGTGGGCCAAAATAACTGGAATGCACTCATCGAGACGCGCATCCATCGGCCGATTAAATTTTATTCGATAACTGAAGCGCTCGGTCTGAAACCGGAGACCGATCTAAAATCGGCCGTTGTTTTGAATAATCTGGAAGATTGGCACTATTTCTACGAACGCGATTTGCCAAAGGCCCCATTGTTACCTGGCGCGGGGATTCCTCTTATCAGTTCGCTTGACTACGGGCGGCTCGGAGTCTGTCAACTGCCTCGAACCTGGTTAAAAGTCATTCTCGAGGCAAAAGGCCTGCTACATTCCGACTATCCCGGCTGCGGAGATGGACTGGATGCCAAAGTACTGAAGACCTTGGGTCTTGACCGCGATGCGACGGTTGAATTCCTGCAGTCGGAAACACCATCTTACTTGGCATTCGAATCGAGGGTTTTAGAGCAAAAAGGAGGAAGGATCAATGGGGAGGCGGTGAAGAAGTGGAATCATTTTATTCGCACGCGTGAGCATATGGAAAAGAAGCGAAATTCCATCCTCGATTTCCTTGGTCTACCCAATGACGGGAACATGACCTCGGCAGTCGTTCTGAACCATATCGAGGACTGGGAGTATGCTTACCGGGAGTTGAGATCCTGGGCCATCTCCTAAACTGTCGACCGTGAAATAGTCATGATTGTTTTCCGTTTTTGGATGGATACGCATTTGGTTTGTCAAAATTTTGAGACATAATCAGTATCTGTCGGTATTCATGCCTGAAATAATCGAAATCACTTCCGACGGATGGGCAAACGTCACTTATGGCGCCGATAAACCGGTCCTGATTTTCAGTTGGATTCGACCCTGCAATAAATGCATTGCCATACGCTCCATGATTGAGGAATTGGTGGAAGAACTGGCAGGCCGATCCAACATATGCAGTTTAAATTTCCAGGAGTTTCAGGGGATTGCCATCGAATTCGGCATTCATCGTCCGGCAAGCGTCGTACTCATCGACCAAGGCGAAAAGGTCGCCGAACTGGCTGAACCGAATTCCAAAACGGCTATTGTGGCGCTGATCGACCAGTACTTTCCGAAGGATTAACCCGTATGTCTTGGAAACTCGCCCAGGAGAGAAAACCACTTCCTGAGAACCAACTTCCCACTTTTTAGCCACAATCTCCATAAGAGCCTGAAATAATGAAATACAGCACTGAGTGGGACCCATTTGGAATGGAATATGATGTCGCCGTTTTCGGAGGTGGTTTATCCGGCGTCGCGGCGGCTCTGACGGCGGCTGAAACGGGCCAACGCGTTCTGCTGGTGGAAAGGCGCAGCGCGCTTGGATGGGAGACAACCTGCGCCTTTCAGTGCGACCTGCCGGAAGGTGACTCCCCCACCGTTCGACGTCTTCGCGATCGTTTGATGAAACTCGATGCCGTGGCGGGAGATCGTATCGACTCGGCCAGGACGGAGTATCTTCTCGACTTAATGGTGGAGGAAGACGAGGTCGACCTGCTTCTCTATTCCCAGCCGGTGGAGGTTCGCATCGATAGCCATGGTGTCCGCGGGGTCGTAATCGGAAACAAGAGCGGCGAACAATTGGTGCACGCCAAGGTCATCATCGATGCGACCGAAGAAGCGTTGCTCTTCAAGCAGGCCGGAGGCGTTTTTCGCGATGTTGGCCAACATTCCTGGAGAGAGGTTTTCTTTTTCAACAATGTTGAGAATCCGGATGAACTTCCGGCGGATGTAGCGGATGGCGTCGGTGTGGAAGATATCGCCCTTCGGCCTTCCCCTTGGGCGGGAGAAGTATGCGTCGAATTCACCGTTCCTGACTACACTTGTTTGGAGGGGCGAGTTCGGATACGGGATGTGGTCGCCTACTTAAAGGAAGTCTTGCCACCCTTAGCTCAAGCGAGTGTAAGCCATGCGGCATTTGAGGCCTTCCCTCTCGAATCAGGGGCCGTTTTGACCGGAAGCAGAGGGGAGAGCGCCAAGTATGAGAACCTTCTGACATGCGGAACATGGTCGATAGCCGATTCCGCTCATCGCCAAAGCTCCAACAATAATTTTGGTCGAATCGTTCTGGGTGAAAAAGTCGGGAAAGAAGCGGCGAATCTTGCCACCCGCCGCAAACCAACGAATGGGACCCGCCCTGCCCCGGCACAACGCCAAACGCGGCATCTACAAGCCGATGTCCTCGTCGCCGGAGCCGGCACCGGGGGAAGCTACGCGGCAATTGCGGCGGCAAAAGGCGGCGCCAAAGTGATTGTGTTGGAAGCCTGCACCATGATCGGGGGAATGGAAACGGGCGGCGGAATGCACGTGATGGGCCACGGCGTAAAAGGCGGGGTTCAGGACGAGGTCTTCAAGCGCGTGCGAGCGGACCATATGCTCTTCCGGGGAGGCTACACCATTCCCATGCCAAACCCGATACTGAAGGCTATCGTGTTCGAGGAGATCTATAAGGAACTCGGTATCCAAATCATCTTCGGGGCCACGGTTACCGGTGCGGTAAAGGTGGGAAACCGTATCACCGCGGCACAGGCGGCTACCCCCGAAGGGCCCGTTGTGGTAAATGCAGATGTATTCATCGATTCAACCGGAGATGCTGACCTCGCAATTATGGCAGGAGCTCCCTTTAATACCGGTCGGGAGGTGGATGAAATTCTCCACTGCTACACGCAATGCGCGGAAACTTACAGCAAGGACTCCGGTTTGGTCAGGGTTACGAATTTCGATTGCGGATATACGGACCCCTTCGATATTGTCGACCTTACCCGGGGAAAGCGGCAGGGCCTCCGATTGATAAATGAAATCCTTTTGGATGAGTTTCGCCTACTCTATGCCTTTCCCGTGCTGGGTATCCGCCAAAGCCGCCAGATTATCGGCGACTACTCCCCCACCTTGCATGATCAGATCTTTCTGAAGCATTACGATGATTGCATCGGCTATTCTGCCGCCAAGTTCGACTGTCATTCCAAGGATTTTGCCAACCATAATGACTTTGCCGTCCTGTGGGTCTGGATTCTGGGAAACCGGGAACGGCATTTCGGGGGGGAGATCCCTTACCGGTGCATGTTGCCCAAGGATTTAGAGGGAATCCTCGTGGCCTGTCGCTCGGCTTCTTGCACCAACGAAGCAAATTATCAGCAACGCGTCATCCGCAACTGTCGCAGGATGGGCGAAGCGGCTGGAATAGCCTCCGCACTCTGTGCGAAATCCGGTATTTCCCCTCGTGCTTTGGAGGTTAAACTGGTCCAGGAGGAGTTGAAAAAATCGGGTGCGTTGGGAGATACCACACGCCCCAAACCTCCCCTTCCGGACCTCACCTTGGAGGAGACAAAGGAACGGTTTCTCAGCAAAAATTTCAAGGACGCCGTTTGGCTGCTTGCGCACGGTAGCTCCGAGTCCGTTGCTTTTCTCAAGGAAATCCTAAAGGAAGGACCGGAGGAGAAGAAAATCTGGGCGGCAATTGCTTTGGCTTGGCATCGCGACCCAGCGGCTCTACCGGAACTCGTCAGGGTTATCGAGGAACGTCCTGAAACGCCGGAGAAATACCTTCACCTCAGGCGCTACGCCCCCTTCTGGATGTTGATGATCGTTTTGCTGGGACGAATTGGCCACGCTTCAGCTTTGCCTACCTTGTTTGGAATTCTGGACGATCCAAAGTCGGACATCGATGCCGTCCTCGCATCCGTCCGGGCGCTTGGTCGTATTGGCGATGCGGCAGCCATTCCAACCCTCGAAGGACTTCTCCAACGCGATGACCTTCCTCGCGACCGCAGATTCCAGATGACTTCACAGGTCGTGACCGAAATGGTAGGGGAGGATGGTCTTTGGCAAGTGGAACTGGCAATTGCCGAAGTTCTCGCGGAGTTTGGCAAACCGCAGCCTCAGGTCATCGAGAAGCATCAGCAGGATCCACGGCCGTGGGTACGACGCTATGTCGCCATTGTTGGGGAGAAAAACAGGGCCGCTTGGGAGAGCATGCATCTCGCCATTCCGTTTCGCGATGAAATCGGGATGCGGTGTTAATCCATTTCAATTTTTTTAGAATGACACTAGAAGTTAGCCATCAGGGTTAGACGGAAGGTGGTTCCCGGATAGTATCGTTCCCAGCGGCGTTTCTCGGTAAATTTTTCTCCGGTCAGCGGGTCGGTTTCGTTGTAGGTTATGTAACTGGCGTCATAGGTGTCATCGAGCAGGTTATTTATGTTCAAGCGGAGATTCCACCGGACATCGCGCCAATCAAATCGGTATCCCAATCCGGCACCGACCTCGTATCTTTCAGCGGTGGGGGGAGTGCGGAAGTAATTGGCGCGCACATTCTGCCCCCCGACCGGTGAGGAGGTTACGGCCTCACCCGCCCAGGTGACGCCCCCAAAGATTTCCAGATTGTCCAGCGCGCCATCGGTGAAGCTATACTTATTCCAGAGAGCGAGATTGTCCTGCGGTACAAAGGAGATGTCGATACCGTTAACGCCCTCGCCGGTGAAGGTTGTCGGATCCTTGGGGTCGGTAAAATTCTGCCTCTTGAAGGCCCATGTCCATGCGTCCCAACCCGTGGCCCAGTCATTCCCCCATTGGTCGATGGGGCGGACCATGTTGAAACCTTTTCCGACGATCTCGCGCTGGACCCGGGAGAAATTGAAGACGATCTGGTAATTGTTCAATGGACTAAGGATGATCTGTCCGTCGAATCCCCTGCCCTCTTCCTCGTAAGTGACAAAGGGAGCATTACCGAAAGCCCCGCTCGTCGTTAATCCATCATATTGAGAGGGGTTATGAATATTGGCCAATCGCGAGGGAGAAGATGTATATACGATATTGTTGGGAAGACGCTCATCCTGGCTGGTAAAAGCATCCATGAAAGCTTGACGGACAACATTTCTGATTTCTTCAATGGCAGGGTCTTCATGGGGAGGCGCTGTAAGGACATCCAAATCGAAGATGTAGGCCAAACGGATGTGTTGCGTGAAAAAATCACCTCCGCCCAAGTTTCCCGCGTTAAAATCGGAAAGATAACCACTGGGAGCATTGGTGAATTTTTCACCCGTTACCGGATGTTTAACACTGCGGATTCGGTCAATCGCGTATCCAGCTTCCTTGAGATATTGACTCAGAAAGACACTGTTGAGCCCAATGCATAATGCGGGGACCTCGTCGAGATGCTTCGGAACGAATCGACCTGTATAGGTGATTGTCTCATTCCATTTTACCGGCGAGTTTGAACGAATCGGTTTAACATCTTCAGGAACTCCATACCTTCCAGCGAATTCAGCCGGATCGAAGGATGGGGAGTTGGGGTCGCCACTGTGATTCGGACCACCGAACCAGCCAGCCGGATTTGGCGCCACCGCCAGACGATAGGTGGCGTTCTCTCTCTTTATTCTGAAGGCGGAAATGGTCCCGGAAACCTTGCCATCCCACAAGTCGAACTTGATTCCAAGTTCGTCGCTCTTGGATCGCTCGGCGTCGATTTCCCTATAGTTGCCGTCCCTTTGTCCGGAATTGGGAAAGATGCCTTCGGAATGGGTAAAGTATACCGTCAGCGGGTCAATAATCCGGTAGGAAAGGCCGAAACTCGGAGTGGTAAAGGTTTGTGTCGGTTGACTCTCGCGCGTCCCATCCGGATACACTTCCCGGATGGTTTCAAAATCCGCCGCCACGGCATCGTTGATCGTTCCCGTGTAAGTTCCCCCGGCGGGAATGTCCAGCGCGGGAATCGGGATATAGGGCTGTGAACCATCACCGATAATGTGGGTGGTCAGGGGGTAAATGCCTGGTGTGAGTGGTCTACCGGGCGCAATCCCGGTAACACCCGTCCAATCCACGACCCGAAGTCTTTCACTCTCCCGGGTTTCATATTCGTCATAGCGAATTCCTCCAAATAAAAGGAGACGATCCTTGAAGAATCGTCCCTGATAAATCAGGTTGGCTGAGCGAAATTCCAATGTGACGTCCTTGTGGCCGGACCGGGTCACCCAATTGATTTGCCGCCGGTTGCCATCCTCATCTACAGCGCCGTGCCCGAGCTTGTTTTTGCTGGGCCGTCCTGAGATACCCAGGACGGTAAAAGGGGTGAACCGAATGGGATCCGGATTAAAAACACTATCCCGGTAATAAACTGCATCCTGATGAAATCGGGGAGCAGTAGGCTCGACCCTGACACCGTCCCAATCACCCCAGGCTTCCTGGGATGCCGGGTTGGCAAACATCGGATTTACCACAAAACTGATTTCATCCTCTATGTAGTTGGCGCCCGCGACAAATGTATGGTGGGAATTGAGAAAGTCTGAATCGAAGTCATATGCGGCACGCAGTCGAGCCTGTGTCGATTCGGATGTCTGCGGCCATTGAAACCAAGCGTATTGTGCTCCGTAGCGCTGGATCAGGGCTCCATTATTGCCGGCGGGTTCATAGCGTGAGGAGTCTCCTGGCGACTCGATGGCAATGAGGTCCATAAATCCAAAGCCACCGTTTAACAAGTTGTCGTCGGTGGTTATGTTATAAAGCCCGTCCAGAAAAATTTTGGATAACGGATCGCCATTTAATCGAATCGCCTCGGCTGTTTCCCGGGTCAGGGTGTCATTGGGATCGTACTCGGGAAAGGCATCACCATAACGGGTGGAGAAATAACCGCCTGTTGCACGGTGGTGCGGGGTGAAGTTCATCAGGTTCACGTTACGTGTTTCGGAACTGTTCTCGGAGAGATAGATTCCCCCCTCCAAATGTAAGCCTTCAAGGGGATTCACCTTTAGCAAAGCCAGGATGTTCTTCTCCTCGGACTTATGCCAGGTGTCAGGGCCGGAAATGTTCTGGTAGTAACCATAGTCTTTGATTTCGTAAGGCATTGCCCCGTCTTCTGCCATTAATTTAAAATTGGGGCTGTTTGGATCGTAAGTCCGTGTCCAGATGAGGGGTTCGCCATATTCATTGCGAAAGTACTGGGAAATGGGCGCGGAGTACCACTTGCTGCCAATTCCGCGGGAAGTGTTGTTGGCCAACTGGTATTCCAGGAAAAGGTTGAACGTCTTGTTCCTGGTCCAGTAATCCAACTGCCCCGCGTAGTAGGACCCATCAAAATTACTGAACTTTTTTAGATTATCATTTCTCTGGGTGGAAGCAATGACTCGATAATTCAACTCGCCCAGGTTGTGATCTTGGCTCAATATTGGTCCTGTGGTATCGAAAGTGCCTCGTATCAGGCTGTTGCTGCCAACAGTAATTCCTGCCGAGCTTCGTTTTTCGGATAATGGGGATTTGGGAACGATGTTAACCACCCCGGTCAGCATGTTGACCCCGTAGAGCAAGGAATTGGGACCACGTACCACTTCCATTCTTTCCATATTAACGGTGTTGGTTCCGCCTCCTATCACGACACGATACTCGGGAACGAGCATGCCGATACGAAATCCCAAACGCTGCTGGTTTGGTGAGCGGTATCCGCGTATGGTCAGGACGTTTCCCTGATGGACCGGGACGTTTGCGGAGGGGGAAGAATCGCTAAAATCAGTTGCATTTCCCGATGAAAAACTATTCAGTTCAAAAGCCGTCGTTTCGACACCAGCCGAATATTTCAGGGCTTCGTCCATGTTTAACGCACCCAGGTCCTCCAGGAATTCCTGATTCACCACCTCCAGGGCCATGGGCAGATCCCGGATGGAGGTGTTCAGGGAAGTCCCTGAGACGGCGTTGGTTGACAGGTAGCCCCGGTCGTCGGCCGTGGTCACCGTAAATGGGCTGAGATCGAATATTTCATCGTCCGAGTCGTCAGCTTCTTGCGAATACCCTTGGTAAGCCGTTGCGGCACATAGGATTAAGAGTGCGGATGTACGGCAAATAAGGCCTGATAAGAAGATTCGGTCGTTCATGTTAACAGTTCAAGCCGACTGCAGATTTATTTGTAATCGGTTGCAGGAGCAAGAGGATTAGGAGGGGTATCTCGCAAAGCTCGCCAAGTAAGGCCAAGAGAAGGCACAAAGGGACTGAGGAATGGTGGATTGATGGAATGGTGGATGAGAAAAGATTAACCAAAGAGGGCGCAGAGATCACACAAGAAAGTCAGCCGGTATTTAATATGTAGGAGCGGCGAAATTTAAAGGAAGAAGGCTGAATCAAGAAGCCACTTTCGAGCTTCCAGAATCCAGGAACCTTTTGCTGTAGGCAAACATGTCCTGACGTTGTGCTGTGCGGAGCATTGCGAAGCATGGCAGTTCTTCGGCGAAGCGCTAACTTACCCCTACTTTTCACTTTACTCTTTCCACTTGGCCCCAACGGCGGCTTTATCGCGGCGTAAAGCCGCTCCTACAATTCGATTTCGATCACGAAATACCTCTGCATGCCACGCCGCTGTGCCGTGCGGAGCCTCTTGACCTGCGCGTGCAGTGCGAAGTCTCTTTGGTGAAGCATTGTAGCGTTGCGAAGCACGGTTCAGGCGAAGCATGGTAGGCCTTGGCGGGCGCTCTCTGCGTCCTTTGTGGTTAGTCCTCCTAATAAATAGCTGGGCAGGATTAACTCCTGCCCAGCTATAAAAAGGTAATTGTCGTTTATGTTGCGACAGAGCGAGAGCGTTTAGTCGATCTGATACACCTCGACAAGCGCCACTCCGGTCGTTCCATCCTTTCCTTCCACCTTGGCGGTATAGTTGCCGGGCGGGAGAGTGAGAACGGCGGCCGAGCTCGCGCTGCCAGCAGCCACGTTTGGACTGCCTCCCCAAAGATCGATTACCATCTGCCCCTGGGAGTCCTCCCAGTTGTCGTTGACCATCAATACCGTACCATCAGCGGCGGTCACGGTGAGCACCGGATCTTCCAGGGCTCCGGCAACGCCCCTATCCGCCAATTCCGGCCCAATTGCTTCGACCAGCACTTGCTGGGGGCCCTCTCCTACAATGAATCCGCCAATCATGACGTCATCGCCCGTTCCCACCATGGCGCGGGTCGAGATATTGATGAACTTGCCCGCGGTTGTGTCGACGGGATCTCCAAAGGTTAGTGCGGAATTACTTGGAACGGTAACTCCCGCTGGCAGCGGAGCTCCCAAGGTAAGCGTATTGCCAGAAATGGAGGCAATGGTGCCCAAGGCAGTTCCGTCAGCCAGGTAAACCCCCGCACCTACTTCGGCCTCAGATGGAGGAGCCATTGTCAGGGTAAGGGTTCCGGACCCAGCGGATGCACGCGCTACCCGAGGCGTGGTATCTATTTCTTCCGTGCTACGGGTCTTGCCGTGGGGAGGGGTGGAAAGGTTGATACCGGTATAGTCAATCCAGACGTCATCCATGTATACCTGGGTGTCATAATTCGGATTGGGCCGAACCCAGTTGACCATGTAGAAGCCCGGATAGTCCGCATCCGTGATTCCCTTGCTGTTGGGCATGTGGTCAATGACTTTTTCAACGTTATCGTCGGCGTCGACGATGGCCCAGTGGTTTTGTCTCTGCACGCCATCGTTTTGCCTCTGGTATTCCATTCGAATGTCATTTTCCGTATCGTAAATGATCCACATTTCCATCCAGACACCGGGCTGATACTGTTGCTGTCCCGTTAAATCGCCACGGCTGTGGAAAGTCTTGCCGCTATCCTCCGGGCCAAGGTATTCATCGGTATTCACAGGTGGGGCATTCCTTTGAACTTCACCCGGTCCGCTGTAACCGAAGTGGGGGAGGGAAAACTCTCCAGCAATACGCCACCAGGTCTGGTGGTCACCATACCCGTGTCTTATCGTGTTATTCCTATCCGCAGGAGTTTCACCCACATTATAGGGAGGTAGAAATTTCAGGACCTCATCCCGGCTGGCCATGAAGATTCCGCACTCATGACCGCCGTTCTTGTTCATCCACCAGCGGAAGTAGAGGGTGGCTACCGTGCCGTCCGCGATGTCCTCAGGAAGGAGAACGAAGGCGGTTGACATGCCCCCGGTCGTATTGGGGTGTTCGACATGCAAGGCCATGTTGCCTTCATCGCCAGCCCAGGGCTGAGGATCGGCTTCGGCTCCGACAAAACCCGGAACCTCGGCATCTACATTCCATATCTTGCCTCCGACAACGTTATTGTCGAGCCCTTTGAAATCAGCAAACGCGCCATCGGGATCCTCAAAGTCCGTGACTAATTGCCAATTTCCAGTGGGTTGGTCATCAGCAAATGTTAGAACCATATCACCTGGAACTACCACTTCCAGGGGTTCCACCAAGGTAAGCTCCCGACCGGAGATAGATGCAATTTTGCCCACTGTCGTTCCATCCTCAAGCTGGACCAACTTTCCTACTTGGGCCTCGGCTGGAGGATCCATTGACAGGAAAATGGATTGAGCACCTGGGGTTGCGCGCACTGTGCGAGGCGTGGTATCCAACGCAACCATGCTGCGGGTCTTGCCGTGGGGAGGGGTGGTAAGGTTTTCACCGGCATAGTCAATCCAGACATCATCCATATAAACCTGGGTATCATTACCCTGGTTTGGCCGGCACCAGTTGGCCATGTAGATGCCGTTATAATCCGAATCGGTGGCAAGTTGAAAGTTTGGCTGGTAATCAACGGTTTCTCCAACGTTACCATCGGCGTCGACGATGGCCCATTTGTTTTGTTTCTGATTGCCATCATTCTGCCTCTGCCATTCCTTTTTGGTGTCATTTTCCGTATCGTAAACGATCCACATTTCCATCCATACGCCGGGCTGGTACTGTTGATTTTCAGGGAGGACGCCAGCCAGGAGTTGATTGCCATCTTCCCGCGGGCCCAGAAGATCCACGGGCCAGTTTTCGGCATTTCCCCCTTCCATATTGAAAATACTGTAGCCGAAGTCCACAGCAGGATGACCAGCCTCGTGGCCTATACGCCACCAGGTCTTATGGTCACCATAACCAGCCATGATGGTGTCATTCGGCATTTCCCCAGTATTATAAGGGGGCTCACTGGCGGTGTCGGTCAGCATGACGGCCGTTCCATGTAAGCCGTTTCTGGACATCCACCAGCGGAAGTAGAGGGTGGCTGTGGTGCCGTCCTTGATACCCCCATCCTCGGGGTTATCGGCAAAAGCAGGCAGCAGCATATAGGCAGTCTCCTGACCCCCGGTTGCGTAATTCATGTGGTCGAGATGCAAGGCCATATTGCCTTCATCGCCAACCCAGGGCGCCGGATCGGCTTCGGCTCCGGCAAAAGCCTGAATTTCGGCATCCGGGTCATGAACTTTGGTTCCCACAACGTTGCTGTTAACGGTGGGGTTTCCCTCTTGGTTAGCATCCTCAAAGTCCGTTATCAGTTGCCATTCACCTCGTAAGGATGCCCCGAGGAAAAGCATCGTAAACGTCAGTATTGTCCATATTTTCATATCATTCTTTCGGTTAGATGAGTTATTTATTAATTTTATAGTTAAAAATCTTGTCAATGACAACTAGAAATTTGCCGTCATGGTAAAACGGTATGTGGTTCCCGGATAGTATCGTTCCCAGCGCCGCTTCTCCGTAAATTGGTCGCCGGTAAAGGGATCGGTCTCGTTGTAGGTAATGTAAGTGGCGTCATAGGTGTCGTCGAGCAGGTTATTTATGTTCAAGCGGAGATTCCACCGGACATCGCGCCATTCAAATCGGTATCCCAATCCAGCCCCGACCTCGTATCGTTCGGCGGTGGGCGGAGTGCGGAAGTAATTGGCGCGCACCTGTTGCCCCCCGAGCGGCGTCGAGGTTACGGCCTCACCCGCCCAGGTGACGCCCCCGAAGATTTCCAGATTGTCCAGCGCACCATCGCTGAAGCTGTACTTGTTCCAGAGAGCGAGGTTGTCCTGCGGCACGAAGGAAATGTCGATACCATTTACGCCCTCGCCGGTGAAGGTTGTCGGATCCTTCGGGTCTGTGAAATTCTGTCTTTTGAAGGCCCAGTTCCATGCATCCCATCCGGAAGCCCAGTCATTCCCCCACTGGTCGATGGGACGGACCATGTTGAAACCCTTGCCCACGATCTCGCGCTGGACGCGGGAGAAATTGAAGACGATCTGGTAATTGTTCAATGGACTGAGGATAATCTGTCCGTCGAATCCCCTGCCCTCTTCCTCGTAGGTGACAAAGGGAGCATTACCGGCCCCGCTCGTCTGTAATCCATCATATTGAGTGGGGTTATGAATTTGCCCAATCCGCTGTAACGACCCGGTGAACATGGCCTCCTGGGGAAGCCGCTCATCCTGCCCGTCATAGGCGTCTTCGAAAGCGGCGCGGACGGCATTGCGCAAATCCTCGACGACCGGATCCTCATGGGGCGGCGCATTCAAGACATCCAGATCGAAGAGATACGCGAAGGTGATGAACCGCGTGAAGAAGTCCCCGGGGGTAGCGCCCTGATTATACTGTCCCAGGTATCCACTTGGCGCATTGGTGAATCTTTCTCTGGTCACCGGATGTCTGGTGCTCCGAATCTGGTCCGGTGTATAGCCCAATTCCTCAAGGGTTCTCTCCAGGTTGACATTGAGCAGGCCATAGACCACAGCGGGGACCGTGACGATATGACTCGGAGGAAAACGGCCTTGGTAAGCAACAGTCTCGCTCCACTTCACGGGCCAGGAGGCTCGCAACGCTTCGGCGTCTTCAGGCACTCCATAGAGGCCGGCAAAGACGGCGGGATCAAATGCCTGGGTATTAGCAGCGCCGTTATGAGCGGGACCGCCAAACCATCCCGCGGGATTGGGAGCTACACCCAACCGATAGGTGGCGTTCTCTCTCTTGATTCTGAAGGCGGAAATGGTCCCTGAAACCTTGCCATCCCACAAGTCGAACTTGACCCCAAGTTCGTCGCTCTTGGATCGCTCGGCGTCGATTTCCCTATAGTTGCCGTCCCTTTGTCCGGCATTGGGAAAGATGCCTTCGGAATGCGTGAAGTATACCGTCAGGGGATCATTAACCCGGTAGGAAACACCGAAGCTCGGGGTGGTGAAGGTTTGTTTCGGTTGACTCTCGAACGTCCCATCCGGGTACAATTCCTGGATGGTTTCAAAATCCGCCGCTACGGCGTCGTTGATCGTCCCCGTGTAATTTCCCCCGGCTGGAATATCCAGCGCCGGAATCGGGACATATGGTTGTGAAGCATCGCCTATAATGTGGGTGGTCAGCGGATAAGATGAGGGCGTGAGTGGTTTCCCCGGCGCCGTGCCGGTGGCGCCCGTCCAGTCGACCACACGAAGCTTTTCCCTTTCGCTGGTCTCGTACTCGTCGTAGCGGACACCGCCAAAAAGCATGAGGCGATCGTCAAAATACCGTCCCTGATAGAGGGCATTGGCGGAACTGAATTCCAAGGTGACATCCGTATGGCCCGACCGGGTTACCCAATTGATGAGCCGCCTGTCCGGAACTCCATCCCCGTCCCGGTCCTCATCGGACTGCGTGCCATGTCCCAGCCTGAATTTACTGGGTCGTCCGGCAATACCAAGGACCGTATTAGGGGCGAACCTGATTGGATTCGGATTGAAAACGCTATCGCGGTAGTAAACACTATCCACATGAAATTGCGGATCAGCGGGGGTTGGGCTGACGCCATCCCAGGAACCCCAGGCCTCCTGGTATGGAGCCTGATTATACATTGGATTAACAACAAAACTGATTTCATCCTCAATGTAGTTTACCCCCGCGACAAAGGTATGGTGGGAATTGAGAAAGTCCGAATCGAAGTCATAGGCCGCCCGTAGTCGGGCCTGTGTCGAATCGGATGTCTGGGGCCATTGAAACCAGGCGTAGCGTGCTCCGTGGCGTGAGATAGAGGCGCCACTATTGCCTGCCGGATTGTAGCGGGAGGAGTCTCCAGGAGCTTCGACCGCGATAACGTCGGAAAAGCCATAGCCCCCGTGGACCAGGTTCCTAAGGTTATCCGCATCGAAAAAACTATTGAGCAATGTTGAGGATAATGGATCGCCGTTCAGACGAATGGCATCGGTCGTTTCCCGGGTCACGGTGTCATTGGGATCATATTCCGGAAAGGCATCGGCAAATCGGAGATCGAAATAACTGGCTCCCAGCCCTCCAGGGGTATTGCTCGAAAAAGATACGTTGCGGGTTTCCGATTCGTTGGAGGAGTAATAGACACCCCCTTCAATATGTAATCCCTCCAATGGATTCAACTTGGCCAGAGCCAGGAAGTTCTCTTCCTGAGATTTATGCCAGGTGTCCGGACCCGAAATGTTCTGGTAGAAGCCGTAGTCCTTTATCTCGTATGGCATGGATCCGGGTTCCGCAATCAGCGCGTAATCGGGGCTGTCGCGGTCGTAGGTCCGCGTCCATATTATAGGTTCGCCGTATTCGTTGCGAAAGTACTGGACGGCTTGTGGCCCCGTGAACCATTTGGGGCCAATCCCGCGGGAAGTATTGTCGGCCAACTGGTATTCCAGAAAAAGGTTGAACTTCCTGTTCCTGGTCCAGTAATCCAACTGCCCTGCGTAGTAGGAACCATCGAATTTACTGAACTCCTTGAGATTATCATTTGTCTGGGTGGAGCCCATGACTCGATAATTCAACTCCCCCCAATTGTTATCTTGGCTCAATATGGGTCCTGTTGTATCGAAAGTGCCTCGAATCAAGCTGTTGCTCCCCAAAGTAAGTCCTGCCGAACTTCGTTTTTCGGATAATGGGGATTTGGGAACGATGTTAACCACCCCGGTCAGCATATTGACGCCGTAGAGCAGGGAATTGGGACCACGCACCACTTCCATCCTTTGCATGTTGATGGTGTTGGTGCTGCCTCCCGTCACGATACCATACTCGGGGACGAGCATGCCGATGCGAAATCCCAATCGCTGCTGGTTTGGTGAGCGGTATCCGCGTATGGTGAGGACGTTTCCCTGATGGGCCTGGACGTTCCCCGAGGGGGAGGCATCGTCGAAAGTAATCCTATTTCCCGATGACCAATGAGGCAGTTCAAAAGCCGTCGTTTCCACACCGGCGGAATATTCCAGGGCTTCGTCCATATTCAATGCCCCCAGGTCCTCGATGAATTCCTGATTAATGACCTCCAGCGCCATGGGCAGATCCCGGATGGAGGTGTTCAGGGAAGTCCCCGAGACAGCGTTGGTGGACAGGTAGCCCCGGTCGTCCCTCGTGCTCACCGTAAAGGGGCTGAGGTCGTATATTTCCTCGTCCGTGTCTTCAGCCTCAGCTTCGGCTTCCTGGGAATACCCATGGTAAGCCGTTGCGAAACATAGGGTTAAGAGTGCGGTTATACGGCAAATCAAGCCAGAAAAGGAAATTCGGTCGTTCATTTAGGATTCCAGCGGAAGGGAAGTTTTTTTAGAGTCGTATGCATGGTCAAGAGATTTCCAAGTTTCTGTCGAACAGTCCTCGGCGACTGAGTTGGAGTAACGGCAAAACCGCATATCAGGAAGATAGTTGCTGTCGAAATTGTCGGAATAATTTTGGTCGGTTTTTTTAAAAATCGGTTGTTTCAAAAGGGAGCAAAGTTTTAAGCGATGATGTCATGCACGACGTGTCCGTGCACATCGGTCAATCGGTAGTGGCGGCCTTGGTGCTTGTAGGTCAGCTTCTCGTGATCGATACCCAACAAGTGGAGGCAGGTGGCGTGAAAGTCATGGACGTGCACCGGATTTTCCATGATACCGAAACCAAATTCATCCGTGGTTCCATACTTGATGCCTTTCTTCAATCCCCCGCCGGCCATCCAGATGGTAAAGCATTCCTTGTGGTGATCCCGTCCTGGAGCGGTTTTGGCGCCGGACCCGGCGTTGTGTTCCTGAACCATGGGGGTGCGTCCGAATTCTCCGCCCCAAATGACCAGAGTGTCTTGGAGGAGTCCGCGTTGTTTCAGGTCGGTGATAAGGCCGGCGCAGGCTTGGTCGACGCCCCGGGCTTGTCCGGGGAGGGAGGTATAGATGTCTTGGTGGTGATCCCAGCCATTGTTGAAAACCTGCACGAAGCGCACGCCCCGCTCGACAAGCCGCCGAGCGAGCAGGCAGTTTCTGGCGAAGGCTCCTCCCACACCGTTTTTGTCGAGTCCGTAGAGTTTCAGAATGTGCTCGGGTTCGCCTTTCATTTCCGCGAGTTCCGGAACGGATGTCTGCATGCGGTAGGCCAGTTCGTACTGCGCGATGCGGGTTTGGATTTCGGGATCGTGGTAGCGATCGTAGGCGAGGGAGTTGAGCTGGCCCATGGTATCGATCACATCCTTGCGATGGGTGGGGGTGACGCCATCCGGGTTGTCGAGGTAGAAGAGTGGCTTTGAGCCGGTACGGAACAGGACCCCCTGGTGCTTGGAGGGAAGAAAGCCGCTGCTCCAGGCTGCCGGCCCGGCGTTGGGGTTCTTATCCTTGAGCACGACGTAGGAGGGAAGGTCCGAGTTTTCAGTACCCAGCCCGTAGGATGTCCACGCCCCGAAGGTGGGACGGCCGAGGCGACCGTGCCCAGTGTGGAGAAAGAGTTCCCCGGACCCGTGGTTGATTTCGTTGGTCCGCATGCTGCGAATCACGGTGAGTTCATCCGCCACGGTTGCGAGGTGAGGAAAGAGTTCCGACATGACGATGCCGGATTCGCCGCGGGGAGAAAAGCTATAGGGCGATTTGATGACCCGGGCATCGGGGGTGATGAAGGCGAATTTCTGTCCGCGGGTCAGTTCGTCGGGAAGGCTTTTTCCGTCCCATTTATCCAATGCCGGTTTGGGATCGAAGGTGTCCATCTGGGAGGGCCCTCCCACCATGTGGAGAAAGATGATGCGTTTAACGGAAGCCGGATGATGGGTTCTCGATGCTTGGTTCCGGGTTCCGGATGCTGGGAGGTCACGGCTGAGTAGATGGGACAGGGCGAGAGACCCGATGCCCAGAGTTCCGGTTCGGAGGAATTCGCGCCGGGTCAGGCACTCGATGCATTTGGCTGGGTTCACGGTTCTGGTTACTCGGTTCTGGGCGCTGGTTACTCGGTTCTGGGCGCTGGTTACTCGGTTCTGGGTTCTGGGTGCTGGGTGCTCGGTTCGGTTGAATTGGAGACTGTGCCCCGAGATTCTGCCGCCAAGCACCCAGTATCGAGCATCGAGCGCCGAGAACCAAGATTCATGATTTTGTGATGGTTTCGTCGAGGTTGAGGAGGACCTGGGCCACGGAAAACCAGGAGCCGTGTTTTCTATAGAGCGACAATAGGGCTGTCACTTCGGCTGGGGAAGGCGGACGGGCCAAGGCGCGTCGAAAGGCAATGACCGCTTTGTTTTCTTCGTTGCCCGGGACGCCCTCGATCAAGGCGGCGAAGGCGTGGGCGGCTTCGACGAAGGAGGGGTCGTTGAGGAGGTTGAGGGCCTGGACGGGCGTGTTGGAGCGGTCGCGTTTGATAACACAGGCCGAGCGGTTGCTGCCATCGAAATTCAGAATCATTGGATTCGGATTACCTCGGCGCAGGAAAGTGTAGAGACCGCGACGATAGCGGTCCTCTCCTTCCGAAGTCGGGTAGGCGATGACGTCGGCCCCGGAAATTTCTTCCCACAAGCCCTCTGGCTGCGGGGGATAAACGGGAGGGCCGCCGATCTTGTGGGAGAGCATACCGGAGATAGCGAGGAGGTTGTCGCGGATGAGTTCGGCCGAGAGGCGGAAACGAGGGCCGCGGGCGAGCCATCGATTAAAGGGATCCTTCTCGATTTGTTCTGGAGGCACGGCGGTGGACTGACGGTAGGTTGAGGACATGACCAAGGTCTTGATGATCTGCTTCATCGACCAGCCCTGCCGGACGAATTCGAGGGCGAGCCAATCCAGGAGTTCGGGATGGGTGGGCGGCGCGCTCTGCATGCCGAAGTCCTCGGGTGTGGTGACGATTCCCTGACCGAAAATCTCAGCCCAGAAACGGTTCACGGTGACACGGGCGGTGAGCGGATTGTCGGGATGAAAGAGCCAGCGGGCGAAGCCGAGACGGTTGGGCGGCAGGTCCGTGTCCAAGGGATGGAGCACATCGGGCGTACCGGGTCGGACAGGCTCACCGGGGCTGGTGTAGTCACCGCGAATGAAGACATGCGTAGGGACGGGGTTCTCAGCGTCCTTCATGACCATGGCATGCGCGACGAGAGCGTCGCGCTCCTCCTTCAGCCGGTCGAGGGCCTTTTCGTGCGGGCTGGTGGCGGGATGATCGAAAAAGAGGAGGGCCTCGACTTTGTCTCTTCCGTCGGAGTTGCGTTTTTTAGGAGGGATATTCAGGATGCGGTAACCACCGCGGAGCTTCCAAGGGAAGCGTTCCCAGGGAATGGTTTCGCCGCGACCCGAGGCAAGGAAGCTCTTCTCCCACTCGGCTTGGCCGGCAAGGGCGGTCGACTTGGCCTTTTCCAAAGCCGCTTTTTCCCGCTCGATTTCTTTGGAAACCGCCTTCAACAGGATACCATCCTCGGGCGAAGCCAGGTAGGGAACATCGGCGCCGATAAATTTCTTCTTGAACATGCCCGGACCTTCCATCGCGACCTCGGGAATGGCCTGATTGAAGTAGGCGTAGAATTTGTAGTAGTCGGTCTGGGGGATGGGATCGAATTTGTGGTCGTGGCACTGGGCGCATTCCATGGTCATGCCGAGCCAGACCTCGCCCGTGGTCCTGACGCGGTCGTGGAGAATGTTTGCCCGGACTTCGTCGACTTTGGCCCCGCCGGAGAAATTGCTTGGAACGTTGCGGTGGAAGCCGGTAGCGACGAGTTGCTGGAGGGTCGGGTCCGGCAGGAGGTCGCCCGCTAATTGCCGGATGGTGAATTGATCGAAGGGAAGGTCCTCGTTCAGCGCGGCTATGACCCAGTCTCGATACGGCCACATGGTGCGGAGGTCATCGTGCTGGTATCCATTGGAATCGGCATAGCGACTGAGATCGAGCCAGTGGTTGGCCCATTTTTCACCGAAATGGGGAGAGGCTAGGAGACGGTCGACTGCGGCTTCGTACTTATCCTCGGAGGGATCCATTTCAAAGGCGGTTACCTCCTCCACAGTTGGTGGCAAACCAACGAGATCCAGGGAGATACGACGGAGGAGAACGGCCGGTTCGGCCTGGAGGGAGGGATGGAGTCCCTGGTCGTGCAAACGCCGTTGCACGAAATGATCGACGGGGTTGGTTCGCGGCCAATCGGAACGATCGATATCGGGCAACTTCGGCCACTCCGGTTTTACATAGGCCCAGTGTTTTTCATAGGGCGCTCCTGCCCTCACCCATTCGATGAGCAAATCCCGTTCCTGAGCAGACAAGGATTTTGCTTCCTTCTTTGGAGGCATGCGGTCCTCCGCGAAGTCCGTGGTTAGCCGGTAATAAAGCTCACTGTCTTCCAAATTCTCTAGATCCAGAACCACCAGAGCGCCCTCTCGATTGTCCAGCCGGAGATCCCCTTCGCGTGCGGCCTCATCTGTTCCGTGGCATTTGAAACAGCGGTCCGAAAGTATAGGTCGAATCTCACTATTGAAATCGGGACCCGTGGATTTGGCATAGCTAAACGACAAAGGAACGGCGCAACCCAGGAGGAAGACTCCGATGATGTACCAAATTCTTCTCCTGGTGTTGGGTATGATGCGCATTTCTCAACCGATCATTACACTTCCTCGGTTCTTGCATTAAATTAAACCACAATTCCATATCCCAGATCAATCGCCCGATCAGGGGATATTAGGAAATGGGAAAGGGTAGAATGCTGATTTTTCAGGGTCGACCAGGCAGGAGCCTGTTTATCCCGTTATCAGATCGTGAACCCTGAGCGATCGCGGGGTAAACCCGCTCCTACGGGAAAACATGCTAAACAATATCTTCCCGGATCGCTTTGGCCACGGCGGCTGTGTTGGTGTTCACCTGCAGCTTGCGGTAAATGCTCTTTATGTGACTGTCCACTGTGTGCAGGCTTATTTTCAATTGATCGGCGATCTCCTTTTTGATCAGGCCGTCGGCCAAAAACCTGAGAGTTTCAATTTCCCTCTCCGTAAGTTTGTAATCCGCGGGTAGCTTGGAAGGAGACAGCAAATCGGAAAACTGTTTAAGCACCCGCACTGCCAGTGACGGAGTCATGGGCGCACCGCCATTCAACACTTCATTGATGGCATCGACGATTTCGCCTGTGCCCGCTGATTTAAGAAGGTATCCCGAAGCTCCCGCGCATATCGCATTGTAAATTTTCTCACTATCATCAAACGCGGTCAGCACCATGACTTTACTCGATGGCGCAAGGGACTCAATTATTGGCAACGACGAAATGCCATCGTTGCCCGGGAGTTGAATGTCCAGCAGGATGACATCCGGAGCCTTCTCCTTCCCCAGGGCTTCTATCAATTCCTCAACGGATCGACACTGGCAATCACAGATCATTCCGGGAGCCCGGCTAAGGTATCGAGATACGGCTTTACGGTAAGCGCCATTATCTTCAACCAACCATACTCGAATATCAGACGGGCGGAACATATTTCTAGTGTGGTGTATCATTAATTCGTTCACACAAATTGCGAGTTTCGAGGTCGCGAGGGAAGGGGTCAAGACGTAAAAAGTTATGCCTTACAGGGTCGGTCGTCTTGTAAAAGTGTATGGAGTACAACGGAATACAGTTTTTAAGACCCGGCCCTTTTCTTTCCTAAGGCATCACTTTTCTACGGCATGACCCCGACGGGCGCGCAAGGGAATTTCTGGGACACCACACTAGCCCGCATGTATCACAAAATTCGTCGTCGAGCGAACGGAGATCGAGTGCTGGTGTGGGTATCGTGCCGATGAGGGGGTGAAGCTGGGTCGACACCCTGCAAAATCCCGAATCCAATGAAGTCCGCACCAGTGCCGGTATACCGGAGCGCAGCAGAAGATTTGTGAGACATGCGGGCTAGACCTTGAGCGAGAAGGATAAATCAACTTGGGTGCCATTTCCAGGTTTGGAGAAGACTTCACAACTCCCTTTCAAGGCTTGGCAACGGCGGCTCAGGTTTTTCAAGCCTTGGCCCATAGTTTCCCTCTCAGGATCGAAGCCCTTGCCATCGTCACCGATTTGCAATTTCAGCAACGGTTGTGCAGCCGACAATTCGATCTTTATTTCAACGTGCCGCGCCTCCGCATGCTTTCGAATGTTGGTCAGTACTTCCTTAAAGGAAAAAAGGACATGTCGACTTACTTTGAGCGGCACGGGTCGGGAGGGGATCGTTTTGGGTTGAACTTCACAGGTATGGGGAATCTTTCGCAACTGCAGATGTGCGGTTCCGCGTAGGTGCAAAACGAGATCTTCCAGGTTCCGTTCGTCGCGAATCAACCAGACGATATCGCGCATGGCTTCGCCGGAACCTTTGGCAATATCGTAAATATCCTGCAGGTCCTCGCGGACGTCGCTGGACAATACGTCTTGTTGAAGGGCTCCTTCACTCAGAATTAAAATGCCCCCAAAATCACCACCGATATCATCGTGCAAATCCCGGGCAATTTGTCTGCGCAGTTTCTCGGCCTCCTTGGTTTTTTTCCGTCGAAAAGAAATGGAAAAACCCAAAGCGCCAATCACCAGAATACCTGAAATGGCCAAGGTTCCCGCCGTAGCAAACACCACGATGGTCTCGCTTTTCTGTTCCCATTCTTCTTCAAGCTGAAGCAGGCGGTCATTCAGTTGCCGACGCTGTTCGAGCCCGGCAAGCCAGTCGGGCAATTCAACCAGGCGATTCTGGCTGTTGTAGCCGTCAACCAAGCCTGAGAGCTTCCATCGCGGAAACCTCGGATTGTCGAAAACATCCGAGGCAGACACCGCTTTGTCCCGGGCCACGTTTTTACCACCGGAATACACCTGCAATTCGCCAAGGCTGAATGAATACAACGTTCCCTGATAGCGAAGCTCAGTTGCCGTAATCCGGACGTAACGGGCCTCCTTGCCACCGGCACGTATCTCAACAGGATTGTCCCCGGGGTTTGGATGTACATCCGGACCTGAATCGAATATCAGTTGTCTGGTTTGGAAATCCGGGCGACTGCTGAACTCAATTTTAAAACGTGCTGGGAAACCCAATCCTGGTATATCCACATAGTCGGTCGGTCGGGAAGGCAACAGACGAATGGCATCCACCGGAACCAACTCTCCCAAATCCACTTGCATCCATTTAAGAACCTCCGGACCGGGAGCATGTTTGCAAAGAAAACCATTGGTCGGACTGAAATCCGGCACCGAAGGTGGGCCCAAGGGACTCTGAAAATCGGTGAGATTTTCCGGACTCCATCCCATCATTTGAAACCCCAATCGTGGTCCGACTTCTACCGGACAACCTACGGCCAAATTAACAGGACCTCGCAACGCCATGATTTCAGATATGGCGAAGACCCAGTGTTCCATTACTTTGAAATTCACCAGCGAGGTCATGCGAATATAGCGTCCGTGAACTGCTTCCGGTAAGCGAACTACAAAAGGATAACCTTCCGTCTGCTGGTAATCTTCCCCGCTCTGGTCCGCCACTAGTAGGGACTGAGACCGATCTTCGTTAAAGACTTCGATTTTGAAACGCACCGGAAATCCATAGCTCTGACCCTCAAACAGGGGTATCTCGACGAAAACGGGAAGTATAGCGATTCGATCGATTTCCTGTTCCTTCTTCAGATCGACCTCCACCCAACTCACCTCATCCGGGGAGTCGAATTGGCGGCTGTGATAGCCCATTCTTTCGCTGCGATTAAACCGTTCCGGCTCCGGAAGCCCGCGGCTCAGTTGCTGCAGGGTTTTGATCTCCGCTTCCATGACCCTGGCAGATGGACTGATCCAGCGGATTATCCGATCGGAGAATCGATCCTCTGCCCGAACGGGGTTTGTGCAGAGAATGGGAAATGCGGCCGAAAGGAGATATAAACAGAATCGGTCAAAAGAACACATCCGGAAAAATATTATGCCTGATTAAGATTCTTCCTCAATGACCGTTCAACCACCATTTCTTCCGCAAGGGTTCTGGGTTCTCGGTTCTGGGTTCTGGGCGCTGGGTTCTCGGTTCTGGGAGGAAAGAAACCACAAAAAGCACAAGAAACACAAAAATTTTTTCGTAACTTCTCAGGTATCTTCAACAATGGTCCGCAAGGATGTTTTAGTGATAGCAAATGACGAAACTGTAGGAGGGGGTTTATCCCCCGATAAAGGCGCCGTTGGCGCCAAGTGGAAAGAGTAAAGTGGAATGTAGGGGTAAGCTGGCGCTTCGCCCAAGAGCGGCGTCAGGACATGTTTGCCTACAGCAACAGGTTCCTGTATCCTGGAAGCTCGAAAGAGGCTTCTTTTTTCAGCCTTCATCCTTCTGCCTTCTTCCTTTAATTCCTGGGTGCTGGCGGCCAGTGGAGAGTGAAGAGTGGTTAGTGACGAGTGGGGAAGGCGAAAGGAGGGGGGGACATTCCTGTCCCCCGTTACCTTAAAACAGGGGGTTGGAAAACCCCCTCTCCGTTATATCCTGTTCGCAAAGCGTCGTTTAAAAATATCTGCGCTCATCTGCGGTTCATCTCCTTCCCTTCTCCCTAATTCCGCCACATTCCATCATTCCAATACTCCATTACTCCAAAACTCCATCATTCCTTTACTCCTTTACTCCATCACTCCCCTCTCCCCTATTCCTAATTCCTAATTGGCGCCTTCAGGCGCCTTTGTGCCTTTTGTGGCTATTTTTCCTATCAATGGTATAACCTTTTCCATCTTGACCCGTTCCTTTTCCGAGGTCGTGATACGCTCGAGTCAGTTCCCCGCTCAAATATGAACGATCACCCAGACAAGAAACGACAGGTTGCGGCGCCCGAAGACCGGGTTCCGATCAAGGATAAGATCCTATATGGCAGCGGCAGCTTTGCCGACATGACCTTCCAATGGACTCTCATCGCCTTTGCCTTACCGATTCTCAATATCGAACTCGGATTCAGCCCTTGGATTATCGGGCTGGTTTTAGCCATTACGCGTATTTGGGATGCGGTGACGGATCCCCTGATGGGATCGATATCGGACAACACGCGCACCCGGTTCGGACGTCGACGCCCCTATATCGGGGTTGGGGCGATCCTTTGCGGACTCTTCTTCATAAGTATCTGGTTTGTTCCCCAAAATATCAGTGACTGGCAGTTTTTCTTCTACTTTTTGGTAACATCCATTCTGTTTTATACATCGTTTACCGTCTTTTCCGTACCGCTCTATGCCATGGGGTATGAGATGTCACCGGACTTTCATGAACGCACGAAAATGATGGGGGTGCGCATATTTTCGAACTCATTGAATGGGATAATACTCTTTCCCTGGTTTCTCGCATTCATTCACCTGTCGATCTGGTCGGATTCCGTAGAGGGGATCCGCATGACTGGCTTGGGGATTGGTTTGCTAATGATGGTGTTGGGGTTGATTCCGGCCTTAACCCTGAAGGAAAAGGTTAAAACATACGTCGAGAAGCAGGAGCGTGTCTCGGTCTTGAAGAGTTTAAAGTTCACCTTTGGCTGCAAGCCATATGTCTTTCTTATCGCTGCCTTTTTTATTGCCCTTTTTGCCTACAACACAGTGGCAACAATCTACGTCTACCCCCTGAAGTATCTCGTCTGTGCCGGAGATGATGCGAGATACTCTTTTTGGGTGGGATGGATTGAAGCATCGCACCACATTTCCACCTTATGCGTGCTAATCCCCATTACGTTATTATCGAAGCGTATAGGCAAGCGGAGGGCGTGTATATTGGCGCCCCTGTTCCTTATGGTCGGATCACTCGCCTATCTGTTTTGCTTCATCCCGGACATGCCTTGGTTGGTCATCGTTCCGCGCGCCCTCGTCGCCATGGGCTGGGCAGGCCTCTTTGTGCTGGTTCCCTCGATGATTGCGGACGTGGTCGACTACGATGAACAGCAAACGGGTACGCGTCGCGAAGGTATGTTTGGCGCTGTCCACTTCTGGGTGATTAAACTCGCCCTCGCCTTTGCCTTGCTTACGACCGGGATTATCGTCGAATTATCCGGATTCGATATTGATCTGGGAATCAACCAGCCCGAGGGCGCCATGAACAATATCATATGGTTGCTTGGCATTCTCCCCACCATAGGCGCTGCCATTGCCTTTTACTGCATCCATCGATACTCATTGACTGAGAATAAGATGTACGGGATCCGGGTGGAGCTGGAAGAACGCCGGGGCGTGAGTTAACCCCAATCGATAACTACTCCAAGGTAGTTTTCATCCCGGTCACGGAGCGCCTGATAGGCGGCGGGAGCCTCTTTGGGACTGAGGACTTGCGTCAAAAGAGGGGACGCAACAAGTTTGCCTTCGGCAAGCAGACCCAGCAGTTTTTCATTGTTCTGTTCAATGGAAGTCTGGCTGTCCTTCGTCTGTGAACGATAGCGCGGGAAACGCCATTCATGGGCGCCTTTGAACCGGATATTCCGGTCGGCCAAGTGAATGGAGCGGAGCAGGGGGACGAGGTCTCCCGCGACTTCGCCCCGAGGTGTGCCCAGTAAAATGCATTCCCCTCCGGGTGCAATGGCGCCGATGGAAGACTCGACAACCCCCGGCAATCCAGTGGCGTCGACAAAGGCATGCAGACCGCGACCCCCGGTCAGGTTTTCGAGTTCTCCGCGGACGTCGGTTTTGGCATCGAGGACAGTTTCAACACCGCACTTTTGCAGGATGGCGAGTCGGGCCGGACTCACATCGATGCCGACTACCTTACATCCTGAAAGAGCGAAGAGTTGAGCGGCAAGGTTACCGACGAGCCCAAGACCGCATACAGCTACCGTGTCTCCGATTTTCCTGTCGGAAACCAGGACGGCGGTGATAGAGACGGCGGCGATACGGGTAAGGACAGCCACTTTGGGATCGAGGCCCTGAGGAATATTCTGGGCATAGTTCTTGGCCAAGGCAAACTTCTGGTGTGGTCCGTGCGTGAAGATGAGGTCACCGGGAACCACTGAATCGACAGCCTTTCCAACTTCCAGAACTTTACCGACACTTCCATACCCGGGTGTGTTGGGCAGGGGAGCCCAGGACTCCAGTCCGGCCCAGATGGAAAGTTCGGTACCGGCGCTGACGATGCTGGCGCTGGTTTGAATCAGGATGTCTTCCGGGTTGGAGATTGTCGGGGTATCGGCTTCCGTGCAAATGACGGTTTCGGTGTCTTGAAAAACGATCTTCTTGTTCATGGGATTTTCCTTTAACAAACCACGGATTACACGGATGGGAATGGAATGTTGGATTGATGGAATATTGGAGTAATGGAATGAAGGGCAATTCAATCCTCGAAAAGTCCGCCGATTGTGTGAACATATATTTAGAACGTGACACCAGAGTGAAAATAACGGATACGAAAGTTCATATATGCGATGGAGGATTTCGGCCCTGGACATTTATCCGGGTCGAGACGGATGAACCCGGCTTGATTGGCTGGGGGGAATGTTCTGACTGGAGTTTCCCGAGCGCGGTAAAGGCGACTGTCGAGGAGTACTCAAAAGTTCTGGTGGGAAAGAATCCGTTTGAAATCAATCGAATTACCAACGAGCTGATTGAAATGAGCATCCGTCATTTTGGCGGAATTTCCTACAAGGCAATAGCAGGGATCGACATTGCCTTGCACGATATCAAGGCGAAAGCGCTGGGGGTCCCCGTGTATGAACTACTCGGTGGAAAAGTGAGGGACCGGATTCCCTTATACTGGAGCCACTGCGGATTGGAGCGAATAATTAATGCCGACCGGCTGGGCCTGAATAAAATCAAAACCCTGGATGACCTTGCCGACCTGTGCCATGAGGTCAGGAATACCGGGTTCCGCTACATAAAGACTAATTTGCTGCCCTTGGAGGAATTCGGGCAAATGGGTCAGGATGTTTATGCCAAATTCTTTAAGCCCCACAATGGAGAGTGCACACCTGAGGTGGAGGTGGTCGCCCGGAAGGTAATCGGCGCCTTCCGCGAAAACCTTGGGCGGGATGTGGGAATAGCGTTGGACACCGCCTTCACCTTCAAGCTGGGTGGGGCGATTCGTTTGGCCCGGGCTCTGGAGCCCTACGAATTGCTCTGGATGGAAGTGGAATCCTGGGACCCCCAGGCGCTGCGGACCATACGGGATTCTACGCGGACCCCGATCTGTACGGGGGAAAGCCTCTACGGACCAGAGCAATTCAGGGAATACCTGCAGGTGTATGCTCAAGATTACGTGATGCCGGATATCGGCTGGAATGGAATTACCATTGGGCGGAAGGTTGCTGAACTGGCACAGCTTCACGATGTATTATTTACTCCACACAACTGCACCGGACCCATCTGCACCCTGGCATCAGCCCATCTCTGTGCTACGGTCAGAAACTTGTTCGGAATGGAATTCGACTACGATGACGCCCCCTGGCGGGACGAGATCATCACCCGACCCATAGCGGATATCTTCAACAAGGGGGATCTGGTCCTTGGAGATCAACCCGGGCTTGGGGCGGACGTGATAGAGGAGAAATTGTCATCGTATCCTCCTCGAGAAGGTTACGTAGGCGCCAAGTGAAGTGCTGGGGGCTGGGTTCTGGGTTCTGGGTTCTGGGTTCTGGGTGCGATCGTTAGCAGTTTTCATTTGATTGGCAATTCTGGGTTCTGGGTTCTGTTTGATTGGCAATCTGGGAATTATTTGTGGAACCCCGTTGGGGTTCAATCATATGGGCGATCAGTATCCCAGCGTGCGCTACGCGACACTGGGCTATGGAGTTCAACGCCGTTGGCGTAAAAGGCAGATGATTGCGCTTCGCTCCAGAGGAAAGAGGAAAGTGTTCAGTGGCGCCTTCGGCGCTTTTTGTCATTTGTGCCTTTTGTGGTTAATCCCTCTTGGCGTTTCTTTGCGATCTTCCGCCTTCATGGATTACGGCGTGACAAGTGGCGAGAGTCCAGTTCGATTTCGATCACGATCACGATTTTGGGGGAAGGTGGGCGAGGCATGCCTGGCCCCTACGAATAGGCGGGTTGGAAAACCCGCCCTCCGTTAAATTCCAGTTGATAATTCGATCCGTGCTCCATCCGCGTTTATCCCTGAAATCTGTTGTTTATTCCTCAGGGATTTTTGATCATGATCACGATCAGGATGAATTACTTCTGCATGTCACGCAATAGGCCCCGGCGTAGGTGGATGCCCCTTCGTGTCCTTCGTAGACCCAATTTCCATTCAGGCTTCAGTCTTCAGCCTCTTGACCTGCGTAGCGTTGCGAAGCACGTTTCAGCCTTTCTCTCCCCCCTCTATGCCATGATGCTGCCCTTTTTAATGGGAACTCAACAGGTTCGTGGAGGCTTGAGCCACGGCTTGGACCGTGCTCCGCATAGAAGCTTCCCAGCGGCCTTGGGGTATACCTTGGAGCACCCCTACCTGCCCATGCCAGAAGAAGCGCCCATGGCGCAGGTGATCGAAGTGAACGGAGCCGATCACCTAACCCTTCGTTTCCGCCGCTCTGCCACAGCCGGTGACGTGTCCCTGATAGTAGAATTTTCTGCCGACCTCATCCATTGGACTGCGGGTGTTCTGCTCAAGAGTTCGGAGGAGGGGGATGGGACGGTGGCGCAGATATGGCAAAGCTCAGTCCCAATGTCTGGCAAGATGTTTGCTCGGGTGAGGACGAAGACCGGGTTTCCCCATTTTGAATGGGAACCGGAGCCCTTTGAATACATGGCTGGACCCTCCCGGAAATTCATAGACTACGAGAATGGCGATGATGACAATCCGGGAACGCGGGAGCGTCCATGGAAGCATCATCCCTGGGACCGGCAAGCAACCGGCAGTTCGGCTTCTGCCTCGGGCATTCACACCTATGTATTCAAGCGCGGGGTCAATTATCGAGGGATGCTCACTGCCCATGAGTCCGGCGCAGCGGGCAATCCGATTCGGCTCACCTCAGATCCCACCTGGGGAAGCGGGGAGGCGGTGCTGGCGGGATCGATGCGGGTCGATGGGACCTGGACGCCCTACTCTGAGAGCGACGGCATGCCCTTTCCGGAATCCTCCCGCGACAGGATCTGGGCAGTCGATCTCGACATCGATTTCATCCCTCGATTGGCCTGGCTAGCTGAAGGCGGCGCTATCACGCCGATTCACGTTGCGCGGGAGCCGGACTGGGAAATTACCAATCCAAACTATCCAATGGAAGAATGGTGGTTCTGGACGGACGAAAAATCGAGCGGCAGAATACGTTTAAGATCCACCGGGGAAACGCCTGGGACAGAAGGATTTTCCGTGGGGGAGAAGATCTGGATTTCGGACGGGGATGAGACACCAGCTGAAATCGAAGCGAACCGAGCGCGGAGCACGATCGTCATCACCAACATTTCGAGCGGCCTGCTGACCGTCAACTGGGAGGACAGCGACAATCTCGACAGCCTCAACGGAAAGATTATCACAAATGGAGTGGTCTATCGTGATGCCACCAGCAACCTCATAAGCCGGGAGAACGCCCTTGTCGACAGTGTCAATCTGGTCGAATCCGATCCGGAGTTCTACCAGGACGCGACCGTTTGGACCGAGCAGCACAGTTATGCCGGATACGGGCACCCGACCACGGTCAAGCGTTACTCGCCAAGCGATCGCTCCGTCTCTTTCTCCATCTGGGTCGATTGGATTGCAAATCAGGGCCGTTCCCCGACCACCAAATGCCGGTATTTCCTCGAGGACAAACCGCAGTTTCTCGATTCTCCCGGGGAGTTTTATTTCCATCAGGGCGTGGGCTCCCCCACCCTATACTTGCGACTCCCGGGCGATCAGAACCCCAACGGCAGGCAGATCGAGATCGCCCGTCATCCTGCCATGATCGACATAAGGAACAAGCGCCACATCGAGATCTCCGGCCTCACCTTCCGGTTCGAGAACATCGAAAACTGGTTTGTCGAAAACTACGAGACGGCGGCTATCCGCGTCTACGGGGACAGCTCCCACATCAAGGTGTCGCATTGCGCCTTCGAGCACGTGATCAAGGCATTGCTCTACTACCCGTTACGTGACGGCGACGTGGGGGACTTCATCGAGTTGTCCGACAGCACGGTTCGGTTTACCCAACAGAATGCGATCGCCTTGAGCCACGGTTGCGGGACCATGTGGGGATTCCGCCTCTTTCCGGAGAGCGAACCGCAGGGACACCTGAAACACGTCGCAATACTTCGAAACCACATTTATGACATCGGGATGCGCCCGGCCCTGGGCGAAGCCTGTCACGCCGTGGCGGTCCGAGGGGGGGAACTGGTCGAAATTGCCCACAATATTGTGGACAGGACCTACGGTTCGGGCATTCAGGCCGTCAATAGCCGGTTCTCGAGCCCGACCAACAAGCTTCGCAACTGGGAGAGTCCGCTGAACCGGATACTCGTCCACCACAACAGGGTGACAAACACCCTGCTGCGAAGCAATGACTGGGGAGGGATCGCCTCCTGGGGCGTAGGTCCGTCCTATGTATTCAGCAATATCTCCGGCAATGCGGTGGGCCACCGCGGTTACTCCTGGCTCGGCAACCCGAGCCCCTCATTTGGAACGAACAACTTCGGGGAGGTGTATGAGAACAACCTGGCGCCCGCCTACTACTTCGACCACACCTACAAGTCGTTCGCTTTCAACAATATAGGATGGGGTACGAACAACGACGTGACTGACCGGTTCTACAGCTCGACAGGATTCATGGAGACGATTTCGATTCAGAATCACCTCTTTCACAACACCTTCTACAATTTCGCGGTTGGGCAATCGAGGACCTGGCGGGATTCCTCGGGTTGCCGCTACCTGGCCAATGCTTTCCTCGACATCGGCTATGCCTACTTGTGGAGAGGGGTCGGCGCCGAGGATTTCCCAACCATCGGGTACGCGAACAACACTTTCCACGGTGACGTCGATTATTTCGCACTCGGAAACGGTTTGACCAAGTATCCGACCAAGGAGAACTGGCAGAATTCCCTCGATCCCGGGACCTCTACCGCGACCCTCACCTCGGAAACGGGAACAATACTTTCCGAGTCCTTCGTGAAGGATGCGGCCGCCCACGACTTCCGCCCGGTCTCCGGTTCGCCGGGAATTGACGGGGGCGTGAAGGTCTTCGTGCCCTGGGGACTCTACAAGGTGGCGGGCGAGTGGCCCTTTTTCAAGAACCGGGCCAACCCAGCGTCGATTTTCGATGAGCACCTCTATGCCAACACCGAATGGAGAAATACCCAGCAGTTTCTCCAGATCCGGCGGCACGACCTGACCGGCTTCAATATCCGGGAGGAAGACTACGAACAAGGACTACTGGAGGATTGGGTGGACGGGGCCTTGAGCTTCAATGGGTCCGACCAGTACGCCAGCATTTCCGACGCCTCAACCAAGTCCAGCTACTCATGGACTAACGACTGGGGGAGCGGGACGATTTCCGGAAGCCAGCGGATTACCCTCGATGCGGGAACCGAGAACTTCCTGATTGAGATCGTCTTCAAGACGAGCGCCAACCAAACCGGGGGAACTCTAGTCTCCAAGGGAGATGAAGAGGCGGGTTATCATCTGGTAATCGATGAAGGCGGCCGGGCTCATTTGAGGCTGAACTTTGGACAGGGACGACATTACTTCGCGACCACACTGGCGACGGTTAATGACGACCAGTGGCATCACCTGATCGCCGAGGTGGACCGTGTCGGTGGACAGGCACGGATCTACATCGACGGCAGGCAAGTCCGGATCGATCAGGAGGGTTCGTTGGCCACCTCCTCTTCGTTGAATAATCAGCTCGATTTCACCGTGGGCAGGCTATCCGGTATGTCCGCGGTCGAGACCCATGCACTCATCGATTTTGAAGAGCTGGATTCTCTCGATAGCATCGCCGTAAACAATTCGAATAACGCGACCCGATCCGTGGTCTCCGACACGCCTCGGTACGGTGGAATGACCGCTTTGAGGGTCGATGTTCCCGCTGCCAGCCAGTGGTTCACCATCTTTATTCCGGCCGGGCTCATGACCCCGGAATCCCAGGATTCACTGGATCTGTCGGCGGACAATGAAATCACTTTCTGGATAAAGAGCGATATCTCCAGCAGGGCGAATTTCCAGGTTCACGATACGGAAGGAAATGCCAGCGCCTTCACCTTTCAGCTAACCGGGAGCAGAGGGGGATGGACCAGGATAGCCGCGCCCAGGTCGGATTTTCACGTCCCGGTCTGGTCCAGCGGAGCGGCCGACTGGTCTTCGGTGGCGAGGTTCGGAATTACTCCATTCGGCGAATCCTCTTACAACGATAAGTACGTAGTGGTGGATGAGATTTCAGTTGAGCGCGTCGTCAGCGATGACAAAACCGGATTCTTCCAAGGCAGCATCGACTACCTGCGCCTGTCCAAGGGCACCCTGGCCGATGCCGAAACCACGATCGAAGAGCTTTACGAATGGCAATTCAACGGTCCCTTCCTGAAGGATTTTTTCGGAAATGCGCCCAAAGGCGATGGCCGGGACGTCGGGGCCCTGGAAGGTGAATGATCTGGGTTCTGGATGCTGGGTGCTGGGTTCTGGTTGCTGGTTTCTCGATACTCGATACTGGATACTGGATGCTTGATGCTGGAAATGACTCTCGCAAAGCTCGCCAAGAGCACGAAGAGGGTTATAATTAGGAGTGATGGAGTGATGATTCAGGGGAAGGATTGTGGCAATATGGCACGATTTAAAGTTGCAAAGCGATCGTGGCGTAAAGCCCCTTCTACAGTTTAATCCTCTTAGCGGTCTTGGCGAGCTTGGCGAGAGGCGATTCCTGGATATTAGCGGTACGGATCTTCGATTCAATTCCCGTGATCGGGGTATTGTAAGTTTGGCCAGTTTTCTCTACAGTTTCCCTAGTATTAAGGTTTACCTTTAAAAACTACTTTCCACTCAGTAGAAATCCACCCTTGGGATCCAAGTTTGTGCTCATATTACAAATTAGATTCAGGTTATTACCTGCCAATCTCTTGCTGATGGGTGGTTTGCTGCTGCAATCGACATTCCTGTTTGGGCAGCCTGAAGATTATCCGGAATGGCTGGAGAAGGTGCCTGGGCAACCTACCGAACCCGATCCGGACGACGATGGCGTTCCAACCTTTTTGGAATATGCGCTCGGTGCGGAACCCGGCGCTGCAGTGGATCCCTTTGAATCGGGTTCATCACCCGTATTCCGCCGAGAAAATAATATCACGATGGTCTTGCTTCCGTTTCCCGGAAAACGAGACATGATTTACCTGCTGGAAGGGAAATCCAGCCTCAAAGATGCTGAATGGACTACGCTTGCCAGAAAACTCGGCAATGCTCCCTGGCAATCTGTAACGGACGGTTTTGAAATAGTGGAAACGTCCGAGGAAGTAACGCTTTACTTCGAAAATTGGCCGGACGCAACCTTTCTGCGGCTTCGCGTGGAGTCCGGAGATAACACCCTGCAACGGAAAGCCCTGGCGGCACGATTTCTGAAACAGGCCACATTTGGACCTACGATGGGGCAGATTGAAGCCTTGGCGGATGACGACCTGGATTTTGAAGGCTGGATCGACGCACAGCTTGCCCTGCCAGCCAGTTCACACCTGGACCAGTATTACTCCATGGGGGTTGCCAACCCTTTGGAACCGAGGCGATTCGGTAACGATCCCAGAGGGAATTCGACCACGCTCAAAGTAACTGTCTGGTACGATATAGCACTTCTGGAAGAGGACCAATTAAGACAGCGTATGGCCTGGGCTTTGTCGCAAATCTTTGTGCTGGGTGAAGCCGGGAGCCTGCAAAATTTTCACCCGGTCCAATGGGTCAATTGGTACGATATACTGGTTAACAATGCGTTTGGAAATTACAGAGAACTTCTAACCGACGTGACCTATAGCCCGAAAATGGGTGACTATCTGACATACCTGAACAACAGGAAAGCCAACGGCAATCAGCTACCGGATGAGAACTACGCGAGGGAGGTCATGCAACTGTTCACTGTGGGGCTATGGCATCTCAATAACGATGGGACATTGAAGCTCGATGGACAGGGCCAACCGATTCCCACCTATACGAATTATCACATAACTGAATTGGCCAAAGTATTTACCGGATTGACACTCAGTGAGAATGTCCCGGGAAAGCACCACATATTCCCGAACGGGTACAGGAATAACCGCGTCGACCCTATGGTCGCGCGGAATTTTCAGCATGATACATCACGCAAAGTGATGCTAGACGGGACCATGATTCCTTCCGGCGGGAATGTCCATGCAGACATCGCGAAAGCCCTGGATGTATTGTTCAATCACCCCAATACGCCTCCCTTTGTTGCCTATCGCCTTATTCAGCGATTCACTTCCTCCAACCCCAGTCCTGAATATATCGAACGAGTGGCCAATGTATTTATCGACAATGGCGAAGGTGAACGAGGAGATCTGGCTGCCATTATCAAAGCCATTTTGCTAGATCCCGAGGCAAGAGACGCTGGCTACGCGGTCGAGAATAGTCGAGGCAAATTGCGTGAGCCGCTCTTGAAATTCACGCAACTTTGCCGGGCTTTTCATTTACGGCACAACCCTGAGAATCAGCATTTCTACATTGAATCCATGGCTGAAGAATTCGGCATGTCGCCATACCAATACCCGGACGTATTCAATTTTTACCAACCGGATTTTACGCCCTTCGGCAAGGTCCGGGATGCCGGATTGGTGGCGCCCGAATTTCAAATTCTGAATGATTCCACTGGATTAAAGACCTTCACCGTCTTCCATCGGCTTATCAACTACGGCCTGGTTAACGGGGTGGCCAAAGGATTTAACCCCCGCCCTAAACTCGATTTTTCCGAGGTGTTGCCTTTTGCGGAGGATATCCCTGCTTTAATTGATTATCTCGACTTGCTGCTTACCCACCAAACTTTGCGGGATGATACCAAGGAGTTAATTGCGGATGCTGTTGAGGCAGTTCCAAGCTTTTTCTCACATATTCGTGTAAGAAGAGCCATAATCCTCATCAGTATCTTTCCTGAATTCGCCATTTTAGAATGAGAATTCGACAATGAAAAACGCTAGAAAATTATCCAGAAGGCAATTCATTGGGGAAACCAGCTGCGCCGCGGTAGGATCAACGGCTTTTTTTGCAAGCCTGTTAAATTTGAGAATGGCCAGCACCGCAGCAGCAGCAGACTTGGGGCCGGAAGACGATTACAAGGGGCTTGTATGTCTCTTTTTGCAAGGAGGCAACGACTCCTTCAATATGCTGGTACCAAACCATAAGGATGCCTATGGCGATTACGCCCAGACCAGAGACGACCTGGCATTGCCTCAGGATAACCTGCTACCCATTGTCTCAGAGGGTCAGCCATTTGCGGAATTTGGAATCCATCCCAGCATGCCGCGACTTCAGGAACTGTATAAAAATCAGGACCTGGCTTTTATAGCAAACGTCGGAACCCTCATTCGACCAATCGAGGACAGGAATGAATATAACAAAAACGGCGGCTTAAGACCCAGCGGCCTGTTCTCACATTCCGACCAGCAAATTCATTGGCAAACCTCGATGCCGCAGATCAAAGGCGCTTCACCCGGCGGCTGGGGAGGAAGAACGGCAGATTTACTGCAGTCCATGAATGAAAACGCGCAGGTCTCCATGAACATTTCCTTGAGTGGAGTAAATGTTTTCCAGGCCGGAAACGAGGTGTTTTCTTATATCAGTGGCGTGGAAGGAGGCACAGAAATGGTGGCCTACACGGACCCGTTTGAAAAAACTGCCGTTGATAGCGCGTTGGAATTCGGTTACAAAAACCTGTTTACCAGTACATTCGCGCAAAATACGCGCAGGTTCATCGACTCAAGTATCCTCTTCAACAATGCCATCCGGGATAAGGATATTTCGGTTCAGCCCGATGTAATATCCGGACTGACAAACCGGATGAAAATGATCGCACGCACCATCGCTGCGCATGAAGGCCTCAATCACAAACGACAAACGTTCTTTGTGAGATCAGATGGATGGGATCACCACAACGAGGTTCTCAATGCGCAGGAACGCATGCTGAGTGATATCGATGTCGCGATTAAATACTTCAAGGAAGCCATGGATGAAATCGGAATGTCGGACAAAGTTGTGCTTTTTACTGCATCAGACTTCGGAAGAACCCTGACCTCCAACGGCCGAGGCTCAGACCACGCCTGGGGAGGAAACCAGTTTGTTTTGGGCGGGCCGGTGAATGGTGGCAGAATTTTTGGTCAATACCCGCCCTTGTCTTTGAACAATAGCCTGATGCTCAACCGCGGAAGAATCATTCCGACAACCTCAGTCGATGAATACGGTTCGGAATTAGCCCGTTGGCTTGGAGTCTCGGGCGGCGAGATGGATACCGTATTCCCCAATATACAGAATTTCTACGACCCGGCTGTGATCACTCATCCTCTGGGATTTCTATCCTAGGTTCTGGGTTCTCGGTTCTCGGTTCTCGGTGCTGGGTTCTGGGTTTGCGCAGGTTGGCAACCCTTGCGAGAGTCAAATAAATTAATTGTCAGAGAAAAGGGATCAGAGTTCAGTGACGAGAAGCGCCTCCTCTGAGGTTTCATTTTCGATCACGATCAAGATCACGATCAGGATCACGATGATTTTTCCTTCTTCCTTCTTCCTTTAATTCCTGGGTTCTGGGTTCTGGGGGCTGGCGCCCAGTGGAGAGTGAAGAGTGGTTAGTGACTAGTGGGGAAGTGGAAAGGAGGGGGGACATTCCTGTCCCCCATTACCTTAAAATAGGGGGTTGGAAAACCCCCTCTCCCTTAAATCCTCTCTGGGTCTTTCCTGTCCTTCCGCTGTGCCGTGCGTAGCATTGCGAAGCATGGTGCCCCTCTTGCGCCTTTTGGGCCTTTTGTGGTTCCCTCTTTCAATTCCTAATTCCTCATTCCTAATTGGTGCCCCTCGGCGCCTCTTATCCTGTTCATCCATGTTAGTTTTCGATCACGAACGCGGCATCACTCAATCGTTAGCTGCGGTCCGGAGCCAGTAACGGGTTCCCTTGAGCTTTCCAGTCCGTTTCAACGCCCCCAGTTCGACCAACTGGCGCAAATCACGGGTTGCCGTGGCAGTGGAAGTCTGGGTGATCGAAACGTAATTCTCCGAACTCAGGCCTCCGGTGAATCCGTTCGGCCCCTCGCTGAACATTCTCGCCATGGCCTTTTCCTGACGCTCATTCAGCTTGCCGCGCAGGCGGTCATACAGCTTTGCCTTGTCGATCAGGAACTGGATATGCGTTTCGGTTGTCTTTTGAGCATCTAGAATGACTTGTCCGAAATAAAGCAACCACTCGGTGATTTCATTCTGCTTGTTGGCAGCTTCCAAGGCATCATAGTAAGCGTTCCGGCCATTCTCGATCCGAGTCGCCAATGCAGTGAGCGACGGCTGGCCGATATTTTGCGCGATAGCTTTCTCGGCAATAGCACGCCCAATTCGTCCATTTCCGTCTTCAAAAGGGTGAATGCAGACGAAATACAAGTGTGCGATACCGGAGCGTATCAATGCGGGCAGGCTTTGCGAACCATTGAACCACTCGAGAAAACCATCCATTTGCGACTCCATCTGATCCGACGGTGGCGCTTCAAAGTGAACCTTGGGGCGATAGACCGCACCTGAAACAATTTGCATCGGGTCTTCGTGCGTTCGGTAGCGTCCAATGTCATTCAGATCATTGCGCCCATAGGTCAGCATACGATGCCAGTCATAGAGCATCCCATGACTGAGGGGCTGATCGAACGTGTGGTAGAGGTTCACCATCATCTCGGCAATCCCCTGCTCTGCCGGCGGTATTTTGCGGCCGTCAGTTTGCAGTCCAAACTGCCGTCGGATCGACGACTGCAAGCTGTCGCGATTGAGAATTTCGCCTTCGATTTCGGATGTCTTCAAGGCCTCGGTGCTTATCAGGTCAACGGTCAGCAAATCCTTCTCATTTGCATCCAGATGGCGAAACGCGCCGATCAGTATACCGGATTCCCGTAGGAAATCAGCTTCCAAAGGTGCGATTGCCGCCTCATCATAGCTGAATTGCGGCCAGTCCGCTTGCTGCCAGTTCCACGTCATGATCGATAAATCCCTTATTTATAAATCAGATAATAGCAGATTATTGATTGATAAGATAGTTTTTTATCGATCAGGGCAATAAGGCGCCTGTGGCGCCAATTAGGAAAAATAGCCGCAAAAGAACGCAAAAAGCGCAAAAAGGGAGAAGAGAGAATTGGATCCACGAAGGACACGAAGGGACGCCAAGTAAATCATCATGATCTCGACCGTAATCGAAAACTAACCACAAAGGCACAAAGGGTTCTCGTTGCTGGGTACTGGATTCTTGATTCTGGGGGATTTAACCACGGATTACACGGATAGATTCGGAGCTAACGGAGGGCGGGTTTTCCAACCCGCCATGTAAAAGGAAATAGCGGACAGGAAAGTCCGCCCTCCTTTCTTAAATCTGTGAAAATCTGCGTCATTTGAGGTTCCTCTCTCCCACTTCCTCTCCCCTAATTGGCACCGTTGGCGCCTCTTATCCTGTTCATCCATGTTAGTTTGCGATCACGATCACGATCATGATCACGATGATGTACTAATACCGCCCAATGATTGCTACGCGTGCGTTGAGGGGTGCTCCCACGGTTGCCTGATGGGTACTGTGGGAATTCGGGAAATAGAGTTCATCGGTCACGTTTTCGACGTTAATCTGAACACGGAGTGTGTCAGACACTTCATAGTAAAGCGCCGCATCGATACGGGTATAGCTCGGTAGGACCGCGGTATTCCCGTTATTTATAAAGCTTGAATCCTGGTAGGTCAGACCCAGGCCCAAACCGAATGGATCCGTCACCTGAAAGCTGTTCCAGACCGAGAACATGTTTTCCGGCAACTCCCGCGGGCGTCGGCCTGTCGGACCCGATCGATTGACCTGCTCGCCATCCAAATTGCCATACCCGGCTAAGATAAACCATTTGTCGGAAACTTGACCTTGAAGCTGCAGCTCGAAACCTGAAATTTCCGAGTCGATGACATCCAGAGTTTCCGGATCATCATCGGCCACCTGCGGTGAGCTTTGCTCGACCTCGAAGATGGAAGCGGTCAGGCTCAGACCCTGGCTGAAGTCCACTTTTATACCCGCCTCGAGGTTGGAGAATGTGTTCGGATCCAGTTGGTTGTTATTGCCATTGATGTTTGCGAACTGCTCGCCACTGCGTGGAAGGAAGGATTCACTGTAACTCCCGTAAAGCGAGGTGTTCTCCTCCGGCTTGAAGACCAGACCGATGCGCGGCGAAATTTCTTCATCCTTTCGGCTCCGCGTTTCATTCGCTGGAACGTTGAAGACCTCGATGTCAAAGCTGTCACTGCGGGCACCGATAATCACATCCCATTGATCTGAAAGCTCGATCTCGTCTTGGGCATAGACAGAAAAGACGTCGATGCTCACTCGTGTGTCGTCATTGAGATCCGCCGTGAAACTGTTTGTCGTCGCTACGCCGGATGAGTTGACACCGACGCCTCCACGCAAATCGAGGGGACGATTAATAGTGAAAATTTCATTATCATCCGACGTCGTGTCCCAGTAGGCATTGAAGCGATCCTGGTCCGATGAGGTGTCGATAAATTCAGCGCCGGCGATGACAGTGTGACTGATATCATGGGTGAGGAATTCTCCGATCAAATTTCCGGACAGGATCAGGTTTTGACGGTCGGTTGTGTCCACGTATCCATCGAGCGTCACCAGGTCAGGTGTGGCCGTTTGGTTATACCCCGATGCGTAAAAGTTCTGGTAGAGCTTGTCATAATCGCCATAAAAGGCGCTGAAATTACCTTTCAGGGTATCCGAAAAGTCCTGTTGCAGTGCTGCGCGAAGCAAATGGGCTTCAAGCCGGGTTAAATTAAGCTCCGGATCGGCGAAAAGAATACCTTCGAAGGCCTCGACCGGACGTCCATCTGAGCCTGTTGGAATACCGCGATCAATAAAACGGTCGTGGTCGACATACTCGTAGGATAGATCGAGCGTCGAGTCCGGGCTCAGTTCGAATTTGGCGGTTGGGTTAACGCCAATGCGTTCGCCATCATAGAAATCACGGTGATTGTCCAGGCTTTCGAAAAATGCATTGATCCGAACAGCCGAGTTTTCATCAACTGCATTGTTGCTGTCGACCTGAAAAGCAAATTCGCCGAAGGTATCGATACTCGCTTGGTAACTCGAGAAATTCGCGCCGATCACACCTTTCTTGGTGACACGGTTCAGGATACCGCCAGTACCGCCGCGCCCGAAATGGAGCGCATTCGGTCCACGCAGTATTTCTACCTGCTCCAGGTTATAGAGCGGACGGTAGTACTGAACATCGTCGCGGACCCCATCGATAAGGAAATCAGCCGTTGAGCGCACACCCCGAAACACGATCGCATCACGGTGGCCTTCGCCCTGTGATGTGCTTACCCCGGGTGTGTAGTTGGCAATGTCACCGAGACTCGTAAAGCCCTGCAGTGCTATCAGGTCGGCGGTAACAATTGAAAGGCTTTGCGGCACGTCGATGACAGGTGTCGGCGTTCTCAGAGCATTGACCTGATCCGTATAAAGATACCGTCCAACCGCTACGAATTCATCCAGCGTTACGACTTTATCCTGTCCCCACCCCACCGCCTGCAATAAGGCAAAAATGGTAATTGCACCCCACGGATGCATTAATCCCGATCTCTTTCTTGTTCTATTCATATTCGGTTGCAGATCCACTGCTCAGACTTATTGTTTTTGAGTCTCAGTCGCAATAAGGAGCCGCCGGCAGTGCCTGTCAACAGGGAAAAATGGGAAAAATCCGTTTTTTTCAGAAAAAACGAAATGGTGGCGCCAAGAGGAAAGAGTTCAGTAGAGGTAAGGGCGTCGTTGGCGGCATAATCTGTCTTTTACGCCAAAGGTGTTAAACTCCAAAGCCCAGCGTCGCGAAGCGCACGCTGGGTTACGGATCACCTATTTGACCGAACCCCAACGGGGTTCAACAAATGGCTCATTAGGCACCGGTGGCGCCAAGAGGAATGAGGATTTGGGAACGGATGATTCGATGAGCCGTTGGATAACGGCTCATGGCCTCAATGGATGCGTCCAGGCATAGGAGGAAGTAGCTTCCTAATCCTTCTTCCTTACTTTCATACCACTGCATGATTTCCGTAATCTCGACTTGAGCGCGATTACGGATAATCACCTGATAGGTCATGCCTTCTTTTTCAGTTCTTTCTTGAAAGCATCCCAAGAACTCCCTTCGTCAGGATTCTCCAAAAACTCGGCATAACGCTGGTCCAGCTTCTGTTTCTGCCCCGAGGTCAGAGGGATATCTGAAGGATCCTGAATAATATCGTCCCATAAGTCATTGATGAGAAGTAACTTCTCTGGTTTAGACAATTTTTTCAGATCTTCCGTTAGCATAGGATTGAAATTAGGGATTTCTGCCCATTGGGCAATCGGATTTTAAAGAAACAACGCTTCGCTTGATCATGCTTCGCCCAAGGGCTTCGGCACGACACGGTCCGGCTGCGCCGGAACAGAATCGCTGTCGCGAACAGGAGGCAGATAGCCGCAAAAGGCACATAAACCGCAAAAAAACCATTTTGCGCCTTTTGTGCTTTTTGTGGTTCCCTTCTTCTTTACGATTCTTGGCGTGCTTCCGCCTTCATGGTTTACGGCGTGACATGTGGCGAGAGGCAATGTCGATCAAGATCACGATCAAGATCACGATCACGATGAACTAGCCTGTCGTCAGAGAGTGGTGTTTATGAAGTCGACCAGGACCATGGGGACGAGGCCGAGGCCCACCACGAGGAGACAGAGGATAACCAACCCCGTGCCCTCGGCTTTGCTCAGGTTGATCGGGGCCGGGGCGGGAGACTCATCTGAAACCAGGAATGCTTTGAGCACCATGATGTAGTAGAACAAGGAGACGGCTGACATGAGGAGGGCCACGGCGACGAGCCAGTAGAATCCGTCGCTCCAACCCGCGATTTCCGGTCGCGAGCCGATGGCGGCCATGAAGAGGTAGAATTTTCCGAAGAATCCGGACAAGGGAGGAATGCCGGCAAGGGAAAGGATGAAGATCATGAACAGGAAGCTGAGACCGGGGTTTCGCTTCCAGCAGCCATTGAAATCCTTGATCAGGGCCTCGCGTCCGAGGCGATGGCTGATGATGCCGATAACGGCAAAGGCCCCCAAGGTGGCGGCGGCATAGACGACACTGTAGAACAGGACCGATACGTTGCCCTCCCGGTTGGCCGCTATGAAGCCGATGAGGATGTAGCCGGCATGGGCGATACTGGAGTAGGCCAGCAGGCGTTTGACGCAAGTTTGCCGAAGGGCGCCGATGTTGCCCAGCACCATGCTCAGAATGGAGATCAAGACGATGCCGGCGATGAGCGTGTCGCGATCGACCGAGAACTGCAGAACGGGCCCGAAGAGCTGCACCAGCACGAAGAAGCTGGCGATTTTGGATCCCGTGGCAATCCACGCCGCCACGGGGACGGGAGCGCATTGATAAGCGTCGGGGGCCCAGAGGTGAAATGGGACGGCGGCAATCTTGAACCCGAAGCCCACCAAGAGAAAAGCCGAGGCAATCCACAGGTAACCGGACGGTATGGCCCCGTTTTGCAGCGCGGCAATTATGTCGTCGAAGGCCAGGGCGTTGGTGGCGCCGTAGAGGTAGCTGATGCCGAAGAGGAGAAAGGCGGAGGATACCCCACCGATGGCAAAGTATTTGATGCCCGCCTCGACGGAAAACCTCTGGGAATTTTGAAACGCGGTGAGCCCGTAGAGACTGAGGGAAATCAATTCTATGGAGATAAAGAGCATCAACAGGTTCTGGGCGGTGATGAGAAAGCCCATTCCCAGCGTGCTGAGGAGCAGAAGCCCGAAATACTCGCTGACGTGCTTGTTGGGGACCTGGGATCTGGCAAACTGGACGATGAACAGGGCCAAGGCAAAGACGAGGGCCTTGAACCCGAGGGTGAGGGGAGTGAGGACGATCTGGCCCTCCCAGGTATCGGCCGGGACTCCGGAACTACCGTAAGACGAAACCAATTGCCACACCACCCCGGCAAGGGCCAGGAGAAGGGAGAGCGATGAAATCAATGCCGCTTTGTCGCTGCGGACCTCGACGGGGGCGTTCTTGTACTTGGTGTAGTCCCATCCGAGAGCGGCAAACATTCCCAGAACCACGATCAGGTCCGGCCAGGTGGCGAAAAACAGTTGGGCGTAATCCACGGTTACAAGACCTCCTTTCCAGCGACGGCCAGCGCTTCCAGGATGGGCGCCAGGCTCGGTTCCAGGATGGAAGTGAGCAGAGGCGGATAGATTCCCACGGCCGTGGCAACCGACAAGAGCAAGCCGCAGCCGATTTTTTCAGCCAAAGTCATGGGCGCGTAGACGTCGTCGGAAACGGGGTCATTCGATTTGGCAAAGAAGGCCTCGTGGATCTTTACCAGGGTGTAGGCAAAAGTGGCGAGGACCCCGACACCGGCCATTACCATGATCCAGGTGGACAACCGGTCCTGGTTCCAAGCGCCGATCAGGACGTGAAGTTCGGCAACGAATCCGCTGAATCCGGGCAGGCCCATGGAGGCCAAACCGGCCGCGACAAACATCCAGCAAATTCCGGGCATGCGCTGAACCAGGTTATGAAATTCATTCAACTGCCGGGTGCGGGTGCGGGAGTATACGACCGAGCCGACCATGGCGAAGAGGAGGGCCCCGATGACGCCGTGGGAAAACATCTGGAGGGATGCGCCCACCAGACCCACTTCATTGAGCGTGGCCAGACCCAGCAAGACGAACCCCATGTGGCTCACGCTGGAATATCCGATTACGTATTTGAAATCCGTCTGAACGAGGGCGATGAGCGCGCCATAGACGATATTGACGACGGCGATCCATCCCACCACCGGGGCCCAATAAATCGCTCCCTCGGGCAACAGGCCGATGGCCACGCGAAGGCAGCCATAGGCTCCCAGTTTCATGACGACCCCGGCCAAGAGCATGGAAGCGGCCGTCGGCGCGGCCACGTGCCCGGTGGGAGCCCAGGTATGGAAAGGCCACATGCCGGCCAGTATGGCGAATCCTACGAAGAGGATGGGGAATACCACCATCTGGAACTGCGGGGAGAATTCTCCCGAGAGCATGAGCTGAACCAGATCGAAGGTATGTTGCCCCGAACCGTAGTAAACGGCGATCAATCCCAACAAGGCCACGGCGGATCCCACGAAGGAAAACAGCACCAGTTTCATGGCCGCGTAGGTCTTCCTGCCACTGCCCCAGATGGCGATGATGAAATATTTCGGAACGATGGCCAGTTCGTAGAAGACAAACAGCAGAAAGAGATCGAGGGAGATGAAAACGCCGAATACCCCCCCGATCAGGGCGAAGTAATAAGCGTAAAACTGGTTGGCCCTTTCCTTGAGCGTCCAGGTAAACAACACCCCGCAGACGGCCACCAACCCGGTCAAGATCAACAGGGTGATACTCAAACCGTCCACACCGATCTTAAACTCCGCCCCGATGGCCGGAATCCACGGAAGCTCGATCACCTTCTGGAACGTTCCCCCATCCGCCAGTTGGTATTGGACGTAACAGACCAGCGAGAGGGCCAAAGTCGACAACCCCGTGGCCAGGGCGAGCCCCCGAATCAAACGATAGTTCTTGCCGGGGAGAATCCCCAGGACCGCCGCGCCGAGGTAACTGATTACTACTGTGAGCAAGGCCGTCATCTACCGGGTTATGAGAACGGTAAGGGATTCGACGAATGGATCGCTGAAGGCCAGCCAGGTAGCGGGAGATACCCCGATCCAGACGGTGAGAACGAGCAAGGGAGAAATATACATGACTTCGCGGCAGGAAATGTCGGCCATCCCGGATCGGGACGGGTCGACCTCACCGGTGAACAGGCGTTGCAGAATGGTGAGCAGGAATACCGCTGTGGCCAGAAGGCCCAGCAGGGCCAATACGGTATGCCAGGGCGCCAAGGCAAAGGCGCCGGTAAATACCAATATCTCGGCGGCAAACCCGGCCAGGAAAGGAAGACCCAGAGAGGAAAAGACGAGCAGGCCGAATACAAAGACGTAGCGCGGCATAACCGAACCGAGTCCACCGAATTTGCGGATGTCCCGGGTGCCGGCGACGGCCTCCAGCTTTCCCGCCACATAGAAGAGGCCGGAGATCCCGATACCGTGAGCGAACATCTGCAGAATGGCTCCCTGAACCGCTATGGCCTGGGCGTTCATCCCCTCGGGGCTCACGGCTGCGCCCAAGGCGAAGATGCCGAACATGCAGTAGGCCACGTGATTCAGGGAGGAGAAAGCCAGAACCCGTTTCAGGTCCCGCTGGCGCAAGGCGATAAAGGCGCCCCAGAGAAGGGTGATCAGGGCAAAGGCGAGCAACGAATCGGCGTAGGCGTGCATGGCCTCGGGAAAAACCGGCAGGACCAGGCGCAAAACCCCGTAAACCCCCATTTTCGACATGATGCCGGCCAGAATCATGCTCACCGGGGCCGGGGCAGCGGCATAAGCCGGGGCCTGCCAGGAGTGCAGGGGAAAGAGCGGCACCTTGACCCAGAGCCCGAGCATCACGGCGACAAAGATCGCGGGGTAGAACCCGCCGAGATTGCCTTTTATGCTTCCTTCGATGGCCAGCCGGCGCAGTTCGATAAAGTCGAAAGTGCCGGTGTTCAGGTAAAGGAAGAGCATGCCCAAGAGCATGGCCACCGATCCCAGAACCGTGAAAATGAAGAAGTTCAGGGCCGCCCTGTGACACTTGGCGCCGCCAAACATCTTTATGAGAAAGAAGGCGGGAACCAGAGCCGCCTCCCAGAAAATGAACCAATGGAAGAAATTAAGGGCGGTAAAGGCTCCATAGAGCGCCGTGATCTGGAGGGAAAGAAGGCTGAAGTAAGTTTTTTCCTTCCCCTCCATTCCCCGGGAGGCCAGGACGATAATGGGGGAAAGGATCGCCACCAGCAGGACCAGCAACAGGTTCAAGCCGTCGAGCCCCACAAAGTAATCCACCCCTATGGACGGGATCCAAGCCAGTTTTTCCACAAACTGCAGGCCCTTGCTGGGGACGAATTGGAAGGCCAGGGACAAGGCCAACACGGACGAGAGAAGGGAACCGGTCAGGGCGGTCAGCCTGATCAAAGTCCGGTTGCGGCCGGGAGAAAAAACGATGACGAGGGCGGCCAGAAGGGGAATGAAGGTGATGGTCGTAATCATTGCATATCCCTCCTCAACGGGCAAAAACCAGGAAAAGGACACCTATGATCACCGCCCCCAAGGTGACGATGCGGAGATAGCCCTGAAGAAATCCGTTTTGAATAATTGAATTGAGTCGGCCACTTTTGTAAATCCGGTCGCAGACGCCGTCGAAGGAGACCTGGTCGATCAATTTCTGATCGATGGTCTTGGAAAAGAACCCGCCTATACTCGTCACCCATCCCCTCACCGCATCGATCAGAAGGTGGAAACAGGACTCCAGGAAAACGATCAGCGCGGCCGAAGCATTCCAAAGTCTGGTCGCGGTAGCGGCGTACAGTTCATCGGCAAAGAAACGCTTTTCCATCCAGGTATAGGGCGTGCGCAGGGAGCGTTTGACGGGATCGGTCGCATCCAACCCCAATTTGGAACCGCCATAGACCACGAGGCCCAAGGCAATTCCTCCCAAGGCAATCACCCAACTGATAACCACGACGATAAGGCCGTGCTGGTCCACCGCCGTCCCGGACAGATAAGTGAGAATGTGGTAGAATTCTTCGCTCACAATCCCCATTAGGAGGGAGAAGACGGCCAGGATTACCAACGGCGCCGTCATCAAGGGCGGACTTTGGTGAATTCGGCCCTTCCCCCGGTACTCTCCCAGGAAAACGTAACAGCACTGCCGGGTCATATAAAACGCCGTGAGCAAGGAGGCGGAGGCGCTGATCCAGAAGACGGCGCCTTGGGCCGTCCAGGCGCTGAGCAAAATCTGATCCTTACTGTAATACCCGCTGGTAAAAGGAAAGGCGCAGAGAGCCAGGGTCCCGGCCAGGTAACAGATGCTGGCCAGCTTCATGCGGTTGAAGACCCCGCCCATCAGGCGAATATCCTGTTCGTGGCCGCATCCATGAATGATGGCGCCGGCGCCGAGAAAAAGGAGGGCCTTGAAAAATGCGTGGGTAAGGAGGTGGAAGGTACCAATGGATACCCCACCTTCACTCAGGGCCAGACCCCCGGCCCCGAGGCCCACCATCATCAACCCGAGTTGGCTGACGGTAGAATAAGCCAGTATGCGTTTGATGTCGTACTGCCCAACGGCCACCAGGGCGGCAAAGAGCGCGGTGAGGGCGCCGACCCAGGCAACGATTTCCAGCACCGCCGCATCGGCCAGGAAAAGGGGAAAGGCGCGAGCCACCAGAAAGACCCCCGCCGCCACCATGGTTGCGGCATGGATCAGGGCGGACACCGGTGTGGGACCCTCCATGGCATCGGGCAACCACACGTGGAGAGGCAGTTGCCCGGATTTTCCGACCGCGCCGATAAAGAGGAATAAGGCGATCGCCCCGGCGCCATTCAGGCCAAAGAGCACGTCCCTGGAGGCGATGAGGGCGGTGATTCGGCCGCTCTCCAGCAGGCCCTGTCCCCCATCGAACAGGAGAAAGGTAGAGGTGGCTTTAAAGGCCCAAAGCAACCCGATGAGAAATCCCAGGTCGCCGATACGCGTGGTGATGAAAGCTTTTTTCGCGGCTGCGGCGGCGGCGGGTTTTTGGTACCAGAACCCGATCAGGAGATAGGAGGCGAGTCCGACGATTTCCCAGAACATGAAGAGCAGCAGGAGGCTGTTGGACATGACCAACCCCAGCATGCCCACCATGAACAGGGAGAGGTAGCAGAAGAACCGCCTCATGCCCGGGTCGCGGCTCATATAACTGGTGGAATAGAGGAAAATGCAAAGGCCGACAAAGCTGACCATGGCCAGCATGGCACCGGTCAGGGGATTGAGCACAACCCCGAACTCCAGATCGACCCCGGCGACCTGAATCCAGGTAAAGTTGGAGGTCAGGGCCTCGGCTTCCGGGCCCCAGGTCATGGCAAAGGCCCGGATGGAAAGGAGCAGTGAAACCGACAGAGCCGCATTGGCCGCGACGGCGGCAATTTTGCCGGAGGGCTTGAAAAATCCCAGAAATACCGCCGCTATCAATGGACAGAAGGCAATCCACCACAACCACCCCACCGAATGCGAAAAATCAAACAGGTTCATTCCTTCAGGTCCTGTATCAAATCAGGATCGATTGTCTTGTAGTGGCGAAAGATGGCCAGCACCAGGGCCAATCCGAGAGCCGCTTCGGTAGCGGCTATGGCGATGGTAAAGAGGGTGAACAAGGGTCCATGCAAGAGCAAGGGGTCGGGGCTGAAGTGCCAGAAGGCGATCAAGTTGAGATTGGCCGAGTTGAGCATGATCTCCAGGCAGATCAGCATTATGATGATATGCCGGCGCGTCAGCGCACCCACCAAACCTATGGAAAACAGGATGGCGGAAAGGATCAGAAAATGGTGGAGGGTCAATCCCATGTTCAGGCAGTAGGATAACGGGGGCTATTTTCCGGCACGGTCTTGGCTTGTCCGGCCTCACTGGCTCCGGTCGCCGCCACCACCGCGCCGATCAGGCCGGCGGTGAGCAATAGCGCTATGACCCCGAGGGAGGCGAAGTAGGGATCCATCAACACCAGTCCAAGTTGCTTCACCGATGGATTGAATTGGGAGAGCGGGGCCGGGGATTGGCCGCCGGTTCGAGAGATGATAGGCAACAGCACGCCCGCCAGCAAAGCGACCACGGCCAGTCCTCCCCAAACCCAACCCCGCGAACGGACCGGGCGGTTGGGGTCGCCTATCACTTTGGTGGTGAGCATGATGGCGAAAAGCATGAGGATTCCCACGGAACCGATATAGACCAGCACCTGAACGGCGGCGATGAACTCGGCCAACATCAGGAGAAAGAGACCGGCCAGGGCGGAGAAAAACAACAATACGGAAAAAACGGCGTGAACCACGTTGCGCAAGGTGATTGCCAGACCGGCGCCCAGAACGGCGACCAGGGCGAGTAAGTAAAAGGCGATGCTCATTCCACAAGCTGGTAAACGCGTTTGCTTTGAATAACGGGTGACTTGTTGAGGCGACTTAGCCCCGTGGCGGCGAGTTGCAGGGCGCCGAATCCGAGTATCCAACCGAGGATGAGGGCGACGGCCGTTCCCCATTGCAGTTCCAGGAAATGGTAAAAGCCCGCCACGAAAATGTTGAGGATGGCCAAGGGGAAGAGAAACTTCCAGGCGTAGCCCATCAATTGATCCACGCGGAGACGGGGAAGGGTGCCGCGTATCCAGATCATTACGGCAAAAAGACTGAAAAGCTTGAGGACAAACCAGGGAAGTCCGGAAAATACCGGCCCGTTCCAACCGCCCAGGAAGAGGGTCACGCCAATGCCGGCTATGGCAAAAGCGCTGATGTATTCACCCATGAAGAAGATGGCGTATTTGAACCCGCTGTATTCCGTGAGATGGCCGGCAATGATTTCGGAATCCGCCTCGGGCAAATCGAAAGGGGAACGGTTGGCCTCGGCCAGCGCGGCGACGAAGAAGAAGATGAAACCGGCAAACCCCCAAGGTTTGAAAACGTTCCAGCCGAGAATCCGGCCAAAGAATTCCTGGAGGCTGTTTCCGCTGCCCACCCAGGAGGAAATCTGCTGGGAAGCGACCACCTCCTGCGCATTGAGCGAACCGGCCATCATTATGACGGCGACGGCAGACAGTACCAGGGGGATTTCGTAGCTGATCATTTGCGCCACCGCACGCATTCCTCCGAGCAGGGAGTACTTGTTGCGGGAGGACCAACCCGCCATGAAAACCGCGATGGTGTTCAACGAACTGATGGCGAAGAAGAAGATAATGGCGGAATCGAGGGGCAAGGCGTTGAGCCCGTCCCCGATAGGCAGAAAACCGATCCCGATGAGGGCGGGGATCATCAGCATGATGGGGGCCAGAAAATGGAATAGCTTGTCCGATCGTTCAGGAACGATGTCCTCCTTGATCAACATCTTGATGCCGTCGGCAATCGGTTGGAGTAAGCCGAATTTGCCAACGCGATTCGGACCGGGCCGGTTCTGGATGCGGGCCAGCCCCTTGCGTTCCAACCAGGTGGTAAATGCGAAGGCTCCCATAAAGGACAAGGCCAGGGGCAACGTGCACAAGAGGAGGTGGACGACCAATTTGAGCGATGGGTATTCGGCGAAGAAGGCCTCTATCCACAGGCCGAGTTCCACCAGTTTGAGGTCGAAAAAATTATTCACTTCTTTCGCGTTGGGGTGGGTTTCCCCGGGCTGGAGCGGTTTTCTTCATGCGGGTTGGCGGCCGTTTGGCTTTGGCGGCGGCCAACCGGGCTTTCATCTTCTTTTCGCGGGCCTTTTTCTTGGCCTCGGCCAAGGCGACTTTGGCGGCGATGCGGTCATCCGTTTGCTGTGCTTCCACGGGGTTTAGTTCGTGGTAGTATTCGTTGGATTTGAGAAGCTCACCCCGGTTGATCAGCAGGCCCTCGAAGCGGTTCTCATTGGAGAGTTCGAAGGCGCTGTCCATGCGAATGGCCTCATAAGGGCAAACTTCGACACAGAGTTGACAGCTCATGCAGACCGATGTGTCGATGTCGAAAATCCGGGGGCGCAGGATGGGTTTCCCCTTTTCATCCTTGTCCTTGATGATGTAAATGCACTGGGGCGGACAAGCCCTTTCGCACAGGGTGCAGGCGGTGCACCGCATGCCGTCGACGGGGTCTTCGCCATCGTAGACGAGGAAGGGGAAGTTCCGCGAAAACGGGTTTATGGTGGGCTCCTCCTCGGGGTACTCGACGGTCGGCAGACGCTCCTTCCGGTAATAACTCTGGAAGAAGTTCTTGGCCGTTACCGCCATCCCTTTGAGAATACCTTTTGCTATCAAGCTCATAACGCCAATGGGGAATCTCTCATTTCAGCGATCGACCTCCCCCAGCACGATGTCGATGCTCCCGAGAATGATCACGGCATCGGCCACTTTATGTCCCAGGCACATGTGGCGAAGAGCGGTGAGGTTGACGAAGGACGGGGGACGGACTTTGAAACGGTAGGGATTGGGAGTGCCGTCGGAAATCAGGTAGAAACCGAGTTCGCCCTTGGGGGCTTCGATGCGGCCGTATACCTCTCCCGGGGCAGGTCGGAAAATCTTGGGCGCCTTTCCCATGATTTCACCTTCGGGCAAATCGCGGATGGCCTGTTTGAGGATCTTGACGCTTTCCCGCATCTCCAGCATCCGGACCATGAAGCGATCGTAACAATCCCCATACTCGCCAATGGGGATCTTAAAATCGAAGCGGTCGTAGATGCCGTATTTGTCGACTTTGCGGATATCGTAGTTGACTCCGCTGGCGCGGAGCATGGGGCCCGTAAGACTGAAATTGACCGCTTCCTCCCGGGTGATTACACCCACGTTCTGAGCGCGGGCGATGATGATCTCGTTTTCGGTCAAAAGGGTTTCATATTCGTCGAGAAAGGCGGGAAAGGCGTCGACGATCCGGGTGCACTCCTCCAGCCAGCCTTCGGGCAGATCGCAGCGAACACCTCCGAAGCGGATGTAGTTGACCATCATGCGAGCGCCGCTGAGGACTTCGAAGAGATCGAGGATCTTCTCGCGTTCGCGCAAGGCGTAAAGCAGGGGAGTTCCAAGGGCGCCCAGGTCGTTGATGAAGAATCCGATGAGGAGGCAGTGGTTGACCAGGCGGGTGAGTTCACCGACTATGACGCGAAGGTATTCGGCCCTTTCGGGAATCTCGATATCAATGAATTTTTCCGCGCTCAGGGAATAGGCCCAATTATTGGTCATGCCGCACAGGTAATCCAGGCGGTCGGTAAACGGCATGGACATCGGGTAGGTGATGTCTTCGGCGATTTTCTCGTGGTTGCGGTGCAGGTATCCGAACACCGGTTTCAGATCGACCACGGTTTCCCCATCGAGTTTAAGGTCCATTCGGAACACACCGTGGGTGGAGGGGTGGTGGGGACCCATGGCCACCTCCAGAATATCGGCCCCCAGATCATCTTTGCTGAGGTGGTAACCGCGGGGGGGCATCGCTTGGACGGGACTCATGGCGATGGCCCCTCCAATTCCTCACGTCGTTCCCTGGCGCGTTCAATCACCTCCCCGTGAGGAGTGGGCTCGTATTCGTAGTCGTTGGGAGGGACGTAATCCTTGCGCATCGGGTAATGTTCAAAAGCCTCCCACATGAGGATGCGACGGAGGTCGGGATGACCCGTAAAGTGAATGCCAAAGAGGTCGTAGACCTCCCGTTCCATTAATTCGGCCCCCCGGTAATGGGGAGTGAGGGAAGTAACCACCGGGTCTTCCCGCGACAGGACGCGCTGCTTCACGATGAAGGGTCCGGTTTTCTTCTCCATGGAATAGAAATGGTAGACCACCTCCATTTTTTCCGGCGAAATGCTGGTTTTGACCTCCATCTTTCCCGCTTCGTTGCGGACCCTGGTCTTTACTTCCTTCTCGAGGTAATCGACGCCGGAAACACAACTGAGGTAATCCAGGCGATAAGCGGGATCCTCCTTCAGCCAGGGTATCACCTCGGCCACTTTTTCCGGGGGCAGGATAAGGCTTTCCGAAAATTCGTCCCATTCGAGTTCGGGAAATTGTCGGATTACCCCTTGGTGGTCAATAGCGGCCATTTACCAAATCCTCGTATCAACGGTTCCGGTGGTCGGGTCGGCTACCGGGACGCCATCCCTTTGGGGCATCCGTCTTCCACATTGGGATTTTTGGCCGGAGGGGTCCAAACCTCCGGGTTGAAGGGGGGCAAAAGGTCATTGCCCCTCAGTTCGGGCACCGGATAAACCCGCCTTCCCTCCTCGTAGGCCGGATTGGTAATGTTCTTACCCAGGGATTTCTGTCGTTTGATTTTCTTTTGCAGGGTCATCAGGGAGTGAAGCAGGGCCTCCGGACGAGGCGGGCAGCCGGGAAGGTATACATCGACGGGGATGTATCGGTCGATCCCCTTGAGCACGTTGTATCCCTGTTTGAACGGTCCGCCCGAAATGGCACAGGCGCCCATGGCGATGACATATTTGGGCTCGGGCATCTGGTTGTAGATGCGCACCACTTGCGGGGCCATTTTCTTGGTCACGGTTCCCGAAACGATCATGAGGTCGGACTGGCGGGGGGAAGGCCGGAACACCTCGGCTCCGAAACGCGCTATGTCGTGCCGCGACCCGGCTGTGCCTATCATCTCGATGGCGCAGCAGGCCAACCCGAATTGCAGGGGCCATACCGAATTGCTCCGGCTCCAATTGTAGATCCAATCGAGGGAGGAAAGAATAACACCGGCTTTTGCCGTGGCCTCGGGCGAGAGGTCGACTTCATTCCGGTCTGACAAGTCGGGAGATCTCATTGCATTATTTCCATTCCAGGCAGCCTTTGAGCCAAAGGTAAGCCAAACTCTCGGCCATGATTAAAATGAAGATGCCCATGGCGAGAAACCCGCCGAAACCGATATCGGTAAACGCGGTTGCCCATGGGTAGATGAATACCGCCTCGATATCGAAAATTACAAAGACCAAGGCATAGATGTAGTATTGCATCTTGAATTTTCCCCAGGCTTCCCCCTTCGATTCCAGCCCGCACTCGTAAGTGGCCTCCTTCAACGCGCTCGGTTTCCTCGGGCAAATTACCCTCGCAATCAGGAGGGGGGTAACGGCCAGGACCAACGCTACGACGGCAAAAGTCGTCAAGGTCATGTAATTTATCCAGATAGAGGACATGGCAAAAACGATAGATAGGTGATTGGAAGCGGGTCAAGGCGCTTCGCGCCAATTAGGAATTAGGAATTAGGAATTAGGAATTAGGAATTAGGAATTTTGTGTGTTTTTGTGCCTTTTTGTGGCTGAAAATATCGCGGCGTAAAGCCACTCCTACAGCTCGATCAAGATCAAGATTGGCGGCGCAGCCGCCCACTGAACTCTTTCCTCTTCCCCCTTTCCTCTTTCCTCTTTCCCCTTGGCGCGCCTTTTGTGGAACCCCGTTGGGGTTCGGTCATATGGATGATCGATAACCCAGCGTGCGCTACCATGCTTCGCACGGCGCGACGCTGGGCTCTGGAGTTTAACGCCGTTGGCGTAGAAGACAGATTATGCCGCTAACGGTGTCCTTACCTCTTTGCGAGCTTCGCGAGAGATTTTTCGATCAGGATCACGATCAAGATCACGATTTTGCAGGGGACCCGCCTCCATTATTCAATTCCTAATTCCTAATTCCTAATTCCTAATTGGCGCGCCCTGGCGCGCCTTAATAGTTCGTGAGGCTGCTTAGGGGTTCGGGGTAAAGGCCCAGGAGAAGGATCAACAGGGCCAAGCCGCCCAGGGTAATTTTCCCCGCCATCCCGAGTTTGGGCCACACCCTGGGTTGGGGAGTTCGTTCCCCTTCCAGATCGGGCAGATTCCAAACCCGGAAGGTGGCTTCCCTTATCCAGCCGAAATAGTAGTAGATGGAGAGAACCACGCCGATAACCGCTACCCCCAACAGGCCGTAAAGCTGTGCTTTGAACGCGGCATAGAAGAGAAGGAACTTCCCGAGAAATCCGGCCAGGGGTGGAATTCCGGCCAGGGAAGCCAGCCCCAGGGCCAGGACTCCCCCCAGAAAAGGATTATCCCTGGTTAAATTCTGATAGGCATCGACCGGTTGGAGGTCGTCCCTGCCTGCTTCCGATACATGGGCCATGACACCGAAAACGGAAAAGGCCGCCAAAAGATAAGTGATCAGGTAGAACACGATGGCATTGCGCGCCTCGGGAATGGTAAACATGGCCACTACACCAATGAGAAGGTAACCGGCGTGGGAAACCCCCGAAAGCCCCATGAGACGCTTCACGTTGCGCATGGTCAGGGCGGCAATATTGCCAAACAGGATGGTGGCCATGGCAATGGTGGTGAGGACGGGAACCAGCAAATCGGCCATGGGTTGGAAAGGGCCATTGATCAGAACCACCAGGACGGCGAATCCTCCCGCCTTGGAAGAAACGGCCAAAGCGGCCGTCACCGGGGTGGGAGCTCCCTGGTAGACATCGGGAATCCAGATCTGGAAAGGAACCGCGCCAATCTTGAAGGCTATGCCCGCCAACACCAGCAACACCCCTGTCCTGGCGATCAAATTGTCGCTGTTGGATTCCAGAAATTTGCCCAACTCGTCAAAATTCAAGGCGTTGCCGCCGCTGCTCTCCACACCGGAACCCCCCGTAATACCGTAGAGCAGCGCTATTCCCATGAGAAGGATGGCCGTACTCACCCCGCCGAGAATCAGGTACTTGAGGCCGGCGGCCAATCCGTTGGACAGGTTGCGGTTGTAACTGACCAGAACGTAAAACCCAACCGTGACGGTCTCCAGGGCGACGAACAACATCACGAAATGATTGCTTTGGGCCAGAAGCATGAGCCCGGCGGTGACCAACAACCAAATGGAATAAAATTCAGTACCGGGCAGTTGGTTCTTCTTGAGGAAGACGCCGCCCAGGTAGGTTACCGGAATCGAACTTGCCAGAAAGAAGAAACGCATGATCTCCCCGAATTGGGAATGGAGCAGCATTCCGGCAAAGGTTTCCCGGTTGAGCCGGCCATCGCTTCCGGCCAGCGCAGTCAAAGCGACCAGAACCAAAACGAGTTGCCCCAAAATCGCGACCCGGGCAACCAGGCGCCGGTCGATCCGCCGGCCTCCAAAGGCATCGATGAGCAACAGGCTCAGAGCCAGAACCACCAGGCAGATCTCGGGAAGTATGGCAGCCCATTCATGGGAGGCGGACAGGGCGGAATAATGGCTCCAGTTCATTTCAATTTTTCAACCTGTTTCCCATCGGGGTCATTCCTTGCAATCTTGACGAAGCTTGCGGAAAAGTAAGGGGTCAAGACGTAAAAAGTTATGCCTCACAGGGTCGGTTGTCTTGTAAAAGTGTATGGAGTACAACGGAATACAGTTTTTAAGACCCGACCCTTTTCTTTCGTAAGGCATCACTTTTCTACGGCATGACCCCGACTGGCGTCCATATTATATTCCTCAACAAAGGCGCTTAACTTGGTGCCATTCAGGATGGACCCCTTTTCCAGGCTCCTGGTTACAAGGGAATAGTTATCCTCCAGGGTCCTGTTCATATCATCGGTGAAAATCCGGGGCCAAAGCCCGGTCAGGATCAAAGCCGCCAGCAACAGCAGCGCCGGCAATTTTTCGGCGGTGGTGATATCCTTTACCGCATTGCTCTTCTGATAATCGGCAAAGGCTTCCGAGGGCGGACCGAAGAAAATCCGGGCGATGGCCCGCAAACCGTAAACCGCGGAAATGATGAGGCCCAATGCCGCCATGACCACGAAGGGGGCGTGGTAGTCCCACAACGCCAGGAATATGGCAAATTCACCCCAGAAATTGAGGAGGCCGGGGCCGGGCAAAGCCACACTGGCCAGTACCGCGGCGGAAAAGAAGGCGGCCAAGACCGGGGCCCTGCCCACCAGTCCGCCCATGTCCTCCATGTTGAAGGTGTCGGTTCGGCGGTAGACGACATGTCCAAGCAGAAACAGCAATGCCACCGTCAACCCATGTGCTACCATCAGGATCACCACACCGCCGGCGCCGAGGACGGAGAGGCAGGCGACTCCCAGAAAACAGTACCCCATGTGCATCACCGAACTGTAGCCGATCATCTGTTTCAGGTCGCGTTGCGCCAGGGTGACAAAGCCGATGATGACCACGCTGCCCAGGGCCAGCCAGGACATTTCCTCTCTCCAGTGGAGGGCGCCCTGTGGAAGCAGGGGAAGCGCCACCTGGAGCAATCCATACAAGCCGAATTTCTTCAATACCCCGGCGTGGAGCATCGCCACCGAGGTAGGGGCCGCTCCATAACCAAGAGGCGCCCAGGAATAAAAGGGAAACAAGGATACCAGAATCCCGAATCCGAAGAGGAAAAAGGCGAATATGACATGCTGGGCCTCACCTTCGAGCGGGGCGGCGGCCAAAACCGATTTCAGCGTAATCATGTCAAAGGAGCCGGCCCCGCTCAGGAAACAGATAGCGAGCAGTCCCACCAGGGAAATCATGGCGCCCAAGGTGAGGTAGATGGCGATTTCCATGGCGGCGATCTGACGATTCCGTCCACCCCAGATGCCAATGCAGATAAAGGTCGGGATGAGAGCCAGTTCGTGAAAGAAGTAGAAGAAGAAAACGTCCACCGAGGCGAAGATTCCCATCAACCCGGACTGCATGAAGAGCAACAGCATCAGGTACTGGCGCTGCGGGCGGGCCTCGCTTTGCAGGGCGTAGCTTCCGGCCGCGCAACCCACGATCCCGGCCAGGACGAACAACGGCATGGACAGCCCGTTCAACCCCAATTTGAGGGTTATGCCCAAGCCTTCCAGACCCGTGTCGAATGAACACAAATAGTCGTAACCCGATGGGTCGATGGGTTGAAAATTCATCCACAGGACCAGAGCGGCCAAGGCGGGGAAGAAGAATCCCATAGTGGCGAGAAACCGGACCGTCTTGCGGGAGAGATTTCGGCCTGCCAGCAGAACCATGGCCATTAACAGCGGCAGGATCACCGCGCTGAGAAGGAGCAAATTGTACCTAGTCATGCACCGTCCCCTTCCTCAAAAAATTCCAAACGCGACGGCTCCCAAAAGGAGCGCCCCGGCCGCGAACCAGTAGACATAGGCGTGCAGGCTGCCCAGGTGCAGCGAGCGGCAAAGAATTCCCAGCAGGCCCACCATGCCCGCCAAACCACGCACCATGAGGCCGTGGACAAGCAACTGGTCCAGAAGAAAACCCAGCCCCTGGGAAAACGGATCCTGCAACTTTCTCACATACCAGCCGTAGGCATCATCGATGTACAACCTTGCCGCCAAAGCCTTGAACAGGACCGGCAGCTTGGCCTCCAATGTATCCGTTCCCCTCTTGGGATTCCACACCAACCAGGCAATCAGGATACCTCCCAGCGAAAATGAGGATCCCGCGATGATCATCCCGGCCCCAATGGAACTTCCCGTCGATGGAAGTCCGAGAATGGCCGCATCGAATGAGTCGCGGTAGATCCACCCGTAACCTCCGATGGCGGAGAGCACACCCAGAACCAGCAGGGGAACGGTCATAGCGAGGCCGGATTCCCCGGCGCGCTCGGCCCGGGGCGATCGCGGTTTTCCAAAAAAGGTTACCACGTAGAGCCTGCCCAGGTAGAGACCGGTCAGGGCGGCCGTGGCCGAAAGGATGATGTAGACGGACAAATTTTCTTCCTGGGCCGCCAGATGGAGGATGGTTTCCTTACTGAAAAATCCGGACAGGAAGGGAAAACCTCCCATGGCCAAAAGCCCCAGGGTAAAGGTGGCGAAGGTCAGTTTCATCCGGCCGGACAAGCCACCCAGCCGGTAGATATCCCCCTCATGCCGACAGGCGTGGAGGATCGACCCGGCATTCAAGAAGAGCAATGCCTTGCCGAACCCGTGAGTGGTAAGGTGGAACATGGCTGCCGCTGCCCCGGCGGCCAAAACGACCTGACCGCCATCCCCCCGGGACCCGGCCTGACCTCCCAACCCCAAAGCCGCCACCATGTAACCGAGCTGGGAAAGGGTGGAAAACGCCAAAATCTTCTTGATATCCTTCTGGCCGAACGCGACCAGGGCGGCAAATGCCGCCGTAATGGTTCCAATCCAAAGGATCACCTCCAACGCCCCCGGGGTCATGAGAAAATGAACCCGCGCGGTGAAATAAATCCCCGCCGCCACCATGGTCGCGGCGTGGATCAAGGCGGAAATCGGGGTCGGACCCTCCATGGCATCGGGCAACCACACGTGGAGGGGCATTTGGGCCGATTTCCCCAACACACCGCAAAACAACAACAGCCCCATGGTGGTGGAAAGCAGTCCCGGTCGGGCTCCGGCTGCGGTCTCCAGTTCCACCAGGTCGAAGGTTCCGAACTGCCCGTAGATATACAGAATGCCCAACAAGAGACCAAAGTCCCCTACCCTGTTTACCACGAAGGCTTTTTTGGAAGCCGCAACGGCGGACGGCCGGTCGTAGTAATGATTGATCAGCACATAGGAGCTGAATCCGACCAATTCCCAAAAGATGAACAGCATGGCCAGGTTGTCGGCCATGATGATTCCCGACATGGAGAACATGAAAAAGGACAGGCCGGCAAAAAACCGCGCTTTCCCCGGATCGCCCTTCATGTATCCCAGGCTGAATACCTGGACCAGGAATCCCACCACGATGAGGACCAGCAACATGAGGGCGGCGAGGTCGTCGAACTTCACGCCGACGTGGAAGGAAAACCCTTCCCCCAGGGACAACCAGGCATGGGTCCAGGAAAACCGGGCCCCGCCATAGATCAGGTAAAGTCCGAGAAGGGAAAAAACCGCGCCCGAAACTACCGACAAGAGCGAGGCCGCCCAGTGAAGCCTGCGCAGAAAGCATGCGATGATTCCCGCCGTGGCCAACGGCAGGAGCAATAGAATTTGGGATAGGGCGGCGGGTTCCATCTCAGTTCTTCAAGGCGCCCAGTTCCTGGACGTAGACGGAGCGGCGCTTGCGGAAGAGCGCCACCAGTATGGCCAACCCGACGGCCACCTCGGCCGCGGCCACCGTGATAATAAAGAATACGAAAAGGTTGCCTCCCATGTTTTCGTTGAAACGCGAGAACGCGACCAGGGCCAGGTTCACGGCGTTGAGCATCAACTCCAGGCACATGAAGAGGATCAGCGCATTGCGCCGCGTGAGCAGGCCCACAAAACCAATGGCAAAGAGAAGGCCGCTCACCATGAGGAATTCATGGAGTCCCAAGGTCATGGCTGATGAGAGGCCTCCTCCTCGGCAGATTCTTTCGTCCGCTTGCTGATATGGATCACCCCGAGCATGGCAATCAACAAAAGGATCCCTGCCAGTTGTACCGGCAACATGTAGGTAGTGAACAATTCGACGCCGAAGGACTTGACGCTGGCCCCGACCACCACCGATTCCCTCAGGGTAGCCAAAGTAAAGTGATCGCCCCGTTTAAACAGGACCAGGGCGGCGGCAACCAGCACCACGCCCACCCCGATTCCCGCGACCACAGCCAAGTAGTTCGGTTTTCTGAAACGAGCTGCATCGACGTCGAGCAGCATGATGATAAACAAGAACAATACGATGACCGCTCCCGCGTAAACCGCCAACTGCACCGCCGCCAGGAAATAGGCCCCCAGCAAGACGAAAAGCGACCCGGTGCCGACAAAGGTAAGGATCAACAGCATGGCCGCATTTATGGGATTGCGGCTTATGACGACCGTCCCGGCGGACAAAAGCGTAATGAGGGATAACAGATAAAACAGAAAGTCGACCATGCCCGGATGAGCGCCTTGCTAACGCCGATTGCCGGCCTCCTCGGCCGCCTTTTTCTTGTCCCACTTGAAGTGGCTATCGGGCAGGGTTCCGCCCAGTTGGTACAGTTTTTCCTTATCGAAAACCATTGCTTTCCGGCTGTATCCGGAGACGGAAAATACATCCTGCAACCAGATGGCCTCCTCCGGACAAACTTCCTGGCAGTAACCGCAGTAAATGCACCGCAACATGTCGATTTCAAACTCCTCTGGTCCCTTTTCAACGTGGACGTCCTCACGACCGGCTTCCAGCGGGCGCGGCGTCATGCGAATGGCTCTGGGAGGACAGACGAACTCGCACAATTGGCAGGCCACGCATTTCTCCCGTCCATTTGCATCCTTGACCAAAGTGGGAACCCCGCGATAACCCTCCGGAATATCCGGCCTTTCCTCGGGATACTGAAGGGTTACGGGCGGGCGAAAAAGGTTTTTCAAGGTTATTTTCAACCCGGTGAAGATCTGCGGAAGGTAGGTCTTTTCCAGAAAGGACAAGGGCCTTCTCTTTATTTTCCTTACAGCCATGGTTATTCCTCAGATTGCATCCCAGACGGCCAGAAAAATGGCATATGCGATTACATTGAGCAGGGACAGGGGTAGCATCATGGTCCAGCCCAGCTTCATTATCTGATCGTAGCGGAACCGGGGCAGGGTCCACCGAATCCACATGAAAAAGAAGACCACCAAAAAGGTCTTGGCGCAGAAGACCATAACCGATAGCACCGCACCGGTCATTCCGCCGGAAAAAGCAGCCGTGATGAAAGGGAGGCGCCAACCGCCCAGGAAAAGAACGGTAAACACCCCGGAACCCACGATGACATGGGTGTACTCCGCGATAAAGAAGAGCCCGAATTTGAAACTGCCGTATTCGGTGCTGAACCCGGAAACCAATTCCGTTTCCGATTCTGCCATGTCGAAGGGAAGGCGGTTGGTTTCCGCGAAAATTGCCACCAGGAAGAGCAAGGCGGAAACCGGCATCCAAAACACGTTCCATAGGTGCTGCTGCCCCTGCACCACGGCAAACAGGTTGAGACCGGCCCCGGAACCCGGGGCATTGGACCACATGAAAACCGGTAGTATGGACAGCCCGAAAGCCAATTCATAGGAGATCATCTGGGCTGAGGAACGAATTCCACCCAGGAAGGGGTACTTGCTGTTGGAGGCCCATCCCGCCAGAATGACCCCGTAAACCCCCAGGGAAGCCACGGCGAAAATGAAGAGGATCCCTATGTCCAGATCGGCCAGCACAATCGGTTGAGGCGTCCCATTGCGAACGATCTCACCGAAGGGCAGCACGGAAATGGCGGTCACGGCGGGAATGAAGGCGGCCACCGGGGCCAGAAAGTAGTAGAACCTGTTGACGTGATCCGGAACCGGATCTTCCTTCAAGAGCAACTTCAGGCTGTCGGCCAGGGGTTGAAAGAGGCCCAGGCGCGTCATGCCGCCGCCCAGGACCGGAATCGCCCCGATTATGGGTAGTGCTGTCCGGTTCGGCCCCACCCTTCCCTGTATCCAGCCGGACACCTTTCGCTCCGCCAATATTGCCAGGTTGGAGAGGGATAACAAGACCATGACGACGGCGAGCGCCTTGGCCGCAACCCAAAGGATATTGAAAACCTCCATGCCTTATGCTCCGGCCTCCACGGCTTCGGTTTCGGGTTCAAAGTGCAGGGTTGCTCCTTCGCAAAAGGGAAGGCCCCGAAAGGCCGTTCCATCCAGAAGCGCTCCGGTCTCGGGCAGGGTATCGAAGGCGATCCCCTCGAAACATTTCAACTCGCTGGAGAGGACGGTCCAGACCGCCCGGGGAGTCGTCAACCGGTCCTCATCCCCGCCCAGGAGGTTGAGCAACCGGGAAATCGCCACTAGGTCGTCCGCCACTCCCGGGGGCCCGGGGACGGCCTGGAGAAATTTCTGCAGACGGAACTGCTGGTTGATGAATGTTCCCGATTTCTCGAAGACGGTGAGGGTGGGAATTACCACGGAGGCGGCTACCGAGGTGGCGTTGCCGTGGGTGCCCAGATAGATCACCTCGACTTTTTCCAACCGGCTTGGGCCGATTCCCGCAGTGGTGAGATCCTCGTTGTAGACCACCAAGGTATCCACCTCGCCCCGATCGATCTTCCCGCCCAAACCGGTCAGGTTTGCCTCGGGCAAAGTGTCGATAAATCCAACGCAAAGCGCTCCCCGGACATTGGGATTGGCGTCATTGGAAATTAAAAACCCATCCCCTTCCCGGGTCCGGCTCACCAGGCAGTTGCGCACACTCTTGGTCGCACGACTGAGACGATGGAAGAGGAATTGCTCCTCCACACTGCTCTGACCCGAGCCCACAAAAGCGGTTTTTCCACCCCGCAGCCGCCGGGCCGCTTCCAACAGGGTCTCCCCCGGCCGTTCGGGGAGACGGTTTATCCGCGACCTGAGCAGGCGGTTCCCCGCCTCGATCCGCTTGTAGAGAGCCCGCCCGCTGTCCGGCATCCAGGTATCGTTCACCTCGTCGTTTCTCCTCGGAGTGATGCGGTACACCTTCCCCTCCCTGCTGGCCACCAGGGTGTTCACCCCTACACTGCTTTCGGCGCAAATACTGGGTGTTTCCTTGAGGAACCAGACCCGCATCCTGAAGCGAAAATCCCGGCTGGTGAGGGCGCCGACAGGGCATATGTCGACCGTGTTGAGGGAATAGTTGTTTTCCAACTGCTTTCCCGGATAACAGGTCAGGGTCGTGTAGGGGCCCTGATCGACGAATCCCAGAACATCGTCCTCCACCACTTCCTGGCAGAAACGAATGCAACGCGAACATAGAATGCAGCGTTCATCATCCAGCATCACCCTCGGTCCCAGAAAAGTGCGTTTCGGTTTGACCACCTTATCCTCGATAAACCGGCTGGAGCCCCTGCCGTAGTCGGTGGCGAATTCCTGCAACAGGCATTCCCCCGCCTGGTCGCAGATCGGACAATCGAGGGGGTGATTGATCAACAGGAACTCCAGGACGCCTTCCCGGCATTCCTTGACTTTGTCCGACTGGGTCTTCACATGCATTCCGGCGGTCAGCCGCGTTGCGCAGGCAATCACCGGATTTGGAAAAAACATGATCTTGGGGTCGCCCTTCTCATCCAGAACAGGTTTGCCGGTCGCTCTATCGAAGGCCGGGGTGCCCAGTTCGACCAGACACATGCGGCAATTGCCCGAGACACTCAATTTGGGATGATAGCAATAATGGGGAATCTCTTTTCCCATACCGGTCACCAGATCGATCAGGTTCGTTCCCGGCCGGCAAGATACCTTCCCGCCATCAATGAAAACGTCGATCCGGCCTTCAGCTCGTTTTTCCGCACTCACTTCGCAATCAACCTTTCCGTGAACGATGCCACACCGCAAGTGTTTGCCCTGGCATTTGCTTCGAACTGGTCCCGAAATTTATCGATGTAACTTTGCACCGGCCAGGTAATGGAATAGCCCATCGGGCAAACGGTGCGGCCCCCGATGTTGCCGGCCAAGTCGTAGAGAAGGGCCACGTCCTCTTCCCTGGCACCACCCGAGCACATGCGGGCAAGGATCTTTCGGGCCCAATAGGAGCCTTCCCGGCAGGGGGTGCACTGTCCGCAGGTCTCGTGGGCGAAAAATCCAATGATATTGGCCAAGGCTTCGATGATATCGACCGAATCGTCCAACACCATCATTCCAGCCGAACCCGACATGGATCCGGCCGCCTGAATCCCGTCGAAATCGATTATGATATTCTCGAAGGTTATGGCCCGGCCATCGCGATTCCGATAGTTGTCATCGACCTTGAGAATTTTCATGGAAGCCCCTCCCGGGATGATCCCGGTCAACTTCCGTCCGGGCAGCGGCCCGCCGCAAAGATCGTAAAGCAGCTCCTTCATGGTGAGGGTTTCAATCTCGAAATAACCCGGGTTTCGCACCATTCCGCTCACACACCAGATTCGCGTGCCCGAATTTCCGTGACGCCCGATTTCGGAATAGGCGTCTCCCCCCCGCCGCACGATATGCACAATGTTGCAGAGGGTCTCCACGTTGTTGACGATGGTCGGGCACTGGTAAAGGCCCAGCACGGCCGGAAAATAGGGAGGCTTGATGCGCGGATAGGGGCGTTTGCCTTCCATCGATTCAATCAATGCGGTTTCTTCACCGCATATGTAGGCCCCGGCTCCCCTGTGGATTACGATGTCACAGGAATACCCGCTGCGGCAAATGTCTTCCCCGAGAAATCCCATGGCCCGGGCTTCATCGATGGCTCCCTGGAGAATCCTGGCGCCCAACGGCATCTCCTCCCGAATATAGATGAAGGCCTGAACCACGTCGTTGGCGTAAGCCGCGATCATCATTCCTTCAATGACTTGATGGGGGTCCTTGTGCACCAGTTGCCGGTCCTTGAAGGTTCCCGGCTCGGATTCGTCGCAATTGCAAATCAGGTAAATCGGCTTTCCACTTTTCCGGTCGACCAGGCTCCATTTGAGCCCGCAGGAAAATCCCGCGCCGCCCCGCCCGCGGAGCCCGGATTTCATGACCTCCCGGCGCAATTCCTCCGGCTTTTGCTTCAGGGCCTTCTTGAGCGCCTCGTAACCGCCGTGGGCCATGTAGCTCAAAATACTGGGAGAGTAATACGCTTCATCCGCATGTTCCAGAAGGATTCTTCTTTCGGCAGCCATACGTTTATCTCCTCAAAGGGCCGATGCCCCCTCCCCGGCCCGATTCCGAACCGTTTCGACCAGGGTCTGCAACGACCCCGGACGGTTCAGGTTCTCGTGGAGGTCATCGTCCACCAGCGCCACCGGACCCCCGGCACAGGCGGCCAGGCACTCGGCATATTCCAACATTAGGGAACCGTCACCCTTGCTCTGACCCATCTTGCAATTCAGCGCTGTTTGCAACTGATCCCCCACCTTGTAAGCGCCCATCAAGGCGCAAGGCAGGGTGCGGCAGAGGCGCACCCGGGTTCGGCCCCGTTTCTCCCGACGGTAGTGAGGATAGAAGGTAACCAATTCCAAAACATTGATGGGCTGCATCTCCAGTCTATGTGCCACCCATTCGATCGCTTCATCGGACAGGAAGCCGCGCTCCTCCTGAATGAAGTGCAACAGAGTCATGACGGCGCTTTGCTTGCGCGGATACTGCGCAATCGCGGTCTCGATTCTTTGGAGGGTTCCCGGTGACAAATTCATGCTGGTCTCGCTTATCTCCTTCACCGGTCGCATTCACCCATGACAAAATCCAGACTTCCCAGGATTACCACCACGTCGGATAACATCGCCCCTACGCAAACCTTGGGCAGGATGCTCAGGTTGCAGAAGGAAGGCCCGCGAATCTTGAGGCGATAGGGCACGCCGCCTCCCTTGGAATGTATGAAGAATCCAAGGGCGCCCTTCGGATTCTCAGCTTCAAAATAAACTTCCCCGGGCGGAATCTGCGGGCCTTGTGTCGTTATCATGAAATTTTGGATCAATTCCTCCATCCGGGTCATGACCCGATCCTTGGGCGGGGGAAAAATGCGCTTGGCCTCTTCGGCATAATACGGGCCATCCGGCATTTTATCGATGACTTGCCGCACGATGCCGGCGCTCTGGCGAATTTCTTCCATGCGCACCCCATAACGGTCATAGCTATCCCCTACTCCACCTACCGGGAGGTCGAATTCATAATTCTGGTATCCGCAGTAGGGCCTGTCCTTGCGCAAATCCACCGGCACGCCCGAGGCGCGCAGATTCGGCCCGGTCAGGCCGTAGGCCACTGCATCCTCCGCAGAGATGACCCCCACCTCCCGGGTGCGGTCGACGAAGATGCGATTGCGGGTGAGCAGGGCATCCACCTCGTCCACCTTGGGTATCAGGTTGGCTATGAACCGGTTTACTTCTCCCAGCCAACCCTCGGGCAGATCCCGGGCCAACCCGCCGATTCGCGTATAACTCGTGGTAAGGCGGGCACCGGTCAGCTTCTCAAACAAAGTGTAGAGTTTTTCCCGCTCGGTAAAGGTATACATGAAGACGCTCATAGCTCCCGTATCCATGGCGTAAACGCCCAAACCCAAAAGGTGGGCGGAAATGCGAGCCAGTTCGCAGATGATTACCCGAATGGCCTGGCAGCGCGGGGGAACCTCCAGATGGGCCAGTTTTTCCACCGCCAGGGCAAAGGCCACGTTGTTGGCCAGGGGAGCCAGGTAATCCAACCGGTCCGTATAGGGAATAAACTGGTTGTAGGTCATGTTCTCGGCGATCTTTTCATCGCCCCGATGAAGATACCCCAGATCCGGATCGCACTTGGTGACGACTTCTCCGTCCAACTCCAGCTTCAACCGCAGCACCCCATGGGTACTGGGATGGGACGGCCCCATGTTCAGGCTCATCTTCTCCGGACCAAGTTCCTGCTCGAAGTCGGATGCGCGGCTGGGAACATCGCCCACCGAAATTTGGTGGGTTGCCATGGCTATTGGGGCTTCTCCATATCTTCGCTCCAGCTCTCGTCCGCCCCGCGGGGTTCGCTTCTGCTCATGATCCCACTTTGCTGGCTGGCGGCAAATGGGCCTCCCTCCATGGGAGCGGGGATCACGCGGGTCTCGCTTTGCCGGCGGATCTCTTCATCGGGCAATTCGGTATCGTGGCCGGCCAGGGGAAATTCCTTGCGCAAGGGATGCCAATCATAGCCCTCCCACATCAGAATCCGGCGCAGATCCGGGTGATTCTCAAACTCGACCCCGAACATGTCGTAGGCCTCGCGTTCGTGCCAATCCGCCGCCGGCCACAAACCCGTCAAGGACGGCGCCCGGGGATGCTCATCGTCCTTCAGCGCCACCACGATGCGCAAGTAACGGTGACCGGTCGTTGAATAGAGGTGATAAACGGCGCTGAAACGGGGAGATGACTTGAACCAATCGATGCAGGTGACATCCGACAACAGGTCGAAGCCGTGCCGGTCCCTCAAGGCGCCGGCCAGTTCGAGCAGGTTTTCCACCGGGCAATCGACCGATGGATGGTCGGAGCTGGGACGAGGCGTGATAAAAGGAAAAGATGCGGTAAGCTGGGCTAAAAAAGGGTCGTCCATGGGAGTCGGATCAGGCAGGGACCAGATTTTTTGCGGAAGGTTCGGCAGCGATTTTGCGTTGCAATTGAATAAAGGCATCCAACAAGGCTTCAGGTCGCGGCGGACAACCGCTCACGTAGACATCGACCGGTAGAATGCGGTCCACTCCCTGCATGGTCGCATAGCTCCGATACATGCCGCCGGTGGAGGCACAAGCCCCCATGGCAATAACCCACTTGGGTTCGGACATCTGGTCGTAAATCCGCCGAACCGCCGGGGCCATCTTATACGTCACCGTGCCGGCCACAATCATGCAGTCGGATTGCCGGGGAGAAAAGCGCATCACCTCGGCGCCAAAACGACTGATGTCAAAGCGCGAAGCGCCAACCGCCATCAGTTCGATTCCACAACAGGCCAAACCCATGGGCATGGGCCAAATGGAATGGCCTCTAACCCAGTTGATGGCGGCATCGAGACGACTTGTGATAACCCCGCCTTCCGCCCTGGAGTCGTAACCAATTTCCTCGCCCGGTATAGTCATGGTAACAGACGGCTAAAGTAGAAGGGAGATCCGAAACCGTTCAAGAAAATACGGATGCTCGGTGCTGGTTTCTCGGTTCTGGGTTCTGGGCGCTGGGTTCTGGGTTCTCGGTTCTGGGCGCTGGGTTCTGGGTTCTCGGTTCTGGGCGCTGGGTTCTGGGTTCTGGGTTCTGGGGCTGGGTTCTGGGGGCTGGGTTCTGGGGGCTGGGTTCTGGGGGCTGGGTTCTGGGGCTGGGTTCTGGGGGCTGGGTTCTGGGGGCTGGGTTCTGGTATATGCTCTTGGTGAACTCTGTGTTCTTGGCGAGAGTCAATTCCTAATTCCTAATTGGTGCCCCTGGCGCCTTTTGTGGAACCCCGTTGGGGTTCGGTCATCTAGGTGACCGATTACCCAGCGTGCGCTTCGCGACGCTTGGCTTTGGAGTTCAACGCCTTTGGCGTATCAAAACAAGATTAACGCCTTCGGCGCCTACTGAACTCTGAAGTCTGATCACTGAACTCTTTCCTCTTCCCTCTTCCCTCTTCCCTCTTCCCTCTTGGCGCCTTTTACTTGAGTAAGGCTACGCTCTTTACCTGGGCGAATACCTGCTTACCCGGTTCCAAGCCCAGGTCACGGGCCGACTTGGCCGTAATGCAACTCAAAATGACGCCGTCTCCCACCCGCAGGCGAACGGACACCAGGGCTTTGCCTTCCTGGCGCATCGCATCCACGGTCGCGGGAAAAATATTCAAAATGCTGGTTTCGGCCGGTAAGGACAGGGCAAGGCTCACGTCCCGGGCCGCCACCCGCAAGCGAATGGAACGACCGGAGGGGAAATCGGTCCCCACCACGGTAAATCTCCCTACCGCGGAATCGACGTGGGTCAAATGATGGTTCTCCTCGAACCCGGCCACTTCTCCCTCGATCAGGGCCTCCGCCTCATCTCCCTGAGCCAGCGGAAGGTCCAGCCGGGTCATGAGTTGGCCGATCGGCCCCGCCGCCTCGACCTGACCGTCCTTCAACAGCACCAGATGGTCGGCCAATCGGGCAATTTCATCAGCGGAGTGACTGACGTAGATGACCGGGATATCCAATTCATCGTGCAGGGATTCGAGGTAGGGAAAAATCTCGATTTTGCGGGGTCGATCCAATGAGGATAGCGGTTCGTCCATGAGCAGGAGCCGGGGACTGGCGGCCAGGGCCCGGGCCATGGCTACCCGTTGGCGTTCGCCGCCGGATAACGAGTCGGCCCTTCGTTCGAGGAGCGTCCCGATGTCCAGGAGTTCAATCCATTTCCCCAGCGAGACCCGTGGGTTCGTTTTCCCCGCGCGTTTCAGGCCGTATTCCAGGTTTCCCCGCACGTCGAGATGCCCGAACAAACTGGGCTCCTGAAAAACGAGCCCCAGGGCACGCAGGTGGGTGGGGACAAACCCTGACCCATCCTGCCAGGTCTCATGGCCCATCCTGAGGTATCCATCCTCATGGCGGTCCAAACCGGCCATGGCCCGCAAAAGGGTCGTTTTTCCACTACCGGAGGGTCCAAAAATCCCCGTCACCCCTCGTTGGGGAATCTTCAAATCGACGGCCAATCGAAACCCGCCGAGGCGCACCTGAAATCGAGCCTCGATACTCATGGCTGCACACCCCGGAATCGGCGGTTAAATGCGTAGACCGCCACCAAAAGGGCAAAGGAAATGATCAACAAAATTGCGGACAAACCAAAAGCCTGGCCATATTCCAGCGCCTCGACGTGATCGTAGATGGCGATGGAAACGACCTGGGTCTTCCCGGGGATGTTGCCCCCGATCATCAGCACGACCCCGAATTCACCCACGGTGTGGGCAAATCCCAAAACAGCCGCGGTAAAAAACCCCGGTTTGGCCAGGGGAAGGGCCACGGTGAAAAACCGGTCCAGGGGGGAAGCCCCCAAGGTCGCGGCAACTTCCAGGGGACGTCGCCCCACCGCGCTGAAGGCGTTCTGAAGCGGCTGCACCACGAATGGCATGGAATAAATGACCGAACCGACGACCAGACCCGTGAAGGTAAAGGCCAAAGACCTTCCCCCCAACCACTCCATCAAGGTCCCGATGGGTCCCCGCGAACCCAGAACCACCAGCAGGTAGAACCCCAACACCGTGGGCGGCAGGACCAAAGGAAGGGCAATCACGGCCTCGATCAAAAACTTGCAGCGCCACCGCGTCCTGGCCAACCACCAAGCCAGCGGGGTGCCCGCCACCAATAGAATCAGTGTGGAAACGAGGGCCAGCCTCAGGGTAAGGCCCAGGGCCATTAGATCGGATGCGCTCAACATTAAGGATCGGGCGCATCGTATCCGTAGGAACAAATGATCTTCAACCCTGCTTCGCTGCGGATAAACGATAAAAATTCACGGCCCGCAACTTTTTCCTTCAATAACACGGCCTGTTGTAAAATGGGCGCGTATAGCCGCCCGGGCGTTTCCCAATGGGATCCCTTCGAGCCGATGTCCAAACCATGCAATTGCGACCGGGCTATGAATCCCAATTCGGCATTCCCACTTTTGACGTAGTGGAAGGCTTGACTGATGTTCTCCCCGCGCACGATGCGCCCGGTCAGATCCTCCCACAGATCCATCGCTTGCAAAATCTCCCGAGCGGCGCGACCGTAAGGGGCGTGCCGGGGATTGGCTATGGCCAAAAAGCGAAAATTCCCGCCCCTTAAAACCGCCCCTTCCCCATCGACAAAACCGGGTTGGGGACTCCACAACACCAGCTTTCCCACGGCATAGGTAAAGCGGCTGCCGGGCAAGGCCATCCCCCTCTTCTCCAATTCCTCGGGCCGGCGGACGTCCGCGGCCAAGAAAACGTCGTAGGGGGCTCCATGCATGATTTGCGCGAAATGCTTGCCGGTAGATCCCGGGATCACCGTTACCCGGTGGCCTGAAGCGGCCTCGAATTCCGCCACAATCGATGCGATGGCCTGATTGAAATTGCTCGCCACCGCCACCTGTAATTCCTCCGCCTCGGCCCGCACCAGAAACAGGCAGAGGATGGCGGGGAATAGAGGGAAGAGGGAAGAGGGAAGGGGAAAGGGGAAAGGGGAATGGGCACTGGTGTTCAGTGGGCACCAGAGGCGCCAATCTTGATCGTGATCGGGATCGGGATCGAAATAGACTCTTACAAGGCTCCCCAACCTACTCAAAACCAACATCCAGAAACCAGAACCCAGAACCCAGAACCCAGAACCCAGAATTCTTGTGCCTTCTTGACCTGCGTAGCATCGCGAAGCACGGTTTGTGGCGATTAATCCCATCTGCGTCATCTATGGTTTCATTTTCTATCAATGAACTGCAAAGCAGTTCCACTCCAAAGCCCAGTGTCGCGAAGCGCACGCTGGGTAGAATGGGAAACCAATCATGAACCCCAACGGGGTTCCACAACGAACCAATCCCAATTTTGGATTTTATTTGTGGAACCCCGTTGGGGTTCGAACGTATGGGTGATCGGTAACCCAGCGTGCGCTGCGCGACGCTGGGCTTTGGAGTTTAACGCCGTTGGCGTAAAATCCGGATATTTGAATCGGTTGATTTCTTTGTGATCCTGGCGAGAGGTAATTTCGATCATGATCACGATCAGGATCACGATCAAGATTTTGCAAGGGACCCGCCTCCTTTATTCAATTCCCCTTCCTCATTCCTCATTGGCGCCAAAGGCGCTTTCCTGCCTTCCAAGCGCGCATAGGAAAATTCCTGCAGCATATTTTGAATTTGCACCGGATCGGTCATCTTCAGGGCGTCGGCGGACAGAGCGTTGCATTCCCGCACCGACAACTGGCGGATGAGGTACTTGATGGCGGGGACCGAAGTCGGCGATACGCTAACCGAGCGCAATCCCAGGCCGATCAGCAGAGCCAGGAAAACCGGATCTCCCGCCATTTCCCCGCAAATGCTCACGGGGTGATCTTTTTCCGTGGATTGTTCTACGATCAGGCGCAATACACGCAACAACGCCGGATGACCGGGTTCGTATAGATGGGCCACGTTTTCGTTGCCCCGGTCGACCGCCAAGAGATACTGCATCAGGTCATTGGTCCCAATGCTGAAAAAGTCGCAATGATCGGCCAGGTGGTCGCATACGTGGGCGGCCGATGGAACTTCGATCATGATACCCACTTCCACCTCGGGATCGAAGGCAACCTCAAACTCCGAGAGTTCCAGCTTCACTTCCTCGAGCACTCGGTTGGCGTTTTCCAGTTCCTCCAACCCGCTGACCATGGGAAACATGATCTTCACGTTCCCGTAGGCGCTGGCGCGCAACATGGCGCTCAGTTGAGCCTTGAAAATTTCCGGATAGAGCAGGCTGAAACGGATGGCTCGGCACCCCAAAAACGGATTATCCTCCGGATCGAGAAGATCCTTTCTTTGCAGCACTTTGTCCCCGCCCAGATCGTAGGTGCGCAAAATGACGGGAGCGGGGCTCAAGGCCTCGACCGCCTCTCTGTAGGCCTCGAATTGCTCCTCTTCGGTGGGGAAACTACCCCCCTTCAAAAACAGATACTCGGTGCGGTAAAGTCCTATCCCTTCCGCTCCGGTTTCAAGCACCCGCGGAATCTCGTTATTTCCTTCTATGTTGGCCATCACTTCGATTTGGCGGCCATCCCGCGTCACGGCCGGGCCCCGGGAGAGTTTTAAAAATTCCCGCTCCCTGACCTCGCGGAGCTTTTTCTCCTCTCCATAACGATGCAGGGTCTCCTTCGTCGGATGGACGATGAGGACGCCTTCAAAACCGTCCAGGATGACCTCATCGCCTTTTTGCAAGGTCTTCAGAATGCCGTGCACGCCCACCACCGCCGGAACGCTGGCCGCCTTGGCCATGATCACCACGTGGCTGGTCTGGCTGCCGGCTTCGGTAACAAAACCTTGCAAATACTTGTGAGGCACCGCGGCCGCCTTGGAGGGGGTCAAATCGTGCGCGGCCACGATCTGCCTCTCCTGGATGGTTCCCAGGGAACCGGGAGTTTCCCCGGTCAGATTGTGGAGGATGCGACGGGCCACGTCCTTGATGTCGTTCATCCGCTCCTTGATGAATTCGTCATCGATTTGCTGGAAAGCGGCGATGTATTTTTGACTGATGGTGAGGAAGGCGTGCTCGACGTTGCACCGGCTGGATTCGACTTCCTCAATCGTTTCATCGATGAGGGCAGGGTCCTCCAAAACGACCAGGTGGGCATCGAAGATCTGTGCTTCTTCTTCCCCCAGCCAATCGGCTACCTTGTGGCGGATTTGGGAGATTTCCTGCCACGTTTTCAGCAAGGCCTGATCAAAGCGGCCGATCTCCCTTTCCACCGCCTCCTCTTCGATAGTATACTTGGGAACGTAGAGATCGTCCTCCACGTGCAGGAATACCTTGCCCAAGGCCACTCCCGGCGCAGCAGGAATACCCCTGTAGATCTTTTCTGTTTCTGTCCCCGAAGCCATTTTAAGTGATAGACGTTGGCAGGTAATCCGCCTATCTGCAAAACATTGCAGAAACGGTCAAGGCTAAGGTGAACCCTTTCCCAACTTCAAGAACCGAAATCCGACCCAAGTAAACCCGGAAGCCAAAATCTATGAATGAACTCTCTCCAAGATCGCCAAGGACGCAAAGGATAAGAGATGCTGAGCGGGGTGAGGCGCCAGGGCGCATCTTGTGGAACCCCGTTGGGGTTCGACCGTATTGGTGATCGGTAACCCAGCGTGCGCTACTCGACGCTGGGCTTTGGAGTTCAACGCCGTTGGCGTAGAAGACAGATTATGCCGCTAACGGTGTCCTTACTTCTTTGCTTGCTTCGCGAGAGGTTATTTCGATCAGGATCAAGATCAAGATCAAGATCAAGATTTTGCAGGGGACCCGCCTCCTTTATTCAATTCCTAATTCCTAATTGGCGCGCCCTGACGCGCCTTTTGTGGAACCCCGTTGGGGTTCGACCGTATTGGTGATCGGTAACCCAGCGTGCGCTACGCGACGCTGGGCTCTGGAGTTTAACGCCTTTGGCGTAGAAGACAGGATATGCCACCAACGGCGCTTATCTTTGCGCCTTTTGTGCCTTTTGTGGTTCCTCTCTCCCAATTCCCAATTCCTAATTCCTAATTCCTAATTCCTAATTGGCGCCAACGGCGCCTTTATGCCACTCTCAGCGAAAGACATGACCTTCCGCTCCACCGAACTGGCAAAAACGAAGAAAGGCAGTTTCCCCCCAAGACCTTTTGACCAGATCGGCCAGGTCGGCGCCCTTGTTGAAGTCAGGTAGCAGGGCAAAGCAGGTGCTGCCGCTGCCGCTCATGGCGCAGGGCAAATTGAGTTCCTCACGGATTTGTTGGAGCAGGGCGGGAAGGGCGATAAACTTTTTGAATACCGGGATTTCCAAATTATTGAAGAGCAGGTCCTCCAGCCCCGACCGGCCCGTTTTCCAGGCGGTCAATCGGTCTTCCGCTTCCCCGGGGTCGACGTAAGCGCTGGGTCGAGTGCCGGCCAATTGATTATAGCACCACGCCGTATTGATGCCGAACATGGGCTTGAATAACGCGACCCAACGCCCAGCCAGGTCTTTCTTCTGCGCGCTGCCCACTGCCTCCAGAATTTCTCCCCGTCCCCGCATGATCCGGGGATCCCCGCGAAGGAAAAAGGGACAATCCGAACCCAGTTGGGCAGCTATCTCATCCAGCGTGGCCATGGAGAAAGGTTTGTCGAACAGGGCATTCAAGAGGAGCAAGGCCCCGGCGGCGTCGCTGCTCCCGCCCCCCAATCCGGCTTCCACGGGTATGCGTTTGACCAATTCGAACCTCAACCCTTCCTTGTGACCGGAAATCCTCAAAAATTCCCGCGCCGCCCGCAGTACCAAGTTGGTTTCATCCAGCGGAACCCGGTCGTCCTCGCAGACCAACTCCAGCGTTCCGGGCCGGGCCACAAGGGAAACGCTCAAATCATCGCCCCAGGATACCGGCGCCACCAGGGAGATCAATTCGTGGAAGCCATCGGAGCGCCGCCCGGTCACAGCCAGCAGCAAATTTACCTTGGCAGGGCAAAACATTCGCATTGTGCTGGAAAAATTCACACCGCCTAAGTTGCCAAGGCGCTTCCCTTCCTCAATCGAAAAATCACCTGCCACCCTTTCCCCATGCAGCCCTGCCAACTCATCCTGGCGTTGGATTTGACGAGCCGCCAATCCGCCCGGGGCCTGCTCGAGCGCCTTGATGGGGAGTTGAAGTGGGTCAAGGTGGGCCTGCAGATGTTCACCGCCCATGGTCCCGATTGGGTAAGGGAGATAGCCGACCGGGGTTACCGGGTATTTCTCGACCTGAAACTTTACGATATTCCCAACACCATCGCCAAATCGGTGCAGAGCCTTTGCCACCTGCCCATCGACATGCTGACTTTGCATGCCAGCGGTGGAGAAGAAATGCTTGCGGCAGCCGAAACGGCCAAGCGGGAACTCAAACCGGATCTGCTCCTCTTGGGGGTGACGGTCCTGACGTCCATGAATGCGGCGCAGTTGAACCGGATCGGGGTCGGGAATTCCCCGGAGGAACAGGTGGTCAATCTGGCCGCCCTGACCAGAGACGCGGGGATTGGGGGCCTGGTTTGTTCGGCGCGTGAACTGGTATCCCTGGCGCCCCGGTTCGGTCATTCCCTGCAATTTGTCACTCCGGGCATCCGGCCCGCGGGCAGCCCTGCCCACGATCAGAAGCGCGTCGTAACGCCCCGCAGGGCGGCCGAACTCGGCTCGCATTACATCGTGGTGGGAAGGCCCATCCACGGGGCCGCCGACCCCCGGGAAGTTGTCCGTATGATCAACCGCGAACTGGCTCTCGGAGGTTCCTGATTTCTTACCGTGAAGACCGTAGCCATACTTTTATGCGCGGGGTCCGGGCATCGCATGGGAGATGCGGTCGCCGACAAGGCGCTGGCCCGACTGGGCAACCGCCCTCTTTTCGATCATTCCCTTCAGGCCTTCGAAAAACACCGGCAAACGGACGGTTACCTCCTGGTCTACCGCGACCCGGTTCAAAGAAGGCAATTGGAGGATCGGACGGCACGCCTGACCAAGCGGCCCATGATCTCGGTCGGGGGCGGCCGGGAACGGTGGGAATCGGTCTACAACGCATTGCAAGCCCTGCCGGAGGAAACAAAATACGTATTCATTCACGATTGCGCCCGCCCGCTCATCCATCCCGACCAATTGGAGGAACTCTACCGGACAGTGGTTGAGGATAATGCGTCATGCCTGGCCCACCGCGTGGTGAATACGGTCAAACAGATGACGGGAGGCTCATCGGGAACCCGTCGTCTCACGTTGAAAAACCTTGATCGCAGCACCCTCTGGGAAATGGAAACCCCCCAGGCCTTTGCCGCCGGCCTGATACGTCATTGCTACCGCGAGGCAATAAAATCCGGTCTTCAACCTACGGATGATATGGCCGCCGTCATTCATTGCGGACACAGGGTGACATTAGTGGAAAACCCACGTCCCAATCCGAAAATCACCTTTCCTCAGGATTTATCCCTGGCTGAACTTCTCTTGGAAAAAAACCGCACCCCGAGCCCTGAACGGCCATGAACCCTCCCCCCTACCGAATCGGATTCGGATACGACATTCACCGGCTGGCGGCCGGGAGACCCCTCATACTCGGCGGCGTCCAAATCGAAAGTGAAGTGGGTTTGGAAGGGCATTCCGACGCCGATTGCCTGACCCATGCCGTGGCCGATGCCATTCTGGGAGCCTGCGGGGAACGGGACATCGGACACCATTTCCCCAATACGAATCCCGACTTCGAGGGCCTCGATTCCCAGATCATTCTGCAAGAAGCAGCGGCAAAAGCCCGGCAGAAAGGGTATCGCATCGCCAATATCGACACTTGTATCATCGCGGAAAAGCCAAAGATCGGAGCCTACCTGGACGGCATGAAATCAACCCTGTCAGCGACCTTGGACCTGGCCCCGGACTGCATTGGAATCAAGGCCACGACCAACGAAAAACTGGGGTCGTTGGGGGCATCCGAAGGCATCGCGGCGCACGCCGTATGCCTGCTCCTAACGGCTTGATTCCATCCCGAGTCTTCTATCAAATAGCCGCTTTTAAGGATCGAACGGTAACCACCCCGGCCAAGCTTGGGGGCTTGGGAATCCCGGAAGCGTAACGGAATACTTTGCCTCTGACTAACCCGCATGTCTCACATATCTTCTACTGCGCTCCGGTATACCGGCACTGGTGCGGACTTCGTTGGATTTCATGCCCGTGCTTCGCACAGATGCATGCCGACTTCGCAGGGTGTCGACCCAGCTTCACCCCCTCATCTGCTCGAAACCCGCACCAGCACTCGATCTCCGTTCGCTCGCGACGAATTTTGTGAGACATGCGGGCTAACCCTTCTACCTTGTGAGAGAATTTTTTGCATTCCGGCGTTATCTGAGACGGTGTAGAGCCTTGTTCATCCTGGGCCTCTTGGCGGGGTTCTTTGCCGCCCTGGCCAGTGGCGCGGGTGTACCCTACTTCATAAAGATCGTCTTCGCCGAGGTATTCGAGTCGACCGGCTCCCAATATTCGGCCTTGGAAATTTTTCTGGTAGCCGCCCAACTCCCCGGAGTATTCCTCGTGCGCGGTTTCTGCGGATACTTCAACCAGTACTGGATGAACTATTGCGGATTGCGCGTATTGGAGGGAATCCGCATGGATTTGTTTTCCAAGATTCAATTCTTGCCCCTGGCCTACCACGACAGGAACAAAAGCGGAGACCTTCTCTCCCGCATCCTTTCCGACACGACCCTGCTGCAATTCACCCTGCAGGAATCCGCCAACGACTTGTTTCGACAACCCATGCAGGTCGTCTTCGCCTTTGCCACCCTCATATTTCTCTCCCTGCAGGAGAAGGATGCGGCCATCGTCCTGCTGATTTGCGCAGGGGGCCCCATGGCCATGATTCCTGTTTTTTTCATTGGCCGTCGCCTGAAGGTACGCGGCCTGGAAATGCAGGAAGCCCAGGCCGAAATGACCCAGTGCTTGAACGAGAACCTCGAAGGCGCAACCGAGATCCGCACCTTCAACCTGCAGGATCAGCAGATTTCCTTTTTCAACGCGCTGTTGAGCAAGCTCTTCAGGAGTCAGATGAAGGTGGTGAAATACGAGCGCCTCACCCAGCCGCTCATCGAGTTTCTTTCCGCAGCCCTGGTGGCCTTCTCCTTTGTCTACTGCTACCTCAAGGGGGTTCCGTTTTCCACCTTCATGGCCTTGGGGGGCGTCCTCTTCATGACATACGATCCGTTGAAACGGATTTTTCGGGTTTACGGAAATATCCAGAAATGCCAGGGAGCCATCAACCGGGTTAACGACATCCTGCACGAAACGGACAGCATCCGGGATGCGGAAAATCCGAAACCGGCGCCCCGGGGCAAGAGCAGCATCCGGTTTGAGAAGGTATCCTTTGCCTACACCGAGGCGCCCGTCCTGCACGGGGTCGAAGCCGAAATACCTGCCGGCCAGGTGGTAGCTCTGGTGGGACCGAGCGGAGCCGGAAAATCCACCTTCGCAAAGTTGATCCCAAGGCTTTACGAGGTCACTTCCGGAAGTATTCGGATCAACGGCACCGATATCCGGGATTTCAGCAAATGGGACCTGCGCGACCATATCGCCATCGTATCGCAACACCCGGTGCTCTTTAACGACACGTTGTTTAACAATATTCGGCTGGGCCGGGAGAATGCTTCGGAAGAAGACGTTTACCGGGCCGCGCGCAACGCCTTCGCCCATTCCTTCATCTCCGAACTCCAAGAGGGGTACCAGACCTTGGCTGGAGAACGCGGGGACCGCCTGTCGGGTGGACAAAAACAACGCATCGCCATCGCCCGGGCCTTTTTGCGCAACTCACCCATCCTCATCCTCGACGAAGCCACCTCGGCTCTCGACGCCCAAAGCGAGGAGGAAATCCAGCGCGCGCTGAATTCTCTGGTTATCGGTAAGACAGTGATCATCATCGCCCACCGGTTCAGCACTATCCGGCTGGCGGACCGGATTTTCGTCTTCGACAAAGGCAAACTCATCGCCAATGGCGCCCACGGGGAGCTTTACAACCGCAGTCCTCTCTATACCGAACTCTACGACAAACAGTTGTAAAGGCGCTACGCGCCAATTAGGAATTAGGAATTAGGAATTAGGAATTGAATAAAGGAGGGGGGACATTCCCGTACCCTGCAAAATCTTGATCGTGATCATGATCGTGATCGTGATCGAAATTCAACGACTTGGACATGGGGAATGACCTCTCGCGAAGCTCGCCAAGACCGCAAAGAATGAGGGAACCATAAAAAGCATAAAAGGCGCAAAATGGTTTTTTTGTGGTTTATGTGCCGTTTGCAGCCATTCATTTCCTGTTCGCGAAGCGAACCTGTTCCGGCAAAGCCGGACCAAGCGAAGCGTTGTTAGAATAATTCCTAATTCCTGATTGGCGCCTCCGGCGCCTTTGTGCCTTTTGTGGCTATTAATCCCATCTGCGCTCATCTGCGTTATCTGTGGTTTCATTTTCGATCACGATCACGATCAAGATCACGATCACGATGATTTGCTTCGTGTCCTTCGTGGATCCAATTCCCATTCAGCCTTCAGCCTTTCCTATGGGGGCACCTGAAAGATGGCCGGATCAAACTCCGGATTAATCCGGCATTGGGTTATGGTAAGTTCGGCTGCAAAGGCCGGATGGTAAAGCCGGACCACCTTGGGGAACCTGAATCCATCCACCGTGGTAAAGTCGTAGTGGCGCTGGCGGATCTCCACTTCCCCACCGGGGCCAATGGGAACGTCGCGGACCTGTTGAAACAAATCTCCGTTTTCCTTGAAGTACCAATGCTCTTCCTTGCCGTTCTCGTCCAAAAATACCAGATGGCGGGTCATATGGCCTTCGATCTCTTCGGGTTCGGCCAAACGAATTTGCTCGTAGATCTCGAACAAACGCAGGTCCCGTTGTAGATCCGCATCGCGCAAATGGTCTTTGACCTCTCGTTCTTCCAGGGAGCGGGTACCGGACAGGGGATGCCACTCCCGCCCTCGATCACCATTCAGGATCTGACGAACCGTGCCCAATCCGGGAAACTCGAAGACCATAAATGCCTTGTCCGGGGTCTGCAACTTCTGCCGCACTTCAATATTTAGGCCCTGCGACTTCAACTCCATCCGCCCTTCCAATTCCACCCTGCGGAGGGATTCCATCCTTTCCCGGCCGCCCTGCGATGCGATGTATTGCTCGATAATTTCCTCGATGGCGGCACGCTCGCCCGGAGGATTTTCCGCGGAAAAAACCGAGGCCCACAGGAGAAGGATCAGGGCCCCTGCCCCATACCCGAAAATTCGTTCAAGCTTCATCATCACCCTCCAAAGAAGGCGTTATTCCAAGCCACTCCAAAGCCGATTGTAAAGGGATATCCACTCCCGCCGCCAGGGCCTCCGCATCCGGTTCGATCAACACGTCGGGAACGACCCCGTTTTTTTCTATGCGGATCCCTTTGGGGGTAGTGAAGTCCCCCATGGCGTACTGCAATACATCGCCACTGGGCAGTTTCTTAAAAAGCGAAGGGAGGGAATTACCCTGGGAAACCTCCCCGAAAAGCCGGGCCCGGCCCGCTTCCTGAAGACCGGCCGCGAGCATTTCCGCAGTAGAGATACTGCAATTGTCGATCAGGATGGCTACCGGTCCGGTAAACCGCTTTTCCTGGGGATAACCCTGATAATACACATGGCCCTTCCGCATGGTCATTTTCCCCAATTGGGTCGCCTCCTCGATTAAAAGTCCGGCGATTCCGGTCGCCATGATGGTGAGACCCCCATAATTTCCGCGCAGGTCCAGAATCAACCCAATAGCCCGTCCCTCCGCCGTTTCCATAGCGCGGCGAATTTTCTCCATCAGCGCCGGCATGAAATAATTGAACCTGAGGTATAGCGCCCGGTCCCGCAAATATGTCTCCTCATATTCGAGCCTCTGCCCGGGTAAAAAACCTATTGGCTCGGAGAGTTGGCGTTCATCCCGCGCCGGGGTGAGGTATGTCCTTACCGCCCTGCCATGGGATGGATACCAGTCAGTGTGCAGTTGTTTTCCCGCGCTCCCATTTATCCGAACGCCAAGGTTCAATTGAATGAGAAATGATTTTCGCTTGTCCGGAATATCGGCGCGCTGAATGGATTGGATAATGCGCCCGGTCGATTTGCCATTGATGGATTTCAGTTTCCAGCCGACTTGAATCCCCTCTTTATGGGCAACCGATCCGGGTTCAATGCGCGCCACATAGGTCCCTTCAGGGGTGTATTTCAGGTAAATTCCAGTGTACCCTCCCCCAGGGGCCACAAACCAGGGGTCCGAGGGCGCGTTCAGGATTTGGAAATGAGACTGGCCCAGTTCGTCGAGCATGGATTGAAGCAAAACCGCCAAACCCCTGCGGTCCTCGATCCGGCCGAGTTCTCTCCTGTGGCGGGCCCCCACCCGTTCCCAGTCTACGCCGTTGAAGTCCTCATCCCAAAAGGACTCGTTTACCGTGTTCCAAACCATGTCAAAGGAACGCTCAAAGGACTCATTTCCACTGAGTCCGGCCAATCCCGAATGAACCGCCAAACCCAAAATCCAGGGAAGGAGGACTCGTCTAAAATGCCTGGGTCTGAAAATCAACATGTCAAAAGGCGCAGTGATTTAATTTCAATCCGGGCCCGGTTATCCCAAACCCGGAGGCCGGAGGATTTACCATTGTAGTTTATGTCAAATCCGGTTTTCTCCGTCTATTTCCGTTACCTTTCCATGACGTCATTCCCTATCCGAATTATCAGCTTTGACGCAACCGGTATTTTATTCGAACCGAATCCTTCCGTCGGGGCGATATACGCCAAGGTACTCGACTCATTCGGCATCCAACTTCCCGCGGGGGAATTGAACCGGCGTTTTGCCACTGAATTCCACAAGGCGCGTTCCCAGCCACTCGCCCGCGTGACCGAGGAAGCGGAACTGATCCGGTGGAAGCAAATCGTCAGGGGCATTCTGCAAGAATACTATACCGAATCCATTTTCCAAGCCCTGGGACAGGCCTTCGCCTCGGGGGAGAATTGGAAGCGGGTTCCCCAGATCAGAACAGTGCTGCGACAATTGCGACGGGATGGGTTTCGGCTCATCATCGTTTCCAACTGGGACCGACGGATCTACGCCCTCTTGGAGGCCTTGAAATTGAGGGCCTTTTTCCAGGATGTCTTCATCTCCTCCCAAATTGGGGTAGAAAAGCCATCCCCGGAAATATTCCGGCTGGTCGCCCGCCACCTCGATTCCCCGGCCCAGGCTCTCCTCCACGTGGGGGATAGTCGCGAGGAAGATCTGGAAGCCGCGGCCCGCGCAGGTTGGAAATCCTTCCTCATCAACCGGCAAATTCCCCCCGGGGTAGACCCGAAATGCGTCCTGCCATCCATTGCCGCATTGCCTCCCCTACTCCGCCGAGGGCGCCGATGGCGCCAAGAGTGAAGAGGGAAGAGGGAAGAGGGAAGAGGAGAGGAGAGGCGCCAGAGTTCAGTGGGCGCCAATCTTGATCTTGATCGTGATCGTGATCGTGATCGAAAATAAAACATGGATGTACCGGATGAACAGGATTTGAGATTGACTCTCGCCAGGCCCTCAAAGTTCGCGCCTTCTTGTGCTTTTTGTGGCTATTAATCCCATCTGCGCTCATCTGCGTCATCTGTGGTTTCATTTTCGATCACGATCAAGATCACGATCACGATCAAGATAGAGCTAAGCTATGGAGACCTGGGTTGTTCCACCGATCGGAAAAATTCGGTTTGCCCCATCCCCATCGGCGGCATTGAATGGATGACTACCCTGTGCCAAACACGCCCGAAATTCGACCGTTCAACCAACAGGCCAAGAACCTGATCGCCGACTTCCAGGGCCTTCCCACCTCCCCCTCCCGCGCCTTCATGCGCAAGGAAATCGGCCTGGACACCGTGATGGAGCGGCTCATTGAACGATTTCATATCGAGGGGGCTCGGCCTGAGGAGAAAATCGCGGCCCACTGGATGACCATCGTGGGAGAACGCTTCTCCCAACACTCCTTTCCCGTGCGCCTGGACCGGGGCAGGCGTCTCTTCGTCGCGGTGAGCAATTCCGTGATAAGACAGGAAATGTGGCTGCGCCGAAAACAAATCCTGAAGCGCCTGAAAATCATCCACAAAGGCGCGGAAATCAGGGAAATCATCCTCCGCTCCGGCTAAGACCGCGCCGAAATGGGGAATTGGGAGAGAGGAACCACAGAGGACTCAGAGAGCACAGAGAGAAAGGCGCCGTTGGCGCTAACTGGGGATTAGGAATTGCCTCTCGCTAAGCTCGCAAAGGGTCGCCAAGAAAAAAACTGTAGGAGGGGCTTTACGCCCCGATAATGGCGCCAAGTGGAAAGAGAAAAGAGTTCAGTGGCGCCTTCGGCGCTTTTTGTGTATTTTGTGCTTTTTGTGGTTTCCTCCTTCTTTGCGATTCTTGGCGTGCTCTGCGAGAGTTAATTTCTAATCCGTGCTAATCCGTGTAATCCGTGGTTGAGCGCCTAATATATTTGGTAATCCTGCGCCTGCCCAAACTGAAAAAATCTAATACCCATAGAAGTTGACTAACCGAAAATTACCCATTGGACTCATCGGTTAATTCCCCAACTTCCCGAATAGATTCTTTCTTGACCGACATGGACAGCGAGTCCGTCAAAACTCGAGACTTCAAGGAACTGCAAACTGTGGTCGTCCGGTTTGCCGGGGATTCCGGCGACGGCATGCAAACCGTTGGTGAAAGGTTCACGGAAAGCACCGCCATATTTGGCAACGACCTGGCAACTTTTCCCGATTTTCCCGCCGAAATCCGGGCTCCCCGCGGTACCGTCCCCGGGGTCTCCGCCTTTCAAATACAATTTGGCAGCACTGAAATCCTCACTCCGGGGGATGCTCCGGACGCGCTGGTTGCGATGAATCCCGCGGCGCTCAAGGTGCACCTGTCCGACCTGGTGGATGGAGGATTGCTGTTGGTCAACAAGGCTGCTTTTACCAAGGGCAATTTGAGAATGGCCGGTTACGCCGCCAATCCCTTGCTGGACCCCCAAATTTCCGAGAATTACGAAGTGGTGGAAATCGACATCAATTTCCTCGTCCTGGAAAAGCTCAAGGAATCCCCATTGAACCAGAAGAACAAACTTCGCTGCAAAAACTTCTTTGCCCTGGGCTTCATGTATTGGATTTACAGCCGTCCCTTGGAGACGACCATCGAATTTATTCGTTCCAAGTGGGGGCGCCCCTACCCGGAATTGGCTAAAGCCAACATCAAGGTCCTGAAAGCGGGTTATTATTTTGGGGAAACTACCGAGACCGCCCGCAACCGTTACATGCTGGCCAAGGCCGAAGTGGAATCGGGCGTCTACCGAAAGGTTTCCGGAAACGAGGCGCTGGTCCTCGGCTTGATCGCCGGGGCGGCAAAGGCCAACCGGCAATTGGTTTACTCGGGTTACCCGATCACTCCGGCCTCCTCCATTTTGGAAACATTGGCCGCGCACAAGCATTTCGGAGTAAAAACCCTTCAGGCGGAGGACGAGATTGCCGCCATCGGCATTGCGCTGGGAGCCAGCTATGCTGGCAACCTGGGCACCACCGGCACGAGTGGTCCCGGCATGTGCCTGAAAGCGGAATTTATCGGCCTGGCAACTTCAACCGAACTGCCTCTGATCATATTCGATATCCAGAGAGCGGGTCCCAGCACCGGCCTTCCCACCAAAACGGAACAAAGTGACCTCACTCAGGCCATTTTCGGCCGACACAGCGACGCGCCCCTCCCGGTTATCGCCGCCAACAGCCCGTGCGATTGTTTCGATACTTCCATCGAGGCTGTCCGGATCGCCCTGACCTATTCAACCCCCGTCATCGTGCTGAGCGATCTTTACATCGCCAGCGGGGCGGAACCCTGGAAGATACCCGATCCCGCCTCCATTCCAACCATCGAAGTAGCCTTTGCCCGGGAAGGGGAACCCTATCAGGTCTTTCATCGCGACCCCGAAACCCTGGCCAGAACCCAGGCAATTCCCGGTCAACGAGGGCTGGAACACCGCATCGGAGGACTGGAAAAAGACCCCTTCAGCGATGTGAGTTACGATCCGGCCAACCACGAACACATGACCAGGATGCGCAGCGAAAAGATCGAGCGCATCGCCGATTCGATCCCGCCGACAAAGGTAAACGGGGAATCCTACGGCGATTTGCTGGTCATTGGTTGGGGAGGCACTTTTGGCGCCATTACCGCCGCCTGTTCCTCTCTTCAGGCCGAGGGGTTTTCCGTCAGCAGTGTACACCTCAGGCACCTCAACCCACTTCCCAAGGACTTGGGGGAAATTATGGGAAATTTCGAAAAGATACTGGTTCCGGAATTAAACCAGGGTCAATTGAGCCTGTTGTTGCGTTCGCAATTCCTGGTGGATACCATCAACTACAACAAAGTCCAGGGACAACCCTTCAAAGTACAGGAACTCGTTCAGAACATTCAGGAAGCGCTGAGGCGTTGATTAAATCCTTCCACCCCACCACCGACATGGCTACCCAAATCCTTCCGCAGGAATCCCTCAAGAAAAAGGACTTCGTAGCCCCAAACGACGTCCGCTGGTGTCCGGGCTGTGGCGACTACGCCATTCTGAACGCCCTGCAGCGGACCTTGCCGGAACTGGGGATCCCCAAGGAAAATTTCGTAGTGGTCAGTGGAATCGGGTGCTCCAGCCGGTTTCCCTACTACATGAACACCTATGGGTTTCATACCATTCACGGCCGGGCCCCCACTGTCGCTACCGGGTAAAAGTGGCAAATCCCGACCTTTCGGTGTGGATGATCACCGGGGATGGGGACGGTTTGGGCATCGGAGGCAACCACCTGCTGCACGCATTGCGGCGGAACATCAACCTGAATATCCTGCTTTTCAACAACCGGACCTATGGGCTTACCAAGGGACAATACAGCCCGACTTCACCGGTTGGGACCAAGACCAAAACCACTCCCATGGGTTCGATCGACAACCCCTTGAACCCCATTCTTTTTGCCCTGGGCGCCGATGCCACCTTTATCGCCCGGACCATCGACAACAACCCGAAACACATGATCGAGATCTTCAAGGCGGCCGAACGGCATCAGGGGGTAGCCTATATCGAGATATTTCAGAACTGTGTGATCTTCAACAACAGGACCTGGGATCCGGTTTACGGTCGAGAATCCCGGGATGACAACATGCTGTTCCTGGAAGCGGGAAAGCCCATGGTTTTCGGCAAGAAGGAAAGGCGCGGATTGGCCTGGACCGGCGGTGGAATGCCCGAACTCATTCCCTTGAACGGTGCATCGGCGGAAGAGAAAGGGATTTTAGTCCACGACCCCACCCGGAAAGGCTCCATTTATGCCGCCATGCTGGCGGAGATGCAATATCCGGACTTCCCCATACCGATCGGGGTTCTGCGGCAAGTGGTCAAACCTGCCTACGATACCCAAATCCAGCGACAGTTGGATGCCGCCATCGCTCAAAACAGTGGGCAGGGCGACCTCCACCAACTGCTCTACGGCCGTAACACCTGGAAGGTCTGAGGACCTGCGGGTACAACGCCAAAGAAAGCGGGCAAATTTTTCCAGAATAGCCTTGCCTTGGAAAATTCCGGTCACCATCTTTACCGGCCAACCGTTAGAGCAGAGGCCTTCGACAAGGACCTCTCTCCGCGACACTCCAAGAGACGAACGGTGGATCCGGCTACGGCGGGATCCAGGCCACGAGGCCAAACGTCGTGAAATTCAATAAAGCCTTAAATGTCGAAAAAAAATAAGATTGATAAACAGCCGATTATAGAAAAATTTCGCCAAAGCGATAACGATACCGGCTCCTCAGAAGTTCAAATCGCCCTACTCAGCGCGCGCATCAACCTGCTCACCGACCACTTGCGGGTTCACCGCAAGGATTACCACTCGCGTAGAGGTTTGATTGCATTGGCCAGCCGCCGTAGAAAGCTCCTCGACTATGTCAAGAGACACGATCTGGCCAAATACAAGCAACTGCTGAAAGATTTGAAACTGCGCCGCTGATCCCGGCACATTTTTTGTCTAACCCATTAATGAAATTCATCCGTGTCCCCCAAGCGATACCGGGATGGATTGCAACTGAGAAGAAAGGGCGGATCTGGTTATCGAGACCCCAGGGTTTCCGAGCGCCGCATTGTTGAAGTCTCCGCCTGTAAAAGGAAAAACCAATAAAAAGATACCCAAAATGAAACAGAAACATTCCATTACAGTCGATGGACTCGGCATCACCATTTCGACCGGCGATATCGCAAGGCAAGCCAGCGGAGCTGTAACCATTTCCCTTGGCGATACCCATCTCTTTGTCTGCGCCACCGTGGCCGAAGAACTGCGTCCGGACCAGAACTGGTTTCCTCTATCGGTCGATTACCGGGAAAAATATTCCGCGGCGGGCCGGTTTCCGGGCGGCTATTTCAAACGCGAAGGCCGGCCATCCGAAAAAGAGATTCTCACCTCCCGGCTATGCGACCGACCACTGCGCCCGCTTTTTCCCAAGGGGTTCATGAACGAGGTCCAGGTTATCGGAAACCTTCTGTCTACCGACCTGATTAACGATGCCGACATCCTCATGGTCAACGGGGCCTCGGCCGCGGTCCTGCTCTCCGACATCCCATGGAAGGGTCCGGTGGGTTGCGTGCGCGTAGGACACATCGATGGCGAATTTGTGGTGAATCCGACCAATGAACAGCAATGCGACTCCGATCTCGATCTCATCTACGTGGGAACCGCCTCCGAAATGCTCATGATCGAAGGATCGGCCGACCAACTTACCGAGAAACGCTTCATCGAAGCCCTTCAGTTCGGTCAGGAGGCGATTCAGCCCATCATTGCCGCTCAAAAGCAATTGGCTTCCATTGCCGGCAAGGAAAAGCGAGAGTTTGAACTCTATAACGTAACCGATGAGAACCTGCAGTTTGTGCGCGATCTCTTGGGAGACCGTCTCCGAACCGCCGTTTATACGCCCAAGAAGTCGGAGCGCCGCCGGGCTATCGCCGAGCTCAAGGTAGAGGCCGATGCGGCCATGCTGGAAAAATTCGGAGAGGAAGACTATGATCCCAACCAACTTGGAATGGCGTTGGAAGCCCTGCAGAAAGAAATTTATCGGGAAGGTATTTTGCAAAACCAGCAACGGGCCGACGGCCGGTCGCCCGACGATCTGCGCCAAATAAATTGCCAAACCGATGTCCTGCCCATGGTACACGGTTCTTCCATCTTCACCCGGGGGGAAACCCAATCCATCGGGTTGCTCACCCTCGGCGCCATGAGCGAATCCCAGTCTCTGGACGCCATCACCGGGGGGTCCAAGGAAAAATCGTTCATTTTGCACTATAATTTTCCTCCCTTCTCGGTTGGAGAAACCGGGCGTTTCTTCGGTCCGGGCCGCCGTGAAATCGGGCACGGGGCTTTGGCGGAACGTTCCCTCCTGCCAGTCGTTCCGGCCGAGGACGAATTTCCCTATTCGGTGCGCATCGTATCCGAGATAATGGAATCCAATGGTTCTACTTCCATGGCCTCGGTATGTGCCGGTTGCCTGGCCCTGATGGACGCGGGTGTCCCCATCCTGGCGCCCGTGGCCGGCATCTCCGCCGGTCTGGTCGCGGAAACGGATGACAAGGGAACCATTACCCGGCACATCGTGTTGACCGACATCGTCGGCGATGAGGATCATTTCGGAGATATGGATTTCAAAATCTGCGGAACGCGGGAAGGCATTACGGCTTTTCAATTGGATTTGAAGATCAACGGACTCCCTCTGGAAATTGCCCGGCAAGCCATCGAGCGCTCCCGGGAAGTCCGCCTGGATATACTCGATATCATGGCCGAAAATATTGCCGAACCCCGGCCAGACCTGAAAGAAAATGCCCCGCGCATTCAAAAGGTGCAGATCGATCCGGACAAGATCGGCCTGCTCATAGGACCCGGCGGCAAGACCATTCGCAAGATTACCGAGGTGTCCGGCGCCAATATCGAAATCGATGAGGACAACAGCGGAAAGGTCTATATTTACAGCAACAACAAGCTGTCCCTGGAGGCGGCTTACGAAGAAATCCGTCTGCTCACGGCCGAAATCGAAGTGGGCGTTCTCTATCGGGGCACGGTAAAATCGGTCAAGGATTTCGGCGCCTTCGTGGAAGCTCTGCCCGGAAAGGAAGGCTTGGTGCACATCTCCGAACTGGCCGATTTTCGCGTGCGCCGGACCGAGGACGTTGCCAAAGTGGGCGACGAGATTTGGGTAAAATGCATCGGAATCGACGACCGGGGCCGGGTAAAACTCAGTCGCAAAGCCGCCATGGCAGAAAGGGAAAGTTCTCGAAATAAAGCGAAAAGGGAAACCGTCTCCAAGAAAGGCTGAAGGCGCCGATGGCGCCGTTCAGGAATTAGGAATTAGGAATTGAATAAAAGAGGGGGAACATTCCCGTACCCCGCAAAATCTTGATCGTGATCATGATCGTGATCGTGATCGAAAATGAAACCGGAGATGACGCAGATAAGCGCAGATGGGATTAATAGCCACAAACCGTGCTTCGCGATGCTACGCAGGTCAAGAAGGCACAAAATCACACAAAATTCCTAATTCCTAATTCCTAATTCCTAATTCCTAATTGCGCCAAAGGCGCCTATTCCTCTTGCTTATGGAACCGACTTTCCTGCTCACCAATGACGATGGCATCCAGGTCTATTTTATCCAGGCAATCGCCGAAAAATTAAAGGATTTCGGCAAGGTCTGCATGGCGGCTCCCTCCCGCGAACAAAGTTGGATTGGAAGAGCCGTTTCCCGTTACCGGGAGATCGACGTAACCCGCTTCCAGGGATACGCGGGCATTGAGGCCTGGCAGGTGGGGGGAACTCCCAGCGACGCCGTAAACATCGCCCTAGGCCATCTCATGCCCAGACCTCCCCAAGTGGTGGTATCCGGCATCAACATCGGCTACAATGTGTTATCTCCCGTGTTGTTGAGTTCGGGAACCGTGGCGGCGGCATTGGAAGGCGCGGCTTGGGGCATACCGGCGGTCGCATTGTCTTTCCACTTGAAGGAAGAGGATTTCAACGCCATCAAGGAGTCCCCGGGCAGCCCCTCCCCCCAGGTCAAGCGGCGCATCGATTTGGCCGCCGAACTCAGCGCGGAGTTCGCCGCGACAAAAGCGGGACAGGAAAACTCCCGGGGGCTGGTCCACAATATCAACTTTCCGTCAAATCTGGAATCCGACACTCCCTGGGTATCGACCCGGCCTTCCATAATCCGCATGGGCAGCATGTTCTCCAAGGTGCGGGACAACACCTTTCGCTTCCGTTACCTAAACAACCTGGTCCCCCGCCAGGCCGGCTCCCTGCCGGGCGACTACGAAACGCTCCAAAGCGGAAAGATCAGCCACTCCATCCTCGACTTCATGAACCTTTAATCGGCCACAGGAAGGAATTGTAGTAGTGCAAAAATTTGGGTAACTAATCAGGTATCTAAAACAATGGTCCGCTAGGATGTTTTATTGTTAACCTATTACGAAACTGTAGGAGGGGCGAAATTTAAAGGAAGAAGGAAGAAGGCTGAATAAAGAATCCACTTTCGAGCTTCCAGAATCCAGGAACCTGTTGCTGCAGGCAAACATGTCCTGACGCTGTGCCGTGCGTAAAATTGCGAAGCATGGTTTGTGGCTATTGATCCCATCTGTGCTCATCTGCGTGATCTGCGGTTTCATTTTCGATCACGATGGTTTGTCCTTCTTCCGCAACTACTCAGGTATCTTGAACAATGGTCCGCAAAGATGTTTTATTGATAACCGATTAAGCTGTAGGAGGGGGTTTATCCCCCGATCTTCCAAACGGCCCCAATGCAATCGGGGGATAAACCCCCTCCTACAGTTCGATCACGATCACTTCCCTCTTCCCTCTTCCCTCTTCCCTCTTCCCTCTTCCCTCTTCCCTCTTCCCTCTTCCCTCTAATTGGGGATTGCCAAAATCTAAAGATTGCCCAACCTGAAAGAAGCCATGAAGGGGAAATATTTAGTGGCAGGAATTTTACTGGGCAATTTCCTGCTTCCGGGTCCGCTGTTGCAGGCCGGCGTCGAGGTGGATCCCTCCCACGATTTGAACTGGGCCTTTGAGCCCGTCTCGGCGGTAGAATTGCCCACCAACGCGGTCGACCTGGCCGGAAGTGAAATCGACTATTTCATTTCGGCGCAACTGGACGAGCGGGGCATCGAGCCCAACGGACCGGCCGACCGGAGGGTCCTGATCCGGCGCGCCTATTTCGACTTGATCGGGCTCCCCCCTACCCCGGATCAGGTGGCGGCTTTCCTGGCCGACGATTCTCCCGATGCCTTTGCCACTGTGGTGGATGAACTGCTGGCATCGCCCCATTACGGGGAGCGCTGGGGCCGCCACTGGCTGGATTTGGCGCGCTATGGCGACACTTCCGGTGACGGCGCCGATACCCCGATCCCCGAGGCCCGTTTATACCGCGACTACGTGATCGACGCCTTTAACCGGGACATGCCCTACGACCAGTTCATTATCGAGCAAATCGCGGGCGATTTGTGGGCCAAGGAAGAAAGGGGAAACCGGCGCCGCCAGCGCATTATCGCGACGGGTTACGTAGCCCTGGCCCGCCGTTTCGGAAACCGGGCCTATGACGATATGCACCTGATCATCGACAATACCCTGACCACCATCGGAAAAGGTATGCTTGGCCTGAACCTTTCCTGCGCGCGTTGTCACGATCACAAGTTCGATCCCATTTCCATCAAGGATTACTATGGCCTCTACGGCTATTTTTCCAGCACCCGGTATCCCCATCCCGGCACCGAACATGGACGGGAACGAAAGAACTTCGTTTCCCTGCCGGAGGAAGGGGAAATCGCCTATGCGGTCATTGACAAAATGGGAGCCAAGGGAACGGGTGATTCACCTTTGTTTCGAAAGGGCAATCCCAAGGATCCGGGGGAAAGAATTCCACGTGGATTCCTCCACCGTATCGAGCCGAAAAAAGCGGAAATTCCCACCGGCCAATCGGGGCGCCTGCAATTGGCCCGCTGGATCGCCTCCCCGGAAAACCCCCTCACGGCGCGGGTGATGGTAAACCGCATTTGGCAGTATCATTTCAGCAAGGGTCTCGTCCCGACCTCCAGTGATTTCGGAAACCAGGGAAAACCGCCCACCCATCCCCAATTGCTGGACTGGTTGGCTCATCGGTTCGTCGAGGAAAATTGGTCCGTCAAAGCGATGCATCGTCTGATCATGGCCTCTGCCTCCTATCAGCGTTCCAGTGCAATGCCGGAGGAGAAAATGAGTCGGGATCCGTTAAATGAAGGGTTGTGGCGCTACCCCCGCCACCGTTTGCAGGCGGAACCGATCAGGGATGCCATCCTTTTCGTGAGCGGTCGCCTGCAAATGGGCAATCCGGGGCGTCACGCCTTTCCCGAACCGGATGAAAACAACGAGTATCCCTTCACCCAGTCCCGCCCCTTCTTTGAGGATTACGACCACGAATTCCGCAGCGTCTACCTTCCCTCGCGACGCCTGGGCAAGCGCCCCTACATGGCCACCTTCGATGGCCCGGATACAAACGAATGCACCGGCATTCGGCGCATCTCCACCGTGCCCCTTCAATCGCTATTCTGGATGAACAGCGATTTTATCCGGGAAAACGCCCGCTCCATGGCCCAGCGCCTGCTCGCGGCCGGAAAGGAAACGGCAGAGCGGTTATCCATGGCTTACCTGCTGGCTCTTTCGCGGCCGCCGACCGAGATGGAAGCGGCGGACTTCGCCCGTTATTTGGGAGATTACCGGGAGCAATTGGACCACACGCCAGACTCCCGGGAGCGGGATTTGCGCGCTTGGGCCAGTATCTGCCAAATTTTGCTGGCCAGTAATGAATTTTGCTTCATAGAATAATTGAGATCTGGATGAAGATGCAGAGGTTTTCCAGACGTCAAATGTTCAAGCGAGCGGCCGCATTGGGCGGCGCTTGTGCGGGAGGTTCATTTTTGTCCTCCAAGCTGGTTCCCTTGTTGGCATCTCCCACTGCGGAAGTTCATCCCCTGGCGGCAAAGGCTCCCCATTTTGCCCCGAAGGCCAAGCGGGTCATCATGTTTTTTCTGACGGGTGGATGTTCCCATATCGATTCCTTCGACCCCAAGCCGGAACTGAATCGCCGCCATGGTCAGATCTTTCATGATGAAAAAGCGTTGGTTGCCTCACCCTGGCAAAGTAAGCCGCAAGGGGAAAGCGGGATAGTGATGACCGATCTGTTCCCCAATCTGGCCGGGATGGCCGATGATCTTTGTTTGATCCGTTCCATGCACGGAGATCACAATGATCATTTTGAAGCCACCCTGCACATGCACACCGGCTCCAATGGCTCGGCCCTTCCCGGGATCGGCGCCTGGGTGAGCTACGCCTTGGGCACGGAGAACACCAACCTGCCCGCATACATCGTTTTTGCGGAAAGAAAACCCTATGCCGGGGCCCAAGTATGGGACAGCCACTTTCTTCCCGCCTATCATCAGGGGATGCGTATTACTCCCGGGGACGAACCCATCCCCTTTCTAAGCCGTCAAGAGGACAACCCAAGCCACCTCCAGAAACGGGAAATGGCCATGTTGCACCGGATAAATGAGCAACATTATCGAACCCGTGCCCTCGACCCGGCCCTGGCCGCCCGCATGCTGAGTTTCCAAACCGCCACCAGCATGCAGGATCTGGCTCCCCAGATCTTTGATCTGAGCCGGGAAAGGGACGAGACCTTGCGCATGTACGGCATCGACCGGGAGGACCGACAAAGTTTTGGCTGGCAAACCATCGTGGCCCGGCGGATGGCAGAAGCGGGAGTTCGCTTTATCGAACTGATCGACACCGGGTCCAACCAGAATTGGGACAACCACACCAAACTGACCAACCACGAAAAACTGGCCCGGAAGATCGACCAACCCATTGCAGCCTTGCTCCAGGATCTGAAATTGAGGGGGATGTTCGAGGACACTCTGGTCATCGGCTGCACCGAATTCGGTCGAACAGCCCACGGCAAGCCGGGAGGACGGGATCATCACAGCAAGGCATTTACCTGCTGGCTGGCCGGCGGAGGTGTAAAGCGAGGCCACGTGCATGGCAGCACGGACGAGCTGGGAATGCAGATCGCCTCAGATCCCGTGCACGTGCACGACTTTCACGCCACCATTCTCCACCTCTTGGGCCTGGATCACGAACGCCTGACCTTTCACCACGCCAGCCGCAACTTCCGCTTGACCGACGTCTACGGCGATGTGGTCAGGGGGATATTGGCCTAACCCGGATTCATCGCATATCGCTAATCTCAATCGTGATCTTGATCGTGATCGTGATCGTGATCGAAAATCCCCCAGGAATTACCTCTCGCCACTTGTCACGCCGTAATCCATGAAGGCGGAAGATCGCCAAGAACGCAAAGAGGCGCCTCCGGCGCCATCATCCGGCTTTTACGCCAACGGCGTTAAATTCCAGAGCCCAGCGTCGTGTAGCGCACGCTGGGTTGCCGATCACCCATATGACTGAACCCCAACGGGGTTCCACAATGAATCAATCCTCCATCCAGCAGTTACAGCGGACAATATCCGCCATTTGTGTGAAAGAATTAACGGGACAGGACACTAGTAATTTGGGTGGAAATGGTTTGAGGGATTTAACTCACAGCTTTTCTACCCGTCCGTAGAACGCGCCCGACAATTTTTCGCCGGTTTTATCATGAAACCATCCCTGGAGGGTGTGCCTGCCGGCTTCGATTTCGATAAGCAGCTCGACGGCAGTATCTGTGGGGTCGGCTCGTGCCATGATCGGGGTTCCCCCATCGATACTTAAACTGCCCGCGGCGATGGGAAAGGCGCGCCCCGGATCGATCGGGATAGCGCCGATGGTGGTGGCAGGACCTTTATCGGTCAGCGATCGATTCATGTGAAAGGGCCAGCGGCTGAGTCGGACTTTGTATTTACCCGCCTTTTCAGCCTCTATCTGCCAGATCCCTCCCATGGAGTTTCCTCCGGCCACACGCCTCTGATTTTCGAAGTCGACTTCCACCCAGTTGTTGCAGGTGAGATCGGTGTAGGGCTCGAAGTCGTGTCCGATAACGACGGGCTCGACCACCTCGATGGATTCCTCAATCGAAGCCCAGTAATTGTCATAATGGGTTTTCAGCTCGGCGGTAATCCGAGGGAATTGCGACGATACATCGTTTTTCTGCCCCGGGTCCCGACTGATATCGTACAACTCCCCTTCTCCGTTTAAACGCCAGTGGTCCCATACCACGCAGCTTCGGTAGTATTTCGATGGCCGATGCCTGCTGCCAAATTGAACAATGAGTTTGCGGTCTCCGAAGGATCCATTCGGGTTGTTGAGCACTTCCTTCAAACTGAGGCCGTCGAACGCGAAGGCTGTCGGAGGAAGTTCGAAATCAAACAGGTCCACAAACGTCGGAAGCAAATCGGTGATGTGAGAGGCATAGTCGATTGTGCGGGGAGCTCCAAAAGTGCCACCTGGCCAGCGGATGAAACAGATCGCACGATGGCCCCCTTCATAACCGCTGCCTTTTTTTCCACGCATCCCCGCGTTGTAAATTCTTTCGCCTCGCGAAGTGCCATTATCATTCATGTAAACAATGAGGGTATCGTCGCGAATCTTCTTTTCCGTGAGCCAGTTATCCAAGCGGGCATAGTTCTGGTCGATGTTGCTGATAAGCCCAAAGAAATGGGCCACCAGCGGATCATCTACCTTGTCCTTGTACTTGCTGAAGTCCTCCTCCAAGGAATGAAATGGGCTGTGCGGCGTATTCAATGCGATATAGGTGAAGAAGGGGCGTTCGGTTTCAATCTGCTCATCCATCCATTCCATCGCCTTGTCGAACCAGAGATTGGCGCAAAACCGATCCGAGTACTTCACCTCCATTTCATCGAGGTAACGGGTATAGTAGTAATCGTTGTCGTATTCGATTTCCGAAGCCAGGCCCCAACCCTTGTGCCAGACCACGCGCTGAAAACCCCGGTCCATGGGACGATGCGGGTAGGTGTCGCCCAAATGCCATTTCCCAAAATGCCCGGTGGCGTAGCCATTGGCCGCAAAAGCTTCCGGCATGGTTACGACATCGCGGCGCATGAGGTTTCGTCCGGCCGGCACCATGGAGGCCTTGTTGCGCAAAGCGTATAAACCGGTCATCAACTCCCCGCGAGACGGGGTGCAAACCGGAGCAACGTGAAAATTACTGAAGCGAATGCTCTCATCGTGCAGCTTGTCCAGATTCGGAGTTTGCAATACCGGATTCCCGTGCGCCGACAAATCTCCGTATCCCTGGTCATCGGTAAAAATTACGATGACGTTAGGCCTGTCAGACCCCGCCAAAGCAAGCACCCCAATCAATCCCAAAATGATAACTCCCAACGGTATCTTCATCGCATCAAAATTTCCGGTTTCTTCATGGGATTGGAGACAAATGGGTCCCTTTGCAAGCGTGTTGCTTCAACGATTCCGGTTTTGAGATAATGCACCAAGCCGAGGTCGCTTATATCCAGGGCTTTTACTTCTGTCATTTCGCCGTCTGCAATGGCGACCCGACCGCCCCAGTCGCCCAGCCAAAAGTTTGTTTACCGGCATGTCTGGCAACCCAAAGACCCGGTCAGTTCTCTTAGCCCGCATTTCTCACAAAATTCGTGAGCGAGCGAACGGAGACCGAGCGCTGGTGTGGGCTTCGGGCAGATTCACGGGTGAAGCTGGGTCGCCACCCCGCAAAGTCGTGAATCCAGCGAAGTCGGCAGCAGCGCCGGTATACCGGAGCGCAGTAGAAGATTTGTGAGAAATGTGGGTTAGGGCTGGGTCAGAAATTCCAGCTAAACCTCATACACACTGAGCCCATCGATTTCGGAAAAATGCTCATCCTTAGTCAGCAGTTCCGCGCCTTCTGCCAAGGTATGGGCCGCGATCCAAACATCATTTGAGGGAATCGGCCGACCCTTTTTGCGCAATTGCTCCATGAGCAAGGCATACCGTTCGCAAACCGTCCGATCTACGGTTTTGAAATCCACAAACGGGGAACTTAAAAACTGGTTGAGTTGCTCGCGATTCTCCCGGTTTCGATTACCAAGTCGAAACCCATACAACAACTCACCAATTACGGTAGCAGGAACAATGAGCCGATCTGCTGCTCGGACCGGATTGGAAAACTTCGTATCGCCACGCATTATCCCCGAATAGGCATTGGTGTCCAAAACAAGTGTCATTTCCACAAGGCTTCCTCCACTAACTCAAAGGCGTCTTCAATGTGTTTATCAAACGCCTCCGATTCTGCTTTTTTCCAGGAACCGATGAATGCATCGAGCCCGTCGCCAATACCCTTGGCTTTGGGTTCATCGGTGAGTCCAGCTCCCCGTTTCAGGAGATACACTGCAGCCTTGTTCAGGGACCAGCCATTCTTTCGCGCCAACACCCGAATCTCTCGCTCAATTTCAGAGGAAAAATTACGAATCGTTAGTTGAGTCATAATGAGTCTCAAAATGAGTCATAGTTGAATTTTGTCAATAAGTGAATTCCGGTTTTTTCATGGGATTGGAAACAAATTGGTTCTATTGCAAGCGACATTCTGATTGTCCGCATTGCCTCCATCCCAGTCATTGATCAGGAATATGCGCCCGTCGAACTTCTCTTCGGGAATATGTCCTAAACGCATCTATCAACCGTCGATGGAAAGCCATATCCAGCGGTTTCCGGGGAGATGCCTTTTGTAACATTCCCCAACTGCCAGCCTCTCCGATAGCCTTGAGAAATTCGTCAAAGGTCACTGGATGCATATAGAGTGAGGAGAGTCGCCCCACTCCCTGAACAGGGATTTATTCCAGGGCAAACTCCAAGAGAGAGCCGGCCGCTATCACGTGCAAATCGGGCAATTTTTCGTAGAAAAAGCGCAAGGAGCTCAGGGCATTGGGACAGGCCTGGATTTCGTCAAAGTAGATTATTTTCCTCATCGATACCTCCGAATTCTTTCATTTTTGCGCCCACTGAGGAGTTGCGTTTGATAAGGAATTTTGGACAATGGCGTCTCATGCAAGTATGCTCGGTTTTGCCACTTTGCAGTTTGATGGGTGCAATTCCAACGTAAGCCTGCAGGTGGGAACAGCTTCTGAAACGATTTCGGTCAGAGCCGAACCCGAGGCCAACCCGCTCAAGGACTGGATTGATTCGCTTCTGGCTATGAAAGACCGCGTACCCGCCGACGTTCTGGTTCTGCCGGCCCACCGAAAGGACACAACGTGAACATCAAGCGCTCAGTATTTTTCGTATCCATACTCGCGGCGCTCGCCGCTTGCAGCCAGCCCACTGACGAAGCCGCGCCCCCGCGCCCACCCGCTGCCGTCGCGATGCCCGACGAGCAAAGCGCGCAGATCGCGAGCGACATCCTCGCCGCCGGCGGCAATGCCGTCGACGCAGCGGTCGCCGCCGAATTTGTCCTGGCCGTCTCGGAGCCCGAGGCCGGCAACATCGGCGGCGGCGGCTTCATGATGATCTGGCTGGACGGCGAAGCCTACTTCCTCGACTACCGCGAGACCGCGCCGCTGGCCGCGCATCGCGACATGTACCTCGACGAAGACGGCGAGGTCATTCCCGAAGCCAGTCGCGTCGGTCACCTGGCCGTCGGCGTGCCCGGATCGCCCGCCGGTCTCTGGGAAGCGCATCAACGCTTTGGCGTTTTGCCCTGGGAAGATGTCGTCATGCCATCCGTGCATCTCGCGCGCGACGGTTTTGTCGTGCACGAAAAACTCGCAAGCATCATCGAAGATGGCCAGTCGACGTTCGAAGGCAAAACCAACTTCGCCGACTATTTCAGCGATATCGCAACGGGCGACGAATTTCGCCAAGCGGAACTAGCCGACACGCTGGAACGGATCGCCAAAGACGGTCGCGACGGTTTCTACAAAGGCGAGACGGCAGACCTGATTATCGCCGAGATGGAACGCGGCGACGGCCTGATCACCCATGAGGACCTGGTTGGCTACGAAGCAATTTGGCGCGACCCGCTGCGTACGATGTGGCGCGAGTTCGAGATCCTCTCTGCCCCGCCGCCGAGCTCGGGCGGTTTCGCGGTTATCCAGCTCCTGAGGGTCAAGGATTTGCTGGCGCGCGAGTTCGAGGGCCTCGAGCAGAACTCACCGCAGTACATTCACCTCATTGCCGAGATCGAAAAACGTGTGTTTGCCGACCGCGCGGAATACTTTGGCGATCCCGACTATGTCGACGTGCCGTTGGATGCCCTGCTCAGTGACGAGTACCTGCGGAAGCGCGCGCTGGAGGTGAACCCCGAAGCCATAACTGACGTCGGCGATGTGCGCCCCGGCCTCGATTCGATGGACACGACGCATTACTCGATTGTCGACCACGACGGCAATGCCGTGTCGACGACGACGACGCTCAACCTGGGCTTTGGCTCCGGTGTTGTTGTGACGGGCGCCGGTTTCCTGCTGAACAACGAAATGGACGATTTCAGCGCGAAGCCCGGAATACCGAACGCGTTTGGCGTCGTTGGCAACGTCGCAAACGAAATCCAGCCCGGCAAGCGTATGTTGTCATCGATGTCTCCGACGATCCTGCTGCGTGACGGTGAGGTCGACATGGTAGTTGGCACGCCCGGCGGATCGACAATCTTCACGTCTGTCTTCCAGACCATCGTCAACGTACTCGACTTCGGTTTTTCGCCTGCTGACGCCATAGGCGCGACCCGCTTCCATCACCAGTTGCTGCCGAAGGACCTGATCTTGTACAGCCGCAGCGTTCCGCTTTCGGAGGACGTTCTGGCGAGCCTGCGCGAGCGCGGCTACAGGTTCCGCGCCGGGGACTTCGGAGACGTGCAGGTCATCGTGCGTGACGGCGACAGCTGGTCACCTGCTTCGGATCCGCGCAATCGCGGCGAGTCGCGCGTACTGGAATAATGTCAACCCTCTGATAACTGGCACGGGAGACATACCAAGCGATAACCCCAAAAATAAGAGAATCCCGTGTCCACCTTTTTCAGTACGGTTCACCTTGTATAACGCGACGGCTGTTTTCGCCGGAATCGAACGTGATGAAGACGGCAATCTCTTCGAATACACCCATGCAACCATGTCCGACGGTGTGAAAATCGCCCTGGCGATTAGTTACCCTAAAGAATTCGAGCCGAGTGGCGAGGGGAAGAAGTGGCCCGTCATCATGGAGATGAGCGGCTATCCATGGCAGACAAAGCCACCCTCTCATGAAGGCTACGGCGGACTCTATGTTGCTATCAACGTGTCATTGCGAGGCACAGGAGCATCAGGGGGAACGTTCTCTTTCATGTCAGATCGAAGCATTCGTGATGGGCATGAACTCATCGAGCAATGGATCGTCAAACAACCTTGGTCCAATGGAAAGGTTGGGATAACTGGTCATTCCTGGTCGGGTCTGACCGGCTTTCGAATTGCGGCCACCAATCCACCTCACCTCACAACACTGGTGGTGTCCGGTCTCTTCGATGATAGCATCCGCGGGCTGGCCGGGATCGGAGGCATTCGAAACGTCGGTTTTCCCATGCAGTGGGTGAGCAATTTCAACCGAACCGACGGCGTCTTCGGCTCGGACCAAGCCGCCATAGAGAACCGAGACCTGGACGAATCCGAACATCGTGAGATCCAAAAGAACCGCGAGAATCCGCCGACTGGACATGTCTTTCGCAAAGGACACCAGTTGATGTTAACAGTGAGCAGACCTCCGGAGAATGATCCGGTACCCTATCCATGGGGCAGAAGAAAGAAGGCCATCATCAAATCCGGCTCCTTCAAGTATGAGTCAAACCAACCGGATAGCACGGTCACGATTCACCAAAGCTCCGAGCTCCCTTCAAGTATTCTGCTCCCGCTGATGCCGACACTGCCCCCGATTTCAAAGAATAGACCGGCGTTGATCGAATTGCTTTGGGACCATAAGGAGTAAGAAGGAACACACCTCGCTCGTTCGCATGAGAAAAGAAAAAAATATTTTGAAAATACAACAAATGAGGATTTTTAAACGTTCAGTCGATTGGGTGCTTCTCTGGGGGTTGATGTTCAATCTCGGCTGCCAGAAATCGCATGAGGGAAAGACCTATGTCATTCATCCGGGCGACAACGATCAATACGAGCTTCAGAATCGACTGATCAATGCAATTCCCGGTGACGTCATTCAGCTCGAGAAAGGGATCTATACCTTCAATACCGAGTTAAGTGTGGTTGAAGATAACATTACGATCCGAGGTCGTGGTCACGAGGATACGATTCTCTCCTTTAAAGACCAGGAGATTGGGAGTGAGGGAATCCGGGTGACCGGAAACGCGTTTGTGATCGAATACCTGGCGGTGGAAGACACGGTTGGGAATGCCATAAAAGTGCTGGGTGCGGAAGGCGTGATTTTCAGAGGGGTGAGAGTTGAATGGACCAATGGCACCGACTCTGACAATGGCGCATACGGAATCTATCCGGTTCAATGCTCCGACGTGTTGATTGAAGACTGTATAGCTCGTGCTGCATCCGATGCGGGAATCTATGTTGGGCAGTCCAGGAATGTGATCGTCCGGCGCAATCTGGCTGAGATGAATGTCGCCGGCATCGAAATTGAAAATACGATCGGGGCAGATGTTTACGAGAATGTCGCAACCAACAATACCGGTGGCCTATTGGTTTTTGACCTCCCTGGCTTGGAAGTGATCAATGGCAGGGACATTCGCGTGTACAACAACCGGATAGTCGGAAACAACACGCCCAATTTTGCCACGGAAGGGACGATGGTAGCAGGCGTTCCCACTGGGACGGGATTGATGATCATGGCAACCGATCGAGTCGAGGTATTTGAGAATGAAATATCAGACAACGATAGTACGGCCATCAGCGTAGTGAGCTTCTTGATCACCGGGAGAAAAATCTCCCAATCCCGTTATGATCCTTATCCGGAAGGCATTTATCTGTATGATAATAGTTACCAGGATGGGGGTACGAATCCCAAGGGTGAGGTAGCGACTGAGCTTCTCCCTCATTTGGGAAAACCGTTCCCAAACATTTTCTACGATGGGATCATCAATCCGGACAGGCCTATGAGCGAGGACTCTCCGGTGCTGGTCATTGACGAGAAGGAAGGTACCACATTCGCGAATGTGAATCTGGAATCGTTTGCCCAGGAAAATGTGGATGCTGGAACGTATCAGATTTCTCGAGACATCCATGCCCATTCGGGAGCCATGTCTCGGCTGGCATCTATTGTTTTAAATCCGCTGAAGAAACTTCCATCAGACTTGAGTCAAACGGCCAACATCTACCGTTCGGCACCTCGGTTACTTTCCGAATGGGGTTTGTTCAAAGGCGCCTTGGCGGAGCAAGCACCGGTCGAGGGTGTATTGCCCTATGAGTTAAATGCACACTTGTTTTCCGATTACACCACCAAGCGGAGGTTCATTCGATTACCAAAGGGGCAGAAGATGAAATACCATGCCAAAGATACGTTTGAGTTCCCCGTCGGAACGGTGATCGCCAAGACCTTTTCCTATCCCACAGATATGCGTGATTCCGGCTTGGGAGAAAGTCTGCTTGAAACCCGCATTGAATTTCGCGAAGCGTCGGGATGGTACGGCTATAGTTACATCTGGAACGATGAGCAGACGGACGCGGATCTATCACTGGGTGGCGGTTCGTTGGATGTATCCTGGATACACAAAGATGGACAAGAGCGCGCCCTCAAGTATGTCGTACCCGATGCGAACCAATGTATTGCATGTCATAGCAGTTACAAAACGTTCGAGCCTATTGGCACGACCGCGCGCAACCTTAACCGGGTGGGCAAGCAGGGTGGAGACAATCAGCTTACGCTTTGGAATCACCTAGGATTGATAGATGGACTAGCAAGCGATCCTCCTCGAATGGCAAATTATGAGGATTCAAACTCAGGATCGTTGGATGATCGCGCCAGAGCATGGCTCGATGTCAATTGCGCGCACTGTCATCGCCCCGGAGGATCAGCTCGAAGTTCCGGCCTCCATTTACAATACGGACAGCAGAATATGGAAAAGCTGGGTGTTTGGAAATCACCTGTTGCGACCGGTCGAGGTTCCGGGGGGCGCTTATACGATATTGTTCCAGGGAATCCTGAGCAATCCATCCTGATGCACCGGATAGAATCGAGTGAAACAGGAGTGCGTATGCCAAACCTCGCTCGCTCGATTCCTCACCTTGAGGGCGTGGAACTCATTCGGAATTGGATTCTGGAAATGAAACCGACTGAGGATTTCTGATCGGTGGTACACTTTAACCGATGCCTGACAGTTAGCAAACTCTACCTTCTTACTTGTCGAGCTTCACTTTCTCGAGATTCCGAGGGAACACTATCTGTGCCCAGACAGGTTTATGGTCAGACAAAGGATTCTTGAGTTCGATTATGCCTCCGTCTGTTACCTTGGCTCCAGCCGAGGTATTGTATAAGATGTGATCGATAACCCCGAGATTCTTTTCGGGGTCTTGGGCGTTGTATGTAAACTCCTTGGAGACATCAATCTCCAGATCATTCCACATTGGTCTAAATCCTGCCCCCTCGACCGTTTTCATGGCAGCGTCGCCAATGTTGTTGTTGTAATCCCCAACGACGATAACCCTCTCAGTTGCCTCCTCAGGTAGAACCCGGGTCGCAAGGCTATGCGCATGGCCATCGTTTGCGCCCGACTTACAGATATGCAACGAGTAAAATGCGATTGAAAGGCCGTCGATCATTGTTGCGGCCCGTACGACCGAGGCGGGATTCCAGCAGCGTCGACGTGAAACCTGCAGTTCATGCTCTATTGTGCCCTCGAGTGGCGTCCGACTGAGTATCGATTTGTATTTGTCCTTATGATTTGCCGATGAGATCTTGCCTACATAGCTGTGTTCCATTCCCAGTACTTTGCCCACGCGAGCTGTCCAGTCGCCATCTGGAACTTCATTGAACCCAATTATGTCCAAGTTGTATGGTTTAAACATTTCGCCAACCTGCTTGGGGGTCGCGCTTCTGCTGAACTCAACATTGTAAGCCGCAACGCGAACAATAATCGGTTTATCAGGAACTGGAGCGGCAATACAGAATGTCGCTCCGCACAAGCATGTAACAACAAGGGATAATAACGTAATGGCTCTCATTCCAAATCCCTCCTATGCGATAGATTCTTTGTTCACGCTGCCCCTCAAGAGCAACGCGAAGCGGCGGCACATTTTACTCGTAACTACTCAGGTATCTTAAGCAATGGTCTGCAAGGATGTTTTATTGAAAACATGTTAAGCTGTAGGAGGGGGTTTATCCCCCGATTGCGGTGAGGCCGTGTGGAAGATCGGGGGATAAACCCCCTCCTACAGTTCTCTCAATCACCATCCCACAAGAAAATTTGTTAGAAATGCAGGCTAGGCTATGGAATCCTGAGTAGTTACTTTAACTCTATGTTTTCTAGCCTTTCAAACTGATCTGTCTCCGCTCACCGTGCTGCTTGTGCTTGGGGTTGATGCAGTGCAACTCCAGGTCAGCGGACATTTCAGTGAGCTTCATATCGACCCAGCCATGCGCATGGCCTTTTCCAAAATAGTAACTGACTGCCGGTTGGTTTATGAGATGGAGATGGTCCCGTCGATCATATTGCCACTCATGCGTGTGGCCATAGACATAGGCCCTGGCATGCTTTCGTTCGGCAAGCAGTTTCAACAGAGACGACCCATCACTCATGCCCAGGTTGGGACGCACGCCGCGGTTGGGATACGGGTTGAAGTGAGCAAAGATAAGGGCTGGCTTATCCGCTCGTTCGTCGAGTTGTTTGGCGAGCCAGTTCAACTGTTTGTCTCCCAAGACTCCTTTTCTTCCTGCATCCAACAGTACGAAGTTCGCGTACGGCAGTTCAATCACGCCCGCCTGAACGCCCATGCGCTCTTTCTTCAGGAACGGGAGCAATTTCCACACGTTCTCACGATTGTCGTGATTTCCAATCGTCACGTGAACGGTGACGCCCGCGGCGCGAATCGGCTCCACAAGCCTGAAAAACTCTTTGTACTCGGCTTCTGTACCACGGCTGAGGGCACAGTCGCCGTTGACGATCAGGTGAGCCGGGCGAGGATTGAGCGCAATTACGCTCTCGGCCGCCTGCGCAAGACAATCCGCCATGTTCACCCTCTCATGCTCGGACTCCTTGACGGGCGAACCCGGCCACTTCGTCCCCGGGTAGGCAAGGTTTGGATCGGCGCTGATGTGCGTATCCGCAAGCAAAGCAACCCGGTTTTGGTCCAACTCAGCGCCTCCACGATTCGCGGCGGCCAACGCGCGAGGCATCATCATAGCCGTGCCGCCAAGAGCGAGCGAGCGCTTTACGAATTGTCGACGAGTGATCGGTGGTAAAATGATTGGCATCTTGTATCTCCTTGGATTCCGCGATGGTTCGGTCTACTTGGCGCTCAACTTCATGTCCCATGGATTGGAAGCTCTTGGCTCATATAGCCGGTGGGCATCCTTGTCGGGAAGAGAGTCGACGACAACCTGAAACTTCTGCAGGGCCTCTTTGTGCGCCGCGAGGTCACTATCGAGAAGGTTTGTTTTCTCCCACGGGTCCTTCTTAAGATCGTGCAGGCGAATGACCTTCTTTTCTCTGGAGACCCAGACCTTATACCGCTTATCGCGAATGACGCGCTTCTCAAAATCCGTCTGGCCCCTCACTCCGTTCTCAGTCAGCCGAGCGGCTCCGAATCCGAGCGCCATGATCCACTTTCGCCCGGTGTCGTTCTCTTTTCCCAGAATCAAAGGGGCAATAGATGTCCCGTCGATGATGAGATCCTCAGGAATGTCGCCGCCTCCAAGTTCTACGAAGGTGGGTAGCAGGTCTGAAAAATCTGTGAGGGCCTCGGTTTCGACCCCTTCCGGGACAATCCCCGGGCAGTTTACAATAAAGGGAGAACAAACGTCCAATTCCTCTGCTGTTCCCTTTGCTCCCTTCACCCTGAGTCCGTTCAGCGTGCCCGTGACGCCTGGGACCGTGCCGTTATCCGTTGTGAAGATCACGATGGTGCGCTCGCGTATGCCAAGTTCGTCAAGTGTGTTGACTAGCCGGCCAACCAGTTTGTCCACGTAGCGCACCATGGCCTTGTGCTTATCGATGTGGATCTTTGCGTCGGGCTCATCCGGAGTGGGAACCTGCGGAGGATGCACGAGTGCCATCGGGTAATAGAGGCACATGGGTTCATCTTTATGCTGGCGCATGAAGTTGATCAGGTGGTCGGTATAAATATCCGGGCCAAACTTGCCGGCATAGGTCAGGCTCCCATCAGTGGGCGTGTTGACGTAAGCGTCCTGATAGCGTTCACCGCTCACCGGGTTGCCCGTCTCGAAGCCCGTCCACATTGCCCAGTCATCGAATCCGTGCTTCTTCATGGCCAGCGGTTCGATCCGAAAGTCATTGATCTGCCACTTGCCTGCCGCACATGTGGCGTAGCCAAGTTCTTTCATCAGACGAGCAAAGGTGGTGTTTTCCTTCTTTTTCCAGTCGAAGTAGGCCACTCCCCAACGCGGAACGTCCCAGTGATTGACAAAGCCGTTGCGCCAGGGATATTTGCCGGTCAGGAGGGTTGCGCGCGAAGGGGTGCATGACGGCATCGAGTAAGCGTTATGAAACTTCATTCCCCCATTGGCGAGCGCATCGATGTTCGGGGTCGTGATATCCTCTGCGCCGTAGCAGCTGATCCAATCCTTGCCCAGGTCATCCACCATGATGAACAGGATATTTGGCTTGGCGCCGGGTTTCTCAGTTGCCATTAGCGGAACGACGATGCCGGCCCAAACACACCCTGACAAAACCGCCAGGTGGATTACATGTAAAAATCTGTCGTGCATCATATGGTATTCTTTTTTCTGATACCGAACGGTTGCGGATCAGGCGCCGCTATTTGCCGTCGCCCGCAACCGGCTTGTCAGCAGTTGTCTTTTTCAATGTTGGAGTACTGGGTAGGGTGAACGTCGCGACCACCGCTCGGTGATCAGATGGATAGGGCGTAACAACAATGTCTGCCATATCTTTGTTTTCCCCAACGATCTTTACGTCGGTTACCTCTATGTCCTTGCCCCTGAAATATACAAAATCGATGCGATCATGGTGATCCTTGGGATCATCGGCCTTGGTCAGGGGCGACCAGGTGAAGCCCGGATTCTTCATCTCGTCGGGATAAATCGCGCGCCAGGCATCGACAAAGCCTGCTTTGGCCATCTCCTGGGAAGTCGGGTATGCCACCTTGAGAGGATGGCGACCGGACTTGGCAGCTTTTTCGGTCCAGTCAAGGTGTGATGGCTCGTTGAAATCGCCTACCACAAAAACAGGAGCCTCTTTGTCGGGGAGGGAACGTATCTGCCTGAGAAGGCTTGAGATTTCTCCACCGCGCGCCTCTCTTGCGCCGACAATCGCCTCGGCTTCGGTTTTGATGAAGGGAGTATTCCAGTGCTTGTACCATGTTGGACGGATGCTCAAAAGCTGGTATGGCTGATAGGGGTTGGATGGCAGGTGCAGGTTGAAGACGTAGGCTTCCCGGCCCGAAGTCAGCTTGATTTTGATGCCACCGTCGCGGCGATCGACAATCTCAAAACGCGTCAAGATGCAGCTCCAATGGTCCTCGTAGATATTCCAACCCAACAATTGCGCCAACTTCTCCGCATTAACACCGTAAGGGGAACGCGTTTCCTGAACGCCGACAACATCTGCCTTTGCCTCCTGAATCACCTTTACCGTTTGGTACAATAGTTGCCCGCGCATCGTTCCGCCGCGATGTATATTGTAAGACATGACCTTCACCTGATCCTCCTCGATTCGCGCCTGTGCAATATGCGCGCAAGAAGACCCCATAATCAAGAGGGCTCCCATGACGCAGAACGCGCAAATGGCATGCATCGCTTTCTTCAAAACTTCTCCAATGCTCACGATTGCGTTCACGGGCGGTTTTATGATGTTTTGCTACTTTTTACCAGCTCAATGCGTTTGAGAATCTCGGCGCTTCCCGGATTGGCGAGTTTGATTTCCTGTTTGGTTTTAGTGTCTGTAAGGGTGATGGTGAAGGTCGCTATTTTTGACCACTCAAGGGGTTTGTCGTTGCTATTGGTTGGACTCTTTTTGAAGTCCCTGGCTTCGAGCAGGATGGTCTGAGGCCCATTACCGCTGACATTGCGTTCATAATGAAATTTACCGATCTCTTTGTCGGGGTCGTTGTATCTGCCATCAATATCCAGGCTGATCAGGAGTTCTTGCCCTTCCTTGAGATCCAGGGTGATGGCGAGTTTGTTCCCCGGGGTTGTGTCGAGCTCAGGGTCCTGGAATTTGAAGGTTGTAGAGCCAGGTTGATTAAGAAGGCTGCCCCAGTTGGACATGCCATCGGAGAAGTCATCGATGAGGCCTGATTTCGGCAGATTGTCGAAGGCAGTGAGGTCAATGTCCCCGGGAATGTGAGTGTGTTCGTAAGAGTTCAAGGTAAAGGTCCTGGTTCTACCCATAAAGGCTCTGCTCTCCTCGGGCAGGGTATAGCGACAAAGGGCGAAGGTGTAGAGTGGAAGCTTGGGATGCACCGGCAGCTGGGCTTTCCATTTGTTCCCCTCTTTGGTGGCCTCGGCATTTTTCCAGAAACGGGTAATCTGATTGGGCACGTAGCTGTAGTAGATCTCAACGTCCACGAGACGCTCCTGCTGAGCGGGAGTAACGGTAAAGTAGGCGGTGTTATTCTCGATTTTAAACGTAGAGGGTGGTGTGGCAGGGATGTTCTGCTCAACACCGGCGAGGTATTGCTTGAACCAATGGTCGAGCATGACCCACTGCTCAGGTCCCGGGCGGTGTTGGGTATGCATGTTGCCGGTAACACGCCAGTTGTCATGAGGCAGCAGGTCCATGGACTGGTAGATACGGTCCAGGGTGGCGTGTTGGTCATTGGACGAGGTGATGAACATGACAGGTACGGAGACGTGCTTCCAGTAGGCGCCAGGGTCGATGGTGTTTTTGTAGAGATTCAAATCTCCGATATCGTCGATGTCACTTCCCGCGATGACACCTCCCGAGTCCATGCCGGGGTAGTTCTGATAACGGTTGGCCGTGCCCCCGATAAAGGGAGCAACTGCCTTGAGGCGCTTGTCGATGGCCGTCATTGCGGTGATGGTGCCACCCATGGAAAAGCCGGCGAAGCCGAGTTTGTCGGGGTCAACCTCAGGCTGCTGCTCAAGGAAGGTGAGCGCGCGGCGTCCTGCAAGGGAGAGTATGAAATAGTTCGCGTTACGCGGACTCATGATGGGATCCACACTGTACTCATCGGGGTGGAGGCTGCTCTTCCAATCATTGCGCAGGGCCTTGGGGTAAAAGTTCCCTCCATGGGTTGGGTCGATTTTACCCCAGTCCGTTCCCCACGTGTTGTCAGGGTCGAGGTCCGCTTCGAGCGGGCGTCCAAGCCAGTTGATGTCCACGGTGGCAAAGCCCTGGGTGGCAAAGTAATGACCGCGGTCGCGGTGGGCTCGCTGGGCGCCGCCATGGCTCCAGACAAAGGCGGGATTTTTTTCGCCGTTGTCCGGAAAACAGTAGTAAGCGGCAATGCGGGAATCGCTGCCTTTGAACGTGCCCACCTTAAAACTAATGAGCCGGGAGACAACGCCATCCTGCTTCCATTCCATGTGGGTCTTGACCTCGAGATCTTCCTTGCGAGGGTCGTAGTCTTTCCAGAGGTCGACAACCGTTTGCGGGACCTCGGAGGCATCGGTGTAAGGAGTGAGGCTGTTCTCTTGTGACGAGGCCGTAAAGGAAGTCACCAGTAAGCCTGCGACAATGAGCGCCGATGGGGTGGTGAGCATCTTGATCACGGTGTCCTTTCGTGGATTTATTATCGCTCTGTTTAAACCGCCCTGAGTCCTGAATGAAGCCTAGGATCGGGGGCATACTGGTCAGGTCGATAATCATTTCGAGCCCCTTGGGCGAAACACTGGCTTACCCCTACTTTCCACTTTACTCTTTCCACTTTCCACTTGGCGCCAACGGCGCCTATATCGGGGGATAAACCCCCTCCTACAGCTTAACAGGTTATCAAAAAAACACCCCTGCGGACCATATTTTAAGATAACTGAGTAGTTGCGACAGGAATTTTATAAACAAGAATGCAACTCCTCGCGGATCCTTCCGCGAGGAGCTTAAATGAAACTATCGATTTCACTAAACGCTAAACAAACAAAGCCAAAGTCCTAGTGATAGCGTCCAATGCGAATGTTAGAAATCGAAGGTCGCGGAAAACTGGATGTTGCGTGGGTCAACGAAGTAAAGCCGGTCCGGATCAGCCGAAGTGTCGTTCCTCCAATACCTACCGATTACCGGATCGTTTTCGTCAAAGACGTTCTTCACGTTGATCTGATACGACGCCCTGACATCCTTTCCGAAAATACTCATTTGAGTCCGGTAGCGGACCATCGCGTCGGCATAGCCAGTCGATTCGCCCCAGATTCTCGTCCGATTGCCGCTGGCATCGTCTTCCCAGTGCAAGGCGTTAGGGCCCTGATATCGGTAGCCTCCTCCAACGGAGAAACCCCGCAAGGAACCCTCGTTGAACGTGTAGTTCGTAAAGAAGTTGAACTTGGCTGGGCGAACACCGAACGGAGCGCCGGGCACAAAACGATTATTCCTATCAAGGGTGACTCGTTCGATTTGTTCAGTAGCTGTACGGCCGTCGCTAAGCACAAACTCGTCAAGATCGTTAGTCGGAATGATTCCGGCATCTATCTGCTGTTGGGTTATGGTTGAGGTGTCCCATGTTTGAATCGTACGCGTCACCCATTCGATCGTTTGATCATACCATAGGTTCCCTAAGGGAGCGACATCCTTCTGCTCCTTATCCGTGTAAGAATAATTGAACACGGCGCGCCAGTTATCTGTAAAATTGGCCGTCATCTGAAATTCGTAACCTTGGCTTTCTCCGGTATATGTTACACGGTTAACGGGGCTCGCGAACCGGCGCGGCCCGGGAGGATCGTCCGGCAGACCAAACCCAATATCGTCCCACCACTCTATTGTCGTATCGTGTAAGTTACTGAGAAGGCCATCGGATTTGAAAACGTTCCTCCCCTTTGAAGTGTAGCGGGTTGCGCGAAGATTGATTTTGCCGTTGTACAAGTTCGCCATGACCCCGTAGTCCTCGCCTTCGCCTTCTCCCGGAAATCCGAGTCGGCCCGGTTTTTCGAGCGACCCGATAATGTTATTCTCGGGCAAAGGAATATCGGAGTTAGTCGCTTGGTTATAAAATACCGAAAGCTGGTTATTTATGTGGAAAACGGCGCCCGCCGTGAAACTATCCACCTTCCAATCCGTGGGGCGGAATTCGCCCGTGCGCATATAATCAGAGTTGTTCGCGTTTGCCTCATACAGAAAATATTTATTAAACCCATCGTCTTCCCGATACCCCGCCGTGATCACAAGCTTGTCGTCGAAAAAGAAGCTTTGGGTGGAAACCATCCAAGTGTCGATTTCCTGGTTGGAATCATATTGCCCCGCGTAGTCAAGCGCCCACTCCGCATAGATCGTGCGACTGGGATCGAGCGGATCGGGAAAACGTTCTGAAACGCCGTCGAGTGCCCCACCAGTAACGCGTTCGAGTGTAGTCCCGTTCCACGTGCTCCGGTCGTTCAGGTCAATGTAATGCATGCTGGCAACGCGATTCAAAACTCCACCAGGCTGACTCGTATCATAGGCAGGCCCACCCGTCGCGGCATCGCGCCAATGCAAGCGACGATGCGGTCGGGCCCAGTTGTAATCCCGACGTTCCAGACCAGCGGCAAACCGGTGCCGACCCAGATTGGAGAGCCCCCCATCGCCGCGTTCGGCAAAGTCAAATTCGTAGGTGGAGGTCAAGCGGATGGTTCCTTGATCCGCGTCAGTATCATACCGATCATGGGTGCCTCCCGGCGACCACGCGAACGTGCCGCCTACATTGGGATTAGCAATCGCGGTCGCCGGCCCATCATGACCCCCGTAAAATTCATTGGGATCACCCCTCATTTGCACCCATATATTATTAGGCAGAGCGGCCCAGTAGTAACTCCATTTGCTATAGTCCAGCTGCATAAAAAAGTCCTCGGCCAACTGACGTTGCACGGAGGCAGTAAAATCAGCCGCGTCCAGACGCCTTATATTCGCCGGACCATTCATGGCCACGTCATAGGGATAATCCGTTTCGTCCCGGGCAATTCGGTAATGGAAGGTATGTTGCCCATCCCCCCTATCCTGCCACGGTACCGTTTGCAACGCATTGGCGATATTAATCACTGTGCCTTCGAACGATGGATCTCCGCCTTCAATTATGGCGACCCTAGTACGGTTGGGATTGGGGTGTCCTCCCACCGCCCGAATAACGGTGTTTCGAAAGCCACCGCTTACCCTTCCGATTTCGCTGGCTTCGGGAATGCGATTTTCCGAAAACAGGTCGAAAGTAGGCCGGCCCGCATCGATCCAGACCCTCAAATCATCCAATCCCACGAAGATGTTGCTGGGAATATCATCCTGGCTAAAGGACTCATAACCCAAGCGGATGACGGTCTTATCATCCGGACGCCACGTTAGACCCCCATGAATGGCTTTCTTCCGGTTGAAGGTATTTAATCTCCAACCATCCCCATCCGCGTGTAAGGCGTTCAATCGAACAGCCAGCTTGTCTTCTACAAGGACCTTATTATAGTCGAACTCCCCGCGGATCAGGCCTTCCTCGTCGGTACGGAAGGTTACACTGCCGAAGTTATCCGCTACCGAGGCTCGTTTGGTTGTCTGGTTCTGAATACCGCCCGCGGCGGCAATTCCGAAGAGCAGGGCATTAGGCCCGCGAGACTCGTCGAGCCGCTCGATTAAGTATGTGTCGAAGGGCAATTCCGATCTGAAATAGTCCCTGGCCCGAGTACTGGCCAATCCACGTACTCTAGGTTGGTAACTGACGTTACCACGCAGGGCGAAATGGCCTCCGAAAAAAGATTCTTCATCGCCCTCTCCTGGTGAGACATTCGCTGAATAATTGAGAATATCCTCCAAATTTGTCGCGCCGATGTCCTCGAGGAACTCTTTGGTGTAGACCTGGACGGAGGCGGGCGTATCGCGAAGACTGGCATTGAGTCGGCTGCCAGCCAAAGTATTCTCGGCATAATAGCCTGAGTCCTTTGAGGCATCGATTTCGAAAGGATTTAATTCGTAGATGCTCTCATCATCGTCTTCATCCTGCGCGGAAAGCCCACCTTGGCCACCTAGAATGCCTAGCGTCAATACGGCAGCTAATGTTTTTAACCAATTGTTCTGTTTTGCGTTCATTTCTGTTTCGTCCAATATTTGGGGTTCAGTGTTTTGAGTTGTCTGGTCCGGAGACGGAATCTCCGACCGGGTCACGGCAAAGGCTCCGGATTCCAAATCTTCTTTGAAAACCAGTGACGTGCCTTCGAGCATGCGCTCCAGCGCAATTCTCGGTTCCAACAACCCCGATACTTCGTTGGTCTGAACACCTTGGACATTTCGGCGATCCATCACGACATCTACCTGTGCCTGCCGGGCAAACTCTCGGAGCATCGTATTGGCATTACCCGCTTCTAAATCGAAGGAACGGGTTTGTGCGGCAATCTGACCTGCGGACATCATAAGGAGAAACAATGCCGCAGGGAAAAGCCCACGCCGAAATATGGATGTTGATTCGCCCATCTATTGGGTAACTTCGAATCGGCGTCGACGGTTAGAAGTATCAGAGTCATCCAGTACAGTTAACCGTCGACGCCGATTTTTCCGTTAAGCAAAAAATTAATTACATAGCTTTTTCTGGTAAATCTTTAAAATTGGGTATCATCGTTCAGTGACTGAATCCGTTTTCTGAATTCGTAAATCTTTCCATCACAATTCCTTCCTGAAAACCGCATAAGCCCCCGTTTCGTTTTCGATGTCCACTCCCAACGGTGTGTCTTCCAGCATTATCCGCAATGCGGCGGCCGGATCATAATTCCCCTTCACCGCATTCGTTTCTACGCCGGAAACACTTTGACGATCAAAGAGGATTTCCACGTTTGTCTGGCGGGCAAATTCCTTTAACGTATCCGTGGCAAAGCCTTCAGGGATATCGACGAGTAGTTGCTCTTTTTCAGAGCAGGCGCTTAGGAGAATCGTGCAAAACCAAGCCAAGGCGAAGAGCAAGGTGAATGAGTTGCGATTCGATGGCATGGTTTGGGGATCAGGTTCGAAACCATTTTGCAAGAGGGGCTTTACGCCCCAATTGCGTTTCCCGAGGATCGCGGCATAAAGCCGCTCCTACATTCAGGTCGCAGGGGAAGGGGTCAAGACGTAAAAAGTGATGCCTTTCAGGGTCGGTCGTCTTGTAAAAGTGTATGGAGTAAAACGGAATACAGTTTTTAAGACCCGATCCTTTTCTTTCGTAAGGCATCACTTTTCTACGGCATGACCCCGACGGGCGTGCAAGGGAATTTCTGGGACACCACACTATTGGGTCTTTCGCAGTACAATCTCCCTACTCCCCCTCCACTCGGCTTCCATATCAAAGCTGGACTCCATGAGACGAACGAATCCCTCCACGTTGTCCGACCAGAACGAACTGCTTAGACTGATAGTCTCAAGGGAGGGGTCGCTAAGCATTACTTGAATGGGGTTTCTCCTGTTGAATTCATCCACAATTTCTCCCAGGAGAATCTGATCGTAATCGAGGAGACGGGGTTGCCAGAGGTGTACCTCCTCTATCTCCGTCTGGTTTATGGATGTTACCTCCACCACCAGAGATTCGGCGTGCAGATTAACTCTGGCCCGCTGGCCAAATTCCAGAAAAGTATCGGCAGTGGGATGCTCTGAAACGAGTTCGGAAACAGTTGGTTTAACCTGCACCTTACCTTCGGTCACGATCACATCCACCTCATCCTCTGAGAGCCTCACGCTGAAGATGGTGCCCACGGCCCGGACGTCTACTCCGGCAACTTTCACAATGAAGGGTCGCCCGGGACCCTTGGCCACGTCGAAGCTTGCCTCTCCTTTTTTTAGGTAAACACGGCGCTCAAGGCCGGTATAATCAGACTCCACAACCGCCCCCCGGTTAATCTCGATGACCGTGCCATCCTCCAGCGTTCTCTGCTCGATCCTGGCCAATAATTCAACGGCAGGTTGAAGGTTCAGCCCTGAGGAGTCCTTGGGTGGGGTCAAGGTGACATAAAAAACAAATGCTGCCAATGCGGTAACGGGAATAGCCGAAAACCCAAGGATTTTCCGGATTAATTTTCTGCCTTTGCCTGGCGGCAAATGTCCAGGGGCCAGCAAGTCCGGATCGATGCGCGGGTGACCTTTCAAATGAATACCGGCCAAGCGGTCGTAATCCTCCCAGTCCATTTGGTATTTGGCTACGGCATTCCTGTGGGCCGCATCCTTGGCCAGCCATTCCGTATATTGATCCTGCTCTTCCGGTGTAAGACCGCGGTCCATGCGAGCCAGCCATTCGGAAGCGGCTATCTCAACCGGGGAATTCTCATTAAATTCTGGTGACGAATATTTCATTTATTAAATCTATGTCTATATCCTCGCCGATGGAAGAAGGCGCGGCACTTCCGAAGCCCTATCCCTACTTGTGCTTCCACCGTATGCACGGAAATACCTAATTCCGCCCCAATCTCCTTCTGAGACAATCCATATATCTTTCTTAAAGTCATCACTTGACGGCATCGTTCGGGCAGGGATCGAAAGGCGGAAACCAAGTCTTCGATTTCCTCCTGTAGCGCCGCCGATTCGAAAGGTCCAGCCATTTCATCTACCAAGACGTGAGGATCCACTCCTTCAGCCTCCGGTGGAAACTCGAGGTTCTTTCGCTGCAGTCGGTTGATGGCCAAATTTCGTGCTACGACAAAGAGAAAGGCCTGCGGGTTGGGAACCGGGCCCGATCGGTGCGCCTTCAAGATGCGGGAAAAGGTCTCCTGAATCAGGTCATCTACGTCGCGGATCGCAGAAAAGCGTGATCTTATCCAGCGGCGCAATCCGGGTTCGCAGGGCAAAACAACATCGACGAACCAAATGGACTGCTCTGTTTCTCTTCCGGACATGTGGCTTCAGTGAACGACTGGAAATCTACTCCTTCCCACCGGATAACAATGTAACGGCCAAGTTCCGTTAAGGGAAATTAAAAAAATCCTGCCAGATAACTGGTCGACCCTGATTAAGTTATCATCGTTTTGGCGGGTTGGATGGCCCTCCCGGATTTGCTCTCGCCACCTGTCACGTCGTAGCCCTTCTACTTCGAGGATCCCACGCTTGCTTACAGTTTCAGCCTTCCAAACAAAATCCGCGTCCGGGAAACGGTCTCTGTGCCACTATCCCAAACAGCCCTCCAGTCTCCGGGTGCTACTTCAAAAAGCGTAGGGTAAGAATTCTTTACGCCCATGTGAAAGAATGTTTTTTCCTCACTCCATTTTCCATTCGGATCCTTGGTTTTATAGCGAAGAGACGTGCGACCACCGTTCGGAAAATTCGGCCAAGTGAAATCTCGCTGAGCGGGTCCATCGCTGTAGACATATATATGGCCACCGTCAGAGGTTTGATTGAAAAACCCTTTGGATTTGGCGTTGTGCAACTCAGGTTCCGATCTGGCCTCAGTCCAAGTATGACCGCCATCTCGACTGATACTGGAATAGGCTCGGGGCGGATCGGTTGTTAGATCCGTTTTATCGTAGTTGGCTGTACGCATTACGATTTTCAGGTCGTCTCCCCAGGGAGCCATGTTGCCCTCATGCAAGAACACGCGGGCTACGGTCGGCTGCGGAATGAACGCTTCTAACTTCCACTCCAATAGACTGCTACTACTCAGCACAAAATGGTCCCGACTTCCTCGGGCGTCTGAAGCCAGAGTATTCCTGTGCCCAGGAAGCAGGTAGCGCTGCTTGCCATTGATGACAGTTTCCACGATTCCCGCATTCGTGATAATAGGACCCGTGTAATGCATGGCCAATTCGACTGGCGTCCAAGACCGGCCACCATCCGCCGTAAAAGCCGCAACTAAATACGACTCCTCACTATTGACCTGTTTGATCGAACAACGCATGGCAAACAACCAGACAAGCTCCTGATCACTGGGCTTGAAGAGCACGGGATTTGCGTAGGCAAACTGGATGTCGCCCTGGCGCCGGTTGTGGTCGAATACCGCAATCGGTTCGTCCCAACTTTCGCCATCGTTTCTCGACACCATGATAAAAATATCCCCCATGTCTTTCTTACCATTGGTCATGGCACCAAAAGCAACGATCAGGTGATTCTTCTTCCACTGGGTGATAAACGGCTGCCAAACCCTCCAGGAATCAGGATGTTGATCTACATGACGCAGCCGCTGGACATCCGTCACATCACCCTCGAAAACGGCTATATTGGTGGAAAATACAGGTAAGACCGCGATCAACTGAGCGGTCAAAAAAACAAGGACGCGATTCATAAGACCAAGCAATAGACATGGATTTACAGCAATCCAACGGGAAACTTTCCGGTATAATGGATGGACCAGAAAAATGCCGTGCAAGCCGTTAGATTCCTGTTAGCCTAACCGTTGTTTTCCAAGACAGTACGCGATTATGCAGAAATCCGCACGGCCTTGGAAAAACGACTGGATGGTTGGCGCCATGAAACCAAAGACCCCATGCTTAAATTTACCAATATAATCCGTTTAAAAGAAGAAATCATCACCCAGTCCCCAACAATGAAAACACTCCAACTTAAGTGTGAGGTCGTTTAAATGACTGTAAAATCCTCATCCAAGTGTATCCTGCTTTGCGCTTTTTTACTCCTGGCCGTGGGTGCCCCAGCGCAGGACAGGACCTCTACCAATAAGCAATTCATGGTAAGCGGGCAACCAATTCTGGTTGGTGGCGAGGCGGGTATCGGTCCTCTGGCATCCATAGGGATCAGTTCAACGCCGCTGGGCTTCGCCCACGTCTATAGTGGAGAACGTCCGGATATATTTGTCAGTTCCGATCGCTGGTATCCGGGTTTTCACCTATATCGGTATATCAAGGACGCGCCGAACGGTGTACCCGTATTTTCACCACCAATAGAAATTGACGCATCGGAACTGCCCGAGTTGGAAAATCATTTACTCCAGGACCATGCGGTAGCCGGACATCTTTTTCAGACCTCAATGAGTGGCATCCTTGGAATCTGGGTGCTACATGAGGAAATTATCATTGCTCGCTTCGACAAGGACGAGCTGCGCTTTAAGGTGGAATCAAAAATCAGACTTTCGGGTTTACCTAGGTTGGCAAGTGCTGCCACCGCGTCGCTCGGTGACGACGGCCAACTAACCTTGTTCATCAGTGTAAGAAATGATGTTAGCTACAAGCCAACGCTCGTACATCACCGTAACCTTGCTTACCGACCTTTCGACGGATCCGGAATCTGGATGGGGGGAATTCCCCGGGATGCCATTTATCGCACGACGATTTCTTTTCCGGATGTACCAGCGAGCGCAGAGGCTGAGGAAATTGTATCCCACGCGGATGGCGGGCAATTCGGAATTAATGGGATGACCGTGTTGGAAAATCAGGGAAACCCCAGGCTGGTCTTCGGAACCCTATTGGGTGGTTTACACTCACTGACTGGCTTCATGCCTGGAGAAGAAAGCGAGTCCATTGCCAAAACACCAGTGGTAGATGAGCAAGGCATCTCGCTTCGCCATCCCGAGACCTGGACAAACGTTATGGCTTATCCTTCCAGATACTCCAATAGGATGGACTTTCTGGCCTCAGGTGAAGGAGGCATGTATTACTATCAAAGGCGGCCCGGTAAGGATCTTCCCGACCGGATTGCCTTCAAACCAATGGGAGAAGTCCAGCAAGCGTCTGCCGAGCTATTTGGGGGCACCCTGGTCGTACCCAACGTGGTCGACTGGAATGGCGATGGAAACCTCGATATCGTAGCGGGGAACTCTCAGGGATTCTTTTTGTTCTTTGAAAACCTGGCTAACAACCAGAACCCGCAATTTGGGCCACCCCAACGTTTGGCTGCCGGAGGAGAGCTGGTCCATATTCAAGGTCAATACGGGAGCATACAAGGTCCCGGTGAAGCCCGCTGGGGTTATACTTGCCCAAATGTCTACGATTGGAACGGAGACGGCCTTTACGACATCCTCATGGGCGACGTTCGAGGCAAGCACACGGTGTATTTGAATGTGGGTACGAAAACCGATCCCCAACTGGCCTCCGAGAAACCCCTTTACCTCGACGACTTGGACATGCACGGCAGTTGGCGCACCCGACCCGGCATCGATACTCTGAATGGTCGAAGGGTCTACATCACGCTCAATGATGACGACCAATTCCACCTCTACTATCAGGTCGACGCCTACAATCTCAAAGATGGCGGTAAGCTGCTTCTAGAAGACGGCTCCCCCATTCACGCCAATTTTCTCAACGCCGGCGGACGTGGCCGCACCAAATTCGAATCCTTCGACTGGGACGGGGATGGAGATTTCGATCTAATTGTCGGCACACCTCGGCACGGAACCGTTCCGGTTGCCGATGAAAGCGGGCTCCCCTGGTCGCGCAACAAAGCAGGTGCGGCTGTCCTTCTCCTGGAGAACAAAGGCTCCAATCGAAAACCCGCTTTCGCCTATCCCAAACTCATGCACCACCGCGGAGAACCGATTCACCTGGGCCAACACGCCTGCTCACCTGCGGCAGCTTTCTTCAATGATGAACCCGACCTGATCGTAGGCACAGAATACGGCAGGTTAATCTATTACAGTCACGAACACATCAGTTGGGAGTAAGACTACCGTCACCCTGAATTTTCACCTGCCCTGCAATAAGTTTATTCTAATTCTAAGCCATCCCGGCTGATTTTTCGCACTTGAATTTCAATCGATCACAACGAGAATTTGTATTCTGAATTTACATGGCTCGATGGCACAGTACTTGTGCTTTATTTTGTGGCCATATTGTTTGCAGGCTATTGTTTCCGCAGGAAAAGTGGATCAGTGGAAGGTTTTACCGCAGCCAACCGTGGGCTGTCAGGTTGGCTTACGGGACTATCCATTCTGGGAACCTATGTCAGCAGCATCAGCTTCCTGGCTTTACCCGGCAAGGCCTATGGGAGTGACTGGAACTCCTTTGTATTCAGTTTGTCCCTGCCATTTGCAACCATTCTTGCAATACGCTACTTTCTGCCGTTTTATAGAAAGTCTGGTTATATCTCCGCATATGAGCATTTCGAGTCACGTTTTGGTCTTTGGGCACGCACCTATACCAGCTTCTTTTATCTCCTGACTCAATTAGCCCGCATGGGCACAGTAATGTACCTGATGGCCCTCCCCTTGAATGTACTTCTTGGGTGGGATTTATACTGGATCATAGTGGTGACGGGGATATCCGTAACCTTTTACACCTTTGTCGGGGGAATTGTAGCCGTGATCTGGACGGATGCTATTCAAACGGTAATCCTTGTTGTCAGTGCCATGGCCTGCGCACTCCTGATGGTAACCAACATGCCCGGAGGCCTTGATGAATTCACTCGAATTGCCCTTGAGAATGACAAATTCAGTTTGGGCAGCTTTGATCTGGTTTTAAACGAGTCTACATTCTGGATTGTTTTTATCTACGGAATCATCATCAACTTGCAGAATTTCGGGATCGATCAGAATTACGTCCAGCGCTATATCGCTTCGAGATCGGATGCTGAAGCACGCAAGAGCCTTTGGTTGGGCGGGCTTCTTTACATTCCGGTGTCGGCGCTCTTTTTCTTCATTGGAACCGCTTTGTTCGCCTTCTACACGGCATCTCCGGACCTGTTGGTAGAGAGGTACCGCGACCCGATGATGGCCGACAAGGTATTCCCTTACTATATTGTAACTGCCTTGCCAGCAGGTGTTACAGGATTGTTGATAGCAGCGGTTTTCGCTGCGGCCATGAGTACGGTGTCAACCAGTTTGAATTCCTCCGCGACAATCATCTTGAATGATTATTACAAGCGTTTTGTCAATCAATCCGCCAGCGAGGAAAATTCCATGCGGGCCCTTCACATTACAACGGTTGTTTGGGGAATCTTGGGTACGTGTATTGCCCTGGCAATGACCCGGGTACAAAGCGCCTTGGACGCTTGGTGGACCCTGGCGGGGATACTCAGTGGCGGTATCCTCGGATTATTCCTTATGGGGATAATCGGGAGGTTCGTTCGTAACGTGCCTGCCGCGCTTGGGGTCGCAGTTGGAGTGACATTGATCTTATGGCTCTCCATTCCCCGATTGGTTCCTTCAGGGGACATTAACATACACGCCTACCTGATTCCCGTGTTTGGAACCTTCGCAATTCTTATTACTGGATTTGCAACGGGCTATGTTTTTAACAAATTCAGGAGCGGGGCATCCTGACATCGGATTATAGAAAACTACCTGGTGATGCAGACATTGATTTACGCTGTAGCGCCATTGATAAATTTTTATACCCCGGAATATTTTGATTAATTCCAAACTGAAATGGCACAGGAGAAGAATATTGTAACTCTTAAGGATATTGCTCAAAAAGCTGAAGTGTCTGTTGGTACTGTTTCTTTTGTTCTCACCAACACGCATGAAAAGAGAAGAATATCCGAGGCAACCGTCGAGAAAGTAAGAAACATAGCGCGGGAGATGGGCTACCACCCCAATATTGCTGCCCGCAATCTGCGTCAAATCGAACCAAATGAGCAAATGCTGGTCCTGGCTATTTTGACATCATTGGAAAGCCCGCTTATGCTGTTATGGCGTCTACCTCGCGATATAATGGAATTATCACTCCTCTCATTACTCCCCTTCTGGATCGGGACACCTTAGACGTGGAAGGCTTGAAAGCATACTGGGATCACAGCGGCTGGAGCGCTCTTCTCAACTTCGCCGGAACCATCGGCGCAGGTTGGATGGCAGCGCTTCGGTTACGCGGAAAATCGAGTCAGTAGCGCCCCGAACGGGTTGAGCCAGTATCGGTAGTGAGCGCCTCCACATCGAAGCTGGTTTGCATGAGCTCCAATTTGACATCCGTCAAGGAGGGATCTGACCACAGGTTTCGATGTTCGTTTGGATCTTTACTTAGGTCGAACAACTGACCTTTTCCCGTGCCGTGATAGTTAATCAACTTGTAACGGCGGTCTCGAATCATGGTACCAAAACTGGATGGTCCATCCAATGTTTCCGAATAGGTCGACCGAACGAAGTCTCTATGGTCGTTTCGGGGCGCATCCCCTTTCAGGATTGGCAACAGAGAACGGCCATGCATGTAATTGGAAACCGGCAAGCCCGCCAGCTCCATCAGGGTCGGAGCAATATCAACTAACTCGACCAGAGCATCACTGACCGGGGAGGCAGGGAAATGTTTAGGCCAGGACCAAATCAATGGTACGCGCACCAGTCCTTCATAAAATCGGCAGCCCTTGTTGTAGAGGCCATGGTCACCAATCATGTGGCCGTGATCGCTGGTAAAAATGACTACGGTGTTTTCGCGCTGGCCGCTCTTTTCCAAGGCCTCGAGCATTCGGCCAACCTGATCATCAATCAACTCAATCATGGCCCAGTACTTGGCCAGATTCAGGCGGACGGTTTTTTCATCCAGCCGCTTTGCCGTCGATTGAAACATGATTTCACTGAGCAGGTTCTCTTCCTCAAGGTCCATTTCGTAAAACGCAGGCACAGGTAGGGTATCCGGATCAAACCGGTCCAGGTATTCCTTCGGAGGATCCAGGGGAGGATGCGGGTCGTAACAATTGAAACTGAAGAGCCAAGGGCCCCCTCTAGGTTCGTTCATAAACTCAATCGCCCGGTCGGCGCACCACGTGGTCTGGTGAAATTGCGTTGGGATAGAGCCATGTTTCTTGTGGGTGGAGGTATAATCCACACCATGGGACTTCAACCAGTCGTTGTAGGCGTGACCTTCAGGCCAGCTGTCCTTGGGGTGATGGGACCAGTGGAATACCCGGTAGCCATCGTCCAATCGCTTTTCAATCCGGTTGTGCGCCGCCGTAAGGTGAAATTTTCCGGCCAGGCCACAATCGTATCCAGCATCGGCTAACAGTTTGGTTATCAAGGGTGCTTCGTCTTCCCAGCCATCGTTGCCATTCTTACAGGCGTCAATGGAACGCGGGTATTTACCTGTCAGAAAGCTGGCTCGGCTAGGCGTGCAGATCGGGTTTTGGCAATAGGCTTGAGAAAAAGCCATTCCTTCTTTGGCCAGTGTATCAAGGTGCGGGGTTCGGATATGTGGGTTTCCCAGAGATTGGATAGTATCCCAGCGCTGCTGGTCCGTGCAGATCCAAAGAATGTTGGGTCGATCGTCCGGTTTGCTTCTGCTCATTTGGTTTCTTGACTGTGTCTGAGCCTGGGCTCCGGTCAAGCCAGCCGCTGCTAAGGTTCCGACAGCAGATGAAATAAAGGTCCTCCGGTTCATAGACTTATCGCATGTGACAAAATAGAAGCTACGACGGACGTTTAATCTATAACTCTCTCACCTCAACACGGTCCCAGTATAGGGCTTTGTTGGCTCTATTGACCCTGGCACGAATAATGACCCGCACCTGCCGATGCTTCGAAACATCCAATTCGTCCTTGCGAACCTGATACGTTTCAAAGTCTTCCTGTGGATCAGAGGAGAAACTCAATGACTTGATCAGCTTTTCGTCGCTGTCTCCAAGACGATAGTAGATCCGAAGGGAGTCGGAGGAATCAAAGTTGCCGATCTTAACGGCATCCACCGCAATCGAAATGCGCTTTGTGTCAGAAACATCGATTGGCCCCGTTTGCCAGATCGTTTCTCCTCCAGCATCGCGGGCCCGAAACTTGCCCTTGCTGATGGCAGCTTCTCCGGAAACACCACCGGCGCCCAAAGTTGACCAGGCAGTGGTTCCACTATCGTGTACAACTCCATCCGTCAGGTTGAAATCTTCCCGCCAGATCACTTTTTGTGCCTCTTCTTTTTTAGGAATCGTTGGCAGCGATTGAACCGGTTCGTTCACATGTTCCCTGCCGTCGGTGAGCCAGTTCAGATTGAAGCGGACGAAATCAATGCCGTGCTCGCCCCGGAATCCATGATTGTGCGACATCGCAATGTCGTAATTGTCCAATATGATGGTCGAACTGTATCCGCCTACGGGGTGAAGCAGTTTGCGATAAGGCCAAGTTTTGCCCTCGTCGTAACTGACAAAGCAGGTCAGGTCTCTGCGTTTGACAACCAGCGGGTGTATGGCAAAGAGACGGCTTCCATCTGCAACCTCCATTCGGGCCAGAGATCCGTGACCGGATTCCCAGGGCAGGTCGCGTTTCGTCTCAAGTCCATGCCAGCTTTCCCCGCCGTCATCGCTATACATGAAGTTCCGGTATTCCGGATCCAGGCCCGGATCCAATTCTCCGTGCGACCGGATGTTCATCAGCACGCGGCCATCACTCAACTCGATGATACTAACTTCATCCGATCCCTGTACTGCCGTTTCGCTTACCTCCCAGGTTTCGCCGTGATCGTCGCTGTACCATACGACTGAGAAATGCCTATCCTCATGGGTTACGATGTGTCCGGGAATCAACATGCGGTGCTTGTATATTCCGACCTCCAACTGAATACCAGGCCCCGGGTTGTTACGCCAGCGCTTCCACTCGGGCTTGAGTAGACTGTCGGGGATGCGGATCGGATCTGACCAGTTATAACCGCTGTCGTCAGAGGTCATGTAAAAGAGTCGCTTCTCGGTCTCATTGGTGTTCATGAAGTAGAACAACCGGCCCGTTGTCTCGTCAACCACGGGAGCAGGATCCTTCCAACCTGCATCATCTTCTTCCAGAAGACCCCACACTTCTTCGTAGGGCCCCCAGGTAAGCCCGCGGTCTTTACTTCGCCGCATGAGCACATCCTTCTCACTGTGATCGTTCACCTCGTGTCGTGCTTCAACAAAGGCTAGAAGATCTCCATTGGGGCATTGGATCAGTGCCACATTCCGGAATCGGTATTTATTCCCCAGGTGTTCGCCGTTCTCAAACAGCGGCCGGATTTCGTATAAGAACGGCTTAGGATCCTGGGCATAAAGTGGAACAATCACAACGCCGAGAGGCACGGCAGGAAGGAGAAAAAAACGAGCTAACTTCATCGTCTTCATTTTCATTTTTTGCAGGCTAACGATCAATCAAAACTGATATCCATCGCAGCTTGAAGTATGGGTGCAGTGAACAGGACAACTGCGCTAGGCTATAAATGTGGTTCATTTCTTGACCCAGCCGTTTATCTTTCCTGGCAAAACCAAGCACAATAAGTAGATAATCCATTACCCATGTGCCCGGAATATGCCGATATCCTGCAAACGATGCGTCAGAAATCACTTGATTACGAAAAGGCTTACACGCGTCCGCAGATCCAGGCTTACAAGAAAGAATTAGCCGCAAAGACCGATAAGAAGTAACAATTGTGATCTATCGCAATTTCTTTCTGGCATCCTTCTTGTTGGGAGAGTCTATGGTTTTACCAGCTCAGTAGTTACTTTTATAAATTTCATTCAGGTCGACCCGTCGGGACCCCTTGACAGCAAGCTTCCCCAACGATTCCTTTCAATCCATGGAACGGAGTGTTATTTGGAAGTCACTAGCCGGATTCAGTAATCTGGCTTCTTTATTTTTGTGCTTGGGTTTCGGGATCCAGCTTGTGCAAGCTGCCGAATTGGAAGTCGCCGAGCCCTTCAAAGTTGGAACCTTTGAGGTGGAAGGGGAACCGTTCGTAGGGATCGTTTTACGGGATCGCTGGATTGTCGACCTGGATGAGGCCAACACCGCCTTGGAAAAGCAGGAGGTTTATCCGGAAGTGCCGGTTCCAGCCGATATGATCGAACTGATCGAGCGGTACGAGTATGGCTTGAAACGTCGGCTCTACGAGATCGTCAACGAAATGGTGAGCAACGGTCAGTTGAAATCCGGAGGTGCCGACTACGTCCATGACCTGAAAGAGGTTCGAACGCTTCCTCCTATCCTTTATCCGGGCAAGATATTGAATGCTGCTGTCAATTTCTACAGCCATGTCGAGGAGAGTGGCACGCCGGAAGAGCGGGCCGCCGCCCGCAGGCAACGACGGGAAAACCGGGGGGTTCCATACCTCTTTATGAAACCCAGCCGCGGGGCTGTTATTGGGAACAACGATGCCGTCGTCATCCCCTACGGTCGAAACCGGACCGACTGGGAAGTGGAGTTGGGCTGTGTCATTGGAAGTACTGCCAAGTACGTATCGGCTAATAATGCGGAACGTTACGTATTCGGATACATGGTGACTCTGGACATTTCTGACCGTGGTGGCCGCCCACCTGGTGGCAATCCTCTGAGATCCGATTGGTTTGTCGGCAAAGGCCACGATTCCTTCGCTCCGCAAGGCCCCTGGATTGTGCCGAAGGAGTTTTATGGCGATCCCATGGAAAAGCTGCGGCAAACCTTGAAGATCGGTGACGAGCAGATGCAGGAAGCGACCGCGGGTGACATGATCCACTCCCTCTGGGAGCTGATTGAGTACGGTTCGTCGATCATTACCCTGTATCCCGGCGATGTGATCAACAATGGAACATCCGGAGGAACTGGAGCCGGTACCGCAAAGCGCTTTCTCAAACCGGGCGAAGTCATCGAGGCCTCCATCGACGGGATTGGTACGCTCACCATTCCAGTGGTGGGTGAAGAAGCACCCGAAGGATTGACCGGGGCTCAATTACCTCCGGTAGACAGTTATCGTTGATATGCATCTGAGTCCGGAAGTTTTGAATGCCCAGCGGATGGACCAGACTGCTTTATCACGATTTTGGTAAGGTCGCCCTAACAACCCCGACAAATGGACCTTCACAAACAAGAAGACCGGTCAAATAGTCCATGGAGCCAACTGATTAACATCCACTTCTCATCTCCCTGATTCCGGCTCTTTACACCCGTCTCCAACCCTTAGCTTCCGGCATAAAAAATATGCCTGATAAATCTATTTTCTCCTACATGGCCCTAGTGGGATTTGGATGTTTAATTTCCCTGCCAGTACGTGGAAGCGAAATCCCGTGTTCTGCAGTTGCATCTTCACACTTTCCGATGTAGTATGTCCTTTCATGCTGGAAATTTACTAATCACACCACCCGGAATTTCCAAGCTTTGCGCCAGAAGCGTTTTTTAACAAACACTCACAAATTGAAATGAACTCCTTAAAATTACTCACAGGCATTCTGCCTATATTGGCATGGTCATTTCTGACCCTTTCCGCTCAACAAGCAGAAGATGAAGGCGAAATCTACGAACTGTCGCCGTTTGCCGTTGATGAAACGGAAAACGTAGGCTACCAGGCTACCAATACCTTGGCGGGCTCGCGCCTCCGGACCCAACTGCGTGATGTTGGGTCCTCCATTTCGATTTTAACCGAGGAGATGTTTGAGGACACCGGGGCCACGGATGCGAGCACCGTCCTATCTTACTCTTTAAACGTGGAAGTTGGAGGGTTTCAGGGCAATTTTGCCAATTCCGCTTTTGGTCAGGGCCGTCCGGATGAAAACGCCAACCGGATAAACCCGCAAGGGAATCAACGTGTTCGCGGCCTCGAATCCGCAACCATCACCCGGAATTTCTTCCTCACCGAAATTCCCTTCGACAGCTACAATACTTCCCGAGTAACCATCAACCGAGGTCCCAACTCTATCCTGTTCGGGGTAGGCTCTCCCGGAGGGGTCATTAACAATAATCTGAACAACGCATCTGCTGGAGATGATTTTGGAGAAATTGTTGCAAGGTTTGGCGGCTACAATTCTTACCGGACCTCCTTCGATTACAACAAGGTTTTGGTGGAAGATCGGGTTGCCATACGGGTAGCCGCCTTGAACGAGTCCCAACAATTCAAGCAGCGGCCCGCCTATGAAGATGATGAACGTTTCTACGTGGCCACCGAAATCGTTCTATTCGATAACCGGGACAGCGACTTTTTCGGTGATATGATCCTCCGGGCCAATATCGAGAGCGGAGAAATTACCAGCAATCCTGTCAAAGTGATACCCCCACAAGACGACTTTTCGAACTGGTGGAACCCGCCGAGCGCCGACTACCAGCGGTATACGGGATTATCCCCGAATCCGGAACACGTGCCGCCCATCTTCCAGTCTCAATATACCAGCAACTTCACCGAGGACGGATACACCCTGGAGTCGGATCCGACTTCCCTCAACGTTCCCTATTTTGAGGCCTTCGCCCTAATCTATCCGGATGCGTCTGGCAACTCACCTCCCGATGCAGGATCTCCCCAGTTCCCCGGCGCTAATGGTTTTCAAGGCAGGCATCATGAAGGTCCTGGCGCGCTCGCGTATGACATTAAAGTAACTCGACACCCTAACAGCCGGGAATATGCAACCGGATTCTTTGTTCCAACCATCCAGGATCGCAACGTTTTTGATTACCACAACCTCTTGTTTTCCGGAAATACATCCCGGGTTGCGCAGGACTTCGATACTATTAATTTCGCCTTGGAACAGACCTTTTTTGAAGACAATCGGGCCGGGTTCGAGGTGGTCTTCGACAGACAGGATTATGAACGTTGGTCGCGGATCATGTATGGAGATAACATAATCCGTAGTAGTCCCTCGGGCCCCGGTATTGACATTCACGAACTGCTTGCCAACGGAGAGCCAAATCCTAATCTGGGCCGGCCCTATGTGTCCCAACTCGGCTCCAATTTTAACACCTATGATGCAGAACGGGAAGCCGCCCGCCTCACCGCCTTCTACGAGCTGAATTTCGAGGATTTGTTTGCGGACAGCTGGGGCCGATGGTTGGGCCGGCATACTATTACCGGTTTCCTCGCTACGCAGGAATTCACACAGACATCCCGCAATTTTGCCAACAGCTGGTTCAGCGATGAAGTCAATGCGCAGGATGTTCTTGGTGGACGACGTGCCGGCCAAAGACCCCCAATTCAAGCTGTCTATGTTGGGCCGAGTTATTTGAATGCGAGCAGCCCAGCCGATGTGAAGATCGAGCAGATCAATGTTCCCGCACCTCAAGACGGAGATGTTTACAATATTTGGTATAGAGGATTCCCCAATTTTCCCGGTTTCGGACCCTTGCGTGCCAACAATTTCCGAGTCGGTACCCACCTGAATGGGGGGAACACGAACAAGCGGGAAATCGATTCGGAAGCCATCGTCCTCCAAAACCGTTTTCTTAATGGCCACTTGGTCACTTTGTTTGGTTGGAGGAGTGACGAGTCCACCGATACTGATAATATTGACACTACCGAATTCGAAGCGCTGACCGGTTACGACGACCCGCGTGACGATTCTGGTATCTATAGAGAGGAGTTTATAAGGCTCAGCGATACCTCCCTTGATCCTTCTACAGGTAACACCTTCTCCCAAAGCGTGGTCCTGCACATTCCCGAGGACTGGACAGCCTTCTTGCCGGGCAATGTGCGCCTGAGCGGCCACTTCAGTGAATCTGAAAATTTCTCGCCATCCGGAATTCGTCGCACGGTGTATGGTGATGCATTGCCACCTCCAACCGGCGTGACGGAAGAGATAGGTTTCACCATCGACGTAAACAGGCGGATTTCCGCCCGTTTAAACTGGTTCACCACCTCCTCCGAAAAAAAGAGCACCAACGATATCGGCTTGAGAAGCGCGGACGTCCGGCAAACGATAGAAAGAATCGCTTTTGCCTTAAATAGGACTGTTCAACGTCCTATTAACGAAGGATTTACCTTCGAGGAAACCAAGGCCTTCTGGCTGCGGGGAGATCCTCAATCCTCATCGCGTCCCGCACCGGGTGAGGACCCCATTCCGAATATCAACTCCTTTGAGGATACATTCGAGGCGATTCTCAATATTTTCCCGCCGGAAGTTCGAGCATACCATAATTTCCGGCTCGTGGATCAGGGAAGTACAGTTAGAATCGAGAGGGAACCCCGCGATAATCCTATAGCCACAAGCGACCTTGTTACAGAGGGTTTCGAACTCGACCTGGTAGCCAACCCGACAGACAACTGGCGCCTCCAACTGAACGTGGGGAAGGCAGAAGCTATTTCCTCCAATGGTGCGCCCGAGCAGAAAAGACTGGTGGACTATATGAATGCCCAATGGGCAAACTCAGGATTCTTTGGCTTGCGTGATTCCATTACCTTTGGCGCTGCTGCCGGCCACGAGCGCCGTTGGAATGCTCGCGTCATTGCTCCCATCACTGCCTTTTTGACTAAGGAAGGTACCACGGTACCAGAGCTACGTAAATGGAGAGCCAATCTGATCACCAATTTTCAATTCAGCGACGATACCACTCTCAAAGGTTGGTCCGTGGGGGGCGCTGCCAGATGGCTGGATGACATAACCATCGGATTTCCCACGTTTGTCAGTGAGCAGGGAGCCATTACACCCGATCTGTCCAGTCCGATCAAAGCTCCGGGTCAGCTCAACGGAGACCTTTGGATTGGACACCAACGTAAATTGACGGACAAGATCGACTGGAAAATCCAGTTGAATTTGAGAAATGCCTTCGGCGATCAGGACGACATTCCGGTTGCGGCAGATCCTGATGGTACTATTTCCGTAGTTCGGATTCCAAATGAACGCCTTTGGTTCATCACCAATACCTTTTCATTCTAAGTGTAGTAGTTAATTCCGCATTGATCCTGCGAAGCTAGCATTTGCAGGATCAATGCGGAATTGATGATCGAATTCATTTCATAATTCGAATTGTATTTTATCTATGAGATGGATTCTCAGACGGGTCGCAGGCTTGGCTTTCGCAGCTGTATCGATGAGCGCTTCAGTTGAAAGACCCAACTTTATCATCATTCTTACCGACGACCAGGGCTATCAGGATCTCGGCTGCTATGGCTCACCTGAAATAAAGACACCCCACATTGATCGGATGGCGGCCGAAGGTATCCGTTTTACCGATTTCTATGTCAGCGGGCCTAAGTGTGTCCCATCACGATTTTCCCTGATGACTGGGTGCTATCCACCTAAAGTGGATTCCCCTCTACCGCTCTATTACGGTTCCCCCTTTGGCATTAATGACAAAGAAATTTTGATCAGTGAACTGTTGCAAGAAAACGGATACGCAACCTCACTGATTGGGAAATGGCATTTGGGTTCCCGGCCGTCCTTTCATCCCAATCGACATGGTTTCGATTACTATTACGGCATCTTGTCCAGCAACGACCATCGGGGGAATAAGCCGCCCCTATTTCGCCAGAATGAGGTCATCGAAGATCCAGCCGATCAGAATACACTGACAAAACGCTATACCGAAGAAGCCATCCGGTTCATCGAAAATAAAAAAGAAGATACCTTCTTCCTCTACCTGGCTCATGCCATGCCGCACAAACCCTTGCACGTGTCTGAAGCGTTTCGAGGAAAATCGGAAAGAGGCCTCTATGGAGACACCATTGAGGAAATCGATTGGAGCACAGGACAAATTTTGGAGACCCTAAAACGGCTGGACTTGGACAAGAAGACGCTGGTGCTATTCTATTCGGACAATGGTCCCTGGTTGATGCTCGGTGATCACGGCGGTTCAGCTCTACCCCTCCGGGATGGAAAGTTATCCACCTATGAAGGGGGCGTACGGGTTCCTTTTATTGCCTGGGGGCCCGGCCTTATAAAGGGCGGTAAAACCTGTGACGAAGTTGTGATTTGTATGGATATTTACCCTACATTCGCAACCATGGCCGGACTAGCAGTTCCCGAGTCTCAAAAGGTGGATGGCAAATCCCTGTTGGAATTGTTTGAGGATCCTGATCAGGCAAAATCACCTCATGAGTTCATCCTCTACCACAAGGAGAAACAACTGATTGCCATTCGCCAAGGGAGGTGGAAGTACCATTGGCCCTCGTTATTCACGGATGAATTCCACAAGGATGGTGAGTTATACGATCTGGCAACCGATATCGGTGAGACGAACAACCTGGTCCACCTGCACCGGGATTTAGTCGGTGAATTGAAACAATTGGGAGCAAGCGCACTGAAAGTAATGAATCGAGAATACCGACCCGGAGCCCGTTCTGAAGAATAGCCTTACGTTTGGTAAAAGCAAATGAATTCGCCACGCTCTAAAAGCCCTATTTTCTGAATGCCTACTGCACCAGCGAACCGATCGAATTCGATGCCCTTAATCAGTCCTTCCCTTTTATCTATTTTCTCCTACATAGCCCTAGTGGGATTTGGATGTTTAATTTCCCTGCCAGTGAGTGGAAGCGAACTCCAACGCCTCCAATACAACCATCCCAATCTCGTGGTCGACCTGGGTGTTGGACTTTGGGCCTGGCCCATGCCGATGGATTTTGACAAGGACGGAGACTTCGACCTGGTGGTGGTCTGTCCGGATAAGCCGTTCAACGGTACTTACTATTTTGAAAATAAGCAGGGCAATGTGAAGATGCCCGTATTTGAACCGCCGGTACGAATAGGCAAAGGCACCCACAATGTTCAGGTGTCTTACGTGGATGGTGAGCCGCTGGTTTTATCGCCCGGGATCGAACACACCGAGTTTTATGAAAAGGGCATCGATACCGGGGTGGAATTGCCGGTCAAGGCTGGTGAAATCTTTCAGTCGGTGGGCAGCACGCGGGCCAGACAATGGAAGTATGTGGATTTCGATGGAGACGGATTGCCGGACCTGGTGGCAGGCTTCGGCGATTGGACCGACTACGGTTGGGATGATGCCTACAATGACTTGGGCGTCTGGACGAACGGGCCCTTGCGAGGCTATGTGTTCTGGCTGAAGAACCAGGGCAGTCATGAAAAGCCGGAATACGGAAAGCCGCAGCAGCTCATGGCCGGAGACAAAAAGCTGGAAGTCTTCGGCTGGCCGTCGCCCAACTTTGCGGATTATGATCGCGATGGGGACCTGGACCTGATCTGCGGAGAGTTTCGGGATACTTTTACGTACTTCCTCAACACCGGCACCCGCACGCAGCCCGTCTATGCGGAAGGGCAGACGCTCATGGCCGGAGACGAGCCGTTGACCATGGACCTGCAGATGATTGTGCCCGTGGCGTTTGACTGGGACCGTGACGGCGATATGGATCTGATTTGCGGCGACGAAGACGGCCGGGTGGCTTTGTTGGAAGGCAAAGGTGTCACCCGGCAGGGAGTACCGATCTTTGAAAAACCGGTTTATTTTCAACAGAAATCACGGGACGTTAAATTCGGTGCCTTGGCTACGCCCTTTGGAGTTGATTGGGACCAGGATGGGGATGATGACATCATCTGTGGGAATACTGCCGGCTACATTGGCTTTTTTGAAAACCTGGGCGGTGATGAGAATCCAAAATGGGCGAAGGTAAAATTACTCAAGGCCGGTGAACAGACCATACGCATCCAAGCCGGGCGCAATGGATCCATTCAAGGCCCGGCTGAGGCGAAATGGGGCTACACCACCCAATCGGCAGCTGACTGGGATGGGGACGGTCTGTTGGACCTCATCGTCAACTCCATCTGGGGAAAGGTTATCTGGTACCGCAACATCGGCATACCGGGACAACCACTACTGGATAGCGCGCGGCCCATTGAAGTGGAGTGGAACGGCAAAGCTCCCAAACCAGCCTGGAACTGGTGGGATCCAGTGGGTCGTGAATTCGTGACCCAGTGGCGCACGACTCCCTGCGCGGTGGATTGGAACGGGGACGGACTCACCGATATCGTTATGCTGGACCATGAGGGACACCTGGCTTTCTTTGAACGAGAAAAGAAAGACGGTCGCTTGGCGCTGCTTCCCGGCAAGCGCATCTTTGTCGACGAAAAGGGTGAGGCTTTAAAACTCATCCGCGGTCGGGCCGGCAAAAGTGGACGGCGCAAACTCCAGGTGGTTGACTGGGATGGGGACGGACGGCTGGACATCCTCTTCAACAGCGAGAACGCCGATTTTTATCGGAACATGGGCGAGCGAGACGGCAAGACGATTCTGCAAAATATGGGAAATCTGGATACGCGCAAAGTATCTGGTCACACATCCAGCCCCACGGTGGTGGACTGGGACAATAATGGCGTTCCGGATCTGTTGGTGGGGGCAGAGGATGGGCGTCTTTACTATAAGAAAAATCCGCGAGGATGATGCGCGGGTTTTTCAACATTCTCTTCGCTCTATGCTCGTCGCTCGTTGCTGCTACCTCCCCCAATATCCTGTTCATCGCCAGCGACGACCTCCGTGTAGAACTGGGGTGTTATGGACAGGACTGGGTTCAGACCCCGCACCTGGATAAGCTGGCCCGAACCTCAACCCGTTTTTCCAGAGCCTATTGTCAGGTGGCTTTGTGCAATCCTTCCCGCGCCTCGCTCTTAACCGGGTTGTACCCGGATACGTTGGGCGTGATTGATTTGCCCACGCATTTTCGCCTGACCCACCCGGAAATCGTCACTTTACCGGAGTATTTTAAACAACAGGGATACTTTACGCAGAATATAGGTAAGGTGTTCCATAACTGGCATCAGGATGACCTGAATGGCGACCCACAATCCTGGTCGGCGCCCGCCGAGATGCATTACAATGCGCACATCAACGACGTAGTAACTCCGAAAACCTTGTTGGATGGTCAAGAGGACAACACCGTAACAAGTTTACTGAACAAGCGGGCGGAAAAATATGATGTGCCAGATGACGCCTATTGGGATGGCATCATCGCTGGGAAAGCGGTTAGGGCACTCAAGATTTTGAAGCAAAAGGATAGGCCCTTTTTTCTAGCGGTCGGATTCTGGAAGCCACATTTGCCGTTTAATGCGCCCAAGAAATATTGGGATCTTTACCAAAACAACCCGGAACTGGCGCCATACCTTCAACCCAAGTATCCACGATGGCCTGAGCTTGCTCCCGATTTGGCCAAACATCCGGGACGGGAATTGATGCGCTCGTTTAATGAGGAATTGGATTCCGAACAGGTAGCTTTACTGAGACAGGGATACTATGCTGCCATCAGTTACCTGGACGCACAGGTGGGAAAAGTATTGGAAGCTTTGGAAGCGCTGGGTCTGGAGGAAAATACCATCGTAGCCTTCTGGTCCGATCATGGTTTTCATTTGGGAGAACGAGGCCTTTGGTGTAAAAACAGTTGTTATGAATTGGATACTCAGGTGCCACTGATGATTCGAACACCCGGACAGGAGAGAGGGCAGGTCAGTGACAGTTTTGCGGAATTGATCGATTTGTATCCGACTTTGATGGAGCTTTGTGGGTTACCAGCGGTCGAGCCTCTGCCAGGGCAGCCGATGCAAGGAAAAAGCCTGGTTCCCGTTCTCCAGGATCCGTTTGCGACAGTGCGGCAGGCAGCCCTGTCTCAAATCTTGCGTCCGGCTTATTCCGAGAAAGCAGACCGAACTGCCATGGGCTATTCGCTGCGAACGCAGGACTTTCGTTACACTCAGTGGCGATCTTGGACATCGGACATGCGGAATCCTTCCAATGAACACATTCTGGGGGAAGAACTTTATGACCTCCGGAAAGATCCGGAAGAAGTGAATAACCTGGCTGGAATGGCGAAGTACGAACAGAAGAAAAACCGCTTGCGAAACAGGCTGGCCGAGCGTCTGGCAGACATACCCGGAAATTACCAATGAAGATATTTCATTTGGGCAAATTATCGTTTCGGGCTGGCATCTTGCTCCTGCTGGTATCGTCCGTTTTCTCAAAGCCCAGATCGCCAAATATTGTTTTCATCCTGGTCGATGACCTGGCTTGGACGGATCTGGGTTGCTATGGTCATCCCTGGCATGAGACTCCGCACATCGATCAATTGGCGGAAGAAGGCATGCGGTTTACCCAGGCCTATTCGCCGGCGCCGATCTGCTCGTCCGCGAGGGCGAGTATCTTAACGGGCAAGACGACCGCTCGTCTGGGGTTTGAGTTTGTGGTCAAGGCGGAAGCTGGAGAACAGTTGATCGAGCCGTCTCCGCCGATGAAATCGCCTCCTTTCACGCTTTCGCTGGCACTGGAAGAGACCACGGTTGCAGAACGCCTCAGTGAGGTTGGATACCGGACCGCATACTTCGGTAAGTGGCATCTGAATCCGCACTACAACGGAGTCTACAACGGCTGGAGTCCTACGGAAGGGCCCGGGCAGCAGGGTTTCCAAATCGCGGAGGAAGATTTCGGGACTCATCCCTACAGCCGCAGGGAACTGGCTCCGGTTGAAGAGAAAGGCGTTTTTTATAAGGATGGTCTTACTGAAAATGCGATTCACTTTCTGGAAGAGGGACATCAGTCTCCCTTCTTTCTGATGGTTTCGCATTTCTACGTGCATACACCGATTCGATCCCCCTATCTCTGGTTGCGGAAAAAGTATAGTACTATTCTGCCAAAAGACATCCCGCATCGCGAAAAACGAATCGAATACGCCATCTTTGTTGAAACCCTGGATCACTATGCCGGGCAACTTCTGGATGCCTTGGCAGATGAAGGTCTTTCTGAACATACCCTAGTTGTATTCATGTCTGACAACGGAGGGCATCCGGAATATGTTTCCAATAAACCCTTGCGTGGTTCCAAGTGGAACTTGTACGAGGGCGGTATCCGGGTTCCCATGATTGTAAAGTGGCCGGACAAGGTTTCAGAGGGATTAATCAATGAAACTGCGGTCATCGGTTACGATCTGTATCCAACCTTCGTGGAAGCCTCCGGAGCAGAACCTGAAAAACAACTGGATGGCGAGTACTTGAGGATATTCACTCAAGCGCTTAAAATGGGCATCCGCATCCCGGAAGACCTCACTCTTATAAGCCGTCACGAGCGCAACTTTCTGCATCATCTGGATCCCGTACCTGCCTACTACGAATTCAACCCCAGAACACGAGCAGTTAAAATTCACCAACTCCTGGAAGAGCGAATTCAAGGAGACACCCTGAGAAACCACCGCACCCTGCTCATCCCCGAATTCAGGCCGGGAAAGAGCATTGGGGAAAGAGACCTTCCATGAAGTCTATTTTGGTTCCCTGGATGTACCAATCGAAGGCTGTAGCCCACACGCCGGTGTAGCCCCTAATTACACAATCCACGATGCGAATAAGTAAGGTAAAACAAACCTGGAAGAACGGAGGGCTGGCACTGGGAACTTTGGTAAAGTCAATCGACCCTGTTCATACTGAAGTATTGAGCCAGATGGGATTCGACTTCCTGTGGTACGATTTGGAACATAGTGACAAAAGTGTGGAAACCTTTGCCGGTCTCTGCCGGGCTGCGCGCATGGGCGATGCGGATGTCCTCGCCCGTCCCGCACGCTGGGAAACCATGCGCATGGGACGCCTGCTGGAAGCCGGTGCCCACGGCATCATGTACCCCCGTTGCGAAACGGTCGAAGAAGCCAGGGAAGTCATCCGCTGGTCGAAGTTCGCTCCCTTGGGTGAACGGGGATTCGATGGCGGTAGCGCCGACAATAATTTTGGATCGTACCCAGCAGATGACTACACTCAAAAAGCAAATGCAGAAACCTGGATTCTAATCCAGATCGAATCCCCCTCCGCTCTACCCCATGTCCGTGAGATTGCCGAAATCGAAGGTGTGGACGGCATTTTTTTCGGTCCGGGAGATTTCTCACTGCTCTCCGGAAAACCCGGTCAAATAAAGGATGTGGAAGTTCTGAAGGCGGCTGAACAGGTAGCAAAGGACACGCTCGCGGCGGGAAAAGTTTTTGGCACTTTGGTTTTCGACAAGGATCATTCGAAGTTCATGCGGGACGCAGGCGCTCAACTGCTGATTCACGGGGCAGACATCCTATTCTATAAGAGCGCTTATACGAATCTACTGGCAGAATACACCCGATGAACCGCTTCAGTCAGATTGGAATCAGTTGCCTGACCGTTATCCTGTTGTCCGGCCTCGGTTTCGTAGACACTCTGGCAGCTCAAGCTTCGCCACAGAATGTCCTGATGATCTCCGTCGACGACATGAGAGACTGGACCAATTTTCTCGGAGGCTACGAGGGAGAAGTCTTTACCCCTCACATGGACAAACTGGCTCAACGGGGAATCAACTTCACCAACGCGCATTGTCCTTCCCCAGTCTGCAACCCCAGTCGCACCGCTGTCATGACAGGCTTGATGCCTTCCACCACCGGGATCTACAACAATAGTCAGTGGCTGCGGGCAAACTACCCGGAGACGATGACCGTGCCCCGGTTTTTTAAAGAACAGGGTTATCGAGTCATTGGAACCGGAAAGAGCTTTCACCACACTGCAGGTAACAACCCTCCTGACCAATGGCACGCCTACAAGCGTATTCCATGGGCCGATTTTCCGTGGACCCGCTCAAACAAACTCAACTACCCGTGGACGGAATGGATGCCGCCTCCCGAAGGATACCCATTCAGCAAGGTTGAGTATTTGCGAGGTCGTAACGAGCGGGACTGGGGCATTCTGCCGCGGGATGAAGCCGTTTATGACGATGTAGTCGTAGTGGATTACGCCATCGATTTTCTGAAGAACCATCCCGAAGACATACCATTCTTCCTATCAGTTGGAACCTTCCACCCCCATTTGCCCTGGTATATTCCAAAACGCTATCACGATCTCTATGCAGATAAAGAAATTCACCTGCCCGAGGCGCCCCAAGGTGATCTGGAAGATGTTCCGGAGATCGGCAAGCATTGGGCCGCTCATCGACGGGATGAAATGCAAGCTGCGATCGATGCAGGTCGATGGGAGGAAGCCGTCCGGTGTTATCTCGCGAGTATAAGTTTTGCCGATGCACAGGTGGGACGCATCATGGAAGCGCTCGACCGTTCAGCTTTTGCAGGTAACACAATTGTAGTATTGTGGTCAGATCATGGATTTCATCTGGGTGAGAAAGACCACTGGATGAAATCCACACTCTGGGAGGAAGCGACCCGAGTTCCATTTATCATAGTCACTCCGGATATGAAAATTACTGGTGCGGAGACCAATCAACCGGTCAATCTGATATCCATTTTTCCCACGCTGGTCAGTCTGTTGAATTTGGAGAGTGACGTCGATTTCGACGGTCCCAACCTTGCACCGCTGCTCGAAAATCCCAAGGCAAGTTGGCCCCACCCAAGCATCATCGATTATGAATACGGCAATACCGCTGTTCGCGATCAACGCTGGCGCTACATCCGTTATACAGACGCCACCGAAGAACTCTACGACCACCAAATCGACCCAAATGAATGGAAGAACCTGGCTTCAGATCCTGCGTATCAGAAAATCAAGGACAGGCTATCCAGCCACTTGCCCGCAACCTACACGCCCAATGTTCCGGGAAAGTCGGCATTCATTTTCAACCCCGACAACTGGACCTTCACAAACAAGAAGACCGGTCAAATTATCCACGGATCCAACTGATGAAGGTATGAACCGGAGACATCGGTAACAAATAGACCGGAGACATAGGTTACAGTCAAGCTGGGCATTATGCCCTGGAAAACTGTAGACCTAATGGACCAAAAACTAAAATTCGTGCACTTGGCCAACAGTGGACGATTTACCATAACCGAACTGTGTGAGGACTTCGGTATCAGCCGCAAGACCGGCCACAAGTACCTGCGACGTTACCAACAAGATGGAGCCTCCGGATTGCATGAGAAAAGCCGATGTCCGCACCGTTATGCCAACTTAACCGATAAGGCGGTGGAAAAGCTCATCTTGGAGGACCGGCGGCGGCATCCGACCTGGGGACCTAAGAAACTCAGAGATTTGCTTTTGAAGAAGCATTCCATGCAACGAGCTCCTTCCTGTAGTACCATTGGAGCCATTCTAAAACGCAACGGCATGATCAAGCCCCGGCGGCGCAGACCTGGAGCTTACGCGGTTGAACCTTGCCAGTTGACCCAGGCCGAGTATCCGAACCATGTCTGGACGATCGATTTCAAGGGTTGGTTCAAGCTGGGAGATGGAACGCGTTGTGACCCTTTGACGATAAAAGATCTGAACAGCCATTTTATGATAGGCTGCCGGGCCCAGCCCAATCAGCAGTTCGCTACCACCTACCGTGGATTCAAGCGCATGGCCCGTCTTTACGGGCTTCCAGCCATCATCCGGGTGGATCATGGCACTCCCTTTTCGGCCGCCTTTGGGCTGGGACGTCTCTCCCGGCTGAGCGTGTGGTGGATTGAGCAGGGGATCGCCGTTGAGTTCACTCGGCCCGGTCATCCACAGGACAATGGTTCTCACGAACGCATGCACCGCGATCTGAAAGCCGAAGCCACCCGGCCGCCTTCGGCCAACCTGCGGGCCCAACAACGACGCTTCCAACGCTGGGTGCATACTTACAATCATGAAAGACCTCATGAAGCACTGGGCATGCAAAGGCCGGCCGAAGTGTACCAAGCCTCCAAAAAACGCATGGGTGAAAACGACAAAATACGCTACCCCAAAGATTACCTGGTCAAGACCGTTTCCAGTAGCGGTTTTATTTCTTTTGAAGGAAAGAGCTATTATGTCGGTGAACACTTTGCCGGATGCCGTGTGGGCTTAAGTCAATCCAGCGACACCAGCATCCGTCTGCATTACAGCAACATACTGCTTGGAACGTTAAGATACGACGATGGGGGGCGATATCGGCCTACGGCCTACATCGCCCCCCATCGTCCAAAAACACTCGACACTCAGCCACCTGAATGAATTTCATAAAGTGTAACCGATGTGTCCGGATTATTTGTAACCTATGTCTCAGTCACACCATTTTCGATCATCTCGGAAAAGGAAGGGGTCAAACGCAAAATGTTAATATCTGACTGGTTCGGTTCAGCCATTCAGGTGAAACTAGAGGACGATATTAACATTTTGCGTTTGACCCCTTTTCCACTATTTATCCTCGATGTGCCACACTTCCCCAACGGCGGGAAAATCGTCCTGGGTCCATTGGCGCTGGTTGGGATCGTGCGCATCTTTCTTCACGTAGAGATCGAGCCACTTTTCCATTTCCCCAAGCATGTGAAGGATCGATTTCTCCCCGCGAAAGGTATGACCCTCATGGGGGAATAGAACCAGGCGCGCCGTCCCTCCAAATCCCCGGATAGCGTGAAACATCCTTTCGCTTTGCATGGGGAAAGTCCCCGAATTATCGTCCTTGCGCCCATGAAACAACAGGAGGGGTTCTTCGATATTCCGGACCCGGAAAATGGGAGACATCTGCAGGTAGACATCCGGCGCTTGCCAAAAAAACCGTTCTTCATTTTGAAATCCAAATGGCGTCAGGGTGCGATTATAGGCCCCGCTGCGGGCGATGCCCGCGCTGAACAAATCGGTATTGGCCAAAAGGTTAACCGCCAAAAATGCTCCATAGGAATTGCCGCCGATGCCGATGCGATCCTTCTCACTGATTCCCAAACGCAGCAACCTACTCACCAGGGCTTGAGCAGACAACTTGATTTGCCGGATGAAATCATCATTTGGGCTGGCCTTGTTCCGGGCGACAATGGGCATGGGCGGACTGTCCACCACGGCATAGCCCTGCGTTACCCAAATAGCGGGCCGGTACCAGCGCGCCTCGTAAAATTCATAGGGGGAGAATGCGGTTTGGGATGCATTGGATGGATCATTGTAGGATTTCGGGTAGGCCCAGATCAATGTTGGTAAAGGCCCGTCCCTGTCAGGGTCGTATCCGGCCGGAAGGTAAAGGTTGGCCGTGAGCTGCAAATTATCGGAACGCTTGTACCTCAGGATCCTATGTTGCATTCCAACGAGAAGGAGGTAGGGGTTGGATACCCGGGTGACCGGTCGCTCGAATCTATCCTCCGGGTTCCACACAAAGTGATTGGGGGGCATCTTGGTCGACTCGCGTTGAACCAGTATTTGGTTCCGTTTCGCGTCCAGCAGCGTATGAGGTCTTTCGTAGAAGGGTGGACGGGAACGAAAGATTTCCTCCTTTCTTTTCGTCTGCAGGTTGAATTTTACCAAAAAGGGTCGGTCACCATCCCGCGTTCCCCCGTCTCCGACCAGGTAGATATGGTCAGCTCCAGCGTCAGTCTGCAGAATGGGCAATCCCTTCTCGTTATAGGCTATCAAAGGGTATCCCGAATGTTTGTAACGATCCCCTATCTTGTTGGTTATCAATCGACGCGGGGACTTTCTTTCCCCCAAATCGGGATACAGGCGCTGAAAGGAAACTTCCCTCGCTTGCCCGTTCAGCAAGACCAACAAGGCGAGATCACCGCTATGCCAGATCACATCGGCCAAGCGATGGCGCAATCGGGCCAGGATTTTCGGTGGCCCGATAAAGGGCGCCTCCAAGCCGTAAAGTATATCGCGAATCCTCGCATTGCGGCGTAAATCCCCTCCATCCTGGGCTTCAATCCAGACCAGTGTTGCGGGTGCATCGGGCCTCCACTCGGCCTCCCGGGCTCCCGGGTGAACAGCGCTTTTAATGGAGGGCATAGCTTCTCCCAAAGGCGCGGAAGCCACCGTTTTGAGAAATCCCTCCTCGACCCTCCAAACTTCCCATTGGTAGCCGAACCGTTCTTCGGTAACCATATCCGACCAGGGCTCAACCAACCTTTCCACCAGCAGATATTTCCCGTCCGGGCTGGGTTGAAAGGACCGGAACAACCCCGGAATCCCCACTTGGCCAGTGTCCCCGCTCAACGTCACACGAGTAATTTGAGAAGAAAAATAGTACTCGAACCGTTTTACATCTCCAACTGTCTCGAGCAGGTCCTGAAAAGTATAGGCAGGAAGGGCTCGGTCCCGTGTCATGCGAACGACAGGCCCCTCGGAAACTGGACTTATTCGGGGCGGACCCTCTGAATTCTCCGGTACGGATTTCAACCAGACCGACTGGCTGGACGATTCCCAATGTATGGTCGCGCCCAGCCCGGGGTGAATCCTGAGTTGCGTCCACCGTTCAGCTTCCGCGGTTCGGGTATCCACCTTCCATAAACCGACCCCTTCTTCTCCTTCCAGCAATAGGGCAATCCAGGATCCATTGGGCGACCACTTCACATTGAGAATTACCGGATCTGCCGGCAAACCGGCAACCGGCATGGGCGGACCTCCTTCGATCCGGATCAGGGTCAAACGATCCAGGTAAAGCGATCGATTCGGGGCCAAGGTTTCCGGATGAAGAATTCGTCCGGCAAGTCGAATCTCATTCCTGGCCAAGCGCTCCATCGGGACGAGCCCTTTCACCCCCAATTGGAGGAGGAATTGCCTGGTCGGATCGACCACGGCAAGGGGCAGCCAAGGCGCCCTCGCCAACTCGACGATCTCAGGCGAGGGCTCGCCGTATTGGACATCTCGAATGGCATTGAGTCCTTGGCTCCAACCGCACAGTAAAATGGCGCTTAAAATACGGACCATGGAGATAACCCCGGAAAAAATCGCATTATCCGGTCATACCGACCAGTTCAATCACCTTGCTCGGTTTCAACTCTTCCTGCAATCCCGAAATACTTGACCACGGATCAGGTGACCAGTTCCGTGATCCCTTCAAACACCTGAGACAAATTTATGCGGGTCACACTTATGCCGCCGGCGGCCGGGCAACCCGTGGGCTGAATAACCTTTTTGGGGGCTTGAAATATCGGGCCGGTTCGCACGGGGTTGGTCTCGCCGTACAGCCCCACCACGGGGATGCCCAGGGCGTTGGCCAGGTGAAGGCCGCCACAATCGTTGGAAATGACGAGGGAGCAAGACCTCAAGGCCATGGCAAACTGAACCAGGTCTGTGGATCCCGTAAAGTCGTGGATCGAGCCAGGCTCGAATTCCTCGATAATCTTTCGGCTCACCGGTAGATCGGGAGGACAGCCGAAAAGACATACATTACTTTGGGGATAGAGATCCATCAGGCCCGCCACGCATTCGATCCAGTAATCGATACTCCAACACTTTTCCATCTGGTTTCCCGCACCACAAATCAGCCCCAGATACGGGGCTTCCCGTGATTCGGTTTGAAGGCAGCGCAAAGGATTTATAACCAGGTTGTCCGCCGCCAGTTGCAGGGGCGACCAGTCGAGGTCCCCCCTGAGGCCGAAGTGCCTGAAGAACATCTCCCAGAGATGGGTTTGATGATTTTTTTCTTCATCGTAGCCGGGATCGAGTGGGAATTTGTCGGTCAGAAGCGGACGTGTTGAACCGGGCATCCTTAGGCCGATTCGCCTGGGGGCGCCCGTTAGAAGCCCCTCGATATCCCCCAGGAAAGTACCCGTTAATGGGAAGTAACAATCCGGATGAGCTGTGCGCATCCGGTAAAACCGTTTGAAGTAAGCAGTATTTCTTCGAGGAATCGCCACTACCCTTTGGGCCACGGAGAGACTTTTTACCAAGCCGGAAAAGCGCCGCTTTACCAGAACGGTGACTTCGGCATCGGGCCGTGAACTCCCGATCTGCTTGATAAAGGGCAGCATCTTGACCAAGTTGCCCAAGTTGTTGGGCATGCGGAACCAGTAATGGGTTTTTTTCGGGAGGGAAGGCCAGCGGTAATAGGATCGGGATTCCTCGATGATGCTTCTCGGGTGTTCCAGGTTCAGGATCCCTCGGTGGTCTTTGTCGGTTTTCCACCGATCGTGCATCCACATCCAGTCGTCCACCAATCTTTCATCGGTCCTTAGGCGATTCTCCAGCCATTCATTGGTCTTGAACAGAATGGGTTCGTCCCGATGGCCGCGGGCGACTCTTTCAATGTGCAGGTTTCCCTCCCAGAAGCCGGTTCGCTCGACGTAGATGATGGCGACGTCCGATTTACAAGCCCGCGCCAGGGTCTGGTGCAAGGGGTTTGTCGTGGCAACCCTTCCCTGGAAAAACCCCTGTTGGCCTTCTTCAAGGTCCGCCCGACTGAAGTTGAGGACAACCCAGTTGTTCTTCTTCAGTTGAGCGCGTACCTGGTCCAGACCATTCTCCGGGGAAAGAACGACACAACCGTGAGCGCTTCTGCTGGCCGCTGCATACTGGTCCAGGATGGCCTGCTTCGAGTGCTTGTAGTAGAGACAGATATCGGGAGATTTACCTGGGTAGACCCGGCGAAGCAGAGTGAAGGCCTCGGCCAGGCAGGTGTGGAGGGATAAGAGAATGAGAGGTCGCTTGGGCTCAAGGTATTTGTGCAGCAACTCAACCGTAGCATTGGTGAGAGGGATTGTGCCGTTGAGACGATCTTGCACCAAATAAGGTCGAGCCAAAATAAACAGAACCTTTTCAATCAGCCGGCGGCAACTTTCCCGCGCCTTTCGGCGTCTCCAGGGAAGGGGTTTATCGGGAAATACGTGCTGGAGATTTGAGAATAGGACGCGGCGAATGGGCCAATGAAGAAAGTAGAGGATGTCGCCACCTACTACCGCAAAAATACGCAACAGGAAGACAGGTAATGCCGCGACAATCCAACCGGCCAACTGGATGAGTTTGATCACTTCTCAAAGCGGAAAAGGCGCCCTAATGCGCGGCATTTTGAGAAACATGGCACATCCGGGACAAGAAAAAGTTAACCGGTTGAAAAACCAACCAATTGGATTCTCCATGCTTCAGCCCGCCGCAGAACTTCCTCCTTCTCCAGGATAATGGTTTTATCGGCTTCCAGGTAGCCGTGGTGAATCTTCGCCTGTTTCATCACTTCCAAGGTACGCATGCCGAATACCGGAACATCGAAACGGAAATCCTGTCCGGGTTTAACCGCCTTGATAAATACGAGTTGATCCGTATCGAAACTACCGGCACGTCTCAGCATTCGGTCCGTTCCTTCAAATGCCTCCACCGCGACGACGACTCCCTTGCGAATGACCACTCCCTGCCCGATGTCCAATCGGGCGATCTCCTTGGCCATCCCGATTCCGTGCTGGATGAAATCCGGGCGCACCCGTTCCCGAATTCTGGTCATGGGCCCTATTTCGGCCATCTGGTCGTCGAGGAATCCCCGCGCATCGATTAACTTGATGCCGAGTTTGGCAATCTCCTCCGAGACCGCCCCGAAAATACTTTCGGCATTTTTTTCCCGGAGCCTCGCCAACAGGGCGATTGCTTTCAGATCCGGGTGAAGGTCCTTGAATAAGCGGCCGGGAGTAATTTGTCCCGCCATCATGGCCCATTTGACCCGAAAATCTCTCAGCGCCTTAAGCAATTTCCCCATTTTTCCAACCTTGAGGCGAATGCGCTCCGTTTCCGGAAACATTTGGAAAAGACTTTCCCTCGTTTCTCCTTCAAAAGCGATCAGGCTTACCCGCACCCCGGCCTCCAGCATGCGGCGGGCGACCATTTCCGGATAAAGTTCCTTGCCCGCTATGAGGCCAATACCGTCTTCGGGCCTGAAGTCATGGGGCAGATATTGGGACAGGGGAAAGGACATGCGAAGGTGGGATATTTTCCAAATCGCGTCGCTTGTCCAAGCAAAAGAAGCCCCCTGATAAAAAGGAAGAAGGCAGAAGGAAGAAAGGAATGATGGAATGATGGAGTGATGGAGTGATGGAATAAGGGTACATCATCGTGATCGTGATCCTGATCGAAATCCCCCAGCAATTACCTCTCACAACTTGTCACGCCGTAATCCATGAAGGCGGAAGATCGCCAAGAACGCCAAGAGGCGTCGAAGGCGCCGTAATCTGGCTATTACGCCGAAGGCGTTAAACTCCAAAACCCGGCGTCGCGCAGCGGACGCTGGGTTACCGATAACCCATGATCGAACCCCAACGGAGTTCCACCAAAGGCACCCAGGAGCGCCTCCCTCTTTGTGCCATCGCGTCTTGGCGTCAGCCAATTCCTAATTCCTAATTCCTAATTCCTAATTGGCGCCAACGGCGCCTTCCCCTCTGTGTCCTCTGTGATCTCTGTGGTGATTGTTTTAACCCATCCGGCCTTATCCCGGTTGCCCGGAAAAGGTACGGATCATTTGTTCGGACCCGCCGGCTAAACCCTGGAGATCGTATCCACCTTCCAACAACGCTACCACTTTGCCTTCGCACAATTGATCGGCTGCTTCCAGCGCCAAACGGGTCATCATGGCAAAATCCTCATCCGTCAGGAGAACCCCGGCCAGGGGGTCGCGTTGGTGAGCATCGAAACCGGCCGAAATCAGAATAATTTCCGGTTCGAAAGCATGCAGGGCCGGGATCACATTTTCTCTCATGAGTCGATGGTAAACGTCACCTCGCGTTCCCGCCGGGACGGGCAAATTAAGCGTATAACCTTTTCCCGGGCCCCGTCCGGTCTCCGCGGCGGATCCGGTTCCCGGATATAAGGGACTCTGATGGATGCTGCAAAAATAGACGGAAGGATCGTCGTAAAAGCTATCCTGGGTTCCATTGCCATGATGGACATCCCAATCGAAGATAAAGACCCGATTTACCTCGTGGGCGGCTATGGCATGACGGGCGGCTATGGCAATATTGTTAAATATGCAAAAGCCCATCGCCATTGAAGTGAGGGCGTGGTGCCCGGGTGGGCGGTTGATGCTGAAGGCATTTTTTGCTTCACCCTTCAGCACGGCATCCACGGCCTGAATCCCCGCCCCGGCAGAAGCCAGGGCAGCCCGGTAGGACTCTTTGGACAAGGAGGTGTCCACATCCAACTGCCCGCCTCCTTTACGGGCCATCTCCTCCACGAAGGCAATGTAGTCGGTATCGTGGTTTGCCGCAATGGAGGCAGTAGCAGCCAGCCGGGGGGTCACCCAATCCAATCCCATGAGGTCAACGGACTGAAGGCGATGCCGAACGGCGCGCACGCGGTCTGCCCGCTCGGGGTGCCCGTAGCCGGTGTCGTGCTCAAATGAAAGGGGATGAAAATAAATCTGTGTGGATGGATCCTTCATGGCATCGGGATAATAATGCCCTGTCCCTGCCATGGGTCGAACCGCAAATAACTTTTCAAGAGGAAAAGCTCGCATCCACGGGATACGAAAGGAAAATTCAACCGATGGAAAACCGGTAATTCGATGAGGGGTTTCACGTATCTTCTCGCCCTTTCCTTACTCTGGAAACTGGCGGACCCGACTCCATGCTCCGGGTTGCCGCCTGAGGTTTTCGATGCCGGAAAATTAGCGGAAATTGACGCCGCTGTGGAACGCGCGGTGGCACTGGGAAAAGTCCCAGGAGGGGTCTTCTGGCTGGAGCATGGCGGGGAGATTTATGCCAATGCCTACGGTCATATGTCGGTGGAGCCGGAAATCATACCAACCCGTGTCGATGCCATTTACGATGCCGCTTCCCTGACCAAAGTGGTTGCAACAACCGCCGCCATTTTGTTGCTGTTGGAACGCGGTCGAATAGAACTGGATGCCCCGGCCCATCGTTATCTGGAAGATTACGCCGATGCAGGAGGAAAGGACCTCACCATCCGGCACTTGATGACCCATACCTCGGGGCTTCCCCCGGGCATCCCCCTCTCCATTGAAGAGGAAGGGGGATCCAAGCAATGGGAGGGTTACGAAACCGCTTTGGCTTTGGCCATGGCGGAGCGCCCCCGGACCCAACCGGGAACCCAATTTGTCTACAGCGATATCAACTTCATTCTGCTTGGCGAAATCATTCAGCGCGTAACCAGCCGCACGCTGGAGTCATTCACCCGGGAGGAAATATTCGAACCATTGGGAATGGTCGACACGGGTTACCTGCCCTCCCCCGATTTGAAATCGCGTATTGCGCCAACCAATTGGGCGGGCGGGCAAATGCTCAGGGGCGCCGTCCACGACCCCGTTTGCCGAAGGGCAGGCGGGGTGATGGGACATGCCGGAATCTTCACCACAGCAGCAGACTTGGCCCTGTTTTCCCGTATGATCCTGAACAAGGGAGAACTGAACGGTTTCCGCCTGTTCCAGCGAGAATCGGTGGAACTCATGACCTCCACCCAATCACCCGACCAGGTAGAGGATTTGCGGGGATTGGGTTGGGACATCGATACCGGCTATTCCCGGCAACGGGGGAGCCTCTTCCCGATCGGCGGCTTCGGCCATACCGGATTCACCGGACCGAGTTTGTGGATCGATCCCTACTCCGACACGTTCGTTATCTTCATGAGCAACCGCACTCATCCGGATGGAAAGGGGGATATCCTCGAACTGCGGGGCCGGTTGGGCACCCTGGCCGCCGAAGCCATTCATGGCTTTGATTTCAATTGAATTGGCCTTGGGAAATTTTGAATTCTTGGAAGGGGGAGGCGCCGTTGGTCCCAATTAGGAATTAGGAAGGACTAACCACAAAAGACTCAAAAAGGCTGAAGACTGAAACCAAAAACTAGTAACCAGAAACCAGGAAATGACTCTCGCAGAGATCGCAAAGGACGCCGAGATTGGGGTCTGTTATACGGGGCAGGATCTAATGGAGAGTGGGTTTTCCAAACCGCTTATTCTTTAGGGAGGTTATGGCGGGTTGGAAAACCCGCCCTCCTTTTTTTCCAAGTGACTGATTACCCAGGGGAATTTTGAGTATTTTGTGCCTTTTGTGGCAAATATTATTAACTACAGAGGACCTTGAGGACTCAGAGGGTTATCGTCCCATCTTCCTTTAGTTGAGACAATAATTCGTCATAGCTGATCGTCTTTTCTTTCCTTCTTCTTTTCCAGTCTTCAATGTCTTCGAGGTCTTCCAGGAGCGCTGCCTTGAGCGCATCATTTGCCAACTCGGACATGGATTGCCTAGTTTCAGCGGACTTGAGCCGCAATGCTTTATGGACCGATTCGTCCAGGTACAAGGTTGCCTTACTCATAAATCATACCTTGACCCTTTGACGTCAAAGCGTAAAGCGGCCCTAAGAAATACCTTGACGGTATGCATAAAAAAATTCTAATGCATACTCATGAAGGCCAGAGTGACCATTACCCTCGATCCGAAGGTTCATAAACGAGCCAAGCGCCTGGCTCGGATGCGAAGGTCCAGCGTATCCGGACTGATCGAGAAACTTCTTTCCGAACAAAAAGCTCCGGAAGGCTCCATTGTGGATTCAATGATCGGTAGCGCTTCCCTCAAGTCATCCAGACCTGGAGATCTGAAGCAATCGGTCCTGGAAAAGAAATACCTTTCCTGATGAAGGTCCTCATCGATACGGACGTATTGCTTGATGTGGCGCTGCGCCGCCCGAAGTTTTTCTCCAAGAGTGCAGACGTTTTACGATGGGCTGAGGAAGGAGGGCAAGCAGCGATCGCATGGCATTCACTTTCGAACTGCGCCTACCTATTGAAGGGCGACGGGAGAGATTTTCTGAATATGCTTCTATCTATTGTAGATGTCGCCGCTGTAACAGCTAAGGACGCCCGCCGGGCTCTTGACTTGCCGATGAATGACCTGGAAGATGCCATGCAAGCTGCTGCTGCGTTGGCTTGGGAGTCGGATTGTATCGTTACACGAAACCTCATTGATTATCGAAAGTCGCCGATTCCCGCTGTTAGTCCCAAGAATTTCCTGCATCAGATCAAGCAATCCTGATTGAATGATTGATCCCTGAATTGAAAGGGGAATCAACCGGCCTTTTTGAGTCTTTTATACGTTTTGTGGCTATTTCCTCCCAAAAATTCCTCATTCCTCATTGGCGCGCCCGGCGCGCCTTTTGTGGAACCCCGATGGGGTTCGGTCATATGGGTGGTCGGCAACCCAGCGTGCGCTGCGCGACACTGGGCTTTGGAGTTTAACGCCTTTGGCGTAAAAGCCGGATGATTGCGCTTCGCTCCAGAGGAAAGAGGAAAGTGTTCAGTGGCGCCTTCGGCGCTTTTTGTCATTTGTGCCTTTTGTGGTTAATCCCTCTTGGCGTTTCTTGGCGATCTTCCGCCTTCATGGATTACGGCGTGACAAGTTGCGAGAGGTAATTGCTGGGGGATTTCGATCAGGATCACGATCACGATGATGTACCCTTATTCCATCACTCCATCATTCCATCATTCCTTTCTTCCTTCTTCCTTCTTCCTTCTTCCTTTATCTCCCCCACCCTCCGCCTCCGGGAGTGAGTATGCGGAGCGTGTCCCCTGGACGAACCTCCACCTGGTCGGATGCATTCAGGCGTTGCCGGGTTCCATCTTTTCGAATCAACCACTGCTCCCCGGGTTTTCCAGGTTGTCCTCCCAGCAGGCCGTAGGGACCCTCGTTTCTGTGCTGGGTTATCAGGGAAACCGTCAAAGCTTCCCTGAACTCCAACTCGCGCACGACCCCATCGCCCCCGGCGAATTGACCCGATCCTCCCGACCCCTTCCGGATACAAAACGTTTTCAGCCGGACGGGATACCTGTACTCGAGGATTTCCGGATCCGTAATCCCCGTATTGGTCATGTTGACGTGCACTCCGCTTTCCCCGTCAAATCCTTCTCCCGCTCCCGATCCCCCGGCAATGGTCTCATAGTAACTGATACGGTTGTTTCCAAAGATCAAATTATTCATCGTCCCCTGTCCGCAGGCCCCAACGGCGAAGGCAAGAAACAAGGTATCGACCAAGCGTTGACTGGTCTCGACATTTCCGGCCACCACCGGGGGACACTTTTGAGGATCCGGGGGGAAGGGAGGATTGAGCAACCCGTCCGGCAAGACAATTTTGACTGGCTTCAGCAACCCTTCGTTCAACGGCATCGGTTCATTCACCCAGACCCGCAGGAAATACATGATAGCGCTGTAAACAACGCCCGGGGGAGCATGGAAGTTGCTCGCATGGGTCTTATCGGAGCCGGAAAAATCCAGGCTCAAGGAATCTCCTTCTACCCGCGCCGCCACGTGGAGCCGGGTTCCATCGTCGAGTTTTTGCTCAGCCTCATAACTGCCATCGGCCAATTTATTCAGTTTGCGGCGAAGACTGCGCTCCGCCCGGGCCTGAATGGCCCGCATGAACCGGAGGATGGTCCTGTTTCCGAAAGAACCGGCCAAGGCGGCCAAATCGCGCATCCCCTTCAGATTGGCGGCAATCTGTGCTCTCAGGTCGGCCAAATTTTCCTCAACCGCCCGGCTCGGGCCGGGTTTCGACCGCAACAATCGCTCCACTTCATCCAGATCAACCTGCCCCTCACACATTACCAAGATGGGAGGAATCACCACGCCTTCCTCGGCCAGATTCCTGGCAAAAGGAGGCATCGAACCCGGGCTGATGCCTCCCAGTTCGGCATGATGGGCGCGGTTGGCCAAAAAACCGGTCAACCGCCCGTTTCCAGCGAAAACGGGACAAATCACGGTGATATCCGGTAAATGGGATCCGCCGAATCCGGGATGATTGGTGGCGACCATTTGGCCCGGTTCCCAACGATGACTTTGGGTAACCGTCCGAATGCACAGACCCATGGCTCCGAGATGAACGGGAATGTGGGGGGCATTGACCACCAACCTTCCTTCGGCATCCAACAGGGCACAGGAAAAATCGAGGCGTTCCTTCACGTTGGTGGAAAGCGCAGTGCGCTGGAGGCGGTATCCCATATCTTCTACCAAGGTATGAAATCGGTTTGTGAACAACTCGAGTTCGACTGCTTCTAAATTTTTTCTATTCCCCACGTTCTTTTCCCGAAGCCGGAGGCGCAGGGTATGATGCGAGCCGACCAAGCCTCTCCAGCCCGCGTCGACAAAAAGGGTACTGAACGAATCCTGGATAATGGCCGGTCCGTCAACGGGGCAGCCAATGGGTAAATCCGCTCTGCCGTATACGGGCGCGCTGACCCACCCTATCCGACTGAAGACCCTCTGCCGTTTCAAGGGTGGAATTTTTCCCTTTCCCTCCATGAATTCCTCTCGTTCCAAGCTCGGAGCCGGAATGGAAACAATCACCCTCATGGATACGACTTCCACATCGTTCATGGGAGGCTTGTAACCGAAGATGATCTCGTATTGCCGGGCAAAATCATGCAAGGCGGACCGGTTTTCCCTCCAATCGATATCCATGGCTACGGCCTGGCCCCTTATGCGCATACTCAAGATGCACCTTCGCTCCACCGCATCCCTTCCATGCCCCGGCGGCAACTTCTCCATCGCTTCGGCAGTCAATGCCGTGAGCAGATCCCCCGCGCTTACGGAAAATTCGGCATAACCTTCGAGAATCTGCTTTTCCGCGAAGCCTTCCAAGACCGCCTGCTCCAATCCGACTGCGCTGAGCAATCCGGCATCGCCGGGAAAGAGAATCGTTTCTATTCCGAGGTTTTCGGCGATGGCGCAGGCATGCTGGCCGCCAGCTCCGCCAAACGCCACCAGGGCGTATTCGGAGGGATCATACCCTTCCGCGGTTGAAATTTTCCGGATGGCATCGGTCATGTTTTCATCGGCAATCTCCAGCAATCCTGTAAGGAACCGGTCCAAGTCCCGGCCGCTCTCCTGGCTCAACTTCAACTGCCCGGCCAACTGCTTAAAGCGGGACAGGCTTTGGTCAGTTGAAACCGGAATCCCGAATTGGTCCGGATCCATTCTTCCCAGGAGAAGGTTTACATCCGTTACCGTGAGGGGTCCACCCGTTCCGTAACAGGCGGGCCCTGGTTCAGCTCCCGCGCTTTCGGGACCCACCCGAAGACGGTCCCCGTCAAACTGACAAATGGAACCCCCTCCGGCTGCCACCGTTTCAATTTTCAAACTGGGCGCCATCAAATGGACGTTGCCCACCCTGGTCTCAAACTGATATTTATAGGCTCCGTCGAAGCGGGTCACATCGGTGCTGGTCCCGCCCATATCAAAACCGATTACCTTGGAATAGCCGGCTCTTTTCCCCACTGAAACAGCGCCGACCACCCCACCGGCCGGACCGCTGAACAAGCTGTCTATAGCCTTGAATGCTCCCCGGGGAACCAATCCTCCGGAACTGGTCATCACCGAAAAGCCTTCAGATCCGAATGCAGCGGCAATTCGATCGAGATAACTGTCCAGTACGGGTGACAAATAGGCCTCCACCAGGGTCGTTTCGGCACGGGGCAAAATTCTGATAAAAGGGGCACAGTCGTGAGAAACAATTACGGATTCCATTCCGGCGTCCCTCAAAATCTCCGCCAATTGATGCTCCTTGGAACCATCCCTGTAACTGTGCATCAGGGCTACTCCCGCATGTTGGATGCCGTCCTCCAATAATCGGGCAACTTCCTCCCTGAGTCCCGCCCCCCCGAGGGCTCCGCTCCCATCATCCATGTCGACTTCGACGACTCGTTCGTGCAGGGGACGGGGCCGCTCGATTTCCAAGGCAAACAGATCGGGTCGCTGCTGAGTATTGATGGTCAACAGATCGGCCAATCCGCGATTGATAAACAAGGCGGTGGGGGCCCCTTTGCCTTCCAGAAGGGCGTTGGTTCCTCTGGTAGTGGCCAGGCGCAGGCGGGCGGGCGGAAGAGGGGCGCCTGCCCCGGTGGCGGTGAGGAGCCGCGCCCCCAATTCGGAAGCCTCGCCAGGGAATTGGAGTATGAGCAACTCCCCCGGTTGGAGTTGCCGGGCCAAGGGTTTCCCCAAAACGATTTCTCCCCTGAGGGAATCATAATTCTTCACCTCGTATCCGCGTTCCAGACCCGGCGCCTCCAGAGCAAACCCCTTGAAAAATCCGTCAGGGCATTTTCCACGGAGTGAGATACGGATTCGGCAACCATCGGCAACCGCTCGAACCCTGGCCCTCATGGAACCGTTGCTCAGGACCTTGACACGATGCCATTGGCCGGTCGGGCTGCGGGCCAAGCAGTCGGTGAAGGTTCCCCCCGTATCGATCCTGAACTCCCACACGCTAAAATGAGTCCCAACTGGCAATTTCCGGAAAATTGCTGCGAGCCGTGTTTCGCGTATACACCGCGACGGGTTGCCGAAGGTCTCTTCCCACCGAACCGGGCAGGTTTTCCTCCCGAATACGCAAATCCAGATCGGCATCGATCACCACCACGATGTTGGGATTCCCAAAACCATCGACCAACCCGGAGGTTCCCTGCAGCGATGCCATTTCCTTCAACTGCAGGTCAAAATACCGCTTTCGCCTGGGGTTGAATTTTTTGATCAGCGGGTCATTTTCCGGGTTATCGAAAGCGGAACCATCCGGCCTGCTCAGGGCCAGAATCCCGGTAAAGGCCCGCCAATGTTCGCTGTTGTTCAGTTCCACAATGACATCTCCATTGCTCAGGTTACCCGAAAAATCGGGATAACCTCCGTGGTCCTGGTAGTACAAGGTCAACGCATTTACGATTTTGCCAAACAACGCTTCGGTTTGAGCCACCTTGGCCCGGTTTTGCACGCTGAGAATCGATGGAATCAATATCCCGGCCAAAATTATCAAAATAGCAATAACGGTAATCACTTCGATCAGGGTGAAACCACCCCTGTCCTTACCGGGTAAGTCGTGGGGGAAGGGGTCCGGCATGACCCCGACGGGCGTGCAAGAAGATTGGAAGATGTCGCTTGCGCTCGGTAAGTCAGACATGCGGATTAGCATGCACGATTCAAGGAATGACCCGGACGGGCGTGCAAGGAAATTTCTTAGACAACACACTGGGAGGAAATACCCGGCGGTCAACGACGGTACCGTAAATTGTCTTCATCCATGGGGGAATCATCCGCCCCATCGATACTGGCTTTGCCATCTGGCCCCTTTGAAAACAGGTTATAACCCGAAACGGTCGTAGCGGGGGGATCCCGGGAAATGTAACGGTATTCATAGGAATTGCCCCATGGATCAAGGAGTTCCGTCAAGGTATCGGTTTCACTGTTGGAAGAAAATTGTTCCGCTTGAAGAAAAGGTCGGACCGGTGGATTGAGGATAGAGAGGGTAACACCCGGACCCAGTTTTCCATCCAATGCATCGAACAATTGCCTCGGAGTCCGGGCTTGGGGATAATCTCCGAAATGCAGCCGGTAAGCTTCCAGAGCTACAGAAATAGCTTCGATTTCAGATTGGGCGCGGCTCGATTCTCCCCTTCGAAAGATCCCGGGTGAAATGGCGAAAATCATCCCGCCGAGAATCCCCAGCAGGGCGATCACCACCAACAATTCAACCAGGGTAAAAGCCCCGGCCGCTCGAGGATTTCGAGTATCAAGTCCCGTTACTTTGTTCACACAAACGGTAGACATTTTAGAGGAATGAATTGGCCTTTGAGAAATTTGAATTCTTGGAGGGATTAACTACAGGGGAGAGGCGCCGTTGGCGCCAGATCTCAGTGATCAGTTTTCAAAGGTCAGTGATAAGTGGTCGTCCTGTCCATCCTGTTCATCCATGTTTCAATTGGAAGATGTCGCTTCGTGCACCTTCTTGCCCTTCGTGGATCTCATTCCTGATTGGCGCCAACGGCGCCTTTTTATCCTCATTCCGTTGGCAATGCGCTATTGACACGCCTTTCCTTCACCGCAAGAGTGCGCCTTTCCGGAAATACTGGAGGGTTGAGGCAAAAAATTTCTCAACCTGGGTATCCGATCATTCAGTTCCGGAAATTCCGTTCGCTTCCGACTGGCATCCCTGGACGCGCCGGTCCCGTTTCAAAAACAATTCCCATGGACAAATCTTCCCTCCATTCCTTTGAGGTAGAAGGCATATTGAACCCGATGAAAAACAAGTCGGGTCACCTGCTCGATCCGGCTCGCAACGGGAAAAAGCGGCCGACCGATCCCTTTGTTCCCCGGGAAATGCTGCGGCGGTTCAAGCTCAAGAAGGGGAGCTACCTTAGAGCAAAGGCCAAGGCGGACCCGAGGTTTCCCAACCCGAAGGTAACTTATATCCTGACCATCGATGGTTTGGAACCGAAGAAGCGGAGGTATTGCTTCGAATTTTCCAGCCTGACCTCGATCACCCCCCTGGAGAAACTGACCCTGGAAACGAAAGACGCCCGGATGACTAACCGGTGCATCGATCTCTTTTGCCCCATCGGCAAAGGGCAGCGCGGTTTGATCGTGGCCCCGCCCCGTACCGGCAAGACCACCCTGCTGCGCGACATCGCGGTGGGGGTTCTGGAAAATCATCCGGAATGCCACGTCATCATGCTTCTGGTGGACGAACGGCCCGAGGAAGTCACCGACATGAAGCGGACCGTGGGGGCCGAAGTGTTTGCCTCTTCCAATGACGAACCGCTAAAAAACCACATCAGGATTTCAGAGCTTTGCATCGAACGTTCCAAAAGGCTGGTTGAAGCCGGCCGGGACGTGGTTATTCTCCTGGACTCCCTCACCCGCCTGAGCCGGGCCTACAATTCCGCCATGGGCGGGGGCGGACGAACCATGACCGGGGGTCTGGACATTCGAGCCCTGGAAAAGCCCCGGCAGCTTTTCTCCAGCGCGCGCAACACCGAGGAATCGGGTAGTCTGACCATTATAGCTTCGGCCCTGATCGAAACGGGCAGCCGGATGGATGAGCTGATTTTCCAGGAATTCAAGGGCACCGGAAACATGGAAATGGTCCTCGACCGCAAGGTGGCGGACCTGCGGTTGTGGCCGGCTATGAACGTCAACTCCTCCGGCACCCGGAAGGAGGAACTGCTCATTCCACCCGAGAATCTCGACACCATTCATTTCTTCCGGCGGGCCCTGGCCCCGCTCAAAGTGGATGAAGCAGCTGAATCCATGATTACCCGACTTTCCAAAACTACGACCAATCAGTCCTTTTTAACCCTAATAAGTCGTTGACACCAAGAGAGGTATATTTTCCACATATCACGTTTACAAATTTTCGGCTGTAAAAACTTCCTGAATGCAACAATTCGCTGAGCAATGCACAGAAATGGCCCGTTCCATTTTAGGCCATAACCTCTCATCGATAAACCAGGACGGCACCATTGTACCGATCGCGGGGGAGAACGGAAGAATAGATGAACCGGGTCACGCCGTGCTGGCCATAGGAGAGTTCTACCGCGCCACCGGGGAGACCCAGTTGGACGGCTACGACCTGATCGATCTTTCCGCGCGTTGCGTGACGGCTCAGGCATTCGCAAATCCCGTGGCAGAAAACGGAATCGCCTATGCCGCCCTCGGCCTGCTTTCCTTTGGTCCTGCCAAAGCCCGGAATCCGGTCTGGGAGCGATTGATGGACGAAACCCGCGCCCGGCTGGACCGCCTGCTTCTGGCTGATTCGGACTACCAAAACCATTGGCAGTCCTTCAACGTGGCTAAAGCGGTGGCCCGCTACAGCATGGGCCTGTCGAGGAAAGATGAAACCGGGAAATTGATCGACCTTTTTCTGCAACGGACCAAGGAGAAGAGCTCGGGCAATTTCCACGACGATAGCCCGAACGGCCAAGGGGTATACAATATTTACGGGGTGCTCAGCTTGATTTTCATTCGGCAAGCGCTTCAGTTGCACGCCAATATTCAACTGCGCCAGCACATACTGCCCAGTTTGCGGACCTTTGCGGAAAAATACCTGCGCCTGTTGCCCGATCTGGTGCGTGAAGATGGTTTGGGCTGGTCCTTCGGTCGCGGGAGCGGAGCCTACGGGCAAATGCACTGCATCGGCCTCATCCTGCAGGCATTTCGCGACAACTGGATACCGTCGGAAAAAAAAGCCCAGTATTTCGACTTGCTCAGGCGCCTGTTCTATTTCTTCTACCTAACTTACCTTGACCAGGAAAACGGCAACATGGTTATCCGCGATTCCGAACGCGAGGCCATGAAAAACCTGACTACCCGCATTGCCGATTTCGATGGAGTGCGTTACCTCAGCCAGTGGGCCCGGTTGGCCCGGAACCTGGAAGCCACCAAACCCGGGGAAGGATACGTGTCCAAGCAAACCAGTCGTTTCGTCATCTTCGACAGGACCGCCCGCAAGGAACAAGGCCTCTTTATCTATCGGGATACCAATAGCGGACTCCATTTCAACATCCCTCTCTGCCGGAACGACCAGGAAGACAGCTCCGATTCCCTGGCCTTCCCCCATAGTCCCGGAATCTTCGATTGGCCCATCAACCGGTACCTGCCCGTAATGATGCCGGAACTCCAATTCGGCAAACACACCATCATCCCGTCCTTCTATGGGAAAAGATGTACTTACGGCTACGGTCTACGCCGGTCCATCTACTTCCGCTACGAACAACCGGAACTGATCGATAAGGAGCAGAATCTGGTATCCGGCCTGGGAAGCTGTAAGGTCAACTGGACTTTCACCCAGGGAAAAATTACCAGCGATTTCATTTTTATGGTGAAACATCCGGTCACCATGGACCGCATGCGCTACATGCTGGTGATCGGGTCTCCCCACTCCCTGCACCGGGCGGGAAATACCTTCACCCTGGGCGCCGAGGGGTTGCGCTTTTCCGTTCTCAAGGATGATTTTCACGCACAGTGGGCCGAAACCGAGGTGGTGACCAACGAACCGGGCTACCGCACCCAATATGGAAATATCCATTACCTGCAAACCCTTATCCGCGACCACCCCCTCAACATGCGCCCGAGACAACAATACCGACTGACGGTGACGTTTGAACCCGACTTGGCCCGGGTTGAGAGTTGAACCGAATTTTCCATGCTCTCGGCGCGCATCATTCCATGTCTGGATGTGACGGATGGCCGAGTGGTAAAGGGGATCAAGTTCAAGCAACTGGTCGACGCGGGGGATCCGGTGGATTGCGCCAAAGCCTACCAGGAACAAGGGGCCGACGAACTGGTATTTCTCGATATCACTGCCTCCAGCGATGAACGCGGTATCATGCGGGATGTGGTTTCCCAGACCGCCGAAGAGTGTTTTATGCCGCTCACCGTTGGGGGAGGCTTGAGAAATGTGGACGACATCGACGCCATGCTAAGGTCCGGAGCCGATAAAATCAGCCTCAACACCGCCGCCGTGGCCAACGCAAACCTGGTGGACCATGCCTCCAACCGGTTCGGCAATCAATGCATCGTGGTAGCCATCGACGCCAAACGCGTCTCCGGAACGGAAAAGTGGGAAGTTTACACGCATGGCGGCCGCAATTCCACCGGCTTGGACGCGGTGGAGTGGTCCCAAAAGGTGGTAAGGCGGGGAGCGGGAGAAATTCTCCTGACCAGTATGGATCAGGATGGTATGCAGACCGGATACGACCTGGAGTTGAACCGCCGCATAAGCGAAGCGGTAGCGGTGCCGGTCATCGCATCCGGGGGAGCCGGCAATCTGCAGCACATGGTGGATGTATTGACCAAGGGGAAGGCATCGGCCGTATTGGCCGCCTCCATATTCCACTTCGGCGCCTATACCATAAGCCAATGCAAGGATTATCTGGCCGAACACGGCGTGCCGGTAAGAATACTGAACTGAATAACTTGACTCTCGCACTTGTCACGCCGCTGTGCCGTGCGTAGCATTGCGAAGCATGGTAAATCCATGAAGGCGGAAGCTCGCCAGGAACACCAAGAAAGGAAAAGCATTGAGTTGTCCGTTTTACTATTTCCCACAGTCCCTTCGCTCGATCACGATCACGATGATGTACCCTTAATCCATCACTCCATCATCATTCCATCACCCTCCATCACTCCATCCCTCCATCATCTCCCCCCCTCTGCGGTTCCTCTCCCCCTCAGCATCTCTTCTCATGAATTGAAATGACCCCCCACCGGCGTTCACTCAAACTGGATACGGCTGAAGAAGATCCAAAGCTGGATGCCCTTCAGCGCAAGTTGACCGAATTGCACATCCCGGTGATCGTGTTATTCGAAGGGATGGAAGCTGCGGGCATAGGATCGCTCATCAATCGTCTCCTGCTATCCCTGGATCCCCGAGGTTTCAAGGTCTACTATGCACACTCTGTCACCGAAGAAACCCTCTACCGGCCATTTTTGTGGCGGTTCTGGCTCGAAACTCCGGAAAAGGGCCGCATCGGGATATTTGACCGGTCCTGGTATAGCCCTGTCTTCCAGGACCATGTCGAAGGGAAGCTCACCGGTGATCGACGGAAGCGCCTGTTCCGTGAGATCAACCAATTCGAAAGGCAATTGACCGACGACGGCATTTTGTTGATCAAGATCTACCTCTCTGTCGGCAAAAAATTTCAAAGACGGCGTTTTCAACGACTGGTATCCAACCCTGCCACCTCCTGGCGAATTACCAAGATAAACTGGAAGTACCATATGCAATACGACCAGTACGCGGACGCGGCCAAGGATGTGTTGGAACATACCGGCAGCAAGAACGCCCCCTGGAACAGAATCAAATCGAACAAGCTGAAGAAGGCCTTTCGCCATGTAAGGAAACTGGTGTGCCAATGCATGAGCGAGGCAATCAAAGCCAGAAAACGGGCCCCGAAACCCAAAATTTCGCCTCGGCTCGATTGGAGAAAGAACGCTCTCGAATCCAGTCGTTTGGACCAGATGGATCTCAGCCTCAGTCTGGACCCCCAGACCTACCGTCAAAAACGCCGGGTATTGCAAAAACGCTTGCACGAACTGGAACACGAAATCCACCTGCGCCGGATTCCCGTCGTTCTGGCTTTCGAGGGTTGGGATGCAGCCGGGAAAGGAGGCGCCATACGAAGGCTGGCCAAGGGTCTGGATCCGCGGGGCTACGAAGTAATTCCGATCGGGGCGCCCACCCGACTTGAATCGAACCATCATTACCTTTGGCGGTTTTGGAAGGTGTTTCCCAAGGGAGGCCACATCGCGGTCTACGACCGATCCTGGTACGGACGGGTGATGGTGGAGAGACTGGAGGGTTTCTGTAGCGAGAAGGAATGGCAACGCGCATACCGGGAGATCAACGAAACAGAGGAACAATGGGCAAATTTCGGGACCGTAATCTTGAAATTCTGGTTGCACATCGATCGCAATGAACAAATGCGACGGTTCCAGGCCCGGGAGATCAACCCGGATAAGAAATGGAAGATAACAGCGGAGGATTGGCGGAATCGCGACAAGTGGAACGATTACAGGGTAGCGGTCGAGGATATGATTCAACTCACCGACACCCCGTTTGCCCCTTGGATTCTGGTGGAGGGAAACAATAAGCCCTATGCCAGGATCAAGGTCATGGAATCCGTGGCCGAGGCATTGGAAGCCCGCCTGTGAAAGCAGGCTTTAATTCGGAAGAAATGCGGACAATTTGTCGGCTACCGGTTTCATCCCCTCTTTCCCGGCCAGGTTCGTCCATTCGTTGGGATCCTCTTTGCGATGGTAGATTTCCTCGCTTCCGTCTTCATACCGTATGTAGCGGTGTTGCTCGGTAGTCACGCTGTGGTTGAATTCAAACAGCGTGGTAATGGCCGGGTGATTCCATTTACGGTCGGGCTTCTCAATTAACGGTTTCAGGCTCCGGCCTTCGTTTATCTTGTTTTCGGGCAATCCGCAGAGGTCGACCAGGGTCGGATACAGGTCGAGGAGACTTACCACGCGGTCGCACACCTGGCCCTTGGGTAATCCGGGGCCGGCAATAATGAGCGGCACCCGGGTGGATCTGTCCCAGAGGGTCACCTTTTTGAACAAACCTTTTTCTCCCAAATGATAACCGTGGTCGGACCAGAGGACGATGAGCGTATCCTCGGCATAGGGGGATGAATCCAGCGCATCGAGAACCTTTCCCACCTGGTCATCTACAAAAGAGATACAAGCCAGATAAGCCTGAACGATATTCTCCCACTCCTTGTTATCTATAGCCCATTCCGTGGTCGGGTATTGCGGTTCCCGGGCCACGTTCGAGGCAAAATCCGGAATGTCATCCCAGTCGTCCTTATCATAGGGGGGCATATGCAGGGACTCGACCGGGACCTGTTTATCGAACCATTTCTGCGGCACGAACCACGGAACGTGCGGCCGGAGAAATCCCACCATCAAGATGAACGGCTCTTCGCGTTGCTCCCGCAGGCGATCGACAGCCCATTGAGCGCTCCGGAAATCGGCCGTTTGTTCATCCCTGTCCGGCCAGGCATACCAATCCGTGCTCGTCTTCTCACTCACCCAGTTGTAACCGGGTTTGGGCCTCGGCCCAAAGGGTTCGCGCCCTCCCGACAAGTCGACACTTCCACCCGGGACGTGCTTGTGACAGATCTTGCCCACCGCCATGGTTTCATAACCGTGATCGGCAAAATAGGAATGCAACAACCGGGTCCCCTTTTCCTGGGCCCGTTGCTCCAAAGTCTCGTCATCCATATGTGTCCTGAATCCCAGCGATGTCGGGAGCATCCCCGCCATCAGGCTGGCCCGCGACGGCCCGCACAGCGGAAACTGGCAATGGGCATCCCGGAAAAGGGTTCCCCGCCCTGCCAGGCGATCGATGTGGGGCGTCCTGGCATCCGGATGCCCCTGCAGGCAAGCCGGCCAGTTGTTCAGGTCATCGATGGAAATAAACAAGACGTTGGGCCTGGAATCGCCCAAGGCAACTTGAGCGATGAAAGAGAACAAAAACAACCCAACCAGCCATAACCGTTTCATTCTTCCCATTGAAACTACTCCCGGTCGTGAGGCAACCCTTCCGTAGACCAAGCGCCATTCACGTTTGACCCTTTCTCATTTCCCCTGATAAGGAGTTGGCATGAAAAGAATAATTTTTGCCTGTTCGTTCCTCTCCCTTACATCCTGGATACAAGCTCAATCAACCGATGTTTACTTTGGCACCAGGAGCAATGAAAGCAAAGGAATCTACCACGCCACCTTCGACTCCGCCTCGGGGAAGTTGAGTCAAGCCACCGTGGCGGCGGAAATTGGATCACCCGGATTTCTGGCTTTGCATCCCGACGGAGATAAGCTCTACGCCGTGGCGGACGACGGGCAACCTTGCGTGGCATCGTATAGGATTGGCCGGGACGGAGGCCTGAGCCCCATAAATACCGAGCCCATTGGCGATGGGGGCGGAGCGCACCTCGCGGTTCACCCCTCGGGGAAATTTTTGATCACCGCCCAATACGGCGGCGGGTCCGTGGCGGTGTTCCCGGTCATGAGGAGCGGCGCCCTGGGAAAGCGGCGTCAATTGGTCGAGCACAAGGGCGGCTCCGGGGTTGTGGAAGCACGTCAGAATGCGCCCCATCCCCATTGGACCGGGTACTCCCCCGATGGCCGATTCGCCTTCGTTCCTGATCTCGGACTGGATCAGATCGTAATTTACCGGATAAATGAAAGGCGTTCGACCCTTAAGCAGCATGGGGTCGCTCAATCCGTCCCGGGGGGAGGACCGCGCCATATGCGTTTTTCCGTGGACGGCAAATTTATCTATCTCCTTAACGAGTTGACCCTTTCGGTAACCACCTTTGCTTACGATGCGGAAAATGGCAAGGTGGAGCGCAAGACTACAACCCCGGCCCTTACCCAGGAGACAAAGAGCGCTGAAGCGTTTAATTCCTCCTCTGAAATACTGGTACATCCGAACGGCCGTTTCGTCTATTCGGCCAACCGCGGGGACGACACCGTAACGGTGTATCACGCCAATCCGGAAACGGGCAGGCTAATGGTGCGGGAGGTGGAAAATGTCCGCGGTTCTTTTCCCCGCAATATCAACCTGGATCCGACGGGGAAGTGGCTCCTGGCCGCCGGACAGCATTCCAACACGGTGGCCGTTTTCGCCATCGATCAAGAAAGCGGCGACCTGACCTTTCAGACCGGAGCGGTCATAAACATTCCCGGACCGATCTGCATTCTCTTCAGAAACTGACTCAGAAAGCTGTTTCGTGGGATCGAAGTGTGGAACTGCTCCTACTGGAAATATAGTTTCAAATGGCATTTTCCGGAATAGGTTCTAACCAGCCATGACTCATAGTATCTATGCATCTCCTTCGCGCCACCCTACTTTTTCTCATACCGGTATTCGTTACTGAGGCGGAGGAGCGGGTGGCTTGGACTACTTCGCAAATTGAAGGCTCTCCCGAACCCCCGCCGCCCTACGCTGCCGAGGTCATTTGGCCGCATATTTACTTTGATGAGGGACTGGACCTGACTCTCCTGAAATCGGAAGAACGCTTGTTCGTCACCGAGCGATCAGGAAAGATTTGGATGTTGCCGGCCGACCTGAATGCTCATCCGGAAAAGGCGGAATTGTCGGCCGATCTCCAGCAGTTCATACCGGAATTCCGCTTTGTCTATGGTTTGACCTTTCACCCGGAATTCCGGGAAAACCGGGAACTGTTTGTATTCTATACCGTTAATAGTTCCGAGGACGAATTGGCGTCTCGGGTCAGTCGATTCCGCATGGATGACCGGCTTAACATAATTCCCTCCAGTGAGGAACTTATCGTCACTTTTGGCGGTGGTGGTCACAACGGCGGCGATGTTCAATTTGGGGCCGATGGGATGCTCTATTTTACCGTTGGGGACCTGGCGCCCCCCTCCCCGCCCGACCCTGACAACGATGGGCAGAATTTGCGCACTCTGGCATCCACTATTGTGCGCATCGATATCGACCGCAAGGACCCCGGCCTGGCCTACCGTATTCCCGAGGATAACCCGTTTGTGGATCACGAGGGAGTTCGGCCGGAAATTTGGGCCTTCGGATTCCGCAATCCCTGGAAGATGTGTTTCGACCCCGTTTACGGCGACATTTGGACCGGCGATGTGGGTTGGGAATTGTGGGAAATGGTATTTCGGGTGGAAAAGGGAGGCAACTACGGTTGGTCGATTATGGAAGGACCCACGCCCACCAAGCCCGACCAGCCGATGGGGCCGGTATCGATTTCTCCACCCGCGTTGTATTATTCGCATACGGAAGGGGCATCGGTTACCGGCGGCTTTTTTCCCTCCAGCTCCCGGCTTCCCGCCCTGAAAGGGAAATATATCTACGGCGATTATATGACCGGAAAGATTTGGGCCCTGGAATGGAATGGGAAACGGGTGGCAACCAATGAGCTTATAGCGGATACCCGAAAAAAGATCGTAACCTTCGGGAAAACCCTGGAGGGAGATCTGATCTTCATGAACCACCCGAATGAGTCCCGCCTTTACAGGTTGGTGCCCAATCCAAAAACCACTGCGACGAACCGCTTCCCCAAGCGGCTCAGCCAAACCGGTATCTTCAGCAACGTGACCAGGGAGGAAACCAATCCCGGAGTTTACGCCTTCTCCATCCAGGCGCCCATGTGGCAGGACGGTTACCAGTCTCGTTACTGGATCGGCATCCCGGGAAAAGGCCGGTTCGTATCGCAATGGATTCAGAACAAGGGCATTCCCCTCATCCGTTGGGAAACCACACCCGGGACCGTGGTGGTCAATACCATACATTCAGGTCATACCCGCATTGAAACCCAAATCCTTCACTTCGATGGCACTTGGAGCGGGTACACCTATCGGTGGAACGATGACCAAACCGACGCAACCCTTGTCCCAAAAGAGGGTTTGGATACAATTATTGCCGACAAACCCTACCGCTTTCCAAGCCGGGATGAATGCACCCGCTGCCACGGTAGCAACTTCAATTGGAATCTGGCGTTTTTTCCGTCCCAACTGAATCGGGAGGGCCAACTGGACCGGTTTTATAAACTCGGGGTGGTTGACGAAAGGTTTGTGGAAATGGGCCGAAAGTATCCGCTGGAAAATCCCTACGATGAATCGGCCGACTTGGCTCAAAGATCCCGTTCCTGGTTACATGCCAACTGTTCCCACTGTCACCGACGCTCAGGCGGATCCAGTACCACTACCCAAATGAACATTTCGGCTCCGAATCACCTGATGGCCCTGATCGACACTCTCCCCGCCAAAGGTTATTTTGGCTTGGAAAAAGCCCCCTTGATCGATCCCGGAGATCCCTATCAATCGGTTTTGTATTACCGAATGGCCACAAGAGGCGCCGGGCATATGCCCATGGTCGGCGCCAAGACCCTGGACCGGGAAGGGATGCGCCTGATACATGACTGGATCCGTACCCTCGACCCCATAACCCCCATCGCAGAGGCTTCAATGACGCCGAAAACCGTGGAGGAAGCCCTCGCTCTCTACCATAAGATCCAATCCGGAGTATTATCGCAGGCGGAAATACAGCGCGCCATCGCCGCCTGCCTCAGCCACCCTGATCCCTTCGTTATCAACCTGTTTGCAGGATTTTCCCATAACTGAAAAAGGCGATAAGCATCCAGAACCCAGGAATTGGCTGACGCCAAAGGCACAAAGGCACAGAGGCACAAAGGCACAAAGGCACAAAGGAAGAGGCGCCCAAGGACGCCAATTAGAAATGAGGAATTAAGAATTAGGAATAGACTCTTTACAAGACGCTCAGGCCAGCATCGAGAACCCAGGAATTAAAGGAAGAAGGAAGAAGGGAAAATCCTCGTGATCTTGATCGTGATCGAAAATGAAACCTCAGAGGAGGCGCTTCTCGTCACTGAACTCTGATCCCTTTTCTCTGACAACTAATTTATTTGACTCTCGCAAGGGTTGCCAACCTGCGCAAACCCAGAACCCAGAACCCAGAACCCAGAACCCAGAACCCAGAACCCAGAACCCAGAACCCAGCGCACGGCGCTTCGCGCCAATTAGGAATTAGAAATTAGGAATGAGGAATTATATGAGTTGCTGAGTTGCGGAGAGAGGCTGAAACCAGAAACCAAGTTCCAGTAACCAGAATCAAGCAATTGTGACTCTCGCAAAGTTCGCAAAGAGCATGTACCAGAACCCAGCACCGAGCACCGAGAACCGAGAACCGAGAACCGAGAACCGAGAACCGAGAACCCAGAACCCAGGAATTGGCTGACGCCAAAGGCACAAAGGCACAGAGGCACAAAGGCACAAAGGAAGAGGCGCCCAAGGACGCCAATTAGAAATGAGGAATTAAGAATTAGGAATAGACTCTTTACAAGACGCTCCGGCCAGCATCGAGAACCCAGGAATTAAAGGAAGAAGGAAGAAGGGAAAATCCTCGTGATCTTGATCGTGATCGAAAATGAAACCTCAGAGGAGGCGCTTCTCGTCACTGAACTCTGATCCCTTTTCTCTGACAACTAATTTATTTGACTCTCGCAAGGGTTGCCAACCTGCGCAAACCCAGAACCCAGAACCCAGAACCCAGAACCCAGAACCCAGAACCCAGAACCCAGAACCCAGAACCCAGAACCCAGAACCCAGAACCCAGAACCCAGAACCCAGAACCCAGAACCCAGAACCGAGAACCGAGAACCGAGAACCCAGAACCCAGAACCTAGAACCCAGCGCACGGCGCTTCGCGCCAATTAGGAATTAGAAATTAGGAATGAGGAATTATATGAGTTGCTGAGTTGCGGAGAGAGGCTGAAACCAGAAACCAAGTTCCAGTAACCAGAATCAAGCAATTGTGACTCTCGCAAAGTTCGCAAAGAGCATGTACCAGAACCCAGCACCGAGCACCGAGCACCGAGAACCGAGAACCGAGAACCCAGAACCCAGAACCCAGCGCCCAGAACCTAGATACCGCGAACCTCTCGCTGCCATTCCTCCGGCTTTACGCTCACATCGCTGTCGTCCTGGTAGGTCGCGCGTAATTGTTCCAATTGTCCTTTCTGGCGTCTTATGACCTCCGCGTATTGGGGTTGGCCATACACATTGGTCAATTCATCCGGGTCCTGCCTTAAATCGTAGAACTCCCATTCGTCAAACTGATAGAAGTGGATCAGTTTATACCGGTGGGTGCGAATGCCGTAATGCCGTGGCACCATGTGCACGCTGGGGTATTCATAATAGTGGTAGTAGATGCTGTTACGCCAGTTCTCCGGATTCTCACCTTTCAGTAGCGGAAGAAGGGAAAGACCTTGCAAATCCCCCGGAATCGGCGCTTCCGCAATGTCCAGGAAGGTCGAGGCGTAATCGAGGTTCTGGATCAGGTCGCGGTTGCGTGATCCCGCTTTTACCACCCCGGGCCATTTTACGATGAACGGCATTTTCAGGGATTCCTCATACATCCAACGCTTGTCGTACCAACCGTGGTCCCCAATGTAAAAACCCTGGTCGGAGGAATAAATGACGATGGTATTACCGGCCAGTCCGAGCTCCGATAAGGTTTTGCCCAGTCGTTCGACACTCTCGTCCACACCCTTGACGGATCGAAGGTAGTTTTTGGCATAACGCTGAAATTTCCACCGCACCAATTCCCTGCCGCTCAACCTGCTCTCATGAAAGGCCCGGTCTTTTGGTCCATAGGCGTCGCGCCAAGCCCTCAGTTGTTCCGGGGTCATGCGTTTCAGGTTATTCCAGGCCGAGCGATCGGTTCGAAGCCCCGGGTCCGGATCTTCAAATTGCGGGGTAAGGTCCACAAACAGGTCGAAATTGATGTGCATATGCCGATCGATTTCCAATTCCTGGTAGCGGGCCGGGGGGGCGTTGTCCTCCCAATTGTCGAACAAGGTAGCCGGTTCGGGTATCTCGATGTCGTCGTAGAGGTTAAGGTGCCGCAAAGCGGGCATCCAATTTCGATGGGGCGCCTTGTGTTGGACCATCAGCATGAAAGGTTTGTCGGCAACTCGTTTTTCCCGCAGAAATTCCACAGCCATATCCGTCACGATGTCCGTGCAGTATCCCTCGATGGTTATTTTACCTTCCGGGGTGATAAAATCCGGATTGTAATAAAGACCCTGCCCCGGGAGCACGGCCCAGGAATGATAACCTTGGGGGTGCCCCCTCAGGTGGGATTTCCCATAGATGGCGGTCTGGTATCCCGCTTTCTGCAACAATTTGGGAAAGGTCTGCTGATTCCAGTCAAAGGTGTTCCCATTGTTCATGAAGCCGTTTTTATGGCTGTGTTTCCCGGTTTGGATGACCGCGCGGCTGGGCCCGCAAATGGAATTGGTGCAAAAACTGTTAACGAATACCATTCCTTCCGCCGCCAACTTGTCGATACCGGGAGTGGGATTTACCGATTTCAACCAACCGTCGTAAGCTCCTATGGCATGGGGAGCGTGATCGTCCGTAAAAATGAAAACGATGTTGGGGCGGTCATCCCCCATGGCGGAAAACATCCCACAGAGGGACAATCCGAGAATCCATAACCTGAAAAGCAATTTCATGGGACAAATCTGTAAAAGGTACCGTTGGCGCCAATTAGGAATTAGGAATTAGGAATTTAACCACAGAGAAGAGGCGCCGTTGGCGCCAGTTGTCAATGTTCAATAATCAGTGGTAAGTAAGCGCCGCAACGCACTTTGTGCCTTTTCTCTGTGTCCTTGGCGAGCTTCCGCCTTCATCCACCTCCACTAAGTTACGGTGTGACAGGTTGGATTACCATGCTTCGCAATGCTACACACGGCACAGCGTCAGGACATGTTTGCCTACAGGAACAGGTTCCTGGATTCCGGTAGCTCGAAAGTGGCTTCTTTATTCAACCTTCTTCCTTCAGCCTTCCGCTTTTTGTGGTTAGTCCCTCTTGGCGTTGCTTTGCGATCTTTGCGAGAGTTACCTCCTCAACCATCACTCCATCACTCCTCCTTCTTCCTTCATCCTTCCTGATTCAGCATCAGGGTGGCGCAGCCATTGACACCGTCCAGGATTTCCTAATCCTTGGAACATGGCCAAAAATATTTATGGAGACGATTTGGTTCCATGCAGCACATCTCCCATGACCGGATTCTTCCGCAACGGGAAATGCGATACCTGTGCCGATGATTCCGGCATGCATACCATTTGCGTCCAGGTAACCGAGGAATTTCTTCAGTTCAGCCAGCAACGCGGGAACGATCTTTCGACCCCTCATCCGGTGTTTCAATTCCCCGGATTGCAACCGGGTGATTTCTGGTGCCTGTGTCTGGCCCGTTGGGTGGAAGCCTACAACGCTGGCCTTGCCCCCCGGGTGAAACTCGAATCCACCCACGCTTCAGTAATCGAGTTCATCGACCTGGAAATCCTGGAGAGGTTTGCCGTAACGGTATAGTTTGTTGTGAGTAACAAGCAAAGCTTGTAGTGTTCAGTTGTCAGGGGTTAGGGGCGTAAAATTGGGTCAGCCCTGGATGGCGCTTAGTTAAGCACATTTGTAGAGGTCAAGTATGGACGCCAGTCGGGGTCATGCCGTAGAAAAGTGATGCCTTACGGAAGAAAAAGGGTCAGGTCTTAAAAACTGTATTCCGTTGCACTCCATACACTTTTACAAGACGACTGACCCTGTAAGGCATAACTTTTTACGTCTTGACCCCTTCCTTTTCCGAGATGATCGAAAATTCCAAACCCCGCTTAACTAAGCGCCATTCGGGTCAGCCCTAAACTACTAACGGCGCTGGGAAAACATCCATTTCCACAATTCGGGATCGCTGTAAGCCTTCACCCAGGCGTCGTGCTTCACATCGGGATACTCGGTGTACTTTATGTTTCCTCCCAACTCCTTGATGGCCCGATACATTCCACGGGAATAGTCCACCGGAACAGCGGTATCCAGGGCGCCGTGAAACAACCACATGGGAACCCGGGTAAAGCGCTCCGCCTCCTGCGTGGCCCATCCTCCACACACCGGAACTGCCGCCGCCCACATTTCCGGACGGGCATATGCCAACCCAAAACTACCAAATCCACCCATGGACAAGCCCGTCACATAAAGCCTGCTCCGGTCAACCGGATAAGCGGCTATTATTTCCTCGACCAGACCGAGGACGAGGTGATCCACGGGCGGTCGATTGCGGTTCGATCTCGCGAGCGACTTGCTGCGAGACCACGTATTGGGTCCTGGGCATTGAGGAACGAGGTAAAAGGCAGGGTATTGACCTCGCACCGATTCTGAGGCCAGATGCGCCGGAACCCCGGCGTCGACAAGGTTGCGGATGTTGGCCAAACCTCGTCCGCCGCTGCCGTGCAAAAACAAGACCAGGGGATAAAGTTTTTCCGGATCGAAATTGGCCGGTTTTAAAAGTTGATAATCCAGGGTCTGGTTCGATTCATCCGAAACCGTAAAGGCGCCTGGCTGGAAGTCACGGTAGAGAGCGCTCTCCGATCTCCAGGCCAAATGCTCGATCAGGAACTCTTCCGGGGATGAAAATCGGGTCTGGGGTCCGGGATAATCCAGCGTCACCTCCACACCGGCCTCCAGGAGCTTGTATTGCATGGCAATGCCGAAATTGACGTGGTGAATCTTCCAGCCCGATGGATTGTCATCTGGAACGGGATCATCCGGCTTCATGCCGTAGCGCATGTAAACCGGAGGGTCATCCGGACTTATGTGGTTTATAACCGAAATATCCTCGATCAATCGGCGCCATTCCTCCTCGTCCCCATCCATGTAATCGGACACCTCCCTGTGCGGTTTTTCGTAACCGGGAATATTGTCAACCCACCAATCCAGATCCATGGTGCTTTGGCAGCCTTGGAGGGCAACACAGGCAAGCCGGGTCGACTCCCGCGCCAGAGGATCCTCGCTATTGGGATCTGCCATGTCGTCGTGCCAGGCCAAATAAGCGGACAACTGGGCCCCGGCCGATCCTCCCCAGGCGCCGATATAGCGCTCATCGATGCCCCACTCCCCGGATTTGGAACGGAGAAATTGAATGGCTCTGGCCACATCCTGGTGGGCAGCGGGCAACTTTGCGTGTTTCAGAAACCGATATTCTACCGATGCGACGTTGATACCGACGGCCAAGAGACGGTTAACGGTGTTGGCATTGATTCGGTTTTTACTGCCCCCTCGAAACCCTCCTCCGTGGATGTAAACGGCCAACGGAGCCCTGACTCCGGTATCTGCCCGCCAGAAATCGAGCGCCTGGTTGGGGTGCTCCCCATAGGGGACATCGGCCCTTGTGGCCGGCGGCGGACTCGGCCGAGGGCTATCCTGACCGAGGCCGGTAGAAAAAGGCAATAGCATGACTCCTGCAAGCAGGACCAAGTGTCGGGAGTTTATGAGTATCATGGTAAAAAATTTTGTAAATCAGGGGGCATGTCCTGTAAAATTATTCACACAATCGGCGGACATTTCGAGGATTGAATCGACCTTTGAGATATTTGGAATCTTGGAGGGCGCCCTCCTTTTACCATAATATCCTGTTCATCCATGTTTCAGTTTTCGATCACGATCACGATCACGATCACGATCACGATGGCCCTATTGGTTCTCTCACCTCTCTGTGGTGATTAGACAATAGGACGCCACACTAGCGGGTTTGGCATTGATAGAGCAGGTATCCCAGGCCGGCTCCAAAACCGAGCCCGTAACCGGCTCCCCACAACAGGCGGCCAAAGGATCCCCCCACCAGTGAATAGCCTTCACCTCCAAGATAATAGCCCAGGGTATGCAACATGAAAACCACTCCGCAATTGGAAAGAAATGCCTGGGGGTTTCCCCTCCCCACAACGCGTTGAAGGATCCAGGTAAGGGCGGCGATTCCTAAAGCCGATCCAAACAAGTCCGCATTGTATTTCCCCTTCAAGCCAAACCAGAAGATACACCAGATAATGGCGTATGCGAAAAAGGCCAAAGCAAAGATTATGGAAAACCGCAAGGTAGCGCCTCTTTCGGCAACCAGTCGACTCAGGACCGGCCCGGAAAACACGATATAGATAAGGGCGATTGTCGCAAACATGGGTCCAGCTCCAGGCACTAATCGAAATGCCCAAATGGAAAAGGCGAGGATGCTGACGAACCCGAAACCCAGGCTGCCATAGAACATGGGCTGGAGAGATGAGTTAACTGTTTTCATTTTCATAATTCGGTGGGGAGAAGGGAGATTTCCTATAATCGGTTAAAATGCCGGTCGGCAAAATTGAGGTACTGTTCCCAGTCATAGCCGGTCACATCATGTTTTCCGGAACGCAGGTGATAGCCGATAAAATCTCCCACAGGGTGATTGAGGCCGGGTTGATCTGTCACTCCTATCCCGGTTTTGTCGAACAGTTCATAGACGGGATCGGCGTGCATGGCCGATAGGAACTCCCCCTTGGGATCAGCCCATAGATCCTCTGCCGCGCTGGCCACGTAAACCGGCCGAGGGGCCATCAAGGCAATCAGCATGTGTTGGTCAATGGGCAATTCCGATTCATTGGAGTTATAGCGTTTAAAGTTACGGCAAAACCAGTGCGGGAATCGCGTATTGATGCGCTGAATCGTTTCTCCAAATGCCCGCCGGCTCAACGCCGCGCCGCCACACCCGGAATTGTTGGATATCACAATGGCAAATCGCCGGTCCGATGCGCCGGCCCAAAGAGAGGTCTTGCCCAGCCGGGAATGCCCCATTACGGCAACCTGATCGGCCCTGATCGCCCCATCGGTCTCCAGGTAATCCATCACCCGGCTCAACCCCCAGGCCCACGCCGCTATGGCGCCCCAGTCCTCCGGCTCCAGCTTGCCCCCCAAGCGGTCCTTTTTCATGTGGGCGCGGATTCCGTCTTTCCAACCGTCGGCGCGGTCAGGCTCGACGTCCCCATAGTAAAGCGTTACCAACCCGTAGCCGCGATCCAAAATGGTCTCCACAGGCCAGCGACTGGAAGCCAAACCGCGGGCTGCCTCGGTGGCACGGTGATTGATGTGGGCCTCATCGTTTCCTCTCCGCATCCAGGCCTGCGACAAGCGGATGGCCGGGTCGGCATGTATGGTGTGATTGCCGCCAAAATTATAACCCAAAAATACCGGAACCTTTTCATTCACACCGGCCGGCAGATACAATAATACATGTAAATCGAAACCAGGGCCCACATCACCCAGTCGAATGATAACCTCTTTGCGAACCGCTTCTCCTTCCAAGGCATTTTCGTCCAATGAGTGTATTAAATACTCTACCCTTTCCGGTTCAGCAGGCCGGGGGCCGTACATGTGTTCCTCAAACAGGCGCAGGATTTCGGTTCGCCGGTCCTGGTTCCATTGCCATTTATCAGTAACTTTTTCTCCATCGAGCTTCTTAAGGAGCCTGGGCAAGGTAAAGGCGGGGACCTTGGCCTCATCGTAATTGAACCCCTCCGGTTGAGCGAAACAAAGAGGCGGGATTGAGGCAAAAACCAAAATTGAAAACAGGGAAGGTCTCCAAATAGAATTATAAAAGCGGCTCATGAGGTAAATTTTGTTTCGGTTCCCTAAAACTACTTGAAAAATACAACTGAGGAATGCCGGTCCTGGCAAGACTGCTTCACCCCGCTTCAGCGCTTCAAAACGCAGCTATTCCGGTATCTTAAACAATGGTCCGCAAGGATGTATTATTGATAAGAAATTGTAACTACTCAGGTATCTTGAACAATGGTGCGCAAGGATGTTTTATTGATAACCGATTAAGCTGTAGGAGGGGGTTTATCCCCCGATCTTCCAAACAGCTTCAAAGCAATCGGGGCGTAAAGCCCCTCCTACAACTCGAATTCGGTTAATTTTCTGTGCCTATCCGTGGAATCTGTGGTCAATCTCTCAGGAATTTTCGATCACGATCACGATCACGATCACGATCAAGATAGAACCAGGCTATGGAGACCTGAGTAGTTACAAGAAATTAAGGAATTGCTTTGCGATCTTTGCGAGAGTTACCTCCTCAACCATCACTCCATCATTCCCCCTAGTTCCTCATTGGCCTTCGGCGCCTTTGGTGGAACCCCGTTGGGGTTCGAATTTTTTCCAAATCCAACCCAGTGTGCGCTTCGCGACACTGGGCTTTGGAGTGGAACTGCTTTGCAGTTCTTTTCATCCGTGTTTTTCCGTGGAATCCGTGGTTTCCCTCTTGTCACCACTCCATCACTCTTCCTTCAGCCTTCTTCCTTCAGCCTTCTTCCTTCAGCCTTCTTCCTTTAAATTTCGCTCCCCTGGGAATTCAGAACACGTCCAGAAGTTCGACTTCAAAAATCAAAACCGTATTTGGGGGAATATCATTTCCTGACCCCCGCGTTCCATAACCGAGGTTGCTGGGTAAAAATAACCGGGCTTTCCCGCCCATGCGGATATTCATCAACCCTTCACGAAATCCCTGCACCACTCCGGTCAGCCTGAACATGGCCGGTTTTCCCCGCTTTATCGAGCTGTCGAAAAGCGTTCCATCAATCAACCAACCCTGGTAATGAACCACTACCGTATCCTCAATGGAGGGAAAACGGCCGTATCCCTCGGCCAACATCTCAATTTGCAGGCCGCTTTCCTTGACGACGATACCGTCCCGCTTGGCGTTCTCCGCCAGGTAATGCTTATTTGCCTGGATAACCGGATCTACCGGACGCCCACTAATTATCCCGCTACCTCGCCCTTGGTCCTGCGCCAGGCTCGTCAAACCAATCCCGCAAATCAGACCCCCAACCATAATTCTTTTGACCATGCTGCAAAGCTTTAGCTGATTTCATGCTGCGACAAGTCTGAAGTTCGACTCCTTCGGAATAGGAACTTGAACCGCGCGAAGTGGTTTTGAACAATTCCTCCATGCCCTTCCGTCGTTTCCATGCCCTGATCCGTATCTGTCTGTGGATGGCCGCCGGCCCGGGTTTGCTTGGTAAGGCTGGGGGTGACCGGCTCGATAATTATACTGATTGGGCCGTTTACCGGGGCGACAAGAAGGCCAACCAATATGCCGAGTTGGCCCAGATCCATGCGGCCAATGTGCACACCCTGCAGCCCGCCTGGGAATACCGCACCGGTGATGCCAACGAAAAGTCCAACATGCACAGCAATCCCATCGTGGTGGACGGGCTGATGTATTTTACCACCCCAACCCTGCGCGCGGTAGCCGTCTCTCCCGGAACGGGCGAGGAAGTCTGGGTTTTCAAGGCGGAGGATCATCATCCGGAAGGAAAGGTGTTGCGAGGTCGAAGCCGAGGTCTGGTCTATTGGGAATCGGGCGACGATAAACGCATCTTCCATGGGGTAAAAGACCGCATTTACGCCATAAATGCAAAAACCGGCGAACTCATCCACTCCTTCGGCAATGGAGGTCACATCGACCTTCGCCAACACCTGGGGATAGACCCCGAAAAGGCTTCCGTGGAGGTGACCAATCCCGGGATTGTCTATAAGAATTTTCTCATTGTGGTGTCCCGGGTTCCGGAGGGTTACGAATCCACCCCGGGCCACATCCGGGCCTTCGACACGGTAACAGGAAAGTTTAAATGGATTTTTCACACCATACCTCAAAAAGGGGAATTTGGCTACGACACCTGGGAGTTCGTCGAGGGGGAAAAGTACGGCGGGGCCAATGCCTGGGGCGGTTTGACCTTGGATGAAGAACGGGGCTGGGTTTTCGGCGCCACCGGTTCTCCCTCTTTCGACTTCTACGGCGGAAACCGCAAGGGCATGAATTTGTTTGGCAACTGTGTCCTGGCTCTGGATGCCACCACCGGTGAACGTCAGTGGCATTACCAAACGGTCCACCATGACCTTTGGGATTACGACAACCCGTCCGCGCCGGTTCTGGTCACCATCGATTACGGAGACAGGAAAAGGGATGCCGTAGTTCAGTTTACAAAAATGGGTCTGACCTTTGTCTTGGACCGCGATACGGGGGAACCCCTGTTTCCGGTTGTGGAAACTCCGGTCCCGCCCTCGACTATCGAAGGAGAAGAAGCCTGGCCCACTCAACCCATTCCCACAAAACCGGCTCCGCTCAACCGTCTGGGGTTTTCCGAGGCCGATATCACTCAAATTACCCCGCGAAAGCACGCCTATGCCAAATCCCTCCTGGAGAGGTTCCTCCTTCGACCGTTATACACCCCGCCGTCTGAAGCGTTCACCATCGTCCAACCCGGAACCCTGGGAGGAGTGGAATGGCACGGCGGCTCATTCGACCCCTACAGCAATATAATTTACGTAAACGCCAATGATGCCCCGGGCTTCAGTAAATTGACCAAACCCCAACAACCCGGCAGCGGTGAAACCCTTTCCGAACAACCATCCAAATTGCGCTACCTATACCAAGGCTACGGATTTTTGACGGATCCGGAAGACCATCCCATAAGCGCCCCGCCTTGGGGAACGTTGACCGCTATCGATCTGGCCAGCGGCAACTTCGTTTGGAGGATTCCCCTGGGGGAGTATCCCGAATTGGCCGAGCGCGGCATTCGCAACACGGGTACACCCAGCTTTGGAGGGGCAGTCGCCACGGCGGGCGGGCTTGTATTCATCGCGGCGACCAGGGACGAAAAGATCAGGGCCTTTGAAAAGAGCCGTGGCCGGCTCCTGTGGGAATACCAGCTCCCGGCCGCAGGCTACGCCACCCCCAGCGTCTACATGCACGAGGGTCGTCAGTACCTCGCTATCACTTGTGGTGGAGGGGGAAAAAATGCCACCAAATCAGGCGATTCGGTAATGGCCTTCGCCTTGCCCGAAAACCTGTTGTCGGCTCGGAAAGTGGCCTCCTATCCCAAAGCGGACCGGGCGGGCTGGATTAACCTCTTCGACGGGAATACCCTCAACGGATGGGTCCACATGAACGGATGGCACACCTACACCGTGGAAGACGGCGCCATCGTGGGGAGAACCGCCGAGGGCAGCCCAAATTCCTTCCTCTGTTCCCTGCAGGAGTTCGACGACTTCGAGTTGGAGGTCGAAACCATGGTGGACGCCATCACCAACCAGGGCATCCAGTTTCGCTCCTCCGCCCGACCGGTCAGCGAACGCAACCATCCCAATTGGAGGGCCGGACGGGTCTGGGGACCGCAGGTGGAAATTCGCCGCGGCTCGGGAAACATCATCTCGGGGATGCTCTACGGAGAAGCCTTGGGAACGGGTTGGCTTTCCTCAACCGAGGAAATAAAGGACGACCGCAACTTCTTCATACCGGAAGCGTGGAACAAGATTCGGCTGATTGCGGACGGGCCACGGCTGAGAACCTGGGTGAATGGACACCTGGTGGAGGATCTCGTGCGCGAAGATGTCTACCAAACCCACCCCAAAGGGTTCATCGGCCTGCAGGTCCACGGTATCACGGGGCAAACGCCAGTTTGTCATGAAGTGGCGCAATATCCGGGTCCGGCCGCTGTGAACTCCACCCCACAAGGACCGTCTCCTTCACCCTCTTGGTATCAATAAAATCGGGGATGGTTCAGGTCTACCCTGTTGGTCCATTCATGTTCGATCCTTCCAGGAGTCCGGATGTCTTCGGAAGTGCATCAAGGCCGAGATAACAATTTCCTCACCATCAATGGAATAAATTATTCCGTATGGGAAACGGCGCATTCTGCAACGACGTTGATTATCTGAAATTGGATTCCAAGCCTTAGGCTGGTTGTCTATTCGTGCAATTGTTCTCTCAACTTCATCCAGAAATTCCAGACCTAGACCAGGAACAGCCTCTTCGTAAAACTCAACCGCTTCGACAAGCTCTAATTTGGCTGGTGAAAGAAATCGATATTTCACCTTCCATAGCGTTCACGAAGTTCACGGATAACTTCGCTTCCCTCCTCGGCCCCTATTTCACCTTTCCCATAGGCTCCTTGGCGCAAGTCGGCTTCTTTTGCCCATGCTGATTCGATTTCACGCGTATCGTCATTATCCAAGCTATCAAGTAATGCTTCCGCTAGGAGAGCCCGCTCTCGTAATGGCAGGCGAAGCGCTTCCTCTCTTACAATAACTTCATCCATTCTCGGATTCTAGAATCACATTTCTATCGGGCAAGAAAACAAAAATCTACCGACAGGAGTTGCTTGGGGAAAAACCTATGTGCCTCTCGAAAAAATTACGTGCTTATCCGAGTAATCCGTGGTTTATCTTATTACTTTAGGCTTCCAAGTGAAAACCGTACACCTGATCCGCCACGCAAAATCGAGTTGGAAAGACCTTTCCCTAACCGACGTGGAACGCCCTCTCAACAAACGGGGCCGAAAAGCCTGCCGGCTCATGGCTGAGCCCATCCTGCGGGCGGGATGCCATTTCGACAAGGTGTATTGCAGCATCGCCCAACGAGCCCAAATGACCATCGAAGGTATCAGCCGGGCCCTGGAAAACCGCGAAATTGAATGGGTATTGGACGACTCGCTCTACACCTTCAGCAGCCACAATTTATTCCAACGGTGCCGTGAATTGGACGATTCCCTGAATGACGTGGTCCTGGTCGGACACAATCCCGCCATGACAGAATTTTGCAACATCATGGGCAACCGCATTATCGCAAACCTCCCCACCTGCGGCTATGCTCAACTGAGATTTCCCCAAGATTCCTGGGAAGGCCTTTCCCCCGGAAGCGCGGAAATGGTTGCTTTTCTTACCCCAAAGACTATACGTTAAACTGCCGCAACCGCTTCAATTGGGTTTCACCCATAATTTTTCACCATGTCCCAAAATCGTCATTTAAAGTTATGGGCCCTGTGCCTTGCCCTGGGGAATTCCCTTTGGGGGCAGTCGGATGACGAAGGACCGATGCTGGGCGATGTCATTGACCTGGAACCCTTTGTCATTCACGCCGGGGAGATTGAAGTCATCGATGGAATTACCGGGGAAGAATATTCTGCCGGTAATTCGGTGGTATGGGGTTTCGCCGACAGCATGAAGAATTTACTCCTCAAATACCACCAGAGGTTATTGTTGGATGAAGCCCGATTTCTCAATGAATACCTGACGGAGGGAAGGCAATTTTCAAAGGATTTGGCAGAATTGGCCGACTCTTTCGGGATACGGGGTTTCCGTATAAACAAGGAAAATTGGAGGCTGAAGGAGAGGTCAATTCTTTACCGCCTGAGCACCAAACCCTTTTTCCGGATCAATGCCCTCATCGTTTGGGATAAGGATAAACTGGACAGGATGTACCCCACCCTGCCCAGGACCCAATACGCCAAGGACATCCGCTACCATGAAGCAAAGCAGCTTTGGCAAAGGCGGGTGACCACCCGCTGGGAGATCAGTTACACCCAATACAACCAAAGGGGCCGGCCGACCAGGGGCCACTACATCCTGAAAGAACAAGGGTTGAACCTCGACACCAACGAGGGCTTCCACTTCGTCAATGTGGGACTCCCCTCCAGTGTGCCTCCCAGCGCCTTCAGGGAAATTGAAATAAACTACCCCATTTTCTTTTCCTCGAAGGAACCGGTTCAGGACCAGGTCAAGCGCCTACAGCGGCTATTCATACAAAACCTGTACTACATCTATGACCCTTTCAGTTGGAAGGCCCGCCGCCATACCCGGTTTCGAGGAGGTTTTGCCAACAACTTGGTCCGCCATTTTGAGACAAAAAGTTTTCGGGTAACCGACCGCGAATGGTTCAACCCCGTGCTTTGCAACCTCCTCAGCGATGTCATTACCATCCAATACCATGGACTTAAGGAAATCTACGAGTTGCATACCTACCGCTCCTACGAACTCTCCTCCCATATACTGGGCAGCGGCTTGGACCTGCTCAATTGGAACGAAGGGGAAAACCGCGAGGGCCAACATAACGCCCCCTACCGAAGAACGCGCTTGAATTGGGATGGCCCTGGCGGGGCCCGGTTTGTTGTGCTCGACGCCTATATGCGCTACACCGACAAATTTATCAACACCTTGCGGGAAAACCTGAACAACCTGAAAAAGAAGACTTCGGGCCGCAGGGTAATTGAGAATACCATCGAGGAGGTTTCCGGGACTTCCTTCGTCGATTACCGGAAAAAGGCGGTTAAATCCCAGATCGAGATCATCGACAAATATAGGGAAAAATTTGGTTCCTCACCGCCATATTAGAGTAGAAACGATAGGGTCGCCTTCGAGCTTCAGTCGTTAGGCCCTCTCAGAAAAAGGGGTCAAACGCAAAATGTTAAAATCTGTTTGGGAGGAGGAAACCGGAAGTCGATTTCAACATTTTGCGTTTGACCCCTTTTTCCCCTTGCACGTTTTCTTCGCAGTTGAAAATTCAATCTGTGTTTATCCGTGCTCATCCGTGAAATCCGTGGTCGGTTCCATTCAGCCTTCAGCCAGCCTTCAGCCTTTCCCTGAGCGTTCTCGGTGGTAATTTGTCCAAATCAAAGTTTGACCCCTGGTAACCAACCCGAATAGTCCCAACCCAAAATCCATAACCTCAACTGCCAAACAAAATGGGAGCATTCAAAGAACCGCATGGAGGCCTGCTAAGGGAACTCTATCTGGGTGAAGCGACAGCCGAGAAAGAAAAGGTCAAGGCCATCGACTTCAAATCCTGGGATATGACGGATCGGCAACTTTGCGATATTGAACTCATCCTCAACGGCGCTTTTTCTCCATTGGAAGGCTTTCTCAACCGGGATGACTACCTGAGCGTTCTGGGGGAAATGAGACTCCAATCCGGTTTGCTCTGGCCCATCCCCATCAATCTGGATGTCACGGAACCATTCGCCGATTCCCTTTCTTCCGGCGAACACGTCGCCCTGCGCGACCGCGAAGGCGTCATCATCGCCATCCTGGAGGTCCAGGACATCTGGAAACCGGATAAGCGGGAGGAGGCGGAGTCGGTCTATCAAACCCTGGAAGAAGCTCATCCGGGAGTCGATTACCTGTTCAACCGTGCCCATGAGGTTTACCTGGGCGGTAAACTGCGCGGTATCGAGCCTCCCATTCATTACGACTTCAGGCTTTTGCGTGATTCACCGTCGGAACTGCGCGGTCGTTTCCGCAAACTGGGCTGGCGCAAGGTGGTCGCGTTTCAAACGCGCAACCCCTTGCATCGCGCTCACCAGGAACTCAGTTTTCGCGCCGCCCACCAGAACGAGGCCAATTTGCTCATTCACCCCGTGGTCGGCCTGACCCGCCAGGGGGACGTCGATCACTTCACACGGGTGAGATGCTATGAAAAAATCATGGAACATTACCCGGACCAAACCACCACCTTGAGCCTGCTCAACCTGGCCATGCGCATGGCCGGGCCCAGGGAGGCTCTGTGGCATGGGCTGATTCGCAAGAATTTCGGCTGCACCCACTTTATTGTGGGTCGCGATCATGCAGGGCCGGGCACAGATCCCCATGGACAACCCTTCTACGGACCCTACGAAGCCCAGGAGTTGTTCAGTCGGCATGAAAAGGAAATGGATATCTCTCTCGTTCCCTTCCAGCAAATGGTTTACGTGGAAGACCGGGCCCAATACATGCCCGTCGATGAAACGACTCCCGAAATGAGGATCAAAACCCTGACCGGAACCGAATTCCGCCGCCGGCTCAACGAGGGATTGGAAATTCCGGAATGGTTTTCCTATCCGGATATCATTGCCGAGTTGAGGAAAAGGTATCCCCCGCGGCACAAACAGGGCCTGACCCTGTTTTTTACCGGGTTGTCCGGCTCCGGAAAATCGACCATCGCCAACGCCCTCCTGGTCAAACTCCTGGAAATCGGTGGCCGCCAGGTCACGCTCCTGGATGGAGATATCGTGCGCAAAAATCTGTCCAGCGAACTCGGATTTTCCAAGGAACACCGCAACCTGAATATAGAGCGCATTGGATTTGTCGCCTCGGAAATTACCAAGAACGGAGGAATCGCCGTATGCGCGCCCATAGCGCCCTACCGGGCGACCCGGCGCAAAGTACGCCAAATGGTGGAGCCGCTCGGGGGTTTCGTCCTGATTTACGTATCCACTCCTCTGGAAGTTTGTGAAAAAAGAGACCGCAAGGGCCTATACGCCAAAGCCCGGGCCGGACTGATCAAGGACTTTACCGGGATTGACGATCCCTACGAGGCGCCGGAAATGGCCGAGGTCGAGATCGATACCCAAAAACTATCCCCTGAATTGGCCGCCCATAGGATCATAGTAAAACTCGAAAACATGGGCTATATCCGTTAGTCAGTGGTCAGTGGAAGTCGCTTCGCTCCAGAGTCCACTCTTCACTCTCCACTAACTTGGCCCACCTGATCGTCGGATATGCTGTTGTGCGAACCATCGCAAAAGGGCGCATTACCTGTGGTCTTGCAGCGGCAAAGGTAGGCAATGCCATCTTTTTCCGCCCTGAAAACCATGGGGAATAGCCCGGTTCCGCTATGGGACCCGTCACAAAAGGGTTGCTCCGAGGATCGACCACAAGCACAGAAAGCATAGTTTTTTCCAGCTATCAGTTCGACGCCAGAGGGTGAATTTACCGCGATAATTGGGTTTGACATGTGAAAACAATACTTGTGGGGAAAAGGTGGTCTAAATAAACTGGTTGGCGCGGGATCGATCAACCGGAATTTTTGTCGGCTGGACATTTTGCCCCGTTGCCAACTCAATATCCGCTCGTATTCATAACCGCGCATCTCCCTTCCTCATGAAAAAAAGCCTTTCCCCCATTCTTCTATTCGCCTGCCTGCCCCTCCTCATCCATGGACAAAACCGCATCGGCACAGGGCCGGCCAAGGACCTCTACCTGCAATACTGCGCTTCCTGCCATGGTCAAAACCTGGAGGGCGGACAGGGAAGTTCCCTCATCGACGACGTTTGGAATTACGGATCCTCCGATGCCGCCATCGCAAAATCCATCCTTGAAGGAGTGCCGGATCTGGGAATGGTCCCCTGGAAAGGTATCCTGACAGACGAACAGGTCAGGTCGTTGGTGATCCTGATCCGCGAGCAGAAGTTGATCGCGGAATCGACCGGGTTCCTGGAAAGGACAAAACCTCTCGGCGGGGTTTTTTCCACCCGGCACCACAACTTTACCATGGAAAAAGTGGTGGATGTGGACGACATCCTGTGGTCCATCGCCTTTTTGCCCGACGAATCCATCCTCATCACGCAACGAGATGGCAAACTGTGGCGCCTCGTAAATGGCGAAAAAATCGGGATCGAGGGAATTCCGCAGGTATGGGAGGTAGGCCAAGGCGGGCTGATGGAAGTAATGCCCCATCCGAAGTATGAGGAAAACGGTTGGATTTACCTGTCTTTCAGCGAACATGTCGGTGCAAAGCTCGACGGGAATGACGCGGCCATGACCGCCATCGTGAGAGGGAGAATCGAGGGTGGAAAATGGGTCGACGAAGAAGAAATCTTTCGGGTCCCGCCGCACCTTCATACCACCAAGGGCGGCCACTTCGGATCGCGCTTCGTTTTCAAGGATGAATACCTGTTCTTCAGCATCGGGGAGCGCCAACAGCAGGAAATGGCCCAGGACCTCACGTTACCAAGCGGGAAAGTCCATAGGATTTACCATGATGGCCGCATCCCCGAGGGAAATCCATTTTTTGACCATCCGGGCGCATTCAAGACCATCTGGAGTTATGGGAACCGGAATCCCCAGGGGTTGGACCTTCATCCGGTCACCGGTGATCTTTGGGAAACGGAGCACGGCCCGCGCGGAGGAGACGAATTGAACATTATTCGGCCCGGTCTCAATTACGGGTGGCCGGTTATCACCTACGGAATGAACTACAACGGAACTCCCATAACCGATAAGACCCACATGGAGGGCATGGAACAACCCGCGCACTACTGGCAACCTTCCATCGCCGTCTGTGGTATCGATTTTTACGAAGGGAACAAGTTTCCCAAATGGAAAAACAACCTGCTCGTATCAGGAATGTCGGCTGAGGAAATTCAACGCCTGGTCATTCGGGATGGTGAAGTCGTGCACAGTGAAACGATCCTGAAACAGCAGGGCCGGGTACGGGACGTGGCAAGCGGACCGGACGGTTACATTTACGCCGCCATCAATACCCGCAGTCCCAACAGCGGGGCGCTTTACCGGTTAAAACCCGTTCCCCAGCCGCAATGGCGAAGTCTATTCAATGGACACGATCTGGATCGTTGGCAGGTCCACAGTGACAGCGCGACGGTCCTGGTCGACGATGGCCATATCGTCGCCCTGCCCCGAGGCGGTACCGGCAACGCCTTCCTCGCAACCGAGGAGTCATTCGACGACTTTATCCTGGAGCTGGACCTCAAAATCATTGGTGACCTGAATGTCGGATTTCTGCTTCGGGGACCCGGAGAGGCCGTGAATGAGAATGAGGGATTGGACGGGTACCAAGTTCAACTCGATCAGTCTCCCCATCAATTTGCGTTGGGGTTTTTAAAGGCTGAAGGTCGGCGAGGTTGGTTGTACTCATTGGAGGGGAAAGAGAAGGCCCGGGAAACCTTGCAAAGTTCCACCTGGAACCGCTTCCGCTTCGAGGCCATAGGGGAACATTTGCGCGTGTGGGTCAATGGTGTCCCCACCACCAACATAATCGGCGGGAAATCCTCCAAGGGAGTAATCGGTTTCCAGGCACACCATCTGCCTGATCAGGACGGCAGAGGAGCCGTTTATATCCGAAATATTCAAATCATCTCCAGTGGAGCCGGAAATCATGTCCAGGGGATTGAGATTCCAGCCATGAAGATCAAAACGGAAGTATCCGGCCAGATTCGCTACAAAACCATCGAGGAAGCTATCGCGCGCAACGATTTGGAAGACGTGGTCCGGCACCTGGAAAAGAATCCACAAGACATCGATAAACCCGGCCGGGGCAATTTGACACCCCTTCACCAAGCCATACTGCGAAAACGCCCGGAAGCCGCCGCCATTCTGCTGGAAGCTGGGGCCGACCCCCACGCGATAACCCAGCGGAGCCAATCATCCCTGCACTTGGCCGTTGAGCGCGGTTTAACGGAAACGGCCCAATTACTGTTGCAAATGGGCGTCGATGCCAGTGTCCGCGATAGCCAGGGTTGGACGGCGTTGCACCTGGCCGCGGCAAGGAACCGCAAGCAAATGGTAAAAATGATGTTGGACCAGGGAGTCGACCCCAAGTATCTCAGCGCCGCGGGCGGCACCCCGTTGCATGAAGCCGCCGTCAGTGGCGATGGGGAGTTGTTAAAACTGCTGTTGGATGCCGGTATCGATCCCAAAATCGTTTCCCAAACCGGAAAAACGGCCTTGGACATAGCCTTGGAATACCAAAACACCGCCGCCAGCAATATCCTCGAGGGATATAATTAGATTCCGGCTCCCAATGCAGGATTTTGTCCAGCTTCAGGTTGATTGCCGCAATCAGGATTTGCCCGACCGCGGCGACGATTAGTAATCCTTCAAAGGTCTCAATTTTCATTTCAGGAATGGTTTTACTTTCGATATAGAGCTCGCAAGGCCGGCTCGAGATGGGGATAGGAAAAAATAAAGCCCGTTTCGGCCAATCGAGCCGGAATGCACCGTCGGCCTGTGAGGGCAATCTTCGGGTCACTCCCCAGGATGGGAGCGCCGATTTTCACCGCTAATGCCGGAGCGGGCGGGCTCCAGGGACGTTTCAAGACCAAACGGAGCTTTCGCATGAATTCCCGGTTTCTTTCCGGATTCGGAGTAGTAGCATGGTAAACTCCAACCATCGCAGGGTTTTCCAGAGCCTCGCTAAAGAGGGCCAGCATATCGTCAATGTGAAGCCAACTGATCCACTGATTGCCGCTGCCTATGCTACCGCCTAATCCCCACTTCACTAACCGCACCAGAAAGGGCAAGGCACCACCGCTTGTTCCTAAAACAAACCCGATTCGCAGTACTACCAGGCGAATATCAGGGAGAATCGCCCTGGTTAGTTCGTCTTCCCAGGCAGTGCACACGTTTGCAGGAAATCCAACAGCCACCGGCGCCGTTTCATCGCATACACGATCGCCGGCATCTCCGTAAATTGCCAGCGAAGTGGCCTGAATCCAAGCCTGAGGCGGGGAATGAACCTTTCGAACTGCTTCTCCCAGCACGCGAACCGAGTTTACCCTCGATTCCCGGATAATCTCCCGGTTCCTGGCCGTGGGCCGGCAATTCACGTTCTTTCCCGTCAAGTTTATGATGGCTTCAGCACCTTCGATCTCGCTCTTCCAACTCCCGGAAAGGGTCCTCCCATCCCAGAATAGCGCCCTGCCCGCACCATCGTAGCAGTCGGGAGTGCGGGAGAGAATTACGGGCTCGGCCCCGAGCCGTTCCAACTTGGCAGCCAACTCGCGACCAAGAAAACCACTGCCACCAGCCAGGATAATGCGTTTATTGCTTAGATGTGTTTTCATTTCAGAAAAAAGCGGCCCAAGCATAAACGGCGGTCAAATAAATGAAGACCACCGTTAAACTATGATAGCCGATACGGTAAAAAGTGGTTGTGAGGAAGGACCTGGGGTCGAATGCGAAGAACTGGACCAACAATCGAACAAACCAGAAAAGCGCGATCATTCCGCATACCCAGCGGGCGAGCGGATTTTCCCCCTTTGCCAAGGTTTCGGTATTGGCCAGGGTGATGACGGCAAAACAGACGATCATCAATACGATGAAAGAGCCGTAAACCCAGAACATTTGCCTAAGCAACAGGGGGAGAGGCCGAAGATTATCTCGCCAGTTGAGAGCTTTCGGTACGGTTGCGCTGGCCACGAGAATCCCGAGGTGAGCGATTCCGGCAAGGGTCAGTGCAATCTTCAGTTTGTCCATATCTACAATGTGATTAAGGTTGATAATTCCCTCATCATGGGCGCGAAAACCCGTTCAAGGAAAAAAGTGTGAAACAAAATCGGCGCGGGTAGGAGTACCATAACCAAAGTGAAAAATCGCCCTCGAAAGGCGGAAACCCGCCGCTGCACCAGCACCCCCGCAGCTTGGAGGGCAAAGTAAAGCGTTGGCAATCCTAGCCCACCCCGGGCTGGAACCGATATAACCAACTCATGGGAAATGCCGGATGCGAGGAAACCGGCCAAAGTTCCCCACCTGACTCCTAATTTCCTCACTAAAGGGCGGAAAATCCACACCCGGGCCCAACCGCTAAAGGCCCGATTCCAACGAGGGCCCCAAAAATCCATGAGTGACTTGGCTTTCCAAGGAGCATCCATGATCGGCTCGACCGCAACTCCCAGAATGTTTAAGAATCCACCAAGAAGGCCAAAGATCCCAAAGTGAAACAGGAAGAGCATGGCAAATATACCTAGCCAACCGAGCGCAATTGGGTGATTGAAGTGGGGAAATACTCCAATCAAAACAACAAAGCCGAGGCCGATGAAGACTAGGCAATTCTTCAGTTTGGGCCTGGACGCAACCGCTTTGTTCCCATAGCGGAAGGCTTCTGCCTCAGTGCCGACCCAGAAGAAATACAACGGATCCACCATCCGTATTCCCCCCGCCAAGCGATAATTCATGCACTTGAAGGCAACCCATAAAGCCCCCGCCAATATCCACATCCATAGCCAGGATGAAATCGGTGAGGCCAATCCCGAGACAAAGGCCGCTCCGACAAATAACACCAAGATCAACCAACTGACCGAGTTGGTATGACGCCTTGCAAATTTCAAGGCGCAATAATCGCCAAAACAATGCCGCCGCTTAGCCAGGAAACGGTAAATGGCATCCGACAGGCCCCTTATTCCGGGCAATCCAGCTAAAAGGGCCAGGGGAACAGTATACCAAAACTGCCGGGCCAAAAACCGAAGAGCTTCCGCGCCTCCGTAAACCCGGCCGTCACGCCAGAGTACCTGCATTTCAAGCTCATCGGCGCCCTTTTCAAAGGGGAGAAGTTCAATCGACTTCCTCTCCAATAGTGGCCTGACTCGCCGGGCCCACCGGGTGCAAAACCGACAAGCGCCGTCGTAGAAGACCGTTCCTCTAAAATTTCTAATCGTTTTGTCATTCATTTCCGTTATTTCTGTTAAAAGTGAAATTTATTCCTGAATCATGTCCCTGTGGGTGATCCGTCGATTTAGTTTGAGAAGAGCCCAACTGCCTTTAGCAGTTTGTCCCCCTTTTTGATCGCCTTTACCGCCGGTTGAGTAGGAAGCCGGTCCAGCTTTTCATAGGTTTCGCTTATCAGTTCAAAAAATCCACGCAGTTCCTCGAGCTTGCCCTTGGCATACCGATCGCCCGCTCCCGTAGCGCGTTCCATCTCTTCCGTGCAGGCCCGCAACATGGCCAATGTCGGATCTACTTCCCGGCGTTTCCGCTCCGCCGCAATAACCCGGAACATCTCGTAAACATCCTTCATGGATTCAAAATGATCCCTCCTGTCGCGGGGCAAATGAACGACTCGAACGATGCCCCAGTTCTGCAACTCCTTGAGGCTATTGCTGGCATTCGAACGGGCCACCCCCAAGGCGTGACAAATTTCCTCGGCATTGAGGGGAGCCTCCGAAACAAAGAGCAAGGCGTGAATTTGCGCCACCGTACGATTGATACCCCACCGCGTCCCCAACTCCCCCCAGTGGAGGATGAATTCTTGCACGAATGGTGTCAGGGACTTCATTTTGAATGTTTCTGTTATTACAGAAATTAAAGAAACTAAAATGTCAACAGGTTTTTCAAATAAATTTTGTTTGAGGCCTCCAAGCCGAGCCGCTCCCAGTTCCTTACAGCGCCCAAAACTCTGCGGAAATTAATTTTGGAGACCCGGTACTGATTTTCCAATGATCGAAGGGTATTTAGATTTGGAGGTTTATTCTATTTCGCGCCTTCCCCCTCTCAGCATCTCAGCAACTCAGTATCTCAGCAACTCAGTATCTCTGATCCTTTGTCCCTCTGTGCCTATTCACCCCTGATTCCTTATTCAGATCCGATCAGGGTCGCTTCCCACTCACGTTTTTCCCCATCAGGTGGGTCAATTTCAACCGCCCTTTTCACTTTTCATCTGCGTAATCTGCAGTTACACCTCCATGACTCGTTTCAACAGGCTCTCCTACACTGCTGGAGGCTACTTACCATTAAAAGAGCAGACTTCCCATAGGAATCCAGACGTTCCGCAAAATCCGTGAGGGATATGCTGGGCAGTGATAAGTTGCTGTCCACTTTCGACGTCGACAACATCGCCACAAAAGGAAATCGCAAACACTCGAAATCCGGACCAATTGGTGGTCAGCCTTCAAAAACCTTTGTGCCTTCCCTTTAGTCCATAACATGGCCCAACACCCCTTATCCAGTCTACTAATATTCTCAGTCATCCTCATCCTTTGCGACGGTTGCACTACTACTGCGCACAAGGAAAACGCCGATGATGCCGTTTATAAAATAGTTGCTGAGGTGGAAGAGCAGATTTTTGGCGGTGCTTCTGAATTTACAATAGATACACCCTATTCCGGTAGGGATCCGGACGACATTTCACCGG